>NZ_KB908219.1 GCF_000382365.1 Pannonibacter phragmitetus DSM 14782 | reverse complement strand
AACGGTGGAGACCGCAAGCTTCACCATCACCGCAACGGACGCCAACAGCGATACGGGCGCTAACGCCTACTCCCTGCAGATCAATGCAGCCCCGGCCTCAAACGTCGCCACCCTGGCGAACCTCGTCCTGTCTCAGGGTACGCTGACGCCTGGCTTCGCCAGCGGCACAACCAGCTACACCGCCTCCGTAGGAGACGCCGTCACATCGCTGAGCGTCACACCTGCAGCTACAGACGCAAATGCCACCATCACCGTGAACGGAATGCCCGTCACTTCCGGCAATGCCTCGGGTGCAATCAACCTCGTCACCGGCACCAACGCCATCACCGTTGTGGTGACCGCACAGGATGGCGTCACAACCCAGACCTACACGATCACCGTCAACCGTGCAGCGCCACCGGCAAGCATTGCCTTGTCACCTGCGGCAGGCGGCCTCACAGCCGCTCAGGCGGGCACAGCCTACAGCCAGACCTTCACCGCATCCGGCGGGTCAGGATCCTACAGTTATGCCGTTACCAGCGGCGCCCTGCCTGCTGGCCTCACCCTTGCCGCCAACGGCGCGCTGACCGGAACCCCGACCACCGAAGGCACCGCGAACTTGACCTACCCAGCGACGGACGCCAACAACGACACGGGCAGCGCGGCCTATTCCCTGCTGATCAATGCCGCCCCGGTCACCATCACCCTGTCGCCCCCAGCTGGCAGCCTCACAGCCGGACAGGTGGGCACTGCCTACAGCCAGACCTTCACTGCATCCGGCGGCACAGGCCCCTACACCTATGCCATCACCAGCGGTTCCCTGCCTGCAGGCCTCACACTTGCCGGAACGGGCGAGCTGACCGGCCCCCCCACAAGCGCAGGGACCGCAAACTTCACCGTGACGGCAACGGACGCCAACAACGATACGGGCAGCGCCGCCTATTCCCTGCAGGTCACCGCGCCCCCCGTTTCAATCAGCTTCTCGCCCGCAGGCGGTGCTCTGCCTGAAGCGATGGCCGGGGAGGATTACACCGCCGCCATCACGGTGAGTGGCGGGACTGGCCCCTATCTCTTCAGCGTCAGTGCCGGAGCTCTGCCTCCCGGCATGGTTCTGAACGTTTCGACCGGCGCGCTGAACGGGCCTCTCAATGCGGATGCAGAAGGCAGCTACAGCTTCACCATTCAGGTGAGCGACGCCAGCAACGCCGTTGCTTCTGCTGCCTATACGCTCGAGGTCAAGAAGCGTGCCGTGACCGTGACGGACAAAGTCGTAACTGTTCCGGCCGGATCGACGCCCGGCAACGTCAATCTCGCCACGGGAGCGACCGGTGGGCCGTTCATTGATGCAAACCTTCTCTCGGTCGAACCTGCAAATGCTGGGACGGCACGGATTGTAAACAGCCAGTTTGCCCAGGCTGGCGGCGGCGGCTCGGCAGGCTTTTATCTGAAGTTCACGCCCAATCCGTCCTACTCCGGTCAGGTGATCATTCGCTTCTCCCTGACCAGTGACCTCGGCGTCTCAAACACCGGCAGCGTGATCTACAACCTCGGATACAATCCGGAAAAGGTCGCCACAGAAATCGACAGCATCGTTCGGGGCTTCGTGCGGACCCGGCAGGGCCTCATTGCAAACGCAGTGAAGGTGCCCGGGCTGCGTGACAGGCGTCGGATGCAGACGGCGAATGAGATCGTCAGCATGCGTTTCACGCCCTCGGAGCGCGGCATGTCGCTTGGATTTGCCACCAGCCTGGAGCAGATGAATGCGGCCAGCAATGCCCTGACGCCGGATCTCAAGGCTGAGGCGATGGCCTTCAACGTCTGGATCCAGGGCTCAGCCACCGCCCATACGCGCAAGCAGAATGACGGCCGCTGGGGCAGCTTTGCCATGCTTTCCGCCGGTGCGGACTATCTTCTGGCCGACTGGGCTCTGCTTGGTGTGTCTTTCCACTATGACCGTATGAGCGACCCAACCCCCAACGGGGCGCGGCTGAGCGGCAACGGCTGGCTGGCCGGTCCCTATGCCTCCATCGAGGTCTACCGGAATGTCTTCTGGGACACGCGGCTCTTCATCGGCGGATCGTCCAACGACATTGACACGGAGTTCTGGGACGGCAACTTCGACACCACCCGCTGGATGGCCGACACGGCTCTGTCCGGTGAGTGGAACCTGGATGCTGCCACGACGCTCTCCCCCACCTTGCGTGCAGTCTATCTGTCAGAGAAGGTCAAGGACTACGGCGTCCGGAACAGCGCCGGTGACCAGATTCTCATGGACGGTTTCATCGAGGAGCAGTTCCGGGTCAGCGGTGCCCTTGAACTGGCACGGCTGTTCATTCTGGACAATGGCATGCTGCTGACGCCCGCCGTTGAACTCACGGGCGGCTATGCCGGTCTTGGCGGCCGGGGTGCCTTTGGCGCCGCCGAAGGCAGCCTGACGCTGACCGACGGCTCCAGATGGCGGCTCAACGCCGGTGTCAAAGTCAATGTGGAGGGAGACGGCAGCACGTCCCTCACCGCAAAGGCCGGCGCGGGTATCCGCTTCTGATACCAAGGCGCCGAGGTCCTCAAACGCCTGCGGATCTGGCCCTTTCCCGGTGTCTCAAGACCACCGGGAAAGGGTGTTACAGAAACCGGAGGGGGGACAGGGGCGCGGGGTCGATGACCGGCGGCACGCCGGTGATGAGATCGGCCAGAATATGCCCGGTGACCGGTCCCAGCGTGAAACCGCAATGGCCATGGCCGAAGTTGAGCCAGAGGCCGCTCTCGCCGGGGGCAGCGCCCAGCACCGGCAGACTGTCCGGGAAACAGGGGCGCGAGCCCATCCAGGCACCGGGTTCGGCAGGAACCGTCAGCGGAAAGATCTCGCGGGCCTTGCGGAAAGCCCGCTCCACCTGCACCGGCGTCGGCGCCGCATCCCGTTCGGCCAGTTCAATGCCCGTCGTCAGACGGATGCCCTTTTCCATCGGCGCCAGAACATAGCCCATTTCCGCATCCACCACGGGCCGCGACAGCCCCGCCCCGGCCCTCGCCTTGTAGTGCTGGTGGTAACCGCGCTTGACGGCGAGCGGGAAGCGGTAGCCGAAGCCTTTCAGGATATCCATGGACCATGGCCCCAGACACAGGGCAACGGCGCGCCCGCGCACCGGCCCCTTGTCCGTGGCAATGGCCCAGCCCCCGTGCGAGCGCGTCAAACGCCTTGCATCCCCGATCATGATCTCCCCGCCCTTCTCCGCCAGCGACCGGGCAAAGGCCTTGGTGACGGCGCCGGGATTGGACACCGATTCGCTCTCGGGCCAGAAGATGCCCCGGCAGCCTTCCGCCGTGAGATAGGGCTCCAGTTCATTCAGATCGAGATCATCCAGTTCGTGATAATCGACGCCGAAGATCCGGGCATAATGACGCTCGGCCACCGTCGCCTCGAACCCTGCCTCCGTGCGGTAGACATGAACGGCCCCCGTCCGGCGGTAGTATTTCAGCGCCTCAGCCGCCTCAGCCAGCACCCGGTGCTCGCCGGCGGCATAGGCCTCCAGCGCATTCATCGCATGGGCAAGGCGCTGCACGCCCGTGCGGCTGCCATGGCGGCGGAACGCCATCAGCCAGGGCAGCAGACGCATCACGGCAGAAAGGCTGTAATTGGCGCCGGGCCAGCGCCCCAGCGCGATGTTGAGCAGGAATTTCGCATCTCCGGGAAAACCGGGCGGCAGGAATCCGTTGCGCTCTATGATCCCGGCATTACCATGGGACGTCTCTTCGCCGGGCTGGCGGCGGTCGACAAGGGCAACGTCAAGCCCCCGTCGCTGCAACTGCAGGGCGGTCGAGGTTCCGACCATGCCGGCGCCAAGCACGATGACGTCAACTGTGCGCACCTGCCACCCTTCCAGCCCTGCCTTCACCCGCCCGAGTTGCTTAACATTCTGACGCTTATAGCCTCTTTCGCCAACACCTAAAGGAGAGAATTACCGTATGGCCCTTTCCCTCACAGGCGCGCTCGGCTGGCTGGGCCGCCGGGGCACGGGGGCGGTGGCCCTGAGCGCCTTCGCCGGCATGGTGCTGCCGGGCCTCTCCTCCCTGGCGCGGCCCTTTGTGTCCGAAGCCATTTTCGCGCTGCTGGTGCTGGCCTTCCTGAAAGTGGACCAGACCGCCGTTCTGGCCCGGCTGCGCCGCCCCGGGCTGGTGCTGGCGGCCAGCCTCTGGATGATGCTTCTGTTGCCCACGGGCGCCGCCCTCCTCGCCGCGGCGGCGGGCTTGCGGGAGGCTGCGCCCGATCTTGCCATGGCGCTGTTCATCGTCACGGCAGCCCCGGCCATCATGTCCTCGCCTGCCTTCATGTATTTCCTGAAGCTTGACGGCGCGCTCAGCCTCACGGTTCTGGCCCTGTCCATGCTGCTGGTGCCGCTCACCGCTCCCTTCACCGCCTATCTCATTCTGGGCGAGACGCTGCCGCTCGACAGCCTGACACTGGGCCTCAAGCTGTTCGGCCTGCTGGCCGGGTCCATGGCTGTTGCCGCGCTGCTGCGGCGGCTGGCAGGCGAAGCAAGGATCGCCGCCGCGCAGGATGTGATCAGCGGCGGCAACGTGCTTTTGCTGTTCTTCTTCGCCGTCGCCGTCATGGATGGTGTGGCGGCAAGCTTTGCCAGCCGCCCGCTGGTGTCGCTCGGCATCGTGGCCCTCACCTATGCGGTGACGCTGACACAGGCCGGCCTGACGATGCTGGTCTTTGCCCCGGCCCTGCGCAGCGATGCCTTCGTCATCGCCTATTCTGCCGGAAACAGGAACATGGGGCTGATGGTTGCCGCCCTTGGCGGCACCCTGCCGGACCTTGCCTGGCTCTATTTCGGCCTGGGCCAGCTGCCGATCTACACCCTGCCCTATCTCGCCCGCCCGCTGGCCCGGCGGCTGACGGCATCAGCCCCGGCAAAGCAAGCCTAGCAACGCTGTTGCTTGCAGGGAAATGACGGCTCACCCTGCGGAAGGCAATCAAGTCAGGTGTTACACCTCAGGAACTGCTTGTCCTTGCCGGGACGAGTGAGGCCATGCGCAGGGCTGTCTCAGGGTCGGCGGGCAGGAAGGCTTCAATCGCAAGCTCAGACAGGGTCACGTCGAGCGCTGTCCCGAAGATCGTGGTTGTGCTGATGAACGAGAGCAGGCCTTCTTCAGTCTGCAGCCGCAGGGGAACGGCGATACCCTCAGCACCGGAACAGCCGCTTACCCCCGCCATCTCGCGGCTTGTCGCGGCCGGATAGCGCCGCAGCTCTGCTTCAAGGGCCTGTAGAGAAACATCAGCAGAGGCTTCGATCTGCGCGGCAAGACGGGCCAGAACATGGCGGCGCCATTCGCCGAAGTTCACAATCCTCGGCGCCAGCCCTTGCGGATGCAGGCTGACGCGGAGGGCGTTCACCGGCGGCTCCAGCAGCTTTGGATCCACACCGGCAAGCAGAACGGCAAGCGCACCGTTGGCGTCGACCATGTTCCAGTGGCGGTCGACGGCCAAGGCGGGGTGCGGCTCAAACGCCTTGAGGATGGTTCCGACGGCCTCGCGAGCCGCCGCCATTCCCGGATCTTCCAAGGCGCGGCCCGCGAACATGGGGGCATAACCGGCGGCCATCAGCAAGGGGTTCTGGTCTCTGAGCGGCACCTTCAGCTGCTCCACAAGGCGTAAAATCACGTCCTTGCCCGGCACCGACCGGCCCGACTCGATAAAGGAGAGATGCCGTTGCGAGATACCGGCGTCCAGAGCCAGTTCAAGCTGGCTGAGCCTCCGGCGCTGCCGCCAGACGCGCAGCATCGTGCCGATTGAACCGGGATTTGTGACATTGGCGGAAGCCGTCATGGTTTTCATGGACGCAGAATAGTGGGAGCCGCTGCTTCGAAGCTATTACCTTGGAGGTAATCGCCTTCAGAAGCAATCCGGAGAAGTCTGGGCATAGCAGAGGCGGGATGGTCCCGCTTCCAGCACTCGACAGGACAGTCCAATGCCTCTTCTTTCCCTGAAAACAATCCTTCTCGCAGATGCAGCAGCCTGCCTTGCCATGGGCGCGCTGCTGATTGCCGCAGCCTCGCCCCTGGCAGCGATCACGGAAATACCTGCGGCACTCTCCACCTGGGTTGGCGTGCTTCTTCTGCCCGTCGCCGCTTTCATTGCCGCCATCGCGTTCCGCTTCTGCCACATGACCGCAGTGGCAGGGATCATCATCCTGGGAAACATTGGCTGGATCGTGGCCAGCATGGCGCTGCTCGTCATGGACGTGATTGCGCCGAACGCTTTTGGAACGGCGTTTATCATCGCCCAGGCTCTGGCCGTTGCCGTCTTCACATGGCTTGAAACCACAGTAGTGGCCCGGCGTTTCCATGCTCATTCCGCTTGAGCCGGAATGTCTGCATCAGGAAGGATTGAGACATGACAGCCTATGCCATCGCCCGGATCAGCAAGATCGAAATGGGTCCCGGCATCGTGACCTATCTGGAGATAGATCGACGGCACCCTGGTGCACTTTGGCGGCCGGTTCATTTTCCATGGCGGCGGAAAAACCCTGCTGGAAGGTGACTGGAGTGAAGACCTCGTCATCATCGCCTTTCCGTCGATGCCAGATGCTCAAGCATGGTATGCATCTCCGGCCTATCAGGCGATCCTGCCACTGCGAACGGAAAACGCCGCTTCGGATGTCATCCTCATGCAAGGGGTGGATGCAGATCACCGGGCAACCGGTATTCTTGCCAATTGAGCAAATCCGCTTGCTGCGCGCCTCTGCCGGTCCTGACGGCAAGCGCGCAGCGGTTTCCCGCAGTTGCAGCCTGAACAGCCACGCCATGCCGATACGCCGGAGCGGGCTCGGACTGTACTTTGGCCAAATCTTCGCTTTCGCTCAGTTTCGTGCCCCTTCACCGCCGCATGGCATTGAGCCTCTGGCCCGTCTCTGATAGACCCCAGCCAGTTTTCCCAGAATGAGGACCCGCGATGATCCCGCGCTATTCCCGCCCCGACATGGTTGCCATCTGGTCTCCCGAGACGAAATTCCGCATCTGGTTCGAGATCGAAGCCCATGCCTGCGACGCGCTGGCTGATCTTGGCGTGATCCCGCAGGAAGCGGCGCAGACCATCTGGGAAAAGGGCGGCGCGGCCACCTTCGACATTGAGCGCATCGACGAAATCGAGCGCGAGACGAAGCACGATGTCATCGCCTTCCTCACCCATCTGGCCGAGATCGTCGGCCCGGATGCCCGCTTCGTCCATCAGGGCATGACCTCCTCGGACGTTCTGGACACCTGCTTCAACGTGCAGCTGGTGCGCGCCACCGATCTTCTGCTGAAGGACATGGACGCGCTGCTGGCCGCCATCAAGCGCCGCGCCCTTGAGCACAAGGACACGGTCTGCATCGGCCGTTCGCATGGCATCCATGCCGAGCCCGTCACCTTCGGCCTGAAGATGGCAGAGGCCTATGCCGAGTTCGACCGCTGCCGCAAGCGCCTGATGAATGCGCGTGAGGAAATCGCCACCTGCGCCATTTCCGGCGCCGTCGGCACCTTCGCCAACATCGACCCGCGTGTGGAAGAGCATGTGGCGCAGGCTATGGGCCTCAAGGCCGAGCCGGTCTCCACGCAGGTCATCCCGCGTGACCGCCACGCCATGTATTTCGCCACGCTCGGCGTCATCGCCTCGTCCATCGAGCGTGTGGCCACCGAAATCCGCCACCTGCAGCGCACGGAAGTTCTGGAAGCGGAGGAGTATTTCTCCCCCGGCCAGAAGGGCTCTTCCGCCATGCCGCACAAGCGCAACCCGGTGCTGACCGAAAACCTGACGGGCCTTGCCCGCCTCGTGCGCGGCTTCTCCATCCCGGCGATGGAAAACGTCGCCCTGTGGCATGAGCGGGATATCTCCCACTCCTCCGTCGAGCGCATGATCGGCCCGGACGCCACCGTCACCCTCGACTTTGCGCTGGCCCGCCTCACCGGCGTCATCGACAAGCTGCTGGTCTATCCCGAGCGCATGATGGGCAACATGGACCGTCTCGGCGGCCTTGTGCATTCCCAGCGCATCCTGCTCGCCCTGACCCAGGCCGGCTCCTCGCGCGAGGAGGCCTACCGTCTGGTGCAGCGCAACGCCATGAAGGTCTGGGAGAGCTATCAGGTTTCCGGTTCGGCCGGTGTGGACTTCCTGAGCGAGCTGCTGAACGATGCAGATGTGCGCCAGTATCTGTCCGAAGACCAGATCCGCGACCGGTTCGACCTCGGCTATCACATCAAGAACGTGGACGTGATCTTCAAGCGCGTCTTCGGGGACAGCTGAGACCATGAAGATCGCCGACGCCGACATCCTGCTCATTCCCGGCTATGCCAACAGTGACCCCGGTCACTGGATGCGCCGCTGGGAAGAGAAGATGGCCAACGCGCGGGTGGTGGAACAGGACAACTGGTTCACGCCCTCGAAGAAGGTCTGGATGGAGACGCTGCTGGCCGCCATCGCGGCGGCGGAGCGCCCGGTGGTGCTGGCCGCCCATTCCCTCGGTTGCATTCTGGTTGCCCATGGCGCCCATGTGCTGCCGAAGGACAAGGTGAAGGGCGCCTTCCTCGCCGCCCCGTCCGACTGGGACCGGCCCGGCCTCGTGCCCGCCTTTGACGGCGGCGACTTCGTGCCGGTGCCGCGCATGCCCCTGCCCTTCCGCACCCATGTGGTGGCAAGCCAAAACGATCAGTACTGCGATTTCGAGGTGGCCAAGGGCTTCGCCCACAGCTGGGGCGCCACGTTCCAGGATGCGGGCTACGCCGGCCACATCAACCTTGAGAGCGGCCACGGCCCCTGGCCGGAAGGCATGATGTCCTTCGCCCATTTCATGGCGCGGATGTAATTATACCCTCTCTCGATGAGCTTGCCTCATCGAGAGAGGGTTAAGCCCGTGCGGCGCTTGAGCAAATTCAAGGCGTGATGCGTCAGCATCTTAGCGCCTTGGTATTATACCCTCTCTCGATGAGCCAGTCTCATCGAGAGAGGGGCAAAGTCCTTACGGCGGCTGACAAGTCTTTCAACATTCCCGCGCCAGCCTTTACCCCCTCACGCAACCCGGTTGCGGGGCTGGATCATGTCGCGGATGTGCTTGCCGGCCAAAACACTGGCCGGAATGGCGAGAAGCAGGCCGCAGGCTGCAGCCCCTGCCAGCATCAGCGGATTGAAGTGGTCGAGACCATAGACCGACAGCGGCACAAGAGCGCCGATACCGGCCAGTGCCGGTCCGATGATGATGAAGAGAATCGCGGCAAGCTTCCACATGACACAGGCTCCGGTTACGTATGCCCGGCGCGCAGAAGCACGCCGCAACATCCCGATCACCGCGCCTGCCGTCCGGGCGCCACTGCCCCATGCCGGTGATCTTCCCCGTCAAGTTGCGCTGGCCGGAACGGATGGTCCTTGATCCGGATCAAGCAAGCCGTGCCAGAACGTCGCGGAAGGCGCCCTGAATGACCGGCAGATCCATGCCATGGGCGAGCAGACGGTAGCCCATGGCCTCAGCAGCCTTCACATCCTCCGGCGTCATGCAGAAATAGCCCGCAATGCGCCCGGCGGTGCGGGTCTTGCCGATGATCAGTTCTGCGGCCTCCCGAACGGCATCGCTGTGGGGGTTGAGCGCAGCGCCATTGGACAGCGTCAGCGACAGGTCGCCCGGCCCGACGAACACCCCGTCAATGCCCGGCACAGCCAGAATTTCATCCAGCGCTGCGACGGCCTCCGGCGTTTCGATCATGGCAAAGGCCAGAACCTCGCTGTTGGCGCTGGCGAGATAGTCCGGCATGGTCTGCCCGGCCAGCATCGATGCACGCACGGGACCCCAGCTGCGGCTGCCCAGCGGCGGATATTTCATCGCAGCGGCAAAGGCTCTGGCGTCTTCCGCAGAATTGATCATTGGCCCAATCACCGCCTCGGCACCCGCGTCGGCGGCACGGCTGGCCATGGCATTGCCGCCCACGGGAATACGGACGATCCGGTGCGCTCCGCCCAGCGCCACGGCAGCCAGACAATCGCGGATGCTGCCCGCATCATGAATGCCGTGCTGCATGTCCAGCGTCACCGCGCCGAAGCCCGCCCGCGCCATGGCCTCGGCCACCACGGGCGCCGGCAGCACGGACCAGGCCGTCACCACCGTTTCATCTGCCTTGAACCGCGCTGCGAGTGTCTTCCTGTCTGCCATCCGGACCTCCCTTTTTCTGCCTCATCAGACAGGATGTCAGACAACCCGGCAAGGCAGAATCAGGCTGCATCCGTTCGCCATCCCCATGCCCAGCAAAAAACCTCCGCACCGGAGGCACGGAGGTTCTGTCACACGTCCAATCAGATGATGCTTCAGATGCCCTTCTGGATCTGGTCGATCGCGGTGTGCATCAGCTCGTCCATGGTACGGCGAATCTGGTGGTCGGACTGATCCACATGGCCCTTGTCGAAATCGGCGCGGATCTTGCGGAAAACGTCCTCATCGCCAGCTTCCTCGAAGTCGGCACGGACCACTTCCTTTGCGTAGTCATCTGCCGCTGCAGCAGAAAGCCCAAGCTTTTCCGCAGCCCACAGGCCCAGAAGCTTGTTGCGCCGGGCGTTCGCCTTGAAGCGCAGCTCCTCGTCATGAGCGAACTTGTTTTCGAAACTCTCCCCACGACCGTCAAACGTGCTCATGAAATGCCTCCTCTTGTGCAGACAGCAAACCTTCAACCACCTGCGTGGCCCCACTCATATGGTATCTGTTCCGCGCTCTGCATATCCCCCGCAATGATGCAAATCAACGCGCTAGCGCAGAGACTGACGCGACGTGAGCCGCTCCCTCAAATGATTACCCCGGCTCCATTGTACTTTTGCAAAGGATCGTTTAAGTTCCGCGCCGCTGATGCGGGGCTGATTGTCGATGTTGAATGAAATGGCCAGCACTTGCGCCACTTCAGAATCGCACGCACAGGAGTTTCCCGCATCGATGGATTTTCTCAAGCAAACACGGTACGTGCCCATGAATCGCCGCCGGCGTATCTATGAAGGCAAGGGCAAGATCCTCTATGAGGGCCCTGAGCCTGGAACCTTGATCCAGCATTTCAAGGACGATGCAACCGCCTTCAACGCCAAAAAGCACGAGATTGTGGACGGCAAGGGTGTGCTTAACAACCGCATCTCCGAATACATCTTCAATCAGCTGAATGGCATGGGCATCCCGACCCATTTCATCCGCCGGATGAACATGCGCGAGCAGCTGATCCGCGAAGTCGAGATCATCCCGCTCGAAGTCGTGGTGCGCAATGTTGCAGCCGGTTCGCTCGCCACCCGCCTCGGAATCGAGGAAGGCGTGCAGCTGCCGCGCTCCATCATCGAGTTCTATTACAAGAACGACGCCCTCAACGACCCGATGGTCGCTGAAGAGCACATCACCGCCTTTGGCTGGGCCACCCCGCAGGAACTCGACGACATCATGGCGCTCGCCATCCGCGTCAACGACTTCCTGTCCGGCCTGTTCCTCGGCGTCGGCATCCGCCTTGTCGATTTCAAGATCGAATGCGGCCGCCTGTTCGAAGGTGACATGATGCGCATCGTCGTCGCGGACGAAATCTCGCCGGACAGCTGCCGTCTGTGGGATATCGCCACCAACGACAAGATGGACAAGGACCGCTTCCGCCGCGACATGGGCGGGATGCTGGAAGCCTATCAGGAAGTCGCGCGCCGTCTCGGCATCCTGAACGACAACGAGCGCCCGAACGGCTCCGGCCCGACGCTCGTCCAGTAAGGCTCAACACCCTCAAGGCCCCGTCCAGCTTCTGCCGGACGGGGCCTTTTGTGTTTGCGGGCAGCTATCTGCAACTTGCCGCAGTCACTTGCGCCAGGCCCCCTCCTCCACAAACGCATCCCGCGTGGTTGCCGCGAGCATGCGTTCCAGCTCTGCCCTGTTCAGCCGCATGCAGTAAGCCGGCCGGGCACGCTCGAAACGCCAGCCTTCACTCAGCGGCCCGGCATCCACCACATCGAAACCGAATTGCCCGGTCAGACGGGCAACGGTAGCCTTCGCGTCCGCATCATCCCCAGCAATCGGGAGCGCGCGGCGGTCTGTTGCACCGGACGGGCGCCCATCCTTTGCAACATCAGCCATCACGATGGCGTTGAACGCCTTGACCACACGCGATTGCGGCAAATGCGCCGCCAGCAATTCGCTTGTTGTCGTTTGCTGCCGGTCCAGCTCTTCAATCGTGCCATCCCGTTCCGGATAGTAGTTGTTCGTGTCGATCACGATCTTGCCCGCGAGCAGCCCGGCCGGGATAGATCTGTACGCCTTCAGCGGCACAGCAAAGACGACGATGTCACCGAATGCAGCGGCTTCTGCCGCCGTTCCGGCAGCGCAGCCGAGGGCACTGCGCACGCTGAACAGCGTGTCTGGTCCGCGCGAGTTGCTGATCATCACCTCATGGCCATTGGCGCCGGCAAGCTTCGCAATGGCCTGACCAACAAAGCCTGCACCGATAATTCCTATTCTCATGACTCACTCCCTTTTCAGGTGTTGCAGCCATGATCTAAATTAACAACCAATCAGGAATAAATTTCACATTTGGCGCAACACTAACAACATCAGGTAGGCAATTGATGGACAGGCTCACCAGCATGGCTGTTTTCGTGAAGGCTGCGGATCTTGGCTCCTTTGCCAAGGCAGCGGCTGCGCTGAACCTGTCACCGCAAATGGTCGCCAAGCATGTGCTCTTCCTCGAAGACCGGCTCGGCACGGCCTTGCTCAACCGGACGACACGGCGGCAAAGCCTGACAGATATCGGCCGGGCCTATTACGACCGCTGCAAACTTGTGCTGGCGGAAGCAGAGGCGGCGGACGGTCTTGCCAATGAAATGCGCAAGACCCCGCGCGGCATCCTGCGGATCGGCGCGGGCAAGACATTCGGAGCTTTCGCACTGGCTCCGTTCCTCAAGAACTGGCTGTCGGAGCATCAGGGCGTGGAGGCCGACCTGGTACTCGAGGACCGCTACACCGACCCGCTGGACGAAGGACTTGATGTGATCATCCGCATTGGAGAGCTGGCGGACACGAATCTGATTGCTCATCCGCTGGCGCCCTACCGCCTGATCACCTGCGCTTCACCGGCCTATCTTGCCGAACACGGCACGCCCGTTCATCCCTCAGACCTCGAAAGCCATCAATGTCTGGGCTTTGCCAGCTGGTCACGCACCTTCGGCTGCGAGTGGACATTTGCAAAGGATGGCAGAACTCAGACAATCAATGTGCAGGGACGGCTGCGAAGCAACGACTGGGCGGCGCTGCTGAATGCTGCTGTAGCAGGAATGGGGATTACACTCGGCCCGGAAAGTGTCCTGACGGCGGAACTGACGTCCGGACGGCTTGTCCGGGTGCTGCCGGATTATGATGGCCCGGCCAAGCCGGTACATCTTCTTTATCCGGCATCCCGCCGTCCGGCTGCAGCCTTGCGCGCCTTCATCGAGGCAGCCGTAAGAGAATTCGGCGATCCCCGACCAACCCGGCAAAAGCCGTCGCGCGCCGGCACCTGATCCACCGGAACAGGGAGGAAACGGCCCTGCCCAAGTGCAGCACAGCAATATGCCCTTAAGTTTGTGCCTATGGGGCGAAGCCCCTTCCGTCACGGGGCTGGTTGGTGTAAGCAGCGCGGCAGAAAAGGGCCAAATTGGCCATGGCGATTAACGGAAAGACGAGAGCGATGAAGGCACGTGTCACCGTCACCCTGAAGAACGGCGTTCTGGACCCCCAGGGCAAGGCCATCGAAGGGGCGCTCGGCGCTCTCGGTTTTGACGGCATCAATGGCGTGCGCCAGGGCAAGGTCTTCGACGTGGAGCTGAGCGACCGCGATGCGGCCAAGGCCCGCGAAGAGCTGACCGCCATGTGCGAGAAGCTGCTCGCCAACACCGTCATCGAGAACTACGCCATCGAAATCCTCTGAGGCAGAATGAGGCTGCGGCCATGGATCCGGATGCAAAAAGGGCAATCCGCTTTCTCCTGATCAAGGCCGCCATTTTCATCCTGCTGCCGGCGGGGCTCAGTCTTCTGGCTGTGCTCTTCCTGCTCAAGAGCTGAATTTCAAGCTGAACTGCCGGGCCGCACGGCCCATCCGATCCGCCGCAGTCCGCCAGGACGACACACGGGAAGCCTGCCATGAAGTCCGCCGTCATCCTCTGCCCCGGCCTCAACCGCGACCGTGACATGCTCTACGCACTGGAGCAGATCACCGGCCAGAAGCCTGCCACGGTCTGGCACACGGACACGGACATTCCGGATGTGGACCTGATCGTCATCCCCGGCGGTTTCTCCTATGGTGATTATCTGCGCGCCGGTGCCATTGCCGCCCGCTCGCCGGTGCTGCAGGAAGTGATCGCCCGTGCCGCCAAGGGCGTGCATGTGCTGGGCGTGTGCAACGGCTTCCAGATCCTCACCGAGGCAGGCCTGCTGCCGGGCGCGCTGATGCGCAATGCCGGGCTGAAGTTCATCTGCAAGGAAATCGAGCTGGAAACGGTCAACGCCAAGACGGCCTTCTCCAATGCCTTCCGGCAGGGTGAGGTCTGGCGCTGCCCGATCGCCCATCACGACGGAAATTACTTCGCCGATGCCGAAACGCTGAAGGCCATCGAGGACAACGGCCAGGTGGTGTTCCGTTACGCCAACGGCTGCAACCCGAACGGCTCGCTCAACGACATCGCCGGTGTGATGAACAAGGCCGGCAACGTGCTCGGCATGATGCCGCACCCGGAAAACCTGATCGAAGACCTGCAGGGCGGCACCGATGGCCGCAAGATCTTCGAAAGCCTGCTCGGCCAGCTGGTGGCCTGAGGCAGCCAGGACAAGGGGAAAGATCCATGAAGAAGCTGGAACTCCCCCGTGACCTGCAGACCCGGATTGCCAGCCGTCTTTCGGATTTCTGCCGGGATGAGCTGGACGTGGATCTGGGAAACATGGACGCGCTGCGGCTCCTGGATTTTCTGGCACAGGAAGCCGGCAGCGCCTTCTACACCCTTGGTGTCCGTGATGCCGCCGCACAGGCTGCAAAGCGCTTCGAAGATCTCTCGGACGATCTGTCCGGCCTTGAGCGTCAGGACTGGCGCTGAAACCCTCTTGTCCTCCCCTGCCCCCACCGGGCATGCTGGGAAAAACGGGCAAGGGGCACAGCATGGACGACACTTTCTTTCAGCCGGTATCCGGGTTCGAGCTGCCGCGTTTTGCCGGCATTCCCACCTTCATGCGCCTGCCGCATGTGAACATAGCCTCGCCGGAGGCCGAGCGCGTCGACATCGGCCTCATCGGCGTACCCTGGGACGGCGGCACCACCAACCGTGCTGGCGCCCGCCACGGGCCGCGGCAGCTGCGCGATCTCTCCACCATGATCCGGCAGGTGCATCCGCACACGAGGGTCAATCCCTTCGGTCTGGCCAATTGTGCCGACCTGGGCGATGCACCGGTCAATCCGGCCGATGTGCAGGATGCATTGGCGCGGATTACCGGTTTCTATGACCAGATCGTCGATCTCGGCATCACGCCGCTGACGGCGGGCGGCGATCATCTGGTCTCGCTGCCGGTCCTCAGGGCACTGGCCCGCAGCGGGCCGCTGGGCATGATCCATTTCGATGCCCATACCGACCTCTTCGACAGCTATTTCGGCGGCTTCCGCTACACCCACGGCACGCCCTTCCGCCGCGCCATCGAGGAGGAGTTGCTGGACCCAGAACGTGTCGTGCAGATCGGCATTCGCGGCACGATGTATGACGGGGAGGATATCGAGTGGGGCGAGGCGCAGGGCGTGCGCATCATCATGATCGAAGAGCTGATGGAGCGCGGGGTCGATCACGTGATGGCTGAGGCCCGTGAGCGGGTGGGGAGAACACCGGCCTACATCAGCTTCGATATCGACGTGATCGACCCCGCCTTTGCCCCCGGCACCGGCACACCGGAAATCGGGGGCATAACCTCGTTTCAGGCGCAGCGGCTGATCCGGCGGCTGGCGGGCGTCAATGTGGTGGGCGCCGATCTTGTGGAGGTGTCACCCCCGTTTGATCCTTCGGGCGGCACCGCATGGCTCGGTGCCTCGCTTATGTTCGAACTGCTTTGCATTCTGGCCGCAGCCAAAGCGCAAGAGAGTTGATCACCACCACCACACGAGAGAGGCATCAGTCGCGCGGACGCTCCCGGTAGACCCAGAAAGGCCGCGCAGCCTCCTGCGCCGCCTGCTCCCGGGTGATGCCGATATCGGCCAGTTCATCATCCGTCAGTTCAGACAATTGCGCCCGTGTCCGGCCAACAGTCAGCCACATGGCCAGCGTCGAGATCACAGCCTTGAGCAGCCCGGAAAAGCGGCGCGCCGGACGCACTTCACTCAAGACAATTTCTGGCTCTTCGCACTGATGAACGTGGGACATGTCACTCTCCAAGCGGTACAATTGATACAATTTCGTTTCATTGACCCCGTAACCGCTGTATGAATTGACTCACTTTCCAGCGCAAGCTATAGAATTGTCACCATGACAAATTGGCTCCCTGACCTCCCCTCGGGCAAAGGCCCGCTCTATGTCCGCCTTGCCCAGCGCATCGCCGATGACATCGTCTCCGGCACCTTGCCTGCAGGGGCAAAGCTGCCGCCGCAGCGGGACCTCGCCTATGATCTGGGCGTCACCGTTGGAACGGTGGGCCGCGCCTATGGCATCGTGCGCGAGCGCGGGCTGGTCAGTGGCGAGGTGGGCCGCGGCACCTATGTGCTCGCAGGCGGCGCAGCACCGGCACCCGCCAGCCCGGTGAACGGGTCCGCCTCCCCTGCCCTGTCTCATACCCTTGAAGAAAAGCCGGTTGCGATACCCGTTAGCACCCCCGCCTGGACCCATCTGGCGATGGCCAATCCCGACGCCAGCTTCGGCGGCACCCGTCACGCCGTTGCCCCAGCCGGTGCCTTGCGGCTGGACAGCACCTCCGCGCCGGAAGTCGGGCAGGCACAGGCGATCGAGCAGATCATATCCGGGATAGCCCGGGAAATGCCCTACGAGATTGCCAGCTACACCCGGATGGTGCCGGACAGCTGGCGGCTGGCCGGCCAGCAGTGGCTTGCCCGCTGTGGCTGGACGCCCGCATCAGAAACGATTGTTCCCACCACGGGCGCACGCGGCGGGCTGATGGCCATCATCAACGCCACCACAATGCCAGGCGACCGGGTGGTCTTCGAGGAACTGACCTACAGTTCCATCGTCAGAGGCATCACGCTGACCGGCCGCCAGGCGGTTGCCGTGGCGCGCGATGACGAAGGCCCAATCCCGGAGGATCTGGCCCGCCTTTGCGCCCAGCAGCATCCGCGTGCCATCTTCCTGATGCCGACCGTACACAATCCGACGCTGGGCCAGATGAGCCCGGCACGTCAGGCAGAGATCATCGCCATCGCCCGCGAGCACAATCTCTGGATCATCGAGGATGAGGTCTACGGCTCCCTGCATGCAGACGGCATCCCGCCCTTTGCAGAGCTTGCCCCGGAGCGGACCTTCCATGTGGGCTCCCTGTCCAAATCCGTCTCGGCAGGCATTCGCGGCGGCTGGATCGCCTCTCCCCCCAGCCACGCGCAGCGGCTGTTCACGGCTCACAACATGCTGACGGGAGGCCTGTGCTTCCTGATGGCGGAACTCGCCGCCCGGCTCGTGCTTTCCGGCACTGCGGATGACTTGCGGCAGCGAATCTTGCAGGAACTGGCTGCCCGGCACGAGATCACGATGGGCCTTCTTGCCGGACAGACCTTCAACGCCTCCCCGCAGACGCCCTTCATCTGGCTGAAGCTGCCGGAGCCCTGGATGTCCGGAACCTTCAAGACCGCCGCCGCCGCGCAAGGGGTGCTCGTGGATGACGAGGACGAGTTCAAGACCGGCCGCAGCGCCCGCGTCTATCACCGTGTCCGGCTCGGCACCAGCAACACCCACACGCGGGAAGAACTGATCAAGGGCCTCGGCATCATCCGCGATCTTCTGCGCAATGCCAGCACCGGTTACGACAGTTTCGAATAAAATGAAGGCCCTCCCCGGAACGGGAAAGCCTCCACGAAAGATCAGCGCGTGGCCCGCAACAGGGCGTCGATGCGGGACAGGACTTCGTCGGAGGCCCGCTCCATGGCGGCGATTTCAGCTTCGGCGCCCTTCATATCCCCCTTCGCATGCAGATCCGCAGCCTTCTTGCCGTGGGCATGGACAGCCTCATGCACCGGCAGAAGTGCCGTGAAGGCGGGATTGGAGCGAAGCGCCTTGTCGGACACCGCGTCATACCACTTGCCCAGGCGGCACTGGTGATGATCCGAGAGCTCCGCACTCTTCAGGCTGTTGAGGCCGACGAGCATTTCCGAAAGCCGCTTCTTCCAAAGCAGATGATCGGATTTGGCCCGGTGCAGCACGTAGTTGCGCACATTGCGCCCTTCGAGGCTCGCAAACTGGGTGTTGATCACGGCTTCGGAACTGCCAACCGCCTTGATGACATCATCAGCATAACGGCTTGCTGCCTGAGAATGGCTGGCAACGGCATGAATGCCTTCGGCAATCTCCCGCACTGCTTCGCTCTGCGCCTGCAACAGGCCGGAGATGGCGTTCATGCGGGAACTGTTGGAGCCGACATGCCCCAGCACCGAGCCGATCTTCTCGGCGGCTTCTTCAGCCTGTTCCACGCTGGAGCCCACAAGGTCCTGCACCACCGAAACAGTGTCCAGAACCTCGGAGACATGCACCTGCAGCCGCTCGATACGGGCACGGATATCGTCCGTGGCCTTCTGCGTCTGGCCGGAAAGCTGCTTCACTTCGCTGGCCACCACGGCAAAGCCCTTGCCGGCTTCACCGGCCCGCGCGGCTTCAATGGTGGCGTTCAGTGCCAGAAGGTTCGTCTGCTGGGCAAGGCCGTCAATGGTCGAGACAAACATGCCGATCTGCTCGGCGGCAGCCGCAAGCTGGCGGGCGCCCTCGCTCATGCGGTCAAAGGAATCGCCGATACGGCGGGATGACACGGCGGCGCTGCGGGTGGCGGCTGCCCCGCCATCCAGCACGGAATGGGCCTCCTCCATGGAAGAAGCTGCTTCACTTGCCGTCGCTGCGATCTGCTCGATGGAGGCCGTCAGCTCATCAACGCCGCCGGAAATTGCCCGGGCGCGATTGTCCGTCTCCCGGATTTCGCCGGTGATACGTGCCGTCGCTGCCATGGCGCGGCTTGCCTGCAAGGAATAATCCACCGTCTGCTGCAGCTGCGTTTCGTTCTCCCGGTCGAGAGCCATCTTCAACGAAGCGAGGGCGGAGACAACTTCAGCCGGCAAACTGCCGGTTCCCTGAAGCTCCAGGTGCCCTTCAACGGCACGCAATGCGCCCACAAGGGCTGCTACATCAAATTCTGGCTGCTTCACCGCAATGGCGGGCGCTGCAGACTTCAAGCCGAACATCATGACCTCCCGAGGATATCTTTCCGAGAGGTATTGGCAAATGACTGAAGCAATCTTTAACTTTCACAGTGACTTGCATGCGTAAAAACCCGAGGGCGGCAGTCCCTGCCCACACTTTACGCCGGCCTTTGCAGCGAAGGCAGTAGGGAGCCTGAGGAGGGCCGCACGGCACACATCAGGCTGTCCATGGGCGGCAAACAGATGCGGTTTCACACTTCGGCCAAAATAGCCCCAGGAAACCACGCAACAGTCTCCCATTCCTGCCGATGATCTGTTAAACCGGCCCCGAACATCATCCCCGGCACGACCCTGCCAGACGACTGCGGACGCCCATGATCCCCAACGACATCAAAATCACGCCAGATCTCGTCGCGGCCCACGGCCTGAAGCCCGACGAATACCAGCGCATTCTGGATCTGATCGGCCGCGAGCCGACCTTCACCGAACTCGGCATCTTCTCGGCCATGTGGAACGAACACTGCTCCTACAAGTCCTCGAAGAAGTGGCTGAAGACCCTGCCCGTCACGGGCGAGCGCGTGGTGCAGGGCCCGGGCGAGAATGCCGGTGTCGTGGACATTGGCGATGACGATGTGATCGTCTTCAAGATGGAAAGCCACAACCACCCGTCCTACATCGAGCCCTATCAGGGTGCGGCGACGGGCGTGGGCGGCATCCTGCGTGACGTCTTCACCATGGGCGCACGCCCGGTGGCGGCCATGAACGCCCTGCGCTTCGGCGCCCCGGACCATCCGCGCACCCGCCACCTCGTCTCCGGCGTCGTTGCCGGCGTCGGCGGCTATGGCAATTCCTTCGGCGTGCCGACAGTTGGCGGCGAGGTGGAATTCCACCCGCGCTACAACGGCAACTGCCTCGTCAACGCCTTTGCCGCAGGCCTTGCCAAGAAGGACGGCATTTTCCTGTCCAAGGCCGAAGGCGTCGGCCTGCCGGTCGTCTATCTGGGCGCCAAGACGGGCCGTGACGGCGTCGGCGGTGCGACCATGGCTTCGGCCGAGTTCGACGACACCATCGAGGAAAAGCGCCCGACCGTGCAGGTGGGTGACCCCTTCACCGAAAAGTGCCTGCTGGAAGCCTGCCTTGAGCTGATGGCCACCGGTGCCGTCATCGCCATTCAGGACATGGGCGCGGCCGGCCTTACCTGCTCTGCCGTCGAGATGGGCGCCAAGGGCGACCTCGGCATCGAGCTGGACCTCGACAAGGTGCCGGTGCGCGAAGAGCGCATGACCGCCTATGAAATGATGCTGTCGGAAAGCCAGGAGCGCATGCTCATGGTTCTGCGCCCTGAAAAGGAGCAGGAAGCCGCCGCCATCTTCCGTAAGTGGGGTCTGGACTTTGCCATCGTCGGCATGACCACGGACACGCTGCGCTTCATCGTCAAGCATCAGGGCGAGGTCGTGGCCGACCTGCCGATCAAGGAACTGGGCGACGAAGCCCCCGAATATGACCGCCCGTGGGTGGAGCCGGTGAAGCGCCCGCTGCTGGTTGCAGCCAGCATTCCCGCCCCTGCCGATTACGCCGCTGCCCTGCTGCAGCTGGTGGGCGGCGCCAATGGCTCGTCCCGCCGCTGGGTCTATGAGCAGTATGACACGCTGATTCAGGGCAACACCGCAGCCCGCCCGGGCGGCGATGCCGGTGTCATCCGCGTCAATGCTGCGGGCAAGGGCCTTGCCTTCTCCGCCGACGTGACGCCGCGCTACTGCGAGGCCGATCCCTTCGAGGGCGGCAAACAGGCGGTGGCTGAAGTCTGGCGCAACCTGACCGCCACCGGCGCCGAGCCGCTGGCCGTGACCGACAACCTGAATTTCGGCAACCCCGAGAAGCCGGAGATCATGGGCCAGTTCGTCTTCTGCATCAAAGGCATCGGCGAGGCTTGCCGCGCGCTGGACTTCCCGATCGTCTCGGGCAATGTCTCGCTCTACAACGAGACCCACGGCCAGGCGATCCTGCCTACCCCGGCCATTGCCGGTGTCGGCCTGCTGCCGGATGTGAATGTGCGCGCCTCTTCCGCCTTTGCGCAGGACGGCGACGTGATCTTCCTCATCGGCGGCACCGGCACGCATCTGGGCGCCTCGCAGTATCTCTACGAGGTGCTGGGCCGCGAGGAAGGCGCACCGCCGCCGGTGGATCTGGCCGCCGAGCGCCGCAACGGCGATCTGGTGCGCGGCTGGATCCGCGAGACCCGCGTCAGTGCCGTGCATGACATCTCCTCCGGCGGCCTTGCCGTGGCACTGGCTGAAATGGCCATGTCCGGCAAGCTGGGCGCAAGGGTGAAGGTGGATGGCCCGGCCCATGCCGCACTCTTCGGCGAGGACCAGGCCCGCTACGTGGTTACCGTCAAGGCGGACGAGGCGGACTCAATCGAGGAAGACGCGCTGGACGCAGGCGTTTCCGTGGAGCGCCTCGGCGTGGTGGGCGGCAGTGAATTGACTGTCGAGGGTATCCTCACCATATCCGTTGCAAAGCTCAAGGAAGCACACGAGAATTGGTTCCCGCACTTCATGGCAGCCGGTTAACGGCTGCCATACCCCGCCACAAGCGGACGGAACTTCAGAGGGAAGAGGACTGACCACATGCCGATGGACGCAAACGAGATCATCACCCTGATCAAGGCCGCCCTGCCCGACGCAACCGTCGATGTGCGCGATCTGGCGGGCGACGGCGACCACTACGCCGCCAACGTGGTCTCGGAATCCTTCCGCGGCAAGAGCCGCGTCCAGCAGCATCAGATGGTCTATCAGGCGCTGAAGGGCAACATGGGCGGCACGCTGCACGCCCTCGCCCTGCAGACCAGCGCCCCCGATTGAGCAATGGACTGAGACTGAACCGGAGCGGGCCAGCCGGAGCCGCAAGGCACAGGCCCGCAGCTGATTTGTAAAACGCACAGGCCGGCCCACGCCCGGCCCCATCAGGGACAAGGCTCCCGGAAGGACAAGGCAATGAGCATCCAGGACTGGATCAAGAACGAAGTCGAGACGAACGATGTCGTGCTGTTCATGAAGGGCACGCCGAACTTCCCGCAGTGCGGCTTCTCCGGTCAGGTCGTGCAGATCCTCGACTACATCGGCGTGCCCTACAAGGGCATCAACGTGCTGGAAGACGCGGACCTGCGCCAGGGCATCAAGGACTTCACCAACTGGCCGACGATCCCGCAGCTTTACGTGAAGGGCGAATTCCTCGGCGGCTGCGACATCGTGCGCGAGATGTTCCAGAACCAGGAACTCCAGGCCGTCTTCACCGAAAAAGGCATCCCCACGACAGCTGCCTGATGCGGTTAACCTGAGAGATTGAAAAAGGCCGGAACGCTGGACGCTCCGGCCTTTTTCGTTTGACGGCTGCAGCGCCCCCTACTCTGCAGCGAAGAGATTGCGCGTCATGGCAAGGCCCGCGCCGCAGGGCTCTTCCGCATCGCGCGCTTCACCGCCGTTGTTTTCGCCGGGGCGCAGGGAGGCGAAGTCGAAGAGGGTGCGGTCGAGGAGATGGGAGGGGCGTGTATGGGCGAGTCCCCGCGCCATGACGCCGAGGCGGCCCGGGGAGGCGCGCTCCCAGTCCATCAGCATGCGCTTCACTTCCTCGCGCTGCAGGCCATCCTGCGAGCCGCAGAGGTTACAGGGGATGATCGGGAACTGCATGCCGGCGGCAAACTTCGCCACATCGCTTTCGGCGCAATAGGCGAGCGGGCGCAGCACCATCAGGTCGCCCTCGTCATTGACCAGCTTCGGCGGCATGGAGGCAAGGCGCCCGCCGTGGAAGAGGTTCATGAAGAAGGTTTCCAGAATGTCCTCGCGGTGGTGGCCCAGCACGATGGCCTCGCAGCCCTGCTCCCGCGCGATGCGGTAGAGAATGCCGCGGCGCAGGCGCGAGCACAGCGAGCAATAGGTCTTGTGCGCCGGGATCTTCGACGTGACGATGGAGAACGTGTCCTCGCGCACGATGATGTTCTCGATGCCGTTCTTTTCAAAGAAGGCGGGCAGGATTTCCGGCGGAAAGCCCGGCTGGGCCTGATCAAGATTGCAGGCCAGAAGATCCACCGGCAGCAGCCCGCGCCACTTCAGATCCATCAGCACCGCCAGCAGCGTGTAGCTGTCCTTGCCGCCGGACAGGCACACCAGCCACTTCGGCCGCTTGACCGCCGCATCCGCAGGCACCATGCCGTAGTCGTCAATGGCCTGACGCACCTCACGCAGGAGGCGCTTGCGCAGCTTCTTGAACTCCACCGTCGATGGCGCAGTGCGCAGCATCACCGGGCAGCCGCTGTCATCCTCCGGCAGGTCCATCAGGACTGCGGATGCAGCCGCATCGGCGGTGAGGCCCGCCTCGGGGCCGCTGGTCATGTCGGTGGCACTCATCGTGGTGGTCCGGATTGCGAAAAACTGGGCGAACACTGGCGGGCCCTTGCGCATGCGGAATGCCGCCGCGCGCCCGGCCCTTCCCCTTAGACGGCAGAGCCGCCGCTTGTAAAGGGCTGCAAGGCCACAGGGCCAGCGAAACCCGTCCGGAAGCCGCATTTGGGCATGAAGCGCAAATGGGTTAGACAGGGAGACAAACCAACACTCGGATGAGTCGGCACCCGCATGACCTATTGCCTCGGCATCCTGCTTCGCAACGGCCTGATCCTTGCCTCAGACTCCCGCACCAATGCAGGCGTCGACCAAATCGCCACCGTTTCCAAGATGACCACCTTCGAGACACCGGGCGAGCGCGTCATCACCGTGCTGTCGGCGGGCAACCTTGCCACCACGCAGGCGGTGATCTCACAGCTGAAGCAGAGCTATGGCAGCGGCGATTTTCACCGGGACCTTGCCCAGTCGCTCACCCTGTTCGATGCAACGCAGAAAGTGGGCGACACCCTGCGCGACGTGCTGAACCGGGATGCCTCATTCGTGCAGCCCTATGGCGACCCGGCAGCCTCCTTCCTCGTCGGCGGGCAGATCCGCGATGAGGAGCCGCGCCTGTTCCAGGTCTATTCCGCCGGCAACTTCATGGAAGCTTCAGAGCGCACGCCCTTCCTGCAGATCGGCGAGACGAAATACGGCAAGCCGATCCTTGACCGGCTGCTGACGCTGGAAACAGACCTTGCCGAAGCGGCCAAGCTGGCGCTGCTTTCCTTCGACGCCACCATCCGCTCCAACCTGTCCGTCGGCCCGCCCATCGACCTGATGGTATATGGCAAGGACAGCCTGACGGCAGAGCACCTGCACACCTTTGACGAGGACGACGCCTATCTCCTCAGCCTGCGCCAGGGCTATTCCCAGGGCCTGCGTGACCTCGTGCGCGGGCTGCCCGTGCCGGAGGTGTGAGGGCGAGCGGGTTCGGCATCCAGGAGAGCTGCGCCTGAAGACAGGAGCCTCCCTAACGGGTCCCGGCACAAGGCCGGGACGGCGTGGTGGGAATGCCTCATGCCTGAAGGCAGGCTGTGCCAGTCTGATCTCCAGTGGGAGACAAGTTTCCGCGCCGCCCCGGTCTTGTGCCGGGACCTGTCTGGTGAGCACGAGAGTTCTCCTATCGGAGCCTGCCCCCAAATGCAAAAAGGCCGCCCCGGAGGGCGGCCTTTTCTCCAGCGGGGCTGGAAACCTTAGCGCGAATAGAATTCGACGATGAGGTTCGGTTCCATCTGCACCGGGTACGGCACTTCCGAGAAGGACGGCACGCGGGTGAAGGTGACGGTCATCTTGCTGTGGTCAGCGGCCAGGTATTCCGGCACGTCACGCTCGCTCGACTGGGAAGCCTCGAGAACCAGAGCGAGCTGCTTGGAGCGGTCGCGGACCTCGATGACGTCGCCCGGGCGGCAACGGTAGCTGGCGATGGTGACGCGCTTGCCGTTGACCTTGACGTGGCCGTGGTTGACGAACTGACGGGCAGCGAACACGGTCGGGACGAACTTGGCGCGGTAGACGATGGCGTCCAGGCGGCGCTCCAGCAGGCCGATCAGGTTCTCGGAGCTGTCGCCCTTCATGCGCGAAGCTTCGGTGTAAACCTTCTGGAACTGCTTTTCGGAGATGTTGCCGTAGTAGCCCTTGAGCTTCTGCTTGGCGCGCAGCTGCACGCCGAAGTCGGAGAGCTTGCCCTTGCGGCGCTGGCCGTGCTGGCCGGGGCCGTATTCACGCTTGTTGACCGGGCTCTTGGAGCGGCCCCAGATGTTCTCGCCCATGCGGCGATCAATCTTGTACTTTACGCTGTGGCGCTTCGACATCGCTGTTTCCTTGTGTCGGTTGGCTCATTTTATAAGGAAACGCGCCCTCCTTTACCCCGCTCGCAAGGAACAGGATCGACAGGGGTCCAGCTGAACGGCGCCGGCCGGAAAACCCCACGGGTGCGTGGACCGGCGAAGCAAAGCCCCGCACGGATCGCGGGTGCATAGACGAGGCAGGGGCGAATGTCAAATGCAGGCAGGCATCTCAGCCGTTTTTGCGCGCAATCCTGCGGTTTTTCCTAAACCAGCAAGGAGAGGCCAAAGCCCTGCATCAGGCGGCGGGTGGCAAAATCCGGCGAGTCTGACGTGAAAACCACCCGGTCTGGCCGGGAATCGGCGCGCAGCACGTCCATCACCGGCACGATGCGCCGCGCCTGCCGGGCGATGGCCTCGGCCGGATCGATCCAGTCCACAGGCCAGGGGGCAAGGCGGCGGAAGACATTGGCAAGGAAAGGATAATGGGTGCAGGCCAGCACGACGATATCCGTGCGCGCGCCTTGTTTTTCATAGAAGCACTCGCGGATCTCGGCCGTCAGCGCCTCGTCATCAACGCCCTCGCCCCGGATATAGGCCTCTGCCATGCTGGCAAGATTGACCGAGCCGACCAGCCGCACATGGCACTGGCTGGCGAAAGACTGGATGAGATCGCGCGTGTAGGCGCGCTTCACTGTGCCGGGCGTTGCCAGAACCGAGACGAGCCCCGATCGGGTGCGTTCGGCGGCTGGCTTGATGGCTGGCACCGTGCCAACGAATTTCATGTGCGGGAAGGCGGCTCGCAGATCCGCCCCGGCAAGGGTGAAAGCCGTGTTGCAGGCCACCACCGCCACTTCCGGGTCAAACCGGTGCAGGAGATCGCGGAACAGGGAGATGAGCCGCGCCTTCAGCGCCTCTTCCTCCCAGCCGCCATAGGGAAAGCCTGCATCGTCGGCCACATAGACAAAGCTGCGCTCAGGCATCAATACCCGCGCCTCGCGCAGCACCGTGAGCCCGCCTATGCCAGAGTCAAAGACGAGCACCGGTTTTGTCATTCGTGGTCATCCTCTCGCGCAGCCTCTTCGCCAGCGGCGTCCTCATTGACACGGCGGGCGCCATCTGGCTGATCCTTGCGCGGCCGTGTGGGCCGGCCTTCCAGTGCCGCGATGATGCCGCGAAGCGTCTTCACTTCGTGGTCGGTCAGCGTGGCCTTCTGGAAGATATTGCGGATATTGCGGACAATGTGTGGCCGCCGTTCGACGGGACGGAAAAAGGACACCCGGTCCAGCGCCCCTTCCAGATGCTCGAACAGGCGCAGGATATCGTCCTTCGCTGCAGGCGGATTGGCATCCACATCCAGAGCAAAGGGCAGCGCACCGGCGGTGGCCGTCTTGCGCCACTCGTAAGCGCAGACAAGCACCGCCTGGGCGATGTTGAGCGAGGCGAAGTTCGGATCAACCGGCAGGGTCAGGATTTCGTCCGCCAGCGCCACTTCCTCGTTGTTGAGGCCCCAGCGCTCGCGCCCGAAGAGATAGCCCGTGGCCATGCCCTTGGCACCCAGCGGCACGACCCTGGCTGCCGCTTCATCCGGCCCGCGCACGGGCTTGGCGACTTCCCGCGGGCGGGCGGTGGTGGCGTAGACGAGAGTGAGATCGGCAATCGCCGCCTCGACGCTGTCGAACACCTGCACCTTGTCGATCACGTGGTCGGCACGGGAGGCTGCCGCGCGGGCCTTCTCGCTCGGCCAGCCGTCACGCGGGTTGACGATGCGCAGGTCGGTCAGGCCGAAGTTGGCCATGGCACGGGCGGCCGTGCCGATGTTCTCGCCAAGCTGCGGTTCACACAGGATGACGGCCGGCGGGCGCACGTCCACGCTCAGGGCTTCATCGCGGATATTTGCGTTTCTGGTCATGGGCCGGGGATTTAGCGGAAAGCAGCGGCAAATTCCAGCGCCAGCAGCAGCTCCAGGTGCCCTTGCGGCCAAATTGTCCAACTGATTGCGGCGGATCGTCCATTCATGCCGCTGGCCAGCGCAGCCATCATGGCCACAAGAGGACGGGCAAGGCCGTTTCCCTCACGGGGAAGCGCGGGAGATCCCGTCCGCATGAGGTAATGAGGAGGAACTCCATGCGCACCCAGGTCGTCATCATTGGCGCGGGCCCATCCGGCCTGCTGCTGTCCCAGCTTCTGCATCTGTCCGGCATTGATTGCCTCGTGCTGGAGCGCAAGAGCCCGGATTACGTGCTCTCGCGCATCCGCGCCGGCGTGCTGGAACAGGGCATGGTCAACATGCTGGAGAAGGCAGGCGTGGCGGAGCGCATGCACAAGGAAGGCCTGCCGCATGACGGCTTCACGCTTTCGGTCGGCGAAACGCGCCTGCGCATGGACCTCAAGGGCCTGACCGGCACGCCGGTGATGGTCTATGGCCAGACGGAAGTGACCCGCGACCTGATGGAGGCCCATTCGGCCCGGAGCGCGCAGGTGATCTATGACGCCGAAGACGTGACACCGCTCGACTTCGATACGGATCACCCCCGCGTCACCTGGAAGAAGGACGGGGTCAGCCACGAAATCGCCTGCGACTTCATCTGCGGCTGCGATGGCTATCATGGTGTGGCGCGGGCGAGCGTTCCGGAAAAAGCCATCACCACATATGAAAAGATCTACCCCTTTGGCTGGCTTGGCATTCTCTCGCATGTGCCGCCCTGCGACCATGAGCTGATCTATTCCAACCACCCGCGCGGCTTCGCCCTCGCCTCCATGCGCTCGCACACCCTCAGCCGCTACTATGTGCAGGTGCCGCTGGACACGCCGCTGGAGGAATGGCCGGACGAGCGCATCTGGGATGAACTGAAGCTGCGCCTCGGCGAGGAAGCCGCCGCCAACATGAAAACCGGCCCTTCGATCGAAAAGAGCATCGCACCGCTGCGCAGCTTCGTTGCCGAGCCGCTGCGCTTTGGCCGGCTGTTCCTCGCCGGTGACGCCGGACACATCGTGCCGCCGACCGGCGCCAAGGGGCTGAATCTTGCCGCCTCGGACATTCACTACCTGTCATCCGGCCTCATCGAATTTTACGGCGAGAAGTCCAGCGCAGGCATCGATGCCTATTCGGCCAAGGCGCTGGCACGCATCTGGAAGGCGGAACGCTTCTCCTGGTGGATGACCACCCTGCTGCACCAGTTCCCGGAACTGGGCACCTTCAACGCCCGCATCCAGCAGGCCGACATGGACTATCTGGCCAGCTCCAAAGCCGCCCAGACCAGCCTGGCCGAGAACTACGTGGGACTGCCTTACTGAGAAGGATCCTGCCGGGAAACAGTCATCCGCAAGCGGAAGAGACAGGTTGAAGCGGCCCCCATTTGGCCGCAGCACCTCTCTCCCCCCTTGAGGGGGAGATGTCTGCGTCAGCAGACAGAGGGGGGTAGCAGCACTCCAGCACAGCACCGCTTCTCTCACAAACGGACAGTCAGTTACCCCCCTCTGCCCCCTCCGGGGGCATCTCCCCCTCAAGGGGGGAGAGGGGTTGGTGCCCGTCAGAGACGCCAGAGTGAGCCACATCACCACGCCGGGCAGCATCGGAAAGGGTGCTGTCCGGCGCGCTGCCACTCATGTGGCGGGCGCGGAAGTCAGCGGGGGCCTCGCCGGTTTCCTTTCGAAACACGCGGGAGAAATAAGCCGGGTCCTCGAAGCCGAGGTCATAGGCCACCTGCGAGACGGAAAGCCCCGAGAAGGCCAGCAGGCGCTTGGCTTCCAGAATGAGCCGGTCACGCACATTCTGCGCCACGGTGCGCCCCGTAAACAGGCGGCAATAGCGGTTGAGCCGCTGCACCGTCAGACCCATTTCCGCCGCATAGGCCTCCGCCCCCTGCCCGCTGCGGAACATGTCTTCCACCAGCTGGCGGAAACGGAACAGCGAGAAGCCGGGCGCACGGTCTGCAGAGCCCGCCACCTCGCCAGGAAAGACGATCAGCAGGCTGAGTGCCACCAATGGCCGGAAGAACGCCCGCCGCCGCGCGCCTTCGTCAAACTCCCGCGCCATCTCGCCGAAATAAAACGATAGCCGTGCCTCATGCCCTTGCGGATGCAGGAGCGTGTTGCCGGCCGAGGTCAGCGCCGCCCGCTCAGCATCGCTGCGGCTCTCCCCGCCCGCCACCAGATAGTCGGGCGTGAAGGAAACCACATAGCCTTCCGTTTCCGGTGAAAAGCTCCAGCCATGCAGCACGCCCGGCGGGGTGAAGGCAATACCGCCCGCCCGGATCTCCCGCTCCCCGTCCGCCTCGATCAGGCGCCCGCCGCCCTTCGAGATATGGAGGATCTGCGCCAGATGCTGATGGGCATGCAGCTCCAGCTGCCAGCCCAGCGCCAGCGACCGCGCCCGGATCGTTTCAATGTGAAAGAAATCAAATTCGGAAGCGCCTTCCGTCTCACCATAGAGGTGATAACGCGGCAGGGATGCAGCGGCGCTCATCGGGTGAGGCCTGCGCTGCAAATGACCGCAGCGCCCCTCTCCCCCTTGTGGGCAGCGCTTACAACGGACAGCCAGTCAGGCTCCAGCCCCTCTCCCCCCTTGAGGGGGAGATGCCCCCGGCAGGGGGCAGAGGGGGGTGACGGACTGTCCGCCCGCGCGAGATCCTGCCGTATTGAGGCGCAGCTACCCCCCTCTGTCAGCTTGCGCTGACATCTCCCCCTCAAGGGGGGAGAGGGGCGCTGCGGCAAAACGAAGGCCCAATCCTTCTCAGTGCGCCCCAAGTGAACAGTGCCCCGCTGGAGGGGAGCTGAAACGCCGCACCATGCGAACGAGCCTGCGCTCTGCCATCCGAACAACCCGTTCCCCATCACCACCCCCTCCCCGGCAGACATTCAGCCCGCCGCGTGGTGGGCGTGCCAGTGCCAGGCGATGTCGATGCGCCGGGCGAGCCAGACCTTTTCATGTGATGCGACATAATCGAGGAACCGCGCCAGAGCCGCAGCGCGCCCGGGCCGCCCAACGAGACGGCAGTGCAGACCGATGTTCATCATCTTCGGGCTGCCCGCCTCGCCTTCGGCGTAGAGCGTGTCGAAACTGTCCTTCAGATAGGCAAAGAACTGATCGCCCGAGTTGAAGCCCTGAGGCGTCGCAAAGCGCATGTCGTTGGCGTCCAGCGTATAGGGGATCACCAGATGCGGGCCGGAGGGGCCTTCCACCCAATAGGGCAGATCATCGGCGTAGCTGTCGCTGTCATAGAGGAAGCCGCCCTCCTCCATCACCAGCTTGCGGGTGTTCATGGAGCAGCGGCCGGTGTACCAGCCAAGCGGCCGCGAGCCGGTGACCTCTTCATGCAGGCGGATGGCCTCCTGCATGTGCGCCCGCTCTTCCTCTTCGGCCATGTTGGCATATTCAATCCACTTGAGCCCGTGTGAGGCGATTTCCCAGTCGGCCTCCTTCATGGCCGCAACCACATCCGGATTGCGGGCGAGCGCGGTGGCAACACCATAAACGGTGACGGGGATGTTGCGGCTGGTGAACATGCGCCACAGGCGCCAGAACCCTGCGCGCGAGCCGTATTCGTAGATGGATTCCATGTTCCAGTGGCGCTGGCCGGGCCAGGCCTGCGCCCCGACGATTTCCGACAGGAAGGCTTCGGATGCGGCATCCCCGTGCAGGATGTTGTTCTCCCCGCCTTCCTCGTAATTGATCACGAACTGAACAGCCACATTGGCCTCGCCGGGCCATTGCGGATCAGGGATCTGGCGGCCATAGCCGATGAGATCACGCGGGTAGGATGCGTCCATGCGCCTTCAAATCCTTTTGCAAATCAACTCGCAAACAGGATCCATGGAAGCCGGAACAGGCCGCTTTGGCAAGCCGTGTTCTGACGGCAGGCACTGCAAAGAGATTAATCAGCCGCGCCGCACCGTCCGCTGCGGGGCGGAGCGCACCGGCACCGGGATCAGAGCCGGCTCACCCGGCAGCCCCCGGTAAGCCCGTTCGCGGCGGCCACGGCCGCTGTCATTCCCGCCATCGCGCGGCAGCATCATGACGGCCGTTCCCATGGCGGCGGAGCCCAGCGTGATGATGAAGCCGAAGGCAAGCAGGATCACCGGCACCGCCGGATCACTGGCATTGGCAACCAGATCGTAGAGCCCGCCCGCATTGGAGGCAAAAAGACCACCCACCACCACAAGCGCCACGGCAGAACCGGACAGGGCATTGACCGCCAGAAGCCGCAACAGCGGATTCCCGGGCAGAAACCTGGCCCTACGAAGACTGAGGCGCAGACGGGACAGAATGGGCATGAACGGAGCCTCCTCACGCGGCGAAGCAGTTTCGCCATACTGAAACAATGCTCCTCCCCGCCCCGGCAATCAATCCTCCAAAAGGCGGCAAAACGTCTCTTTGAATTTTACCTTTCCGCCCTCTTAAAGTTCGTTTCGTGAACTCTATATACTCAACCGATATATATCGGTATGATACATCGAAAGCCCGTCTCCGGGCCTGGTATCAGGGACCCATCCAGATGAGTGTACGCCGCCTCTGCCTTGCCATGCTCTCGGCGGGAGATGCCACTGGATACGAGATCCGCAAGGAATCGACCTCCGGCTGTTTCAGCTATTTTGAAGATGCAAGCTACGGGTCGATCTATCCGGCCCTGGCGAAGCTGGAAGCGGACGGTCTCGTCACCATGCGGGAGGAAAAGCTGCCCGGCAAACCCGCCCGCAAGGTCTACAGCATCACGCAGGCCGGGCGTGCCGCCTTGCTGGACATGCTGCAGGAAGAGCTGCCGCCTGACATTTTCCGCTCTCCGTTCCTTCTGGTGGCCATGTGCGCAAAGCAGGCTGGCGGGCTCGCCATACGCAGGGCATTGGACCAGCAGATCGAGCAGACACGCCTCAAGCTTAATCAGCTGAGCGAGCTGAGGTCCCGGGTGCCGGATACAGCCGCAAACAAGGGCATGCTCTGGAGCATCGGCTACGGCATCGACTGCATGACCCGGAAAATTGAATATCTGGAGGCCAACCGCACAGAGCTGGAGACCATCGCTGATGGCGAAGCCGTGCAGGAAACAAGCCCTCCAGTCATCCAGACACCGCTGGCCGCCGAATATGCAGGCCCTGACCAACGGAGCGAGTTCCATGCGTGTTAATTTTTCTGTGCTGCTGGCAGCAGGCATTGCCGGTGGCGTCGGCCTGTGGATGTGGAGCGGCACTCTGGTGGTTGGCGGACTGGGGGACGAGGCCCATGCCGCCCCTCCGATTGCCGAAAGGCAGAACGCTGCGGATGTGAAGCCCTTCCGTGTCCAGGTCTCCCGGCTGGTGGCAGAACAGCGCTCGGCCATGCTGGAAGTGCGCGGCAGCACCGAAGCCTTCGCCAAGGTTTCCGTACGCGCCGAAACAGCGGGACGGATTGTCGAACGCCCGGCCCGCGAAGGCGGCACGGTCAGCGCAGGCGATGTGCTTTGCGTGATCGACAAAGGCACACGCGAGGCCCGCGTGCTGGAGGCAAAGGCCGTCCTAGCACAGGCCCGCGCCGATTATGACGCTGCAACGCAGCTCAGCTCGAAAGGCTTTGCCACGGAAAACCGGGTGGCTGCGCTGAAGGCATCGCTAGATGCCGCCGATGCGCGCCTGCAGGAAGCCGAGCTGGAGCTGGACCGCACCATCATCCGCTCGCCCATTGCCGGCGTGGTGGAGAGCCCGATGGCCCGCGTGGGCGATCATCTTTCCGTGGGCGCGGCCTGCGGCACGGTGGTGAAGTCAGACCCGATGATTGCCGTCGGCCAGGTGTCCGAGTTGAGCATTTCAGGCCTCAGCCTCAACATGCCGGCCAGTGTCGAGCTGGTCGGCGGCGTGAAGATGGAAGGCCATGTGCGCTACATCGCGCCGGCCGCAAATCCCGACACCCGCACGTTCCGCATCGAGGTGGAATTGCCCAACCCGGACGGCCTTGCCCGTGATGGCGTGACCGCCGTTACCCGGATGGAACTGTCTCAAGGTCAGGCCCACCGCGTCAGCCCGGCAATCCTGACGCTGGATGATGACGGGCGCGTCGGTGTGCGCAGCGTCGATGCAGATAACCGCGTGCGCTTCCTGCCTGTGGTGATTGCAGGCGGCGAGAGTGACGGCATCTGGATCACCGGACTGCCGGACACGGTTGACGTCATCACCGTCGGACAGGATTTCGTCGGTGAGGGCCAGTTGGTCGAGCCGGTGATGAGCGCGGAGGCAAAAGGATGATCAGCGCCCTCGAAGCCATCCTGCGCCGCCCCAAGACGGTGCTCATGCTGATGCTGGCGCTCGTCATCGGCGGAACGCTCAGCTACATCAGCATCCCGAAGGAAGAGAACCCGGATATCGACGTTCCGGTCTTCTATGTTTCCATTTCCCAGCAGGGCATTTCGCCGGAGGATGCCGAGCGCCTGCTGGTGCGGCCCATGGAAACGGAGCTGCGCGGCCTCGACGGCCTGAAGGAACTGACGGCCATCGCCTCGGAAGGCCATGCCGGTATCGTGCTCGAATTCGACATCTCGTTCAACAAGGACGAGGCCATGTCGGATGTGCGCGACAAGGTGGATCAGGCGAAGTCGAAGCTGCCCGCCGATGCGGACGAGCCCACGATCTCCGAAACCAATTTCGCACTTGCCCCGACCCTGACCGTCGCCCTGTCCGGCAATGTGCCCGAGCGCACACTCTACACCTATGCCCGGCGGCTCAAGGACCAGATCGAGGCGGTGGACACCGTCCGCTCCGCTGATCTGGCCGGACACCGGGAAGAATTGCTGGAAGTGCTGATCGACAGCCGCAAGCTGGAATCCTATGCGATCACCCAGCAGGAGCTGATCAACTCCCTGACACAGAACAACCAGCTGGTTCCGGCAGGCTTTCTCGACAGCGGTTCAGGCCGTTTCAATGTCAAGGTTCCCGGCCTTCTGGAAACGGCGGGAGATGTCTATTCCCTGCCGCTGAAACAGGCGGGCGAAGGTGTCGTGACGCTGGGCGATGTGGCCGAGATCCGCCGCACCTTCAAGGACGCCACCTCCTTTATCCGCGTCAACGGCGAGCCCGCCATTGCGCTCAACGTGACCAAGCGCATCGGCACCAACGTCATCGAGAACAATGCCGCCGTCCGCGCCGTCATCGCCGAAGCCTCGAAGGACTGGCCGCAGACCATCCGCGTCAGCATCATGCTGGACATGTCGGAGAACATTTTTGAGGTTCTGGGGTCGCTGCAGTCCTCGATCCTGACCGCCATCTTCCTCGTCATGGTGCTGATTGTCGGCTCTCTGGGCCTGCGCTCGGCGCTTCTGGTGGGCCTCGCGATTCCGACCTCCTTCATGGTCGGCTTCCTCATTCTCACCGGACTTGGCTACACCGTGAACATCATGGTCATGTTCGGCCTGGTGCTGACCGTCGGCATGCTGGTGGATGGCGCCATCGTCATGGTGGAATATGCCGACCGCAAGATCGCCGAGGGCATGGAAGACAGGGAGGCGTATATCCGCGCCGCCAAGCTGATGTTCTGGCCGATCTTCTCCTCCACGGCAACGACACTCGCCGCCTTCCTGCCCATGCTGATGTGGCCGGGTGTGGCGGGCGAGTTCATGAGCTATCTGCCCATCATGGTGATCATCGTGCTGGCGGCATCGCTGCTGACGGCAACGGTGTTCATCCCCGTCACCGGCGGTCTGTTTGCGGTCATCTCCCATTGGGTGGCGCGGCATGCAGCAGTGCTGCTGGCACTGGTGTTCTCTGCACTGGCCGCATCCGCGGTTCTGGGCGCTCCTGCTCTCAAGGCGCTGCCCGCACTCGCCGTCAACGGCCTTGCCATTGCAGCCTTCATCCTTGCGGGTCTTATCAGCCACCGGCTGCTCGTCCCCGCTGTTGCCATCCTGAAGCGCCGGGCTGCCCTGCGTGCCGAGGAAGCCCGCGTTGAAGCGGAAGTGCTCTCGGGCAGCCATGCTTTCGACGTGCGTGAAGTCAGCGGCCTGACCGGTCTTTACGTGCGCGGGCTCAAGCTGCTTGCCGGGAACCCCGTCGGCAATCTTGCCGCCCTTGCCGCGATGGCGGGGCTCTGCGCCTTCATCACCATCGGCTTCATGACCCACAGCACGGGCGTTGAGTTCTTTGTCGATGAGGAGCCGAAACAGGCGGTGGTGCTGGTCTCGGCCCGTGGCAACCTCTCCGCTGCCGAGGCGCGCGACATCGTCATGGGCGTCGAGCGGGAAGTGCTGCAGACCGCCGGCGTGATGAACGTGGTCACCTCCGCCTTCCCCCCCGGCGGCAGCGGCGGCGGTCCGAAGATGGACGGCGTGCGGGACAAGCCCGCTGACGTGATCGGCGAGTTGCAGCTGGAATTCGAGGATTATTGCTGCCGCCGCAAGGCCGTTGAGATCTTCCAGGAAATCCGCGAGCGCACGGCCCCTCTGCCCGGCATCAAGGTGGAAACCCGCAAGATCGAGGGCGGCCCGCCGACCGGCAAGGACATCCAGCTTGAAGTGAAGTCCACCGACTACAAGACGCTGGTGGAAACCGTCGCCCGCGTCCGCGCGCATGTGGACACCATGCCTGACCTGATCGATCAGGAGGATGACCGGCCGCTGCCCGGTATCGAATGGCAGATTTCCATCGACCGGGCCCATGCCGGGCGCTATCAGGCCAGCATCGTGCCGGTGGGCAGCATGGTGCAGCTCGTCACCAATGGTGTGCTGATCGGCAAGTACCGTCCGGCGGACAGCGAGGACGAAGTGGACATCCGCGTGCGCCTGCCGCGCGACGAACGCACGCTCGACCGGTTCGACGAGCTGCGTCTTCAGACCCCGCTGGGCTTGGTGCCGCTGGCCAACTTCATCACGCGCGAGGCGGCACCCAAGGTCTCGTCCATCACCCGCCGGGACGGGCTTTATTCGATGATGGTGAAGGCCACCGTCGATCCTGCCTCAGGTTTCACACCGGACGACAAGGTGAAGGACCTGGGCAACTGGCTGACCACCCAGACCTGGCCTTCCAACGTGTTCCTGAAGTTCCGTGGTGCAGATGAGGACCAGAAGGAGTCCGGCGAGTTCCTGATGAAGGCGATGCTTGCCTCGCTCTTCCTGATGTTCCTGATCCTGCTGACCCAGTACAACTCCTTCTACCAGACCTTCCTGACCCTCACGACCGTAGTCCTGTCGGTCTTTGGCGTGCTGCTGGGCATGTGGGTGACGGGGCAGAAGTTCTCGATCATCATGACGGGCACCGGCATTGTCGCGCTGGCGGGTATCGTGGTGAACAACGCCATCATCCTGCTGGACACGTTCAACCGCTTCCGTGAAGACGGCCTGCCCACGCTGGATGCCATCCTGAAGACCTCGGCCCAGCGCCTCAGGCCAATCATGCTGACCACCATCACCACGATTGCAGGCCTCATCCCGATGGCCGCCCAGATCAATCTGGACTTCCTCAACCGGGAAATCGCCCTCGGCGGCGTCACCTCCGGCTGGTGGGTGCAATTGTCTACGGCTGTGATCTTCGGCCTCGGCTTCTCCACCCTGCTGACGCTGGTGCTGATCCCGGTGATGATCGCCATGCCCGGCGTCTGGGCGGGTTCTGCCAGACGGCTCTGGCAGCGGGTGACGGGCAGACAGCCGGGCTCCGGCCCGGGTTCGGACGGTGATGCAAGCCAGCAGGCCGCAAACAGCCCCGGAACGCCGATGACCAGCGCTGCGGAATAGACCCAGGGCCCAAAAAGCAAAAGCCCCCGTCCGATGGATGGGGGCTTTGTTCATTGAGAAGACCTTGTCAGCCCGTCAGGGCGTATCATTGCCCGTATTTTCGCCGGGATGATCAAGGCCCGGCCCGCTCTCATCCTCCACGCTCTCACCCCCCTCATCCCCGGCTTTTGCCAGCGTTTTGTCCGCGCGCACATGTGCCCGGTAGCTGCGCAGGGCGAAGGGGATCGACGCGAGATAGGCAAGCGTGCCCAAGGTCAGCATCTGGAACGGATAGCTGACGGTCAGCGCCACCACCAGCACGGTCAGCACGAAGAGCGGCAGCACCAGATCGCGCCGGACGCGCATGCCAACCTTCTTGCCGGAATAGGTCGGCAGGCGGCTGATCATCAGGAAGCCGATCAAGACCGTATAAAGCGCAACGGCCGGAGCAAATTCCGGCCAGTGCGGCAGGATGCCAAGGAACTCCAGATAGATGGGCAGCAGCACGGTCAGCGCACCGGCAGGCGCCGGAACGCCGGTGAAGAAATTCACCGACCAGGCCGGCTTGTCTGGATCATCCAGCGCCGCATTGAACCGCGCCAGGCGCAGGGCCGCACAGATGGCAAAGGCGAGCGCGGCAATCCAGCCAAGCGACTTCACCTCGTTGAGCAGCCAGATGTAGAGCATCAGCGCCGGAGTGACGCCGAAATTGACGAAATCGGCCAGCGAATCCAGTTCTGCCCCAAACCGCGACGTGCCCTTGAGCATCCGCGCCACACGCCCGTCCACCGCATCCAGCACGGCTGCAAGCAGCACCGCCCCAACGGCAAATTCCCACCGGCCCTCGAAGGCCATGCGGATGCCGGTCAGGCCGGAGCAGAGCGCCAGGAGCGTGACAAGATTCGGCAGGATGAGACGCAAGGGCACCTGCCGGAAACGCCCGGACCGGCGCGGCTTGCCATCTTCGTGGCCGGGTTCATAGCTGGCGAAAGGCGTCTCCAAAAGGCTTCTCCTCAGCTGACGCGGGTGATGTGCTGGACCGCCTGCGGGCCTTCGCGCAGATCCGCCAGCACGGTTTCACCGGCAATCATGATCTGGCCCATGGCAACTTTCGGCACGGTGCCAACCGGCATGTAGATGTCGAGGCGCGAACCGAAGCGGATCAGGCCGAAACGCTCGCCGGCACCGATGCTCTCCCCTTCGCGCACGAAGCAGACAATGCGGCGGGCCACAAGACCTGCGATCTGAACGACGCCGATCTTCGTGCCGCCATTCTCGATGACGAGGCCATTGCGCTCGTTGAACTCGCTCGCCTTGTCCAGTTCCGCGTTGAGGAACTTGCCCGGCTTGTAGGCCACCCGCGCAATGCGGCCACCGACAGGAGCGCGGTTCACGTGGCAGTTGAACACGTTCATGAACACGGAAATCCGCATCATCGGCTCGGTGCCAAGGTCTGCCGCCAGTTCGGCAGGCGGCACGCAAAGGCCAAGCTGGTTGACGACGCCGTCAGCGGGCGAAATCACCAGCCCGCCGGTCACAGGCGTGACGCGGGGCGGATCGCGGAAGAAGTAGCAGACCCAGCCCGTGAGAAAGAGCCCGATGTAGAACAGCGGTGTGAGGAACCAGCCAAGGATCAGCGTCGCCACCAAGGCGATGGCAATGAAAGGCCAGCCCTCACGGTGGATGGGAACGAAGGTCTTGGTGATGGTATCGGCAAGCGACATGGGTTTTCCCGTTGATCTTGGGTCCGGAGCCGGAGATTGAAGTGGTCTGCCTCTCTCTTAGTGCCTTTGCCGCCGCAACTGAACCCCGAAAGTGCCTCAGCCCACCAATGCTCCGGCCTGCCGGTAGTCCGTTTCCCAGTAGGCAGGACTGCCATATTTTCCGGTCAGGAAGTCAGCCAGCACGCGGGCCTTTGGCATCATCGCGCGCCCCGGCGGCGCGACGGCCCAGATGGCTCCGGTTCTGGTCACCGGAAAATCCGTCATGACCGGCACCAGCCGGCCATCGCGCAGATCCTCCCACACATGGGCAAGCGATTTCACCGCAAGCCCCAGCCCCAGCAGGGCGGCATCATAGGCAAAGTCCCCATTGTCGCCGCTGATCGCGGCATCGATGGGACAGGCTATCTCCCCCTGAGGCCCCTCGAAATACCAGACCGGCATGGACCGGAAGCTCAGGCAGTCATGCCGGGTAAGGTCTGCGGGCGTCTCCGGCATGCCCTTGCGGGCGAGATAAGCAGGCGAGGCACAGAGCACGCGGGGATTTCCGGCAAGCCGGCGTGCCCGCAGAGTGGAATCGGCGAGCGGCGCCCCCCGGATGGCAAGGTCATAGCCCTCCGCCAGCAGATCGACGATACGGTCCGAGAAATCGAGCTGCAGCCGCAGCTCCGGATAGAGGTCGCGGAACTCGGCCAGATACGGCAGCACATGCTTGCGGCCAAAGAACATGTTGAGAGAAACACGCAGCGTCCCGCGCGGACTGACCGCCTCATCCTCCAGTTCGCGCAAGGTGCCGTCGAGCAGATCCAGCGCCTCGCCAGCCCGTCGCAAGAGCAGCTCACCCGCGTCGGTCAGCTGAAGACGGCGTGTTGTTCGGCTGACCAGCTGCACACCGGCGTCACGCTCCAGCGACGCCAGACGGGAACTGGCGGCGGATGGTGACAGACCGGTCTCGCGCCCCGCGGCGGAGAGATTTCCGAGTGCAGCAGCCCTGACAAAAAACCGGAGATCCTCCAAGCGCATTATCCGAATCCTTGGGAAGGTTTATGCGATACTGGCCAGATTATCAGAAATCGACGGAGATGCGAAGGTGGCTGCAGATCCACTCCAGCGGAGAAACAGCCATGATGCACACAGGCGGCTATTACGAATACCGGGCCAGACAGGAACGCGCCCTGGCCTTGCGGCAAGCGTGGCACGGGTTGCGGCACTTGCTCCGCAGGCTCGTCCATCGCCCGCGCCCGGCAAACCACCGGCATGCGGAAACCGGGCGCCAGTTCAGCGCTGGATGCGCGTCGACAGGATGATGGACGAAAGCGTGCGCTCCACGCCGTCAAGTTCGCCGATCCGGTCGATCAGATGGTCGAGTTCGGCAACAGAAGCCGCCTCGACGATGGCGATGAGATCATGGCTGCCGCTGACCGAATGCAGCTGGCGCACCTCGCGGATGCCGGACAGTTCCGCGCTCACCCGCGCCAGCGCCTTGGGCACCAGCGTGATCAGCACATGCGCCTTCACCTGCGCCGCCTCATAGGCCAGCGACAGGCGCAGGCCATAGCCGGTGATCACCCCCGCCTGCTCCAGCCGCTCGATGCGGGCCTGCACCGTGGTGCGCGACAGGCCAAGACGGCGCGCAAGCTCTGCCACTGGCATGCGGGCGTTTCCGGACAAAAGGCCGATCAGGGCCCGGTCCGCTTCGGTGATGGTCAGAGTGTTCATATGGCCCGTCATTCTGTTCAATAAGACACTTCATTATGTCATATCCGCAGCTGTGAATCGACAAGCTCTTCAGTCAATCTGGATTCCATAACGCCCGCAAAGGGCAGAGGGGTTCGACACATGAAGACGATTGCCATCATCGGCGCCGGCAAGATCGGCGCCACCATCGCCCGCCTGCTCACCGGCCCCGGAGACTACAAGGTCACCGTGATTGACCGCTCGGCGGGGGAACTGGCAGCCCTTGCCGGCGAACCCCGCATCGAGACGCTGGCGCTCGATATCAGCGACAGCGCAGCGCTGACGTCGGCCCTGACCGGCAAGTTCGCGGTGCTGAGCGCCGCGCCGTTTCATCTGACGATTGCCATCGCGGAGGCGGCCGCAAAGGCTGGCGTGCATTATCTCGACCTGACGGAAGATGTGGCCGCCACCCGGCGGGTGAAAGAGATCGCCGCCACAGCGGGCACTGCCTTCATCCCTCAGTGCGGCCTTGCGCCGGGTTTCATTTCCATCGTTGCCAGTGATCTGGCCGGCCGTTTCGACAGCCTCGACACGCTGCGCCTGCGCGTCGGCGCGCTGCCGCAATATCCCTCCAACGCGCTCAACTACAATCTGACCTGGAGCACGGACGGGGTGATCAACGAATATATCGAGCCCTGCGAAGCGATTGTGGACGGCCACATGGCCGAGGTGCCCGCACTGGAAGAGCGCGAGGAATTCGCCCTTGACGGCGTTACCTACGAGGCCTTCAACACCTCGGGCGGGCTCGGCACCCTGTGCGAGACGCTGAAAGGCAAGGTGCGGACGCTCAACTACAAGACCATCCGCTATCCCGGCCATGCCGCCATCATGAAGGCGCTGCTGAACGACCTCGGCCTGCGCCACCGGCGAGAGGTGCTGAAGGACATTCTGGAAAACGCCCTGCCCGCCACCCTGCAGGACGTGGTGATCATCTTTGTCACCGCCAGCGGACGCCAGAACGGACGCCTTCTGCAGGAAACCTACGCCAGCAAGGTCTACAGCGGCGTCATCGGCGGGCGGCTCTACAGTGCCATCCAGATCACCACAGCCAGCGGCATCGCCGCCGTGCTGGACATGCTCGCCACCGGCCAGCTGCCGCAGCAGGGCTTCCTCCGCCAGGAAGACATCCCCCTCCCCGCCTTCCTCGCCAACCGTTTCGGCCACGCCTATGCCCAGGATACGGGGCAGCGTATGGCGGGGTGATGCCTCACTTTCACGCAAGCTCACCGCAGACACCGGCCCGCGCTTATGCAAAGCTGCGGGCCGTTTCATATGCTGCTGCTCGCGAAGGGTGCTTGTATCGCCGCCTTGAGTTCCCAAGCGGTTGGGTTTATCTTTGGGGGAAACTCGATTGCCAACGGTGCTGAATTTTGATGGCCTGCGAGTGGTGATCTATCCGAACGATCACAGGCCCGCCCATGTGCATGTGATCGGCCGGGGCAAGGAAGCGGTGCTCCTGTTGAACTGTCCAGATGGTCCGGCTGATGTTCGGGAGAATTTTGGTTTCTCCCGCCGGGAGCTGCAGCATATCGTGACAGGGCTTGCCGCCAGCATTGCCGCTCTCTGTCAGAAGTGGAGTGAAGTCCATGGATCTTACTGAGAAGGCCCTTGAAGAGGCCAACAGCCGGGGCGGAGAGGCACGCAGCGGCGGGTATGCCGTGAGTGCCAGCTATGATGCGGCTCAAAGCCGTCTTGTGGTTGAACTCGACAGCGGTGTGATCTTACTGGTCCCGGTACACTTGGTGGAAGGGATCGCAGGGGCAAATCCGGAAACTCTGCGGGATATTGAGCTCAGCCCCTCCGGGCTTGGCCTGCACTGGCCGAAGCTGGACGCCGATGTCTATGTGCCCGCACTTCTGCAAGGCATCTTCGGCACAAGGCGCTGGATGGCTGCACTGCTTGGCGCCTCGGGAGGCAAGGCCTCCAGCCCTGCAAAAGCCTCCGCCGCCCGCAGCAACGGCGCCAAAGGCGGCCGGCCTCGCAAGCAGGCGTGAGCGGAACATTGGATGATGCAGATACGTCCCTGACGGATCCCGGCACGGAGGCCGGAACGGCGTAGTGGGGAGGCTTTGGGCAAACCGAACAAGACCCACCTTCCGCGCCGCCCCGGCCTTGTGCCGGGGCCTGTGAGGAGAGCAACGTCCCGTCAGGCAAGCTTACACTCGCTCAGGCTCCCCTGCCTTCTGGCCGCGCACGATGACGCCGAGTTCATCGGCTTCCCGGGCAGCACGCAGGCGTTCTTCGGCTTCGTCTGCCTCGCGCTGGCGGCTCCACATGGAGGCGTAGAGGCCGCCCTTGGCGAGCAACTCCGCATGGGTGCCGCGTTCGGCGATGACACCGGCCTGTAGCACGAGGATCTGGTCCGCATTGACCACGGTGGACAGGCGGTGGGCGATGACCACAGTCGTCCGGTTGCGGGAAACCTGATCCAGCGCCGACTGGATTTCCCGTTCCGTATGAGTGTCGAGTGCCGAGGTCGCCTCGTCCAGAATGAGAATGGGCGGCGCCTTCAGGATGGTTCGGGCGATGGCGACACGCTGCTTTTCGCCGCCGGAGAGCTTCAGCCCGCGCTCGCCCACCTCGCTGGCATAGCCCTTGGGCAGCGTCTCGATGAAACTGTCGATCTGTGCCATCCGGGCAGCGGCACGCACGTCTTCATCCGCAGCACCCGGACGGCCATAACGGATGTTGTAGGCAATGGTGTCGTTGAACAGCACCGTATCCTGCGGCACCATGCCGATGGCCTGGCGCAGGCTTTCCTGCGTGACGTCGCGCACATCCTGCCCGTCGATGGTCACCCGTCCGCCGGTCACGTCATAGAAACGGAACAGCAGCCGGGAAATGGTGGACTTGCCCGCCCCCGAAGGCCCGACGATGGCAACCGTGTTTCCGGCAGGCACGTCGAAGCTGATGCCCTTGAGGATCGGACGGTCCGGATCATAGTGGAACACAACATCCTCGAAGCGGATGGCGCCGGAGCCGATGGCGAGCGCCGGGGCGCCTTGCTTGTCCTCGATTTCGGCAGGGACTGCGAGGACGGCGAACATCGCCTCGATATCGGCAAGCCCCTGCCGGATCTCGCGGTAGATGAAGCCGACGAAATTGAGCGGAATGGCGATCTGCAGCAGCAGCGCGTTGATCAGCACGAAATCGCCGATGGTCTGCTCACCGGCCATGACCGAGCGGGCGGAGAGGATCATGCAGGCTGCCGTGCCAAGCCCGAGAATGAAGGACTGGCCGAAGTTGAGCCAGGCGAGCGAAGTCCAGGTGCGGGTCGCGGCGCGCTCATAGACAGCCATGGAGGCATCAAAGCGGGCGGCCTCCATCTTCTCGTTGCCGAAATACTTCACCGTCTCGAAGTTGAGCAGGCTGTCGATGGCCTTGGAATTGGCTTCCGTATCGCTCTCGTTCATCTCGCGGCGGATGGAAATGCGCCAGTTGGACGTCTGCACCGTGAACCAGACATAGGCGGCGATCATCAGCGCCACGATAACCACATAGGCAAAGCCGAACTGGTACCAGATGATGCCCGCCATGATGGCAAATTCCAGCAGGGTCGGAATGCCGTTGAGAATGGTGAAGCGGACGATCGCCTCGATGCCCTTGACCCCGCGCTCGATCACCCGGCTGAGACCGCCCGTGCGGCGGGAGAGGTGAAAGCGCAGCGACAGGCGGTGCAGATGCGAGAAGGTGATGAAGGCAAGCTGGCGCACCGCATGCTGGCCGACACGGGCAAACAGCGCATCGCGGAACTGGTTGAAGGCCACCGCCAGAACGCGGGCGGCGTTGTAAGCGATGACCAGCATCATCGGCGCCACCAGAAAGCCCGGCAGACCCATGGTTTCGCCGGTCAGCGCGTCGGAGGCCCAGGCGAAGAAATAGGGAGAGACGACCGTGACGAGCTTGGCCACCACCAGCGCCAGCACCGCCCATATGACCCTGAGCTTCAGGTCCGTCCGCCCTTCCGGCCAGATATAGGGCCATAGGTTGGCGAGCGTGGTCATGGTCGAACCATCGTCTGCACTCACCTTTGCCGAAGCAGAACCGGGGCCATGGGGGTTTGCACGTCTTGTCATTCCTGTATCTCCCGCGCCCTTGAAGAGGTTTGAGCGGCAGCCGTGAGTTCAGTGAAAAAGGTAGCAGCTTCAGCCAGAAGGCGGGCGCCGGCAGCGTCATCGCTTGCCAGAAAGGCCTCGTTGATCCGGTAGGAACAGGTGCGCCCGCGGATGTCGCAGGTCAGAAGCCCGGCCTCTTTCAGCACCTGCAGGTGCTGGGAAACGGTGGACTGGGCCAGCGGCAGGCAGCCGACAATCTCGCCGCAGCTCGCTTCCTGACGCTGAGTGATTTCCTTGAGAATGCCAATGCGCACCGGATGGCCCAGCGCCCGGAACAGGTCTGCCAGGGCCAGAGTCTCTGCGTTCCGGCAGGCTTTCTCCTTCGGAGCACAACAAGCCCCCCCGCCGCTGCCGTGATCCGGCCGCTCAGCACCATGACTGGACATGATCTCTCCCTCTGCCTGCCAGCCTCACCGCTGCCCGCAGGTATATTCATCGTCTAAATACGATGAATATACCGCCCCGCAAAGCCCGGAAAGGAATTTTATGCGGGAGAAGACCGCGATACCGGCACCTGCATGCCCGGTATCTCACATCATGGCAGCGTCAAGCCGCCCTCAGGGTTTTCGCTTGATTGCCTTTTCCCCCGCGTTTGTTAGAACTCCTTGCGGATTTCCGGCCGGGGCAGGCGTCCGGAAATTGCGCACAACTGTATACGTGTCTATGGTGGCGCTCTCCGGAGCTGCCCCGGCACCTCCGCCTGACCGTTTCAAACTGTGGGAATGATTGAACATGGCCGACACCGGACGTCCCGACATCATCTACACCAAGGTCGACGAAGCGCCTGAACTGGCGAGCGCGTCCTTCCTGCCGATCATCAAGGCTTTTGCCAAACCGGCCGGGATCTCCATCGGCACCAGGGACATTTCGCTGGCGGGCCGCATCCTTGCAGCCTTCCCGCAGTATCTGACGGACGCACAGAAGCAGTCCGACGATCTGGCCGAGCTTGGCCGTCTGGTGATCGAACCGGATGCAAACGTCATCAAGCTGCCGAACATCTCCGCCTCGCAGCCGCAGCTCAATGCCGCGATCAAGGAACTGCAGGCACAGGGCTATGCCATCCCCTCCTATCCGGACAATCCGGCAACGGACGAGGACAAGGCCGTGAAGGCCGCCTATGAGGCGATCAAGGGCTCGGCCGTGAACCCGGTTCTGCGCGAAGGCAATTCCGACCGCCGCGCTCCGAACGCGGTGAAGGAATTCGCCAAGAAGAACCCGCATTCGATGGGCGCCTGGCTGCCCACCTCCAAGACCCATGTCTCCACCATGGGCAAGGATGACTTTGCCGCCAACGAAAAGTCCGTGACCATTGCCGCCGCTTCCGCCGGCACGGCGCGCATCGAGTTCGTGGCCAAGGATGGCGCGGTCACCGTTCTGAAGAACAACCTGAAGCTCACCGAAGGCGATGTGCTGGACGCCACCTTCATGAGCGCCAAGGCCATGACCGCCTTCATCGAGACGGAAATTCAGGACGCCAAGGACAAGGGCGTGCTGTTCTCCGTGCACCTCAAGGCAACGATGATGAAGGTCTCCGACCCGATCATCTTCGGCCATGTGGTCAAGACCTTCCTGAAGGACGTCTTCGCCAAGCACGAGGCCACCTTCACCGAGATCGGCGTCAACCCGGACCTCGGCATCGGCGATCTGGAAGCCAAGATTGCCACGCTGCCTGCTGACAAGGCCTCAGAAATCAAGGCCGACCTCAAGGCTGCGCTCGACAATGGCCCGGCCATGTACATGGTGAACTCGGCCAAGGGCATCACCAACCTGCATGTCTCGTCCGACGTCATCATCGACGCTTCGATGCCTGCCCTCATCCGCGCTGGCGGCAAGGGCTGGGGTCCGGATGGCAAGGAACATGACGCCAAGTGCGTGATCCCGGACTCGTCCTATGCCGGCGTCTATGACGCGGTGATCGAGTTCTGCAAGAAGAACGGCGCGCTCGACCCGTCCAAGATGGGCACCGTGCCGAATGTCGGCCTGATGGCCCAGAAGGCCGAGGAATACGGCTCGCATCCGCAGACCTTCAAGGCGCAGGCTGATGGCTCCATCCGCATCGTTGATGCGGCCGGCACCACGCTGCTGGAGCATGCGGTTGAAGGCGGCGACATCTGGCGCGCCTGCCTCACCAAGGACGCCCCGATCCGTGACTGGGTGAAGCTCGGCGTCAGCCGCGCCCGCCTCTCCGGCATGCCGGGCGTGTTCTGGCTGGACAAGAACCGCGCCCATGATGCCGAGCTGATCAAGAAGGTGGAAGCCTATCTGCCGGAACATGACACCAGCGGGCTGGACCTGCAGATCATGTCGCCGAGCGATGCAGCCCGCTACTCGACGGAGCGGATTGCCAAGGGCCTCGACACCATCTCCATCACCGGCAACGTGCTGCGCGACTACCTGACGGACCTTTATCCGATCCTGGAAGTCGGCACTTCGGCCAAGATGCTGTCCATCGTGCCGCTGATGAACGGCGGCGGCCTGTTTGAAACGGGCGCCGGCGGCTCTGCCCCCAAGCACGTGCAGCAGCTGGTGGAAGAGAACTACCTGCGCTGGGATTCGCTTGGCGAATTCTGCGCCCTCGGCGCCTCGCTGGAGCATCTGGCGCAGGTCAAGTCCAACGCCAAGGCGCAGGTTCTGGCCGACGCACTGGACAAGGCCATCGAGAAGCTGCTGGACAACGACAAGTCCCCGCAGCGCAAGGTCGGCCAGCTCGACAACCGCGGCAGCCACTTCTACATCGCCCTCTACTGGGCGCAGGGCCTTGCCGCACAGGACAAGGACGCGGAGCTGAAGGCGTATTTCGCCCCGGTCGCCGAAGCCCTGACGGCCAATGAAGCGAAGATCGTGGCGGAACTCAACGGTGTGCAGGGCAAGGCTGCCGACGTCGGCGGCTACTACCACGCCCCGGCCGACAAGGTTGCCGCCGTCATGCGCCCGAGCGCCACGCTGAACGCCATCATCGGCTGAGGCTGGTCAGCGCTTTGAATGCAGAAGGGGCGGTCCACCGGGCCGCCCCTTTTTTTCGTTATGGCGAGATCCCACCAGACTGTCATCCCGGTTTGCCGCGCAGCGGCAAGACCGGGATCCAGTAGCCCCGGCTAAGCAGCAAGTACCGGGATTACTGGATCCTCGCCTGCGCGAGGATGACAACGGAGAGGGCGGTTGCAGGATCAAGCGGACGCGGGCGCCGCCGCCGCCGCCCACCTTCATCCGCTCAAAGCCGCTTTTCGAAGAAGAAGTCCGGATAGGGATCGTCATTGAAGCGGTCGATTTCGGTCCAGCCTTCCTTGCGGTAGAAGTTGACTGCTTCGGGCAAAGCCTTGTTCGTATCAAGGCGCAGCAGGCTGATGCCGAGTTCCCTTGCAGCCGCTTCGGTCTTTGCCATCAGTTTGCGGGCAAGGCCGAGGCCACGGGCAGCGGGGGATACCCAGAGGCGCTTGATTTCCGCATAGCCCTTGTCCGTGCCCTTGAGCCCGGCGCAGCCCAAAGGCATACCGTCCGAGAGCGTGACGAAGAACGCACCCTTCAGCCGCATCATGCTTTGCGCATCCGGATCGGCAGACAGCGAAACCTGAAAGCCGCCCTCAAACCGCCGGTCCAGCTCGGCGTAATACTGCTCAAGGCAGTAGCGTGCGGTTTCAGAGCGCGGGTCCACTTCCTCGAAGCTCCAGCGCTCGCGCCCCAGCGCCGAGGCAATCAGATCCATCGCCTCCAGCAGCGCCTGAGGGTGAGCATGGCTCTGCAGCAGCCGTTCGGCGCGCTCATCGGACAGGTTCTCATAGATCTCGAACTCCGCCTGCCCGGCGGCAGTCAGGTGAGCGCGGCGCTTGCGGGCATCATCCGGGTCCGGCAAAACCTCGATCATGCCCTCCTCCTCCAGGGAGCGGAGAAGACGGCTCATCAGCCCGGAGTCGAGCCCGAGATAGGTCCGCACGGCCGCAACATCCGTGCGGCCATGCCCGATGGCGTTGAGAACACGGGCCGCACCCAGCGGGCGGCCACGGCCAAGAAACGACGTATCCAGCGCGCCCACCTCGGAAGTGACGGCACGGCTGAAACGGCGGAAACGGGAGATATCGTTCAACATGATTTACCTGACTTAGGTCAGATAAAAAGATATGTCAAAAGGATTTGGCTCAAGACGTACCCGGCCTGGAGCCCGGCCCGGCGATATCTGCAGCGGTCAACTGAGCCTGCACCACACGGTGGGACCTAATAGTGATAGCGCAGCTGCGCGATTTCGAGGCTCTGCGCCCCGGCTTTGCCCGACACACGGTAGACGAAGCGATGATCATCGGCGATCCGGCGGGACCACCATCCCGTCAGGTCGCCCTTCAGTGGCTCAGGCTTGCCTATTCCGCCAAAGGGCTGCCGTCTGGCTTCCTTGATCAGTGAATTGACGCGCTCAAGCCCCTTTTCCCGGCCCGGCTGCTGCCACCAGAGATAATCCTCCCAGGCGTGATCCGAGAAGACGAGCTTCACAGATCGACCTCACGCTCCTCGCCTTCACCTGCCGTCAGCTGCGCAATCGAGGCCTGCAGCCGCCGTGCATTTTCCAGACTCTTCTGCAGATGCAGCGTCTCCTGAATGGAGTTGAACTCTTCCAGAGACATGATCACGACGGCTTCCCGCTTCTTGCGGGTGACGATCACCTCGACCCGGTCATGGATCACCCGGTCCATCACGTCCTTCAGGGACGAACGTGCATCGGTGTAGGTCATGACATCCATGGAAAGGCTCCTTGTTCACGCACTACATATGCACAGAATCCTGTACAATTCAATGAGTGTCACTCCCGAACCGCCACCTGCCCCCGCACCCACTCCATATACGCCGCGCTGCCCTTCACAACCTCGAAGGCATAGACCGCAGGCAGGTCGTAAGTGTGGAGGCGCTGGATGAGGGCTTCGAGGGCGGGATAGGCCTCCGCTGCCGTTTTCATCGTCAGGCGCACCTCTCCGCCCTCATTGACCTCGCCGTCCCACATATAGAGGCTGGTGATCTCCTCTATGTGCACACAGGCTGCCAGCCCCGCCTCTACCGCGGCACGGGCGATCGTCCGCGCTTCCTCTTTCGTCTCCGTTGTCGTGCAAACAGCAAGAAGCATGGCTATGGTTCCTTCAGATATGTGCCTGCAAGTGGCAGGATCAGCAGAAAATCGCTGCTTGCCTGACCGGCATCAAAATCGTATACACGCGAACACAATCCAGTTTCCGCAACCCAGACGAGGCCCAGAACCCATGGCAAAGATCAAGGTAGCGAACCCGGTCGTCGATATCGATGGCGACGAGATGACCCGCATCATCTGGCAGTTCATCAAGGACAAGCTCATCTTCCCCTATCTGGATATCGATCTCGACTATTACGACCTGTCGATCCAGAAGCGCGATGAAACCGGTGACCAGATCACCATTGATGCGGCCAATGCCATCAAGAAGCACGGCGTTGGCGTCAAATGCGCGACGATCACCCCCGATGAAGCCCGCGTTGAGGAATTCAGCCTGAAGAAGATGTGGAAGTCGCCGAACGGCACCATCCGCAACATTCTGGGCGGCGTCATCTTCCGCGAGCCGATCATCATCCGCAATGTGCCGCGCCTGGTGCCGGGCTGGACCCAGCCGATCATCGTCGGCCGCCATGCCTTCGGCGACCAGTACCGCGCCACCGACTTCCGCTTCCCCGGCAAGGGCAAGCTGACAATCACCTTCAAGGGCGAGGACGGCAGCGTCATCGAGCACGAGGTCTATGACGCCCCCTCCGCCGGTGTCGCCATGGCCATGTACAATCTCGATGAAAGCATCATCGATTTTGCCCGCGCCTCCTTCAACTACGCCCTGCAGCGCGGCGTGCCCTGCTATCTCTCCACCAAGAACACGATCCTGAAGGCCTATGACGGCCGCTTCAAGGACCTGTTCCAGGAGGTCTTCGACAAGGAGTTCAAGGACGCCTATGCCGAAAAGAAGATCTGGTACGAGCACCGCCTGATCGATGACATGGTAGCTTCGGCGCTGAAGTGGTCGGGCGGCTATGTCTGGGCCTGCAAAAACTATGACGGCGACGTGCAGTCGGACATCGTGGCGCAGGGCTTCGGCTCGCTGGGCCTGATGACCTCCGTGCTGATGACGCCGGATGGCAAGACGGTGGAAGCGGAAGCCGCCCACGGCACCGTTACCCGCCACTTCCGCCAGCACCAGCGCGGCGAGCAGACCTCCACCAACCCGATTGCCTCGATCTTCGCCTGGACACGCGGCCTTGCCCACCGGGCAAAACTGGATGGCAATGCGGAGCTGGCAAACTTCGCCCAGACGCTGGAAAAGGTCTGCATCGAGACGGTGGAAGCCGGCTTCATGACCAAGGACCTCGCCCTGCTCGTTGGCCCGGACCAGAACTGGCTGACCACCACCGGCTTCCTCGACAAGATCGAGAGCAACCTGCAGAAGGCCATGGCGGCCTGAGCCTTTCCGGTTGCAGGACAGGATGATGAACGGCCCGGAGCGTGATCCGGGCCGTTTGCGTTTCTGCCGCAACCACTCAGGTACAAACGCAGCAGGAGGTGGCGCAGGAAGACTGGAAATTTCCATGCCGATCGTGCACGGATAGTCACGGCCCTGCCAGAGTGGCAGGGTCATGCACTCCGTTTGCAGAGAGTTTTTTTTCGATGCGATCCTTTCAGAGCCCCGGCGCGAAGCTGCGGCACGTTCTGGCAGCCACCCTGTTTCAGGCTGTCCTGCCCCTCTCCCTCGCTTCCAGCGCCCTTCTCCCAACCCTGATGACCGCCCCCGCCATGGCGGAAAAGGCCTATGAGCCCGGCCGTGGCAGCGATGAGCGCACGGCCATTCTCGATTCTGCCCGCCCGATCATGGAAGTGCGCGTTGGCGCACCGGTCGAGTTCTCCGTCCGCCACATGCGCGTTGCCGATGGCTGGGCTTTCGCCATCCTCGACCCTCAGCGCCCCGGCGGGAAGGAGATCGACCTCAGCAAGACATTGATTGCCGACGAGATGGAATACCGCGACGGCCCCGGGCTTTTCGTCCTGCAGCGGGAGATCGACGGCTATTGGTACGTGGTAGATTTCGCCATCGGGCCGACGGATGTCTATTGGCTGGGACAGCCGCTCTACGACCAGCTGCCGAAGGGCGTCCTGCCCGTCATCAACTGAGGGGCGGCGCAAAACGCCGGAACCTCTTCCGGCCGGAGCACATGAGGCTCCGGCTGGAAGAGTAATATCCGGTGCGGACCGGCCCTGACAAAAAAATATTCCAGCTCCATGTAATTTCTATCAATTGCGGCTCTGGCCAGTCTTAATACGCGGCCTCCCAAAAGAGCCATAGTTCACCGGATACAGACCGGCTGACACCGGCCCCAAATAAGCCGGCAAACGGAAACATCCATATGGCTTTACTCGGCATAGCTTCAGGCTGTCAAAGTAAGTAGCTCATTTTTCTGACCTTTCATGAAATAGCAATTCATCCGTTTAACGAAACGTTTTCAAAGCGCACGCATGCTGATCCCGGCACCTCACAAAGGCGGCACGAGAGCAAGACATGCAGGTGATGGATCCCGGTACTGCAGATATAGACCTATGCCAGCTCCTCGAAGCCCTGCCCTATGGCGCGTGGATCCTGAATGCCAAAGGTGCCTACATCTTTCAGAACAGCGTGGATATTGCCACTTATGGTGATCTGGCGGGCAAGCAGGCCGTGGAGACCTGGGTGCCTGAGGATCAGGCGGACGATTGGCGCCAGTATCATGAGCGCGCCCTCAAGGGAGAGCGGGTCCGCTGCAGCCGCCACGTCACGACGCGGGAGGGAAAACAGTATATCGAGACCGTCCTCGTGCCGCTGCTGCAAGGGGGCAAGGTAACCGGCGCGGTCGGACTGGCGATCAACAACACGCCCTGGATGACGGCTCAAAACGAGGCCGATCAGGCCCGGGCGCTTCTCGATGACGTGCTGGAAGCCATTCCGGACGCGCTTGCAGCCTATAACAGCGAAGACCGGCTCATCCTCTTCAATGCCGCCTACAAGGACCTTTACAGCTATTCGGCTCCGGCCATCCGGCTTGGCGAGAAATTCGAGACCATTCTGCGCTACGGGCTGGAGGCCGGACAGTATCTGGATGCCGGTACGGCGCCGGAGGAGAAGGAAAAGTGGCTGCGCACACGCCTTGCCAGCCACCGCAACCCGCCCGGCAAGGCCCTGATCCAGAAGCTGCCGAACGGGCGCTGGCTGCATGTGCGCGAGCGCAAATCCGCCTCCGGAAACATTGTCGGCGTCAGAACCGATGTAACCGCGCTGAAGGCCGCAGAGGTGGCCGTGCGTCAGACCGCAGAGACGGATTCCCTGACCGGCATTGCCAACCGCAGCGTCCTCATTGCCGCGCTCCAGCGCACGCTCAAGGGCTTCCGGACCTCTGACCGCCTGGGCGCCCTCATTCTGCTGGATGTGGACCACTTCAAGTCCATCAACGACACCCTCGGCCATGATGCCGGAGACCAGGTGCTCAAGACGGTGGCCAAACGCCTGCGCCAGACCCTGCGCGGCGAGGATACCGTTGCCCGGCTTGGCGGAGATGAATTCGCGGTGCTTGTCACCGGCTTCGAGCGCGAAGAGGCCTGCGAGGTGGTCGCAAACGCCCTGCACAAGGCGCTGACGAAGGAAATGCCGGCCGGGAACCGGATGCTCCGCCCCGGCATTTCAATGGGCATTGCCCTCTTCCCCCGCGATGGCACCACGGTGGACGAGCTGTTCAAGAACGCCGACAGTGCCCTCTACAAGACCAAGGAAAACGGCCGCAACGGCTGGACCCTGTTCGACGAGCAGCTCGGGCGCAGGCTGCACCGGGTGGCCGAGGTGAAGACCGCCCTTGCCGAGGCGCTTCTGGCCGGGAGCATCACCGTGGCCCTGCAGCCCATCGTCAACATCGAGACCGGCCGCCACCATGGTTTTGAAAGCCTTGCCCGCTGGAACCGGCACGGTGAAGACATGCCGCCCCTCGAGTTCGTCGCCATTGCGGAAGACGCGGGAATGGGGCTGGCTCTCGGACAGGAGATTTTCGAGAGAAGCTGCCAGAGCTTTGCCGCCCTCGAACACGCAGGCCTTTGTGCCGGCACCCTTTCGGTCAATCTGGGCCTTGCCCAGCTCAAGAGCGACAACCTGCCCGCCATGCTGCGCGAGAGCCTGACACGGCACGGCCTGACGCCGGACCGGCTTGTGCTCGAAATCACTGAAACCGTGCTGATCGACCGTTCCGCCTGTCAGATCGGCAGGACCCTTGAGCGCCTGCATGACATGGGCTTCCAGCTGTCGCTCGACGACTTCGGCACCGGCTTTGCCTCACTGACGCATCTGCGGCAGTTTCCGGTCACCGGCGTGAAGATCGACCGGTCTTTCACCACACGTGTCACCACCTCGCATCAGGATGCCGTGATTGTGGACACGATGATCCATCTGGCGAGGGGCCTCGGGATCAGCATCGTGGCGGAAGGGGTTGAGGATGAGCGGCAGCTGGCCTTCCTGAGAGACGCCGGCTGCACCTATGCGCAGGGCTATTTCCTGGCCCCGCCCCTGCGGAACGCAGCCAGCCAGCACGCCTGGCTGGAAGCCCGTCCTGCAAAAATGAAAGCCCTGCAAAAATGAAAGCCAAGTAAAACTGGCAAGGCTCACGCCGAGCCGCTCAGCCGCCACGTCAGGCGAGCTGACGCTCTCCATCGCTCGTCTCTCCGCTTTCCCCCGAACCGGCCTCATGCACGAGACGGATCTGCGGCAGGCGGCGGAAGCAGTTCCGGCCCGACCGCTTGGCGAGATAAAGCGCCCGGTCCGCCTCGGCAAACAGCTGTTCATAGGACACGTTGGAGCCAGAGGTATCGGCCACACCCGTGCTGATCGTGACCGGAATGACCTTGCCGCCATGCTCCATCTGCAACACGGCAGCTGCGCGGCAAAGCTGGGCAGCCAGCAAATCCAGATGCGGGCCGGTCAGACCGGGCAGGAAAATGCCGAATTCCTCACCGCCGATGCGGGCCGCAAACAGCCGCTCTCCGGCAAGCTGCTCCAGCATGGCCGCAAAACTCTTCAACACCGCATCGCCGCACTGATGGCCATACCGGTCATTGATCTGTTTGAAATGATCGACGTCAGCAATCAGCAGCGTGCCACCGGCCCCCGATGCCAGTGACTGCTCGACGCGGCGCAGGAAGGCACGCCGGTTTGGCAGTCCTGTCAGTTCATCCGTGTCCGCCAGATACCGCATGGCCTTGGCCATGCGCTCGTTCGACAGGACAATGCCCAGAAACACCGCCGCAACAGTGTGCATCAACGAGAGGAAAAGCAGCCCGAACAGCCAGTCGGAGCTGGGAATGAGTCCGTCAAACCGGACTGGGAAGAGGAACGGCAGCGGCAGAGCCGCCAGGTGAACGAAGGAAAAGCTGCTATAGACCCCAGCGGCCGCCCGCGCCGAAGGCAGGCCCTCCTCACGGATGCTGCGCCGCAGTTCAGACGCCGTCAGCAGAAAGAAAAAACCTGCGAATGCAAGGGCATAGACTATGCGCCAGAGCGCTGCCAGATCCTGACTTTCATCAAAGAAATGGCTGAGCGGAACAACACCGAGGGCAGCCATGATGGGAAGCAAATAGGGCACATACCGGCCGAAGAAGGACCGCATGCCGAGCCAGACAAAGCCCAGAGCAGTGATGAAGAGGCCAAAGCCAACGTTATCGCTCACGGCAAGGGGCACTGTGCCCCGCAATCCGATGCAGGTGCTGCCGGCCGATGCCAGCAGGAAGACAGCAAACCAGAGACGCAGATATGTGGAGCCCGGATAGCGCACGACAGCTGCCGCCAGCGTCAGCGTAAACACCGCATAGACGCCAGAAAGACCAAGCAGCATCGCGGGCACAGAAAAAAGCAGCTCCAACGGCACCTCCAGAAACGCAACCCGGCACGTCCAATGCGCAATGAGCACGGCCAAATGCACGTTGATCAGGCCCGCGTGGCGCCTGAGCAATTTCAAGGCATGATGCGCCTGCACCGACAGCCTTGGGACAGAATCCAGTCAAAGCTACAGGCAAAAAATCAATTATTTCAAAACAAACGGACACCGGCAGTGCGGTGAAGGCCTCTGAAGAGGCACCTTGCCGCACTGCCGGGTTCCAACTCACTCCGGCTGGCTGAAACGGCCGGTCAGCCTGCGATGGCAGCCTCGATGGCCGCCAGAGCTTCCACAGCCTTGCTGCCATCCGGGCCACCGGCCTGCGCCATGTCCGGACGGCCGCCGCCGCCCTTGCCGCCAAGGGCTTCGGAGGCAACACGCACCAGATCCACGGCGCTGAAGCGGGAGGTCAGGTCTTCGCTGACGCCAACCACGGCACTGCCCTTGCCGTCTTCGGAAACCGAAATCAGCACAACGATGCCGGAGCCGAGCGCGGTGCGGCTTTCGTCCACCATGCCCTTCAGATCCTTGGCCGGAATGCCTTCCAGCGCGCGGCCAAGGAACTTGACGCCGTTGATCTCACGCGGCTGGTCTGCACCACCGGAAGCCCCACCGCCCATGGCGAGCTTCTTGCGCGCTTCGGAGAGTTCCTTTTCCATGCGCCTGCGCTCGTCCAGCAGCTGGGCAACGCGGGCCGTGATCTCGCCCGCGCCAACCTTCAGGATGGACGCGATCTCGCGGACGCGGGTGTCCTGCTCATCGAGATAGGCACGGGCAGCTTCGCCGGTCAGCGCTTCCAGACGGCGCACGCCGGCTGCCACTGCACCTTCGGAAACAAGGCGCACGAGGCCGATGTCACCGGTGCGCTTCACATGTGTGCCGCCGCAAAGCTCGACCGAATAGGTCTTGCCCGCCTTCGGCCCATGCAGGGCCGTGCCCATGGACACTACACGCACCTCTTCGCCGTATTTCTCGCCGAAGAGCGCCATGGCGCCGCTTTCGATCGCCTCATCCACCGCCATCAGGCGGGTGTCGACCGGGGCGTTCTGCAGGATGATCTCGTTGGCAATCGCCTCGACCTGCTTCAGCTCCGCATCGTCAATCGGTTTGGGATGGGAGAAGTCGAAGCGCAGGCGGTCCGGTGAGACCAGCGAGCCCTTCTGCGCCACATGCGAGCCCAGCACTTCGCGCAGGGCCTCGTGGAGCAGGTGGGTGGCCGAGTGGTTGGAGCGGATGTGGCTGCGGCGGGAATGGTCCACCACCAGCTCGACACCAAGACCAACCGTCACCGTGCCCTCTTCCACCGTCACCGCGTGGATGAAGAGGCCATCGGCCTTCTTCTGGGTTTCGGTGACCTTGAGATGCACGCCAGCGGCCTTCATGACGCCGGTGTCGCCAACTTGACCACCGGATTCGCCATAGAAGGGCGTCTGGTTGAGGATGACGAAGCCCGTCTGTCCGGCCGTCAGCTTGTCCGTTTCCTTGCCGTCGGCGACCAGCGCCAGAACGGCACCTTCCGCCTGCTCCGTCTCGTAGCCCAGGAATTCGGTCGCGCCGCATTTTTCCTTGAGCGCAAACCAGACAGTGTCCGTGGCGCTTTCGCCGGAACCGGCCCAGGCCGCACGAGCCTCGGCCTTCTGGCGCTCCATGGCGGCGGAGAACCCGTCCGTGTCAACGGTGATGCCACGGGCACGCAGGGCGTCCTGCGTCAGGTCCAGCGGGAAGCCGTAGGTGTCGTAGAGCTTGAAGGCTGTCTCGCCGTCCAGTTCACCGCCCTGGGACAGGTCCAGAGTGGCCGTGTCGAGGAGACCAAGGCCGCGCTCCAGCGTCTTGCGGAACCGGGCTTCCTCAAGCTTCAGCGTCTCGGTGATCAGAGCTTCAGCGCGCACCAGTTCCGGATAGGCACGGCCCATCTCACGGATCAGCGCAGGCACCAGCTTCCACATCAGCGGCTCACGTGCGCCCAGCAGATGCGCATGGCGCATGCCGCGGCGCATGATGCGGCGCAGGACATAGCCACGGCCTTCATTCGACGGCAGAACGCCATCGGCAATCAGGAAGCAGGAGGAGCGCAGGTGGTCGGCAATGACGCGGTGGCTCGACCGGGCAGCCCCATCCGCCTCAACGCCGGTCGCATTGACCGAGGCCGAAATCAGGGCGCGGAACAGGTCGATGTCATAGTTGTCATGAACGCCCTGCAGAACGGCAGCAACACGCTCCAGTCCCATGCCGGTGTCGATCGACGGGCGCGGCAGGTTGAAGCGGCCTTCCGGCGTCTGCTCATACTGCATGAACACGAGATTCCAGATCTCGATGAAGCGGTCGCCATCTTCCTCGGCCGAGCCCGGAGGGCCGCCCCAGATATGGTCACCGTGATCATAGAAGATTTCCGAGCAGGGGCCGCAGGGGCCGGTGTCGCCCATGGTCCAGAAGTTGTCCGAGGTCGGGATGCGGATGATCTTGCTGTCCGAAAGACCGGCCACCTTCTTCCACAGAGCGTGCGCCTCGTCGTCTTCCGAATAGACGGTGACGATCAGGCGCTCCTTCGGCAGGCCGTATTCCTTGGTGATCAGGTTCCAGGCCAGTTCGATGGCCCGCTCCTTGAAATAATCACCGAAGGAGAAGTTGCCCAGCATCTCGAAGAAAGTGTGATGCCGGGCGGTGTAGCCCACATTGTCGAGATCGTTGTGCTTGCCGCCGGCACGCACCACCTTCTGCGCGGTCACGGCGCGGTCATAGTCGCGCTTTTCCAGGCCGGTGAACACGTTCTTGAACTGGTTCATGCCCGCATTGGTGAACATGAGCGTCGGGTCGTTGCGCGGCACCAGGGGACTTGATTCCACGACCTGATGGCCATTCTTGGCAAAGTATTCCAGAAACGCTGATCTGATCTCGTTTACGCCGCTCATCTAGGTCTCGCTCTCGATCCATCGGCAGCGCGGGATTTCTCCGGCGGGTGCACTCTCCTGCCCCCTGCCCCGGCCTTTCCCGCGCAAGCAGTTCAAAGCCTTTTATCTTTCACCCTTCGGCCTGTCCAGAAGCGAGGCGGCTGCGGCGCCCGCATTTGCCGCACGCCTCCGCGCCAGAGGACCAGCCACCCCGGACAGGGTCCTCCAGACAGCAGAAGACCCGCGAAACGCGGGCCTTCGACAGTCACTTGCAGATCGGCCGGCTCATTCGTCCGCGTCGCCGCTGTCGCTATCGCTGTCACCGATGGTGATGGCTTCGGCCAGAAGGCCAGCATTCTGACGGATGGCAAGCTCGATCTCGTCGGCAACCGCCGGATTCTCCCGCAGAAACTGCTTGGCGTTCTCGCGGCCCTGACCAAGGCGCTGGCTGTTGTAGGAGAACCAGGCGCCGGACTTCTCGACGATATTCGCCTTGACGCCCAGATCGACGAGTTCCCCCACCTTGGACACGCCTTCGCCGTAGATGATGTCGAACTCGACCTGGCGGAAGGGCGGCGCCAGCTTGTTCTTCACCACCTTGACGCGGGTCTGGTTGCCGACAACCTCTTCCCGGTCCTTGATGGAGCCGATGCGGCGGATGTCGAGACGGACGGAGGCATAGAACTTCAGCGCGTTGCCGCCCGTGGTCGTTTCGGGCGAGCCAAACATGACGCCGATCTTCATGCGGATCTGGTTGATGAAGATCACCATGCAGTTCGACTTGGAGATGGAGGCTGTGAGCTTGCGCAGCGCCTGGCTCATCAGGCGGGCCTGCATGCCCGGCAGGCTGTCGCCCATTTCGCCTTCCAGTTCCGCCTTCGGCGTCAGGGCAGCAACCGAGTCCACCACCAGAATGTCGATGGCGCCGGAGCGCACCAGCGTGTCGGCGATTTCCAGCGCCTGCTCGCCGGCATCCGGCTGGGAGATCAGCAGATCATCCAGATTGACGCCCAGCTTGCGGGCATAGATCGGGTCCAGCGCATGCTCGGCATCAATGAAGGCGCAGATACCGCCAGACTTCTGAGCCTCGGCAATCACGTGCAGGGCCAGCGTGGTCTTGCCCGAGGATTCCGGGCCGTAAATCTCGACGATGCGGCCCTTCGGCAGGCCGCCGATGCCCAGCGCAATATCAAGGCCGAGGGAGCCGGTGGAGACCGTCTGGACCTCGACCACCTGCCCCTGGCCCATGCGCATGATGGAGCCTTTACCGAAGGCCCGTTCAATCTGCGAGAGCGCTGCATCCAGCGCTTTGGTCTTGTCCATCTGGCTGCTCTCTACAAGGCGAAGTGAACTCTGAGACATGTGCGAGGCTCCTTATTCCACGATGGACCCGCTGTTTCAAACTGAGCTTTTGTACCCTCTTTGTTCCAATTTGCCAAGATTTTTTACAAGATTGTTTTTTCACGTTTTTCATCAATGAGTTCCGTGTATGTTCACGCCATTCCGGCACCATGGGTGCACTGAATTTTCACGCCGCCCGGCAAGCAGGCTGGCGGGTTTGGAGAATCGCTGGCATATGGTCTGCGGCAAGGCATGGCCGCCTGCCTTCATAACGGCAAGGGGCCTGCCTTCCTGCCTCAAGGCGGTGAGACGGCCCGGCAAGGAGAGATGTCAATGAGTGGAACCGGACACACGGCAGCTCCGGCAGCGTGCTTCGGGGCCATCCACCTCGACCTGATTGCCCATGCCAGAGAGCCCATCCATAGGGAAACCTCGACCCCTTCCACCATGCGCGGCATGCCCGGCGGCGTTGCCACCAACGTGGCGCGGGGGCTGGCGAAGCTCGGCGTGCCGGTGGCCCTGAGCGGGGCGCTGGGAGACGACGGCGACGGCGCCGCACTGCGCAGCTTTTTGGGGCGCGAACAGCTGAACCTTTATGGCGTGCGCACCCTGCCCTTGCCAACGGGCCGTTACGTGGCCCTGCATGACCCGGATGGCTCCCTGGCCGCCGCTGTGGCCGATACGGATATCACCGAAAGCCTTGATGCGTCGCTCGCACGCGATCTGTCGCCTGCGGCACGGGCAGCCGGCCTCTGGTTCATCGAGGCAAACCTGCCCCAGACCGTGCTCGAAGCGCTGGCACAGGCCTCCGGAAGCAGGCTGCTGGCGGCCGATGCGGTGTCGAATGCCAAGGCAGCACGCATTCGCCCCATCCTGCCGCGGCTTGATATACTCTTCGTCAACCGGGGCGAGGCCGCACGTCTTACCGGGCTCAGCTCCGATGCCCCGCAGGAAGAACTCGGCTCCGCCCTGCGGGCCCTTGGCCCGGGGGCCGTGGTGATCACTGCAGGGGCAAAGCCGCTCTTCTGGTCCAAAGGTGAGGCTCATGGATTCCTGAGCCCGCCTCCCGCCATGGTCCATGACGTGACCGGTGCGGGCGATGCGCTGATGGCCGGAACGCTTGCAGGCATCGCCCGCAACCTGCCACTCTCCGAGAGCCTCGAGAAAGGCCTTGCCGCAGCCGCCATGACGCTTGCCGTCACCGGCGCAGTCGCTGCGGGCCTGAGCTGGGCGGCGCTTGAGGCACTGCCTTCAGCCTCTGCCCCACGTTGAACCTCCGGCACCCGCAGGTCTATAAGAACACCAACCGGCCAGCACGCCCCTGAGGCGTGACCAAAGCCATCCCACCCTTTCAGCGCCGTGCCGCCCCGCAATGGTCCGGCAAAGGCCGCAAGCCTTGAGGAAAGAACCATGCCCACCTCCGCCCCGCTGCCCGCAAGCCTTGCGGATCTTCTCGTCTATTCCGCCGAGGTTCAGGCCGCACGCGCTGCCGGCAAGCCCATCGTGGCGCTGGAATCGACCATCATCACCCACGGCATGCCATTCCCGCAGAATGTGGAGACGGCACGCCAGGTGGAAGCGGACATCCGCGCGGCGGGTGCCGTGCCGGCCACCATCGCCGTGCTCGACGGGCACATCCGCATCGGCCTTGATGCCGCCGGCCTTGACCGGCTGGGGCAGGAAAAGAACGTGATGAAGTGCTCGCGCGCCGATCTGGCCATTGCGGTGGCGACGGGCCGTCCGGGCTCCACCACGGTGGCGGCAACCATGATGGCGGCAGAAGCTGCCGGAATCAGCGTCTTTGCCACGGGCGGCATCGGCGGCGTGCACAAGGGGGCTGAAACCAGCTTCGACATCTCCGCCGATCTGGACGAACTCTCCCGCACGCCGGTTTGCGTTGTCTGCGCCGGGGCCAAGGCCCTGCTCGATATTCCGAAGACGCTGGAAGTGCTGGAGACGCGCGGCGTGCCGGTTATCGCCTATGGCACCGACGAAGTGCCCGCCTTCTGGTCGCGCGAGAGCGGCCTGCCCGCCCCGTACCGCATGGACAGCGCCGGGGAGATCGCCCGCCTGATCGAGGCGCGCAAGCTGTTCGGCGGCCACGGCGGCGTGCTGATCGCCAATCCGGTTCCGGCAGAGAGCGAGATCAGCCGCGGCGAGATGGGCCAGTACATTGACGCGGCCATTGCCGAGGCTGCCCGGCGCGACGTGCGGGGCAAGGCCGTCACGCCCTTCGTGCTGGGCCATATCTTCGAACTGACAAAGGGCCGCAGCCTCGTCACCAACATTGCGCTCGTGCGCAACAATGCCCGCCTTGCTGCCGGGATTGCCGTGGCTCTGACGGCAGCGAAGTAACGAAGCGTCACATGCCCCTGCCCGCCCTGTCGCCTTCATGTGACAGGGCGGGCGGATTATCATGGTACCGCAGGTCTTTGCGTTGACTTGCTGTCATCAGCCTGACCTATTTGCTTGCAACAAGCGGAAGGCCTGCCGGATCCCCCGGCGGGGCGCAGATGCAGGAGGAAGACGATGACCGAGGCACAGAGCAAGAGCCCGCTGCAGTATCTCGACCGGGCCGTCGGCGCTCTCAGGGATCTGGGCCTCATGCCCGAAACGCAAGCCGATGCGCCGATCAACGCGCTTCTGGAGCAAATTTCCGATCTGTCGCCCGACAAGATTGCCGTCATCACCCGCACGCTCGGCCAGGCCTCCGCCTTCAACGAGATCGTCCGCACGCAGATCGCCGCCATGACCATCGGCGAGCGCTACGAGGCAATCACGGAAGCCTTCAACTCGATCCGCGACGACGCCAAGGCCATGGTCGACCAGCTGGCCGACGGCAAGATCTCTATGATGGAAAGCCTTGCCAACAAGTGGCGCGACATGCGCCGCGGCACGATTTCAGACCGCTTCGACGATATCCGCAAGACCTATCTTGAGGTTGCAAAGGACACGAAGGAGCAGATCCAGCGCGAACAGACGATCCTCAACGCCTACCGCGACTATCGCGGCGCGCTGAAGCAGGCTGAGGTTCTGGCGCTGGAAGTGCTCAACACCGCCACCACAAAGCTGAACACGGCCAAAGCCGCGCTGGAAGCAGCGACGGCGGAAGTCACGGCATTTACCGGCGAAGATCCGGCGGCCAAGGCGCGGCTGGAGCTTGCCCGCGACGAGCGCATGCGCGAGATGCAGGACGAGGAAAAGCGCTACCAGGTGGCCAAGGACCTCTCCGACAATCTGACCATCGGCTACAACACCTCCGAAGTGATCATGGTGCGGCTGATGCAGACGACCAATGCCAAGGAGCGGGTCTATGCCCAGTCGGTCAGCTTCTTCTCCACCAATGAATCGGTGCTGACGGCGCTCAACGCGTCCTTCACCGGCCTGCAGGGCCTGCATGAATCGACAGCGACGCTGAATGCCATGAAGGACGGCGTCAACAAGAGCCTCGAGACGCTGGCCGAAATCGGCGATGCCGTGCAGGAGGCCGCGCTGAAAGCCGGTTACGGCCCCACCGTGCAGGCAGCGTCGGTCAAGAAGCTGGTGGACAGCGTGGTCAACTTCCAGGTCAATTCGCGCAATATCATCAACGAGATGCGCGAGATGTCGACGAAAAACTCCGAAGAAATCCGCCTTGCCGTCGAAGATGGCAAGCGCCGTCTGGCAAAGCTTGCTGCCGGTGAGGCCCTGATCAAGGGCTGAGCCCATCCGGGCGGCTTGACAGGCCGGCCGGCGCACACGACTTGATGAACCAGCCCCAGCGGGCCGGAGGATTGGAATGGCCGCAACACAGAAGGCCGCAGGACAGCCGCTCGACGAGCTGATGATGGCGATGGATGTGGTCGACACATTGCGCCATGATGACGCGCTGGTGCAGCGCGAGCTGAGCGGAGTGGACCGGGATGCGCAGTTGATCACCCGTTTGCGGGACATCTATGCCTCACAGGGCATTGACGTGCCCGATCACATCCTGCAGCAGGGTGTTGCCAGCCTTAAGGAAGACCGTTTCGTCTATGTCCCGCCAAAGGCCGGGCTGCAACGGTTGCTGGCCCTGCTTTACATCCGGCGCATGCGCTATGCCCGCGTGGCGGCAATTGCCCTTGCGGCGCTTGTGATTTCCGTGTCCGCTTGGCATTTCCTCGTCACGGCCCCGCGTGAAAGGGCAGCGGAGGCTCTTCAAGCCGAACTGAGCCAGACTTTGCCTCAGGACATTGCGCGGCTGACCACAGCCATCAATGCCGCAGCTCTTGACGATGCGGTCAAGGTGCAGGCCGCAGGGCTTGCGGCTGACGGCGAACGGGCTCTGGCGCGCGGTGATGCGGCCGATGCACGGCTGATTCGCGACCAGCTGGCCGCACTCAACAGCGAGCTGGCAGCCATCTTCACGGTTCGCATCGTCTCCCGTCCCGATGTGCCCACGGGGGTGACACGCATTCCCGATGTAAACCAGTCGGCCGAGAACTATTATCTTGTGGTGGAGGCGATCGGTGCTGATGGCAAGCCTCTGCCACGGCGGATCATCTCGGAGGAAGACGGTAAGGAAAAGACAGTGACCATCTGGGCGCAGCGGGTACCCGTCAGCGTTTTCAATGCGGTACGCGACGACAAGGCGCAAGATGGCATCGTCCAGGATGCCGAACTGGGCGTGAAGCTGCGCGGCAAGCTCGGCATCGAATGGGGCAAGCCGGTGGAACAGGGAGCCATTACCGAATGGTGACACCGGAACGGGGGCGTGAGCCATGCTGAGCGGACGTCAGACACTCTCGGCCATCGAACAGGCCCTTGCGGATCTGCGCCGCGAGGAGACTGAACTTGCCCACCGTATCGAACGGGCAACGCGGGCCATTTCGGCGCTATCGGAGAAGATGAGCGAGGGCTTCCGGGACCTTGCAAAATTCCGCATGGAGACAGAGGAAGCCGAGCATCTTGGCACCGATCTGGAAGGCGCGGCACGGACAGCGCGCCGGTTGCTGGAGCGGCGCAATGCCGATCTGGCACGCCTTGCCGAAGAGGTTCGCCTCAAGGAAAGCCAGCGGGCAGAGCATATGCGCGAGCGTGACAGGCTCTCCGCCGCCCGGTCCTCCATTCTTGAGCAGATCGACGCTCTGGAAGGCTCTCTTGTCCAGGCCCTTGCCGCAGATGAAGCCCACAAGGGACTGAAGACTGCGGCAGAACAGGCCGCCCGCACTGCCGCTGCCGCTTCGGAAAAGGCCCTCCAGGCAGAAGCGGACCGGGAGGAAAAGGGCAACGCCTACGAAAACGACCCGCTGTTCATGTATCTGTGGCAGCGCGGCTTCGGCACCACGGGCTACAGCCACTCAGGTCTGGTGCGTTCGCTCGACCGCTGGGTCGCCGGTCTGGTCCGGTTTGATGCGGCCCGTCCGAACTATGCCATGCTGACCGAGATCCCCCCGCGCCTGACGGCTCATGCGGCCCGCTGCAATGAGCTGGCAGATGAAGCAGCGGACGCGGTTGCAGCGTCCGAACGCCAGACGCTGACACGGCTCGCCGGGCGGGACCTTGAGGGAGAGGCCATCGAGTTGCAGGACGCCCTCCTGCAATTGGACACCCAGCTTGAGGCGCAGGACGCGGAGCTTTCCGCCCTGCAGGCCCGGCTCCAGACCTTCACCGATGGTGAGGACGAAGGCTATCAGGCCGCAGCCGCAGAGCTCGCCAAGGCGCTGCAGCGGGAGGATCTGCACTCGCTTCTGCGCAAGGCCATCGACACCCCCTCGCGCGAGGATGATGCCATCGTGCGCGCCCTGCAGAATGTCGAGGCGCAGATCGAGGATCTGACCCGCGAGATCCGCCAGGACAAGGAATTGCAACGCGACATTTCCCGCCGCCGCGAAGAACTGACCAAGGTGACCCAGCAGTTCCGGCAGAACGGCTATGACGATTACGGTTCCTCGTTCAAGGACGACAACCTGACCACGATCCTGCTGGGCGAGCTCGTCAAGGGCGCCATCAGCGGTGCGGACTACTGGGCCCGCGCCCGCAAGTCACATGTGCGCCAGAATACCGGCAGCCGGAGCAGCAGCTCGTTTGGCGGCGGCTTTTCGGGTCAGGGGCTTGGCGGCGGCAGCTCGCGCGGAAGCGGTGGCTTCAGAACCGGCTCTTCCGGCAGCACCATGGGCAAGGGCGGCGGCTTCCGCACCGGGAAGACGTTCTGAAACAAGTGCATCCGGCATGCCGGAGTATCGGCCCTGATGGACGCGAACTCTGCACGGGTCTCACCTGCGCCCGGCTGCCCAGTCTCATCGGGCGCAGGTCTGAGACAAAAAGACATCAAGCGGCAAATTTCCGCGTGGATTGTGACGTAGCCAGCTTTCAAAGCCTCCTTTCCGATCTATGAGTGACGGAACCAGATGTGTTCTAACTTTGTTAACCGGACTGGTGGCCTGTTTAGGCTTGCCGGAGCCTGAACATGATTACCTTGAGGATCGCAGCCATGCGCCAGATGATCATCGTCCCTGCCCTCGCCGCGGCACTTACGGCCTGCCAGTCGAGCGGCCCCCAGCAGCCTATGCAGACCACACTTGCACCACAGCCGCAGCTGACGGTGCCGCAGGGCGCACAGTCCCTGTCCATCGCCGGCAGCCCGGAGCAGGTGCGCATGGCTTTGATCGCCAGCGCCACCGAGCGCGGCACGCCCGTTGTGCAGGATGAAGCCAACATGGTGGTGATCGAGCGCAAGATGACGGAGGCCAACCCGGCGCTTGACGCCGAATTCGGCCCCTCCGACAACGGCGACCGCCTGATCCGCGTGCGTGTGCGCTTCACCGGCGAGGCCTGCCGCACGCTGGCCGTTCAGGACGTCGCCATCGTCAACAATGCCCGCACCGCCCTTGCCCAGAGTTTCGTGCTGCCCGGCAACCCGAACACCATGCAGAGCCTGCAGGGGCTGAAGACCCGCGTTGAGCGGACCTCCGGCTGCCCGGCCCTGCCCGTCAGCTGACGGCCGGGACGGCACATTCCTTTGCCTCCCGAGGCATGAAATAAAAAAGCGCGCTGCTTCCGCACCGCGCTTTTTTATGTGCCTTGCATTCGCAGCCAGCCAGACGGGACCATGATGCACGGCGTCTCCGCCAGATCATGGCCCCCGCCGCCTCAGCTTGACAGCACGTCCTTCACTGTCGTTGCCAGCTGCTTGAGAGTGAAGGGCTTGGGCAGGAAGAAGAAGGTCTCGCCCTCCGGCAGGTTCTCCTCGAAGGCGTCTTCCGCATAGCCCGAAACGAAGATGATCTTGAGATCGGGCCGTGTCTTGCGCAATTCGCGCAGGAGCGAGGGGCCATCCATTTCCGGCATGACCACATCCGACACCACCAGATCGATGCTGCCGCCGGTTTCCTCCATCACCTCCAGCGCTTCCGTGCCGGACCCTGCCTCGTGGACGGTGTAACCGCGTGAGGCAAGCGCACGGGCAGCGAAGGCGCGCACGGCCTCCTCGTCTTCCACCAGCAGGATCGAGGCCGAGCCGGTGAGGTCCTTCACCTTGTCGCTGTCCTCGATGATCTTCTTCTCGATGACCGGCTGTTCCTTGGGGATGTGCCGCGGGAAGAAGATGCGGAAGACCGTTCCCACGCCCACCTCGGACGAGCAGAAGATATAGCCGCCGGTCTGCTTGACGATGCCATACACAGTGGAGAGGCCAAGACCGGTGCCCTTGCCCACTTCCTTGGTGGAGAAGAAGGGCTCAAAGATCTTTTCCATGATCTCCGGTGTCATGCCGTGTCCGGTGTCTTCCACCTCGATCAGCGTATATTCGCCGGGGGGCATACCGCGCGTGTTGTCGAAGCGGATGGACTCCTGCTCGCCGACATTGGATGTGCGGATGGTCAGGCGGCCGCCATCGGACATGGCATCGCCGGCATTGACTGCGAGGTTGACGATCACCTGCTCCAGCTGGTTCACGTCCGCCATCACCGGCCACAGGTCGCGGCCATGCACCACCTTCAGCTCCACCTTTTCGCCCAGCAGGCGGTCCAGCAGGTTGGCGAGATCCGCCAGCACATCATTGAGCGCCAGCTGCTGCGGGCGCAGGGTCTGGCGGCGCGAGAAGGCCAGCAGCTGGCGGACAAGGCCCGCCGCGCGGTTGGCATTCTGCTTGATGTTCATGATGTCCTGGAAGGACGGATCGGTCGGCCTGTGGCTCGCCAGCAGCAGGTCGGAGAAGCCGATGATGGCGGTGAGCACGTTGTTGAAGTCATGCGCCACGCCGCCCGCCAGCTGGCCGATGGCCTGCATCTTCTGGCTCTGGGCGAACTGGGCCTCCAGCGCCCGCTGCTGCGTTGTCTCCAGCGCGTAGACGATGGCCATCTCGCCATCCCCTTCCCCGTCCTGCACGGCAGAGACATAGAAGGTGGCAGAGCGTCCGTCAGAGGCATTGGCCAGCGGCAGGTCAACCGGCGCGATTTCGCCGATGCCCTTGGCGGCAGCAGAGAGTGCCCGCGACAACTCTTCCCGGCCATGCTCGCCGACGAAATCCTGCATGCGGGTACCGGCGCCGGAAATATCGACCGGACCAAAGAGCCGGAGGAAAGGCGCGTTGGTGCGCAGCACACGCCCCTCCGCATCCAGCGAGGCGATGGCAATCGGCGTGTTGTTGAAGAAGCGCGCAAAGCGCACTTCGGCCGCCCGCAGCGCCTCGGCCACCTCTTCCCCGCGCGAACGGTTGAGCACCAGCGTGCGGCTGTCACCGGCAACACCTTCCGCGCCAAAGGGAACCCGGTGCAGCAGGCGCACAGGCAGGCCCCGGCCATTGCGGGTGACGAGATCCAGATCGAAGGTTTCGCTCTTCACCTCACCGGCAGAGCCGCGCACCGACCGCACCAGTTCAGCACCATCCCCCCGGATGATGTCTGCCAGAAGCACTTCACCGGCCTGGAACTGGGCCAGGTCATAGCCCAGCCAGTCGGCCAGCGTGGCGTTGAGATAGACGATCCGTCCGCGCGCATCACAGGAGAAGAAGCCTGCCGGGGCATGATCAAGGAAATTGATGACGCGCTGCAGTTCCTGGAAGGAGCTTTCCTGATCACTGCGGTCGCGGGTGATGTCGGCCAGCTGCCAGACCATCAGCGGCCGGCCGGAGCCGCCTTCCTTGCGCGGGATCTGCAAGGGCCGCACGGACACCCTATACCAGCGGGCGCCGCTGTCGTCGCCGTCCAATGCTGTCGGAAGCCGCACTTCCTCCTGCGCCTTGCGCCCGTCGCGCATGGCCTGGGACAGGCGGAACATCACATCGGCCGCATCCGGATCGCTGGAGAACACCCGTTCGATGGTGCGCACCTCAGCGGGTGTCTCTGCGCCCGTCAGCACGGCATAGGCCTGGTTCGCGTAGATCAGACGGCCTTCAACGTCGGTGACGACCGCGCCTTCTTCCAATGTGTCGAGAAAGGCTCCGCCCAGCGGGCTGGCACGGCCGCGCGTGGAAAAGCGCAACAGGCCGATGGCCGCCGCGAACAGCGAAAAAACCCCGACCACAGCCAGAATGCCAAGCAGGGCCAGGACATAGGGCTCTGCAGCCTCGCGGCCCATGACCGCAAAGGCCGTGGCCGCGCCCAGAAGGGCCAAGGCCAGAAGCAGCAGCGCGGCAATGCTTCCCGACCGCTCCGCGCGGTCGACAACCGGCTCTGCCATGTGTGAGTCCCTGTCGCTCATTACCACTCTTCTCCCTCCCGCCCTGCGGGATTCGGTCTTTCATGCAGCATTCTGCCCCGCGCAGCTAAATTCAACCGATCTGGTGTCAATTATCGCGCCAGCTCCGGGTTTTCCGCATTCTGTAGACAAAGCCGATGACCTCGGCCGCTGCCTTGAAGTGTTCTTCGGGGATGAACTGATCGATTTCCGTCGCTGCGTAAAGTGCACGCGCCAGCGGCGGGTTCTCAACGATGGGCACCTTGTTCTCTTTCGCAATTTCCCGGATGCGCAAGGCGACTGCGTCAATACCCTTGGCGACAACCTGAGGCGCGCCCATCCCGTCCTCATACTTGAGCGCAACAGAGTAGTGCGTCGGGTTGGTGACAACCACTGTTGCCTGCGGCACGGCGCTCATCATGCGGCGGCGGCTGCGTTCCATGCGCAGCTGGCGGATCTTGCCCTTGACCGCCGGATCACCTTCCGTCTGCTTGTATTCTTCCTTGATCTCCCGGAGGCTCATCTTCTGTTTCTTGAACCATTTGGTCTTCTGCCAAAGGAAATCGCCAGCAGCGACGATGGTCATGACGGCCAGAATAGCGCCGATGAGCTTGAGGGAGAGAATCCGGGTCTCCTCCATCATCATCAGTTCGTCCATGAACATGACGGCTTCCGCCATGTCCCGCTCCGGCCAGAGCACGGCCACCATCAGCACCGAGACGATCGTGATCTTGATAAGGCCCTTGACGAAGTTCATCAGGCTGTCGGCGGAAAACAGCCGCTTGAAGCCGGACATCGGCGAAACCTTGGAGAATTTCGGCTTCAGGGACTCCGCCGAAAAGACCAGCTGGTGCTGCACCATATTGCCGATAACCGCCATGAGCAGCAGCGCCAGCATCGGCAGCGCAACGGCGGCAGCAACTGCGTAGCCGGTGCTGGTCCACAGATCGACAAGCCCTCCGCGGTCTGCCGGGATAGCGTCAGCATGCTCCACATACCATTTCAGCTTGCCGCCGAGATCGCGGACAATTCCGGGCGACAGAAATGCAATGACCATCGCGGTTCCGGCAAGCGTGAACCACGTGCTGACTTCCTGAGATTTTGCGACATCCCCTCGATCCAACGCTTCTTGCAAGCGTTTTTGCGTGGGGTCCTCGGTTTTCTCCGAATCGTCGGTCTCGTCAGACATTGTTTCCCCTGAAGCCTACGCCCCCAGAAACAGGGACGGGATGCCCGGACGTGTTGCATGTGATCAGCCAGCCGGCAGAAGCCGCCGCCGCCAGGCCGGTCTATCCCCCTGTGAACTTGCCGATCGCCTCGGTGAAATGCGCCAGGTACTTGTTCATGATGGCGATCAGAAGCGCGTAAAGAAGCAGGATGCCGATGGCAATGCCAACCGGTGCCGAGATGAAGAAGATCTGCATCTGCGGCATCAGCTTGTTGAGAAGGCCAAGGCCGAAATAGAAGACCAGCCCCACCACAATGAAGGGCGCACTCAAGCGCATGGCGATGGAAAACACCCCGGAGACTGTCTCCTGCGCCATTCGGGCAAAGTCGCCCACCGGCAGCACGACGCCCGGCGGAAACAGGCTGAAGCTGTCATGCAGTGCGGCAATCACCAGATAGTGGGTATCGGTGGTGAAGATCAGCGTGACAGCGAGAATGGACAGGTAGTTGCCGATCAAGGCCCCTTGCTGGCCGGAGTTGGTCACGTCAGACCCAAGCGCGAAGGACAGGCCCGTCTGGTTGGCGATGATGACGCCTGCCGTTGTCAGGGCCGAGGTGATCATGCGCCCGCACAGGCCAACGGCAAAACCGATGATGAACTCCCCCACGAGCATCACCCCGAAACGGCTGATGTTTTCGGTCAGGCCAGCCGGATAGAGCCGGGATGCCATGGGATACAGCAGCAATGTGAGAGACAGGGCCAGCGTCAGGCGCAAGCGCATCGGGATCGAGCGCTCGCTGAACGATGGCAACAGCATCATCAGTGTGCCGAGCCGGGCAAACATGAGCATGAAGATGGCCGCCATTTCGGGCAGGAAAGAGAGCTGGATGGTCACATCCCCCTCCCGTCTAACCCGGACCGGTCATCAGGATCATCTCGGAAATACGCGTCATGAAGGCGTTCAGCGTACTGCCCATGAAGGGAAAGGCGACGATCATCGTCACGAAGATCGCCAGGATCTTCGGAACGAACACCAGCGTCATTTCCTGAATCTGGGTCAGCGCCTGAAACAGCGCGACGACGACGCCCACGAAAAGGCCAACAACCATCACCGGAGCTGCGACCAGCACCAGAGTCCAGATGCCCTCACGGGCAATATCCATGACCTCAGGTCCGGTCATCTGGCTGTCAGCCCCTTGTCCCGCCGCGATCCGGCATCAGATCGACATGCGCATGATTTCCTCGTAGGCCGCAATCACGCGGTCACGCACGGACACCATCGTTTCCAGCGCGACTTCCGTTTCCGCAATGGCCGTTACCACATCAACCACATCTGCCTTGCCCTGGACAAGGCCAAGGGCCATGCCCTCGGACTTCTGCCCGGCATCGGTGACGGAACTGACAGCGTCGCGAACCATGCCGCCGAAATCCGGAGTCTGGGTAAGGGCACCGGCAGCTCCTTCGCCGCCGCCAAGCCCCTGCCCCTGCTGTCCGAGGCGGGCCATCGTCTGATAGGCATTCGCGGCAACGGATGGAATAGCCATGATGGATTATCCTCTGGGTTCAGGTTCGAATGCGCCAGCCGAAGGGTCAGCCGCGCAGGATGTCGATGGTCCGCTGCAGCATGCTGCGGGTTGTTTCGATGACGTTCAGGTTCGCTTCGTAAGAGCGCTGCGCCTCACGCATGTCGACGCTTTCCACCAGCGAATTCACGTTGGGCATGCGCACGTTGCCTTCCGCATCGGCGGCCGGATGGCCGGGCTCGTAGCGGGTCGGAAACTGCGACTGGTCTTCCTGGATCCGGCCCAGGGCGACGACTTCCGCGTCGAGCGCCTTCTCGAAGCGGTTGGTGAACGTCGGGATCTTGCGGCGGTAAGGGTCTTCCTGCGGCGTGCGGCCCGTTGAATCCGCGTTGGCAATGTTCTCCGCGATCACACGGATGCGGCCCGTCTGGGCCTTGAGCCCGGAAGCCGATACGAACAGCGTCTTGGTCAGATCCATGGCACTCTCCTTTGCAAGTGTTCAAAGCCCGCCTCAGGCAGACTTGCCAATGGCTGTCTTGAGAAGCTTCATGCTGCGGCTGTAGAGCGTCGCTGCCGCCTGAAACTCCATCTGGTTCTGCGTGACTTTCATCATCTGCTCTTCGAGAACCACATTGTTGCCATCCGGCGTCGTCTCGAAGGTGCTGGGAGAAATCTGACCGCCTCCGGAGGATGCACGCATCACACCCGAAAGATGCCCAGCCTGGGTTCGCACCGTCTCGAGCCCCGGCTTGGCCAGCTTCAGATCCTCATCGACCTTAAAGGCCTTGAGTTCTCGCGCCCGGTATCCCGGCGTATCCGCGTTGGCGACATTTTCGGCCAGCACGCCCTGCCGGGCCTGATGCCACTGCATTTTGGACTTGATCGCCCGGAACATCGGCAGGTCGGTCAGAGACATGCGAGTCACCATTCGTTAACACTTCGGCAAACACTGCCGCTCAAAGGGTTAACGGAAAGTTAATGGCACGTTAATGATTTTTGCGAAAAGGGCGCGGTTTTCCGTGGAAACTCGTAAACAACCTGATCAAACATGGCCGCAAATACCGAAATCACCCGGCACTTTTTGCCTGCCCCTGTTAATATTTGAGGGGTGCAGCCGATTCGACAGGTCCGAATTGCAGCCTTGTGGCATTTGTCCAGTCAGAATCATGCAGGGAAGAACTGGGCGGCGCAAGCTTCCGCCGCTAAAGTCCCCTGCCATGGATGCTGGACAGGAAAGCCGGCCGGGAGCAGAAGCACCGGCCCAGGAAACTGGTCAGCGACTGGGCCAGCAATTGGGCAGAGCCGGAGTTCAGGGCAGTGGCGGCTGCGCAGGGGGCAGGCTCGCAAGTCTGGCGAGGCGCAAGTGAAGCGCTGTAACGGGCTCGCGTGTAACTGGGATGTATACCTAAGCGCCTGCAGATGCTATTTGCAGCACTGATCTATCACGCAGGCGGGGCAGAGGTCCGCTCCGCAGCTTGAATGCAAGGGAGATCTGGCGCCTGACCCGGCAAGGAGGCGGCCGCCAGTCCGGCGCAGAGTAATGAGGTTGGTATGTACGAGTGGATCGCGGATACTTTCGGCGTCGGAGACGGCATCGCACGGGCGATGTCTTTCATCATTGCGCTGGCCATTGTCTTCGCATTGATCGGCCTGATGGTCCATTTCCTGCGGCAGTTCACCGGCAACCGCATCAACGCGGGCCGCAACCGCCAGCCGCGCATTGCGGTGATGGATGCCATGAACATTGACACCCGCCGCCGCCTGCTGCTCGTGCGCCGTGACAATGTGGAGCATCTGATCCTCGTCGGCGGCCCGACCGATGTGGTGGTCGAGCAGACGATCATCCGCGGCACGCCGGTTGCAACAAACTACCAGCGCCAGATGGCAGCGTATGGAGTGGCGGATTATGACACGGGCGAGATGCCGGTTCCCGCCCCTGCACCCGTTGCGGCTCCTGTTGCAGCCCCGGCAGCAACCCCTGCTGCAGCCATGACGGCATCGCCCGCTGCCTCCTCCTTCGGATCTGCCCCTTCCGCTCCGGCCACCCCGCCATTGCGCGCCCAGGCGCCTGCAGCCGAAAAGCCGCAGACCGCAGCCTCCGGGCCGCAGCGCCTTGCCGCAAATCTTGCGGCCCGTGCAGCTGCCGCTGCAGGCAGCCTTGCGGCCAGCGCGCGTGCGCGCGGACAAAGCGAGCCTCAGCTCGACGCCGCACCGGCACTGCAAGCCTCCGCTCCTTCTGCCCCGCGCCCCCTTGCACCGGCGCCGGCACCTGAAGCGCTGGCGGCCAAGGCCCAGACCTTCCAGTCATCCGCGCCGCACGCCGCCCAGGCGCCCTCCGTACAGCCGGCAAGCAGCGCAGGTCCGGAGCTCAAGCCGGTGACCTCACCGCTCGACACGATCAAGACCCTGCGCGCCCGCGCGGCGGAGGCCATGTCGGGCGGAGCTTCCCCAACTCCTGCACCAGTGGCACCGTCAGTGACGGCACCTGCTGCTCCGGCCAGCCCGGCCCTGCGGGCTTCCGAACCTGCCATGCGCGCACCGGAGGTCACTGCTCCTGCGGTCAGAGCCGCAACCCAGACGCCAGTTCAGGCTCCAGTTCAGCCCGCTGGACAAACCGCTCCGGGGACGCCTGCAGCTGCCGAAACGGTTCAGTCGGCCGCCTCGGCCCTTACCCAGAAAGCTGGTGCCTCGGTTGCTGCAGCAGGCGCTGCCGTTGCAGGTCTTGCACGTACCTTTGCCCGGCCCGCACCGGCAGATGTTCAGGCTCCGGCACCCGAGCCCGAGCCGCGCCGTCAGGTCACCCCGCCGTCTTCAGGCCCGGCAGCGCGTGCGCGCACTGCGTTCCAGAATCCTCTGACTGCCGGCCAGACCCCGGCGCAGGGTGAGGCACCGGCGGCAGACGCCGTCCGGGCGCAGCCTGCAGCTCAAAACACCACTGCATCTGCAGGCACATCACCCGCTGCCCCGGCAGCTTCGGCCGAAGTTCGCAGCCTCGCAGAGCGCAGCGGCGAAGGCCTGGGTTCCCTGGCCACCAATCCGTATCTCCGGCTGGATCCAGCCCGTGCGGCAAGCTACCGCGGCAACTCAGGCGCGCCCGGCGGCTCACAGACGGCAGTACAGGCGAACACGACAGACGCAGGCCCGGCACCGGCCGGCACCTCCACTGACGCACCTGCAGCCGCCGAAACGCAGAGCGAAGCAGCAACAGAGGTTGCACCGGTACAGGCATCGGCAAAGACCGCAAGCCCCGCAGCTCCGCAGGACGATACGGCGCAGACGCCCCGGCAGACCGAAAGCTCTGCAAGCCCTGCCCAGGCAGACGACAGGAGCGGCGGCACCACGGAGGCTGCAGCAGACGAAGAGGACCTGTTCGCCCCGCTCGCCCCTGCACGTCCCTCTGCAGAACCGGCAAAGGCAGCACAGGGTGACATGACAGACGACCTGTTGGCCGATGCTCTGGCAGATGTTCTCGACGGTCATCTGCAGAGCAAATCCCCGGCTTCCGCACCGGCTGCAGCCCAAGCTCCGGTTCAGGCTCCAGTTGAGGTTCCAGTTCAGGCCGCAGCACAAGAGGCAGAAGCTCCCAACGCCCCCGCACCGGAACCTGACGCATCTCAGGACAGCGAGGCAGAGCAGCCGGGCGCGGCACCGGAGATCAAGGTCCAGTCCGTCCGCGACAATCCCGGCGTGACAGCCATTGAAGAAGAGATGGCCCGACTCCTGTCTGAAATCGGCACGCAAGAGCGCAAATGAGCGGTCGCAAGGGCGCAACCAGATCCGCCAGATATGTGCGCCTGACAGCATTCGCTCTGGCCGGGGCAGCAGCAGTGATGCTTGCCGTTCCGGCACTGGCGCAGGACATAACCATCGGCTTCGGCGAGGGCACGGGCGTCACACAGCGCGCCCTGCAGCTTGTCGCGCTGATGACGGTCCTCAGCCTGGCACCTTCGATCCTCGTCATGGTGACCAGCTTCACCCGCATTGTCGTGGTTCTGTCGCTGCTGCGTTCGGCCATCGGCCTGCAGACCGCACCACCCAATACGGTGATGGTGTCGCTTGCCCTCTTCCTCACGGCCTTCATCATGGCACCCGTCCTGCAGACGGCCTATAATGAGGGCATCCAGCCGCTGGTGGAAGGTACCATTGAGTTCGATCAGGCGTTTGAACGGGCCTCAGAACCTTTTCATGGCTTCATGCTGACCCAGGTGCGGGAAAAGGATCTCGCCCTGTTTCAGGAGCTCTCCGGTCAGGCCCCGCCGGAAACCCCGCAGGACCTGAGCTTTCAGGTCCTGATCCCCGCCTTCATGATCAGCGAGTTGCGCCGCGCCTTCGAGATCGGCTTCCTGCTCTATCTGCCCTTCCTGATCATCGACCTGGTGATCGCCTCCATCCTCATGTCCATGGGCATGATGATGCTGCCGCCAGTGGTCATCTCCCTGCCCTTCAAGCTGATTTTCTTCGTGCTTGTGGATGGCTGGTATCTCGTGGCCGGAAGTCTGGTCAGAAGCTTTGGCGCCGCCGGTTAGCGGCGCAAAAAGATATACAGGTCAAAGGACTAGAACATTTTCCGGAATCAATCCCGGCAGTTCTTGAATCAATCTCTCCAGCAGCTGAATCAGTTTCTGCGGAAGCTTCAGCAGAGGTTCAAGCCGCTGCTGCCCCTATGCGGCTGGAGCCACTGCCCCTGGTGCCGGATACGGGCTCAGCCATTGGCCGGCATGGCATTGGCCAATGAGCTGCTGCCACTGTCGGCTGAAGGCGACATGTACTGGCGCCGGTATTCCTGAAGGAAAGTGTCGAGTGTATCCGTTGCAGCGATGCCCTTGACCACATCGAGAAACTCGACGCCCTGCGCCGCGATAGGCCGGGTCACCACCTCGAACGACGCAGACTGAGGACTGTCCGCCATCTTCTTCGCATATTTGGTCCGCAGGCGGTCAAGGCTGAGCTGGTCGCCGGCGAGCGAGTAGCCGATCGCTGCCTTCAGAATGTCGTCCCGCTCGATCTGCTCCAGGGGAATGTTGTCTGACCAGCGCGAGCCATACATGGCCTCCAACTGCTCACCGGCCTCACGCCAGCTCTGCGCTTTCCAGAAGGTATCGGCGCGCAACCGGTCCACATCGGCGCCGCGCATGTTGCGCACCAGTTCCAGCGCCAGATCCGGACGCCCGCTCTCGGTCATGGCGCGCGCTTCGATGATGTTGCGCTGACGCTCCAGGGACGAAGGCAGGTTTGCCTGACGGGTGCGGTTGAGCACCGCAAGCGCACGCTCCGGCTTGCGGTCCATCAGATAGATGGCTCCAAGGTCAGCCGCAATCTGGGCGCGGGCAGCGCCCTTCAGGCGGTTGTCCACCTGATGCTGCAACAGACCGGCAGCCTGATCCAGAAGGTCCACCTCAACCAGCCGCTTGGCGAGCTTGCGGACCATTTCGTCCCCCTGCCGCCCCACCGGCATCAGTTCGCGGAAGTCGTAGAACAGCGCCAGAGACTTCACCGCCGGCATTTCTTCCGCCTTGCCATGCAGGAAGAGGCTGGCAAAGAGTGCAGACATCTCCTCCTGCAGCAGGCGTGTCGTCTCCGAGTCCGGCTGTGCCTGAAGCGCAGATTTCATCGCTTCGAAGGCCTCGCGGTAATTGCCCTTCTCCGCATGAAGCTGGGCAAGCAGCCGCAGCGTCTTCAGTTCCGTTTCATCGCCGCGCCAGGCGGCGGCAAGGCCGCCGAGCTCGTTGATCGCATTGTCGATCCCGATTTCCCCGTCCCGGTAGCGGATACGCAGCGCCCGGTATTGCGCCTCGGCCGCGCGCGGCCGGTCAAAACTGCGGGCGACGAGATCAAAGGCTGTCAGAGCCTCCAGCGAGCGGCCCGACGCATCGGCAACGCGGCCACGCAGAAGGTCATAGCGGGTCGCCTGCTGCGGGGTGATGAGCGCGGGTTCGATCTCGGCAAGAATGACATTGGCCATGCCGAAATCATTCAGCTCCACCATGGCCTGCGCGGCCGCCAGATTGAACTCGGCCTGAATGTTGACCGGGTAGTTGCCGATGACAGAACGGCCACGACCAAGTGCGGCGCGCGCCGGAGCCCACTGGCCAAGGGCGACTTCGACAATGGTCTGCCAGACAGCCGCATCCGGATTGTTCTTGAGATCATGACGGCTCAGAAAGGGCAAAGCCTCCCGCGGCCGGCCGGCAAGCGTCTGCGCGGCGCCCATCATGAGATTGAACATTGGGTCCTGCGCCAGGGCCGGCTCCTCTTCCAGCGCCAGTTCCATCAGACCAAGGGATTCATGAGGGAACACGTGAGCCAGATAGAACCGGGCCAAATCGAGCCTCGGCCCCTGCCGCCGCCCTTCCGGAGCAGCTGCCATGGCCGCTTCAAGCTCGCTGCGGCGGCGGATGAAATCTTCCGGCGCAGAGGTCGTCAGGTTGGAGAACTCAATGGAGGCTACATTGTCAGCCGCGACGATGGAGTTAAAGGAGCCGGACCCCTGCCGCAGGTGGCTGCTGGAAAGCGTCAGGCCATCAGTCTTCTCGAGGATGACATCATCCCCCACCAGTTGCACGCGGACACCGTCCGACTTGGGCACAATCGCAACGCCATGCGCCGAGGACAGGGCATCCAGATCGACAAACCCCTGCGGCTTGAGCAGGCCACGCGCAGGGCCAAAGCCGGTCACTGCGTGGATTTCGTCTCCCACGTCCGGATCAATAAACTTGCGGACATAACGCGGGTTCTGGAAGGACACCCGCAGCACCGACCCTCCGTCCAGCCGCACGGTACGCTCCAGCAGCAGCGGGCGCGAGGGTTCGACGATCATGTCACCGATGACAAGATTCCACGCGTTGCCATCAGCACCGAGGGTGGCCAGCGTCGCAGAGCTGACGTTCACCCGCAGCACCGAAAAATCACCGTAACTCTGGATATCGACCGCACTGGCGATATCGCCGAGAGCAGAACGCATGCCGCGCACGTCAATCGCCGAGCTGGTGTCGAACACCATCCAGACGCTGTTGTTCCGCCGGAACAGGGCGGTCGAAACCTGCTCCCGGAAAGGAAACACAACACGCACGGAATTGCCGATGCGCCGGGCTTCGGCTGCTACGAAGTTCAGGGTCGCTTCCGCCGCATCAGGCGGAAGGCTTTCGGGAGAACGGGCCGGTCCGCCGAAGATGCTGGGCGGAATTGCCTGCGCCTGTTCGCCCGCAGCATCATTGCCGCCAGTGGCCCGCCAGGGTTCATTGGCCTGCGGCCGGGCCGCGCCGGTCACATCAATGACTGCTGGCAGATCAGCCGGCACAGGATCCTGGGCAGCAGGCGCCGCTGAGCTCCTTGCAGGCTGTGGCATGGGATCAAGCGGCACCACATCAATCAGACGGTCACCTGCATCCTGAGCAGGCCCAGCTGCGACGGGAGCCGTTTGCGGAACATCCCCTGTGGCATGTGGGGCGGCGGGTGCCGCCTGCTGGGCAGGCGGAACAAATGCGACCGAAGCCACCGTCTCCGGCTCTCCGGCCAGTGGCGGAATGACGACCGGCTGGCTGAGCTGCGCAACGTCTGTCACAGGCCCCTGCAAAGCCAGCTCCGTTGCGGGCCCTGGTTTTGCCCTCGGCAGAGGAAAAGCAGGCTCTCCGGCTGCAGGCTCCGCGAGAGCCACGTCAACCTGAGCCTCAACGGTTTCAGTTGCCGGCGCCGGATTACTCTGCGCAACCGGCGTTTCGGGTACAACACGCGGGCCGATGGCTCCCGGCCTCGGGCGGCTGACACCACCGCCCTCGACCCCGTCGAAAACAGGATCCCGGCCCGGCTGCGTGCCGCCGGAGGCAGGGGCACCTTCAGGCTGGCGGGGCGTATAATCCCGGTTCCCCGGCGCGATGATCATGCCGGATGCTCCGGAAGGCTCCCCGGCACCCATGGCATCGTTTATGGCTGCGTTGGCCGGATCCGCCGGCACCTTCGCCTCTTGCGGACTGATATCGATCACATAGGTTTGCTCTTCACGAAAAGCCCGGATATCGACGCCCGGCTCAAGGCGCATCAGAAACTTGAGTTTGCCCTCATCAATGAAGGCCGTCGCATCGACGACGCCGCGCGGCAGACGGGCACGCAGATCCCCCACATCCAGCTGCGCGGGATGATTGAAGGTGATGCGAACGATATCGTCCTCGCGCACGAAGGCCGTATCAAACTGGATGGACCAGTCGAAGACGAGACGTGTGAAGGTCGGGTGATCCCCGACATGGAGCGTGACCTTGGGCCCCTCCTGCGCCTTCAGACGCGCCTGTTCAAGCGCGCGCACCTGGCGCATGGCCTCTTCGGCGCGCCGGGCAAGCTCGCGCACCACTTCATCCGGCAACCCCGGGGGCAGGCCCTGCCAGTTGGACGGCAGAATGTCGATGAAGAGCTTTTCGCCCGCCTCAAGCGTATTGATCCGGAACTTGTCCTTGAGGGCAAAGCGGATGGCGCTGCCGTCCGGATCGCGGCGGGCGATGGCAACATAGTCGCTCAGCTGCAGCGGGACATCATCGACGCTGATCTGGATCGGCGCCTCAAAGGCAACACGCAGCACATTGTTGGTGACGGCAGCATCATAGTGCGGCAGCAGGGTCCTGTCCTTGAAGGTCAGGATCATGCGGCCATAGCCCTCTTCGGCCCGCGCTTCCATGTCCACGGCTTCTGCCGTCTGGCCATGGGCCTGGGTCAAGGGCATCAGCGGCAAGGACACGGCAAGCAAAACGGCAAGGCTGCGGCACAGAACGGCCGCTCCCGGAATAGTCCGGGACGCTGCGTGGACCCTGGCTGAGGCCCACTGGCGTGCATGCCTCACAACGTTCAACAAGGTCAGGGTTATCCTCTGGAACAAGCTCCGGTCTGACTCTAGGGGAGCGGCCTTAACGCCCTGTTACGCCACATCCCGAAACTTGCCGCTTTCCCTCAGTTTGAGCCAATCTTCGGAAGCGCAGCCGGGGCCTGGACAGACGCACCCTGCGGCTGGTTCGGCTCCCCTCCCGCGATGGCAACGGTCAGCTTTTCCGCCGCCTCGGGGGACATGCGCGCAAGGATGTCAGCCATCTTTCTCGGCTTCATCTGACGCACGACCTTGAGCAGCACGTCGAGTTCAAGACGGTCGAAGATGCGCGCTGCATCCTTGGGTTTCATGTTTTCATACATGACCACAAGTGCAGCGATCTCACCCTCTTCCTGCCTCTTCTTTTCCTCGACACCTTGCTGGATCTGCTGCTCGAGCGACTTCAGTTCATCAACCCGCTTTTGCAAGCGCTCCTCGGTCGCCTGCAGCAGCTTTTCACGCAGATCAAGCTGACCTTCCTGATCCTGCAAGGCTCTGCGCCGCTCCCCCAGGCTCTCCAGAACGGCACGCTCCGCGCTCGACCCGCCGATTTCCAGAGCATCGGGAACAGGCGGCATTGCGTCAGCAGACCCTTCCGCAGGAGCTTGAGTTCCCTCTGCAGCCGGGGCTGGCTCTCCTGTCCCGCCTGCCGGCGGGGCAGCAGGTTCGCCGGCAGCCGGCTGCTGGGCCTGCGCCCGTGCTTCCATGACCGGTCCCACGGCCGTGTGCCCACCGAGCACAAGGCCGAGCAGCTTCAGCGCCAGAAGGGCGCTGGCAGCAATGCCGACAACTGGAAGCAGGCGAAGGTTCAAGCAGCGGCCTCCCCTGACTTCTTGCGGAAGCGCTCGAGCCGTGCCGTTGCTTCGGCAGCGGCGGCGCGGATGTCACGCGCACTCACGGAAGGGGCTGCGGCGGGTGCAGGCTGAGCTGCCGGAGCATAGGCCTGAGCCGGCTGGCGGTAAGGCGCAGCGTAAGACGATGGAGCGGCGGGGCGCGGCGCAGGCTGGGGCGCCACATAACCTTGCTGCGCCTGCTGATAGGACGGGGCTGCGGCCTGCTGCGCGGCAGCAAGACGGCGGGCTTCCGCCTCGGCCTGCGCCTGTGCCTGCGCACGCTGGCGTGCTTCTTCCTCGGCAGCGCGTCTTGCGTCTTCCGCCGTATGCGCGGTCCTTGCAGCTTCGGCAATCTGGCTGATGCGCGTCAGAACGGCTTCGCCTTCACCCAGTTGTCCGGCCAGAAGCTTGGACAGATGCTCAGCCTGTGTCAGACGGGTTCCGAGTGTCTTGTCCGCATCATTTGCAGTGGCTTTCAGGCCGAGAATGGCGCGCTCGGCAATCTCGGTGGCTGTAATCAGCTCCGAAATCGTCGCACGCAGCGTCTCTTCATCGGCACGCAGACGCTGCAACCGGCGGTTCAGGATCCAGCAATAGCCGATGGTGACCAGGAGAAGGACAGCCACCAGAGCCTCGATCAACATTCCAAGCGGCAGGGACGTCATGACGTTTCCATTTCCTTCTGCATGGCCCGTTCAAATGCGGCCAGAGTCATCTTCGGCTTGCGCAATCCGCGGGTGACACGAATCGCGATCGAATCCTCGACCTTGCCGAGTGTACCCTCACTGAGCTCCACGTTGCCGCACTTGATTGTCACCGGATCATCAGGTTCCACGTCAAAAATCAGTGTCTGACCCACATCGAGGCTCAGGACGCGGCTGAGCGGCAGGAAGGTCTCGTAGAGAACCGCATCCACCTCCACCATGGCAGCGTGAATCTCGCTCGCAAGATGCCCTTCCCAGATCGGGTCACGGCCGAATTTTTCACCCATGAACATCTGCAGCAGCAGGTCACGGATAGGCTCCAGCGTGGCATAGGGCATCATGATCTCGATGGTGCCGCCACGGTCCTCCATGTCGATGCGCAGCTCGACAAGAATGGCCGCATTGGCCGGGCGCGAGATCGCCGCAAAACGCGGATTGGTTTCCATGCGCTCCAGGCTGAAATGCACCGGGGAAAGCGGCGCAAAAGCCTGCTCCGCATCCGCCAGGATGATTTCCAGCATGCGCCGGACAAGGTTGGTTTCGATGGTCGTATAGGGCCGGCCTTCGACGCGGATACCGGTCGTGCCGCGCCCGCCGCCCAGCAGCACGTCGATGATCGAATAGATCAGGCTCGATTCCACCGTGACAAGTCCGAAGCCGTCCCATTCCTCGGCCTTGAACACGCCAAGAATCGCCGGAAGGGGAATGGAGTTCAGATAGTCACCGAAGCGGACGGAGCTGATCGAATCCAGAGACACTTCCACGTTGTCGGACGTGAAATTGCGCAAGGACGTCGTGGTCAGGCGGACAAGCCGGTCGAACACGATTTCCAGCATCGGCAGGCGTTCATAGGACACCATGGCCGAGTTGATCAGCGCACGGATGCCGCTCTGATCGCGCGAGATCGTGTCCTCGATATTGAAACCGAGGAGGTTGTCGATTTCTTCCTGGTTCAGGACGCGGTCGGCACCGCGCGAGGCGTTCTCAAGCTCCGGCTCGCTGTCATCAATCATCGCCGCCCACTGGGCCGCCATGTCGTCCGCGTTGCCGACGCCCTGTTCTTCCAGAGCCGCGCCCCAGGCAGCGGCCAGATCATCGTCGTCGTCGCCAGCCCCCTGCTCGGCGAGCGCGGCACCCCAGGCATCAGCCAGGTCGGCATCACTCAGATCGTCGTCGTCAGCCATGTATCACCGTCACTGAATCAGGATTTCCTTGAACAGCACTCCATCAACCTTCGCAGGATGAACCGCCAGATTGATGCGCCGGAGCAGCTCTTCCTTGAGCCTGAACAAACCGGCCGACCCTTCGAGGTCAGCGGGACGCAACTCACGCAGGTAAATCTGGAACGCATCCAGAATACGCGGCAGATACGGACTGATCCGGTCCACCATGGCCTGATCCGACACCTCAAGCGCAATGCGGACCCTGAGGTAGGTCGCCCGCCCTTCGGTGGACAGGTTCACAGTCATTTCCGGCAGGTCATAGAAGACGACCGGCTTCTGCTGCACGACCGGCGGAGCCATCGGGTCTACCGGCTCTTCGCCTCCGGAGAGGAAAAAGAACCAGACCGCTCCGCCAATGGCCAGCAGTCCAACAAGCCCGGCTGCCCCGAAGATGATCAGCTTCTTTTTGCCGCCCTTCTTCGCACCGCCTTCTTCGCCGTTCTCGGCGTCGGTATCCGTATCGGCCATTGCCGCCCCGCCAGCTTGCCGCACATGCCTGCGCGTGAATAGTTTCTAAAGGGTTAATCGTTAACGAGTGGTTACCAACTCCTTAACCCATCGCCCGGCAACTGTTGCCCACTGGTTCGTTTTTTCCTCACCTATTTGTGCCCTGCACCGTGACGGAATGAAAAATACCCAATGATTCCAACAAAATAAAAACTGGCACGCTCCCTGCTTAGGGAGTGGCGGCACGCTGACCTGGGGAGGCTGGCGTGCCCTCGGGGAGCAAAAAGGAATCGTTAACATGGAGAATGCGCAGCTCATTAACCTGTCCCGGCAGGTTGCCTTGCGCAGGCAGCTGGATGTGACCGCCAACAACCTGGCGAACATGACCACGTCTGGCTACAAGGCCAAGCATATGAAATTCGAGGAATATCTGATGCCGGTGGCGCAGGCGACTGCCTTCAACCGCGGTGACAGAACCCTCTCCTACGTGCAGGACGCCAGGACCTTCACGGACTTTCAGGCCGGTGGAATCATCATGACCGGCAATCCGCTCGATCTGGCTGTCGATGGCGACGGCTGGTTTGCGGTGCAGATGGAAGACGGCAGCGAAGCCTACACGCGCAACGGGTCGTTCCATCTCGACAGCACCGGCCAGCTGGTCACGCCGGATGGCCGCGCGGTCCTGACGGAAGGTGGCCCGATCACCTTCACCACGCAGGATGGGCAGATCGACATTTCTGCTGACGGAACGATTTCCTCGGAGCTCGGTGTGCGCGGGCGCGTCCGCCTTGTCGCCTTCCAGGAACCGCGCAACGCGGTTTCCATCGGCAACAACCTGATGACCTACACGGATCCGCAGCCTGTCACGCGCACACGGGTGATCCAGGGCGCCGTCGAGCAGTCGAACGTCCATGGCATCACGGCCGTAACAGAGCTGATCGAAATCACCCGCAAGTACGAGAGCGTGACCAAGCTGATGAAGGACACCTATGACCTGTCCCGCTCGGCCGTTGAACGCCTCGGCAAGTCGCAGGCCTGAGACGGACAGGAGAGACCACCATGAAAGCACTCCATATCGCCGCCACAGGCATGAAGGCGCAGGAACTCAACGTTGAAGTCATTTCGAACAACGTTGCCAACATGCGCACCACCGGCTTCAAGCGCCAGCGGGCCGATTTCCAGGATCTGCTCTACCAGAACCTGCGCCGCATGGGCACGGACACATCGAACGCGGGCACCATTGTGCCGACCGGCGTGCAGATCGGTTCGGGTGTGAAGACCGCTTCCACCACACGCATCATGAGCCAGGGCAACCTGGAGCAGACCAACAAGGAAACCGACGTCGCCATCCGCGGTGAAGGCTTCTTCCAGATCCAGATGCCCGATGGCACCACGGCCTATTCGCGGGATGGCTCATTCGAGCGCGATGCCAACGGCACGCTGGTCACCGTCGACGGCTTCACCATCGAGCCCGGCATTGTCATCCCCGAAAATGGCCGTGACCTGACGATCGCGTCCGACGGCACGGTGCAGGTCATCGTCGATGGAGCGGCGGTGAACCTTGGCCAGATCCAGCTCGCCCGCTTCGTCAACAAGGCTGGTCTTGAAGCCATTGGCGACAACCTCTTCCTCCAGACAGATGCCAGCGGTGCAGCGCAGGTCGGCAATCCCGGTGAGAACAGCTTCGGCAGCCTGCAGCAGAATTTTCTCGAAATGGCGAATGTCGACGCCGTGACGGAGATCGCAGATCTCATTTCCGCCCAGCGCGCCTACGAGATGAATTCCCGCATCATCAAGGCCGCTGACGACATGTACTCGACCACGACCAACCTGCGGTAAAGGGAGGCTGGCGATGAGACCCCTGTTTCTTGCACTCCTTGGAGCGGCGCTCGCAGGCCTGATGCCTGGCAGCACCGCAAGTCTTGCGGCCGGCAGCAGCGAGCCGGTCTGGCAGCGCGGCAGCGAAGCTCCCGTTCTGCGGCCGGAGGTCGTGACCTCTTCGGATATCGTCACCGTTGGCGATTTCTACCTCAACGCGGGTGCGGCCGGTTTCGAGCCGCTGTTCCGCTCGCCGGATCTGGGCACTTCGGGCCGGGTCAGCGCGGCACTTGTTGCCGAGCGCGCCCGTGCGGCGGGCCTCAAGTCGGCGGGAACGGACGGGCTTGCAGAAGTCACCGTCCGCCGTGACTCCATTTCTTTCGATGCCCAGCGCCTGTCCGGCATGATTGCCGAGCGGCTGGCACGGCAGGAAGGCCAGATTTCCGCGGATGATCTTGAAATCGTCTTCGCCCGCACACCGCAGATCATTCACGCCGATCCACGCTCTGCCGATCCCCTGCGGATCGAGCAGGCCCTCTGGTCACGCGCGGATGGGCGGTTCGATATCGTGATGTCCTACGCAGGTGAACACGGCTACCGCCGCGTCAGCCTCACCGGTGTTGCCCGGGAAATGACGGCCATCGTCGCGCTGGCAAACCCGCTCGACAAGGGTGGGATCGTCCGCGAGCAGGACCTCATAACAATGCGTCTGCCGCGTGAGCGGGTGCAGGGACGTGCCGTGACCGATCCGCAGGAGATCCTCGGACTGGCCGCACGCATCCAGCAGCGCCCGGGCCGCCAGCTCAGCAAGGCGGACTTCGAGCGCCCGATGCTGATCCAGCGCGGCGACAAGGTTACGCTCATATATGAGATTTCCGGAATGAAACTGACCACACAAGGCCAGGCAGCAACCGCAGGCGCAGATGGAGACATGATCGACGTGGTCAATCTGCAGTCCCGCCGCACCGTCAGGGGGACAGTCAGCGCCCGCGGAGAAGTCCGTCTCGGCAGCGCCCCCCGCACACTTGCCGCCAACACCAGCCTGCCAGCCCAGGAGAGCGCACAATGATCCGTCCGATTCACAAGGCTGTTGCCCTGACCCTTCTGGCCCTGCCGCTGGCTGCCTGCGGCTCTGCGGACCGCCTCTCGCAGGTTGGCAAGGCCCCGGCCCTGAATGCCATTCAGGACCCGACAACCATGCCCGGCTACCGTCCCGTGCAGATGCCCATGCCGACGCCCCAGCCCGCGCATTACAATGCCAACTCGCTGTGGAAGTCCGGCAACCGCGCCTTCTTCGAGGACCAGCGCGCCAAGCAGGTCGGCGACCTGATGACCATTCTGGTGACGATCTCTGACCGTGCCCAGTTCGACAACGAGACCGAACGGTCACGCGCAGGAACGGACCGCTCCGGCGTGAGCGGCGCGCTTGGAACTGCCGTTGAAAAATATGTGCTGCCGGGCAACACCAGCGCCGACGCACTGGCGACAGTCAATGGAACCTCGACCTTCAAGGGCAAAGGATCGGTCGATCGCAAGGAGACCTTGCGCACCTCCGTTGCTGCTGTCGTGACGCAGGTTCTGCCGAACGGCAATCTGGTGATCGAGGGCCGTCAGGAAGTGCGGGTGAACTTCGAGGTCCGCGAACTGATCATTGGCGGCATCGTCCGGCCGCAGGATATCCGGTCGGACAACACCATCCTGAGCGAGAAGATCGCAGAGGCCCGGATCGGCTATGGCGGACGCGGCCAGATCACCGATGTTCAGCAGCCGCGCTATGGCCAGCAGGTGCTGGATATCGTTCTGCCCTTCTGACCTGACAGGAAGCTGACCGGCTGCGCTCCCCGGCGGCCGGCCAGCGCGCACTCCCCTCCCTTGCGCCCTTTCCCGGGCCCATCCCTTCTGCCCCCGAATTGCTCCCCCCGCCAGTCCGGCGTCCCGGATGCCGGACTGGCTGAATGACGGGCACGGCGTCTCGCTCCCCGAGCGCCGTGCCCGTTCCCCCCTGGCCCTGCCTCCCCATACAAACGGGGCCGACTGTGAGCTGGTGTTCAAAGAGCCGGCCCGCACAAACAAAAGCCCCCGGCAGCGCAGCTGACGGGGGCTGAAATTTTAGTGAGGAACCGGGATCTCAGTCGTCCCTGTACACCTTCTCACGGCGCTCATGCGCTTCCTGAGCCTCGATGGACAGGGTTGCAATCGGGCGGGCTTCCAGGCGCTTGACGGAGATCGGCTCGCCGGTCTCTTCGCAATAGCCGTAGCTGCCGTCTTCAATCCGCTCCAGCGCCGCATCGATCTTTGAGATCAGCTTGCGCTGCCGGTCACGTGCACGCAGTTCGATGGAACGGTCCGTTTCCGAAGAAGCTCTGTCAGCGAAGTCAGGGTGATTGGTGCTTTCTTCCTGCAGGTTCGCCAGCGTCTCGCGGCTTTCACGCAGGATGTCCTCTTTCCAGGCGAGCAGCTTGTTGCGGAAGTACTCGCGCTGCCGTTCATTCATGAACGGCTCGTCCTCGGAAGGTCGATAGTCAGACTCAAGTTCAACCGTCATCGGAAACTCCGGTTACCGTTAGGACGGGGGGAATATATAGTCACTGGAGGTCAGCGACAACGGGCAAACCCGAAAAAAATGTTGAGCTTTATTCCTTCTTTTTCAATGAGTTATCCATTGCGCCTGAAGTTTGCGCAGCCCCGCAGCCAGCAAGTGTGCATCAACTTGTAAACCGGCCCTGCTTAGCCAGCTCAACCTTCACGCGCAATTCGATCTCGTCGATGACCGATTCCAGTCCCGGATCGCTGCTGACAGGGCGGTCCGCCAGAGCCGTCATCATCTCCTCCAGCCGGGCAGGTTCAATCACGCCCGCAAGAAGGTCAGCCTTCAGCGCATCGAGCAAATCCAGCATGGAGTGCCCGCGCGCAGTGGCAGCATCGCGGTCATCCGGCTGGACCTGCATCTCCTGCAGCGAAAGCAGGGCATCGATACCCGACAGTGACGACGAAGAGGACGTCGACACGGCTGCATGCGCATCACCGTCGCCCCCGATCAGGAAACCGCCGCCGCCACCGGCTTTCTTCTTGCTGCCCTTGCCCTGAACAGAGGAAACGGGCGTGTTGTTGGTGATCCGCATTGATGCCTCGCTTCCCGTGTCTCATGAGCCAGCCCTGCAAAGGGATGGCCGGTCTGACCTTGCCGGGCTCACGGTCAGATTCTTCCAACTCCAAAGGTAGGGAAAACCGGCCTCCCCGGCAAGAATTGCCCGGCAGACTTCCGGCAGAACGTGGTCAAAACACCGGATGAACGGCCACATCCAGATTTAATTCATTTATTTACAGTCACTTATAACGAATCCGGGAGGCGTGGATAATCTGGCACGGACTTCGCATAAGCAGGTGCAAACCACTCATGCGCCGGGTCCCACCCATGCCATTTGCACGTCTGCTCCGTTTCTGCCTCCTTCTCGCGGCCATGGCCGTTACGCTGACGGCCCTTGCGCCGGCCGCCATGTCTGCCTCGCGGGTCAAGGATATCTCGGACTTCGAGGGCATTCGCGAGAACCAGCTGATCGGATATGGTCTTGTGGTCGGCCTTCAGGGGACGGGCGACGGCCTTCGCAACTCGCCCTTCACCCGGCAAAGTCTGCAGGCCATGCTGGAGCGCCTGGGCGTCAACACCACGGCTGCTGACCTCAATACAAACAATGTGGCGGCGGTGATGGTGACGGCCAACCTGCCCCCCTTTGCAACGCAGGGCACTCGCATTGATGTCTCCGTCAGCGCTCTGGGCAATGCGGGCAGCCTGCAGGGCGGAACGCTGCTGGTCACTCCGCTGATGGGTGCCGACGGCGAGACCTATGCCATTGCACAGGGCGCCGTAGCCATTTCCGGTTTTGCCGCCCAAGGGGATGCAGCTTCCGTCGTCCGCGGTGTTCCGACTTCCGGCCGCATTGCCAATGGCGCACTGGTTGAGCGGGAGGTCGGCTTCAAGCTGGCCAGCATGACCACCGTGCGCATCGCCTTGCGCAACCCGGACCTGACCACCTCGCGCCGCGTTGCCCTGGCCATCAACGAACTGATCGGCTTCCCCACCGCCGAACCTCTCGATCCCGGCACTGTGCAGCTCACCGTACCGCGCGACTACAACGGCAACGTGGTGGACCTGCTCACCGATATCGAGCAGCTGATCATCGAGCCGGACCAGCCTGCACGCGTCGTCATTGATGAAAGCGCCGGCATCATCGTCATGGGCCAGAACGTCAAGGTTTCGACCGTGGCGGTTGCCCAAGGGAATCTCACTGTCACCATCGCGGAAAATCCGCAGGTGAGCCAACCCCTGCCGCTGGCAAACGGCCAGACGGCAGTCACGCCGCAAACCGATGTGACGGTGAACGAAAGCGGCAGCAAGCTGGCAATCGTCAGCGAGAGCGTGACCCTGCAGCAGCTGGTCGACGGGCTGAACACGCTCGGCATCGGCCCGCGCGACATGATTTCCATCCTTCAGGCCATCAAGGCAGCCGGTGCGCTGCAGGCCGAAATCGAGGCCATGTAAGCCATGACGCCATCAGATCTCAATCTCACCGGCACCACTGCCCTGCCCCGTCTGGGAGGCACCCGCGTGATTGCTCCGGATTCGATCCGCAAGCAGGCCGAGAATTTCGAGGCCGTCTTCCTCAATACCATGATGCAGTCGATGTTCACCGGCCTGGAAGAGGGCGGAGCCTGGGGCGGCGGAGAAGGCTCCGACACCTGGCAGAAAATGCTCATCGACGAAATGTCCAAGACCATCGCTTCGGCCGGAGGAATCGGCCTGGCCAACACGATCGAGCGCGAATTACTCGCCCTTCAGGAGGCAAACCAGTGAACGCCCACACCCCGGAAACAGCAGCCCTGCCCTTTTCCACCGCAAGGCCAACAAGCAGATCCGAGGCAGAGAGCTTTTGCCTTGCGGTCTGTCACACCATGGAAAAGCTTCTCGAACTGATCGAGAAGGAGACGGATATGGTGCGGGAGGGCCAGCTGCGCGCGGCTGGCGAACTGCAGCCGGAAAAAGCCGTGCTGGTGCACCACTACACGCAAGGCGTTCTCTTCGCCAAGGAACACTCTGTGGCTCTAGGCAATCTGGCTCCGGCTGCGGTACAATCCCTGCGGCGGCAGCATGCGGAATTCCAACCCGTCCTGCGCATCAATCTGGCGGTACTGTCTACGGCAAGAGAAGTGGCCTCGACCGTGGTGACGGCCGTCGCCCAGGCCGTTGGCGCCCGGCAGCGGACAACGACCTATGGCCCCGGCGGGGCTTCACCGCAGTCGCCCCGGATCGCAGAAGGGATCGCTGTCAACAGATCGCTTTAACGCAACGGCGCGAATCACTTGTCAGCACCCGCGAAAAGTCTAACCTTTTCGTTAACGGAGGATTCATATCCCCGTTGTATTTTGTGGGTGATACCATCGGGTCAAGGAGTGTTACCCGAAGGAGGCAGGCATGGATACAGGAGCAATCCGGCCGTCACTGACCGCCTATGCGGCAGTAACCCCGGCTACGCGGGCTCCGGAACAGAACGAGCCCGCAGCTAGAACTGAATTGCCAGGTTCCCAGACGGTGAAGCCGTCAGGGAACACTGAAGAGCAGCGCCAGCTTGCCGAGAACGGCAATCAGCAGAGCGCAACCACATCCGTTGTCTCGCGTGACATCGTTCGCAAGAACACGCTGGATCCGGAAAGCCAGTCGTTCATCTATGTCGCCATGGACCGGGAGACCGGCGAGGTTGTGCAGCAAGTCCCGAGCGAGACGCTGCGCAAGCTTCGGGCCTATGCCAAGGCAGGCGACGAGCCGGCCCTCCCCCAGACATCCGGCACGGTTCAGCGCACAGCCTGATACGATCAGGACCCAATACACCGGACAAGCCTCATGACCCAGGTCATGGGGCTTTTTCCGTTTGGCCCTCCGGCAGGCATGCAGCCGGACCACCTGCCGCCGCGCGCCTCACCATCCTGCCAAGCCCAGCCTCATACCAAAATCCCAGGGCTCTGACGCTTCACATTCTGAAATTGCTCACGCCCCACCCCGGCCAGACAGCCCCTCTGCGCGGCCAGCACATCAGGAGCTGGCGGATGGCATGCTGCAAGCCATTGTTCCGGCATTAAAATCAAATTAACCATAAAGTAAAGTTCACACTGCGTTAAGGTTAAATTTCGATAACCATAACGCTTAACTTGTCATTACAGATTAAAGCTGACTTTGTTGCTTGCGGGATCCAGAACGGATCCATGTATTGTGTTTTCCCAGGAAGGAAAAACCGTGATGGCAAACAATGTCAGCCTGTCGAGCGCCGTGCGCTCGAACCTCAACGCCCTTCAGTCGACCGCTCAGATGATGAGCTCGGTTCAGGAGAAACTCTCCACCGGCAAGAAGGTCAACTCGGCTCTCGACAATCCGAACTCCTTCTTCACTGCAAAGGGCCTTGAGAACCGCGCCGGCGACCTTGGCTCCCTGCTCGATGACATGGGTCAGGCAGTCCAGACCCTGAAGGCAGCCGACAAGGGTATCAACTCGATCTCCGGTCTTGTTGACGCCGCCAAGGCAAAGGCGAACCAGGCTTCGCAGACCTCCAACCAGGTCGAACGTGCGAAGTACGCCAAGGAATACAACGAACTCCTCACCCAGATCGAAGATGTCGCCAAGGATTCCGGCTACAAGGGCAAGAACCTGCTCGCCGGCGACGGTAACGACCTGAAGGTGACCTTCAACGAAAGCGGCAAGTCGTCCCTGTCGATTTCGGCAATCGACTACACGGATGCATCCGGCTCGACCGGCCTCAACCTGACCGATATCGCCTCGGGCACGAGTGGTGCCGCTACGATAACGCTGACCAACGGCACTGCATCGGCAGCACTTACCGCTGGTAGCTTGCTGTCTGCAGACAGCGAGTTCAACGTTGGCGACGTCATCACCTTGACCGACACCAACGGTTCGGAGCTGGGCAAACTGGAGATCAAGGCCGGAACCACCGTCAAGGATCTGCAGAACCTCATTGACGACGTTGACGGCGCCTCTTCCAGCCTTACCGGTGGCTCCCTTGCTGTCACCGCTGACTTCAAGTTGAACATCAACTCCAAGTCGTCACAAAGCGGCGCGTTTGCCGGAGCAACCACGAACAACACGGCGGAAGGCGGCTTCGCCAAGGACAGCGACATCGACGCTGCCATGAGCAAGCTGAAGAAGGCTCAGGACACTCTGCGGTCGCAGGCCTCGACCTTCGGTACCAACCTGTCGATCGTGCAGAACCGTCAGGACTTCACGAATGCGATGGTGAACACACTGCAGGAAGGTGCTGGCAAACTGACCCTCGCCGACACCAACAAGGAAGGTGCAAACCTTCTGGCCCTGCAGACCCAGCAGTCCCTCGCCTCCACTGCCCTGTCGCTGGCAGCTCAGGCGGACCAGAACGTGCTGCGTCTGTTCTAAGACAAGAATACCCCCGCGAAACAAGGCGGCAGGCTCAGGCCTGCCGCTTTTTTTTATTTTTTGGTAACTTGTAAGAACAAATGCATAAAGACCACTTAATCCGGTAACAAAGTATTAACTCTATTTCTGAAAGCAATTAACCATGCATTAGGGTTACCAAATCATGATGAAGCCATCCCGCTCAGGACGAGCGGCAACGAATACTGAACCCAGGAAAGGGATACTAGATGGCTGATATCACCCTGTCCGCCGCCGTACGGCAGAACCTGCTCACCCTGCAGCAGACTGCCGATTTCATGTCGGGCGTGCAGAACAAGCTCGCGACCGGCAAGAAGGTCAACTCGGCACTCGACAATCCGAACTCATTCTTCACCGCTTCCGGCCTCAACAACCGCGCCAAGGACCTTGGCACTCTGCTCGATGACATGGGCCAGGTTGTTCAGACGATGAAGGCTGCCGACCAGGGCATCACCAACATCACCAAGCTGACGGAAAGCGCAAAGGCCAAGGCCAACCAGGCCCTGCAGACCCAGAGCCAGTACGAGCGCGCCCAGTACGCCAAGCAGTACAACGACCTGCTCAAGCAGATCGAAGACATGGCCAAGGACAGCTCCTACAAGGGCAAGAACCTGCTGGCCGGCGATGGCAACGACCTCACCGCCATCTTCAACGAAGACAACACCTCGAAGCTGACCGTCAAGGCTGTCGACTACACCGACACAACTCTTTCCACGGGCCTGAACCTGCAGGATCTGGCCCAGGCCAAGGGTGGCGCAGCATCGTTGCAGCTGGAAGGCGGCAAGTCTTCCGCGACTTTCGTGAACTCCAGCGGCAATGCCCTTTCCTCCGGTTCGCTCCTGTCTGATGCCACCAATCTGGCCGTTGGCGATGTGCTGCAGCTGCGCACGGCCTCTAGCGGCGGCGGCGCCGGCGTTTCCGGCTATACCAACATCACCATTGGCGCCAATACGACGATGCAGAACCTGGTGGACCAGATCAACGGTGTTGCTGGCGTACGCGCCGAGTTCGACGAAAAGACAGGCTCCCTGTCGATCACCTCGAACGACAACGTCTATCTGCACAACACGGGCGGCAGCGGTGGCAACACCGGCGATATCATCGGCGTTTCCGCCGCGAACTTCACGTCAGGGTCGCAGCTGCTGAAGAACTCGGGCTCGTTCAAGGTTGAAGACATTCTGACCCTGACCGACGGCAACGGCTACGAACTGGGCTCGCTGGAAGTGACGGACAAGACCTCGGTCAAGGATCTGACCGATTTCATCAAGCGCTTCAACGGCGTCAATGCCTCGTTCAACACCGGCACCGGCAAGCTCACCATCGAGAGCGACGTATCGCTCAATCTGAAGAGCACCAACGCTGACTTTGGCGCGGCTGCCTTCACCGCAGATGATGATGGTGTCAACGTAGCAGCCGCTGTCGAATCCGGCTTTGCGACAGACGAGAACATCAATCAGACCATCGAACGGCTGAACAATGCCCTCTCCACCCTGCGGTCGCAGGCCTCGGAGTTCGGCACCAACCTGTCGACCGTGCAGATCCGTCAGGACTACACCAAGTCCATGATCAACAATCTGCAGGAAGGCGCAGGAAGGCTGACCCTCGCCGACACCAACGAGGAAGGCGCGAACCTTCTCGCCCTGCAGACCCGCCAGCAGCTTGCGTCGACCTCGCTGTCCTTCGCATCCCAGGCGGACCAGACCGTGCTGCGTCTGTTCTAAGAATCAGTTCACGCACGACTCACAACCTGACAACCAGAAAAAGGCCGGGCCAATCGCCCGGCCTTTTGCGTGGCCGCAACCGGAAACTTGCCGCAGCGGCCGCCTGCCATTTCTGACCGGCCCGTAAACATTAACGGGCATCCTGCAATTTTTAACCATCTGTTAAGGTTACCAAATCATGATGAAGCCACCCCGCTCAGGACGAGCGGATGAACTTGATGGACCCAGGAAAGGGACACATAAATGGCTGATATTACTCTGTCCGCCGCCGTACGGCAGAACCTGCTCACCCTGCAGCAGACTGCTGATTTCATGTCGGGCGTGCAGAACAAGCTCGCGACCGGCAAGAAGGTCAACTCGGCACTCGACAACCCGAACTCCTTCTTCACCGCTTCCGGCCTCAACAACCGCGCCAAGGACCTTGGCACCCTGCTCGATGACATGGGCCAGGTTGTTCAGACGATGAAGGCTGCCGACCAGGGCATCACCAACATCACCAAGCTGACGGAAACGGCAAAGGCCAAGGCCAACCAGGCGCTTCAGACCCAGAGCCAGTACGAGCGCGCCCAGTACGCCAAGCAGTACAACGACCTGCTCAAGCAGATCGAAGACATGGCCAAGGACAGCTCCTACAAGGGCAAGAACCTGCTGGCCGGCGATGGCAACGACCTGACCGCCATCTTCAACGAGGACAACACCTCGAAGCTGACCGTCAAGGCTGTCGACTACACCGACACAACCCTGTCCACGGGCCTGAACCTGCAGGATCTGGCACAGGCCAAGGGTGGCGCAACTTCGTTGCAGCTGGAAGGCGGCAAGTCTTCCGCGACTTTCGTGAACGCCAGCGGCAATGCCCTCTCCTCCGGTTCGCTCCTGTCTGACGCCACCAACATGGCAGTTGGCGATGTGCTGCAGCTGCGCACGGCCTCTAGCGGCGGCGGCGCCGGCGTGACCGGCTATACCAACATCACCATTGGCGCCAATACGACGATGCAGAACCTGGTGGACCAGATCAACGGTGTTGCTGGCGTACGCGCCGAGTTCGACGAAAAGACAGGCTCCCTGTCGATCACCTCGAACGACAACGTCTATCTGCACAACACGGGCGGCAGCGGTGGCAACACCGGCGATATCATCGGCGTTTCCGCCGCGAACTTCACGTCAGGGTCGCAGCTGCTGAAGAACTCGGGCTCGTTCAACGTTGAAGACATCCTGACCCTGACCGACGGCAACGGCTACGAGCTGGGCTCGCTGGAAGTGACGGACAAGACCTCGGTCAAGGATCTGACCGATTTCGTCAAGCGCTTCAACGGCGTCAATGCCTCGTTCAACACCGGCACCGGCAAGCTCACCATCGAGAGCGACGTATCGCTCAATCTGAAGAGCACCAACGTTGACTTTGCCGCTACATCCTTCACCGCGGATGCGGACGGCGTCAACGTTACGGCCGCCATCGAATCCGGCTTTGCGACAGATGAGGCGATCAACCAGACGATCGACCGCCTCAACAACACCCTCTCCGTGCTGCGGTCGCAGGCCTCGGAGTTCGGCACCAACCTGTCGACCGTGCAGATCCGTCAGGACTACACCAAGACCATGATCAATACCCTGCAGGAAGGCGCCGGCAAGCTGACCCTCGCCGACACCAACGAGGAAGGTGCAAACCTTCTCGCCCTGCAGACCCGCCAGCAGCTTGCGTCGACCTCGCTGTCCTTCGCATCCCAGGCGGACCAGACCGTGCTGTCCCTGTTCTAAGAATCAGTTCACGCACGACTCACAACCTGACAATCAGAAAAAGGCCGGGCCAATCGCCCGGCCTTTTTTGCTTTCCCATTCTCCCGCAGCGCGCCGGCCTCAATTTTCCTATTTCAATTCAATTGGTTAAAAGAAATCATTTGGTAACCTTCGTGACCAAAATCTTAACAGGTGCAAATTGGTTTTACTTTTCGTTAATGATTAAGGTCAGATCATGTGAGCGGGATGTTAAGTGGCATCCCATCTAGAGACCGGTGAGCAAGCCATGAGCGACATTGTCCTTTCCAGCCCCGTCAGGGATAACCTGCTCTCGCTCAAGAACACTGCGGACCTTATGTCGAGGACGCAGAACCGTCTGGCGACTGGCCTGAAGGTTAACTCTGCCCTCGACAATCCGAACTCCTTCTTTACTGCGGCCGGCCTGAATGACCGCGCAAAGGACCTGAACAACCTGCTCGACAATATGGGGCAGTCGGTTCAGACGCTGAAGGCGGCCGATAACGGCATTACGTCGATCACCAAGCTGGTGGAATCCGCCAAGGCAATCGCGAACCAGGCGCTTCAGACCCAGAGCGAGTACGAACGTAAGATCTACGCCGAGCGTTACAACGCCGTTCTCGGCCAGATCGAACAGATGGCGAAGGATTCGAGCTACAAGGGCAAGAATCTTCTGGCGGGACCGGGCAACGAGCTTTCTGTTCTTTTCAATGAGGACAGCACTTCGAACTTGAAGGTACTGCCCGTCGATTTCACAGACACAGAGCTGGAGGATGGCCTTGCGCTGAAGGACCTGGCCACCGGGGCAGGCGCGACATCTTCGTTTGCTCTCGCCAGCGGAACCGGTTCTCTGAACCTGGCGGGGCTTCAGGCATCATCGCAACTGACCGAACTTGCGGCCTGGAGTGCAGGTGACGTCGTGTCTGTCTCGGACGGCACCACCACAAGGACCTTTACCGTCGGCACAGGCGCGGGCCAGATCAACACGGTGCAGGACTATGTGAATGCCCTGAACAGCCTCGGAGGGATCAAGGCAACCTTTGACGAAGGAACGGACAGGATCAACCTCACCTCAGGTCTCGGATCGGCCCTGACAATCAGCAAGAACGCGGCAGGCGGCGGCACAGCGACGAACGGTGGCGTATCAGCAGGCACAACGACACTGGCCACAAGTCCGATGACACCATCTGCCAAGCTGGTCGACTCCGGCACTTATGCTGTTGGCGATGTTCTGAGAATTGTGGACGGCAACGGCTACGAGGCAGCGGCACTTGAGGTTTCTGCGAATACGACGACTGATGACCTTGTAAGGCTCATCAACAGCGTGAAGGGTCTGAAGGCTGGTTTCTCTACTGGCACCATCAGCCTCGTCGGCGATATTTCGTTCGACATCAAGAGCACAAACAAGGACTTCAATGTCACGGCGCTTGGGACGACCGATGGGACTGTGAAACTCACGGCAACCGACTCCGATTTCAAGGACGACACGGACATCGAACGCACCTTGCAGGCGATCAATGGTGCCCTTGCTACCTTGCGCTCTACGGCATCGTCTTTCGGAACGACGCTGTCGACCGTGGAAGTGCGCCAGAAGTTCACGACGCAGCTCGTTAACACCCTCGAAGTCGGTGCAGGCGCCCTTACGATCGCCGATATGAACCAGGAAGGAGCGAACATGCTGGCCCTCCAGACCCGGCAGCAGCTGTCCTCCACCGCCCTGTCTCTTGCAAACCAGGCGGATCAGAGCGTTCTCAGCCTTTTTGGTTAAGACTGACCCGAATTAAGGTTTTGTCAGCAATCGTTAACTCTTTAGTGAGTGTTTCTGAACGATGCTGCTTTGTGGAGGTTGCGCATGGCTCTCAAGGTTGAGCTGAAGCCGGGTGAACGGATTATCGTTGGCGATAGCATCATCACCAATGACAATCAGCGCACACGCCTCTTCATAGAGGGCCAGGCACCAATTCTCCGGGAAAAGGATATTCTGACGCCAGCCACCGCAGATTCGCCGGCAAAACGGATCTATCTGGCTGTGCAGCTGATGTACCTGTCCAAGGATATCGAGAAGATCGAGGATAACTATTTCAGCCTGGTGAATGACATAATACTAGCAGCACCAAGCACGATACCTTATATTACTAAGATCAGTAACTCGATTTTGGCAGGTGCCTTCTATAAGGCTCTGAAAGACGCAAAGAAGCTCATCGAGTACGAGAGGACGCTCATCGGTCATGTACAAGCAGGCAGCGCAAGCGTACCAGAAGACGAGCCAGGTAGCGGTTTCCCCGAGGGAGCTTGAAGCTACGCTGCTGATGAAGGCGGCTGCGCGCCTTCAGCTGATCAAGGATGAGTGGGAAAACTCATCGCTTGCTGAGACCGATGACGCTCTTACCTACAATCGCAAGCTCTGGACCATTCTGGTCACATCGGTGACCAATCCGGAGAACCCCCTGCCCGACCAGATCAAGAACAACATCGCCACGCTCGGTGTGTTCATTTTCAAGCATACGATGGGCATTCTCGCGGAGCCGCATCCTGACAAGCTGGACACGCTGATCTCCATCAACAGGAGCATCGCGGAAGGTCTGCGCGCACGGCCAGAGTGAGACGTCACAGCAAGCGCCCGGCCCTCTAAACCTCTTACGTGACTGTTGCCGTTCAAGCCGCCTCCAAGGCGGCTTTTTCGTATCAGGCAGCGAGAGGACAGGAGGTCGCACCCAACCATAACAAGAAAGGCCGCAGCCGGTTGACCCGGTCAGCGGCCTTGCTTGTTGATCGCAACGATGTGCCGTCAGATATAGTCGGCCAGCGACAGTCCCAGGACAATGGACGAGGCGCGGTAGGACGCCTCGATATTGGTCTTCAGCTGCAAGATCTCCACCGCCAGAAGCTCCTTGTCCACGCCCTCGATCTGATCCACCGTAGTGTTATAGCCCGATTTGCGGATCTGATGCCTTTCGGCCGTATTCTCGATCGACTTGTAGGCCACGGCAATCTCGGTGGTAATATCGACGATGCCCGAGCGGTCCGTGTCAGGCGGCTGCAGAATTGCTTTCAATCCGTCAGCAAGCGCACCGTAGTACTTCTTGTCCGTTGCAGAGTTTGACGAGAAATCAGCAGAGACGAACGTCGCAAGGGTCTTTACCACATCTGCAAGGCCTTGCTCGTTTGCCCGTACGCCATAGCCAAGACTGAGATTGTCGTCCACCGCAGCCACCTTGTCCTGGCGCGGATCGAGCGTCGGCAGATTTTCGCCCACATACCAGGATGTGGTCGTGGCAGCCCCGGAGACGACACCCGTAGCCGTGTCGAATGGAGGTCCATCGACGCGGTTCGGGATCTGTCCGTTGAATGTGTTGAAGAACTCGTTAGCAGCCCACTCGTCCGAAGCTGCCCGCAAGCCGATCCCGGCCTCCTGCTGAATCGCGCTCTGAATGGCTGTCCTCAGGTTGGCCGCCGTTTCAGCAAGGTCTGCACCAATGAGGAACTTGCCCTCACCCGCGCTTCCAACTGTCGCCGTCAGCTCGATCTTGGTGGTCTTGCTGCCATCGGGCGGGAGACCAAGTTCAATCGTGATTACCTCGCCTGACTGCGGCTGACCGGTGAACTCGATTCCGAAGCTGTCAGGATCCGTACCCGCCGGAGGCGTCAGGTTCATGTTGCTAAGGCCGGATGTCACGGCGCTGATGTCAAAGCCGAAATTATGCGCCCCATCCTCAGCTATCGAAAAGTCCGAACTGACGGGAACGCCAGCTGCCAGAACCGTGTTGAGAGGCGAAACCGTGAGCCGCCCTTCACTGCCTGCCGGACCCTTGTTGGCCTGCCAGTACTCATCCATCACCTGCTTCAGCCCGGCTTTACCATCAACACCATTCAGGATCTGGGACATCTCCAGAACAGGATTGGTATTTGCATCACTGCCACCAAAAAGATAGTGGCCGCCGACTTCTGCATTCAGGAGGCTGATGGCTTCTGTGAGCAGAATTTCAGCTGTCGCCTGGGTGCTTGTCTGGCCATCGGCCTGGAGCTGAAAGTTGTTCAGATCCATGGTCGATTTACTCTCGATCCTCAGGGCCTCAAGCCGCTGAAGATTGAGGTTGAGGGTCTTGATATGCAGACGGCTCATGGTGATCGTTTCCTCATAGGATTCGATCCGTTCAACCTTCTGCTTCAGCTCCATGCTCAACAGCCTCTGATTGCCAACCCCGCCATAGGTCGTCGAAACCTTGCCGGTCGCCATCTGGGATGTCTTTTCAGAAAGCGTACCGCTGAGCTTGTTGAGCTGCTGTGTCAGGTAGCCCCGTGACGTGGTGATCGAACTGATACCCATTGCCAGCCCCTTACATCGAGTTCAACAGCGTTTCGAACATCTCACGGGCCGCCTGCATGACGCGGGCGTTGGACGTGTAGGCATTCTGAAGCTGAATGAGAAAACCAAGCTCGGCATCCACATCGACAGAGTATTCCTGCTCATGACGGATGGCGAGGTTCTGCGTCAACGCCGTATAAGAGGCGGCTGACTGCTTGTCGGTCTGGGCTTGCTCCCCCTGATAGGCAACCACCTGGTTCACGAAATCCATGACGGATCCACGGAATGGATCCCCCTCCGTTCCCAACCCAGTGGATGCCGAGAAAGAGAAATTCGTCTTGCTCATGGCATTCACGAGAAACTGCGGCCGGCTGCTGTCCTTGTCCGAGTTTGAGACAGGCGCCGTCTGATAGATAACCAGCTTCGAGCTGTCTTTCGGCAGGGTAGAATTCAGCATGATCGACCGGGCATAGCCGGCCTTCTGTCCGCCGGCCTCCAGGGCTCCAGTGTAGAGCGCCTCTCCGGCCCGCCCGTCTGTGAAGACAGCAAGACCAAGCCCCTGGTTCGAGCTGCCGGTCGCGGTAACGTTTGCCTTAAGTGCCGTCACGGAGGTGTTTGTCGCCGTGTCGCCCAGAATACGCAGCTGGTCCGAGCCATTGTTGGCAACATCCAGATCCGTGGCGCCAAGCGCTGCGATCATCTGGGTGATGTAGGTTGCCGGATTGCCGCTGGAGATATCAATTCCGAAAACCGTATCTGCCGGATCCGCCGTGGTGTTGGCGGCAAGAGGCAGCAGGGCAGGATCCTTCACAGCAACAAAAGTCACTTCGCGCTGAACACCGCCAGAGTCCTTGTAGCTGAGTGAGACGGTGTTACCGGACTGAAGTCCCGAGACATCCAGTGTAAAACCGGTTTCAGCAGCGACGGTGGTTGCAGTGCCGGCAACATCCACATTGGAAAAGGCCAGCGAAAGCTGCGAGGCAATCTCGTCCAGCTGCGCCAGCGCCTCAACGAGCGTCTCATCCCGCAGATCGACAAGTGCCATCAGTGAACCGGAGCTGGACGTCCTGCCAAGTTCATGACTCAAGCCACCCGGCGTTGTCAACGTCACCTGATTGCCATTCTGACCTGGCAGAAGCGTGCTCGCAGGCGTAAAGCTGAGAGTTGACGCCTTGCCGTCACTGAAAAGGCTTTCGCCGTTGTTTGTGGTGATACTGACCGTATTGTTGTCACCGCGAGTGATACGAACATCCAGATAGCCGGTCAGTTGCTCCAGATAACGGTCGCGCTCGTCCAGAAGGTCAGCTTCGGAAACGCCTGCCGTCTGGGCTTTATAAATCTTGGACTCAACGGACTCAATCTGCTTGAGGAGCTGATTGACCTCACCAACCTGAGTTCCAATCGTCCGGTCGGCTTCCTTGCGCAGATCTTCAAAGGCGCGGTACGCCGAATTCAGTTCCTTGGCCACAAGATTGGCAGTGCTCAGCACGTCCTGACGGGCTGCATAGCTGTCCGGGGAGCTGACAAGTGTCGCAAGGGACGTGTTGAGCTTGGACATCAGCGAGGGCAGAGACCCAGCATCTGCGAGCGTGCCGAGAGTGGCGTCCATCCGCTCCGTGTAGCTGGCCTTGGTGGTGGAATAGGCCGTGTCTGCACGGCTGTTCCAGTAGGCCATCTGGATGGATTCATTGACCTGGCGCTTGATGTCACTCGACAGAATGCCGGAGACATTGCCATCCTTGTCGAAATAGACCTTGGCCTCAATCCGCTTGGCCGTATAGCCTTCGGTCTTGGCATTGGCCACGTTAGCCGCAGTCAGATCGATCTGCTTCTGATTGTAAGACAGACCGAACAATGCCGTATTGAGTGCCGATGTCAGACCCATTTTGTGCCCCCGAAATCCTTTGGAAGCGGCGGCGCGCCTTCCTGGGCGCCGCCTGAAAGATCAGCCAGCCAGATCAGCGGATCATGTTGAGCGCATCACTCAGCATCTGGTCCGAGGACGTGATGACCTTGGAGTTTGCCGAATAGGCCTGCTGGGTGATGATCAGCTTGGAAAACTCGGTCGCAATATCCGAGTTCGAAGATTCCAGGTTGTTGGCGAGAACCGCCCCGCCTTCACCAAACTCAGGCTCACCGGAAGTTGGAGTCGCAGCAAAGGCAGCGCCATCCACACGGCGCAGGTTCTGTTCCGCCTTGAAGGTGGCAATCGGGATCTCGTAGACCGCGCGCTGCTGGTTGTTCGAATAAGAAGCCGTAACACGTCCAGCCTCGTCGATGGAGAGGCTGACAACCTGACCAGCCGGATAGCCGTTCTGCTGGATATCAAGGCTGCTGACGATACCGGCATCGTCATTGAACTGGGTCAGCGAGCCATTGTCGAAGGACAGTTCGACGTTGCCGGCATTCACGCCGCCAACGGTCAGGCTGTCGATCGTGAAGCTGGTGGCAGAGGCCGTATTGGGCGCATCAGGCGTCAAGGTATTCATGACACCCGACGCGGTAAAGCTCACCTCGCCGACGCGGCTCCAGGAAACGGCGGTCGCGGGGGTTGTCGCACCAGTGTTGTAATAAAGGTTCCAGGTATTGGCCGAGGTCTGCGCCCAGCGCAGCGACACGCTCACCGGAGCACCATTGGCATCATAAACGGTCTTTGAGCCGCCGGAGATGGACGAGTCCACAAAGGCCTGATCATCGGCAACGGTGATGTCGGATGTGTTGGTGATGGACGTGGAACCGCCCGTCTGCAGGAACTGGCTGCCCGGCGTATTACCGGCAGCAACCGCACGGTTTGTCTTGGGGAAGGTCGGCAGGTTGGCCTGATAGGTCATCTCCGTCGTTGCCTTCGACGGCATCGGCTTGTCATCAATCTGAATCACGCCGGGAGCATCGCCAATGGCGTTGCCCGTCAGCGGATCCAGCGGAAAGCCCTTCAGGAAGTAGCCCGAGCTGTTAACGAGGTAGCCAGACTGATCGCGCTCGAAGTCGCCGGCGCGGGTATAGAACTGGGTATCAGCAAAGGTGGTCTTGCCATCCACAACATCGGCTGCCTGGGTAACAACGAAATAGCCGGGCCCGTTGATCGCCATATAGGTGTCAACCTGCGACTGCGTGATGGGGCCGGCAATCGTGTTGGTCGCGCGCGAGGTGGCCGCGGTGGTGCCGCTCTGCTGCTTGGCCTGAGTGCCGCCACCGCCACCGGCAACCATTTCCGAGAACGTGGTGTCAAGGCGCTTGAAGCCCACGGTCTGAGAGTTGGCAACGTTGCCGGAGATGTTCTCCAGCGCTCTGGACTGAGCCGAGAGTCCCGAAATCGCTGCGTTGATAGCCCCGTAAATACCCATTTTGAATCCTCGTGAGCACTAGAACCCGAAGGTTTTTCCTGCCCACTCATCGCAAAGGGTGTGCCACATTATGGTCACGGGCTCATCCATTTGATTTATTTGCTCTTTTTCGATCAACCGAAAACAATGCGGCGGAAGAGTGCCGGAACTTTCCTGCCGGGAAGGGAAGAAACTGCCGGGCGCAACCGGCAATTCCGTCCCTGCCCGGCAAAGCTTGCATGGGAACGGGCACGCCCCTACTCTGCCCGCAACAGTCAGTTTGCGAGGCACGCATGCGCTTTGAGGGAACACAGGACTATATCGCCACGGACGACCTGCGGGTCGCGGTCAATGCAGCCGTTGCGCTGGAACGCCCGCTTCTTGTGAAGGGGGAGCCGGGCACGGGCAAAACCGTGCTCGCCCATGAAGTGGCCAGGGCTCTTGGTGCGCCTCTTCTGGAATGGCACGTCAAGTCCACCACCAAGGCGCAGCAGGGCCTTTATGAATATGACGCCGTCTCCCGCCTGCGCGACAGCCAGCTGGGCGATGAGCGGGTGCGCGACATCCGCAACTACATCGGCAAGGGCAAGCTCTGGGAAGCCTTCGAAAGCCCGGTGAAGCCCGTGCTGCTGATCGACGAGATCGACAAGGCCGACATCGAGTTCCCCAATGACCTGTTGCAGGAACTCGACCGGATGGAGTTCTTCGTCTACGAGACCGGCGAAATGGTGAAGGCCCGCCAGCGGCCCGTGGTGATCATCACCTCCAACAACGAGAAGGATCTGCCGGACGCCTTCCTGCGCCGCTGTTTCTTCCACTACATCCGCTTCCCGGACCGGGAGACCATGGCGGAAATCGTTGCCGTGCATTTTCCCGGCCTCAAGGACAAGCTGCTGCGCGAGGCGCTGAACCTGTTCTATGACATCCGCGACGTGGCGGGCCTGAAGAAGAAGCCCTCAACCTCGGAGTTGATCGACTGGATCAAACTGCTGCTCAATGAGGATATCGACGCTGACGCGTTGCGCGAACGCGATCCGCGCAAGCTTGTCCCGCCGCTGCATGGCGCCCTACTCAAGAACGAGCAGGACGTGCATCTGTTCGAGCGGCTGGCCTTCATGGCCCGGCGGGAGCAACGCTGAGATGGCCTTCCGGGCGGCTTTTGCGGGCTGGCGCCGTGTTGCGGCAATTTCTGCCGCGCTGGTTTTTGCCTGCGCCGCCCTGCCTGCATCTGCCCAGACCGCGGCACCATCCGTGCAGAACGAATACGAGGCCGGGTGGATCAACGACGCGCAGGGCATGCGCCATTTCACCGGTTTCCGGTGCCCCAACGAAGTGGGCGGGCTGACCCGGTCGAAGGTGATGCCCACCGTCAACAACCGTGTCGCCAGCTGCATCTATGTTGACGAAACGGGCGGCATTCAGGTTGTGGTCAGCGCCTTTCAGCAAGGTATGGCGCGGCGGGAGGCAGGCAAGTTCAAGACCGGGTATCAGGCAGCAGGCTACAAGGAGCTTGCACTCTCCGGCATTGCCGCCAGCGGCATCACCTTCACCACGGGCGGCGGCGAGGGCCGGATGCTGTGCGAGACCCTGTGGCCCATGTCCGGCAAGAGTGCCGACTACACCGTCTGGATCCATTATTCCCTGCCCTTCCACGAACAAGCCGTCGAGCCAGCCTTCAACGCGGTGGTGGAGATGCTGAAGGCACAGAACTGATTTCCTACGTGGAACCACAGGGTTGCCTTGCCAGAGGACGCTGCACCCCTCAGGATGGCCGCGACAAACGCCAACCGGAGACACGCCCTTGCCGCGACTGCTGCTTCTGCGCCATGCCAAATCCGACTGGAACACGCCTGGGCTTCATGATCATGACCGCCCGCTCAATGCGCGGGGCGAGGATGCCGCACGGCGGATGGCGCGATGGATTGCGGAGGAAGGCCTCAAGCCGGATCTGATCCTCTGCTCCACCGCCCTGCGCACCCGCATGACGCTGGCCGCGCTCCTGCCCGTGTTGGGCGGAGAGACGGAGATCCGCCTGACGCGGCGCATCTATGAGGAAGGTGAAAGCGACTACATCAGCTTCCTGCGAGAGGAAGGCGGCGAGGCGCAAACCCTGATGCTGATCGCCCACAATCCGGCCACACATGACACGGCCTGCGAGCTGGCCATTCCCGGCTCCGGCGTTGGCTGGGCGGCGCTGGAAACCAAGTACCCGACCGGTGCCCTAGCGGTGCTGGAAAGCCCTGCCGCCTCCTGGTCTGGCCTGCTGCCGCTGAGTTGCACGCTGCAGCATTTCATCCAGCCGCGCCTTCTGCCGGAGTGACCCGCTCTCGGGCACATTTGCGCAAGGGCTCCGGCCTTCCCATATGAAGGCCGGAGACACAGGACAGACATGAAACTCTCTTCCCTTGCCGATGAGGCGCTTCTGGCGCTGGAGAACCTTGCCGAGAGCGCATCCGGTCTTGGCGTGCCCACCTTGCGGCTGGGCGTCACCGGCCTTGCGAGGGCCGGCAAGACCGTGTTCATCACCGCCCTCGTCCATAATCTGCTGCATGGCGGGCGCCTGCCGCTGTTCGATGCTGCTGCCGGGCGGCGCATCACCCGCGTGTCGCTGCAGCCGCAGCCGGACGATGCCGTGCCGCGCTTCGACTATGAGGCGCATGTGGACGCACTGGTGAAGGAGCGGATCTGGCCCCAGTCCACCCGGCAGGTGTCGGAGCTGCGCCTCACCATCGAATATGAATCAGCCTCCTTCCTCACCCGCAAGCTCGGGCGCGGCAAGCTGCATCTCGACATCATCGACTATCCCGGCGAATGGCTGCTGGACCTGCCGCTGCTGGCGAAGGACTACCGTCAGTTCAGTGCCGAAGCGATGACGCTGGCCCGCTCGCCCGCGCGTGCGTCCGTGGCAACGCCTTACCTCTGCGAGCTTGCCCGGCATGACCCGGCAGCCCCTGAAAGCGAAACCGATGCGCGGGCGCTGGCCAGGGCCTTTACCGCCTATCTCGCCGGCTGCAGGGCTGAGGAGCACGCTCTCTCCATGCTGCCGCCGGGCCGGTTCCTGATGCCGGGCGATCTTGACGGCTCGCCCGCCCTCACCTTCGCCCCGCTGGCCCTGCCGGAGAGCGGCGCAGCACCGGCAGGCTCGCTCTGGGCCATGATGGAACGCCGCTACGAGGCCTACCGCAAGCATGTGGTGCGGCCCTTCTTCCGCGAGCACTTCGCCCGGCTCGACCGGCAGATCGTGCTGGTGGATGCGCTGCAGGCACTTAATGCGGGGCCTGAGGCCCTGCGCGATCTGGAGACGGCACTGGGGCAGGTCCTCACCTCCTTCCGCCCCGGCAAGGCAAGCTGGCTGGCCTCGATCCTGACCCGCCGGATCGACCGCATCCTCTTTGCCGCCACCAAGGCCGACCACCTGCACCGGGACGATCACGACCGGCTGGAAGCCATCCTGAAACGGCTGGTGACGCGGGGCATCGAGCATGCCGAATTCAGCGGCGCCGGGGTGGATGTGCTGGCACTCGCCGCCGTCCGTGCCACCCGCGAGGCCACCGTGCGCCATGCAGGCGAAGAGCTTCCGGCCATCCTCGGCACCCCGCTTCCGGGCGAGCGCGTCAACGGTGACACCTTCGATGGAAAAACCGAAATCGCCATGTTTCCCGGTGACTTACCATCAGATCCGGAATCACTTTTCCAATCGCTTGAATCAAAATCTGCGCGAGTTCAGAGCCTTGAATCTGAATCAGAACGTGAAGCACATGCACGTCATGAATCTTCGCATGAAGACGGCCTGCGCTTTGTGCGCTTCCGCCCGCCGCATCTGGAGCGGACTGCCGAAGGGCTGACACTGTCCCTGCCCCACATCCGGCTCGACCGGGCGCTCAACTTCCTGATCGGAGACCGCATCGCATGAGCGAGGAGACCCGCAAGCCCCGCCGCCCCACGGCCTTCCGCCTTGATGACGAGCGGGTGCGCTTTGACGATGGCTCGCTCGGCGCGCCCTTGCGCAACGAGGCCCGCATCGTACCCAGCGGCAACCCGGAAGAAGACATCCTGCTGCCCGCCGAACCGCGCTCCGCCCCCTTGCGCTTTGGCCGCTGGCTGGCAGGCGGCCTCCTCGGCCTTGCCATGCTGGCCCTCGGCCTCTCGGTGGATGCCCTGATCCGTGATCTTTTTGCCCGCACCGACTGGCTGGGCTGGATGGGCCTTGCCCTTACCGCGCTGGCTGTTCTCGCTTTCCTCGGACTGGCGGTAAGGGAGGTCATCGGCCTGATGCGCCTGTCCCGCATCACCCACTTGCGGCAGGCGCTGGCCGATGCAGCAGAGGCCGATGACGCCAAGGCCGCCCGCGCCGCGCTGACGGATCTGATCGAACTCTACAAGGATAGGCCGGAGACAGCCCGTGGCCGCGCTGCGTTGAAGGCGCATATGGCCGAAGTCATCGACGGGCGCGATCTGGTGGTGCTGGCCGAACGGGAGATCCTTGCCCCGCTGGATGCCGCCGCCCGGCGCATCGTCAGCGACAGCGCCAAGCGCGTCTCCGTCATCACCGCAGTCAGCCCGCGTGCTGCGCTCGATCTCGTCGTGGTGCTGTCGGAAAACATCCGCATCATCCGCCGCCTCTCCGCGCTTTATGGCGGACGGCCCGGCACCGCCGGCTTCCTGCGCCTTGCCCGTCAGGTGGGCACGCATCTGGCCGTCACCGGCGGCATGGCGGCGGGCGACAGCCTCGTCTCGCAGGTGCTGGGCCATGGCCTTGCCGCCAAACTCTCGGCACGGCTGGGCGAAGGCGTCATCAACGGCCTGCTGACAGCCCGCATCGGCGTTGCGGCAACGGATGTTTGCCGCCCCGCCCCCTTCATCGGCCAGCGCGGCCCGCGCATTTCGGATTTCCTGTCCGAACTGACCCGCAGCAGCGCGGAGGTGAAGGACGGCAAGGCGGAATGACCGGTTTGGCATCCGGCTCCTCAACGGCCTTGCACTTTTGCCTTGATCCCGGTCAAGGCAGCACTTGATGTTTCTGTTAGCCTGCTTCGGTTGAAATGGCTGAGGAGGCAAGCCCATGGACGATCGCACTGTAACCCGCAAGCCGCGCGGCACCCGCACCGCGCCCGCTGCGGATGCAGTTCTCCCGGTGACGGCAGAGAGCACTGAGGCAGCACCTGTGCCCGTTGCAGAGTTGCCGGCAGAGACGCTTGCTGCACCGCAGCAGGAGACAGAACTTGCCGCAGCACCGGAAGCGGCCCCTGAACCAGCCGTTGCCCCGGTTCCCTCCAAGCCGCGCAAGACGCTGGCCGAACTGCGCCATGACCCGGCGGCGATCCACGAGCTGTTTGAAAGCGGCACCTACCCTTACGCCAGCCCCATGCGCCGGGAGCCCTATGAACAGCGCAAGGCAAAGCTTCAGGCCGAACTGCTGAAGGCGCAGCGCTGGATCAAGGAAACCGGCCAGCGTGTGGTCATCCTGTTTGAGGGCCGCGACGCTGCAGGCAAAGGCGGCACGATCAAGCGCTTCATGGAGCATCTAAACCCGCGCGGTGCCACCGTCGTTGCCCTGCAGAAGCCGACCGAGCAGGAGGCCTCGCAGTGGTATTTCCAGCGCTACATCAATCACCTGCCCTCCGGCGGTGAAATGGTTCTGTTCGACCGCTCCTGGTACAACCGGGCGGGCGTGGAACGCGTCATGGGCTTTTGCAGCGCCAGCCAGTATCTGGAATTCATGCGCCAGTGCCCGGAAATCGAGCGCATGATGGTGCGCGACGGCATCCACCTGTTCAAATACTGGTTCTCCGTCAGCCGCGAAGAGCAGCGCCGCCGCTTCATGGAGCGCCAGACCGACCCGCTGAAGCAGTGGAAGCTGTCGCCCATCGACATTGCCTCGCTGGACAAGTGGGACGACTACACCGAGGCGAAGGAGGCGATGTTCTTCTACACCGACACCGCCGATGCGCCCTGGACCATCGTCAAGTCCGACGACAAGAAGCGCGCCCGGCTGAACTGCATGGAGCACTTTCTCAATTCCCTGCCCTATCCGGACAAGGATACCCATCTCGTCGGCGAACCTGACCCGCTGATCGTCGGGGCGGCCCACCACGTCATCCGCCACGACACCCATGTGCTTGGCAAGACGCTGCATCCGGAAATGAAGCCTGGCGGATGACCGGTTCCAAAAGCAATCTCGACAGGCGTGATGGACGGGCCTAACGTCTGGCCATGTTCATCACGTTCTTCTCAGAGCTGAAAAGCGCCGGGGTGCCGGTTTCCTTGCGGGAATATCTCGACCTGATGCGCGCGCTGGAGCTGGATCTGGCCGGGCGGCGGGTCGAGGATTTCTATTATCTCGCCCGCGCCGCGCTGGTGAAGGACGAGAGCAACCTCGATCGCTTCGACCGGATCTTCTCGCAGGTTTTCAAGGGCCTCGATCTCCTCTCCGACGCCCCGCAGGCGGACATCCCCGAGGAGTGGCTGCGCAAGCTCGCCGAAAAGCACCTCACCGAAGAGGAAAAGGCGCTGATCGAAAGCCTCGGCGGCTTCGACAAGCTGATGGAGACGCTGAAGCAGCGGCTCGAAGAGCAGAAGGAGCGCCATCAGGGCGGCAGCAAGTGGATCGGCACGGCCGGCACCTCCCCTTTCGGCGCCTATGGCTACAACCCGGAAGGCATCCGCATCGGCCAGGCAGAAAGCCGCCACCGGCGGGCCGTCAAGGTCTGGGACAAGCGCGAATTCAAGGACCTCGACGATACGGTTGAACTGGGCACCCGCAACATCAAGGTGGCGCTAAAGCGCCTGCGCCGCTTCGCCCGCACGGGTGCAGCTGACGAGCTGGATCTCGACGGCACCGTCCGCGCTACCGCCCACAAGGGCCTGCTCGACGTGAAGATGCGGCCCGAACGGCGCAACGCGGTGAAGGTGCTGCTGTTCTTCGACATCGGCGGGTCTATGGACGACCACATCCGCATCTGCGAGGAGCTGTTTTCCGCAGCCCGGTCAGAATTCAAGGTGATGGAGCATTTCTACTTCCACAATTGCCTCTACGAGCATGTGTGGAAGGAGAACCGCCGCCGCCATTCCGAGCGCATGGCCACCATGGACGTGCTGCACAAGTACCCGGCGGACTACAAGGTGGTCTTCGTCGGCGATGCCTCGATGAGCCCCTATGAAATCGCTTACCCGGGCGGTTCAGTCGAGCACTGGAATGAGGAAGCGGGCGCTGTCTGGATGCAGCGGATCACCAGCCTCTACAGCCGTGCGGCATGGCTCAACCCGGTGCCGGAAGCACATTGGGACTACACCCATTCCATCCGCATGATGCGTGAGTTGATGGGCGGGCGCATGTATCCCATGACCCTCGAAGGCCTTACGGATGCCATGCGCGATCTGGCGCGGTAAGGGCGCTTTCCGGCAGACCCGGAAAACGCCCGATCACGGCTGAAACCTCACTTCTCCGGACGCAGCACCAGCACCGAGCAGGGGGCGTGCCGGACAACGTGGGCGGCGTTGGAGCCGATGAGATAGGTGGCAAGGCCCGGGCGGTGGGATTCCATCACGATGAGGCCTGCCTTGATGAAGCGCGCTTCTTCGATGATCTCATGATAGACGCTGCCGCTGCGCACCACGCCCGAGACGCGCCCGTCCGCCAGTCCCATGCCCTTTGCGAGGTCTTCCAGCATGGCACGGGTTTCGCCCATGGCCTTGCTTTCGAAATCTTCCGGCAGGTAGCTGGCGATGAACCCCTGCGTCTGCGCCAGAACCGCGACGAGACGGACCTTGCTGCCATAGTCATTGGCAAAGCGTGCCGCAGCCTCCAGGGCCGGGGCGGAAAACTTCGGTTCAGCCGGATCCACCGGGACCAGAATGGTGTCGAACATGGCACGTCTCCTCTTTGCATATCATTGAGCCAAGAGAAGCTTGCCTCCCGGCTCGACTTCCTGCGTTGAGAAAGATCAAGAATTTTTGCGGCTTTTCGATGAAATCCTGCCGGCTGGCGGCAAAACCGGGCAAGCGGGCTCATTTTGCCGAATACATGGTTCCAGCCTTTGCTGACCTTGCGCAGAAGCGCCGGATCTGTGCCTTGTAAGAACCACTGCCCCGCCGCTGAAGACGGGCGCAAGATATCCTTCCCCTTCTGGCATGACCGATCATGAGCTTCTTCACGAAAACCGCAGACCCGATGACCGCAACCGGCTGGCGCTCGCCGCTGCTGCTGCTGATGCTCATGGCCGGGGCGATGCAGCTGTCCTTTGCCGGATGGTGGAACCTAGTCAACAATTTCGCCGTGCACGAGCTGGAATTCACCGGCCGCGAGATCGGCATCCAGCAGTCGATCCGCGAGATCCCGGGTTTCCTGGCCTTCACCGCCGTCTATCTGCTGCTGGTGATGCGCGAACAGACGCTGGCCTATGTCTCCCTCGCCTTCCTCGGGCTCGGCGTCGCGGCCACCGGCTACTTCCCCTCAGCCATGGGATTCTACCTGACAACCTTCATCATGTCGGTGGGCTTTCATTATTATGAGACCATGGCCCAGTCCCTGTCGCTGCAATGGCTGCCCAAGGCGACGGCGGCAGCGGGCATGGGCAAGATCCTGGCTGTGGGCGCCTTCGCGCAGTTGATCGCCTATTCGCTGATCCTCGTGGGCTGGAAGGCGTTTGATCTCAGCTTCACCACCGTCTTTCTCATCTCAGGCCTCACCACCTTCGTGGCTCTGGCCGCACTGCTCATCATCTTCCCGCGTTTCCGCGAAGGTGTGCCGCAGCACAAGAAGCTGGTGCTGCGCAAGCGCTACTGGCTCTACTACGCCCTCACCTTCATGGCCGGTGCACGGCGGCAGATCTTCACCGTCTTTGCCGGTTTCCTGATGGTCGAGCGCTTCGGCTATGACGTGCATGAGGTGGCCGGTCTTTTCCTGATCAACGGCCTGATCAACATGCTGATTGCCCCGAAGATCGGATCGATGATCGTGCGCATCGGCGAGCGCCGGTCGCTGGCCATCGAATATTCCGGCCTGTTCTGCGTCTTCGTGGGCTATGCCTTCGTCACCAATGCCCATGCGGCTGCGGCGCTTTATGTGATCGACCACATGTTCTTCGCTATCGCCATTGCCATGCGCACCTATTTCCAGAAGATCGCCGACCCGGCCGACATCGCCCCCACTGCAGGCGTAGCCTTCACCATCAACCACATTGCCGCGGTTTTCATTCCGGTGGTCTTCGGCCTGCTCTGGCTGGTGTCTCCGGCGGCGGTGTTTCTGGCGGGCGCTGCCATGGCGCTCACCAGCCTCGCCCTCTCCCGCCTCATTCCGCTCAACCCGGATGCCGGCAACGAGGTCGACCTCCCCTGGCGTCGCACGCTCCGCCCGGCGGAGTGAGGGCTGCTTGAGGCTGGGAGTTGGTCAGGCAGCAGCACTTCGGGTACACGGCCAGCCAAACCCACCGCGCCGCCCCGGCCTTGAGCCGGGGCCCCAACTCGGCAAACTATCTGAACCGGCAGCGCTCTGCGTCCATCACAGGCCCCGGCACAAGGCCGGGGCGGCGCGGAGAATGACGCAGATCCATAAACAAAACGGCAGGCCTCAGGCCTGCCGCTGCATTTCACTCTCCGGGCAGGCCTCAGGCCTGCCGCTGCATTTCACTCTCCGGGCAGGCCTCAGGCCTGCCGCTGCATTTCACTCTCCGGGCAGGCCTCAGGCCTGCCGCTGCATTTCACTCTCCGGGCAGGCCTCAGGCCTGCCGCTCCGGCACATGCACCACAATGCCGTCCAGCTCATCGCTCATCTTGATCTGGCAGGACAGGCGCGAGTTGGGCTTCACGTCATAGGCGAAATCCAGCATGTCCTCTTCCATCGGGTCCGGGGAACCGGCGCGGGCGGACCACTCCTCGTCCACATAGACATGGCACGTGGCACAGGCGCAGGCGCCGCCGCATTCGGCCTCGATGCCGGGGACCATGTGCTTGATGGCACTTTCCATGACGGTGGCGCCGCTTGAGGCCTCCACATCATGGCGGGCACCGTCAGCGGTGATGAATGTGATTTTCGGCATGATGATCGCGTCCATCCTGCGGGGGGAAGATTGATCCACACGACATAAAGGTTCGGACGCAAAGGTCAAGAACCGCGCACGCGGCAAAAGAGCAGGATCAGCCCTCGATCAGTTCGCGGATGAAATCATTCGTCTCGCCCACGAGGCTGACGAGCGTCAGGAAGGCAGGGGAACTGCCCTCCCGCAGTTCCTCTTCCACCGTGTCGCAGACATCGGCAAGGCGCAGCGCCCCGATGCCGCGCGCCGAACCCTTGAGGCTGTGCACCAGATCGGCCTGGTGCTGGCGGTCATCGGCGGCGGAGAGTTCGCTGATCAGCGTCTTCGAGCGGGCAAGGAAAAGCTTGAGAACCTCCTGCTGGAGTTCCCGGTTGCCAAGGGTGTTCGTTGCAAGCTGCGCAAGATCGATCGGGGCATGCCCCCCGTGACGGACAAAGCGGTCCGTGCTGCCCTTGCTGGCCATATTCGCCATCCCAGCCACCCCGTTACTCATGAACACAGGCCGGGGCTCGACCCGGCTTCCTCAGGTTTTGTTACCCGAATGAATGCCCGCCTGTCCGCAAAGGTGAGGTTAAGATCCCCAGCTCAAACCGTTGCCAATCCGCCTCTCCGAGCAACAAAGTGAATCTTTGGTTAACGCGCATAAAGGAATTTTAGATATTCGCGCAGGCAAGCCTCTTCCACCCTGCCCTTCGCACACGCAGCTGACGCGAAATGGCAGGCGCTGCCGCCCTGCAGGGGCTATTTTCCGGAAGCGGCAAGGACGGCCTTGCGTCCCGCCTCCGTCAGGCGGCAGACGAGCCAGTCGGGCTTGATTGGGTTGGAAAACCAAGGCTCTGCCCAGCCTGCAGCCATGCAGGCGCGGATTGTGGCAGGGGGAATTGAGCGGCCCTCATCGTCAAAAAGTGGAAGTTTTCCACCGGCCTGCGCCAAGCCTCTGGCAAGCCACTTGAGCTGCGCCGCAGAGGGCTTTTTCGCACAAGCTGCCTCAGGTCCGGCACTGTCTGCAGGCCCGCCTGAGGACGATCTTACGTTGCGTTGACTCATGGCTTCACCACCTCCGGCAGGCTGACTCACAATGGCGTTTCTTGTTCCTTAACGCAGATTGTGCCATTACGTTGTCTGATGCGGCAAGATGGGGAAAAGGCCGCCTGACTCAGCGTCAGGCAGCCGATGCGGCGGCACCCTGTCCTGTCATGTCCAAGCGGCGGACGGTTTCTGCGTCAGAATCGAGGCGGAGGCAGACCCGGAACGGCGCGGGAAAAAGTGCTCGGTGGCTCAGGCCTCCGATTTGTAATGAGTTCGGATGTGAGGCGATCCAGATGGCAAATCCCCCGAAGGTGAAAGACCCGGCGGAAGCGGCACTGTCGGCAGTTGAAGAGGCGCTGAAGCTCGACTTCGGCGGCCCCGCAACGGCAGCGGGCAGCGAAGACGGGGCCCGTGCGGCCCTTGGCGAAGCGGCACGCGCGGAAAGACCGGGCAGCGGATCTGCCGATGCAGCAGACAGCACGGCGTCCAGCGAAGGGCGCCGGGGCCGGGGACGCGGCGGACGCCCGCCTGCGGCCAATGACGACCGCCGCACCATCGGCAACCTGATATTCGCCCTGCAGCGCCGGCCCTCGGCTGCCCCCTTCTGGGTGGCGCTGGTGCTGAGCGTGGTCTGGGGCGCCATCGGTTCGATCCTCACCATCTCCAGCTTCGGCACGCAGATCGAAGCCCTGTCCAGCGGCGCGGGCCTTTCCGCAGCCCCCGGCCTGGTGCTTGCCGGCGTTGCCATCGCCGTACCGGTCCTGTTCTTCTGGGTCATGGCCATGATGATCTGGCGTGCGCAGGAAATGCGCATCGTCGCCCGTGGCATGACGGAAGTGGCCCTGCGCCTCGCAGAGCCGGAAGACATGGCCAAGGAATCGGTTCTGTCCGTCGGTCAGGCCATCCGCCGCGAAGTCGCTGCGATGGGCGACGGCATCGAGCGGGCCATTGCCCGCGCCAGCGAGCTGGAAGTCCTCGTCCATAACGAAGTCTCCTCGCTCGAGCGCTCCTACAACGACAATGAGCTGAAGATCCGCGCCCTCATCGAGGAACTGGTCAGCCAGCGCGAGGCCATCCTCGCCAATGCCGACCGGGTGCGCGATTCCATTTCCGGCGCTCACGAGAGCTTTGCCGGCCAGCTGTCCGCCACATCGGAAGAAATCGCCCGCACCGTCGAGACGGCCACCTCCCGTCTGGTTGGTGCCGTGGAAGACCGCATCAATGAGCTGACCAGCTCCGTCGACAGCCGCATCGACGCGCTCAGCTCCTCGCTCAATGCCTCCGGTTCCGAACTGGTCGACGCCCTCACCGACCGCGCCGGCGACTATGTGGCCCGCCTCACTTCTTCTGGCAGCGAACTGGTCGACAACCTGTCGCGCACCGGCAACGACATGTGGGAAACGCTGACCACCCGCGGCAAGGAGGTCAACGACCGCTTCGCCGAGACGGCCAGCACCTTCGTCGAGACGCTGGATGTGCGCGGCGGCGAAATCACCACCACCCTCACCCTGCGCACGCAGGAATTCACCGAGGCGCTGGAGCGTACCGGCTCGTCCGTTGGCGAGACGATTGCCCTGCGTGGTGACGAGATCAACGCAACCCTGTCCCTCACCTCGGGCCGCCTGATCGACACCATCTCCGCCCGCACCGACGAGCTGATCACCACTGTCGACACCCGCGTGTCGCAGCTGGATGCTTCGCTCAGCGACACCGGCGAGCGCGTAGTCAGCAGCATCACCGAGCGTGGCCAGGCTGTTACCGACGCCATCTCCTTCAAGGGCGCCGAGATCGTCGAAACCCTCGCAGAGCGCAGCTCCGAGGTTGCCGAGATCCTGCGCGGCACCGGCGAGTCCATCGTTGTGGACCTGTCCCTGCGCGGCGGCGAAATCGCCTCCAAGCTGGATGCAACATCCTCCAGCCTCGCCGAGACCATCACCGGCCGCGGCGGCGATCTGGCGGACCGCCTGGGCTCCATAAGCGAGCGCATCGAGACGGCCATCACCGTGCATGGTGCCGAACTCGACACCCGTCTTGGCGCGCGCGGCACCGAAATGGCCCTGCTCATCGAGAGTCAGACCATCGGCTTCCGCGAGACGCTGCAGGCAGCATCCTCCGAAATCTCCAGCTCGCTCGGCCAGCGCACCACGGAGCTCGCCCAGAAGCTGGCCGAAACCGGCACCGAACTTGCCCGCCTCATCGGCACCCGTGGCGAGCGCGTCAGCGCCGACATCGGCTCCGTCGGCGACCGCATTGCCGAGACCATGGAACTGCGCGGCCAGGCCCTGCAGGAAGGTCTTGCGACCCACCTCACCGAGCTGGAAAAGATCGTCACCGAGCGCGGTTCGCAGCTGGTCGAAAGCTTCGACAGCCGTTCCACCGTGCTGGCCCAGACGCTCGACAGCCGTCTGGAAACCCTCGACCAGACCTTCGAGCACCGCGTTGGCGGGCTCGATCTGGCACTCGACAGCCGCATCAGCCGCATCGACCAGACCTTCGATGCACGCATCGGCGGGCTGGAGACAACGCTCAGCGACAACATCAACCGCTTTGACCAGACCTTCGAAGCCCGGGCCAGCAGCCTTGACGCTGCCCTCGACAGCCGCCTTGGCCGTCTGGACCAGACCTTCGACAGCCGCATCACCACGCTGGACACGGCGCTGGGTGACAGCATCACCCGTCTGGACCAGACCTTCGAAATCCGCGCCAGCGGCCTTGATGCCTCGCTCGACAGCCGCATCAACAGCCTGGATCTGACGCTGGAGCAGCGCACGGCTGCCTTCGAGGCGGCGCTGGAAACCCGCACAGTCATGCTGTCCGATGCGATCAGCACCCGCACGGAACTGCTCAGCGAAACGCTGGAACAGAAGTCGCGCACCATTGCCGACGTTCTGGCCGACCGCTCCGACGCAATCACCTTCGAGCTGGCACGGCGTGTGGAAACAGCCGGCGAATCCCTCGCCGACAAGGCCGACACCGTGGGCCGCCTCATCGGCGAGCGCGTGGATCAGGCCGCCGAATCCATCTCCGAGAAGGCCGAGCATCTTGCCCAGAGCATGATTGCCGGCACCGAGCGGATCGACCAGACCCTCGACAGCCGTGCCCGCCAGATCAGCGAAACCCTGATTGCCCGCACCCGCGAAATCGCCAAGGCCTTCGTCGATGGCCAGACCGAGATGGCGCAGGCACTCGACAGCCGTCTGGACGAGGCAGGCTCCGTCCTGGCCCGCCAGAGCGCGGAACTGACCGAGTCCCTCTCCGAGCGGATTGCGGAAATCAACGTGTCGCTGGGCGCCAAGGTCTTCGAAGTGGCCGAAACCCTCGACAGCCGCGCCAGCCAGCTGGAAACGGTGCTCACCGACCGCCTGTCCTCCATCACCGGCACCCTGTCGTCGGAGACCGAGCGCGCCCGTGTGGTTCTGACCGAAGCCATGCAGGATGCCACCTCGACGCTGAGCGGCGAGAGCACCCGTGTCCGCGAGATGGTGCTCGACGCCGTCACGCAGGCCGCTTCCGCCCTCTCCGAAGAGCGCAGCCGCACGGTCGAGACGGTCAGCACGACCTTCTCCGACGTCACCGGCAAGCTGTCCGGTGAAGGCGACCGCCTGCGCCAGCTGGTTCTGGGCGCCGTGGGCGAAGCACGCGGCGTGCTGGTGGGCGAAAGCCAGCGGGCCGCCGAAACCGTTACCAGCGCCATGGCACTGGCCACCGGTTCGCTGTCGGGCGAAGGCGAGCGCATCCGCGACATGGTTCTGACCGCAGTTGGCGAAGTGCGCGGCGTGCTGGAAGGCGAAAGCCAGAAGGCAGCCGAGAGCGTCACCGGCGCCATGACCGTTGCCACCGGCTCCCTCTCCGGCGAAGGCGAGCGCATCCGCAACATGGTGCTCAGCGCTGTTGCAGAAGCGGCCCGTTCCATGGCCGTGGAAAGCGAGAAGGCGCGCACGCTCTACGTCAGCACGCTGGCCGAGTTCTCAGGTTCGCTCACCGGCGAAAGCGACAAGGTGCGCGGCGATCTCGCCCGCACGATTGCGGAAATCTCCGGCAACCTCAACGCCGAGAGCGAGCATGCCCGCGTCACCCTCACCCGCACCGTGGAAGAGATGCGCAATCTCATCTCCGGCGAGGCGGATTCGGTGCGCAACCGCGTCAGCGGCGCCGTGCAGCAGGCCGCCGAACTGCTGTCGCAGCGCGGCCACGCCGTTGCACAGGAAATGCTCGAAAAGGCCGCAGCTCTCAACGAGGCCTTCTCCTCGCAGAGCGCCGAGTTCACCAAGCTGGTGGGCGAAGACGGCAACCAGCTGGTTGCTGCCATCGAAACCCGTGCCAATGAACTCACCGGCCGTGTGTCCGAGATCCACCGTGCCATCCTTGACGCCATCTCCGTCAAGGGCCGCGACGTCACCGAGAGCTTCGCACAGCGCGGCCTCGAGGCGACACGTTCGCTGGTGGAAGCAGGCGACCGCATCATCAACGGCCTCGACGAGCGTAGCAACCGTGCCGTCAACGTGCTGGAAGAGACCAAGCTGCGCCTGGAAGCCGACGTGTCGGCCATCCTGGACCGCCTGGACACCTCGAACAGCACGCTGCATCAGGTGATGACCGATGCCGGCCAGAACCTGTCGGATGTGGAAACGAACCTGGCCCGCCGGGCCAGCGAGTTCCGCTCCGCCGTGGACCGTGCCGTCGCAGAAACCAGCGCCTCCACCGGCCTCATCGATGGTCAGGTCGGCGCGCTGCGGGATATCTCGACCACGGTTCTGGCTGACATCAAGGCCCTGTCGACCCGCTTCGACCAGCAGAGCCAGGATCTCATCAGCGCGGCCCGTCACCTGGAGGAGACGAACCGTCTGGTCGAGGGCCGCGTGGCCGAGCGCAAGACCGCCATTGAACAGGTGGCCGACACGCTGCTGGCAAAGACCGAAACGGTCGACACGCTGATGCGCACCTTCACAAGCACGCTGACGGAAACACTGGACTCGGCCGATGACCGGGCCCGCGAAGCCGCCACCATGCTCTCGGCCGCTGCCGAAGCCGCCTCGCGTCAGGTGGCTGAGCAGTTCGAATCCATGCGCCTTACCGCAGGCATGGAAGGCCAGCGCGCCCGCGATGCCATCCGCGCCGTGCAGGACGAGATCATGAAGGAAATGAGCCGCACCGTGACGGAAGCGCAGGAGCGGTTCGGCGAAGCGGCAACCCGCATGCGGGACGTTGCCCGCGAGGTGCACCGCGAGCTGGAGGCCACCCGCAAGGAGCTGAAGCAGGGCGTTCTCAACCTGCCGGAAGAGGCAGAAGAATCCTCTGCTGCCCTGCGCAAGGTCGTCAACGAGCAGATCCGCGCGCTCAGCGAGCTGTCGGACATCGTTGCCCGCCAGTCCAATGCGCTGGACATCTCCCGCCCGCAGGAGCGTGCCGTTGCAGCCAGCGCAGCCCCGGCTGCCAGCTACAGCGCCCCGAGCCGTCCGGCTGCCCCTGCCCCGCGCAGCGAGCCGGAACCGCGGCCTGCCGCAACCCGCCGCCCGGCAGCAGCCCCTGCTCCCGAGCAGGCGCCGGAAGCCGGAAGCGGCAAGGGCTGGGTGAGCGATCTGCTGCGCCGCGCCTCGCGCGATGAAGACACCAGCGGCAAGGCAACCCGCACGCCGCTGCACATGGTCGAAAGCCTGAACTCGCTGTCCATGGACATCGCCCGGGCCATCGACCATGAGACCTTCATCGACCTGTGGGACCGCTACAAGCGCGGCGAGCGGCATGTGTTCACGCGCCGTCTCTACACGCTGCAGGGTCAGCAGACCTTCGACGAGATCCGCCAGAAATACGGCCGCGATCCGGAATTCCGCACCGCGGTTGACCGGTACATCGCCGATTTCGAGCAGCTTCTCACCCAGGTCTCGCGCAATGACCGTGACAACATGCTGGGTCAGACCTACCTGACCTCGGACACGGGCAAGGTCTACACCATGCTGGCCCACGCCAGCGGCCGTCTGGACTGAACCAGTCTGACGTGAAACAAGAAAAGCCCGCCGGAGCGATCTCCAGCCCCTAACCTAAGTGTGGTTGCAAGTAAGATGGCTCCGGCGTTTAGCGAAGCAGACCTTCGCGCCAGTTAGGCTCGTAAACTCTTCCCAGCTCAACGGGACGTTCAATCAGTCTGCGGCGAAGGTCTGCTTGGAGCCCAAGGTGTCAGATGCTGCGGCAAGAATGAACGTCGGCTTTCTTGAGTATGATCAGAATTCAGAGCTGCTCTGAAATTTCATTGTACGAAGAAATACGACGATGCAACTTGCTCACCTGCGTCGAGCCTTAGGTGACGGCCACATGGGCTCAGGGTAGAGTGAACTCATGAAATGCAATCAATGTGAACGGCCAGCGCTCTACAGATACGATAATGGGCTGCACCTGTGCCTGTCCTGCAATGCGATCCTGCAAGAAAACAACTACCGTAGCTTCCTGATGAACGCTGCCATGATGAATAACGCTATGGATCAAATGGACATGGTGACCGGCATTCCTCTAGGACGCGGTAGAATCCCAGTTAGCGCACTGGCCCAAGCAATGAGCCGCCCCATGACAAACAACCATATCACCATCTCAAATTCATCCGTAGGCGTCCTAAACACTGGCGATCTTGCGAAGATCAACGCTGTAATAACAATCACAGAAGGCAGTGATGCGGAAGAGCTGGGACATACCATCAAAGACTTCGCGCAAGCAGTGGTCGATTCCAATGAAATCACGAAAAAAGAAAAGCACGAAGTAGGCGAGCTGCTCGGAACCCTGTCCGAACAGATCGCCGGGAAGCGCTCGAAGCCCGTAATTGGAAGCGTTCTCAAAGGAATCGAGGAACGGGTGAAATCCGTAAATGTGCTGTGGAGCTTCGCTGAGAAAATCGGGAAGCTGCTAGCCGACCTTGGGATCGTAGTCTAACGCTCTGGCTCGCGGCCCCTGTCATGGAAGCCCCTTTAGGTGGCACTGAGACTTCTCCTTGCGCTCGGCCCACAATTCCCTCTCCTTGGCCCGTAAAAGGACTATCTCTATTTATTTCACCTCCAGCACTTTGTGGATGCTGACATTGGCACAACTGCGTCGAACTACTGCTCCGTACGCTTTACCGCGGTTCGGTAGTGTCAAATATCTTTCGCACTTTCGTTTTCAGGCGACGGCTCCGTGGGTTTGATGTTGCTCCTGGTAGAGCGGTGCCATGCTCATGTATTTGCGGGCGGACCATTTTCCGGCCGCGATATGCCTGAGCCTGGCCGCTGCCAGGTTCAGGCATGATTGGCCGTCTGGGAACGCCCCCACCACCCGGGTCCGCCGCCGGATTTCCTTCATGATCCGCTCCAGAGGATTGTTGGTCCTGATCTTGCGCCAATGGCTGTCCGGAAAGCCGTAATAGGTCAGCGTCTCTGCGATGCTGTCTTCAATGAGATCTGCCGCCCTGGTCAGGCGCTGCGCCCGCAGATCCGCGATCACCGCTTCAGCCTTTTCCTGAGCCGCCTTGCGGTTCTCCTGGGCATGGATCGCCTTCAGCATGTGGGTGACCTCCCGTATCTTGGTGGAGGGCACATGGCTGAACACATTGCGGTAGAAGTGAACCATGCAGCGCTGCCACTGCGCATCCGGCAGGTAATCGGCGATGCTCTCCACAAGCCCCCGGCAGGCGTCGGAGATGATCAGCTTCACGCCCTTCAAACCCCGGTCAACCAGGTGCCGCAGAAAGTTCGACCAGCCGGACTTGTCTTCCTTGGCGCCTTCGCAGATCCCCAGGATCTCCCGGTATCCTTCGGAATTCACTGCACTGGCCACAAGCAAAGAGACATTCCTCACTTCTCCGGCCCAGGTGCGCTTCATCACGATCCCGTCCAGATAAAGATAGGGATGCTCGCCCTCAATCGGCCGGTGCCGCCATTCCTCGATCTTGGCGTAGATCTTCTTGTTCAGGTTCGAGACCGTGCCGGGCGAAACCCGCGTGCCCCAAAGCGCCTCGGTGATGTCCTCCACCCGGCGGACCGAAACGCCGGCCAGATACATCTCAATCAGGGCTTCCTCGACGCTGCTTTCCCGGCGCTGGTAGCGCTCAATGATTGCCGTCTCGAACGTCTGGCGCCGCAGCTTCGGCATCTTCAGCTTCACTTCGCCCGCCTTGGTGTGAAGGGACCGCTCATAGCTGCCCGCACGCGTGTCCTGACGCCCCTCGCTGCGCTCGTAGCGGCCAGCTCCGCAAAGACGGTCTGCCTCCGCGTCCAGCATCGCGTTCAACGCCTCTTCGACAGTGCCGCGCACCATCTCTCCCAGATGGTCCTTGATCCGGGCTTCATCGATCCGGATAACGTTGCTCATCTCTTTGCCGTTGTCGTCATCAGTCATGCCATGCTCCCTTCAATCAGAATAAAGGGAACCGTCTCAACCTCAAAATGTGCGAAAGATTTTGTACGTTATCCGCGGTTCGTTCACGTCGCGACGAATTCCCAGTTCGCGTACAACGAGCGGCGGCTTTCAGGACAAGGTCGAGCACTGGTGAATGACCAATTTACGGGCGCGAAGCGTGCGATTTATGTTAATACCAGCGCAAGGTCGTAGAAGGCACAGATTCTTACTTGTTTCAGGTTTTTGCAGCATGTCTGAACCCCGAAAACCCCGCCGGACCAAGGGGATCGACTTAATTCCGTACTATACGCCCCCATTTAGGTTAGGGGCAGGAGAGCGATCCGGCAGGCTTTTTGGTGCTTGTGGCGGCTGGTCCCTGCCCTCCGCCATCCGGTTCATGGACACGCTTGTTACCCGTGTTTGTTTCGGGAAACCGACTCGAAGCATCCGGGATACTGCCAGAATCGCAAGGCCGGTGACCGGACCAACAGGCAGGAAATCCCTGACAGGTCCCGGCACAAGGCCGGGACGGCGCGGTGGGGATGTTCAGGCAGTGCCCGGTCACTTCGGGTAGAGTGGCCGGAATTTCCTGCGATAGGAGATAAGCTCTCTCCGCCGTCCCGGCCTTGTGCCGGGACCTGTGAGGCGGGCACTGCTTCCTGCTCTTGCCACAACCTTTGAGCCAAGGTCTACTCGTTCGCAGAGCGGTGAGGTTGAGGTACGGCGCAAAGGCTTGCTGCGGCCGGGAGCCTGCCGCCCGGCAACAGACAATTTCATCTTCTCTGCAAACGAGCAGGCCCGGCTCACGCTGCGCTTGGCCCGGGTGATTTCAGACCAAGGCTCTGAGATGCTTACGCATCACGCCTTGAAAATGCTCAAACGCCGCAAGGGCTTGACCAACTCCCGATGAGGCAAGCTCAGCGGGAGTTGGTATCAGTGCCGGTAACCAGTACCCTGCCCTGCATCGGGCCCAGGCGCAGGTCAGACCTTGGAAATGACCCAGGCCGCCAGCTCGGCGAAGACCTGCCCTGCGGCGGTGTTCATGGCGCGCACGGCCTGATCGGCAGACTGGCCGCCGGCGGCCACCTCGGCGCGGAACACCATGCTGTCCACCGTACGGCCGTTGCGGTCGTTCACGAGCCGGGCCGCGATTTCCACGACGCCGCGCGCACTGCCGGAGACGTTCAGTTCAAAGGAGCGGATTTCGGTCTGGAGCTGATAGTCGATCAGCAGGCCATCCCCCGGCATGCCAACGCCGCGCAAGCGGCGGGTGTTCTCCAGTGTCCGGACGATTCCGGTCTGAACCACATTGCCGAGCTGGTCGGCCCAGGCGGCCTGCGGGAAGTAAGTGTAGACCGGCCCCTGCTGCACCACCGCGATGTTGCTGCTGTCGAGCGCCTGCAGCGCCTTCGGCACGGCGACCAGAACCTGCACGGGCTTGCGTGCGCCCTCTGCAGCAGCAGCCGCAGGGGCCTGAATGCCATAAAGCGCATTGGGAGCTGTGGAAGCACAGGCAGACAGGCCTGCCGCGAGGGTTCCGAGCCCCAGAAGCGTCAATGCGCGGCGGCGGTTGATCAGCGTTGCAGCGTCGGTCATGCCCTTCGTCTTCCCGGCCTGTGCCATTCCTTGCCAAGCCGTAGCGCCTCAACGCCATGGCCCTGTTTCGTCAGTGCTTCATCCGCCGGACTGCCCGGCAGGGCAGCAACCGGTCTCAGCGCCGCTGCCCGCCGTTGAAACGCGGCACATCGTCCCCGCCAAAGATCACCCGGTTCGGCGCGCGGTCAAAGTTTTCGATCGCCCGCTGCAGCGTGATGAAGGTGCGGTTGACCTGCCCCAGCGTCGCGGCCAGATCAGCCGAGCCCTGCGAAGCAAACTTCGACAGGCCGTCGGCAATCCCTCCCGCACGGCTTTCAAAGGCCTCAGCCACCTTGCGAATGGCCGTCATCGCCTTCGTCGCCTCGGTGATCAGGCCTTCGCCATCGCCGTCCACCATGGTGTTCACCTTATCCATCAAGCCATTCAGCTTTTCGGACGACGTGTTGAGGTTGGCGGCAACCGTCTTTGCGTCGGTGATGATCTGGTTCACGTCATCCGTGCGGGCAGAAAGGTCAGCCGCCATGCGCTCCACATTGGTGGCCGTATTGCGCGCAGAGGCAATCGTCTCGGCAATGGCGTTGCCCTGCCCGGCAATGGCGCTGACCGTCCGGTCCACAGCATCGACAATAGAGGAGATGCGCGCAGGATCGATCGCGGCGACCACCTCGCCGGTGTCATCCACGGTCTTGATCAGACCGGCGAGCAGTTTTTGTGCATCCCCGATCAGCGTGACAATATCTTCCTCGCGGCTGCGGATCGTCTGCGCCACCTGATCCACATGCGCCATCGTGCTGGTCGTGCTGCGGATCAGTTCGTCAATGTCGGACGAGCGGTTAGACAGCACATCGCCAAGGCTCGCTGCCCCTGCCACGACACGCTGAACCTCTTCAGGATTCACCGCACTGACCACCGCCTCGACCTGACTCAGGGAGGAGTTCATGCGTTCGGTGAACTGCTGCACATTGGCCACGGCGGAGCTGGCATCACCCATGATCTGGCGGATTTCTGGCCCTGCGGCCTTCAGGGAATCCGAGAACTCGGTGATGTTGACCACAAGCTCCTCAACCTTGTCATCCGGCACGGCGGCCAGAATCCGCTCGCCCTGCATCACCAGCCCTTCCAGCTTACCGGACAGCGAGCTGAAGGCGACCGTGGCCTCGCCGATGGAGGCCATGAACTCTTTCACGCCATCGGAGTTCTGCGCCAGCGCTTCGGAGAATGTCTCGACATTGCGCATGGTGGAGGCGATGACCGGCTGGTTCTCGCGCAGCACATCGTTGATGGATTCAAGCGTCATGTCCGCCTTGCGCAGCACATCACGGCCATTTTCCAGAACGTCGTCAAAGAACGACCGGTCGGCATAGATCACCGGTTCCTTGCCTTCATTCAGAGCATCCAGAAGAAGACCGGTGCCAGTCGTGCCGCCCTTCAGGTCCACATAGGCGACGCCGGTGAGGCCCTGGAAGCCGAGCGTGGCCCGCACGTCCTTGCGCAAGGGGGCGTTAGGAGAGACACGGATTGTGGCAATCACGATGCGCGGATCGCGCGGATCAAAGTCGAGACCCGAGACATCACCGACCTTGATACCGTTGAACAGCACCTGACCGCCAACGGGTAAGCCGGTCACGGCGCCCGGAAAGACGACCTTCACATTGATGCTCTTACCGGAATCGGCGGCAGCCGCCAGCCAGTAGATGAACAGGAATGCTGCGACGAGAATGCCGAGAACGAAGCCGCCGATCATCACATAATTTGCACGGGTTTCCATCAGCTGCCTTTCAAACCCTGCGCAGGGCGCGCTCGCCCCGGAAGTAGGATTTCACCCAAGGGTGCTCGCTCTTCATCATGTCATCCACTGTGCCGGCCAGCAGAACCCGCTTCTCACCCAGAACCGCAATACGGTCGCAGATCGAATGCAGGCTATCAAGGTCATGTGTCACCATATAAACGGTCAGACCAAGGGTTTCACGCAACTTCGCAATCAGCCCGTCAAAGGCCGCCGCGCCAATCGGATCAAGACCGGAAGTCGGCTCGTCCAGAAACACCAGATCCGGGTCCAGTGACAAAGCACGGGCAAGGCTGGCACGCTTGACCATGCCGCCGGACAACTCGGAGGGATACTTGTCCGCCGCATCGCGCGGCAGGCCCACCAGTTCCAGCTTCAGAAAGGCGAATTCATCCATCAGCCGCTGCGAAAGCCCGAGATATTCGCGCATCGGCACCTGGATGTTCTGCTTCACGGTGAGGGACGAGAACAATGCGCCCTGCTGGAACAGAACGCCCCAGCGCCGCTCGATCCAGTTGCGCTCGTCCGGAGTGGCGCTGTCGAGATCCTGGCCGAAAACGGAAATCTGCCCGGCACGGCGGGGCGTCAGCCCAAGGATGGTGCGCATCAGCACCGACTTGCCGGTTCCAGACCCGCCGACAAATCCCAGCACCTCGCCCCGGTAGACATCAAGGTCCAGCCCTTCGAGAATGATCTTCTTGCCGAAACCGACCGTGACGCCACGTGCGGACAGCAGGACGTCCCGCTCTCCGGCAGGCCGAACCGTCTCATCAAGGGCATCTGCAGTGCTCATCATGGCCCTTATACGTTGATGGCTGCAAAGAAGATGGCAAAAAGACCATCAACGACGATGACGAGGAAGATCGCCTTCACCACGGACATGGTGGTGTGGCGGCCAAGGGAATCGGCCGAACCGCCGACCTTCAGGCCTTCCACGCAGGCAATCAGGCCGATGATCAGCGCCATGAACGGAGCCTTGACCATGCCGACGATGAAGGTCTGAACGGTGATCGCCTCTTCCAGACGGCTCAGATAGGCCGCTGGCGGAATCTCCAGATACCACCAGGTCACGAGCCCGGAGCCAGTCAGCGCAGCCAGATCGGACACGAAGGTCAGCACGGGCATAGCCGCCATCAGCGCCAGAAGACGCGGGAGGATGAGCACCTCCGTCACATTGAGGCCAATGACGTGCAGGGCGTCGATTTCCTCCTGCATTTTCATGGACCCAAGTTCTGCCGTAAAGGCGGAGCCCGAACGGCCGGCCACCATGATGGCGGTCAGCAGAACACCGATCTCGCGCAGAACCAGCACACCGGCCAGATCGACGACAAACAGATCTGCGCCAAATTGCCGCAAGTAGAACCCGCCCTGCTGAGCAATGATGGCACCAATCAGGAAGCTCATGAGCGCAACGATCGGCACGGCCCCGATGCAGGACTTGTCGAATTGGACGGCAATCGCAATGCCGCGCAGGCGCTTGGGCTGGAAAAGAACCGTGCCGACAACCGTGCTGAGCGAGCCCAGAATGTGCAGCATGGCGATGAAATCCTGCCATGCCTCGACCACCGACTTGCCGGTCGCCTCCATCAGATTGATCAGCATGCCCTGCCGCGGCTCATGGCTGGGCGGCGGCGGATGATGAGCATCGACTTCGTTCAGGAGGATCTTCTGCTCCGGCCGCAGCCCTTCAACGCGCACGCGTGTGCCGGAGAATTCGATGCGTCCGCGCAGCCTGTGAATCAGCCAGGCGCCCGCCGTGTCCAGAGCGCGCAGTCCGGACAGATCCAGCACAATCTCGACCTGCCCCTGTTCGCCGGCAAGGCCTTCCACGATCGCCTCGGCTTCCTGGGCGCTGCGGATAACCCAGTCTCCGGACAGGGCAACGGTCACGGCCTGTCCGTCATGACTGACCGTGCATCTGGGGGCGAGCAGTTGAACCTGTAATGTCATGCGTGCTGACGCAACCCCTTGCCGCTTCGGAGGACTACCCCCTATACCTGAGAGAAAGGCCAGCCGTCCAGACGCACGGCGGGTAACAACCAGTAGAGGCGGATCACATAATGGATATTGCAAACCCCTATCTGATGTTCCTGGGCGACGTTCCGGATGCGCTGGCGGCAAAGACGGCGCTCGGCGTGGTCGACTGGCGCAGGGACTGGTGCATCGGGCAGAATCGCCTGCCGGGCTGCCAGGCAGACGCAGGCCTGACCGATATGACGATCCCGGCCGCCGCGAAGGCTGGCGCCAAGACCATGATCGTAGGCGCCGTGAACGCAGGCGGGCGCCTCCCGGATCACTGGGTTGCCTCCATCGTGGAAGCGCTGGATGCCGGAATGGATGTTGCCAGCGGGCTGCATGTGCGCCTCGGTTCGATTCCGGCCATCAAGGAAGCGGCAGAGCGCAATGGCCGCCAGCTGTTCGACGTGCGCCATTCCGACATGACCTTTGCCACCGGAAAGGGCTCCAAGCGCAGCGGCAAGCGTATCCTCACCGTCGGCACCGATTGCTCGGTCGGCAAGAAGTACACAGCCCTCGCCATGGAGCGGGACATGCGCGCCCGCGGCTATGACTGCGACTTCCGAGCCACCGGCCAGACCGGTGTGTTCATTTCGGGCCGTGGTGTTGCCATCGACGCAGTGGTGGCCGACTTTATCTCCGGCGCCGTGGAATGGATCTCCCCGGCAGCGGACGAAAGCCACTGGGATGTGATCGAGGGCCAGGGCTCCCTGTTCCATCCGTCCTTCTCGGGCGTGACGCTTGGCCTCCTGCACGGCGCACAGCCCGACGCCTTCATCGTCTGCCATGAGCCGACCCGCCGCACCATGCGCGGTGTGCAGACGCCCCTGCCCTCCATTCAGGATGTCATTGACCTGACGATCCAGTGCGGCAAGCTGACGAACCCGGACATCCGCTGCATCGGCATTGCGGTGAATACGGCTGCCCTCGGCGATGCGGAAGCACAGGCCTATCTGGCGGAGCTTTCCACAAAGTACGGCCTGCCCGCGACCGACCCCGTGCGCTACGGTATGGCCCAGGTGGTGGACAAGGTGGCCGAAATCTACGGCGAAGCCTGAGCCATGACATCGCCTCTCACCATCGCGGCGGCGCATGAGCGCTTTGCCATCGAAGGCGGCTTCGCGATCTCGCGGGGCAGCCGGACCCATGCGGACGTGGTCACCGTCAGCATCAGCCGCGGCGGCCTCACCGGCCGCGGCGAATGCGTGCCCTACGCCCGCTATGGCGAGAGCATCGCCAGCGTGATGCAACAGATCGAGGAGGCGGCAGCGCGCTTCGGTCAGGACATCAGCCGCACGCAATTGCAGGCGCAAATGGAGGCAGGCGCGGCGCGCAACGCGCTCGACTGCGCCCTGTGGGATCTCGAAGCCAAGACGGCCGGAACCAGCGCCGCAGCGCTCGCCGGCCTTGCGGCCCTGAAACCACTCGTCACCGCCTATACGCTCAGCGTCGGCACGCCGGAGAGCATGGGCGCGGCAGCTGCCAAGGCGGCAGCCCGCCCGCTGCTGAAGGTGAAACTCGCCGGAGCGGGAGACGATGAACGGATCACCGCAGTCCGCGCCGCTGCGCCGGATGCAAGGCTGATCGTGGATGCGAACGAGGCTTGGGACGAAAGCTGCTTCGCGGTCAACATGGCGGCTTGCGTTGCCGCAGGCGTCGAACTGATCGAACAGCCTCTGCCGGCGGGCAATGACGCGCTTCTGGCAAGCGCAGAGCGGCCGATTGCCGTCTGTGCGGACGAAAGCCTGCACACCCGGCATGAGCTGGCGAGCCTGCGCCAGCTCTATGATGCGGTCAACATCAAGCTCGACAAGGCCGGTGGCCTGACCGAAGCGCTGGCGCTGGCTGCAGACGCCAGAGCCCTTGGCTACAAGATCATGACCGGTTGCATGCTGGGCACGTCCCTCGGCATGGCCCCGGCCCTGCTCGTGGCCCAGACGGCCGACTTCGTCGATCTGGACGGCCCGCTGCTGCTGACTGCAGACCGGGACGGCGGCCTCACCTACGAGGGAAGTCTCGTCTATCCGCCTCAGGCCAGCCTCTGGGGCTGAGGCCCCACGAACCGAAGCGTTTCATACCAAGGCTTTCGATGCTGACGCATCACGCCTTGAGAATGCTCAAGCGCCGCCCGGGCTTAACCAATGCTCGATGAGAAAAGCTCATCGAGTATTGGTATCAGTCCGCCGCCCGTGCCTGACAGCCAGGGTGGCGGGCTAGGAACAGGAGCCCGGTCAGGGCCGCCGCCGCCATCGCCGACATGGCGTAGAAGGCAAAAGCAGGCGCTGCCGCATAAAGCGGCCCACTGAACCATGTGGCTGTCGCCGTCAGGAAGCCGGTGGACGTTGCCATCAGGCTCTGCCCTGTCGCAGACCAGCGCATGGGCACGGCCTGCGCAATCAGCGCAACGCCTCCCAGATGCACCGCGCCAAAGGAGAGACCATGCAGGGTCTGCATCGGCACGATGAAGGCCGGGTCCTGCACATGGGTAAACAGCGCCCAGCGAAGCACCGAGCCTGCGGTTCCGATGATGATCAGGCGCATGGGCGTCAGCCAGGCCGGAAGCCTTGCCGCAAACAGGAAGAGCAGGATCTCCGCCGTCACGCCGACGGACCACAGCGGCCCCATCCAATGCTCCGGAACACCTGTCTTGGTCCAGTAAATCGTTGAAAAGGCGTAATAAGCCGAGTGCGCCGCCTGCGAGAGGCCGATGAGCGTGACCAGCGCCAGAAACCAGCGCTCGCGGAAAACGGCGGGCTTTTTGTCTGCCGCATGGACAGCCTCGGAGGCTTCACGCTCGGGATTGCGCATGGGGGGCAGCGTCCCGGCGACCAGCACGGTTGCCACCATCGAGCCGAGGATACCGGCAAGATAGGGCATCTCCGTGTGCGGCATCATCAGCCATCCGGCAAGAACAGTGCCCGCCACGAAAGCCGCAGAACCCCAAAGGCGCATGCGCCCATAAGGGGCGCCGGTCTGGCGCACGACATCCAGCGCATATCCATCTGCCAGCGGCACAATCGGCGCCCAGCAGACCATCAGCCCCATCACTGCAACCACCGCCAGAAGATAACTTGACGTAAAGGCAAATAGCGCAAGAAAAGCCATACCCATCAAAGAGTAAAAGCAGATCGAAAGACGGCGCAGGCCAGTCTTGTCGGAGAGCCCTGTCAGAAACGGAGAAGCTGCAATCTTTGCGTAGGTGCCAATTGCGAGAGCAAATGAGACTTCTGTGACTGAGTATGATCTATTTGCAAGAATGATCGGAAAAAATGGGAGAAATAACCCCGTACCGACAAAATTGACACCATAGAGAGCACTCACCCTGGGGGCGAGCCCAACTTGGAACATCTTCATGGAGGATCAAACCTTGACGGCCTAAAGGGATGTTAACTTCTTGGGCCTACTATACCGCATGAGTTGGAGGAACATTCGAATCGAATGTCCGCTGCAGCGAATAGGACGCCGAGACGATACGATGGCAGAAACCGAACCGCCAGTCCTGATACCGGATCACGAGTATCACACACTGGAGCAGACCCTTTCGGAATCGGATCGCGGCCGCCGCTTTCTGTCCGAATATCTGCGCCGCCACCGCAGCTCCGAAACAAATTCCATTCTTGATGCCATTGCCCGGCTTGAGAAGATGATGCGCCGGGAACGCAGCGTTCCCGATCTCAACCGCATCCGTCTCGACATTGCCGACATGCATGAGGCGATCGAGCGCACCAAGCGCGAGATTTCCAACATCAAGAAGGAAGACGAGGAGAGCAACCGTTTCACGGATGCCTCGCACGAGCTGGATGCGATCATCACGCAGACGGAAGGCGCGACGCAGGACATCCTGAACGCTGCGGAAAAGATTCAGGAATATGCCTGGACCCTGCGCGAAAACGGCGCGGACGAAGCGGTGTGCGACGATATCGACGCCAAGGCCACCGAAATCTTCATGGCCTGCTCCTTCCAGGATCTCACCGGCCAGCGCACCCAGAAGGTGGTGCATGTGCTGCGCTACCTCGAGAGCCGCATCAACCTGATGATCGGCATCTGGGGTATCGAGGATGTGGAAGCTGACGATGCCGAGGGACCGGTCGATACCCGCCCGGATGCACATCTTCTCAATGGCCCCCAGCTTGCCGGCAAGGGCGTCAGCCAGTCCTTCGTTGACGACATGATGGGCGATGCTGCATCGGCCCAGAACAGCAGCTTCTTCAGCGTCGAGTTTGGTGGCGAAGCCACTGCGCCGGCAGCCGCTGCGCCGGCGCCGCAGCCCGCAGCAAAGCCCGCTGCGGCTCCGGCCAAGGCGGCGGCTCCGGCCAAGGCGGCGGCCCCTGCCCCTGCACCGGTTGCAGCCAGTGATGACCAGGACATGGATCAGCTGGATGCAGCCACCATCGACGCCATCTTCGAACAGACGGACGAGGCGTTTGCCGGAGAAGCGGGCTTTGATGATCCGGAACAGGAAATGGGCGAAGACGATATCGCCAAGCTGTTCGACATGGGCGGCGGCGATGAAGCCCCGGCAGAAGAGACCCAGGCAGATGCCGAGTGGGAAGCTGCCGAGGAATTCTCCGAGGACGAAGATCCGCTTGCCATGCTGACCGAAAGTGAGCGTCAGGCCCTGTTCAGCTGAAACAGAAACCCTGACGGACAGAACAAGGCGCGCTGCAGCCTCTCGAGCCCCCGGTCCCAAACCCGGGGGCTCTTTCGTTTCAAGCACCTCCGCACAAATGCTTAATTGATCCGCATCAAGGCCCGCTGCCCCTGTATTCCCTTAGCTTTTTCTCAAGCGCAACATTCAGGCAGCCATGTGCAGCATGTTCCTCCCAAATATGCTGCAAGCAGGGTTCAAAAAATAACGTTCAGACAATCAACAAGGTACATGAACACCTGACAGCTGCCTCCAGACGAAAATTGCGCCCCAGAAATTCGAATTCCTTTTTTCTTGGAGAGACGGCATGGCCTACAAGACGCAAAACCCTTACACGGGTGAAGTGTTGCAGACATTCCCCGAGGCAACGGATGCAGAGGTTTCGGTTGCCATCACCAGGGCGCACGAAGCCTTTCTTGGCTGGCGCACACTCTCCTTCCCGGAGCGCGGCAAGATCCTGCAAAAGGCAGCGGATCTTCTGCGCGCCAGCGTTGATGACTATGCACGGCTGCTGACGCTTGAAATGGGCAAGCTCTTCACCGAAGCCAAGGCAGAGGTCGAGCTTTCGGCAAAGATCTTCGAATATTACGTCCAGAATGCGGAACGCCTGCTGCAGCCGGAGAAACTGGAGGTGGCCGATCCGGCCGAAGGCGAGGCGATGCTCGTCTGCGAGCCCCTTGGCGTGCTGCTGGCAATCGAGCCCTGGAACTTCCCCTATTACCAGATCGCCCGTATCATCGCGCCGCAGCTGTCCGCCGGAAACACCATCCTGCTGAAGCATGCGTCCAACGTGCCCCAGAGCGCAGCTGCCTTTGAGCGCCTGATGCGTGAGGCAGGCCTGCCGGACGGCGCCTTCACCAATCTCTATGCCACCCGCTCGCAGGTGGAGATGATCATCAACGACCCGCGCGTCCATGGCGTCGCCCTGACAGGCTCGGAAGGCGCTGGCGCGATTGTGGCCGCACAGGCCGGCAAGGCCCTGAAGAAATCCACGATGGAACTGGGCGGCGCCGATGCCTTTATCGTGCTGGCCGATGCCGACCTTGAAAAAACCGTCCGCTGGGCCGTCTTCGGACGCCACTGGAATGGTGGCCAGGTCTGCGTGTCGTCGAAACGCATGATCGTCGTGGACGAGATCTACGACGAATTCCTGTCCCGCTACCGCGAAGGTGTTGCGGCGCTGAAAGCAGGCGACCCTTTCGATGCGCAGACAACGCTGGCCCCTCTGTCCTCGCAAGGTGCTGCTGATGAAATCAGGGAGAAGGTCAAGGAAGCCATTTCCCATGGCGCCAAGGCGGAAGAGGTTGGCCCGCCGGTTCCCAATCAGGGTGCCTTCGTGCAGCCGGTGATCCTGACGGAAATCGGCGAGGACAACCCGGCCCGCTATTGGGAATTCTTTGGCCCTGTCTCCATGATCTTCCGCGCCCGGGATGAGGCTGACGCGATCCGCATCGCAAATGACTCGCCCTTCGGCCTCGGCGGCTCGGTCTTCACCAGCGACACTGCCCATGGCGTGGAAGTGGCCCGGCAGATTGCCACCGGCATGGTCTATATCAACCACCCGACCAAGGTGGAGGCAGACCTGCCCTTTGGCGGCATCGGCCGCTCCGGCTATGGCCGCGAGCTTCTGGGCCTTGGCCTCAAGGAATTCGTGAACCACAAGCTGATTGGCGTCGTGGACATCGACGCGCGCTTCTGAGGTCCTAACCACAGAAAGCCCCGGCAGATGCGGCTGCCGGGGCTTTTGCTTGCGAGTGAATTTCAAGCAGCCAGATTCAGATCGCCAGCGCCCTTGCAAGCGTTTCCGGATCGATGTTGCCTCCGGACAGGATGGCCACCGCCGGGCCGTTTCCGGCCGGCATCTTGCCGAAGAGAACGGATGCAAGCGCCACGGCACCGCCCGGCTCCACCACCAGCTTGAGCTCGCGGAAGGCAAAGGCAACGGCGGCCAGCGCCTCGTCATCGCTCACCACCAGCCCGCGCGCCTTGCGCCGGGTCAGAACCTCGAAGGAGAGTTCGCCCGGGCTTTCGGTGAGGATCGCGTCGCAGACCGAGCCGGAGCCGCTGGCATTCACCTCGCGCCGCCCGCTGGCAAGCGAGCGGGCATAGTCATCAAAGCCTGCCGGTTCGCAGGTATAGACCACCGCCTCCGGCAGGTCCGCCTCCAGCCCCAGCGCCACGCCGCTGGTGAGCCCGCCGCCGCCGGTGCAGGCCGCGACAGCTTCGACAGCAAGGCCAAGCTCACCCGCCTGACGGACGATCTCAAGGCCAATCGTTCCCTGACCGGCAATGACGCCCCTGTCATCATAAGGGTGAACAAAGGTGGCGCCGTTTTCCTCGCAGATCGCCTTGGCGATGGCGATCCGGTCTTCGATGCCGCGCTTGTAGGTCACGACACGCGCCCCCATCTCCGCCGTCCGCTTCAGCTTGATGGACGGTGCATCCTCCGGCATGACGATGACGGCAGGCATGCCGAGAATGCGCGCCGCCTCTGCCACCCCTTGCGCGTGATTGCCGGAAGAGCAAGCGACGACGCCCGCAGGCCGCTCGCCTTCCGGGATCTGCGACAGGCGGTTGAAGGCACCGCGGAACTTGAAGGAGCCGGTACGCTGCAGGTTTTCCGGCTTCAGGAAGATCTTCCGCCCGGCAGCCTCATCGAGCACGCGGAAAGACAGCAGCGGCGTTTCAAACGCCTGTCCCTGCAGCCGCAGGGCTGCGGCTTTGACATCATCAAGCGAGAGGGTGCCATGCATGGCCAGTCTCCGGAATATTGGCTTTCCCAAGACCTACCAACGCCTTGCCTGCCCGGCAACGAAAGGCTTGTCACCGTGGCAATTCACGCTGGGACAGGCTCAGGCGGCCTGCGGCTGCGGCTCTGCAGGCAGCCCATAGGCGGCGATGGCATTGTCGAGAAACTGGCGGGAACTGGCCTCCCAGCTGAAGCCGAGAGCCATCTGGCGGCAATAGCTGCGGGGAATGTCGAGTGCGGCCAGCGCCGCTGCCCGCAGATCCTCATCCAGCACCCCTGCCCCGCTGTCACCGATCACATCAAGTGGCCCCATCACCGGATAGGCCGCCACAGGAACCCCGCAGGCCAGCGCCTCCAGCAGCACGTTGCCGAAGGTATCGGTCAGCGAGGGAAACACGAACACATCCGCCGAAGCATAGGTCCGCGCCAGATCTTCTCCCGTCTTCGGCCCCGTAAAGAGCACATCGGGATAGGCCTTGCGCATGGATTCGAGCTGAGGGCCACCGCCCACAACCACCTTGCTGCCGGGCAGGTCCAGCTCAAGAAAGGCTTCGATGTTCTTCTCCACCGCCACCCGGCCCACATTCATGAAGATGGGGCGCGGCAGATCCGGAGGCAGGACGGAGCCCTCATAGGGGCGGAAAAGATCGGCATCCACGCCGCGCGACCAGCGCATCAGATGGGTGAAGCCACGCCCGGCCAGATCCCTTTCAAGGCTGCCGGTCGCCACCATGCAGCCCTGCCCGGCATTGTGGAAGCGCCGCAGCCACCTGTAGGTGACAGACACGGGCACCGGCAGGCGCGCCGCCAGATATTCCGGAAAGCGCGTGTGATAGCTCGTTGTGAAGACCTGGCCCTGCTTCAGCGCTACCGATCGCGCCATCAGCCCCAAGGGGCCTTCTGTGGCAATGTGCAAATGGTCACAGGCAAACCGGTCCATAATCGCCGCCACGCGTGCGCGGGTGGTCAGCGACAGACGGATTTCCGGATAGGTCGGGCATGGCAGGGTGCGGAAGAGTTGGGGCGTCAGAAATTCAACGCGCAGACCCATGCGCATCAACTGGTTGGCTGTCAGTTCCAGAGAACGGACCACACCATTGATCTGCGGATGCCAGGCGTCTGTGACGATGAGAATGGATGTCATGCCGCGACGGACCGCTCCCCCATCCCCTCCTCCGCTTGCTGTTCGGCCGGACGCTGCACCCATCTGATAACCTCGAACGTTCCGTCGTGATGCTCGGCAACCGCCGTGCAGCTTTCGACCCAGTCACCGGTGTTGATGTAGTGGATGCCGTCGATATCATGGCTGGCGGCATGGTGGATGTGGCCACAGATGACCCCGTGAACGCCCTTCCGGCGGGCTTCATCGGACAGCGCATCCTCGAAGCGGCCAATGAAGTTCACCGCATTCTTGACCTTGAGCTTGGCCCAGGCGGAGAGCGACCAGTAAGTCAGGCCAAGACGGCGGCGCATGAGATTGAAGCCGGTGTTGAGCGCCAGCGCCGTGACATAGGCCTTGTCACCGAAGAAGGCGAGCCACTTGGCATGACGGATGACCACGTCGAACTGGTCACCATGGATGACCAGATACTCGCGCCCGTCAGCTGCCGTATGCACGACACTGTCCGCCACTTCCACACCACCGAAATGGGTGCCCAGGAAGTCGCGCAGGAATTCGTCATGGTTGCCGGGAATGTAGAAGATGCGCGCGCCCTTGCGTGCCTTGCGCAGGATCTTCTGGATCACGTCGTTATGCGCCTGCGGCCAGTACCAGCTACGCTTCAGCCGCCAGCCGTCAACAATGTCGCCGACCAGATACACGGTCTCGGCATCATTGTACTTCAGGAAGTCGAGCAGAAGATCTGCCTGGCATCCGCGCGTTCCAAGATGAACATCTGAAATGAACAAGGCCCGGTAATGCCGGCCTTCCTGCAGAGCTGTCATGTCTGGCGCTCCCGATTACCTTTGCCACCCTTAGACGCGATTCAGGTATCAGGATTATGACAGCAAAGTTTTTCACAAGCAGTCCGCAGGATTTACGTTGAATTTTAGTATTCAGGAAAAGGTATTTACGCACAAATACGACAGTTCGGTGAATGACCGGGACAGGCATTCGTGTCACAAACGGAAACGGCCGGCACCCTGGGGCACCGGCCGCAAACCTTGCACCTGAGGAACCCCTCAGAAGCGGTAGCGCATGGCTGCGCTGACGATGTTGACCGAAGCATCAACCTTGCCGGACAGAACCACACCTGCGTAGTCCTGATGTCCCGGCACCATCGCGAGCTTGGTGTCCCGGCCAATGATATGCGTGTAGCCCAGATCAAAGGACAGGTTTTCCAGCACCTTGTAGCTGGCACCGGCACTCAGCCAGATCCGGTCATTGTCAGGCAGACGGGCCGTGCGGATCTTGTCGTCAATCGGCGACCATTCGTAGGCAGCACCCGCGCGAACGGTCAGGTTCTGATTGATGTCATATTCGCCGCCGAGAGCCGCGTACCAGCCATCGTTATAGTTGAACTTCAGTGTTGTGATGGTGGCGCCATTGGCCTGCGCAGTCACCTTCGGTGCCTTCAGGCGGCTCCAGTTGGACCACTCGACGGTGCCCAGGACGCGGAAGGCGTCCGTTACGCGCTGCTTGGCGGAGAAAGTCACCGTATCGGGCGTAACGAGCGAAGCGTTGATCGGCACAGCAGACGCCATCGTCAGAGTGCCATCAAGGCGGTGAGCCACGCCGGATCTGTACCCAAGCCCCAGTTCGGTGCCCGCAAAAGGCTTGTAGATGACACCGGCGGTCACACCCAGCCCGATATTGTCGCCTTCGAGTGTCAGCAACGCGGGGCGCCGTGAAGCGTCCATTGCACTGCGCAGACGGACGCTGAAGTACTGCACCTGCACACCGGCACCAAAGGCGAGCTGGTCATTCACCTTGTAGCCGACCATCGGGTTGGCGTTGATCGAGAAGACCTTGGACGAAGCATTGTAGATCTGGCCTGCCCAGGGCACGCCGCCATCCGGCTTGGTCGAAAGACCGAAAGGCGCATTCACGGCAAGGCCGAAGAACACCTGATCATTGACGTTGTAAGCCGTGTAGCTGGAGCCGATCCAGGCATCGGACGCGATGTCGCCGCCGTTGCCATAGGCGCGCAACGTCGAGGTCGAATCGAGATTGATCTCTGCCTTGGGCGCAATCAGCGCATGGTGGGACTCGGTGGTAATGCCCAGGCCTGCGCCCGTGATGGCCGCCGGGTTCCAGAACATGGACGAGATCGACGGGCCGGTCGTTGCATTACCGGCGAAGGACATACCCTGATAGTAGGCGCTCTGTTCACGCAGCGCGAAGCCGCCCGCATAAGCCTGACCAGCAACAGAGATCATCCCGATGGCGGTGGTGCACAGAGCCAGCGTTCTGCTGATACGAATCATGTTGCTCAAACCCTCCCAAGCATTTCTCAAAGCCCTGCCAGCTTTGCTCCTCAGGAAAGACGATCTTTCAATTTCGTAGATCTTTCAATCCGGAAACATGCCGGGAAGAAATGACGGTCACACATACTGCAGCGCACCAAATATACTGTCCACCCCACATTCCCCTAGGGAATGCGGGGCATGACCGTCGAAAATATGTCATATTCCGGCCGAATTGACACAGGCCAGAAACAGCAGGAGAGATATGCTTAAAAAATAGGCATTTATCACACAATTTCACGCTGGCCAGTTTTCGCGACCTGCGTTGCAGGAAAGTCACATTTCTCTCCGTCCACCCGGGCAGAAAATGGCTGAATCCGTCCGATGCGAGCCACTTCCTGCCCGGAACAGGCTCTCTTGCGCGCAGGATCCGGATGAGGAAGGTGCCCCTCATACCAATGCTCGATGAGCCTGACTCATCGAGCATTGGTTAAGCCCGTGCGGCGCTTGAGCCTTTTGAAGGCGTGATGCGTCAGCATCGAAAGGCTTGGTATCAGACCTTGTCAGCATCGCGCGCGGCAAGGAACCGCTGTACGGAGACCCTGCTCCAGGGCGCCAGCCGCGCCAGCGCCTTGCTGTAGCTGGCGTGGATGCGCGCAGTAAGCTCGTCCTTGGCCGCAAGCTCTCCCAGCACCACCGCTGTTTCGCGGCGCAGCGCTTCCAGCACATCTTCGGGGTAGAAGCGCAGCTGCACCCCCTCGTCCTTCTGCAGGCTCTCAAGGCTGCCCGCATTCATCCATTCGCTTTCGGCCAGAGAGCGCCCGTTCTCGGCCTTGCAGGCCTCCAGAACGATGGTTCTGAGATCCTCCGGCAGCCCTTCCAGCGCAGTCCGGTTGAACAGCGCCTCGCCGGTGCCGTTCGGCTCGTGGAAGCCGGGGGCGTAGTAGAACTTGGCCACCTTCTGGAAGCCCATGGCCTGATCGCTCCAGGGCCCCAGAAACTCGGTGGCGTCAATGAGGCCGGACTGCAGCGCCGGGAAGATTTCACCCGGCGGCAGAGCGACCGGCGTTGCTCCCAGCCGGCGCATGACCTCGCCGCCCAATCCAGGCATGCGGATCTTCAGGCCGGCAAGATCATCGAGTGTATTGATTTCCTTGCGGAACCAGCCGCCCATCTGCACGCCGGTGTTGCCCGCCATCACCGGCTTGATGCCGAACGGGGCGTAAAGTTCGTCCCACAGCGCCTGCCCGCCGCCCTGCTCGATCCAGGTGATGTGCTCAAGCGGCAGAAGACCGAAGGGAATCGCCGTGAACCAGACGGCGGCCGGCATCTTGCCCTGCCAGAAGAAGGAGGCCGTGTGCGCCACCTGTGCCGTACCGGCTGACACGGCATCGAACACACCGAGCGGCGGCACCAGCTCGCCGGCCGCAAACAGCCGCACCCGCATCCGCCCACCCGACATTTTCTCGATCCGGTCGCAGATCGTCTGGGCGGTCGTGCCCGGGCCCGGCAGGTTCTTCTGCCAGGAGGTCACCATCTTCCATTCGATAACGGCATCGCCGGTGTTGGCAATCGCGGGTGATGCCAGCAAGGATGCCACGCTCGCGGCCCCCAGCTTGAGGGCCTGACGGCGCGAGGCGGAGGGCTTGATCTCAGCTGACATGACTTGTCTCCCAGAGCGCGTGGAAATGATGCACCGGCCCATGGCCTTCACCGATCTTGAGGTCATCGGCCGCGCGGATGGCATGGGTCACATAGAGCTTCGCTCCGGCAACCGCATCCGGCAGCGAAAGCCCTTTGGCAAGGCCCGCCGCGATGGCGGAGGACAGGGTGCAGCCGGTGCCGTGGCTGTTGCGCGTGGCGTGGCGGGGGGCGGTGAACCACTGTTCGCGTCCGTCGCGGGTCAGCAGCAGGTCCTCGCTCTCCGGCCCCTCCCCGTGGCCGCCCTTCAGCAGCACGGCCCTGGCGCCCAGATCCAGCAGCGCCTGCGCCTGAGCGCGCATGGCCTCCCGCCCCTGTGCGATTTCCGTATTCAGCATGCGGGCAGCTTCCGGCAGGTTCGGCGTGATCAGCTGCGCGCGCGGCAGCAGCTCCGCAATCAGCACGGAGACCGCTTCCGGCACCAGCAGCGGATCCCCGGAGGCTGCGACCATTACCGGGTCCAGCACCACATTGGACGCCTCATGCGCATCCAGCCCTTCGGCAACAGTGCGAATTACATCCGGGCGCGACAGCATGCCGATCTTGATGGCATTGACCTTGAGATCGGACAGCACCGCATCCAACTGCGCCCGCACGAAGGCAGGGGGAATGTCATGAATGGCGCTGACGCCAAGGGTGTTCTGTGCCGTCAGTGCGCTCAGCACGCTGGCGCCATAGACACCGAGCGCCGAGAAGGTCTTGAGATCGGCCTGGATACCGGCTCCACCGCCGGAATCCGAGCCTGCGATGGTCAGGGCAATGGCAGTCATGGTTCCTCCTGAAATCAGGCTGGCAGCAGCTCAGGCGAGCCGCAGGTGCGCGCCAATCTGCGGCGCATCAAGCCCGTAAAGGGCATCAAGGAATGCCGGGACGAAGCTGCCCGGGCCGGCGGCCCCTACGGCAGCCCTTTCTCCGGCAATCGCCATGATGGACAGCGCCGCAGCCGCAGCCACCACCGGGTCCGGCTCCACGGCAAGCGCAGCCGCAGCCACCGCCCCGGCAGCACATCCGGTCGCCGTCACCTTGCCCATCAGCGGATGGCCATTGGCAAGGTGCAGGCTCTGCGTGCCACTGCTGATGTCATCCACGGCACCGGTCATTGCAACGGGAAGCCCCAGCTGGCGGGAAAGTTCCAGAACGGACGCCCCGCCGCCAAGAGCTGCAAGCTCCCCGGCGTTGATCTTCAGCAAGGAAGGCTTCAGCGCCAGCAGGCGCCGGGCCTCGGTCAGGCGCGGCGGAGAACGGTCGGCAAAGACGGGATCCAGCACCCAGGGCTTGCCCTCGCCTGCGGCAATGCTGATGGCGCGGTTTGCAGCCTCCTTGCGCGCTTCGTCCAGCGTGCCGAGGTTGACGAGCAACGCCTGCGCAGAAGCCGTGAAGAAGTGCACCTCTTCCGGCGAAATCGTCATGGACGGAATGGCGCCCAGCGCCAGCAGCACATTGGCAGTGAAGGCCTGCGCCACCGCATTCGTCAGGCAATGCACACGGGGCGCGGACGCGCGGATCTTCTCCAGCACCTCCGCCGTGCGCAAAGCCAGCTGATCTGCAGTGATGTGAGAACTGGCAGCAGCATCCGCTGCGCCGCGTGCCGTTTGACCGCTCATCATCCCAAATCCCTCCGCCGGTACAAGCCGGATCAGGTTCAAGGAGTTGGCACCATCGCCTCTCAGCCCGGCGCATCCGGCGGGCACCCCCATGAGACGGCAAAGAGCTACCAAGCCCGGTCCGGCTTGGCAAGCATGCTCTGGCGGCGGCAAGAGAGCGCAGCGATTGACTGACGGCGGCGGATCGGCCATGTCCTTTGACAGGACAGCCCTCAGGAGCACGCCATGAAGCCCTTCTTCATCATGATCAAATGCCACCTCGGCGAGACCTACAAGGTCGCCAATGCCATTGCGGATGCCGAGATCGCGTCGGAAATCTACTCCACGAGCGGCGACTATGACCTGCTGGTGAAGGTCTATATCGAGGATGGCGAGGACATCGGCCACTTCGTCAACGAGAAGCTGCATTGCCTCGAAGGCATCCGCGACACCCGCACCATCATCACCTTCAAGGCATTCTGAGACACTATTCAGCCTGCGCCGGGCGATGAAAGCCGGGGCGCAGGCTTTGGGTCAGGGCCGCAGCGGCGAGGAGGCCTTGCGCGCCCGGCTGTCGTCCTTGCCCAGCGCCCGTTCGCGGTAGATGACGAAGAGGCCTGCCGCAACCACGATCAGCGCACCGGCAACGACCTGCCACACCGGAATGTCGCCAAAGATCGCCCAGCTGAGCAGCACCGCCCACAGCAGGTTGGCATAGTCGAAGGGCGCGATGGTGGAGGCATCCGCATAACGGTAGCTCTCGGTCATGACGATCTGGCCGACGCCACCCGCAAGCCCGACGAAGACGAGCAAGGCTGCCGTTTTCGCATCCGGAATGACCCAGGCGAAATCGGTAAAGATCCAGCCGAACGGAATGGTTGCCAGCGAGATCAGCGAGGCGCAGCCGGAGAACCAGATGACAATGGTGCTGGTGCGCTCGGTCTCGCAGAGCTTGCGCACGAAGATCATCGCCATGGCCGTGCAGAAGGCGCCTGCCGCCGCAGCTGCCGCGCCGAACCAGGCATCCCCGCTCATTTCCGTGCCGCCCATATGCGGGGACAGGATGACAACGATGCCGAGGAACCCGATGATGACCGCCGTCCAGCGGTAGATACGCACCGTCTCGCCAAGGAAGAAAAAGGCGAGAACAACCGTAAACAGCGGCGCGGCAAAGCCGATGGCGGTCGAGTCGGCGATCGGCAGATACTTCAGCGAGGTGAAGGCAAACAGCATGGCCGCAATGCCTGCGATGGCACGGCCGACATGGCCCATGGGCTGGCGGGTGTGAAGGGAACTGGTCAGCTCACCGCGCAGCGCCACGAGCAGCAGCACCGGAAACATGCCGAAGAAATTGCGGGCAAAGACGATCTCGCCGATCGGCACGCTTTCTGTGGTGATCTTCAGGGCCACCGCCATGCAGGCGAAGGTGAAGGTGGAGCACAGCTTCAGCGCAATGCCCAGGACGGGCCTTTGTGACGTCAGCACTGCGGCTTGCGGCGGAACGGAAGCCCCCTCTCCGGAAGCCAATATGCGGCTCTCCGCCTCGCCCTCGTCAGGAGCGTTCGAATCCCTCATGGCCATATGATCGTCCAAAGGTCCGGCGCCGGGGCGGGCATGAAGAGGCAGGGCGCCGGTCCCGAGCCTCATCTCAAATCTGCGGGTGCCGTGGCAACTTCGCCGTGCGCACCATGCATGTTACTGTATACAAGGGTAGCAAACCGGTCTCGAAATTCCAGACCATATTGCCGCAGCTTACAGAATTTTACGCTGCCGGGCGGGAGAGGCAACCGGCGATGGTCCCGATGAGGGGACAGCGCAGTCACCTGCGCTGCCCGGTTTCGAATTGTGCTCTCAGGCGCGGGCGGCCTGAATGGCCTGCCAGACCCGGTGCGGGGTGGCGGGCATGTCGATATGCTCCACCCCTGCCACATCGCGCAGCGCCATCTGCAGGGCATTCATCACGGCCGCGCAGCCGCCGATGGTGCCCGCCTCGCCAGCGCCCTTGATGCCCAGCGCGTTGGTGGTGGAGGGCACGTTCTTCGTCTCGAAATGGATATCCGGCAGATCGGATGCCCGGATCAGGCGGTAATCGAGCAGCGAGGCGGTCAGCAGCTGGCCGTCCGCATCGAACACCGTTTCCTCGCACAGGGCCTGACTGATCGCCTGCACCGTGCCGCCGATGACCTGACCGGCGAGCAGCACCGGGTTCACCGTGACGCCGAAATCGTCAACGATGGTGTAGTTCAGCAGCTCCACATCGCCCGTTTCCGGGTCCACTTCCAGCTCGCAGACATGCGTGCCGTTGGGATAGGTGGCTTCGGCCTGCTTCACCTCTTCCTGACCGGCCAGCTTTTCACCCGCTGCAGCGGCGACGGCGGCCAGCGAAACGGAACGGTCGGTGCCGACGACCCGGACCTCTCCATCCACCAGTTCCAGATCATCAATGCCGGTTTCCAGCTGATCGGCCGCCTTTTCCTTGATCTTGCGGACAAGGCTCTTCGAGGCTTCAAGCACCGACGGCAGGCCGAGCGGAATGGAGCGGGAGCCACCCGTGCCGCCGCCCTTGCGCACCCGGTCCGTATCACCCTGGATCACCTCGATCTGCCCGATATCAAGCCCAAGCTGTTCCGCGATCACCTGCGAATAGGCGGTGGCATGGCCCTGGCCGTTGGTCTGGGTGCCTATCAGCAGCGTCACTGTGCCATTGCCGTTGAGTTCCACGGTCGCCTCTTCCCCGCCGGGGAAGGCGCAGGCCTCGATGTAGCTGCAAAGACCGATGCCACGGTACTTGCCACGCGCCGCGCTCGCGGCCTGACGGGCGGCAAAACCGTTCCAGTCCGCCACCTCAAGCGCCTTTTCCATGTGCCCGGCGAAGTCGCCGGTGTCATACATCCGGCCCGTCGCCGTGGTGTAGGGCAGCGCGCTGGAAGGCACGAAATTGCGGCGGCGGATTTCCGCCGTACCAAGTCCTGTTTCAAGCCCCGCCTTCTCGATCAGCCGTTCGATCAGATAGGCCGCTTCCGGACGCCCCGCGCCGCGATAGGCATCGGTCGGCACTGTGTGGGTGTAGACGCCCGTCGCCGTCACGAACAGCGCCGGCACATCATAGAGCCCCGTGGACATGGAGGTGCCGACAAAGGGGATGAACGGGCCATACTGGTGCAGATAGGCGCCCATGGCCGCCAGCACATGGATGCGCAGGCCAAGGATGCGGCCATCGGCATCCAGCGCCAGATCTGCGGTGGTGATGTTGTCACGGCCGTGCGCGTCGGTGACGAAGTGGTCCATGCGGTCGCCGGTCCATTTCACCGGACGGCGCAGCTTTTCTGCGGCAAACAGGCACAGCGGATATTCCCGGTAGACGAACATCTTGGTGCCGAAGCCGCCGCCCACTTCCGGTGTGATGATACGCAGCCGTGCCGGATCGATGCCGAGGATATCCTTGGCGATGATGTCCCGCTGGCCATGGCCGCCCTGCGTGCCCGCAGTCAGCGTGTAGCGGCCTGTATCTGCATCATATTCGGCAAGGCAGGCACGCGGCTCCATGTAATTGGCCACGAGCCGGTTGTTGACGAGACGGATGGAGGTGACATGCGAAGCCTTGCGGAAGGCCTCTTCGGTCTTTGCCTCGTCACCATGGCCGAGGCGGAACGCCTTGTTGGTGCCATGCTCCGGCCAGACGAGCGTTGCCCCGTCCTGAGCGGCTTCCTCGATATCGACGATCACATCGAGCGGCTCATAGTCCACCTCGATCAGTTCCGCCGCAGACTTTGCCGCATTGACGCTGTCAGCCACCACAAAGGCAATGGCATCGCCCACGTGGCGGACTGTATCCGTGCAGAGCACTGGCCGCACCGGGCACCAGTGCATGGTGCCGTCCAGCTGCTTCATCACCGCCTTCACCGGCATCGGCTTCATGCCGTCAAGGTCAGCCCCGGTCAGCACCATCGCCACGCCCGGATGGGCGCGGGCCTCATCAAGACCAGAGACGGAAATCCGGGCATGCGCCATGGCGGAGCGCAGCACATAGGCATGCAGCGTGCCTTCGGGGGCGAAGTCATCCGTGTAGCGGCCTGTGCCGGTGATCAGGGCAGGATCTTCCTTGCGGCGGACCGGGGCACCGATCCCGAATTTCTTCGGCGTCATCTGGTTCATCTGGAAACGGCCTCGATTGTTATGGGCTGATGCAGCCATGCGGCGCGTGGGGATTGGCCTGAAGGGGCTGCGAAGCTTGTTTTGTCAGACAAGAATGTTGTGCCGGACCGTGAAACGTCAACCCCGAATTAGAGGCAAGACGCCCGATCCTCATATCCGCAGGAATGACAAGGGGCCCGCCGGTGGTATCCGGCGGGCCCCTTGTCGGGATCAGGGTCAGGCGTCAGGCGGCCGGCTGATTGGCAGCAGCCGCAGCCCGCTTGGCAGCTTCTTCCTCGACCAGTTCCTTCTTGGACAGCTTGCCCACCATGGTCTTGGGCAGCGCATCGCGGAACTCGATCTCGCGCGGCAGCTCAATGGCAGAGAGGTGATCCTTGAGGAAAGCGCGCATTTCTTCCTGCGTGACCGTGGCACCGGCCCGCAGCTTGACGAAAGCCTTGGGCGCCTGCCCCCGGTACTCATCGGGAACCGCGATCACGATGGCCTCTTCAACACCTGCGTGCTGATACAGGGCTTCCTCGATCACGCGCGGATAGACGTTGTACCCCGAGCAGAGGATGAGGTCCTTGATCCGGTCCACCAGATAGATGAAGCCGTCCTTATCCACATAGCCGACATCACCGGTATGGAGGAAGCCATCCTCTATCGTGCGCGCGGTTTCCTCGGGCCGCTTCCAGTAGCCCTTCATCACCTGCGGCCCCTTGATCACCAGTTCGCCCTTTTCACCCTGCGGCACCGTGCGGCTTGGGTCATCCAATGCACGGAATTCAGCGATGGTGCCCGGCGCCAGCTGACCGATGGAACCGGCACGGCGGCGCTCGTCCAGCGGATTGACCGAAGCAACCGGCGAGGTTTCCGTCAGGCCGTAGCCTTCCACGAGAATGCAGCCGGTGATCGTCTCGAACTTCTCCTTCACTTCGACCGGCAGCGGCGCGCCGCCGGAGATGCACAGCTTCACGCTGGTCAGGTCATAGGAGACGGTGAGCGGCGAATTGTTGATTGCCGTGTAGATCGTCGGGACGCCCGGGAACAGCGTCGGGCGCGTGCGCTTGATAGTATCCAGCAGCAGCTTCATGTCGAAGCGCGGCATCAGAACCATCTGCGCGGCCAGCACGACGGCAAGGTTCTGCGCCACGGTCATGGCAAAGACATGGAAGAACGGAATGACACAGAGCATCCGCTCCTTGCCCTTTTCCGCCGCGTGGAAGATGTCCTTCATCTGCTCGATGTTGGCGGAGAGGTTCGCATGCGTCAGCATCGCGCCCTTGGGCACGCCGGTGGTGCCGCCGGTGTATTGCAGGACTGCGACATCCTCCACCGGATCAATGGCGACCGGCACCGGGCTGGCACCGCGGTTGAGGAGCGCTGCATAGGGCACATGACCCGTGTCAGCCTTCCACGGGGCCCGGTCCTTGCCCTTGAACAGGGTGAAGAGCGCCCGCTTCACCGCAGGCAGGATATCCGCCATCGGGCAGACGATGATCCTGTCCAGAATACCGTCGCGGCGCACCGCCTCAACCTTGTCATAGATGACCTTGAGGTCGAGCGTGACCATGATGCGCACTTCCGCATCGCGCGCCTGAAAGGCGATCTCGCGCTCCACATAAAGCGGATTGAAGTTCACGACCGTGGCACCGGCCTTCATCAGCGCGAAGTAGAAGATGGTGTAGTAAGGCGTGTTGGGCAGGCACAGGCCAACCTTCGTCCCCTTGCTGACCCCCAGTGCCTGCAAACCTGCGGCAACACGGTTCACCAATGCGCCAAGTTCGCCATAGGTCCAGGTCTTTCCAAGGAAGTCTGCAGCCACGGTCTTGCCGTAGGATGCAACGGTCTCCTCCAGATATTCATGCAGCGGGCGGGGCCTGAAAGCCGCAACCCATTCCTCCACTTTCGCCATGGCGGTCTCCAATCGAGATTCTGCGCCACCTGGAAGACCTAGGCCCGGGAGCTTCACTCCCGGCTTGCGCTCGCCAGCGCAACCTCCCTGCCTGCGGCATTCCAGGTTGATACCCCTGCCTGGGGCGTCTTCCTACAGATTTGACGTTCCTTCCGTTTACGTCAACCGGCGACGTAACGGCACCTGCGACTTTTTTTTCTCAGACATCGCAGGGACTGAGCAATTTCAAGGCGTGATACGTCAGCATCTCAGATGCCCAGGTATTAGTAGACAAACAATACAGTGATTTCAGATTTCCGGTTGCATTTCCGCAAGGCGGGAAAAATTATTGAAGCGCATTACCCATAGTTGAAATTGCCATCTCCTCAAAACAACTAGGGGAATCTAATATTCCAGAATCTGCACTTTGACGCAGTGCAACAACGAAAATGGTTGACTGCAGGGCGCGAGCACCAAATAATTAAATCAACAAAAATTATTCGGTGCTGGCGGCAGTTTCATATCAGCCACCAGGGAGGACGCTGAATGGCAGGAAACGTCACAAGCGGGAGAGGCAGCAATTCGGCACAACTGCGCCGTTACAACGAGCGTATCGTGCTGCAGATCCTGCGCCGCGCCGGGGAAGCCTCCAAGGCGGAGCTCGCCCGGTCTGCCAATCTGACCAATGCGGCGATTGGCGCCATCATCCAGGAACTGGCTCAGGATGGCCTGATCGAGGAAGTCGGCAAGCGCCACGATGGCGGACGCGGCCAGCCGGCCACGATCCTGCGCCTTGCCACGCGCGGCGCCTTTGGTTTCGGCGTACGCCTCGGCCGCGCCGGCATCGAGACGGTGCTGGTCGATTTCGGCGGCCGCATCATCGGGCGCAGCTATCACGACATGATCCTGCCGCTGCCATCTGTTGCGGTGGACATGATCCGGCAGGATATCGAGAAACTGCAGGACCTTCTGTCTCCGGCCGAGCGCCGACGCCTGACCGGCATCGGCCTTGCCCAGCCCTTCAATCTGGGCGCATGGCTGCAGCAGCTTGGCCTTCCTGCAGAGAACTTCAAGCCGTGGGACGAGGTGGATTTCGCCGCCAGTCTTGAGGCAGCCAGCGGCCTTCCGGTCTTCGCCGAGAATGACGGCACGGCTGCGGCAGTTGCAGAACTGTTTTACGGGCTTGGCCGTAAGGAAGACAATTTCCTCTACCTTTTCATCGGCCCTGCCATCGGCGGCGGGCTGATCATGAACGGCGATGTGGTGCGCGGAACCACCGGCAATGCGGCGGACGTGGCCGTGATGCCGGTGACGCCAAGCAAGCTTGCCAGCGCCCCGCGCCCGAAAGGCAGCTGGGACATCCTGCTGACCCGCGCCTCACTCGGCGCGCTGGCACGGCATCTGACGCAAGGCTCCGGCCTGCGCCCGTCACGCGCCGAGCTGGAGCAGGCGGTCATCGCCGGGCGGCCCGAAGTGGGGGAATGGCTGGAGGATTGCGTGGATGCGCTATTGCCTTCTGTGCGTGCCAGCCACGCCCTGCTCGACATTCCCCTGATCGTGATCGACTGCGACATCGACAGCGGCATGCTGAGTGCACTGATCGGAAAACTGCACCGGGCGCTCGTCGAAGAAGCGCCGGAAGCGCGCGATGCGCCGCGTGTAGAGCATGGCAGTTTCGGGCAGGACGCGGGCGCCCTCGGCGCTGCCAGCCTGCCCATGTTCTTCAATTTTTCGCCCCGGGCAGAAATCCTGACCGGCGGCCTCAAGGGATCGGCGGGGGTGGGAGCCCTCCGTCTGGAAGCCCCCTCGACAGCTTGAGGGGCAGCCGTTCTGGCCTGAACCGGCCGGGGCCAGAACGGGAGGAGACAAACGGTCAGGGAGGATGACGACAATGATCCGCAAGATGCTTCTCGCAGGTTCCGTATTCGCAGCCATGGGCGCCGTTGCCCCGGCACAGGCCGACACGGTCAACGCCTGCCTCATCACCAAGACGGACACCAACCCGTTCTTCGTGAAGATGCGCGAGGGCGCTGCCGCCAAGGCCAAGGAGCTTGGCATTCAGCTGAATGCCTATGCCGGCAAGGTCGATGGTGACAACGACACCCAGGTCGCGGCCATCGAAACCTGCATCGCCAACGGCGCCAAGGGCATCCTGCTGACCGCCTCCGACACCTCCGCCATCGTTCCGGCCGTGAAGCAGGCCCGCGATGCCGGCATCCTCGTCATCGCCCTCGACACACCGCTGAATCCGCTGGACTCAGCTGACATGACCTTCGCCACCGACAACTTCCTTGCCGGTGAACTGATCGGCCAGTGGGCCGCAAAGACGCTTGGGGACAAGACCGCAGACGCGAAGATCGCCATGCTCGACCTTGACGTGTCCCAGCCGACCGTGGACGTGCTGCGCAATCAGGGTTTCCTGAAGGGCTTCGGCATCGAACTGGGCGACCCGAACAAGTGGGGCGATGAGACCGATCCGCGCATCGTCGGCAATGACGTGACCCAGGGCAACGAGGAAGGCGGCCGCAAGGCCATGGAAAGCCTGCTCGCCAAGGACCCTTCGGTCAATGTGGTCTACACCATCAACGAGCCCGCAGCCGCTGGCGCCTATGAGGCCCTGAAGGCCATCGGGCGCGAGAAGGACGTTCTGATCGTCTCCGTCGATGGCGGCTGCCCGGGCGTTGCCAATGTGGAAGCCGGCGTCATCGGCGCCACCTCCCAGCAGTACCCGCTGCTGATGGCCGCCAAGGGCATCGAGGCCATCGCCGCCTGGGCCAAGGACGGCACCAAGCCGCAGGCCACCGGCGGCAAGGACTTCTTCGACACGGGCGTGTCGCTCGTCACCGGCAAGCCGGTGGATGGCGTCCAGTCCATCTCGGTCGAGGAAGGCAAGAAGCTCTGCTGGGGCTGAGACCTCGCGCATGCGGATCGGGCGGCTGGCCCGCCTGATCCCTGACGTCACAAGAACCAGAAAACATGCCGGAGAAGCTCCGGGCGCCCCGCGGCGCCCGGCGTCTCTCTCACAGCGGGAGGAGGCTTGGCCGTGAGCAAGACCGACAACTTCGAGGATGCGGTAAAAACGCGCCGGGAAGAGAATTTCGCCGAGTTTCAGGATCATAAGAAAGGCGTCCTGCAGCAGTTCCACCATGCGCTGCACACCAACACGGCGCTCGTGCCGCTGCTCGTTCTCATTGCAGCCATCCTGCTTTTCGGCGCTTATCTGGGAGAGAAGTTCTTTTCGCCCTTCGCCATGACGCTGATCCTGCAGCAGGTGCAGATCGTCGGCGTGCTGGCGGCAGCCCAGAGCCTGATCATCCTCACCGCCGGCATCGACCTCAGCGTCGGCGCCATCGCAGTGCTGACGTCCGTCATCATGGGCCAGTTCACCTTCCGCTATGGCATTCCGCCCGCAATTTCGGTGATGATCGGCCTTGCCTGCGGCACGATGATCGGCGCCGTCAACGGCTGGCTGGTGTCCCGCGTCAAGCTGCCGCCCTTCATCGTCACGCTCGGCATGTGGCAGATCGTTCTGGCGGCCAATTATCTTTACTCTGCCAATGAAACCATCCGTGCGCAGGACATCGAGACGCAGGCGCCCTTCCTTCAGTTCCTTGGCACCACGCTGAAGGTTGGCGGTGCGAGCCTCACCTACGGCGTCATCCTGATGATCCTTGTGGTGGCAGTACTCGCCTATGCGCTGCGCTCCACCGCCTGGGGGCGGCATGTCTATGCCGTCGGCGACGACCCGGAGGCGGCAAAGCTTGCGGGCGTCAACGTGCACCGCACGCTCATGTCGGTCTACATGCTCGTCGGCTTCATCTGCGGCCTTGCCGCCTGGGTCATGATCGGCCGCTTCGGCTCCGTCTCGCCCTCGGCCACAACCGGTGTCATCGGCAACATCCAGGCCATCACCGCTGTGGTGATTGGCGGCATCTCGCTCTTCGGCGGGCGCGGCTCCATCGTCGGCGCCTTCTTCGGCGCGCTGATCGTCGGCGTGTTCGAGCTGGGCCTGCGCATGGCTGGTGCCGATCCGCAGTGGACCTATCTCCTCATCGGCGTGCTGATCATTGCCGCCGTCACCATCGACCAGTGGATCAGAAAGGTAACGGCATGACCGAGGCAGTTCTGAAGGCCCGTGGCCTCGTCAAGCGCTATGGCCCCGTTACCGCCATGGATCATTGCGACTTCGACCTGATGCCGGGCGAGATCCTCGCCGTCATCGGCGACAATGGTGCAGGCAAGTCCACGCTCATCAAGGCACTGTCCGGCGCCGTGACGCCGGACAGCGGCAGCATCCATCTGGATGGCGAGGAGATCCGCTTCACCTCCCCCAATGATGCGCGCATGGCCGGGATCGAGACCGTCTACCAGACGCTCGCCATGTCCCCTGCCCTGTCGATCACCGACAACATGTTCATGGGCCGGGAAATCCGCAAACCCGGCCTGATGGGCAAGGTGTTCCGCACGCTGGACCGCAGGGCGATGGAGGACTTCGCCCGCAAGAAACTGGCGGAACTCGGCCTGATGACCATCCAGAACATCAACCAGGCGGTGGAGACGCTTTCCGGCGGCCAGCGTCAGGGTGTTGCGGTGGCCCGCGCTGCGGCCTTCGGCTCCAAGGTGATCATCATGGACGAGCCGACGGCAGCGCTTGGCGTGAAGGAAAGCCGCCGCGTGCTGGACCTCATCAAGGACGTGAACTCACGCGGCCTGCCGATCATCCTGATCAGCCACAACATGCCGCATGTGTTTGAAGTGGCAGACCGCATCCACATCCACCGCCTTGGCAAGCGCGCCACGATCATCAAGCCCTCCGATTTCTCCATGTCGGATGCTGTGGCCATCATGACCGGCGCCATGGAACCTCCGGTCGAGCTAGCAGCTTGATTCTGCTGAACTTCGTTCTCCGCCCCGAAAAAACTGAAACGGGGCGGAGACGTTCCGGAGAATGCGTGTTAGCATTGCGGCCCAACCCATTTTCCTTTATTTAACTCATCGAAATAAATCAGACGGCCGTTGGGGCCGCACTCCAAAAGGGAGACGAGGAGCATGGCCGTTCGCGTGATCGCAGTGGATGATTTCGATCTGGTCGTATTCGGCGGCACCGGTGACCTCGCGCACCGCAAGCTGCTCCCGGCCCTCTATTTCCGCGATCTCGACGGCCAGATCCCCGATGCAGCCCGCATTATCGTCACATCGCGGCGCGAGTTTTCTTCCGGTGAATACCGCGCCTGGGCGGAAGCTGCCCTGCGCGAGCACCTCAAGGATCTGGACGGTGAAGCCCTCACCCGCTTTCTCGGCCGCCTGACCTATGTGGCCATCGATGTGGCGGCAGACGCTGGCTGGGCAGAGCTGGGCCAGATCCTGAACGAGCGCCCGGATGTGGTCCGTGCCTTCTACCTCGCAGTGTCGCCGGATATCTTCGGAACCATCTGCGCCGGGATCGGCAAGGCTGGCCTTGTCAATGACAACACCCGCGTCGTCATCGAAAAGCCGATCGGCAAGGACGGCGAGTCGGCCAAGGCGCTGAACGAGACCATCGGCAAGGTGTTCCAGGAACACCAGATCTTCCGTATCGACCACTATCTCGGCAAGGAGACAGTGCAGAACCTGATGGCGCTGCGCTTTGCCAACGCCCTGTTCGAGCCGCTGTGGAATGCCGCCCACATCGACCATGTGCAGATCACCGTGGCCGAGTCGCTCGGCGTCGGCGGGCGTGCCGGTTACTACGACACGGCAGGTGCCCTGCGTGACATGGTGCAGAACCACATTCTCCAGCTTCTCTGCCTTGTCGCCATGGAACCGCCCGCCTCGATGGATGCGGACAGTGTGCGCGACGAAAAGCTCAAGGTTCTGAAGGCGCTCGCGCCTTTCACCCCGGAGCTGGTGGAAAAGCACATCGTGCGCGGCCAATACAAGGCTGGCGCCTCCTCCGGTGGTGCCGTGCCGGGCTATCTGGAAGAGCTGGGCCGGGACGACAGCCTCACGGAAACCTTCGTCGCCATCAAGGCAGAGATTGCCAACTGGCGCTGGTCCGGCGTGCCCTTCTACCTGCGCACGGGCAAGCGCCTTGCCACCCGCGTGTCGGAAATCGTCGTGCAGTTCCGCCCGATTCCCCACTCCATCTTCGGCGCGGAAGCCGGCGTCATCACCGACAACCGCCTGGTCATCCGCCTGCAGCCGGATGAGGGCGTGAAGATGGAAATCATGATCAAGGACCCGGGCCCCGGCGGCATGCGCCTGCGCCGTGTGCCGCTGGACATGAGCTTTGCCGACGCCTTCAAGGTGCGCAATCCGGATGCCTATGAGCGGCTGATCATGGACGTAATACGCGGCAACCAGACCCTGTTCATGCGCCGCGACGAAGTGGATGCAGCCTGGCGGTGGATCGATCCGATCCTCGAATCCTGGTCAACCGCCAAGGATCAGCCCAAGGGCTACACCGCCGGCACATGGGGCCCGTCCGCCTCGATCGCCCTGATCGAGCGCGATGGCCGCACCTGGTCGGAAGAAAACGCCTGATCCAGCCCGAGCCTGGGCAATCGTGCCGCCCGCATTCTGCTGGCGGCACGATTATACGGATCGCAAATGACATGCCGGAAGCAGTTGCCGCTTCGGCTTAAATCGATTAAATCCGCAGGGCGGCGGGATTGTGATCTGCTCTGGACGCCTCATGCGCCCTTCCCGCCCCGGAACTGAGGGAGAGAAAGTTCCATGACCGTGCATGCCCGCATCGCAGAGGTGACCGAGCGCATCGTCAAGCGCAGCCACGACAACCGTTCCCGCTATCTCGACCGCATCCGGGCTGATGGCGAGAAGGGGCCGCGCCGCTCCACTCTGGCCTGCGGCAACCTCGCCCACGGCTTTGCCGCCTGCACCGTTTCCGACAAGGCCGCGCTCGCAGGCGATGTGGTGCCGAACCTCGGCATCATCACCGCCTATAACGACATGCTGTCGGCCCATCAGCCCTACGAGACCTATCCGGAGTTGATCCGGCAGGCCGCCCGTGATGCCGGTGCCGTTGCCCAGGTGGCAGGCGGCGTTCCGGCCATGTGCGATGGCGTGACGCAGGGCCAGTCGGGCATGGAACTGTCGCTGTTCTCCCGCGACATCATCGCCATGTCCACGGCCATCGGCCTGTCGCACGCCATGTTCGATGCCGCCGTCTATCTCGGCATCTGCGACAAGATCGTTCCGGGCCTCGTCATCGGCGCCCTCTCCTTCGGCCATCTGCCTGCGGTCTTCATCCCGGCAGGTCCGATGACTTCCGGCATCACCAATGACGAGAAGGCCAAGACGCGCCAGCTCTATGCCGAAGGCAAGGTGGGACGGGCGGAACTGCTGGAGTCGGAATCGAAGTCCTATCACGGCCCCGGCACCTGCACCTTCTACGGCACCGCCAACTCCAACCAGATGCTGATGGAGATCATGGGCCTGCATATGCCCGGTGCCTCCTTCATCAATCCGGGCACGCCGCTGCGTGAGGCTCTAACCCGCGAAGCGGCCAAGCGGGCGCTGGCGATCAGCGCCCTCGGCAACGAATACACCCCCATCGGGGAGGTAATCGACGAGCGCGCCATCGTCAACGGCGTCGCCGGCCTGCATGCCACGGGCGGCTCCACCAACCACACCATGCACCTTGTCGCCATGGCCAATGCGGCCGGCATCAAGCTGACCTGGGATGACATTTCCGAGCTGTCCGACGTGGTGCCGCTGCTCGCCCGCGTCTATCCGAACGGCAAGGCCGACGTGAACCACTTCCAGGCCGCCGGCGGCATGGGCTTCCTCATCCGCGAGCTTCTGTCCGCCGGGCTGCTGCACAAGGACGTACGCACCGTCAACGGCACCGGCCTTGATGGCTACACGGTCGAAGCCAAGCTGAACGATGATGGCACCGTCCGCCGTGATGCCGCGCCTGCCGTTTCGGGCGATGAGAAGGTGCTGGCGCCGATGCCGAAGGCCTTCCAGGCCAACGGCGGGCTGAAAGTGCTGGACGGCAACATGGGCCGCGCCGTCATCAAGATTTCCGCCGTGGGTCCGGAGCGTCACATCATCGAGGCCCCCGCACGCGTCTTCAACTCGCAGGACGACCTGCAGGCCGCCTTCAAGCGCGGCGAGCTGACCGGCGACGTGGTGGCCGTGGTGCGCTTCCAGGGCCCCAAGGCCTGCGGCATGCCGGAACTGCACAAGCTGACACCCGCCCTCGGCATCCTGCAGGACAAGGGCCTGAAGGTGGCGCTGGTTACCGATGGCCGCATGTCGGGTGCCTCCGGCAAGGTGCCTGCGGCCATTCACGTGACGCCCGAGGCTTGCGACGGCGGCCCCATCGCCCGTATTCAGGATGGCGACGTGATCCGCGTCGATGCCGTCAAGGGCACACTCGAAGTGCTGGTGGATGCGGCAGAGTTCAACGCCCGCCCGCTCGCCACCTATGATCTCTCGGCCAACCAGACCGGCACGGGCCGTGATCTCTTTGCCCCCTTCCGTGCCCTCGTCGGCACGGCAGACACGGGCGCGCATGTTTTCGGCAGCTGATGCTGCCTCTACCGGAAGGACCAAGGAATGCCGCAGGATACCGCCCGTATTGAAGCTGTCATGACCGCTGCGCCGGTCATCCCCGTTCTCATCGTCGAGGACCCTGCGGCAGCCGTTCCGATGGCACAGGCGCTGGTGCGCGGCGGCCTGCCGGCCATCGAGATCACCCTGCGCACCCCGCGCGCGCTGGAAGCCATCAAGGCCGTTGCCGACAACGTGGAAGGCGCCATTCCGGGTGCAGGCACCGTGCTGGATGCCGCCCAGTATGAAGCCGCCGTCAAGGCGGGCGCCAAGTTCATAGTCTCCCCCGGCGCGACGCCGAAACTGCTGGACGCGGCGGAAAACTTCGACGTGCCGCTGCTGCCGGGCGCTGCCACCTCCTCGGAAGTGATGGCCCTGATCGAGCGCGGCTATCTGCGCCTCAAGTTCTTCCCCGCAGAACAGGCGGGTGGCGCATCCTACCTCAAGTCGCTGTCCTCGCCTCTGGCACAGGTGAAGTTCTGCCCAACCGGCGGCATCACCCTGGAGAAGGCCCCTGGCTACCTTTCCCTGCCGAACGTGCTGTGCGTCGGCGGCTCGTGGATCGCCGATGCCAAGGCCATTGCCTCGGGTGACTGGGCCGGGATCGAGGCCCGCGCCCGCGAAGCGGCAGCCATCAAAGGCTGATACACACAAATATTCTGTATTTTACGGACGTAACGAACCGGCGGGCTTGAAAAACCCGCCGGTTCTTCTTAAGTGCGCCGGGATTTTCCGGACTGTTTTCCAGACAGTTGTGACTTTGGTTCCGCTCGTCTCTTGCGGCAGAGCGAACATGGCCGGCCGATCCGGCGCCTGACAGAAGGAAGTGGTTTTATGGCATTGGATCTGACGTATCTTGCAGCCGGTCTCGTCCTTCTGTTTATTGGCGGTGAGGCGCTGGTGAGAGGCGCGGTCTCCATCGCAGCGCGATTTGGCATGCCGCCGCTGCTCATCGGCCTGACAATCGTCGGCTTCGGCACCTCCATGCCGGAACTGCTTGTGTCGCTGAAGGCGGCCTTTGACGGCGCTCCCGACATCGCCGTCGGCAATGTGGTCGGCTCCAACACAGCCAATATCCTTCTCATCCTCGGCGTTGCTGCCGTGATCTGCCCGATCCCGACCGCCATTTCCGGCATCCGCCGTGACCTCGCCATGGTCACGCTTGTTGCCGCCTTCACGCTGGTGCTGGGCTATCTCGGCCATGTTTCCCGCCTGATGGGCGCGGCGATGTTCGTAACCCTCTGCGCCTATCTTTTCTATGCCGCCGTCTACGGCAAGAAGGAGGATGCGGTGGAGGAGGAGGATGAGCACGCCCCCGTGCCGATGCCGCTGTGGATGCAGCTCGCCTATATCGCCGGCGGCCTTGCGGGCCTTGTCCTTGGCGCAGACCTGCTGGTACGCGGCGCAACGTCCATCGCCCGCGGCTACGGCATTTCCGAAGCGGTGATCGGCCTCACCATCGTTGCGGTCGGCACCAGCTTGCCGGAACTGGCAACCTCCGCCATCGCCGCCTTCCGCCGCCACTCGGAAATCGCCATCGGCAACGTGCTCGGCTCCAACATCTTCAACATCATCGGCATTCTGGGCGCGACCGCCGTCTTTCATCCGGTCGCAATCGCCCCCAGCATCGCCAGCTTCGACATTCCGCTGATGCTGGGCGTCACCGTGCTGCTGGCCCTGATGCTGCTGGGCCTGAAGTCGATCAACCGGCTGGCCGGCGCTGCATTCCTGCTGCTTTACATGGGCTACTGCGGCTATCTCTTCACCCAGATGCCAGGCGTCTGAGGTTCCGGCACATCGCTGCAGGACGCGCCCGGTTCAGGCGCGTCTTGCCATTTGCTCGACCGCACCGCCTGCCGCCACCCAGGCCGCAAAACCTCCATCGAGATGCACCACGGGCTCAAGCCCCATCTCGATGGCTGTCCGCGCTGCAAGCGCAGAGCGCCAGCCCGCCGCACAGAAGAACACAAAAGTCGCCTCACTGGCGAAAACAGGCTTGTGGTAAGGGCTTGCCGGATCGATCCAGAACTCCAGCATGCCGCGCGGGCAGGAAAAGGCGCCGGGAATGGCCCCTTCCTTCTGGAGCTCGCGTATGTCACGCAAGTCGACGAAGACATAGCCATCACGGCCAAGCAGCAGCCTCGCCTCTTCGGCGGAAATCACGCTGACCAGCTCTGCCGCCTCTGCCAGAAGCACATCGATACCGCGCGATATTCTGTGAGCCATGCCAAAGCCTCCCGAGAAACCGGACGAGCCAATCATGCCACTGTCCGCCGCAGAAGGCGACCCATCAATGGCACAAGAAGATTTCACGCCGTCATTCTGCTGCCCGGAAACTGGGGCATGGCACTGTCATGCCCGCGTGCTATACCATTGCCATGATTTGCAGTATGCCTGCGCAGGCAGGATTTTAAATCGATTAAGGAGCTTTCATGTTCACTCCGGACCACTGGCAGTCGCTGAAGTCTCACGCCATTGACCTGAAGGCCACCAGCCTGCGCAACCTGTTCGCGGCAGACCCCAAGCGGTTCGACAAGCTGAGCGTGCGCGACGGTGACCTGCTGATCGATTTCTCCAAATCGCAGCTCACGGCGGAGACCATCTCCCTGCTCTGCCGTTTTGCCCGCGAAGCCGGGCTTGAGACACAGCGTACCGCCATGTTTGCGGGCGAAAAGATCAACGGCACGGAAAAGCGCGCCGTGCTGCACACCGCCCTGCGCAACCAGTCGGACGAGCCGGTGCTGGTGGATGGCGTCGATGTGATGCCGGATGTGCGCGGCGTTCTCGCAGACATGGGTGACTTTGCCGAGGGCATCCGCTCGGGCGACATCGCCAGCGCCTCCGGCGTGCCTTTTACCGATGTGATCAACATCGGCATCGGCGGCTCGGACCTTGGCCCTGTGATGACGACGCTGGCGCTCGCCCCTTATCACGATGGCCCGCGCCTGCACTACGTGTCCAACGTGGACGGCGCCCATATCGCCGACACGCTGAAGGATCTGGACCCCGCCACAACGCTGGTGATCGTCGCCTCCAAGACCTTCACCACCATCGAAACCATGACCAACGCCCGCACGGCCCGTGCCTGGATTGCCGAAGCGCTGGGAGAGGCTGCCGTTGGCGCGCATTTCTGCGCCGTCTCCACGGCGCAGGACAAGGTGTCCGCCTTTGGCATTGAGGAAGATCGCGTGTTCGGCTTCTGGGACTGGGTTGGCGGGCGCTATTCCGTCTGGTCCGCCATCGGCCTGCCGTTGATGATTGCCATCGGCCCGGATGCCTTTGCAGAGTTCCTCGAAGGCGCCCATGCCATGGACGAGCATTTCCGCACCGCACCGCTGGAACAGAACCTGCCGGTGCTGCTGGGCCTCACCGGCGTGTGGAACCGCAATGCCATGGGCTATGCCGCCCGTGCCGTCCTGCCTTACGACCAGCGCCTGTCGCGCCTGCCGGCCTATCTGCAGCAGCTTGACATGGAATCAAACGGCAAACGCGTGACACTGGATGGCACCACGGTGGAGACGGAGACCGGCCCGCTGGTCTGGGGTGAGCCCGGCACCAATGGCCAGCACGCCTTCTATCAGCTGCTGCATCAGGGCACGACGGTGATCCCGTGCGAGTTCATCGTCGCTGCAAAAGGCCATGAACCGGAGCTGGCGCATCATCACGAGATGCTGGTGGCCAACTGCCTCGCCCAGTCCGAAGCCCTGATGCTGGGCAAGACGCTGGATGAAGCCAAGGCGCAGCTGAAAGCCGCTGGCATGGCGGCAGACGAAGTGGAGCGGCTGGCTCCGCACAAGGTGTTCCCCGGCAACCGGCCGTCCATCACCATTGTCCATGACCAGCTGACGCCCTTTGCGCTCGGCCGCCTGATTGCGCTCTACGAGCACCGGGTGTTTGTCGAAGGCGTCATCTGGGGCATCAACTCCTTCGACCAGTGGGGCGTGGAACTTGGCAAGGAGCTGGCAACGGCCCTGCTGCCGATGGTCAAGGGCGAGGCTCCGGCCGATGGCAAGGACGCATCCACACGCGGTTTGCTGGCCGCATTACGTAGCGCTTGACGGAACTTGGCTGCGAAGTCACCTTGTCAGGCGGACGGTGCGATTTATTGGAACCAAATCAGCGCTGATGGGTTACAAAAGTGACATGGATCACCGCAATCTCGTCACTTTGGACTAATATCGGTTGCGGTCTTGGTTGCGGAATCATATCCGCAATTTCGGGAGAAATCAGATGAAGAGATTCGTTGTTCTTGCTGCGGCCGGTCTGCTGCTCGCAGCCTGCCAGTCCGACAGCCAGCGTGACCGCGCCCTGGTCGGCGGTGGTCTTGGTGCTGCAACCGGTGCCGTGATTGGTGCTGCGGCGACGGGCGACGTCGGCGGTGCCCTCGTGGGCGGCGTCATCGGCGGTGCCGGTGGTGCGATCGTCGGTTCGGCAACCACGCCGAAAAACTGCGTGGCCTATGACCGTTACGGCCGTCCGTACCGGGTTGTCTGCCCGTAAGCTTCAGGCTTGACTTGACAGGCAAGGCCTTCCCCATCCATCGGTGGGGGAGGCCTTCTTGTTTTGTGAGAGATCCGTGCCGCAGTTCCCCTTCACCGCCGCAGCGCTGCTGCTTGCATCCGGGCTTGCACTTGCCGCCTGCAATTCGGCAAGCCAGACCGAGCGGGCCGTTGCGGGGGCAGCTGTTGGCGGGGCAGCAGGCACAGGCGCAGGCTGGCTGCTTGGCGGCAATCCGGGCGCAGCCGTTGCCGGCGGCGTGGTGGGCGCGGCGGGCGGCGGCCTGATTGGCGCCCTCACTCCCGGCAAATGCGTCAAGCGCGGGCCGGACGGCATCTATTACCGCATCCCCTGCCCCGAATGAATAAACCATGACAAAACCCCGGCGCCTTGCGGCACCGGGGCTGAGCGCTTTCGACAATTCGACAGTTCAGGCCTTCAGCGCGGCTTCCGGCGCGACATAGTCATAGCCCAGAGCCTCGGCCACGGCCTGACAGGTCACCTTGCCCTTGTAGACATTGAGACCCGGCAGGAAGGCCGGATTGGCCAGCAGCGCAGCCTTGGCGCCCTGATCGGCCAGCGCCAGCGTATAGGGCAGCGTCACGTTGTTGAGGGCGAAGGTCGAGGTGCGCGGCACGGCGCCCGGCATGTTGGCGACGCAATAGTGCACCACGCCATCAACGATGTAGGTCGGCTCGGCATGGGTGGTTGCGCGGGAGGTTTCGAAGCAGCCGCCCTGGTCGATGGCAACGTCCACGACGACAGAGCCATGCTTCATGCGGCGGATCATGTCGGCGGTGACCAGCTTCGGCGCGGCAGCACCGGCCACCAGCACGGCGCCCACGACGATATCCGCGTCCAGCACATACTGCTCAAGCGCAGCCTTTGTGGAATAGACGGTCCGTAAGCCCGATCCGAAAGTGCGCGACAGCCCGGCCAGCACATCGACGTTCCGGTCCAGCACGGTCACATCGGCGCCGAGGCCCAGCGCCATGGTGATGGCATGCGCACCGACGACACCGCCGCCGATGACAACGACCTTGGCAGGTGCCACGCCCGGCACACCGCCGACGAGGATGCCGGAACCGCCAGCAGCCTTCTGCAGCGCATTGGCGCCAGCGGTGATCGACAGACGGCCGGCAACCTGAGACATAGGCGCCAGCAGCGGCAGGCCGCCACGGCCATCGGTCACGGTTTCATAGGCAATGCAGGTGGCGCCGGACTTGACGAGGTCTGCGGTCTGCTCCGGATCCGGAGCCAGGTGCAGGTAGGTGAAAAGCGTGTGATCGGGGCGCAGCATGGCACGCTCAACGGCCTGCGGCTCCTTCACCTTGACGATCATCTCGGCGACATCGAAGACTTCCTTCGCCGTTGCGCAGATCTTGGCACCGGCCGCCACGTAGGCTGCATCTGCAGCGCCAATACCAGCACCTGCATTCGTCTCGACATAAACTTCATGGCCATGAGCCACAACTTCCATGACGCTGTCCGGCGTCAGACCAACACGGTATTCATGGTTCTTTATTTCTTTTGGCACACCAATGCGCATCGTTTATTCCTCTCTGGTAAGGATTTATGCGATGACACTAGAGGAGATGTGATCGAATAGGCTTGCGTTCTTTGCAGCGTAAGCGGCATTTTTGCATTACAATGCGAATTTGGGCGGTATATTCCGCATGTTCTGCGAGGCGCGATGAAATTAGACCGGATCGACAAGCGTATTCTCACCCTGCTTCAGCAGGACGGGAGGATGCCAAACGCCGATCTGGCACAAAAAATCGGCCTCTCACAATCTGCCTGCCTGCGCCGTGTGCGGGCGCTTGAGGAGTGCGGCATCATCAGCCGCTATGCCGCCCTGCTTGATCAGCGCAAGCTTGGGCGGCGCATGGATGTTTTCGTCGAAATCTCCCTTACGGGCCAGTCCAATGAGGTCCTTCTCGCCTTCGAGCAGGCCGTGGGGCAGTCCCCCGAGATCATGGAATGCTACCTCATGGCCGGCGATGCGGACTATCTGCTCCGGCTTGCGGCGGAGGACCCCAACGACTTCGAGCGGCTGCACCGCGAAACCCTGGCACGGCTGCCCGGCGTTTCGCGGATGAAATCCTCCTTCGCCATCCGGCCGATCGTCCGCAAGACCGCCTTTCCACTGGACAGTACCCACCGAAGCACCGGCTGACCACTGCAAGGTCGACGCCAACAGCTCCTTCCGCCTATAGTGCGCGCAAACGACGCATCCATGGATCCGGAGCCTTTCTTGACTGCCGAAATCACCTGTCTGCTCGATGGCCGCTTCGCGCTGGCCGAATGCCCCACCTGGGATGAGCGCCGCCAGAAGCTTTTCTTCACCGATATCAAGGGCAAGGCCATTCACGCTCTCGACTGGAAGAACCGTGAACTGGAAACCTGGACCTTCGCCAAGGAAGTTGGCTCTTTTGCGCTGTGTGAGGATGGGCGGCTGATTGTGGCCGTCTGGGATCAGGTGGTCCTGTTCGATCCGCAATCCGGCGCGCAACAAGCCATCGCCAGCATCGAGGCGGACAATCCGCATACCCGCCTCAATGATGGCAAGGCAGGGCCGGACGGAGCCTTCTGGGTCGGCACCATGGACAACCGTTCGCCGCGCCAGCCGGTTGCGGGGCTCTACAGAGTGGCACCAGATGGCAAGGTGACGCAGATCCTCGACGGTGTGCATGTCTCCAACGGCCTCGCCTGGTCTCCGGACGGCAGGGCCATGTATCACGCCGACAGTTCCCCCGGCTGGGTGGACCGCTGGCGCTTTGATCCGGCGGCCGGCGCCGTGTCGGAGCGCACCCGCTTTGCCCAGCTCACCAACGAGACGGGCCGCCCGGATGGTGCCACAGTCGATTCTTCGGGGAATTACTGGAGTGCAGGCGTTTCGGCCGGCGTGCTGAACTGCTTCTCGCCGTCAGGCGCGCTTCTGGCGAAATTCACCCTGCCCGTGCCGCGCCCGACCATGCCCTGCTTCTGCGGGCCGGAGCTGGCCGATCTCGTCATCACCAGCCTGCGCCCGGATGATGCCGCCAGCATCGAAGCCGCGCCCCAGTCCGGCAGCCTCTTCCACCTGCGCCCCGGCCTGACAGGCCTGCCGTCTTACCGGTTTGGCGCGAAGGGCTGAAACTCAGCCCTCCGCAGGCAGATCCTCCACGTCCGGCTTGCGGACGAAGTCTTTGGCCTCTTCGGGGATGTTGCGCCCCCAGGTGGCCTTGAGGCTGTGGTCGACGGCGATGCGCTCGTCAAAGACGAAGCATTCGCCGGACCACAGGCTCTTCTCTTCCGGCATCTTTTCCAGATAGTTCAGGATGCCGCCATCGAGGTGGAAGACGTCCTCGAAGCCCATGTCCAGCAGCAGCGAAGTGGCCTTTTCGCAGCGGATGCCGCCGGTGCAGAACATGGCGACCTTCGGCTTGCCCTCCAGCGCCTGCTGCGCCTTCAGCCACTGCGGAAACTCGCGGAAGGAGCGGGTCTTGGGGTTGAGCGCGCCCTCGAATGTGCCGAAGGCGAACTCGTAATCATTGCGGGTGTCGATCACGAGCACGTGCGGGCTGGAAATGAGGGCGTTCCAGTCCTCCGGCGCCACATAGGAGCCGACACGCTTGCGCGGATCGACGGTCTCGACGCCCAGCGTGACGATCTCCTTCTTCAGCCGCACCTTCATGCGCTGGAAGGGTTTGCGCTCGGCCCAGGATTCCTTGTGGTTGAGATCGGCCAGGCGCGGGTCCTGACGGATGACGCCAAGCACATGACGCAGGTTCTCTTCCGTGCCCGCGATTGTTCCGTTTATGCCTTCGGCCGCCAGCAGCAGGCTGCCGCAGATCTCATGTTTTTCGCACAGCTCCAGCAACTGGCCGCGCAGATCGCGGAAATCTTCCAGAGGAACGAACTTGTAAAGGGCGGCGACGAGATACATGCGGCAAACCTGGCTGATCCGGCGCGCAACTGCCGCCGTCGTGTTTTCTGAAGCGCCTTATAAACCCGCCCGGTGCCAAAACGCAAAAGGGAGCGCAGCCCTTCCCGCAAGAGAAGGACAGCGCTCCAGTGATCCCGGCTCCTCAGGTCCGGGAAAGGGATCAGCGGCCGCCGCTGAAAGCGTTCAGAACGGTCAGCAGGCTGGTCAGGTTGTCGGAAACGCCGGTCTGGGCAACCTTCTCGGTCGCACCGGCCGCTGCCGTCGTGTCCAGCGTGTAGATCTGCATGATGCCCTGGTTCGCGGCGGCCTGCGCCAGCGAGTTCTGCTGCTGCTGGGCGGCAACGGCGTTCTCGAACAGGATGCCGGTCGAATGCACCATCGACTGATAGAGGGTGCTGATGGCGACAGCCGGAGCTTCGCCGACAACCTTCACGTTCGACTGCGTGACGGCATCGGTGATCATCGGATTCACGGTGGTAGGATCAGCCATGTAATTCACTCCTTCAAGCAGGCCTTTGAAGCTTCAGGCCCGTTACACCCCTTAGGACGCCATCCCGCCGTCTGTGTGAGGTAGATCGGACATCTTTCAATCCCTGACTGTGGATGACGTGAGCAATTTGCTCCGCTCCCCTCTCAGGGCCGGCTTTTGAATGCGTTCAATACAGTAAGCAGGCTGAGCATATTGTCCGGCACATCGCTCTGCGGCGCGATCAGAGCAGGGCTGAAGCCGATAGGCACCTGATAGGGGCTTCCAGGAGCATCTGTTCCCGATCTGGCAGCCCGTTCCAGAGCCTTCAAGTTTTCTTGCGCGCTGCGGGCGTTCTCAAAAAGCAAGCCCGTCGAGTGATGGGTGGATACATGGAGCAGATTGCGCAGGGATGCAGGATGCTCGGGCACGGGCTGGGCGGTGTTGCCTGCCTCCCAGGCGGAAATGTCAGGCCCATCCGCTTCAGCACCTTCCATCTGCCTCTCCCCGATAACCTCATGGCCAACAGAGGTTCAGAGTATCCCTGCTCCACCGCCTTTCAAGCGACGGCTGCGTGCAGCCGGGATGCAAAGCAAGGGCCGGCATGACGCCGGCCCCAGTTCTGGCAGACGCCGGCAACAGCGCCAGCGGGAGGCTGCCCCGTCAGCGGCCGCTGCCGCCCAGCGCGCCGAGAATGGTCAGCAGGCTGGTCAGATTGTCGGATACGCCCGTCTGCGCCACCTTTTCGGAAGCGCCGGCTGCAGCCGTGGTGTTGACGGAATAGATCTGCATGATGCCCTGGTTCGCTGCAGCCTGGGACAGGGTGTACTGCTGCTGCTGGGCAGCGACAGCATTCTCGAACAGGATGCCGAGCGAATGGGCCTGCGACTGGTACAGCGTGCTGAGCGCAACGGCAGGCGCATCGCCAACGACCTGGACATTGGACTGGGTCACGGCATCGGTGATCATCGGGCTCACGGTGGTAGGATCGGCCATCTCTTTTTACTCCTTGAGGCGGGCCAGCACCGCATGCGGCCCTCTACACCTCATAGGACGTCAATCCCAGGCGCCTGTGAGAGAGCGCCCCGGCATTTCTCAGGACTTCACATGACAAAAGGGCCGGCATGAAGCCGGCCCCAATCTGGTCTGGTCTGTGCGTCCCCGGCGGACTGTGGTCAGCTGAAGGACTGCAGCACCGTCAGAAGGCTGGTCAGATTGTCGGACACGCCCGTCTGGGCAACCTTCTCGGTCGCACCGGCAGCTGCCGTCGTGTCGACGGAATAGATCTGCATGATGCCCTGGTTGGTCGCGGCCTGGGCCAGCGAGTTCTGCTGCTGCTGGGCGGCAACAGCGTTCTGGAACATGATGCCGGTCGAGTGGGACATGGACTGATAGAGCGTGCTCAGCGCGATTGCCGGCGACTCGGCAACAACCTTCACGTTGGACTGGGTCACGGCATCAGTGATCATCGGGCTCACGGTAGTGGGTGCGGCCATATTCATCTCCTTGATCTGCGGCGTGGCCGGGTTCAGCCAATCACCTGCACAAGAAAAGACGCCAACTAGCAGTTCGCGTGACAGGTTCCGTGCAAATTAAATCCCAGAACACAAATACAAATCAAAACGCCCCTGCGATTTAATCGCAAGGGCGCAAGTGTTTCACGGTATCAAGATCTAATCAGCGAGGATTTCCTGCCAGATGCTGCTTCATCTGCTCGATCTGATACTGAAGACCCTGCCGCACGGCCGGGTTCGACAGTCCGGCCTTCTGGGTCGCCAGATTGTGACCGATCTGCTCCATCACGCTCAGGGCCTTCACCGCATCCGGCGGCAGCTTCACCAGTTCCTCGTTGTTGGCCAGCAGCTTGGCCAGCGTCTCCTGTTCGCCCTGAATGGAGCTTGAGAGGTTTTTCGCCGCATCACGGGCACTGGTCAGCACCTTGACCGCAACCGCCAGCCCCTCTTCATAGGCCAGATCCGCAGCCTTCTTGCGCTGCCCTGCCTCGATCCCGGCCGCCAGAACCTTCGGCAGTGCCTGGGTGACCTGAGCATAGCCGGACTGCAGGGCAGCGACCTTCAGATGCTCGATGAGCAGCTGGCGCAGCAGCTGCGCCCCTGTTGCAGCACCGCCGGAGCCTGCGTCCTTGCCATCCGCACCACTACCGGCCAAATCTCGGACGAACTCGCCGGTGGCAGCCCCTGCCGCCTGGCCGGAGGCTCCGGCTGCAGCGGCCTCATCCCCGCCGCGCCCCGCACCACGGCCTTCACTCCGCCCGGCGTCGCGCCCGTCTCCGCGGCCACTGTCTGCATCAGCCCCGGAGGCAGGGCCGGCAGGCGGGGTCATCACAGGCACTTTGACCCCGGGAATGGGCACCTCAGGCGGGGTCACCTTGATCACGTCCACCTGAGGTGCCGGAACTCCCGGAATCTGCCCCGCATTCTCGGTGGCAGACTGCACAGCAGCCTGTGCAGGCGGCTGTGCGGAGGGCTGCGCCCCTGATTGACTGCCGGACTGGCTGTCCGGCTGCGTGGATGCCGTTTCAGCCTTGGGCTCAACTCCGGCACCGGTCTCTACGTCCGTCATTTTCGCTCTCCTTTCGGGTCTTGGCCGAACGGCCGGTGCTGCGCATGGACTGGCTGATGAAGGCAAGCGCATCGCGCATCAGGCTGTCGGAATTGCAGGATGCCTCCCTGGCTCCGCGTTCGGCCCCGGTTGCGTCCCCCGCTTCAAACACGGCTGTCATCTCGCAGGTGGTGACCGCCGTCACCTCGCCGCTACCGGCAAGGCTCATCAACTGGCCCGCCTGTCCCAGCGCCGTACGCGCCCAGGACAGTTGCGTGATGACCTGAGGATAGACATTGAAGAGGGTTTCCTCTCCCGGCACATCGCAGGTCTGGCCAATCTCCTCGGCCCAGTTTTCAAGGAAGCACTGGATCAGCACCTCCAGATCGCGGCACAAGCCATCCGTACTCAGTTCCATGACACACCTTCCCAACGGCCGGGCATGATCCGGCCTCTGTGGCACGCTCGCCGTGCCTGTTCTTCAGGATTTCAGCGGCTCGCAGGCCCTCAGGACACGGCCGTCTTCAGGTCGCCGATCACCGTGGAGGCCGAGGTTCCGGCGGTGGTGCTGACACTGCCGTAGACGGCGACGGCCGCCTGCACCATGGCCTGGATTTCCGCCATCAGCGGCACGGCGATCAACTCGCCCGCAGGCCCCTGCGCCGCCTTCTTGATGGCCACCGCCTGCCCGGCCACCGCAATCTGCATGATGGCGTTCATGTAGCTCTCGGCATCCTGCACCGCGATGGCGGTCGTCTGACCGACGCTCATCTCCGGCGGCGTGATGACCATGGCGGGCGCATTCGCCAGATTCTGATAGTTGGTGAAGTTCACCGCCTGCACGATCTGCTTGTTCAGCGCCGAAGTGTCAGGCGGTGTCGCGCCCACCGGGGCATTCGGATCTCCAGGCATTCTTTTCTCCTTTGACAGGTCTTTCTCAAGCTGCGGGGCAAAGGCCGCCTCAAGGTTCACCGGCCTGCCGTTGACGGGGCGCCCCTTCACCGGACGCAAGGTCTGGGACGAGGGCTGGGTCGAAGTCTGGGACGTAAGACCCGCCCGACCGGACGGGCTCGTGTTAACGTTAACGGAGCCCGGCGAACCTTCGCCGGCATTTCCGGGCACCCGCCCCCCCGCCGGAGCAGACCGCGAAACAGCAGCATCTCCGGGATCAGGCGCCCTTGCGGACAGGCGGGAAGCCGGCTTCGCCGTGGCCGGAGCTGTGGCGGGCGCATGTCCGGCCACCGGCGGCTTCGCCTCCACGGGCACCGTCAAAGCCCCTCCGGTTTCGCCTTGCGGGCTGACCTCCGGCGTATCCGGCTGAGTCTGCCCGTCTGCCGCCGGCTTTCCGCCGTGGATCCAGTCGGAAAGCCAGCCGTCCCGCCAGGCTCTTTGCTTGCCTTTCCCCTCCGCTCCGCTCACGGCGGCGGAGGCAGACTGGCGCAGGCGGTCCAGAAACGTTTTCGTGGCCATGGCACAGCTCCCTCATCGCGCCCCGGCCAGACCGGAGCACCTGTGAGCACCTAAGGACGGACTGGAAAAAACCGCCGCCCTGATGTTACTGGCCCACTTCCATGATCAGCTGCACCGCCTTGGAGACGACCGCCGTCATGACCTGGTTCAAAGCCTGCTGGCTGTGAACCGCATTCTGGATCGACAGGCCCGTCGCATGGCTGCTGACCTGATAGAGGCTCGCGATGGCCTGGGACGGCGCTTCGGCGACCACCTTCACGTTGGTCTGGGTGACCGCATCGGTGATCTGGGAATTTACAAGCTGATCGGCCATTTCCTGTTCCTGTTCGGTTTGCGATGACCCGACATAAATCTGGACGCGTCAGGCTTTCGTCCGTGAGGGCCGCGAGGGGGCGGTTTTTGACACCCGTTCCTGCGGCTGGTTCCAGTGCTCCTGCCCGGTTTCACCAAGGGCTGCCCTCAGCGTCTGGCGCAGGGTCTGCACCCGCTTGCGCGCCAGCGCTTCCGAGATACCCAGCACATCGGCGATGTCCCGGTAGCTCTGCTCCTCGCAGAAGCGCAGCTCGAAAATCCGCCGGTGTTCGGCAGACAGGGAATTCATGACGGTCATCACCCGGCGCAGGATTTCCTGCTGCCAGAGCAGGTGCTCCTGGGAGGGGCGCACATCCGCAAAACCCGTGTCGTTGTCCTCGTAGATGTCAGCCGAGAAATCCCGCACCTGACGCTCCGAGTTCTTGCGGCGCAACCTGCTGATGTACTCGTTCTTGAGCGCAAAGAGCAGGAAGGCACGCGGTTCACGGATATGGGTCTCTGCACGCTCAACGTGTGAGATCGCCTTGATCAGGGTGGAGGACAGCAGGTCCTCCGCCTCTTCCCTGTCCCCCTTCGTCAGGCGCAACGCCCGGCGCCGCAGCACAGGCGCGTCATCAATCCAGCTGGTCCATAATCCGTTTGCAGGCAAAACACTCGTCATTGCGCGATTCCCGGTTTCAACCACGAAAGTCTTCGACGCAGACCCTCTCACCCTCTGGGCTTGTCTGGATAGACGCAGAAGAAATTCCTTCGTGACAACCTTAGCGGGATTTTTTATAGCCACAAATTAATAATTTAATACTTTGTTAAGCATGATATTCTCGCGTATTCAGTTTCAAAACCTGAAATCAGAAGAACATTTGCCGGTGGGCAGCCATCAGGAATCGGCTGCACGCCACCACACGCATAAGAAGAAAATGAAAAACACACCACCCGCACAACCCTGAATACGCGAAGCTGCGGAGGGCGGAAGGGCATGTACCGCCCGCCAGATCTTTGCAACCAGGTACAACCAAGGATTTAATTCACACTACCGGACAAAAATTACGCCCGGACAGGCGGGCCTGACCGGGCGCAAGAAAAATCATTGATCAGACTGCGCAGGCTTACCAGCGGCTCTCGCAGACGCAGGAAGGCACGTCATCATGGCGCACGGTGATCTTCACGCCATCCAGATGGGGCAGCAGGGCCTCAAGGGTCACCGGCCCCAGCGCGGCCAGAGGCGCGAAATCCAGTGTCGAAATCCCCTTCACCGAGCTGACATTCACATGCATCAGACCGGCGGGATGAGGAACGGATGCAATGATGGAGGCCAATGCCTTGCGGCTGTCCTGATCCACCAGCGGATCCGGGAGCTTTTCAACCCGCTCCGTCAGCAGCTGCTTCGCGGCCTCGACGGCAGTTTCAGGGCTTCCCCCGAAAGCCGGATAGAGGAAAGCAATCCAGACCGCCGACATCGATTCAAAGAAGCCGCCATTCTCAAGCTTGAGGTCAAGCTCATGCAGCCGGATCTGCGCCACCTTGTCCATCTGCGCCGGCTCGGCCAGCAGCGCCGGAAGATCAAACGCCTCAAGCCGCGCCGCCGTTCGCATCCGGGTGCCGCTGCCCATATCGATCTCAAGCCGGTTCAGCGCCAGCTGCTTGCGCTCCGGGTCCAGCTCATAGTCGAGATGAACACTGCCGCGGTTCCTCTCCCCAATCAGCCGCATCTGATAGATCGACTCAGGCATGCCCTCGAACATCGGGATGTTGCGCGCGCCGGTCATCTCCAGCACGAGCTTCTGTGGCGCGATCTCCCGGCCGTCCTCCCCCCATTGCGCGTTCCAGGCCACCTCGTCCGCCTCGATGGTGTAGGTGACCATCCCTTCGGTCAAAGGCAGGGAAACATCCCGCAGAATGCAGCGGCCATTCTCCTCCACCGGCGTCATCGCGGAAAGCGCCGCACCGGCGCGCTCAGTCGCCGCCTTTTCGAGAACGGAAGCGGCATAGGCCACATCGGCAGCGCAGCCAATTTCCGCAGCCTGCGCACTGCCGGCAGCAGAAACGCAGCCCGCAAGGATCAGGGCGCCAGTGGCGAACAGCGATTTCATGGGAACTCCACATGCATGTCATCAGAACCAGAATGCCGGAAAGCTCCGGCCTGTCCTGACAATGCACACCCCCGCCCTGCAGATCCGTGATCTGCATCGCATTTTTTACGGATGGCGAGGACGAAGACCGGCGGCCGGTCAGGGAAGAACGGGTTCATGCCTTGCGGAGATCGTGATGCCCGCGCGCTGCAATCTCTCCACCAAGGGCTCCTCCCCGCCCTCCTCAAGAGCTTCGATGTCGTTGAGGAAGAGACCAGTTTCGGAGTTTATTTTAAAATGCATGATGCCATGAGGGTGCGGTAGCATTTTGACCATGGCCAGAAGCGCTGAACGACTATGCTGATCCACCAGCCCTTCGGGCAATTGCCTTACCCCATCAGATAGCAATAGTTTGACAAAAAAATCGGAGCTTTTCTCCGGCCATTGCAATTTTTGCTGCATGCGCTTGAATGTAGAAAGGGCCGTTATTTCTAGATATCCCTCATCCTGCACCTTAAGCTCCAAACTCTTGATGCCAAGATCTTTCTCTTGATGCGCCTGATTTGGCTCCAGGGGCAGCGTATCTTCGACGAGCTGAAGCCGTCCGGATATCTGGACGGCATCACCGGTTGGACCAGTGAAGCCGAAACGGTTCAGCTCCAGCCAGTCCCAATCCGGCCCTATCGCATAGTCAAAATGAAGGCTCCAGGAACTGGACTCCAAACTCTCGATCAACTCCACCATTTCAGCATCCAGGCCCGCCACAAGCGGTGTGCGCTGGCTGTTCTTGATGTCCAGCACAAGCTTCTGTGGTATCGATACGCGCCCGGGCTCGCCCCACGTCACGGCCCATACCACCTCATCCATTTCGATCTGATAAGGCAGCCCCTTTCCGAAAAAGGAAAAGCCCCCCTTGCGCAGCACGCAACGCCCGTTTTCCTCGACTGGAACCATGTCGGGGCGCGGCTCAATCCTGCGCCAGATCTGCAGTTCGTCGAGCAGTGTCACAGCATAGGCGAGATCGGCCGCACAATCCGGCTTTTCGGCCAGCGTGTCAGCGGCAGCAGGCAGGCTGCCCAGAGCGATCAGAGCAGCGGCTGCAAGAGAGGATTTCATAGGGACTCCGCGCGAAACCATGGCCGGAACGAGCGCGATAGTTACAAGCAGGAAGATGCAAGCACACGCTCCGGCGATCCATTCAAGGCTGCATCAAAGAGGCCATGCAACCCTTAAGTCATGGCCTTATAAGTGCCGACGCTTGCGCGGAGCTTACTTCAGATTTTCAAGGGAAGAAGATGGTGGGTGCACAAGGATTCGAACCTTGGACCGTCTGATTAAGAGTCAGATGCTCTACCAACTGAGCTATACACCCATCTCGTCGCGGCGGCGTCAGCGCCTGTCCGCTTCGGATGAGCGGTGTATACCCACCACCTTCCGGACATGCAAGAGGGTTCGATGAAGTTTTTGTGGCGCCTGTGTAAAACTTTTCAAGGCGCTCAAAAATCCGCAGAAATCCGCCACATTTGAAAGCCCACCCTGCCCTTCCGCAACTTTCGGCAACGCAAAAGGCCATCCGTTGAAATAATCAGAATTTCCGCTTGACCAACCCTCGGCACCAATACTAGTGTGCAGCGCAACTGCAGCACCTGCCGGAGGGTGGGCTGCGGGATGAGAACTTGTCATGACCGGCCTTTACAGCAAGACCGGCAGTCAGGAAGCGGGACGCCCCATGGCGATGCAGATTTTCGCAGCTTCACAGCTGCTTCTGGTAGTAGGAACGCGCGCGGCCTGAACGGTATACCGTTCGGAACAGGCTGGCGCGCAGCAAGGGCTCCTCGGGAGCCCTTTTTCGTTCCAGCCCTCCGGACACACTTCAAACACGGCAAGATCAAGAGATTTCGGATCAAGAAGCCAAGGCAAGGAAGCAGACGATGACACGGGAGATGACCGGAGCCGGCATGGTGCTCCAGGCGCTTAAAGACCAGGGTGTGAAACATATCTTCGGCTATCCCGGCGGCGCGGTACTGCCGATCTATGACGAGATCATCCAGCAGGACGACATCGAGCACATCCTTGTGCGGCACGAGCAGGGCGCAGGCCACGCGGCAGAGGGCTATGCCCGCTCCACCGGCCGCCCCGGCGTCGTTCTGGTCACCTCCGGCCCCGGCGCGACCAATATGGTCACGGCGCTGACCGATGCGATGCTCGATTCCATCCCGCTGGTCTGCATCACCGGCCAGGTTCCGACCCATCTCATCGGCACCGACGCCTTCCAGGAATGTGACACGGTCGGCATCACCCGCAACTGCACCAAGCACAACTGGCTGGTCCGCGATGTCAACGACCTGCCGCGCATCATCCATGAAGCCTTCTATGTCGCCACCTCCGGCCGTCCCGGCCCGGTCGTGATCGACGTTCCGAAGGATGTGCAGTTCGCTACCGGCACCTATCAGGGCCCGACCGCCAACCCGGCAGCGGCGCACAAGAGCTACCGCCCGCAGATCAAGGGCGACCTCAACGCCGTGCGCCAGGCCATCGAGCTGATGGCGAGCGCGAAGAAGCCGGTCTTCTATACGGGCGGCGGTGTCATCAACTCCGGCCCGCACGCCAGCCAGCTGCTGCGCGAGCTGATCCAGCTTACCGGCTTCCCGGTCACCTCCACGCTCATGGGCCTTGGCGCCTATCCGGCGTCGGGCGCAAACTGGCTCGGCATGCTGGGCATGCACGGCACCTATGAAGCCAACATGACGATGCATGACTGCGATGTCATGATCTGCATCGGCGCGCGCTTCGATGACCGCATCACCGGCCGCATCGATGCCTTCGCCCCCAATGCCCGCAAGATCCACATCGACATCGACCCCTCCTCCATCAACAAGGTGGTCAAGGTGGACGTGCCGGTCATCGGCGATGTCGGCCACGTGCTGGAAGACATGGTCCGCCTGTGGCGCTCTTCCGGTGCCAAGGCCGATCCGGCCGCGCTCAAGGCCTGGTGGGCACAGATCGATCAGTGGCGCGCGCGCAACTGCCTTGCCTACACGCCCAACAGCGACATCATCATGCCGCAGTATGCGCTGCAGCGCCTGGCCGAACTGACCAAGGGCCGCGAGACCTATGTCTCCACCGAAGTCGGGCAGCACCAGATGTGGGCGGCGCAGTACATCGGCTTTGAATCGCCCAACCACTGGCTCACCTCCGGCGGCCTCGGCACCATGGGCTATGGCCTGCCGGCCTGCATCGGCGCGCAGGTTGCCCACCGCGATGCGCTCAGCATCTGCGTGGCGGGCGATGCCTCCGTGCTGATGAACATGCAGGAAATGTCCACGGCGGTGCAGTTCAACCTGCCGGTCAAGATCTTCATCCTCAACAACCAGTACATGGGCATGGTGCGCCAGTGGCAGCAGCTGCTGCATGGCAACCGCATGTCCCATTCCTACATGGAAAGCATGCCGGACTTCGTGAAGCTGGCCGAAGCCTATGGCGGCGTCGGCTTCCGCGTCGAAAAGCCGGGCGAGCTGGATGATGCCATCCGCGAGATGATCGCCGTCGACAGGCCGGTGCTCTTCGATTGCCGCGTGGCGAACCTCGCCAACTGCTTCCCGATGATCCCCTCGGGCAAGGCCCACAACGAAATGCTGCTTCCCGATGAAGCCAATGACGAAGCGGTGGCCAATGCCATCGGTTCGGCAGGCAAGGCACTGGTCTGAGGCAAGGAACCGTCATGAACGCACAGAACGTCAACGCCCCTTCCGCCTATTTCATGGCCGAAGTCAGCGACAAGATCGAATCCCACACCCTATCGATCCTGGTGGACAATGAGCCGGGTGTGCTGGCCCGCGTCATCGGCCTGTTCTCGGGCCGCGGCTACAACATCGACAGCCTCACCGTTTCGGAAACCGAGCATGAGGCGCATCTGTCGCGCATCACCATCGTCACCACCGGCACGCCGATGGTGATCGAGCAGATCCGCCACCAGCTGGACCGGCTGGTGCCGGTGCACCGGGTCACCGACCTCACCGTGCAGGCGCGCCTTGGCAGCAACGACAAGCCGCTGGAACGGGAACTGGCGCTGGTGAAGGTGGCAGGCCATGGCGAGAAGCGTCTGGAGGCCCTGCGCCTTGCCGATGCCTTCCGCGCCACGGTGATCGACGCAACGACGGATCATTTCGTCTTCGAGATCACCGGCCGCACCTCGAAGATCGAGCAGTTCATCCAGATCATGAAGCCGCTGGGGCTCGTTGAGGTCTCCCGCACCGGCGTCGCCGCCGTCCAGCGCGGCGCCGAAGGGCTGTAAGCTTCTCCCGAAAGGCCCTGTCAAACCCTGCAAGGCCATAGACGCACGCGCCGCAACGCAATATACGGTCACCGGCTCCAGCCGGTGACCGTTTTCCGTTCCGGCCCGCCCCTCTCGGATTGCTGACCGCAAGGTCCCACAAGGAAGGCTTAGAAGCCCATGAGCAACGGTTTGTCCCGGCCGAAGAATCAGATCCGCTGGCTGCTGCTGGAGGGCATTTCCCCCACGGCGAAGGCTGTGCTGGACGCCAGCGGCTATCACAATGTCGAAATGCTGCCGAAGGCGCTCGACAAGGAGGCGCTGATCGAGGCGCTCAAGGGTGTGCATGTGGTGGGCATCCGCTCGCGCACGCAGCTGACCCGTGAAGTCATCGAGGCGGCCGGAACGCTGGTCGCCATCGGCTGCTTCTCGGTGGGCACCAACCAGGTGGATCTGGCCGCCGCCCGCGAGCGCGGCATCCCGGTGTTCAACGCACCCTTCTCCAACACCCGCTCCGTTGCCGAGCTGACCATTGCCGAAATCGTCATGCTGATGCGCGGCGTCTTCGAGAAGTCCACCGCAGCCCACGCCGGGCGCTGGATGAAGACGGCCACCGGCTCGCGCGAAGTGCGCGGCAAGACGCTGGGCATCGTCGGCTACGGCAACATCGGCACCCAGCTGGCCACGCTGGCCGAAGCCATGGGCCTCACGGTCATCTACTATGACAAGGTGGACAAGCTGCGCCACGGCAACGTGATGCCGGTGGACACGCTGGACGAGCTGCTGTCGCGCTCCGACATCGTGTCGCTGCATGTGCCGGACACGGCCGAGACGCGGAACATGATCCGCGCCGAAGAGCTGGCGAAGATGAAGCCCGGCAGCTTCCTCATCAACAATGCCCGCGGCAAGGTGGTGGACATCGACGCCCTCGCCGCCGCACTGAAGAGCGGCCATATCGCCGGTGCGGCCATCGACGTGTTCCCCTCCGAGCCCAAGTCGAACAACGACGAGTTCGTCAGCCCTCTGCGCGGCTTTGCCAACGTGATCATGACCCCGCATGTGGGCGGCTCGACGGAAGAGGCGCAGGAGCGCATCGGCGAGGAAGTCTCCCGCCGTCTCGTCGAGTATTCGGACGTGGGCTCCACCGTGGGCGCGGTCAATTTCCCGCAGGTGCAGCTGCCGCGCGGCACGGATGCCACCCGCTTCATCCAGGTGCACCGCAACGTGCCGGGCGCCATGCGTGCGCTGAACGACCTGTTCGCCCGCAACAACCTCAACATCCATGCCCAGTACATGCAGACGGTGCAGGAAACCGGCTATGTGGTGCTGGATGTGGACGGCAAGGTGGAGAACTCGGTCGATATCCTCGAGGAAATCCGCGCCCTCCCCGGCACCATCCGCGCCCGCCTGCTGAACCGGGTGTGATGGATCAGATCTGATGAGACACGAACGGCGCAGGGCATGGCCTCGCGCCGTTTGTTTTTTTGGGGGGAGAGCTCCGTCCCTCCGTTGTCATCCCCTCGCAGGTGGGGATCCAGTATCCCGGGCACCGGCTATCTCCTGAACCGGGTGTACTAGATCCCGGTCTTGCCGCTTTGCGCCAAACCGGGATGACAGTGGAGAGGCTTTGCCCCTTCAGCAGCCGCAATAAATTCTTGTCACCGCAGCAATATCCGGTTTGACAGGACCGCCGTTCCGGCCGATTTTCGGCACTCTGCGGCACCAGCCGCCTCATTCCATTGCCGGACGCCCGCCATGACTGCCTCCCGCCTTTCCGTGAATGTCAACGCCATCGCCATGCTGCGCAACCGGCGCGATCTGCCCTGGCCGAGCGTCACCGGCATGGCGGCGATCGCGATGGAGGCAGGCGCCAAGGGCATCACCGTGCACCCGCGCCCGGACGAGCGGCACATCCGCAAGAGCGATGTGTTCGATCTGGCGGAGTTGATCGAGGACCGGTTCCCCAACAAGGAACTGTGCCTTGAGGGCTATCCGACGCCGGACTTTCTCGATCTGGTGGAAAAGGCCCGGCCCGATCAGGTGCTGTTCGTGCCCGACGCGCCGGACCAGACCACCTCGGACCACGGCTGGCAGTTTGGCGCGGACAAGGCGCTGCTGAAGGAAGCCATTACGGCAGCACGCGAATGGGCGGTCACCGTCTCCCTGTTCCTCGACCCGGACCCGGCGCTGGCAACTGAGGCTGCCGCCATCGGGGCGGAGCGTATCGAGATCTACACAGGCCCCTATGGCGCCTGCTACGACAGCCCGGAGCGGGCGAAGCTGGAGCTGGACAAGGTGGCAGCCACGGCAGAAGCGGCCCGCGCCGCTGGCCTCGGCGTCAATGCGGGGCATGACCTGACGGTGGAAAACATCCCGGCGCTGATCAAGCGTGCCCCCTTCATCCGCGAAATGTCCATCGGCCACGGCTTCACCGCCGACGCCCTGATCCACGGCTTCGCCGGCAGCGTTCAGCGCTTCCGCAAGGCGATGGGGGAAGTGTGACCATCCCCCCGACGCCTGAACCGGCCTCAAACAGCCGGTCCAGGCGAGGATCACCGGATCACTTTTCCAGAATGAACCTGCGGCCGATCGGCTGCAGCGGGCGGGCGTTGGCGGCGTAGATGGCTTCGAATTCCTTGATCGAGGCTTCGGACACCTTGATCGGCTCCTTCATCACCGTCCAGACCACGGTTTCCGAACAGGGCGGTGTCGTGAGGGAGCCTTCGTAGCGGAAGAAGTGCCGCGTGCCGGGCAGCATCGTTGCCGCATCCGCTGCGCCAACCTTCACTTCTTCACCGGCTTTGGCAGGCGCCTTGTCCATCACGGCCTTGAACAGGTCATTCTCCCCGCCCGGCTCGATCAGCGCGCCGACAACGGCCAGCGTGCCGTCTTCGGCCTGATGCACGAAGTGGGCTTCCATCGGTGCCTTCTTGCCGTCGATGGCATGTTCGGACGGCGTGTGGAAGTGGAACTGGCGCAGCACGTAGGACTTGCCATCCAGATCAATGGTGCCGCCATCCTCCGTGTTTGCCTGAATGGTGTGGCCATTGTTGACCACGGTCCAATGGGCATCCTTGTTCCAGTGGAACATGATATCCGCAGGCTCGGCCTTGACCGCATGGGTCAGATCGACGGGGGACTGCTCGTGCCCCGCTTCGCAGACCTCGAAATTCTTCGCAAGATCCGCCCAGTGGGCAGGCCCTTCGGCGCCCTCGTAGGTCCAGTGCGGCGAACTGGCAGCAAATGCTGATGTTGAAATGAGGGTTGCAGCAGCAACTGCAATCAGAAAACGGCTTTTCATCCTGGTCTCCTTGACCACCTCTCAGTCAGCGCTGAGGTGACACTGGAGTAAACCCGAAGAGGAGCCGCGCAAAGTTACGGATAGGTCATGACAAAGATGTAATCCGCCGCCAATCAGAGCGCGCAGAGAGAGGCAAATGCTCCGCATGGGGCTTGCCGAACACCCTATAAAGCAAGCCCATCGGGTGCTGGTTTCACTCCACCTTTGGCAGGGATTTGTCCTTGTCGCATTGGGCCAGTTTGAGCTGGCGGAAGGAATAAACGGCCGTGATGTACTGCGTGCCGTCTTCCTTTTCGGTCTCCACCTTCATGCAGCCGCAGGCATAGCCATAGTTGCCGTTCACGGCGCGGTAATCGCCGGCGGAGATATCGCCGATATTCTCCATGCCCAGCGCTTCCCGGTCCGAGCCCTGCGTGGCCAGAATCCAGTCTCCGTCCCGGTCGGTCAGCCACCAGTTGCCCGGTGTAGGGTTGACCACCCAGCCGCAGCGGTTCTCAGGTGCGGCAGAAGCGGGAGCCGCTAGCAGAGAGGCTGCAACGGCGCAAACACATGCATGCAAGGGAGCGATACGCATTGCCTGTCTCCTCATACCAAGGCTTTCGATGCCGATGCATTACGCCTTGAAAATGCTCCAGCATCGCAAGGACTTAATCACTGCTCGATGTGTCAAGCTCATCGGGCAGCGGTGTAAACCGGGAATCAATTGTTGATCGAGACGATGGCCCAGTAGCTCTTCACGCAGGCGTTGTCCTCGCACACCGGGCTGAGCCAGACGGCCCCATCGCCAATGGCGACGCCTTCGTCGGTCACAAGCAGATCCTCATAGGCGGCTTCCGCGACGATGCTTTTCGTCTCCTCAGTCACCAGCCGGGGGTATGCGGCGATGAATTCATCTGCCGTTTCAACGGAGTGGAAGGTGCCGTTGTTGTTGACCGGCAGGGGGAAGGCAGCAAGCGCGGCCACTTCTTCTCCCGTGCCCGTCACCAGCGCACGCCGAACGTCTTCCAGAAACGGATCGAGGCCCTTGGCATCGCCGAGGATGGTCTCGACCTGCTGATAGACATCCTCCGCGCTGGCCGCTGCGGCAGGCATGGCGGGCAGAAAGGCAAGAAACAGGGCAAGGACAGGCGTCTTCATCAGCAACTCCAGAGAACAACCGGACTGAAGAATACCCGTTTCCGGACCTGTGCGCCTGACAAACTTTGGGCTAAATAATGGCCCCGACCGGAACCGGACGCGCTTTCCCGCATTTCCTGTTCCGCAATGTCCGCTCTGCCGCTCATCCTGACGGCTCGACACCAGCCGGTGGCGGACAAAACAGCAGGGGTAGTGTCAGCAATGACCCCAAGCGGCGGCCCTCCAGAGGGCGGGACAAGTCTTCCTCACGATCATCTTCCCAAATCCAGCCACGGCATGCTCATGCTGGGCGCGGCCGGGGTGGTCTATGGCGACATCGGCACCAGCCCGATCTATGCCCTGCGCGAGACGCTGCGGGCGGCGGCGAATGGCGGCACCGTACCGCCCACAAGCACGGAAATCATCGGCTCCCTGTCGATCATCGTCTGGGCGCTGACGGTCATCGTCACCTTGAAATATGCGCTCATCGTGCTGCGCGCCGGCAACAAGGGCGAAGGTGGCACCCTGTCGCTCGCCATTCTCGCCCAGTCCGCCGCCGGACGGATGCGCCTTGCCGTTGTCTCGCTCGGTGTCATCGGCGCAGCGCTGTTCTTCGGCGATGCGGTGATCACCCCGGCGATTTCGGTTCTCTCCGCCGTCGAAGGCTTTGAACTCACGCTGCCTGCAGTCGAAGACTACATCATTCCGATCACGGCCGGCATCCTGATTGCCCTCTTTGCCGTGCAGCGTTACGGCACCGGCCGGGTGTCCATCATCTTCGGGCCGGTGATGCTGATCTGGTTCGCCTGCCTCGCCGCCGCTGGCGCGGGGCATGTCATGGATGATCCGGCCATCCTGCGCGCCCTCAACCCGCTGGAAGCCATTGCCTTTGCGCAGGCGCACAAGGGTGTCGCCCTAGCGGTGGCCGGTGCAGCCTTTCTGGCCGTGACGGGCGCCGAAGCGCTCTATGTTGATCTCGGCCACTTTGGCCGCAAGCCGATCATCCACACCTGGTTCGTGCTGGTGTTTCCCGCCCTTGTGATCAACTATCTGGGTCAGGGCGCCTATCTGCTCAAGACCGGCGGCTCCATCAGCCAGCCGCTGTTTGAGATGATGCCCGCCTGGGGCCAGACGCCGCTTGTGGTGCTGGCGACCGTGGCAACGGTCATCGCCAGCCAGGCGGTGATCTCGGGCGCCTTCTCCATGGCGCGGCAGGCCGCGCAACTGCATCTGCTGCCGCGCCTGACGGTGATCCACACGTCCGAGACCCAGTCGGGTCAAATCTACCTGCCGCAGGTCAACTGGCTGCTGCTCGCCGGTGTTCTGGCGCTGGTGCTGGGCTTTGGCTCGTCGGATGCCATTGCGGCGGCCTATGGCATCTCCATCTCAGGCCAGATGCTGGTCACCACCCTGCTGCTGGCGCTGGTCATGCGCGGCGTCTGGGGCTGGCCGCTGCCGGCGGTCCTGCTGGTCACGCTGATGTTCGCGGCCATCGACGCCACGTTCCTCACCGCCAACATGCTGAAGTTCCTGGATGGCGGCTGGGTGTCGGTGTTCATGGCGGCAGTGCTTCTCGCCGTGATGACCATCTGGACACGGGGCAGCCGGAAGCTCTTCGAGAAGACGCGCCGGATGGAAATCCCGCTGGCGGACCTTGCTGCCTCGCTGCAAAAAAGCCCGCCGCACCGGGTGCCCGGCACCGCCATCTTCATGACGGGCGACCAGGAGAGTGCGCCGACCTCGCTGCTGCACAGCCTCAAGCATTATAAGGTGCTGCATCAGCAGAACCTGATCATGACGGTGAAAACGCAGCCCGTGCCGCATGTGGAGGAAGACGACCGGGTGGAGATCACACCGCTGAATGATGACTTCAAGCTGCTCACAGTCAACTTCGGCTATATGGAAGACCCCAACATTCCCAGGGCCCTCAAGGCCTGCCGGAAGCAGGGCATCAAGTTCGACATCATGTCGACCTCCTTCTTCCTTTCGCGGCGCACGCTCATTCCCGCCGCCGCCCCGCCCCTCACCAGCCTGACAAAGCGGGTCTTCATCCAGCTGGCCCGCAACGCTGCCGGCACCACCAGCTTCTTCCGCCTGCCCACGGGCCGCGTGGTGGAGATCGGCACGCAAGTCGTCATCTGACCCTGAAGACGAGGCGGGCCAGAAATGGCACGCCTCACTTTCCGCCCCCATCCCCTTCTTCGCCTCTTGACGGCACATTTCCACTCGCCTAGAACCATGAACCGTACGGTACGGTACAGAAATTCCGGAGTAGTTCCTTGGCCAGTGCAGACCTTCACGACAGCTTGCCGGAAGAGGCAGCCGCCTTTTCCCCGCGCCAGCAGGCCGTGCTGGAATGCGCGCTGAAGCTGCTGGTCGAGGGCGGCGAGAAGGCCCTGACGACCGCAGGCCTTGCCCGCAGTGCCAATTGCTCCAAGGAAAGCCTCTACAAGTGGTTCGGTGACCGGGACGGCCTGCTTGCGGCCGTTGTCGCCTATCAGGCCAGCAAGGTGCACTTTGCTTCCGAAGCCGCCGCCACCGACGCCACCACCTTCAAGGCCCATCTCACCGGTTTCGTGCGCGAACTGCTGGAGGTTCTCTCCGGCGAGACATCGCTGGCGCTGAACCGGCTGGCCATCGGTCAGTCCAACCGGGATGATTCCCGGCTCGGCCGCCTTTTGCTGCTCAAGGGCAAATACACCATTTCCGCCCGGGCCCGCAGCCTGCTGGAAGCAGGCCGGTTCCGCGGCTTCGTCAAGTTCGATGATGCCGAGGAGGCCTATCAGGTGCTCTACGGCCTTGCGCTGCGCGACCAGCATATCCGCCAGATGCTGGGCGATACGCCGCGCCCGCGCGAGAAGGACATCGAAGCACAGGCCGCTTTGGCCGTGGACAGGTTCTACCGGCTGTTCGGCGCCTGACGCTGAAAGCCGGAGAAAGCAAAACGCCGCAGCCGGCAACGGCCTGCGGCAGGGATAAACGGGAGAAAGGAAGACCCATGCGTGTTTATTACGATCGCGATGCCGATCTGAACCTCATCAAGTCCAAGAAGGTCGCCATCATCGGTTACGGCTCGCAGGGCCGCGCCCATGCGCTGAACCTGAAGGACAGCGGCTGCAAGGACATCGTCGTCGCCCTGCGCCCCGGCTCCACCACCGCCAAGAAGGTCGAGGCTGACGGCCTCAAGGTCATGAGCGTGGCTGAAGCTGCCGCCTGGGCAGACCTGATGATGATGGCAACGCCGGACGAGCTGCAGGCCGACATCTACAAGGACCACATCGAAGCCAACATCCGTGACGGCGCCGCCATTGCCTTCGCTCATGGCCTCAACGTCCACTTCGGCCTGATCGAGCCGAAGTCCACCGTTGACGTGCTGATGGTCGCTCCGAAGGGCCCCGGCCACACCGTGCGCGGCGAATACGAGAAGGGCGGCGGCGTGCCGTGCCTCGTGGCCGTTCACCAGAACGCTTCGGGCAACGCGCTTGACCTCGGCCTGTCCTACGCCTGCGGCGTTGGCGGTGGCCGTTCGGGCATCATCGAGACCACCTTCAAGGAAGAGTGCGAGACCGACCTGTTCGGCGAGCAGGCTGTTCTGTGCGGCGGCCTCGTCGAGCTGATCCGCGCCGGTTTCGAGACCCTGGTGGAAGCCGGCTACGCTCCGGAAATGGCCTATTTCGAGTGCCTGCACGAAGTGAAGCTCATCGTCGACCTCATCTATGAGGGCGGCATTGCCAACATGAACTACTCCATCTCCAACACCGCCGAGTGGGGCGAGTATGTCACCGGCCCGCGCATCGTGACCGCCGAGACCAAGGCCGAGATGAAGCGCGTCCTCACCGACATCCAGACCGGCAAGTTCACCTCCGACTGGATGCAGGAGTACCGCGCAGGCGCCGCCAAGTTCAAGGCAACCCGCCGCCTGAACGACTCCCACCAGATCGAGGAAGTCGGCACCAAGCTGCGCGGCATGATGCCGTGGATCGGCAAGAACAAGCTGGTCGACAAGACCCGCAACTGATCCGGGCTTGCCGGTCCACGTTTCAAAACTGGTGCGGGCATAGCCCGCACCGGTGATCGGCAAGAACAAGCTGGTCGACAAGACCCGCAACTGATCCTGCAGTCAGGACGTAACGAACAAAATGATGGGCCCGTCACCGACGGGCCCATTTCAGACTGCTGACAAACCTTCGACCTCTCCATCGTCATCCTCGGCCTTGTGCCGAGGATCTAACCAAATCAATGGCTTGCAGATGGTCGGGACAAGCCCGACCATGACGAAAAAGGAGAAGCTCTGGCTTTGTCAACGACCTCTAATGGGCCCGTCATTGACGGGCCCATTTGCTTTGCAGGCGTCAAGGCCAGCAGCTGGGATCAGTTCATCAGGCTTGCACTGGCAGATGCGAAATACCGCTCGAACAGGGCGGTCACTTCCCTGTCGCGGGCTGCTTCCGTAGCCCCGCCAAGGACGACCACCATAAGCTGGCGGCCGTTGCGGCTGCCGGTGGCGACAAGATTGTATCCGGCCATGTCGATGTGCCCGGTCTTCAGGCCATCAACGCCCGGCACCTTGCCCAGCAGCTTGTTGGTTGCTTCGATGGTGCGGCCCCGGAACTGGAACGAGGGCTCGCTGAAATAATGCATGTGCTGCGGGAAACGGCGGCGCAGCGCCAGCCCCAGCGTTGCCATGTCGCGCGCCGTAGTCACCTGCCGGGTGTCCGGCAGGCCGGAAGCATTGACGAAGCGGGTACGGCTCATGCCAAGCTGCAAGGCCTTGCGGGTCATTTCGGCAGCAAAGGCGTCCTCGCTGCCCGCCAGCTGTTCGGCAACCGCCACCGCCATGTCATTGGCTGAGCGGATGGCCAGCGCCTGCACCGCATCTTCCACCCGCAACGAGGTTCCTGCAGCCACGCCCAGCTTGGCAGGCGGGCGGGAGGCGGCACGGGCGGACACGGCAAGCTGACTGTCGAGGGAGATTTCGCCCCGGTCGATCGCCTCGAACAAGAGATACAGCGTCATCATCTTCGTCAGCGAGGCCGGATAACGCGGTGCGTCGGCATTGAAGCTGTCCAGATCCTGCCCCGTCGCCATATCGAGCACCAGCACTGACTTGCCGCGCACTTCCGCCTTGGCAGGCGCCAGTGACACCGCGAGCGGCGCAGGAGCTGCCGTGGCCTGCACTGCGGGCACCGCAGCAACAGCGGCCATGGCGGGCGGGCGCGAGGCCTGCTGCGCGCTCTGGCAGGCGGCCAGCGTCAGGATGGCAAGACCGGCCAGCCCGGCGCGCAAAACGCGCAAGGGGGCCGTCGAACGGAAAACGGATGCAGTCACGCCGGGCACTCTCTCACCTTGTCAGCCGGATCATGACTTGAGGCGATAGCCGGTCCTGAAGATCCACGCAATCACCCCGAGGCAAAGCGCAAGGAACAAAAGCGTCATTGCCAGCGACAGTTCCACACCCACATCCGCCTGACCGTAGAAGCTCCAGCGGAAGCCGGATATGAGGTAGACGACCGGATTGAACATGGTCACCGTCTGCCAGAACTCGGGAAGCATACGGATCGAATAGAAGCTGCCGCCCAGGAACGCGAGCGGTGTGACGATCAGCAACGGCACGAACTGCAGCTGCTCGAAATTGCGCGCCCAGATGCCGATGATGAAACCGAGCAGCGCGAAGGTGACCGACGTCAGCACGAAGAACAGCGCCATCCAGAAGGGATGCTGGATGTGCATGTCGACGAAAAGGCTGGCCGTGATGAGGATGATCGCCCCCACCAGCATGGCCTTGGTCGCCGCCGCCCCCACATAGCCGATGACAATCTCCAGATAGGAGACCGGTGCCGACAGCACCTCGAACACCGTGCCGGTGAAGCGCGGGAAGAAGATGCCGAAGGAAGCGTTGGAAATGCTCTGCGTCAGCAGCGACAGCATCGTCAGCCCCGGCACGATGAAGGCGCCGTAGCTGATGCCGTCCACCTCCTGAATGCGCGAGCCGATGGCAGCGCCGAAGACGACGAAATAGAGCGAGGTGGAGATCACCGGTGAGACGATGCTCTGGAAGAGTGTCCGCAGGGTGCGGGCCATCTCGAACATGTAGATGGCCTGAATGGCACGAAAATTCATTGGGACTGCCTCACCAGATTGACGAAGATCTTTTCAAGCGAATCCTGCCGGGTCTGCAGGTCGCGGAAGGCGATGCCGGCCTCCCGCAGGTCATTCATCAGGCTGGTGATGCCGGTCCGCTCCCCCTGGGTGTCATAGGTATAGACCAGCTCCCTGCCCTCATCCTCCAGCGCCAGATCATGGGCAGACAGACTTTCCGGGACCGCTGCCAGCGGCTCGTTCAGCTGCAGGCGCAGCTGCTTCTTGCCAAGCTTGCTCATCAGGGCGTTCTTCTCTTCGACGAGAATGATCTCGCCCTTGCTGATCACACCCACCCGGTCGGCCATTTCCTCGGCCTCCTCGATGTAGTGGGTGGTCAGAATGATGGTGACGCCGGAGTCCTTCAGCCGCCGCACCACCTGCCACATGTCGCGGCGCAGCTCCACGTCAACGCCCGCCGTCGGCTCGTCAAGGAACAGCACCTGCGGCTCATGTGCCAGCGCCTTGGCAATCAGCACGCGCCGCTTCATCCCGCCCGAAAGGGTCATGATGCGGGAATCTTTCTTGTCCCACAGGGACAGGTCTTTCAGGATCTTCTCAATATGGCCCGGGTTCTTCGGCAGGCCGAAGAGCCCCCGGCTGAAGCTGACCGTCGCCCAGACCGTTTCGAAGGACTCGGTCGTCAGTTCCTGCGGCACCAGCCCGACCAGACGGCGGGCGGCACGGAAGTCGGTCACCGTGTCATGGCCATTGACCAGCACGCGCCCGGATGACGCCCGCACAAGGCCGCAGACGATGGAGATGAGCGTTGTCTTGCCGGCCCCATTGGGCCCGAGCAGGGCAAAAAGCTCCCCCTTTCCGATGGAAAGATCGACTGACTTCAGCGCCTGAAAGCCGCTGTCATAAATCTTGGAAAGGGCTTCGATGGAAATGGCCGGTTGCATGGCGGGGTCCGTGCAGGAGGGAATGGCTGTGGCAGGATGACGCAGGATATGTGCACTTTGCACTCCTGTTTAAACCCCTTTGCCGCAATTTGCAGCACTTCACCGTTCACCGCGCCGTTCACCCAGACTGAACACTGTGTATGGATACGCGCCCTTGGCCCCTGCCCCGGCGCGGCCTATCTTCAGGACAACTTCACAAGATATCCGGAGGCTGCCATGTCCATCCGTCCCGTCCGCCAGATTTCTGGCACCACCCCTGCGCTGGAAGGCGCAGGCGTTCATCTGCACCGAGTGTTCGGCTTTCAGGACCCGGAGCTGACCGATCCGTTCCTGATGATGGACGACTTCCGCAATGAAAACCCGCGCGATTATCTCGCCGGTTTTCCCTGGCATCCGCACCGCGGCATCGAAACCATCACCTATGTTCTGGCCGGCACCGTTGACCATGGCGACAGCCTCGGCAACACTGGCACGCTCGGGGCGGGCGATGTGCAGTGGATGACCGCCGGGCGCGGCATCATGCATCAGGAAATGCCGGAGGGTGATGCCAAGGGCCGCATGCACGGCTTCCAGCTTTGGGCCAACCTGCCGTCGAACCTGAAGATGACCGCGCCGCGCTATCAGGACGTCGAATCCAAGGACATCCCCGTCATTCAGGATGATGACGGCACCATCGTGCGCGTCGTCTGCGGCGAGTTCTGGGGCCGCCGCGGGCCGGTGGACGGCATTGCCGCCGACCCGCAGTATCTCGACATCACCATTCCGCCGGGCCGCGCCAAGCGGCTGCCGGTCGACACCCGCCGTCAGGCCTTCGCCTATATCTTCGAGGGCGCAGGCCGCTTCGCCGATGCCTCCAAGCCCTTCGGCGTGCTGACGGAGAAGGAACTCGACAACGAGGAAATCTACATCCGCGACGAAACCGGCAACCGCACGCTGGTGATCTTCGGGGCGGGTGACGAGGTGGTGGTGCAGGCCGGCGAGGAAGGCATGCGCTTCCTGCTCGTCTCCGGCGCTCCGATCCGCGAGCCGATCGCCTGGCACGGCCCCATCGTCATGAACACCCGCGAGGAACTGATCCAGGCGGTAACGGAACTGCGCAACGGCACATTCATCAAGCCGTAACGGCAGGCATCAGACATGAGAGACTGGGTCCTGCACTTGCAGGACACGAGAGGGCACGCTAGCCATAGTGTGCCCTTTTGTTCTTTTCATCCGTGGATTTCCCCAGTGTTTCCAAGCCTCAGCCTGCGCCGCGCCCGTTTGTCCGATGCTCCGGAACTGACGCAGATCCTGCACCGGGCCAAGGCCTCCTGGGGCTATCCGGCGGCAGTAATGGAAGCCTTCCGCGCCGAGCAGCGCATCTCCCCTGCCACCATCACCTCGCAGCTTCTGATCGTTGCAGAACGCGAGGGGCGCATGGCTGCCTTTGCGGGCGGAGAAATGCGGCAGGACCATTTCTATCTCGGCTTCCTTTTCGTTGCACCGGAGCATCAGGGCCAGGGCCTTGGCCGCCTGCTGCTGTCGGCCATCGAGGATCTGGCGCGCGATCAGGAAATCTACCGCATCCTGCTGGAGAGCGACCCGCATGCCGCGCCCTTCTACCATCATCTGGGCTACCGGACCTTGAGCGAGCGCCCCTCCACCATGGCCCCGGACCAGCCCATTCCGATGATGGAGCGCACTTTCGAGCCGCAGTTCCTGCCGCTGACCAGCATCGCCATGCGCCTGTCGCGCTCTCAAGGCTGGGCATTCGAGGCGCGCGAGGCCAAAGCCATCGCTGCCCACTGGCAAGGCCTTACCAGTGTCAACCCCAGCCTGTGGAACGGGCGCAAGCTGCATACGCTGCAGGTGCAGCATGACAGGGGCCACCTCACCGCCCGCTGCGCAGAGGTGAACTACGCCTCCTTTCTGGCCTGGCGCGACTGGGGTGCTCCGGACCGGGCGGCCTACAACCTGTTCGGCTCGGCCATCGTGCGCAGCAGCGACGGCGCGCTCCTCTATGGCATCATGGGGCCGAAGACCGCCAACCACGGGTCCTGCTATCCGCCGGCCGGCAATCTCGATCTGAATGACTTGAGGTCTGACGGCAGCGTCGATGTGGAGGGCTCCATCGCCCGCGAACTGCTGGAGGAGGCAGGCCTCGACATCGATGCCGCCCGGAAGGGCACCCTCTTTGCCCTGTTCGACGGCCAGCGCATCTGCATCGGGCAGGAACTGACCTTTGACGCCACGGCTGAAGAACTGCGCGCCCAGATGCTGGCCCATGCGGCAACCGACCCGGAAGAGGAACTCGAGGACATCGTCATCCTGCGTCAGGCTGACGACCTGAAGGGACGCCGGTCGCCGGGCTATGCACGGGCGATTGCCCGTAGCCTTCTGCCCAAATCGTGAATCACCCGTTCACCAAAGATGAAAAAGCCGGGCTGGCGAAGCTGCGGAAACCATGCAAAAGTCCGGCCTCATCTTGAACCGGCCTCTGCCCGCCGGGGGAACTTGCAGGAGACATTGCTGATGGGACGCCGTTACGCTGTGCTTGATGTGTTCACGAACAAGGCGCTGGCCGGAAATCCGCTGGCCGTGGTTCTGGACTCCGAAGGCCTCGAAACCGCGCAGATGCAGGTGATTGCCCGCGAGTTCAACCTGTCCGAAACCGTCTTCGTCTTCCCGCCGGAAAATCCCGGCCAGTCCGCCTCCATCCGCATCTTCACGCCCGAATCCGAACTGCCCTTCGCCGGGCATCCGACAGTCGGCACGGCTGTGCTTCTCGCCATCGAGCGCTTCGGCGAGGTGAAGGGCGAGCAGGATGCCGTGGTGGTGCTGAAGGAAAAGATCGGGCCGGTGCGCTGCGCCGTCATCCTGCGCGAAAACGCGGCCGCCTTTGCCGAATTTGACGTGCCGAAGCTGCCGGAACCGGCCGGACCGACCGTCAATCCGGAGCTGATCGCCGCCGCCCTGTCGCTGGACGTATCCGAGATCGGTTTCGAGAATCACACGCCCAGCCGCTTCAAGGTGGGCCCTGCCTACACCTATGTGCCGGTGCGGGATCTGGAAGCCCTCGCCCGTGCGAAGCCGGATCAGAGCCGCTGGGCCGCCGCCTTCGGCCATGACGACCACAACAACGCTTATGTCTATTGCCGCGAAACCCGCTCCAACGAGAGTGGCTTCCATGCCCGCATGTTTGCGCCGGGCATGGGCGTGCCGGAAGATCCGGCAACGGGTTCGGCGGCGGCGGCCTTTGCCGGTGTCGTGCAATTCTACGACGCGCTTCCCAACGGCACCCACTTCATCCGCATCGAGCAGGGCTTCTTCATGGGCCGCCCGTCGCTGATCGATCTGGAGATCGACATTGCCGCGCGCAAGCTCCATGCCGTGCGCATCGGCGGGCAGGCCGTTCTGGTTGCAAGGGGCGAGCTTTTCGTTTGAGGGGAACTCCCCTCTTGCGTGAGGCGGCCCCATCCGCTACACAATTTCGCAATTAACGCATGTCCGGCGCCCTGCCGGCACGGGAAAGGCCCTGAATTTCATGATCGCCGCTTGCGACATGACTGGCTCCAAGACCACCGCGCTTCTGCGTGGCGGCCTTTCCGCGCGCGCCCTTCTGCTTGGCAAGCTGCTTCTGCTTAGATGCCCCTGAGCGTCGGCTGCCCCATGCGCGGGCGGGCTCTCAGGGGATAGCGAACTCACCCGATTACGTCTGATCGCTCCCGTCCGAGACCCCGCTACCAAGGGTATGACATCAGGGCTGGCGGGAGACACCAAGGGAAGGAACACCCATGACCACCACCGGCTCCAAGGACCAGGTCCTCATCTTCGATACCACCTTGCGCGATGGCGAGCAGTCGCCCGGCGCGTCCATGACGCTGGAAGAAAAGCTCCAGGTGGCAGAACTGCTCGACGACATGGGCGTCGACATCATCGAAGCCGGTTTCCCGATTGCCTCCAACGGTGACTTCGAGTCCGTGCGCGAGATTGCCAAGCGCTCCAAGCGCTCCGTCATTGCCGGTCTCGCCCGCGCCATCCACGCCGACATCGACCGCTGCGGCGAGGCTGTGCGCTTTGCCGGGCGCGGCCGCATCCACACATTCGTCTCCACCTCGCCGATCCATCTGAAATACCAGATGAACAAGACCGAGGACGAGGTGCTGGCCATCATCACCGACACGGTGACCCGCGCCCGCAACCTCATCGACGATGTGGAATGGTCGGCCATGGACGCCACCCGCACGCCGATCGAATATCTCTGCCGCACGGTGGAAGCCGCCATCAAGGCCGGTGCCACCACCATCAACCTGCCCGATACGGTGGGTTACGCGACGCCGGACGAATACCGCGACATGTTCGCCCAGATCCGCGCCCGCGTGCCGAATGCGGACAAGGCCATTTTCTCGGTGCATTGCCACAATGACCTCGGCCTCGCTGTTGCCAACTCGCTGGCCGGTGTGGCTGGCGGCGCGCGCCAGATCGAGTGCACCATCAACGGCCTCGGCGAACGTGCCGGCAATGCGGCGCTGGAAGAGATCGTCATGGCGATCCGCACCCGCTCCGACATCTATCCCTATGGCTGCAACGTCGAGCCGAAGTTCCTCACCCGCGCTTCCAAGCTGGTGTCGGCCGTGTCGAACTTCCCCGTGCAGTACAACAAGGCCATCGTCGGCAAGAACGCCTTCGCGCATGAGAGCGGCATCCATCAGGACGGCATGCTCAAGAATGCCGAGACCTACGAGATCATGCGCCCCGAGGACGTCGGCGTGAAGGCCACCTCGCTCGTCATGGGCAAGCATTCGGGCCGCCATGCCTTCAAGGACAAGCTGAAGGAACTTGGCTACGAGCTCGGCGACAACGCCCTGCAGGAGGCCTTCCGCCGCTTCAAGGACCTCGCCGACCGCAAGAAGAATGTCTACGACGAGGACATCGAGGCGCTGGTCGAAGATGAAATCTCCACCTCCGGCGAAGGCGCAAAGGTGATTGCGCTCACCGTGATTGCCGGCACCGGCGGTCCGCAGAAGGCCATCCTCACCATGGATATCAACGGCCGCCACGAAACGAAGGAAGCCACGGGCGATGGTCCGGTGGACGCGACCTTCAAGGCGATCCGCGCCATCTGCCCGCACAACGCCACCCTGTCACTCTATCAGGTGCATGCGGTGACCGAGGGCACCGATGCGCAGGCGGAAGTCTCCGTGCGCCTCGAAGCCAATGGACGCATCGCCACCGGCAAGGGGGCCGACACCGACACGCTGGTGGCCTCTGCCCGCGCCTATGTGGCGGCCATGAACCGCCTCAGCCTGCGCCAGCAGTCCACCAACCCGGGCGCGCTCAAGGCCAGCTGAGAGAGCGTCTGAACGGCATCTTAAAGACCCGGCGCCGCATATGCGGTGCCGGGTTTTCCGTTTCTTGCTCTCCCGCAGGGAAAAACTGCTGTGCCCGTTCCGCTCTTGATCCGGGCGCAAACCGTGCCATTCTCCAGGTCCAATCTGCCAGCCGGGAGGAGCCAGCCATGATTGCCGTGATCTTTGAAGTCGAACCGCATGCAGAGCATGTCTCCGCCTACTTTGATCTTGCGGGCGCCCTGAAAAGCGAATTGTCAAAGATCGACGGCTTCATCTCGGTGGAGCGCTTTGAAAGCGTGACCACACCGGGCAAGTTCGTCTCCCTGTCCTTCTGGCGCGATGAGGAGGCCCTTGCCGAATGGCGCAGCCTGGCCCGGCACAGGGCGGCGCAGACGGCAGGGCGGACCCGCATGTTCGCGGGCTACCGGCTGCGCGTTGCCGCCGTCATCCGCGATTATGGCCTCGAAGACCGCACAGAAGCCCCGGAAGACAGCCGCGCGCTGCACGGCTGATGTCTCACCCGTTCGCCACCAGACGCCGCAGCGACGGGTTTAGGATCTGATAGGCGTCGCAGAGCCGGCCGGCGGACCAGCGGGTTTCCCTCCAGCAGAGGCCTGCCCGGTGCAGCACCTTGCGAGCCGCCGCATTGCCACGGGCGGCGAGGCAGATCAGATGGCTGTAATAGGTGTTGAGGAAGAACCAGTTAACCAGCGCCGGAGCCAGCTCGCTGGCAAGCCCCTGCCCCCAGTGCGGACGGCCGATGACGACCTCCATGCTGATTTCAGAGGTCGGCTCATGCGGCTCGAACCCGGCCCGGCCGATGAAGCTGCCGTCCTTGGCCAGCACCTTCCACATGCCGAAGCCCTGCAGCGCATGGCTGGTCACATAATCGACGAGACGGCTTGCCAGCCAGATATCGTCGGGTACCCGCCTGGAAAAGCGGTGGTTGATGCCGGGATGAGCGTTCACTTCCGGATCCGCATGAAGCGCTTTCAGCTCATCCAGATCGTCCGGCGTGAAGGGCACGAGGCGTAAACGGCGTGTTGCCAGTACGGTATCCTGCATAGCGCATTCCCCCTTCGTCCTCATCGTTATTTTTGACGGGACGAGGAGATAGAGAGCGATTGTGCGCTTTAAAGGGCTGTTTGGCGACAATCCGGCGACAGTTGCCTGACAGTTTTATAGCACACAGAAATCATTGATGATTTCGCGGACCAACGCCGCCATGCCCTGCGCCTGCGGGTCCCGTCTTGGCCAATCGGCCAGTTGCCCGCGGAAGAAGGTCTCCTGCCGCTTGGCATACTGGCGGGTGGCCACCGTCAGGGCGAAATGCGCCTCGTCCCGGCTGCAGTCCCCGCGCAGCAGCGCACCAATTTCGGCGATGCCGATGGCCCGCATGGCCGGCAGCGTATCCGGCAGCCCCAGCGCCAGCAGCCCCTCCACCTCGGCAAAGCCTTCCGGTGTCAGCATCATCTGCGCCCGCTGCGCAATGCGCGCATGCAGCCAGGGGCGCGGCGGAGCGAGAACCACCTTCACCAGCCCTTCCGGGCCCAGCACCGGCGTCCCATGCGCCTCGGCCTGCCAGTCTGCCAGCGTCCGGCCGGTGCCCCGCACCACCTCCAGCGCCCTTGTCAGGCGCTGGAGGTCCATCAGCCGCTCTGCGGCTTCCGGATCCAGCGGGGCAAGCTCTGACCGCACGGCTGAAATGCCGCCTTCAGCCGCCAGCGTCCGGCACTGCTCCCGGATACCGGCGGGAATCGGCGGCACTTCGGCAAAGCCCTGTGTCAGCGCCCGGAAATAGAGCCCCGTGCCACCCACCAGCACCGGCAGCTTGCCCGCTGCCCGGACTGCCTCAATCTCACCGCGCACCAGATCGAGATAGGCACCGGTGGAAAAGGCCTCGCTGGCAGGCAGGCAGCCGTAAAGCCGGTGCGGCACCTGTGCCTCGTCTTCGGCGGAGGGACGCGCCGTTACCAGCCGCAGTTCACGGAAAAGCTGCATGGAATCGGCATTGATTACCACGCCATTGGCGGCACGGGCCAGTTCAATGGCCAATGCCGACTTGCCGCTGGCCGTCGGCCCGGCTATCAGGATCGCAGTTTTTGCTGTTCCGGCCATGTTGCTCCGGCCTTCTGCCCGTTCAAGAGGTTCCCCGATGCCGTCTCTGGTTGCCACGCTCGTTTCCAATCCGGCTTCACCGGCCCTTGATGACACATTTCTGGCCGAAGCAGCCCGCCTGCTGAACAGTGCAGCTGCCCCTGCCCTTCTCTCTCCCGGCGTTGCCGCCGATCTCTCCGTGGGGCTGGACCTGCCCGCCCGGGACGTGGAAGCCCGCCTGCGCGCACTGGCCGGCCCCCGCACGGTTGACGTCTTTGTGCAGCCTGTGGAAGGCCGGCGCAAGCGGCTGCTGATCGCCGACATGGATTCCACCATGATCGGACAGGAGTGCATCGACGAACTGGCCGCAGAACTTGGCCTGAAGGACCATATCGCCGCCATCACCGAACGGGCGATGCGCGGCGAAATCGAATTCGAGCCTGCCCTGCGCGAGCGTGTCGGCCTGCTCAAGGGCCTGCCGGTCGCGGCGGTGAGCGATGTCCTGGACAAGCGCATCACCCTGATGCCCGGTGCTGTTGCGCTGGTGCGCACGATGAAGGCCAATGGCGCCTATTGCGCGCTGGTCTCAGGCGGCTTCACCCTGTTCACCGGCCCGGTGGCAGAGCGCATCGGATTTGACGAGAACCGCGCCAACATTCTGGAGCATGCGGACGGCCAGCTGTCCGGCACGGTGCGCGAGCCGATCCTTGGCCGCGAAGCCAAGCGTGAGCGGCTTGAGGAGCTGGTCGCGGAAAAGGGCCTCGCCTTTGAAGAGACCATGGCCGTGGGGGATGGCGCCAACGACCTTGCCATGATTGCGCGCGCCGGTGTGGGCGTTGCCTATCACGCCAAGCCGAAGGTGGCGGCAGAAGCGGACATGCGCGTCGATCATGGTGACCTGACGGCGCTTCTGTTCATTCAGGGCTACTGGCAGCAGGACTTCGCCGCCTGAGGCAACTCTTGCTCAGGCCGGAATACGCAGCGGCATGCCGCTGGCCTGCTGTTGTGGCGCGTCACCCGCATTCAGAAGGTCCATGACATCAGCAGCGGGCATGGGGCGGCCAATGAAGAAGCCCTGTGCCTGCGAGCAGCCCTCCCGGCGCAAGGCGTCGAGCTGAGCCGCCGTCTCCACACCTTCTGCAGTCGTTTCAATTCCGAGACTGGTGCAAAGGCTGGTGACGGCGCGCACAACGGCCCGCTTGTCATCCCCCTCATGAATGTCCTGTACAAAGGCCCGGTCGATCTTCACCTTGTCGAAGCGGAACTTCTGGAGATAGCTCAGACTGGAGTAGCCGGTGCCAAAGTCATCCATGACGATGCGCACGCCAAGGCTCCGCAATTCTTCGAGGATCATGAGCGTCGCTTCCGTATCCTGCAGCAGCACGCCCTCCGTGATCTCGATTTCCAGCCGGCTCGCCGGAAGGCCCGATGTGCCAAGGGCCGCCAGAACGTCCAGAACCAGCGTCCGCGTGCGGAACTGCACCGGCGAGATATTGACGGCGACCCGCACATCTGATGGCCAGCGGGACGCCTCACGGCACGCCTGTTTCAAAACCCAGGCGCCGATTGTGCTGATGAGCCCGGTTTCCTCGGCGACGGGAATGAACTCGCCAGGGGGAATGTTGCCACGCTCGGGATGCGTCCAGCGGATCAAAGCTTCGAAACACGCCACCTGACCGTGGCTGAGGCCATACAGCGGCTGATAATGCAGCTGGAACTGGCCTGCCGCGAGAGCCGAGCGCAAATCCAGCTCAAGCTCCCTGCGCTGCTGGATCTGTGCATCCATCGCCACCTCGAAGAAGCGGTGAATGTTGCGCCCGTCCTGCTTGGCCCGGTACAGCGCCATATCCGCATGCATCAGAAGCGTGTCCGCGTCTTCTCCATCCTGCGGGGAAATGGCAATGCCGATGGAGACGCCGACGAAGATGCACTGCCCGCCGATATCAAATGACTGGCCTATGGCACCGATGATCCGGTCCGCCATTTCTGCTGCCTGCGCAGGGCTGCGGCGCCCGTGCAGCACGATGGCGAACTCATCCCCCCCCAGGCGGGCGATAAGGTCTTCTTCGCCGATTGCCTGCCGCAACCGCGCAGCAACTTCAACAAGCAGCTTGTCTCCCACAGGATGGCCAAGCGTATCGTTGACCGTCTTGAACTGGTCCAGATCAAGATAAAGCAGCGCCGTCGGCTGGCCGGTCGCAAGGCTGCGGGCGACATATTCCTCGGCCTTTTCCCGGAAGAGAATGCGATTGGCAAGGCCTGTCAGGGCGTCATGATGGGCAAGGTGGGCAATCCGCTGCTCCTGCCGCTGGCGCTCCGTCACGTCTTCATAGACAGCGACAGAGCCGCCCTCTTCCGTCCTGGCGATGGTGACGACAATGGTCCGTTCGTCCCGCACCTGAACGATACGCTTGCGGGTCACCTGCAGCCCGGCTGCGAGCCTCTGATCCTGCGGGCCTTCATCGGCAATCACCTGTGCCCCACGGCCGATGCAGGCCGCAACGACCCCGGCACGCGCGGTGCCCGGCAGGACAGCCTCCTCCGGCAGATCAAACAGCGCACGGAAGTTGCCATTGGCCAGGATCACCCGGTCATCCGGCCCGCACATCAGAATTCCTTGCGGAATGCTCTCCACCGCAGAAGACAGCCGGTCAAACTGCTGTTTCACCTCCTGGCGGGACGAGGCCAGCAGATCCTGCCGCGCAGCCTCTACAGATTGAATCAGTCCGTCAAACGCCGCACCCAATTCTCCGATTTCGTCCGGGCGCCTGATCAGATCCTCCGGAACAGGGTGAATGACATCGCCCGCGTCCTTCAGAGCCCTGGCGTGGTTCGTCAGGCGTTCCACCGGCCTTGCAACAGCGGCGCCGAAGGCAAACACGGCGCCAATACAGGCGAAACAGGCAAAGGCAGCCACGGCGAGGATCGTGAACATCCCGGCATCAATGCGCCGGGTGATCATCGCCGTGGTTTCCTCATTCTGTTCACGTGCCCAGATGGCCAGTTTTTGCACCGACTTCGTCAGCCGGTACTCAGATAGGCGCAGCAGGCGCATCACATCGGTCCGGGCCCGGTCAATCGTCATGGCCTGCTGAAGCACGGCCTCAAGTGGACCACCGGTATCCACCTCATTGGAGACAGCGCGGATTGCATCCCGCAAGGACCGCGTCCGGGAGAAAGAAGACTGGGCCTCCAGCCAGGGCATCAGCTGGCGGGAAATCGCTCCAATGCCCTGCGCTGCAAGACTCTGGTTCTGGAGCGCTTCGCCAAGATTGCGTGTGCCTGCAGCATACCAATCCCCCAGCAGGCTATCGTCGAACCGTTCCACTTCCTTGCGCAGGTCATAGGCAAGACGAATAACCGGCCAGTTCTCCACCATGGCGGACCCGAGCCGCACCCTCTCCGCCTCAAGACCATCGGCTCTGCCGATCATCTCCCGCATGCTGCGCTCATCAAGCGCGACAGCGCCGTCCACCTGTTCCAGCAGCCTGTCCAGCGTTGCATTCACGCGCTTGAAATTGAAGCGGAGCCGCTCCTCGACGCGCCTGCGCTCCTGAGAGTTCAGAATATGCTGGTCGCAGACGGCAAGAACCTCGCCCTGAATTTTCTTGAAGTCATCCCGCGCCCGGATTGCATCCCGGCCCAGCGTCTCGAGATTGCGCTGCCGGATCGACACCTCAAGCGCATCAAGCTCTGAATAATCAACGGCCCGCAGATTGAAGGCTGCGAGCGCCGGATCTCCCCCCGTGCGGAAAAAACACTCGTCAATCAATGTCCGCGAAAGCCCGGCAATTTGCTGGACACTGGCCGTTGCGCGAAGGGCATCCACATAGAGCGGACCTGTAGCCTGGCTCATCAGATTCATGCCGCCGGAGACCGCCTGCATCTGCCGGATGCTGACCAGTCCAAGGCTCAGGATAAGGAGAACAAGAACGCCGCCAAATCCGGCGACGGCAATGCGCAGGCGCTGAAACCGCAGGAGGACAGGCAATGAAGACCATAAGCGCATCCAGAACCCACCCCATCTGGAATTCCTGCCTCAGACAAACGCCACTCCAAACATCCCCTGCGCCAATTCAGTGTGGCGCAGCCGGTAAAGCGAACCCTTGACAAGGGGAACACTCGTATAAATTGCTATACGTTTCGTAAAAAATATCCTTCAAACGAAAAATAACGCAGCGTCAATAATGACAATTACGCAACCCTGCAACACCCATGGGTTGCAGACATAAAACGAAGGGCGCGGAACAGGTCCGCGCCCTTTGCCGGCAAAAATGCCAAGAGCTTGATTCTACTTCTGTTCGTCAATCCTCACCGGAATGAAGCGCAGCTCTCCTGCCGGGTTGGCCAGAAGCAAAAGGGCGGACTTCCGGCCATCCTGTTTCAGCTTCTCGACCTGGGCAGCCACTTCCTCGGGCGTCTTGACCGGTTCCTGGGCAACTTCCTTGATGGTGTCGCCGGCCTGGATACGCTTTTCCTCAGCAGAACTGCCAGCAATCACCTCGGTCACGACAACGCCCTGGACCTCCGCATTGATCTGGAATTTTTCGCGCGAGGCATCGTCGAGCACCGCCAGCTTCATGCCCAGCACTTCGCTGGTCTTCTGCTCTTCCTCAGCCGGCTTCTTCTCTTCCTCGGCCACACCCGATGCATCTGCCTCTTCAAGGCGGCCAAGCGTCACCTTCAGGGTCACCCGCTCGCCCTTGCGCAGCACGACAACATCCACTTCCTTGCCGATGGCCGTGTCGGCCACCATGCGCGGCAGGTCACGCATCGCCGGAACCGGCCTGCCGTCGAACTCGACGACCACATCGCCAGGCAGGATCTTGGCAGCTGCTGCAGGGCCGTCATCAGAGACACCGGCAACCAGCGCGCCCATGGCCTTGTCCATGCCCAGGCTTTCCGCAATCTCGTCGGTCACTTCCTGAATGCGCACGCCCAGCCAGCCGCGGCGGGTCTCGCCGAACTCGCGCAGCTGCGCAATCACGGCGGTGGCCGTGTTGGAGGGAATGGCAAAGCCGATGCCGATCGAGCCGCCCGACGGGGAAATGATGGCCGTGTTGATGCCGATGACCTTGCCATTCATGTCGAACAGCGGGCCACCCGAGTTGCCACGGTTGATGGCAGCGTCCGTCTGGATGAAGTTGTCATAGGGCCCGGCATTGATATCGCGCTTGCGGGCGGAGACGATGCCGACGGTGACCGTGCCGCCGAGGCCAAAGGGATTGCCGATGGCCATCACCCAGTCACCGACGCGGATCACCTCGCTGTCGCCAAACTCGACCGCCTTCAGCGGCTTCACCGGCGTCACCTTCAGCACGGCAATATCGGTCTTCTCGTCAACGCCGATGACTTCCGCCTTCAGCTTGGAGCCGTCATTGAAATTGGCGGTAATCTCGTCCGCATCCTCAATCACGTGATTGTTCGTGATGATGATGCCTTCGGTGCCATCAATGACAAAGCCGGAACCCAGCGACTGAACACGGCGCGGCGAACCGCCGCCTTCGCCCTCCTCACCGCCTTCACCGTTGTTCTGGCGGTTGAAGAATTCGTCGAAGAACTCCTGGAAGGGAGAGCCTTCCGGCAGCTTCGGCATCGGGATCGACCGGCGGGCCTGAACGGTCTGCTCGGTCGAGATGTTCACCACTGCATCGGCGAGGCCTTCCGCGAGGTCGGCAACGGAGGCTGGCCCCTGTGCCAGCGCGACGTGGCCCGGAGACACAGCGATAAAGGCCGCCATCATCGCCGCTGCGGCCACACGGGCGCCGCGCGAGAGGTGTTGAGCTTTGAAAATACGGGCCATCGGCCGCTTTCCTCCATACCATCGGGCGGGCAGATGCCCGGGTCACGAAATCACTCTAACGATATATGCAAACATGGCGCCAGTTCGACAGCAATCGGACTGGCGCCATGACATTTCCGAGAGGCAAAGAAGCCTTTCAACCGCGAACCAGCCAGATGACGAACACACCGGCAGCCAGGGCCGCAAGGCCAACGCCGCGCAACACGCTGTCATCCATATCGAGCACGCTGCGCAACATCGCTTTCATGCGCCCTGGCGCCAGCGCATAGAGGGTTCCCTCAAGCGCCAGCGCCAAAGCAATGGCTGTTATCAGATCGCTCATTGCCCCGCAGGTGCAGCACCCGCAGCCGGCGCCTGGACCGGCATCTGTACAGGTGCAGCCGCTGCTGCCGCAGCCCCTGCCGGATCATTGAAGTACCGGAAGAAGCTGGAGTCGGGCGACAGCACGAAGCTCGTCTGACCGGCCTTCAGGCCTGCTTCATACGCCTGCATGGAGCGGTAGAAGGTGAAGAAGGATGGATCTTCGCTGAAGGCTTCGGCAAAGATACGGCCACGTTCCGCGTCACCATCACCGCGCAGGATTTCCGCATCACGGCGGGCCTCGGCAATCAGCACCGTTACATCACGGTCGGCACGCGAACGGATGCGGCGGCCCTGCTCTTCACCCTGGGCGCGGATTTCAGTCGCTTCACGCTCACGCTCGGTCTGCATGCGCGAGAACACGGCCTGGCTGTTCGCCTCCGGCAGATCGGCGCGCCGGATCTTCACATCCACCACCTCAATGCCCAGATCGCTCGTTGCCGTTGTCACCAGCGTGCGGATGCGGGTCATGATCTGGGAACGGTTGTCACGGACCACGGCGGTGAAGGTCGAACGGCCCAGTTCGTCACGCAGCGCGCCCTGCAGCAGCGTCGAAAGGCGCTGGTTGGCGGCATTGATGTTGTTGACGCGCTGATAGAACAGCACCGGATCAGAGATGCGGTAACGGGCAAAGGCATCAACCACCAGACGCTTCTTGTCCGAGGCGATGGCTTCCAGCGGCGGCATGTTGAAGTCCAGAATTCGCCGGTCGATGTAGACCACGTTCTGGACCAGCGGAATCTTGAAATGCAGACCCGGCTGCTGGGTGGCGGAAATCACCTTGCCGAACTGCAGGACAAGCGCCTGCTGCGCCGGATTGACGATGTAGATCGACAGGTACAGAACCGTCAGTGCCAGGGCAATGATAACCCCGAGAAAACCGAGAACACCGTTCTTCATTACTGCTGTCCCCCGCCATTACGCACTGCCGGCTGCTGCGGCTGGCTGGTTCCGCGGCCAAAGAGATCGTTGAGCGGCAGATAAGGCACCATGCCCTCGCCCGCCTTCTGGTCGATAACGATCTTGGCATTGCTGCCAAGCACCCGCTCCATCGTTTCCAGATAGAGGCGTTCACGCGTCACATCCGGCGCCTTGCGGTACTCTTCATAGATCTTGGTAAAACGCTGCGCCTGACCATTGGCCTCGGCAATCACCTGATCACGGTAGCCGTTAGCCGCTTCGATGACCCGTGCCGCCTCACCGCGTGCTTCCGGCACAATGCGGTTCGCATAGGTCTGCGCTTCGTTCTGGATACGCTCCTGGTCCGCACGGGCGGCCTGCACGTCACGGAAGGCATCAATGACCTGCTGCGGCGGGTCAACCTTCTGCATCTGCACGCTGACGATGTCGATACCGGCCTGATACTGGTCGAGCGTTGTCTGCATCAAGTTCTGAACGGCAACCTGGATCGGCGCGCGGTTCTCCGTGAGGATCGCGTCGATATCCGAGCTGCCCACCACTTCGCGCATGGCACTCTCGGCCACCGCCTTCACGGTGCCTTCCGGATCCTGGATGTTGAACAGATAGTTGGCGACGCCTTCGGTCGTTGTCTTGATGCGCCACTGAACCTTGAAGTCGGCATCGACGATGTTTTCATCGCCCGTCAGCATCAGGCTTTCTTCCGGCACATCCACGGAACGCACCGTGCCGCCGGAGACGCGCTCCTGCATGCCAACCGTCATTTCCTGCAGGCGCAGAACTTCGGGCTTGTAGACTTCACCGACCGGGTAAGGCCAGTTGTAGTTCAGGCCCGGCTGGGTCTGGCCGGTCACCTTGCCCAGCACCAGTTCCACGCCCACCTGATCCGGAGCCACGCTGTAGAAGCCGGTCAGCATCCAGCCGCCGGCGAGCACGACGCCTGCCAGCAGAATGCCCTTCACACCGAAGTTGCCGCCGCCACCCGGCAGAACCGTCTTCATGCGGTCCTGCGTCCGGCGCAGCAGCTCTTCTAGATCGGGGGGATTGCCGCCACCGTTGCGATTGGGGCCGGAACCCCACGGCCCGCCATTATTGCCGCCACCGCCGCCGCCCCAGGGACCGCCGTTTCCGCCGCCCCCCTTCCAGCCGCCACCGCCACCGCTCTGGTTGCTCCAAGGCATCAAGACATCCTTCTTCGGGGGGCAGGTCTGCCTGTCCCCTGGTTGAACTTGCTGTATCTGACCTGCTTGGGGTTATAGGAAGGTTAGCGGCCGCTGACAACGCGCAGCCTCCGGAGCCTCCCAAACTCAGCCGGATTCAGGTTTATCACCCGTGACATGGGTTCCAGGACCCGGATTTTCAAGGCTTTGCGACGCCTAAGGTTACACCGCAGGCGCGGCAGGGCGACGCATATCCACGTGCGGAATTCCATCCTCCAGATAGATTTCGCCGATGGGCTCAAACCCGTGACTGCCGTAGAAGCGCTGCAGATGCGCCTGGGCCGAAAGCTCCACGTCCGCCTGCGGATGCTCAGCAGCAGCCCAGGCAAGCCCTGCCGACATCAGATGATCCCCCAGCCGCAGCCCCCTTGCATGCGGGGCAACGACAATGCGCCCCAGCCGCACGAAGGGCTCTTCGGCAGAAGGCGCAAAGGCGCGCAGATAAGCAGCAAGGCGTCCCTCACCGTCCTTCAAAAGATAGTGAAGTGCCTCGGGGTCGCGGCCGTCGATTTCCGGATAGGGGCAGTTCTGCTCCACCACGAACACGTCAACGCGCAGCTTCAGCGCCTCGTAGAGGTCCATAAGCGGCATGTCCTTGAAGGCGAACCAGCGGCAGGGCCAGCCTTCTGGCAACTCCCGTGCCGCCGTCATGCTGCAGTCCGCCGCCGGTAAGTCTGGAAGGTCACATCCGCGCTGTCCTTGCCGCCGCGCTCTGCGGCCCGCTCTGCCACCAGTTCCCACTGGCCGGAGCTGAATGCCGGGAACACCGTATCCCCCTCCGGCGTGGCATGAACGCGCGTCAGCTCCAGCCTGTCCGCATAGGCCATGGCTTGCGCATAGATCTGGCCGCCGCCGATGATCATCACTTCTTCCGCTTCGCCCTCGGCCGCCAGCTTGCCGGCAAGTTCCAGCGCGGCTTCAAGGCTCTGCACCAGATGCACGCCTTCCGGCAGATCAATCGCCTGCCGCGAGATCACCACATGCGGGCGTCCCGGCAGCGGCTTGCCGAGGCTTTCAAAGGTCTTTCGGCCCATCACCACCGGCTTGCCAAGCGTCAGCGCCTTGAAGTGCTTCAGATCAGACGGCAGCCGCCAGGGCATGGCATTGTCCGCGCCGATCACGCCGTTCTCCGCCACCGCCGAGACAATCACCGTTTCCAGCATTTTTCCGCCTGCGCTGATCATGGCTTCACCGCCCCAGTGCCTTCAGGCCGAGATCCGGCTGATCGGTGAAGAACCCATCCGCCCCGGCCTCCGTCACTGTCAGCCGCACCAACTCCCCAAAGCTCGGCGCAAAGGGCGGCAGGCGGTCGGCGCGCAAGGTATAGGGATGAACTGCAAGGCCAAAGGCCTTGGCATCGCGCACCAGCGGCGTCACCTCGGCCACGCCGTCCTTGTTCTCATCCGTCAGAACCTGCGTCAGCGACGGGCCAAGCCCGTCCGCTACTTCGGCAATCGCAGCCAGCCCTTCCGGCGTCTTCAGCCAGTCGTAATCCGTGCCCGGCGCCATGTTCCAGCTGTTTTCCCCCAGCAGCTGCACCAGCTTGCCCTTGTAGCCAAGCTCCTGCCTGACGCGGCGGATCTCGTTGAAATCAAAGGACTGCAGATAGACCTTGGCATCGGCCCCGGCGAGGTCATGCGCCTCCAGCACGGCAATCACCGCCTTGGCGAGATCCTGGCCTTCGTCCCGGTGGAAGGCAGGAGACTTCAGCTCCGGATAAAGGCCGAACTCCCGGCCGCTCGTTTGCCCAAGGCCCTTCAGGAAGATGATCTCCTCCTCCAGAGTTGGCACCGTCAGGCCCATTTTCACCCGGGGAAACCGGCCCGGAAAGGCAAGGCCGCCGGTGCGCCCGGCCCGCTCCAGCACCTGCAGCCGGCGGATTTCCTCAAGGGTGAAGTCGATGGCATAATGCAGGCCGTCAGCCCGCGCCCGGCCCGCAAACACCTCCGCCACATCCGTCGTCGCATCCAGCGTGATGTCATGCAGTACGATGGGCACGCCATCCTTCGTCAGCACCACATCCTGTTCGATGTAATCCGCGCCCATGCCCACGGCCAGCGCCTTGGCGGCCAGCGTGTGTTCCGGCAGATAGCCGGAGGCGCCGCGATGGGCGATGACAAGCGGTTCTGCCATGGCAGTGCCCGCCATCAGGACGAGGCCGAGCAGGGAGGCAGGCAGAAACTGGCAAGGACGGCGCATGGCGTCTCCTTTTGTGTGGCTGGCAGAACGTGGGCGAACCGCCGTCCGGTCAGACGGCAATCGGTGCCTTGATCGCGGGATGCGGATCATAGCCCGACAGCTGGAAATCCTCATAGCGGAAGGCGAAGAGATCGGTCACGGCCGGATTGAGTGTCATCACCGGCAAGGGCCGCAGCTCACGGCTCAGCTGCTCGCGCGCCTGATCAAAGTGATTGGCGTAAAGATGCGCATCCCCCAGCGTGTGGACGAAATCGCCCGGCTTCAGCCCGCAAACCTGCGCCACCATCATGGTCAGCAGCGCATAGGAGGCGATGTTGAAGGGCACGCCGAGGAACACATCCGCCGAGCGCTGGTAAAGCTGGCAGGACAGACGCCCGCCCGCCACATAGAACTGGAACATGGTGTGGCACGGCGGCAGGGCCATCTCGTCCACCAGCGCCGGATTCCAGGCGGAGACGATCAGGCGGCGCGATTCCGGGTTCTTGCGGATCATCGCCAGCACATTGGCAATCTGATCGATGGACCGGCCATCGGGCGCAGGCCAGGAGCGCCACTGCGCGCCATAGACAGGCCCCAGGTCGCCGTTTTCATCGGCCCATTCATCCCAGATGCTGACGCCATTGGCCTTCAGATAGCCGATGTTGGTGTCACCGGCGAGGAACCACAGAAGCTCATGGATGATCGACTTCAGATGCAGCTTCTTCGTCGTGACGACCGGGAAGCCCTCTTCAAGATTGAAGCGCATCTGGTGGCCGAAGACCGAGCGCGTTCCGGTGCCCGTCCGGTCGCCCCGGTCGATGCCCTCATCCAGAATGCGCCGCATCAGATCATGATATTGCTGCACGTGGTTACCCGTCCGCTGTCCTGTTCCGGCTGTCTGCCTGTTCTGGCCCGCTGAGGGCTTGGGCGCAAGGATTCATTGCCGGTGCGCGCCTCCTGACAGCCACTCCATCCACAGGCGCCCTGCCCCCTTCCAATCGGCAAGCGAAATGCCTATATTCCAATTGCCGGTTGACCGGCTACGGCGATAAATTGACTGTGTAATAAGCCTATCGGACCCGGGGGCGGTACCCGGCGCCTCCACCCAAGCCCACCTCAACGGTGGGTTTCGGCGGGGGCGAAATAGGATCGACGAGGGTGTAAAGACTGCTCTTTCGCTCGGCATGGTACCACCGATATCGGACCAAATCTGTAGTTGCAAACGACAACTATGCTCAGGACGTCGCTCTCGCCGCGTAATGCGGTGCGGGTTGTCCACCTAAAGCCCTGACGGGTAGCACTGTCAGGCGGGGTTCGGAGGCACCTGGCAACAGAAGCCTCCACTTAAACTCCCAAAGCGATCCAGAGATTTCCGCTGTTTTTCAGCGCTTCCAAGGCATTGCCCCTGCGTCATGCTCTTGCCACAGCGCCGCAGCATGCCCATTATTTCCCGCATGCGCCCTTTCCGGCATCCGGAGCGGAAGCGGCGTGGAGGACAGGTCTGCGAAAAGCCGGGATTACGAGCCTTTCAACAGGGCGATATGTGACGCGAGGGGCTTTTCTTTTGACCGGCAAAGGGTCAAGGTGCCCGAAATTGATTTGATTCCGGCGGACAATAAAGAATGGCAGAAGACCTGCTCCGTTATGACATCATCGTGCAGGACGCCCTGCGGGCGGCGGTGAAGAAGATCCTTGCCGAAGTTGCCCGGACGGGCCTTCCCGGCGAGCACCATTTCTACATCGCCTTCGACACCAATGCTCCCGGCGTGCGGATTTCCTCGCGCCTGAAGGAGCGGTATCCGACCGAGATGACCATCGTTCTCCAGCACCAGTTCTGGGATCTGGCCATCGGCGAGCACGCCTTTGAAGTGGGCCTGTCCTTCGGCGGCATTCCGGAGAAGCTGCTGATCCCCTTCAGCGCCATCAAGGGCTTCTTCGACCCCTCCGTCCAGTTCGCGCTGGAGTTCGAGCCAGGCAAGACCGCAGAACCCATTCCGGACGATCTGGTGGAAGCCGTCGGCGAACTCGCCAATCTGGAAGCTGCCGCTGCCAAGTCCCTCGAGGACAAGAACGTCAAGCCGGCCACGCGCAAGACGGCGGCAAGCGCCGGCAAAGCCGAGAAGGCTGAAAAGGCTGCCAAGGCGGACGCAGCAGAAGAGGGCTCCAAGGACGACAAGCCGGCCGAAGGCGGCGAAGTCGTCTCGCTGGATGCCTTCCGCAAGAAGCCGTAAGATTCAGATCTGCGGAGGACCCGGTCGCAGCGTCCGGGCCTCCCTGTTGGATCAGGTATCAGGGTGGAGGCTGAGGCATGGGCGCCGACATCATCAACCTGCGGCAGGCGCGCAAGGCCCGCGACCTGAAGGCGCGGGAGAGCGAGGCCGAAACCAACCGCCGCCTCCACGGCCGCACCAAGGCGGAACGCAAGCTCAAGGACGCGCTCGACAGCAAGGCGCAGCAGACGCTGGATGCCCATCAGCTGGAGCGCAAGGCCTCTTCTGATAAAACCGAAGATACGGACCGGGATGGCCAGGCGTGACCTTCGTCAAGCGCTCCCTCAGCCTCAAGGGGCACCGCACCAGCCTGGCGCTTGAGCCCGATTTCTGGGCCGAACTTGACCGCATCGCCGCAGAGCGCTCCCTCTCCCTCGCCGCCCTCATCGGCATGATCGACGCCGAACGCGCACCAGATCAGCCTCTGTCCTCTGCCGCCAGAGTGTTCGTGCTGAGAGCGCTCAAGGCTGTGCCGGAGCAAGGGTGACGGAACGCCGCAAGCCTGGGTGCCGATTGAGAAACCCTTCTTGCGCCGCCATTCCTCCGTCATGCCATGACCTGATCATGGCATCCATGCCGTTCCAGATCACATCCGAAGCAGGAGGTCCGGAAATTTGCGCCCGTTTCCGCAACGACAGCCACGGAATGGATGCCATGGTCGAGCCATGGCATGACGAAACGGCTGAGGTCTCTCGAGATGCGGGGCTCTTACCCGGAGGGATCAGTTGGCAGGTGCCGGATAGGTGACCACGAGGCCACTGGGCATGGTGACCTGCACCGGTTGAGCAGCTCTGGCTTGAGTGCGCCCGGCTGGCCTTCCTGCCCCTGCATCAGAACGCTGCCCCTGAACACGCGGCGCAGCGGGAATTTCCTTCGCGGGCTCCAGCGGCGGCAAGGGGGCGACGCTGCCGGTCGCCTCCGGATCACGGTCTGCGGCACCGCTGCGTCCGGCGTTTCCAATGGCAGACTGGATCTTTTCCTCGAAGGTCAGAAGATCGCCGATAGCATCCCCATTGGCGGGCTCCGGCTCCGTCTGAGCGCGCTCGCTGCGGGATGGCGCGGTGCTCTGCGCATTTCCGCGCTGGTCGGGCGCGGGAGCGGGTTCGGGGGCTTTTTCCGGCTCACGGCCTGACGCGCTCCCGGCCGCGGCTTTTTCTGCGGCAGCCTTTTCCGCAGCCGCCTTCTCGGCTGCGGCCTTTTCGGCCGTCCGATGCTGATCTTCCGCCTCGCGGAAATATTTCATCTCGCGGGCCAGCCGGTCACGGTCGAGGATATCGGCCTGCAGGCGCTCCACCCGCTCCACTTCCTTCTCGAAGGCGCGCAGGGTGAGGAAGGCCATCAGCGGGCCGGTGTCGATCCGCCGTTCCGGGTTGCCCAGAGGGCCGGAGAAGATCACGCCTGCCTGCGGTTCGGCGCCGGCAACCGCGTCCTCGCCTGCATCGGCTTTCAGCGAAAGATCGGCCTGCACAGTCCAGTCATTGAGATTGATCTGGCCGGAACCAAGCAGAGCCGCTGCGGTTCCCTCAGCACTGAGATTGCGCAGGCTGACGCGGCCGGCCGCCATCGACAAAGAGCCTTCGATGGAAGTAAAAGGCAGCGTGCCTGCATCCAGCTGGCTGGCAAACAGGCTGCGGATCTTGTCTTCCTCCAGCTGCAGGCCGGAGTCGGCTGCGCGGATGATGAGGCCGAAAGCTTCCGGGTTCAGCGCCCGCAGCTCACCGTCCTTCAGAGCCACCGTGCCGCCGCCACTGAGCCCGGCGGCCATGGCTGCGATGGACCGGCCACTCGTTTCAAACTGCACATTCACATCCAGCGTGCCGGTTGCCACGGCCCGGCCAGAGCGCTGCCAGACAAGGTTCTCGGCCTGCGCGCCGGTCAGTTGCAGCGTACCGGAGAAGCCCGCCTCGCCCGCATTGCGGGTCAGCGCCACCTGCCCGCTCAAGCTGCCGCCGCCATAGCGGGTCTCAAGTCCTTCAAGCCGCAGGCTGTCCGGCACGATCCGCAGCTTCGCGGAAACCGTCTCGACGGCCGTCAGGTCATCCAGCCACAGTTTTCCGGCCTTGAGATCGAGACCCAGATCCATGTGCCCGGCAAAGGGCGTTCCAAGCGCCTGCCCCGGCCAGACGCCGTTCCCCTCGGCAAGCGCCCATTGATCGGCGCCCAGCATGACTTCCGACAACAGGCGGGCGTCGAGGGCCGAAAGGTCCAGCGCGCCGGAAATCCGGTAAAGGCCCGATCCTGCGGCTGGTGTCAGATCCCCCGTCAGGCGCCCGGCCACGGTCACACCGGCCATGGCGCCCTTGATGTCGCTCAAGCTGAGCTTGCCGCCTTCACCCAGCAGATCAAACCGCAGGTCCGCCGTCAGATCCCCCGCCAGTGCGGGCAGGACCTGACCGGTCATCAGCACCGCAGGAGAAAGGTCCTGCGATTTCAACGTCACCCCGGCGGTGTAGCGCAGCGGCACGCCATCGCGCGGCAGTTCCATGTCGCCAACGGCTTCCAGACGGCTCGTTCCCGCCTTCGCATCGAGGCTGAGGGCAAGGCTGTCGCCCGGCTGTCCGTTCAGTTTCAGCGCCAGTTCCGCCGCACCAAGCCCCTCTTCCGAGGCAACGTCAAAGCCGAGCTGGCGCAGCAAAAGCGCGCCTTCCGGCCCGGACATGTTCAGCGTCAAGGCCGCATCACCATCGCGCCAGGCATCCATCCGCCCGGCGAAGCGGCTGTCGAAGCCAATCTTGTTGCCGTTGACCTCGCCCGACAGCACCAGCCGCATCTCGCTGCCCTGGCCGGAGGGCTTGGCCTCAATGCGCCCGTCCAGCTTGGCCGGCACCAGATAGTCACCGCCGATCTGCAAGCGCCGGGTCAATTCACTGTCCGGAGCCGCATTCTCGATCAGAGCGTAAAGCCCGGCCAGAGAGCTTGCCTCCAGCGTTGCGTTGAGCGAGCCCGAGGGAACGGTAGTCAGATCCCGGATGGTGCCGATGGCATCGATGCGCGCACCGGCCAGATCATTGGCGGAAAGTTTCGAGATCTTCAGCTGCTCGCCGTCATATCCGGCTTCCACCGTCAGGGCCTTGCCCTTGATGCCCCGGATCGACACTTCACGGGCGTGAAGCTTCACGTCAATCTCTGCCCCGGCAAGCATCCCGCCCAGCGCATCAGCGCCAAAGGCCGGAGCCAGGCCGGACACAAGATCCAGATCCAGCTTTTCCGCCTCAAGGCCGAGCGCGAACACGGATTTGCCGTTGCGCTCATGGGTGTAGGCGATGGACCCGGAGGCCTTCGCCCCGTCAATATCGAGGCGCGAGACGGCAAAGCTCACCCCGCCGCTGCCCGCATCCAGCTTGCCTTCAAGCGCAACCGGCAGACCGGTGAAGACAAGCCCGTTGTGCCCCTGCAGCCAGCCCGTCAGCAGACCCGGCTGCGCAGAATTGAGCACCAGCGTGCCGCTGTAGGACGGCGCGCCTTGCAGGGACAGGTCCCCTTGCGTGGTCACCTGTGTGCGGCCCGGCAGGCGGCTTGCGAGCCGCAGCACTTTCCAGCCGCCAGCTGCCGTTTCAAGGTCCAGTCGCGTGCCCTGAATGACCTCGCCGCCAGCCACAATGGCCGGAAGGTCAAGCGAGACCTCGCCCTTGAGCGTGTCCGGTGCCAGCGCTGCAAGACCGGAAAGAAGGCTTTGCCCTGCCGTGCGGATGGCCACAGGCTGCTGCGGGCCCTGCCCCAGCATCCGGTCCAGATCCAGCTGCCGCGCACCGGCCTTGATGAGGAACCGGCGCGAATCCGCCAGATCGAGATTAGCCTCACCCGTCAGCGTCACATGCCGCTCGTCCGGGCCATAGCGAAGTTCAAAGGAAGGCACGGTGATTGCAGCCGGGCCGGCCTTCACGTCACCCTGGACCCGCCACTCCTGCATGGAGGGATCATCGGAGGCAACGGAGGCGAGCGTGAACCGGCCGTCAAGCTCCGGCGCACCGGCCTTGTCGCTCAAAAGCGCGTCAACGCTCAGCTGGGCGGGCGTCAGTGCCGGGGTCAGGTCTGCCTTGATGCGGATGCCGCCGCCGGGCTGGCGCTCACCCGTGGCAAGGCGCAGAGACATGGGCTCGCCGTCGCTGGAGAGACTGCCGTCCACCTTGAACGGGCCGTTGAGCGAGCGGGCGCTCACCACCACATTCACGTTCTCGATCTTGCGCGACCCGCCATCGCGGGCATCGGAGAGCGTCACACTGCCGTTGTTCACCTCGATCTGGTCAAAGGCGACGTTCTTCGGGTCCACCCGGGCAAGGCCCGCCTCGCTGCGCTCCATCAGCCAGTCAAGGCGGCCATCCTCATCGAGCGCAAGGTTCACCTGCGGCCGGTCCAGCCGCATTTCCACGACGCGGATTTCGCCCTTCAGCAGGGACGGCAGTTCGACGCGCATCTGAAAACGGGAAACGGACAGCAGCGGGTTTTCCGCATCTCCCACCCGCACATCGGTGAAGGTGAGCGCCGGGGCGGGCAGAAGGCTCATGTCGGCCTTGCCCAGCACCGTCACCTTGTGGCCCAGCGCCTCGCCGGCATAGCGCTCGAAGGTCGAACGGTACGCTGTCCAGTCGACAAAGAGAGGCCCGACCAGCGCCGCCAGCAGCGCCAGGATGATAGCCACACCCGCCGTGATATAGACCGAATTCAGCGTCGTTCTCCTGTTGCGTGCGGCAAGCTGCCGTTACACGAGCACGATCTTGCCCGGGTTCATGATGTTATCCGGATCAAGGGCAATTTTAAGGGTACGCATCACATCCAGTGCGTCTCCATGCTCTTTTTTCAGATATTTCATCTTGCCCTGCCCCACGCCATGCTCGCCGGTGCAGGTGCCGCCCATTTCGATGGCGCGCCAGTTCATCTGCTCGATGAAGGCTTCACTCTCCGCCAACTCCTTCGGATCATTGACATCCACCAGCACCAGCGTGTGGAAATTGCCGTCGCCCACATGGCCAACGATGGGCGCCAGCAGCCCGCGCCGCTCGATGTCGGCCACCGTCTCAGCCACGCATTCGGCAAGGCGGGAGATGGGCACGCAGACATCCGTTGACACCGCCTTGGAGCCGGGGCGCAGGCCCTGCGCCGCGAAATAGGCGTTGTGGCGCGCCGTCCAGAGCTTGGTGCGCTCCTCCGCCTGCAATGACCAGCGGAAGGTGCCGCCGCCGCAATCCGCCGCAATCGCCTCGAACAGTTCTGCCTGCTCCTTCACGCCCGAGGCCGTGCCGTGGAATTCGAGGAACAGCGTCGGCGTCTCCTCAAGATCCAGCTTGGAATAGGCGTTGCAGGCGCGCACCTGCATCTTGTCCAGAAGCTCGATCCGCGCCACCGGAATGCCGGACTGGATGGTCATGATCACGGCGTTGCAGGCCGAATCCACATCCGGGAAGGGGCAGACGCCGCCGGATATGGCTTCCGGCTGGCCGAAGAGCCGGAGCGTCACTTCCGTGATCACGCCCAGCGTGCCTTCCGAACCGACGAACAGCCGGGTCAGGTCATAACCGGCAGAGGATTTGCGCGCCCGGCCGCCCGTGCGGATGATGCGGCCATCCGCCGTCACCACGGTCAGCCCCAGCACCACATCCTTCATGGTGCCGTAGCGCACCGCATTGGTGCCCGAAGCGCGGGTTGCCGCCATGCCGCCGATGCTGGCATCCGCGCCCGGATCAATGGGGAAGAACAGGCCCGTGTCACGGATAAAGGCATTCAGCTGCGAGCGCGTCACACCGGCCTGCACCACGCAGTCGAGATCTTCCGCATTCACTTCCAGAATGCTGTTCATGCGGCTGAGATCGATGGAGACGCCGCCGCCGGGGGCATTCACGTGGCCTTCCAGCGAGGAACCGGTGCCGAAGGGGATGACCGGCACCTTGTGCAGAGCACAGAGCCGGACAATCTCCGCCACCTCTTCCGTCGTCTGCGCAAAGACCACAACGTCCGGCGCCTGATTCGGCAGCCAGGTCGTGGTGTGGCCATGCTGCTCGCAAACGGCTGCGGAGGTGAAGCACCGCTCGCCAAAACGGGCAGACAATGCGGCCTTCACGGCGGCGATGCCGTCCTCGTTGCGTTTCACCTGCACCTGCATGGCCGCCAGAGACATGGCGCATCTCCTCATCCTGTCGTGAGAACCTTGGTTTCCGGCCCTCTTGTGTTGGCGCACACTATCAAAGATGCCCCGCCACCCAAAGCTGTCTTGTGGGGCAAATCCCGGTTCTGTTGTCTCACCTGTTTCCTCCCGGCAAAAAGCCGTTGAATCGGGTCCAGTTCTGACCGGGATTGCGGTAAGAAGGAACACGCGTGGCCAGCGGCCGCAGCATCTGCGTTCCCGGATGTGGAGAGCATCACGCCATGGCCAAAGGCCCCGCCCCACTGTTTTCCCTCAAGCTTCCCCTGAAAGCAGGGATCACGGCCATCGCCGCCGAGTTGCGGCTGAATGTCCGGCACTTCCGCCACAGCAAGGCGCCGCTTATCTGGGTGCTCGCCCTGTTCATCGGCGCCATTGTCTCCTGGGCGGCCATTTTCTTCCGCGAACTGATCGGCCTCGTCCAGATGCTCTGGCTCGGCACGTCCAGCGAGGCGGTGGTGACGGCCGTTGCACAGGTACCCTGGTATGTGGTGATGCTGGCCCCTGCAGCCGGCGGGCTGGTGGTGGGGCTGCTGCTGCATTTCGTCCAGCCCATGCAGCGGGCCTCCAGCGTGGCCGATGTGATCGAGGCCCGTGCCAGCGCCGGGCGCAGCCTGCGCTTCTGGCCGGGCATGTCCTCCGCACTGATTGCCGCCCTGTCGCTCGGCTCGGGCGCCAGCGCCGGGCGCGAGGGGCCGATGGTGCATCTGGGCGCGACCATCGCCACCAGCCTGGGCCGCCTGTTCAGCCTGCCGGACTCATCGCGCCGCATGCTGCTGGCCTGCGGTGTCGCCAGCGCGGTTTCCGCCTCCTTCAATGCCCCCATCGCGGGCGTGCTCTTTGCCCATGAGGTGATCCTCGGGCATTACGCCCTATCCGCCCTGCCCCCTGTCGCCATCGCCGCCGTCACCGGCACCGTCTTCTCCCGGCTGTGGTTCGGTGATGTGGCGGCCTTCATCATTCCTGCCTATCAGATCACCTCCTACTGGGAGTTCCCCGCCTTCGCGCTTCTGGGACTTGCCTGCGCCATCGTCTCCATCCTGTTCCAGTTCGCCTTGACCGGCACGGACTGGGTGGCGCGCAACATTCCCCTGCCGCTGTGGCTGCGCCCGGTCACGGGCGGGCTGGCAGTGGGGGCCATAGCACTGATGTTCCCCCATGTGCTCGGCGTTGGCTACGAGGCGACCGATGAAGCGCTGAAGAGCCAGCTGCCCCTGACGCTGCTGCTGGCCCTGCTGGTGGCCAAAACGGCGGCAACTGCCATCACCCTTGCCTCCCGCTTTGGTGGCGGCGTGTTCTCGCCTGCGCTCTATCTGGGCGCCATGACGGGCGGGGCCTTCGGCATCATCGCCGCCGCCGCCGTGCCGGACATGGCCTCCAGCGGCGGGCTCTATGCCATTCTCGGCATGGGCGCGGTCGCGGCTTCCGTGCTGGGTGCCCCCGTCTCGACCACCATGATCGTCTTCGAGCTGACCGGCGGTTATGGGCTTTCCATGGCGCTGCTGCTGTGTGTTTCCATCGCCACTGGCATCACCCAGGCGGTACATGGACGCTCCTTCTTCCAGTGGCAGCTGGAAATGCGGGGCGTGCCGCTCAAGGACGGGCTGCACCGCATGCTGGTGCGGGAGGTGCGGGTGGATGACTTCATGACGCCACTGGCCCCCGGAGACACCGGAGAGACCGGCCCGCTGACGCCGGAGATGCCCGTGCTCTTCACAGACGAAACGCTCGACAAGGCCTTGAGGCGGTTCGATGAAACCGGTCAGACGCGGCTTCCCGTGGTGCGCCGCTCAGCCCCGCTGATGCCCGTCGCCACGGCCTTCCACGTGCACGCGCTGGCGCATTACAATGCGGTCCTGATTAAAGCGGCGGAAGAAGAACACCGGTAAAGTCCATATTTCTCAGTGCGTTGATGAATGCACCGGAATCATCTTTCCAAGCCGGCTGAGCACCATCTCAGCGGCTTGAATCAATGTGTGAGGAGTGGGCGCGGACGTGCTCCGGGCGGCCAATAAACCCTCCCGTGTCATCCCGGTTTGGCGCGAAGCGGCAAGACCGGGATCTAGTATCCCCTGCGGCCAGAATGCCAAGACAGGGGATACTGGTTTCCCGCCTTCGCGGGAATGACACTGAGCAAGCCGTCAGTTCCTCACCAAACTCCAAAACCGGATCAAACCGGCTCCGTTGCCTGCTCCAGCCAGATGCGCGTCTTGCCGTCGAGGTGCGGGCCGACTTCGTGGCGGACGCGGGCGTGGTAGGCGTTGAGCCAGTTGCGCTCGGCCACCGTCAGCAGGTCCACATCCACCAGCCGCCGGTCGATGGGCGCCAGTGTCAGCGGCTCGAAGCCCAGCATGGGCCGCTCGCCACCGGGAATGTCCCGCGCCTCTGTCACCAGTTCCAGATTCTCGATGCGGATGCCGTATTCCCCGGCCGGATAATAGCCCGGCTCGTTGGAGAGGATCATGCCCGGCTTCAGCGGCTGGCTGCCCGTCTTGGCAATGCGCTGCGGCCCTTCGTGGACCGAAAGATAGGCCCCGACGCCGTGGCCGGTGCCGTGGTCATAATCAAGCCCGGCTTGCCAGAGCGCAATGCGGGCCAGCGTGTCGAGCTGCGCGCCGGTCGTTCCTTCAGGGAAGCGGGCCGTGGCGATGGCGATATGCCCCTTCAGCACCAGCGTGAAGTGGCGCTTCATCTCCGCCGTCATTTCCCCCACCGCGATGGTGCGGGTGATATCGGTGGTGCCGTCCTCATACTGGCCACCGGAATCGATCAGGAACGGGCGGTTCAGCGGGACCGGCAGATTGCTCTCCCGGTTCACCCGGTAATGGCAGATCGCCCCATTCGGCCCGGCGCCGGAGATGGTGTCAAAGGAGATATCCTTCAGCACGCCCGTCGCAGCACGGAAGGCTTCCAGCTTTTCCGCCGCGCCAATCTCATCCAGCGTGCCCTTGGGCGCTTCTTCGTCCAGCCAGCACAGGAAGCGGCAATAGGCCGCCGCATCGCGCAGATGCGCCGCTTTGGCCCCTGCAATCTCGGCCGCATTCTTGATGGCCTTGGGCAGCAGCACCGGATCGGCGGCCTCCACCAGCTTGCCGCCGGCCCCGGTGATCTTCGTGGCGATGGCTTCACCGGCAAGGTCCGGGTCCACCATCACCGTCAGCCCCTCCTTGCCGAGGCTTTCCAGCGCGGACAGGAACTGATGCGGCTCGGCAATATCGGCATAGGCCGAAAGCTCGCTGCGGACCTCGTTGGAGAGCTTGCGCCCATCAATGAAGAGCACGGATGGCTGCGCGGCCTTCAGCACGGCAAAGGACAGCGGCAGCGGCGTGTGGGACACATCAGACCCACGGATGTTGAAAAGCCAGGCAATCGAATCGGGCTGGGTGATCACCACCGCATCCGCGCCGCGCTCCACGACGGAGGCCATGATGCGGGCGGCTTTGTCCGCAACGGCCTCTCCCGCAAACTTGAGCGGATAGAGCGAAACAGCACCCAGCGGCGCCTCGGGACGGTCTTCCCAGACCGCATCAACCGGATTCGTCTCGACTGCCACCAGTTCAGCCCCTGCCTTGGCGCATACTTCGCGCAGGCGGCGGGTTGCGTTGAGTGTATGCAGCATCGGGTCAAAACCCAGCTTCATGCCCTTGGAAAGATTCGCCTCGATCCATTTGACCGGCGGCTCGTTGATGAGATGCAGCGGGGTGAAAACCTCGCAATCCACCTGTTCGCGCACCTGCAGCGTGTAGCGGCCGTCCACGAAGATCGCAGCCTTGCCGCCCAGCACGGCGGCCACGCCTGCCGAGCCGCCGAAGCCGGTCAGCCATTGCAGGCGGCAATCGCAAGGCGGCACATACTCGCCCTGGTGCGCGTCGGCGCGGGGGATGAGGAAACCGTCGAGGCCACGGCGGGCAAGCTCTGCCTGAAGGGCCTGAAGCCGCGGACGGCCAACGGAAGGATCGGTGGGGGTGTCAAAAGTCTGGAACATGGAGTGGAGCCTAAACCCGCCGCAGCGGCCAGACAATCTCAAAGGCACCACCCGTCCACATGCAGCAAGGTTAAAAAGCCGTTTCCTTTCGCACTGCGGCATAGTCTTTTCGCACATGCAATAAACGCAAGGCAGTCATGCGGTTCCATGTCTTTTCGGAATGGCCGGATGAGGCCATATTCAACCCGTGACGAGGGAGGAACCTAGCCACACTGAATTGATGGAGAAATCCAAATGGCACTTTCGACTGTTACCTCCACGATGATCGCCGCTGATCGCCGTTCGTCCCGCAGCATCATCCGCCGCGCTTTCGACCACATGGTCGCTGCGCGCGAAAAGCAGGCCCTGCGTTATGTCAACGGCTACCTGCTGTCGCTGGACGATGCCACGCTGGCAGCTTACGGCTACGATCGCGAAGAACTGCGCCGCCAGGGCTCGCTCACCAGCGCGATCTGAGACGGAAACCATATCGCAGCCGCGGCGGAGTGATCCGCCGCCCGGACTGCGGGATGACAAGGCTCCTTCGGGGGCCTTTTTCCGTTTTGGGGCAATGGCTTGTGGCGCATGGCGGAATCAGAGGGGCAGCTGGTTGAACGCGCCATACGGGTAGTGTGCTGAGAGTTCTGCAAATTCGCTGAGAGATGGCGGTCATGGCAGACTGGTGTTGTTCAAGTTCACCGTTTCCCGTGGAAGGAACGCCGCCATGACCAAGACCGAAGTTAAGACCGCCAGCGCCAGCGTCAAAGAGATTCTGCTTTCGCACCCAGACGGCCTGCGCGATGTGATCCGCGCCGTCATGCAGGAGGTTCTGGAAGCAGAGATGGACGAGGCGCTGGGAGCGGCGAAGAGCGAGCGGACGCCGGAGCGTCTGGGCT
>NZ_KB908218.1 GCF_000382365.1 Pannonibacter phragmitetus DSM 14782 | reverse complement strand
AATCACAGGCACCAATTCTCAATCGCTGCATAAAGCACTCAAAGTTCTCACACACTTCTCAGCGCATGAAACTCGACAGAGACCATTTCAATCTCACGACCAAAATGTGTCTTCCTTGCTTCTTTCCGAAAAAGAAACGTACCTGTCCGTAACCCTTGCTTCTTAGCAAATCCGTCTCCAGGTCCGCCGAAGCGCAAAGTCAACGCCGGCCGCGTTTCCCTTCCTTCAATTCCAAATTGTCAAAGAACTGAACACCTAAGCGTTCATCACCCAACAGAAACCCGCCGCCGAACTCTCATCCGGCCACCAAAGCCACCCTGTCGGGAAGTCTCGGGAACAGCGTCCCCGCCGCCAGCGACGTTGCCGCCGTCGATGAACAGGCTTATACGCAGACCCACCGGACCCGTCAACAACCTTCTGTCCGATTTTTTTGCAGCCGCTGATTATTTTTGCGGCCCCCATGTGGATAAGCTGGCTTACAGGCCCGCAAAAGCCGCAGAAATCAGCCGCGAAACGGGGAAAAATGTTTATCAACAGGCACTTGCCGCGCAGCGAAAAATTCTTCGCAGGCGCACTCAAGCCCGTGTGGACAGCAGAAACAGAGCCGTTCCGAGCCCTCCGGCGGCGGCAATCGCAGCCAGTCCGGCGCACTTGCCGGGTGCATTGGCGAGGATATGGGCGAGCCTCACAGCCAATATGGCGCCGGATGCGCCAACGGGATGCCCCCGTGCGAGCGCCCCGCCCCCCTGATTGACGCGCAAATCATCAAGGCCAAGGCCGATCGCCCTGCGGCCCGCCATCGCCTGAACGGCGAAGGCCTCCATCAGCTCCACAACAGAGATGTCTTCAAGGCCCATGCAGGTGCGGCGGAAGAGCTGCAGCGCCGCCTCATGCGCCCCCGCAGCCGGATTGCCCGGATCGCCGCCGGTCATCACCCCCTGCCCCACTGCAGCCAGAGGCATCAGACCCCGGCGCTCTGCTTCCTCGCGGCGCATGATCACAAGGATCGCAGCTGCATCGGCTTCCACGGCAATTGTAGATGCTGTCAGCCCATGGGCGTTCCCGCCTGCGAGCACGGGAAGCCGGGACTGCAGCCTTGCATCAAGCGGACGCGTGAAGGCATCCGCCGCCAACCCCGCCAGCGGCACGGTCTCAGCCGCAAGATCCCCCGCCGCCTGCGCCCGCAAGGCGGCGGCATGGCTGGCACGGGCATAAGCTTCCTGCGCCTCCCGCGTGAACCGCATCTCATGCGCCATCATGGCCGCCGCCTCCGTAGGGTCCGGATCGGCAAACGGCGGCGGCGCAAAGGCCGGACGGTCATAGGCAATGGGCAGGCCATCCTTCTGTATCGGGCGGTGCATGCGAACCGGCGCGCGGGAGAAGCTTTCAACGCCGCCCGCAATGACCACATCCGCCTCCCCGGCCCGGATGGCGCGGGCCGCGAGGATCACCGCATCAAGACCGGAGCAGCATTGCCGGTCCACGGTCATGGCGCTGACGGTTTGCGGCAGGCCCGCGGCCAGGGCCACCAGCCGGGCAGGATTGCCGCCCGCGCCCAGCGCATTGCCAAGGATCACCTCGCTGACCGCCTCCACGGGAAGCCCGGCATCAGCGAGGGCTGCCTGAAGCACGGGCGCGCCCAGTTGCGCCAGTTCCAGCCGCGCAAAGGCGCCGCCGCGCGGGGCCACGGGCGAACGCCGGGCGGCCACAATCACGGGGTCATGCGCCGTTGTGCCGGTCATGGCCTCACCTCGTCTTCAGCCGGGCATGGACAGCCCCTTCCAGCGCCGGAAGATCCGTCTTGCCGCCCGGCGTCAGGGGGAAGGCCTCGAACAGGAGAAAGGCACGCGGACATCGGGCACGGCCAAGGGCCGCCAGCACGGCGCGCCGCAGCAGGCTGCCATCCTTCAGATTGCCGGCAGCCCCGGGGTCCGGCCAGATGGCGGCCACCAGTCTTTGCCCGCGCAGACGGTCCGGCGCGCCGAAGACTGCGGCAGCCGTCACCCCGGGCAGGGCGCGCAGCACCTTCTCCACCTCTTCGGGAAAGATATTGAGGCCGGAGCTGTTGATCATCCGCTTGTCGCGGCCCGCGAGATAGAGATTGCCCGCCTCATCAAGCCAGCCCCGGTCGCCGATGGTCAGCCAGCCGTCCTGCCAGCGCACTTCCTCGCCGCCACCGCATATATAGCGATCGAACAGCAGCGGGCTGCGCACCCACAGATGTCCGGCTTCTCCTTGTGGCAAAACGCGGCCCTGCCCATCGCGGATCTCCACCTCCACTCCGGGAAAGGGGCGCCCGACGGAAGCTTCCGGCGCCGTTCCATCCTGCAGGGAGATGAAGCTCATTTCGGAGGCGCCATAGAACTCGCAGATCCGCACGCCGGGCAGACGCCGGGTCAGCATCTGCCGGTCCTCCGGCTGCAGCTTGGCACCGCTCGACAGGACAAGCCGCAGGGACGGTGCGCCCTCCATGTCGCGCAGGATCAGCTGCAGCTGGGTCGGCGTCGCATAGAGTATGGTGGTGCCGCCTTGCGCCAGGCGGCGGGCCACGGCCTTCGGCTGAAAGCGGGGCATGACCTCGACGCACGCCCCGGCGCAAAGCCCTTCAACCGCCGCATAGAGATGCAGCGAATGCACCAGCCCGCCGCAGACCAGCACCTTGTCCTGAGGTGAGGTGCCGAAGGCAGCAGCACTCAGGCGGAAACTTTCTGTCCAGGAGCGGTGGGTGCGGGCAAAGCCCTTGGGCACACCCGTCGAGCCGGAGGTAAAGCCGGCGTAGAAAAGATCTTCCGGCGCGGGAAAGGGCAGCAAGGATGAAGCGGCTTCCTCCGCCCCTGCCGTCAGCGCCGGAAAAGCCGCAGCATCAATGACAAGATCAGGCGCAGAGGCGGCGAGGATCTGATCGCGCAGGGCATCGGGCCATGTGGTGTCGAGCATGAGAGCAATGCCCCCGGCCCGGCCTGCAGCAAAGAAGGCCAGCAGTGCCTGCAAGGGATCGTCCAGCAGAATGCCGGTGCGCGGCTGACGGAAGGGTGCAGCAGGCTGGCGCCGGTGCAACTGAAGGGCCAGCGCTTCGACCCGGGCTTGCAGCGCAGCGAAAGTCAGGCTTGCCCCGCCGCAGACAAGCGCGGTCTGGCCGGGGCGGGTGGCCGCGTGATGCGCCAGCGCCGCCCCGGTGAAACTCATGGCCGGCTCAGCAGGGCGCGCGGCAGGCCGCGCGCCACAGTCTGTGCCACCACAGCGGTGATCGCGACCTTGATGAGATCACCCGGCAGATAGATGGCGGTGCCGGCCAAGGCCTTGGCGAAAGGCAGATCGGCGAGGATCATGAGGCCCGGAATGCCGAAGAGATAGACAACGCCAACGCCGCCCACAGCTGCCGAAAGCGCCGCAGACACGAGCACCGGCAGAGTGCGGCTGCGCTCCATGATGAAGCCGGCCACAAAGGCGCCGATGGGCCAGCCGATGAGGAAGCCTGCGGAAGGTCCGGCAAAGACGGCAAGCCCGCCGCGTCCGCCGGCCAAAAGCGGTGCGCCCAGCGCCACGACGAAGAGGAAGAGAAGCATGGACAGGCCGCCGCGCACGGAGCCCAGCATCACACCGGCCAGCATCACGCCAAGGGTTTGCGCGGTGATGGGCACGCCCGCCAGGAACGGAATGGCGAAGGGCGGAAACTGCCCCAGCACCGCAATCAGCGCCGCATAAAAGGCGATCTGCACCAATGCGTAGTCCTTGCTTGCCATGATCATGGCTCCTCTGCCTGTCAAAACTGCCTATGAACGAACCACCCAGTGACCGGCTTTTTAATGCGGCGGCGGCGGCAGCGCAAATCCGCAGAAGAGAGGATTGCATGCCGGAGGATGAAAAACTCTCACAAAAAAGCCCGGGGCACATGCCCCGGGCTGAGGTTTGGCCGTATGGCCTGCTCCTGGGAGAGCTGGGTCCGGATCAGAGGCGCTGGGAGCCCTGACCGAATTCCGGATAGGCTTCGACGCCGATTTCCACCTTGTCGAGGCCGAGAGCCTCTTCCTCGGGGCTGACGCGGATGCCGACGGTGGCCTTGAGGATCATCCACAGAACCAGCGAGGTCACGAAGATGAAGGCGCCGTAGGAGACAACGCCGACCAGCTGGATGCCATAGGAGGTACCCTCATTGGACAGCGGCACGATAAGGGTGCCCCAGATGCCGCAGACGAGGTGGACCGGGATGGCACCGACAACGTCGTCAATCTTCAGCTTGTCGAGCAGCGGCACAACGAAGACGACCAGCGCGCCGCCAACGGCACCGATGAAGACCGCCTGCGCAACAGTCGGGTTCAGCGGCTCGGCGGTGATGGACACGAGACCGGCCAGCGCACCGTTGAGCGCCATGGTGACGTCTACCTTCTTGTAGAGGATCTGGGTCAGGGCCATGGCAGCCACAACACCACCGGCAGCAGCCATGTTGGTGTTGGCGAAGATGCGGGAGATGTCGGTCACGTCACCGATCGTGCCCATGGCGAGCTGCGAAGCACCATTGAAGCCGAACCAGCCGAGCCACAGGATGAACGTGCCAAGGGTGGCCAGCGGAATGGACGAGCCCGGCATCGGGATGACCTGGCCGCTGGAGGTGTACTTGCCCTTGCGTGCGCCGAGGACGATCGCACCGGCGAGCGCGGCCCAGCCACCGACGGAGTGGACCAGCGTGGAGCCGGCGAAGTCGGAGAAGCCCATCACCGAAAGCCAGCCCTTGCCCCACTGCCAGGAGCCGGCGATCGGGTACAGCAGGCCGGTGAGGACAACGGTGAAGAGCAGGAAAGGCCACAGCTTGATGCGCTCGGCCAGCGTGCCGGAGACGATCGAGGCGGCAGTGGCCACGAAGACCATCTGGAAGAACCAGTCCGAAGCGGTGGAGTAGCCAACGCTGAGCGCGTCACCACCGACCGGATCGAAGGAATAGGGGCCGAAGGAACCCATGAAACCACCGTCAACGCCGGTGTACATGAGATTGTAGCCCGTGAGCCAGAACAGGATGCCGGCGATGGAATAGAGCGCAATGTTCTTCAGGCACTGCATCGACACGTTCTTGGACCGCACGAGGCCCGCTTCCAGCATGGCAAAGCCGGCCGCCATCCACATGACGAGGAAGCCGCCCAGAAGGAACAGCAGCGTGTTGAAGATATAGGCGGTGTCGGCGGCCAGAGCGTAGACCGGCGCCTCAGCGGCGGCAGCCGGAGCTTCGGTGGCGGCCGGAGCGGCAGTCTGGGCCAGGCCCGGATCGGCCATCAGACCGAGGACCGCCATGCCGATTGCGGCATAAGCGAAAGACTTCTTCATGTTACTCACCCCTCAAAGCGCTTCTGTGTCGGTTTCGCCGGTGCGGATGCGAACCACCTGATCGATCGAATAGACGAAGATCTTGCCGTCGCCGATCTGGCCGGTCTTGGCGGCGCCGGAGATGACTTCCACGACCTTGTCGACGGACTCGCTGGAAACAGCGACTTCGATCTTGAGCTTCGGCAGGAAGCTCACCGCATATTCGGTGCCGCGGTAGATCTCGGTGTGACCCTTCTGGCGGCCGTAACCCTTGACCTCGGTGACGGTGAGTCCCTGGATGCCGATGCTCGTGAGGGCGTCACGCACCTCGTCGAGCTTGAACGGCTTGATGATGGCCATCACAATTTTCATGCTCGTTACCCGTTTCCCCTGCTTGTCACCGGTCCGGGACTGGACCGGTCTGGCCACCTGGCCCGCATCCTCTGCGCTTCAGGAGGAACCTGCGCTGAGGGCGGGCCGGGCCGGCTTTCCCCTTCTCTTAAACAAGGACCGTGCCAACTTTGGCCGGAGGCAGGAAAATGCCCGATTTCCGCCAGATTCATGGGAGCGGACGCGGAGGCGCCAGGTATCTGACCGTTCAGGAGGCAGCCAGAGAGCGATGCATGTGCCTATTTTCTATTCAAATCTCAAAATTTGCACACGACATAAGCAAAGCTGAAAAACAGAAACGCCACCGCCGCTTTTTAAGGCAGCGATGGCGTCCTGTTGGAGGCGCAAACTTCTGGATGGAGGCAGAAAGACGTGTGCTGATCTCAGGCCGAAAAGCCGCCATCGGCCAGATAGGCGGCCTCTTCCGCCGTCGTCTCGCGCTCGAGCACATGGTTGCGGTGCGGAAAGCGGCCAAAGCGGCGGATCACATCGAGATGAACGAGGGCATAGAGATAGAACTCCTTGTCCCCGAGACGGCGGAACAGATCGACGGATTTCTCCTGCTGGGCCATGTCCTCCGCATGTTCGAACGGCAGGTAGAAGAAGGCGCGGGCATCCTTGGGAAAGGCTTTGTCGAAGCCTCTGGCCAGTGCGGCCGTGGCAATGATCTGCGCTTTTGCATCGGTTGCGAAAGCGCGCTTGTCCTGCCGGTAGACGTTGCGCGGGAACTGGTCGAGCAAAAGCAGAAGCGCCAGCGCGCCATGCGGCGTTTCCTGCCAGTGGTCCAGCGCGCCCGATGCCGCATCATCCATCAGCGGCACGAAATGGCTGCGGATGTCCGCGTCAAAAGCATCACTGCGGGTGAACCAGGCTTCGCGGCCGGCCTTCCACCAGAAATCAAGAACGGCCAAAGGATCGGCGGCGGACGCTTGGGCGGAAGCGGGGGTGGACGTGCTGGTCACGGGCAGTTTCCTTCTCGTCTGCTGTCTTTCAGGTCTCTTCCAATGTCGGCCCTTTCAGCGGTGTTTCAAGCCTTTGCGGCTTGACGCAGTGTTCACGGCAGGACAAGAGCTGAAACCGGACGAAAAACCGCGCAGGGCATCATGACGGCACCAGACACATCGGAACCGGGACAGCATCTGGACCTCAGGGGCCTCAAATGCCCGCTGCCGGTGCTGCGCAGCCGCAAGGCGCTGACGGAGCTGAAGCCGGGCACGGTACTTGTGGTCGAGGCAAGCGACCCGATGTCGGTGATAGACATTCCCCACATGTGCAATGAGGATGGGCACACGCTGCTGGCCCAGGACAAGACCGGAGACAGCCTGCGTTTCACCATCCGCCGGGGTGCACAGAAGAACGAAGGCTGATCAGGTCATCCGCGCGGCGATACGGTCCATTTCCATGGCCAGCGCCACATCCAGCGCCGTCAGCCCGCCTGCATCATGGGTGGACAGCGTCACCTCCACCGTGCGGTAAACGTTCGACCATTCCGGATGATGGTTCATCCGCTCCGCCACCAGCGCCACCTGCGCCATAAAGCCGAAAGCTTCGACGAAACCGGCAAAGACAAAGCGGCGGGTGATGGCGTCGCGCCCCTCCACCAGCCGCCACCCGGTGAGCTGGTCCAGCGCTGTCCCGCGCTCCCCGTCCGTCAGACGTGCCGCCATCTGCATCTCCCGTCTTGAAATCCGCCGCGTCACGGACATCTTTTCCCGCGTCAAACCGAATATAGGCCAGGAGACGACGCTGGCCAGCATTGCATCACCCCAAGGCCCGGACGCCGGACGGGCTTGACCAGATCCCGGTCTGTCAGGCTCATCAGCATTTGGATCACACAGGAGCCCTGCCATGACATCCGTTCTTTTCGTCTGCCTTGGCAACATCTGCCGCTCACCGCTCGCAGAAGGGGCGTTTCGCAAGGTGGTGGAGGATCTGGGCGCAGGCGAGCGGGTGCTGATCGATTCGGCCGGAACCGGTGGCTGGCATCAGGGTGAGGCGCCGGACCCGCGCTCCATTGCCGTGGCTGCCCGCAACGGCATCGACATTTCCGCCCAGCGCGCAAGGCAGCTGGTGAAGGCCGATTTCAGCCGCTTCGAGCACATCCTCGCCATGGACAACAGCAATCTCGCCAATCTGCGCAAGCTGAGCCCGGCAGAGGCCCCTGCCCGCCTCCGGCTGTTTCTGGAAGCAGAGGGGACAGACGTGCCGGACCCCTATTACGGCGGCCCGGCCGGATTCGAGACCGTGTTCCGGATGGTGATGAGAGGCGCGGAGGATCTTGCGGCAGAGCTGGGGCTGGGGCTGGGGCTTGGGCGCAGGCGCTGACGCGCCTCAGCGGAACTTCGCCACAAAGGCACGCAGCGCCCGGCCAATCCTGGCCAGAAGCGGCAGCACGGCGCGGCGCAGGCGCAAGCCGGCCGCAGACAGCCCGGCATCAAGGCTCTGATCCTGCGCCCAGCGCGGCGTCTTCACATAGAGCAGCCAGTAGACCGACAGGAGCACCAGGAAGGTCAGCCCCCAGGCCAGCAGCGTGTCGGAGAGAAAATGGCCGCCGAAGGCCACCCGGTTCGCCGAAAGCGCCAGCATCAGCGGCAGAACCGTCAGCACCACCGCCGGACGCCAGCTTCTCGGCACCACGAAAGCCAGTGCCATCAGCCACATGCTGGCCGAGCCCTCGCCCGAGACAAAGGAACAGTTGGTGCTGCACCAGTCCGTCTTGAGCCACACCGGCATGAACGGCATGTCTCCGCCGAACTGTTCCACCATCACCGGGCGCGGACGGCCCCAGGTGTTCTTCAGGATGCTGTTGACCAGGATACCCGGGCCCAGCACCAGCGTGGAGAGCAGAAAGACCGGCTTGCGCAGCGGCATCAGCGCCGGCAGCTCCGGCAGCAGCAGCTTGAGAAGCAGCGTCAGCACGCAGACGATGGCCACCGTCTGCACCAGATAGGGGCCGAGATAACGAAGCTTCTGCAGGAAGGGCGAGGAGGCCGCCGTAAAGCCTTCGCCGGGCGTGTAGAACAGGCCGCTGGCCAGAAGATCAAGATCCGGCGCCGCCAGGAACACCAGCGACACAACGCCAATGAACGTGAAGGCTGCCGCAAACGGATGGGTGCGGCACCAGCGCACACTGGTGCAGATCAAAGTGCGGGCACGGGCGAGGCCAGAAGGAGCAGCGTGATCGGTCATTCGGGCTCTCTAGCCTATTTTTGCAAGCTCGGCCAATATCTGCGCAACGGCGGGCGCCGTGAACGGACCAGATGTCATACCAACTCTCGATGAGCTTGACTCATCAAGAGTTGGTCAAGCCCGTGCGGCGCCTGAGCAATTTCAAGGCGTGATGCGTCAGCATCTCAACGCCTTGGTATAAGAGGAATTTTCCATGCAGCAACGGCCGAGGCTCGATTTCTGGTTTGAATTTGCCTCCACCTACAGCTACCTCACCGCCATGCGCATCGAGACGGTGGCCAGGGACAGGGGCATCGATCTGGTCTGGCGGCCGTTTCTGCTCGGCCCCATCTTTGCCCGGCAGGGCTGGGACACGTCACCCTTCAACCTGTTTCCGGCCAAGGGGCGCTACATGTGGCGCGAGATGGAGCGGATGTGCGAGGACATGGGCCTGCCGCTGACCGTGCCCGATCCCTTTCCGCAGAACGGCCTGATGGCAGCGCGCATTGCCCATGCCGGGCGGCTGGAACCGTGGATCGGCAGCTTCGTGCGCGCTGTTTACATGGCGGAATTTGGCGAGGGCCGCGATATCAGCGACGAAGGTCTTCTAGCCGGCATCCTCTTGGATCTGGGACTGGATGCAAAGGCCCTGCTTGCCAAGGCCCAGAGCATCGAGGTGAAGATCGGCCTGCGGGCCGCCGTGGCCGAGGCAGAAGCGGCAGGCGTTTTCGGAGCACCCAGCTTTGTGACGGAAGACGGAGAGCTTTACTGGGGCAACGACCGGCTGGAAGACGCCGTGGAATGCGCCCTGCGCCTCACCCGCTAACCTTCACAGGACAACAATGCCCGAGTGCTTGGCCTTGTGCTCGGGCTCCACATGGATCGTCACCCTGGCGCCGGGCAGCGACTTGCCGATGGCCTGCTCGATCCGGTCACAGATGTCGTGGGCGGCATCGACGCTCATTTCCCCCGGCACCACCAGATGGAAATCCACGAAGGTCAGCCGCCCCGCCAGCCGGGTGCGCAGGTCGTGGGCCTCGATGGCCCCTTCCCCGTGTTCGGAGATCAGCCCGCGCAGCATGTCCTGCACATCGGTGGAGGCCGCTTCATCCATCAGGCCGCTGACGGAGGCCTTCATCAGGGTCCAGCCGGACCAAAGCACGTTGAGGCCGACAAGCCCCGCCAGCAGCGAATCCAGCTGCCGCCAGCCGGTCAGGAAGACCAGAACGACACCCACCAGAACGCCCACAGAGGTGAGCACATCCGTCATCAGGTGCTTGCCATCGGCTTCAAGCGCCGGGGAGCCGTTCTTGCGGCCAAAGCGGATCAGCAGCACGGCCCAGCCGCAATTGAGCACGCTGGCCAGCCCGTTCACGGCAAGGCCCTTCACGGTGTAATCGGCCATTTCCGTCGCGTGATAGCCTTCCCAGGCCGCATTGAAGATCGACAACGCCGCCAGCACGATCATCACGCCCACGAGAACTGCAGCGAAATACTCCGCCTTGTCGTGGCCATAAGGGTGATTGGAATCGGCCGGCTTGGCCGCGTACCAGACCGCCAGCAGGGTGGCAAAGGAGGAGGCAACATTGACGATGGATTCCAGCGCATCCGAATAGAGCGCCACGGACCCTGTCAGCACATAGGCCAGATACTTCAGGCCCAGAACGGCGGCGCCGACAATCACGCTGCCGAGGGCAATGCGCAGACGCAGGCTCATGGCTACCTCACGGATTGAGGGCGCGGCACTCCGCACGCCCGGTCAGGAGGCGGCGGCCTTGATGGCGCGCCGTCCCGTTCGGGCAAGGCCTTAGGCATGTTTCAGGCTGAACGCAAGGGCGGTGCGCGAGGAGAAGCGCTAGATACCCGTATCCCACAGGTTGGAAGCAGCGCCGATGATGCGCCCCGGCCCGCTGTCATCCTCCAGCTGGACAATGACCGCGCAGCGCTTTCCGCCCTTTTTCATCGGATGCTGGGGCAGTTTCAACTCCATCTGCCCGCCGGACCACATGCCCACCGCTTCCAGCCGCTTCACCACATTGACATAGGTGACCTGCCGCCCCTCATTCTCGCCACGGCCGACCTCGACTGTCCTGGAAGGCATGACATGGAGCAGGTAGACGGTCGCCATCTTCGCCCCTTCGGGCAGCGCTCCGTCGATGGTGACTTCCAGCATGTCCGGCGTGGAATGAAGCAAGACCGAGGCCGTCATCTTCGTGGCGCGGCCAAGGGCGGCCCCGACTGCAGCCTCATCGCCCCCCACCACATGCTCGCCGCCGTTGATGACGATCTGCGGCGTATAGACCGAGCGGTCACCGCGGCGGGCCGAGTACAGCCGCTGGCGCTCGGAGTTTTCCGGCGAGGCAAGCGTATCCTTCCAGCCCAGATAGTCCCAATAGTCGACCGGCAGGGAAAGCGCGAGGATGCTGGCGTCCTTTGCGAGGTCCTGCAACAGCTTGTCGGCCGGCGGACAGGACGAGCAGCCCTGGCTGGTAAAGAGCTCCACCACGACCGGCGGAGTCTTCCCGTCTGCGGCAGAGGCACCGCCCGGCAGGGCTACAGCCAGCAAGCCGGCGGCAACCGCCAGCCGTGAAATCAGCATTCGCACAGGGCCCATGGCCGGGGAGCTCACTCTTGTCTTCCGGATCTTTCTCTCGTCCAAAATACATATTCTGCGCCGCCGCGCGAGTCACGTCGCGGTGAGACGGGCTGCGGCGCAAGGTGATTTCAGAGAACGGAGAGCATGCCGCCATCGACATAGATGATCTGACCGTTCACGTAGTTGGACGCAGACGAGGCCAGATAGACCGCCGTTCCGGCCAGTTCATCCGGATTGCCCCAGCGTGCGGAAGGGGTCCGGCCCTTCACCCAGGCGTCGAACTGAGGGTTGTTGATCAGCGCCTCATTCATGTCGGTGACCATGTAACCGGGACCGATGGCATTCGCCTGAATGCCATGCTTTGCCCATTCCGCTGCCATGCCGCGGGTCAGCATCTTGATGCCGCCCTTCGCCACCGTGTAGGGAATCACCGTGGCCCGGGCGAGTTCGCTGGTCAGAGATCCGATGTTGATGATCTTGCCCGCCCCGCGCGGGATCATCCGCCGGGCAGCCTCCCGGCCCATCAGGAAGGCACTGGTCAGGTTGGTGTCGATCACCCGCTGCCAGTCGGCAAGCGCCAGTTCCACCATGGGCTGGCGGTGCTGGATACCGGCATTGTTGACCAGAATGGAAATGCCGAGGCCAGCTGCATCGAACCGCTCGAAGGCGGCAACCACCTCCTCCTCGCGCGTCACGTCAAAGGCTGCTTCATGCACGGTGAAGCCGCGTCCGCGCAGTTCTGCCGCCCGTTCCGCAACGGCCTGGACACTGCGGCCATTGAGGACAACCGCCGCACCGGCCTGGGCAAGACCCTCGGCAATCGCCAGGCCAAGGCCACGGGTCGAGCCGGAAATCAGCGCCGTCTGCCCGGAGAGATCAAACAAGGGGTTGGTCATCGCAGGTTCACTCCTCACAGAACGGAACGGCGGACGGTCAGATCAGACCGCTCGAAGACGGCCGGCAGCAGCTCGGTGCCAAGACCCGGCCCCTCCATTGGCAGGACATAGCCATCGCGCACGACCGGCATTTCGGTCACCAGTTCCTTGTACCAGCCGGTGTAGAAGGCACGCACGGATTCCTGAATCAGCGTGTTCGGCTGGCTGAAGGACGTGTGGATCGCGGCGATATAGGCCACCGGACCGGTGCAGTCATGCGGGGCGAAGGGCCGGTGATAGGTGTCGGCCAGCGCGGCAATCTTGCGCCCTTCGGTGATGCCGCCGGTCCAGCACAGGTCCACCATGGCGATATGGCTGGCGTTGCGCTCCAGCATGTCCTTGTAGGGAAAGCGCGAGCCGAGCGTTTCGCTGGCACAGACGGGCACGGTCGTGGAGGCGGCATATTCGGCCAGCGCCTGCGGTGAGTTCATCCGGATCGGGTCTTCGTACCAGGTGGGGGCGTAAGGCTCCAGCGCACGGGCAATCTTCATGGCTGTTGGCAGGTTCCACAGGGAGTGGAACTCCACCATGATCTCCATCCGGTCCCCCACGGCCTTGCGGATCTTCTCGAAAGGCTCGATCGCCTTGCGCATCTGTTCGGCATTGATGTAGAGGCCGCGGTTTTCCTGCGCGGGCGGATCGAAAGGCCAGATCTTCATCGCAGAAATGCCGCTTTCCAGCAGGCTCTCGGCCAGGGCACCGGCATCCGTCATGAAGGCATTCAGGTCCTCGTAGGGGCCTTCGCTGGTGCTGCCGATGTTCCAGGTATCGACCGGCCGGATGTTGTGGGTCCGCACATAGCCGTAACCGGCGCAAGTGTTGTAGATCCGCAGCTTGTCCGTGGTGATGCCGCCCAGCATCTGATGCACCGGCTGCCCGCAGACCTTGCCGAAGAGATCCCACAGGGCAATGTCGATGGCCGATGCCGCGCGGTACTCCACGCCGGTGGAGGCCTGTGCAAGCGGCAGATCCGTCATGACCCGGTTCAGGGCTTCGATCTGCAGCGGATTGCGGCCCAGCAGCCGCCCGGCCAGCGTATCGTGAATATGCGCCTCGACAGCCGCTGCGCCATAAAAGGTCTCACCCAGACCGATGGTGCCCTGGTCCGTATGGACCCGCACCCAGAGCACATTGGCAAATTCCTCTGTCCGCAGTGTTTCCAGTGCTGTGATTTTCATGCCGGCCTCCCGTGTTTGCGCCGGTCTGACCGGCCGCCAGAACACCGGTCGGTCCACACTCTGGATTCGAACCGGCGTCCATTGACATATCGTGATACTATGTGAAATATCAGAGTCAGACCGACATAAGCCCGATGCAGCTTTTTGGCAAGAGATGATGATGAAGACCGGCAAAGCAGAGGATGACCGCACGGACCAGGCAGCCGCCCCTGCCTGGAGCCTTGAATGCGCTCAGGACCTTACGTCCCTTGCCTATGAACGGGTCGAAGAGCTGTTTGTTGCCATGCAGATTGCTCCGGGCGCGGATATCCGGACCCAGGACCTTCAGGAACGGGTTGGCCTGGGCCGCACACCCGTCCATCAGGCCGTGCGCCGGCTCGCCGCAGAAACGCTGCTGGAAGTCCGTCCCCGGAACGGCCTGCGCGTCGCCCCGATCGACCTGACCCGGGAGCGGAACCTTGCGGAGCTGCGCCGGGACGTTGACCGCTTTGTCACCGCCACCGCCATCCGCAACATGTCTGCCAATGACCGGGCAGCCCTGCACCACCTGCGCCGGCGGGTTGAGGCAGAGTTCGACAGCCTCAGTCTCGACGGCTTCAATGCCATCGACAAGTCCTTCGACCGGCTTCTGATCCGCGCTTCGGGAGAGCGCTTTCTGGAGCGAACCGCCAGCCCGCTGCAGGCCTTCGCGCGCCGCATGGGCTATCTGCACATCACCCAGATCAGTGGCCGGAAAGGCCTCGCTGCGAGCATGGAGCGCCACATGGCGATTATGGATCATGTCCTCGCCGGCGATACGGATGCCGCCTGCTCGGCCTCCCGTGATCTGGTTGCCTTCAGCATGTCCCTCATCAGCGAGCTGGAACGGGAAATAGACCCGGCTCTGCTCGATGTCCGGTTCTCCGCCCAGCCATGACGCCAGGCGGAAACGGCGGCTCTCAACCGCCGCAAAAGGAGCTCTGACGGGCTCCGGCACATACCCATCCAAAAGCTCATCAACGGGAGGAATGATGATGAAGCGATTTTTGAAGACGGCATCCCTGACAGCTGTGGCAGCCTTCGCGCTGGCAACAAGCGCAATGGCGCAGGAGTACTCGTTCCGGTTCCAGTCCTCGGACCCGGCGGGCAACCCGAATTTCGAGTATCAGAAGGGCTGGACCGATCTCGTCGCTGAAAAGTCCGGCGGCAAGGTGAAGATCGAGCTGATGCCGGTCGGCTCCGTCGTCGAATACAATGAAACCCTGGACGCGGTTGCGGCGGGCATTCTGGACGGCCAGATCTGCGATTCGTCCTACTGGGCCGGCAAGGACCCGGCTTTCGGCCTCATCGCCAACCCGGTCGGCGCATGGTCCGATCCCGCCCAGATGATCGACTTTGTCGAGAATGGCGGCGGCAAGGAAATCATGCAGGAGCTGCTTGGCTCCTACGGCCTGCATTTCATCGGCGTGTCCACGCCCGGCCTTGAGGCTTTCGTCTCCCGCGTTCCGCTCAATGGCGTTGATGACCTCAAGGGCGTCAAGGTCCGCTCACCGGAAGGCCCGATTGCCAACGTCTTCGCCGCAGCAGGCGCTGCGCCGGTGAACCTGCCTGCCTCGGAAGTCTTCACCAGCATCGACAAGGGCGTGGTCGACGCAGCCGACTATTCGGTGTTCTCGGTCAACCAGACCCAGGGCCTCAACAAGGTTGCCCCGCACCCGGTCTACCCCGGTTTCCACTCCCTGCCGCTCGTGGAAGTGTCCATGAACAAGGCCAAGTGGGACGCCCTGCCGGACGACATCAAGACCTTGCTGGAAACGACCGTGAAGGAATTCCAGCAGGCCCAGATCAACGGCCTCAAGGCTGCCGACCTGAAGGCGATCGAGGAAGCCAAGGCGGACGGTTCCATCACCATCCACAACTGGCCGGACGAAGAACGCGCCAAGTTCCGCAAGATCGCCATGGCCGAATGGGAGCGCATCGCCAAAGGCTCTGCGATGGCGCAGAAGGTCTATGACACCCTCACCAGCTATCTGAACCAGAAGGGCCTGCTCTGAGACAGGTGGCCTGAAACGGGTTGCGGCGGGACAGCACATGCCCCGCCCTCCCGGACCGCATAGGCACCATCCGTCTGCAAGATCATGAGGCGGCGCGGCCCCGTGCCGCCTCAGCCCTGAGGCTCGTCCCGCTGGAAACAGACATGACACACGGCACCACTCACACTGACGCGAAGGCCCCCGGCCTTCCACCCGAACCGGAACAGGGCGCAGCGCCTGAAGCCGGCCTTCTGGGCCGCCTGATCAACGGCTCCGGCCTCATCTTCGCAACAGGCATTGTTCTGGCAGCTGCCATTCTCCTGCTTGAAGTCTTCCTGCGCTATCTGCTCAACAGCCCCACCATCTGGGCGCATGAGGCAACGGTCTTCCTGTGCGGCATCGCCTTCGTCTTCGGCGGCCTCTATTGCACAAGCCGCAACACCCATATCCGCGTTGTGCTGATCTACGACCTCCTGTCCCCGCGCCTGCGCCGGGCGGCGGATGTGCTCATTTCCCTCGCCTGTGCGATTGCCAGCGGCTTCTTCGCCTATGCCTCCTGGCACATGGTGCAGCGCGCCGTGCTGGCCCCCTCCGGCGAGATCCGGCTGGAGACCACCGGCAGCGCCTGGAGCCCGCCGACCCCGGCCTTGATCAAGGTCTTCATCCTGGTGGTGATGATCGCTCTGGTGCTGCAGTTCCTGGTGCTGGCCGTCAACCATGCCCGCCGCAGCGTGAAGGACTGAGCCATGACAGATCTTCTGGATTTCAGCTTCAACCTGCAGGCCCTCGGCATCGGCTGGGGCACACTGGCCATGTTCATCATGATGGTCGTGCTGCTGCTGACCGGCATGCCTCTGGCCTTCGTGACGCTGCTTGTGGCGCTCATCTTCGCGCTCGGCTGGTTTGGCCCCATGTCGATCCCGCTCATCACCAGCCGCGTCTATTCCTTCGTGATGAACTTCGTGTTCGTTTCGGTGCCGATGTTCGTGCTGATGGCCGCCATTCTCGACCGCTCCGGCATTGCCCGGGACCTGTTCGATGCAATGAAGCTGTTTGCCGGGCGCATTCGCGGCGGCGTTGCGGTGCAGACCGTGTTCGTCTCGGTGATTCTCGCCGCCATGAGCGGCATCATCGGCGGCGAAATCGTGCTGCTGGGCATGATCGCCCTGCCCCAGATGCTGCGGCAGGGTTATGACCGCAATCTGGCCATCGGCGTGGTCTGTGCAGGCGGCTCGCTCGGCACCATGATCCCGCCGTCAATCGTGCTGATCATCTATGGCCTGACCGCCAACGTCTCCATCGGCGAGCTGTTCACCGCGGCCTTCCTGCCGGGCTTCATGCTGGCCATGTTCTATGTCGCCTACATCCTGGCCCGGGCCTATTTCACGCCCCATGTTGTGCCGCAGGTCGATCCGGAGCCAATACCGGCGGCGGAGAAGCTGCGGCTGCTGAAGGGGCTGGCGCTGCCGGTGCTGGTCGTCTTCATCGTCCTGGGCTCGATCTATGGCGGCATCGCCTCCGTGACCGAAGCTTCAGCCATCGGCGTCGGCGGCGTGCTCCTGTCCACGATCCTGCGCGGCGAGTTCTCGTTCAAGCTGCTGCGTGATGCGGCGATGCAGACCCTGTCCACGGTCGGCATGATCGTCTGGATCGGCATCGGTGCCACGGCCATTGTCGGCGTCTACAATCTGATGGGCGGGGTGAACTTCGTCTCGGGCATGATCACCGGCATCTCGGACAATCCCACCGTCATCGTTCTGGTGATGATGGCAATCCTGTTCGTCCTCGGCGCCTTCCTCGACTGGGTCGGCATTGCCCTGCTGACGATGCCGATCTTCGTGCCGATCATCAAGTCGCTCGGCCTTGATCCGGTGTGGTTCGGCGTCCTGTTCTGCATGAACATGCAGATCTCGTTCCTGTCGCCGCCCTTTGGTCCCGCAGCCTTCTATCTGAAGTCCGTGGCACCTCCCGGCATCACGCTGGGCATCATCTTCCGGGCGCTGCTGCCGTTCATCGCCCTGCAGATGCTGGCTGTCGGTCTGCTGGTCGCCTTCCCCGGCATCACCGGACGCTGAGAACCACCCGATGCTGCGGCAGGCCCACCCCCGCCGCGGAGACAAGAACGCCGCCCCTGCCTTCCGGCAGCGGGCGGCGTTCTTGTAATCAAAACACGGGAATCAGCTGCCGCCCGCCAGAACCCGTTCCAGCTGCGGCAGGAACACGCGCTCGTAGCTTTCGGGCGAAAGCGGGCCGATGAACTTGTAGCGGATCACGCCCTTGCCATCGACCACATAGGTCTCCGGCACGCCATAGACGCCCCATTCGATGGCCGCGCGGCCACCGGCATCGGCGCCCACCTTGTCGTAAGGGTTGCCGAGCGTGCCGAGGAAGCGGCGGGCGTTTTCGGGCTGATCCTTGTAGTTTATCCCGTACATCCGGAACCGGCCGTCCTTCGCCATTTCCTCCAGCACCGGATGCTCCTGACGGCAGGGCACGCACCAGGAGGCGAAGACATTGACCACGGACACGCCGCCATCCAGATCAGCCGCCGCGATGCCGGGTACAGGCACGCCCTTGTCCATCAGCCCCTCCACCGCAGGAAGCTCCATGCGGGGGGCCGGCTTGTTGAGCAGGGCCGAAGGCAGTTCGGACGGGTCGCGCCCGAAGAACATCTGGAACATGAACAGCACCGCCAGCGCGGCGAAGATCACCAGCGGCAGCAGTGCGAAAACAGGAATGCGGCGGCGGGAACCCGCATCCGGCTTGGCAGCGGAAGACTGGTCCGGCGCGCTCATTGGCCTTGCGTCCCTGCTGCCTTGCGCCGGCGCACACCTTGCGCTTCCAGCGTCTTCAGATCCGCATTGAGCCGCCGCCGGTCCAGCCACACCCAGGCGGTCAGGCCCAGCACGACGCCAAGGCAAATGACGAAAGAAGCAATGATGAAGCCCGCGTGGGGGCCCAGGTCGAAGGCAGCCATGCTCACCTCACTCCGCCGCGACAGGGGTTGCGGTGCTGGCGCCCGCCGGGCGCACGGCGGCAGCCCGCATGCGCAGCGCCCGCACCCGACGCCGCAGGATTTCGTTGATCATCGCATGGGCATGCAGCACCAGGAACAGCAGCGTGAAGGCTGCCGCCATCACCATCAGCGGCCACAGCAGGTCCGGGTGGATCGTCGGCCCGTCCATGCGGATGACGCTGGCCGGCTGATGGAGCGTGTTCCACCAGTCGACGGAGAATTTGATGATGGGCAGGTTGATGACCCCGGCCAGTGTCAGCACGGCCGCCGCCTTGCCCGCCCGGATCGGGTCATCCATCGTCCGCCACAGGGCCATGAGGCCCAGATACATGATGAAGAGCACCAGTACCGAGGTCAGACGCGCATCCCAGACCCAATAGGTGCCCCACATGGGCTTGCCCCAGAGCGAACCGGTGATCAGCGCCATGAAGGTGAAAGCAGCGCCCAGGGGGGCTGCCGCCTTTGCCGAGACATCAGCCAGCGGGTGCTTCCACACCAGCGTGCCAAGAGAAGACAGGGCCATGACCGAATAGCACATCATCGACAGCCAGGCGGCCGGTACGTGGATATACATGATCCGCACCGTATCGCCCTGCTGGTAATCCTCCGGCGCCACGAAGAAGGTCATGTAGAGCCCGATGGCAAACAGCAGCACACACAGGCCCGTTGCCCAGGGCAGGATGGCCCGGGCAAGGCTCATGAAACGGGTCGGGTTCGCCAGATCAACAAGTGCCATGGAATGGTTCTAATCCCTCTCACCCGCCGCTGCAATGCAAGGCCGCAGGTCCGCTCTCTATGCCTCAAGGGTTTTCGCATTGCCTTGCGCTGGGTCAAGCCCCCATCTGACCCCAATCACGAAACCGTCATGCCCTGATGGGTTCAATCCGCCGCAAAGCGCAGCGCCGCCGCTGCGGCCACCGGCCCGAGAACGGCGGAGAACAGCGTCAGCGCGCAGAGGATCAGAAACGGCGTCATGAAGGGCACGGGGTCATTCACGGCAGCGTCCGCCGCGCTCACGCCGAAGATCAGCACCGGGATCGTCAGCGGCACCACCAGCACCGCGAGCAGCAGACCGCCCCGGCGCAGCGACACGGTCAGCGCCGCGCCGATTGCCCCGATCAGCGTCAGAGCGGGAGTGCCCACCAGCAGCGTCAGCGTCACCGCCCCCATGGCCACCGGCCCGAGATTGAGGAAAACGGCCAGAACGGGCGCAGCCAGCACCAGCGGCAGGCCGGTCGCCACCCAATGGGCAAGGCACTTGCCCAGCACCACCAGTTCCAGCGGCTGGCCGGCCATCAGCATCAGATCGAGCGAGCCGTCGTCCCGGTCGGCCTGAAACAGCCGGTCGAGCCCCAGCAGCGCCGACAGCAGCGCACCGATCCAAAGGATGGCCGGGCCGATGCGGGACAGGAGATTGAGATCCGGCCCGACGCCAAAGGGAATGACCGTGACCACGGCCAGAAAGAACAGCACGCCGATCAGCGCCCCGCCGCCAACCCGGACGGCCAGGCGGAACTCGCGGGCAACAAGTGCGAGGAACCAGCCGTTCATGCCCCTTCTCCCTCGTCTGCGGTCTCGTCATCCTGCTCCTGCCCAAGCTCTGGCGCAGCCAGATGCAGCGCATCGGCGGGATGCAGCGCAAGCTCGGAATGGGTGGCGGTGATGATCTGCCCGCCTGCGGCCAGATGCGCGTTCATGAAACCGAGAAGCTGCGCTTCGGAGGCCTTGTCGAGGGCCGAGGTCGGCTCATCCATCAGCCAGATGGGGCGCGGCGTTACGAACAGGCGCGCCAGCGCCAGCCGCCGGGTCTGCCCCGCCGACAGATAGGCCGCAGGCAGGTCCGCCGTATGAACGATGCCAAGCCGGTCGAGAATTTCCAGCGGCTGCAGCACCTCACCGTCAAAGCCCTCCGGCCGGGCCGGGGCCATGAAACTGCGCCAGAACTCAAGGTTTTCCAGCACGCTCAGGGCGCGCTTCACTGCGCTTTCATGGCCGAAATAATGCGCGTGTTCGGCCAGGCTGCGCTCGCTGGCGCCGCCTTCCAGCGTCAGCTTGCCCTCGCTTACCGGCACAAGGCCCGCCAGCGTGCGCAGCAGTGTCGACTTGCCGACACCATTGGCCCCGGTGATGACCAGCGCCCGGCCCGCCTCAAGCTCAAAGCCCAGCCCGGCAAACACCCGGCGCCCGCCCCGGTCCACGGCAAGTTTGTCGGCAATCAGTTTCAGGGGACAGCTCCGCGCTTCATTCCGGTCCTTGTTAGGATGCCCCCCGGACGATGGCAAGCAGCTAGAACTGCGTAGAGGAGGGGCAGAGTTGCGCCTCACAACAGAACGGCCGCCCGTCCGGGTCAGATCCGATAGGATCCTCACCGAACGGGCGGCCGCTGAAAGTCAGGCCATCAGAGGTTCAGATGGCTCTGGCGGCTCAGAAGTGAACCGAGCGCGCCGTTGCCAGCTTTTCGACCGGCGGGGAGAACTTGGTCAGATCGATCCCTTCCACGGCCTGCTTGTACTCATCCACGTTGGGCGTGCGGCCCAGAACGGCGGCGAGCACCACCACAGGGGTGGAGGCGAGCAGGGATTCACCCTTCTTCTCGGTGCTGTCTTCCACCACGCGGCCCTGGAACAGGCGGGTGGAGGTGGCAAGAACCGTGTCGCCCTTCTCGGCCTTTTCCTGGTTGCCCATGCAGAGGTTGCAGCCCGGGCGCTCCAGATAGAGGATGTTTTCGTACTGGGTACGGGCCTTGTTCTTCGGCGCGCTGTCGTCGAATTCGAAGCCGGAGTACTTCTGCAGCACTTCCCAGTCGCCTTCGGCCTTCAGCTCGTCGATGATGTTGTAGGTCGGGGCTGCCACCACGAGCGGAGCCTTGAACTCGACGGTGCCATGCACCTTTTCGAGGTTCTTCAGCATCTGCGCGACGATCTTGATGTCGCCCTTGTGCACCATGCAGGAACCGACGAAGCCCAGATCGACCTTCTTCTCGCCGCCGTAATAGGACACGGGGCGGATGGCGTCGTGGGTGTAGCGCTTGGACACATCCGGGTTGTTGACATCCGGGTCGGCGATCATCGGCTCATCGATCTGGTCGAGATCGACGACGACTTCGGCGAAGTACTTGGCGTTCTCGTCCGGAGCCAGCGCCGGCTTCTCGCCGGAGCGGATTTCGGCGATGCGCTTGTCGGCCTTGGCGATCAGGCCCTTCAGAACCTGGGTGTCATTGTCCATGCCCTTGTCGATCATCACCTGGATGCGCGACTTGGCCAGTTCCAGCGAGCCGATCAGCGTCTCGTCATCGGAGATGCAGATGGAGGCCTTGGCCTTCATTTCTGCGGTCCAGTCGGTGAAGGTGAAGGCCTGGTCGGCCAGCAGCGTGCCGATATGCACTTCGATGACGCGGCCCTGGAAGACGTTGTCGCCGAACTGGCTCAGCATCTGGGCCTGGGTGGCATGCACCACATCGCGGAAATCGACGTGATCCTTCATGGAGCCCTTGAAGGTCACCTTGACGGAATCGGGGATCGGCATGGTGGCTTCGCCGGTGGCAAGAGCCAGCGCCACGGTGCCCGAGTCAGCGCCGAAGGCGACGCCCTTGGACATGCGGGTGTGGCTGTCGCCGCCGATGATGATGTCCCAGTCATCCACGGTGATGTCGTTCAGCACCTTGTGGATCACGTCCGTCATGGAGTGATAGACGCCCTTCGGGTCACGGCCGGTGATCAGGCCGAACTTGTGCATGAAGCTCATCAGTTTCGGGATGTTGGCCTGTGCCTTCAGATCCCAGACCGAAGCCGTGTGGCAGCCGGACTGATAGGCGCCATCCACCAGCGGCGAAATGACGGTGGCCGCCATCGCTTCCAGTTCCTGCGCGGTCATCAGGCCGGTGGTGTCCTGCGAGCCGACGATGTTGACGCGCACGCGCACGTCGGAACCGGCATGCAGCACCTTGCCCGGCGCAACGCCAACCGCATTGCGGTTGAAGATCTTCTCCACCGCCGTCAGGCCCTGGCCCGGATGGGAGACTTCCTTGGCCGGAGAGAACACCAGCGGCGCTTCAACGCCCAGCGTCTGCGCCGCAAAGGTCTGCAGCTTCTTGCCGAAGACGATGGCATAGGAGCCACCGGCACGCATGGATTCCATCTTCTGCGGACGGAAGGACGCGGACAGATCGGCCAGCTCTTCCTTGCCGTCCTCGCTGTAGAGCTTCTTGGACTTGCTGTTGATCTTCAGCACGGTGCCGGTGTCGACCGAGTACTTCTGCACCAGAATCGGGTTGCCGGCGTTGTCGATGACCGGCTTGCCCTCGTCATCCAGCTTCTTGACCCAGTTCTTCAGGTCGACGCCGATGCCGCCCGTCACGTCGACGGTGGTCAGGAAGATCGGCGAGATGCCGTTGGTGCCGGCCACGATCGGGGCAATGTTGACGAAGGGAACGTAGGGGCTCGCCTGCTTGCCGGTCCACAGCGCCACGTTGTTGACGCCCGACATGCGCGAGGAGCCGACGCCCATCGTGCCCTTTTCGGCGATCATCATGACGCGCTTGTCCGGATGCTGCGCCTGCAGGGCGCGGATCTCGGCCTGGGCGGCTTCGGAGATCATGCACTTGCCATGCAGCTCGCGGTCCGAGCGCGAATGCGCCTGATTGCCCGGCGACAGCAGGTCGGTGGAGATATCGCCTTCCGCAGCGATATAGGTGACGACCTTGATCTCTTCCTCGACCTCGGGAAGCTTGGTGAAGAACTCGGCCTTGACGTAGCTCTCCAGAATGTCCCGGGCGACCGGATTGCCGGCCTCGAAGGCGGCCTTCAGACGGTCGGTGTCGGCAGCATAGAGGAAGACCTGGGTCTTCAGCACTTCGGCAGCGTCACGGGCGATGGAGGCATCCTCGCCCAGCGCCAGATCCAGAAGCACGGCGATGGACGGGCCGCCCTTCATGTGGGACAGCAGCTCGAAGGCGAAGGCGCGGGAAATTTCCGGCACCACCTCGGTTCCCAGGACGATTTCCTTCAGGAAACGGGACTTTTCGCCAGCAGCGCTCGTCGTGCCGGGAATGGTGTTGTAGATGAAGAACTGCAGCGAATCGGCGCGATGCGCACTGCCCGTGTCCTTGATATTGGCAATCACCTCGGCGAGGAGCGCGGCATCCTCGATCGGCTTGGGGTGAAGGCCCTGACCCTTGCGGGCTTCGATCTCGGCGAGATAGTCGGTGTAAAGGCTCATGGTGATCCCGGAATCCCTTGTTGGTCAGTGCCAACCTCCGGATCGCGGTCACTTCTGGCGGGCCGGGGCAAGCGGGCTGAGTGTTATTTTTCAGCGCGGTATACAATAGTATGCAATGTCATTCAAGCGCTTTCGATCACCCATAAACTGAATGCGGGCCTTTGTCCTTGACCCCTGTTGCCCTTTGAAAAATAAACCCAATATTTGATGTCAAAGCCTTTCACTGCGAGGCGTCCCGAAGGCCGGCCCAAAAGGTTGAAATAGCACCCGGAGACGGGTTCCAGTTGCAGATGCTGCGGGCATGACTCGCCGCAAAAGCCAAAACCGGCTATAGGGGCAGCATACAGCGGCCTCCGGCCTGCCCGCCTGCGGGCAGCGGCGGGGACTGTGCGGCACCAAAGGCGAGGCCCGGCAAGAGGCCAGTCAGATCCGGCAGCGGCCGGGACCAGAGATCTTTAATCCTCCGGGCAGGCACCATCCCGCCGCCGTGCCCGGTCTTGAGAGGAGAGTGCTCGACGTGACCCAATCCCTCGACAGCTTCAAGTCCAGGAAAACCCTTGAAGTCAACGGCCAGACCTACACCTATTTCTCCATTCCGGACGCCGAGAAGAACGGCCTTGAGGGCGTCTCCCGCCTGCCGAATTCGCTGAAGGTGGTGCTGGAAAACCTGCTGCGCTTTGAAGACAACCGCACGGTGACCGCTGATGACATCCGCGCGGTGGCGCAGTGGCTCGTCAGCCGCACCTCCGAACACGAAATCTCCTACCGCCCGGCCCGCGTGCTGATGCAGGACTTCACCGGCGTTCCGGCCGTGGTCGATCTTGCCGCCATGCGCGATGCGGCGGTGAAGCTCGGCGGTGATCCGAAGAAGATCAACCCGCTGGTGCCGGTGGATCTGGTCATCGACCACTCGGTGATGATCGACTATTTCGGCACGAAGGATGCCTTTGCCCGGAACGTGGAGCTGGAATACCAGCGCAACGGCGAGCGCTATGAATTCCTGCGCTGGGGCCAGTCCGCCTTCGACAATTTCCGCGCCGTGCCGCCCGGCACCGGCATCTGCCATCAGGTGAACCTCGAATATCTGGCCCAAACCGTCTGGATCAGGGAAGAGCACGGCGAAACCATCGCCTATCCGGACACGCTGGTGGGCACCGATTCCCACACAACCATGGTCAACGGCCTTGCGGTCCTCGGCTGGGGCGTCGGCGGCATCGAGGCGGAAGCGGCCATGCTCGGCCAGCCGATTTCCATGCTGATCCCGGAAGTCATCGGCTTCAAGCTGACCGGCAAGCTCAACGAAGGCATCACCGCGACAGACCTTGTGCTGCGCGTCACCGAGATGCTGCGCAAGAAGGGCGTGGTCGGCAAGTTCGTGGAATTCTACGGCCCCGGCCTCGACAACCTCAGCCTTGAGGATGCCGCCACCATCGCCAACATGGCTCCGGAATATGGCGCGACCTGCGGCTTCTTCCCCGTCGACCGCGAAACCCTTGGCTATCTGAAGGCCACCGGCCGCGATCCGCAGCGCGTTGCTCTTGTCGAGGCCTATTCGAAGGCACAGGGGATGTTCCGCGATGCGTCTTCGCCCGATCCGGTCTTCACCGATACGCTGGAGCTCGACATCTCCACCGTCGTGCCTGCCCTCTCCGGCCCCAAGCGCCCGCAGGACCGCATCAACCTCGATGCCGTCGCCGCAGGCTTTGCCAAGACCATGGCAGACGAGTTCAAGAAAGCGGACGAGCTGTCGAAGCGTGTGCCGGTCGAAGGCCGCAGCCATGACCTCGGCCATGGCGATGTGGTCATCGCCGCCATCACCTCCTGCACCAACACCTCGAACCCGAGCGTGCTGATCGGCGCGGGCCTCGTCGCCCGCAATGCCCGCAGGAAGGGCCTCAAGGTCAAGCCCTGGGTGAAGACCTCGCTGGCACCCGGCTCGCAGGTGGTGACGGATTACCTCCTCAAGGCCGGGCTCCAGGACGATCTCGACGCCCTCGGCTTCAATCTCGCCGGTTATGGCTGCACCACCTGCATCGGCAACTCCGGGCCGCTGGCGCCGGAACTGTCGAAGGCAATTTCGGACAATGACCTCGTCGTCAGCGCTGTCCTGTCGGGCAACCGCAACTTCGAGGGCCGTGTGAACCCGGATGTGCGCGCCAACTATCTGGCCTCGCCGCCGCTGGTCGTGGCCTATGCCATCGCGGGCAACATGAACGTCAATGTTGCCACGGACCCGCTGGGCGAGGACCAGAACGGCAAGCCGGTCTACCTCAAGGATATCTGGCCCTCGACGGAAGAGATCACCCGGCTCATCCGCTCCTCGATCGACGATGAGATGTTCCGCAAGCGCTATTCGGACGTGTTCAAGGGCGACGAGCACTGGCAGGCGATCAAGGTGGAAGGCGGCATGACCTACAAGTGGCCGGTCTCCTCCACCTACGTGGCCAATCCGCCCTATTTCGAGGGCATGACCATGGAGCCCAAGCCCCTGACGGACATAGAGGGTGCCGCCGTGATGGGCCTGTTCCTCGATTCCATCACCACCGACCACATCTCCCCGGCCGGTAACATCAAGGCCAGCAGCCCGGCAGGCACCTACCTGTCGGAGCATCAGGTTGCCGTTACCGACTTCAACTCCTACGGCGCGCGGCGGGGCAATCACCAGGTGATGATGCGCGGCACCTTCGCCAACATCCGCATCAAGAACCAGATGGTTCCGGGCGTGGAAGGTGGCGTCACCATGAAGGACGGCCAGCAGAAATGGATCTATGACGCCTGCATGGAATATCAGGAAGCCGGCATCCCGCTCGTGATCTTCGCGGGCAAGGAATACGGCACCGGCTCGTCGCGTGACTGGGCCGCCAAGGGCACCACGCTGCTCGGCGTGCGGGCCGTCATCGCCCAGTCCTTCGAGCGCATCCACCGCTCCAACCTTGTCGGCATGGGCGTCATTCCGCTGACCTTCAAGGAAGGCGAGAGCTGGCAGTCCCATGGCATCACCGGCAAGGAGCGGGTGACGATCAAGGGCATCGCAGACATCACTCCGCGCCAGATGATGAACGTGGAAGTGACCTACGAGGACGGCACGGTGAAGAACATCGAATGCCTGTGCCGGGTCGATACGCTGGACGAGCTGGAATACATCAAGGCCGGCGGCATCCTGCACTACGTCCTGCGCAACCTCGTGCGCAGCTGACCATCCTTTAAGCGCAAAACGGAAAGGGCCGCTCCACATGGGGCGGCCCTTATCTTTGCCCAGTCCCTCCATCGTCATACCGGACGCAGCGAAGCGGAGATCCGGTACCGGTGAGCCGAGGCCTACCGGTTCGAACGCAAACTTGGATGCGAACACCTTATGCGGTGAAAGGCTCACCCCGCCAGCCAAGCCAACTTGCTCCCCGGCTCACCGGTCCCGGCTCGCGCTTCGCTTGGCCGGGATGACGATGGAGAGGAATGGTACCACCCCCCTACCCCGCCATCTCCTCCAGCCGCAGCTTGTGCCGGGTTCGGGCGAGGTTGAGGGTCTGGTAGAGCTGCGAGGGAGAAATGGGTTTGGGCAGTACGTCGTCAAACCCGGCCTGCCGCAGCTTGCGGTCGCCTACTGATTCCAGGGCGGCCGTCACCGCAATCAGCGGCAGACGCGCACCATCCGGCCCGAGGCGCAGGGCGGCGGCGGTTTCGATGCCGTCCATGCCGGGCATGTGCAGATCCAGCAGCACCCCGTCATAGGCGGTTGCTGCCGCCATGTTCACGGCCTGCTGGCCGGTGCCGGCCGCATCACTGGTCATGGCAAAGGATTCCAGCAAGGCTGCGAGCAGACGCCGGTTGGTTTCGTTGTCATCGACGATCAGCACATGCGGCCCCGGCTGGGCAGTGCCGCCATCCGGAGCCCCGCTCCCGCCCGGCAGCGGCAGATGCACGGAGAAACGGCAGCCACCGCCCGGCGCATCGTCCAGATCCAGCCGCCCGCCAGCGGCCTTCACCACCTCTGCAGCCCCCCACAGGCCAAGGCCCGAACTGCTGCCATCGCCGGCACGGCCGGCCGTCCCGCGCGTGAAAGGGCGGAACAGGCGGCGGCGCTCCATCACACCGATCCCCGGCCCCGTGTCGGTGATCTCCAGCAAAAGGGTACCCGCCTCCTCGCGCAGCACCGCCCGCACCTGCCCGCGCGGGGTGTAGCGGATGGCATTGTCGAGGAGCACGGTTGCCGCTCGGCGCAGGGCCATCTGCAGCTCCGGCGGACAGAAAAGCGGCGCCTCCGGCACACTGACGGCAAGAGGCAGGCCTTTGGCCTTGGCCAGAGGCTCGAACAGACCGGCGATTTCCAGCACCATCCGCCCGGCATCTGCACCTTCAGGCTCGGCCCGCACAGCCTTTGGCAAAGGCGTAAGGCCTGCGGCGGCGCGGCCCTCGTTCAGCACGGCGCCGGTCATGTCTGCGAGGCCATCGATGGCGGCAATGAGCGTTGCCAGGCGCACCTGCTGCAGGGGGCTCAGCGGTTCCATGCCGATCAGCTCCGCCGTCAACCGCATGGCATTGAGCGGCGTGCGCAGGTCATGGGCCATCAGGGCGAGCCGCTGGCTCTCGGGACTGCCCTTCTCCTTACCCGTCATGCTGTTCCCCTGCTGCCAGCGTCATAAGGGCTTCCGGTTGACCGGCAAGCCTTGCCTCTTCTACAGTTGTGCCCGTGATGCGGCTGCGCCGCCCGCCTGAATCGCGCGGCTTCATCCCATTGTGTCACGGTGCCCTGGCCTGGTCCATGTGCCGTGCACCCTCCGTCCTGCCTTGTCCGCAGCCCTCTGCTGCGCGCCCCTCTGAAATCCATCCCGGATGCATTCTGGAACCCGCCATGTTCGAGCAGATCCTGACCATCGTTGTCCCCGTTTTCGTGCTTGTCGGGCTCGGCTATCTGGCAGCACGCACCGGCCTGCTGTCCCAATCCGTGGGCGAAGGGCTCGGCCAGTTCGTCTTCGTGGTGGCGATCCCCTCGCTCATCTTCAAGACGCTGGCAACGGTCTCGATGGATCACGGCTTTCCCTGGGCGCTGTGGGCCGCCTATTTCAGCGGCGTTGCCCTCACCTGGGCCATCGCCACGCTGATCGTGCGCAAGATTTTCGCCCGTGATTCGCGCGCCGGCGTGATTGCCGGCGTTTCCGCCGCCTTTGCCAACACCGTCATGGTCGGCATTCCGCTCGTGTCTTCCGTGCTGGGCCCGGATGGCCTGCTGCCGCTGGTGCTGCTGATTTCCGTGCATCTGCCGGTGATGACCATCGTCATTGCCGTGCTGATGGAGCGGGCGGCCGCCGCCGATGGCGCAGGCGGGTCCCAGTCGCTCCCGGCTCTTCTCAAGAAGATCCTGGCCAGCCTGATGACGAACCCGATCGTCATCGCCATCCTCGCCTCGCTGGTGTGGCGGGTGTTCTCCCTGCCGCTCACGGGCATCCCGGCGGATGTGATCAACCGGCTCTCCTCCACCGCCCTGCCCGTCGCCCTGTTCTCGCTGGGCATGAGCATGGTGCTCTATGGCATTCGCGGCAATCTGGGCGCAGGCATCATCCTCAGCGTGCTGAAGGTTCTGGTGATGCCTGCCATCGTGCTGGTGCTCTGCGCCTATGTTTTTGCCCTGCCGCCGGTCTGGACGGCGGCCATGACGCTGACAGCCGCCTCTCCGACGGGCGTCAATGTCTACATCTTCGCCACCCGCTACGGCACGGGACACGCCATGTCGGCCAATTCCATTACCCTCACCACCGCCGCAGCCGTCGTCACCTGCGGGCTGTGGGTGCTGGCGCTGGACATGCTGGGGCTGATCTGACTTCAGATGCCGGTCCGGCGGCGCACATCTGCCACCGTCCACCCGGCAGCGCGCAATTCCCGCAGGGCCGTGTGCCCCTCCGATTTCGACAATTTGCGCCCGTCCGCCCCCAGGATCAGCCGGTGATGGTGATAGCGCGGCTCCGGCAGGCCAAGCAGAACCTGCAGCAGCCGGTGCACGGCAGTGGCGTGGAACAGATCCTGCCCCCGCACCACATGCGTCACCCCTTGCAGGGCATCATCCAGCGTGACGGAAAGGTGATAGCTCGTCGGCGTGTCCTTGCGGGCAAGGATGACATCGCCCCATGCAAGAGGATCAGCGGCTACATTGCCGGTACGCCCTGCCTGCCCCTCCTCCTCCCAGAACAGCGGCCCGGTCAAAAGGCTCACCGCCTTGCGCATGTCGAGCCGGAGGGCAAAGGGGGCACCGGATGCCCGGCGGCGGGCAATCTCCGCGTCATCCAGCAAGGCCGCATCGCCGGGATAGAGCGGCGCCCCGTCCGGATCCCGCGGCCAGGGTTTTCCTTGCGCTTCCGTCTGTGCCACGAAGCTGCGGATCTCGGCGCGGGTCAGATAGGCCTCATAGATCAGCCCCATCCCCTGCAGCCGGGCAAGAGCTGCGGCATATTCGCCGAAATGCTCGGACTGGCGGCGCGGCGGCTCGTCATGGGCAAAGCCGATCCAGCGGAGGTCCTCCAGCATCGCCGCTTCCAGCGCAGGTGTGCAGCGGGCCGTGTCGATATCCTCGATCCGCAGCAGCATCCGCCCGCCCGCAGCTTGCGCAAGCTGCCGGTTGAGCAGCGCCGACAGGGCGTGCCCCAGATGCAGATACCCGTTGGGGGAAGGCGCGAAGCGGAAAACGGCGGTCATGACGCGTTATGGCAGGGATGCCGAACCGGGAAAAGCCGGTCCGGGCAGATAGCCCGAACCGGCGTATTTCAGCTTAGCGCGCGATCTCCGCGAGCAGGCTTGCAGCGACCGAGAACTTGGAGACACTGATCGTGCCTTCCAGAATCTCGCCCACCGAGCGGGTGGTGCGGGCAACGATGGCCTCATGCCCGGCCAGCCAATGGGCAAAGCCACCGGCCCTCAGCGCTGCCGCCGTCAGCTGGCGGTGTGCATCGGAGAGCGTTGCCAGGGCCCGGTCGAGCGCCAGCCCGTCGTAATAATCCGCAACCACCAGATTCCGTGCCCGGATACCCATCTCGGCAATGCCGAAATGCGCTGCCACCACGAAGAAGGTCGAGGCAGCCGCATCCAGTTCCGCACCCGTGTCACCGGCGATGAGCACGATGTCCGGAATGGTTGCTTCCACCGGCAGCCAGGTGATGCGGCGGGCCAGCGGCTCCGGCACACCCTTGGCCACGTTCTCTTCCACTGCGGCAGCCAGAAGGGCGGCCTGTGCGGGCGTGACGGCCTTCTCAAGATGCGGCCGCATCGCGTCAATCCCGGCGCGGAAGCGCTCCACCACCGCCTCGATACCGTCCTTGAAGGAGACATGGCGGCGGAACCAGACCACCTGATCGAGGAACAGGTTCTGCACCTCGGCATAAAGATCGAGCTGCACCTTGCCGTCGAGCTTTGTGTCCAGCGCGTCGATTTCCTCGTTGAGCTCCGTCAGGCCGTAGCTGTTGCGCACGGCGACGAAGCCACGGGCAATTTCGGCGGCGCTGGCGCCGGTCTGGTCGGCGATGCGGGTGATGAAGGTCGGCCCGCAGCGGTTGACCATGGAGTTCGCCAGCATCGTGGCGATGATTTCCCGCCGCAGCCGGTGGCCCCGGATTTCCTCGGCATAGGCGCCGGCCATATGGTCCGGGAAGTAGCGGAAGAGTTCGCGCGCCAGATAATCGTCATCCGGCACGTCACTTTCCAGCAGCGCGTCATAGAGCGTGATCTTGGCATAGGCCAGCAGCACGCCAAGCTCGGCGCGGGTGAGGAACAGCCCGGCCTTTTCCAGCTCGGCCAGCGCCGCATCATCGGGCAGGAATTCCACCTGCCGGTCGAGATGGCCTGCCTGCTCCAGCTGGCGCATCATGCGGCCCTGGTAACCGAAGTCCTCCAGCCCGCGCTGCTCCGTCATGGAGATGGCGAGGGACTGCAGGTAGTTGTTGCGCAGCACCAGCTCCGCCACCTCGTCCGTCATCTGCGCCAGAAGCACGTTGCGGGCGGGAATGTCGAGCTTGCCCGACTGGACGGCCGCGCCCAGCGCGATCTTGATGTTCACTTCCATGTCCGACGAATTCACGCCGGCGGAATTGTCGATGGCATCCGAATTGGAACGTCCGCCATTACGGCCGAATTCGATACGGGCGCGCTGGGTCATGCCGAGGTTTGCGCCCTCGCCAATGACCTTGGCCCGGATCTCGCGCGCAGTGACGCGGATGGCATCGTTGGCCTTGTCGCCCGCATCCGCATCCGTTTCCGTGCTGGCACGGATATAGGTGCCGATGCCGCCGAACCACATCAGATCGACGTTGAGCTTCAGGATGGCGGTCATCACCTCCTGCGGCGTTGCCTTCGCCCGGGGAATACCAAGCAGCTGCTGCGCTTCCTCGCTGAGCGGGACCGACTTCAGCTGGCGGGAGAAGACACCGCCACCGGCGGAAATCAGGCTCTTGTCATAGTCTGCCCAGGATGAGCGGCCCATCTCGAACAGGCGCTTGCGCTCGGCAAAGCTCGAGGCCGCATCCGGCGTGGGATCAATGAAAATGTCGCGGTGGTCGAAGGCGGCCACCAGCCGGATTTCCTTCGACAGCAGCATGCCGTTGCCGAAGACGTCGCCCGACATGTCGCCCACACCGGCCACGGTGAAGGGCTCGCTCTGGATGTCGCGGTTCATTTCGCGGAAGTGGCGCTTCACCGCTTCCCAGGCGCCGCGTGCGGTGATGCCCATCTTCTTGTGGTCATAGCCGGCCGAACCGCCCGAGGCGAAGGCATCGCCCAGCCAGAAATCCCGGCTCGTCGAAATGCCGTTGGCCGTGTCGGAGAAGGTTGCAGTGCCCTTATCGGCGGCCACCACCAGATAGGGATCATCCTCATCGTGGCGCACCACTTCCAGCGGCGGCAGGATCTGGTCGCCCTTGAGGTTGTCGGTCACGTCCAGCAGCGAGCTGACGAAGATCTTGTAGGCTTCCGTGCCTTCGGCGAACACCGCCTCACGGTCACCGCCCACAGGCAGGCGCTTGGGCACGAAGCCGCCCTTGGAGCCCACCGGCACGATCACCGCATTCTTCACCTGCTGCGCCTTCACGAGGCCCAGCACTTCGGTGCGGAAATCCTGCGGCCGGTCGGACCAGCGCAGGCCGCCGCGCGCCACCTTGCCGAAGCGCAGATGCACGCCCTCGACACGGGGGCTGTAGACCGAGATCTCCCGGAAGGGCTTGGGCTGCGGCATGTCATCGATGCGGCGGGAATCGATCTTGAAGGCGAAGGTCGGCTTCGGCTTCCCATCCGCATCCAGCTGGAAGAAGTTGGTGCGCAGGATCGCGTCAATGACATTCTGGAAGCGCCGCAGGATGCGGTCATCGTCCAGGCTAACGACCGCATCGAACTCGGATGACAGCTCGTTCTCGATCCGCGCCGCATTGAGCGTACGGTCTGCCTCGCTGAGCGCCGGGTTGAAGCGCACGTGGAACAGCTCGACCAGCTTGGCGGCAATGGCCGGGTAGTTGTTGAGCGTGGTCCACATGTAGTCTTCGGAATAGCGGATGCCCACCTGGCGCAGGTATTTCGACAGGGCCCGCACCATGGCGATATCGCGCCAGCCGAGGCCGGCCGTCAGCACCAGTGCGTTGTAGCCGTCGCTTTCCGCCTGCCCCAGCCACACGGCCATGAACAGGGCTTCGAGGCGGCCCTTCAGGTCGGCCGAAAGCTCGATGCTGCCGCCCTTGGCCGCTTCCAGCGTCATTTCATGCAGGTAGCAGAAGGGCATGCCGGCCGGCGAGATGCGGTAGGTGCGCTCGTTGATGACCTTGAAGCCCATGTTCTCCAGCAGCGGCACGCGGGCCGACAGCGGGATCGGAGCTTCCAGATGGAACACCTTCAGCGACAGGCGCGTATCCGGCGCGCCGGAGCTGCGGAAGAAGGTGATCGTCGCCTGGCGGTCCTCCGACAGGCTTTCGATCTTCTGCACGTCCGCCAGCGCGTTTTCGGCGTTGTAGACTTCCTTGTAGCCGCCATGGAAGGCAAGCGCATAGCGGTCCGACAGGCGCTCGGCCACTTCCGGGCTGAAGTTCTCCTTGAAGGCATCCATCAGCCCGTCCGGCCAGGTGCGGATGATGGAGGCAACGGCCTTTTCCAGCTCGTCCTGCGCCACGGCAGGCGTCTTGCCGCCGGAACGGCCAATGATGAAATGCACCCGCGCCAGAGGCCCCTCCGGATAGGTCACATACCAGGCAGACAGGTGCCCGTCGAAGACATGGGCAAAATAGGTGCCGATGTTGAGGCGCACTTCCGTGGTGTAGCGGTCACGCGGCACGTAGCACAGGATCGAGACGTAACGGTCGAACTTCTCCGGCCGGGCCAGCACGCGGATGCGCGGGCGCTCATCCAGCTGCAGGATCGCCATGGCGAAGTCGTAGAGCGTTTCGTGATCGATCTGGAACAGCTCGTCCCGAGGGAAGGTTTCCATCACGTTGGTGAGGGCACGGCCCGAGTGGCTGTCGGAATCAAACCCGGCCTTGGCAAGCACGTTGCTTACCTTGCGCCGCAGGAAGGGGATCGTGCCCGTCGGCTCGTTATAGGCTGTGGAGGCAAACAGGCCGACGATGCGCAGCTCGCCGGTCATCTTGCCGGAGGCGTCAAACATCTTGGTGCCGACGTAGTCCATGTAGACGCGCCGGTGCACGCGGCTCTTCACATTGGCCTTGGCGATGATCAGCGGGTCCGGGCGCATCAGGAACTCGCGGATCTCCGGGGTGATCTGCACGAACTCACCGCCCCTTCGCAGAACGCGCATGTCCGGATCAGCCAGAAGGCCAAGACCGGTGCTGTCCACCGGCGTCAGCTCGCCTTCGCCGGCGCCGCCGTCAAAGGTATATTCGCGCATGCCGAGGAAGATGAAATTGTCATCGGCCATCCATTCAAGGAACTGGATCGCTTCCCACAGCTCGTTGCTGGAGCCGTCGGCCTGCGCGGTCTTGTAGGTGTTCACCGCCTTGGTCAGGCGCTTGCGCATGGCCTTCCAGTCGGCAACAGCGGCACGCACGTCATCCATGATGCGTGTCAGGCGCTGCTCCAGCCCGGCGCGGGCTTCTTCACTCGCGATGCGGCTGACGTGGATATGGATCACGCTTTCCTGATGGTCCTCCCGTGCCGCGCCGCCCTTGTGGCCGCTGAAAGACACGAGTTCGCCCTGCGCGCCGCGCTCCACGTTGTAGATCGGGTGCAGCACCAGATGGACGGTCAGCTTGCTGTCATGCAGCTCGGCCATGACCGAATCCACCAGGAAAGGCATGTTGTCATTGACCAGTTCAATGACCGTCACCTCACCGGCCATCTTGCCCTTGGTCTTGAAGGACGGGTTCGTCACGCTGATGCGGCTGGTGCCCCTCGGGTGCGCGCTGAAGTCCTGGAATGCGGCACGCGCGAAAGCGGCCAGCTCGTCCGCCGAGTAGGCGACAAGATCTTCTGCAGCACCCTGCTGGTAAAGTTCAGCCGCAAAATCCGCGAGGCCGGCCCCTGCCGTCTCCGCCTTTGACGTCAGAATTTTGCTCACCTCTTCAATGAGCTTTGCCTTCTGGATTTCCCGTGCTTGCGCCATCTCTGTCCTCCTGACCCGCGAATCAGCGGCGGCATGCTAGGCTGCCAATGCCGCTTAAAAAATGGCATTCGGGAGGATTCACTAAAATGACGAACAAAGATGTAATGGCGCTAAATTTGCCGGTCGAAGGCGAGTTGAGTGAAGCGACGCAGGGATACTTTGCAAAGTGTGAGGAAAAAATAGGATTTATTCCAAATGTGCTGCGCGCCTACGCCTTCAACGACACAAAATTGCGCGCCTTCACCGACATGTATAACGATCTGATGCTGGGCCCCTCAAGCCTCTCCAAGCTGGAGCGGGAGATGATCGCCGTGGCCGTGTCGAGCGTGAACCGCTGCTTCTATTGCCTCGCTGCGCATGGCGCAGCCGTCCGCCAGCTGTCCGGCGATCCGGTGCTCGGCGACATGCTGGTGATGAATTACCGGGTGGCGGATCTGACGGCAAAGCAGCGGGCCATGCTGGACTTCGCCGTACTCTTGACCGAACGCCCCGCCGAAGTGGTGGAAGCCGACCGGCAGGCGCTGCGTGATGCGGGCTTTACCGGCCGGGACATCTGGGACATTGCCGCCCTTGCGGCCTTCTACAACATGTCCAACCGCATGGCCGCAGCCACCGAGATGCGGCCGAATGATGAGTATCACTCAATGGCCCGTTGAGAACGCCGACAGCGGCCAGGCCCCGCTTGCCCGTGACAGGCTGGCGGAATGTGTGTAAAACCCGCTCCATTCTTCTGTCCTTGCAAATGAGGGAGCGGGCGCAATGGTGGCGCGGATTTTCATTGATGGCGAAGCCGGCACGACGGGTCTGCAGATCCGCGAGCGTCTCGCCGTGCGCCGCGACATCGAGCTGCTGTCCATCGCCCCTGAACAGCGCAAGGACATGTCCGCCCGCGCAGACATGCTGAACAGCGCCGATGTGGCCATCCTCTGCCTGCCCGACGATGCGGCGAAGGAAAGCGTGTCGCTGATCACCAACGGCACCACCCGCGTCATCGACGCCTCCACCGCCTATCGCGTGGCGGACGGCTGGACCTATGGCTTTGCCGAGATGGACAAGGGCCAGAGCGCGGCGATTGCCGCCGCCCGCTTTGTCTCCAATCCCGGCTGCTGGCCGCAGGGCGTCATTGCCGCGCTGCGCCCGCTGGTGGCCGCAGGGCTCGTTCCGGCGGATTTCCCCGTCACGGTCAACGGCATCTCCGGCTATTCCGGTGGCGGCAAGTCGATGATTGCCGACTATGAGGCACAGGGCGATGCGGCCAACGTGTTCCTGCCCTATGGGCTGGCGCTTGGCCACAAGCACCTGCCGGAGATGAAGACCTATTCGGGTCTTACCGATGCGCCGCTGTTCGTTCCGGCGGTCGGCAACTACTACAAGGGCATGATCACCAGCGTGCCGCTCAATCTGGCACGCCTGCCGAAAGTGCCCACGGGCGCTGAGCTGCATGCCGCGATTGCGGATCACTTTGGCGGCGAGGCAAAGGGCTTTGTCGAAGTCTCGCCGCTGTCGCCGCTCGACCGGGCATCGGAGCTGAACCCGCAGGCCCTCAACGGCACCAACATGATGCGCGTCTATGTCTTCGCCAATGACGCCCGCGCGCAGGCCGTGGTCATCGCCGTCTATGACAATCTGGGCAAGGGCGCCTCGGGCGCTGCCGTCCAGAACCTCAACATCATGCTGGGCGCAGACCCGGCAGAAAGCCTTGCCGCCTGAGCGCGGCAAGGCACAAGAACAACAACATATTCAGAGAGCCTTTGGAGAGACCGCCTTGCAGAAGTTCACCTCCCTCACCGGTGTTGCGGCGCCCCTGCCGATCATCAACATCGACACCGACATGATCATCCCGAAGCAGTATCTGAAGACGATCAAGCGCACCGGCCTCGGCACCGCGCTGTTCTCGGAGCTGCGCTACAACGAGGATGGCTCGGACAACGCCGAATTCGTGCTGAACAAGCCGGCTTACAAGGGCGCGACGATCCTTGTGGCGGGCGACAACTTCGGCTGCGGCTCCTCGCGTGAGCATGCCCCCTGGGCCCTGCTGGATTTCGGCATCCGCTGCGTGATCTCCACCAGCTTTGCCGACATCTTCTACAACAACTGCTTCAAGAACGGCATCCTGCCGGTCGTCGTCACCCGCGAAGAGCTGGACAAGCTGCTGGACGACGCCTCGCGCGGCGCCAACTCCACCCTGACGGTGGATCTGGATGCGCAGGAAATCCGGGGCCCGGATGGCGGTGTGATCTCCTTCGAGATCGACCCCTTCCGCAAGCACTGCCTGATGAACGGCCTCGACGACATCGGCCTGACCATGGAAAAGGCACCGTCGATCGACCGTTTCGAAGGCGCCACCTCCGAAAGCCGCCCCTGGGCGTGATAGCGCCGGGCTGGGTCTGATGCGGATGCGGATGCGGATGCGGATGCGGATGCGCTGAAAGGCCCGGCCAGATGGCCATGGATACAAGTTGCAAGGGCCGCCCTTTTGGGCGGCCTTTGTTCATTCATGCTCCGGACTGCCTCGATGCAAGGCAGCCTTTAGAGGCCCTTGCCGGCAAGCCAGCTGGCGACCATCGCTGCCACATAATCGCTGTTGTCATCCATCATCGGCATGTGGGAATTCCCCCTGATGCCTTCCAATGGCAAGTCCAGCTGTGCGACGGATGCTCCATGCTCCTGCAGCATTTGGCAATGAAGCAGGACTTTTGCCTTGTAGCCCTGCCAGGCCGGGTGATCATTGCAATAGTCGCCCCAGACATAGAGATATGGCACGCGGGCAGCCAGCTTCGTCTCGGCCTCGCTCAGCGTGGGCGCGCCGGCCGGCTCGATTGCAACAATGGCAGCGATCTGTTCGGGCTTCCTGGCTGCAATTTGCTGCGCAAACCAGCCGCCCTGACTGTGGGCGATGATGATGGCAGGGCCAACCCGGTCCAGCAGCTTTTCATAGGCTGCCAGAGTACGCTCGTTGTTTGTCGTCCACCGCGCCACGAATTGTGCCGACAACTGGTCGAAGGCCGACAAGGGAAAACGCTGCCCCTCATAGCCGCGCCTCAAGGCCTGGTCCTCGTGGTAGCCTTCCTTCAGGCCCATTCTGAACAGGGTCCAGGCATCTTGCTGCGTGCGGAACAGCGGGCTGCCATCATAGATCTCGGGAAACGGGGCCCAGGACGCCCTGCCCCGTTCGACTGCGTCGGAAACGACAACGTCATAGCCCTTGCGGAGAAAGTAGTTCTGCCAGCCGGGTCGGCCATCCGGCGTAGTTTCCCAGGTGACGCCGGACATGGCTCCGCCATGCCAGAAGAGCACCGGCAGACCTGATCTGGGCGAAGCCTGACGGAAGTGCTGGGCGTAGAGCTGCCCGACGAAATAACCTCCGTTGAGATCAACCGTCCTTGCGTCGCCGTTGGCAGAAACCTTCACCTCCCGCCTTGGCTGGCCCTGCAGCCTGACCACACTGCCGCCGATGTGGAACGAGTTGATGCTGCTCAGAACGATGGGATCATGACTGCTCATCTGCCAGCCTCATGAATATCGCAGGCGGAAATATAGGCCGGGTCTATGCCGATCAGCCGGACCCGGATGGATGCTCCCAGAAGGCCGTGAAGCTGCGTGGCAATCTGGTGCGCCAGTTCATCGCGAATGGGCTTCGGGCGTTCGTCCGAGGCCCTGTGATCGACGGCCACGAGAAGCTGGCAGCCCTTCGGCATGGCAAGTGCGGCCACGATGGCGATCTGGATCTTGTCAGGTGACGCTGAAAGCAGACTGATGAGCCCCTGTTCGATGATTTCACCAATCTCGCGGGCCTTGAGGCCAGCCTGACCGGCAATTTCTGGAGCAACATGAACCTGTACGACGGGCATGGGGATCCCCTGCAGATTTTAGTTTTTGTTGAAGACGAACGCCGGAAGCCAGGTAGAAATTTCCGGAACGAAGGTGATGACGGCCAGAAGCCCGAGCATCAGCACGATGTAGGGGCCCACGCCCTTGATGACATTGGCGAGCGGCGTGTTTGCAATCGACTGCAGCACATAGAGATTGAGCCCCACAGGCGGCGTCAGCAGGGCAATCTCCATGTTGATCACCAGGATCACGCCAAAATGGATCGGATCGATGCCAAGGTGGTGAATGATCGGAATGACCAGCGGCACAAAGATCAGGATGACTGAGATCACTTCCAGGAACATGCCGAGAATGAACATCACCACGTTTGCAAAAACGAGGAACTGCCAGGCCGAGAGATCTGCCTTCACGACAGCTTCGCTCAACATCGTGGTTGCACCTGCCGCCGTCAGCCAGTGAGCGAATGTCAGTGCGCTGATGACAATGAAGATGATGACCGCGGTCTGCCGTATTGAATCGGCCAGAATTGGCAGAACGTCGCGCAGCCCGATGTCCCGGTAGAACAGAAGACTGACGAGGATGGCAACGACGGCAGAAAGGCCGGCAGCTTCGGAGATCGTGACCAGGCCGGAATAAATTCCGCCCAGAATGATCACCGGCACCAGAAGAGCCGGCAAGGCACGCACATGAGCGTTCCAGAACGCGGCCCGGTCCAGCCTTGGCTCCAGCGGCAGATTGTGACGCCTGGCAAACCAGACGATGTAGACGATGAAGATCAGGGCCTGCAGGAGACCGGGAATGACACCGGCCAGAAAAAGCCGCGGCACGGATTCATCGGCAATGATGCCATAGATCAGCATGGCAAGGCTTGGCGGTATCAGGATGCCAAGCGTGCCGCCAGCACCGATCGTGCCTGTGGTGAAGGCAATCGGATAGCCGCGATGCAGCATCGCGGGCACCAGAACCGCACCAATTGCCATTGCGGTCGCCACTGACGACCCGGATATGGCTGCAAAGACGCCGGTCGCCATGATGCAGACGATGGCCAGGGCACCCTTGCGCTGCCCCACCCATGCTGCCGCCAGATCGATCAGGGCCTTCGCCACACCGCCGCGCTGCATGAAGGTGGCTGCGATCACGAAGAGAGGCACAGCCACCAGCGTGTAGGAGTTCATATGATTGGAGAACTGCTGCCCGAAACTGACGAGAGGCTTGCCCTCAATCAGCCACGCGAAGAGAGAGAGACCGGACAGGGACAAGAAGATGGGAACGCCGGCCAGCAGGAGAACAATGAAGGCGGCAACGATAAAAAGCAGCATCATCTCAGCGCTTCCCCCGGAAAGCCGTAACCAGCTGGATTGCGTACTGGAGGCCCGTCAGTCCAAAGCCGAAAGGGATGGAAAGATAGAAGAGCCACATGGGAAAGCGGATCGAGCTGTCGCTCTGTTCACCGAACCGCCAGGCGAATTCGACGGATTTCGCGCCTGCATAGACGATGAAGCCGGAAACGATCAGGCCGAAAAGGGCGGTAAATATTTCGAGATAACGCAAGCTGCGGGAAGACAGTGTCTGCAGTACAATGTCGACACCAACATGCATTTTCTCCCGGACCATCTGCCCGGCACACAGCATGACGGCCCAGCCAATCAGATAGATGGTGACCTCCTGCCCCCAGTCGGGCAGACTTTCCGGTACGACAAACCGTATAAACGCCTCGCTCACAACGAGAATACAGGCAAGCAGGGCAAAAACGCCGATGATCGTGTTTTCAACCGCCCCGATTATCTTATAACTGCTTTTCATCTTGAACTGCCCTGCCACTATCAGGTTGCAAGCCGCCCGCAAGTGAAAACCTGCCCGAAGGCAGGCTTCCGCAAGTCAGATCACTGAATGAGAACCTTCTGGACCTTGGTGACGAAGTCAGCGTCCATGCCCAGTCTCTTCACCAAGTCGGGCTGTGCCTGAAGCAGCTGCTCGCGCATGGCGTCGAGGCTTGCCTGTGACGGCTCAACCGAAACGATGCCGTTCGAAGCATTGAGCTGCCTGGCTTCATCCTGGCGCTGATGCGCGGCATCCCGCTGAGCATCAACCATGCTGTCCCAGGTCTGTGTGAAGAGATCGCGCAGATCTTCCGGAAGCGATTCCCAGACAGTGGTGTTCATCAGCGGCACATACTGAACGATGGCCTGACGGTCATCGAGGCCATATTTCACGCCGGCATCCCAGAGCTTTGCGCTGGCGAGGGATTCCTGCGTCGTCCAGAGAGCCGAGATCGTGCCGGTCTGCAAAGCTTGCGGCACATCCGGCCAGGCAATCTGGGCAGGCGCAGCACCCATGATTTCATAGCGCCGTGATGTTGCGGGCCCGCCAGGCACACGCACCTTGAGGCCCTTCAGATTTTCAGGAGTGGTGAGTTCCGTATTCGTCGAAAAGACCGTGCCAAAGCCGAGATCAATCGGACGCCCGATCACGGTGACACCCAACTTGCTCTCGATCTTTTCGTTCAATTCCTTGCCGGCTTCGCCATCAATGACCGCATAGATCTTTTCGCGCGGCGCGCCGTAGAACATCGGCAGCTGCTCGATATCGGCATCAGGAACAAACTTGGAGATGAGCTGATACTGCGGAACCGCCATGTCGACGGCACCCTGGGCAACCGCAGCCGCCGCCTCGACATCCTTGAAGGCCGAAGCCGCTTCGAAGATCGTGATGTTCAAGCGCCCCTGAGACTCAGCCTGCACCTTCCCGGCAAATTCTTTCAGCCAGACATTACGGACATGCAGGGGGCTCGTATCGAGCGTGACCTTGATCGTGTAGCTATCGGCCGATGCCGGCGTGATGAGCATGACGGCCAGGCTGGCAGCCGTCAGGAACTTGCAGAATGTCATGGAAATTACCCTCCCGAGTTTGTTCTGCCGGGGAGAGTAGTTGAACCTGCCAGATAGTTCGCATATTTCTTTTCCATGTTGGCATAAGGTTTTTCATATATCAGCCATGCGAAATCTGTCCTACAAGTTTGATCTTTCGCGGCTTTCGGCATTCATTGCCGTTTGTGAGGAAGCCAGCATCACGCAGGCTGCTGTGCGTCTGGGCGTCGCCCAGCCTGCGCTGTCGGCAACGATCCGGCGGCTTGAAGCTGACCTTGGCATCACCCTGTTCCACCGCCTGCCCCGCGGCATGGACGTCACCGATGCGGGGAAGCTGCTGCTGGAGCGCAGCTACGAGATCTTCAGTCTGGTTCAGGATGCCGAGCGCGGACTGCTTACCACGGCAGAGGAGCCGCAAGGTGAAGTAGCCATTGGTCTGCCCCCCTCAGCAGCAGCGGTTCTGACCTACCCGCTGCTGACCCTGCTGAAGCGCAAATATCCGCGCGTCGCCATTCGTCTCGTCGAAGCCATGTCGGGTTATCTGCAAGGCTGGCTGGAAAACCGGGAAATCAGCATCGCCGTCACGTTCAACACGCCCAGCAGCGAAAGCATCGTGAGCAGACGCATCCTGCGTGAAGACATCATGCTGATCGGCCGCTGCAAGGACCTGGAAGAACTGCCATCCCCCTACCCCCTGGAGAAACTCGATCAGCTGCCACTCATCGTCACTTCCGCACGCCATGGCCTGCGCCGCAACATGGAGAACCATCTGGCTTCCGTCGGCCGCAAGCTGAACATCAAGTACGAGATCGATGCAGGCCATCATCTGGTGCGGATGGTCAGTTCCGGCGAAGGCTTCGGCATCTTCGCCCGCAGCGCCTTTCACGCAGAGATCGCGGGCGGTCTGGTCGCCGGAATTCCCCTGAGCCCCGCCTACTCGCGTGACGTCTGCATCTGCCACCACAGATCAGCATCCGCAGACCGCGCCGTTCAACTCGCGGCCGAAGAAGTCCGCACCCTGGCGCATACTCTTGCCAGAAATGGCACATGGCCCGCCGGGATAATTGAAGCCGGGCAGAGATAGCCCCTTCACGGAACCAGCCGGTCTTTCGCGGCCCCCTTTGGCATTCCTCTTCGCGCAATTCTCCCCATATAATGGCATCCGGATGCCGGCATGACGCAGGTATCGGCTTCCAGCTTGCGTGGATCAGCCCGTGTATTTCGAAATCGCCATCGTCGTCTGCCTCACCCTGCTCAATGGCGTTCTGGCCATGTCGGAACTTGCCGTTGTCTCGTCCCGGCCCGTGCGGCTGAAGCTGCTGGCCGATCAGGGAAGCCGGGGGGCTGCGGTGGCGTTGCGCCTGTCGGAAGATCCGGGGCGGTTTCTCTCCACCGTGCAGATCGGCATCACCCTGGTGGGTGTCCTGTCGGGCGCCTTCTCCGGCGCGACGCTGGGCGCGCGCCTCTCAGGCTGGCTGCTGACGCAGGGCCTGCCGCCCGCTGCGGCCGATGCACTGGGTGTCGGCTCAGTCGTCGTAGCCATCACCTACATGTCGCTGATCGTGGGCGAACTGGTGCCCAAACGGATCGCCCTGCGCGCACCCGAAAGCGTTGCCGCCCGTGTGGCACCGTCCATGCTGATGCTATCCAAGATCTCCGCGCCGCTCGTCTGGCTGCTAGACCGTTCGGGACGTGGCGTGCTGCGGCTTCTGGGCCAGCAGGACAGCACGGGCGAAACGGTCACGGATGAGGAAATCCGCACCGTTCTGGCCGAAGCGCAGAGCGCGGGCGTCATCGAGGACGAAGAGTCCGAGATGATTTCCGGCGTCATGCGTCTTGCCGACCGCAACGCACGCGGCCTGATGACACCGCGCCGCGACGTTGAAGTGCTGGACCTTGAGGACAGTCCGGAGGAAATCCGCGCCAGGCTGCGCGCAACCGCACGCTCACGCCTGCCCGTCCGGCAGGGCAGTTCTGACGAGATTCTGGGCGTGGTCGCGGTCAAGGACGTACTCGGAGCCTATCTGGATACACCGGACGCAGCCATTGAACCGCTGATGCGCCACGCTCCGGCAGTATCCGACCGCGCGGGCGCAATTGCCGTTATTGAAACCCTGCGCAAGGCTCCGGCGCATATGGTGCTGGTCTATGACGAATACGGCCACTTCGAAGGCATCATCACCCCCGGCGACGTGCTGGAGGCCGTGACTGGCGCCTTCGAACAGGGAGAAGAGGGAGAACCAGCGCTGTTCCAGCGCGAAGATGGCTCCTGGCTGGTCGCCGGCTGGATGCCGGTGGACGAATTCGCTGCCGAAATGGGTTTTCCGCTGGATCCGGACCCGGACTACGAGACCGTCGCGGGCTTCGTGCTCGACACGCTCAAGTATCTGCCCAGCCTCGGCGAAAACTTCACCGCCAAGGGCTGGCACTTCGAAGTCCTCGACCTCGATGGCAGGCGGGTCGACAAGCTGCTGGTGCGCAAGCTGGAAGAGTGAGGCGCAAACTCACGCAAGCTTGAAAAATCCTGAGACGCAGGTGTTGCGTAGAGCGGTACAAGGATGCGTTTGGATTTTCCGGAGCGATTGACGAGATGAGCAATGTGTCAGGCCTGCGCCCGGTGGCGGCGTTTCTGCCCTGGACGGACCGGCAGGGACGGCTGTCAGGCCTGAAGCTTGCCGTCTTCCTCATCGCCCTTGCTCCGGCGCTCTGGTATCTCACCCGCGCCGCCATGGGGCTGGTGCAGCCAGAACCGGCGCGCCAGCTCGTCTTTGTCAGCGGTGACTGGGCCATACGTTTTCTGGTGGCAACGCTCGCCGTTTCGCCGCTGCGGCGCATCACCGGCTGGGGCAAGCTGGCAGGCATCCGCCGGATGCTGGGCCTCACGGCTCTGGCTTATGGCCTTGCCCATCTGATGCTCTATGTGATCCGCGAAAATCTCGACCTGTGGCGCGTCACGTCCGAAATCGTGCTGCGCTTCTATCTCACCATCGGCTTTGCCGCGCTGGTAGCACTCGTGGCGCTTGGAGTGACCTCGACGGACAGCGCCATCCGCCGCATGGGGCCGCGCTGGCACCGGCTGCACGAGCTGGTCTATCCGGCCACCGCGCTGGCCGCCTTTCACTATTTCCTGCAATCCAAATCGGATGTGAGCCAGGCCACCCTGCTGGCGGGGCTATTCCTGCTGGTGATGATCTACCGGGGGGCCGCACGCCTGAAACTGCCGCTTTCCTCACCGCTGGTGCTGGCGGGGCTTGGCCTTTTGGCTGGCCTTGGGACGGCGGGCATCGAATATCTCTGGTATCACCTTGCCACAGGGGTTCCGGCGGAGCGGGTGTTCCTTGCCAATTTCAACTGGCAGCTCTTCACCATGCCCGCTCAGATCCGTCCGTCCTGGTGGGTGGCGCTGGCCGGCCTGATCACGGCGCTGCTGCCAATGATCAGCGCAAGGCTGCTGCCGCAACCGGTGCGCCGGCAGCGCTGAAAGCCTATTCGCCTTTCACGCGGGCCTTCAGCTCATCCATGATGGTGTTCAGTTCAGCCATTTTCTCGCCGATGGGCACAAGCCCTGCGACCGTGGTCTGAAAGCGCGCGGCGTAGCTGTCGAAGAGGCGCCGGGCGAGTTCCGGGAACTCCTGCACCATGCGCTTGAACAGGGCGCGGCGGATGCGGATGACGCGCACCGGGCCGATGCAGACGGCACGGGCCGGACGGCGGGTTTCCACCAGCATGGCGGTTTCGCCCAGCAGCACGCCGGGGCCCACCATTTCGACTTCCAGAAAACCGTGGGTGCTCTTGCGCTGCAGGCTGACATTGCCCTTGGCAATGACGATGCCGCTGTCGGCCCGCTCACCCTCGTCGAAGACAAAGGACCCTGAAATCAGATCCATGGCTTCAGCGCTGAAGGCAAGCAGGCGCAACTGGTCGTCGGAGAAATCCGACAACATGGGAATCTGCCGAAGAATCGCGATGTCCTGAACGAGGCTCATGCCTCAGTGTTATGCCGCAAATGGCTCAGGGCACAAGCTTATATCCACCGGCTTCCGTCACCAGAAGCTCGGCATTGGAGGGGTCACGCTCGATTTTCTGCCGCAGACGGTAGATGTGGGTCTCCAGCGTGTGGGTGGTGACGCCGGAATTATAGCCCCAGACCTCATGCAGCAGCACGTCGCGGGTCACCGCCCGCTCGCCCGCGCGGTAGAGGAATTTCAGGATCGAGGTTTCCTTTTCCGTCAGCCGCACCTTGCTGCCGCGGTCATCCACCATCAGCTTGGCAGCGGGGCGGAAGGAATAGCGGCCGATGGTGAAGGTCGCGTCCTCGCTCTGCTCGTGCTGGCGCAGATGGGCGCGCACCCGGGCCAGAAGCACGGCGAACTTGAAGGGCTTGGGCACATAGTCGTTGGCCCCAGCCTCAAGGCCCAGGATCGTGTCGCTGTCCGTGTCATGCCCGGTGAGCATGATCACTGGCGCCTTGAACCCGGCCTTGCGCAGAAGCTTCACCCCCTCGCGCCCGTCCAGATCCGGCAAGCCGACATCCATCAGCAGAAGATCAACATGTCCGGCTTTGGCGGCTGCAATGCCCTCGGAAGCGCTAGAGGCCTGCTGGGTGGTAAATTCGTCATAGAGCGAGAACTGCTCGACCAGCGCCTCGCGCAGGTCATTGTCGTCATCCACGATGAGAATGGTGCGTGCGTTCATCTGCAGTCCTCGTTCCCTTTCGGCACTTCTGACCAGATTGGCTGCGGTAGATTCAGTGCCTTTCATGCAATGGCGTAAAGGCGGGAAAAAATCACGGTGGTTTTTAGCTTCATCCGTCAATTCTGCTTCACATCCACTTTACATCCGATTGATGACGATGGATCAACCCGATGCAATGCGAGCAAAAAGAGACCATGACCTATCCTGCCGCCTCTGCGGAGAAGAGCCTCATCGTGCGTCCCCTGCCGGGCCATCCCTCACGCGGCACCCTGACGCTGGGAAGCGTGACCGTGCCCTGCGCTCTCGGCAAGGGCGGGCTGACCCTGCGCAAGCGCGAAGGCGACGGCGCAACGCCCGTTGGCCGCTTTGCCGTGCTGGACGTGTTCTACCGGCCCGACCGGGGACGGCGGCCGGAAACGGCCCTGCCCGTCACGGCGCTGAGCCCGGACGATGGCTGGTGCGACGAACCGCGCCACCCGCGCTACAATGCCCCCGTCCGCCTGCCCTTTGCCGCCAGCCACGAGAAGATGTGGCGGCAGGACGGGGTCTATGACATCGTCGTGGTGCTGGATTACAATCTGAGGCCTGCCATCAAGGGCAAGGGCAGCGCCATATTCTTCCACCTCGCCCGGCCCGGCTACACGCCGACCGAGGGCTGTGTGGCCGTGTCGGAAGCCCATATGCGCCGCCTGCTGAAGACCCTGCGCCCCGGCGCGGTAATGAACATCCGCCGTTAAGCCCTGCTGGCCGAAGCTACAGGCCAAAGCTACAGGCCGAAGCTACAGGCCGAAGCTACAGGTCGAAACTCTGGCAATCCGCCGCCATTTCCGCCATATAGGGGGAAACGGGGTCCGCTGACCCTGAACCTCCCGGCACAAACCTTCTGCAGCCCGGCCTGCAGAACCTGACAGGCACAGCGCCGATGCGCAGACCGTTTTTGAAGATGAATGGCCTTGGCAACGATTTCGTTGTCTGGGATGCCCGCGAGGCACCGCTGCGGCTGAGCCCGGAGGTGATTGCCGCGCTGGGAGACCGCGCCTCCGGCATCGGCTTTGACCAGATGATCACCGTCGAGCGCTCGCCTTCCGGCGCAGATGCCTTCATGCGCATTCACAATTGCGACGGATCGGAAGTCTCTGCCTGCGGCAACGCGACCCGCTGCATTGGCCGCCTGCTCCTGGAGGAACAGGGCGTTGATGCGGTAACCATCGAAACCCGCGCCGGGTTGCTGCTGGCCCGCAAGGCAGATGAAAGCGCACGTTCGGTCACCGTCGACATGGGCGAGCCGCGCTTCAACTGGACCGAAATCCCGCTCGCCGAGGAATTTGCCGACACCCGGGCGGTGGAGCTGCAGATCGGTCCCATCGATGACCCCATCCTGCACACGCCTGCCGTGGTCAGCATGGGCAATCCGCATGCGGTCTTCTGGGTGTCCGATCTGGACGCCTATGACCTTGGCCGCATCGGCCCGCTGCTGGAGCATCATCCGCTGTTCCCGGAAGGGGCCAACATTTCGCTGGCACAGGTGATGTCCCGAAAGGAAATCCGGGTGCGGGTGTGGGAGCGTGGCGCAGGCCTCACCCGCGCCTGCGGCACCGGCGCCTGTGCCGTGGCCGTGGCGGCTGCCCGTGACAACCGCGCGGACCGCACTTCCACCGTGCATCTGCCCGGGGGGCCGCTGACGATCAGCTGGCGCGATAGCGACAATCACGTGCTGATGACCGGCATGACAGAAGTTGAATACGAGGGTGAAGTGGACTTCGAGACCATGACCTTTACCCGCACCGGACCGGGGGACGCAGAGCTGGATGCCGCTGCCCCCGCCATGGAGACCGCCCTGTGAGCATTGATGTCGTCACCTTCGGCTGCCGGCTGAATTCCTACGAATCGGAAGTGATGAAGCGCGAGGCGGAAGCTGCGGGCCTCAAGGACGCCATCCTGATCAACACCTGCGCGGTCACCTCCGAAGCGGTGCGTCAGGCGCGTCAGGCCGTGCGCAAGGCCCGCCGCGACAATCCGGAAGCCAAGATCATCGTCACCGGCTGCGCCGCCCAGACCGAAACGGCCAAGTTCTCCGAAATGGAGGAAGTGGATCTGGTGCTCGGCAATTCGGAAAAGCTGGAGCGCGCCTCCTATGGCCGCATCGCCCAGTTCGGCCTTGATGCCAGCGAGAAAGTGCGCGTCAACGACATCATGAGCGTGCGCGAGACCGCCGGTCACCTGATCGACGGGCTGGAAGGCCGCGCCCGCGCCTTCGTGCAGGTGCAGAACGGCTGCGACCACCGCTGCACCTTCTGCATCATCCCCTATGGCCGGGGCAATTCGCGCTCGGTGCCCATGGGCGTCGTCGTCGATCAGGTGCGCCGCCTCGTGGAAAACGGCTACCGCGAAATCGTCATCACCGGGGTGGACATCACGTCCTATGGCTCGGACCTTCCCGGCACGCCGCGCCTTGGCACGCTGGTGGCCAAGATCCTGAAGCTGGTGCCGGAGCTGAAGCGGCTGCGGCTGTCATCCATTGATTCCATCGAGGCCGATGACGAGCTGATGCGCGTCATTGCCGAAGACGAGCGGCTGATGCCGCATTTCCACCTGTCGCTGCAGGCCGGCGACGATATGATCCTGAAGCGCATGAAGCGGCGGCACCTGAGGGCCGACACCATCCGCTTCTGTGACGAGGTGCGGCGCCTGCGCCCGGATGTGGTCTTCGGCGCCGACATCATCGCCGGCTTCCCGACCGAGACGGAAGAGATGTTCGCCAACACGCTGGCGATCGTCGATGAATGCGGGCTGACGCATCTGCATGTCTTCCCCTTCTCGCCCCGTCCGGGCACCCCGGCCGCGCGCATGCCGCAGCTGGCCAAGGGCCTGATCAAGGAGCGTGCCGCACGGCTGCGCATCAAGGGTGAGGCGGCGCTCGCAGCTCATCTGAGTGCCGAAGTCGGACTGCTGCGCCCCATTCTGCTGGAGCGCGAGGGGCTGGGCCGGACCGAGCAGTTCACACAGGTGGAGGTGGATGGCGGCGAGGCCGGGCAGATCATCGAAACCCGCATCACCGGCCACACCGGGCGCCATCTTCTCGGCGCGCTTCTTTCACAGGCCGCCTGAGGGCGGGACAGACTTCAGCGGCAGGACAGGTTCATGAGCGAGAAGAAGCGCGGCTTTCTGGGCCGTTTGTTCGGCGGCAAGGACAGCGCCGGCACGGCTGCCGGAGAGCTGAAGCCGGAAACGGAAATCCTGACCGGCGAAGAGGCCGCATCTCCGGCCCCAGAGGCTGAGGCTGAGGCTGAGCCGGAAGCCGCTGCCGAAGTGACCGTTGAGGCGGCTAGTCCTGAAGAACAGCCGGAAACGGCCATCGAAGCAGAACCCGAACCGGTGGATGAGCTTGAGGATAAGCCGGCGGAAGAGGCAGCACCCTCCGCTTCCATCCCCGTTCCTGCGCCGGTTGCCATCACTGAACCGCAGGAAAAGCTGTCATGGTTCCAGCGCCTGCGCAAGGGCCTTGCCCGCTCGTCTTCGGCGCTGACCGAAGGCATCTCGGCAATCTTCACCAAGCGCAAGCTGGATGCGGGGATGCTGGAGGATCTGGAGGACATTCTTCTCCAGGCAGATCTTGGCCTCGAGACGGCAGGCGCCATCACGGAGCGCCTGTCGGAAGGGCGGTTCGACAAGGAGATCTCGCCGGAGGAAGTCCGCAAGGTTCTGGCCGAAGAGGTGCGCAAGGTGCTGGAGCCTGCCGCCCGCCCGCTGGACCTTGACCGGGGCCACCGCCCGCATGTGGTGCTGATGGTGGGTGTCAACGGCACCGGCAAGACCACGACCATCGGCAAGCTGGCAGCCAAACTCACCGCCGAAGGCAAGACGGTGATGCTGGCGGCAGGCGACACGTTCCGCGCTGCCGCCGTCGAACAGCTGAAGATCTGGGGCCAGCGCACCGGCGCCGAAGTGATTGCAGGTGAGGCAGGCGCGGATGCAGCCGGTCTGGCCTTCGATGCCCTGCAGGCGGCGAAGGACAAAGGCGTGGACGTGCTCCTGATCGACACCGCCGGCCGGCTGCAGAACAAGGCCGAGCTGATGGCGGAACTGGAAAAGGTGGTCCGCGTCATCCGCAAGCAGACCCCCGATGCCCCGCATGACGTGATCCTGACGCTGGACGCCACCACGGGCCAGAACGCCATGAACCAGGTGGAAATCTTCGGCAAGGTGGCCGGCGTCACCGGCCTTGTGATGACCAAGCTGGACGGTACCGCCCGCGGTGGCATCCTCGTGGCCATTGCCGCAAGGCACAAGCTGCCAGTGCATTTCATCGGCGTCGGCGAAGGCATCGACGATCTGGAACCCTTCTCCGCCGAAGACTTTGCCGAGGCGATTGCCGGTCTGGCGCGGTAAGGACCGAAGTTTGACCGCTTCGGCACGGCCTCTGCCCGTCAGAGGGAAGTGTCTACTCGGACTGCCAGCCGGGCACCAACTCCTCTCCCCCCTTGAGGGGGAGATGCCCCCGGCAGGGGGCAGAGGGGGGTGATGGACTGTCCGCTTGTGAGAAAGATCCTGCCGTATTTAGGCGCTGCTAACCCCCTCTGTCTGCTGACGCAGACATCTCCCCCTCAAGGGGGGAGAGGGGCGCTGCGGCAAAAGGAGAGTGCGTTCCTCCGCCTTGCGTCTGATGCAAACACTGCCCCTTCAGGGAGGCAGAGGACCGCGAACGTCCTGCCAGAAGCCAAATGCATTATAGCAGGCTTCTGCTGGCAGTTGATGCTTGAACCCTCACGTCGCGACGTTGACGGCGTGATGCTCGATCTGGCCGCCGTGGTCCTCGTAGGCATGGCGGACGACGGCGGGGGGCTGATGGTCGCGGGTGGCGCGCAGCGGCAGGGAGCGGCTGGCCGGAAGGGCGCTGTGCGGCCCGGCCGGCTGGTGCAAGGCCCGTTCGGCGGCGGCCCTGTAGGCCGCGATGCCATCCAGCGTATGGCTGACTTCCTGATTTGTCTCGACCAGAACGGCCGGTTCCTCGGCCTGCGGTCCGGCACTGGCAGCAAGCGCATGGCCTTCGCCTGTCAGAGCCCCTTCAAAGCCCTCGCCAGACTGCTGCTGGTCGTTGTGCTGCTCGTGTTCCCGCTCGCGGCGGCGCTGATCGCTATGCTCGGTGGCATGAACGATCCCGGATGGCGGTAACACCCGTTCCAATCCTGATGACATGGGGCCCTCCTGGCCTTTCTGCTGCCTGTGGCGGCCTGCCGGGCCTTCTGGCCCTCCGTCTCTGCCCCTTTTCAGCGGGGCATGGCCGAATCATCTCAACAAAGAGTTAACGATTCTTTACGCAAGGTAAACGGCAAAATCCGGGCGCTTTGCCCTTCCCTTTTGCAGAACTGCTGCTAAAAGGGCGCCCGTCTGCCTTCCGGGGCAGTCAACCGGTCGCAGCCTACCCGGTTCCAGCGAAAACAAGGGACACATCTTTGAAAACGCTTGTCGTCTGTTCCGGCGGAATGGATTCCGTCACCCTTGCGCATAAGGTTGCGCAAGAACACGAGCTGATCGGGCTCGTTTCCTTCAACTACGGCCAGAGGCACCTCAAGGAGCTGGATTTTGCCAGAACCTGTGCGGATGATCTGGGCGTAGAGCACATCGTCATCGACATTTCCGGCATCGGCCGCCAGCTTTCCGGCTCGGCCCTGACGGATGACGTGGCCGTTCCCGATGGCCACTATGCCGAAGAAACCATGCGCATCACCGTGGTGCCGAACCGCAATGCCATCATGCTGGCCATTGCCTTTGGTATTGCGGCTGCGCGCGGAGCCGAGGCGGTCGCAACCGCCGTGCATGGCGGGGATCACTTCATCTATCCCGACTGCCGCCCCGGCTTTACCGAAGCCTTCGAGATCATGCAGCGCCAGGCGCTGGCGGGTGTCGCGGATGTGCGGCTCTACACGCCCTATGTCCACACGGACAAGGCCGCCATTGCGGCCGAAGGCGTGCGGCTTGGCGTCGACTACACCCGCTCCTGGTCCTGCTACAAGGGCGGGGAAACCCACTGCGGGCGCTGCGGCACCTGCGTGGAGCGGCGCGAGGCCTTCCATCTGGCGGGCGCGGAAGATCCCACCACCTATGCCGACCCGGATTTCTGGAAGGAGGCCTGCGGTGTTTAGGATCGCCAAGGAGTTTCACTTCTCCGCCTCCCACCAGCTCTTCGGCCTGCCCGATGACCACCCTTGCGCCCGGCTGCATGGGCACAACTATGTGGTCGAGGTGGAGCTGATGTCCGAGACGCTGGACAGCATCGGCTTCGTGCGGGACTACCGGGAGCTTGGGCCCTTCAAGACCTGGCTCGATGACACTCTCGACCACCGCCACCTCAACGATGTGCTGGGCAACGACAATGTCACCGCCGAGCGTATGGCCCGGCTCTTCTACGACTGGTGCAAGGCACGCTGGCCGGAGGTGAGCGCGGTGCGCGTGCGCGAGACGCCCAAGACCGTGGCCGAGTACCGTCCAAAAGGCAGCTGCGGCTGCGGGTGCGCCGCATGAGCGGCCAGACCCTGCGCATCAGCGAGATCTTCGGCCCCACCATTCAGGGCGAAGGCGCATTGATCGGCATGGCCACCGTCTTCGTGCGCACCGGCGGCTGCGATTTCCGCTGCTCCTGGTGCGACACGCTGCATGCAGTGGACAGCGCCTACCGGGAAACCTGGACGCCGATGAGCGCGGACGCCGTGATGGACGAAGTGCGGCGCCTGTCCGGCGGCGCGCCGCTGATGATCACCGTTTCGGGCGGCAACCCGGCCATCCAGCCGCTGGGCCGTCTGATTGAGCTGGGCAAGCGCGAGGGCTACCGGTTCGCGCTGGAAACCCAAGGCAGCCTGTCGCGGGACTGGTTTGCGGCACTCGACGTCCTCAGCCTCAGCCCCAAGCCGCCGTCCAGCAGCATGGCGTTTGACCGCAAGGCGCTGGCGGATGCTATCGCTGCCGCCGGACCGGGGACGGCCATTGCGCTGAAATTCGTCGTCTTTGACGAGCCGGACTACGGCTTTGCCAGAGAGGTGGCAGGCGCCTATCCGCATCTGCCGGTCTATCTGCAGCCCGGCAACCACACACCGCCGCCTGCGGATCAGGAGGATGCGGTGATCGACATTCCCGGCATCATGGCGCGGATGCGCTGGCTGATCGACCGGGCCGCCAATGACCGCTGGTTCGAGGCCAGCATCCTGCCGCAACTTCATACCCTCATCTGGGGCAACCTTCGCGGAGTGTGACCATGAGTGACAAGACCATCTATCAGAACCTGACCCAGCTCGGGTCCTCCACCGCCCTGCCACAGAGCCCGGAAGACGCCGTGCTGGAGCGCGTGCCCAACCCGCAGGCGGGCACCGGCTACATGGTGCGTTTCGTGGCACCCGAGTTCACCTCGCTCTGCCCGATCACCGGCGCGCCGGATTTCGCCCATCTCGTCATCGACTATGTGCCCGGTGACTGGCTGGTGGAGAGCAAGTCCCTGAAGCTTTTCCTCGGCTCCTTCCGCAACCATGGCGCCTTCCACGAGGACTGCACCGTGTCGATCGGCAAGCGGCTGGTGGACTTCCTCTCACCCCAATGGCTGCGCATCGGCGGCTACTGGTATCCGCGCGGCGGCATCCCGATCGACGTGTTCTACCAGACCGGCCCGGCACCAGGGGGCGTGTGGATCCCCGAGCAGGGCGTTCAGCCCTATCGCGGGCGGGGGTGACGGGGCGTTTCCCCTCCACTCCGTCATGCCATGACTTGATCATGGCATCCACGCCGTTACGCCCCCAAAATGGAAATAACAAAGATAATATAAGGCCTTATCAAAGCGCATCACTGCGCGGACAGGCTAGGGAATGGATGCCATGATCAAGTCATGGCATGACGAATGCGGATAGAAACACCGTGAGGGAAGGCGGGGAGAATCTCGAACCACTACCCCCGCCTCTTCCCCCGTTCCGCCGCACCAAACCCGTCGGCACCACCACGGGCAACGAGGGCTTCGCCCACGTGGTCGGCCATGGCGAGGGCCTGAAGGGCGAAGGGGGCGAGAAGCCGCCAGCTGCTGCGCTTGCCGGTGCGGGCCTGATAGGCTTCCCGCTGGGCAGCGCTCAGCGCCAGCAGCACCGGCACGAAGCGCAGGACAAGCGTAACGGCCAGCGCCGGACGGCGCGGCGAAACGCCAAAGAAGGCCAGTGGCCGGAACAGGGGGGCAACCGCCTCCAGCATGTCATCCATGCGCGTTGTCATGGTGACGAGATTGGCCAGCATCACCAGCAGCAAGAGCCGCAGCAGCACGATGACACCGCCCATGAGCGAGCCGGACAGCCAGTGCAGCGCCAGCAGCACGGCAAACAGCGGCAGCAGCGGGCGCAGGAGCGAGAGCTGCTTCAGCGCGGTCCGGCCCAGCGCCGCATAGACGGCCAGTACCGCGCCGCAGCCAGCCGCGAGAACAACGGAACTGTCCACGGGGAAGAACATCAGGCTGGCGGCGGCCAGACCGGTGAGCTTCACACCCGCAGGCAGGCGGTGGAGAAGGCTGGTTCCGGGCAGATAGAGCGAGATCACACGTGCCTCACAACAGGCCGGAGACGGCGGCGCGCCGCTCGATATCATCCACATAGGCGGGCAGCACCGCGCCAGGCTCGCCGTCCATGCGGATCTGGCCGTCCTGCAGCCACAGCACCCGGTCAAAATCGCGGATAAGCTCCAGATCGTGGCTGACCATGATCAGCTTCTGCTCCAGCCCCCGGATCAGCGACATGATCTGACGGGTGGCGAGGCCATCGAGGCTCGAAAAGGGCTCGTCAAAGACGATCAGCCCCGGCTGCATCACCAGCACCGCCAGAATGCAGATAAGCTGCTTCTGCCCCTCGGACAGGTCCAGAAATGGCCTCTCCGCCAGATGAGCGCAGCCGTGGGCCTCCAGAAAGCGCCGGGCATTGAGCCGGGCGTCCTGCCGGGACTGGCCCAGCTGGGTCAGGCCGAAGGCAATCTCCTCCTCCACCGTCGGGAAGATCGCCTGATGATCCGGGTTCTGGAAGACAAAGCCCACATGGCGCGGCAGGCTCGCCCGCGCCTGCCGCGTGTCCGCGCCGTAGATCTGCAAGGTGCCGCTGTCCGGCAGCAGCAGGCCGTTGAGCAGGCGCACGAAGCTGCTCTTGCCAGACCCATTCAGCCCGATCAGCGCAATCCGCCGCTCGCTCAAAGTTAGGCTCAGCCCGTCCAGCACGGTCTTGCCCCCGCGCTTCAGGCTCACCTGATCAAACACGGCATAATCAGCCCGGCGCGGGTCGCAAGCCGTCTCCGTCTTGCCGCTGCCGGATTTGAGGCGCCAAAAGGCCATGGGCGGTGATCCGTTCCCTCTGTTGCGGCCTGCATATTCTCCGCCGCCGCGGCAATGTCAAAGGCTGATGCTTCAACTGAAGGTGTGGATCGTTAGAAAAATAGATTGAACAACCAAAACAAAAAGTCAGCATGTAGTTTCCAGTACAAAAACAGCACAAACCGGAGATGCAAATGAGCTCATTTATAAATTATAATTTGATTTTATTTTCAAACTATATTTTGTTTGTTTCAACTTTTATAATTGGCACAATTAGCGTATTAGAATTTAGCTTTCGAATGCTAAATATTAATGTTGAAGTTTCAAATATTTTTTCAATAGCAAGAAAATTTGGAGTAATATTTTTATTGTCCATAATTTATATTTCTGGATACAAAACATATACAGATCAAAAAAAAGAATTAGATGATTCGATTCAAGAACTGAGCATGATCAGAGATTCATACCAAAATACCTTAGACGACATACGATCAAACTTTGTAAAAGAATTTCTATCGAAAGATCAAATTGAACAAATATCAATAGAATTATTTAATAATAAGGAAAAAATAGATGAAATTGCAGTATCATATTACATAACAGCCGAAAACTCCATTATTCATAGTTCAATTAGCGAATCAATAGAAAGATCTGGAATAAAAACACGTCATCTAAGCACATTTAGTCCTGACGATCCGTCTCAAACAGGATTAATGATTCACTGCAAAGACGCCAAGCAAAGAGATAATGAAGGGAAACTAATAAAAAATATTTTTGATAAAAATGGTATTTACATAAAAGAGACGCCAATATTGTCAAAGTCTAAGATACAAAACTATGATGGCTGCCTGATCTACATAGGTCCGAAAGAAATATGACTTTATAATTTTTATATTAGTATTGATGGCTGGCTGTCGCGCCCCTCGCGGGCAGCCTTGTACCAGGCCCAGAACAGGCGGGCGGCGACACCGCGCCAGGGCGCCCAGGCTTCCGCCAGCTCATCCAGCGCACGGGGGCTGGGGCGGTCCGGCAGAGCAAAGGCATCGCGCACCGCATTCTGCAGGGCAATGTCGCCGCTGGGGAAGATATCCGGATGGCCGGCGCAGAAGAGCAGGTAGATATCCGCCGTCCAGCGGCCGATGCCCTTGACCTGGCACAGCTCTTCCCGGGCCACATCGGCCGGAACGCTCGCAAGCGCCTGAAGATCCAGCCCACCGGCGACGGCATCAGCCAGCGCCCGTACGGCCCGGATCTTGGGCCGCGACAGCCCCGCCCCGCCCAGCGCCTCTTCCGTGTGGGAAAGCAAAACATGTGCTTCCAGCGGATCGACGAGGGCGGCCAGCCTTGCGCCGATGGCATTGGCGCTGGCGACGGACACCTGCTGCGAGATGATGATCTGCACCAGCGCCGCAAAGCTTGGAGGCCTGCGGCGCAGGGGCACTTCGCCAGCAAAGGAAATGACCGCAGGCAGGCGCGGATCAGCGGCAGCAAGGGCAGCAAGGCCCGCAGCGATATGCTCCGGCGTTTCGATGATCACGCTCATGCCTGCGGCCCCTGTTTCATTCGCCGAAGAAGCGGCGGCGTGCCTCCCGCTCCATCTCGAGGCGCATTTGCAGATCGGCGAGCTTTTTCATCTCGCGCTTGCGGGCGTCTTCGCCCTCCGTTTCCTTGAGGACGAGAGCCTGTTCCTGCACCGCCTTCTGAAGGTCGATTTCGCGCGGCACTGCCCCGGCTTCGGCCATGATGCGAAAGCCGATGGCCTCCGCGCTGCCGCCATCGGCTGTCAGATTCAGCGGTTTGCCCGCCCCTTTGAGATTGTCAAACTGGCCCTCGGCCTGCGCCTTGAGAATTTGGCTCTCGGCAAGATCGGAAAGTTTCATGCTGCATCTCCAGCATTGCCCCCGGACCTCAGATTACGGGTCAGCGCCTCAAAGATCTTCGCATAGATTTCTTCCACGCGCAGCGCCTCTTGCGGGCCCAGCCGGTGAAAATGGCTGAGACCCGGCGCCGCATTCACCTCGAGAATGGCATAGGGGCCAGACCCTGCCGCAATATCCGGGCAGATGAGATCAAGGCCGAACAGCCGCAAGCCCACGGCTTCCCCCGCCTTGCGGGCTATTTCCGCGAAATAGGAGCTGATCGTGCCGGTCACATCCACCGCACTGCCGCCGGAAGAGAGATTCGCGTTGGGCAGCAGCGCCACGGCCGCACCGGCTTCCGGCACATGGGTGAGATCCAGGCCGCTGGTGGCGAGAAAGGCGAGAATGCGCGGATCATCCGCTGCAATCTTCGAGCCCTTGCCGCCTGCGGCAAAGCCCTGCGTTGCCTGCGTGATCAGTGCCCGAAGCGGGGAAACGCCATCGCCGGTTACCGAGAAGGGCCGCCGCTCGAACACGGCCAGCACCTCCCCATCCAGCACCAGCACCCGGTAGTCGCGCCCCCTCACCTCTTCCTGCACCAGAATCCGGTCGTAAGAGGCGCCCAGGATCGTGAGCGCGGAGGAAAGCCCCTGTTCATCCTGCACCCGCAGGATGCCGCGCCCTTCCGAATCGTCATTGGGCTTCACGAACAGCGGAAAGCCGGTCTCACGGGCAAAGGCGAGCGCCTCCGTCTCCCCGTTGAGCCTTGCGGCAACAGCCGGATTCTTCACCTCGATGTCACGGATGAAACGGGGCGAGCTGATCAGCACCCCGCGCGGCACCCTGAGGCCCGCAGCCTCCAGAAAGAAGGCGCCATAGGACTTGTCGCGGGCGATGGCAGAAGCGGCAGCGGGATTGATGTCGAAGCCCGCGCCCTTGAAGAAGGCACGCCTCCCGCCCGGAGCCTCCACATAACCGGCATAGCCATAGGCGGGCTCGGCAAAAACGGTCAGCCCATGCTCTGCCGCATGGCGCCGCAGAAGCACCAGTGCCAGAGGCTCACGGCGGGAAGGATCGGAAGTCATGCTGCAGCGGCGCCCTGAAGCGGGCAGCCGCTGCGCGCGGCCGGATCAGTTCCGGCTCTGGCGGGCGGCTGCCAGATAGTCGATGACGAAGAGCTTCGGATTCGAAGGCCCGTTCGCGGTCACATTATAGATTGCCACCGATGTGTCCATGCCTTGCGCATCCGTCACGGTCCACTGCTTCAGATCGAAGGTCTGGGCGTCGAAGATCAGCGTCAGCTTGCCGGAATTGAAGGTGGTACGGTCCTCGACCACAACAGTCACGAGATCGGGCTCAACCACCACGCCCACCACATTGGTGTCCTTGGTCAGGTCGATCTGCTCGGCCAGCAGGAAGCGCAGCGGGGTTTCGCTCAGCGGCCAGATGTCCTGCGTCTGCACCTTGCGGTCCAGCACGGAAACGGACTTGCCATCGGCGATGATGTCGAGCTGCGCGGGCGGATTGTAGTAGAAGCGGATCTTGCCCGGGCGCTCCAGATAGAACTTGCCTTCCACCTGCCCGCCCTCGGGGCCGAACTGCACGAAGTCGCCATGCATGGTCCGCACCGAATTGAAGTAGGTGTTGACCTCGTTCAGCGTTTCCTGGTCCTGCGGGCTCAGCGGCGCCTTCTGCTGCGCGGCGGCAGGCGACAGGGCGGCTGCCACGCTCAGCATGATGGCCGCAGTCCAGGACAGGAAGCGATGCGAACAGTTGGGCTTCATGGTATGCTCAGGGCTCCTTCGAGGCGGCCCGGCAGAAATCCTGCAGCCGCTTCCCTCAATGTCTGATAGCCGTTCTAGTTCCCGCTTGTGGCAAGGTTGCGGCGGACGGGGCGGATCAATAGTCCTCGTCCACCCCGTTTTTCACCAGAATTTCGCGCTTTCCAGCATGGTTGGCGGCGCTGATCACGCCTTCTTGTTCCATGCGCTCGATCAGCGAGGCTGCGCGGTTATAGCCGATGCCAAGACGGCGCTGGACATAGGAGGTCGAGACCTTCTTGTCGCGCAGCACCACGGCCACGGCACGGTCGTAGAGATCATTGCCCTCGTCGGAACCGGACACCGCGTCATAGGGGTTGTCCTGCATTTCCTCTTCTTCGGTCACCGCTTCCAGATACTGGGGCGTGCCCTGAAGCTTCAGATGCGCAACGATCTGCTCCACCTCGTCATCGGCGACGAAGGGGCCGTGGACACGCTGGATGCGGCCGCCGCCGGCCATGTAGAGCATGTCACCCATGCCCAGCAGCTGCTCGGCGCCCTGCTCGCCCAGAATGGTGCGGCTGTCGATCTTCGACGTTACCTGGAAGGAGATGCGCGTCGGGAAGTTGGCCTTGATCGTACCGGTGATCACGTCCACCGACGGGCGCTGCGTGGCCATGATGATGTGGATGCCGGCGGCACGGGCCATCTGGGCCAGGCGCTGGATCGCGCCTTCGATGTCCTTGCCGGCCACCATCATCAGATCAGCCATTTCGTCGACGATGACCACGATGAAGGGCATCGGCTCCAGCGGCAGATCCTCTTCCTCGTAGATCGGCTGGCCGGTTTCGCGGTCGAAGCCCGTCTGCACGGTGCGGGAGAAGCTTTCGCCCTTTTCCAGCGCCTGCTTCACACGCATGTTGTAGCCGTCGATGTTGCGCACGCCCATCTTCGACATCTTCTTGTAGCGCTCTTCCATCTCGCGGACGGTCCACTTGAGCGCCACGACCGCCTTCTTCGGGTCGGTCACCACCGGGGTAAGAAGATGCGGGATGCCGTCATAGATCGACAGTTCCAGCATTTTCGGGTCGATCATGATCATCTTGCACTGGTCCGGCGTCATCCGGTACAGCAGCGACAGGATCATGGTGTTGATCGACACCGACTTGCCCGAGCCGGTGGTACCGGCAACGAGCAGATGCGGCATGCGGGCAAGATCGGCGATCACGCTTTCGCCATTGATCGTCTTGCCCAGCGCCATGGCGAGCTTTGCCTTCGACTTCTCGAAATCCTCCGCCGCCAGCAGTTCGCGCAGGAACACTGTCTCGCGCTTCTGGTTCGGCAGCTCGATGCCGATGGCATTCTTGCCGGGGATCACGGCAACGCGGGCGGAAATCGCGCTCATCGAGCGGGCGATATCATCGGCAAGGCCGATGACGCGCGAGGACTTGATGCCGGGAGCGGGCTCCAGCTCATAAAGTGTCACCACCGGACCGGGGCGCACCTCGATGATCTCGCCGCGCACACCGAAGTCTTCCAGCACGCCTTCGAGAATGCGGGCGTTCTGCTCCAGCGCATCGGCGGACAGGCCCGGCGTCTTGCCGGCCGGCTTGGGCTCGGCCAGAAGCCGCAGCGGCGGCAGCTCATAGACATCGGGCGCTTCCAGCAGCGAAGGCTGGGCCTCGGCCTGAACCCGGCGGCCCGGCTGCGGGCGCGGCGCCTGCGGCACGACACGGGCAGCGCCCTGTGCGGGGGCACCCGGGGCGGCGCGGCCCTGATCGGGACTGGCGATGCCAACGGGACGGCCCAGCGGCGGGCGGTCCAGCGGCGCCTCTTCCCGCGCCCGGCCACGGCCACGCGGCGCAACAGGCACAGCCTCTTCCATGCCGTAGCCGTCATCGTCCATGTCGAACGGCGGCTCGTCATAGGCGGAAGCTTCCTCCTCGCCGTCGTAATAGTCCTCTTCCTCTTCCATCTCCGGCGCACGGCCCATCACGGGCCCGCGCGAGGTCACGCGGCGCGGTGCCTCGCGGGTGCCGCGGGCGTCGGGATAGAGATCGCCAAGGCCATCGTCCTCCTCACCGGGAACGAAACGGTCCTTCAGCGCACGGCGCAGCGAGCCGAAGCGGCTTGTGGGCGGAGCGGCATACTCATCCTCCGCATCCTCCTCGACATAGTCGTCTTCCTCCTCCTCCCGCGCACGGCGGCGGGAGAGGCCAAGGCCGGTCATGCGCTGCACAGCCGACTGGGCCTGCAAGCGCCAATGCGCGGCAGCCCCCATGAGAGCGGCAAAACGCGGTTCGCGCTCGTCCTCGTCCTCATCGTCAAAATCAAGCTGTTCCTGCGCCTTGCGGCCGCGCATCTGCTGGCGGGCGGTGCGGGACGGCAGCGACGGGACATCGTCCTCCTCATCCTGATACCGCTCGCGCATGTCGCCAAACCAGGCACCGGCAGCCACCAGCAGGAATACGGCCGGCAGGCCCAGCCCCAGCACACCCGTGATCGTGGCAGCGCCCGGCGTCAGGTTCTGCGTCAGCAGGGAGGGGACATAGTGCATGGCATCACCGGCAAAGCCGCCGAGACCGGTCGGCAGCGGCCAGCTTTCCGGCACGGGTAGCGCCGCAACGGCACCGGCGCCCAGCAGCGTGCCCACGAACCAGAACATGATCCGGCGGAAGCCGATGCGCATGGTCTTGCCCGAAAGAAGACGCCAGCCCCACAGCACCACCGGCACCAGGAACACGGCCGTCGCCAGCCCGATCGACTGCATCAGGATGTCGGAGATGATCGCCCCCGGCGTGCCCAGCGCATTGCGCACCGGCTCACCCGTCGCATGATTGAAGCTCGGGTCATTGACCGACCATGTGGCAAGGCTCGCCGCAAGGGCCGCCGCCAGCGCAATGACCAGAAGCCCGGCCGCGCCCACCAGATTGCGGCGGACGAAGCGCTTCAGCGGGCTTTCGGTGTCGAGAATATGCGCAGCGCCCCGTCCGGACCCGCGCATGGCTGTTGCCCGTCTCATGCCGCACCTCCCAGCCAGCCGGCCATGCGCTCCAGTGCTTCACCCGTCAGCGCAGAGGGGGCGCACAGGCCAACGCGGATATAAGGATCACCCGGATTGCGGCCATCGGCCTGGGTGGAAGCCAGATAGGAACCGGGCAGCACCTTGACGCCAACCTCGCTCCACAGCCGCTCGGTCACGCTGACCGCGCCGCCCCAGCGGCTCACATCCAGCCACAGGAAGAAGCCGCCTTCCGGCGTTACCGGCCCCAGAATGGGCGACAGCAGCCTTTCGGCGATTTCGTATTTCTCGTTGTAGAGACGGCGGTTCTCGATCACATGCGCCTCGTCGCCATAGGCGCGCACGGCGAGCGCCTGCGCCGGCAGCGGCACCTGCGGGGCGGCAAGGCCGCGGAACTTCACCCAGCGCGACAGGAACTCCGGATCACCGGCCGCAAAGCCGCAGCGCAAGCCCGCAAGGTTCGACCGCTTCGACAGGGAGTTGAGCGCCACCACCATGGAATAGCCCTCACCCAGTGCATGGGCGGCTTCCAGAACGCCCGGAGGCGGGGTGCTGCGGTAGATCTCCGAATAGCACTCGTCGGCAAAGATGTAGAACCGGTGGCGGCGGGCAAGACCTATCAGCTTCTGCCAATAGGCAAGGCTCGCCACCGCTCCTTGCGGATTGGCGGGCGATGCCACGTAAAAGGCAATGGTCCGGTCCAGCAGCTCCGGCTCCAGCGCATCCAGATCCGGCAGGAAGCCGGTGTCCGCGCCCGTGTCGAGCATGACCGCCTCGGCCCCGGCAATATGGGCTGCGGCTGCATAGGTCTGGTAGAACGGGTTGGGCAGGATCACCGCCGGGCGCGCCACGTCCTTGGCCAGCTGATCGCGGGCGGAAATCGCGCCGAAGGACAGGCCCTCGCGCGAGCCGTTGAGCGGCAGAACGCCCTTGTCCTTGTCGATCGTGCCGCCAAGATTATAGCGCCGGTCCAGCCAGGCGGCGATGGCCGCACGGAAGGCCGGAGAGCCTTCAATGGGCGGATAGCGGCGGAAATCGGCCAGATTTTCCATCAGCACCTCGCCCGTGAAGGGCGGCAGCGCATGCTGCGGCTCGCCAATGGTCAGCACGATCGGGTCCGCACCCGGGCGCGTATCACCCAGAAGCGCGGCAAGGCGCTGGAACGGATTGGCGTCGGGCAGGGCCGCGCGCGGGGTTGAGGCAGGCATCGTGGACGTCATCTGACCTTCCGGACACTCGAACACACTATTGGTCCGGACGGTAACGCGCCTCTGGTAAATCCCTCATTAACCAAGCAGCGGCAGCAGCCTTTTCCCGCTGCCGCACAGGCAGTTGTCCACTGTCAGAAATCGACGGTGATGCCTTTGATTTCCCAATCCTCATAACGGGTTGGCTCCAGCCCGCCGCGCCCGTCCAGCTCTTTTGCCATCGCCTGCTGGCGGGCGTCGATTTCTGCGCGGCGCGCTTCGGCTTCCTTCAGCGCCCGCTGCGCTGCGGGGGGAAGATCCTCGAATCGCCGCTGCGGTGCAGGCGCTGGCTCTGCGGCGGCTTCCGGCTCTGCGGGAGCGGCACGCTGGGGAAAGGGAACGACCACGCCACGGTTCTCCGCAACACCGGCCTCAGGGCCATTCGCTCCGGTGATCTCGTCGTCGTGCATGGATATCTCCATCGTCTGGACCGCCGGCCGCCGCTTCAAGACAGGTTGAAGACCGGCAGGCTTGCGGGAATTCGGGCTCATACCCATCATATAGGGACTTGGCCTATCATATAGGGTACTGGCGGGAGCGGAAAACTCCCGTCAGGCATACCGCCCGCACTTAAGCGCGACGAGGACCGAAGGCAATGAACTATTTCCGCACTGCCATGCTGCTGGCCGCCATGACCGCCCTGTTCATGGGCATTGGCTTCCTGATCGGCGGACAGAGCGGCATGATGATCGCACTGGTGATTGCCGGTGCGATGAACCTGTTCAGCTACTGGAATGCGGACAAGATGGTGCTGTCCATGCACCACGCGCAGGAAGTTGACGAGCGCAGCGCGCCCGAACTGTTCCGCATGGTGCGCCAGCTGGCACAGAATGCGCAGCTGCCGATGCCCAAGGTCTATATCATCAACAATCCGCAGCCGAATGCCTTTGCCACGGGCCGCAATCCGCAGAATGCCGCCGTGGCTGCGACCACCGGCCTGCTGGAGCGCCTCTCCATGGAAGAAGTGGCGGGTGTGATGGCGCATGAGCTGGCCCACATTAAGAACCACGACACGCTGATCATGACGATCACCGCGACCATTGCCGGTGCCATCTCTATGCTCGGCAACTTCGCCTTCTTCTTCGGCGGCAACCGGGAGAACAACAATCCGCTCGGCTTCATCGGCATGCTGGTGGCAATGATCGTCGCCCCGCTCGCCGCCATGCTGGTGCAGATGGCCATCTCCCGTACCCGTGAATATGCCGCCGACCGCATGGGCGCCGAAATCTGCGGCCACCCGATGTGGCTGGCTTCGGCGCTGGCCAAGATCGCGGGCGGCGTGGAGCAGATCCACAATCCGGATGCGGAGCGCAGCCCGGCGACGGCACACATGTTCATCATCAACCCGCTGTCGGGCGAGCGGATGGACAATCTGTTCTCCACCCATCCGAACACCGCCAACCGCATCGCCGCCCTGCGCCAGCTGGACGGGCAGATGGGCGGGCGCGGCGGCAGTGCTGGAGGTTCAGGCGGTTCTGGCAGCTTTGGCGGCGGCTGGAGCCCGTCTCCGGCGCAGGCCCGCAGCCAGCCTTGGGGTGGTGCCGGGCGCAGCGCAGGAAGCAACTCCGGCCCCTCTGGCCCGTGGGGCGGCAGTGGAAACGCACGCCCCTCTGACAAACCCAAGGGCCCATGGGGCTGAAACCTGCGGGGTTGAGCCGGATGGCTGATCTGCGGTAAAAGCTTCCGATCACAGCCTCAGGCGCGACGGACGGCACCGCAGCCTGTCCCGCGCCGCAGGACCACCAGACATGTCTTGCCAAGGGCGCCGCGAGCACCGGTTCGCGGCGCCTTGACTCAATCCGGCAACACAGCCAACCCAACGAAGGCCAGCGCTTTGAACGAACCCACCGGCTCCCGCCCGAAATCCCCCTCCCGCCCCGCCGGCGGCAGGGATGCGCCGTTCCGCAAGCAGGGACAGGGCGGCAAGGCAGGCGGCGCGGCACATGGCGGCGGCTCGCCCGGGCGGCCTGCCCCCGGCTTTGCCGCCCGCAAGGTTGCCGCCGACATTCTGGGCAATGTGGTGCACAAGCACCGCACGCTGGATGCCGAATATGACGTGACCTCGGGCCATTCCGGCTTCCGGGCGCTGGAGCCGAAGGACCGTTCGCTGGTGAAGGCCATCGTCGCTGCAGCCCTGCGCCGCCGGGGACAGCTCGATGCCATTCTGGCGGAGCTGCTCGACCGGCCCATTCCGGAGCGCACGGGCCGCGTCACCGACATTCTCCACGTCGCTGCCGTGCAGATCCTGTTCCTCGACGTGGCCGACCACGCCGCTGTGTCCCTGGCGGTGGATCTTGCTGGATCAGACAAGCGGGCAAGGCCTTACAAGGGCCTCGTCAACGGTGTGCTGCGCCGTCTGGCGCGGGAGAAGGACACGCTGTCCGCCATAACCGGTTCGGGTCCGGCAGGCCTGCCGCTCTGGCTCGCCACCCGCTGGCGCGAGACCTATGGCACGGAAACCTTTGAAGCGATCCTGCGCGCCCATCTGGAAGAACCTGCACTGGATCTCACCGTCAAGAGCGATGCCGAAGGCTGGGCCGAACGCCTCGGCGGCCGTGTGGTGGCAGCCGGATCGGTCCGCCTGTCACGCAAAGGCGCGGTGGACGGGTTCGATGGCTTCAACGAAGGCGGCTGGTGGGTGCAGGATGCTGCAGCCTCCCTGCCCGCCCGCCTGCTGGGGAACCTCACCGGCAAACGCACCGCAGACCTGTGCGCTGCCCCCGGCGGCAAGACGGCTCAGCTGGCCACGCAGGGCGCCGATGTGACGGCGGTGGACATTTCCGAAAAGCGGCTGAAGCGCGTGCATGCCAATCTGGAGCGGCTGGGCCTTTCGGCCCGCGTTGTCGCGGCAGATCTGCGCAGCTACGAGCCGGACGAGCCTTTCGACGCCATCCTCCTTGATGCGCCCTGCAGCGCCACCGGCACCATGCGCCGCCATCCGGACGTGGCCTGGACCAAGCGGCCTGCAGATGTGACGACACTGGCCGCCATTCAGGCCGAGCTGCTGCGCAAGACCGTCACATGGCTGAAGCCGGGCGGCGTTCTGGTCTATTGCACCTGTTCGATGGAGCGGGAGGAAGGCGAGGACCAGATTGCCGCGCTACTCGCCGGGGTGCCGGGTATCGTTCTGGAGCCGGTGCGGCCGGAAGAAATCGGCGGCCTTGCCGAATGCATCACGCCGGAGGGCTATCTGCGCACCCTGCCCTGCCATCTGGGCGGCGGCACGGAGCCGGAAGGCGGCCTCGACGGATTTTTTGCCGCCCGTCTACGGCGGCTTTAACTGCCCTGTAACCACTCTGACCCGCAATGGACAACTGAAAGCTAACCCTAACAGTTTGTTACCTCTTATGGTGAAAGGGCAAGTCAATTTCATTCCGGCGCCAGCACAAGGGCAGTGAGACACTGCCATGACGATCCGGGCGATGGGTGAGCAGGGGCGCATCGGGCGCCTGCTGCTCCATCATCTCTGGCAAAATGGCCTGCGCTGGCTGCATGGCGGACCCCTGTTCCGCTGGCAGCCATTTGCGGGAACGCCCTCCCGTTTGCTCATCGCCCCCCAGGATCTGCGCACCGCCGACCAGACCAATGCCATCGATATCTATGGCGGACGCTTCCTTTTTTCCGGCAAGGTGGTGGAGGCTGGCGGACGCTCTCCCTTCGAACTGAAGGGGGAAGATCCGGCCTGGCAGCGCGAGCTGCACAGTTTCGGCTGGCTGCGGGATCTGCGCGCCGCCGAAAGCCTCGTCGCCCGCCAGAATGCCCGTGCCCTTGTCGATGACTGGATCCGCCTGTGCGGCCGCTGGGCTCCCATCGCCTGGGAACAGCCGGTCGTGGCACGGCGCGTCCTGTCCTGGCTTGCCCAGTCGCCGCTGGTGCTGGAAGACGGCGATGCCGAATTCTACCGCCGTTTCCTGCGCTCGCTCGGCCGTCAGGTGCGCTATCTGCGCCGCACCATCAACGAAACACCCGATGGCGTGCCGCGCCTTCAGGCGGCGCTTGCTGTGGCGGCCGCCAGCATCTCCATGGCCGGTCAGGGCCGCTACGTGCGCCAGAGCCTCCGGCGTCTGGAGCATGAGCTGCAGCGCCAGATCATGCCCGATGGCGGCCATGTATCCCGCAATCCCGGCGCGATCCTCGAAATTCTCACCGATCTTCTGCCCATCCGGCAGGCCTTCGTCACGCAAGGGCTGGAAACGCCCGCCGGCATGATGCAGGCCATCGACCGGATGATGCCGATGGTGCGCTTCTTCCGTCACATGGACGGTGCCTTCGCCCATTTCAACGGCATGGGCTCCACCCCCACCGATCTGGTGGCGACGATCCTTGCCTATGATGATGCACGCGGCGCACCTCCCGGCAACGCGCCTTTCTCCGGCTATCAGCGGCTGATGGGTGGTGACACGGTGGTGCTGATGGACACCGGCACGCCACCACCGCCGCTGCTGAGCGAATCCGCCCACGCCGGCTGCCTGTCCCTCGAGATGTCCTCCGGCCGCCACCGGCTGGTGGTCAATTGCGGCGTTTCCGGCTGGGCCAGCGAAGGCTGGCGGCAGGTGGCCCGTTCCACGGCGGCCCATTCGACGGCCGGCATGGAAGACAGCTCCTCCTGCCGCTTCCTGACGGAGAAACCCTTTACCGGCTGGCTTGGCGCACCGATCCTCACCGGCCCGACCAGCGTGCCCGTCAACCGCGAGGAAGACGTCATGGGCACCCGCGTCACCGCCTCCCATGACGGTTATGCCCACCGCTACAACGTGCTGCATGAGCGCGACATCCGCCTGTCGAGCGACGGATCCGTGCTGGACGGCATCGATCTGTTCTCGACGCTGGGTGCCCTGACCCATCACGACCATTTCACCATCCGCTTCCATCTGCACCCGCTCATCAAGCCGAGCCTGCTGCGGGCAGGCACCGCCGCACTGCTGATGGCGCCCGATGGCGAAGCCTGGGAGTTCAATGCATCCGGTGCAGAACTGGCACTGGAAGAATCCGTTTATCTATCGGATGTCTATGGCCACCGCCGGACCCAGCAGCTGGTGCTTTATGGCCGCATCAGCCAGTCCAGCCAGGCCGCATGGCAGTTCCGCCGCACCGCCACAGCCCGGAATGCGCGGCGTGAACGCAGCGCGGCTCAGGAGCCGGAACTGCCGCTGTAAGCGGTCAGGCCCCTGATTCGCCGCGCTGGCCTTCTTGAGCTTCCGTTTCGGCCCTGTTCGTGCTAGGGCCACGGCCACTTTCCATCCTCAGATCTGCGAGGCAAGGCCATGGCCGTGGTGTCCAAGGGGGTTCCCGTTCCCCCGCTCGTTTCCGTCAAGCGCGCCCTTCTTTCCGTTTCCGACAAGACAGGGCTTCTCGACTTCGCCCGCGGGCTGTCCGAGCGCGGCGTGGAGCTGATTTCCACCGGCGGCACCCGCAAGACGCTGGCGGACGCCGGCCTGCCGGTGAAGGATATTTCCGAAGTGACCGGCTTCCCGGAAATCATGGACGGCCGGGTCAAGACCCTGCATCCAATGGTGCATGGCGGCCTGCTCGCCATCCGCGACGACGCCGAACACAAGACGGCCATGGAGGCCCATGGCATCGGCGGCATCGATCTGCTCTGCGTCAACCTCTATCCCTTCGAGGACACGGTTGCCTCCGGCGCGGACTATGCAACAGGTGTCGAGAACATCGACATCGGCGGCCCGGCCATGACCCGCGCTGCCGCCAAGAACCACGCCTATGTGACCGTCGTGGTGGACCCGGCAGACTATGCTGCCGTTCTGTCCGCACTGGATGAGAACAACGGCCAGTCGCCCATCGATCTGCGCAAGAAGCTGGCGCAGAAGGCCTTTGCCCGCACCGCTGCCTATGATGCAGCCGTGTCGAACTGGCTGGCTTCGCAGACCGGCAACGAGGCCCCCGATTACCGCGCCATGGGCGGCAAGCTGGCCGAAATCATGCGCTACGGCGAGAACCCGCATCAGTCGGCCGGTTTCTACACCACCGGCGAGCGCCGCTCCGGCGTGGCCACCGCCCGCCAGCTGCAGGGCAAGACCCTGTCCTACAACAACATCAACGACACGGATGCCGCCTTCGAACTGGTCAGCGAGTTTGACCCCAAGCGCACCAAGGCCGTTGCCATCATCAAGCATGCCAACCCTTGCGGCGTTGCGGAGGGCGCCAGCCTGAAGGCCGCCTACGAGCTGGCGCTGCGCTGTGATCCGGTCTCGGCCTTCGGCGGTATCGTCGCCCTCAATGACACGCTGGATGCGGAAGCGGCCGAAGAGATCGTCAAGATCTTCACCGAGGTGATCATCGCCCCGGCCGCCACGGACGAAGCCATCGCAATCGTGGCGAAGAAGAAGAACCTGCGCCTGCTGGTCACCGGCGGCCTTGCCGACCCGCGCGCGGCCGGTCTGGCCATCAAGTCCGTCGCCGGCGGCCTGCTGGTCCAGTCCCGCGACAACGGCGTCATCGATGATCTCGACCTCAAGGTCGTGACGAAGCGTGCGCCGACCGCGCAGGAACTGGCCGACCTCAAGTTCGCCTTCCGCGTCGCCAAGCACGTCAAGTCCAACGCCATCGTCTACGCAAAGGATGGTGCCACGGTTGGCGTGGGCGCAGGCCAGATGAGCCGCATCGACAGCGCCCGCATTGCCGCCCGCAAGGCACTGGATGCGACCGAAGCTGCCGGACTGTCCACGCCGCTCACCAAGGGCTGCGTGGTCGCCTCCGATGCCTTCTTCCCCTTCGCTGACGGCCTGCTCTCCGCTGCGGAAGCTGGAGCAACTGCCGTCATCCAGCCGGGTGGCTCCATGCGCGATGACGAAGTGATCGCAGCTGCCGATGAGGCAGGTCTTGCAATGGTGTTGACCGGCATGCGTCACTTCCGTCACTGAGAGTAAGTGACACTGTAAGTTATTACAGTGTCTAGTAATTGAAAAAATTTTTAGCTTCCAGAGGCGCCAAACCTGCTTCTGGAAGCTTTTTCTTAACGGGCTTCAGCGTTTCCTGACCCTAGGAGAGTCCTGCCGGGACAAAAGAATTCCCGGAGGCCAGAAGGGGTGCCCGTATGTTGAAGCAGGCAAAGATCGCAACCAAGCTTGCGGCCGTCAGCGTGACTGCACTGGCCGGAGTTCTTGCTGTCGGAATCGGGGTCATTGGATATCAGGCCACGTCTGCGACCCAACAGCTTGCGGTCCAGCAAGTGGAAGCCATTGCACAGCAACAGGCAGAGTATGTTTCACGGGTTCTCGAGGAGGGTCTTCTGCCAGCACAAGGTCTTGGCAGCACCCTTAACGCGCTGAAACGCAGCGGGCCCGTCGACAGGCAGGCCTGGACCAACATCCTTCAGGATGCGATGCAGACCTACCCCAAACTGGCCGGCACCTGGGGCATGGTTCTTGACAACAATCTGGACGGGCGTGACGCCGATTTTGCGGGCCAGCCGGGCCACGACGAAGCCGGGGTCTGGCGCCCCTATTTCTACCGGAACCAGGGCAAGGTCGACTTCAGCCCCATTCCGCCGCTGAAGCCCTCGCCTGAAGGCGACTGGTTTCATGTTTCCTACAAGACCGGCAAAGACTTTGCCACGGAGCCCTACACCTGGGAAACCGACGGCGTTGTCATGACCGGCATCTCCTTCAGCTCGCCGATCCGCGATGGCGGCAAGGTTATCGGCGTAACCGGCGGCGACCTTCTGCTGACCGACCTCACGGCCACACTGTCCGCCCAGAAGCCGATGGGCACCGGTGAGGTGAGTCTTCTGTCCCAGGCCGGCATCTGGGTTGCGAACACAAACCCGGCGCTTCTCAGCAAGCCCTGGACTGAAGCCAAGGGATCTGAGGAAGCTGCCTTCGGCGCGCAGGTTCTCAATGCGGTCAAGTCTGCCCAGCCCTTCTCCTACACCGCCTACGCAGAGGCAGCCGGGGGAGACATGATCAACATCGTCCGCCCGGTTGCCATCGGCAATACAGGCTCCACCATGGCGGTGGTCGTCAGCGTGCCCATGGCAACGGTGAATGCCGCCTCGACGCAGATCATCTACACCATCCTTGGCATTGGTGCGGCCCTGCTCGCCGTCGTCGCCTTTGCGGTCATGTTCTTCAGCAACCGTATCGTCCGCCGTCCCCTGGAGCGGGCCGTCAGCACCATCAACGCCCTCATCGACCAGCGCTACGACATCACCATTCCGGACAAGGAGCGCGGTGACGAGATCGGCCACATCAATCAGGCACTCGAGATCTTCCGGGAGAAGGCGAAGCAGGCAGAAGAGCTGGTGGCCGAGCAGGAAGAACAGCAGCGCCAGCGCATCCTGCGCGCCGAGGCCGTCCGCGATCTGTCCCAGTCCTTCGATGCCCGCATTTCAAAGCTCACCACGACGGTCTCAAGCCTCGTCGGCGACCTCAACAACGCCTCCAACGTGCTGACGGTGGGCGCCGACGACACCAGCGCCAAGAGCACCGCCGTTGCGGCCGCCTCCGAGGAGGCGGCCGCCAACGTGGAGGCTGTTGCTTCTGCTGCCGAAGAGCTGCTGGCCTCCGTTTCGGAAATCCGCCGCCAGATGGAACAGTCTGCCGGCATCGCCGGTCAGGCCGTGCAGCAGGCGCAGGCTACCAACGGCAAGATCGAGGCCCTCGCCAGTGCCGCCAGCCGCATCAACGAGGTGGTTGCCCTGATCCAGGCCATTGCCGAGCAGACCAACCTTCTCGCCCTCAATGCCACCATCGAGGCGGCCCGTGCCGGCGAGGCAGGCCGCGGATTTGCGGTCGTGGCAGCGGAAGTGAAGGAGCTGGCCAACCAGACGGCCAAGGCAACGGAAGAAATCTCCAGCCAGATCCAGTCGGTCCAGTCTGAAACGGCCAATGCGGTGAAGGCCATTCAGGAGATCTCCTCGACCATCGAGCAGATCAACGAGATCTCCGGCGGCATTCAGGTTTCCGTGGACCAGCAGGGTCTGGCGACCACCGAAATCGCCCGCAACATCCAGGAAGCCTCCAACGGCACGCAGGAAGTGACGCGCAACATCGTTGCCGTATCCGCTTCGGCCAACGAAACCGGCGAAACGGCCCGCAAGGTCAGCTCGTCGGCCGCAATCCTCCAGCAGGAGGCAAGCGAGCTGCGGCAGGAAGTGGAGCATTTCCTGAGGGATATCCGCCAGAGCGCCTGACCGGCCGCAGCATCCAACTCAAATGCACAGCCCCGGCACCCGCTGGGGCTGTCGCCGTTTCAGCGCGGCTTCAGGCCTGCAAGAACGAAAGCCCCGCCAGCAAAGAACACGAGGATCACCGCCATGCCTGCCGCCTGACTGGCGGTGGCTGTGGTGACAAGCGCGACAGCCAGCGGGGCAAGAAAGCTGGTCACCTTGCCTGACAGCGCGAGAAGGCCGAAGAACTGGCCCTGACGGCCCTCAGGCGCCAAATGCACCAGAAGGCTGCGCGCCGCCGATTGCAACGGTCCCGCCAGCGCACCGATACAACCGCCCAGCACCAGGAACATCAGATCCGGCAGGGACCCGAACAGGGCACCGGGAGTTGCAGGCGTTACATCGAAGACGAAGAAGACCGTGTCCCGGTCCACCGAAACAAGGCCGAGGCCGCACAGGATGAGACCGCCAAGCGCCCCCAGAATGACCGGGCGCGAACCGATGCGGTCATCCAGCCAGCCGCCGGTCAGCGCGCCGATGGTGCCGGTGATGGTGAGCAGGATGCCGAAGGTGCCGATCTGGATCGTGCCCCAGCCGAGCACACCGGCCGCATAAATGCCGCCAAAGGCAAACAGCGCCACCAGCCCGTCGTTGTAAAGCATGTTGGCGATGAGGAACCGCCCCATGCCGGGCACCTGCCGCACCTCTGCAAGGCTGCGGCGCAGGGAAGCAAGGCCCTGCCGGACAGCGGCCCTCACCCCCATGCGGCGCGGCTCATCGGGCGTGAAAAGGAACATCGGCAGCACAAAGACGAGGAACCACAGCGCCGAGAACGGCCCCGACGCCCTGTCCCCTTCGCGCGCGGCCGGATCAAGCCCGAACAACGGGTCTGCGCCCAGCAGGGTCTTGCCCGTTTCCGGATTGGCCGCCATGAAGCCGAGCACCATGACGAGGCTGACGAGCCCGCCCAGATAGCCGACCGCCCAGCCAGCGCCCGACAGCCGGCCAAGCCTGTCACGCGCCACCAGCGAGCCCATCATGGAATTGTTGAAGACCGTGGCAAACTCGATGGCGAGCGTGCCCAGCGCATAGCCGGCCAGCGCCACGGCAATGCCGTAGCTGGTGCCGGGAACGGCCCACCACAGGGCAAGGCAGGACAGAACGTAAGGCACGGCCAGAGCCGCGATCCACGGCTTTCGCGCGCCGCCCGCATCGGCGACGCAGCCAAGCAACGGAGCCAGAAGCGCAATGGCCAGCCCCGCCGCCGAAGTGGCGTAGCCCCAGAGCGCCTGCCCTTCCGCCGGGGTGGCGGCAAGGGCGGATGCAAAGAAGGGCGCGAAGACGAAGGTCGTCACCAGCGTGAAAAAGGGCTGGGCTGCCCAGTCAAACAGAACCCAGCCAGCCACGCCGGCAGCCCCTGCCTTCCGCCCTGCAGCGCTCATCAACCGGCTCAGTAGTCGCCGAGCTTGATGTCCGGCGAATAGTCGCCCGGCACTTCCTTGGTCACGGCCTGGCCGCAGACGACGATGCCGCGGGTGGCATCAAAGGTCAGCTGCGGCGCCCCGGCCAGTTCCCAGCCCTTGTTGAGAGCCTGGGTGACGCGGTGGCAGAACTGGCTGTCGTCCGGGCCGGTGATAAAGCGGTAGAGTTTCATGGCAATCTTTCCAAATATAATATCAAGGCTTTCGATGCTGGCGCATCACGCCTTGAAATTGCTCAGGCGCCGCACGGGCTTGACCAACACTCGATGAGAAAGGCTCATCGAGTGTTGGTATAAGGACTGCCCCGGCATATCACTCCTGCGCAGACGCCGCCATGGCCTTGGCGATGGCCAGTACGCGAAGCCCCATGTCCGCATGCAGCCGCTCGACCATCTTGCCTTCGATCTGGATCGCCCCCTTACTGGCATTCTCCGGCAGGGCAAAGGCATCGTTGATTTTCTGCGCCCAGGCAATTTCCGCCTCCGAGGGCGAGAAGGCGGCATGGCAGGCGTCGATCTGCTTGGGGTGGATCAGCGTCTTGCCGTCCATGCCCATCTCCGCCCCTTGCGCGCATTCGGCGGCAAAGCCGTCCAGATCGTTGAAATCGTTGTAGACGCCATCAAGGATATCAAGCCCTCCTGCCCTTGCCGCAGCAACGCAAGTCATCAACCAGGGCATCATGACGGTCCGCCCCGGCAGCAGGCGGGCGCGGGTTTCCTTGGCCAGATCGTTGGTGCCCATGACGAAGCAGGTGAGGCGTGTTTCGGGGTCCCGTCCCGCCGAGGCAATGCTGGCCGCATGCAGCATGGCGAGTGGCGTTTCCATCATCGCCCAGAGCTTCACGGAGGCAGGAGCACCTGCCAGCTTCAGCCGGTGCGCCACCCGTTCCAAATCGGCAAGGGACGAAACCTTGGGGAGGAGGATGGCATCGGGGGCTGCGGCAATCGCCGCCTCCAGATCCGCCTCGCCCCATTGGGTATCAAGGCCATTGATGCGGATCACCGCCTCGCGCCCTGCAAAAGCGCCAACCGCCACGGCCTCGCACACCTGCTGGCGGGCGGCTTCCTTGGCATCGGGCGCCACGGCATCTTCCAGATCCAGCAGCAGGCAATCCACGCCGAGGCTGCGCGCCTTTTCCAGCGCCCGTCCGTTGGAGCCGGGCATGTAGAGCGCCGAGCGGCGGGGCTTGAAGCTTGCGGTCACGGGCGGTCCTCCTGCGGGTCTTTGCGGCACTGGGTTTCTGCAGTGCAAAAGCTGAAGCGCAAAAGCTAGACGGTGGCCGCCGCTTTTTCCACTCGCCTTTCGGCGGGTACCTCCCGGGTATCTTTTGGGGGCTCTCAGGTGCAGCAGCGCAGAGCCGCCAAAACAAAACCCGGCGAAAACGCCGGGTTCACACATGCCAGATCTGGCGCGTCCAGTAAGACAGCAGATTGCCGCTCAGGCTGACAGGCGGCGCTGTTCGCGGACGACGCCATGGATGGCGTCACGCACGGCCTGACGGATATCGGCCAGCGAGAAAGGCTTGGTGATGACATCATGCACCAGCTCGTCGAGGCCGTTGGCCCGTTCACGCTGATCGGCAAAACCGGTCATCAGCAGGATCGGCAGGCTCGGCCAGTCGCGGGCGGTGGCCAGCGCCAGGGCGATGCCATCCATCACCGGCATCTTGATGTCGGACAGCAGCAGATCGAAGCTGCCTCTCTCGCGGACAAGCGTTTCCAGCGCCGCTCCGCCATCTTCCGAGGCGCAGACGGTGTGGCCATCCAGTTCAAGGGCGCGTTTCACAAAGCTGCGAACCGCCTCGTCATCTTCCGTCAGAAGAATCCGGGCCATATCACACTCCCGTTGTTTCGCGAGGGGGTGTAGCCTCTTCCCCGGCCACATACCCGATGAAGGGCAACTGCCGCCAGGCGTGCCCCATGTCCATCCCGTAACCCACCACAAACTTGTCCGGACAATTGAAGCCCACATAGTCAGCCTGAATATCGGCCTTTCTGTGATGCGGCTTGTCCAGCAGTGCGGCGACCTTGACCGAACGCGCGCCCCTTTCAAGAAGCCTGTCCTTGGCGAACTTCAGGGTACGTCCGGATTCCAGAATATCATCCGCCAGTATGATATCGCGATCCTTAACAAGACTTTCAACGTCACGCAGAACCTGAACATTTCCAGAGCTTACGGTACCTGCCCCGTAGCTGGACAAATGCATGAACTCCATTTCCAGTTCCAGGCCGGCACGGTGCATGGCACGCACCAGATCGGCGGCAAAGATGAAGCTGCCCTTGAGCACAGCCACGACCAGCAGCTGATGCGGACGGGAAGAAGCGACTTCTCCAGCAAGGCTCTCCACCCGTGCGGCGATCTCGGCTTCATCGTAAAGGGTATGGATCACCGGCTTCATCTTGTTGCTTCTGCTGCTTGTCCTGGGCTCCGGTCCACAAAGCGGACCTGAATATCTGCGGCGTCTGCGGGGGGATCTGTCAGCCTGGTCCTGAAGCGCGTGTTCGCGCCCGGCTCCAATGCCACCGCACGCGGTTCGAGGGTCCAGGCGTAAATCTCCTGCTGATCCTCGCTTCGCAGCGACAGGCGCACCGCAGGAACTGCGGCAGGCTGTTCCGATACGCTCTGGATTGTCCCCTCGACAACCAGAACGATCGTCCCCTCGTCGACTTCCCTGAATGTTCTCAAATCACGGAACTCAAGTCCGCGCAAGTTCACCGGAAGTCCCATCATGTCGAACAGACTGGCAAGGTCCGGAACATGTTTGACCACGAACTGGCGGTTCGTGAAGATGAGCGCGCTGAGTCCCGCGGCTGCAAGAAAGATCACAAGGCCGCCGGTGCGGCGCAGGTTGTTCACTGTCACGTGGCGGGTCAGGAATGACCAGTCGCGCTCCCGCCGGGGTTTTTTCGTGTTAACCTTGATCTTCTTGCGCTTGGCAAGAGACTCGATGTCAATTGTACGGCGAGCATTTTCCTCCTCGTCCGTTTCATCATTTTCATCGGAGGCCACTACATCTGGGTATTCCGGCGGCGTATCTCTACCAGTCTTTGATTTACCCTGAGTATCCACAGATCCTTTGGCAGGTTCTGTCTCCTCGTCCTCGAACGCGCGGCCCCTGGCAAGGGCTTCTTCCTCCGTGGCATCCTCCGCCCATGCCGCTTCATCCTCGTCCTCTTCGGGCTCCGGCTCGTCCTCGATGGCCATGGCAGGCTTTGCAGCCGACTTTGCGGCGCCTCCGGATGAGGCAGCCGGGGATGTGGAGACAGGGATATCTTCCTTGCGCGGGCTGATGAACCAGCGGTTTCCGCAGCGCGCGCATTTCACGCTGCGCCCTTCCGGGCCAACCATTTCCGGCTTGATGTCATAGGAGGTATCGCAGTCCGGACAGGTGATCTTCATATTTGGGAGACCCTCGCTCCACGGCCTCACGGGGCCTTGATGGTGCCATCCATGACGCGGATGATAGCAGTCCGGTGCTGAATTGGGGGGAAGACCTGCGTCAGAGCTCCCCCAATTCTGGTCCAGAGGACATTCATATGTTTAATGAAGCGTTAAAGGGATGGCTCTAGGGTGAGCGCCGTCCACGGAGGTTTTGCGTGATCCGTTTTGAAAACGTCGGGCTGAGATACGGCATGGGGCCGGAAATCCTGCGCGACCTGACATTCAGCATCGAGCCGCAGTCTTTCCAGTTCCTGACCGGCCCCTCCGGCGCGGGCAAGACGACGCTGATCCGCTTGCTGTTTCTGTCGCTGCGGCCCACGCGCGGTCTTATTCGCGTGTTCAACCGGGACATGGCGACGATCGCCAAGAAGGAACTGCCGCAACTGCGCCGCCGCATCGGCGTGGTGTTCCAGGATTTCCGCCTGCTGGACCATCTGACGACTTATGAAAATGTCGCGCTGCCGCTGCGCGTGCTGGGTAAGGAAGAAGCAAGCTACCGGTCCGATGTGGTGGAACTGCTGAAATGGGTGGGGCTGGGTGAGCGCATGCATGTGCTGCCGCCGGTTCTTTCGGGCGGGGAAAAGCAGCGCGCGGCCATCGCACGGGCACTGATCACCCGGCCGGACATGCTGCTGGCGGATGAGCCGACGGGAAACGTCGACCCGCCGCTTGCCCGCAGGCTGTTGCGGCTGTTCATTGAACTCAACAGACTTGGCACATCCGTTGTGATTGCCACCCACGACATCACCCTGCTTGAACAGGTCGAGGCGCGCCGGATGGTTCTGGCGGACGGGCGCCTGTCCATTTTTGACTGAGGGCATGGGGAAGGCACCACGCATGGCATCCAAGGCCCCGCCACCAAAGAAGACCGGCACAAAGGCGCCGCAACAGCAGAAGAGCCGGCCCAAGCTGCCGCGCCCTTCGCTGAAGCTGTTCCTGCGCGGCAAGGCCAAAGCTGCCGCAGGCGGGCAGGACGCACGCCTGCGGCCGTCAGCGGCCATCGTCCCGTCCCAGTCCGTGGCGGGGCGTGCCCTGACGCTCGTCGTCGCCATCATGAGTTTTCTGGCCTGCCTCACCGTCGGCTCCGTCTCTGTCGTATGGGAAGCGGCGAATGACTGGAGCAATGACCTCGTGCGGGAGGTGACCGTGCAGATCCGCCCCGCCGACGGGGTCGACATGCTGCGCGAGATCGACAAGGCCGTGGCGCTGACGCAGGAGTTTCCCGGCATCGGCACGGTGCGCGCGCTGTCGGATGAGGAAACCCGCCAGCTGCTGCAGCCCTGGCTCGGCGCCGGCCTTGACCTCGAAACGCTGCCCGTGCCGCGCCTGATCCAAGTGACGGTCAGCAATCCGCAGGAGCTGGATCTTCCGGCGCTGAAGCAGTCGATCGAACAGAACGTGCGCGGCGCCAGCCTTGATGATCACAGCATCTGGACCTCCCGCCTTGCCGCCATGGCCGGGGCTGTGGTGGCCGGGGGCTTCGGAATCCTGGCGCTGGTGCTGTTTTCCATGGTGCTCAGCGTGATCTTCGCCACCCGTGCGGCCATGGCCGGAAACCGCGACGTTGTGTCCGTGCTGCATTTCGTCGGTGCAAGTGACGGCTTCATTGCCCGCGAGTTCCAGCGCCACTTCCTTGTGCTGGGTCTCAAGGGAGGAATAGCCGGCGGGCTTGCCGCTTCCTTCTGCTTCATTCTGCTGGAAGTCTTCACCCGGCAAACGTCCGGCATGGCCGGTGCTGACCAGATGTCGGCGCTGTTCGGCTCCGTGGCAGTCGGCACACCGGGCTACTTCGGAGTGGTCGGCATTGTCTTCATCGTCGCCGTGCTGACGGCGCTGACTTCCGGCCTTGCGGTCAAATCCCACCTTGCCAAAATCGACTAGCTGCAACATCCATCCAAGAAACAGCGGAATTGGTCTATAATCTTCGCACGATGAAACCTGCGCCTTCGGACAAACAGCCTGATGCCGCCGCCCCTGCACCGGCCCCGGAGGACCGTGTGCGGGCTAAGGCTTTGCTGGCTGCGGCTGGGGAACGGACAAGTCACGAGCCAGATCAGACCCTTGCGCCAGAAGCAGGACAGCCGGCAGGGGAACAGGCAGAGCAGCAGCCAGAACCCGTGCCGCAGGCTCTGCCGCCGCGCCGCCGGGGCTACAAGCGCAGGCTGGCGCTGAAGGCACTGGGGATTGCAGCAGCGCTCGTGTGTCTGTGGCTGCTCATATCCTTCATCCGCTTCACCGTCGATGTCGTCACCATCGATCAGCCGGAAGACCCGCGCGCCGATGCCATCGTGGTGCTGACCGGCGGCCAGGAGCGGATCGAGACCGCCGTCCAGCTTCTGCAGCAGGGCCGCGCCCAGCGCCTGCTCATCTCCGGCGTCTATCCGGCCACCACCGCACGCCAGCTGCGGCTGCGCACGGAGGCCGAACGGGACCTCTTCAACTGCTGCATCGACCTCGACAAAAAGGCCCTCAACACCATTGGCAATGCTACAGAGGCCGCCATCTGGGCCAAGACGAACGGCTATGCCTCGCTCATGCTCGTCACCAGCGCCTATCACATGCCGCGTGCCGAGATGGAGCTGAACGCAGTCATGCCGGATCTGGTGGTCATTCCCTATCCGGTGTTCGCGGGCGACTTCAATGTGGAGCGATGGTACGCGGAGCCGCGGACCTTACGGCTTCTCCTGAGGGAATTTGTGAAGTATACCCTCGCGCGGCTGCGGGTGAGCACGCTGGGTGTCTCGGCTGCGGGCTGAGGGCCTGAACCCGGCCGCACCGCTCAGTCTGCCCGGCTTCCAGCCCGTTCCTGTCTCCAGTCCGGTTTCCTGATGATCTATCTGCGCTCGCTTCTCTTCCAGATTGCCTTCTATCTGCTGACACTGGTCCAGATGGTGGTCTACAGCCCCTTCGTCTTTCTGGCCCCGCGCCGGATCGCCTGGGTGGTGGTGCCAGTCTGGGCGAAGGTCAATCTGGCGCTGCTGCGCTGGATCGCCGGGCTCAAGGTGGAGTACCGGGGCGTTGAGAACATCCCGCAGGGCGGCTTTCTGGTGGCATCCAAGCATCAGTCCGCCTGGGAAACCTTCGCTCTCATCCCGTTCTTTCCGGACCCGACCTACATTCTGAAGCGCGAGCTGCGCTGGATCCCGATCTTCGGCTGGTACACGGCCAAGATGAAGCAGATCCCCATCAACCGGGGCAAGCGCTCTGCGGCACTCGCCGCCATGATGGCAGCGGCGCGCGAGGCGATTGGCGAAGGCCGCCAGATCCTCATCTTCCCGGAAGGCACGCGCCGTCCGGCCGGTGCCGAACCGTCCTACAAATACGGCATTTCCCATCTCTACCGGGATCTGGCCTGCCCGGTGCTGCCGGTGGCGCTCAATGCAGGGCTTTACTGGCCGCGCAAGGGCTTTCTGATCCATCCGGGCACGGTGGTGGTGGAGTTCCTGCCCGTCATCGAGCCGGGGCTAGAGTCTGCAGTCTTCTTCGAGACCATGACCGGGCAGATCGAAGCTGCTTCAGACCGGCTGATCGAGGAAGCCCGGCAGGCGCAGCGCCCGTCTCCGGTGCTGGCTGGCATTGCGCCGCGCGGGGCCTGATCAGGGGGAAGCCCCGTCTGGCTCAGGACATTTACTTCAGCCGCTGGGCCAGCCAGGAGACGCGGGCATCATGGATGCCCAGCTCTTCCAGATGGCTCGCCGTGTTCAGCACATATTCCGGATTGGCGCCGGACTGGCCCACAGCCCCTTCCACCAGCTCCAGCTGACGCTCCAGCGGCAGCACGCCCGCATATTGCGGGTGCTGCCGGTCAACTAGATAGGTGAGTGCAGTGGCATTGGTGCCATCGGCAAAGCGGACCGGGCGCAGGGCTTCCAGATAGACCATGGTCGCCTGTTCGCGGGCGCGCAGATATTCGATCGTGCCGTCCCGGTCCTGTTCCCGGACGCGGAAGGCCATGCCCCGGCAGGCGCCGCCCCGGTCCAGCCCGAAGACGAGGCCGGGCCGCTCCGGCGTGCCCCTGTGCACCCAGGAATAGACGCAGAGCGAGCGGTGGGCACCGTGCAGCAGCGCCGGACGCTTCTCCTCGAACGGGAAACCGGGCTTCCAGATGAGAGAGCCGTAGCCAAAAACCCACAAATCGCCCATATCGGTCACGATACCTTGTTTCGCCTGAGCCGCGCACTTAGCAATGCGCCGGGCAAGTTTCAATGGCCGTGCAGCAAGTGGACTGCGGCACCAGAGGACAGACATGACCGAAACGACTTCCGCGCCGCGCAAATCCTCCAGCCGCAAGTTCATCTATCTCGCCGGAGCCGTGATGCTTGTGGCCGGCGGATGGAGCGCGGCATGGGTTGCGGCCCGCAGCTTCGTCAACAGCCAGATTGATGCCACCTTGCAGAATGCAGCGGCCATGGGCTTCGAGATTGCCTGCAGCGAGCGCGGCCTTGGCGGTTATCCGTTCCGGTTCGAGCTGACCTGCAAGGACTTTGCCCTGCGCACGCCGGTGGGCCATTTCGTCAGTGTCGCCGAGCTGCGCGCTGTCGCGCTCGCCTATAATCCGCAGCACATGATCATCGAGGCGGACAGCCCGATGGCTTCCTTTGCGCCCGGCGACGGCCCGATCCAGGAAGGCGCCTGGGAGAGCCTGCGTGCCAGCCTGCGCTTCAGCGGCACAAGCCTGCGCCAGCTGGATGCAGTGATCGCGGCACCCCGTTTCTTTGCGTCCGAGAACCCCGATGCAGGTGAAGTGTCTCTGGCGGGCGGCGAATTGCACCTGCGGCCCAACCCGGCACAGCCGGACGATCTGGATCTGGCCGTCAGCTTCAAGGGCCTGAAGGTGGCGGCGGAGGACCAGCCCGGTGACGGCAGCTTCATCGGCCAGATTTCCGGCGGCGCGCCGCTGCTGTCCGGCACCGTGCCGCAGACCCTTTTTGCCAGCACGGACGGGCGTCCGGCTCTGACGGTGACCTCGCTGGAGCTCAACTCCGGAGGCACCCGCCTCAGCACCACCGGTCAGATCCGGCTGGAAACCAACGGCACCCTGTCCGGGGAGCTGCCGCTGACAGCGGTGGAACCCGATGGCATCAAGGCCGTTCTTGCGCCCTTCTTCCCGTCCGATTCCGGCTTCCCCGAAGCGCTGCAGGGTGCAGTCATCAGCTTCGGCAAGGCAACGCAGGTGGATGGAAAGGCTGCGGTGGAAGCAAAGGTGCAGCTCACCAACGGCTCCGCCCGCATCGGCATCCTGCCCTTCGCGCAGATCGACCCGGTGTATTGAGGGGGAAACCTCCGGTCGCTTTGACCGCGTCAGACCCCACCGCATTCGTCATGCCATGGCTCCGCCCATGGCATCCATGCCGATGCCTGTCATCTGGCTTCTGCGCTGACGTGCGGAAAGGGAATGGATGCCATGATCAAGTCATGGCATGACGAAAAAAAGGGAGGGGCAAGCGCGTCTGGGGCTAATCTCCGGCCAAACTTCGGCAACGCTGCCCCGGATCTGGCATGCAACACCCGGGGCGCTTCGCCGCAAGCTGCGTCAGGCCGAAGCCAGCCGGTCAATGGGGATGATGTAGCTCTTGTGGTGATCGGGTTCGGCGATCTGGTCATAGAGCGCCAGTGCCGGGGCGTTCTTGCTCGGCACGATCCAGCGCAGTTGCAGCCAGCCGCGGCTCTGGCCCTCGGTGACAAGAGCCTGGATCATCTTGCGGGCAATACCCTTCTGGCGGAATTCCGGGCGCACGTAGATGTGGTCCATCTGGCCGGAGCGCAGGCCCGTGATCAGTTCCGGCAGATCGAAGAAGACCGCAAAACCGACGAGCTGCCCGTCCACGAAGGCGCCGATCACTTCGGCGGAGCGGTCACCCAGAATGCGTTCGGCATAGAACTGGTCCGGACGGCGCGGGGCGCCGCGCTTGAGGGCCTGGGCATTTTCAGCAATCAGGGGCGCAAGGTGCAGGGCATCGTCGGGGCCAAGAGCCTTGATGTCGAGCTTGGTCAATTCGGTCTCCGCTATGGATCGGATCATCGTTACATGCGCAACATGTCCCGAACCGGCGGGACGATCAAGCACCTGATGAGGCGGCATAACCAGCCCATGGGCGCTTGAGCCTTGCTAAAGCTGTTACAGCTGCACAATGCACGCAGATGAGGCATGCCTGTCCTTGCGCCACCTCAAGGACTATGCATTTCTGTCATGGCCAGACCCGCCGCACCATTTCCTCAGGATGCCATGACCGACCAAGCCGCCCGCTTCCGCGCCACACTCATTGGCCTCACGGCCGTGCTCATGTGGGCCACTCTTGGCGTCTTCGGTGCCGGGTCCGGCGCGGTGCCGCCGTTCCTGCTCAATGCGCTCTGCTTCGGTCTGTCGGGTCTTCTCGCCTGCCTGTGGCTCGCCTTTCGCGGTAAACTGTCCGCCCTGCGCCAGCCGCTGAAGGTCTGGGCCTTCGGCACTGTGGGGCTGTTCGGCTTTCACTTCTTCTATTTCACCGCGATCCGCAACGCGCCACCGGTCGATGCCAATCTCATCAACTACACCTGGCCGCTGCTGATCGTGGTGTTTTCCGCCCTGCTGCCGGGCGAGAAGCTGAAGCTGCATCACGTCCTGGGGACCGTGCTCGGCCTTGGCGGCGCGGCGCTGCTGGTCAGCAAGGGAGAGGGCCTCAGCCTTGATCCCGCCTTTGCCCTTGGTTATGGCGCGGCGGTCGCCTCTTCCCTGTTCTGGTCCACCTATTCGGTGCTCTCCCGCCGCATGGGCGAGGTACCGACGGAAGCTGTGGCCGGCTTCTGCCTGATGACGGCGCTGCTTTCGGCTGTCTGCCATCTGGTGCTGGAAGACACCGTCTGGCCGTCCGGCACGGTGGAATGGGCCAGCGTCGTGGCGCTTGGCCTGCTGCCGGTCGGCCTTGCCTTCTTCACCTGGGATATCGGCGTCAAGCGCGGCGACATTCAGGTTCTGGGGGCGGCCGCCTATTCGGCCCCGCTCCTCTCCACGCTGCTGCTCATCGCCTTCGGCTTCGGCACCTTCACCTGGATCGTCGGCGCAGCCTGCATTCTGATCACCATCGGCGCGGTCATCGCGGCAAAGGACATGATCTTCAAACGCGCTGCAGGCTGAGGAACCGGGCTGAACAACCGGGGTGCAAATCCACCACCCCCCGGCACCCGTCAATAGCTGCGCAGCAGCCGCTCCAGATAGTCGAGTTCCAGCCTCGGCCGGGCCGGGTCGGAGAAGCGGCGGCGCAGTTCTTCCAGGATCCGGCGCGCGCGCTGCACGTCGATCTCGTCCGGCACCTTCACCTGACTGCCAAGATCCGGCCCCTGATTGCGGCGCGGACGGCCAAGCGGGTCCGTATCCATAGGCGAACGCTGGCTCATGCCCTGCCCTTCGCCCATGCCCATCATCTGCTCGCCCAGCTGCTGGGCGCCGCGGCGCAATGCATCGAGGGCATCGCCCTGCTGGCCGACCGCCTGATCGCCCTGCCCCTGCCCGAGAGACCGCTGGGCCTGTCCCATGGCGTCGCCCGCCTCGCCCAGCCCCTCGTTCTGCGACAGGCCGTTGCGCTCCATCTGCTCCATCAGCTGCTGCAGCTGCTGGGCCAGATCGCCCTGGCCCTGCTGCAGCTGATCGAGCAGGTTGCGCAGCTGCTCTTCGGTCATCTGCTGGCCCTGCCCGCCATTCTGGCCGCCCTGCTGATCCCCTTCGCCCTGCTGCTGCTCGCCGTTCTGACCGTTCTGGCCCTGCTGCGGTTGCTGCTGGTTGAAGCGGTGGGTCTGGTCCATCAGCTCCTGCTGGCGCTGGATCATCTGGCCAAGCTGATTCAGCATCTCCATCATTTCGTTGGTGAGGCCATCAGGCGCCATCTGCGGGCGGCCCGTCTGCAGGTTCTCCATCATCCGCTGCATCTGCGCCAGAAGGTCGCGGGCTGCATCGCGCGAGCCGCTGCGTGCCAGCTCCTCGATCCGGTTCAGCATCTCATCGAGATCGCGCGTGCTCAGGCTCTGCTGATTGGGATTAAACGGCTGCATGGCCTGCGGGTTCTGGCGCAGCTGTTCGGTCAGCGCCTGCATGTATTCCTGCAAGGCCTGCCGCAGCTCCTGCGTCAGACGGGCAATCTCTTCGTCGGATGCCCCCTCTTCCAGCGCCTTGCGCAAAGCCTCCTGCGCGTCGCGCAGGGCCCGCTCGGCCATGGAGAGGTCGCCATCTTCGATGGACAGCGCCAGATCCCAAAGAAGCGGCAGCAGCTCCTTCAGCTGCTCGTCGCTGCGGGCGGCCACCAGATTGCGGTAGGCGAAGGCAAGGCCCAGATGCACGCGCGGCTCAACGTCAAAGGCCTCGGGCGCCAGCAGCAGCGCATCGAAAGCATCGATCACCCGCAGCTGGGAGTTGGCATCCAGCGCCAGATCCCGGCGCTGCTCCACCACGGCCTTGGCCAGCGGCTTGGAAAAGCGGCGCTGCGGCAAGGTGAAGACCATCGGTTCCGACGTGCCCGTCTGCCCCGCCTCATCGCGGGCAATCAGGGTCAGCAGAACCTCGGAACCCGCCCAGGGATGAGACGTCAGATCGCGGATCGTTTCGCCGGGCTTGGCCGAGCCGGGGGCCTGCGGCGGAACGGAAAGGGGAAACTGCGGCGCCTCGACCAGCGGGCGCGGTTCTTCATTGCTATCGGACGCTTTCGGCGCGGGCTCGATCTGTGCCTCTGCGCCGGTCACCCGGTAGTCGTCCTGCGCCAGATAGCTGAGCTTCAGCGCACCGCTGAGCTGGGCTTCCGGATCATCCAGCAGGCGGATGGTGGGGGGCAGATCCGGCTGAACGTCAAACGGCCAGGCGGCAATGACGGCGCCGCCCTGCTGCAGCGCATAGGAACCGCTTTCGGAAAGCGTCAGGCGCTGCTCTTCAACACCGGTGCTCTGCGCAGCCCCGGCCTCTTCCTCCTGCGCCGGAGTGGCCGGCTCGCCATCCTTGTAAATGGCAAGGCCGGACGTGCCCTGCGCCCGCAGGGTCAGCACGCTGCCGGCCGGAACCTTCAGCGGCACGGAAGGATCGCGCAGGGCAGCGCTCTCCCCGGTCAGATAGATGGGCGCGCGGGCCGTGTAGAGCGGCGGCGTCACCCAAGCGTCGATGCGGCTTGCAACCTCCTGCAAGTCCAAAGGCGAGGTAAAGGCCGAGCCAAGCCGGTTCAGTCTCGTGCCGTCCTGTGTGACCGCAAATCCGGTCACCAGCAGCATCAGGGCAACCACGCGCAGCGCATAGGGATCACGGCGGAAGGCTTCCGGGTGAGCAAGGCCGGACCGCATGGAACGCAGCGCTTCGGCCATGCGGCGCTTGTGCATCTCCCACAGGGCCAGCGTTTCCGGGCTGGCACTGCCGGGCGGCAGGTCATCCTCGATGGCCGTCAGGGGCCGGTGGGAATGGCCGCTGACCAGCTCCACCCGGTGCAGAGCCTCCTGCCGGCGGGGCCAGCGCAAGCCGGGAAGCGGGCGCAGCGACCAGAGAAACGCCCCCGCCAGCGCAGCCACCAGCACAAGCCGCAGCCAGACCGGCACGACAAGCCAGGTCCCGACCAGCGAGAGACCGGCAAACAGGGCAAGAATGATGAAGGGCAGATAGAGTGCAGGCCAGAGCCGTTCCCAGAACAGCGCAACGCGGCTGCGCCAGACCACGGCCTTGAGCCGCTTGTCCACCGCCGCCCGCGTCAGATCCTGCGGAAGAGACAGCCTGTCACTGTCCGTCACGGCAATCTCCTGCCCGGATGGAAAAGCACGCTCAACTGGGCCCTGTTCCGCCAAACCGTATCTCTCCGCGTTCAGCCCTCAACCCCGCAATGACCTAGAGTGGGGCAAAGCGGGCCCGGCGGCAACCCGCCCCGGTGATCAAGGGCGATCAAATCCGCCGTGATCGTCCTGCCCGCGTCAAAGCCAGTCCGGCATCCTGTCCAGTCCCAGCAGGTCCTCATAGGACGCGCGCGGACGGATCACGGCATATTGCGAGCCATTCACAAGCACTTCGGGCACAAGAAGGCGGGTATTGTAGCTGGAGGATTGTGTCGCGCCGTAGGCACCGGCGGTATAAACCGCCAGCAGGTCCCCGGCCTTCACCTCCGGCAGATCACGGCCAAGAGCGAGATAGTCGCCCGTTTCGCAGACCGGACCCACCACATCGGCAATGATTCGCCCGCTGTCAGCGGCCGGTTCCACCACCGGTCCAACCTCGTGCCAGGCATCATACAGCGTCGGCCGGATCAGATCGTTCATGGCCGCATCAACGATGACGAAGGACTTGTCCTCGCCCTTCTTCACATAGATGACGCGGGTGACCAGAATGCCGGCATTGCCCGCAATCAGGCGGCCGGGCTCGAAGATCACCTGACAGTCCAGCCGCTCCACATGTTTGCGCACGACAGCAGCATAGTCGTCCGGGTGCGGCGGCGGGGTGTTATCAAACACATAGGGCACACCCAGGCCGCCACCAAGATCGACGTGATCAATCTCATGCCCGTCGGAGCGTAGCTGCGCCACAAGCTCGCCAAGCCTTGAGAAAGCTGCATCGAAAGGCTCCAGCTCGGTGATCTGCGAGCCGATATGCATGTCGATGCCGCTGACCTTGATGCCCGGCAGGCGCGCGGCCACCGCATAGGCCTCGCGGGCGCGCTTCCAGGGAATGCCGAACTTGTTCTCCGACTTGCCGGTGGAGATCTTGGCATGGGTGCGGGCGTCCACATCCGGATTGATGCGCAACGACACCCGCGCCGTCTTGCCCAGCGCTTGCGCCACACGCGAGAGCTGGATCAGCTCCGGCTCGGATTCCACGTTGAAGCAGAAGATGCCCTGCTCAAGGCCAAAGGCATGCTCGGCTTCGGTCTTGCCGACGCCGGAGAACATGATGCGCTCCGGCGGCGTGCCTGCGGCCAGCGCCCGGCGGGCTTCGCCTTCCGAAACCACATCCATGCCTGCGCCAAGCCGGGCCAGCGTGCGCAGCACAGCGAGATTGGAATTGGCCTTCACCGCGAAGCAGACCAGGGACGGAATGCCTTGCAGCGCCTGCGCAAACACACGGTAGTGGCGCTCCAGCGTTGCCGCCGAATAGCAATAGAACGGCGTGCCTACCGCTTCCGCCATGGCCGCGAGGCTGACGTCCTCCGCATGGAGAACGCCGTTTTTCATCTCGAAATGATGCATGGCAAATCCCGGAACACCGCAGGCAGCACGCCCTCACGGCAGAAGCATCAGGCTGTCGATCGAGCTTGCAGATCAGGCCAGCTGAGCGGCGGCCAGATGCGGCATGACCTCGACAGCGGCCGCAGGACGCGGCTTTTCAAGGGAGCCGCGGCGGCCACAGGCCGAAACGGCCAGACCAAGGCAGAGAATGCAGGTGGCAGCAGTCAGAAAGCGCCGGTTCTTCAGCATGTCGGACCTCGTTGCATGAAACGTCTCAGGTGCGATGTCGTCGCACGCCTTCCCGCGCGCGGCAAGCCCCGCGCCGGATGCAAGTGCGGGCGCCCAGACCGCAAGCGACAGGCGCCCGCACTGGTTCCTCAGCCCTTGGCCAGCTGCTTCAGCCAGCGGCGGGCCTGCTTGCGCACATTGGCCGGAGCCGTGCCGCCGTAGCTGGTGCGGCTCTTCACCGACTTGTCGACGGTCAGCACGGAATAGATCTCGCGGGTGATGCGCGGCTCGATTTCCTGCATCACGGCCAGCGGCACCTTTTCAAGCTCAACGCTTTCGGCAACCGCATAGCCGACGATCTTGCCGGTGACGTGGTGGGCATCGCGGAAAGGCATGCCAAGCACGCGCACCAGCCAGTCGGCCAGATCCGTTGCGGTGGAATAGCCGGAGCCTGCGGCCTTCTTCAGGCGCTTCACCTGCGGCTCCATGTCCCGCACCATGCCGGTCATGGCGGCAAGTGCCAGCGACAGGGACGGCAGGGCGTCGAAAGCCTGCTCCTTGTCTTCCTGCATGTCCTTGGAATAGGCGAGCGGCAGGCCCTTCATCATCACCAGCAGCGCCATCATGCCGCCGTAGATCCGGCCCGTCTTGGCGCGCACCAGTTCGGCTGCATCCGGGTTCTTTTTCTGCGGCATGATCGAGGAGCCGGTCGAGAACTTGTCCGACAGCTTGATGAAGCCGAACTGGGCCGAACACCACAGCACGATTTCCTCGGCAAAGCGCGACAGGTGCATCGAGCAGATGGAGGCAGCAGAAAGCGCCTCGATGACGAAGTCGCGGTCGGACACGCCGTCGAGCGAATTGGCCATCGGCCGGTCGAAGCCAAGCGCCTTCGCGGTTGCTTCGCGGTCGATCGGGAAGGACGTGCCGGCGAGCGCGGCAGAGCCCAGCGGGGATTCGTTCATGCGCTTGCGCGCATCGGCAAAGCGGCTGCGGTCGCGGGCAAACATCTCCACATAGGCCATCATGTGGTGGCCGAAAGTGACCGGCTGAGCCGACTGGAGATGGGTGAAGCCCGGCATCACGTCGGCGGCATGGGTCTCGGCCTTTTCGGCCAGCGCCACCAGCAGCTCGGCCAGCTGGCCATCGAGCGTATCCAGCGTATCGCGCACCCACAGGCGGAAATCGGTCGCCACCTGGTCATTGCGCGAGCGGGCGGTGTGCAGGCGTCCGGCCGGCGCACCGATCAGCTCGGCAAGGCGCGCCTCGATGTTCATGTGAATGTCTTCAAGGGCGCGGGAGAAGGTGAATTTGCCCGTCTCGATCTCTGACAGGATCGTGTCGAGACCGTGAACGATCTTTTCGGCATCCTCGCCCGCGACAATCTGCTGCGCGGCCAGCATGCGGACATGGGCCTTGGAACCCTCTATATCCTGCCTGTATAGCTTCTGATCGAAGCCGATGGACGCGTTGATCTCTTCCATGATCGCGTCCGGGCCTTCGGCGAAACGGCCGCCCCACATGCGGTTGCTCATATGACTGCCTCTTGATAGACGCCCCGGAGAGGTGCCCTTGCCAGGTGAAGAAGACATGAAGCCGACAAGACAGACCCGCTCCGGTTACAGGCGCCCGCTGGTTGCGGTCGCTGCGGCCGGTCTGCTTTCAGCCATTGCGGCGGTATACGTGATTGGCAGCCCCGGTGGCAACACAAGCGCAGGGAAAAGCTGCCAGGCCTCGATGGCGGCAGCCTCTGCGGCCAAGCCCTTTGCCAAGGGCGATGTGGCCGCCTTCCTGCCCGCCCAGAAGCCTCTTGATCTGCGCGATCTGAAGTTCAAGGGGCCGAACGGGGAGGACGTGAGCATCGCACAGTTCACCGGCAAGACGGTCCTGCTGAACCTCTGGGCCACCTGGTGCGCCCCCTGCCGCAAGGAAATGCCCGCGCTGGACCGGCTGGCTCAGGCGCGCAATGGCGATGACTTCGCGGTGGTCACGGTGAACCTCGACCGGGGCGGGCCGGAAAAACCCAAGGCCTTCCTTGACGAAATCGGCGTTGCTTCGCTGACCTACTACTCGGATGCGTCGAACGCCGTGTTCCAGGACCTGCGCAGCAAGGCCCGCGCCACCGGCCTGCCGACAACGATCCTTGCCGGACCCGACGGCTGCGAGATCGGCACCATGTATGGCCCGGCCGAATGGGACCATGAGGACGCGCTGCAGCTGATTGATGCGGCACGGGCAAAGGCACCGGGCAAGACGGCAGGTTAGGCGGGCGGCGGATGGTTGCGGAAACAACCCCGCCCTTCATCACCGCCAGCCCCGCAAAAAACACAGCCCTGCAAAAAACAAAGCCCCGCCGGAGCGGGGCCATGGTTCTGCTGGTGAAGCCGTCCACCGTCAGGCGGTGATGTCCACCGCATTGCCGAGACCAGGAATCTTGCGGCTTTCGCGCTGTTCTTCCTGGCGGGACGTCTCCTGCACGGTCTCGCGGCGCTCTTCCGTCTGGCGTTCCGAGGCCTGACGCTCAACCCGGGCAGTATCCTGCGCAGCCCTGGCGGAATAGTCAGGACGCACGCCCGACGCAGCGAGATCAGCCGATGCAGTTCCGGAAATTGCAACCATAACTCAAGCCCTTTCCAGTTGATGCCTGCGCCAGCCGGAGCCCGGAGAATGCCGGGATCAGACCGTCACATCGATGCGTTTTCCCATACCGGTAACGGCACGGCGCGCGATGCGATCGGCATCTTCACTCAATTGCTCTGCGCGGTTCGCCTTACTGTTCGCTTCGCGGTTCACCGCTTCGGCCAGCATGGCGCTGCGCCTTGCGTTGAATTCCTCGAACCGTTCAGTGCGGCGTTCCGAGAGGTTTTGCTCCTCTCTCAGCGCAGAGGCTGGAACACCGCGGTAGCTTTCGATCTCCGCCATGTGCACCTCCATCGTGAGCATCTGCCGGCGAACGGCAAGATTGCTGGAATGCCACGGAGGATAAGATAGGCCACAGACCCAAAGCAAACATTACAACGAATCAGGCAAATTATCTAAAATTTTATTAAAAAGTCTAATTACGCTAGGTTAGTATAGAAATAACCCAATAAAATCAGAGGGGCACAAATAAGGCCTTAACTATTGATTAACCATAAAATCAAAGAGGCCAAATATTACGGAATCACTACCCTGATTCCCGCCAGTTGATTTTATCAGAGGAAAACTTGGTAAACGGCCAAAAAGCTCCAGCCCGGACGGGCTTTGGCCAGGGCGGGAGGGCTTGAGCGGGACGTTTCTGGAGGTGGTCAGACGGTAACGTCGACAAGCCCGCCGGTACCTGCGGCAAGCGGCGAAGATCCGGAACCGGAGGAAGCCGCCTGATCCAGCATGGCCACAATGGACTGATCCGGCTGCATGGACATCTTCAGCATCTTGGCCTGAAGCTGCTGCTGGGTCTGGGCCTGTGTTGCCCCGACAAGCGCGGCTGCGATGGATGCGCTGCTCATGGATCTACCTTTCCTGATGGTATCCAGTGTGCGGCAAGAAGGTTAATCTGCCGTTAACATCTCTCAGGATGGTTCCCGCCACAGAGCCTTGCGCTGCAGCTTTCCGGAAGGCGTGCGCGGCAGATCCGGAACAAGGCGGTAGACCTTGGGCCGCTTGTATTCCGCCAGCCTCTCCGCAGCGAAGGCAGCAACAGCATCGGCATCCAGCGCTGCGCCCTCACGGGGCACAAGAAAGGCGGTGACAAGGCTGATGCCATTGGCCGAGGGCACCGCCGTCACCGCCACATCCGCCACGTCCGGATGGCTGGCAATGACGCGTTCCACCTCTTCCGGCGCAACGCGATAACCGAAGGCATTCATCACATCGTCAGCGCGGCCCTCGTACCACAGATAGCCCTCCGCATCCTGACGGGCACGGTCGCCGGTCAGGAACCAGCTGCCGCGCATCACCTCTGCCGTATCCTGCGGCCGCTGCCAGTAGCCCAGCATCAGACCCGGATCCTCACGCGAGACGGCCAGAAGACCCGTTTCGCCAAGGGGCAACGGCGTATCGCCGCCCTCCTCCGGCAGAATGGCGATGGAACGTCCGGCCTGCGGCTTGCCGGGGCTGCCGGGGCGCGTGGGCACCTGCGGGCCGCTGGAGACGTAGGTGGAAATCTCGCTCATGCCCAGCGCTTCATAAAGCGGCCTGCCGCTGCGGCGGGCCCACTCCTCATGCAATGCTGCGGGCAAGGCCTCACCTGCAGTCAACCCATGACGCAGGCGCGGGAAACGGTGCGGCTCAACATCACCGTATTTCAGGATCCGCCGGTAAAGACTAGGCACCGCCGCAAACAGCGTTGCACCTGTGGCCTCCAGCAGGTCCGGCCAGACATGCGGATCGCGTGGACCATCATAGACAATGCTGGTCGCGCCATTGGCCCAGGGGTCCATCAGGCCAACGCCGAGCGTGTAGGTCCAGTTGAAGGCGCCTGCATGCAGCAGCCTGTCAGAGGACGAAATGCCGTACCACCCCTGATCCATGGGACGGCGCCCAGAGGCGGTGCGCTGTGCGTGCAGCACGCCCTTCGGGCGGCCACTGGTGCCGGAGGTATAGACGATGAAGGCCGGATCATCGCGCTGCGTGGCCGCAAAGCTGCCCTGCGGCGCGCTCTTGAGCGCTGCAATGCCCTCCGGCCCGATGAAGCGCACCCCATCACGCGGCTGCGGCAGCGGCGTTTTCCCGTCATGAATGACGGCCACCGCCCCGCTATCAGCCATAAGCATGTCGCATTCCGGCCCGGTCAGCAGCGCGGAGCTGGGCACCGGCACGAAACCGGCGGCAATGGCACCAAAGAAGAAAAGCGGAAAATCGCTGGAATGGCCGATGCGCAGGAGGATGCGGTCGCCCCACATCAAGCCTTCGCCCGCAAGCCCGCCTGCAACAGACAGCACGCTTGCGGTGAGATCGCCGTAGCTCCAGCGTTCCAGCAGCGCCCCGCCCGGCCCCACCACCTCCAGCGCCACCGCGCCCGGATCGGGCGCAGCGCGGGTGAGGCAGTAGCGGGCGAGGTTCATGCCGCCGTCAGCGGGTCGGAACCGGCGTTTCGCCGCGATAGTCGTAGAAGCCGCGGCGCGTCTTGCGGCCAAGCCAGCCAGCCTCGACATATTTCACCAGCAGCGGGCACGGGCGGTACTTGCTGTCGGCGAGCCCCTCATAGAGCACCTGCATGATGGACAGGCAGGTGTCGAGGCCGATGAAATCCGCCAGCTGCAGCGGGCCCATCGGATGGTTGGCGCCAAGGCGCATGGCCGTATCGATGGATTCCACCGAGCCGACACCCTCATAGAGCGTATAGATGGCTTCGTTGATCATCGGCAGCAGGATGCGGTTGACCATGAAGGCCGGGAAATCCTCGGCCACGGCAATGGTCTTGCCGAGACGGGCGACGAAGCCCTTGGCGGCCTCGAAGGTCTCGTCTTCGGTGGCAATGCCGCGCACCAGCTCCACCAGCTCCATGATCGGAACCGGGTTCATGAAGTGAATGCCGATGAAGCGCTCCGGCCGGTCGGTCGTGGCAGCAAGACGGGTGATGGAGATGGACGAGGTGTTGGTCGCCAGCATCGCTTCGGGCTTCAGCACCGGGCAGAGCTGGGAGAAGATCTTGCGCTTGACCTGCTCGTTCTCGATGGCAGACTCGATGACAAGGTCCACATCGGCCAGCATGTCGAGGTTTTCCGCGCCATGCAGCCGGTCGAGAGCTGCGGAACGGTCTTCCTCGGAAATCTGGCCCTTGGACACCTGACGGGCCATGTTGCCGTTGATCGACGCCAGACCGGATTCGATCCGGTCGCGGGACAGGTCGTTCAGATAGACCTGATATCCGGCCACGGCGCAGACATGGGCAATTCCGCTGCCCATCTGGCCCGAACCGATCACACCGACTTTCTTGATCTCGACCACCATCGTCTCATCCGATCCTGTTGCAGGCTGTGCCGTATATGCACGCAAACCGCGCTATTCTTTACAAGGTTCACCGCTTCGGGCAAGGACCACGGCCATAAAACCGGATCATTCCTTCTGCCTGCCCCTTCAAAAGCAGTTCAGGCTGCCGGGAGGTCCGCAGCAGCCTGAACCTTTTGATGTGCCATCAGGCCTTTTCGAGTTCCGCCTTCAGCTGCGGCAGGATTTCGAAAAGATCGCCGACAAGGCCGTAGTCCGCCACCTGGAAGATCGGGGCCTCCTCGTCCTTGTTGATGGCGACGATGACCTTGGAGTCCTTCATGCCGGCCAGATGCTGGATGGCGCCGGAGATGCCGCAGGCGATGTAGAGCTGCGGGGCAACCACCTTGCCAGTCTGGCCAACCTGCCAGTCGTTCGGAGCATAGCCCGCATCGACCGCAGCGCGCGAGGCACCGACAGCCGCGCCCAGCGCATCCGCCACCGGCATGATGACTTCCTGGAACTTCTCCGAAGAGCCCAGCGCACGGCCGCCCGAGATGATGATCTTGGCCGAAGCCAGTTCCGGACGGTCAGAGCGGGACAGTTCCTCGCCGGCGAAGCTGGAGAGGCCGCCGTCCGCAGGAGCTGCCACATCCTCGATGGCCGCCGAACCGCCCTCGCCTGCAGCGGCGAAGGAGGCGGTGCGCACGGTGATCACCTTCTTGGCATCGCCCGACTTGACGGTCTGGATGGCGTTGCCGGCATAGATCGGGCGCTCGAAGGTCTCGCCGTCGATCACGGCGGTGACGTCAGAGATCTGCATCACGTCGAGCAGGGCTGCAACGCGCGGCAGGATGTTCTTGCCGCTGGCGGTGGAGGCGGCAACGATGGCGTCATAGCCACCGGCCAGCGAAACGATCAGGTCTGCCACCGGTTCGGCCAGCTGATGGGCGACGGCGCCGCCTTCAGCCACCAGAACTTTGGCAACGCCTGCGAGCTTGGCCGCAGCCTCGGCAGCAGAGCGGGCGCCCTCACCGGCCACCAGCACATGCACATCACCGCCGAGCTTCACTGCAGCGGTCAGGGCCTTGCCGGTTGCGTCGTTCAGGGCGCCATTGGCGTGTTCAGCCACAAGAAGTGTCGTCATGGGTGTTTATCCTCCTGTGACGGGTCCTCAGAGGACGCCGGCCTCGTTCTTCAGCTTGGACACGAGCTCGGACACCGAGCCAACCTTCACGCCAGCCTGGCGGGACGCCGGCTCAACCGTCTTCAGCACGGTCAGGCGCGGAGCGACGTCAACACCGAAGTCTTCCGGGGTCTTTTCGTCGATCGGCTTCTTCTTCGCCTTCATGATGTTCGGCAGGGACGCATAGCGCGGCTCGTTGAGGCGCAGGTCCGTGGTGACGATGGCCGGAAGCTTCAGCGACACGGTCTGCAGGCCGCCGTCCACTTCACGGGTCACGTCCACGCTGCCGTCACCAACGCTGACCTTGGATGCAAAGGTGCCCTGGCCCCAGCCGAGCAGCGCCGCCAGCATCTGGCCGGTCTGGTTGCAGTCATCGTCGATGGCCTGCTTGCCGAGGATCACGAGACCCGGCTCTTCGGCTTCCACGACCTTCTTGAGGATCTTGGCAACGGCCAGCGGCTCCACCGTGGCGTCGGTCTTCACCAGAATGCCGCGGTCGGCGCCCATGGCCAGCGCGGTGCGCAGGGTCTCAGTCGCCTGAGCCGGCCCGATGGACACCACCACCACTTCCGTCGCCTTGCCAGCTTCCTTGAGGCGCAGGGCCTCTTCAACGGAAATCTCGTCGAAGGGGTTCATCGACATCTTCACATTGGCCAGCTCGACGCCGGAACCATCCGGCTTCACGCGAACCTTGACGTTGTAGTCGATCACCCGCTTTACGGGCACAAGGATTTTCATGGGTCTTATCCTCCCGCTTCGGCGGCTTTTTTGCCGCACTGCGTCAACAGGTCGAGCCGGCTTAACATCCCGCGAAGAAAATGGCGGGTTTCAGCCAATACTTGCATTCGGCGCGCGACGGTAAACACCCGGACGCCGGGTGTCAACGATGGCGCTACGGAAGGTCCGCCCAGTTCTTGCTGCAACGCAAAGGCTTGGGCAGAGCTCATCCGCTTCAGGTCCTCATATCCCGGTCGAACAATCTCACGCCCGGACGGCGCATCACCAGCACAAGAACGGCACCGGCCATAATGCCTCCGGCATGGGCCACCCAGGCGACCTGGCTCTTCTGGAACAGGAACAGATTGGCGATCTGCACGATGATCCATCCACCCAGCAGCCACAGGGCCGGCAGGCGTAGGGGGATGCGCCCCATGAACAGCACCCAGACCCGCACCCGTGGATGCAGCATGAGATAGGCCGAAACAATGCCCGAGACCGCACCGGACGCGCCAATCAGCGGCACATCCGAAGCCGGATCCAGCAGCGCGAAGGCAAGCCCGCCTGCCGCCGCGCACAGGAGATAGAAGGCAAGGAACTTCACATGCCCCATGGCATCCTCGACATTGTCGCCGAAGACCCAGAGGAACAGCATGTTCCCCGCCAGATGCATGACGTCGGCATGCAGGAAGGCATAGCTGACGAGTGACACCTTGGCGGGCAGGACGGTCAGCTCCGGTGCCAGATCCTTCATGTCGAAGAACACGGACGGGATGAGACCATAGGAATAGGCGCTGGCAATGGCCGCATCGCCAAGGCCTCCACCTTGAATGAGCAGATAGACCAGCACATTGGCGAGGATCAGCGACCACGTGACCACGGGCTTCAGCACGTGGCGCAGGGGGTTATGGTCGTAGAGGGGAAAGAACATCCGGCTCTGCCTGATCCCTATTGTGTATTACCGGTTCTTGCCGGGCACCCAGAGCACGTCGCCTGCGCCCTTGTCATTCAGATACCGGGACGCGACAAAAAAGAAGTCGGACAAACGGTTCATATAGCGCGTGGCCGCCGGGTTGATTCGCTCTTCCGCCGCCAGATGCACCATCAGCCGTTCGGCCCGGCGCGAGACGGTGCGGGCCAGATGCAGATAGGTGGCCGCCGGCGTGCCGCCCGGCAGGACAAAAGAGCGCAGCGGCTTCAGATCCGCATTCAGAAGATCAATGGCATTTTCCAGTGCGGTCACCTGCGCATCGGTGATCCGCAGGGGCTCGTAGCCCAGATCCTTGTCCGTTTCCGGCGTCGCCAGATCGGCGCCAAGGTCGAACAGGTCATTCTGGATGCGGCCGAGGATGGCATCCACCTCAGCATCCGCACCCGCAAGCGCGAGACGGACGAGGCCAACCACCGAATTGGTTTCATCCACCGTGCCATAGGCCTCGATGCGCAGGTCGTACTTGGGCCGCCGCTCGCCCGAGCCCAGCGCCGTCGTGCCGTCATCACCGGTCTTCGTGTAGATCTTGTTCAGAACAACCATGCTGCAATGCCTCCCGGGCGCTCATGTCTTTAAGACGCGCGTCAGGCGCGCGTCAGGGCTTGGGCCCCAGAAAATAGAGCGCTGCCATGATGATGACGATAGCGAGAAACTGCAGGCCGACGCGCCAGCGCATCAGCTGTTGCGAGCGGTTGGACGAACCGCCGCGCATCATGTTCCAGAGCCCGAGCAGCAGCACAACTGCCACCGCGCCAACGGCCACGGGAACCAGATAATAAAAGAAACTGCCCATTTCCTGTACCCCTCAGGCGGCAGGATGCCCGCCGCCGCTTTGCCCCGTTTACGCAGACCTGCGCAAGGGGGATGATCTCACTCTTCCCCGTCCGCCGCCTTCATCAGCACCCTGTCGAGGGCGCGCGTGGTCAGGAACCGGCGGGCGATGTTCATCCAGATGGTGGGCTTGGTCACCCGGTAGCGTGCCCTGGGCTGGCTCGCCTCGATGGCATGCACCAGCTTCTCAACCACGGACTCCGGCGGAAGTTTCCAGGGGCCCGGCTCACCGTTTTCCATCCGCTTCAGCCGCCGCTCATAGGTGGCCCGGTGGGGCGAGGCCATCATGCCTTCCTTGCCGATCCAGTGATGGAAGTTTGCCAGCGCATTTTCGGTAAAGCGCGTGTCAATCGGCCCCGGCTCGATCAGGCTGACATGGATGCCCGTGCCGTGCAGCTCCTGCCGCAGCGTGTCGGAATAGGCTTCAAGCGCGAATTTGGATGCCGTATAGGCGCCCCGGTATTTCATGGCGATGAAACCGAGGATGGACGAGCATTGCACGATGCGCCCTGCCCCCTGGGCGCGCATCACCGGAATGACCTGCCGCGTCAGATCGTGCCAGCCGAAAAAATTCGCCTGAAACAGCGCCCGCAAGGCATCGACGGGGAGATCCTCCACCGCGCAGGGCACGGCATAGGCGCCGTTGTTGAACAGCGCATCAAGCCGCCCGCCGGTTTTCGCCAGCACGCTTTCCAGCCCGGCATGAATGGTTTCGGGCCGCTCATAATCAATGAGCACCGCCTCAAAGCCTTGTGCGGCCAGGGCTTCCACGTCCTCCGGCTTGCGCGCGGCCGGAAAAACCCGCCAGTTGCGCCCCCGCAGCAGCCGGGCAGAGGCTGCGCCAATGCCGCTGGAGCAGCCCGTGATCAGGATGGTGCGCGGGCCAGCTTCGGCACCGGCAGACACTGTTGCCGTCATCTTCCCCCCAGATGCCCAGTTATCCCTGATGCCCGCTCAGATCGCTTCGCCGGTCAGCAACCGGGGCGCAGGCCCGGCAAAACCGGCGGCCTCGCGGATGAACATGCCCTTGAGCTTCGGCAGCCGGTCCACCAGACCGAGGCCAAAGTCCCGGATGCCGCGCACCACATCAAGATCGTTGGAGAACAGCCGGTTCAGCACATCGGTGACAACGCCCATCTGGAACGTGTCGAACCGGCGCCAGCGCTGATAGCGCTCCAGCACGTCGAGACCGCCGATATCCTGCCCCAGACGCCGGGCCTCGACGATGACTTCCGCCAGCGCCGCAACGTCCTTGAAGCCGAGATTGAGGCCCTGCCCGGCAATCGGGTGGATGCCATGGGCAGCATCGCCCGCAAGGGCAATGCGCGGGCGGACGAAATCACGCGCCAGCGTCAAGCCCAGCGGATAGGCATGGCGCGGGCCGTCCAGCTCCAGCTTGCCGAGGTGGTGGCCAAAGCGGCGCTCCAGCTCCAGCTCGAAGGTGAAATCATCGGCGCGCACCAGCCGGTCCGCATCGCCCGTGCGCTCCGTCCAGACCAGCGACGAGCGGTTGCCCGGCAGCGGCAGGATGGCGAAAGGTCCGGCCGGCAGGAAATGTTCTTCCGCGCGGCCATTGTGCGGACGCTCGTGCTTCACCGTGGTGACGATGCCCGACTGGCCGTAGGACCAGTGCACCGTGCGGATGCCCGCCAGATCGCGCAGGCGCGAGCGCACCCCGTCGGCTGCCACCAGCAGCTTGGCCCTGATGCGCCCGCCGCCGGCCAGCGCCACTCTGACATGATCGCCCGCCTGATGGAAATCGCGCGCCGTATCGGGCGCATGGAACCGCACGCCCAGCGCCAGCGCCGCCTTGTAAAGCGCCGGCAGCATCGCACCGTTCGGGATCATGTGCGCGAAGGGCTCGTCACCCTGGGCGCTGCCGGTCTCGCCCGCAAAGGTCAGGAACACCGGACGCACCGTGTCGCGCAGCTTGCTGTCGGTGACGATCATCTCGTTGATCGGCTGGGCGGTGGCGCGAATCTCATCCCAGATGCCAAGCTGGTCCAGCATGCGGCAAGCAGCCGCAGCGATGGCGGACGCGCGCGGATCCCTGGCAAGACTGTCCATGGGCTTGGGGTCGACGACGGCCACTTCCATCGACGGATCCGCCTGCTTGAGCGCAAGGGCGAGGGACAGGCCGACGTATCCGCCGCCGGCGATCACCACATCGGCCGCACTCTCCTGAGCAGGACTGTCAGCGGCTTGGGACTCGCGCATCTTCATCTCCTTCATCGCCCGGCCGTTTCGCAAGCGCTGCGCAACAATTCCGGGCTGTCTTCCCTTTGGTCAGCATTGACACGGACCGGACACCGCGTCCAATCAGGCATTCACGGACGGTGCGCCACGGGTGCATCCCATGCACTCATTTAGCCCCATGCGCTCATTTAGCAAGGAATGCGGCAATGAACACGGCCATCAACTCACTTTTGTCCATTCTTGACCTCGAACAGCTGGAACACAACCTGTTCCGTGGCCGCAGCCCCCAGGCGGGCTGGCAGCGGGTCTATGGCGGACAGGTGATCGGCCAGGCGCTCGTCGCCGCCTCGCGCACCGTGGTGGAAGAGCGGCACATCCATTCTCTGCACGGCTATTTCCTGCGGCCCGGCGATCCGGCGGTGCCGATCATCTATGACGTGGACCGCATCCGCGACGGCGGCAGCTTCACCACGCGCCGCGTTGTGGCGATCCAGCACGGACAGGCGATCTTCTCCATGTCCGCCTCCTTCCAGACGCTGGAGGACGGGCTTGAGCATCAGACCGGCATGCCGGACGTGCCGATGCCGGAAGATCTGCCGAGCGAGCAGGACCTGAAGGAGAAGTTTCTGAAGGTGGCACCGGAGAACGTGCGCCGCTACTGGGAGCGGGAACGCCCGATCGAACTGCGCCCTGTCGATCTCACCCACTATTTCAGCGAGAAGAAGCTGGCGCCGCAGCAATATGTCTGGGTGCGCGCCACCAGCCCCTTGCCCGACGAAACCCGCATCCACCAGTGCGTTCTGGCCTATGCCTCGGACATGACGCTGCTGGATACCTCGCTCTTTCCCCATGGCAAGTCGGTGTTCAGCCCGCAGATCCAGGCCGCCAGCCTCGACCATTCCATGTGGTTCCACCGGCCGTTCCGGGCCGATGACTGGCTGCTCTACGCCACCGACGCCCCCTCCTCCTCCGGCGGGCGCGGCATGAACCGGGGCCTGCTTTATGACCGCAGCGGCCACCTCATCGCCTCAACCGCCCAGGAAGGCCTGATCCGGCTGAAACGCAGCTGAAACCTCATCCCGGCTTGAAGCCGGAGATGGCCAGAGGATTGTCCATCATCGCCTGAGCGTCCGGCGTGTCGCTGACCATGGCGCCGGTGAAGGCATCGAACAGGCGGCGGACGAAGCCCTCGGCCAGGTCGTAGGTGATGAAGACCAGCCGCGTGCGCCGGTCGCCATCCGGCCAGCCCGCCAGCGTGACTGGCGGGTGGAACACATGCTGCACCCCGTGAATGACCACGGGCCGGGCCGGATCTTCGGCGATCTGGATGATGCCCTTCACCCGCAGCAGCTTCGGCCCATGGGCGGAGCGCAGCAGATCAAGGAACATTTCCAGCGCCGAGGCCGGTACCGGACGGTTCGCGGTCAGGGTGAAGGCGCGGATCTTGTCGTCGTGACGGTTCACATCGTGATGATGGTGCCCATGATCGTGGTGATGATCATGATGATGGCCATGGGCATGATCATGCCCGTGATGGTGATGCCCGTGAGCTTCATAGGCCTCCGCATTCAGCCAGCGCGCCACATCGGGGATCTTGGTGGACGGATCATAGAGCCCGGCATTGAACAGATGCGCGGCATCGGCCTCGCCCTTCTGCCCGTTGAGAAGCTGCGCACCGGGATTGAGCGCCTTCAGCCGTGCGGTCAGGGCGTCAAGGGTTGCAGCTCCCGCATCGCCTTCCAGCAGATCGGTCTTGGTCAGCACCAGCCGGTCGGCAACGGCAGCCTGACGCACAGCCTCCTGATGGGCATCAAGCGTCGCAGAACCGTTGACCGCATCCACCAGCGTCACAACGCTGTCCAGCCGGTAGCGCAGCATCAGATAGGGATGCAGCATCACCGTGTGCAGGATGGGCGCCGGGTCGGCAAGACCGGTCGTTTCGATGACCACCCGCGCCAGACGCTCCATGCGGCCGTTGTCCAGACGGCGCAGCAGGTCTTCCAGCGTATTGATCAGGTCCCCCCGGATGGTGCAGCACAGGCAGCCGGAGGAAAGCTCCAGAATGCCCTCGCTCGACTGGTCCACCAGAAGGTGGTCAAGCCCGACATCCCCGAACTCGTTGATGATGACCGCCGTATCCGCCATCGCCGGATCCTTGAGGATGCGGTTCAGCAGCGTCGTCTTGCCCGCCCCCAGAAAGCCCGTGATGATGGACAGGGGAATGGGCGGCTTCGGGCCGCGCTGCGGCTGTGCAGCACCATCCTGAGCTTCGGTCATCTTGAATATCCTTCGCGCAGCTCTGCGTCAGTTGCCGCTCTTGGCTCTGGGGACGGCGGAAGCCGGCACATTGCCGTTGAAGAGGGAGCCAAAGGCCGGGGTGGTCTGGGCCGCACCCTGTGCCGCGCCCGGGACAACCACGGAAGGCCTGAGATCCAGCGGCTTGGACGCAGGAAGACGGACGGAGGGCAGCTCAGCGGCAACCGTGGCGGCAGCTGCCGCAGCGGGGACCATGGCCGCAGCAGCAGGGACAGAGCCCGGTGCGAGGCCCGTGCGCACGGTGATGGGCGCATAGGCCACCAGCTCGGTGCCGACCGTGCGGTCGAGGATCATGTTCCAGTCAACCTTGCCGGATTTGGACGAAAATTCCGCGCCCTCTTCCCCCGGTTCCGCATCCCCTGCCGGAACCGCAATCACCGGACGGCCCTCGCCCGTAGACTGGAACATAACTGCAGAGCGTGTCTTGCCCGCAGCTTGGCGGATGTCGTAGCGGGCCAGAATCTGTTCCGGTCCGAGCTTCGGGTTGCGCTTGCAATAGCCATCCGCCGGAAGCCCTGCGCCGCTCGGCGGCAGGGTGGAGACATGCTGGCCACGCCCGCCAAGGCGGAAACCGCGGTCGATCACCTCACGGGTGAAGGCCGTGCGCTCCAGCCCGGAACCCGCGCCCAGCACGACGGCAATGACGGTGCGGCCGTTGCGCGTGGCAGAGGCAGCAACATTATAGCCCGAATTGCAGATGTAACCGGTCTTCAGCCCGTCGGCGCCGGCCACACGCTGCAGGAACTCGCGGTTGGCAGAGCGCAGCGTCTGCTTGCCGAACTTCAGGCCCGGATGGCGGTAATACTTGTGCGCATCAGGAAACTCCCGCTTCAGCGCCATCGCCAGGATCGCCAGATCGGCAGCGGAGGAAACCTGCCGGTTGTCGGGAAGCCCATGCGGATTGACGAAATGGGTGCTGCGCATGCCGAGGCGGCGCGCTTCCGCATTCATCATCGCAATGAAATTCTCTTCGGTGCCGCCAACGGTCTCGCCAATCGCCACGGCCAGATCATTGGCAGACTTGACCATCAGCATGGTCAGCGCCGTTTCCAGCGTCAGCTGCGTGCCCACCTTGAAGCCCATCTTGCTGGGCGGCTGGGCGAGGGAATTGGCCGACTGGGTGACCGGACTGTCCAGCTGCAGCCGCCCCTCGCGTAAGGTCTTGAGCGTGACATAGGCCGTCATCATCTTGGTGAGCGAAGCCGGATACCAGGGCCGGGTCGCCTCATGCTCTTCCAGCACGGTGCCCGTGGCTGCATCGATCACCAGATAGGGACCAATGTCCGCTTTGGCAGGAACGGCCAGCCCGCACAGGGACAGCCAGCCGGAAATGGCAGCAAGGCCCAGCAGGCGCTTGTCAATCAATCGCGAAAACACGACACCCTCGTCATCCGAATGCCCCGGATCAGCCCCGGAACGCAGCCCCCATTTCTCCATACCCGATCAAGGTTAAGGAATGCAAAGCCCCGGCACGGGGATGTGAAAGGCCGTGAGCAACTGGATTGCATGCGTTCTGGGCATTTGCCTGATTTTTGCACATTTTGAGATCAAGTCCAAACATCATAGGCACGGGCGCACAAGGCGCAGGCACATGGCCCCGGCTTTGCTAGTATCTCCCCTCGGAGCCGGAGTCGGCTTCCGGGAACACGCTTGCGCAACACCGCGCTCCCGGCACAAGATCAGCAAACGCCCTGAAGGGCGCGGGGATGGAGAACACGGTCAGCATGCGGGCGGAAACGGGCATCGAGGGAGGCGGAGCAGGCGGCGGGGGCAGCACCCGGCCCGTGATGCAGCGCGCCCGTGGCACGGCGCGCGTGTCCTTTGCCCTGCGTGATGGCCAGACCCGGCTGGAGGGCCTTTATCAATCCGGCTCCGCCAAAATCCGCCTGCCGAAGGTTTACGACGGCGTGCCGCTGGCTGTGCTGCTGAACACCTCAGGCGGAATTACCGGCGGCGACCGCCTCAGTTACACCGGGCACCTCGCCGCCGGAACCCGCGCCATCCTCACCTCGCAGACTGCCGAGCGCGCCTATCGCAGCTCCGGCGGTACCGGCGAAGTGCTGAACAGCCTTTCGGCAGAGGACGGCGCGCATCTGGAATGGCTGCCGCAGGAGCTGATCCTCTTCGAGGCCAGCGCGCTCTCCCGCAAGATGGAGGTGCGGCTTGAAGGATCGGCCCGCTTCACCGGCCTTGAGATGGTGGTGCTTGGCCGCAAGGCGATGGGCGAGAGCGTGAAGACCCTTTCCTTCCGCGACCAGTGGCGGATCTGGCGCAATGGGCGGCTTGCCTTTGCCGACAATCTCGCCATCGGGCCGGACACGCAGATGCTGGACGGCATTGCCACCGCTGGCGGCGGCTGCGCCTTTGCCACTTTCATCGATTGCGGACCCGATGCGGAAAGCGGCCTTGCCCGCGCGCGCCAGTGTCTGGAGCAGATCACCCCCGAGGGCGGCCCCTTGCGCGGCGGTGTCAGCGCCTGGAACGGCCAGCTTGTGGCCCGTTTCGTCAGTGCCGACAGCCGCAGCCTGCGCGATGGCCTCATCACCTTTCTTGAAACCTGCCGGCAGGCCCCCCTGCCCCGCCTCTGGTCCTGCTGAGCAGACCAGGGCCACATAACGGAGGACCCACGTGAACCTGACCCCGCGCGAAAAGGACAAGCTGCTGATTTCCATGGCCGCCATGGTGGCCCGGCGGCGGCTGGAGCGAGGCGTGAAGCTGAACCATCCCGAAGCCATCGCCCTCATCAGCGATTTCGTCGTCGAAGGCGCCCGCGACGGGCGCACCGTGGCCGAACTGATGGAGGCAGGCGCTCATGTTCTCACCCGCGACCAGGTGATGCCGGGCATTGCCGAAATGATCCATGACGTGCAGGTGGAAGCCACCTTCCCCGATGGCACCAAGCTCGTCACCGTCCACCAGCCGATCCGCTAAGGGCAGCATGGGCAGGCTTTTTTCTGAGACTGGACTGTTCAGCCCCTGCGCTGGGTCCGGCACCCGGTCCTCTCCCCCCTTGAGGGGGAGATGCCCCCGGCAGGGGGCAGAGGGGGGTCTGGGCCACTCAGAACATACAAGAGGCGTGCCGTGTTGAGGCGCTGCCACCCCCCTCTGTCTGCTGACGCAGACATCTCCCCCTCAAGGGGGGAGAGGGGCGCTGCAGTGTTTTTGGAGTTTGGCTGTCAGGCCCGCACGAAGGCCACAAGGAGATGAAACGATGATCCCTGGAGAGATTTTTCCCGCTGATGGCAAGATCGAGCTGAATGCCGGGGCGCCGGTGACCGAGCTGGAAGTCGCCAACACCGGCGACCGGCCCGTGCAGGTGGGCAGCCACTATCATTTTGCCGAAACCAATCCGGCGCTGGCCTTTGACCGGGAGGCGGCACGCGGCCAGCGGCTGGATATTCCGGCAGGCACCGCCGTGCGTTTCGAGCCGGGCCAGACCCGCAAGGTGCGGCTGGTGCCCTTCACGGGGGACCGCACCATCTATGGCTTCAACCAGAAGGTCATGGGACCGCTCTGACAGCCCGAAACGCTGCGCCTGTCCCTGACGCCCTGTTTTCACACGTGATTTTCGAGGTTCTCCCATGTCCTTCAAGATGCCCCGCGCCGCCTATGCGGACATGTTCGGCCCCACCACCGGCGACCGCCTGCGCCTGGCCGACACGGATCTGATCATCGAGGTGGAGAAGGACTTCACCATCTATGGTGAGGAGGTGAAATTCGGCGGCGGCAAGGTGATCCGTGACGGCATGGGCCAGTCGCAGCATCCCCGCTCTGCCGGTGCGGTGGATACGGTGATCACCAATGTGCTGATCATCGACCACTGGGGCATCGTGAAAGCCGACGTGGGCCTGAAGGACGGGCGGATCGCAGGCATCGGCAAGGCCGGCAACCCGGATGTACAGCCAGGCGTCACGATCATTGTGGGCCCCGGAACGGAAGTGATCGCCGGAGAGGGGCGTATTCTCACCGCTGGCGCGCTCGACGTTCACATTCACTACATCTGCCCGCAGCAGATCGACGAGGCGCTCATGTCCGGCGTCACCACCATGCTGGGCGGCGGTACGGGACCGGCCACCGGCACCAACGCCACCACCTGCACCCCCGGCCCCTGGCATCTGGCGCGGATGCTGCAGGCCGCCGACAGCTTCCCGATGAACCTTGCCTTTGCGGGCAAGGGCAACGCCTCGCTGCCCGCTGCCCTTGAGGAACAGATTCTGGCGGGCGCCTGCGCCCTCAAGCTGCATGAGGACTGGGGCACCACACCGGCGGCGATCGACACCTGCCTGTCCGTGGCAGACGAATACGACGTACAGGTGATGATCCACACGGACACGCTGAACGAAAGCGGTTTCGTGGAGAACACAAAAGCCGCCTTCAAGGGCCGCACCATCCATGCCTTCCACACGGAAGGCGCAGGTGGCGGCCATGCACCGGACATCATCAAGGTGGTGGGCGAGGCAAATGTCATCCCCTCCTCCACCAACCCCACCCGGCCTTATACGAAAAACACCATCGACGAGCATCTCGACATGCTGATGGTGTGCCACCACCTCGACCCGTCGATCCCGGAAGACGTGGCCTTCGCCGAGAGCCGCATCCGGCGCGAAACCATTGCGGCAGAGGACATCCTGCATGACATGGGGGCCATGTCGATCATCTCCTCCGACAGCCAGGCCATGGGCCGCGTCGGCGAAATCCTGATCCGCACCTTCCAGACGGCCCACAAGATGCGGGTGCAGCGCGGCCGTTTGCCCGAGGAAACCGGCGAAAACGACAACATGCGCGTCAAGCGCTACATCGCCAAGGTGACGATCAACCCGGCCATCGCCCACGGGCTGGACGAGCATATCGGCTCGGTCGAGGTCGGCAAGCTGGCCGATCTCGTGCTCTGGTCGCCTGCCTTCTTCGGCGTCAAGCCCGACATGATCCTGAAGCTTGGCACCATTGCTGCAGCCCCCATGGGCGATCCCAACGCCTCGATCCCGACACCTCAACCGGTGCATTACCGGCCCATGTTCGGCGCCTTCGGCAAGGCGATGACGGCAAGCCGCGTCACCTTCGTCTCGAAGGCTGCACATGACCATGGCATCAAGGACCGGCTTGAGCTGGACAGTCTTGTCCTGCCGGTGAAGAACACGCGCGGCGGCATTTCCAAGCGCTCGATGATCCACAACAGCGCCCTGCCCCATGTGGAGGTGCATCCGGAAACCTATGAAGTGCGGGCGGATGGCGAGCTGCTGACCTGCGAGCCGGCAGAGGTTCTACCGATGGCGCAGCGTTATTTCCTTTTCTAAAATAAGAAGTTGAGCGCGCAAGGAAACGCGCCGCAGGAGGAAACCGGAATGTACAAGGTCATTGGCGTACCGCAGAGCCGTGCCAGCCGCATCTACTGGCTTCTGGAAGAGCTTGGCCAGTCCTACGAAACCCTTTCGGCAAAGCCGCACACGCCTGAAGTGCTGGCGGTCAATCAGGCGGGCAAGATCCCTGTGCTGATGGACGGAGATGTGGCCCTGGCCGACAGCACCGCCATTCTGCACTACCTTGCGGACAAGCACGGCGGCTGCACCTTCAAGGCCGGGACCATTGACCGCGCCATCCAGGACAGCTTCACCATGTTCTGTCTGGACGACATCGAAGGCCCGCTCTGGACCAGCTTCAAGAACACGTCGATCCACCCTGAGAACGTCGGCGTTCCCGAAGTCATGCGGTCCTGCAAGGTGGAGCTTGCGAAGGCACTGGACGTTCTCGCCAAGCGGCTGGGTTCAAAGACTTACGTGATGGGTGACACTTTCACCGTCGCGGACATCATCATCACCAACTGCCTGATGTGGGGTTCAAGCATCCCCGAATTCGGCGTCCCGAAGGAAGGTCCGATTGCGGACTATGTGAAACGGACCACGAGCCGCCCCGCCTTCAAGGCCGCCGGCAAGCGCATTGCGGGCGCTCAGACATGAGCACGCCCTTGCGCGCAGGTCTCGTCCGCCCGGCCGGCACCTGGCCGGACTGGTCGCTGGACACCATCACCCTCGGCGGCGAAGACCGGCACCGGCGCCGGGCGCTGCTGACAACGGATGGCGGCACCAGTTTCCTGCTGGATCTTCCCGAAGCCGTCTGGCTGCGTCATGGCGACGGGCTGCAGCTGGAGGATGGCCGGATCATCAAGGTTCAGGCGGCGCCGGAGGCTGTGACCGACATCACCGCGCCCTCACCGGCCGCATTGATGCGGATCGCCTGGCATCTGGGCAACCGCCATCTGCCGACACAGCTGATGGACGGAACCTTGCGCATCCTGCATGACCACGTGATCGAGGACATGGTGGTCCGCCTCGGCGGCACCCTCACCCATGCGATGGCGCCCTTCGACCCGGAAGGCGGCGCCTATGGCCAGGGCCGCACGCACGGGCATGATCATGGGCATGGCCATTCTCATGGCGGGCACTCTCATGACGGGCATGGGCATTCGCACAGCCACTCACACAGTCATTCTCATGCGCACTCGCACAGTCATGCTCATGGGCATTCTCATGCTCATGACCACTCGCATTCCCATGAGCATGATCACAGTTCTGGTGGCGGGCACGGCCGTTGAGCGCTGAAGTCCACCCTGATTCATGTGAAACACCCCTGCCGGCGATGGGGCTGGCAGAGCTTTACCGCATGCAGGCCTTCTTCTCACCGGCCTTTCCGGTGGGGGCTTTCACCTACAGCCACGGGCTGGAGCAGGTGATCGAGGATGGCGGCGTGAAAGATGCCGCAAGCCTGCGCCTCTGGCTTTGCAGCGTTCTGCGTCATGGTTCCGGCCGGACGGATGGTATCCTGCTGGCGGAGAGCTGGCGCGCCGCAATGGCAGGCGATGCGGCTCACCTGCGCGAGCTGGCTGCCCTTGGCCTGGCCCTGTGCCCCTCGCGCGAGCGGTATGTGGAGACAAGCGCCCAAGGCACCGCCTTTCTGACAACTGTCCGCAATGCCTGGGGCGGCGGCCAGCCGGACGCTGCCCCGGCCGCAACCCTGTTCCAGGATCTGGCACAGGACGGCGCAGCGGCGGAGCCATGGCCCTATCCGGTTGCCGCCGGGCTTGCGCTCGCCGCATCCGGCGTGCCGCTGGATGCAGGCCTTGGGGCCTATCTCCACGCCTTTGCCGCCAACATCATTTCCGCCGCGGTGCGCGCCGTGCCCCTTGGCCAGACCGATGGCCAGCGCGTGCTGGCAGCCCTGATGCCCGAAGTGCTGGAGACGGCGCAGACCGCCGCCGCCAGCGGGATCGAGGGGCTTGGCAGCTGCACCTTCCTCGCGGACATTGCGTCCATGCGTCACGAAACCCAGTACACGAGGCTGTTCCGCACATGACTTCCCCCAACGGACCCTTGCGCGTCGGCATCGGCGGCCCTGTCGGCGCCGGCAAGACAACGATCACCGGCCAGCTCTGCAAGACCCTGCGCGACCGCTATTCCATCGCCGTCATCACCAACGACATCTACACCAGCGAGGATGCCGAGGCCCTGATGCGGGCACAGGCGCTGCCGAGCGAACGCATCCGGGGCGTCGAGACCGGCGGCTGCCCGCATACGGCCATCCGCGAGGATGCTTCCATCAACCTCGCCGCCGTGCAGGACCTCACCCGCGCCTTTCCGGATCTCGACCTGATCCTGATCGAGTCCGGCGGCGACAATCTGGCTGCCACCTTTTCGCCCGAACTGGCCGACCTGACGCTCTATGTGATCGATGTGGCCGCCGGTGAGGACATTCCCCGCAAGGGCGGGCCGGGCATCACCCGCTCGGATCTCCTCATCATCAACAAGACCGAGCTTGCCCCTCATGTGGAGGTGAGCCTCGAGGTGCTGGAGCGCGATGCTGCCCGCATGCGCAAGACGCGGCCCTTTGTCTTTGCCAATGCCAAGACTGGCAAGGGCATGACCGAGGTGGCGGAATTCATCATCCGCGCCGGCGGATTGCCGCAAACCTGATATCAGACCCGGCTGGCGCGGGATCAGGTCTCGCGCCAGAAATCCGGGCTGAACACCAGCAGCCCGCCGATGAGTTCCAGCCGGCCCAGGATCATCTGGAAGCCGAGCAGCCATTTGGCACTGTCGGGCAGCTGGCTGAAGGTGCCGGACGGGCCGATCAGCGGCCCGATGCCGGGGCCCACATTCGCCTGCGCCGTGATCGAGGCGCTGATGGCGGTTTCAAGGTCGAGGCCGATCATGGTGTAAATGACCGCGAAGACACCGAATGTGCCCGCATAGAGAATGGAAAAGACGAAGACGCCTTCCATGACGCTGGGACTGACCGGCGCACCGGAAAACCGCGGCTCGATGATGCGGTGCGGATGCACCGCGCGTTTCAGCAGGGCGCGGATCGAGCTGAGCAGGATCTGGATCCGGAAGATCTTAAACCCGCCCGAGGTGGAGCCCGAGCAGCCGCCGACGAAGGTCAGCAGGAAGAACAGCACGATGGCGAAATTGCCCCAGAGAAGATAATCGGTGCTGGCATAGCCCGTGGTGGTGACCACCGAGACGACGTTGAACATGGCATGGGTGAAAAGCGCAAAGGGCTCAGCGTCGACCCGGTCACGGACACCGATAAAGAGCACAAAACTCACCGCCAGGATCAGTAGAAGGAAGAAGCGCACCTGCTGGGGATGAGGTGACTCGCGCCGTTCCGCAAGCTTGATGAGATAGAGAAACGGCAGGCTAGACAGGGTCATGAAGACGATGGAAATCCAGAGGATCGTCAGACTGTTGAACTGTGCCATCGAACTGTCGGACGTGGAAAAGCCGCCGGTAGACACCGTTGTCAGTGCGTGTGTCAGCGCGTTGAAGGCCGACATGCCGGCAAGATAATAGAGCAGCCCGCAAAAGACGGTCAGCAGAAGATAGAGCGACAGCAGCCGCAGAATGAATGGCTCGATCCGGCCATAGGGCTTGCTGGTCTTTTCCGATGATTCGATGGCGAAGAGCTGCGAGCCACCGACCCTGAGGCCCGGCAGCAGCCATATGCCGATCACGACGATACCGATGCCACCGATCCATTGCAGCAGGCTGCGCCAGAGCAGGATGCCGGGCGGCATGTTGTCGAGGCCGGTGATGACCGTGGAACCGGTCGTCGTCAGGCCTGAGGCCGCTTCAAAGAATGCCTCTGCCATGGTCAGGCCAATGCCGCTGGCATAGAGCGGGATGGCCCCGGCAAAACTGAAGGCAAGCCAGGCCGCATTGACGAAAATGAAGGTTTCGCGCGGCCGGAACTTGAATTCCTGCCGGTCCAGCGCCGCCGATATCAGTGCGCCGATGCACACCAGAATGGTGGCCGAAGTCGCAAAAACGATCCAGTCCGGATTGCCTTCGATCAGATCGGCAATCGCGGGCGGGATCATGAACAGGGCAACGATGATCAGCAGTCGGCCAATCGGCAGGATTACAGCGCGAAAATCCATCGTGTCTCTTTCGCCGGCAGTCACCACGAACCATGACAGGCCCTGAATGACTGACCGGACAGGCCAGCGGACCAGCAGGGGAAGTTGTGCCCTTCCCCATGCCTGACGCGCATGTTCCCTGTTCCGGCGGCGATTTCAAGCCTTGCCCGCTGCAAGACCTGTGCGGAGACCGGTGTGCGGGTCAGCCTGCCCTCCTGCTTCAGCCGTTGAAGACGGCGGCAATCTTGTTGCCGGAGGGATCACGCAGATAGGCTGCATACCAGTCTGGCCCGTAATGCGGGCGCGGACCGGCTGCTCCCTCATCCACGCCTCCATGCGCCATTGCAGCAGCGTAGAAGGCATCGGCCTCCTGCGGCGAGGCTGCGGGAAAAGCGGCCATCGTGCCATTGCCCGCCGAAGCCGGTTCCCCGTTGAAGGGCTCGCAGATCCATACGGTGACCCCTTCGCCCTTGCCATCCTTCGAATATCCCTGCCAGCCGGGAAACTGCGCATGGGAAGCCCAGCCAACCGTTGCCAGAACCGCATCATAAAAGGCGATGGAAGCAGCAAGGTCACGTGTACCGAGGGTGATGTAGAAATTCATGATTGCCTCCCGTTGGAACTGTCCGGACCTTACGCCTCTAACAGGAACAGATAAAGAACATCAAGTCCGGGGCGTGCGGAAATTCGCGCCCGTGCCCGGCTTTCCTTGACTCCCTGCCGGTTTCCGCTGTATGTCCGGCGCACTTCACGAAAGTGACGCCAGACATGATCAGCCGACCGGGACCCGCAAAGGTATAAAGAGCGCCCGGAGGTCAACACCCGGCAGCGCGATGCGCCCCCGGGTGTCAAACTGCTTTGCGCAAGGTTTCCTTGGCTCAAGGCTGGAGATCGGAACAGCGGCACCTTAGATGGAGGGGCACCGGCACGAGCGCCGGGGGCCGGACCGCAACACGAAAGGACGAGCGCCATGTTTGAAAGTCTGTCGGAGCGCCTCAGTGGCATTCTCGACAAGCTCACCGGCCGTGGTGCGCTGTCGGAGGCCGATGTCAACGAGGCCATGCGTGAGGTCCGCCGCGCGCTGATCGAGGCCGACGTTGCCCTCCCCGTGGTCCGCTCCTTCACCGACAAGGTGCGCAGCCGTGCCGTCGGCGCCGATGTGGTCAAGTCGATCACGCCGGGCCAGATGGTCATCAAGATCGTCCACGATCAGCTCGTGGAAATGCTCGGCTCCGACGCCGATCCGATCGACATCAACGCCCCCGCCCCCGTCGCCATCATGATGGTCGGCCTGCAGGGCTCGGGCAAGACGACGACAACCGCCAAGATCGCCCGCCGCCTGACCCTGCGCGACAAGCGCAAGGTGCTGATGGCCTCGCTCGACACCCGCCGCCCGGCGGCACAGGAGCAGCTGAAGGTTCTCGGCGAGCAGAACAGCGTCGATACGCTGCCGATCGTTGCCGGTCAGGGCCCGGTCGAGATTGCCCGCCGCGCCATTCAGGCCGCCCGCCTCGGCGGCTATGATGTGGTGATGCTCGACACCGCCGGCCGCATTCACATCGATGAATCGCTGATGCTGGAGATGGCCGAGGTCAAGGCCGCAGCCAATCCGCATGAAATCCTGCTGGTCGCCGACTCCCTCACCGGTCAGGATGCGGTGAACCTTGCCACCAGCTTTGACGAGCGCGTCGGCATCACCGGCATCGTGCTGACCCGTATGGACGGCGACGGCCGCGGTGGTGCAGCCCTGTCCATGCGCGCCGTCACCGGCAAGCCGGTGAAGCTGATCGGCACGGGCGAAAAGTCGGACGCTCTGGAGGATTTCCATCCCCGCCGCATCGCCGACCGCATTCTCGGCATGGGCGACATTGTCTCGCTGGTGGAAAAGGCTGCCGAAGCCATCGATGCGGAAAAGGCCGCGAAGATGGCGGCCAAGCTGCAGAAGGGCACCTTCGATCTTGAAGATCTGGCCGATCAGCTGCGCCAGATGGAAAAGCTCGGCGGAATGTCGGGCATGATGAGCATGCTTCCCGGCATTTCGAAATTCAAGAAGCAGATGGATGCGGCGAATATCGACGAGCGCATGTTCAAGCGCCAGATCGCCATCATCCAGTCCATGACCCCGGTGGAGCGGCGCAAGCCCGACATCCTGAAGGCCAGCCGCAAGAAGCGCATCGCGTCCGGGTCCGGCGTGGATGTGGCCGAGGTCAACAAGCTGCTGAAGATGCACCGCCAGATGGCCGACGTCATGAAAATGATGGGCAAGAACAAGGGCATGCTCGGCAAGATGATGGGCGCACTCGGCGGCAGCATGGCCGGCGGCATGCCCAACATCGATCCGAAACAGCTCGAAGAACTGGCCAAGAGCGGCAAGATCCCAGGCGCCGGTGACCTGCTGAAGGGTCTGCCCGATGGCGGCGCTGGTGGCCTTCCGGGTGGACTGCCTCCCGGCATGGGCGGCCTCGGCGGCCTGCCGAAGCTTCCCGGTCTTGGTGGTCTGGGCGGCATGGGCGGTTTCCCCGGCCTTGGAGGAAAGGGCAAGAAGCGATGAACGATCTGAAGAAGACCGCCGCTGACACCCAGCTCGGGGAAAGCGCCGCACTGGCCGAACTGCGTGCCCTGCGCGCCTCGATCGACAACATTGATGCGGCGCTGGTTCATATGCTGGCCGAGCGCTTCAAGTGCACCCAGAAGGTCGGCCACCTCAAGGCCACTCATGCGCTGCCGGCCGCTGATCCGGCGCGCGAACAGATTCAGATCGAGCGGCTGCGGCGCCTTGCTGCCGATGCCAACCTCGATCCTGACTTTGCCGAGAAATTCCTGGCGTTCATCGTCAAGGAAGTCATCCGGCATCACGAAGCCATTGCCGCCTCGAACGGCAACTGAACAACTGGAGAAACTCAAATGGCTACGAAAATCCGTCTCGCCCGTGGTGGCGCCAAGAAGCGTCCTTACTACCGCATCGTCGTTGCTGACGTCCGCGCTCCGCGTGACGGCCGCTTCATCGAGAAGGTCGGCTCCTACAACCCGATGGTTTCCAAGGATTCCGCAGAGCGCGTCGTTCTCGACATCGACCGCGTCAAGCATTGGCTCGCCAACGGCGCAACGCCGACCGACCGTGTCGCCCGCTTCCTGGACGAAGCCGGCCTCATGAAGCGCGAAGCCCGCAGCAACCCGAAGAAGGCCGAGATGGGCAAGAAGGCTGCCGAGAAGGCCGCTGCTGCCAAGAAGAAGGCCGAAGAAGCAGCAGCTGCTGCAGCAGAAGCTTCCGAGTAATGCAAACTGCGGGCAGCGCCATGCGTGACATCAGCCTTGGGACACAGGAAGCCCGGCAATGACGAAAGCTTCTGAAAACAAGGTCCTGATGGCCGTCATTGGCGCTGCCCACGGCATTCGCGGGGAAGTGCGGGTCAAGCCCTTTGGCGATGACCCGCTCTCCTTCACGGATTATGGCGTTCTGGAAACCGCTGACGGCTCCCGCCGCTTCACCGTTTCCAAAGCCCGCGTGCAAAAAACCGTCGTCGTCACCAAATTCAAGGAGATTGGCGACCGCAACGCGGCCGAAGCCCTCAACGGGCTGGAACTCTACATCCCGCGCGACCGTCTACCAGAGACGGAAGAAGACGAGTTCTACCATTCGGACCTGATCGGCATGGATGCCGTGGATGCGGACGGAAACCCCGTCGGCAAGGTGGTGATGGTTCAGAATTTCGGCGCCGGTGACCTTCTGGAACTGCGCCCCGCCAGAGGCCGTTCCTTCTACATTCCCTTCACACGGGATTTCGTGCCCGAAGTCAGCATGGCCGATCGCCGTGTCGTCACCGCCATTCCGGACGGTTACCTGTCCGAGACACCGCGCGACGACGGGGATGATGACAACCGGATGGGCTGAAGCTCTCCGAAGCCTGCCGTTTCTCCTGATTGCCTTTCTGCGTCGATCTTCCGGCTTTCCATCCGCCACAGGGCGATGGCGGCAACGACCAGCACCACGCCGGTCCCATTGGCCACCGCATCCAGCAGCGACGCATCGCGGCCGGGAATAAACATCTGCACCCATTCGCCAGTGAAGCCCAGCGCCAGCGATGAGATTGCCGAAATTCGCAGCCGGCAGCAGAAGAACGCGTGGATCGAAAGCGTCAGCAAGCCGAAGAATCCGACATGCAGCATCTTGTCATAAGGGTGCTGCAGGCCATGATTGAAGATCACCCCGGTCAGCAGTCCGAACAGGCACAAGGCCGCCAGAGGCAGCACGCGACTGAGCGAAATGTCGATGTAGTCCCGGTCCACATAATAGGCAATGACATGCGGCAGGGCGAAACGGATGCGGGGCAAGGGTCAACTCCGGTCTTGAGAGCCCCAGTCTCGGGCGGCAGGTGTTAAGGCCAGCTTGCCCGTCAGCACAAACCTGCGGGCATGGTTGACACTCCCTTGCCGGAAAGCGGGAAAGAGTGCCACCGTTGCAAAGCCGGGCATTTCATCGCATAGCAGCCGCAGGAATTGCGCCCCGCAGAACAGGAAACCGCGATGAGCTTTGCCGCGACCGTGCTGACCCTCTACCCGGAGATGTTTCCCGGCCCCCTCGGCGTCAGCCTGTCGGGACGGGCGCTGAAGGAAGGCACCTGGTCGCTGGAAGCCCGGCAGATCCGCGATCACGCCACGGACAAGCACCGCTCCGTCGATGACACGCCGGCCGGCGGCGGGGCCGGCATGGTGCTGCGGGCAGACATTCTGGCCGCAGCCATTGATGCCGCCACCCTGCCCGGCGACACCCGCCCGCGCCTGCTGATGAGCCCGCGCGGCAAGCCGCTGACGCAAGACAGGGTGCGCGAGCTGGCAGGCGGTCCGGGCGCCATCATCATCTGCGGCCGGTTCGAGGGCATTGATCAGAGGGTGATCGACGCACGCCAGCTCGAGGAAGTGTCCATCGGCGACTACATCCTCTCCGGCGGCGAGATTGCCGCCATCACCGTGCTGGATGCCATCGTGCGGCTTTTGCCGGGCGTGATGGGCAATCAGGAGAGCGGCGAAACCGAAAGCTTCGAAACCGGACTTCTGGAACACCCGCACTACACAAGGCCGGCCGAATTCGAAGGCATGACCATTCCCGAAGTGCTGACTTCGGGCAACCACCGCAAGATCAACGAATGGCGCAAGGCAGAAGCCGAGCGGCTGACGCAGGAGCGGCGGCCGGATCTCTGGGCAGCCCATCAGGCGAAGGACTGACTCAGCTTTTCGGCCGGTTTTTCCAGATTCCGCATGACAAGGCGGCGGTCTTCCTGTAAGGAGCCAGCCGTTGTGGCCGGTTCTGTGCGCCGCGCATTGCTTTTGCGCGATCCTGCGGACAGCCGGGTATCTCCAACATGGCCCGAAGACGGTGAACCCGTCCTTTCCACTTCACGTGGGCTGGACGCTCTGGCTGTCTTTGAAAACTGACAAGGGAAATATGCCATGAACCTGATCGAACAGCTGAACGCGGAAGAAAAGGCAAAGATCGAAGCCGTCCGCAAGCTCCCCGAATTCTCGCCGGGCGACACCATCAAGGTCAACGTCAAGGTGACCGAAGGCAGCCGTACCCGTACCCAGGCTTACGAAGGTGTCTGCATCGCCCGTTCCGGCGGCGGCATCAACGAGAGCTTCACCGTGCGCAAGATCTCCTACGGTGAAGGCGTGGAGCGCGTGTTCCCGGCCTGCTCGCCGATGATCGAAGGCGTTGAAGTCGTCCGCCGCGGCAAGGTCCGCCGCGCCAAGCTCTACTACCTGCGCGACCGCCGCGGCAAGTCGGCCCGTATCGTCGAGGCCACCAACGTCCGCGCCAAGCGCCTCAACGAAGAAGCCCGCGCTGAAGTCGTTGCTGCCAAGGCCGCTGCTGCTGCCGAGAAGGCTGCTGCCGCCGAGGCCGCTGCTGCTGCAGCCGCTGCTGCCGCTGCTTCCGCCGAATAAGAACGGCGCTGCATCGCAGATTTTCGAAAGGCGGTCTTCGGGCCGCCTTTCTTTTTGCCAGCTTGCAAGCCCCACGGCGCAGCGCCACTTGAACAAAGCTCAAGAGTGGCGGACTGCGAAGCATATTGACCCCCATGATGCTTCGGGGCATTGAAGAGGCAAGACCGGAACAGGCTGGAAACGGCCAATCCGTGCAAGGGACAAGGGGCAGAACCGCCACGGCGGATGATCAAGGCCCCGCCCGGTTTCAGGAGACACCCCGATGACCAAGCCGAGAACGCTCTACGACAAGATCTGGGATGACCATGTGGTCGACACCCAGGAAGACGGCACCTGCCTGCTCTACATCGACCGCCATCTCGTCCACGAAGTGACGAGCCCGCAGGCGTTCGAAGGCCTGCGCATGACGGGACGCAAGGTGCGCCGTCCGGAGAAGACGCTGGCCGTCGTCGATCACAACGTGCCGACGACCGACCGCAGCCAGGGCATCGATGATCCGGAGTCCGCGCTCCAGGTGCAGACGCTGGCAGACAACGCGGCTGAATTCGGCATCGAATATTACAGCGAGTTGGATCACCGCCAGGGCGTCGTTCACATCGTCGGCCCCGAGCAGGGCTTCACCCTGCCCGGCATGACCATCGTCTGCGGCGACAGCCACACCTCCACCCACGGCGCTTTCGGTGCGCTGGCCCACGGCATCGGCACTTCCGAAGTGGAACACGTTCTGGCCACCCAGACGCTGATCCAGAAGAAGGCCAAGAACATGCTCGTCCAGGTGGACGGCAAGCTGCCGGAAGGCGTCACCGCCAAGGACATCATTCTCGCCATCATCGGCGAGATCGGCACCGCCGGCGGCACCGGCTATGTCATGGAATATGCGGGCGAAGCCATCCGCTCGCTGTCCATGGAAGGCCGCATGACCATCTGCAACATGTCGATCGAAGGCGGCGCCCGTGCCGGCCTGATCGCGCCGGATGAAACCACCTTCGCCTATATCCAGGGCCGCCCGAAGTCTCCGAAGGGCGAAGCACTGGAGCGTGCGATTTCCTACTGGAAGACGCTGCATACCGACGAAGGCGCGCATTTCGACAAGGTGGTGAAGCTGGATGCAGCCAACCTGCCGCCCATCGTCACCTGGGGCTCCTCCCCCGAGGACGTGATCTCCGTGACCGGCGTCGTGCCGAACCCGGACGACATCGCCGACGAGAACACCCGCAAGTCCAAGTGGCGTGCGCTGGAGTACATGGGCCTGACGCCGGGCACGAAGATGACCGGCATCCCTGTCGATGTCGTCTTCATCGGCTCCTGCACCAACGGCCGCATCGAGGATCTGCGCGCTGCCGCTGCCATGATCGGCAACGGCAAGGTGAAGGACGGCGTCAAGGCCATGGTGGTTCCGGGCTCCGGCCTCGTGAAGGAACAGGCGGAAGCCGAAGGCCTCGACAAGGTGTTCAAGGCAGCCGGTTTCGAATGGCGTGAGCCGGGCTGCTCCATGTGCCTTGCCATGAACGCCGACAAGCTGCAGCCGGGCGAGCGCTGCGCCTCGACCTCGAACCGCAACTTCGAAGGCCGCCAGGGGTTCAAGGGCCGCACCCATCTGGTCTCCCCGGCCATGGCCGCAGCAGCAGCCATTGCGGGCCACTTCGTCGATATCCGCGAGTGGCAGAAGCCCTGATTCGGACAGCACCGGAACATGTGGACGGGCGCCCCTCGCGGCGCCCGTTTTCTTTTGGCCGAAATCCTTTCCCGGCTTCACCCTTGACCCGCGAAGTCTTTTTGATTTCAGAGAGTTGACGGCCAGATGGGGCACAGTAAGGCCGCATCTCCATCTTCGGCACTGCGGCACTTTTACAGGCTTCACAAGAGTGTCACACCGGCACTACTATATGTCTCGCATGTAGAGGTAGAACCCGGCATCGGGTCTGCGGTGCCGGTACCTTGAGAGACAAGGAGCCGAAGGTGACGATAGCCGTACCATCGGGCGCCCATCCGGCCTTGGTGCTGAATGCGGACTACAGGCCCTTAAGTTATTATCCCCTGTCGCTCTGGTCGTGGCAGGACACCATCAAGGCTGTGTTCCTCGACCGGGTGAACATCGTCTCGGAATACGAGACCACGGTTCGAAGTCCGAGTTTCGAGTTCCGATTACCCAGCGTGGTCTCCCTCAAGACCTTCGTCAAACCGTCGCGCTACCCGGCCTTCACCCGCTTCAACGTTTTCCTGCGCGACAGATTCCAGTGTCAGTATTGCGGCTCCCGCGAGGATCTGACCTTCGATCACCTGATCCCGCGCTGCCGGGGCGGCCAGACCACCTGGGAAAACGTGATCACCGCCTGCTCCCCCTGCAATCTGCGCAAGTCGAACAAGTCCTGCGAGCAGCTGGACATGTGGCCGATGCACATGCCGTTCCGGCCCTCCATCCAGGACCTGCACAACAACGGCCGCGGTTTTCCGCCCAATTATCTGCACGAAAGCTGGCTTGACTTCCTGTACTGGGATACGGAGCTCGAACCGTAAACAGATAATAACCGCCACTGCGCAAACTGCTTAAACCCTCGTAAACCAAGGTTCGATTTTCGATCTGAATTGACTACAATTTTAGTGTTGCGCAACAGTTTCTGATGAATATGAACTCCAGAAAAACTTTGGAGTTCACCCATGTGCAGATCCAGGATCCGCCAGCTTCTGCGGAAGATGAGCCAGTTCGGCCGGAAGAATGACGGCTCCATCCTGCCCCTGGCGGCCTTCCTGATTGTCATCATGATCGTCATCGCCGGCTCAGGCGCTGATTATGGCCGCGCCATCATGGTTCGCAGCGCGGTAACCAATGCGCTGGATGCCGCAGTCCTGAGTGTTGCACGTCAGCTTTCGACCACCGTTCTCACAGACAGCCAGATCAAATCCGCGCTGGAGTCTGCATTCAACGCCAACCTGACATCGACAGGCGTGGACAACGTCCAGCTGGCAAATCTGACCTACACGCTCAATCCGGCCGAGGGCATCATCACCGCCAATGTCACAGGGACGGTCAACACCTACTTCGTCTCGATTGGCGGCATTGGCCCAGAAACGATACCGGTGCGTTCGTCATCGCAATCGACCTACTCGAAGTTCGACGTGGAACTGTCACTGATCCTCGACGTGACAGGCTCCATGTCGGGCGACATGGACGCACTGAAGTCAGCAGCCAACAGTGTCGTCGACATCCTTCTGGCAGATCAAAACAGCAATTCCGCATCAAAGGTTCGCATCGCACTTGTTCCCTACAGCCAGGGTGTCAACCTCGGCAGCGATGCAAGAGCCGTCACCAATGGGGCCGCTCTTGGAGCAAATTGCGTGACGGAGCGTATGGGCCCCGAGCAATTTACCGATGCAGCCTATAATTATAACGGCACGAACTCAGAGTTTTTCGGCGGTGGCTCCAATGCCTGTTCCTCCGGATCACCCCTCATGCCCCTGACCAGTTCGACGAACAATCTGAAGTCTGCCATCAGGAATCTGATCGCCAGCGGCGGCACCGCGGGCCAGACTGGCATCGCCTGGGGCTGGTACACACTGTCGCCAAACTGGTCGAACCTCTGGCCATCCGCCAGCGCCCCCACCGCTTATGGCAGAAACAAGGTCAAGAAAATCGCGCTCATCATGACGGATGGCGACTTCAACGATTTCTATGACAAGACAGTGCTGACAAGAGATGTCTGCCGGACAAGATCACAGTATAACTCCTGGAATGGAACCTATCAGGGCTGGAGCTACCACGACAGGCGCCCGAATGGCTCTTACTACTGGCTCTATGAAACACTCAGGGACGGTTGCAGCCGGAACGCGAAACAATATTGGCTCGGACAGTATTACATAGACGCAAATTACAATGATCCTCCAGCTGTCCGGGCGAGAAGATTCTGTGATGCGATGAAGGCAAAGAACATCACGATCTACACGGTTCTTTTCCAGAATACATCCGGCTCACTGCCGTCCTCCGAAAGGCTGATGAAATACTGCGCCACCAGCGAGGCAACCACCTATTTCAAGGCCACAGACAGCAATACCCTGATCAACGCCTTCTCCAATATCGCGCGCCAGATCCAGTCGATCTACCTGTCCAGGTGAATCCCAACCCGCCGGAATTGGCAGGGGTAAAGAGAAAGGGCCCGCGGTGCGGGCCCTTGATGCTTTCATGGTAGGGACGAGTCCACTGGAGAGGATCAGGCCCGGTTCTGGCGGTTCTCGATCAGGTCATCCACCACCGCAGGATCGGCGAGAGTGGAGGTGTCGCCCAGGTTCTCGAAGCTGTCCTCGGCGATCTTGCGCAGGATGCGGCGCATGATCTTGCCGGAGCGGGTCTTCGGCAGGCCGGGGGCAAACTGAATGAGATCGGGCGAGGCAATCGGGCCGATTTCCTTGCGCACATGCGCCACCAGTTCCTTGCGCAGCGCCTCGCTGGGCTCCTCGCCAGCCATCAGCGTGACATAGGCATAGATGCCCTGCCCCTTGATGTCGTGCGGATAACCGACGACAGCCGCCTCAGAGACCTTGGGATGGGCCACCAGCGCGCTTTCCACCTCGGCCGTACCCATGCGGTGGCCGGAGACGTTGATCACGTCATCGACGCGCCCCGTAATCCAGTAATAGCCATCCGCATCGCGGCGGCAGCCGTCACCGGTGAAATACATGCCCTTGTAGGTGGAGAAGTAGGTCTGGACGAAACGCTCATGGTCACCATAGACCGTGCGCATCTGGCCGGGCCAGCTGTCGAGGATGACGAGATTGCCCTCAGTCGCCCCATCCAGAATGTTGCCTTCCGCATCCACCACCGCCGGCTGCACGCCGAAGAAAGGCAGCGTCGCCGAACCCGGCTTCAGCGCCGTTGCGCCCGGCAGCGGCGTGATGAGAATGCCGCCGGTTTCCGTCTGCCACCAGGTGTCGACGATCGGGCAGCGCTTGTCCCCGACCACGTTATGATACCACATCCAGGCTTCCGGATTGATCGGCTCGCCGACCGAACCCAGCAGGCGCAGGCTCTGGCGCGAGGTGCGGGTGACATGCTCGTCCCCTGCCCCCATCAGCGAGCGGATCGCCGTCGGCGCGGTGTAGAAGATATTGACCTTGTGCTTGTCCACCACGTCCCAGAAGCGGCCTGCGTTTGGATAGGACGGAATGCCCTCGAACATCAGCGTCGTCGCGCCATTCGCCAGCGGCCCATAGACGATGTAGCTGTGGCCAGTGACCCAGCCCACATCCGCCGTGCACCAGTAGATGTCCCCCTCGTGATAGTCGAAGACATACTGATGCGTCATCGAGGCATAGACGAGATAGCCGCCGCTGGTGTGCAGCACACCCTTGGGGCTGCCGGTGGAGCCTGAGGTGTAGAGGATGAACAGCGGATCTTCCGCGTTCATCTCCGCCGGAGTGTTTTCGGCAGAAACCTTCGCCGCTTCCTCGTGATACCAGACATCGCGGCCCCCGGTCATGGCGATGGCGCCGCCGGTGCGCTTCACCACGATCATCGTCTCGACAGGTGCCTTGTCGGCGGCCTTGTCGGCATTGAGCTTCAGCGGCACGGTGCGCCCGCCGCGCAGGCCCTCGTCGGCCGTGATCAGGCAGGTGGACTTGCAGTCCGCAATGCGCTGCGCAAGGCTGTCCGGCGAGAAACCGCCGAAGACGATGGAGTGAACGGCACCGATGCGGGCGCAGGCCAGCATCGCATAGGCCGCTTCCGGGATCATCGGCAGATAGATGGTCACCCGGTCGCCCTTCTTCACCCCATGGGCCAGCAGCACATTGGCGAAGGTGCAGACCTCGCGGTGCAGGTCCCTGTAGGTGATGATCTTGTGGTCCGCCGGATCATCGCCTTCCCAGATGATCGCCGGCTGATCGCCACGCGTCTCCAGATGCCGGTCGATGCAGTTGGCCGAAACGTTCAGCGTGCCGTCCTCGAACCATTTGATCGAGACATTGTGCGGGTCATACGAGGTGTTCTTGACCTTGCTGAAGGGCTTGATCCAGTCGATGCGCTTGCCATGCTCCCCCCAGAAGCCTGCAGGGTCATCAACCGATTTCCGGTACATTTCCAGATACTTGGCGTTATCGGCGAGCGCACGTGATGCGACTTCGGCCGGAACCGGAAAAACGTTATCCGACATGCCTTCCTCCCAGGATGAAACAGGCGGGCATGCTCTTGGCGGCAGCCCGCATTCCGCGTGCATTATGCTGCCGGGATGCAGGCAGGTCTATACGGGATCGCTCGAACTTTCGTAGAGTCTGCCGTGACTTGCATCGAAACTGCTACATAATGCCGGGATTGCTGCGGCAGGATCCGTTCAACCTCTGCCTCCAAAGATGGCCGAACCAACGCGAACATGGGTGGCGCCGAAGGAGACGGCAATCTCGTAGTCTGACGACATACCCATGGAAAGCTGCGTCAACCCATTGCGGCGGGCGATCTTTTCCAGCAGCGCGAAATGCGGGCCGGGCGCCTCATCCACGGGCGGGATGCACATCAGGCCAGTCACGTTCAGGCCGATCTCTTCCCGGCACAGGCGAATGAAGTCATCCGTCTCCTTCGGCGCGATGCCGGCCTTCTGCGGCTCTTCCCCGGTGTTGACCTGAATGAAGCATGGCATGTCCCTGCCCTGTGCCGTCATTTCGGCTTTCAGCGCCCGGGCAATCTTCTCCCGGTCGATGGTGTGGATCACGTCGAAGGTGGCAACCGCCTCCTTCGCCTTGTTGGACTGCAGCGGACCAATGAGATGCAGTTCGATGCCGGGATACTCCGTCCGCAGCTGCGGCCACTTGCCCATGGCTTCCTGCACCCGGTTTTCGCCGAAGATGCGCTGGCCCGCGTCGAGCACCGGGCGGATATCTTCCGCCTCGAAGGTCTTGGACACGGCCACCAGGCAGACGCTGCCTGCCTCCCGGCCATGCGCGGCCTCCGCCTCGCGGATACCGGAGAGCACATCGTTGAGCTGGGTGACGGCGCTGTGAGCCATGTCATGATCCTGATCGCAAGGGAAACGGGCCGAAGAATGCCAATCCGGCCATGGTATAGGGCGCGGGCAAGGCCGGTTTCAAGAGTTGAGCCCGGCCATGGCCCGGCGCGCCAGCGAAATAAGCCGCTTTTGCTGCCAACCGTGTTGACCCATGAGGGAATTTCTGGTGACAGTCCCGCAGACATGTTTTTGGTTTGTGCGCCGCCTCCCGGCGCGCAGACATCTGGTTTGCGCGCTCTCCCGCGCGTGAATTTACGGTTTGCGCGCTCACCGCGCGCGGGGTCTTGGTTCATGCGCCCTGAGGCGCAGGGGTTGAAACGGCGGAATTGATGGCAACGGAACGCTATAACGCGCGCGAAGTGGAAGCGCGCTGGCAGAAGCTCTGGGATGAGAAGGACGTGTTCAAGACGTCCAACGACGATCCGCGCGAGAAATACTACGTGCTGGAGATGTTCCCCTATCCGTCCGGCCGCATTCACATGGGCCATGTGCGCAACTATGCCATGGGCGACGTGGTGGCCCGCTACAAGCGCGCCAGAGGCTTCAACGTTCTGCATCCGATGGGCTGGGACGCCTTCGGCATGCCGGCCGAAAACGCCGCCATGCAGAACAACGTCCATCCCAAGGACTGGACCTACGAAAATATCGCCTTCATGCGCGGCCAGCTCAAGATCATGGGCCTGTCGCTGGACTGGAGCCGCGAGTTCGCCACCTGCGACGTGGAATATTACACCCAGCAGCAACGCCTGTTCCTGAAGTTCCTCGAGGCCGGCCTCGTCTACCGCAAGAAGTCCAAGGTCAACTGGGACCCGGTCGACATGACCGTGCTGGCCAACGAGCAGGTGATCGACGGCCGCGGCTGGCGCTCCGGCGCCCTGGTCGAGCAGCGCGAACTGACCCAGTGGTTCTTCAAGATCACCGATTATTCCGAGGATCTGCTGGAAGCGATCGACACGCTCGACCGCTGGCCGGAAAAGGTGCGGCTGATGCAGAAGAACTGGATCGGCAAGTCGGAAGGCCTGCGCGTCCGCTTCGAGTTCACCACCCCGGCTCCGACCGGTGACAAGACCCTCGAGATCTTCACCACCCGTCCGGACACCCTGTTCGGCGCGTCCTTCATGGGCCTGTCGCCGGATCATCCGGTTTCGGCAAAGCTGGCTGAAACCAATCCGCAGATCGCCGCCTTCGTCGAGGAATGCCGCCGCATCGGCACTTCGGCAGAAGCCATCGAAACAGCGGAGAAGAAAGGCATCGACACGGGCCTGCGCGTGAAGCATCCGCTGGATGCCTCCATCGAGCTGCCGGTCTATATCGCCAACTTCATCCTCATGGACTACGGCACCGGCGCCATCTTCGCCTGCCCGGCCCACGATCAGCGCGACCTCGACTTTGCCCGCAAATACGGCCTGCCGGTGCGCCCCGTGGTGCTGCCGAAGGATGCGGATGCGGCCAGCTTCACCGTCGCCGATGTGGCCTATACGGATGACGGCACCATCTTCAACTCCGGCTTCCTCGACGGCCTCAGCATTGCGGACGCCAAGGACACGGTGGCGAAGAAGCTGGAAGCCATCCAGATCGATGGCGCGCCTCAGGCCGCCCGTCAGGTGAACTACCGCCTGCGCGACTGGGGAATCTCGCGCCAGCGCTACTGGGGCTGCCCGATCCCGGTGATCCACTGCGATGACTGCGGCGTGGTGCCGGAGAACGATGCGAACCTGCCGGTCAAGCTGCCGGACGACATCAATTTCGACAAGCCGGGCAACCCGCTGGACCGCCACCCCACCTGGCGTGACTGCAGCTGCCCGAAATGCGGCAAGCCGGCCCGGCGCGAAACCGACACCATGGACACCTTCGTGGACAGCTCCTGGTATTTCGCCCGCTTCACCGCCCCGCAGTGCGATCAGCCGACCGATCCGGTTGCTGCCAACGGCTGGCTGCCGGTGGACCAGTATATCGGCGGCATCGAGCATGCGATCCTGCACCTGCTCTATTCGCGCTTCTTCACCCGCGCGATGCAGAAGGTCGGCGCGCTCGATCTGAAGGAGCCGTTCAAGGGCCTCTTCACGCAAGGCATGGTGACGCACGAGACCTACAAGAGCGCAGACGGCAAGTGGCTGAGCCCGGCTGAAATCAGCTTTGTGGAAGGCACTGAGCGCAGCGCCGTGGAAATTGCCACCGGTGCTCCGGTCACCATCGGCTCCATCGAAAAGATGTCGAAGTCGAAGAAGAACACGGTGGACCCGACCGACATCATCGAGACCTACGGCGCCGATACGGCCCGCTGGTTCATGCTGTCGGATTCCCCCCCCGAGCGTGACGTGATCTGGACCGAAGAGGGTGTTCAGGGTGCCTGGCGCTTCGTCCAGCGCGTCTGGCGCCTCGTGGGCGAAATCGCCGCCACCCCGGCCCGCAGCAGCACGGCACCGGAGTTCAGCGATGGCGCACTGGAACTGCGCCGCGCCACGCACAAGACGCTGGCAGCCGTGTCGAAGGACATCGAGACCCTGTCCTTCAACCGCGCCGTTGCCCGCATCTATGAGCTGGTCAACCAGATCGGCAAGACGGTGCATGGCGGCCTGACCTTCGAGGACGTATCCTGGTCAGCGCGCGAAGCAGCCGAATGCCTCGTGATGATGATGGCCCCGATGATGCCGCATCTGGCAGAGGAATGCTGGAAGGAGCTGGGCCACACAGGCCTTGTTGCCGAAGCCAGCTGGCCGGCCGTGGACGAAAGCCTGCTCGTCGAAGACAGCATCGTCCTGCCGATCCAGATCAACGGCAAGAAGAAGGGCGAGATCACCGTTGCACGAGACGCTTCCAACGAGGCGGTCGAAGCAGCTACTCTCGCCCAGGATTTCGTCCAGAAGGCGCTCGAAGGGCGCCCGCCCCGCAAGATCATCGTGGTGCCGCAAAGGATCGTGAATGTCGTTGCCTAACGCCTCTGGCCGCACTCGCGGCACCAAACTGACCCTTGCCCTGCTCGTTGCCGGCGCCGCCCTTCTGGGCGGCTGCCAGGTGCGCCCGCTCTATGGCAGCCTCACTCCCGGTGATGCCTCAACGGCATCTTCCGTCCAGAGCGAGCTGGCTGCCATCGAGATCCGGCCGATCGATACGATGACGCAGACAACACGCCGGGTTCTGCTGACGGAGCTGATGTTCAACTTTGAACGCGGCAATCCTTCCGCCACCAAGTCCTACCGGCTGGAAATGGTTGGCAACGCATCCACCAGCACGGTCGGTATCGAACAGCTGGCCGATGTTCCCGCTGCCCTGTCCATGACGATGAATGTCACTTTCGTGCTTTACGACAAGGCAACAAATCGTACGCTGATGACAGGCAAGTCCTTTGCCACTGCGTCCTATGACTTCTCCAATCAGCGCTTCGCCAACATCCGTGCGCAGCGCGATGCGGAAGAGCGCGCCGCGAAGGAAGTAGCGCAGGACATGACTGCCCGCATCGCCGGCTACTTCGCCACGCGCAAGTAAGGACAGGTTTCCGTGGTCGCGCTCAAAGCCGGTGACATTGACAGGTTTGTCGCCAAGCCTCCGGCCAGCGTCCACGCGATCCTTGTCTATGGCCCTGACACGGGCCTGGTGTCCGAACGGGCCCAGGCCCTTGTGGCCGCCGTCAGCGACGGCAACAACGATCCCTTCAGCCTCGCCAAGATCGATGCCGGTGACATCGTTTCAGACCCGAATCGTCTGATCGACGAGGCGCTGACCATTCCCCTCTTCGGCGGCAAACGCACCATCTGGGTCAAGGATGGCGGCGGCAAGAACCTGTCGCCGGCCGTCACGCCTGTTCTTGCCCTCACGGACTGCCCGGCTGTCGTCGTCATCGAAGCCGGAGACCTGAAGAAAGGAACGGGCCTGCGCAAGCTTTTCGAGGCCGACAAGCGCGCTGTTGCCATTCCCTGCTATGCCGACACTGCCCGTGACCTGGAAGCGCTCATAGACGAGGAAACCCGCCTTGCCGGGCTCACCATCAGCCGGGAGGCGCGCCAAAGCCTGCACGGGCTTCTGGGCGGCGACCGGATGGCCAGCCGGGGCGAGCTGCGCAAGCTGTGCCTCTATGCTCTCGGCAAGGGCCGCATCGAGACGGACGACATCGAAGCCATCATCGGCGATGCCTCGTCCTTCGAGCTTTCGGAGCTGATTGATGCGGCTGCAGGCGGCGACCTTGCCGCCCTTGATCACGGCCTTGAACGGCTGGAGGCGGCGGGCAGCAATGCCTCCGTCATCGCCGGTCAGGTGCTCGGCCATTTCCAGTGGCTGCACCGGCTGCGGGCAGACGTGGATTCCGGCGGACAAGCTGCCACCATCATCGAAAACGTCAAGCCGCCGGTGTTCTTCAAGCGCAAGGCTGCCCTCACCCGGCAGCTGTCCATCTGGGCTGCGCCCGATCTGGAACGGGCCATGACACGGCTTGCCGAAACGATGCGCACCGCCCGCCTGAATGACCGGATCGGCATGCCGGTCCTGTCCGAAACGCTGCTGACCCTCGCCCGCGTCGCCCGCGCCCGCAGCGCCTCCCGCCGCTGATCTTCCCCGAAATAAAAAACGGCCCGGATTTACATCCGGACCGCTTCCGATTCGATTTCGTTAACGCTTATTAACGCCAAGGCGCTGAGATGCTAACGCATTACGCCTTGAAAATGCTCAAGCGCCGCACGGGCTTGACCAACTCTCGATGAGTCAAGCTCATCGAGAGTTGGTATTAACGTGTCTCGATACCCAGCTTGCGGCACAGCTCGTCGAGCTGCTCCAGCGAGGCGTATTTGATCTTCAGCTCGCCCGTATCCTTGCCCGGCTTGTGGCCAATGGCGACCTTGAGGCCCAGCGTATCGGTCAGGCGCTTTTCCAGGGCACGGGTGTCTGCGTCCTTTTCTGCGCGGGTTACCGGGTCCTTGGGGCCGGAGAGCTTGGAGAGGATTTCCGGGTCCTGCGCCAGCTTCTCAGCATCGCGCACGGACAGGCCCTTCTCCACGATCAGCTCCGCCAACGCCGACGGATCTTCCAGCGTGATCAGTGCCCGGGCGTGACCTGCGGTGATCAGGCCTTCGGACAGATAATCCTTCACCGCATTGGGCAGCTTCAACAGGCGCAGGGTGTTGGCCACGTGGCTGCGGCTCTTGCCGATCAGCTTGGCAAGCTCGCCCTGGCTGTAGTTGAATTCGGCCGTCAGCTGCTCGTAGCCCAGAGCTTCTTCGATCGGGTTGAGATCGGCGCGCTGCACGTTCTCGATGATCGCCAGTTCCAGCGCTTCCTGATCGGTGATGTCGCGGATAATCACCGGCACCTCATGCAGGCCCGCACGCTGCGCCGCCCGCCAGCGGCGCTCACCGGCGATGATCTCGAAATGGTTCGGCTTGCCGGCGGCCGGGCGCACGAGGATCGGCTGGATGATGCCCTTCTCCCGGATGGAGTCGGTCAGCTCCGTCAGATCCTTCTCGGCAAAGGTCTTGCGCGGATTGCGGGGGTTCGGCTCCAGAAACTCGACCGGCACTTTGCGCGAGTCCCGCGGCGGCGCCCTGTCCGCGCTCTGTGCCGACGGTTCTGCAGCCGTGGTAATGCCTGCATCACCGATCAGGGCTGCCAGCCCGCGTCCCAGCCGCTTGTTGCGTCCGCCTTCTTCCGCCATTGGTCTTCTCCGCTTGCGCGTCTCTTCATACGAATGAAAGAACGCGGGCCCTGCCCTCACCGGAGCGTAGCGCCGCGTTCCATGAAAATTGCACTGCCCGTGCCGTCATCAGCCTCAGGCGGCCACTTTCCGCAGTTCCCGCTCGCGCTGGATGATCTCGGACGCCAGCCGCAGATAGGCCTGGCTGCCCGCGCATTTCAGATCATAGAGCAGCGCGGGCTTGCCATAGGACGGGGCTTCCGAGATACGCACGTTGCGCGGGATGATCGTTTCATAAACCGCATCGCCCATCGTCTCGCGTACATCCGCCACCACCTGGCTGGAGAGGTTATTGCGGCTGTCATACATGGTCAGGACGATGCCATGGATGGTCAGCTCGTTGTTCAGCGCATTGCGCACCTGCTCCACCGTGGACAGCAGCTGCGACAGACCTTCCAGCGCGAAGAACTCGCACTGCAGCGGCACCAGAATGGAGTGCGACGCCGACAGGGCGTTGATCGTCAGCAGGTTCAGCGACGGCGGGCAGTCCACCAGCACGTAGGTGAACTTCAGCTCCGCAAACAGCGCCGATGTGGCAAAGCGCTCAATCGCCTTGCGCAGCCGGTAGGCCCGGTCGGCGCTGGAGGCGATTTCCAGCTCGAGGCCGAGAAGGTCCATCGTAGATGGCGCCACCCAGAGGCGCGGCACGGCCGTTTCCTTCACAGCCTCTTCCAGCGAGCAATCGCCGCAGAGCACGTCATAGGTCGACAGGTTACGGTCGCGGCGGTCAATGCCAAGGCCGGTGGAGGCGTTGCCCTGCGGATCGAGATCGATCACCAGAACGCGTTCGCCGATGGCTGCCAGCGCAGTGCCGAGATTGATGGCAGTCGTGGTCTTGCCCACACCGCCCTTCTGATTGGCCAAAGCCAGCACGCGCGGCAATTCAGGAAGCCTGCTCATCTATGGGATCCTTCCTTGATGGAACCGGCCTCGTTGGATCGGGGCGACACGCTGGAGAGGGTCAGCATGCGGCTCTCAGGATCAATGAGACTAGTCCGTTCTACCAGATCAAAACTCCAGGCGTGAGACGCTTCATCAATCTCCCGCTGAAAATCGCGCCCTTTGTGGAAAACAGCCACAGCTCCCTCTGCGAGGAAGGGATGGGAATAGTCCAGAAGCTCAGCCAGAGAAGCCAGCGCCCGGGCGGACACTGCATCCACCTTGCCATGAGGCCATTGTTGCGCCACCGATTCGATCCGCTCCGGCATCACCGTGCCCTTCGAGCCGGTCTCGCGCAGCGCCGTGCGCAGGAAGGCTGCCTTGCGCTGATTGCTCTCGACGAAATAGACATGGGCCTCCGGCACATCGGCCAGAAGGATGGCCGTGACGATACCGGGGAAGCCTGCCCCGCTGCCGAGGTCCACCCAGCGCTTCGCCTGCGGCCGGCACAGATGCGGCTGCAGACTGTCCGCCACGTGCCGCCGCCAGATCTCCGGAATGGTCGAAGGCGCAATCAGGTTCTGGGCCGGCTGCCAGCGCAGCACAAGATCCACATAGATCTTCAGCCTCTCCTCAGTTTCACGTGAAACAGACAGAAACTCTTGCAGGATCTGGGGGCCATCCCTCAGGTTCTTCACAGCCATATCCACAGGTCCTTCAGGCGGCGCCGCGGCGTTCATGCCGCTTCACTTGAGACAGAAGCAGCGTCAGCGCGGCAGGCGTCATGCCATCCATGCGCGCCGCCTGCCCCATTGTACCGGGCCGTACCAGTTCCAGCTTCTGCCGGACTTCATTCGACAGACCGGCGAGCGCGGAGAAATCAAAGTCCTGCGGAATGGCCAGCGCCTCATCCCGGCGCAGGGCGGCAATGTCAGAAGCCTGCCGGTCGAGATAGACCGAGTAGAGCGCGTCCGTCGCCACCTGCTCGGCGATGGCAGGCTCGACGCCTGCCAGCTCCGGCCAAACACCGAAGAGCCGGTCGATGGTCATGTCCGGATAGGCCAGCAGATCGAAGGCACTGCGGCGCACCCCGTCCTGATTGACCGGCAAACCATGTTTTGCCGCCTGCGACGGGGTTACGGTCAGCCCCTGCATCAGCACACGGGCAGCTTCCAGCTTGGCAAGCTTTGCATCAAAAGCCTCACGCCGGTCACTGCCGATGCAGCCCAGATCCAGACCTGCCGGTGTCAGCCGCTGGTCCGCATTGTCGGCACGCAGCGACAGACGGTACTCCGCCCGCGAGGTAAACATGCGGTAGGGCTCCGTGATGCCACGGGTGACGAGATCATCGACCATCACGCCGATATAGCCCTGCCCCCGGTCCACCACGAAATCGCGCGAGCCACCCGATGCCACAAGCGCAGCATTGAGACCGGCGAGCAAGCCTTGTGCCCCCGCCTCTTCATAGCCGGTGGTGCCATTGATCTGACCGGCCAGGAACAGCCCCTTGCAGCGCTTGGCCTCCAGCGTGGTCTTCAGCTCGCGCGGATCGACGTGATCATATTCGATGGCATAGCCAATCTGCAGCACCTCGACCTTTTCCAGACCGGGGATCGTCCGCAGGAAGGCATGCTGGGCATCTTCCGGCAGCGAGGTGGAAATGCCGTTCGGATAGATCGTGTGATCATCCAGCCCTTCCGGCTCCAGGAAAATCTGATGCCCGTCCCGGTCACCGAAGCGGACAATCTTGTCCTCGATGGACGGGCAGTAACGCGGCCCCCTGCCCTTGATCTCGCCAGAGTACATGGCAGAGCGGTGCAGGTTCTCGCGGATGATGCGATGCGTCTCTTCCGTAGTGCGGGTGATATGGCATGGCACCTGCGGCGTGGTGATCGCCGTTGTCAGCGTCGAGAAAGGCACCGGCTCGTCATCACCCGGCTGTTCTTCCAGCTGCGTCCAGTCAATGGTGCGGCCATCAAGCCGTGCGGGCGTACCTGTCTTCAGGCGGCCGAGCGCAAAGCCGATGGCTTCCAGTGAAGCGGAAAGACCCATCGCGGGTTGCTCGCCCACCCGGCCCGCCGGGATCTTGCGGTCACCGATATGAATGAGCCCGCGCAGGAAGGTGCCGGTCGTCAGCACCACAGCACCACAAACGATCCGGCGGCCATTCGCCAGCGTCACTGCCGAGACACGGCCATCCGCAGTCTCGAGGCCATGCGCCTCACCTTCAACGACCGTCAGGTTCGGGATCGCCCGGATCTCTTCCTGCATCGCCGCCCGGTAGAGCTTGCGGTCCGCCTGAGCCCGAGGGCCTCGCACCGCAGGCCCCTTGCGCCGGTTCAGCAGCCGGAACTGGATCCCTGCCCTGTCGGCAACCCGTCCCATCAGACCATCCAGCGCGTCAATTTCTCGGACAAGATGCCCCTTGCCGAGACCGCCAATCGCCGGGTTACAGGACATGACACCAATGGTTTCGAACTTGTGTGTCACCAGCGCCGTGCGCGCACCCATGCGCGCCGCAGCCGCAGCCGCCTCACAGCCTGCATGCCCGCCACCGATCACCACCACATCAAAGGTCAGAGACTGATCCATCGCCATTCAAATCCCGATCCCGGACGGGCACATGACTGCACCCGCCTGCGTCGATCACCAGACAAAAGAAAATCACGGCCGGCACCCGGGACCCCTCACAAGGAGTCACCAGAAAACAAACCGGCCAAACTGGCTTCCTTATACGGAAATCACCCGTCAGGGGTCAAAGCTATTTCACGTGAATCACGCCTGCGAGACCGGAGCGGATTCACGTGAAACATCCATCACGGCTCAGATATGATTCACGTGAAACACCCGCAAGGCACATTCCGGTACAGAGATGATTCACGTGAAACAGGCAGATCCACTCATCGAAACCGGAGCCGAACCGGATTCACGTGAAACACTTCACGTCACTTACCGATGCAGAATTCCCGGAAAATCACATCCAGCAGATCTTCCACATTGATCCGGCCGGTGATCCGCCCCAGCGCATCAGCGGCCCGGCGCAGGTCTTCAGCCCGGAGTTCGGCCGGAAGATGATCCCGGCTTACCGCATCATGCAGGGCGGCCAGGCAGTCAGTGAGATAATGCCTGTGCCGCTCGCGGGTCGCGAGTGCCGCCTCACCGCTTCCGAACGTATCAGAAGCAAAACGTCCGAGAGCCTTGAACAGGTCATCAAGGCCGGTGCCTTTGGTGACAGACACAGGAAATTCCTGCATCGTTCCGGAGGAGTCTCGTTTCGCAGGAGTCTCAAGATCGGCCTTGGTGGAGACGATCCAGACCGGAACCGATTCAGTGCGGATCGCCTCCGGCAGCCCTTGCTCTTCATCTCCCGGCAGAGGACCGCCCGGTTCGACCGCCCAGAGGATCAAGTCTGCCACGCGGCCCTTCTCTGTTGCCCGGCGGATGCCCTCCTGCTCCACCCGCCCTGCCCCGCTGCGCAGGCCAGCCGTGTCAGCCAGCGTCACCGGGTAGCCATCAAGGTCGAGATGCACCTCGATGACATCCCGTGTCGTACCGGCTTCCTCAGTGACGATGGCCACCTCCCGTCCGGCGATGGCATTCAGGAGACTGGACTTGCCGGCATTCGGCGCCCCCATCAGGACCACCAGCAGACCATCGCGCAGCCGCTCACCGGAACGGGACCGATTCAAATGCTCTGCCACTTCGCCCCTCAGGACTGCAGCCTCACCCCAAACCGTGTCTGCCACACTGCCCGGCACATCCTCTTCATCGGCAAAATCGAAGTCTGCTTCGATCATCGCCCGCATATGAACGAGCCGCTTGCGCCAGCCCTCATAGAGTCGCCCCAGCGCTCCATCCATCTGCCGGAACGCCTGCCGCCGCTGCGCCTCGGTCTCTGCGGCGATGAGATCGGCAAGGCCTTCCACCTCGGTGAGATCCAGCCTGCCCTTCTCGAAAGCACGGCGGGTGAACTCACCGGGTTCGGCAGGCCGCATGCCGGGAAGGTCTGTCAGTGCCTTCAGGACGGCTGCCACCACTGCACGGCCCCCGTGGCATTGAAGCTCGGCAACATCCTCACCGGTGAAGCTGGCCGGACCGGGAAAGGTCAGCACCAGCGCCTGATCCAGCGGCTCCTGTGTCTGCGGGTCCCGCAGCACCCTCAGCGCTGCCTGACGCGGCTGCGGCATGGGGCTGCTCAGAGAGCCAAGAGCATCAAAGGCTGACGGGCCGCTCAACCGGATCACGGCAACGCCGGAAGGGAGCGCACCGCTGGAAAGGGCAAAGATGGTATCCTGCATGAGGTAAGCCTTGGCAGCTGAAAATCCATGCCAAGGCCCATACCTGCTTCGCCCTTCCCTGCAAAGGGGGAAGCACCCAGTCAATCCGCATCCGATTCAAATGAGGCGTGCAATATGAGCCACAAAGGCGATCCACCCACCGCGCCGTCCCGGACGGGAGCGAAGCGGAGATCCGGGACCTGTGCAGTCACAACGACCCTGACAGGTCCCGGCACAAGGCCGGACGGCGCGGAGATAAGTTGATCTCCGGAGAGAAAGGGACATGCTTCAATACGGACCCGATTCATTTCCTCCGGATATTCCCCGGCATGTTTCACGTGAATCAACGTGAAACACGTTCCGCTCTACCGGCCTTCCAGTTCTCCCGTGAAAGCCGGTAGAGCACATGCCGCAGAAGCGGATGGTCCTCTGGTACGGACGGATGATCAAAGTCATCAGCCGGATCATGGCTCATGCCCAGCCGCTCCATCACCTTGCGCGATGGCGTATTCGTCACGGTGGTGAAGGCCACGATCTCATTCAGCTGAAGCGTTTCAAATCCGAATCGAAGCCAGCCTCCCGCCGCCTCGCTGGCATAGCCCTCCCCCCATGCGTACCGGGCGAGACGCCAGCCGATCTCGACGCACGGCATGAACGGCACCAGCGCTGGAAACTGCGGGCGCGACAGCCCAACCATGCCGAGGAAAGCGCCATCCTCCTTCCGCTCCACCGGCCGGAAGCAGAAGCCATCTTCGGCTTCCTTTTCCCTCGCACGGCCGATCAGGGCTGCGGTTTCCTCCAGCGTCAGCGGTTTCAAGAAATAGCGCATGACCTGCGGGTCACCGCAGAGCGCGGCAAAGGGTTCAAGATCCTCATCCCGCCAGGGCCGCAGCACCAGCCGTTCCGTTTCGATGATCATGGCTGTCTCCTTCCCGAAACTGATTGATACGAAACCGAATCCATAGGCTCAAACAAAAAACCCCGGCCGTTGCCAGCCGGGGGTTGAATGAACCGTATCCGAATCGGATCAGGTGTTCATGCTGTCGAAGAAATCGTCGTTCGACTTGGTCTGCTTCAGCTTGTCGAGCAGGAACTCGACCGCATCGACCGTGCCCATCGGGTTGAGAATGCGGCGCAGGACGAAGGTCTTCTTGAGACGCTCCGGCGGCACGAGCAGCTCTTCCTTGCGGGTCCCGGACCGCTGGATGTCGATGGCCGGGTAAACGCGCTTGTCGGAGATCTTGCGGTCCAGGATGATTTCGGAGTTACCCGTGCCCTTGAACTCTTCGAAGATCACTTCGTCCATGCGGCTGCCAGTGTCGATCAGCGCGGTGGCGATGATGGTGAGCGAACCGCCCTCTTCGATGTTACGCGCTGCACCGAAGAAACGCTTCGGGCGCTGCAGGGCGTTGGCGTCCACACCACCGGTCAGCACCTTGCCGGAAGACGGCACGACGGTGTTGTAGGCGCGGCCAAGGCGGGTGATGGAATCGAGCAGGATGACCACGTCACGGCCATGTTCCACCAGGCGCTTGGCCTTCTCGATGACCATTTCCGCCACCTGCACGTGGCGGACGGCCGGTTCGTCGAAGGTGGAGGACACCACTTCACCCTTCACGGTGCGCTGCATGTCCGTCACTTCTTCGGGACGCTCATCGATCAGGAGAACAATGAGATAGCACTCGGGGTGGTTCGTGGTGATGGACTTGGCGATGTTCTGCAGGAACACCGTCTTGCCGGTGCGCGGCGGCGCGGTGATCAGGGCGCGCTGGCCCTTGCCGAGCGGTGCCACGAGATCGATGATGCGGGAAGAAAGATCCTTGGTGGCCGCGTCGGCGACTTCCATCTTGAAGCGCTCGTCGGGATAGAGCGGCGTCAGATTGTCGAAATGCACCTTGTGGCGGGTCTTTTCCGGATCTTCAAAATTGATCGTGTTGACCTTGAGAAGCGCGAAATAGCGCTCGCCCTCTTTGGGGCTGCGGATCTGGCCTTCGACCGTATCGCCGGTGCGAAGCGAGAAGCGCCGGATCTGCGAGGGGGAAACATAAATGTCGTCGGGGCCCGGCAGATAATTTGCGTCGGGCGAACGGAGAAAACCGAAGCCGTCCTGGAGTACTTCAACAACACCTTCGCCGATGATCTCAACATCCTGGGCTGCAAGCCGCTTGAGGATGGCGAACATCAGCTCCTGCTTGCGCATTGTGCTGGCGTTCTCGACTTCGAGCTCTTCGGCGAAGGCCAGCAGCTCGGTGGGTGTCTTCTCTTTGAGGTCTTTGAGTTTCATTTCCCGCATCAATAGGGATCAATCTCTGTTGGAGGGTGGGTATGTGAAAAGACGCTTCTGGTTCTGGAATGGGAAAACGGAAACAGAAGTGGAAGCTGTCACGGAAGACCGGTCGAGGGGATAACCGGCTTTGCTTCGGCAGTGGTGTATCCGGGATTTGAGCCTCGGCGCACCTTACGTGAAGTTGACGCGGACCATAACTCTTAAAACGAAACCCCGCAAGAGCCTTCTGTTCTCGCGGGGCCGGTCAAATCGATTGTATCCGCTGCGTCAGAACGGCGCGGACATATCAGAATGGCTTACCAATCACAAGAATGACGATAAGGATCATCAGAACCGTCGGCACTTCATTGAGGATCCGGTAGAACTTCGCAGGCTTTGTGTTTTCGTCGCGCGCGAATACCTTCACCCGTCCTGCCAGATATCCATGCGCACCGCTCATCAGCAGAACCAGCGTCAGCTTCGCATGGAACCAGCCATCCCTGAAGGCATTGATTTCATAGGCAAGCCACAGGCCGAAGATCCAGGACGCGATCATCGCCGGGTTGATGATCGCCTTCAGCAGCCGGCGTTCCATGACCTTGAAGGTTTCCGACTGGGCTGAGCCCGGTTCGGCGCTGCAGTGATAGACGAAGAGCCGCGGCAGATAGAGCATCCCGGCCATCCAGGCGATGATCGAGATGACATGCAGCGACTTGAGCCAGAGATAGAGATCCATTTTATCCTCCTCAGCCCTGACGGACGCGTTTAACCATCCGTGCCACATGCGCCGGATCGGTTTCAGGTGTTACGCCATGGCCGAGATTGAAGATCAGCGGCCCCTGCCCCAGCGCCTTCAGAACATGGGTGATGCCCTCATCAAGCGCGGCCCCGCCGGCCACCAGCCGCATCGGGTCCAGATTGCCCTGCACCGGGACCTTTTTCTGGATCGCCTGCGCCACATGATCGGGTGCGGTCCAGTCCAGGCCGACCGCATCCACGCCCGTGCCGGCCACATATGCCTCCAGACGGGCCGAGGAGGCCTTCGGGAAGCCGATGATGCGTGCGCCGGGGCGGGCACCCTTCACACCCTCGACAATCGCTCTGGTGGGCTCGATAGACCACCTGCGGAAGCCTTCCTCATCCAGAACCCCGGCCCAGGTGTCAAAGATCTGCACCGCATCGGCGCCGGCATCGAGCTGGCGGATCAGATAGCGGATCGAGGCGGTCACCAGCTGATCGATGAACCGCTGCATCAGGGCAGGATTGCGATAGGCACCCACACGGGCTGCCGTCTGGTCCTGCGTCGTATGTCCGGCGACAGAATAGCACGCAACGGTCCATGGGGCACCGCAGAAGCCGAGAAGCGTTGTCTCCTCAGGGAGCTCGCGGCGCAGCCGCGTTACGGTCTCAATGACCGGATCGAGGTGCTTGTCTGCCCGTGACTGGTCCAGCTTATCAAGGATCGCTTCGCTCAAGGGCTCAAGCACAGGACCACGTCCCTCTTCAAAGCGAACCGGATAGCCGATGGCATCGGGAACAACGAAGATGTCCGAGAACAGGATCGATGCATCAAAGCCATAGCGGCGGATCGGCTGAAGCGTGACTTCGGTTGCCAGATCCGGATTGTAGCAGAAATCGAGGAAGTTCTTCGCCTTCGCCCTGACCTCCCGGTACTCCGGCAGATAGCGTCCAGCCTGCCGCATCATCCAGATGGGAGGCGGCCACAGGCGTTCGCCTGCGAGCACCCTCATGACGGCACGGTCGGATGACTTCATGGCTTTGTCCTTTATCCCAGGCAGGCCCCTATAAAGGGAGTCTCTGATTGATTTGAATCTGTTTCTTATTCTTGTGAGTGGATTACCGGGATCATTCGTTGTCCACAATCGGTTCAGCTCATTTTCGCGCCGGGAGAAAACGCCGCAGTTTCTGGACAACAGATTTTATTAAAATTGTACGGAACCTGTTACCTGAATGAAATCAGAGACATGCCCATTTTTTAAGGATCTCTTAAGGAATTGGGCATGAGTGGATAACCTGTCAGCAACGAGTCAGGCCCATGTTAATCCACATGTGCGGGAAACCGTTTCGGCGCCGGTTGCCGGAAATTTACGCTCTGTTAAGAAGATAGAGCCAGCGGGCATAAGTTTTGGCTTCCAGGGGCCACAAGGGTGACTTGTCCCCGCCCGTCAACAGCGGTGAGGTTTTGTTGTGGGAAAGTCGACACACTACTTTCACCTCCATCTCGTGTCCGATTCGACTGGCGAAACGCTGATGACAGTCGCCCGGGCGGCGACGGTCCAGTATGACGATGTGCAGTCCATCGAGCATCTCTATCCGCTGGTGCGCAGCCACAAGCAGCTGGACCGGGTGACGGCTCAGATCGAGTCTGCGCCGGGGATCGTGCTCTACACCCTCGTCGATCCGGAGATTTCCGGCCGTCTGGAACGGTTCTGCCGCGAAATCGGCGTGCCTTTCGTCAACATTCTCGACCCGGTCTTTGCCGTCTTCCAGGCCTATCTCAATGTGCCGCTGACCCGCCGCATTGGCGGCCAGCACGCGCTGGATGCGGAATATTTCAAGCGGATCGACGCGCTGAACTACACCATGATGCATGACGACGGGCAGATCGCCGGAAAGCTGGAAGAGGCCGATATCGTCCTTGTCGGCATTTCGCGCACTTCCAAGACACCCACCTGCATCTATCTCGCCAACCGTGGAATCAAATGCGCCAACGTGCCGATTGTTCCCGGCATTCCCCTGCCTGACCAGCTTCTCGGCCTCCGCTATCCGCTGGTCGTCGGCCTTATCGCTTCGCCGGAGCGTATCCAGCAGATCCGCCAGAACCGGGTTTTGTCCCTGAATGCCGATGGCTACGGTGACACCTATGTGGACCGGCGGGAGATTGCCCGCGAGATTGCCGCGACCCGCCGGCTTTGCGTCGAACAGGGCTGGCCCTTGATTGATGTGACGCGCCGCTCCATTGAAGAGACTGCAGCCGAGATCATGGAGCTGTTCCGGGGCCATCGTCAGACTGCCCGGGAAGCTGGCGGCTTCTAGCGTCAGTCAGGATCAATTCGAGCCTGAGTGATGCTGGTTTCTTTGTTTTCGTTTGTCTTTTCGGGAAAACCGGTGCCCACTTCTCCCTGACAAACTCCAAGATCAAGACGGAAAGCCTGGAGGAATTCCCCATATGACCCTTGTTCTGGCCAGCGGCAGCAGCATCCGCGCGACACTTCTGCGCAATGCCGGGCTTGATTTTGCCGTCGATCCGGCAGGCGTGGACGAGCGCGAGATCGAGCGCCCGCTGCTGGAGGCCGGTGCCGAACCGCAGGAAATCGCCCTTGTTCTTGGCAAGGCCAAGGCGCTGGATGTGGCGCTGCGCCGCCCCGGTGATCTGGTGATCGGTGCCGATCAGGTGCTGGGGCTCGGCTCCACCCGCTTCACCAAACCCGCTGATCTTGCCGCCGCCCGCGCCCAGCTGGCGCTGCTCGCCGGAAAGACGCACGAGCTGCATTCGTCCGTGGTTGTGGCGAAAGGTGGCGAGGTGCTCTGGAGCCATATCTCCACCGCCCGCCTGCAGATGCGCGCCTTGAGCGCTGCGGAGCTTGATGCCTATCTGGCGATGGCCGGGTCTGCGGCCCTGTCGAGCGTCGGCTGCTATCAGCTGGAGGGCCTTGGCATCCGCCTGTTCGAGCGGATCGAGGGCGATTATTTCACCATTCTCGGGCTGCCGCTGCTGCCCCTTCTTGGATTCCTGCGGGAGAAGGGAGAAATCCATCCATGACTGCCATCCGCCGCGCCGCCATCACCGGCTGGCCTGTCACCCATTCCCGCTCGCCCCTCGTTCACGGCTACTGGCTGAAGAAGCACGGGCTTGAGGGGGAGTATATCCGGGTGGGCGTCGAGCCTGAAGGGGCTGAAGCCTTCTACCGGGATCTTGCCGCCGCAGGCCTCACCGGCGCCAATGTCACCGTGCCGCACAAGGAGCTGGTGGCCGGGCTTTGCGACTGGCTGGACCCTGCTGCCAAAGCCATGGGCGCCGTCAACACCCTCTGGCTGGAAGACGGCCGCCTGATGGGCGCCAACACCGACGGGCTCGGCTTCCTGGGCAATCTCGACCAGTGGGCCCCGGGCTGGGACAAGGCCGGCGGCACCGCCGTGGTTCTGGGCGCGGGCGGCGCAGCGCGTGCAGTCATCTGGGCACTGTTGTCGCGGGGCTTCACACAAGTTCATGTTGTCAACAGAACCGAGGAAAAGGCCAGCATTCTTGCTGATCATTTCGGATCCGCTGTTGTGGCTCACGGGTGGGACAAGCTGGGGACAGTGCTTGGACAAGCCTCTGTCCTCGTCAACACCACATCACTGGGCATGACCGGCAAGCCGCCGCTGGAAATCGATCTTGCCTCCCTGCCCCGCACGGCGCTGGTGACGGATGCGGTCTACTCGCCGCTGCAGACGGATCTGCTGAAGGCGGCTTCCGAGCGCGGCAATCCCACAGTGGATGGCCTCGGCATGCTGCTGCATCAGGCGGTCTATGGCTTCGAGCGCTGGTTCGGCATCCGGCCGGAGGTGGATGCGGAGCTGCGCAGCCTCATCCTCAAGGATCTGGGTGTCACGGAATGATCCGCCTCGGCCTCACCGGGTCCATCGCCATGGGTAAGTCGGCCACCGCGAAGATGTTCGCCGAGGCCGGCGTGCCGGTGCATGACGCTGATGCCGCCGTGCATGCGCTCTACGCCGGGCGCGCCGTGCCGTTGATCGAGGCCGCCTTTCCCGGCACCACGGCGGATGGCAAGGTGGACCGCACGCGCCTTGGCGAAGCGGTGCTGGGCAAGCCGGAGGCCATCGCAAGGCTGGAAGCCATCATCCATCCGCTGGTGCATGAGGAGGAAGCGAACTTTCTCGCCATGGCAAGGGCGGAAGGCCGCCGCATGGTGGTGCTGGACATTCCGCTGCTGTTCGAAACCGGCGGCGAACGGCGGATGGATGCGGTGGTTGTCGTGTCTGCCCCCGCCGAGGTTCAGCGCGAGCGGGCCCTCGCCCGCCCCGGCATGACGGCACAGCGGCTTGATGCCATCCTCGCCCGCCAGATGCCGGATGCGGACAAGCGCCGAAGGGCGCATTTCATCATTGAGACCGGTTCCGGCCTGGACCCGGCGCGACGGGCGGTCCGTTCGGTCATCCGCGCGCTTTCCGGAAAAGCCTGACCGGTAAAGCTTGGGCGCAAACGGCCAAGCGACCGGGGAAAAGCCTAGGAAAGCCTTGCGCCTTGCCCCGTCCGTTCCCACACTCGCCCCGGAATACTGGCAGATGCCGGTGCATCAGGATGACAGACAGCCATGCGCGAGATTGCCTTCGATACCGAAACCACGGGCCTTGACCCGCGCAGCGGCGACCGGCTGGTGGAAATCGGCGGTGTGGAACTGATCAATCATGTCGCCACGGGCCGCACCTTCCACGTCTACATCAACCCGGAACGGGATGTGCCGGAAGGTGCCTTCGCCGTTCACGGCCTCTCCACCGAGTTCCTCTCGGACAAGCCGAAATTTGCGGAAGTTGCGGATGACTTTCTCGCCTTTGTCGGCGATGCGACACTGGTGATCCACAACGCCTCGTTCGACATGGGCTTCATTAACATGGAACTGGGGCGGCTCGGCCGTCCGCCGATCCCGCAGAGTCAGGTGCTCGATACGCTGGCCATGGCGCGGCGGAAATTTTCCTCCGGCCCCTATTCGCTGGATGCGCTGTGCTCGCGTTTCGGCATCGACAATTCCCGCCGCACCAAGCACGGCGCGCTTCTCGACAGTGAGCTGCTGGCGGAAGTCTATCTGGAGCTGCTGGGTGGCCGCCAGACGGCGCTGGGGCTCATGGATGAGGCGGAACGCAAGTCCGGCAGCTCTGACGATGCCTCCGGCGGCCCGCTTGTGGCAGCCCCCGCCCGCCCCCGGCCCCAGCCGCTGGCACCACGGCTGACAGAGGACGAAAAGGCCGCCCACGCGGCTTTCATCGCCAAGATGGGGGACAGCGCCCTCTGGAAAAAATACGAGCCTGCGGGGGAATAAGGGGCTGGAGAGTTGTGCCTTGCGCAGGCTTCTCTCTTCTCTCTCCGTCATGCCATGACTTGATCATGGCATCCATACCGTGACGCCAACTGCAAGTCATGCCTTTGAAAAATAAACGTTTTCCTTCGCGCCGCATTTCAATTTTCTGTGCGTGTGCGGCAAGGGAATGGATGCCATGATCAAGTCATGGCATGACGAATACGGCAGCGGTTGCCCCCTTTCAGCACCGCACCCGCGTGGCGGATCACAGCCAACAAAAAGGCCGGAGAGCATCCTATCCGGCCTCTTTTCGTATCCTGTACCGCTCCTCAGAGCATCGAGGGCAGGACGCGGTCGGGCGGGCGGTGGCCGTCCATGAAGGTCTTGATGTTGATGATGACCTTCTCGCCCATTTCGATGCGGCCCTCGATGGTGGCCGAGCCCATATGCGGCAGCAGCAGCACGTTCGGCATTTGCGCCAGCTTCGGGTTCACTGCAGGCTCGTGCTCGAACACGTCGAGGCCCGCGCCGGCCAGATCGCCTGACTCCAGCTGGCGGATCAGCGCGGTTTCGTCGATCACTTCGCCACGGGCCGTGTTCACCACATAGGCGTCCTTCTTCATCAGCTTCAGGCGGCGGGACGAAAGCAGATGGAAGGTGCCGGGGGTGTGCGGACAGTGGACGGACACGACGTCCATCCGGGCCAGCATCTGGTCGAGGCTGTCCCAGTAGGTCGCCTCCAGCGCATCCTCGATGTCCGAATGCAGGCGGCGGCGGTTGTGATAGTGGATCGACATGCCGAAGGCCTTGGCGCGGCGGGCAACGGCCTGACCGATCCGGCCCATGCCGATGATGCCGAGGCGCTTGCCCCAGATGCGGCGGCCCATCATCCAGGTGGGCGACCAGCCGGTCCATTCACCCTTTTCCATGACCTTCATGCCTTCCGCGATCCGGCGCGGCACGGCGAGGATCAGCGCCATGGTCATGTCGGCGGTGTCTTCGGTCAGCACCCCCGGCGTGTTGGTAACGTTGATGCCGCGGTTGTTGGCGCTGACCACGTCGATGTTGTCGACGCCATTGCCGAAGTTGGCGATGAGCTTGAGGTTTGGCCCGGCCTGGGACAGAACGGCAGCGTCAATCCGGTCCGTCACGGTGGGTACCAGCACGTCCGCCGTCCGCACGGCCTCCACCAGCTCGGCCTGCGTCATCGGCCGGTCGCTTTCGTTGAGGCGGGTTTCGAACAGCTCTCGCATCCGCGTCTCGACCACATCGGGAAGCTTGCGCGTCACGACAACCAAAGGCTTCTTCTTGCCCATGCCACTAGCCTTCTGCGTTGCGTTGAGGGTGCTTTAACCCTAACGGACCTAGGTTCTCACCGTGCGGTATCCCCGCATGGCGGTTCGCTCCTGTTTTCCTTATCAGATGGCCTGCGAGAAACAAGGGGACCAGCCCTTCGGCCAGTATCGACCTTGGTCGGGGGCGGAAGGCCGCAGATGGCGATTGAGGGACAAAACCGCACCGCTGCATCTGGCCACGGGGGGTGGCTTTCGCTAAAGGGAACGCAGAAGAGGTGAATGAGGACGGCATGACCCGGTTTGATCAGACCCTGTCCGGCACGATAGCCCGCAAACTCCGGCTGCTGGCCGCCGCTGCCGCGGCGCTGGTGCTCGTTGCGCCGCAGGTTCTGGCGCAGACCGCCCAGACCGGCTCTACCGGCCTGCCGCTTCCCCGTTTCGTCAGCATCAAGTCTGACCGGGCAAATGTGCGCATGGGCCCATCGCGCGAGCATGAGGTATCCTGGACCTATGTTCAGGGCGGCCTGCCGGTGGAAATCACGCAGGAATTCGAGAACTGGCGCCGTGTGCGCGATTGGGAAGGCAAGGAAGGCTGGCTGTTCCACACCCTGCTCTCGTCGCGCCGGACGGCGCTCGTGACGCCATGGGAGCAAAGCGAGAACACGCCCCTGCATGTGGAGCCGCGTCCGGAGGCGGCCATCAGGGCCTATCTGGCGCCCAAGGTGCTGACGGACATCAAGTCCTGCAATGGCACCTGGTGCCGTGTTCAGGGCCGTGGGTATGACGGCTGGGTGGAGCAGGTCCGGCTCTTCGGCGTCTATCCCAACGAGAAAATCAGCAACTGACCGGATGCAGCGCGTTCAGCAGCCGACATGACAAAGGGGCCGCGCGGGCCCCTTTGCTGTTTCACGAGACTGTTTCACGTGAATCCTGTGACAGGACGATCAGTCGTCGCTGCGGTCCTGACGCTTCAGCTCGTCGAGACGCGGCATGGAGACGATGTTGTAGCCGCTGTCGACGAAGTGGATCTCGCCGGTCACGCCGCCGGAAAGTTCGGACAGAAGATAGAGGCCCGAGCCGCCGATCTCGTCCAGCGTCACGGTGCGGGCCAGCGGCGAATGGCGCTTCTGGAAATTGTACATCAGGCGCGAATCCGAGATGACCGAACCGGCGAGCGTGCGCACGGGGCCGGCGGAAATCGCGTTGATGCGAATACCCTGCTCGCCATAGTCCATCGCCAGGTAGCGCACGGAGGATTCCAGTGCCGCCTTGGCAACGCCCATGACGTTGTAGTTCGGCATGACGCGGGTGGAGCCGCCATAGGTCAGCGTCACCACGGAACCGCCGTCCGGCATGATGGCTGCTGCACGCTTCACGATTTCGGTGAAGGAGAAGCAGGAAATCAGCAGTGCCTTGCTGAAATTGTCACGGCTGGTGTCCGCATAGCGGCCGCGCAGCTCGGTCTTGTCCGCATAAGCAATGGCATGAACGAGGAAATCGATCTTGCCCCACTTTTCCTTCAGCACATCAAAGACGTTGTCGACGGAAGCAATGTCTTCCACGTCGCAGGGCAGCAGGATGCTGGAGCCGATGGACTCGGCCAGTGGCTTGATGCGCTTTCCGAAAGCCTCACCCTGATAGGTGAAGGCCATCTCGGCGCCATGTGCGGCAAGGGTCTTGGCAATGCCCCATGCAATGGAGTGGTCATTGGCGACACCCATGACAAGCCCGCGCTTGCCCTTCATCAGCCCTTCCATAAAAAACTCCTGTCGGACTGCTCATGAGGCGGCCGGAAGGCTTCTCGAAAGCCCCCGGCGCGCCGGCAATCAATCTGTTTAAGCGTATCGTTTGAAAACCACGGAGGCGTTGGTGCCGCCAAAACCGAAGCCGTTGGACAGAACGCAATCAAGCTTGGCGTTGTCGACGCGCTCGCGCACGATCGGCATATCCGCGAAGGCGGGATCAATGGTTTCGATATGGGCCGAGGCCGCGATGAAATTGTGCTGCATCATCAGGATCGAATAGATCGCTTCATGCACGCCTGCCGCTCCCAGGGAGTGGCCCGAAAGGGCCTTGGTGGCGGAAATCTGCGGGATCTTGTCGCCGAACACGGCACGGATCGCCTCGATCTCCTTGATGTCACCCACCGGCGTGGAAGTGGCATGCGGATTGAGGTAGTCCACCGGCAGGTCCACGGTGGACAGGGCAAGGCGCATGCAGCGCTCGGCGCCCTCACCCGAGGGAGCCACCATGTCGTAACCGTCAGAGGTTGCGCCATAACCCACGATCTCGGCATAGATCTTGGCACCGCGCGCCTTGGCGTGCTCAAGCTCTTCCAGAACCAGCACACCGGCACCGCCGGCAATGACGAAACCGTCGCGGTTGGCGTCATAGGGGCGCGAGGCGGTGGACGGTGTCTCGTTGTACTTGGACGACATGGCGCCCATGGCGTCGAACAGGGAGGAGAGCGTCCAGTCCAGTTCCTCGCCGCCGCCGGCAAAGACGATGTCCTGCTTGCCCCACTGGATCAGCTCGGCCGCATTGCCGATGCAGATGTTGGTGGTGGCGCAGGCTGCGGAGATGGAATAGTTCACGCCGCGGATCTTGAACGGGGTGGCCAGCGTCGCCGAGTTGGTCGACGACATGGCTTTGGGCACAGCCGTCGGTCCGATGCGCTTCGGGCCTTTCGTGCGGGTGATATCCGCCGCTTCCACGATGGCAGAGGTGGACGGGCCGCCAGAGCCCATGATGATGCCGGTGCGCTCGTTGGAAACGTCGCTGTCCTCAAGGCCTGCATCGGCAATCGCCTGCTGCATGGCGATGTAGTTCCAGGCGGCGCCCTGACCCATGAAACGGGTGGTGCGGCGGTCCAGCGCCTCGAAGGGGTTGAGCTTCGGAGCGCCGTGCACCTGGCAGCGGAAGCCGAGATCGGCGTATTCCTGCGCCTTGACGATGCCGGAACGGCCCGCCTGCAGGCTCTCCAGAACCTCCTGAGCCGTGTCGCCAATCGAGGACACGATACCCATGCCGGTAACAACCACCCGCCTCATCGCGGTCTCCTGTCTTTCCAGGCTGCCCATGCGCGCGGCGGCGCGGCAGCAAACTCATTCGTCAGATGTTGGATGGGCGCGGGCAAGCCGCACCCATGGGCTGATATGGTATCAGGTCTTGGCGAGGCCAACCCGCAGGTCGGTCGCCTTGTAGATCTGCTCGCCATCGGCCTTCAGCCAGCCATCCGCGATGCCGAGCACGAGCTTGCCCTTCATGATGCGCTTGAAATCGACGCCATACTCGACCTTCTTGACCGACGGCGTGACCATGCCCTTGAACTTCACCTCGCCGGTGGACAGGGCCATGCCCTTGCCCTCGAGGCCAAGCCAGCCAAGGTAGAAACCGGTCAGCTGCCACAGGGCATCAAGGCCGAGGCAGCCCGGCATCACCGGATTGCCCTGGAAGTGGCAGGGGAAGAACCACAGGTCCGGATTGATGTCGAATTCGGCGCGCGCAAAGCCCTTGTCAAACTCGCCGCCGGTCTCGGAAAGCTCCGTGATCCGGTCGAACATCAGCATGGGCGGCAGCGGCAGCTGCGCGTTGCCGGGTCCGAACAATTCCCCGCGTGCACAGGCAAGGAGGTCTTCATATTCGTAGCTCGAGCGCCGTTCGGTCATTCCGTTCCCGTTTATCTTCTTGTTTGCCCGCCCGCTGAGGCTTGCATTTTCTGCCGCATGGGCAGGCGGTTCTGCAGTCATGTGTTCGAGGCCTTCCTAACACAGCAGGTGCAGCTTCGAAAGATCACCAAACGCACAAGAGAGCCGAAAGCGCGGCCTGAAGGCAAGGATATCGCTGCGTCATTTGCGGCTGGTGCCTTTCCAGAGGGCCCGGTGCGGTCCGCGGCGGGCCTGACCGGAGCATGGACAGCCACTTTTGTGGCCTGCCGGAGCCGTCTCATCACGCTGCCGGGAGGACATTTGACCGGCAATTCAAGGAAAAACTTGCATTCGCGGTCCAAGAAATGGCAAAATTGAATTGTTGATATGAAAAAGTCCCCTACAAAGGGCCATAGAGACCATCAGGACAGGCCTTCAAAGCACCGCGCTGCGAATGCCTATGAATAGCACTAGGTTCCGCCGCTGAGGCTGGCCGACGAGACAGAGATCCAAAGTCAGACATGACCGCGCCCGATCACGCCGACCACCACCACAGCCATGATGTGACTGAAATGCTGCGCGATTCCGGGCTGCGCCCGACGCGTCAGCGTGTCGCTCTTGCTGAATTGCTCTATTCCAAGGGCCACCGCCACATCTCTGCGGAAATCCTGCATGAGGAGGCGGTCCGCGCTTCCGTGCCGGTGTCGCTGGCCACGGTCTACAACACCCTGCACCAGTTCACCGAAGCCGGGCTGCTGCGGGAAGTTGCCATTGACGGCACCAAGACCTATTTCGACACCAACGTCCATGATCACCATCACTTCTTCGTGGAAGGTGAGAACCGGGTCGTTGACATTCCGCATGATGGCATCGGCATCGGCCGTGTTCCCCAGGCCCCCGAGGGCATGGAGATCGTGCGTATCGACGTGGTGGTGCGCGTGCGTCCGAAAGGCGCAGCCTGATCTTTCAGGCCGCGCGCTCCCAGCTTTTCCTGTCCAGGCAATGCAGCAGTTGCGGCCGTCCCGGCGCGTTCGGCAGGCGGTAATCCTGCACGGCCACATCAAAGCCGAGGCGGGCCAGCAGGCTGTTTGACGCCCCGTTTTGCGGGCTGGTGATGGCGAGAATGCGCGGCAGGGCCAGCGTTCCAAAGCCATAGGCAAGTACGGCCCGGGAGGCCGCCAGGGCGTGTCCCTGTCCGCGCGCCTCCGGCAGCAGGGCATAGCCGAGATCCGGCAGATCCAGATTGTCGCGCCTGGTCAGCCCCGCCATGCCCAGATCCATGCCGCTGGCCTTGTCCGAAATCACCCAGAAACCCAAACCGCCGCGCCGGTAGGCCGGGCGGATGGCGCTGCGGATGTAATTTCGCGCATCCTCGATCCGCTTCACACCCCTGTCGCCGATGTGTTCGATGAACGCGGCATCGTTCATCAGCCGCATGAGGAACTCAGCGTCGGAAAGCTCGAACGGACGGAAGGAAAGCTGCGGACAGTCCGGGACTTTCATGATGCCGCAAGTGCCCCTGCCTGTATCCCGGCCTGTGCTTCTGCCCCGGCCTGTCTTGCGGCAATCTCCGCCGCCGTGCGCAGCGCAATGTCCGGCACCGCATCCATCGGCACCTTCTCATGGCTCTTGCACAGGTCATAGATCAGGCAGCGCGCGCATTCCGGCTTGCGGGCCTTGCAGATGTAACGGCCATGCAGGATCAGCCAGTGATGGGCGTGCAGCCCATATTCGGCCGGCACGATCTTCTCCATCGCCAGTTCCACCGCCAGCGGCGTTTTGCCGGGAGCAATGCCGATGCGGTTGCCCAGGCGGAACAGATGCGTGTCCACCGCAATGGTCGGATGGCCAAAGGCCATGTTCAGCACCACATTCGCCGTCTTTCGGCCAACGCCGGGCAGCGCCTCCAGCGCCTCGCGGCTTTCCGGAACCTCGCCGCCGTGATCACGCAGCAGCTGTTCGCACAAGGCGATGACATTCTTCGCCTTGGTCTTGAACAGGCCGATGGTGCGGATCTCCTCGCGCACCCGGTCCTCGCCCAGCGCCAGCATCTTCTCCGGCGTATCGGCGATACGGAAAAGGGTCTTCGTCGCCCGGTTCACGCCCACGTCCGTCGCCTGCGCGGACAAGACCACGGCAACCAGAAGCGTGAAGGCATTCACATGATCCAGTTCGCCCTTGGGCTCCGGATTTTCGGTGTGGAACCGGTCGAAGATCGCGTGGATTTCGGCCTTCGAGTAGCGGGGCGCGGCCTTCTTGCGCCGCGCCGGAGCGGGCGCTTTCGCCGCCGCAGCAGCGGTCTTGCCCTTTTTTGGTGCTTTTGTGATCTTTGCTTGCGTCATGCATCCTCTATAAAGCTTTCTCATGAGCGGCACCAAGAGCAATCCTGACGGTCCTGATGACGCGGCGCTGGCGCCGGGCGAGCGTCCGCTCTTTGCTGCCGTGCTGACGCCGCACCGCTCGCTGGGGCCGAAGGGTTTTCTGGTGCTGATGCTGGCCACGGGGGCGGTCTGTTTCGCCGCCGGGCTTTTGTTCCTCTCCATCGGCGCATGGCCGGTCTTCGGTTTCTTCGGGCTGGATGTGCTGCTGGTCTGGGTGGCTTTCCGGCTGAACTATGCGGCGGCCAACCGCTGCGAGGAAGTGACGGTCAGTGCGCACGAGATTGTCGTCCGCAAGATCGGGCCGGGCCGTCAGCGGCAGGAATACCGTTTTAACCCGTTCTGGGTGCGGCTTTCGATGACGCGGCTTGAAGATGAAGGCGTCACCCGGATTACCTTGAGCGCACGCGGTGACACCATAGGCATCGGCGACTTCCTCAATCCGCCGGACCGGACAAGCTTTGCCACTGCCTTTGCCGCAGCCATTGCCGATGCCAAGGCGGGGCGTATCCCGGCCATTTCCTGATATTTGACCCATAATTTGCCGGAAACCGGACTTCCGGTTCTCACCGGCAAGGCGTATCACTCTGGTCTGGGCATCTAGGGGAGGCATTGCATGAAATTCTGGCTGGGGGCCGCTGCGGCCATGGGCATTGCGCTGCTTTTGGGCGGCTGCGACACGGTTTCAAAGGAACAGTGTCAGGCCGGGGACTGGCGCGCGCTGGGCCGGGCTGATGCTGCGTCCGGCCATGCGGCCAATCGCATCTCCAAGGTGGCGGAAGACTGCGGCCAATATGGCATTTCCCCTGATCCGGCGGCCTACCAGTCCGGCTGGCAGGAGGGTGTGCAGATTTATTGCACTCCGCTCAATGGTTTCAACATTGGCCGGCAGGGCGACAGCAAGGGGGACATCTGCCCGCCTGCTCTGGCCGGTCAGTTTGAATATGCCTATCAGCTCGGCAACCGCATCTATTCCGCCCGGCGGGAGGTCGAAAATGTCGAATCCCGCCTGCGGTATCTGGAATCCTCTACAGACAGCGCCCGCTTCGACCTGTCACGGCTCGATTGCGGCTCCGGCAGTCCCGAAGAGCGCAACGCCTGCCGCCAGAAGGCAGACCGCCTCCGCGACCGGATCAGCGATGGCCGGTTCGATATCCAGGACCTGCGTTTCCGTCTGATGCAGCGGCAGGGCGAATATGCGGCAACGGAAGCGGCCGTCAACGCCGAGGCCCGGCGTCTCATTTCCGGTTACGGCGGCTGAGGCAGCACCGGCGCTTCAGGTCGCGCTGCGCGGCGGTCGCAGCTGGCTGAGGGCCACCAGCACGGCAAGGCCGCTGCCGGCTGCCACGAAGACAACGGTCCGGAAATCAAAGGCGCTGGCAATCAGGCCCATCGAAACCGAGCCGATGAAGGAGCCGAGAAACAGCCCGTTCATGTAGAGCGCGGTGGCCCGTCCCGGCTTGTCCGGGGCATAGCTCTGCACGAAGGAAATCGCGACCCCGGCGAAAAGGCCATAGTAAAGCCCCTCTATGGCCGAGAGGATCACCACATGCAGCACGCTGCTGATCTGGGTGAACAGCAGGAAGGTGACCACAGCGAGCAGCGAAGCGCCGTAGAGCACTGTCCTTGAGCCGAAGCGCGCGGCAATGCGTGCGGCAAGGAAGATTGCGATCACCTCGACGATGCACTTGAAAGACAGTGACAGGCCGGGCGTATAGCCGGGCAAGCCCACTTCCTTGACATAATAGAGCGGCATCGCGGCGGTGAAGAGCACATTGCCAACGGCAAAAAGCGTACAGGTGAAAGCCGCCAGCAGGATGGGCCAGTCGATGCCCTCCAGCCCAGCTGCGCCGCGCTGGCGCTGCGGCGCGCGGAAGTCCCCAGGCACGCCTAGATGCCACAGCACAAGCCAGATCACCGCAAAGCCTGCCGAAATCAGATAGGCCACCCGGAAGCCGGCAAGATCAAATAGAATGAAGGTCATGGACGGCCCGATGACCCAAGCTAGCGACACCACCATGCGCAGCCAGGCGTTATACTCGGCAATATCAAGGCCGGTCCGCTCCGCATAGAGGCGGCCATAGGTGAATTCGGTCGAGGTCGCGCCATTGGCCACCGCCATGATCGGCGCACCGGCAAGCACCAGCACCAGAAAATCCGGAATGGCCGCAAGCAGCAGGGCCATCGCCATATAGGCCAGGATTGAGATCAGCAGCAGCGGCTTCACCGCCACCGCGCCATCCAGCTTTTCACCAAAGGTCCGGTTCACCACCATGGTCAGCGGCGCCACGAGCCCGGTGTAGAGGCCGATCTGCCAGGGCTCCTGCTTCAAGCCCTCGACGATGAAATAGCCCATCGCCGGAATGAGCGAAGAGGTGCACAGCGCGCCGAAAAAGACGAGCAGCAGAATGAGGACTGCCTGACGGGGCAGCTGCAGGACGAAAGACATGAGATGGTCCGGGCCGGACAGACCGGCAAGGGCAAGGCGCAGCACACGGTCTGCACCCTGAATGGAGGGACCACCAGAATAAGACGATTTGACGGCTCTGCGCCAGCCCCTTCCACAGGTGCTGTCCGGCACTGGCCGCAGGACGCGGCCAGTGCCATGGATCTTCTTCATCACGGCAGAAACGGGAAAGTCTCCGCCTAGCTCCCAAAGCCGGATTGCTGCGGCAGCCAGAGCGCCAGCTGCGGAAACAGCCAGACGATGAAGAGACCTAAGATCAGGATGCCGACATAGGGCGCAGCACCGCGCATGATCTGGATCAGCGGTGCGCCCGTGATCCCCTTGAGGACAAAAAGATTCATGCCGACTGGCGGCGTGATCAGGGCCAGTTCGAGGTTGATCATCAGCATGATGCCGTACCAGATCGGGTCAATACCGAGGGCGGTCATTGCAGGCAGGATGATCGGTGTCGTGATCAGGATGATGGCAATCGTCTCGAGGAACATGCCCAGGATGAAGATCGCGATCATGACGGCCAGAATGAAGCCGGTCTGCGACAGTTCGAGCGCAGCCACGGTTTCCATCACCTCAGCCGGCAGCCGGATGATGGTGATCGCATGACCGAACATGCCGGCAGCCGCGATGATCATGAACAGCATGGCGCAGGTGCGCATGGTCTCCCACACGCATTCGCCAAGATCGCGGAGCGACACGTTCCGGTAGACGAGGACAGCGACGAGCAGCGCATAGACGGCCCCCACGGCTGCCGCTTCTGCGGCGGTGAAGATGCCGAAATAGATGCCGCCCAGAATAACCGGTGGCATCATGACTGCCCAGATCGACTTCCAGAAGGCAGCAAGGACCGCGCGCGTCCCTGGCCAGTCCTGCGTCTGCGTCTCGCCATGGGCGTTTGCCTGAATCCAGGAAAAGACTGCAAAGAAGATCGCGATCAGCAGGCCGGGCAAAATGCCGGCGAGGAACAGACCGCCGATCGAGGCATTGGTGACGACGGCATAAAGGATCATCGGGCTTGATGGCGGGATCAGGATGCCCAGCGTGCCGCCGGCTGCGATGATTCCGTAGGTATCGCGCGGGCGGTAGCCGAAACGCTGCATCTGCGGGATGGCGGTGGTGCCGATGGTGAGCGCGGTGGCCACGGACGAACCCGAAATCGTGGCAAAGATCGTGCAGCAGAGGATCGTTGCAAAGCCGAGCCCGCCCTTGACGTGGCCGACCAGCTTGTTCGACATCTCGTAGAGATCATCGACGACCTTCGCCTTGATCATCACATGCGCCATGAAGGCGAACATCGGGATTGTGGCGAGCAGGGGATTGTTGAGGGATGCAAAGACCGTGTCGGCCATCGCCCAGACCTTGCCCTCGAAAACCCAGAGAATGGCGAGCGAGGTGAGACCGAGAGCGGCAAAGATCGGCATGCCGGTCAGAAGCAGGACGATCAGCGAGCCCAGGATGACGAGGGTCATGTCCTGCCTCCACGCAGGAGAATGAAGAGGCGCGCGAGGCACACCAGCGAGATCAGGACGCCGCCAGCGATCATCGCCGATTGCGGAATCCACATGGGCAGTTCGAGATAGCCGGGTGAATAGGCGCCGAAACGGCGCGAGAACGATACCGTGTGCCAGGCGGTCACCAGCAGCGCAGCCGAAAAGACCAGCACCGAAAGCTCTGCCCAGACATCAAGCCAGCGGCGCAGCCGGGGCGGGGCCTTGTCCAGGATCATGTCGATGCGGATATGATCCCCCCTGCGTGAGGCTTCCGCCGCACCGAACATGACGATAGCCACGACGAAAAAGCCGGTCGCTTCCTCGATACCGGCAATAGGCTGGCCAATCACGTATCGCATCCAGACGCCGGCGGCGGTGATCACCAGCACCACCAGGATCAGGACGGAGCTTACGAGACCTCCCGCGCCGGCAATCGCGGCGGCGAAGCGGTCTGCAGGTGAGGAAGAGGCGATTGCCCCTCCCTCCCTTTCAGCAGGACCCTTCATTGGCGCTACTGAATCTTTGCAATCAGCGCCAGAAGTTCACGGCCTTCCTCGCCGGTCTCGGCCGCAAAGCCCTCTTCAAATGCAGGCTGCATCGCCGCCCGGAAGGCTTCGTTCTCTTCGCTGGTGGCGATGTGGACGGTCACGCCCTTCTCCTCCAGCTGCTTCGGCGCATCGGCGGAAGCTTTCTCGGACGCTTCAATTGCCCAGATGGCAGCCTTCTTGCCCGCTTCGTCAATCGCTGTCTTCTGGGTGTCAGACAGGCCCTCATACCAGGATGGCGTCACGTAGCCGTGCAGATAGGCTGCGAGAACAGGCACCACCGTCATGTGGTCCTGCACTTCGTAGTAGCGGCGTGAATAGGCCGCTGCGACATCCGTCACCGCAGCATCGATCACGCCGGTTGCCAGCGCCTGATAGACCTCACTGCCGGGCAGCGACACGGTCGAGGCACCCATGGCTGTCAGGCCACGGTCGAATGCAGGCCCAAGCCCGCGCATCTTCAGGCCTTTGAAATCGTCGGGCTTCATCAGTGCCTTGCCCTTGGACGTGAAGACGCTGACATTGGTCTGGAACATCCATGCGATGTTCTTCACGCCCTTGTCGAGGAGCTTGCCTTCAAGATAGGCCGCAGCTTCCGAGTCCGGCCACTTCTTCCAGGCCTCGATGGAGGACATAGTGTAGGGGCCAATCGTGACGTTCATCAGGGGCAGGGTCTTGCCCCACTGGAAGTTCAGCGAGAAGGCGCATTCAATCTCGCCCCGCGCAACGGCAAGAATGTTGTCATTCGCCTTCACGAGGCTGTCAGCCCCGAAAACCTGCACGTCGATCTCGCCGTTGGACAGGGTTTCCACTTCTGCCGCCCATCGATCGACGACTTCAGCGATGTGGTGGCCCGGCGGCAGCTGATGGCTGCAGCGCATCAGTTCCGCAGCACTTGCTGCGCTTGTCATGGCTGTTGCTGCGAACAGCGTTGCAAGGAATGTTCTGGTCATCATCGTTTCCTCCCGGTTTGACCTGTTTATCTCAGGCTTACATTGCCCCTGCTCCGGCGGCATGGGGCAGCCCTGCGCGGGCCAGCTGGCCGTGCAGCGTTTCTAAAGGCATTTCCCGTTCAAGAATCTCCCGGACCCCGATCAGCTTCCCGAGGTCGATGCCCGTGGCAAAACCCTTGGATTCACACAGGAAAACTAGATCTTCAAACACGGCGTTGCCGGTGGCGCCGGGCGCAAAGGGGCAGCCTCCCAGCCCCCCGAGCGACCCGTCGAGAATACGGCAGCCTGCATCGAGAGCCGCCGACGCATTGGCCATGGCCATGCCGCGGGTGTCGTGCAGATGGATCGCAACTTCGCGGCCCCCTGCAATGCTGCGCGTACGCTTGACCAATGCCGCCACCTGATCCGGTCCGGCAAAGCCGACCGTATCGGCCAGCCCGGCAATATCGGCACCAGCCTCGAACAGCGCCCCGGCAAGGCCAGCCACCTCTTCCGGATCGACCGCCCCCGTGATCGAACAGCCGAAGGCCATGGCAATGCCGGCATTGACCAGTGGCCGGTGGCGGCTTTGATCGCGCAGCGCGCAAATCCGCTTCACATGGGCAATGGCTTCGGCGCGGCTGCGGCGGGTGTTGGCCTGCGAATGCGCTTCGGTTGCCGAGACAACGCACATGATCTCGTCAACCCCGGCTGCCAGCGCATCATCCGCGCCCCGGTCATTGAGGACGAGACCAACCGCATGGGCGCCGGGCAGGGCCTTCACTGCAGCCAGCACCTCCTGCACATCGGCAAACTGCGGGAAGCGTGAGGCCGGCAGGAAGGAGCCAACCTCGAAATTGCGCACGCCCGCCGCGTACTCACGGTTGATCCATTCGATCTTGGCCGCCGTCGAAGGATAGGACTTCACGAGCTGCAACCCGTCGCGCAGCCCGACTTCCCGCAGCACCACCTGCCCGGCAGGATAGACATCGCGCAGCCGCGTCATGCTGCCCGCTCCTTTGCCTTGCCGCGGGCGGCGATGATCTCTGCCGCATCCAGGCCGAGCCCGGCCAGAACCGTCTCCGTATCCTGCCCAACCCTTTGCAGGTCGCCGCCACCGGTCAGCATTTCGCCATCCACCTCGAACGGCAGGGACGGAGCGCGGAAGGTCGAGCCGTCCGGCATGCGGGATGTGGCAAGCCCGCCCGGTCGCATCACATGCGGATCGTCATACATGTCGGCAGGCTTGGCGATCGGCGAATAGGGGATGCCTAGCGCCTCGAATTGCCTGCCGAGACTTTCCGCATCATGGGTGGCGATGGCGCTGGCAACGACGGGTATGGTCCAGCTGCGGGCGGTGATCTGGTCCATGCGCGTCTGCAGGCGAGGGTCGTCCAGCAGCTCCTGCAGACCCAGAAACGTGCAAAGCGTGGCCCACTGGCCCTCGGTCACGGCACCGACGAAAACCTGTTTTCCATCCGAAGTGTCGAAGATGTCATAGACGGGCCAGGAAAAATCCCGTTCCGGCATCGGTGGCGGTGACGTGCCTTCGAGTTCGAACTGGACCATGTGCTGGGCAACAAGCAGCAGGCAATTTTCGAACAGACCGATGCGCAGATTGCGGCCATTGCCGGTTTCCTTGCGCTCCAGCAGCGCAGCCAGAACCGAAAAGGCGCCAAAAAGCCCGCCCATGATGTCATTCGCCGAAGACCCGACCCGCAACGGGCGGCCAGACGGCCCGGTCATGTAGGCAAGGCCCGTCATCATCTGGACGACCTCATCCAGCGCCGTGCGGTCCTGATAGGGGCCGCGCAGGAAGCCCTTGTGCGAGGCAACGATCAGCCCGGGAAATTCGCGCCGCAGCATCTCGCCGTCCGCGCCCATTTTTGCCAGCGACTGGTCGCGGAAATTCTCAATGAAGACGTCGGCGCTGGACAGAAGCTTGCGGAGCGCGGCCTGTCCGCTCCCGCTGGCCAGATCAAGCTGGACCGACTTCTTGCCGCGATTGAAAAGCGGAAACATGGGGCGGCCCATACCGGACAGATAGCGGGTCTTGTCGCCCTCCGGCGGCTCGACCTTGATCACTTCGGCACCAAGAAAGCCAAGGAACATGCCGCAGGACGGCCCCATGATCATGTGGCTCATCTCGACGATGCGGATGCCTTCGAGCGGCTTGAACGGTTCCGTCACCTGCTATTCCTCCCAGTGCCTGGCGGCAGCACGGGAGCAAGTTAGCGCTCGACTCGGAGTAGAAAAATTATAAAGTTTATAAGGCTTCATTCTAAAATCGAGAAACCATGGACACGCGCCAGCTCCGCTACTTCGAGGCGATCTTTGAAAGACGCAGCCTCACGACTGCTGCTGGCGAACTGCGCATCGCCGTCTCGGCGCTGAGCCATCACCTCGCCAATCTCGAGACTGAACTCGGCCAGAAGCTCTTTCATCGCAGGCCACGCGGGCTTGAGCCCACGGCAGCGGGCGAGCGGCTTTACACCCACGCAAAGGCCATCCTGCGCGCCATGCAAGCCGCCGAAAGGGACATCAAGGCTTCAGGCGGCGAGGTTGCCGGTGACGTGACCATCGGCATGGCCTATTCGGCGGTCAAGGCTATTGGCGTGCCACTTCTGCGGCGTATCCTGACAGGCTACCCGAAGCTCAACCTTTCGCTTTCCGAAAGCCTGTCCGGCACGACACTTGCGTATCTTCTGGCGGCCGATGTGGACATGGCTCTGGTCTACAATCCGCCCACAGATCCGCGGCTGAAGTCGGTTCCCGTGCTGGAGGAAAGCATGGTGCTGATCGGGCAGGAAGCCATCATTGGCGAAACGGGCCTCCCGATCGCCTTCCATGACACGCTCGGCCTGCCGATGATCATCCTGCGTCAGGGCATTTCGGCGCGTGCGCTGGTCGAAGATGCAACGCTGCTGAAGAAGCTTGAAGGAAGTGCGCGCTTCCAGCTCAACTCGGTGCATGCGATCGGCGGGGCACTGATTGAGGGGCTTGGCTGCGCCATCGGCACCCGGCTGTTCCTGCAAGAGCATATCGAGACCGGTGCCCTCGCCGTCCGGCCCATCATCATGCCCGAACTGTCACGCACACTGCATCTGTGCCAGATGGCAGACCGCCCGTCTTCCTATGCACTGGAAGCAGTGCAGCGGCTTGTCATCGAACTGGTGCATGAGGCCATCGACAGCGGCCTGTGGCAGGCCCGCAAGGTTGAGCAGGCCTGACCTTTTCTGCATCACCCCTACGCCGTCAGCCCTTTGCCTTGAGGGCCTTCAGCCGGTAAAGCGCTTCCAGCGCCTCACGCGGGGTGAGGTCATCGGGATTGATCTCACCGAGCGCCTCAAGCACTGGATCGGCCTTGGCCACGGGTGTTGTGGCAGCGGCCTTGGTGGTCTGGACGACGGCGGCAAAAAGCGGCAGCTCGTCGATCAGGGTTTCCGCCGGGGAGCGGCGGTCCTTTTCCTCAAGCTGGGAGAGAACGGACTTTGCCCGCTCCACCACTGCCGCCGGAAGGCCCGCAAGCTTGGCTACCTGAATGCCATAGGACCGGTCTGCCGCACCGGGGATGATCTCGTGCAGGAAGACCACGTCGCCGTTCCACTCCTTCACGGAGACGGTGGCATTGGTCAGCCGTGGCAGGCGCTGGGCCAGCGCGGTCAGCTCGTGGTAGTGGGTGGCAAAGAGCGCGCGGGAGCGGTTCACCTCGTGCAGATGCTCGATGGCAGCCCAGGCGATGGACAGGCCGTCGAAAGTGGCCGTGCCGCGCCCGATCTCGTCCAGAATGACCAGTGCCCGCTCGCCCGCCTGATTGAGGATGGCTGCCGTTTCCACCATTTCCACCATGAAGGTGGAGCGGCCGCGTGCCAGATCATCCGCCGCGCCGACGCGGGAGAACAGCCGGTCCACCACGCCCAGATGAGCGCTGGCGGCAGGCACAAAACTGCCCATCTGCGCCAGAACCGCAATCAGCGCATTCTGCCGCAGGAACGTGGACTTACCGGCCATGTTGGGACCGGTGATCAGCCAGATCTGGCCCGATGCTTCCTTGCCCTGCGGCCCGAGGTTGCTGTCATTGGCCACAAAGGTATCGCCGCCGCCGCGCCTGAGCGCCTGTTCCACCACCGGATGGCGGCCGCCCTCAATGGCAAAGGCAAGGGTCATGTCCACCAGCGGGCGGCAGTAATTCTCGTCCTGCGCCAGCTTCGACAGGGCTGCGGCCACATCGATCACGGCCAGCGCACGGGCTGCCGCTTTCACCGGCTCGCTATCCGCCACAAGCTGCGCGGCAAGCCGGTCGAAGATCTCCAGCTCGATGGCCAGCGCCCGCTCGCCCGCACTGGCGATGCGCGATTCCAGATCGGCGAGTTCCGTCGTGGTGAAGCGCATGGCGCCCGCCATTGTCTGGCGGTGGATGAACCGTGCCGGATCAGCAGACAGCTTGTCCGCCTGTCCGGCCGGCACTTCGATGAACCAGCCCAGCACGTTGTTGTGCTTGATCTTGAGCGAGCGCAGGCCCAGCTCTTCGGAATATTCCGCCTGAAGCCGGGCAATCACCTTGCGCGAGGCATCACGCAGATCACGCAACTCATCCAGATTGGCATCATAGCCAGCCGCCACAAACCCGCCGTCGCGCTTGAGCAGAGGCGGTTCGGGATCAAGCGCACGGTTCAGCTCGGCGCCCAGATCATGGGGCGCGGCGGCAAGATCGCGCCAGGCATTGGCGAGTTCGGGCGGCAGATCCTCCGCACTCTTCATCTGCGTCAGAATACGTGCCGTTGCCTCAAGCCCTTGCGCAATGGCCAGAAGGTCACGCGGGCCGCCGCGCTGCATGGCGATACGGGACAGGGCACGGGCCAGATCGGGCGCGGCCTTCAGCTCGGCCCTCAGGCTGTCGCGCAGGATCTCGTTGTCGAGGAAGAAGCCGACGGAGTCCTGCCGCGTGGCGATTTCGGCCGGATCGGTGAGCGGCCCGGCCAGACGGCTGGCCAGCAGGCGTGCGCCTGCGCCTGTCACCGTGCGGTCGATGGACGACAGAAGGCTGCCCTGCCGCTCGCCGGAAAGGGTGCGCGTCAGTTCAAGATTGGCGCGGGTGGCCGGATCGATCAGCATGCGCCCGCGTGCCGCCTCACGGGTGGGCGGGTCCAGCGGCGGGCGCTCGCCCAGCTGGGTCTTCTCCACATAGGCGAGAATGCCGGCCGCTGCGGTCAACTCGGCGCGGGAGAAATTGCCGAAACCGTCGAGGGTCTTCACCCGGAAATAATTCGCCAGCCGGTCCGCCGCCGTTGCCCCGTCGAAGAAGGCACGCGGCACCGGCGAAATGGCAGCGCCCTGCCCTTCCACCAGATGGCGGATTTCGGTTTCCTGCAAGAGATTGTCCGGCAGCACGATTTCACGCGGATCGATCTGGGCAAGGTCGGCCGAAAGCCGTTGCAGATCCGTCTCCGCCACCTGGAAGCTGCCGGTGGACATGTCGATCCACGCAAGGCCGAAGACGCCATCGGCAGTGTCAGCGCCGGCGCGCAGCCTTGTCAGCGCCAGCAGGAAATTGTTGCTCCCCGCATTCAGCAGCCGCTCTTCGGTCAGCGTGCCGGGTGTGACAAGGCGGATCACATCGCGCCGCACGACCGATTTCGAACCGCGCTTCTTCGCCTCTGCCGGGTCTTCCATCTGCTCGCAGACGGCAACCCGGTGGCCAAGGCCTATCAGCTTCTGCAGGTAGTCGTCTGCCGCATGCACCGGCACGCCGCACATCGGGATGTCCTCACCCTGATGCTTGCCGCGCTTGGTCAGCGTGATGCCCAGCGCCTGCGAGGCGATTTCGGCATCCTCGAAGAACATCTCGTAGAAATCGCCCATGCGGTAGAACAGCAGGCTGTCCGGATTGGCGGCCTTGATCTCGATGAACTGCGCCATCATCGGCGTCACGCGGGCATCGCTCGCGCCGGATGCGGGATCGTTCGGGGCGGGGGTGTAGGGGCTCTGATCGGTCGGCATGTGCGGACCCTACCAAAGCCCTCCGCAGCTTTCACAGCTCCTGTGCCCAAAGGTGCCTTGAGGCGGTAATTTTCCGGGGATAAGGTCTTGGTCCAGATAAGAGAAGCGAACGCTTCGCAGCACGAGGGAAGGACCGGCCAGACCATGTCGTCATCAGGCAAGAAGGGCAAGACAGGCGTCAGCTTTACAGACCAGGAGGCCCTGCTGTTCCATCAGGAAGGCAAGCCCGGCAAACTCGAAATCAACCCCACCAAGCCGATGGCGACGCAGCGCGATCTGTCGCTCGCCTACTCCCCCGGTGTGGCAGTGCCCGTGCGGGCCATCGCGGAAGATCCGTCGCGAGCCTATGACTACACGACACGCGGCAATCTGGTTGCGGTCATCTCCAACGGAACCGCCATCCTCGGCCTCGGCAATCTCGGGGCGCTTGCCTCCAAGCCGGTGATGGAAGGCAAGGCAGTGCTGTTCAAGCGCTTTGCCGACGTGGATTCCATCGACCTCGAGGTCGATACGGAAGACGCGGACCAGTTCATCAACGCCGTGCGCTATCTCGGCCCCTCCTTTGGCGGCATCAACCTTGAGGACATCAAGGCACCGGAATGCTTCATCATCGAGCAGCGCCTGCGCGAGCTGATGGATATTCCCGTCTTCCACGACGACCAGCACGGCACCGCGATCATCGCAGCTGCCGGCCTCATCAACTCGCTGCATCTGACGGGCCGTGATCTGAAGTCGGTGCGCATCGTCTGCAACGGCGCGGGCGCGGCCGGTATTGCCTGTATCGAACTCGTCAAGGCGCTGGGCGTCCCGCATGAGAACGTCATCCTGTGCGACACCAAGGGTGTCATCTATCAGGGCCGCACCGACGGCATGAACCAGTGGAAGTCCGCCCATGCAGTGAAGACCGATGCCCGCACCCTCTATGAGGCGCTGAAGGGCGCGGACGTATTCCTTGGCGTGTCGGTGAAGGGTGCGCTGACGGAAGATATGGTGCGCGCCATGGCCCCGAACCCGATCATCTTCGCCATGGCCAACCCGGACCCGGAAATCACGCCGGAAGAGGTCGCCGCCATCCGCGACGACGCCATCATTGCCACGGGCCGGTCGGATTATCCCAACCAGGTCAACAACGTGCTCGGCTTCCCCTATATCTTCCGCGGTGCGCTGGATGTGCGGGCGACAACCATCAATGACGCCATGAAGGTGGCCTGTGCGCAGGCGCTCGCAGCCCTTGCCCGCGAGGAAGTGCCGGATGAGGTGGCTGCCGCCTACCGGGGCAGCCGTCCGAAGTTCGGCCCCGACTACATCATCCCCGTGCCGTTTGATCCGCGTCTCATCTCCACCATTCCGCCCGCCGTGGCGCAGGCGGCGATGGACACCGGCGTTGCCCGCCGCCCGATCATCGACATGGACCAGTACAAGCATCAGCTTTCCGCCCGCCGCGATCCGGTGGCCGGAACCCTGCAGCGCATTTTCTCCAAGGTGCGTCAGGCGCCCAAGCGCGTGGTCTTTGCCGAAGGCGAAGAAGAACCGATGATCCGCGCCGCCGTCAGCTTCGTGAACCAGGGGCTGGGTGAGGCCATCCTGATCGGCCGCGAGGATGAAATCCGGGAAGCCGCCGCTGGCGCGGGTGTGGATCTTGCCCGATCCGGCATCAGCATCCAGAACGCCCGCAACTCCACCCGTAACGCCGACTATGCGCAGTATCTCTACACCCGGCTGCAGCGGAAGGGCTATCTGCTGCGCGACTGTCAGCGCATGGTCAACAACGACCGTAACTACTGGGGCGCCATCATGGTGGCGCGGGGCGATGCGGATGCCATGGTCACCGGCATCACCCGCAATTATTCCGTCGCGCTCGACACCATGCGCCAGTGCATCGACACCAAGCCCGGCCACCGGGTGATCGGTGTGTCGGTGGCCCTGTGCCGTGGCCGCACCGTGCTCATCGCCGACACCACAGTGCATGATATGCCCAACGCGGAGGAACTGGCGGATATTGCCGAAGAGGCAGCCCATGTCGCCCGCCGCCTTGGCTATGAGCCGCGCGTGGCCATGCTCGCCTATTCCACCTTCGGCCATCCGAAGGGTGAGCGCGCCGAGCGGGTGCAGGAAGCCGTGCGCATCCTCGACCGCCGCCGCGTCGACTTCGAGTATGACGGCGAAATGGCTGCGGACGTTGCGCTCAACATGGACAAGATGGCAGCCTATCCCTTCTGCCGCCTGACCGGCCCGGCAAACGTGCTGGTCATGCCGGCCTTCCACTCGGCCTCCATCGCCACCAAGATGCTGCAGGAACTGGGCGGCTCCACGGTCATCGGTCCGCTGCTCGTCGGCTTCGACAAGCCGGTGCAGATCGTCCCGATGGGCGCCAAGGACAGCGACATCGTCAACATGGCCGCGATTGCAGCCTATAACGTGACGTGATCTATCAGGGTGCCGCCTGCGTCCCGTCAGGGACAGCCAGGCGGCACCCACTGTCCGTCAAAGATGCGAAAGCCGCAGGAATTCAGAATGCCCAAAACCATCATCAAGATCTGCGGTCTTTCGACCCCCGAAACCATGGAAGCGGCCGTTGAGGCGGGGGCGGATATGGTTGGGCTCGTGTTCTTTCCCAAGAGCCCGCGCCATGTGACGCTCTCCGATGCCTGCCGTCTGGCTGATATTGCCCGCGGGCGCAGCGAGATTGTCGCCCTGACGGTGGACATGGATCTGCATGGCCTGCAGCGCATCAACGAACTGGTGCAGCCGGATATTTTCCAGTTTCACGGCCAGGAAACACCCGAAGCCTGCGCCGCAGGGCGGGTGATGTTGCGCCGGCGCATCATCAAGGCAATTGGCGTGAGCGAAAGGGCTGACCTTGAGGCCGCCCTGCCCTATGTCATTGTGGCTGAGCGGATCCTGTTTGACGCCAAGCCCCCGAAAGACTCCGATGTGCCCGGCGGCCACGGGGTTCCGTTTGACTGGACGCTGCTGAAGTCGCTTGACCTGCCGTGTCCCTTCATGCTTTCCGGGGGGCTGGATCCGGACAACGTTGCGCAGGCGATTGCGCTCAGCGGCGCCACCGCGGTCGATGTCTCTTCCGGCGTCGAGCGCAGCAAGGGCGTGAAGGACAGCGGGTTGATACGTGCTTTCGTGGCGGCAGCCCGCAGCGCGGAACATGCGAAGGAGTGACGAGAGTTGACCACGATGGCAAACACCCTGCGGTCCGGCCCGGACGAGCGGGGCCATTTCGGGATTTTCGGCGGCCGCTACGTGGCCGAAACCCTGATGCCGCTCATTCTCGATCTGGAAAAGGCCTATAGCGACGCCAAGGCCGATCCGGCCTTCAAGGCGGAGCTGGACAACCTCAACACCCATTACACCGGCCGGCCGTCGCCGCTCTATTTCGCCGAACGCCTGACCGAACATTTGGGCGGCGCCAAGGTCTACTTCAAGCGCGATGAGCTGAACCACACCGGCAGCCACAAGATCAACAACTGCCTTGGCCAGATCCTGCTGGCAAAGCGCATGGGCAAGACCCGCATCATCGCCGAGACGGGTGCTGGCCAGCATGGCGTGGCAACGGCCACCGTCTGCGCCCGCTTCGGTCTGCCCTGCGTCGTCTATATGGGTGCCACGGACGTGGAACGGCAGAAGCCGAACGTCTTCCGCATGAAGCTGCTGGGCGCCGAGATCGTTCCGGTCACCGCTGGCGCGGGCACGCTGAAGGACGCGATGAACGAGGCGCTGCGTGACTGGGTCACCAACGTTGACGACACCTATTACCTGATCGGCACCGCCGCTGGCCCGCATCCCTATCCGGAGCTGGTGCGCGATTTCCAGTCGGTCATCGGCAAGGAAACCCGCGAACAGATTCTCGCCGCCGAAGGCCGCCTGCCGGATGCCATCGTGGCCGCTGTCGGCGGCGGCTCCAACGCCATCGGCCTGTTCCACCCCTTCCTCGATGACAAGAGCGTCGAAATCTGGGGTGTAGAGGCAGGCGGACGCGGACTTGACGGCCACGAGCATTGCGCCTCGCTGAATGCCGGCAAGCCGGGCGTTCTGCATGGTAACCGCACCTATCTGCTGCAGGATGACGATGGCCAGATCCTCGAAGGCCATTCCATTTCGGCAGGCCTTGATTACCCCGGCATCGGGCCGGAGCATTCCTGGCTGAAGGAAATCGGCCGCGCCAACTATGTGCCAATCACCGATGACGAGGCGATGGCCGCCTTCCAGCTTCTGACAAAGGTGGAAGGCATCATCCCGGCGCTGGAACCGGCGCATGCGCTGGCACAGGTGGTCAAGATGGCGCCAAAGATGGACAAGGACCAGATCATCGTCATGAACCTGTGCGGCCGCGGCGACAAGGACGTCTTCACCGTCGGCAAGATGCTCGGCTTCGATCTGTGATTTGAGGTTTTTGCCTCACTATGCCGTGGCTTGTCATGAGCCACGGCGTTTTCTGCCGGTACTGTGTTACCTTTGGCTGTGACTGAGCCTGGCCAGGCGCATTGGGAGCCGGTGCTGTCTCCGCAGCCCCTCACCTTGTCATCCCCGCGCAGGCGGGGATCCAGTGCGCCCGGCGTATGAAATGAACGGAGATTCCGGGGCCACTGGATTCCGGTCTTGCCGCTTCGCGCCAAACCGGAATGACACGGGGAGAGCGTGTGGCCGCCTCAATGCCCCCTCTCCGGGGCTGCATGCCAGCCGGACCAACTTTCCGCACCCCTTCCTACAAACACCAAAGGCCCCGCAGTCTTCAGAACTGCGGGGCCTTTGCATGAGAAGCCAGTCCGGTCAGCGGCCGGTCAGGCCGCCGGCGAACATGGCGGTGAGATAAAACTCGAATGCGCCCGGGCCGTTGTGGTCCTTATTCGGTGCAGCGGCCTGCGGCTCACGGTCGCTGAAGATGCGGCCAATTCCGGCGAGGCGCGTTGTCTTGCGGCGCGTGGTCTCAATGATCATGGGGGAGGCTCCTTTTCTTGTTGTTCCTGGCCAACCCGGCCTTGTCCTCAAGAGATAGAGGCGCACAATGTGCGCTTCAAGGCCCCCCATTGCAGACCAACCCTGCAACCGCTGCATGGCTCAAAGGACAGGATTTCTGCCGCTGATGCGTCTTCCCCTTGCAGGAAAAGCGGCGCGATTCAGCCTTTCTTGCCTTTCCCTGCCGCGATGCGTTGACAGAAGGCCTTGAAGCCCCCTACATCCAAGCGCTGGTTTCAAGGTTCAGCGCGCCCGCCGTCCGGGCGGTATGTCCGGCAAACCAGATCTGCGAACAGATCCTCAAGGATGGGAAGCTGAATGACCGGGACGCGCATCGACCGCCGATTCAAGGCCTGTGCCGAAAAGGGGCGTCCGGCCCTTGTCACCTTCATCACGGCAGGCGATCCGGATCTGGCCACATCGCAGGCGATCCTTGAGGCGCTGCCTGCGGCAGGGGCTGACGTGATCGAGCTGGGCATGCCCTTTTCCGATCCGATGGCGGAAGGCATTCCCATTCAGCTTGCCACCCAGCGGGCGCTGAAGGCCGGCCAGACCATGGACCGGACGCTCGCCATGGTGCGCAAGTTCCGCGAGAAGGATCAGGATACGCCCATCGTGCTGATGGGCTACTACAACCCCATCTATGTGCGCGGCCCGGAAGCTTTTGTTGCCGAGGCGCATGCTGCGGGCGTGGATGGCCTGATTGTTGTCGATATTCCGCCGGAAGCTGACGACGAGCTTTGCATTCCGGCGCTGAAGGGCGGCATCAACTTCATCCGTCTGGCGACGCCGACCACCGATGACCGCCGCCTGCCGGCGGTGCTGAAGAACACGTCCGGCTTCGTCTATTATGTCTCCGTCACCGGCATCACCGGGTCGGCGGCCCTGAACACCACCAATGTTTCGGCGGCGGTGAAGCGGATCAAGGGTCATACGGACCTGCCGGTCGCCGTCGGCTTCGGCGTCAAGACGGCTGAGGATGCTGAGGCCATTGGCAAGGATGCAGACGGCGTGGTCGTCGGTTCCGTGCTGGTGGAGGCGATCCGCAACAGCCTCGATGCAGATGGACAGGCAACGGACAAGACCGTCGCCGCCGTGACAAATCTTGTGTCCTCCCTGGCCGGAGGCGTGGCGCGCGCCCGCTGACCGGCCAACAGGCACCAACAACGAACGGGATTTGCCGTGAACTGGATCAACACTGTCGTACGGCCCAAGCTGCGCAGCTTCCTGTCGCGCCGCGAGATGCCGGAAAACCTCTGGATCAAATGCCCGGAAACGGGCGAGATGGTGTTCCACCGCGATCTGGAAGCCAACCTGTGGGTCGTGCCGAATTCCGGCTACCACATGCGCATTCCGGCCAAGAAGCGTCTGGAATCCTTCTTCGATGGCGGCAGCTATGACCGGGTGGCAACGCCGTCCGTGACCGCTGATCCGCTGAAGTTCCGCGACACCAAGAAATACGCCGACCGCCTGAAGGAATACCGCACCCGCACCGGCGAGGAAGACGCGGTTCTGGTGGCGCGAGGCCGCGTCAACGGCCTTGATTTCACCGCTGCGGTGCAGGATTTCGACTTCATGGGCGGCTCGCTCGGCATGGCCGCAGGCGAAGCCATCCTGACCGGCATGATGACCGCCGTGGAGCACAAGACCCCCTTCGTGCTGTTTGCAGCATCCGGCGGTGCCCGCATGCAGGAAGGCATCCTGTCGCTGATGCAGATGCCGCGCACCACCATCGGCATCCAGATGCTGCGTGAAGCACGCCTGCCTTACATTGTGGTGCTGACCAACCCGACCACGGGCGGCGTTTCGGCCTCCTACGCCATGCTGGGGGATGTTCACATCGCCGAGCCGGGCGCACAGATCGGCTTTGCCGGCCGCCGCGTCATCGAGCAGACCATCCGCGAGAAGCTGCCGGACGATTTCCAGAGCGCCGAATACCTGCTGGCCCACGGCATGGTGGACATGGTGGTGAAGCGTCACGACCTGAAGGACACCATCTCGCGCCTTGCCGGCATCTTCATGAAGCGCGAGCTGACCCTGCCGGATCTCGATCCGCCTGCAGAGAAGCCCGCGCAGGATCAGGCGTCCGCCGCCTGAAAAAAATAACCCGCACGGCGGCCTGCCGATGCTTCATGTCCGTTTGACACAAGCATGAGAGGCTCGCCTTGCGGGATCATCCCTTCCCGCAAGCCAGAGCAGGGCCGTTCAAACGGCCTGCCTGAAAGCAAAGAGACGGGGCTGGCCCGGCAGAACAGTGCCGCCGGGCGGCTCCAGAATGTTTGTGCCATTCGCAGGGAAACCCCAGGGACGCCATGGACCAGATCACCGCCATTCTTGACCGGCTTCTCGCCTTGCACCCGCGCCAGATCGACCTGTCGCTGGACCGCATGCACCGCCTGCTGGCGGCGCTGGGCAATCCGGAGCGGCGCCTGCCGCCCGTGATCCATGTGGCGGGCACCAATGGCAAGGGCTCCGTCACGGCCACCATGCGCGCCATTCTGGAGGCCTCCGGCAAGCGCTGCCATGTCTATACGTCACCGCATCTGGTCGCCTTCAACGAGCGCATCCGCCTCGGCGAGCACGGCAAGCTGGTCGATGATCCGCGCCTGATCGCGGCGCTTGACCGCTGCGAGGAGGCGAACGGCGGGCACGAGATCACCTTCTTCGAAATCACCACCGCCGCCGCCCTGCTGCTGTTCTCCGAGGAGCCGGCCGATGTGCTGCTGCTCGAGGTGGGTCTTGGCGGGCGGCTTGACGCGACGAACGTGATTGACCGGCCGCTGGTGTCGGTCATCACCTCGATCTCGCATGACCACGAGAAGTTCCTCGGCAACACCTTGAGCGAGATTGCAGGCGAAAAGGCAGGCATCATCAAGCCCGGCTGCCCGGTTGTCTCAGCCCCCCAGGAAGACGAGGTGCAGGCAGTGCTGGACCGGGTTGCCGCCCGCAACCGCGCGCCCATCGCCCGTTTTGGTCAGGAATATACCGCCAGCGAGGATCAGGGGCGACTCTGCTATCAGGATGACAACGGGCTTTACGACCTGCCGCTGTCCAGCCTGACCGGCGGCCACCAGATCATCAACGCTGGGCTGGCCATTGCCGCGCTGAAGACCGCAGGTCTGCTGCCGGACGAGGCCACCATCGCACGCGGCCTCAGGCACGTGGTCTGGCCGGGGCGTCTGCAGGTGCTGACCCACGGACCCTTCGCCGGTCAATGCCCGGAAGGGGCGGAAATCTGGGTCGATGGCGGCCACAATCCGGGCGCTGCCCTGCGCGTTGCCGCCTTCATGGGCGAGCAGGAGGAGCGCCACCCGCGCCCGCTCTACATGATCTCGGCCATGCTGACGACCAAGGACCCGATCGGCTTCTACCGTGCTTTCCACGGCCTTGTGCGCCATGTGGCCACCGTGCCGGTAAAATCCACCAATGCGGCGCATGACCCGTTCGAGCTGGCCGATTTTGCCCGCACCGCCGGTCTGGAAGCCACGCCCTTCGACAGCCTGCAGGCCGCCGTCGCCGGCATCCGCCGCTGCGCCGCCCGCGACGGCGAGCCCCCCCGCATCCTCGTCTGCGGCTCGCTCTATCTCGTCGGTGATGTTCTGGCCGCCAACGGGATGGCGCCGAAGTAAAGGTGGCTGGTTGGCGGCAAGCTGATTGCCGGGCAGATACGCCGCAGCTCACCGGTCCCGGATCTCCGCTTCGCTTCGTCCGGGAAGACGATGGCGAGGGCAGGCACCTCCTCCACGGTTGTCATCCCGGTTTGCCGCAAAGCGGCAAGACCGGGATCAAGTACCCCCGGCTTTTGCCAGTTCAGCAGCCGCGGCTACTGGATCCCCACCTGCGTGGGGATGACAAGGGGAGACGCCGTGCCGGGGTAAGCTCGCAGCGTTGGAGCCCCGGCCTGCAACCCGGAAAACGTCAGATCCAGAGATCGTTCTGTGCGGTGCGTTCCCCGCCGGTATGGCCGGTGTTGAGGATGCCGCGCGGTTCGATCAGCAGAAGATGCACTTCCTGCGCGGCATAGGGCTTGTGCTCCACGCCCTTGGGCACGACGAACATTTCTCCGGCCCCAATCGAAACGGCGCCGTCGCGGAAGTTGATCCTCAGCTGCCCCTTCAGCACGATGAAGGTTTCATCGGTCTCCGGGTGTTCGTGCCAGACGAAATCCCCTTCGATCCGCACCAGCTTGAACTGATACTCATTCATTTCGGCAGCAACACGGGGCTGCCAGAGTGCGTCAATCAGTGCCAGTTTTTCAGCGAAATTGATGGCCTTGTATGTCTTGTCCATGCTGTCCTGCTCCGTTGCGGGGGAACAGCAGGCTAGGCCGGACCAGTAGGCGGCTTCTTGAACGATCGTGCAAGCGGCACTTCAGGGACTTGCGTCCAGGGTCAGATTTGGCTGATGAGCCGCCGCCAGCGGGCGGGCGTTATGCCGAAGCTGCTGCGGAAGTGGCGGGTGAAATGCGCCTGATCCGCAAACCCGGCCTCAAGAGCTGCCTGTACCAGAGACGCACCAGCACGGATGAGCGCCCGCGCATGATCCAGCCGCCGCAGTGTCAGATAGCGGTAGGGGCTGGTGCCGAACAGGACCCGGAAATCGCGCGACAGCTGCCAACGGTCCTGCCCAGTCATCTGCTCTAGTTGCTCCAGGGAAACGGACTGCCCACAAGCCTGACGCAAAAAGTCGCGCGCCATGTGGGCTGCCCGGCTGTCTGGCGCACTTATTACCCGGGCGGCAGAGGGCTCTCCGGCGGCCTGCAGGGCAAGCGCCAGATCATAAACGGCATCATTGTAATGCATCGTCTCCATGGGCTCGCCGATATGGCTGACGAGGCCGGCAATGGCCCTGAGCAGCCCTGGATCGCGGCTGATGCCACCAGCAACGAATGGCAGGGGTTGATTCCCGCCGAGCGCGGTCTGCACGAGGGCGGGATCGAGGTAGAACATGCGGTAATGGAAGCCGTCTTCGGTTCCCGCCTGACCATCGTGCAGCTCATCGGGATGAATGACCATCGCTGTGCCCGGAAGGCCCTCGCTGACCCCACCCCGGTACCGGAACTGCTGCACGCCGGACAATGTGCAGCCGATGGCATAGGTGTCATGCCGGTGCGGTTGATACGCCGGCCCCGAGAAATAGGCCTCTATGCGTTCGCAGCCCTCCATGCTGGACGCCAGATTGATCCAGCCCGCCGCCCTGCCGCCCGGCGTCTCCTCCAGCTTGCCCGTACCTGCATGCAAGGTCTTGTCTTTCCTGATCATCCCGGCGCATGGCTTGCAAAGCCGGTAAGCCCGGAACGTATTCTCAATTCCCCCCGATTATGCCGCCGGGCGGAGCGGCGGGCAACCGGCCTTTCCCCTCACGCCGCCTGCTTGAGAACATCCTGGCCTCTGTAACTGAGGGCTTCCGCCAGGTGAATACGGGTGACGGCGGGGTCGCCGTCGAGGTCGGCGAGGGTGCGGGCGAGTTTGAGGACGCGGTGATAGCCGCGGGCGCTGAGGGAGAGGCAGTTGGCCGCATCGGTGAGGAACTGGCGGCCTGACGGGTCCAGCGCCACCACCTCCTCCACCACGGCGGCCGGCATCTGCGCATTGGTGCGGGCGGAAAGGCCCAGTGCCCGGTAGCGCGCCTCCTGCTGATCACGGGCCATGGCCACCCTTTCGGCCACGGCGGCAGAGCTTTCCGCGCGGCCGGGGGTGAGCAGATCGCTGGCGGTGACGGCGGGAACCTCGATCCTGAGGTCCAGCCGGTCGAGGAAGGGGCCGGAAACGCGGGACTGATACTCGCTGGCGCAGCGCGGGCCCCGGCGGCACTGGTGCCCCGGCTCGCCCGCATGGCCGCAGCGGCAGGGGTTCATCGCCGCAATCAGCTGGATGCGCGAGGGATAGGTGACCCGGTGATTGGCCCGGGCGATGATGGTTTCGCCTGCCTCCAGCGGCTGACGCAGACTGTCGAGCACCTGTGGCTGGAACTCCGGCAGCTCATCCAGAAAGAGTACGCCATTGTGGGCGAGAGACACTTCCCCCGGCCGCGCCCGCAAACCGCCGCCGACGAGCGCTGCCATCGACGCCGAGTGATGCGGCGCGCGGAAGGGGCGCCGGTCGGTCAGCTTGCCATCGGCCAGCTCTCCGGCGAGGGAGGCAATCATGGACACCTCCAGCAGCTCCTTCGGCGACAGTGGCGGCAGGATGGAGGCAAGGCGGCTGGCCAGCATCGACTTGCCAGCGCCCGGCGGGCCAACCATCAGCATGTTGTGGCCGCCGGCTGCGGCAATCTCCAGCGCCCGCTTGGCCGTCTCCTGCCCCTTCACATCGGCAAGGTCCGGCAGGTTGGCCGGCAGGCCCCGCAGGCGCGGGGAAGGCCGGGAGAGCACCTGCGTGCCCTTGAAATGGTTCGCCAGCTGGATCAGCGAGCGCGGGGCAAGGATGGACATCTCCCCATCGGCCCAGGCCGCTTCCGGCCCGCAGTCCTCCGGGCAGATCAGCCCCTTGCCGAGCCCGTTGGCGCCCATGGCTGCGGGCAGCACCCCGGCCACAGGCGCCAGCGTGCCATCCAGCCCCAGTTCCCCCAGCACCACGTAATCGGCCAGCATGTCCGGCGGAATGGCGCCGATGGCGGACATGATGCCCAGCGCAATCGGCAGGTCGTAGTGGGAGCCTTCCTTCGGCAGATCGGCGGGAGCGAGATTGACGATCACCCGCTTGGCAGGCAGCGCCAGACCCGAGGCATGCAGGGCGGCGCGCACCCGCTCCCGGCTTTCGGCCACAGCCTTGTCCGGCAGGCCCACCACGGTGAAGGCCACCATGCCGGGCCCCACCTGCACCTGCACATCAACGGGCACTGCCTCGATGCCCTGAAATGCGACCGTCGTCACCCGGCTTACCATACGCGCCTCCCCCATGGGTCGCATCAGAGATTACGGCAACTTTTCAGGGAGTCAAGAACGTAAACAGAACATTAACGCCGCTTCTTTGGTCTTGCGCTTTTCCGGGACAGGTTGCAGCATCTTTTCATCAGCCCATGAAGAGGCGCGAGGCCGGACAGGCAAAGGGGAACAGCCATGTGTGATGTGTGTGTGATGAATGCCGTAAAGGACCGCATGCTGTCGCGGCGCGATCTTTTCCGGGCCGCAGCCGTGGGCGGCGCTGTGGCGGCCGCTGCGGCGGTAAGCGCGCCCTTTTCCGCCATGGCGGCGGTGCCCAGCAAGGTCAGCGACCTGACCCATGAGCTGCACGAGGCCTTCCCCACCTTCTTCGGCCAGCAGCAGTTCTTTGCCGAAAAGCTGTTCGACTACGCCAAGGACAAGTTCAACCTGTTCGAGCTGCGGGTGAACGAACACACCGGCACCCACGTGGACGCGCCGCTGCATTTCTCGGCGGACGGGCTGTCGGTGGCGGAAATTCCGGTGGCCAATCTCGTCGTGCCGCTCTGCATCATCGATATCCGCGCGAGGGCGGCGGAAAACGCCGATGCGCAGCTGACCCCCGATGACATCAAGGCCTGGACCGCGGCAAACGGTGATCTGCCGGATGGCGCCTGCGTTGCCATGCTGTCCGGCTGGGACAAGCATGTAAACACCGAGAAATTCCGCAATGCCGATGCGGATGGCAAGATGCATTTCCCCGGCTTCCACGTGGAAGCGGTTCAGATGCTGATGGAAACGGGCAGCATTTCGGGCATTGCCTCGGACACGCTGTCGCTGGACTACGGCATGTCGCCGGATTTCGCGGTTCACTACGCCTGGCTGCCGTCAAACCGCTGGGGCATCGAATGCATCGCCAATCTGGACCAGCTGCCGGTCAAGGGTGCAACGCTGGTCGTTGGCGCGCCCAAGCACCGGGGCGGCACCGGCGGCCCGGCCCGTATCTTCGCGCTGGCGTAAAGCCTGAGCAGGAGAGAGAGCCGGGCTTCGGGCCGGGCGTTTGGCCTCGATCACGTCCCAGACGCGAGCAGCAATATCGGGGCCGCCGAGGCGCTTGACGGCGCGGATGCCGGTGGGGGCGGTGACGTTGATCTCCGTCAGGTTGCCGTCGATCACGTCGATGCCGACGAGGATCAGCCCCTTGGCCTTGAGGGCTGGCGCGAGGCGGGCGCAGATCTCGCGCTCGCGGTCACTCAGCTCGGATTCCTTCGGCGAGCCGCCGCGCACCATGTTGGAGCGCAGATCGCCCGGTGCAGGCACGCGGTTGACGGCACCGGCATATTCGCCGTCCACCAGCAGGATGCGCTTGTCGCCGTGCTTCACATTCGGCAGGAAGCGCTGGATCACCCAGGGCTCGCGGAAGGTGGCGGCGAAGAAGTCGTAGAGCGAGCCGTAGTTGAGGTCATCATTGGTGATGCGGAACACCGCCGCCCCGCCATGGCCGAACAGCGGCTTCATGACGATGTCGCCATGCTCCTCGCGGAAGGCGTCGATCTCGGCGCGGTCGCGGGTGATCAGCGTCGGCGGCATCAGGTCGGCAAATTCGGTGACGAACAGCTTTTCGGGCGCGTTGCGCACCTCGGCCGGATTGTTGACCACCAGCACCTGCGGATGGATCTTCTCCAGAAGATGGGTGGCGGCCACATAGGCCATGTCGAAGGGCGGGTCCTGGCGCATCAGGATCACGTCGATCTGTGACAGATCCGTGCGCTGCTTTTCGCCCAGCGTGAAGTGGTTGCCCTTCTCGTCGCGCACCGTGACAGGCTCCAGAGCGGCGAAGACCTTGCCATCCTTCAGGGCCAGCCGGTCGGGCGTGTAGTGGTAAAGCTCGTGCCCGCGCGCCTGCGCCTCCAGCATCAGCGCAAAGGCGCTGTCACCGGCAATGTTGATGGACGAGATATGGTCCATCTGGACCGCGACCTTCAGGGCCATGCCTGTTCTCCGGAAAGCTTCATGTCAGGGGCCGCTTTGCGGCGTGGCACATACATATGTGATTTCTGGACCGGTTTGTCCAGAATAGGCAGCCGGATCAGAAACCGGCTGCCCGCAACAAAGAAGGCCCGCCCTGCCCCGGTTCCTTGCGGAAGGGGCAGAGCGGGCCCGGATCAGCTGCAAGCTGCGTGTGCCTTGAGCCGGGTCAGACGCGGCGGTCCACCAGCATCTTCTTGATCTCCGCGATGGCCTTGGCCGGGTTCAGGCCCTTCGGGCATGCCTGCGCGCAGTTCATGATGGTGTGGCAGCGGTAGAGGCGGAACGGGTCTTCGAGGTTGTCGAGACGCTCGCCCTTGGCTTCGTCGCGGCTGTCGATGAGCCAGCGGTAGGCCTGCAGCAGCACGGCCGGGCCGAGGTAGCGGTCGCCGTTCCACCAGTAGGACGGGCAGGAAGTGGAGCAGCAGGCGCAGAGAATGCACTCGTAGAGGCCGTCCAGCTTGGCGCGGTCCTCGTGGCTCTGGCGCCATTCCTTTTCCGGCGCCGGGGAAACCGTCTTCAGCCAGGGCTCGATGGAGCGGTGCTGGGCGTAGAAGCGGGTCAGGTCTGGCACCAGATCCTTCACCACCGGCATGTGCGGCAGCGGGTAGATGCTGATGGCGCCCTTGGACACTTCATCCATGCCGCGGGTGCAGGCAAGGGTGTTGGTGCCGTCGATGTTCATCGCGCAGGAGCCGCAGATGCCTTCGCGGCAGGAGCGGCGGAAGGTCAGCGTCGGATCGATCTTGTTCTTGATATAGATCAGACCGTCCAGGATCATCGGGCCGCAGTCGTCGAGATCGACGAAATAGGTGTCGATGCGCGGGTTGCGCCCGTCATCCGGATTCCAGCGGTAGATCCGGTATTCGCGCAGGTTGGTGGCGCCCGCCGGCTTGTCCCAGACCTTGCCCTCGGTCACCTTCGAGTTCTTGGGAAGCGTCAGCTGAACCATTATCGTCGCTCCGCGTTACGGCGCCGGATGAATGTCCGCGCCAGTCAGTTCCCCGTCAGGCCGCCAGCCGGAACAGGATGTTGTCTCTGGTTTCACCGGCCTTGACGTAACCGAGATCTGCCAGAAGGGTCAGGCAGTCCTCGGCCCAGTGCGGCCGGCAGTTTGTTTCAATCAGGATAGCCCGGGGCCAGAGGTCCCGGTTTGCCGTACGCAGATAGGGCAGGAGGACCCGGTCCTCAAACCCTTCCACATCCAGCTTCATGACATCCACCCGCTCAAGGCCGGCCTCGCTGATCACATCGAGCAGCGGGCGCACCGGAACGGTGACATTGGACCAGTTTCCGGCCCATTCGCCGGTGGTCAGATCTTCCACCACGGTGGCAAAACCGGCGTTGGAGGGCTCGCGCCAGAGGGACAGCTCGCCCTCCCGGTCCCCCACTGCCGTGCGCACCAGCGTGATGCTGCCCGCGCCATTGGCGGCGATGTTGAAGGCGAGCTTTTCCGCCGTCTCCTCGCTTGCCTCAACCGCCAGCACACGGGCACCGGCAGCAGCGGCGAACAGGGAGTAGGTGCCCACATTGGCGCCCACATCGACGAAGACCACGCCCCGGTGGATGAGCGGTGCCAGGAGACCGTGCTCGGCCCGCTCCGGCAGCCGGCCGCGGGCCAGCATCTTGCGGTCGTCGTAGTTGGCGCCGGGGTAGACGCGGAACTTCAGTCCCTCCACCACCGTGTCATAGGGGCCGCCGAACAGGCGGGCCACCAGTGACCTGATCCGCTTGCGCAGAAAGGCGGAAATGCCATGCCGGTCCGCAAGCCCCCAGGCAAGACGCACCAGACCCTCGGCACGGTAGGTGCCGAAGGGGGAACTGGTGTCTGGCCGGGCGGTTGCGGACATCGGGTGCCGTCCTTAGTACACGCGTGCCTTGGGGGCGATCTTCTTCGGGTCGATGCCGCCCTGCTCGTAGGGCGTCAGCGGCTCGAGGACGACCGGACGGTAGTCCAGCTTGACGTTGCCGGCTTCGTCCACCCAGGACAGGGTGTGCTTGCGCCAGTTGTCGTCATCACGGCCACCCAGCGGACCATCCTTGTAGTCCTCGCGGGCATGGGCACCACGGCTCTCCTTGCGGGCCTCGGCGCCGTAGACCGTGGTGATGGCGTTGGCCATCAGGTTCTGCAGCTCGAGGGTTTCCACGAGATCCGAGTTCCAGACCATGGACCGGTCGGAGACCTTGACGTCGCTCATTTCGCCCCAGATGGCGGAGAGGCGCTTGCAGCCCTGCTCCAGGCTTTCCTGGGTGCGGAACACGGCCGCGTCTTCCTGCATGGCGCGCTGCATCTTCTCGCGCAGCGCTGCCGTCGGCGTGCTGCCGCTGGCGTGGCGCGTCTTGTCGAAGCGGGCCATGATTTCTTCGCAGGAGCGCTCGTTCGGCGTGGGCACTGCGGACTTCGGATCGACAACCTCCGCTGCGCGGATGGCAGCGGCGCGGCCGAAGACCACGAGGTCGATCAGCGAGTTGGAGCCAAGGCGGTTGGCGCCATGCACCGATGCGCAGCCCGCCTCACCCACGGCCATCAGGCCCGGCTGGATGCGGTTCGGGTTGGCGGCATCCGGGTTCAGCACTTCGCCCCAGTAGTTGGTGGGGATGCCGCCCATGTTGTAGTGCACGGTCGGCAGAACCGGGATCGGCTCCTTGGTGACGTCCACGCCCGCGAAGATCTTCGCGGATTCGGAAATGCCCGGCAGACGCTCGGCCAGCATGGCCGGATCCAGGTGGTCGAGGTGCAGGAAGATGTGATCCTTGTTCTTGCCGACGCCGCGGCCTTCACGGATCTCCAGGGTCATGCAGCGCGACACCACGTCACGGGAGGCAAGGTCCTTGGCGGAAGGTGCATAACGCTCCATGAAGCGCTCGCCTTCCGAGTTGACCAGATAGCCGCCTTCGCCGCGGGCGCCCTCGGTGATGAGGCAGCCCGAGCCGTAGATGCCGGTCGGATGGAACTGCACGAATTCCATGTCCTGCAGCGGCAGGCCCGCACGGGCCACCATGCCGCCGCCGTCGCCGGTGCAGGTGTGGGCCGAGGTTGCGGAGAAATAGGCACGGCCATAGCCACCGGTCGCCAGAACCACCATCTTCGCGGAGAAGCGGTGAATGGTGCCGTCATCGAGGTTCCAGGCGATCACGCCCTGGCACACGCCGTCTTCCGACATGATCAGGTCGAGCGCGAAATACTCGATGTAGAATTCGGCATTGTGCCGCAGGGACTGGCCATAGAGCGTGTGCAGGATGGCGTGGCCGGTACGGTCCGCCGCCGCGCAGGTGCGCTGCACCGGGGGGCCTTCGCCGTAGTTCTGCATGTGGCCGCCGAAGGGGCGCTGGTAGATGCGGCCATCCTCGGTGCGCGAGAAGGGCACGCCATAATGCTCCAGCTCATACACGGCCTTCGGCGCTTCACGGGCCAGATACTCCATGGCGTCGGTGTCACCGAGCCAGTCGGAGCCCTTCACCGTGTCGTACATGTGCCATTCCCAGCAGTCCGGCGTCATGTTCTTCAGCGAGGCGGCAATGCCGCCCTGTGCTGCCACCGTGTGGGAGCGGGTGGGGAACACCTTGGTGATGCAGGCCGTGCGCAGGCCCTGCTCGGCCATGCCGAGAGTGGCGCGCAGACCGGCACCGCCGGCGCCGACCACCACCACATCGTGGGTGTGTTCGACAAATTCATAGGTCTTGGCCATGTGGATCAGCCTCCAAAGGCAATCTTGATGACCGCGAACACCGATCCGAGGCCGACAGCGGCACAGAAGAAGATGTTGGCCATCAGGGCGAGGAACTTCACGCCGTCACCGTGGACATAGTCCTCGATGATGACCTGCATGCCGAGCTTCATGTGATAGATGCCGGACAGGATGACCAGCAGAAGCAGGATCGACAGCAGCGGGTTCTTCAGGGCTGCGACCAGTTCCGCATGGCTTGAGCCCTGCAGGGAAATGACCAGCACGATGAAGAACGAGATGAGGAAGACGTTGGCAAAGGCCGTGACGCGCTGGCGCCAGAAATGCTCGGTGCCTTCCTTGGCGGAGCCAAGGCCGCGGACCTTGCCGAGGGGAGTGCGCATATCGCTCATGATCTATCTCCTCAGCGGACCATGTAGCCGATGATCCACAGCAGGATCGTCAGCGTCACCGAACCGATGATGGTGGCACGGGCCAGCCATTCGCGCGCTTCACGGCCGAAACCGGCGCCCATGTCCCAGATGAAGTGGCGGATGCCGCCCAGCATGTGGTGAACAAGGGCCCAGGTGAAGCCGAACAGCACCAGGCGGCCAAGGATCGAACCCATCAGGCCATTGACGAAATCATAATAGGCCTCGCCGGAGGCGGCGGCGATGAGCCACCAGGCCAGCAGCAGGGTCCCGAAATAAAGCGCCCCACCGGTGATGCGGTGGAGGATCGACATCACCATCGTCAGGATCGGCTTGTAGATCTGAAGATGGGGCGACAGAGGGCGGCTGCCCTTCACATCGACATCCGGCATGGACATTCTCTCCCGTCCGACGCCATGCTGCCGTTTACGTAAACGTCAGCAATCTGCGGCGTTGTCTAGTGGGGTAATAGCGCCAAGAACACGGCTCGTCAAAGTATCCTGAGGGTGAAAACTGCATTGAGTTTCTTTCCCTCGAATACGAAGCGCGGATTCTCGCGGGTTTGAACGATTGAAAGACCAGAGCGGGTTAATATGGCGTGAAGTTTATGCAGGTGCTGAAACGGCTTTAACTTGAAAAGAATCTTCAGGTTTATCCGAAGACAGACCAGCCCGTCTTGCGCGCAAGGGTCTCCATCGCCTCCGTTCCCAACTTTGAATTGCCATACTGGTTCAGCCCGGGCGACCAGACGGCGATGGAAGCCCGGCCCGGCGCGATGACGAGAATTCCGCCGCCAACACCGCTCTTTCCCGGCAGGCCGACGCGGAAGGCAAAGTCGCCTGAGCCGTCATAATGGCCGCAGGTCATCATCAGTGCATTGATGCGCCGGCGCCGGTCGCGCGAAATCAGGCGCGGCATGCCCGGCCCTTCCAGCAACAGCCGCCCGGCCAGCGCCAGCTGGCGGCAGCTCATGTCGATGGCGCATTGGTGACAGTAAGTGCCAAGTACCTTGTCGGTGCTGTTCCGCAAATTGCCAAAGGAAGCAAGGTAATGGGCAAGGGCGAAGTTCCGGTTCGTGGTTGCAATTTCTGACTGCGCAACATTCTGGTTGATGCGAATGTCCTCAAGATCGCAGGCTGTCTGGACAAACCGTACCATCTGGCCCAGCGCTTCGCGGGGCGAGGAGTCCGCCAGGTAGGTGTCCGTGGTCACCAGCGCCCCGGCGTTGATAAACGGGTTGCGGGGAATTCCATTCTCGTGCTCAAGTAGCAGTAGGCTGTTGAAGGACTGACCCGAGGGCTCGCGTCCGACGCGGTGCCACAGCTGGTCGCCGACCTTGCCCAGCGCCATTGCCAGCGCAAAGACCTTGGACACCGACTGGATGGAGAAGGGCGTATCCGCGTCTCCTGCGGCATAAATCTCGCCGGAAACGCTGGCCACGCAGATGCCGAACTGATTCGGATCCACCCGGGAAAGCTCCGGGATGTAATCCGCCACCTTGCCCCGCTCGTCCGAGGTCATGGCCTCACTGACGATTGCGTCCAGAAGATCCTGCATCTGCTCCCGCCCAAGTTCTGTCACCGGCATGCGGCAGGCTCCTCCTCAGCCGTTACCGGGTGGCGGACCCAATCATACCCGGCGGGTCAAGGAAAGCCGTTTAAAAAGATGAACCATGAAAATCGTCGCAAAGACCGGCGTGACCAGGTTCAGCAGCGGCACGGCAAGAACGGCCGCAATCAGCAGACCCGCCATGAACACCTTGCCGCTGTTCGCCTGCCGCAGCCGCCGGGCTTCCGTTAACGGCATGAAGCGGGACGCGGCGAACTCGAAGAACTCGCGTCCCAGCAGATAGGCATTCACCACGAAAAAGGCGATGAGGTTGATGCCCGGCACCAGCAGCAGCACCAGCGCAAAAAGATTGCCCAGAATGACCACGCCCGTGAACCGCAGGGTCGAGAGCAGCGATGTTCCCAGCGGCATGGCTTTGCCCGGCAGATCGGCCGGATAATTGGTCCGCTCGACGATTTCTGCCACATCATCCTGAAAGAACCCGGCGAAAAGCGCCGTCACCGGCGCCACCAGAAAGCCCAGCGCGAAGATGGCGCCGATGCCGGTCAGGATCGTCACCACCGTATCGAGCCATGGATAGGGCAGTTCCACAAACCCGGCGACCAGCGCCTGCAGCCCGATCCATACGGCCATCAGCACGGCCAGCGTGAATGCCAGGGACTTGATCAGGATTGCCCGGAAAGCCGGCTCGAAAACCTGCCCCAGAGAGCGGAGTGCATCGGAAATCATCGGCAGCTTCCAGTCCTTGCGCGTCTCATACCAACTCTCGATGAGCCCGGCTCGCCGGGAGTTTATCGAGCCCATCGGGCATCGGAGCAATTTCAAGACGTGATGCGTCAGCATCTCTGCGCCTTGGTATCACAGTCTTTCAGGGCAGAGATAAGCGCGGCCTGCACCGGCCACAAGGCAGGGAACCCGAAACCGCTTTTCACAGTTCTGGCTGCAACAGCGTCCATTGGTGACCCGGGTAAATTGGTGTACCATGCGGGACGGTTGCGGCCTATTTCCATGGGAGGAGAGCATGCCGGCAAGCAGCAAGCAGAATGCGGCGGATCTTTTCCGCTTTGAATGGGGCATCTACCGCAAGCTCACCAGCTCCGGGCTTTTCGGCCATGTGGAAGTGGCCGAGGTGCTGGAGCGCGAAATTTCGGCTCGGTTCTCTATGCCCTTCTCCTTTCTGGATCTTGCCTGCGGCGATGCCACGGTGACGAGCAGCGTGCTGAGCCGCCATCCGGCGGCCGTTTACCGGGGCATCGACCTGTCGGCCATGGCGCTGGCGCTGGCGCGGGACAATTTTGCCGGCGCCGCCTTTCCGGTGACGCTTGAGGAAACCGACATGCTGGCCGCCCTCTCGCCGGAGGTAGTGGGGCCGGTGGATGTGATCTGGTGCGGACTGTCACTGCATCACCTGCCGCAGGATGAAAAACGCCAGCTCTTCACGCTTGCCCGCAATGCTCTTGGCAAGGGCGGGGGCAAGGGCGGGATGATGGCCGTCTATGAGCCGGTGCTTCCGGACGGGCTGACCCGTGATGCCTTCATGGCGCGGATGGCGGGCGAATTGAGGCAGGCCTGGGAGGTGCTTTCCCCGCATGAGTTCGACCACATGTGGCAGCATATCAACAGCTTCGATTTTCCCGAGACGCTGGACGGCTGGAAATCCCTCGGCCTTGCTGCAGGCTTTGCGCAGGCTCAGGAAGTGTTCCGCCTGACCGGACCGATGCCCTGCTCCTTCATCGTCTACGAAGCGGGGCCGTCTCATTAGAAGGTAAAAAGGGTCAAAGCCGGGTACGCGCCTTCAGGGCTTGGGCCAGCGTGCCTTCGTCGAGATAATCCAGCTCCCCGCCCACCGGCACACCGTGGGCAAGACGCGAGACGGTGACGCCGGAGACGGCCAGTTCGCCGGTGACGTAATGGGCCGTGGTCTGCCCTTCCACCGTGGCGCTGATGGCAAGGATCACCTCACGGATGCTGCCCCGGTTCACCCGCTCCACCAGCGAGGCGATGTTGAGGTCTTCCGGGCCGATGCCATCCAGCGGCGACAGGGTGCCGCCCAGCACATGATAGCGGGCATTGAGGGCCGCCGCCCGCTCCAGCGCCCAGAGATCGGCCACATCCTCAACAACAACCAGCAGCCCCTCGTCGCGGGCCGGATCGCAGCAGATGGCGCAAGGGTCGGACGTGTCGACCGTGCCGCAGACCGAGCACACGCCCACCTTCTCCACCGCGACAGCCATGGCGGAGGCGAGCGGCACGAGCAGCTGCTCTTTTTTCTTGATCAGATGCAGCGCTGCCCGGCGCGCCGAGCGGGGACCAAGGCCCGGCAGCTTCGCCAGAAGCTGAATCAGGCGTTCAATCTCGGGTCCTGCAACCTTCCGGCTGGCCATGAGGCACTCCTATACTGACCGTTCAAAACGATCTGGAATCTGCCGTTGCTGTTCGCGGTCAAGCTTCCAACTTTCGCCGCAGCGCCCCTCTCCCCCCTTGAGGGGGAGATGTCAGCGTAAGCTGACAGAGGGGGGTATCGGCGCTTCAGCAGAAGGTCATCTCTGTCATCCGGGAGAGGCTTACACCCCCCTCTGCCCCCTGCCGGGGGCATCTCCCCCTCAAGGGGGGGAGAGGAAATGGCGCCCTGCCAAATAATCAGCTTGAACCGTCCGAACGCCCCCCGCTCCCTCAGAACGGCAGCTTGAAGCCGGCGGGCAGGCCCATGCCGCTCATCAGCTCCTGGGTCTTTTCCGCCATCATCGCCTCGGCCTTGGCCTTGGCGTCGGTGTGGGCGGCGAGGACCAGGTCTTCGAGGATTTCCACCTCGTCTTCCTTGGCCAGCGAAGGGTCGATCTTCAGGCCCTTCATGTCGCCCTTGCCCGACAGGGTGACGGTGACAAGACCGGCACCGGCGCTGCCGGTCACTTCAACGGCGGCCAGGCTTTCCTGCAGGGAGCCCATCTTCTCCTGCATCTGCTTGGCCTGCTTCATCATCTTGAGGAAGTCCATGGGTGTCTCCTTGTGGTTCAGCGCACGTCGAGGAAGCCGATGATCTTGCGCATGTCGCGCAGCACCGGCTCGGCAATGGCCGAGGCGCTTTCAGCGCCTGCCTTCAGCACCTTGTCGATTTCGGCCGGGTCGGCCATCAGGCGGCGCATTTCGCCCGAAAGCGGCGCCAGCTTGTCGACGGCAAGATCCGCCAGCGCCGGCTTGAAGACGGAGAAGGGCTGCCCGCCGTAATCGCGGATGACCTCTTTCTTCGTCTTGCCCGCAAGCGCTGCGAAAATGCCGACCAGATTGTCCGCCTCGGGGCGGCCCTTGAGGCCTTCCACTTCGCCCGGCAGCGGCTCGGGATCGGTCTTGGCCTTCTTGACCTTCTTGGAGATGGCATCCGCATCATCGGCAAGGTTGATGCGCGACAGGTCGGACGGGTCCGACTTCGACATCTTCTTGGTGCCATCGCGCAGGCTCATGATGCGGGTGGCGGGACCTGCGATCATCGGCTCGGGCAGCGGCAGATAAAGCTCATCCGGCACTTCCGGCGAGGGCGTGGGGTTCGGCACGCCGATGCCCAGCTCCTTGATGCGCTCTGCGAAATCGTTGTTGAATTTCTGCGCAATGTCGCGGGTCAGCTCCAGATGCTGCTTCTGGTCATCGCCCACCGGCACATGGGTGGCGCGGTAGGCCAGAATGTCGGCGGCCATCAGGTTCGGATAGGCGAAGAGGCCAACGGAGGCGTTCTCGCTGTTCTTGCCGGCCTTGTCCTTGAACTGGGTCATCCGGTTCAGCCAGCCCATGCGGGCGACGCAGTTGAAAATCCACGCCAGTTCCGCGTGTTCCTTCACCTGGCTCTGGTTGAAGATGATGGAGCGCTTCGGGTCGATGCCGGCGGCGATATAGGCGGCGGTCACCTCACGGGTCGCGCTCTTCAGTTCGCCCGCATCCGGGAACCCGGCCGTGATGGCATGCAGATCAACGACGCAGAAGATCGACGGCATCTGGTCCTGCAGCGGCACCCAGCGGGAAACGGCGCCCAGATAATTGCCGAGATGGAGATTGCCGGTTGGCTGGACACCAGAAAAACAGCGGGGCTGGAAAGCCGTCATGATCAAGTCCCTGAGAGTTGGCCGGTTGGAAGGGCCCGTAAATGGGAAGGCAGAATGCCGCTGTTCTTATGGCGAACCGCTGGCGGCAAGGCAAGCCGGGAGCTTTGGGCTTCAATCGGACATGAAACCGGGCATGGCATCACGTTTGCCGTCATCGCCTTTTTCCCGGCCCTTGCGCAGGCGGCGGGTAAAGCCGATGAGATCGGAACCGCCGGTGATATGCGCAAAGACCGCGAAGGTGGCCATGCCGGATCCCGTCAGCAGCAGCAGCCCGGCAAGACGGATGGAGAGATGGCCACTGGTCAGCAGCGGTGCAAGCGGCCCGGACAGGAGTTCCACCGCCGCGCCCATGAGAAGACTTGCCACGAACAGCAGCGCCACCTTGCGCAGCACCAGCCGGTCCGGCACGAAATAGCCGCTGCGCCACAGGGCAAGGCCGAGCAGCACGGAGTTGACCCAGCCCGAAATGCTTGTGGCGGCGGCAATCCCTGTATGCCGGAATTCAGGAAACAGCAGCAGCGACAGGGCAAGGTTGATCACGGCGCTGATGCCTGCACACCACATGGGGGTGCGCATGTCCTCCCGGGCAAAAAAGCCGGGGGCAAACACCTTGTGCAGCACGAAGGCAGGCAGGCCCCAGGCAAAGGCGGCCAGCGCCAGCGCTGTGCCCTCCACAGCCTCCCGGCCGAAGGCGCCGCGCTGGAACAGCACCGAGACGATTTCCTCGGGGATCAGCACCAGCGCCACCGAGGCAGGCAGCGTCAGGGCGAGGGAAAACTCCATCGCCCCGTTCAGTGTCTTGCGGAAGGTGGCACCCTGACCGGAGCGCAGCTGCCGCGTCAGGCTGGGCAGCAGCACGACACCCACGGCGATGCCGATGACGCCCAGTGGCAGCTGATAAAGCCGGTCTGCGTAATAGAGCAGCGCATTGGCGCTGGCCTCGCCCGAGGCAATCACCTGCCCGACGACGATGTTGATCTGGGTGATGCCGCCCGCAATCACCCCCGGCACGCCGAGAAGCGCAAGCCTGCGCACGGCCGGCGTCAGGCGCGGGCGCAGCACGGGCACGCGGAATCCGAGGCGTTTCAACCCCGCCAGCACGAAGACAAGCTGCACGATGCCGGCCAGGGCAACGCCGCCGCTCAAGGATAGGGCCAGGGTTCGTTCGCCGGAGACCCCGGCAAATGCAATGGCGCCGAGGACGGCGCACATCACCACATTCAGCATGACCGGGGCAAAGGCCGCCGCAGCGAAACGGTGATAGGTGTTGAGAATGCCGGCGGCAAAGGCCAGCATGGACATGAACAGGAGATAGGGGAAGGCGATCCGCGACATCAGCACGGTGAGATCAAACTTCTCCGGCTCGGCCGCAAAGCCCGGCGCCAGCGCCCAGACCACCGCCGGCATGAAAACCTGCGCCAGTGCCGTCAGCGCCAGAAGCGTCCAGAACAGGGCCGCGGCAATCTCCCCGGCCACCCGGCGGGCCGCTTCCTCGCCTTCTTCCTCCAGTGTCCGGCCAAAGAGGGGCACGAAAGCGGAATTGAAGGCCCCTTCCGCAAACAGGCGCCGGAAGAGATTGGGCAGGCGGAAGGCGACGACAAAGGCATCGGCCACCGGCCCGGTGCCAACGACGGCCGCCAGCATGGCATCGCGCACAAAGCCGATCAGACGGCTGGCGAGGGTGGCGCCGCCGACAGTGGCAAAGTTCCGCAGCATGCTCATGGGGTGTTCGTCCGCCCGCTGGTCAGGATTGCGTCACCAGTGCCGCTGCCCCGGAATTTGTTTCAAGCTTGCCGTCGACCGCCTGCACCAGCCGCTCGCGGATAACATCCTGCCGGGCGATGTTGGAGATCTTCTGCCCCGTCAGGTCGGTGACATAGAACACGTCCACCACCCGCTCGCCGAAGGTGGAAATATGGGCCGAGCCGATGTTGAGGTTCAGCGTCGCCATGGCGCGGGTAAGGTCATACAGAAGGCCCGGCCGGTCGAGGCCGCTCACCTCGATGATGGTGTAATTGTCAGAGGACGAGTTGTTGACGATCACATCCGCCGTGATGCGGAAGGCCTTCATCCGGCCCTTCACCGCTGTTTTCTTGCTCACATGCTCGGGCAGCGGCGCGTCACCGCGCAGGGTCTTGAGGATGAGATCGGTGATCCGCTCACCCCGGCGCTTTTCATCCGCATCATCGGGCAGCTCGCGGCTGACGAAGATCGTGTCCAGCGCAAAGCCGTCGGTCGTCGTGTCGATCTGGGCGTCGACGATATTGGCGCCCGTGACGAAACAGGCACCGGCGATCGAGGACAGAAGGCGCGGATGATCCGGTGCCAGCAGGGTGATTTCGGTGACGCCCTCGAAGGCGCGGGTGGTGACGGCCGCAGCAAAGCGCTCATGCTTGAGATCGGCGTTGTGGATCAGCTCGGCATGGGCCAGCGTGCGCTCCGGCTCGGTGCGCAGCCAATAGGCCGGATAGTGCCGCGCCACATAGTCCTTGCGTGCCGCCTCCGGCCAGGACGACAGCTTTTCCTCCAGCCGCGCCTTGGCATCGGCCACCCGCTCCTTGCGGCTCAGCTGGCTGTGGCCGCCGGTCAGCAGCGGTTCGCATTCGTAATAGAGCGTGCGCAGCAGCTGGCCTTTCCAGCCGTTGAAGACGCCCGGCCCCACAGCGCGGATATCGGCCACGGTCAGGATCAGCAGCAGCTTCAGCCGCTCCATGCTCTGCACGATATGGGCAAAGTCGGCGATGGTCTTGCGGTCGGAGAGATCGCGCGACTGGGCATAGGTGCTCATGTCGAGGTGATGCTCCACCAGCCAGGCGACCGTATCGGTCTCCGAGGCGCTGAGGCCGAAGCGCGGGCAGATCTTGCGGGCAATGCGTGCCCCGGCGATGGAATGATCCTCGGGCCTTCCCTTGGCAATGTCATGCAGGAACATCGCCACATAGAGAACCTTCCGGTTCTGGATGGTCTTGATCAGCTGGGTGGAGAGCGGATTGCCCTCGCCCGCATCGCCGCGTTCGATTTCGGCCAGCACGCCGATCGAGCGGATGAGATGCTCGTCCACCGTATAGTGGTGGTACATGTTGAACTGCATCATCGCCACCACCTTGCCGAAATCCGGCACGAAGCGGCCCAGCACGCCGGCCTCGTTCATGGCGCGCAGGGTTTCTTCCGGGTGGTTGCGGGAGGTGAGGATGGAGAGGAACAGCCGGTTGGCTTCCGGATTGTCCCGCAAGGCCCCGTTGATCAGCGACAGGGAGCGGTGGATCCGCTTCATCAGCTCCGGATGGAGATGGTGCTCCATTCTGTCCGCCACCTGAAACACACGGATCAGGTTGACCGGGTCATCCTTGAACACGGTGTCGGATGCGGCATTGATGCGGCCGTTCTCGACAACGAAACCGGGGGCCTCGCGGATAGGCTGCACGTTGCTGCCGCGCGCGCCCCGCAGGCGCAGCATCAGCCCGCCGATGCCCGAGCCATGCGGCTTTTTCACATGCTGGTCTTCCAGCGCCGAACAGAAGATGCGCGTCAGGTCACCCACATCCTTGGCCACAAGGAAGTAGTGCTTCATGAAGCGCTCCACATCCTTCTGGCCGGGATGCTGGGTGTAGCCGAGGCGGATGGCGATTTCCCGCTGCAAGTCAAACGACAGGCGCTCTTCCGGGCGGCCGGTGAGGAAATGCACGTGGCAGCGCACCGCCCACAGGAAGTCCTCGCATTTGATGAAGCGGTTGTATTCGGCCCGCGACAGCACACCCTGCGACACGAGATCGGACTGGGTGCGCACGCGGTAGTGATACTTGGCGATCCAGAACAGGGTGTTCAGGTCGCGCAGGCCGCCCTTGCCTTCCTTGATGTTGGGCTCGACCAGATAGCGCGAGGTGCCCTGCCGCTTGTGCCGGTCATCGCGCTCGGCAAGCTTTGCGGCGATGAATTCGGAGCTGGTTCCGGCCACGACTTCCGCATCAAAGCGGGTCTGCAGATCCTCGAACAGCGGCTCCTCGCCCCAGATGAAGCGGGCCTCGAGAATGGCCGTGCGAATGGTCATGTCCTGCCGGGCAAGGCGGATGCATTCGTCGATGTTGCGGGTGGCGTGGCCAACCTTGAAGCCCAGATCCCAGAGCATGTAGAGGATGTATTCCACCACCTGCTCGCCCCAGGGGGTCTGCTTGTAGGGCAGCAGGAACAGCAGATCGATGTCGGAGCCCGGCGCCAGCGTGCCGCGGCCGTAGCCGCCCACCGCCACCACGGCCATGCGCTCGGCGGCCGAGGGGTTCTTGATCTGGTAGACGTGCCAGAGGGCAAAATCATAGATGACGCGGATCAGTTCGTCCTGCAGATGGCTCAGGCGCTGGGCGCAGGCAAGGCCGCTGCCATCGCGCTTCAGGCCTTCCTGCGCCAGATCGCGGCCGGTCTTGTAGGCAGCCTTCAACTCGCCCAGCACGGCAGCGCGCACCTTAAGGTCCGTGCCCTTGCCGTTGTGGGGGGCGGTCAGGGCGGTCAGCCTTTCACGCAGGGCATCTGCGTCGACAAGCTCATTCAGGTCTGCTGCGGGAAGCTTCATATGTGGTCGTCCTGTCCGGGCCCGCCGCTTCAAGGCAGGCCTGTGCCGCGCCGGACCCTATATGCCCGTAACGCGCCCTGAAAGCCTCTAAACTATGCAGGTCCTGACTTGAGGCAGGATCTGCCGGTCAGACACCATCCCTGGCGGCAACGACCCGCAGCTGGTGCAGCAGATGATCGAGGGAATCCGGGGACAGGCCCTCGATCTTGCGCGCCAGCAGATTGGTGAACTCCGTCGCCTTCGGGTCCAGCCCCGAGGTGTCGATGGTCACCTTTGGATCGGAAATCTCGGCAAGACGCTGGATTTCCTCTGCCTCGTCCCAGATGACATTGAAAAACGTTATGATTCGCTGAACCAGAAACCAGGTCGGCTTGCCGCGCTTGCCATGCTCCAGCGCTGACAGATAGGCGCTTGAGACTGCTAGGCCTGACGCCATCTCCTTCAGCGAGATGCCGCGCCTGGCCCTCATTTCCCTGATCTTGGCTCCCAGCGGTGTCATGCCTTTCCTGCCCCTGTCTTTCGCCTTGCCCCTGCCGTTACGCCTTGCGCTTGCGCAGGCGTACATAGAGCGCGCCGGACCCGCCGTGGGTCAGATGCGCTTCCTCGAACCCCAGCACGATATGCCGCAGATCGGCCATGGCAAGCCATTGCGGCACCACCCGGCGCAGAATGCCGCGCTCGTCCATATAGGGCGCGCCATGGCCGGAGCCCGGCCCGCTGCGCCCGCCCTTGCCAGTGATGACCAGCACGATCACATGGCCGCGCTGGTAGGCCACATGCAGGAAGCCGCGCAACCGGTCATGTGCTTCGTGCTGGGTCAGGCCATGCAGATCGATCCGCGCATCAAAGCTGCGCATGCCGCGCACGATCTTCTGCCGCACCCGCCGTTCCAGCGGCGCCAGTGGCGGCGGGCCCTTCGGCTGGGCGGGGGAGCGGATGGCCGTTTCGGACGTGCCTGCGTCCTGTCCGGCGCCCGTCATGGCAATACCGGCCCGCGCCATTTCCTCGGCAAGGCTCAGCTCCTGCTCCAGATCCGGGTCCGGCTCCAGAGGCCGCGTGGTCTTGAGCGGCGTCAGCGTTGCCGCCACTTTCGACCAGACCTGCCTGTCTTCGGTGGAAAGATCCTTGCGTCCGCGCCGTCCGCTCATGAGCCTTGCCCCGAGGGTTTCGGTGTCAGGACACGCGGCAGCAAAATGGTGAAGCTGGCCTTGTGGCGTACGGCTCCGGCCGCAACTCCTGCGGCATCGCCCGAGCCCATGAAGATGTCGCCGCGCGCGGCCCCTCGAATGGCCGAGCCCGTGTCATCGGCAATCATCAGCCGCTGCCACTGTCGCTGCGCCAGACCTGCACCGGACAGATCCGCTCCGACGAAGACCGGCAGACCATAGCTGTGAAAGCGCGGGTCAATGGCAAGGCTGCGGCCCGGCACCAGCGGCAGGCCCGCCGCGCCAATGGGACCAAGCTCCGGTCCCACTTCTGTCACTTCGCGGAAGAAGATGAAGGAGCGGTTGCGGCGGAACAGCCCGTCCATCCGCTCCGGATTGGCCTTCAGCCAGGCGCGCAGGCCCTGCATGGTGAAGTCTTCCGGCGTGCCTTCGCCCGCCTCCACCAGCACCTTGCCGATGGCGGTGTAGGGATGGCCGGTCTTGCCGGCATAGCCTGCCCGCATCACCGAGCCGTCCTCAAGGCGGATCCGGGTGGAACCCTGCACATGGACGAAATAGGCATCAATCGGATCGGCCAGCCAGACAAGCTCCAGCCCCCTGCCCTTGATCACGCCGTCCATGATGGCGCCCCGGTCGGGCATTTCGTGGAAGCCTTGTTCCGTCTTCAGAGCATGGGTGAGTCCCGCAAGCCCCTTCGGCGCGTTCTCTGGCTTCAATGCGCTCAGGCCCTCCGGAGCGCGGTAGAGAGGAGTGGAATAGGCCGGCGATGGCTGGCGCGCGCCGCGCACTTCCGGCTCGAAATAAGCGGTGACGAAGCCATCGGACGCTACATGATAGGGGCGGAACTCCCGCTCGAAGAAGGCGCGGGCGGCAGCATCCGTTGCCGGGGCCTCTTCCTGTGCCTTGCGGCAGGCGGCTGTGAGGGCGCGCTGCAGGGCAGCCGGACCGGCAAAGCCTTGTTCAGCGCCCGCGCAGAACCTCAGGAAGGCCTGAATAGCAGCCAGATGGTCATCCTGGGTCCAGCCCGGGAGGCTGGAAAAATCTGCCGGCTTCAGCGGCAGCGCTGTCTCGATCGTCATCGCCCTTGCCCCGCCAGTTCCCCACAGGCATAGCGCCACCGCAAGGCCCGGCAGCACGTGCCGCCGCAAACGCAGAAAGGCCGCAGCAGGGGCTGCGGCCCATCGCAATGCCTGTGCTGACTGCACCGTCATCCTGCCGATTCGGTTGCGACCAGCTTCCAGTTCGGATCGCGTGTCGTGGTGTCGCGCGCGAAGGTCCAGATGTCGACCACTTCCGTGACCCGGTTGGGATCGCCATCAATCACATGGCCGTCCTTGTCACGGGTGGCGGAAATCAGCTCGCTCTGCAGCCGCACGGTTACCTGGGCAATGCTGCCCTTCATCCCGGCTTCCACAATCTCTGCCTTGTCGATGCCCACGAAGGTGGATTCGATCGTTTCCCCGCGCCCCTCGCGGTCGGAGATGGCGCTGTTGAAGCCGTCGAAGACCTCCCGCGACAGAAGCGGCTTGAGCGTCTTGCGGTCGCCTTCGGCAAAGGCGGTGACGATCATCTCATAGGCAGCCTTTGCGCCCTGAATGAACTGCTCGGGCTCGAAGCTGCGGTCGGCAGACAGAACCTGGCGCAGGGCCTCGTTCAGCGCGGAACCGGCCGGAGCCACCTTGTCAGCCAGCTGATCCGGGCTTGCCTGCTCTTCCGGCTCCTGGCGCTGCTGCTGCGAACCGGGCAGCGGCACCACGTTGTCGCGCGGGCTTTCGGCACGTGCCTGACCGTTCTTGTCCGCTGCGGGCTTGGAATAGGGATCATACGGCGGGCGCTCGTTGCCCGTGCGGCGGCCCAGGACGGAGCGGAGCTTGAAGAAGATAAAGACCGCCAGCCCCAGAAGAATGATGTTCGTGACGTCAAAAAAATCGTTCATTTGGTGCTACCGGGCTCTCTCCGCGATCCGCAGCCTCTCTTGACCGGCCTGACGGGCGGGAAAGGACTGCGGGACAATCATTCAATCCCATATGTAGGTTCTGTTGAACCAGCATCCAGTGCGCGGGGCAAGTGTCTTGTCCATCCGGATGGTCCAGATTGGGGACATAACCGCCGTGCCCCGGCGGAAGAGTGGCAAAAATGCGCAGATCCCTCGCATTTCGCTCAGCCAGACCCTATCTTGTACACGTTATATAACTGTCAACGGGTTTGAATCCTTGCCTCTGCTGATCCTGGGCGGCCTGCTGTTGCTGCCGCTTGCCGAAATTGCCGTGTTCATTCTGGTCGGAAAGGCCATTGGCGTGCTGCCGACAATCCTGCTGACGGTGTTGACCGCCGTCGCCGGAACGGTGCTGCTGCGCCAGCAGGGGCTTTCCCTTGTCCGCCGCATGCAGTCCGAGCTTGATGCCGGGCGCGTGCCGGGCGACGACATGATGCAGGGCGCGATGATCGTTCTGGCAAGCCTGTTCCTGCTGCTGCCGGGCTTTCTGACCGACGCGGTTGGTCTTTTGCTGTTCATTCCGCCGCTGCGCGTGGCGCTGGCGCGGTTTTTCTCCCGCCGTGCCTCTGTCGTGGTCGTCAACCGCCGCCGCAAGCAGGGCGAGCCGGTGGTGGATCTGGACGGCGCCGAATGGACCAGCACCCGCCACAAGCCCGATGATGACGGCGCCCCGCGCATCAGCCCCTGGCGCGATGGCAATTGACCTCTGCGGCAGAGTGCCCCTCACACAGAAGTGACTGCTGCCATCCGCCGTTCGGTCCGATAAGTTTCCGCTGGCTCGTGGAATTTTGAACCGCATCACCCTCCTGAAGGAATGCTGTGGTCCGGAATGGACGGCGACGCCGTGGGGGAGACGCGGAATGGGGCAAGAGGGGCGAATCGGCTGGGTGGATCACGCCAAGGGCATCTGCATCATCTTTGTCGTGATGATGCATTCGGTGCTGGGTGTTGAAGATGCTGCCGGGCAGACAGGCTGGATGCACCCGGTGGTGCAATTTGCCGCGCCCTTCCGCATGCCGGATTTCTTCATGATCTCCGGGCTCTTCACCGCCCTTGTCCTGTCGCGGCCCTGGCAGCTCTATGCCGACCGCAAGGTGCTGCATTTCGCCTATTTCTATGTGCTGTGGCTGACGATCCAGTTCGCCCTCAAGGCTCCGTCCTTTGCCGCTGAACTTGGCTGGTGGGGCGTGTTGCAGGAATATCTGATCTCCTTCGTCCAGCCCTTCGGCACGCTCTGGTTCATCTATCTTCTCGCCATCTTTTTCGCCGTGACGAAAGTTCTGCATGACCTGAAGGTGCCCTGGCCGCTGACGCTGGCGGTGGCGGCCCTGCTGCAGATCCTGCCGCTCGAAACGGGTATCTACATCGCCGATTATTTTGCCGAGCGGTTTGTCTATTTCTTCGGCGGCTATGTGTTTGCCAGCCGCCTGTTTGCGCTGGCGGACTGGGCGGCGGCGCACCGGGCCGCAGCGTTCGCCGGGCTTGGGCTGTGGGCGCTGGTCAACGGCCTTGCCGTGCTTGCCGGCTACAGCGAACTGCCGGGCGTTTCGCTTGCACTCGGCTTTGCCGGAGCTGTGGCCATTGTGCTCGTTTCCAGCCTGCTGGCGCAGCTTTCCTTTCTCGATCCGCTGCGCTTCATTGGCCAGAATTCCATCGTCATCTATCTCGCCTTCTTCTTCCCCATGGCTGTAACGCGCGTGCTGCTGCTGAAAGCCGGTGTGCTGGATACGGGCACCGTTTCCCTGCTGGTGACGCTGGTGGCAGCCTTCTCGCCGCTGCTGCTGCTGTGGTTCATCCGCCGCACCGGCTGGTTCGGCTTCCTGATCGAGCGGCCCGGCTGGGCGCGCATTGCATGAGATGAAACAGCCAGCGGGCAGAACCTGACTGGGCAAAGCCACTATTAGGCCTTTCATCCGCACCCGTTCCCCGGCATGATCCGCGCCATGTCGAACGATGCTTCTCTCCCCGCCCTCACCGCCAATGACCACCTGATCCTGGTCGATGGTTCCACCTTCATTTTCCGCGCCTATCACGCCCTGCCGCCGCTGACGCGCAAGAGCGATGGCCTGCCGGTCGGCGCCGTCTCCGGCTTCTGCAACATGCTGTGGAAGCTGCTGACCGAGGGCCTGACCCCTGAGAAGGGCGATGAGCCGACGCATTTCGCCGTCATCTTCGACCATTCCTCCAAGACGTTCCGCAATGACATCTACCCCGCCTACAAGGCGCAGCGCCCGGAGCCGCCGGAGGATCTGATCCCGCAGTTCGGCCTGATCCGTCAGGCGACCCGCGCCTTCAACGTGCCCTGCATCGAGCAGGAAGGCTTCGAGGCGGACGACCTGATCGCCACCTATGCGACGCAGGCCGCAGCCATGGGGGCGCGCGTCACCATCGTCTCCGGCGACAAGGACCTGATGCAGCTGATCACCCCGCGCATCGGCATGATCGACACGATGAAGAACAAGATCATCGGCGAGCCGGAGGTTTTCGAGAAATTCGGCGTCGGCCCGGACAAGGTGATCGAGGTGCAGTCGCTGGCGGGTGACAGCGTCGACAATGTGCCGGGCGTGCCGGGCATTGGCCTGAAGACGGCAGCGCAGTTGATCCTCGAATATGGCGACCTTGAGAACCTGCTGGCCAATGCCGCCAGCATCAAACAGCCCAAGCGCCGCGAAAACCTGATCGAATTTGCCGAACAGGCCCGCATTTCCAAGCAGCTGGTGACGCTGAAATGCGATGTGCCGGTGGAAACTCCGGTTACCCATTTTGCCGTGGAGGCCGTCAACGGTCCGCAAGCGGTCGGCTTCCTCAAGGCGATGGAGTTCACCACCCTCACCCGCCGCATTGCCGAGGCAACTGGCGCAGAGGCCGCCAACATCGACCCCACGGAGCTGACCATCCCCGGCTGGCATGCCCCTGACGCCAAGGGCCGCATGATGGAGCGTGGGCCCGATGCCGCATCCGCCGCGCCCGCCGCTTCCGGTTCCACCGCGTCCTCTCCGGCCGGAGGCGCGCCTGCGCCGGACGGCATGATGACGCCGCAAAGCCTTGCCGCTGCACGGGCGGAAGAAATCCGCCGCATCCCGGTCGATCATTCCACCTATGAAACGGTAACGGATATCGAGCGCCTCAAGGCCTGGGTGGCCGAGGCGATGGAAACGGGCATCGTTGCCTTCGACACGGAAACCACCTCGCTGGATGCCATGCAGGCTGACCTCGTGGGTGTGTCGCTGGCCACCCGTCCGGGCCGGGCCTGCTATGTGCCGCTGGGCCACGTGGACGGGGAGGGCGACCTTCTGGGCGGCGGCGGTCTCGTGCCCGGCCAGATCCCGCTTCGAGCGGCGCTTGATGTGCTGAAACCCATGCTGGAAGATCCCGGCGTGCTCAAGATCGCGCAGAACCTAAAGTACGACTGGCAGGTGATGGCCCGCCACGGCATCGAGGTTGGCCCGCATGATGACACCATGCTGCTGTCCTACACGCTGGATGCGGGCAAGGGCGGCAACGGCATGGACGAGCTGTCCGAGCGCTGGCTTGGCCACACGCCCATCCCCTTCAAGGAGGTGGCCGGGTCCGGCAAGTCGATGGTCACCTTCGACAAGGTGGAGATTTCCCGCGCTTCGGCCTATGCCGCCGAGGATGCGGATGTGACCCTGCGCCTGTGGCTGGTGCTCAAGCCCCGCCTTGCGGCGGAAGCCATGGCTACCGTCTATGAAACGCTGGAGCGGCCGATGGTGCCGGTGCTGGCGCGGATGGAGCGGCGCGGCATTTCCATCGACCGGCAGATGCTTTCGCGCCTGTCCGGCGAATTTGCCCAAGGCATGGCCGCCGTGGAGTCGGAGATCTACGCCCTTGCCGGGGAGACCTTCAACATCGGCTCGCCCAAGCAGCTGGGCGACATCCTGTTCGGCAAGATGGGCCTGCCCGGCGGCAAGAAGACCAAGACCGGCGCCTGGTCCACCTCGGTTTCGGTGCTGGATGATCTGGCCGCCGAAGGCCACGAGCTGCCGGTGAAGATCGTCGAATGGCGCCAGCTCGCCAAGCTGAAGTCCACCTATTCGGACGCCCTGCCCGGCTTCATCAATCCGGAGACGAAGCGGGTCCACACGTCCTACTCGCTGGCCTCGACCACGACCGGGCGTCTGTCCTCGTCCGAGCCGAACCTGCAGAACATTCCGGTGCGCACGGAAGCGGGCCGCAAGATCCGCAAGGCTTTTGTGGCGGAAAAGGGCAACAAGCTGATTTCCGCCGACTACAGCCAGATCGAACTGCGCGTGCTGGCCCATATCGCCGACATTCCGCAGTTGAAGAAGGCCTTTGCCGATGGGCTCGACATTCACGCCATGACGGCGAGCGAGATGTTCGGCGTGCCGGTGAAGGACATGGACCCGATGGTCCGCCGCCGCGCCAAGGCGATCAACTTCGGCATCATCTATGGCATCTCGGCCTTCGGCCTTGCCGCCCAGCTCGGCATTTCCCGCGGCGAGGCCGGCGACTACATCAAGATGTATTTCCAGCGCTTCCCGGGCATCCGCGACTATATGGAAGCGGTGAAGAAGGAAGTGCATGAGAAGGGCTTTGTCACCACCCTCTTCGGGCGCAAGGCGCATTATCCGGATGTGAACACGTCCAACCCGTCGATGCGCGCCTTCTTCGAGCGGGCCGCGATCAACGCCCCCATTCAGGGCTCGGCTGCAGACATCATCCGCCGCGCCATGCTGCGGATGGAAGATGCGCTGGTGGATGCAGGCCTCAACATCCGCATGCTGCTGCAGGTGCATGACGAACTGATCTTCGAGGCGGAAGAAGGGGAAGTCGAAGCCGCCATCCCGGTGATTCGCCGGGTGATGGAAGGCGCCTGCGAGCCGCTGCTGAAGCTTTCCGTGCCGCTGCAGGTCGATGCCCGCGCCGCTGACAACTGGGACGAAGCGCACTGACAGGGCTTTCGATGCTGACGCATCACGTCTTGGAATTGCTCAGGCGCCGCGCAGGCTTGACCGAATCCCGATGAGCCAAGCTCATCGGGATTCGGTCTGGCTTCAGAACCAGGCCTTTGCTGCGATTGCTGCCATGGACAGGGCGATGATCCAGAGCGCGATGCGGCCCGAGCGGTTGTGGCGGGCTTCTGAGCGGCCGATGGCCTCAGCTGTCGCGGCATCAAAGCGCAGGCCCTCATGGGCCATCTTTTCCAGCTCTTCCGACATGCGCCCCACCCGGTCTGCAAAGATGGGCAGGTCGCTGGCGATGCGGCCAAGCGCATTCACGGCGGCCCCGGCATCGCGCAACCGGCCGGCAGGCCCCAGATGCTGGGCGATCCAGGCACCCACAACGGGCTCGGCCGTGCGCCACATGTCGAGGCGCGGATTCAGCGTCCGGGCAACACCCTCCACCACCACCATCGTCTTCTGCAGCATGATCAGCTGCGGCTGGGTGTGCATCTGGAACAGCTCCGTCACCTCGAACAGCTGGGTGAGAAGCCGCGCCATGGAAATTTCGGACGCATCATGGCCGTGGATCGGCTCGCCGATGGCGCGGATCGCCTGGGCGAACACATCCACATCCTGATCGGCGGGCACGTAACCGGCCTCGAAATGCACTTCCGCCACCCGGCGGTAGTCGCGGGTGATGAAGCCATAGAGGATTTCGGCGAGGAACCGGCGCTCGGCTTTGCCAAGGCGCCCGGTGATGCCGAAATCGACGGCCACCAGCGTGCCATCGGCCTCGACGAAGAGATTGCCCTGATGCATGTCCGCATGGAAGAAGCCGTCGCGCAGGGTGTGGCGCAGGAAGCTCTGGATCACATTGGCCGCCAGAAGCTCCAGATCGAGGCCCTGAAGGGTGAGCCCCTCCACATCGGACATCTTGGTGCCGTCGATCCACTCCATCGTCAGCACGCCCTTGGCGGTGCGTATCCAGTCGACGGAAGGCACGCGGAAGCCGGGGTCCTCAGCGGTGTTTTCCGCCATTTCGGACAGGGCTGCAGCTTCCAGCCGGAAATCCATCTCCAGCGCCACAGAGCGGGCTAGCGTGTCGACCACGGCCAGCGGCCGCAGGCGGCGCGAGGGCTCGTGGAAGCGTTCGGCGAGGCGCGCGACCAGATAGAAGCTCTCAAGATCGCGCTGAAAGCGGCGGGCGACACCCGGGCGCAGCACCTTGACGGCCATCTTGCGCAGGGAGCCATCGCTCTGGCGCACCATCGCGGGGTGAACCTGCGCGATGGAGGCGGCGGCCACCGGCTCGCCGAACTCCACGAAAACCTCGCTCACCGGCCGCATCAGCTGCTCGGCCACCCAGGCCTCGGCCTCGCTCTGGCTGAAGGCGGGCAGCCGGTCCTGCAGATAGGCAAGCTCCGCCGCCGCTTCCTTGCCCACCACATCGGCGCGGGTGGCGAGAAACTGGCCTAGCTTCACATAGGATGGCCCCAGACGGTTCATCGCATCGGAAAGACGCGAACGGGCGCTCTTGTCGCGCACGGAACGGCGTTCGAACAGGCGCGCAAACCGCAGCGCCAGACGCGCCGGAGGCGGCAGGTCCGGAATGTTGAACAGACCGAAGACGCCTTCACGCGCCAGAACGAAACCGGCCTGCGCCAGCCGCAGCAAGGGACGTATTGCAAGGGCCATGGATCAGAGTTTCCAGCCCGAGTGCAGGGCGGCGATGCCGCCGGTGTAGTTGCGGTAGGTCACCCGCTCGAAACCGGCGGTGCGGATCATCTGCGCAAAGCGCTCCTGATTGGGGAACTTGCGGATGGATTCCACCAGATAGCGGTAGGGCTCGCCGTCGCCGGTCACGGCCTGTCCCATCGCCGGAATGGCGTGGAAGGAGAAGGCGTCATAGACCTTGTCGAGGCCGGGCATGTCGACTTCCGAAAATTCGAGGCACAGGAAGCGGCCGCCGCGCTTCAGCACACGGTAGGCTTCCGACAGCGCCTTGCCGATTTCCGGCACGTTGCGGATGCCGAAGGCGATCGTATAGGCATCGAAGCTGCGGTCCGGGAAGGGCAGCACTTCCGCATTGCCCTGCGAGAAGCGGATGGAGCCGGAAAGCCCCGCCTTGTCCGCCCGGTCCTGCCCCACGGCCAGCATGGAGCCGTTGATGTCCAGCACCACGGCTTCCACCGCACGCCCCGAACGCTCGACGATGCGCGTGGCAATGTCGCCGGTGCCCCCGGCCACATCCAGCACCTTCCAGCCGCGGCCCGGTGTGTGCGGCGGGGCAAGGGTGGAGACCATCGCATCCTTCCACACCCGGTGCAGGCCACCGGACATCAGGTCATTCATGATGTCATAGCGGGTGGCGACCTTGTGGAACACGTCGTTGACGAGGCCCTGCTTCTCGCCTTCGCGCACGGTGCGGAAGCCGAAGCTGGTCGGCATGTCCTCGGGCGCGCGGCTGGAGGCATAGGCGCCTGCGGAGGAAAAGCCAGGTTCGTCGGTCATGCGGGTCACTCCCTGAATGACGGTCACGGACAACAGAAGCAGTGCTGCCGCAACGCACGGCCCGGTGCGGTGTTCCGGGCGCGGGTCACAATTGCGCGGACCTTAGTACAAGCCGCAGGCCAGCGCCATTGTTGCGCCGGGCCCGCGTCTCATATAGGCGGTTTGTGCAGTCCATATAGTCTTTTGCTCAAGATCGGTAGGTCCTCCCATGCCCGAATTGCCCGAGGTCGAGACGGTGAGGCGCGGCCTGCAGCCGGATTTTGAAGGCGCGCGCATCCTGAAACTCGAATGCCGCCGCCCGGATCTGCGCTTTCCCTTCCCCGAGCGTTTCGTCGAGCGGACCGAGGGACGGATTGTCACAGCCCTTTCCCGCCGGGCAAAATATCTGCTTGCCGATCTCGACAGCGGCGAGGTTCTGGTCATGCATCTGGGCATGTCCGGCTCCTTCCGGGTGGAGCAGCAGCAGGCGGGCCACATGCCGGGTGACTTCACCCATGCCCGCTCACGCGATGAAAAGCATGACCATGTCGTCTTCCATCTTTCGGCCCCCGGCAGCGCCAGCACTCAGGCGGCAAGCCGGATTGTCTATAATGACCCGCGCCGCTTCGGCTTCATGCAGCTGGTGGCCCGCAGTGGCCTCAGTTCCCACCCGCTCTTCGCCGCCATGGGCATCGAGCCTTTGGGCAATGCGCTCAACGCGGATCTGCTCGACCGGCTGTTTGCGGGCAAGTCCGCGCCATTGAAGGCCGCGCTTCTGGATCAGCGGCTGATCGCCGGGCTTGGCAATATCTATGTCTGCGAGGCGCTGTGGCGCTCGGGCCTCAGTCCTGAGCGGGCGGCAGGTGACATCACGGGGCCGGGCAAGGCGCGGGTGGCCGCGCGCGAGCGGCTGGCAGCTGCAATCCGCAAAGTGCTGGAAGAGGCGATTGCCGCCGGCGGCTCCACCCTGCGTGACCATGCGCAGACCGACGGCACGCTCGGCTATTTCCAGCACAGCTTCGCCGTCTATGGCCGCGAGGGCGAGCCCTGCCGCACGGAAGGCTGCAAGGGCACGGTTCTGCGGCTGGTGCAGTCGGGCCGGTCCACCTTCCACTGCGCGAAGTGCCAGCGCTGAGGCTCCGCCAAAAAGGCGGGAGGGCAGCGCCTTGCACGTGTGCGGCGCGTCAGTTACCCCTTGTTGCCATGGCCCGGCCAGCGGGGCACCACCGGGTGCCGCCGCCGGGCGCTGCCACAGGGGCACAGCCCGTCAGCGGAGGACTGCAATGGCATATGAAAACATCCTGACCGAAAAGCGCGGCAAGGTGGGCATCATCACGCTCAACCGGCCCAAGGCCCTCAACGCCCTCAACGCGGCCCTGATGGCCGAAGTGGCGGCGGCGCTGGACGCCTACGAGGCGGATGAGCGCGTCGGCTGCGTCATCATCACCGGCTCGCAGAAGGCTTTTGCCGCCGGGGCGGACATCAAGGAGATGCAGCCCTTCGATTTCGCCAAGGCCTACATGACCGATCTCATCACCCCCTGGGACCGGGTGGCGCGCAACCGCAAGCCGGTGATTGCAGCTGTGGCCGGTTATGCGCTGGGCGGCGGCTGCGAGCTTGCCATGATGTGCGACTTCATCCTGGCCGCCGACAATGCCAAGTTCGGCCAGCCGGAGATCACCCTCGGTGTTCTGCCGGGAGCGGGCGGCACCCAGCGTCTCACGCGCTTCATCGGCAAGTCCAAGGCCATGGAAATGTGCCTGACCGGCCGCTTGATGGATGCGGTAGAGGCCGAGCGCTCCGGCCTCGTCTCCCGCATCGTGCCGCTGGATGACCTCATGGAAGAGGCCATGAAAGCGGCAGAGAAGATCGCCGACTTCTCCATGCCCGTGGTGATGATGACCAAGGAAAGCGTCAACCGGGCCTACGAGACCACGCTGGCCGAGGGCATCCGCTTCGAGCGGCGCATGTTCCATGCGGCCTTTGCAACCGAAGACCAGAGCGAGGGCATGGCCGCTTTCATCGAAAAGCGCACGCCCCAGTTCCGGAACAAATGACGCTTTGACTCGGGTTTTGGCATTGACGGACCGGTTGGGCGGGACTATAAGCCTCGGCCAACCGGTGGCGGTCAAACGCCGCCGCATTCGTTTGACGCGGAGCAGTTTCAGGCCTATGTCTGCCGCTCTGATGTTCTACGGAATTTTTGTTTCACACTCGGACCAGGATTGAGCCAATGGCCAACACTCCCTCGGCCACCAAGGCGGCCCGCAAGATTGCCCGCCGGACGGCTGTTAACAAGGCACGGCGGAGCCGCGTGCGCACCTATCTGCGCAAGGTCGAGGAAGCCATTGCTTCCGGCGATTACAACGCTGCTACCGAAGCTCTGAAGGCTGCCCAGCCTGAGCTGATGCGCGCTGCTTCCAAGGGCGTCGTTCACGGCAACACCGCCTCGCGCAAGGTGTCCCGTCTGAACGCCCGCGTGAAGGCTCTTCAGGCCTGATACCGCCTGTCAGAAAAGCTTCAAAACCCGGCCCGAAAGGCCGGGTTTTTTGTTGCGTGAACAGCTCATGGAAAAAATCATCACGATAAAACTATCACTGTATACCGGCAAATACTCATGCCGGACTTTGTCAGGTTTTTCTCATATTTTTCAAATAGTTATGGGCATGTCGGCATGCGCCCCGCATCCCCTGCCCGATTCAACCTGAGTCAAGTACGTGGCGAAGTTTTTTTTTGGAGAAGTGCCAGCCTGTTGGCCCCCCGTGAGCACATCAAGAAAAGGCCTTGAGTCAGAACGGATTTGACCCGCAGGCCGTTCGCGAAGGCGTTAATCTGACGCAGCGGAAAAGCCGTCTGCGGCCATTTTGTTAATAGGCAACTGTTGCCGCGTTCCGGCTGCCTGTGTATGTTCAATCCATCGGGGCAAGCTCGAAAATTAAATAAAAAGCACAGCAAAACGTGGACCAGAAAAATGGCAAGGCAGGCAAAGAGACATAACTGGCAGAGATCAGGAATGGTTTCCTTGCGTAGCAATGTTATTTTTACGGATTCAACGACTATCGAGCTTTTTTAAACCCGGATCTCTCCTCAGATTTCTGTACCGATGGCGCGCAATACAAAATATTGCGAAGGGGGTCTTTTGTCGAATTCTATGCCTTACGCGGGCGACGTCGACGTCAAGGCGGCTTATGAGGCGCTGAGTGCCAGCCCTAATACTGTGCTGGTTGATGTGCGCACCCGGGCCGAATGGAATTTCGTCGGCGTACCTGATCTCCGTGCCCTTGGTAAGGAGGCCGTCTTTACCGAATGGCAGGGTTTTCCGGCCGGTTCGCCCGTTCCGGACTTCGTTGCCACACTTTCGGCCGATCTGGAGCGGAAAGGACTGGACAAAACGGTTCAGATCTATTTTCTGTGCCGCTCCGGCGCCCGGAGCCTGAATGCAGCCATTGCGATGACGCAGGCAGGATACGGATCGTGCTTCAACATTGCCGATGGTTTCGAGGGCCCGCTTGACGGGACCGGTCACCGGGGCAGTGCCGGCGGATGGAAGGCCTGCGGCCTTCCCTGGATCCAAAGCTAGGATCCTTCTTGAAATATTCTGGCAGGCCCAACGGGACCACCTCCCTGGTTCCGGAAGGTTCTGTCGTTCTTGAAACACGGGATAGCCCCCGGGCGTCCTGACCGTATGACACGGGAAAGCGGCTGTGGCGGACTGCTTTCCGAAACGAACGAGAGGCGAGGCGACATGCAAGTTCAGGAAGATATGGGCGCTGAACAATGGAACCGCGTCAAAAAGAGCCTGCGCGCGGAGCTGGGGGATGACGTGTTCTCCAGTTGGTTTGCGCGTGTGGATCTGGAAGAGAATGCAGACGGCACCGTGCGTCTGTCCGTGCCCACCCGCTTTCTGAAGCAGTGGATCCAGTCTCATTACCGCGACCGGCTGATGGGCCTTTGGAAGCGTGAATGCGAAAACGTGCATCGCATCGAACTGACCGTGCGCGGCGCCATGCGCCCCCGTCAGGTCGAGATGCCGATGGCCAGCAGCAGCAGCCTTTCTGCGCCCGCCCGCCCTGTGGCTGCAGCTGCAGCCGAGGCGCGTCCGATTTCGCTGAGCGAGCCGACCAATGCGGTTGCCGCCGCGCAGGCCGCCACCGCCGCGCTTGCCCGTGCCGAAGCCGACATGGGCAGCCGCGACGTGCTGCAGGGTGCAGCGCTCGATCCGAAATACACGTTCGAGACCTTTGTCGAGGGCGAGTCCAACGGTCTGGCGCTTGCTGCTGCCAAGCAGGTGGCCGCCGGTGGCGCCGTAACCTTCAATCCGCTCTATCTTCATGCCTCGGTTGGTCTCGGCAAGACCCATCTGATGCAGGCCGTTGCCGCCAAGGCGCGTGCTTCCGGCCGCAAGGTGCTCTATCTGACCGCCGAGCATTTCATGTACCGTTTCGTTGCGGCGCTGAAGGCCCAGTCGGCCCTGTCCTTCAAGGAAACCCTGCGCAGCATCGACCTTCTGCTCATCGACGACATGCAGTTCCTGCATGGCAAGCAGGTGCAGCAGGAGTTCTGCCACACGCTGAACGCCCTCATCGACGGTGCCCGTCAGGTCATCGTGGCTGCAGACCGCGCCCCGTCCGAACTGGACACGCTGGATGACCGGGTGCGCTCGCGCCTGTCCGGTGGCCTGGTTGTCGGCATCAACGAGCCGGACTTCTCCCTGCGCCGCAACATCCTGTCGGCCCGCGTTACCAATCTGAAGAAGTCCTACCCGGCCTTCTCCGTTCCCGACACGGTCCTGGACTATGTGGCCCGCCACGTGGTGTCCTCCGGACGTGACCTGGAAGGCGCGCTGAACCGCCTCGTTGCCCATAACCAGCTCACCAACCAGCCGGTGACGCAGGAAATGGCAGAGATGACCCTTCGGGACCTCATCCGCTCCAGCGAACCGCGCCGGGTGAAGATCGAGGACATCCAGCGGATCGTCTCCAAGCACTATAATGTGACCAAGGCCGATCTGCTGTCGGCCCGCCGCACCCGCACCATCGTGCGTCCGCGCCAGATCGCCATGTATCTGGCCAAGGTGATGACGCCGCGCTCGCTGCCGGAAATCGGCCGCCGCTTCGGCAACCGCGATCACACCACGGTTCTTCATGCTGTGCGCAAGATCGAGGAAATGGCCCGCGCCGATGTGACGCTGGCGCAGGAGCTGGAGCTGCTGAAGCGCATGCTGGACGCGTAAGCCAGAAGTCTTGCGTGAAGACTTGGGATAGCGGGGGAAACTGCCGCTGTCCTTGCGAAGATTGATGTTTTGAGGGCGTCCAACCGGGCGCCCTCTTGCATTTTGTGGCCATAAAGGGCAGGTTCGATGCCCCGCTCCTGCCCTGCCGGAGCTTACGGTTTCCTGCGTCAGGCCGTCCGGTCTGACCGTCACGAGTACACGGAAGACGCGCATGAAAGCGACCCTCGAACGGACCGACCTACTCAAGTCCCTGACCCACGTGCACCGGGTTGTCGAGCGCCGCAACACGATCCCGATCCTGTCGAACGTGCTGCTGCGCGCCGATCAGGGCTCGCTCAAGCTCAAGGCGACGGACCTTGACCTTGAGGTCGTGGAGACGGTGCCTGCGATGATCGAGCGGCCCGGCGCGACGACCGTGCCCGCGCACATGATCTATGACATCGTGCGCAAGCTGCCCGAGGGCTCGCAGGTCGTGCTGGAAACCTCCAGCGACAATGCCACGCTGGAACTGAGGGCCGGGCGCTCGCGCTTTGCGCTGCAGATGCTGCCCGAGACGGATTTCCCGGATCTGACGGCCGGCACCTTCACCCACCAGTTCACGCTGGCAGGGGGTGCGATCCGCAAGCTGATCGACACCACCCAGTTCGCCATCTCCACCGAGGAGACGCGCTACTATCTGAACGGTATCTACCTGCACACGGTGGCCACCGATCAGGGCCAGATGGTGCGGGCGGTTGCCACCGACGGACATCGCCTCGCCCAGGCCGAAGTGCCCGCGCCGCAGGGTGCTGCCGGCATGCCGGGCATCATCGTGCCGCGCAAGACGGTGGGCGAAGTCCAGAAGCTGCTGGAAGACCGCGAGGCCGAGGTGACGGTGGAGATCTCCGACACCAAGATCCGCATCACCAACGGACCGGTGGTTCTGACGTCCAAGCTGATCGACGGAACCTTCCCGGATTATGGCCGCGTCATTCCGCAGCACAATGACAAGGAAATGCGCGTCGACCGGGATGAGTTCAAGGAAGCGGTGGACCGCGTGTCGACCATTTCCTCCGAGCGTGGCCGGGCGGTGAAACTGTCCATGTCCGAAGGCCGCCTTGTGCTGGCGGTCAACAACCCGGACTCCGGCAGTGCAACGGAAGAACTGGCCGTCGAATATGATGCCGAGCCGATGGAAATCGGCTTCAACTCCCGCTACCTGCTGGACATCGCCGCCCAGCTGACGGGCGATACCGCCCTGTTCCGCCTGGCCGATTCCGGCTCTCCCACCCTTGTTCAGGACAACGCCACCGGCGACAGCCTCTTCGTGCTGATGCCGATGCGGGTGTGAGGGGCGGTTAAGCGGGACAAGAGTTCACAAGTCAGCTGCGGACATGTGCCCGCACTGATGCATCTGGCTTATGGCAGGGCCTTTGCTCTCCTCTCCCGGCGAGGGGGCAATCGTTGATACGGACGCAAGGAGGAGCAATGCTCTCTTTCGCCGCAGCGCCCCTCTCCCCCCTTGAGGGGGAGATGTCTGCGTCAGCAGACAGAGGGGGGTGGCAGCGTTTCAGCAAAGCAGGGCCTTTCTCTCAAGCAGACAGTCCGTTACCCCCCTCTGCCCCCTGCCGGGGGCATCTCCCCCTCAAGGGGCGAGAGGAACTGGTGCTCTGGTCAGGCTGGGGCAAACGCAGTCCCGCCGGAGGGAGGCGGGCCGAGAGGCTTTGTAAAAGAGAAAAAGCCGCCCCAATGCCTCTCCGTCCTGCCGCAGTCCCATGCCATGACGGGTCACCATGACTGGCATCGGTCAGGTGGCGATTGAGCGCCTCACGCTGACGGATTTCCGCAACTATGCGCATTTCGCCCTGTCGCCGGAGCGGAAGCTCGTGGCGCTGGCCGGAAACAACGGCATCGGCAAGACCAACATTCTGGAAGCCATCTCCCTCTTGAGCGCGGGCCGCGGCCTGCGCCGCGCCAGCCTGCCGGATATTGCCCGGCGCGGTGGCGAAGGCAGCTTTGCCGTCAATGCGCTGATCACCGGCCCTTTGGGCGAAACACGGCTTGGCACCGGCTACAGTCCGAATGACAGCGGACGCCGGGTGCGGATTGATGGCACGGAAGCGCGCTCGTCCGAAGCGCTGCTGGAGTACCTGCGGGTACTGTGGCTGGTTCCGGCCATGGACGGGCTGTTTACGGGGCCTGCCGGAGACCGCAGGCGTTTTCTGGACCGGCTGACACTGTCGATTGATCCGTCCCATGGGCGGCGGGTGAATGACTTCGACAAGGCGCTGCGCCACCGCAACAAGCTGCTGGAAGACGGCGGTTCACCGGCCTGGCTTGAAGCCATCGAAGCACAGGTGGCTGAGCTGGGTGTGGCGCTGGCGCTGGCCCGGCGCGAGACCGTCAGCCTGCTGCAGGGCCGGATCGAAGCGCTGGACCAACTGGGCCTGCCCTTCCCCCGCGCCCTGCTGCTGCTGGACGGCGAATTCGAGAGCGAAGCCAACGGCCTTGCTGCCAGCGATCAGGAAGACCTGCTGCGCCGGCGGTTACGCGAAGGCCGGGCGCGCGACCGGGCGGCAGGGCGCACCCTCACCGGCCCGCACCGCAGCGATCTTCTCGTCACCCATGCGGCCAAGGTGATGCCCGCAGCGCTCGCCTCCACCGGTGAGCAGAAGGCGCTGCTGATCGGGCTGGTGCTCGCCCATGCGGACCTGACGGCGGCTGTCTCGGGCATGACACCCATTCTGCTTCTGGACGAGGTGGCGGCGCATCTGGACCCGGGGCGGCGGGAAGCGCTCTTTGCCCGTCTGACCGCGCTGGAAGCCCAGGTTTTCATGACGGGCACGGATAAGGCCCTGTTCGATGCCTTGCCGGACAGCGGCGAGATCCACCTTCTGGGCAACTGAGCGGTTGCAGGCTTGCCGCCGCACTGCAACACCCGCCCTCAAAAGGCCGGTTTTCTATGGTTTTTCCACTGTTCATACCCCCAAGGTCCGGCCATTCGGCCGGGTTGGTTGAACCCTCCGGCCAGTGCCGTATAAGGGTATCTTGATCCCCTGGACCGAATGGTGACTGATTCGGATGAGCGATACTTCGATTCCCGAGAACACCCCGTCTGCGGAAAGCTCTGCAGCACAGGAATATGGCGCTGACAGCATCAAGGTGCTGAAGGGCCTCGACGCTGTGCGCAAGCGCCCGGGCATGTACATCGGTGACACCGACGACGGCTCTGGCCTGCACCACATGGTCTATGAGGTTGTCGACAATGCCATCGATGAGGCACTGGCCGGCCATGCCGACCATGTGACCGTGACCCTCAATGCCGAGGGCTCCGTCACCGTGACGGACAACGGCCGCGGCATCCCGACCGACTTGCACTCGCAGGAAGGCGTGTCTGCGGCTGAAGTCATCATGACCCAGTTGCACGCGGGCGGAAAGTTCGACCAGAACTCCTACAAGGTGTCCGGCGGCCTGCATGGCGTGGGTGTGTCGGTGGTGAATGCCCTGTCGACTTGGCTGGACCTGCGCATCTGGCGTGCCGGCAACGAGCATTACATGCGCTTCCGCCATGGCGATGCCGAAGCCCCGCTGAAGGTGACCGGCCCGGCCAACGGCCGCAAGGGCACGGAAGTAACCTTCCTGCCCTCGACCGAGACCTTCACCAAGACCGAGTTCGATTTCGACACGCTGGAGCACCGCCTGCGGGAGCTGGCATTCCTGAATTCCGGCGTGCGCATCATCCTGACGGACAAGCGCGGCGTCGAGCCGCGCGTGGTCGAGCTGTTTTATGAGGGTGGTCTGGAAGCCTTCGTGCGCTATCTCGACCGGGCCAAACACCCGCTGCTGGATGCGCCCATTTCCATGTCGGCCGAGCGTGACGGCATCACCGTCGAAGTAGCCATGTGGTGGAACGACAGCTATCATGAGCAGGTGCTGTGCTTCACCAACAACATCCCCCAGCGCGATGGCGGCACCCATCTGGCCGGCTTCCGAGGGGCGCTGACCCGTCAGGTCACCGGTTACGCGGAAAGTTCAGGCCTTCTGAAGAAGGAAAAGGTGTCGCTGACCGGCGATGACTGCCGCGAGGGCCTGACCTGCGTTCTCTCCGTCAAGGTGCCGGACCCGAAGTTCTCGTCCCAGACGAAGGACAAGCTGGTGTCCTCCGAAGTGCGCCCGGTGGTGGAGAACATCATCAACCAGGCGCTGGCCGAATGGCTGGAGGAAAACCCGGCCAAGGCGAAGTCGCTGGTGTCCAAGGTGGTGGAAGCCGCTTCCGCCCGTGAAGCGGCGCGCAAGGCGCGCGAGCTGACCCGCCGCAAGGGCGCGCTCGACATCGCCTCCCTGCCCGGCAAGCTCGCCGATTGCCAGGAGCGCGATGCCTCCAAGGCCGAACTCTTCCTCGTCGAGGGTGACTCGGCAGGCGGCTCGGCCAAGCAGGGCCGCCACCGCGAAAACCAGGCCGTGCTTCCGCTGCGCGGCAAGATCCTCAACGTGGAGCGTGCGCGCTTCGACAAGATGCTCTCTTCCAACGAAATCGGCACGCTGATCACCGCGCTCGGTACCGGCATCGGCAAGGAAGAGTTCAACGTCGAGAAGCTGCGCTACCACAAGATCATCATCATGACGGACGCCGACGTGGACGGCGCCCACATCCGCACCCTGCTGCTGACCTTCTTCTTCCGGCAGATGCCGGAGCTGATCGAGCGCGGCTACATCTATATTGCCCAGCCGCCGCTCTACAAGGTGAAGCGCGGCCAGTCGGAACAGTATCTCAAGGACCAGACGGCGCTTGAGAACTATCTGATCGGCACCGGCCTTGAAGACACGTCCCTGGCGCTTGCCAATGGCGAAGTGCGCATGGGCGCGGATCTGCGGCAGGTGGTGGAGCAGGCGCGCGCCATCAGCGGCATTCTCGACGGCCTGCACTCGCGCTATGACCGTGCGGTGGTGGAACAGGCGGCGATTGCCGGCGCGCTCAATCCGGACACGCTCAACGACCGGGAAAAGGGCGAGCAGGCGGCTGCCTATATTGCCCGCCGTCTCGACATTCTCGCCGATGAATTCGAGCGGGGCTGGACGGCCGAGGTGCGTGACGATGGCGCGCTCGTCTTCCGCCGCACCGTGCGCGGCGTGGATGAGGTTGCCACCATCGATCCGGCGCTTCTGGCCTCGGCCGATGCCCGCCGCCTTGACGCCCATTCGGCCCATCTCAATGAGATCTACGGCAAGGCCGCCGTTCTGCGCCGCAAGGAAACCGAGACGGCGATCCGGGGGCCGCAGGCGCTGCTGTCCACCATCTTCGCCCTCGGCCGCAAGGGCCTCAGCCTGCAGCGCTACAAGGGCCTTGGCGAGATGAACCCGGAGCAGCTGTGGGAGACGACGCTGGACCCGAACGTCCGCTCGCTGCTGCAGGTGAAGGTCAAGGAGGCCGATGCGGCCGATGACATCTTCACCAAGCTGATGGGTGACGAAGTGGAACCGCGCCGCGAGTTCATCCAGGACAACGCCCTCAGCGTTGCCAATCTGGACGTGTGATGCCGGATCCGGCGGGCTGACCCGCCGGATTCCGTCCCGCAGGGGCTGGCTTCCTGCCAGCGCGGATGTCTCAGGCCCTGTTCACGCCCCCTTGCGGGCGAGTGCCTGGGCGATTTCCTGATCAATGATGATGGTGCGGGCAAGACCTGCCTTCATCACCGCCTTCAGGGGCTCGGTCTTGCGGGCGCCGGAAGCGATGATGACATTGGTGCCGCGTTTCAGTGCCTCGAAGGAGATGCCGACGCGGCGCTCGTTGAGGGCGCAGTCCACCAGACTGCCATCAGCGGCCAGCAGAAAGCCGCCGATCTCGCTGACGGCGCCAGCGCGGATGGCGTCCTCCACCTCCGGCGCGCCGATGCCCGCCAGCCGGAAGAAGGTGCCGCCCGGCTGCACGCCGCCGCAGCTCAGCAGGTTGAGCGCCGCCGTCTCGCCCTTGTCCAGCATCGCCCGCAGCACCGGGTCCTGCTCCAGTGTCTGGCGCGTCTGCGGGCTGCCCACGTGGCTGGGTAAGGGCAGGGTGCGGGCGGGGCAGCCGATGGTCGCTGCCAGTTGCAGGGCCACGGAATAGGAACTCACTCCGTCATCAATGGAAGAGGCGCCGATCATGGCCACCACGAGGCAGTCGCTTTTGGAAAGCTGGCGCATGGCATCGGCCATGCGGGCAATGGTCCGCCCGCCGGCAACGCCGAGGATCATGTCCGGCGTATTCAGCAGAATGCGGGAGAGGTGGTTGCTGGCGGCAATGCCGACCGATTCGCGCCCCAGCCGCTCGGCGAAATCCGGTTCGGAGGACTGAGCCTCCAGCGGCGGCGTCAGCACGCATTCCTCCACCCCGTAGCGCTGGCTGATCCAGTCACTGAGTGCGAGGGTTTCCGCCATCTCATGTTCGACGGAAATCTTCACAAGCCCTGTGTCGCGGGCCTGTGCCAGCAGCCGGTTGACCTTGGTGCGTGAGAGGTTGAGCCGCCGGGCCACCTGTTCTTGCCCCAGTCCATGGACGTAATAGAGCCATGCGGCGAGCACGCCCAGATCGTCATCACCGGACTTGGGTCTTGCCATGTTTCCTCCCTCGAGCCTTGCCGGGACATTTCACCTTGCATCTAGATGATGCAGACAGAGCGTCGCAGCAACCTGAACAAATGTTCAATATCAGCACACTTGACACATATCCATATCCGGGTTTAGACAAAAGTGCATGAGATGCACATTTGCCCGATCCTTTGCCGGAGAAGGCCATTGCGCATCGGGCCGGCGGAGAGTGCAGCAGGCATCCTGGAGGGAGAGTGCCTGCCGCGTTAGAGCTTTCCGTCCCGGGCCTGCCCGGATCTCTGGCCGGAACCTTGGGAGGAAAAACACATGGATAGCCTGTTGTCTGGGCTGAAGACTGTCGTCGACGGATTGGGCGCGACGGTTCTGCTGCCGATCATCATCTTCATCATTGCCGTGGTTCTGGGCGCCCGCCCGGGCAAGGCGTTCCGCGCCGGTGTCACCATCGGCGTCGCCTTCATCGGCATCAATCTCGTCATCGGCCTGATGTGGACCAACCTCAGCGAGGTGGCGCAGGCCATTGCCACGAACACCGGCGTCACCCGCGACATCGTCGATGTGGGCTGGCCGTCCTCGGCCGCCATTGCCTTCGGCTCGCAGGTCGGCCTCTGGATCATCCCCATCGGCATTGCCGTGAACGTCGTGATGCTGCTCGCCGGTCTCACCCGTACGCTGAACGTGGATGTGTGGAATTTCTGGCACTTTGCCTTCGTCGGCTCGCTGGTGGTCGCGGCCACCAATTCGCTCGGCATGGGCCTTGCCGCTGCCGCCATCATTGCCGTCATCTGCCTGATCTTCGCCGACTGGAGCGCCAAGGCCGTGCAGCGCTTCTATGGCCTGCCGGGTGTTTCGGTGCCGCATCTTCTGTCGGTGCAGATCCTGCCCATCGCCGTGGCGGTGAACTGGGTCATCGACCGTATCCCGGGCCTGCGTGACATAGACCTCAGCACCGATCACATCCAGGAGCGCCTCGGCGTGCTGGGTGAGCCGGTGGTGCTGGGTCTCGTCATCGGTGTGGTGCTTGGCACCATCGGCTTCTGGAACCCGGATGATATCGCCGGCATGATCACCAAGGTTCTAAAGACCGGCATCAACCTTGCCGCCGTGATGCTGCTGCTGCCGCGCATGGTGAAGATCCTGATGGAAGGCCTGATCCCGGTTTCGGAGGCCGCCCGCGAATTCGTGCAGAAGCGCGCCGGCAACCGCCAGATCAACATCGGCCTCGACTCGGCCATCCTCATCGGCCATCCGGCTGCCATCTCCAGCGCCCTGCTGCTGGTGCCGATCGCGATTCTCCTGTCGGTGGTGCTGCCGGGCAACCGGGTGATCCTCTTCGCCGACCTTGCCGTGATCCCCTTCGTCGTGGCGCTCGCCGCACCCATCGTGCGGGGCAACGTGCTGCGCATGGTCATCATCGGCACGATCACGCTGGGTATCGGTTTCTACATGGCCGGCTCGCTCGCCCCGCTCTTCACCAAGGCCGCAGTCTCTTCCGGCTTTGCAATGCCCGCCGGCGCCTCGCAGATCACCGCCATCGGTGACGGCTTCGTCTGGCTGGTCTGGGTGACGCTGGAGCTGGTGCAGGTCTTCGGCATCATCGGGCTGGTGATCCTGGCCATCTGTGCTGCAGCTGCCCTTCTCGCCCTCATCAGCAAGCGCGCCGCGCTGGAGCGGCTGGCGGGCGGTGAGGATGATGCGGCCAAAGGAGCAAACGCATGACGGAATCCCTTGCAGACTGCGTGGTTGAGGACGGTATCTTCCTCAAGGCGCAGGCACAGGATGCAACCTCGGTGATCGGCCTTCTGGCCGGTCACCTCAGGGCCAAGGGCCTTGTTGCCGACACCTATGTGCAGGCCGTCATCGACCGGGAAAAGGTGATGCCCACCGGCCTGCCGATGGAAGACGGGCTAGCGGTGGCGGTGCCCCACACCGATCCGCAGCATGTCATCCGCTCCGGCATTGCCATCGCCACGCTGGCGGAACCTGTTGCCTTTGCCAGCATGGACGATCCGGACAATCAGCTGGCCGTACGGGTGGTTTTCGCGCTGGCGCTGAAGAGCAAGGATGAACAGATCGGCATGCTTCAATCCATCGGCAGACTGCTGCAGGATGGGGCGCGAATCCGCAAGCTGATCGAGGCAACCGATCCTCACGAAGCACGGACGCTGCTGAACGCCGCCTGACCCGCAAAGCGGGCGGCGCAGAAGAACAACAGGAGGAAACTGATGGCGCAGACCAAGACCGTTCTCGTGGCATGCGGCACCGCCGTCGCCACATCCACCGTGGTGGCCAACAGCCTGGAAGAGGCCATGGCCGCGCGCGGCATCCGCATCGAGACCCGCCAGTGCAAGGCAACCGAGGTGCCCAGCCTGATCGATCAGGCCGATCTCGTCGTCTCCACCACGCCGCTGCCGCCCAACCTGCCCAAGCCCGCGATCGTCACGCTCGCCTTCCTCACCGGCATCGGCCGGGAGGCGGAAATCGAGAAGATCGCCAAGATCCTCGCAGGCTGAGCCTCGTCTGATACACGAAAACGGGACAGGACCGATGGAGACGATGAAGCGCGTGCGCGTTGGCGTCGAGGGGGGCTTGCATGCCCGCCCGGCTGCCGAGCTCGTCCGCCTCGCCAAGGGCTTCGAGGCGGAGATCGTGATCGGAGCCGGAGCGCAGACCGCTCCGGCCCGCTCATCGCTGAAGCTGCTGCTGCTCGGCGTCAAGGAAGGCGACGAGGTGGAGTTGCGCACCAGTGGCCCCGATGCCGCCGAGGCCCTGTCCGCCGTCTCCGGCTTTCTGACTGGCGGAACGGCACATGAAGCCGCTGAAGCCCCCGTCTCTGTAGCCAGCAAAGCAATCCCGGCATCTGCTGAGGAACACGCTCCTGCCGTTGGCGCAGGGCCCGCTGGCGCCCTCAAGGGCATCGGTACTGGTGGCGGACCTGCCATCGGTCCGGTGTTCCATTTCATCCAGCCCGCGCTGGAGGCCCCGGCCGGCCCCACCCCGCCGGAAGCCCGCAGCGCAGAGCTGGAGAAAGTTGAGGGCGCCCGCGTCCGGCTGCTTCAGCAGATCCATGACGATGCAGCCCGCGCCGCGTCGCCTCAAAGCCGCGACATCCTGACCGCCATCGCCAGCCTTGCCGAAGACGCAGACTGGGCCGCAGCCATTGCCGCCCATGTGGCTGACGGACAACCGGCCATCACCGCCATTCTGACCGCCGGACGTGAGACGGCAGCCGCCCTCGCTGCCCTGCCGGACCCTTACGCCCGTGCCCGCGCCGAAGACATGGATGCGGTGGCCCGGCTGCTGGCACTTGCCGTCAACGGCCTGAAGCCGGTGTCCCTTGCTGATTGCCCGGAAGGGGCGGTCATCGTGGCCGGGGATCTGACCGCGCTGGAAATCGGCGCGGCAGACCTGCGCCGCACCGGTGGCCTCATCTGCCGCAACGGCTCGGCCACCAGTCATGCCGCCATTCTGGCCAAGGCCTTCGGCATTCCCGCCGTTTTCGGTGTGGCTGACCCGCAAGGCAAGCTTGCCGCAGCGCGGACGGTCGCGCTGGATGGCACATCGGGGCTGGTCTACCCGGAGCCGTCATCTGATGTCACTGCGGCCTTCGAGGCGCGCTGCGCAGAAGCCCGTACCGAGGCAGAGCGGCTCTCTGCGCTCCGGGATGTGGCGCCGGTCACGCGCGATGGCACACCGGTCATTGTTGCCGCCAACATCGGCGCGGTGAAGGACATTGAGCTGGCAAAGGAGCACGGCGCCATGGGCGTCGGCCTGATGCGCACCGAATTTCTGTTCCTGGGGCGCACCGCCCTGCCGGATGAGGAAGAACAGTTTTCCACCTACCGGACCGTGCTGGAGGCTTTCCCCGGCCATCCGGTGGTGATCCGTACCCTCGACATCGGCGGCGACAAGCCGGTGCGCGGCATTTCGGTGCCGCAGGAGGAAAATCCCTTCCTCGGCCTGCGCGGCATCCGGTTGTGCCTCGCCAATCCGGGTCTGTTCAAGTTGCAGCTGCGGGCGCTCTTACGCGCGGCCCCTTACGGCGATCTCAAGGTGATGCTGCCCATGGTCAGCGATCCGGCAGAAATCGCCCGCACCCGTAGTCTCCTTGCTGAATGCGAAGCCGAGCTGACGGCAGAGGGTAAGGCCTTTGGCCGCTTTGATCTCGGCACCATGGTGGAAACGCCGGCCGCCGCCCTCATTGCCCGTGATCTGGCGGCGGTGACGGCCTTCTTCTCCATCGGCACCAATGACCTCACCCAATATGTCATGGCCGCCGACCGGATGAACCCGTCCGTCGCCAGCCTCTGCCAGACGCACAATCCAGCTGTTCTGCGCGCTATTCGCATGGTTGCGGAGGCTGCGCAGGCGCATGGAATCTGGTGCGGCATCTGCGGCGAGGCGGCCTCCGATGCAAGCCTGCTTCAAATCTTCCTTGATTCCGGCGTGCGCGAGCTCAGCATGGCGCCAGCCTCCATCCCCCGCATCAAGCAGGTCATCGGCGCTGCCACCCTCTCCTCCCCGCCTCAGATCCCCTGAGGTCAGACGCCAACTGCCCCGGAAGACCGCTTCCGGGGCTTTTTTTTCTTGGCTAAGCCCGTGCGGCGCTTGAGCATCTTCAAGGCGTGATGCGTCAGCATCGAAAGCCTTGGTATTACGGGATCTCACTGACAGGTGAAGCTCTCCGCCGAGGCCGGATCGCTGCCGTTGTAGCGGGCCACCTGCGGATGCGGGCAGAGCTTGCGTGTCACTTTGCCCAGCGCCGCGATGCCCTCCTTGTTGCCATCCGTCACGGAGGCAATCACCGCACCGGGAGCCCTGTCCTTTTCCACCCAGTCCGTCAGACTCGCGAAAAAGTCGAACCCGTCTGCTGTCGGGCCACTGGCCCCATGAGGCATGCCGGCAACCCGGTAGTAGCGGATGAAACCATCACGCTCGGCGCCGGTATTGGCCGAAAGCCGTTCGAACCAGGCATCCGTGTCACGAATGGAGAAGACCGGATCACCCGCCCCATGGAACAGGACAATCTTGCCGCCAGCCGCCCGGAACGCAGCAAGATCGGGATTGTCCGCGCCTGGCGGGGTCATGAACTCCATGGCGGATTCGGGAAAGTCATCCGTCTTCGCAAAGATCTTCGGCGCATCCGTGTCGAAGTTGAAGGCGGCGAGATAGGCCATCAGCGCCTCGGGCGTGCCGTCAACACGGGTGGGCGGAGTAGTGAAAATCTGCGCCAGTGAGGGGGCGCCCAGTGCCACGATACGCGGCAAATTGGCAAAGGCTTCCGCCTCGCTGTTGACCCGCCACATGCGCCAGTTGGACGAGGCCATGGCCGTATCCCAGACCCAGGGTGCATAAAGCTGCTCGCCCTTGCTGTTGTGCGGTCCCTTCAGCATCGTCTTCAGCGCTTCAATCTTTGGCTGGCTCAGGCAGCCGGTTTCCTGCCCGGCCTTGCAGGCGAGTGCGGAAACATCAAAGGCCTTCTGGCAGCCATCGATATCCTGCGCCAGACCATCCGTCAGACCGTCCAGCCCGTCACAGGCGGCCAGAATTCCCCTGGCGAGAACATCCGTATCGTCCTTTGACAGGGACGTGCGGATATCGCCGGAAATGGCCGCCAGCGCCTGAAGGTCATGGGCATGCTGCACGGCCGCCTTCGGCAGGTTGAAGCCCGGATAGGCGATCAGCAGCCCGTCAAAGGCATCGGGCATCCGCTCTGCCGCCACCATGGCATGGCGCCCGCCATTGGAGCTGCCAAGACCGTAAGACCGCTGTACAGGCTGGCCATAGAAGGCTTCGACCATCTGCAACGCCACCGGATTGAGCCGCGCGACGGCACCATAGCCATAGTCCCGGCGGGCCTGAGGATCGAAGCCGAAACGCGCCCCGCCTGCAAGTCCGGCATCCTTCACCGCTGCACCATCATGGCCAGCATCGCTGGAGACCACCGCATAGCCCCGGCCCAGTGCTGTCTGGCTCTTGTCACCGCCCAGCACCTGGCCGAGGGCTGGCACCACACGGCCGTCATTGCCGCCATTGAACTGATGTACGAAACCGCCGTTCCAGTTTTCCGGCAGGCGCAACTCGAAGGAGATGGCATAGGGCTGGCCATCAACGCCGGTGCGCCGATCCAGCTTGCCGCGCACCACGCAATGGGCCACCGGGGACACATCGCTGCGGCCAATCGCGGCATCACGGGCAACCGCCTCGCTTCCCGTCACCGCAAGCCCCTCAATCGGGAACAGGGTTGCGGCAGCGGCACAATCTGCTGCGGCCAGTACATTTTCCGTGGCTGCCACAGGCAGCAGCGGCGCCGCCAGCAGGCTGGCAAGCAAGGCATGTCTCAATTTCATTCCGTCCTCCCGAAACAAAATCCGGTCTGCACCGTTTCAAAGGCTGTAATGGCGCTCCTCCTGCCATAACAGCCAAAACGTGCACTCCGGCCGCAACCCTTATTGCAGATCGCATGGTAACCGGCCTGCATTTGGCGGAACAAGTCAAATCCGCCGCCCGGCAGATACCCGCCATTCACCCTTCCAACCGGCCGGCGGCATAAGGTATCGCACGGACTGCCGCTGTCACACGTCCGTAGTGTCATCTGACTAAACAGACGCCCAAGGGGCGATGATTCGAAGAGGCCTGGAATGACCCCGTCGACTGTGCTTTTCGTCTGTCCGGACAACGCCCTGCTGGGGCCGCTGGCCGAGGCGTACCTGAACAGCCTTGCGCCGCAGGGGATCCGTGCCTTTTCTGCGGGCCCCAATCCGCGCGGCACACTGCATCCGCTGGTGCGGCGCCTGCTGCAGGACCATGGCCTGGATGCGCAGGGCCTTGAGCCCAAGAGCTGGGACATCTTCATGCTGCCCCATGCGCCGCAGCCCGACCGCGTGGTGGCACTGACGGACAGTGTGGCTGGCGGCCATCAGCCGGACTGGCCGGGCAACCCGCGCCGCACCCTGTGGCAGGTGGCGGCCTGCGAGGCTGACAGCCGTCCGGAAAGCCTTGCGGCTTGCAGCGAGTACTTCCGCCGCATTCGCAGGTGCATCGATCAGACGCTTGCGCAGCAGACACCGCCCGTGCACCGGCAGGCGCAGGAGCTGCTTCTTGCCTCTTGCTGAGACCGCGTGCACCTTGCCGAAACTTTCTGGTGCTAGATACCTGTTGAGCACATAGGCCGATACTTATATGCAGGCGGCCTTGGCCCGAGAACCCTGCAGCCATGCGTGTGAGGCCTAAAGTGTTGCGATCAGGTGGAAGCCGTTCTTGACCGAGTATCTCAATCAGATCGTCACGTTCCTCGGAGATAATCCGGAACTGGCCGGGCTCATCTGCTTCCTCATCGCCATGGGCGAGGCCCTTTTCATTGTGGGCCTCTTTGTGCCCAGCACCGTGGTTCTGGTCGGTGCGGGCGCGCTCGCCGGTCTCGGCAAGCTCGATCCGGTGTCGATCTTCATATGGACCACCCTCGGCGCCATCGCCGGTGACGCGATTTCCTATTGGGTCGGCTATTTCTACAAGGACCGGCTGCGCAATGTTTGGCCGCTGTCCCGCTACAAGAGCATCATGGAGCGGGGCGAGGCCTTCTTCCGGCTGCATGGCGGCAAAAGCGTCTTCATCGGACGCTTCGTGCCGGGGGTGAAATCCGTCGTGCCGGGCATCGCCGGCATGGTGGGCATGGACGCCTGGTACTTCACGTTCGTCAACGTCACCTCGGCCATTGCCTGGGCCGTCTCGCACCTCGGACCCGGCTTCATTGCCGGCACCGCGCTGAGTGCCATCGGCGAGGTCAGCGGCCGTCTGGCGGTGATGCTGGGCGTGCTCTGCGTCATTCTCTTTGTCGTGATCATGCTGGGCCGCTGGCTCATCCAGATCATCATGCCGCTGTTTGCCGGCACCCATGGCGCCATCATCGGCTGGTTTGCCCGCCGTCCCGGCCCGGTCTCGCAGTGGGTGGCCCGCTCTTTCGATCCGCAGCATCCCCGCTCCACCGGCATGCTGGCATCCGCGCTCCTGCTGATCATCACCATGCCCGCCTTCTTCTGGCTGGTGACGCAGCTGACGCCGGGCGACAGCCTGACCCAGGCGGATCTGGCGATCCGAAACCTGTTCGAGAGCCTGCGCTCGCCACTGGGTGACCGCATCCTCGTGCCCATCACCATGCTGGGCGATGGTTTTCTGCTGACCGTCTTTGCGCTGCTGGCCGCGGCCTATCTGTTTGGCCGCAAGGCCTGGCGCCGGGGCACCGGTTTCCTTATCGCCGTCAGCACAACGGCGCTGTTCGTGCCGCTGATGAAGGCTCTCGTCCTGCGCGACCGGCCCAATGCCTTTGGTGACGGTGTGCATGGCTTCAGCTTTCCCTCCGGCCATACGACGGTCACCACGGTCATTTTCGGCATCATTGCCGTTCTGGTCGCCCATGAGCGTTCGGCCTGGTCCAAGGCCGGCATCTTCACCATCACCGCCATCTATGTGCTGACCATGGCTTTCTCCCGGGTCTATCTCGGGGTGCACTGGACCAGCGATGTGCTGGCGGGCCTGCTGTTCGGCACCGCCATGGTCGCCGCCTTTGCCTTCGTCTTTGGCCATGTCCACAATGAAAAGGTGGGCCGGGGCGTTCTGGTGGCGATTGTCGCCAGTGCCTTCGTGGTGTTCGGCGGCTGGCACATCACCCGCAACCTGCCTGCAGCCCTTGCCACCTACAGCCCCGTGCCGAACGAGCAGGTGCTGGACGAGGCGGATTGGCTCGACAGCGGCTGGACCCGCGTTGCCCCGCGCCGCGTCGGTCTCAGCGGCGATGAGGAAGAGCCGTTGATCGTGCAATATGCCGGAGATCTCGGCACCCTTGCCCGCCGGCTGGAACAGGAGGGCTGGCAAAAGGCTCCGGCCTGGACCGTAAGATCTGCGGCCGGCTTCATTGAAGGCCAGACCAGCGCGGAGGTTCTGCCCGCTCTGCCGCGGACCCATTATGGACGCTATGCCGCCCTGGTGATGATCCGCAACAGCAATGCGCCGGACAAGAAGGACGACATCCGTCAGGTGCTGCGCCTGTGGCCCACAAGCTTCGTCATCGGGAGCGGTGAGGACGTCAGCCCCCTCTATGCGGGCGGCATCATTTCGGAAGAGATCCTGCATCCTCTTGGCGAGTTCTCCGCTCCCAAGACGGAACAGGCCGCCCCGCCGGCGGACCGCAATCCCTTCCTGCTGCTGCCGGGTGCGACGGAGCGCCAGCGCCCGGATGGATCGGCCGTAACCCTGGTTCCTGTCCAGCCCCCGGCGGCTCAATAGTTTCACTTAATTGAAAATACGTCTTGGCATGGCCTGCCTAGTTTCCTATGTATGAAACTAGCGGCCGTTTCCGGCCGCCTGCAGGCATATGAAGAGAGGGTCAGAATGCCAACCGAATTCACGCCGCTCCTGTCGCTGGCAGGGGGCGCACTCATCGGCCTTGCCGCCGTTGTCCTGATGGCCGTTCATGGCCGTATTGCCGGGATCACTGGCATTCTGGGCGGATTTCTGCCGGGCTCGGGCGAAAGCGACCGCGGCTGGCGCATTGCCTTCATCGCCGGCATGATCGCCGCTCCCATCACCGTCATGGCCGCGGCCGGCAGCATGCCGCAGATCTCCGTACCGGTTTCCACACTTGCGCTGGTGGCCGGTGGATTTCTGGTTGGCATCGGCGCCACCTTCGGCTCCGGCTGCACCAGCGGCCACGGAGTCTGCGGCCTGTCGCGCCTCTCCGCCCGCTCCATCGCAGCGACGCTCACCTTCATGGCCACCGGCGCGGTGACCGTCTTCCTTGTCCGCCACGTCTTCGGAGGTTGAGACCCATGCGTATTCTCTCTGCCTTTGCGATCGGCCTCGTCTTTGGCCTCGGCATCCTGCTGTCGGGCATGGCCAATCCGGCCAAAGTCTTGAACTTCTTCGACATTGCCGGCACTTGGGATCCGAGCCTTGCCTTTGTCATGGGTGGCGCCTTGACTGTGACGGCCATCGGCTACCAGATCCTCTTCCACAAGGGCGGCGCACCGCTGCTGGCCCCGCGCTATCTCGTGCCCACCCGCAAAGATATCGATCCGAAGCTCATCGGCGGCGCGGCCGTCTTCGGCATTGGCTGGGGCCTGTCCGGTTTCTGCCCTGGCGGGCTTGTGCCCGCGCTCGGGCTTGGCCAGAGTGAACCGTGGATCGCCTTTGCTGCCGTTGTCGCGGGCATGCTGGCTGCCCGTGCCATTGGCACGCTGCAGAGGCAGCCGAAGCTGATGCATTCGAAGCTGGCATCCGGCAAATGACCTGAGACCTCAGGAGAACACCATGAGCACGCAGTCCTATCCGGTTGACATGACGGTGAACCCCGAGGTCACCGCCTTCTTTGATCCGCTGACCAACACCATCAGCTATGTGGTGAAGGACCCGGCCTCGGAGGCCTGCGCCATCATCGACAGCGTCATGGACATCGACTATGCCGCCGGGCGGATCAGCTATGTCTCGGCGGACCAGATCATCCGCTTCGTCGAGGAAAACGGCCTCAGGGTGGAATGGCTGATCGAGACCCATGTCCACGCCGACCACCTGTCCGCCGCGCCCTATATCCAGCGCAAGCTGGGCGGAAATCTCGGCATCGGCAGCCAGATCACCGTGGTGCAGGAAACCTTCGGCAAGATCTTCAACGAAGGCACGGAGTTCCAGCGCGACGGCAGCCAGTTTGACCGCCTGTTTGAGGACGGGGACACCTATCAGGTCGGCAGCATGAGCTGCTTTGCCATGTACACCCCCGGCCATACGCCGGCCTGCATGACCCATGTGATGGGCAATGCTGCCTTTGTGGGGGACACCCTTTTCATGCCCGATGGCGGCTCCGCCCGCGCCGATTTTCCCGGCGGGGATGCCGGCACGCTTTACGATTCCATCCAAAAGGTGCTCGCCCTGCCGGATGAAATGCGCCTGTTCATGTGCCACGACTACGGCCCCAATGGCCGTGACATCCAGTGGGAGACCACGGTGGGCGAGGAAAAGGCGCATAATATCCACGTGGGCGGCGGCAAGACCCGCGAGGAATTCATCGCCTTCCGCACCGCCCGCGATGCCGAACTCGACATGCCGAAGCTGATCATCCCCTCGCTGCAGGTCAACATGCGCGCCGGTCAGCTCCCTCCTGCAGACGAAAGCGGCAAGACCTTCCTCAAGGTTCCGGTCAACGGGCTTTAAGGGGCGTTTTGCTTTCACGGCACAGCGTTTCAGTCCCCCTGCCCTCAAGGGGGAGGGGGACTGCGAGGCATCAGCCAAAGACTGCTCTCCACGTCTGTTTTCTCCCTCCAGCGAGCCCCCAATGAACCGGCTTCAGCGCTATCTTCCGATCCTCGACTGGGGCCGTACCTATGACCGGGCGGCGGCCACCAATGATCTGATTGCAGCAGTCATCGTGACGATCATGCTGATCCCGCAGTCACTGGCCTATGCGCTGCTGGCGGGGCTGCCGGCGGAAGTCGGGCTCTATGCCTCCATCCTGCCACTGGTGGCCTATGCCATCTTCGGCACAAGCCGGGCCCTTGCGGTCGGACCGGTGGCGGTGGTGTCGCTGATGACGGCCTCTGCCGTGGGCGAACTGACGGCGCAGGGCACGGCGGAATATCTGGGCGCAGCCATTGCGCTTGCCTTCCTCTCCGGGCTCATTCTCATCGTCATGGGCCTGTTCCGCCTCGGTTTTCTCGCCAATCTCCTGTCCCATCCGGTGATCTCCGGTTTCATCACCGCCTCGGGCCTGCTGATTGCTGCCAGCCAGCTGAAACATATTCTCGGCGTGCCGGGCGGCGGCACCACGCTGGTGGAAATCACCTCGTCTCTGGCCGCCAGTCTTGACCAGATCAATCTCATCACACTTGCCATCGGCATTCCGGCCATCGGCTTCCTGTTCTGGGTGCGCAGGGGGCTGAAGCCGCTTCTGATCCGTGCCGGTCTGAAGCCAAGGCTCGCCGACAGCATCGCCAAGGCCGGTCCCGTCGCCGCCGTCGCCGTAACAACCTTACTGGCTGCGGCCTTCGACCTCGGCAGCGAGGGGGTGAAGCTTGTCGGCGACATTCCCGGCGGGTTGCCCACGCCGGTGCTGCCGCCCTTTGACGCAAAGCTGTGGCTGGACCTTCTGGGCCCTGCCCTGCTCATCTCCGTCATCGGCTTTGTGGAATCGGTTTCCGTAGCGCAGACGCTGGCGGCCAAGAAGCGCCAGCGCATCCTGCCGGATCAGGAGCTGATCGGCCTTGGCGCCTCCAATGTGGCCTCGGCCATTTCGGGCGGCTATCCGGTGACCGGCGGCTTTGCCCGCTCGGTCGTCAATTTCGATGCAGGCGCCGAAACCCCGGCGGCAGGCGCCTATACCGCCGTGGGCATTGCGCTGGCCACCCTGTTCCTGACGCCGCTTCTCGCCAATTTGCCCCAGGCCACCCTTGCCGCTACCATCATCGTCGCCGTGCTGTCGCTGGTGGATTTTCCGGCCCTGCGCCGCACCTTCATCTATTCGCGCAGCGACTTTGCCGCCATGGCCGCCACCATTCTCGTCACCCTGCTGGTGGGGGTGGAAATGGGTGTCACCACGGGCGTCATCCTGTCGGTGCTGCTCTATCTGTTCCGCACCAGCCGCCCGCATATGGCTGTCGTCGGCATTGTTCCGGGCACGGAGCACTTCCGCAATGTTCAACGCCACAAGGTGGTGACCGGCAGCACGGTGCTGACCCTCCGCGTTGATGAAAGCCTTTACTTCGCCAACAGCCGCTATCTGGAAGACCGCATCCTGGAACTGGTGGCAGAACGGCCGCAGATCCGCCACGTGGTGCTGATGTGCACCGCCGTCAACGTGATCGACGCCAGCGCCTTCGAAAGCCTTGAGGAGCTGAACCGGCGGCTGAAGGATTCCGGCGTTACCTTCCACCTGTCAGAGGTGAAGGGCCCGGTGATGGACCGGCTGAACCGCACTGACTTCACCCATCATCTCACGGGGCAGGTGTTTCTCACCCAATATGACGCCCTTTGCAGTCTTGATCCCGAAACCGCCCACGTCTCCGAATCCCGCCACCCCAAACGCCGCGCCATGAGCACGCTGTGGGATGGTCCGGAGATTTGATTGTTCTGCCGTGACGGATAAAGGAGACGCCTTTCTCGCAAGAATGAGGTGGCGCAGTCGCTGCTTGCCATCATCTCGACGCAGCTGATACCTGTCAGGCCCTCAAACGCTCCATTGGGCTGTGAGCTGACCTTGCGTGCAACTTTGCTTTTTGTCATGCGGCTCAGCTTCCTGAACATGCCGGAAGATCAATGACACTTGCACGGAACCTGTTTTTGCTGCTCTTCGCTTTGTGCAGCAGTCTCCCTGGCCCTGCCGCACTGGCGGCTTCCTACAAGGCTGGTGTGACACGCGTGACAGGTGAGGAAGCGGGCGGCCAGATCACGGCCTTCGTCTGGTACCCGGGCTCCGCAGAAGAAACGCCTTGGCAGGCGGGCCCGTTCGAGATCCGGGCGGCGCGCAATGGCCCAGTTGCGGATGGCCGTTTTCCTGTGGTGCTGTTGTCGCACGGGCGAGGGGGCGCTCCGCTGAGCCACCGTGAGCTCGCCGCCAGCCTCGCCCGCGAAGGCTTCATTGTCGTGGCTCTGGTCCATCAAGGTGATACCGCCGGCCAACCGTCAGCAAGTCTGCCCCTGATCCTGACACGCCGCCCGGCACAAGCCGTCGCGGCACTGGACGCCGCGCTGGCAGACAGCCGGATTGCTCCGCATGCAGACACTAGCAGGATTGGCGTGATCGGCTTTTCCGCAGGCGGATACACCGCACTGACCGTTGCTGGCGCCAAGCCGGATTTTGAGCTCGCCCTGCGTTTCTGTCAGACACCGGCAGGGCGCAGTGATCCCGGGTCCTGTCCTCCGGATGACGATGGCATACAGTCCGCTCAGGCGGATTTGAAGGCCTGGAAGGCCCCATCTGAATCCCGGTTCAAGGCGCTGGTCTTGCTGGATCCTCTGGCCATCATGTTCGATGCCCGCGCGCTTGCGGATCTGAAACTCCCGGTCATGCTGGTCAGCCCGCAAGATGATCTTTACATGCGTTCGGGAGCCAATGCACTTGCCCTCGCGCAGAACCTTCCAGCTCCACCGCAACAGCTATCCATGCCCGGACGGCACTTTGTCTTCATTGACCCGTGCCCTCCAGCCTTGGCAGAAGAGGCGGAGCTGATCTGCAAGGATGCGCCAGGAGTTGACCGGGCTGCCATCCACCGGACCCTAGAGGCCGCTATTGCCGCATTCCTGAAAGAGAGCCTCTAGCGCAAACCAGACAGAGCGCATTGGTCTCTGTGCGGCCTTTCCCAGTCCACCTTTCGCTTGCCTTCCGCACATCACCCGGGCAAGGGTCGGGGCTATGGAACAGATGCCCCAGCCCATACCTGAGAAAGACCCGCCCGAGGCAAGTCTGCGGCAGCGGTTTGTATCTGGCCCGCAGTGCGGCGGGAGCGGCATTCTGGCCGTCGTCTATTCGCAGGTGCGCGTGCCCGAAGGCCGGTTCGGGCTGGAACGGCTGTTCATGGACACACGCCACACCTGCCTCTTCCTCAATGACCTGCGCTGGCGCTGGTATGAGGGGCAGACAGAGGCAGTCGATGCGGCGATTGATGCTGCCATTGCACAGGCAAAGCCTTCGCGCATCATCCACTATGGCTCGTCCATGGGCGGCCATGCGGCGCTGGCGGCGGGCTTGCGCCGGGGAGATGGCGAGGTCCACAGCTTCGGCCCGGAGCTCGAGCCCGGACGGCCCGGTACCCAGAGCGCCGATTACGGCCTGCCCCACCCCGGCACGGCTGCTCAGGCGCTGACGCTTGCACCGGAATTCGCAAAGCTGGAAACCCCGCCCGCTCATCCGCTGCATTTCTACTTCGGCCATTTCGATGCCGCCGATGCCGCAGGCGCGGCACGGGTGCTAAGCCGCAAAGAACCAGTTCCGGGGATGGCCGGCATCCACGTGCATGAGCTTGCCTCCTGTCACGCCAGCCACGACCACCTCTATGCGCTGAACGTGATCCGCAAGATCATCCGTACCTTCGAGCGCGATCCGGCGGCGGAACTGGCCGCCCGTGATCTGCTGCGGCCGCTGCCGCCCGCGTTCTATGCCGGCTTCTCGCAGGCCGCCGAACTCTTGGCGCAAGGCGCCGTGCCCGAGGAAGCAGATCTTCTGCATCTGGCAGGCCTCGCCCCGGACCACATTGGCCTCCTGCGCCTCAGGGCGAATGCAGCTGCCGCGCGCGCAGATCTGGAATCCGCCCTTGCCCTGATGACACAGGCCGAGGCGCAGATTGCCAGCCATCCCGGCCTTGCCGCCCTGCCCAAGCGCTGGCGCAAGGACCTGACGCTCGCCCGCATCCGCTGGATGGCAGATCTTGGCAGACAGGCGGCAGCGGCGGAGCTGCTGAGGTCTCTCGGCGTGCAGATGCCCCATGACGCAAAGGTTCTGGCGCTGGCGGGAGAGCTTGGCATCAACCTGCCGGAAAGCTGAGAAAGAGCGGAACTCCGCCGAGGATGATGACAAGGCAGGCATTCTTCTCTTTCGTCATGGTCGGGCTTGTCCCGACCATCTGCAAGCCATTGATTTGTATAGATCCTCGGCACAAGGCCGAGGATGACGATGGAGAGGTCGAAAGTTTGTCATCAACCTCAGAGTGGGAGCCCCCCTTGCATTTTCCGAACAAATGCGGAACATTTGCGGGATGAACCCGCTGGACCTTGCCCATACCAACCGCATTGCTCTTGATGACCCGCTGACGGACGGGCGCCAGTCCGAAACGGCGCTCAAGGTCTGGCGCGGGGCGGCCCGGCTCATGCGCCTGCAGGGCTATGCCTGCCTGCCCGAGCTGACGCTGGCCTCCGGGCGGCGGGCGGATCTGATCGCGTTGGGCCCGAAGCACGAGATCATCATCATCGAGGTGAAATCCTCCATCGCGGATTTGCGCGCGGACAGCAAATGGCCGGACTACCGCGCCCATTGTGACCGGCTCTATTTCGCCACCCATGTGGATGTGCCGTCAGAGATCTTCCCGGAAGAAGCCGGACTGATCCTGTCCGATGGCTATGCCGCCGATATCCTGCGCGAGGCTCCGCACCATCCCCTGGCCGCCGCCACGCGCAAGGCCGTGACCTCCCGCTTTGCCCGTCAGGCCGCCCTGCGCCTGCATGACCTTCTGGACCCGGATGCAAGGGCCATCGCCAGCGTGCTCTGATCCTTGGCGCGGGGGCTGGCGTAAGAGGCAAAGACAGCACGCGAACCACGCCCTTGCCAGATCCCGTCATGCCACCAGCACCTGCCACGGCTCTTACACCCTCTTCCCCGTCCGGCCTGCAGGTTGTCTGGTTCAAGCGGGATCTGCGCACCTTTGATCATCAGCCTCTGTTCGAGGCTGCCCGCCTTGGGCCCGTGCTGCCGCTCTACATCGTGGAGCCGGGGCTCTGGTCGCAGCCGGACATGTCCGGCCGCCAGTTCGCCTTTCTGCGCGAATGCCTAGAGGAGCTGCGGGAGGCGCTCGCCCGGCTGGGCCAGCCGCTGATCATCCGCACGGGCGAGGCGGTGCCGGTGCTTTACGCGCTGCACCGGGCGCGGGGCATTGCCGCCCTGTGGTCGCATGAGGAAACCGGCAACCTGTGGACCTTCCGCCGCGATCTGGCGGTGAAGGCCTTTGCACGGGCCGAAGGCATCCCCTGGCACGAGCCGCGCCAGACCGGCGTGGTGCGCCGTCTGGCGAGCCGCAACGGCTGGGCCACGCGCTGGGACCATGACATGCGCAAGCCCCTGCTGCCGGAGCCCCTGCTCACTCCGCTGGCAAGCCTTGGCCTCACCATTGATCCCGGTCCCCTGCCCCCGGCCGGCGGTCCTGGCCTCGCGCCGGACCTCTGCCCCCAGCGCCAGCCCGGCGGGCGCAAGGCAGGCCTTGCCTGTCTTGAGAGCTTTCTTCACCGGCGCGGCAAGACCTACAGGTCTGGCATGTCGAGCCCCGTCTCCGGCTTCGATGCCTGTTCCCGCCTTTCGCCACACATCACCTTCGGCACACTTTCCTTGCGTGAGATTACGCAGCGGGCGGAAGACCGCTTGAACCAGCTGGTTCTTGCGGGGGCTGCGCCGGGTGCGGCCACATGGCGCGGCGCCGTCAGCTCCTTTCTCGCCCGGCTGCACTGGCACTGCCACTTCATGCAGAAGCTGGAGGATGCGCCGCGCATCGAGGTCAGCAACCTGCATCCCGCCCATGACGGCCTGCGCCCGCGCGAGCCGGACCGGGCGCGGCTGGAGGCCTGGATGAAGGGAGAAACCGGTCTGCCCTTTGTGGATGCCACAATGCGGGCGCTTCTTGCCACCGGCTGGATGAACTTCCGCATGCGCGCCATGCTGATGGCCGTCTCCAGCTATCACCTGTGGCTGGACTGGCGCACGCCAGGGGAGCATCTTGCACGCTGTTTCACCGATTATGAGCCCGGCATCCACTGGCCTCAGGTGCAGATGCAGTCCGGCACCACGGGCATCAACACCATCCGCATCTACAATCCGGTGAAGCAGGGCATCGATCAGGACCCGGATGGCCGCTTCATCCGCCGCTGGGTGCCGGAGCTGCGGGCCATTCCGGACGCCTTCCTGCATGAGCCGTGGAAGGCTCCCAATGCGGGCGCCGTTCTGGACAAGGCCTATCCGCTGCCGGTGGTGGATCATGTGGGGGCTGCACGGGCGGCGCGGGACAAGGTCTGGTCCTTGCGCAAGGACCGCGAATTTCACAAGGCGGCTGACACCATTCAGGAGCGGCATGGCAGCCGCAAGTCCGGCATCACCCGCCGGGGCCGCGATGGCGGAGGAGGACGCAAGCGCCCGGCAGACACCACCGCCCAGCTCAGCTTCGGCCTGCTGCTGCCGGAGGAGGAGGGCAAGGGCAGACCATGAAGATGCGCAAGAAATCCGATCTGCCGGTCAAGACCTGCCGCACCTGCGCAAGGCCCTTCACCTGGCGGCGCAAATGGGCCCGTGACTGGGACAACGTCCTCTATTGCTCGGACCGCTGCCGGGGCGCGCGCAAAGGAGGAGGCCCGCTGGCTGAAGATCCTGAGGAGGAGGCGCAAAGTTCCTCCCGCAGGCGCTAGAGGCTGCCGTCTCCGGCTTCAGACGCAAAACCAGCGCGAGACTTCACGCCAGTCCGTCCGGCCGGAAGGCGTCCACCACATGTTCGGGCCAACGGAAGGGCACGACCAGAACCAGATCGAACCGCAGCGTCTGTGCGGCGAGATGCGGATGGTGCAGCAGATAGATCTGCGCGGCACGGATGATGCGGTTGCGGGCGGTGGGGGTGACGGCCTCCAGCGCCGCGGTGCGGGTGCGCCGGGCCTTTACTTCGACGAAGGCCACCACATCGCCCCGTTCGGCAATGAGATCCACCTCACCGGTCGAGGCCTTGAAGCGGCGCTCCAGAATGCGCCAGCCGCGCAGGCGCAGCGAAAGGGCAGCGAGGCTCTCGGCCAGATGACCCAGCCGGTAGGCTTTCCGCCGCTTCTGCCGCCGCCCCCGTTCCGTCATGATCCGGTCTCTTCCCCCTCAGCCCCAGCGGCCGCTTTCAGTTCCAGCGCCAGCTTGTAAACCTCGTTCCGGTCCAGCCCCGTGCGCTTCGCCACGTCCTTGGCGGCGGCGGCAACGGGCATGCCGGCAAGGGCCTCGGTGAGCAGCGCTTCCACATCGGCGGCGTCTTCCTCGTGAGCCTGCACCTCCGGCGGGCCGATGAGAACGACGATTTCTCCCTTGGGCGGGTTTTCCTCATAGAAAGCCGCCAGTTCCGGCAGTGTGCCGCGCTGGAAGGTTTCGAACTTCTTCGTCAGTTCGCGGGCGACCACCGCAGCCCTGCCGCCCAGCACCCCGGCCATGGCGGCGAGAGAGGCGGCCAGCCGGTGGGGCGATTCGAAAAAGGCAAGCGTGGCTGGAATGGCCGAGAGCTCCGCCAGCCTGCGGCTGCGCTGACCCGCCTTCTGCGGCAGGAAGCCCGCAAAAAGCAGCGTATCGCTGGGCAGGCCGGAGGCGACGAGCGCGGCGAGCGGCGCGGAGGCACCGGGAATGGGGATGACCCGGTGGCCTGCTTCCAGCACATCGCGCACCAGCCGGTAGCCCGGATCGGAGACCAGCGGCGTACCCGCATCGGAGACCAGCGCCACCACCTTGCCTTCGGCCAGCGCCGCCAGCAGCCGCGGGCGCTGCCGCTCCGCATTGTGCTCGTGATAGGGCAGCAGCGGCGCCCGCAGGCCGAAGCGCTGGGCCAGCGTTGCCGTGACGCGCGTGTCCTCGCAGGCAATCACATCTGCGCCAGCCAGCGTTTCCAGCGCGCGCAGCGTAATATCACCAAGATTGCCGATCGGCGTCGAGACGACATAGAGCGCGGCCTCCTGCCGGGGCGCCTCGACCACCTGTCCGGCAACGAAATAACGCCGTTCTGGCGGGGCTTCAGCCATCGTCATGTCAAAACTCCGGGCAACAACAGCTTGAGGGCTGTCCAACACATGATCCAGTCTCGTGAAACTGGACAGGAACGTTCTGAATTCGTAAAGGTTTTTGAACGCGGACGCGAGGAGGCCATAGTGCAAAACACGATTGAAGCCGCCAAGGGCATGAAAACAGCATCCCCACATGCGTCCGGACGCGGCTTTCTGCGCCGGAGCCGGCTTCGGTTTGCCGCTCTTGCCGGGGCGCTCGGCCTTCTGGCGGGCTGCATGCCCTCCACCATGGGGCCGGTTCAGGACAACACCTCCTTCCCGGCCACTCCGGCCGCGCCCACAGTGGCAGGCGAGATGATTGGCGACGGATCGATTCGCGTCGGCCTGCTGCTGCCGCTCAGCGGCGGCGGTTCTGCTTCCTCCATCGCCACCACCTTCAAGAATGCCGCACAGCTGGCGCTCAATGATTTTCAAGGCTCCAACATCCAGCTTCTGGTGAAGGATACGCAAGGCACGGCGGAAGGCGGGCGCGCGGCGGCCGAAGCGGCCATGTCGGAAGGGGCGGAGCTGCTGCTCGGGCCGGTCTTCGCTCCCGCCGTCACCGGTGCCGCCAATGCGGCGCGCAATGCCGGCATCCCGATCGTCGCCTTCTCCAGCGATACGGCTGTTGCAGCCCCCGGCGTTTATCTGCTCAGCTTCCTGCCTGCCGGAGACGTGCGCCGGATCATCGGTTACGCCGCACAGCAGAACCGCAAGTCCTTTGCCGCCCTGCTGCCGGATGATGCCTATGGCTCTGTTGCCGAAGCGGCCTTCCGCCAGGAAGTCGGCCGTGTGGGCGGGCGCATCGTCGCCATCCAGCGCTACAAGCTGACGGGCAGCGACACCTCGGATCTGGCGGCCAAGGCGCAGCAGCTGGCTCCGAACCTGCCTCAGGTCGACGCGCTGTTTGTGCCTGCGGGCGGCGGCGTCGCGCCCTTCGTCATGCAGACGCTGGTGCAGCAGGGCGCGAACCTTGGCACGGTCAAGCTGCTCGGCAGCGGCCAGTGGGAAACCCAGCAGGTGACCAACAGCCCGATGATGGCCGGCGCCTGGTTCCCCGGTCCGGAAAAGAGCGGCTTTGATGCGCTTGCCAGCCGCTATCAGGCTGCCTATGGCAGCCCGCCGCCGCGCAACGCATCGCTTGCCTATGATGGCACGATCCTGGCCGCCGGGCTTGTGCGCTCTGCTGGCCCGCAGCGCTTTGCCACGCAAACGCTGACCAACCGCGATGGCTTCCTCGGCATCGACGGCGTGTTCCGCTTCCTGCCGAACGGCCAGAACGAGCGCGGCCTCGCAGTCTATGAAATCACCGGTTCGGGCGTGAAGCCCGTCTCCCCCGCCCCGCGCGATTTCCGCAGCCCCAGCTGAGAAGGCCCATCATGACCGGCGGGAAACGGGTTCTTTTGATCATCGGCGGCGGTATTGCTGCCTACAAGTCGCTGGATCTGATCCGCCGCCTGCGCGAGCGCGGTGCGAGGGTTAAGGTGGTGATGACAGCCGCCGCGCAGCAATTCATCACGCCGCTCGCCGCCGGGGCGCTGACGGCTGAAAAGGTCTATACCGACCTCTTCGACCGGGAGGCGGAGCAGGATGTCGGCCATATCCGACTTGCCCGCGACACCGATCTCATCATCGTGGCGCCTGCCACGGCGGACCTGATGGCCAAGATGGCGCAGGGTCTTGCCGGGGATCTCGCCAGCACCGTGCTTCTGGCCACCAACCGGCCCGTGCTGGTGGCCCCGGCGATGAACCCGGCTATGTGGGCCCACCCGGCGACACAGCGCAATGTGGCCACTCTCAATACCGATGGTATTGCCTTCATTGGCCCGGAGAGCGGCGAAATGGCCGAAAGCGGCGAGGCTGGCCTTGGCCGTATGGCCGAGCCGCTGGCCATTGCCGAAAGGGCGCTGGCGCTTTTGGAAGCTGGCAGCACGCCCCAGGTCAGGCCCCTCGCCGGAAAGCACGTGGTCATCACCTCCGGCCCGACCCATGAGCCGATTGATCCGGTGCGCTACATCGCCAACCGCTCGTCCGGCAAGCAGGGCCACGCCATTGCCGCCGCAGCCGCGGAAGCAGGCGCGCGGGTGACGCTCATTTCCGGCCCCGTCACCCTGCCCGATCCGGCAGGCGTCACGGTCATCCCTGTGGAAACGGCGAAGGAGATGCTCGCGGCTGTCGAAGCGGCACTGCCCGCCGACGTGGCCATCATGGCCGCAGCCGTCGCCGACTGGCGCGTGGCGCAGGAAGGCAGCGAGAAGATCAAGAAGGACGGTTCCGGCCAGCCCCCTGCCCTGGCGCTGGTCGAGAACCCGGACATCCTGTCCACAGTCGGGCACCTTGCCGGCAACCGGCCGAAGCTCGTCGTCGGCTTTGCTGCCGAAACGCAGAACCTCATCGCCAATGCGCAAGGCAAGCTGCAACGCAAGGCCGCCGACTGGATCGTCGCCAATGACGTCAGCCCGGCAACCGGCGTGATGGGCGGCGACGCCAACACCGTGCGCATCGTGACGCGTGACGGCATCGAGGACTGGCCGACCCTCGGTAAAACCGAGGTCGCCCGGCGGCTGGTGGAAAGGATCGCGGCGGCGCTGGATTAGATCAGACCAAAAGGCGCACTGGCCTTTTGCCTGCAAGACGCAGCCTGTCAGGCGAAGGGCGATACCTTCACGTACTGGCGATAGACCTTATGCGCATCGCGCGCATATTCCCAACGCCGCTTGCTTGGCAGGGTTGCCAGCGAAGCGTGCCAGAGATGGCGCACCTGGAGGCGCGGATCGTACCAGACCTTCTCTCCGGCATCTGCAAGCTGCCGCGACAGGAAGTACTCTTCCGACATGATGAAAGTCGGCGCCCAAAGCTCGGAGAAAAGCTCGAAGAAGCGCGGGCCGATCAGGTAGACCGAGCCATGTCCCTGATAGATATATCCTGGCGTTTCCCAATTTTCCTCATCACATCTGTCCGTGAAGCGGTGCAGGGCAAGTGCCACCTTATGAATCAGAAGACCAAGGTAATAGTTGCTATAATAAAGGTCGTAAAAAACTTCCCGTACTTTCGAGATTTTTTCAAGAACATGTGGGTTCTGGTGTTCGTTATCGCCGGTGATGATATCTGGAGATACGACAGGATGCTGTCTGATTTCAGGCTCAATAGCTTCAAGCCGGTCACAGAAGTCAGGTGAAAACTCCAGGTCGTTGTTGCCAGCAATGATCCAGCCAATGTCCGGACGGACAGATCGCAGATGGTGAATCCCGGCATTCAGACCACCGAAGTAGCCTAGATTCTTCTCAAGCCGCAGCACATCAACACCCGGACCTTCAATGGCGCTGAGCTTTGTCACCTCCTCCGGGCGAGATTGGTTGTCAACGACAGCCACATGGATATCGTGACCCGCATTGGCCAAAAGCGTCCGGACAGCATGGAGGGTTACTTCACTGCTGTTGAAGTTTGTGCAGACATAGCCAAGCTTCATAGTTCCAATCCCAGGTTCATAATGCCCCAGCCGCAGACTTTCCTTTTAAAAGGTAACGCCGGACGATGACTATAAGCAAAAGAGTTTCCGAAAAGACAAAGCAGATAGCCGACGCGAGCGCCCCTAAATAGGGGATCAACGCAAGGTTGGCAAGAACGCTGACTGCCGCCGCAAGCAGCAGCGCCATTAGAAGATAGCCGCGCGCACCCAGGGAATTCAGCCCGGCAATTCCAAGCATGAATACGCTGACGCCCGGAAGTACAGACACAGCCATGATCAGCGTCAGGTGAAACACCACATCCAGGTCATCGATCCTTTGAAGCGCAGGCACAAAAGGGGCGAAGATGAGGTAACCGGCAGCTCCGCCCGCGATCAGAACAACTGCCACTGCAATCTGCGGCATGGTGATCGCCAGAATACGCCGCAGGGCACGGGGCGATGGTGCGCCCTCTTCCCTTGCTATGGCGAGCGCCCTGGGAAAGAAAAACTGGTTGAGTGGCCGCATCGCCGCCTGCAGCGCCTTCGTCAGTTTCTCAGCCAGAGAGTAAGATGCGATTCCGGCAGCAGGCACCCCGAGACTGCTGAGGATCAGGACATTGCTGTCTCTGTAGAAGCCGGTCGCAACACTGTTGAGATATACTTCCTTGCCATGCCAGATCATTCTGGTCAGCTGAGAGAAGCTGACGGCCCTTGGCCTGATCTTGAACTTGATGACAGCGTAGCTCAAGGCGCAGATCGCGCCTGCCAGGTACCAGCTTCCGAGAATGAAAGGCAGAAGAACCGCATCTTCCTGCGCGCGGATCAGCAGAAAAACTGTCGCAAGAGCACCGATCCGGCTCAGCGTCACACACACTGCAAGCGGCATATTGTGCTCAAGTCCTTGAAACAGCCAGTTGGGCTGCAGAGCATAAGACAAGCTTATCAGAGACCAGCCCAGAACCAGGATGCGCAGCTCCGGATGGACGAAGGTCAGCACGATCTGCAGCACGGACAGGCCCAGGCAATAGAAGCAGAGGCGCAAGATGATGATTGGAACGAAAGCTGCCGAGATGGCATCACCATCTGTTTCAGGCTTGAGCCCGACGATGGCAGCGACGCCATCCACTTCAAAACTGTAAAGCACAAACGACAGCAGGAACAGCGCGATTGCTTCTGCAACAACCACTTGTGCGAAGCTTTCCTGCCCAACCATGGCCAGAACAAAGGGGTATGCAATCAGCGGCGCAAAGGCGTTGAACACCTGAATGGACGCAAGGGAGCCGATATTCGTAAGCGCCCGGCCCGACGGCAGAAACCGCCGCGCAGGACGCTCAGGAGCAGGCTTCGGTGTCTTGGTCATTTGCGATGACTACCTATATTGTAAAATTGCCGCCCAGAGGGCACCAGTTCGGCAGCATGTCCGCCAGTAGAGGATGAACGGTGTGCGAGCCTTGTGTCTGCGCAGCCGGCCCTTGCACCTTCCGGGTTCTATCGCCCCAGTTCCGGCAATTGCCGGACGAGTTCTGCAGCAACGGGCCGGGCCGCGCTCAGTGTGAGGTGGTCGGCGTCAAACAAGATTGTCTGACCCTCCCGGATCATATGGCAGACTGTGCCATCACACAGAACATCGGCCGGATCAAATACGCTTACATTCGGATAGTTTGTGCGGAGGCATTACAACAGCTGCAGCATATAGAAAGGCTGGCGGCATGAGACATGCCTGTCCAGCTTTCAAACATGGTTGTGCGGCTTTTGCAGGACAGTGAAGATTTCGTTTCCAGCTCCCAGCCGGCGTTGCAGCAGCCTGGAGGGGATGGTCACGAACTGGAAGATGCTGGCAATTATCCGGACGGCAGTCGATGACGAACGGGCATATTTGCCTGCGGTTTCTGTTGCGTCCTCTTGGCGTATTGCACGAAGCAGCCCACTGAACACCCGCGCCCAGCCACCAGCACTTTCCGGTGTCGACTGGTAGACGATCTGCCAGCCTGCCTGTTCGCAGGCCATCTGCAGTGACTGCGGCGAAAAGATATGCAGATGCGCAGCGTCGAAATTCGGTCCAAGCTTCGGAGCAGCCCGCTGTTCCCAGGAGTCGGCATTCGGCGTTGCAATGAAGGCAAGTCCACCCGGCTTCACGACCTCAAAGGCCTTGATGAGATGAGCGAGTGGGTCCAGTACATGCTCGATGACATGGAACGAACAAAACGTATCAAACGAGCTTTCGCCAAAGTCGTAAGTCTCGAACTCGGCATTTATGATCGGCAATTGGTGACGGTCTGTAAGTTGCTGCGCCAGTGTTTGCGAATGCTCAACGCCCGTCACCTGGTGCCCGCGCCTTGAAAGCCATTTCAGAACATGTCCAGCCCCTGGACCAACCTCAAGCACATCAGCGCCTTTCGGGAGAAATTTTCCGAAAACGCGAAAGCGCTCTTTCATGATCTCATTTTCAAATATAGACAGGCGATCATCAAGTAGTATTGACTCTCCGCCATAATAATGATTCTGAGCCTCTAAGAAGCTGTCCTCATGTTTTTCTTTATCTGATTTGATAAAATTGTGCCCGCAACTTCTGCAGGAGTAATAGCTGGGACGTCTGCCCAGTAATTTTATCTCAAGGTCATGCCCTTTGCAGATAGGGCAGTGCTGATTTTCCATCAGATCCTTACTCCGGCAAACTGGAATAAACCATCATTTGAGGAAAATTCAGATGGTTCCACGACCCCCGGACCGCCCTCCGTATTCGGCCTGGATGCTGATGTGTGCAGGGTCAGAGCCTCCTGCAAGGCAAAAGACCCGTGAGGGCGAACAAGATTGAGCAGCCGGTCGACAGAAAATAACGTCACGCGGCAATGGCTGCTGGGATAGATGCCTTCACCCATGGTCCTAATCCATAAAGATTGCGCTTGTGCAGGGCTCTGATCAGGAAACATGGTTCAAAAGACCTTGACGTAGCGGCGATAGACGCGGTGAGCGTCTCTTGCGAATTCCCATCTCCGCCGGCTAGGCATGCTGCCCAGTGTTCCATGCCAGAGATGACGAATTGTAACACGCGGGTCGTAATAAACGGCATAGCCCTTGTCGCTGAGCTGCTTGCTCAGGAAAAACTCTTCCGACATTAGAAATGTTGGTGCCCAAAGCTCCTCAAAAACTTCAAAGAAAAGTGGTGACAGGATATATGCAGATCCATGTCCTTGATAAATCAGGCGGGCCGTCTCCCACTCCTGTTCGTCTGACCGGTCTGATATGCGCCTGAACTTCTTCGCCAGCGCATGGACGAGCAGGCCGACATGATAGTTACTGTAATAAAGATCGTAGAACAGCTCACGGATTTTCGAAATATGCGTAATCACGTGCGGGTTTTGGTGCTGTCCATCCATCGTGACAATATCTGGTGAAATGACGGGATATTGTGCGATTTCTGGACTGATGGCTTCCAGCTTCTCGCAGAAATCGACGGGAAACTCGAGGTCGTTGTTGCCGACGACCATCCAGGTTACGTCTGGCCTGTGCTCGCGCAGGAATTTGATCCCGGCATTCAGCCCTGCGAAGTACCCAAGATTCTCGCTGAGGCACAGAATGGTTGTCTTGTCGTCCTGACAGGCCTTGATCAGTTCGGCTTGCTCAGGCGAGGAGCCATTGTCGACAACGACAATATGAATTTCATGGCCTTCAATCTGGCGAAGCGTGCGGATTGCATTCTGGGTGACGGCGCTTCCATTAAAATTGGTGCATACGTATCCCAAGTTCATCAGCTAAATCCCTTGCCCAGCTCAAACTTCACGCTCCAAGACTGTGGCATTGCGTGGAGAACCGCTCTGCAGCAGCAGCGGGAGCGGCAATGCTGTCTTCTACCGATCTATGCGCACCGGCGAGGATTTCAGTCAACCCGTCAATCGTGCTCTAGGCGGGAAACAGCGAAGCCGGTCCTCCTGTGAAACCGGCTCCCCCCGCAGTCGAAGACCCTAAGGGGGGAGCTGGAGCCACTCAACTTTGACGAGCGCTGCGGCCAGTGCCTGTCTGGATCATGCCCCACTTTGGCAGGCCGGCTCCATCCTCTCACTCCTGCGGTCTTGTCCCCTTCCAGATGCCATCTGCGGACCGGAAACAAGCATTATACCTTGACCTAGCGCTCCAAAATATGCTCAACGCAGGAGATAAAATATGACCCTCAGAGCAAGCGAATTTCTCCATGCGACCCTATATGATCTGCACCAATTGCGTGATGGACACCAGCGACAGCGCGATCCAGTTCGATGCCGATGGCGTGTGCGATCACTGCCGGTCATTCAAATGTGACGTCGCACCGCACTGGCACCCCGACGACAAGGGCAAAGAGATCTTCCGGGGCATGGTAGAGAAGATCCGCGAGTCCGGCAAAGGCAAGCCGTTCGATTCCATCATCGGACTTAGCGGTGGTCTCGACAGCTCTTATCTTCTGCATCTCGCCGTGACCGAGTTTGGCATGCGGCCGCTTGTCTTCCATGTGGACGGCGGCTGGAACACGGACATTGCGGTCAACAACATTCAGATGCTGGTCGAGAAGCTGGGCCTCGATCTCTACACAGAAGTGATCAACTGGGAAGAAATGCGCGACTTCCAGCTCGCCTTCTTCAAGTCTGGTGTCCCGCATCTGGACATTCCGCAGGATCACGCGTTCATTGCAACGCTGTACCATTTTGCGAACAAGCATAACATCAAGTATATCCTGAACGGTGGAAACTTCGCGACGGAATGCGTTCGCAATCCGCTGGAATGGCTCTACTATGGCACCGATATGGCGCAGTTGCGGGATATTCACCGGCGCTTCGGCTCTCGTGAACTTAAGACCTATCCTTTTTCCAGCATTCTCTTTCACAAAATTTACCTGCGCTACATTCGCGGCGTTCAGGTGGTCAAGCCGCTCAATTACCTGCCTTACACGAAGCAGATCGCGACCGAGACGCTGGAGCGCGTGTATGGCTGGAAGGCCTATCCGCAGAAGCACTTCGAGTCCCGCTTCACCCGCTTCTATGAAGGCTATTGGCTGCCGACGCGCTTTGGCTACGACACGCGGCGTGTCCAGTTCTCGAGCCTGATCCTCACCGGACAGATGACGCGCGAAGAAGCGCTGTCACGTCTGCAAAAGCCGGCCTATGATCCGGACACCATTGGAGAAGAGTTCGATTACATTGCAACGAAGCTTGGCATTACCCCTGAGGAGCTGCGCGGTTATCACGAGATGCCGCTGAAGACCTACAAGGATTATGCGAACCGGCAATGGATGTTTGATTTCGGAGCGCGCGCACTCAAGGCGCTGGGCGTAGAAAGAGCAGTCAAACGATGATCGGCATTGTGGATTACGGCTCAGGCAACATTTCTGCTATAGCCAATATTTACAAGCATTTGAGAATTCCATGCCTGGTTTCGGGAAATCCGGACGAACTCGCAGGGGCTGACCGGTTTATTCTTCCCGGAGTTGGCGCCTTCGATACGGTCATGAATGATCTGGGCAAGCTCGGCATCATCGACATGCTGAATGAAGAAGTCATCGGCAAGGGCAAGATGGCCATGGGAATCTGCGTCGGCATGCAGATCCTTGCCAACTCCAGCGAGGAAGGTGAAGGCAATGGGCTTGGCTGGGTGCCTGGACGGGTGCGCCGGATTGACGCCTCCCGCCTGAACCGAGCTCCGAAACTTCCCCACATGGGCTGGAACTCGATTACTCCCGCAGATGGACAGCCCATTTTCACCGATGTGGATGCTGAACGCGGCTTCTATTTCCTTCATAGCTTTTATTTCGACCCGGACAGCAGCAGCGACATCATTTCCACCGTCAATTATGGCGGTGAGCTGGCATGCGGCGTGCGCCGCAAGAACGTCTTCGGCTTCCAGTTTCACCCGGAAAAAAGCCACGGAAACGGGCTCGCAATCTTCAAGAATTTCGCGGAGATCTGACCATGCTTCGTTCCCGCATCATTCCCTGCCTGCTTATTCATGATGGCGGCCTGAACAAGACCGAGAAGTTCAAGCCAGGGAAATATGTTGGCGACCCGTTGAACGCGGTCAAGATCTTCAACGAGAAGCAGGTTGATGAGCTTATCCTCGTAGACATTGACGCAACAGCAAAGGGCCGCGCTCCGGACTTCGAACGGTTGCGATCCATTGCCATCGAATCCCGTATGCCCTTGTGCTACGGCGGTGGAGTTGCGACTGCCGAACAGGCGGCACGGATCATTTCTTTGGGCTTTGAAAAGGTCTCGGTCAGTGCAGCAGCGCTGGAAAGGCCCGAGCTCATTCGCGAGATGGCATCGGCCATCGGCAGCCAGAGCGTGGTCGTCACCATCGACGTCAAGAAGGGCGGATTGTTCTCGGGCGACACTGTTTTCACCCATAATGGTACCCGGAAGCACAAGATTGGCCTGACCGACTGGATCGAGCAGGCAACGGCTTTGGGCGCAGGCGAGATCGTCATCAACGCCATCGACCGGGATGGGACGATGTCCGGTTATGATCTGGACTTGGCGCGCCGGGCCAGAGCCGCCACTGAGCTGCCCATGACATTTCTGGGTGGTGCCGGATCGATCGCGGACTTGGAGGCGCTGATCAACGCAGTCGGCGTATGCGGCGCGGCTGCCGGAAGTCTTTTCGTGTTCAAGGGAACCTTCAAGGCTGTGCTGATCAATTACGAAAGGCCGTCGCAGCTTGTCTCCTAGGAGCTCCAAAGGCGGGGTAAGCCGCCGCGGTCTGCTGCTGGCGGGCCTCTCGACGGCAGCACTTGCCGGTGGTGCAGGCGTCTTTTACATGACCGGGCGCTGGTGGCAGCCTCTGACTGCGCGACTCATTCAGCCTGCAAAGGCTGGAGTTTTGAAGGGCGTCCTTCAGTATGACTTCGGCAAGGTCTGGTTCGGAAATGCCGTGCTGGAGCCCGGCCTGCCCGCAGGCACGCCGCTTACCATACGGCTGGGAGAAACGCTTGACGCTGAAGGGCGGATTGACCGTACCCCGCCGGGCACGGTGCGCTATTACGAAGCCGAAGTCACAGTTTCCGGCAAGACCCTGAGGCCTGCGCTTACGCCTGCAGACCTGCGCGGAATGGAGGACTATGGCCAGCCGGTCATGCCGTTCCGTTACGTGGAGATCGAGAGCGGCGGACAGCTCCTCGAGCCGTTTCCGGTGACTTTGGAAGCTGTCGTTGACAGAAGTTACGCCAGAGCCGGCAGCATCCGTTTTTCTGGTGAAGGCGATGTGCCCGTGCAATTGAACAGACTGATGGAGCTCGGGCTCCATACCATGGAAGCCACAAGCTTCATGGGCATCTTCGTGGACGGAGACAGGGAACGGCTTCCTTACGAGGCAGACGGATTCATAAATCAGCTTGGCTGGTATACGGCTACGGCTGATCCAACTGTGCCGCGCCGCACCTTGGAAGCGCTTTTCACAAAGCCCACCTGGCCATCCGAATGGATGGTTCACATGATCTTCATCGCCTGGGCTGACTTCAGAATGTCCGGTGACACGAAGTATCTTGCGCAGATCATTGACCGGCTGCAGATCTTCTCCCTGGCGCAGTTCATCGACGATACCGGGCTGGTGACAACACTGCAGGACCCGCTCAATGCGGACTTCGTAAAGACCGTTGGTGCCGACTATCTTGAAGATATTGTTGATTGGCCTCAGGGCGAGCGGGATGGCTACGAACTGGTGCCATACAACACGGTTGTCAACGCCTTCGTTTATGCCGGTCAGGTTCGCCTTGCCGAACTTTATGCAGCGCTCGGCCGTGAAGCGGAGGCCGAAGTTTGCCGTCAGACTGCCGGGCGGCTTCGCATGGCTATCACCGGCAAGCTCATTGACCCGGCGGATGGGCTTTTCGTGGATGGCCTCGGGTCTGCTCACAAATCCGCCCACGCCACCTTCTTTCCGCTGGCATTCGGCCTGACGCCGCCGGAGAACATCCCGCAGGCAGTAAGACATATTGAAACCCGGATTGCGGCAAACGAGAACGGGTTCCCCTGCTCAGTCTATGCAGCACAATATCTGCTCGATGGATTGTTTGAAGCCGGAGCGGGTGAACTGGCCTTGCAGCTGATGCTCAATCCGGGCCGGCGTGGCTGGATGAACATGCTGGACATTCACGATGCAACGATCACCCACGAAGCCTGGGACCCGGCTTTCAAGGAAAACATCGACTGGACCCATGCCTGGGGCGCTGCGTTCCTGAACGTGTTGCAGCGCCACGTGCTGGGTGTACGTATTGTCCAGCCCGGCTGGCAGGAATGGGCGCTTTCCCCCTTGTTGCGCGGTGGGTTGTCCATCGACGCGACAGTCCCGACACCCTTGGGGCCGATCCACATCAAGCTGGACGGAACGGCGCGAACCTGTTCGATCGAAGCTCCGGCCGCGGCAAAATTCGTTGAGCAGGCGTCTAGCATGGGCGAGTGGCGGCTGGATTCTGTCACCTACCGCGGCTAGACCCTAGTTTACCCCACGGCAGTCAGACTCTGACAGAAACCGGCCACACAGCTTGCATTTAGACTCGCGATGGATGAGAACTTCGCCCATCGCACCGAAAGATGGAAATCAGGATGAAGCAGATCCTTCAGGATATGAGTGGCGGCAAGACCTTTCTGGCTGAGGCACCGGCTCCCGGCTCACGGGCAGGACATCTGCTGATCTCCTCTCGCGTCACCCTCATTTCGGCCGGTACCGAGCGCATGCTGGTCGATTTCGGCCGGGCTTCTCTGGTGCAGAAGGCGCTTAAACAGCCGGAACGCGTCAAGATGGTCATCGACAAGGCACGTACGGACGGCCTGATGACAACTATTGATGCGGTTCGTTCCAAGCTGAATGAGCCGCTGCCCCTTGGCTATTGTCATGTTGGCGTTGTTGCGGACGCCGGGGCTGGCTGCGAGGGCTTTGCAGCAGGTGACCGTGTGGCATCGAATGGCCCTCACGCGGATATTGTCAGCGTTCCCAAGAACCTGTGTGCGAAGATTCCGGACGAAGTCAGCGATGAGGCAGCTGCATTCACCGTGGTGGCGGCCATCGGCCTGCAGGGCATGCGTCTGGCCGCACCGACCCTGGGCGAAGCCTTTGTCGTGACCGGAGCCGGTTTGATCGGCCTTCTCACCATCCAGCTTCTGCTGGCCCATGGATGCCGTGTGCTTGCGATCGATTTCGACGAGGCAAAGCTCAAGCTTGCAGCCGGATTTGGCGCACAGACGTGCAATCCGGCCAAGGGTGAGGATCCTGTTGCTGCAGGCATGGCCTTCAGCCGCGGGGCAGGTGTCGATGGCGTGATCATCACGGCCTCAACGGCCTCTTCCGATCCCGTGACGCAAGCCGCGCGGATGTCGCGCAAGAGGGGCCGGATTGTTCTGGTCGGCGTTACGGGGCTCGAGCTCAACCGTGCCGATTTCTATGAGAAGGAACTGAGCTTCCAGGTATCCTGTTCCTACGGGCCGGGCCGTTATGACCCGCAGTACGAACAAAAGGGGCAGGACTACCCGATGGGTTTTGTGCGCTGGACGGAACAGCGCAACTTCGAGGCCGTCCTCGACATGATGGCCTCCGGGCGGCTCAATGTGGAACCGCTCATTTCTAACCGGATTCCCTTTGACGATGCTCCGCAGGCCTATGACCTGCTGACGAGCGACAAGTCAGCACTCGGTGTTCTGCTCCTCTATCCCCAGACGGACCCTGAGGCTCTTCAGCGCCGGACCATTCCGCTGGCGCCGGCTGACAAGACATTTGCCCCCGGTGCGCCTGTCGTTGGTTTCATCGGTGCAGGCAATTACGCCTCGCGTGTCCTCATCCCGGCCTTCAGCAAGGCCAATGCGAAGCTGCATTCCATTGTGACTGCGGGAGGCACGAGTGGTGCGGTGCAGGCCCGCAAGGCAGGCTTTGCGAACGCCTCGACTGACAGCGGTGTCATTTTCGGCTCGCCGGAGATCAATACGGTAGCCATTGCAACACGACATGATACCCACGCCCGTTTTGTGATTGAGGCTCTGCAGGCAGGCAAGAATGTCTTTGTTGAAAAGCCGCTTGCCCTTACGGCAGAAGATGTGGACGCAGTAGAGGCGGCCTACGTCAAGGCAAATGGCGATGCAGCCTCTTCGGTCCGGTTGATGGTCGGCTTCAACCGGCGCTTTGCGCCGCATGTCCAGAAGATGAAGTCCCTTCTCGACACGGTGAAGGAGCCCAAGTCCTTCATCATGACCATGAACGCGGGCGCCATTCCACCCAATCACTGGACGCAGGACAGTGCCATCGGAGGCGGCCGGATCATCGGCGAAGCCTGCCATTACGTCGATCTGATGCGATTCCTGGCCGGGTCGGAGATCGTTTCGATTTCCGCAAGGCGCATGGGCAATGCACCGGGCGTCGCAATTACGGAAGACAAGGCAGTCATCACGCTCGGCTTCGCTGATGGATCCTTCGGCACGATCCATTACTTTGCCAATGGCGCAAAGGATTTTCCGAAGGAGCGCGTGGAAGCTTTCTGTGCCGGCCGTGTGCTGCATCTGGACAATTTCCGCCGCCTGCAGGGCTATGGCTGGCAGGGCTTCCGCAAGATGGGCGGCTGGTCGCAGGACAAGGGTCAGGACGCTTGCGCAGCTGCCTTCCTGCAGTCAATCGCCAGGGGCGAACCGTCCCCGATCCCGGCAGAAGAGATTTTTGAGGTTGCCCGGGCTACCATCACGGCTGCGTTGCAGTTGCGGGAGCAATCATGAGCTTCGGCCTCAAGGCGCGCACGCTGGCCGCACTTGGCCCCTTGAATGTCGTTCGCGTTGGACTTTACAGGCTGGGTCTCAAATCCGGCCTGAGCCGCGTAAAGCGGATTTCGGCGCCGAAGCCGCAAGGGCCGTTCTTTGTGCGGACCCCGGCCCGCCTTGAGCGTCCTGAGCCAAGTGGAGCATGGCAGCGGGAAGCCACGTATTTTGATGCCCGTTCGTTTCCTCTGATGGCGGGCGTGCCTGACTGGATGGGGAACCCCTACAAGGGCAAAAATCTGGCAAGGCCGGAAAGACCCTGGTGGCAGATTCCCGACTTCGATCCAGAAACCGGCGACATCAAGGTCATATGGGAGCCTTCCCGCTTCAACTGGATGATTGCCGCTGCCGAGCGGGCGGCTGCCGGACAAGAAGAGGGCTGGGAACAGCTCGAAGTCTGGTTGTGTGACTGGTGCGAAAAGAACCCGCCCTATCTGGGGCCCAACTGGAAGTGCGGGCAGGAAGCCTCAATCCGTGTCATGCATCTGGCGATGGCGGCCATCATCACGGGCAATGCTACCAATCCTGCACCGGGTCTCCTCAACCTTGTCGAAACACACCTCAAGCGTATCAAGCCGACGGTCCAGTACGCCATTGGTCAGGACAACAATCACGGGACTTCCGAGGCAGCAGCGCTTTTCATTGGCGGCTCCATGCTCGAGGAGTGCGGAAACACAGACGGCCGCCAGTACGCCAGCCTGGGCCGCAAGCTCATTGAGAACCGGGTCAATCATCTGGTCGCGGCCGATGGCAGCTTTTCGCAGCATTCCCTGACCTACCATCGCCTGTTCCTTGACAGCATGGTCATGGCGGATGTCTGGCGCAGAAGATCCGGACTTGCGGAGTTCTCGAAAGGAACCCGCGAGAAGCTCAGCCGCGCGTCGGAGTGGCTCTTTGCCATGACGGATCCTGAAAGCGGCGATGGACCCAATCTGGGTGCCAATGATGGCGCCCGTCTGTTGCCGCTGACGGACAGTGGCTACCGCGACTTCAGGCCCTGCGTGCAGCTCTCGATGGCGCTTTTTTGCGGCAAAAGGGCTTATGCAGAAGACGGGCTCTGGAACGATGCTTTCGCCTGGCTTGGGCTCGACCTTCCGGCGGTTCCGGCCGCGCTGCCAGGGCCGGTCCAGTTTGATGATGGTGGCTACGCCATCCTGAAGGCCGGCCAGGCCCGCGCCATCTTCAGGTATCCGCGTTTCAGGTTCCGCCCGGCGCAATCGGATGCACTGCATGTGGATCTCTGGCTCGGGAGCCAAAATCTTCTGCGCGATTCAGGCACATACAGCTACAACGCCGGCAGCGAAGCGCTTGCAGAGTTCGCAGGCGCCGCGGGCCACAATACGGTGTCTTTTGATGGCCGGGATCAGATGCCGCGTCTCGGGCGTTTTCTGTTCGGCGCCTGGCTGCGATCCGAGGATGTTCGCTTTGACGGTGCATCGAATGAGGTGGCCGCTGCCTACACTGACTGGCGGGGAAACAAGCACAGACGGAGTGTTCGTCTGACGCCGGACAGATTGATCGTGACGGATACCGCCGCAGGTCCATTCGAACGAATGGTGCTGCGCTGGCGGCTTGCAGGCGGCCCGTGGCGGATCGACGGCAACCGGGTCACAGATGGCACCCATTACCTGACCATATCCGCCTCGATGCCCCTCGTCCGGGCCGAAATCGTGGTGCGGGAAGAATCTCTTTTTTATCTGGAGCGTCAGCCGGTTCAAGTCGCTGAATACGAGTTTGCGTCGGCAGGTACGGTCACAAGCGAGTTTGTCTGGCCATGAGGATCCTTTATTTTCATCAGCATTTCTCGACGCCCAAAGGCTCGGCAGGCATCCGGTCCTACGAGATGGCGCGCAGACTTGTGTCCAGGGGGCATCATGTCACCATGGTCTGCGGCAGTTACAGTGCGGGCAAGACCGGCCTGACCCAGCCGTTTACAAATGGCTGCCGGCGCGGTGTGGTGGATGGAATTGAGGTTATTGAATACGATCTCGCCTATTCCAACCGGGATGGCTTTGTGAAGCGCAGCGCCACGTTCCTGCGTTATGCCTTGCGCTGTATTGGCCTGGTCTTTTCCGAACCGGCAGATCTGGTCTTCTCCACCACAACGCCGCTGACAGCCGGGATTCCGGGCATTGCTGCGAGGCTCTTCACGCGGAAGCCTTTCGTGTTCGAGGTGCGGGACCTGTGGCCCGAGTTGCCAAGGGCAATGGGTGTCATTCGGAACCCGCTTGTGCTGTGGGCGATGAGCGTGCTCGAATGGGCAAGCTACCGCTCGGCTCACCGGTTGATTGCTCTGGCGCCCGGAATTGCCCACGGCATCGAGGCGCGGGGTGTTGCGCCCGAAAAGATAACCGTGATCCCGAATGGCTGCGATCTGGATATTTTTGCATCCGATACGGACGCCTGGAGGCCGGAAGGTGTCAGCAAGACCGACCTCCTGGCTGTTTTTACCGGCACCCATGGCATTGCGAATGGTCTGGACGCAGTGCTGGATGCGGCACGTGAATTGAAACGGCGCGGCCGGGACGACATCAAGCTTGCGCTCGTCGGTGACGGCAAGTTGAAGCCGGATCTCCAGAAACGGGCCGCTGCCGATGGGCTGACCAATGTGATCTTCGCCGATCCCGTGGACAAGGCCCGGCTGGCAGGTCTCATGGCTTCTGCCGATATCGGGATGCAGATCCTTGCCAATGTGCCCGCTTTTTACTTCGGAACATCACCGAACAAGTTCTTCGACTACATTGCAGCCGGATTGCCCGTGCTCAACAATTACCCTGGCTGGCTGGCAGAACAGATAACTGCAAACCAGTGTGGATTTGCAGTTCCGCCAAATGATCCGTCTGCCTTTGCCGATGCTCTGGAGCAGGCGGCGGGTGACCGCGAGGCGCTTGCCGCAATGGGGCGAAATGGCAGGAAACTTGCTGAAGCCTCCTACGCACGTGACATCCTGGGAAATCGCTTCGTCGAGTGGCTTGAGGCCGCTTCACAGAGCAGATCACGCCAGTTCTGACGCTTTTAGTCTGCTGGACATCGTAGGCTGAATGGATTCAGATCCCGGGGTTATTGGTCGCCGGGATCTGATCGTCATGTGTTTCAGGCTGCAGCGAGCTTGCAAACTTCGTCAATAACCTGGCATGCCTTGCCGACCTGCTCATCCGTGATCGTGGGATGCGTCAGGAGGGCAATGCTGGTTTCCCCGAGCTCCCGCGCAACGGGGAAGCGCTGCAAAGGCCGCCAGCCCGTGCCATCGAACGCCTGTTCCAGATAGATCTCAGATGCAGAGCCATGCATGCATGGAACACCGCGTTCGTTGATCTCCTGAATGATCCGGTCACGGCTCCAGCCATCCGCCAGGTTGCCGGCTTCTACAAAAACATAGAAACGGTAGTAGGCGTGGTGCATGTCTTCCGCTGGCACCGGCGTGCGCAGAACCTGCGTGTGGCGGCTGCAGGCGCTGCGCAGTGCATCTGCAATCTGGTTGCGGCGTGCAACCCATGTATCCAGATTGCGCAACTGGATCAGCCCGATCGCCGCCTGCATCTCGAGCATGCGCCAGTTGGTGCCAAAGGTGTCATGAACAAGGCGTGGGCCGGGCGGGTGCGGACGGTTATGGACCCCCTCCCAGCTTTTTCCGTGATCCTTGTAAGACCACATCGCGGACCAGAGTTCAGGGTCGTTGGTGGTGACCATTCCACCTTCGCCGCCGGTGGACATGATCTTGTCCTGACAGAAGGACCAGGCCCCCACATGACCGATCGAACCGACGCTCCGGCCCTTGTAGAGGGCGCCATGGGCCTGAGCGCAGTCTTCAATCACGAACAGCCCGTGTTCTGCGGCAAGCTCCATGATTGGGTCCATGTCACAGGGCTGGCCGGCCAGATGCACCGGAATGATTGCCTTTGTACGTGGCGTCAGGACAGCACGGATTGTTTCGGCGGTGATGTTCTGCGAATCCCGGTCCACCTCGGCGAACACAGGAATGGCACCAGCGGTAGCGACGGTGGATACGGAGGCCATGAAGCTGCGGGGGGTAACGATCACTTCGTCCCCAGGTCCCACACCAAGCGCCTTGAGTGCCACATCCAGCGCCAGGGTGCCATTGGACAGGGCGACTGCGTGGTTCACGCCGCACCAGGCCGCGAACTCCTTCTCGAAATCCCGGCAGAGCGTACCGGTCCAGTAATTGACGCGGCCGGAGCGCAACACATCCGTAACCGCGGCAATTTCCTCATCGCTGAAGCTTGGCCACGGTGCAAAGGGTGAATTCAACATATTTCAGGTCCTGCAACATTTGACAAGCTAGACTGACAAGATTGTTTTATCCGGGACGACAACTGCTTCTTCTCACCGAATGGTCAGCTTCTGATCAACGGTTTTGCTGGGTTGCCTACCACCGTTGAACCGGGTTGGACATCACGAGTAACAACTGCACCCATGCCGACAGTAGACCCAGCTCCAATCACAAGAGGCTTGTCTGGTGTTCCTTGGCGAAGGATTGCCCCTGCGCCAACATAAGCACCGTCTTCAATGCGCACGTTTCCGTTACACATAACACCGGGCGCCAACGTGACAAAATCACCGACAATACAGTCATGAGCAATATAAGAGTATATGTTTGCGTGAAAATGGCGGCCAATTTTCACATTCGAGGTTATTGTCACAAATGGGCAAATAATAGAGCCCTCAGATATAAATACGTCGTCCATTATAACGGAGTTGCTCGCAGCAACGTCAATGATCTGGATGTTCAAATCAGTGCACTTCTTTGCCAACTTCGACCGCACCGAACTGTTCGCAATTGCAATAGTTATAGCGCGTTCTTCTGCTTGTTCTGCGAAAAAAGCATCGAAGGGCATACATCTGTGTCCATTGACCAAGTCTGGACCGCCTCCGTCGTCCACAAAAACGAACTCAATATCTTGCTGACTATTCAATTGCCAGCGTAACAGAGGCATCACCTCTCGTCCAAATCCGCTGGCTCCATAAACTCCGTAAAGCTTCATTCTACTCCCCTTTGAATGGTGACATGGTAGCCTCACCAGACGCTGAAATTCCCTCACGCTTGACGACCTTCCATAGTGTAAGCAGAAGAATCTTCAAATCCAGCCAAAGGCTGTGATTGTCGACATACCAGACGTCGAGTTTGAACTTGTCTTCCCACGACAGCGCATTGCGCCCATTCACCTGAGCCCAGCCAGTAAGGCCTGGACGCAGTTCATGGCGCCGGGCCTGCTCGGCGCTGTAGAGTGGCAAGTATTCCATCAACAGCGGGCGCGGTCCGACCAGACTCATGTCTCCTTTGAGGACATTCAGCAGTTCAGGCAGTTCGTCGAGGCTTGTTGATCTCAGAAGACGCCCGAATGGCGGTAGACGCTCCGCGTCGGGCAACAGCGCCCCCGATGCGTCACGAGCATTGGTCATGCTGCGAAACTTGATCAGACGGAACGGTTTGCCGTCACGTCCGGGCCTTATCTGGCTGAAGAAGACCGGTGAGCCCAGCTTGACCCGCACAACTATGGCAAGCATGGCAAGCAAGGGCACCCAGAGCGGTGCAGCAAGCAGCACCAGTACGACATCGACAAAACGCTTCACTTGGCCTCTCCAGCCCTGCCGGTTCGCTTGTGGCGCAGGGAAAGCACGTCCCAGAACGATCCACCGTTGCGATCAATGTAGTCGATCACAGCAAGCATCACAAATGTGCCGATTGCAGATGCAATGACACTGCTCCAGATAAGTAAGCTAATAAAGGCTGAAGTATAAAGATATCCAGCGTAATGTATATAAAGAGCCTGAGAGGCGGCTGAAGCCTTTAATAGAAGCTGTCTTCTATATGCGTAATTTAGTGTTGCCCCAATGAAAATCAATGAAATCATAGAGCCAGCTATGCCAAAATCATTAATCAGGCCTCTGAAAAATGTGTAAACATTGGTTTGGATGACGCCTTCTTTCAAAAAGTACTCATCGTAGTAACCCTCGGGTACAAGTGCTGCATAATTGGGGTCGATATACTGCGCAATCGCCATGAATGTCCAAAACCCATAGGTGAGGTCCTTGGGGTTTCTATACAATGCAGGCTCACCATGTAAATTCCACTGGGGGTGAAATTCAGGTTTAGGCTCAGTATGTTCAGGCAACATATCACCGCCGATTAGACGATGATCGAACCAGGAAGAGAAAGCAAAGATATGACCAAAGGCATACGATCTAAGGCTGAACTTTAGCCTGCTGGTTGCCGGCTCAGAGGCAGTCGGCACCGCAGCGTCCCCCGCATTGCCCCCTGCAGTTTCTCCTGTATCGCTCTCGATGGCGCCCTCTGAAAGCGCCATCAATTCTTCCTGATTGTCTTTGGGTTCCTGGCTAACGCACGACCCGCCTCCTCTATTCATCATTGCAATACCGACTACCGACGCGACAATTAATAGAATTGGAATAATAGCTGCAATTGTACGAAATGTTATAAGCGCTGTTGAGCCGTTGCGAATTCGCCCAACAACAACTGATCCATATAGAAAGGCAATAGTGAGCAGTATGGTTCCTTTATCCCCGTAAGCCGATGCCGAATACAAGGAAGGGACCAATGACAAAAATATCGCGAACGAAGGAGTTAAATATCCATTTCTGTTTGCAATGATTAGTCCAGCAAAAGATGCTGAAATATAATTTAAAATTACGCCGATTTGAGCTATGTGGACTTGCTTCAGATGGCCGTTGTAGCGATAAGGAAGGTACTTGCAGCCTAAGCTAAAGGGGTCGAGAATGAACTCGACTACGGAGAAGCCTTGATAAGCAACATTAGCTGCCATACAGCCGAGTACAAGTGCTTGCCCTGCAAACAATAAGAGCATTGCTTCATTGCCCGATAGAAATGTGCTCGATGTGTTGCTCTGCCTGCGTGCTGCGGAAGCCGCAAGGGGGCCGCTCCAGTTGAAGAAAAACGCAGGAAGACCAAAGGCAAATACGGCGGCGGCGATATAGCCGATCGCATATGCAGACGGTTCGATCTCCGGCACGAAAAACACCGGCATCAACGTCATCATGCCCCAGAACAGGGCAAAGACAACGGACGGATTGGACCAGGAGCCGCAACGCGCCCGCAAGGCGCATGCGAAAAGCAGCATGGCCGCGCATAGCAAATAGGCAATAACCGTCGAAGCGGGCATCCAGCTCATGAGCACACCTGTTTCATATTCATTTCGTCGCCGATGCGGCAGAAATTGATTGTCAGCAAGTTGTATCAGGCTGGCCCGGCTTCAGCAGTCATGCAATCGGCCTGCCAGCATGGAGCGGTAACAGACCTGCGCCCTCTCCGGCAATCCGGATGCGATGCAAGTTGTTTTGAATGCGCCCGGAGGGACGAGAGGGATCCGGATTCATAGCCGGGTCCCTCACTGTCTGGCACCGGCCTGGCGCATGACCCATCGGAACCCCGCCAGGTGTTCTCCCAGTCTTACCGGTACAGGCCAACCGGATCGACAGGCTTGCCCTTTGCGTAGACTTTGCTGCGTTCGGCAAAGAATTCCTTGTGGCCGACGAGAACGCCGATGACGTCCGCTTCGGCCAGGGCCTGATCGAGGCCAAGCAACCGGACGGGCTTGGTTTCATAGGCGGACGGAAGCTTGGTGATGTTCGGCTCGACCACGACGATGTTGGAGAAGCCCTGCTCCAGCAAATGGTCCAGAATTTCCAGAGACGGGCTCTCGCGCAAATCATCGATATCCGGCTTGTAGGAGAGGCCGAGCAGGGCGATGACGGCTGACGGCTTTGCTGCAGCGGCGGCAATCCTCTCCGCAACCAGCCGCGTTTTGGCGTGGTTCGTCTCGCGCGCCATGCGCATGATGCGGGCGGTCTTCGGCGCCTGATCAATGATGAACCAGGGGTCGACGGCAATGCAGTGCCCGCCCACGCCGGCGCCAGGCTGCAGGATATTCACGCGCGGATGAAGGTTGGCGGCGCGGATCACAGACCAGACGTCGATGTCGAGCTCGTCGCAGATCATCGACAGTTCATTGGCGAAGGCAATGTTCACGTCGCGGAAGGCATTCTCGGTAAGCTTCGACATCTCCGCGGCGCGGGCATGCGCCACGATCATCTCGCCCTTGACGAAGAACCGGTAGAGCTCCAGAGCCCTGTTCGAGCTGCGCTGATCCAGACCGCCGAGAACGCGGGCGTTGTTGACCAGTTCCTCAAGCGTAGCTCCCGGAAGAATACGCTCGGGGCAATAGGCCATCAAAACATCGGCCTCTTCCGGAGCCTGATGCGGGAACACCAGATCGGGACGCGCCTGCGCAAGAAGCCGGGAAGCACGTTCGGTCGTACCCACCGTCGAGGTGGATTCGATGATGACGATGTCGCCCTTCTTCAGCACGGGCGCGATCGAGGCGCAGGCACTGTCGACGAGCGTCATGTTCGGCGTCATGTCTGCGTTGACCGGGGTCGGCACGGCAATGACAAAGGCGTCTGATTCAGCGGGCTTTGTAGCAGCCTGCAGGCGCTTGGCCACCACCATGTCGTGAACAAGGATGTCGAGGTCGCGCTCGTAAATGTGGATGCGGCCATCATTGATGGTACGCACCACCTCCTCGTTCACATCGACGCCAAGAACCTCCAGCCCGGAGCGTGCAAACGTCGCTGCTGTCGGCAAACCAACATAGCCAAGACCGATAACGGCGACCTTACGAAGCGGATGCATTTTTCAGAATATCCTCTGCGATCTGAAGGGAGGCAGTGCCATCACCAAATGGATTATGTACACGCGCCATGGCGCTGTAGGCTGCCTCATCAAGCAGCAATTTCCGGGTTTCTGTGACGATGCGCTCTGCGTTTGCACCGACCAGGCGTGCAACACCTGCGTCAATGGCCTCGCGGCGCTCACTGGTCTCGCGCATGATGAGAACAGGGGTGCCGAATGACGGGGCTTCTTCCTGAATGCCGCCGGAATCGGTCAGAATCAGATCGCTTTTGTCCATCAGATAGATGAACTCGTCATAAGCAAGCGGCTCCAGCAAACGGACATTCGAGGCAGGGCCCAGGATGCGGTTGACGGGTTCGCGCACATTCGGGTTCAGGTGCACGGGATAGACCACCTCGGCATCGGTCGTATCGGCGATTTCCCGGATTGCGAGGCAGATCTCTTCGAAGCCCTTGCCGAAGCTCTCGCGGCGGTGGCCGGTCACGAGCAGGAGCTTCTTGTCCGGATTGATCCAGTCAAACACTCCGGCCATCTTGTTGCGCAGGGCGTCTTCCGTGTGCAGGCGGTTGCGCATGAACAGCAGCGCATCCACGACCGGATTGCCCGTTTCGAGGATATCTGCGGGCGGCACCCCTTCCCGGAGCAGATTGTCCGTCGCAAGCTTCGTCGGCGTGTAATGGCGCTTTGCCATGAGGCCGATGATCCTGCGGTTGGCCTCTTCAGGCCAGGGCTGCTTCATGTCGCCGGTCCGCAGGCCTGCTTCGACATGCCCGACCGGGACGTGGCGGTAAAACGCGGCAAGCGCCCCCACCATCGCCGTGGTCGTGTCGCCCTGCACCAGAACCATGTCCGGCTTATGCTCTTCAAAGACAGGTTGCAGCGCCATCATGAGATCAGCCGTCAGCCCCTCAAGGGTCTGGCCGGGCTTCATGACGTTCAGGTCAATGTCAGGCGTGATGCCGAAAACTTCCATGACCGAAAGGGCCATGGCGCGGTGCTGACCGGTGAAACACACGATGGGATGAAGTCCTGGCGTCTTTTTGAGAGCGGAAATCACCGGCGCCATCTTGATGGCCTCTGGGCGAGTTCCAAATAAAACAAGTACGCGCACGCCTTCACTCCTGTCTGCCGCTGCAAGCAGCCCTTCAACGGGCAGGTTGTCAATGACAACAGGGCGCACGCTTGTCAACTTCACATCACGCCGCGAGCCACTTTCGGTGGCAGGATTCCATGGGTTCAGGCCTGAGCGCGGGTAGGGCTTGGCCTGCCCCTGCCCCTGCTATATAGCTTCAGTCTGGAGAATGAGACATTTCATGCGCCTTCGTACAGCGTCAAAGTGCGTGTTGAAATCCTGACTTATGAGTATTTGGTCATGACAATTCTGGTAACTGGCGGCGCAGGCTTCATTGGAGCCAATTTCATTCTGGACTGGTTGAAGCAAGAGGGCGAGCCCGTCGTCAATCTGGACAAGCTGACCTATGCGGGTAATCTCGACAATCTCTCTTCGCTGGGGGCGGACAATCGCCATCACTTCGTCAAGGGTGACATTGAAGATCAATCCCTGATTGCAGATCTTCTGCAGCGGCACGAAGTCCGGGCCATCCTCAACTTTGCCGCGGAAAGTCATGTGGACAGGTCCATCAGCGGCCCGGGGGCTTTTGTGCAGACCAATATGGTCGGAACGTTCCGTGTGCTGGAGGCGGCACGCCACTATTGGCAATCGCTGACCGGCGCGGCGCGTGATAGCTTCAGATTCCTGCATGTTTCGACCGACGAGGTTTATGGTTCGCTGGAACCGGAGGATGCTCCCTTCTCCGAGACGCATCCCTACCATCCCAATAGCCCTTATGCGGCAAGCAAGGCGTCATCGGACCATCTTGTGCGGGCATATGGCACGACCTACGGCATGCCCGTACTTGTGACGAATTGTTCAAACAACTACGGGCCGTTCCAGTTTCCCGAGAAGCTCATTCCTCTGGTCATTCACAATGCCCTCAATGGCAAGGAGCTGCCCATCTACGGTGATGGTGCGCAGGTCCGCGACTGGCTTTATGTGGGGGATCATTGCTCTGCACTGCGTCTCGTTCTCGCAAACGGCCGGCTTGGCGAGACCTACAACATCGGGGGCCGTAACGAGCGCAAGAACATTGATGTCGTGCGCGCAATCTGTGCGACGCTCGATGAATGGCGCCCGCGCTCCAGCGGCAGCTATGACAGCCAGATCGCCTTCGTCCGCGACCGGCCCGGCCACGACCGCCGGTACAGCATCGATGCAACAAAACTTGAAAATGAGCTCGGCTGGCGCGCCGGGGAGAATTTTGACAGCGGGCTGCGCAAGACCATCCGCTGGTACCTAGATAATCCCGAATGGGTTGAGCGTGTCACCAGTGGCGCATACCGCAACTGGATCGCTGAGCAATACGCATGAAAGTTCTCCTGTTTGGCAAGAACGGGCAGGTTGGTGCCGCTATCAGCCGCGCTCTTCCATCCGGCTGGCATCTGACCGGCCTTGACCGTCATGAGGCTCCGCTGAATGATCTTGAGCGGATCGGCAGAGTTATCGACGAGGTTAGGCCGGACATCATCATCAATGCTGCCGCCTACACAGCGGTGGACAAGGCTGAGACGGAGCCAGAGCTGGCAGGCATCATCAACCGTGATGCACCGGGGATAATGGCAGCGAAGGCGCGGGAAACCGGCGCATGGCTCATCCATTACTCGACGGATTATGTGTATGATGGCCGCAAGGCTTCAGCCTATGTCGAGAGCGACCCCACCAATCCGCTCAGCGTCTATGGCCGGACAAAGCTCGAGGGCGATCTGGCGATCGCGGCGTCCGGCTGCAGCCATCTGATTTTCCGCGTGTCGTGGGTCTACGCTTCAGGCCATCGCAATTTTCCGCAGGCAATTCTGAATCTTGCGCGCGAACGCGAGAGCCTGAACGTTGTGGGGGATCAGACTGGTGCACCGACGGATGCGGCTTTTATCGCGGAGGTGACTGTCAAAGCCCTTCAGCGGCTGGCCGAAGCCCCTGACGCGAGACAGCTGGCCGGCCTCTATCATCTGTCCCCGTCCGGCGAGACCAATCGCGCAGAACTCGCGCGGTTCATCGTGAATGAGGCATGGGCTGCCGGAGGCGGGCTTGCCTTGCGGGCTGAAGACATCCGTGCCATTGCGACGGCTGACTATCCACAGCCAGCTGCACGTCCTCTCAATTCCAGGCTCGATGCCAGCCGCCTTGCGGATGCGTTCCATGTGGACGCGCCGGACTGGCGCGAGGCCATGCGGGACTGGACGGTCAATGCTATCGGAGGAAGCGAACGTGACGCGTAAAGGTATCATTCTTGCCGGTGGCTCAGGCACACGCCTGTGGCCGGCGACCATCGCAGTGTCCAAGCAGCTGCTGGCGATCTACGACAAGCCAATGATCTACTATCCGCTCTCCACGCTCATGCTGGCGGGCATAAGGGACATTCTCGTCATCTCGACGCCGCAGGATACACCGCGTTTCGAACAGCTTCTGGGTGACGGTTCACGCTGGGGAATCTCGATCCAATATGCGGTGCAGCCCAGCCCGGACGGGCTCGCTCAGGCATTCCTGATCGGCGAAGAGTTCATCGATGGCGCACCTGTGACGCTCATCCTCGGCGACAACGTTTATTTTGGTCATGACCTGCCTGTTCTGCTGAAACAGGCTGGCAGCCGCGACGATGGCGCAACGGTCTTTGCCTACCATGTGCAGGACCCTGAACGTTACGGTGTTGCGGAGTTCGATGAGGCTGGAACAGTTCTGTCCATCGAGGAAAAGCCGGCAAAGCCAAAGTCCAACTTTGCTGTCACCGGGCTCTATTTTTATGACAGCAATGTCGTTGACTATGCCAAGTCGCTTGAGCCCTCTCCTCGCGGGGAGCTCGAGATCACCGATCTGAACCGTATCTACCTGGAGAAGAACACCCTCAAGGTTGAGCTGATGGGCCGGGGTTATGCCTGGCTTGATACCGGCACTCACGACGCCATGCTGGAAGCAAACCAGTTCATTGCCACGATCGAGCACCGTCAGGGCCTCAAGGTGGCATGTCCGGAGGAAATCGCGTGGCGCAGTGGCTGGATCGGCGATGATGACATGCTCGCGCTTGCCGAAGCTCTTGGAAAGAGCGGCTACGGCCAGTATCTCAAGCGCATTCTTGGCGAGAGGGGCAGGCCGTGAAGTACGAACGCCTTGCAATTCCTGACGTGGTTCTCTTCGAACCCCGGACCTTTGCAGATGACCGTGGGCTTTTCTTCGAGAGTTTCAGCCAGCGGGTATTTGACACGGTCACGGGCGGCGGTGTGACGTTTGTGCAGGATAATCACTCTGTGTCCCGGAAAAACGTCGTCAGAGGCCTGCACTATCAGCTGCCTCCTCATGCCCAAGGCAAGCTTGTGCGCGTCGTCAGCGGCGCTGCCTACGATGTCGCTGTCGACCTGCGAAAGAGCTCTCCGACATTTGGCAAATGGGTAGGAGCGCTGCTCTCCGCTGAAAACCGGAACCAGCTCTGGTTGCCTGCCGGCTTCGCGCATGGCTTCGCCGCACTCGAAGAGGGCACGGAGTTTCTTTACAAGACGACTGCGTTCTATGATCAGGCAAGCGAGCGGTCTATCCGGTGGGACGACGCGGACATCGGCATAGACTGGCCCATTGATGGCGAGGCTGTCGTGAGCAGCAAGGACCGCGAAGCCAAGAGCTTCAGGGCTGCCGATTACTTCTGATCCGTCCCACGGGCAGCGTTTGCGCCCGTACCCGTAAAATCAGCACGGCGGTGTGTTGCCGCCGTGCGGGACACGGTCACTGGTTCTCAACCGGCAATGATGCTGTGTCACGCGATGCGCTTTGTCCCGGCGCTCTGCTCGACATGAATCCAGTCAACAATCCTGCTTGAGCTGACGTAACCAGACACAAGGTCGCTCATCAGAGTCCGGATGGCTGCGACGTCATTTCTTCGGACAACCTGGTCCAGCTCGGCCAGCTTCGCCTCAAGCTCGGGCCAGGGCAGAAAATCGTCACGGGCCTTCATGATGCGCGGGTGAGATGTCCTTGCCGGATTGTCGCCGATCAGCAGCTCTTCGTAGAGCTTCTCGGCCGGACGAAGACCGGTGATATGGATCTCGATATCGCCATCCTCATTCTCTTCGTCCTTCACGGTAAGACCGGAAAGCTCGATCATTTTCCGGGCAAGATCAATGATACGAACGGGTTCCCCCATGTCGAGCACAAAGACATCACCGCCGGACGACATGGCGCCCGCCTGAAGCACGAGCTGAGCCGCCTCCGGCACGGTCATGAAGTAACGGGTGATTTCCGGATGCGTGAGCGTGAGGGGGCCGCCGTCACGGATCTGCTGGCGGAATTTCGGCACCACTGAGCCGGATGAACCCAGCACGTTGCCGAACCTGACCATGGAGTAAGTGGTTGTGCTGCAGGACTGAGCAAAGGCCTGCAGAACCATTTCCGCCAGCCGCTTGCTCGCACCCATGATATTCGTGGGGCGCACGGCCTTGTCGGTGCTGATCAGCACGAAATCGGAAACACCTGCCTCCTGCGCCGCCTTTGCGACACACAGCGTGCCGAACACATTATTACGGATGCCCTCCGAGGGATTGTGCTCTACCAGCGGCACATGTTTGTAGGCGGCTGCGTGATAGACGGTCTCGGGAGAGAAGGACTTCATGATCTGCTGCATGCGCAGGGGATCAGCAACGGAAGCCAGAAGTGGGGTCACCTCGATCCCTGTGTCGCGGTACTTCTGCTCCAGCTCCTGATGAACATTATAGAGCGCGAACTCGCTCTGCTCGACGAGCAGCAGCCGCGCTGGGCCTGCTGTCATGATCTGACGGCAAAGCTCGCTGCCGATCGATCCGCCTGCCCCTGTCACCAGAACCGTTTTGCCTGCGATGTTCTTGGCCAGCAGAACCGGATCCGGCGAGATTGGCTCCCGTCCGAGAAGATCGTCGATGTCCAGATCCTGAAGATCCGAGATGGCAACACGGCCCCGCGCCAGATCGGCAACGCTCGGCAAGGTGCGCACAGCCACACCCCGGCCGCGCAGACGGCTGATGATCTCGTTCCGGCGGGCGCGGGCAAGATTGGGGACAGCGAGCAGCACATGAGCGATATCATGTGTTTCCACGAGGCTTTCGAGGCTGTCGGGCGAATGGACCGGCAAGCCGTTGAGAAGCTTGCGGTGCAGCATCGGGTCGTCATCAAGAAAACCGATGACCTTCATCTCGGGACTGTTTGTCAGGGCAAGTGCCAGCTGATGGCCAAGACGGCTTGCCCCGTAGATCAGAACCTTGGGCCGGCTCGACAGGCGCAGGATGCTGTTGTAGTGGCCGCCAAGCCAGAACCGTGCGAGAAGCCGTGAGCCGCCAATGAAAATGCAGAGCAGCAAAGGCTGGATGATACCAACCGTGCGCGGAACATTCGGCAGACTGACCGCTGTGAAAAGCGCCGCATAGAGAATGCCGTAGATGCCAATGGCACGCGTCACGGCCATCAGTGCAGGCAGGCCGCTGTAACGGAAGATGGCACGGTAGAGCCCGGTTACCACAAAAATGGGCAGGGCCAGCCCCACGGAGGCAACGGCAGCCCACAAGGCATTGCCGGTCAAAGGCACAAAGTCTCCCAGCCGCAGGAAGAAGGCGAGCCAAACTGTAAGCACGCAAATCCCGGCATCGGCCAGAAGTGCAATGATGCGCTTGGCGCCGCGGGGCAGCGCAAGAATTGGTCCTACGATCTGATCCATCTGCATCAATGACATTCTAGCTGCTCAATGAACATTCAAAGCTTCCAAAAGCTGCCGATATCACGTCAGCATAACAGCGTACAGTGAAATAGGTATGCACAACTTTTGATATTCAGCACAACGTGCAATGCCCGAGGCGGTCAAACTCCTCACCGGTCCTTCGTCTCCCGCACAGGCAGGGGGCGTTGCTCTTCGATGGCTTCCATGGCGAAGTAGGACGTGACGCTGTCGAGTTCGACGCCGGAGATCAGGCGGCGGTAGACGGCGTCGTAGCTGGCCATGTCGCGGGTGACGACTTTCAGCATGTAGTCATAGTCGCCGCCGATGCGGAAGAAGTCGATGACTTCCGGGATCTGCACCACGTGGCTGCGGAAGACCTCCAGCCATTCGGCGGAATGATGCCGCGTGCGGATCATCACGAAGACGACAAGATCCAGGCCCAGCCGGGTGCGGTCAAGCTGCACCGTCTGGCCGGTGATCACGCCGTCCTTCTTCAGCGCCTGAATGCGGTTCCAGCAGGCGTTGGGCGACAGATGGACCTTCTCCGACAACTCGCGCTGGGTCAGGCTGCCATCCTCCTGCAGCGCCTTCAGGATGGCCTTGTTGAACTGATCAATCATCATGCGCCTTTGTCGAACAGTTTCATCGCTATGATGCGCAATGATGTGAAATGTGGGAACATATCTCAAGCCTGATCGCATAATTTTCGATGCATCAGTCTTTTTCCATTGGAACCATCCCATGCCGATGAGCCTTGAAGCCTTCCAGAGCAGCCTGCGCACCTCCCGCACCGCCGAGGCGCTCAGCGCCGGGCTGATCGGCGAGGGCGCGGAGATCGAGGGCGCTTTCGGGCCGCGCAGGATCACCTATGCGGATTACACCGCCTCGGGCCGGGCGCTGCGCCAGGTGGAGGAGTTCATCCTCACCGAAGTTCTGCCCTATTATGCCAACAGTCATACGGAAGCGTCCTATTGCGGGGCGCGGATGACCACGCTGCGCCGCGAGGCGCGGGCACAGATCGCGCGCAGCACCGGTGCGGATGAAAGTTATACGGTCATCTTCACCGGTTCCGGCGCCACGGCCGGCATCAACCGGGCGCTCAGCCTGTTCGGCTTTGGCGGGGCAGGGCAGGAAGGTGGCCGCCCGGCGGTTCTCATCGGCCCCTATGAGCATCATTCCAACATCCTGCCCTGGCGCGAGAGCGGCGCGGAGGTAGTTGAAATCCCCGAAGCGCCGCAGGGCGGGCCGGATATGGATCAGCTGGAGGCCGAGCTTCTGCGCCTCAAGGACCGGCCACTGGTGCTGGGCGCTTTCTCTGCCGCCTCCAATGTCACCGGCATTCTGACGGATGTGGATGCGGTGACCCGCCTGCTGAAGCGCCATGGCGCGCTCGCCCTCTGGGACTATGCGGGCGGCGGTCCCTACCTGCCCATTGCCATGGCGCCTGAGGCGGACTGCGCCAAGGATGCGGTGGTGGTGTCGCCGCACAAGTTCCCCGGCGGGCCTGGGGCATCCGGCATCCTGATCATCCGCAATGCGGCGGTGCGCGCCAATAAGCCCACATGGCCGGGCGGCGGCACGGTGTCCTTCGTCTCGCCCTGGGGGCATGACTATTCGGCTTCGCTGGCCGCGCGCGAGGAAGCGGGCACGCCGAATGTGCTGGGCGATATCCGCGCGGGCCTCGCCTTTGCGGTGAAGGATGCGGTGGGCTGCGATTTCATCCTTGCCCGTGACAAGGCGCTGGCCCGCATGGCCTTCGCCGCCTGGGACGGGCATCCCGCCTTGCGCATTCTGGCGGCGGATCAGCGGGACCGGCTGCCCATCTTCGCCTTTCAGGTGGAAGACGGCCACGGCGCTCTGGTGCATCCGCAGCTGTTCACCCGCATGCTGTCCGATTTTCACGGCATCCAGGCCCGTGGCGGCTGCGCCTGCGCCGGGCCCTATGCGCACCGGCTGCTGGGCATCTCTCAGGCGCGCTCGGAAGGCCTGCGCGCCTCGATCCAGGCGGGGGACGAGATCGAGAAGCCCGGCTGGACGCGGCTCAACTTCAGCTATCTGATGAGCGATGAAACCGCCCGTTTCATCCACCAGTCGGTCGCGGACCTGGCGGCAGAAGCGGGGGAGCGGGCAAAGCTCTATGTGGCCGACACGCGCACGGCCCGTTTCCGCAAGGCGGGCTGAGGGCTCGCTTATCGGGTGGCGCGGCCGCAGGGCCGGGGTTAGGGTCAGGATCTGACAATCACCGGACCTGCCGTTGCCATGACCCAGCTTTTCGACCTGAACCTTGCCGGACGCGAGGCGGCCGCCGTTCCCGAAACGGGGGAGGCGGCCGCGCGTGACTATGCCATCGTCCGCCAGACGCTGGAGCGCATTTCCGATACCTGGCGGGACCAGCCGGCGCTGGAAGACCTTGCCCGCGAGGCCGGGCTGCAGCCGATCCAGCTGCAGCGGGTGTTCTCGCGCTGGGCCGGGCTGACGCCCAAGCAATTCCTGCAGGCGATCACGCTGGATCATGCCCGCGAGCTTCTGCGCGATGCAGCCAGCATTCTGGAGACCTCCTATGAGGTGGGGCTGTCCGGGCCGGGGCGGCTGCATGATCTCTTCGTCACCCACGAAGCGATGACGCCGGGCGACTACCGCAACCGTGGAGCGGGCCTCACCATCCGCTACGGCTTTCATCCCTGCCCTTTCGGCCAGGTGCTGATCATGGCAACCGACCGGGGCCTTGCCGGTCTCGCTTTCGCCGATGAGGGCGAGGAAGCCACGGCCTTTGCCGACATGTCCGGCCGCTGGCCTGCGGCCGTCTTCGTGGAGGATGACGTGGCAACAGCGCCCTATGCGGCGCGGGTGTTCGATCCGGCCAGCTGGTCTGAGGAAACGCCGCTCAAGGTCATTTTCATCGGTAGCGATTTTGAAATCCGCGTCTGGCGCACGCTGCTGAAGATCCCCATGGGCAAGGCGACCACCTATTCCGACATTGCCCGCAGCCTCGGCAAACCCAGCGCGGCGCGGGCGGTGGGCTCGGCCGTGGGCCGCAACCCGATTTCCTTTGTGGTGCCCTGCCACCGGGTGCTGGGACGCACCGGCGGGCTTTGCGGCTATCACTGGGGCCTGACGCGCAAACGCGCCATCCTCGGCTGGGAAGCCGGGATCACCAGCATGGGAGGCTGACCTGTACAAACCGGAAAAGCCTAAAATTCGAAAGGCTTTTTCAAGGGATTGGACTGCAAGCTTGTTTCCGGCTGTGCCCGCAGAACCTTGTCGGGCCTTCATCAGGATCAGGCCTGCCGCGCAGGCCGCTGGGGACAGGGCATGCGACCGCAATCTGCAGACGGAAACGGCAGCAAGGCTGAAGCGGAAACGGGCCTTAAGGCACAGCAGCCGGACGGCCCGGAGGGGCAGAAGCGCCCGCAAAGTCCGAAAGACGCAAAGCGTCCGCCGAAGGGCAAGGCCGGTCAGCCCGGATCTGCGCCGGATGAGCCCGGTTTACTGACCCGCGCCGGGCGCCGGTTCGGTCACGAACGGGTTCTCACATTGGCCGCCGGTATCGGCATTCTGGCGCTGATTGCTGCCTTTTTGCTGCTCGGCGGCGGGCCTCACGAGCGGCTTCTGGCGCTGGTTCTCGGTTTTGCCGCAGGCGGGCTTGCCATCGCCTGTGTCATTCATGATGACCGCCACCGCCTGCAGACCGCACTCGGCACCGCAGCAGTGGAGACCCACCGGTTGAACCAGCGCATCGAAGAGCTGGAGGATGCCGCCTGGGAGCTGCGCGAATCCGACGAGCGCCATGCCAGCATTCTCCATGCGCTGGGCGATGTGGTCATCCGCCGCGACATGGAAGAAAACGTCATCTATGCCAATCCGGCGGCCGGAAGCCTGTTCTGGCCGGAACAGAGCCCGCGTCCCGGCGAAAAGCTGGAGCTGCCGCTGGCGGATACGCCGCAGGACCTGCTCAGCGCCGAAGCCACCGGCGTCTTTGGGGACATCCTGCTCGACACCCGCGAAGGCCCGCGCTGGTTCTCCCGCATCGACGTGACCGTGCGCGAAGGGCCGCGCGGAACGCCGGTGCTGCAGACCGTGCTGCGTGACGTCACCGCGCGGCGCAAGATGGAAGAGGAGCTTCTGGCCGCCCGCCAGAATGCGGAAAGCGCCAGCGAGGCCAAGTCCCGCTTTCTGGCCACCGTCAGCCACGAGGTGCGCACGCCGCTCAACGGCATTCTGGGCATGGCGGCGCTCCTGTCGGATACGCATCTCACCCATGAGCAGAGAGCCTATGTGCGGGCGCTGGAAACCTCCGGCGAAACGCTGCTGCTGCTGATCGACGAGCTGCTGGACTTTTCCCGCGCCGAAGCCGGCAAACTGACGATCCAGCCGGGACCGGTGGACCTCGAAAGCCTTGCCGAACATGTGGTGGAGCTGCTGGCGCCGCGTGCCCATGCCAAGGGGCTGGAGATCGGCTTCACCGCCGACCCGGCAATTCCCCGTATCGTCACGGCCGATGCCAACCGGCTGCGGCAGATCCTGTTCAATCTGGCCGGAAACGGCATCAAGTTCACCGAAGAGGGCGGCGTCCTCATCAGCCTTGCCATCACGCCGCAGGGCAGCGGCAGCCTGCTGACGCTGGAAGTGCGGGACACCGGCATTGGCTTCTCGGCAGCCGATGCCGAACGGCTGTTCGGCGAGTTCGAGCAGGTGGACCATGGCCCTGCCCGCCGCTACGGCGGCACGGGGCTTGGTCTTGCCATCGTCCGCCGCCTCGTGGGGCTGATGGAAGGCACGGTCGAGGCACTGGCCGAGGAGGGCAAGGGCGCCGTCTTCCGCATCTGTTTGCCGCTGCCCGAAGCTCCCGATGCTGCCGGTCATGCCGGTCTTGAATGCCTGACAGGCCGGCGCGTTGTGATCGTGTCACAGGGCGTGATCGAGGGTGAAGCGCTGGCGCTGCAGTTCATCACCCATGGCGCCAGGGCGCAGCTTGTGCAGCCGGGGGACGACACGCTGGCCGACGCCCTGCCCCATGCGGATCTCGTGCTGCTGGAACATGGCGCGGTGGCCGATGGCGCGGGCTGGCTGGCCACGGCCCGGGCAGCGGGCTGCGCCGCGCCGGCCATTGTTCTCGTGACCCCGCCGGAGCGGGACCGGCTGGACCGGCTGCGCGAGGCGGGCTTCTCCGCCTATCTGGTGCGGCCCGTGCGCGGGCGCACGCTCCGGCGCATCATTGCCAGCCTCATGGGCGAAGGCGGTGAAACGCTCGCCTGGGAAGCGGCCGTAGACCTGCCGCCCGAGCGCATTCCCGGCGCGCCGCACCGGCTTGCCCCGGCCCGGCCGCTGCGGCTGCTGCTGGCGGAGGATAACGATATCAACCGCCTTCTGGGCGAAGCGCTGCTGCGCAAGCTCGGCCATGAGGTGACGGTGGTGCCCGATGGTCTGGAAGCCTGGCGTGCGGCCAGCGAACAGAGTTTCGATGCCATCCTGATGGACCTGCACATGCCGGGGCTCGACGGGCTGGATGCCATGGCGCAGATCCGCGAGATCGAAACCGCCCGCGGGCGCCCGCATGTGCCGGTGCTGGTCGTCACGGCGGACGTGATGCCGGCTGCCCGCGACCGGGCAAGGGCGAGCGGTGTCGCCGGTTTCCTCACAAAACCGCTTTCCCGCGAAGCCGTTGAAGAGGCATTGGAAAATCTGCCCTCCCGGACATAGTGCCGCTCCCGGATTGTTACCATAACGAAATATTGTGAACGCTGGCCGTTGTCATGCTAGTGTTGGAAAACTATGGTCTACGGCAAGATCAGGATTTCGCCGGTTAAAGGGATGAGAATCACTGCAACGGCGCAGCAACCTGACAGGACAAACGAGGCCTGCGGCACCGGTTTCGCAGGGCCCCCGGTGGGAAACAACCGAGGCAGATAGGGGACCGAATCTCGATGATGCGGCCAGGTCTATTTTCTCCGCGCAAGCTTGTGCAGAAGTTCGTGCCCATGATGGGTGAGCAGGGCATTTCCGCGCGTTTCTTTCCCGGCTTTGCGAAGCCCTTGCATGGTGAAACAGGTCCTGCCGGTGATGTTTCCCTTGGCCGCGTGGGCTCGCTGGAGGTGCGCCTCGCCCGCACCGCGCGTGAGGTGAAGAAGGCGCAGCGCCTGCGCTATCACGTCTTCTACGAGGAAATGTCAGCCATCGCCGATGCGCAGACCCTCGCTGCCCGCCGCGACATGGATGCCTTTGACGCCATCTGCGATCACCTTCTGGTCGTTGACCATGCCTCGATGAAGCGCAACAAGCTGGGACGCCTGCAGCCGCAGATCGTCGGCACCTACCGCCTGCTGCGCCAGGACGTGGCCGAGGCAAACGGCGGCTTCTACACCGCCAGCGAATATGACATCCAGCCGCTGGTCGATGCCAATCCGGGCCTGCGCTTTCTGGAACTGGGCCGCTCCTGCGTGCTCAAGCCCTACCGCAACAAGCGCACGGTCGAGCTGCTGTGGCACGGCATCTGGGCCTATGTGATCCGCCACCGCATCGACGTGATGATTGGCTGTGCCTCCATCGAGGGCACGGATCCGGACCGGATCGCCAGCCAGCTTTCCTTCCTGCACCACCACGCCCGTGCGCCGGAGCCCTGGCGCGTGCGCGCCGTGCCGGAGCGCTATGTCGAGATGAACCGCGTTGCCCGCGAAGAGCTGAACGACAAGGCCACCTTGCGTGAACTGCCGCCGCTGGTGAAGGGCTACCTGCGCCTCGGCGCCTATATCGGTGACGGGGCTGTGGTCGACTACCAGTTCGGCACCACCGACGTTCTCATCGTCATGCCCGTGACGCAGCTGAACGAGCGCTACGTGAATCATTACGGTGCGGACGCCTCACGCTACTCAAGCTGAGCCGCCTAAAGAGTTGCCGTCAAAGCCAGGAACCGCTGCCTCTCCGGGGTGGCGGTTTTTGCTTGCGGGGCTCCGCCTCCATGCCTCAGCCGGCACCCAAGGCTTAACGCCGCCTTAAACCAGCCGATCTAGTTTGATGCAGAATGCCTGTGTTCCCCGCGCAGGCCCGCAGAGTGACGAGAGGCTCATGGCACGCCGCCCGGCAGGCAGCAATCGGATTGAACCGGCGTTTGGCCCTGCCAGCGGCGATCTTTACGATGTGCGCCCGGGAACCGGAGACGTTTCGGCAGAGCGCCCGGCCAGGCGGCCCCGGCGGCCGCGTGCCGATGACGCAGATGATGCCCCCGCCCCCCGCCGCAAGCGGCCCGCAAAGGCAGGCGGCAAGGGCAAGGCCAAAAAGAAAACCCGGCGCAGCCGCGCCCGCTCGTCCAATCCGCTGTTCTGGCTGATCCGCAAGCTGTTCTACTGGGGCTTCGTCCTGTCCATCTGGGGCGGCATCGCCGCCACCGGTGTGGTCGTCTATTACGCGGCCCATCTGCCGCCCACTTCCGAGTGGAAGGTTCCGGCCCGCCCGCCCAATGTGAAGATCGTTGCCACCACCGGGGAGCTTCTGGCCAACCGGGGCGACACGGGCGGCGAGGCCGTGCGGCTGGAGCAGCTTCCGGCCTATCTGCCGCAGGCGGTGATTGCCATCGAGGACCGGCGGTTCGAGGACCATTTCGGGCTGGACCCGATCGGTCTGGTCCGCGCCTTCACGGTCAACTTTACCTCCGGCAATCTGGTGCAGGGCGGCTCGACGCTGACCCAGCAGCTGGCCAAGAACCTGTTCCTCGAGCCTGACCGCACCCTGAAGCGCAAGGTGCAGGAAGTGGTGCTGGCGCTGTGGCTGGAAGCCAAATACTCCAAGGACGAGATCCTTGAGATGTATCTCAACCGCGTCTATCTGGGGGCAGGCGCTTATGGGGTGGATGCAGCCGCGCGGCGCTATTTCGGCAAATCGGCGCGGCTGGTCACCCTGCAGGAAGCCGCCGTTCTGGCGGGCCTGCTGAAGGCGCCCAGCCGCTATGCCCCCACGCGCAATCCCGAGCTGGCTTTTGAACGCTCCAAGGTGGTTCTGGCTGCCATGCGCGATGCCGGGTTCATTGATGCGGCGACCGCCCGGACGGCCATGACCGAGCCGGCCCATGTGGTCAGCGACCGCAACACCGCCAGCGCCAATTATGTGGCCGACTGGGTGATGGACCTGCTGCCGCAGTTTGCCGGATCCATCGACAGTGACATCATCGTCGACACCACCATTGATCCGGTGATGCAGCAAGCAGCGGAATCGGCGCTGGTGACTGCGCTGAATGCCCAAGGACGTGAATTGGGGGTCTCGCAGGGTGCCGTCGTCATCATGGACACGGCAGGGGCCGTACGGGCCATGGTGGGTGGCCGGGACTATCAGAAGAGCCAGTTCAACCGTGCCACCAACGCCCGCCGCCAGCCAGGCTCCGCCTTCAAGCCCTTCGTCTATCTGGCGGCGCTTGAAAGCGGCATGACGCCGGACACGATCCGCCGGGATGAACCGTTCTCCCTCAAGGGCTGGCGGCCGCAGAACTACACCAAACAGTATTACGGCGATGTCACGCTGACCGACGCGCTGGCCATGTCCCTCAACACGGTGGCTGCGCGGCTGGCGGTGGAAACGGGTCCGGCAAAGGTGGTGAAGGTGGCGCAGAAGCTGGGCATCCGCTCGCAACTGGCGGCCAATCCTTCGCTGGCGCTGGGCACATCGGAGGTGACGCCGCTGGAGATCACGGCCGCCTATGTGCCTTTCTCCAATGGCGGCTACGGGGTTGTGCCGCATGTCATCCGCCGCATCCGCACGGTGGAGGGCCGCACGCTCTATGCCCGGCAGGGAGATGGAACGGGCAAGGTGATCGACACGCTGCGCCTTGCCCAGATGAACCACATGATGGCGCAGACGCTGGTGACCGGCACGGGCAAGAAGGCGATGCTCGCAGACCAGCGCCCGGCAGGCGGCAAAACGGGCACCAGCCAGGATTTCCGCGACGCCTGGTTCATCGGCTATACCGGCAACCTGACGGCCACCGTCTGGCTCGGCAACGATGACAACAGCCCGACGAAAAAGGCGACGGGCGGATCGCTGCCGGCGGAAATCTGGAAGGGGGCGATGGACAAGGCGCATGCCGGTCTGCCCGTTGCGGGCTTGCCCGGTGTTGCCGAACAGCTGCCGCAGAATTACGGCCCTGTGCCCACCGACAATGCCCCCATTCCCCCGGCGGACGTGGGAGCCGATGGCCGTGTCATCCCGCCGCCGCCCTCGGAAGGCGGGCCGCTCGGCTTCATCGGAAGGCTGTTTGGTGGCTGATTAGCCGAAGAGATGCAGCTTGCCGCCCTCGTCCTTCAGCCACTGGCGGGCCTTGGGCGTGTGCGGGGCAAGCTGGCGGCAGAGCGCCCAGAACCTGTCCGAATGGTTCATTTCCCGCAGGTGTGCCACCTCGTGGGCCGCGACATAATCCAGGATTTCCGGTGGAGCGAGGATCAGCCGCCAGGAGAAGGACAGCCGCCCGTTGGACGCGCAGGAGCCCCAGCGGCTGCGGGTGTCGCGCAGGGAAATGGCAGTGGCCTTCACCCTAAGCGCTGCCGTATGGCGGGCAACAGCTGCCTCGATATCCGCCCGCGCCTGCCGCTTCAGCCAGTCAGCCACCTTGCGGCCCGTATGTTCGGGCGCGCCGGGCACGCTGAGCACCGGATGGCCCTCACCGTCCGTGCCGGTTGCCACCAGCCCGCGCAGGCGGCCGGAAGGCTCGATCCGGTGCAGGACGCCCCGGACAGGGACAACCGATCCGGCGGCAAAGGGGGTCGTCTGCGGCAAGGCCGCCAGCTTTTCCTCCAGCCAGCCCGCATGTTTTTCGGCAAAGCGCTGGGCGGTGGACAGAGAACCGCCCTTGGGGATGGTCAGCACCGGGCCGGACTGGTCATGCGGCAGGCGCAGCAGATAGCGCCGCGCGCGCGGATCAGGCCGCAGGCGCACGGCAATCTCGCCGCCACTCAGCGGCAGCACGATATGGTCCGGAAAAACAGGCCGCCGCAGCCGTGAGAACATTCCGCTTCCCTGCAAGGCCCGCAGACAGGCGCTGCGGGAGGTGATTCGACCGTATCAGAGGGTATCTGGTTTTGCAGGCGGGGGGAGTGGCTTGCAGCGCATTCACCCTCACCTTGTCATCCCCGCGCAGGCGGGGATCCAGTAGCCAAGGCGTCAGCCATCACCTACTGGAATCCGATACCAAGGCACTGAGGCTCACTCGTTCCGTCTTGGTATAAACGGCGAAAGCGGCGCAAGGTGCGCCGCTTCCCGCGTGGTGTGCCATACCGGACCGGCCGGTCAGGCAGGGCCAGTGGTGCCCGAGTTGTGGCCACGGGCGGACATGAAGCGGTCGAATTCTTCCTGATCCTTGGCCCGGCGCAGTTCGCGCAGGAAAGTATCGAATTCGGCGCGCATGGTATCGAGCTTGGCACGCTCTTCTTCCAGGCGCTTCAGCTCGCGCTCCCGGTAGTCGTCAAAGGCCACATTGCCGGTCCGGCCAAAGCTTCCCGTGTTCATGTTGTTCACCGCGCTCTTGATCGGGCTTCTGTTCCACTGGTCACGCGCGTCCTGAAACAGTGTCTGGAAGCGGTCACCCCAAAGAATATAGGCAAGCATTGCCAGCCCAAGCGGCCAGAACAACACGAACCCAAGCACCATCAGCGCGATGCTTGCCCCGTTCCAGCCAGGCCTCAACACAGTGTTCCCAGTCATCGTCATCCCCTTTCGGATTTCAACAGACAAAAACGTGGGGACGGCTGCCCGGCCTTTCAAGAACACCATGAAGTCCCGCGCCGGTTACACGGCGGCGCAGGTTGCCTGCGGAATTTGACGCAGAGGCAGAAGAGGTTCTTGAATCAAAGGCTTGGACGGAAGGTTCGTGGGTCACCAGCCCTGGCAGCAGACATGAAAAAACCCGGCCCCGCCCTGATTGCGCGCCGTGAGGCGGGCGTTTCAGGAGGCAGGGCCGGGTCAGATCTTTGATCTGGTATCAGGCCGTGTCTCAGGCGACCGTTTCAGCCAGCTTGCGGGCCTGTTCGATCCAGTTGTCACGGGCCATGCGGCCGCGGAAGTCCAGACGGTCGTCCAGCGCCTCAATCTGCGCATCCGTCAGGCCTGCGATCTGCCAGAAGTGGAAGATGCCCGCTTCATTCAGGGCCTTTTCCAGCTTGGGGCCAACGCCGGTGATGGCCTTGAGATTGTCGGCAACGCCCTGCGGCTTGGCCAGCAGGATCTCGGCCAGCGGATCGGCCTTCGCAGCCACGGCAGCCTTCGGCTCAGGCTTGGCAGCGGCGGCGGCTGCCTCCGCTTTGGGCGCCGGCGCCGGTGCGGCTTCGGCCTTGGGTGCTTCGGCCGCCGGCTTTTTCGCCTCGGCCGGAGCGGCCGGCTTGGCGGCAGCAGCCTTCTTCAGGCGGTCGCGGTTGGCCTGGGAATGGGTCAGGATGAAGTCGATCATGCGCGGGGCAATCTCGGCGCGGAAGCGCGAGCCGTTGAACACGCCGTAATGGCCCACATTCGGCTGCTCGTAATGCACCTTCATGTCGTCCGGCAGGCTGGTGCAGAGCGTATGCGCAGCACGGGTCTGGCCACGGCCGGTGATGTCGTCCTTCTCGCCCTCGATGGTCAGCAGCGCGGTGTTGCGGATGGCGCCGCAATCCACCAGCGTGTCGCCGTGCTTCATCTTGCCCAGCGGCAGGGAGTGCTCGATGAACACGGTCTCCACCGTCTGCAGATAGAACTCGGCCGTCAGGTCCATCACCGCCAGATATTCGTCGTAGAATTCGCGGTGCTTCTCGGCACTGTCACCGTCACCCTTGACGAGATGCTTGAAGAAGTCGCGGTGGGCGATGAGGTGCCGGTCGAGGTTCATGCTCATGAAGCCCGAAAGCTGCAGGAAGCCCGGATAGACGTAGCGCATCATGCCCGGATGCGGGAACGGCACCTGCATGATGACGTTGCGCTTGAACCAGTTGATGCCCTTGGACATGGCCAGATCATTGACGGCAGTCGGTGCGACGCGCGTGTCGATCGGCCCGCCCATCAGTGTCATGGTCGAGGGTGCATAGGGGTCGTTGCGCGCTTCCATCACGGCGACAGCCGCCAGCACCGGCACCGACGGCTGGCACACGGCGACGACATGGGTGTCCGGCCCGAGGAAATGCAGCATGGAGATGACGTAATCGATGTAGTCATCCAGATCGAACTTGCCGTCCGAGAGCGGCACCATGCGGGCGTCGATCCAGTCGGTGATGTAGACATCGGCGTGCGGCAGCATGGCCTCCACCGTGCCGCGCAGCAGCGTGGCATAGTGGCCGGACATGGGCGCCACGATCAGGATCTTCGGGTCATTGCGGCGCTGGGGGGTGCCCCGCTCGAAATGCAAGAGGTCGCAGAAGGGGCGGCGCCAGACCACGCGCTCGCTCACCGGCACCTTCATGCCGCCGATGGTGGTTTCCGGCAGACCGAATTCCGGCTTGCCATAGCGCCGCGTCGTGCGCTCCAGCACTTCGCAGGCCGCCGCAACCTGACGGCCAAGCTGCGTGTGGCTCATCGGGTTGAACGGGTTCTGGAAATAGAGCCGTGTTGCGTCCGCTGCGGCACGCACCGGGCCCATGGCGGCATGGTTGATCTCGTAGAGATGATAGAAGGGCAACACTTCTGATCCTTCGTCGCTGGCCCGGCGAACACGCGCTGTCTTTGCCGCGTGTATCAAGCCCGGCTTCTGGCATTGCAGCAGAATAGGCCCATATTGCCCTCTGCATCAATAGCCCCATTGTGAACAGCCTGACATCAACAGGTTGACAGCCCGTGAAGCCAGTTGAGGACCTTGTATCATCCAAAAGACTATTTGCTGCACCGCTGTTGTCGCAGTGCAGCATGAAAATAGAGGGAAATCCTATTTTGCTTAAGGACTTATTGCCGGAGAGTTGAAGCCCCCGGCGGGGCAGTCCCGGTGGCAGGCGGAAGGATCGCCGGTTATCTGGTCTGGTTCCGAAAGGACAACACTGCCTACGACGTAAGGCCCTCGTGCATATATTCCCGATGGGTAGGCCCCGCACATAGCGCGGGGCCGTTGTTCATCAGCCGAACAGATCGCCTTGAAGAGGTTCAATCTCTGGGAATTTTTTTCCCGTATTGATCTCACTTACTCTTCCTTGGTTCATTTCGAGAAGAGCGGCGATTTCGTGCTGATACATACCGGTTTTAAGCAGCGCTTTGATGATCGCAGCTTTTTCCGGTGTAACGGTGGATGATCTCCGCCTGCGCGGAGGCGGTACAACAAAAGGGGGCATATCCATGGCGGATAAACTCCTTGAAATTGCGCCACCGCACTTGTCCCGGAAAGAGGGACACGATATCGTTTTTCCGCGAAAAGGGAGGCTGCCGATATCGGTATCCTTTTCTCCAAGTGACCCGTTTGCGATGGCTAGTTGCTGATGCGGGTCATTTTGATTCTGAGATCGGCGCTGAAGGGTCAGATTTTCAACGCCGATCTCGGATGTCTCTCGATCCATTAAGATCGAAACACACAACCCAAGCTAAGCTATTGCGCGATTATTTTGGAGTCAGATGGGCGGTCGTCCACCTTTTGTCCACAAAGCCGACCATAAAACGATGATTTTGTTGTCTTTTCGCCCTCGTCCATGAGGGGCGATACCTTATAATTTTGGATTAGAACGAGAGTACGACCTCTAACGACAAGAGTACAATCCGCTCAAGCCGCCAGATCTGCCACGACTGCGTCCAGCACGAAAAAGCCGTCGCGGGTGGCGCGGACACGGGTTTCGTCCAGCTTCTCGACCATGCCATGCTCCAGCAGGTCGTTGAGGCGGCGCGGGTCGATGGAGCGGCCGGACAGCCGCTCGTAGCGGCGCATGTCGACGCCTTCGATCAGCCGCAGGCCCATCAGCAGATATTCATCGCCCTGCTCTTCGTCACTCAGCGGCAGGTCTTCCACCATGCCGTGGCCACGCTCCTCCACATGGGCAAGCCATGTTTCCGGGTGGCGCTCGATGGCGGTGGCGCGCTTGGTGGCGCCCAGCGACAGGCGGCCATGGGCACCCGGCCCGACGCCCACATAATCGCCGTAGCGCCAGTAGACGAGGTTATGACGGCATTCCGCGCCCGGGCGGGCGTGGTTGGACACTTCATAGGCCGGAAGGCCGAGATCGGCGGTCAGATCCTGCGTCAGCTCGTAGAATTCGGCGCCCAGATCCGGGTCCGGCACGATCAGCTTGCCCGCCTGATAGAGGTTGAAGAAGGGCGTGCCTTCCTCGATCGTCAGCTGATAGAGCGACAGGTGGTCGGCGGCGAGCTTCACCGCCTGACGCAGTTCCGCCTCCCAGCCGGTCACCGTCTGGCCGGGCCGGGCATAGATGAGGTCGAAGGACAGGCGCGGGAAGGTTTCGCGGGCAATCTCGATGGCCTGCAGCGCTCCGGCCACGTCATGCAGACGGCCCAGCTGGCGCAGGTCCTGATCGTTGAGCGCCTGCACGCCCAGCGATACCCGGTTGACGCCCGCCGCCCGGTAGCCCCGGAAACGCTCGGCCTCGACGCTGGAGGGGTTTGCCTCCAGCGAGATTTCCACGTCCGTATCAATCGCCCAGTGCCGGGCAATCGCCTCCAGAATGCGTTCCACCGTCCGCGGCAGCATCAGCGAGGGCGTGCCGCCGCCAAAGAAGATCGACTGCACCGTCCGGTTGGGCGTCCAGGCGGCAAAATGCGCCAGCTCCCGCTCGAAGGCCGCGACAAAGCGGTCCTGATCGACCGGCTGGTGCCGGACGTGGGAATTGAAGTCGCAATAGGGGCACTTGGCCGCGCAGAAGGGCCAGTGCACATAGATGCCGAAGCCGCCGTCCGGTGTCGTGGTCATTCTTGCTCCAGGCAGGCCTTCGAAAAGGTCACAAAGGCGCGGGCGCGATGCGACAGGGCGGGTGTGGTGGCCGACCAGCCGTGCTTTTCCGCCGAAGTCATCTCGCCGAAGGTGCGCTCATGGCCATCGGGCTGGAACATCGGGTCATAGCCGAAACCCTGCAGCCCGCGCGGCGGCCACACGATCTGGCCTTCCACTTCGCCCCGGAAGAACTCCACATGGCCATCGGGCCAGGCAAGGCACAGCACGGCGACGAAGGACCCGCGCCGGGCTTCCGCCGTCACGGCACCGGCCTGCTGCAGCTTTTCTTCCACATTGCGCATGGCCATGGAGAAATCCTTCTCCGGACCAGCCCAGCGGGCGGAATAGATGCCGGGATCGCCATTGAGGGCAGCCACGCAGAAGCCGCTGTCATCGGCCAGTGACGGCAGGCCGGAGGCTTCCGCCGCTGCGCGGGCCTTCAGCTCCGCATTGGCCTCGAACGTGGTGCCGGTTTCTTCCGGCTCCGGCAGATCCAGCTCGCCGGCAGAAACCACATCGAAGCCATAGGGGCCCAGCAGCTCGCGGATTTCGCGCAGCTTTCCAGCGTTGTGGGTGGCCACGACCAGACGGCCCGGCTCCAGCTTGCGGTGTGCCATGGGGTGCCTCACAGGATGGACATTTTCTGCAGGTCGATCAGGCGGCTGATGCCGCTGCGGGCGAGATCCAGCAGGGCCTTGAACTCTTCCTCGGAGAAGGGGGCGCCTTCCGCCGTGCCCTGGATCTCGACAATGCCGCCAGTGCCGGTCAGCACGAAGTTGGCGTCGGTCTCGGCAGCCGAATCTTCCTCATAATCGAGGTCCAGCACCGGGTTGCCCTTGTAGATGCCGCAGGAGATGGCAGCCACATGATCCTTCAGCACCGGCTTCTTGACGATCTCGCGGGCGCGCATCCATTCGATGCAGTCATGCAGGGCCACCCATGCGCCGGTGATGGCGGCGGTGCGGGTGCCGCCGTCGGCCTGGATCACGTCGCAGTCGATGGAGATCTGGTTCTCGCCGAGGGCTTCCAGATCGACCACGGCGCGCAGCGAGCGGCCGATGAGGCGCTGGATTTCCTGGGTGCGGCCGGACTGCTTGCCGGAGGAGGCCTCGCGGCGCATGCGCGTGCCGGTGGCGCGCGGCAGCATGCCGTACTCGGCCGTCACCCAGCCCTTGTTCTGGCCGCGCAGCCAGGAGGGGACGCGCTCTTCCAGGCTGGCGGTGCACAGGACGTGCGTGTCACCGAATTTCACCAGGCAGGAGCCTTCGGCGTGCTTGGACACACCACGCTCCAGAGTGACGGACCGCAGCTCACCGGCGGCGCGTTTGGACGGACGCATATCTGGCTCCTGACTTGAAAATGGCCGGTGCGGCGCACTGGCCCACAGATCTTTCCGCGCTTGTAGCCCTGAGACCCGAGAGCCGTAAAGGCCTGCTTGCACTCTGCGGCCATTTTGGTCCTATATCTTGCAGAAGAGCCGTGAATTGCCCGAAGCGGGCAGAGCACGAAACCCGGCAGAGGATGAGGTTGGATACGTGAGCCTGACCGATCTGGACAAGCGGTCCCGCGAGATTTTCCGCTCCATCGTAGAGACCTATCTGGACACCGGCGAGCCGGTCGGCTCGCGCAATGTGGCGCGCGGCCTCGGCATGTCGCTGTCACCAGCCTCCGTGCGCAACGTGATGGCCGATCTGGAGCATCTGGGCCTGCTCTATTCCCCGCACACCAGCGCCGGGCGCCTGCCCACCGAAACGGGCCTGCGCTTCTTCATCGACGCGCTGCTGGAGGTGGGTGATCTTTCACAGGAGGAGCGCGAGCGCATCGACGTTCAGGTGCGCGCCTCCAGCCACACCAAGGGCACGATGGAACATGTGCTGACGGAGGCGAGCCAGCTTCTGTCGGGGCTGTCCAGCGGGGCGGGTGTGGTGCTGACCCACAAGCAGGATGTGCGCCTGCGCCAGATCGAGTTCATCCGCATCGAGCCGCTGAAGGCCCTCGCCGTTCTTGTGGCGGAGGATGGTTCGGTGGAGAACCGCATCATCGACCTGCCTGCCGGCCTGCCGCAATCGGCACTGGTGCAGGCGGGCAATTATCTCAATGCCCAGATCCAGGGCCGCACCCTGTCGGATGTGCGCCGCGAGCTGGAGCGCCTGCGCGAAGCCAACCAGGCCGAACTGGACAGCCTGACCCAGAAGATCGTCGAGGCCGGCCTTGCGGTCTGGGCCGGGGAGGGCGGCGAAAGCGACAGGCTGATCGTGCGCGGCCAGTCCAACCTGCTCACCGATGTGGATGTGGCGGAGGATCTGGAGCGGGTGCGCCTGCTGTTCGACGACCTTGAAAACAAGCGCGACCTCATCCAGCTGCTCGGCCTTGCCGAGAAGGGCGACGGGGTACGCATCTTCATCGGCTCGGAAAACAAACTGTTCTCGCTGTCCGGCTCCTCGCTGGTGGTCTCGCCCTACCGGGACCGGGAGCAGCGCATCGTCGGCGTTCTGGGCGTCATCGGTCCCACCCGCCTCAACTATGCCCGTGTGATCCCGATGGTGGATTACACGGCCCGCCTCGTCAGCCGCATGCTCGGCTGACGGGCTTTTCAGACACAGACAGGATCCGTCATGTTTTCTCCCGCAGAGCTGGAGCGCTATGCCCGTCACATCGTGCTGAAGGAGGTGGGCGGGCCGGGCCAGCAGAAGCTGAAGGCCGCGCGCGTTCTCGTCATCGGTGCAGGCGGGCTCGGCGCGCCGGTGCTGCAATATCTGGCGGCGGCGGGTGTGGGCACGCTGGGCATCGTCGATGACGACACGGTGTCGCTCTCCAACCTGCAGCGGCAGGTGATCCATGACACGCAGCATCTGGGCGAGCCGAAGGTGTCGAGCGCGGCCGAAGCGATTGCCCGGCTCAACCCTAATGTGACCGTGGAGCCGCATCCGGTGCGGCTCGCAGGCCACAATGCCATGCAACTGATCCAGCGCTATGATCTCGTCATCGACGGATCAGACAATTTCGCCACCCGCTATCTGGTGTCCGATGCCTGCTTCTTTGCCCGCAAGCCGCTGGTGACAGCTGCCGTGGGGCGCTTCGACACCACCATAACCCTGCTGAAGCCCCATGAAACCGGCGCGGACGGCACGCCCAACCCGACCTACCGCTGCCTCTTCCCGAAGCGTCCGGCGGAGGGCCATCTGCCAACCTGTGCCGAGGCCGGCGTTCTGGGGGCGCTGACGGGTCTTGCGGGGACGCTGCAGGCGCTGGAAGCCATCAAGGAGATCACCGGCATCGGCACCGGCCTGACCGGGCGGCTGCTGATGATCGACACGCTGGCCATGCGCTTCGAGACGATCAACTACCGCCGCTCGCCCGCCAATCCGCTCAACGGCGACAATCCGAAGACCTGGGCGGAGCTGCTGGAAGAGGCGCACTGACCCTTGAAAAGCAAAGGCCGCAGCCCGGAGGGTCTGCGGCCTGAAGCCTTGCCGGAAATGGCTGTCCGGATCAGTTCGGAACCGGAGCCGCTTCCTGGTTCGCCATGTTCTGGCGGTAGAGCTGGGCGAAGTCGATCGGGTCCAGCATCAGCGGCGGGAAGCCGCCGTTTCGGGTCGCATCGGCCAGGATCTGGCGTGCAAACGGGAAGAGCATGCGCGGGCACTCGATCATGACGAAGGGGTGCAGGTGCTCGTTCGGCACGCCGTTGATGCGGAACAGGCCGCCATAGACCAGCTCCACGTTGAACATGACCATGTTCGGGCGCTCGGCCTTGGCGCTCAGGGACAGGACCACATCGAAGTGACCATCGGCGACCGGCTGGGCGCTGACGTTCACCGAGATGTCGAGCTTCGGCTGTTCGCCCTGCTGCAGCGAGCGCGGCGCATTCGGGTTCTCGAAGGACAGGTCCTTGATGTACTGGGCCAGGATGCTGAGGCCCGGTGCTTCGCCGTCCTGTGCATCGCTGCCCTGCGCCGCTGCGCCACCTTCGTTGATGTCCGTCATCTGTCTCGTATCCGTCTTTCAGTTTCAGGCCCGGCAGAATGTTCCGGACCATCAAGCGGCAAGCCGGTGTTCGCTCATCGGTCGCAGAACACCATCTGGACAGGCTGGCTAACACGCGAGCACCTGTTCACACAAGAGGAGAGGACTTGCCACGGCACGGATTTCGGCCCAGTTAGATGCCATGAACGACCCAGTTGAATCCGGTTTCATCCTTTCCCACCGCAGGCTCAGCCTGGATACGCTGGTGCGCCTGCGCTGGCTGGCGGTTGCGGGCCAGACCGTGGCCCTGCTGGTGGTGCAGCTGGGGCTGGGCTATCCGGTGCCTTCCGCACCCGCCTTTGCGCTGGTCGCCTGTTCGGCCTGGCTCAATGTCTTCCTGAAAATCCGCTCGCCTTCCGCCAAACGCCTGCCGGACTGGGCGGCCGCCGGACAGCTGGCCTATGACATCCTGCAGATGAGCGGCCTGCTGTTTTTGACCGGCGGCCTTGGCAATCCCTTCGCCTTCCTGCTGCTGGCGCCAGTGATGGTGTCGGCCACCGGCCTTTCGGGCCGTCTGACGCTGATGCTGGGCCTGCTGGTGACGGTCTGCGCCACGCTGCTGGCCTTCATCCATCTGCCGCTGCCCTGGCCGGAGCCGCATGTCTTCTCGCTGCCGGATGTCTATTCGGTCGGCGTCTGGATGGCGCTTGTCTGTTCTCTCGCCTTCATGGCCGTCTATGCTTTCCGCGTTGCGGTGGAAGCGCGCCAGCTGGCTGATGCGCTGGCCGCCAGCGAGCTGGTTCTGGCGCGCGAGCAGCATCTCAATGCCCTCGACGGCCTTGCCGCTGCCGCCGCCCACGAGCTGGGCACGCCGCTGGCGACGATTTTCCTGACGGCCAAGGAGCTCTCGCGGGAATTTGATGAGGGTGATCCGCGCCGCGAGGATGTGGTGCTGATCCGCGCCCAGGCCGAGCGCTGCCGTGATATCCTGCGCCAGCTGACGACCCTGTCGAGCGACAAGGACCAGCTGTTCCAGCGCATGCCCATGTCGCAGCTGATCGAGGAAGTGGTAGAGCCGCACCGCGGCTTCGGCATCAGCATCAATGTCGACTTTGCCGGCAAGGAGCCGGAGCCGGTGGGTGTGCGCAATCCGGCGATCCGCTATGGCCTCGGCAATCTCCTTGAAAACGCGGTGGATTTTGCAGCCTCCGCCGTTCAGGTGAAAACCTCCTGGGATCACCGGACTGTCCGGATCGAGATCCGCGATGACGGCCCCGGCTTTACCCCGGACGTATTGTCGCGGATCGGCGAGCCCTATATCTCCTCCCGCGCCTCCCGTTCCCAGACCGGTGGAGGCCTTGGACTTGGCTTTTTCATTGCGAAAACTCTGCTGGAGCGAACCGGTGCGCGGCTGATGCTGGAGAACCGCCCGGCCCCTGAGACAGGCGCTCTCGTGCGCATTTCCTGGCCGCGCAGCAGCATTGAAGGCGCGCCGGATATGGACCCGGCGGCTGTTTCTGGCCATATAAAGGACACTATTCACGAGCGAGGGGCTCCGTGAGCGGCCGGACACCATGCTGGCAGCGGAGCTGATCACGTCTGTAAATGCAGGACGGCACCCATGAGTGACACAGAGCTTCGCAAGATCGAGGCGGAAGACAAGAGTCTTCTGCTCGTTGATGACGACAAGGCCTTCAACCAGCGCCTTGCCCGCGCCATGGAAAAGCGCGGGTTCGAGGTGGAAACGGCAGAAAGCGTGCGTGAGGCCGTTGCCAAGGTGGGCGCCCGTGCGCCGGCCTTTGCCGTGGTCGACATGCGCCTTGAAGATGGCAGCGGTCTGGATGTGATCGAGGCAATCCGCGAAAGCCGCCCCGACGCCCGCGCCGTCATCCTCACCGGCTATGGCAACATCGCCACGGCGGTGACGGCGGTGAAGCTCGGCGCCATCGATTATCTCTCCAAGCCCGCCGATGCGGATGAGGTCTTTGCTGCACTGACCCGCGAGGGCGATGAGAAGGCCGTGCCGCCGGAAAACCCCATGTCCGCCGACCGCGTGCGCTGGGAGCATATCCAGCGCGTTTATGAAATGTGCGAGCGCAACGTTTCGGAAACGGCGCGCAGGCTCAACATGCACCGGCGCACGCTGCAGCGGATTCTGGCCAAGCGCGCCCCGCGCTGATGTGAGACCGTGCGGCGCATGAGCAATTTCAAGGCATGATGCGTCAGCATCTCTGAGCCTTGGTGCAAGCCGGGCCGCCAGCCTCGCACCAGATGCAATTGATAGCGCTGGGACAGTTCCGGCGCTTTGGGTGCGGACCCCGGATGAGCAAAATCCCGCCCCAAGTGTTTGCGATATTGCCGTGAGTGGCCCGGCAAGGCTAAAAGCGGCTCGCGCTGGGCTTATCCCGGACGGGTGCGAACGCATGAAGATGAGGGACGACATGGGGTGGATGTTCAGCGGCGGTGCCCGTGGCGCGACGGCCGGACTTCTGACGCTTCTGGCGGCCACGCTACCTGCGCAACCCGTCCTGGCCCAGAGCCTGCCGGAGCAGATCCGGGTGCAGGTCGTCCCGGCCGAGCCGGGCATCCGCTCCATTCTGGTCAACAAGCGTTACCGCCCGATCATCTCCCGCGGCATCGAAGGCGCCGTGGTCGAGACTGTGACGGGTGCCGTCGATCCGTCCACGGTTGGCTGTCAGGTCGAGCTTGAAATCACGCTGGAGAACAGCCGCGTCCTGCGCGAGAGCGCCGATATCTGTGCGTCCGGCGGTGCGGTGACGGTGGATGTGAAGCGGGAGGTTGGCGGCCGTCCGCGCGTCGTTGGCGGTGCAGGCGCCGCCCCGGCGCCGGCCAGCCCCTCGGGTTCCGCCTCGCAGCCAGCTCAAAGCCAGAGCACGCAGGCACCCGCCGCAACGGCTCCTGCGGCGCAAGCGCCCCAAACCCAGGCCCAGACCCAGCCGCAGGTCCAGGCGCCGGCGCAGACGCAGGCACAGCCGCAAACCCAGAGCGGGCCCCAGAGTGAGCCCCAGCCGCAAGCTCAGGCTCCCGTTCAGCAGAACCAGCCTGCGCCGCTGCCGCCGCTGGACAGCCCCGTCCAGCCTGCTGCGCCAGTTGAGCGGGAATGGACGGTCACCGGCACCGAGCTTGGCTCGACGATGGCGCGGCTCGTGCATGGCCCGGCTCAGGGAGCAGATGCAGACTTTTCCGCACGCTGCACGCCGCAGTCCGGCTTCATTACCGTCAGCGTGCCGCAGACCACCGCTCCGGTCTCGCAGGGCAATCCCATCTCTGTGGCGTTGAAGTCGGAAGAGTTCTACACGGGCTATGATGCCACCGGTTCCGACGCGAACAACCCGCAAGGGCGCTCCCTGCCGGAATTCACCGTGGCCGCCACTGATCCCGTCTGGGACGTAATGGCGCGTAAATCCGTGCTGGAGGTGATTGTCGAGGGGGCCGTGACGCCGGTGTCCCTGAAGGGCAGCGCCCGTTCCGTGCGCCTGTTTGCCGCCGCTTGCGCCTTGCCGGACCAGATCGTGGACCCCAACTCCAACCCGGCCATGGCGGGCGGCATGGGAGATCTGGCTTGCGCTGAACTTGGCGGGATCCGTTCGCTTGACGGTGGCTTCCGCGGCCGCATGCTGTTCCGCAATGCCCGGGGCGGACCCATTGATGTGTTCTGGATCGATTATTCCGGCATCCAGCAGTTCTATGCGCGCCTTGAGCCGGGGCAGGTGCTGGACCAGGAATCCATCATCTCCAATGCCTGGCTCGTCACCACAGATGTGGGCCAGTGTCTTGGCATCTATGTCAGCCGCGAGCCGCAGCAGACCGTGGTGATCGGACAGTCGAATGCAGGTCCCATACCCGGTCAGCAAGGCCTGCCGCAGGGTGCCTTCACGCCTGCGCCGCCGGTGCAGCCCATGCAGCCGCAGGCTCCGGGCATGCTGCTGCCGCCCTCACCCATCGGCACTGTCAGCACCACGAACTATGTCTGCACCGCCGGTATCGACCTGCAGGTCGTCTATGACACCGCCCGCGGCGTTGCCATGGTGACCGAGTTCGGGCAGGTCTCCGTCACGCTGCCGCGCGTCAATGGCGGGACAGGCTTCCGGTATGAAGCAAACGGCTATGTCCTCCAGGGACAGCGGGACAACGTCACCTGGTCCCGCCCGGGCCTTTACGACGTCTTCTGCGGGCGGGGGTGAGTTCAGCCCGGCCTTCTCCCGGATTTCAGATGCGCCGCAGGGCGACTTTTGAAATCCGGTGATTGGCATCCTTGGTCAGGATCAGGTCGGCGCGCGGGCGCGTCGGCAGAATGTTTTCCTGCAGGTTCAGCAGGTTGATGTTGGTCCAGATGGTCTTGGCGGTGGCGAGGGCTTCCTCATCCGTAATCCGCGAGTAGCGGTGGAAGTAGGAGCCGGGGTCGCGGAAGGCGGTTTCGCGCAGGTGCATGAAGCGCTCCACGTACCAGGTCTCCAGAATATCCTCCGGCGCGTCGATATAGACCGAGAAGTCGAAGAAATCGGAGACGAAGGGCACGGCGCGGCCATCCTTCGGCAGCTCCCGCGTCTGCAGCACATTCAGCCCTTCGACGATGAGGATGTCCGGCTGGTCGATGGTAACCGAATGCCCCGGCATCACATCATAGTAAAAGTGCGAGTAGAGCGGCGCCCGCACATTGCGCTTGCCTGCCTTGATGTCTGACAGGAAGGTCAGAAGCGCAGTGCGGTCAAAGCTTTCGGGAAAGCCCTTGCGCTGCATCAGGCCCTCGGCTTCCAGCACCGCATTGGGGAAGAGGAACCCGTCGGTGGTGACAAGATCTACCTTCGGGCTTGCCGGCCAGCGGGCCAGCAGCGCCCGCAGGATGCGCGAGGTGGTGGACTTGCCCACCGCCACGGAGCCTGCAACGCCGATGATGAAGGGCGTCTTGCTCTCCGCCACGCCAAGGAAGCGCTTCGTTGCCTGATGCAGGATCAGGGTTGCCTCAGCGTAATAGGCCAGAAGCCGCGACAGCGGCAGATAGATGCTCTCGACCTGCGCCATCGAGATCGGATCATTCAGCGCCCGCAGTTCCGTCACTTCGGCGGAAGTCAGCGTCATCGGTGTATCGGCGCGCAGACGCGACCATTCTGCTTCGGTAAAGACCCTGTACGGCGACAGGTCCATGGTCTCGGGGCGGGTGACAGTCTGGTCCATGGGCGGCTCTGTCCCTGTTGTTCCAAGGGCTTGGGCTTGCATTCGGGCCTTCGGGGTCCGGATGGGTGCTTTATGCCAAGCCTTTCATGACGGGCGCCTCATGCCTTGGAGGGCGCGAGTGCCGTATGGGCTGGCCCCGCCCCGATGAGATTCACTCACCGGATGCCGGATTTAACTGGCAGGCCGCGAGGCTTTTTCCTCAAGGCCGGTCTGACCGGTCCGTGATGCCAGTTCGGCCATGACCTCATCGAGGCTGATGCCGCTGACTTTCAGCACCACCATGAGGTGATACAGAAGGTCCGCAGCTTCGCCCCGGAGGCCGTCCCTGTCACCCTGCACGGCGGCAATGGCGGCTTCCACGGCTTCTTCGCCCAGTTTCTGGGCGCATTTGCCAACGCCTTTGCCGATCAGCTTGCGGGTGTAGGACATGTCATCATCGCTTGCCGCACGGGCCGCTACGATGGCTTCCAGATCGGCCAGAGTGAATGCGGTCATCAGAGCTGTCTTTTCCCGTAACGCGTGAAACTTACACCGGATTTCGCCTGAAATCAGGTATCCATTCGCATAGGTATGCCGGCAGCGGCCATGTGGGCTTTTGCCTCACCGATGCTGTAGGTGCCGAAATGGAAGATCGAGGCAGCCAGAACCGCCGTCGCATGGCCATCGCGCACACCTTCGACGAGATGGTCGAGATTACCAACGCCGCCCGAGGCAATCACCGGCACGGGCACTGCATCGGCAATCGCCCGCGTCAGGGCAATGTTGTAGCCGGACTTGGTGCCGTCCCGGTCCATGGAGGTGACCAGCAGTTCACCAGCGCCCAGCTCCACCACTTTCCGGGCAAATTCCACGGCATCAATGCCGGTGGCGTTGCGCCCGCCATGGGTGAAGATCTCGAAGCGCGGTGCCTCGCCCTCGGCATTCACCTGCTTGGCGTCGATGGAGACAACGATGCACTGGGCCCCGAATTTCTCGGCAGCCTCCCGCACGAAATCCGGGTTCTTCACCGCAGCCGTGTTGATTGACACCTTGTCGGCGCCAGCGATGAGCAGCTTGCGGATATCCTCCACCGTGCGCACGCCGCCGCCGACGGTGACGGGCATGAAGCAGGCCTCCGCCGTGCGCCGCACCACGTCGAAGATCGTGTCCCGGCCCTCGTGGCTGGCGGTGATGTCGAGGAAGCACAGCTCGTCGGCACCAGCGGCATCATAGGCCTTGGCCGCCTCCACCGGGTCTCCGGCATCCACCAGATCAACGAAGTTGACGCCCTTGACGACACGGCCGTCCTTGACGTCGAGACAGGGAATGATGCGGGCCTTGAGGGTCATGCCTTGGTCTCCCTTGCCGCCCGGATCAGGGCCATGGCTTCGGCTGGGTCGAGGCGGCCGTCGTAGAGGGCGCGGCCGGAGATGGCGCCTTCCAGGATGGCGCAGTCCGGCTGCAGCAGGCGCTTGATGTCCTCGATGGAGGCAAGCCCCCCCGAAGCAATGACGGGAATGGACACGGCAGCCGCCAGTTCCAGCGTTGAGGGGATGTTGAGGCCCTTCAGCACGCCGTCCCGGTCGATATCCGTGTAGATGATGGCCGAAACGCCGGCATCCTCGAAGCGTTTGGCAAGATCCACGGCGGTGAGTTCGGAGGTTTCCGCCCAGCCTTCCACCGCCACATGGCCGCCCTTGGCGTCGATGCCGACGGCGACCTTGCCGGGGAACTGGCGGCAGGCCTCGCGCACCAGCTCCGGGTCGCGCACTGCGACGGTGCCGAGGATGACGCGGGTGATGCCCTTGGCCAGCCAGCTTTCGATATGGGCGAGCGTGCGGATGCCGCCGCCCAGCTGCACCGGGTTTTTCGTTGCGCCAAGAATGGCTTCCACCGCCGCGCCGTTGACGCTTTCCCCGGCAAAGGCGCCGTTGAGGTCAACCACGTGCAGATATTCAAAGCCCTGATCTTCAAAGGCCCTGGCCTGCGCTGCCGGATTGTCGTTGAACACGGTGGCCTGGTCCATGTCGCCCAGTTTCAGGCGCACGCACTGGCCGTCCTTGAGGTCGATGGCGGGAAAAAGGATCATTGCAATGTCTCTCTTGCGGCGCCTGCCGCGCCTTGGTCGTGCATGAAAGCCGGGCCTCAGGGCTTCCAGTCAAGGAAGTTGGCAATGAGGCCGAGGCCGAGCCGCTGGCTCTTTTCCGGGTGAAACTGGGTGCCCACCATTGTGTCGCGCGCCACCATCGCGGTGAAGGTGCCGGCATAGTCGAAGGTGGCCAGCCGGTCTTCCGGGCGGGCGCAGGCGAAATGGAAGGAATGGACGAAATAGGCATGCAGCCCGTCCGGCCCGGTGGCCAGCCCCTTGAGAACGGGGTGCGACTGCGGATGCACGCTGATCGTGTTCCAGCCCATGTGCGGGATCTTCAGCGACGGATCAGACGGCTGCATCGCCGTAACATCGCCGTCGATCCAGCCGAGGCCTTCCACCGTTTCGAATTCCAGCCCGCGCGAGGCCATCAGCTGCATGCCGACGCAGATGCCCATGAAGGGTTTGCCCTTGCGGCGCACGCTTTCCTCCAGCGCCTCGCGCATGCCCTCGACGGCCTCAAGCCCGCGGCGGCAATCGGCAAAGGCGCCGACGCCCGGAAGGACGATGCGGTCAGCCTTCAGCACCTGGTCCGGATCGGAGGTGACGATCACATCCGGCACCTTTGCATGATCACGGGCGGCGCGTTCGAAGGCCTTGGCAGCCGAGCGCAGGTTGCCCGAGCCATAGTCAATGATGGCGACAGTCATCTTGCACCTTCTCCTGCGAATCCGGAGCCGGACAGCGTCAGGCCGATCACCTGCTCACGGCCAAAGCGCGGCACGAAGCCCTGCGGCTGCGGGGCAGCCGGTGTGTCCACCGGGCGAGGGGCCGGGCGGTAGGCGTTGAAGAAGCGCAGCTCGGCCTCTTCTCTGTCCTGCCCCGTGACAACGCCGGCAAAGATCCAGCCCTTGCGCTCCAGCGACCAGCGCCGCAGGTTGCCGCTTTCAAGACCGATGAGAATGCCGGTCAGGAAGGCCAGAACGCCGGGGATCGACTGGCTGAAATTCTGCGCAATCAGCTCCAGCACCAGCGAAACGGTGAGATAGGCCAGAAACGGCAGCCACAGCCGGTGCACCAGCATCCAGATGCCGGTGAAGACCAGCGCCGGGGTGGAGAAACCGTCGCGGACGAAAACCGCCCTTTGCGCCATGGCGGGCGTCAGTTCACGCCCCTCCGCCTCCGGCGGCAGCATGACCATGTATGTGCTCATTGCCCTGCCTCCTCAGCCGCCAAGCTGGCCCTTGGTGGTGGGCACGCGGCCCGCCTGGCGCGGGTCGATCTCGATGGCCTTGCGCAGCGAACGCGCCACGGCCTTGAAACAGGTTTCCGCGATATGGTGGCAGTTGCTGCCATAGATGTTGGCGACATGCAGGGTGATGCCCGCATTCATGGCGAAGGCGCGGAAGAATTCCTCGAACAGCTCGGTGTCGAACTCGCCCACCTTGTCGCGGGAAAACTCCACCTGCCAGACGAGGAAGGGCCGGCCGGACACATCCAGCGCGCAGCGCGTCAGCGCCTCGTCCATGGCCAGATGCGTGTCTGCATAGCGGGTGATGCCGGACATGGACCCCAGCGCCTGCGACAGGGCCTGCCCCAGCGCGATGCCGGTGTCCTCCACCGTGTGGTGGAAGTCGATATGGGTGTCGCCCTCGGCGCGCACCTTGATGTCGATCAGCGAATGGCGCGCAAGCTGTTCCAGCATATGGTCGAAGAAGCCGGCGCCCGTCGCCACGTCATAGGCGCCGGTGCCATCGAGATTGATCTCGACGTCAATGCGGGTTTCCTTGGTGTTGCGCGAGATTGCCGCTGTGCGCATCTGTCATCCTTCCATCGGCCAGCCTTACTACCTGCCTGGCGAAACCGCGCCGTTTTAGCAGGCGGTGCCAATCATTGAAACACAAATGGGCAATCTGGCCAGAGACTTCTTTGCCAGATCATCGAAGCCGGGGAGTTGCGCGGTTCTGGCGTTGCTGCAACGGGCCTGCTAGGAAGCGGCAACGCCTCACGCCACCATGAAAGGAAACCCGGATGGCCGCCTCCAGCCGCTTTGCCCCCAAGTCCGCCACTCACCGCCTGATGCTGCCGCTGGATGTGCCCACGGTTGAGGAGGCGCGGGCGCTGATTGCGGCGACGAAGGGCGCCGTCGGGGTCTACAAGATCGGCATGGAGCTGCAGTTTGCAGGCGGGCTGAGGCTCGCCGAAGAGCTGGCGGGCGAGGGCATCGAGGTGTTCCTCGACGTGAAGCTGCTCGACATCGACAACACCATTGCCAGCGCCGTGCGCAACATCGCCCGCATGGGCGTGCGCTTCGTCACGCTGCATGCCTACCCCAAGACCATGCGCGCCGCCGTCGCCGCCTTGCAGGAAACGGATGCCGGGGATCTCTGCCTGCTCGGCGTCACGGTTCTGACCTCCATGGACGAGGAGGATCTGGTGGCGGCCGGTTATCGCGGGCCGGTGGCGGGCCTTGTCGAGGCACGCGCCGGGGATGCACGGGCCGCCGGCATGGGCGGCATCGTCTGCTCGCCGCTGGAAGCAGGCCTTGTGCGCAAGGCTGTGGGCGGCGAGCTGGTGGTGGTGACGCCCGGCGTGCGGCCCGCCGGCAGCGACAAGGGCGACCAGAAACGCGTGATGACGCCGGGCGATGCCATCCGCGCCGGGTCCGACTATCTCGTTATCGGCCGCCCCATCAGCCGCGCCGCCGACCCCCGCCGCGCCGCAGAGGCCATCGCCGCGGAGATCGAAGCGGCGCTGTGAGGCGGGGCCCTATTCTCTGCGTCATCCGGTTTGCCGCAAAGCGGCAAGACCGGGATCTAGTAACCCCGGCGGAAATGATCGCAGATCCCGGGGATACTGGATCCCCACCTTCGTGGGGATGACGAGGCGGGAAAGCCCGCAGTCTGATTGCCCAAGCACGGCGTTTCAGTCCCCCTCCCCCTTGAGGGGAGGGGTGAGGGGTGGGGGTAACAGGCTGAAAACACGGGGTGTTTTCATTGAAGCTACCCTGTGCTGAGACAAGTTCCTGTCAAGCAGCGCTCCTGCGTGAAGACCCCCACCCCTACCCCCTCCCCTCAAGGGGGAGGGGAAAAGAGAGGCTTCAGCCAGAGCGGTAAGACTCTGAAACTGCTCGTTTTTCCGGCGCAAGGTAGCAAAGCCCCTCAAAGCCTCAGGGCAGGTACCACATCCCCTAAGCTGCTTTTCCGAACCGGTAGTAGGACATGGACAGGGTGCCGTATTCGTAGGTGCGGTGAAGCAGCTCGCCTCTGGCGCCCTTGCCGCCCCCGCCAAGCGCGAAGAACACGGGCAGAAGGTGCTCCTCCCTCGGGTGCGCCATCCGGTAGCCGGGGGCGGCGTCGAGATCCGTGATCCGCTCCGCTTCGCCGGTGAGAAGTCCCTGATCCAGCCAGGCGTCAAAGGCCTTGGCCCAGTCCGGCGTGGGGCTGTTCTGCGGCATCAGCTGGCGCAGGTTGTGGGTGGTGCTGCCGGTGGCAATGATCAGCACGCCGCTGTCCTGCAACCCGCTCAGCGCCTCGCCCAGCTCCAGCAGCTCCTGCGGGCCGTAGCTGAGCGGCAGGGAGAGGGCGACGACCGGAATATCCGCCTGCGGATAGGCGAGAGAAAGCGGCACCCAGGCGCCGTGATCCAGCCCCCATGTGGGGTCGACCTCTGCCTCGATGCCTGCGGCGCTCAGCTTGTCCATCACCTCGCCGGTCACATCTTCCGGGGCGCTGGCCGGATACTGGATCTCGAACAGGGCACGGGGAAAGCCGCCGAAATCATGGATGGTGCGCAGCGGGCCGGGGGCGGAAACCCGGAGGCCCTCCGTCTCCCAGTGGGGCGACAGCACCACGATGGCACGCGGGCGCGGCAGGCTGGGCCCCAGCGCCTTCAGAAACCGGTGCGCGGCGCTGTCGGCAATCGCCAGCATGGGCGAGCCATGGGCCAGAAACAGCGGTTCAAATCCTGTGGCAGACATGTGATCCCTCCAAAGGACACAGGGGTGTCGATCTTGGGTCTGAGAATAGGAATGTTTCCGCCGTGAATAAAGAGGCGCAAATGCGACGGATCGTTCACCTCAGAGACACAGAAGCCGTGTCTCTGATCCCGCGCCGTGCCGCATGACCTGTTGACCGCAGGCCGCAAGGCTTGCGCTGGGCCGCCAATGCTGACAGCAAGAGGGCCGTATTTCCTTCAAGGAGAATTGCCATGTCCGTTCCTGCCTCCGTCACCGTTGAACTGCTGCGCCTTGAGCATGGCACAGACCTGCCGCTGCCCGCCTATCAGAGCGCTGATGCAGCCGGGTTTGATCTGATGGCGGCGGTGAGCGAAGATCTGGTGCTGCAGCCGGGCAAGAGGGCGATGGTGCCGACCGGCCTTGCCATGGCCATCCCGCGCGGCTTCGAAGGCCAGGTCCGCCCCCGCTCCGGCCTTGCCGCCAAGAACGGCATCACGGTTCTGAACTCCCCCGGCACGGTGGATGCGGATTATCGCGGCGAGGTGAAGGTCATCCTGATCAACCACGGCGACGAGCCCTTCACCATCACCCGCGGGTTGCGCATCGCCCAGATGATCATCGCCCCGGCCATGCAAGCCGCCCTGACCGAAGTCACCACCCTCGACGCCACCCAGCGCGGCGCTGGCGGGTTTGGGTCGACTGGGGTGGGGTGATTTCGAAGACCGCTACCAATCATCAACACCTAAGCTACAACCTCGCTCGCCATCGATTCGCTCTTTCGTGCGACACCGGAATCGTTGTATTGTCCACAGAAACAAAGAGAGAACAAGTCTGGCTAGGGATATATCATGCAGGCAGTTGAGCTATTCGCCGGAGCTGGCGGATTAGGTATTGGTATTTCAAGAGCTGGTTTTCGTCCTCAACGCATCGTTGAATGGAACCGCCATTGTCAAGCCACGCTCAAGGAAAATACCCTGAGTAAGCAATCCGAGGCTGTTCATTGGCCAATCCACGTAGATAGTGATGTAAGAGAGGTTGATTTCCGTGACCTCGAAGGAAAGCTAGACCTTGTCTCAGGTGGGCCACCTTGCCAGCCGTTTTCCTTGGGTGGAAGGCACCAAGCTCATGCCGATGACCGCGATATGTTTCCAGAAGCCGTTCGAGCTATTCGCGAAGCCAAACCTCGGGCCTTTATCTTCGAGAACGTTCGCGGTCTTACGCGACAGAGCTTCCGAAACTACTTTGAATACATTCGGCTACAGATGCAGTATCCAGAGCTGACTTCTCGGAAGGACGAGGACTGGGCCGAGCACTTGAGCCGTCTGGAGCGTCATCACAACAGCAAGCGCGGCAATCGGGGCCTGGAATATACGCTGCTAACTGAAGTCCTGAACGCGGCTAATTTTGGTGTCCCGCAGAAACGTGAGCGAGTGTTTTTCGTAGGGTTCCGAAACGACGTGAAGTCAGGATGGACGTTCCCAACACAAACCCATTCATACGAAGCTCTATTGCATGATCAAATCCATGGCACCTACTTTGATCGGCATAAGGTCCGGAAACGTGATCAACTGGTCTCGGAAAAGGCAAAGACGCGCATTCTTCGCGCCGAGGGAATGTGCCAGGGAATGCTGCCTTGGAGAACAGTCAGAGACGCGATTCACGATTTACCTGACCCTGAGCGCAATCCGACATTGGCTTCGCGACATGATGCCCATAGGTTGCAGCCTGGCGCGCGAGCGTATCCAGGGCATACGGGGAGTCCTCTCGACGAGCCTGCAAAAACGCTCAAAGCCGGCGTTCATGGCGTTCCGGGTGGTGAGAATATGCTGGCTAGGCCAGATGGCTCAGTCAGGTACTTCACCGTGCGTGAGAGCGCGCGCCTGCAAACCTTTCCTGATAACTACAAAATTGAAGGCGTCTGGTCGGAAGCTATGAGACAACTTGGGAATGCGGTCCCCGTCACCCTTGCGGAGACAATAGCAAGAAGTGTTGCCGCATCTCTGTCTAAGAAGGTTTAAAGGACCAGCATGGCAAGAAAGCCGTCGAATCCAATGCTGCAGAGAGCCCAGGACGTTCAGACAGAAATCGAACGACTCGTGGCGGAAGCAAAGGACACGCATCACGGACCGGGTTTCTCAGCGCCCGCTCGCAATAAGCTCACTGGGCGACTGCTGGAAATGCAGAGAATGCTTGAACAGGTTGTGAGAGAAATTGATCCTGTTCAGCTGCCTTTATCGTTCTTCGATCCTACCGAGCCAAGCCTCATCGGAAGGTTCATATCAATTGCCTTAGTCGCCCAACCACGCCAGCGATTAGAGGACTTGAAAGGTTTCTATGGCGCGGGTGTGTATGCGCTCTATTACGTCGGTGACTTTACGCCGTATGCGCCCGTCTCTCGCACGGAGACGCCGATATACGTCGGTAAGGCTGACCCGGAAGGAAATCCAAAATCGCCTGTTGATCAGGGAACCAAGCTCTTTGATCGATTAAAGGAACATCGCAAGAGCATTCGAAAAGTAGAAGGGATCGATAGCAACCATTTCGAATGCCGATATCTTGCTGTTCAAAGCGGATACCAGGCCGCTGCGGAGCGTCATCTAATCAGCTTATTTAAGCCGCTATGGAATAACGAAACGAAGATATTGTTCGGAATCGGAAAACATGGCGACTCTGCTGAAACTCGTACGAACAATAAATCACCCTGGGATACTCTTCATCCGGGCAGAGAATGGGCTAAGGGTAATCCTGAGGCTGTGAGCCGGGACGCAATTGTCGCGCGCGTGGAACGCCATTTTACTACAGCAACTGTATTTGCCACGGTCGACAGTGTGCTTGAAGCGTTCCTAAACGATTTGAGAAGAACTAACGATCTGGTACCCCCCTCCGAATTGGATAGCAGTGGCATTGTGGCAGAATCATCATAGAAGCTCAGACGAACTCCCAAGAAGTATCAACGTGGTTGCCTCCACCTCCCAGCCAATGCCCTCCCCCCTCCTCCCCGCGCTTTGGCACAACTTTCCTTATTCCTCAGGCTTTTGAGCATGAGAGCACTCGATTCCGGCGCGAATTGTTCCTAGGTTAGGGTCAGAATTCCGACAAAAGAACAGGTGCCCCGCATCACGGTGCCGGGGGCCAGGACGGGAGATGAGAATGACCGACAGGAAGCCGGGCCGCGGCCGGATTTACAGCTCGATCACCGAAACCATCGGCGACACGCCGCTTGTGCGGCTGGACCGCCTTGCGGAAAAGCACGGGGTGAAGGCCACTCTGCTGGGCAAGCTGGAGTTCTTCAACCCGATTTCCAGCGTCAAGGACCGTATCGGCGTGGCCATGATCGAGGCGATGGAAGCTGCTGGCCAGATCCAGCCGGGCAAGACCACGCTGGTGGAGCCGACCTCCGGCAACACCGGCATTGCGCTGGCCTTCGTGGCCGCCGCCAAGGGCTACCGGCTGATCCTCGTCATGCCGGAGACCATGTCCGTCGAGCGGCGCAAGATGTTCAAGATCCTCGGCGCCGAGCTGGAGCTGACGGAAGGGCCAAAGGGCATGAAGGGCGCCATTGCCCGTGCGCAGGAGCTGGTCAGCGAGATCCCCGGCGCGGTGATGCCGCAGCAGTTCGAGAACCCGGCCAACCCGGAGATCCACCGCCGCACAACGGCGGAAGAGATCTGGAACGATACGGACGGCGAGGTGGATGTGTTCGTCTCCGGCATCGGCACGGGCGGCACCATCACCGGCGTGTCGCAGGTGCTGAAGAGCCGCAAGCCGGGCCTGCATGTGGTGGCGGTGGAGCCGGCCGACAGCCCGGTCCTGTCCGGCGGCAACCCCGGCCCGCACAAGATCCAGGGCATTGGCGCCGGTTTCGTGCCGGGCGTGCTGGACACGTCGGTCTTTGACGAAATCGTCAAGGTGACCAATGACGAGGCCTTCGCCACGGCCCGTGAAGTGGCCCGCACCGAGGGCGTGCCGGTGGGCATTTCCTCCGGCGCGGCGCTGACGGCCGCCATCAAGGTTGGCCAGCGCGACGGGATGGCGGGCAAGACCATCGTCGTCATCATCCCGTCCTTTGCCGAGCGCTATCTCTCCACGGCGCTGTTTGAAGGTCTGGAGTGAGACACGGCTGCAACGGCCAGGCGTAACAAAGCCCCGGCGGATGCTGCATCCGCCGGGGCTTTTGTTTGGGATAGAGGCCCATCCCTTTCCTCCGTCTTGCCATGACTTGATCATGGCATCCATGCCCTTGCCAACCGGCAGGCCTGAGCAGGTGGAGGTGTCACGGAATGGATGCCATGGTCGGGCCATGGCAAGACGAAACTAATGGATGTCAGGCTTTCTGGTAAATCCCCCCCTGACGCTTACCTCTCCATCCCGGTCTTGCCCTTCGTCCAGTAGGCAATCGCATATTGATCGCCCTTGCCGAGGCTGAACTCCTTGCGGAACAGGGGGCGCAGGTGCTGGGCGGTTTGCTGTTCGCCGGCGAACCAGGCAAAGGCAGGCTTCGTGCCCGCAAAGACCGTGCGGATGGTCTGTTCCAGATCCGCATCGAAACTTTCCGGGGCAAGGCCATGCACGGTCAGGCCGAGGCGGGCAACCTCTGCGGCGGGAAGATAGGCCAGCGCCTCCTCATCCGTGCCGAGCCCGAGGATCACATGCCCGCCGCCGGAAACGGGGGTGCCTTCCCGGTCCATATCTTCGGCCAGTGCCTCGATCATGCGGGCTGCAGCGGGCGCGCCGGTGCCATCTGCGGCGATCAGCAGCGGGCCTTGCAAGGGCGGATGCTGGAAACCCGAGGGGCCGAGCAGACCGATCACATCGCCCTCGCGGCAGGCCTCGGCCCAGTCAGAGACGGCGCCGCCCGCATGGCGGACAACGTCGATATCGATCTCGCCGGCCTGCTTGCGGGTGTCCTTGATGGTGTAATAGCGCATGTGCAGCCCGTCCGGCCCTTCAGGCAGAATCAGTGCACCATTGGCGGCAAGCCGGGGCCAGACAGGGGCGCGGCCTTCCGGCGGCAGCAGCAGTTTCACATGAATCCCGTCGCTGCCGAAGCGCTCCATCCCCTCCACCTTGAAGGTGAGGCGGAGCAGCACAGGGCTGAGCGCCACCTTCTTCAGCACCGTCAGCTCGTGGAAATAGGGCGGGGCCACCTCGTCATCGCGCGGGCCATCGTCTGACCAGCGCAAGGCGGCGGTCGTGCCGGGCTGCAGCTCTTCGAGATGCTCCATCAGCCATTGCTTCAACCGGTGCAGCGGAACCAGCCCGTTTGCCTGTACCGTGATGCGCAGCCCTTCGCCCTCATGAACGGTGAGGCCAACGGTGTTGGGGTCAAGGTTCAGCACCACTTCCTCCGGGGAGGGGCGGGCAATGTCCATGCCGTTGCGGAGCATTTCGGACATGAGCGTTTCCAGCAGCGCTGCAGGCGCGCCGCTGGGAAGCGTGGTGAAGGCAATCAGAGGGGCGGGGCCGTTCATGGGCGGACTTCCTCAAACATCGGCGGGGCGGGCTTGCGGCGCAGGAGTGTTGCTGTCAGCAGCACGGCAAGGCCGGACAGGGCCGTGGACAGGGTGAAGAGGGTGCCATAGCCGAGCTTGTCCGCCAGCACACCCGAAACGCTGGCTCCGGCCAGATAGACCACCAGCTGGGCGCAGGCGAGGATGGTGAAATCCGTGCCCGGCTGATCCTTTGAAGCGACGGACATGAACAGCGAATAAAGCACCACGATTTCCATGTAGCGGATCAGCGTCTGGAAGGCGGCGGCGCCCATGACGGTGTAGATGCTGCTGGAAAGGCCGAGCGCATGGACCATGAACATCAGGAAGCAGATGGTCCTGAGGCCGCCCAGCGTGATCAGCGCGGTACGGGTGCCCTGCCAGCGCATGAGACCCACGGCGACCACGGAACCGAGAAGACCGGCCGTTGCCGCCGAAGCTCCCGACAGATAACCGATCCAGGACAGCGGCAGCTTGATATCAACGAGATAAGACCCTTCCATCGCCTTGACGAGACCTTCGCTGGCCCGGAACACCAGCGCCACGATGAGGATCTGCACGGCCTCCGGACGGCGGAAAAAGGCACGGAGCGAGGGCCGGGGCGGGGGAGCGGAGCGTTCGCCTGTGTGGGCGGTGCGGTCCTCGTCCTCGTCCTCCTCCATCATCACGGTCATGGCGAGGGGAATGAGGGACAGGGCGGCGACGAAGAGCAGTGTCGGCTGCCAGCCCCATTTTTCGAACAGGAACAGCGACAGGCTGCCGCCGATGACGACGCCGAAGGCGACTGCCCCGCCCTGGCAGGCGTTGCCGATGCCCCGGTCCGCTTCCGTCAGCTTCTGCGTGGCATAGCCGTCCGTGGCGATGTCCTGGGTCGACATGGCAACGGAAATGACCGTGCAGATGACGAAAAGACTGACCACATCCGTGGGCTGGATGAAGGCCATGGCGAAAAGGGCGGCCGAACTGGCCAGCTGCATCGGCACGATCCAGCCGCGCCTGTGGCCGATGGGCAAGAGGCGGATCCGGTCGACGAAGGGCGCCCAGGCGAATTTCACCACCAGCGGCAGCATCAGAAGCGAGAAAAGCCCGATGGCCGTACGCGAAACGCCCTGCTCGCGCAGAACGGGCGGCAGGGCGGCGGCGATCAGATAGGTGGGAATGCCTTGCGCCAGATAGAGCCCGGCCAGCGTCACATAAAGACGGACACGGCTTTTCTCTTCTGGCGCTGTCTGGCTTTGGGGCGCTGGTGCATCCCGCATGGCACTGGTCTTTCCGGAAAAAAGGCAAGCCTCCCGCAATCGCTTGCGGGAGGCCTCAGGATCAGAAGGTCACGCGGTAGGTGAGGGCAACCGTACGGCCAAGGCCCGAGATCTCCGCGCCGCGGACGGCGCTGGCTGTCGGGTTGACATATTCCGTGTCGAAGACATTGCGCACACCAAGTGACAGCTTGCCCGCTTTGCCCATGTCCTTCGAAACGCCCATGTGCACCAAGGTAACGGCTGGCAGGTGCTGGCTCGTCTGCTTGCGTCCGGACAGATGCTCGATCTCGGCGCGGGCCATGATGTCGTGAATGAAGCGCATCTCACCATAGACATTGAACTTGACGTTGTTGGGGATGCGGTTGTTCGGCATGTATTCGCCTGCATCAATACGGCCGTTGCCATTGGCGTCATACTTGCCTTCCACGTAGGAGAAGACGGTGCCGATGGTCACGTTGTCCCAGACGTCCGCCTCGGCGCTGGCTTCCAGGCCCCAGATCTTCTCCTTCTGCTGGGAGACCTGATTGGTGGTCACGTTGTAGGAGACGCCATCATCCGAGGTGGAGACATAGGCGCTCGCCGTGCCGCGGAAGCGGCCCCAGTCGCCGCGCAGGCCACCTTCGTAGGTGTTCACCAGCTGCGGCTTGGGCGCAATCGACGCATAGCTGATGGTCAGCGACGGCGTGCCGGAGCAGCCGAAGGCGCGGGCAAGCGAGCCATAGGCGGCACAGATCTCGCCGGTGGTGTTAACGCCGGCACGGCGGGTAAAGCCACCGATGTCGGTCAGCGAGTAACCTTGCGAGAAGTTCGCGAAGGCCTGGGCTTCCTGCGTCAGATCAAACACCGCGCCGATGTTGTAGGTCGGCGAGTTGTACTCGAAGCTGCCACCCCGGACATTGATTGCAGGCCAGAGCGTATAGGCCGTGGGTGAGCGGTACTGCACCGCTGCGGGGCGGTTGAAATCCTTCACGTCCAGATAGAACTGATCAAACCTTGCCCCGCCCTGAAGGGTCAGACGGTCGGTGACGGGCACTTCCATCTGCGCAAAGGCGCCAATCTGGTTCTGCGTCATCGGGGAAATGACCGTTGTTCCATCGGTCAGCTCCTGTGTCGTCTGGTCATAGGTGTAATCCAGACCCCAGGTCAGATTGGCACCCTGACGCAGCCAGTCGATCGGGCTGTTCACGGTCGCGCTGACACCGGCACGGTCGCTCTTGAGGACGCTCTGGTTGAACCGCGAGGTCGGGCTGGCCGGATTGCCGGAATAATAGACAATGGAATTGACGGCCGAGAGCGTGTTGAACGGGCTTTGCTTCTCGATGGAATTGTAGAAAGCCTTCAGTTCCAGCTTGCCCAGCAGAAAATCATTCTCGGTGAACTTGCCGGTCAGATACTTGGAATCTTCCTTCAGCGGATCGCTGACATAAGGCGACCGGAAGTCGGGCGAAACGGGCGTGGTGGTGTAGTTGGTCAGCCAGTCGGGCTTCTGCTCCAGATAGGTCCAGTCGAAGCTGAGATCGAAGCGGCGGCTTTCGTTCTCATAGCCGAGCCCTGTGAACAGGTTGCCCTGCTTCGTCCGGTCGGCGCCACCCTGGCCGAGCATGGCGTCGGAAGCCATCTCCTTGCCACGGCCGTCATAGGCCTTGCGCGTCATGTCGCCGGAGAGGGAGAAGAAATAGTCGAACTGCCGGATACGGCCTTCCACGTTCGCACTGACCGAGGGGGCGATGGAGTTGCCCACATCCTGCGTATAGGCACTGGCCTGCGTCGTGATGGTCGTGCGGATGCCCTCTTCCGCACCGCGCTTGGTGATGAAGTTGATGGTGCCGCCGGTCGCGCCCGCGCCATAAAGGCTGGATGCGCCATTCACCACTTCAATGCGCTCGACCGTGTTGAGGTCGATCATCGACAGGATGCGGGAGTTGTCACGCAGCGGCGTGTTGCGCGGTACGCCATCCACCATGATCAGCACTTCACGGCCACGGAAGGTTTCCGAAGCGCCGGAGAGGGTCTGGTTCGAAGGCGCAAAGCCAGGCACCAGACGGGAGATGAGATCTGCTGCATCCGTCGAGCCAAAGTTGGTATTCTCGATCTGCTCCCGGTCGATCACGACCACCGACTGTGCCAGCGTGCTGACCGCACTTTCACTGCGCCCCGCAGTGATGACGATCTTGTCGAGGGTGGACGTCTTCTGCGCGGTGTCATCCTGCGCCAGTGCCGGAAATGCTGCGATGAGCGCCGTCGTTGTCAGCGCAAGTGTCTTGAAATGCATGGCCTGCCACCTGTTGCATGTGCGGTTGAAGTCTGGTCTGCGGTGGCTTGGCCCTTGCGGCCTGGCTTCCTGATATTGGCGCTACAACTACATATATGAATTAAAGATTCAAGTTTCGTACGAAGCCTGCGCCTTGCAAAAGTTGTGCTGTTGCGTTCACGCAACATTTTCACGCCGGCACAGCGGGTTGCGTAGATCCGTGCCGAGGGCGGGCATCGGGCGCTGGGCGGCATCGCCATAGCCGATGGCAAAGCGGACCTTGTTGATGCAGACCCTCGGCATCGCCGGATTGAACAGATCGAACATCTTGTACCGTTCCGCCAGCTCCGGATGGGCCGCCATGTAAGCTTCAAGCACATCCGCCAGAAGCCGGTAGAACCTGTCTTCCGGCAGCACGCCGGACGCCTCGAGCCGGGCAGAGAAGAAGCGCAGCACGGTGACGAAATGCGCCGTCTGGATGTTGTGAACGATATAGGCCGGAGGCTTCGACGGCAGCACGGCCCTTACCTCGTCCGGAAGGTCCGCCTGTTCGGGAAACACCACATTGACCAGATCCACATCGCCCTGCAGATCCTTGATGGCAATGCCCGCCGGCACGTCCCTTTCCAGCACCACGGTGATGTTCTGCCCATGGGCGATGAAGCCCGTGCCGAAGCGGCAGAGCATGTGGTAAAGCGGCGCCACGCTGACCTCGAACAGGCGCTTCAGCCAGTCCTCGAAGTCCATTCCCGCCCGGCGCGCATGGGCCACGGCCAGCGGGCGCCCCTCCGCATCGGGATGCAGCAGCGCGGCATAGAGGCAGGCGCGGCGGTGCGGCCCTACCCGGCCGGAGGCATTGTCGCGCCAGATCACGCCCAGCGTTTCGCCATGCTGATAGGGTGCGTCCTCCATCTGGCCATAGAGCGGATGCCGGTACCAGATGCCGCGCGCCTCGCGCAGGATCGTCACGTGCCGGGCCAGCAGCTCATCTGAGGCAACGATGCCTTCCAGCCAGTCTGACAGGGCAGCGCCAATGGCGATGTATTTGCCCGGAATGCCGCGCCAGGCGGAGGTGTTGAGGATGGTCAGCGCCACCTTCACATCCGCCGAGCCGGGCCGGTCGATGCTGGTGAGCGTGCGCAGGCTGGGACCGGCCACATAGCGCCCGCCGAAGCTGCCGAGGAACACCAGACCACCCGTCGCCAGATCCGTGACATAGGCCTGCTGGATCACGTTGTCCCACTGCCAGGGATGCACCGGGATCAGCGTATGGGTCTCAAGGCTCAGCCCCTTTTCCGTGAGGCGGGCAAGAAGCTTTGCCGCCTCATTTCCTCCAAGCTGGCGGCGCAGGAAGGCTGCCTCATCCCCCTCTCCGCCCATGCGGCAGTTCTGCCGGGTGGCGGCCAGCCAGAACAGGGAGAAGGGTTCGGCCGATTCCGGCGAATAGCGGGCAAGGTCATCCGCGCCCCAGCCAAGGCGCCCCTTGTTGGCCACCGCCTTGGGGTGGCCTTCCAGCAGCCCGTGCAGCACATGCACCGGAAGGTTCAGCAGCCGTTCCGCATCCAGCCCTTCCGCCTTCTGATGCAGGATCATGTCCTGCCGCAGGGTGTTGGAAAGCTCGCGCAGGAAGGTGGCGAGGGTTTCCGGTGCCATGCCGAGCTCGGCCCTTGCGTCCAGCGTGAACTGAAGCGGCGAGACCGCCCCCTCCGGCTCGCGCCGGATCGTCCGGCTGTCCGTCAGCAGGTTGCCCCAGGCGCCGGTGCGGGCGCCAAAGCGCCAGGTGATGCCGGACTTGAGGCGCAGGGCATATTCGCCCGGCCCTTCAGTCTGCGGCGCCAGCACTTCCTCGTAGGTCAGCTCGTCGAGCATCTTGGCGAGTGCGGTCCGGCAAACGGCGTTCCAGCGGGCGTCAGCAGCGCTGCGGCTGCCGGCCGGGGTGGACAGGGTGAAGGGCGCGTTCACAGCCGCACCTCCGAGAAGAACCGGTCACGCGGGCAGCGCATCAGGGCCGAGCGCTTGTGCGGGAAGTCGAATTCCTTGACCTTTTCGTAGCCCACCTCCTCGGCGTAGTTCAGCAGCTTGGCATTGTCGACGCGCGGCTCGCCCATGATGTTTTCCGTCATCGGGCAATCAAGGAAGAGGTAATGCAGCAGGCCGCGCAGCCAGGCGCCGGTCTTGGCGCGGCCAAGGTGGCGGCGCTCGCCGATCAGCCCGTGCCAGGCCCGGTCCCAGGGGCCGCTGTCATAGAAGGGGCCAAGCCGGTCCTCCCGCACCCAGTAGGTTTCGAAATAGCCCGCGTCCTCGCCGTTGAAACAGCCGATCAGCGGATAGGTATGCGGACGCTCCGCGAAGGCGGCGAGATAGTCGCGCAGCTTCGGCTTGTCCCAGGCCAGTTCCCAGAAATAGGCGACGCGGCCATCGTTCATCCAGCGGTGGAAGGTGTCGAGGTCCCGGTCGATGTCCACCGCACGGAAGGAGACGGTGAGATCGGCCACCGGGTCATACCGCTCATAGACCACGCCCACCGGATGGGGCGGGCGCAAGGGGTGGTCGCGGCCATCGGGGCCCGGCACCAGCCCGGTGCGCAGCCGTCCCGTGGGCCTGTGCCCCAGCCAGACCATGTCTGTCTGGTAGAAGCCATCGCGGCGCACCTCCAGCCCGCCCGCAACCGGATGGGCAAAGGGCAGATCGCGGATGGTGAGCGGCGCATCTGCCGGATCAAGGATCAGCCGTTGAAGGCTTCCGTCAGCGGCAAAGGCCGCTTCCAGCGCCCGCAGCACGGCGCCGGTCAGCTCGTCCGCGCCGGGCATTGCCCCGTTCAGGCGCAGCGACAGAACCGGTGTTTCCCCGGTGCTGTCGAGACGGGTGGTCACGAGGGCTTCCGCCCGTGTGGTGCTGGCAGCATGAATGTTCATGGGCTGTGTCTCCGTGTCACTTCCCGTCCGCGCGCGTCAGCGCCAGCAGCGGGTTCGGCATTTCAAGGAAGGCGGCGAGCTGGCCCGAGCCATCGCCCGAAGCCTCGTTCACGTTGCTGAGGCTGGTACGGTAGTTGCCCTTGCTCACCCAGGTTGGCCGGTTCAGCAGGAAATCATGCAGGCTGGTGTCGCCCCGGCTTTGCGCCTTTTCCCGTTGCAGGAAGGTGAGAAGGCAGCGGTTGGCCCGCTCTTCCGGGATCAGCCCATCCAGCACCAGCGTGGCGATCACGCTCATCAGGTTGTTGACGATGACGTAGTAGCAGACGAGCCCATCGCCCAGCTCCGGCGGCACCACGTTTTCGGCGTGGCGGCCGATATCGGGCAGGTGCCTGGCCAGCATTTCGTGATGTGTGGTGAGGTGACCGGTGCCCTGACAGTCGCGCAGCCACAAATGCGCCGGCCAGCCATGCGGATCGAGTGCCAGCGTCATGTTTTGCTGATGCGCCCCGAAGAGAAGGCCGTAGCGGGCGCGGATTTCCAGGAGCGGATGGATCGCCACATCAAGGAAACCCTGCAGCCAGCTCTCCGCCAGCTCCTCCACCGCGCCGCCATCGCGTGCGGCACGGGCAAGGATCAGCTCGCCGAGAGGTGACGCGCCATCAGGGCGCTGTTCGCACAGGCCCGCCATCATCACCGGACCGGATGCAGTTTCATCACGGAACGGGTTGTCGCGCAGGACAACGAAACTTTCCTCCAGCGCGCCGCCATCGGCATCCTTCAGCGCCACATAGGCTGGTTCGCGCAGGATCGAAGCTTTGGGGAACCCGGTGGCAAGGCTTTCCCCGATCGGGCCATCCAGCAATTCGGCCAGTTGCAGACCCCGCTCCACTTCCTTGCGCGCCAGCGTGCGGCGGGAGTTGGTGAGCCGCAGGGACAGCGAGAATTTCAGCATCGACGGTGCATGCCAGGCATGGACACCCCGGAACGAGCCGGTGGCGGCAAAGGGCTGGCCCAGCTCGCCCAGCGGGCGCAGCAGGCCTTCGCGCACGAGGGCGATGACATCCGCCCGGGCGAGAAGCTTCGGCGCCTGAAAGGGATGCCAGGGCAGCGGCACGAAGCCGTCTTCCGGCTGGCGCAGCTCTTGCGGCAAGGACGGATCACTGTCTGCCAGTGCCCGCAGCATCTGTTCCGCCGGAACCGGCATGCCACTGGCCAGCACAAGGATGGAGCGGTGGGCAAGGCACCAGAACAGCGGGAAACGCCCGCCCAGATCCGGCGCGAAGCGGCGGGCCTCCTCCAGATCCAGCCCGTCGCGGCTGCGCGGATTGGGATGGGTGGCGTGGCCGCCGGTCAGGGCCTGCTCGCCCTGCTGGAAAGTCCAGCCTGAGGCGAGCCCCAGCGGCTGGCGGGCGCGGAAGGCTGCTTCGGCTGCAAGGCGGCTGTCCATCACCCGCTGCAGCAGCTTCATCTGCAGCGCCGCATCGCCCGCGCTTGCCACCGGATCGGTGACGAGCAGGGCCAATGCGGTGGCCAGCGGCACCTTGCGCAGGCTGCCATCAGCACTCATCAGGCAGAAGGGCAGGCGCACGGCGGTGCGGAAGGGGGTGCGGGCAGGGGCGTGGATCAGCAGCGCATCGCCGCCCGCAAGCGGCAGTTTCAGGATTTCCCCGCCCGGACCGGCAAAACCGTCCGGCAAGGCTGTCTGAAGGCGCGCTGTTTCGTCCGGTCTGGTGACAGACCATCCGTCCCACTCGCGCAGAAGAGCGTTGAGAAAGGCGCTGGTGGCGGAATGGTCTGCCAGGGCGGCGGCATCCGTGGGCGCGGCAGCGGGCGCAAGCTGGGTCAGGGGCAGAAGCTGGTTCATGCCGGGTCCTCGTCAATCGGGATCAGGTCAGCCGCCGCCGCCAGGACCGGGGCGGGTCTGGCAGGCGGCGGCGACGGTGGCGGCCGGTTTACCCGACGGCCCGGGTGAGCGGGGTCTCATCCGGGATGCGCTTCGGCCAGTCCACCAGTTCCGGTCCGGCACTGACATCGAAGAGATCCTCTCCGGTCAGGGCGTTGATGATGACGGCGCTGCGCCAGGCCATCAGGCTCATCTGCGGATCGACGATCCCGTGCGACGACAGGCCGAGATTGAGGCCGAAGAGGCCGATGCTGGAAGGGCCATCCCATTGCAGGCGGTAGCTGGCATCCAGAACCGGCAGGCCATTGGTATCGAGATCCAGCCGGTGGCGCAGGGGCTCAAGGCAGGCTGGCAGCGCGGGGCGGGCGCCGGTCGCCAGGATCACCGCGTCAGCGCCGAAAAGCTCGCTCTCGCCGCTGGTGATGGCGTGGGTGTGCAGCAGGAACCCGCCGTTCTGCCGGTCCATCGCCTCCAGATTGCGGCCCGGCAGCAGGGAAATGCAGTTCTCGCCCATGAGATGGCGGCGGCGGTAGATCTCGGCAAAGAGCGTGTCCACCGTGGCGGGCGTCAGTCCGTCGCTGGCGAGCTTCTGGCCGGAAATCTCGCTGCGCTGGGCCTCGAAGGGGAGCGTCTGATAGGCTGCGACATAACCCGGCGTGAACACCTGATCGACAAAGCCGCCTTCCTCCAGCGGGGAGAAGCGCGGCAGATTGCTGATCCAGCTTACGTGCGCAGGCGCGCCCTCGGCACGGTTCAGAAGATCGAGCACGATTTCCGCGCCGGTCTGACCACCGCCAATCACCGCCACGCGCTTGCCCGTGAAGTTGCGCGGCTGGGTCAGGTAGGTACCCGCATGAAAGCAATCGGCCCCCAGATGCGCGGCCGTGCAGGGCGGCACAAACGGCGCCATGCCTGCGCCCGCGATGAGATTGTGCGCCAGCTCCGTGCGGCCGCTGGCAAACTCCAGCCGCAGGCGGCTGCCGTCCAGATGCACGGCCGTGGCTTCCTCGCCAAAGGTGAGAGTGTCGATCCGCCCGCTTACCCATTGCAGGTACTCGTTGAATTCCATCCGGGTGACGCCGGTGAAGCGGCCGGAGAGGAAGTCATAGAAGCGCTTCTTCTCCACCAGAAAGGCGGTGAAGGAATGCGGGCTCGTCGGCAGGACGGGCGTGACCAGATCCTTGAGGAACGAGGTCTGCAGGATCGAGCCGGGGAACATCAGACCCTGATGCCAGACGAATTGCTTCTTCTTTTCGAAGAAGCGTGCATTCAGCCCCGGCACGCTGTCGAGGAGCGCAGCGACGCTGAGATTGAAGGGGCCGATGCCAATTCCAGCCACATCAAGCGGCAAGGCGGGGGTGCCGGCATGGGGGCGCATTTCGAGCACGGGGTTCATTCGGATGCTCCTTTATGAGGGGCGTGGGCAGGGGCGGCGGCGGACAGATCCGGGAGGGGGAGCTGAAGCGCCGGGCCGCTGCTGCGGCTGAAACGGGTGAGGATTGGGATGAGAATTGCGGTGAGCGCGGTTGCGCCCGCCAGAACGGCAAGGGCCATGTCGAGGCTGAGGGAGCCCAGAACACCGCCCGCAAGGGAGCCTGCAGCAAGCCCTGCAAATTGCAGGCTGCTGAGGCGGGTGGAGGCCAGGGCACGGCCTGGCGCTGGCATGCCTTCGGCAGACAGCGTCAGGGCCGTATTGGCGCCCAAGGCTACGGAAAGACCGGCAGCGGTGAGTGCTGCGGCAAGCGCCAGGACCGGCAGGCTGGCTGCAAAGGCCAGAAGGCTGAGCCCTGCCGCGCAAAGCACTGCCCCGGCCAGGCGGCCTGCCTGAAGGCGGTGGCCAATGATCCGCTCAAGGCCAAGCTGCACGGCAATGCCCACGGCCACCGAGACGGCTAGGCACAGTCCCGCTGCGCTGGCCGCTTCCGAAGGAGAGAGAGAGAGCCGCTGCGCAATGAGGGGGCCAAGCAGAACATAAGCGGCGCCCGTGGACAGCTGCAGCAGGAAGCCAAGAGACAGAGGCCCCGCCAGCGGTCGCCAGCCCGGTCTGGCCGCGGCAGCTTCCCTCTTCGGAACCGGGCGGACGGCAGGTTTTCCGCCAGCGCCCTGACGCAGGAAAAGCACAAGCGCCGCCAGATAGACCGGCAGTGGCAGCAGAACGGGCGCCCAGGCGCCCAGCAGAAGCAGGGGTGCGATCAAGGCATTTCCGGCAAGGCGGCCAATGCCGTTCATGGCATTGAGGCGGCCGATGTGACCGGCCAGCGCCGCGCCCTCTGTTCCGGTGTTCTGCTGTGTTCTGACCGTGCCTGCACTTTGCGCCAGCGGCAGAATGGCCGGGGCGCTGAGGCTGTAGATCAGGCGTCCGGCGGCCAGAAGCCCGAAGGCCGGCAGGGCGGCGAGCCAGCCGTATGCTGCTGCGGCAATGCCTGCGCCCATCATCATGGCGCCGAGGCCGGCCCCTGTCAGCGTCAGCTTCAGGGCCCGGTCAAGCCCGCGGCTGGCTGCCACACGGCCCCAGCCCGGAATGGCAAGAGCAGCCGCGAGCAGGCCAAGCCCGACCAGGGCCCCGAGCGTTGCAAGACTGACACCGAAAAGATGCTGCAATACCGGCACAAGGGCGATCAATGCCGCCTGATGGAATGCATTGGCCGCCAAGGCCAGCATCAGCATCCGGATTTTTGTCACGGGTACGCAACCTTGAGTTTTTGATTTGGCCTTCGATACCTGAGTTTTTGATTCAAGTAAATATGATTGATGCGACCGGTCCGGCGGAGCGTGCAGCAAAAAATTTTGGAACAAAGTTCTCCGTGGTGTGTTTTGCTACCGTGTGTGGGAAAAACAGGATGGCTTTCAGTTGTTTCTCAATTCAGGGATCAGCGGGGCCATCTGCAAGAAATGGAGGATAAATAATGATCCAAAGGATTCTTGCTACGACCGCTCTTGTTTCTGTACTTGTTGCCGCTCCGGCAATGGCACAGGACATGAATAACGCAACAGGAACGGCGCCGTCTGTCGAAAATCCTGGCGTGATGCCTGGTGCTCCGATGGATGCACAGCCGGGTGTCATGCCGGGACAGGACATGAGCCAGCCGTCCGGCACCATCGCTCCGTCCGGCCTGCCGGGCATCACGTCTGAGGTTGCCGCCAGCAGCCTGATCGGTGAGGACGTCCATGCGACTGGTTCCACCGAAGGCGAGCACATCGGCAAGGTGTCCGATGTAGCGATGACCGAGACAGGCGAGGTCAACGCCGTGATCATCTCGGTTGACAGCACCGCTGATTCCGAAGGCAAGGACGTTGCCGTTCCCTTCGATCAGTTGACCTGGATCGATCAGAACGGCGAAAGCCGCCTGATGGTGCAGATGACGCCGCAGCAGCTCAATGCCGAGCCTGCCTTCGACAAGACCAGCCTGACTGGCCCGTCTGTGATCGGCGAGCTGAAGGAATCAGCCGGTTTGACCGATGAAACCGCAGGCACCACCACGGCCATGCCGGGCGCCGGTGCCGCAGGTCAGGCAGGCAGCACACAGGCTGCAGGTGTCAATGTGATCAGCACCGAAAGCCTGATCGGCACCAGCCTGGTTACGGCTGGCGGCGACACGGCCGGCAAGATCTCCGACGTGGTGCTCGCACCCGCCGGCAAGGCAGAAGCCTATGTGGTTGACGTAGGTGGCGTGCTTGGCATCGGCAGCAAGCCGGTCGCCGTTGGGGCTTCGAACATTATGATCCAGCGTGATGCCGAAGGCGCCATTCAGGCCACCACGTCAGTGACGCCGGAGGCCATCGAGAACGCCCCGGCCTACACGCTCGAAGCCTACAGGCAAAGCCCGGAAACCACGGTCATCCGTTGATCGTGACTGGCGCCCGCAGCTGCGGGCGCCACCAGCCGGATCCATCTTCTCCGAGAAATGACGGCCAGTCCGGCCGCAAAATCTGACAACAGGAGCATATCATGCCCGCAGCAGTTCAGAATGCCGCAAATGACACCAGCAAGTCTGTTTCCGCCAAGGATCTGGAAGAGCGCATCGCCCGCGTCCGGGCCGATGTCACCGATCTCGGAAAGGCCGTCGCCAGCTATGGCAGCGGCAAGGCCGATGACCTGAAGGTCGCCGGTGAGGACGCGCTGGAAACCCTCAAGAAAGAGCTTGCCGATCTGGAAGGCAAGGTTGTCACGCAGGTTCGCGCCCGTCCGCTTCAGGCGCTTGCCATCGCCGCAGGTGCCGGCGTTCTGGCAGCCCTGCTGCTGCGGCGCTAAACCATGCGCCTTCTGGCTTCCCTCGCCCTGGATACCCTGGGTGACGCAAAAGGAAGGCTGCGGCAGCTTCGCCGCAGCGTCCTGCTGCTTGGGGCCTGTGCCCTGCTGGTCCTCACCGCCTGGGGCTTCGGCGCCACCGCCGCCGTGATCTGGGTTGTCCGCACCGGATATGATCCGGTTGCCGTTCTTTTCGCCGGTGCTCTGCTGCTGCTGTCTCTGGCGGCGCTTCTGGTGGCCATCATGATGGTTTTGAACCGGCAGGACCGGCGCAAGCGCGAGCAGAAACGCGCGCTCAACGCCATCGCCCTTGCCGCAGCTGCGCCCCTTCTGGCCGGCGGAAAGGGCAAGACCATGGGTTTGGCCGTTCTCGCAATAGCCGGCCTGTTCCTCGCCACCCGCACCCGCTCGTCCGGCAGCGAATAACACCACTCACTGAGCTTGGCTCAGTGAGTTGGTGGCCAAGCCCGTGCGGTGCCAGAGCCATGTTCCAGAGCAATTTCTTGCCGTGATGCGCCTGCATCGGGAGCCTTGGAACAAACCCTTGCCAAGCCAGCCATCTGCATTCGTCCCGGCCTTGTGCCGGGATTTTCCGTTGTCAGGAGACCGGCGCCGGAGGGGGCTCACGCTGCCCCGGCCGCAGCCGGACGCAGCACGGCAAGAGCCTGCGGCTCGATCTTTACGGTGATCTTCAGCGGCAGGCCGACCAGCTCGCCATCCAGCACACCAATCTTGCGGCGCATGGAAGGGGAGAGTTCCACCTCGACCTCACGGGCGCGGTCATACATCAGATTGGCGTTGGAGCGCCATGCGCCACGGGCAAGGTCGGCGGCCAGCAGCGTTGTTTCCAGTGAGGTCAGCCGGTGGACGCTGTAGACACCCAGAACCCCCTCATCCAGCCGGGCCGCATAGGGCAGCGTGCCCTCGCCATAGACGTTGTTGGACACGGCAATGATGCTGAACCGGCCGCCCCGGACCTCGCTGCCGGTGCGCAGTTTGGCGCGAAAGGAAAAGGGGCGGAAGGTGGAGCGCAGGAAAGCGCGGAAGCTGCCCCACATCTTGGCAAGGCGCGAGGCATGTTCCGCCTTGTCGCGCTCCCGGATCATCTGCGCCTGCAGGCCGAGGGAAAACTGATGCACGAAGGGCCGGCCGTTCATCAGGCCAATGTCGGAGCGCACCACCTCTGCCTTCGCCAGCGCCGCGATGGCCTTGTCGAGCGGCAAGGGAATGGCGAGCGAGCGGGCAAAGAGATTCATGGTCCCGGCCGGAAGCACGCCCAGCACCTTGCCGGACCGGTAGGCCATCGCAGCGGCAGCCGAGATGGTGCCATCCCCGCCGCCGGCAAGGATGACCTCTGCTGCCGGATCCCCGGCAATGCGGCTCAGATTGTCTTCAAGGCGGGCGGAGGAGGTGACGATACATTGCACCTCATGTCCAGCGGCGGAAAATTCGGCCTCGATACGGTTGCAGACCGCCTGAATGTCGGCAGTCTTCAAAGTGCCGCCATCCCGGTTCAGAAGTGCTGTAACGCGCATTCAAACTCTCTTTCGTGCCGCAGCCTTTCAATCATAGAGCACAAGCGGGCGGAACGAAGGGCAGGTCTGCCCGCCGCAGGCAAGGCCAAAAGGCTGATTCGCGGTCAGCCGTGAAACAGCTTCTGGGTGGCCGGTGCAGACAGGCTGTCGGGGCCATAATCTTCTTCGCCGCTGATCTGCAGCCGTTCCTGCAGGCGGTTGCGGGCGCGGTTGACCCGGCTCTTGATCGTGCCGATGGCACAGCCGCAGATCTCCGCCGCTTCCTCATAGGAAAAGCCGGAGGCGCCGATCAGAATGATGGCTTCGCGCTGATCGTCGGGCAGCTCTTCCAGCGCCTTGCGGAAGTCCTGCAGGTCGAGCGAGCCATACTGGCCCGGATGCACGGCGAGACGCTCGGTGAACAGGCCGTCGCTGTCCTGCACCTCGCGGCCGCGCTTGCGGGCCTGACTGTAGAATTCGTTGCGCAGGATGGTGAAGAGCCAGGCCTTCATGTTGGTGCCCAGCTCGAAGCTTTCCTGCTTGGCCCAGGCCTTCATGATGGCGTCCTGCACCAGATCATCGGCCCTGTCGGCGTTCCCGGCCAGCGACACACCAAAGGCGCGCAGGCTTGGCAGGCAGGCGAGCATCTCACGCTTGAAGATCTTGCGCGGGTCTGCCGCCTGCGCCGTGTCTGCCGTCCCCGCTGCCGTCATTTCTTCAAGCTCCTCTCCTCAGCTTCGTCGAGGCGCTCCAGAAGATCGAGGAACCGGTCGGGAATCCCTTCGTTCTGTACCGTGTCGTAAAGCTGGCGGAGACGGGCCGAGATCTGCTGGGCATGAGCGCCATCCAGCGCTCCAGTGCCAGCGTCCGGTGTTCCGGGCTTTTTCCAGTCGTTCATGGGCATCATGCATCCGTTTCGTATCTGTCAGGAAAATGCGGGCCGTCAAAAAAAGTTCCAGGCAGGAGGAACTTTTTTTGGAGCCAGGCGTTTCTCTACCAAGATGCCCGTGCGTGCGGGCGGTCAAAATCCGGTTTCCCGGCGCAGTTCCATTCTGGACGCCACCCGGAAAGCCCTATGGAGCGTTTTTTTATGTCGCTTTCGACCCGTATTGCACCTCACCTGAGCTATCTGCGCCGCTACGCCAGAGCCGTGACCGGCTCGCAGGCATCAGGCGATGCCTATGTCGCGGCGACCCTCGAGGCCTTGATTGCCGATGTGTCGCTTCTGCCAGAGGCGCAGGACGACCGGGTTGCGCTTTACAAACTCTTTGCCACGCTTTTTGGTTCCACGCTGATCGAGATCGAGACGTCGGAATCGCCGTTCCTGTGGGAGCGCCGCGCCTCCAGTTACCTTGCGTCTCTGCCGCCGCGCAGCCGCCTCGCTTTCCTGCTGGTGTCCGTGGAAGAGTTCACCGTAGCCCAGGCGGCCGATATTCTGTCCGTAACGGAAACCGAGTTTGGCGCTCTGCTGCGTGAGGCGGCGGAGGACATCTCCCGTCAGGTGGCCACCGATATCATGATCATCGAGGATGAGCCGCTGATCGCCATGGATATCGAACAGATGGTGGAGGGGCTGGGCCACCGGGTCACCGGCATTGCCCGCACCCATGCGGAGGCCGTGGAACTGTTCCGCGAGACCCGGCCGCGGATGATCCTGGCCGATATCCAGCTTGCCGATGGCAGTTCCGGCCTGGATGCGGTGAACGAAATCCTCGCCGACGTGACGGTGCCGGTCATCTTCATCACCGCCTTCCCCGAGCGCCTGCTGACCGGCGAGCGGCCGGAACCGGCGTTCCTTGTGACCAAGCCGTTCAATCCGGACATGGTCAAAGCGCTGATCAGCCAGGCCCTGTTCTTCGATGAAAGCGCAAGGGCTGCCGCCGAGTGAGGCTTTTTCAACCGCTCTGAAGCGCATGTGATGGAACCAGAAAGACATTCAGCCGTTTCATGATCAGCGAACTGCTTCCAGATGCGCGGGGCCCCCGGCGGTGGAGGTTAACAAAACTCTTCAGGCGGAGAAGTTCTTGTCAGTAAAGACAAGGCCTCCGCCCCACGAAAGGAGCTGAACATGCTTTATTACGCGGCTGTTTTTTTCGTAATTGCGGTCATCGCAGGTGTGCTGGGGTTTGGTGGCATTGCCGGTGCTTCTGCCGGCATTGCACAGATTCTGTTCTTCGTGTTTCTGGTCTTCCTCGTCCTGTCCCTAGTCGCTGGTGTGCTGCGCCGGGGCTAGGGCAGAGGTGATGTTCCGGAGCGAACAGCAGGGGGGGCTGGCTGCAAAAGCAGCGGAGCCCCTTTCTGCGACAGTTGGAGTAGTGCCGGTGGTTCATCGGTTGATCTGGAAGGACCCGGGGCAGCCGGAGACCCATCTTCGTGAATATCTGCTGCTGGCGCTGGAGCGGTCAGGTATCTGTCTGACGTTGCAGGACAGCCAGCTGAACTATGTCTATGCCGCCAATCTCCCCGCGCCCTGGAGGCTGGATCCGGAGGCAGGCCATCCGACGGATGCAGCTATTTTCGGTGACGAGGTGGCCGGAATGCTGGCGGCCAGCAAGGCTCAGGTCATGGCCTCGGGTGAGCCTGCTTCCCTTGAAGCCGATCTCGGCGAGGCCGGGGTTTTTTCCTTCAATGTGGAACAGGTAACGTCCTTCGGTGCGCGTCCCTATCTGCTGACGACGATCGCCGACCTCACCGAAAAGACCCGCCGCGAGAAGGTACTCCGGGCGCTTCTGCGCGAGGTCAGTCACCGGTCCAAGAACCTCCTTGCCATCATCCAGAGCATTGCCTCGCAGACAGCGCGGCATTCGACCCGCATGGACCAGTTTCTGGCCAAGTTCCGGGGGCGGCTGCACTCGCTCGCGCAGTCGCAGGATCTTGTGACGGACTCCAATTGGCATGGAGCCTATTTCGAGGATCTGGTGCGCCAGCAGGTCAGCCGCTATGTCCCGCAGAATCCGCATCTGGTCGAGGTGCTGGGCGATAACGCCCTGCTGGACCCGAATGCGGCCTTGCATGTGGGCCTCGCCCTGCATGAACTGATGGTCAATGCCGTCAGCTACGGAACGGCGCTGACCGTTGGCCCGCCGGTCACGGTGCGCTGCCGGGTGAGCAAGCAGGACGGAGTGCGTGTTGCGGAAATCGTCTGGATCGAAACCGTGACGCCGCAGGCCGGCGAGACGGATGCCCCGGCAGGTGCCGCCCAGACATCCCGCACGGCCTATGACCGGCATTTTGGCAGCACCGTGCTGGAGCGGGTGGTGCCGCAGGCTGTCAACGGCAAGGCCAGTTACAGCCTTACGCCGCGTCTGGTGACATACAGCATCGAGTTTCCCCTGGAGCCCCATCCGGCCTGATTCCTCCGGCCAGATGGGGTTAACTCCGGAAATTCACCACATTATCCTAACGTAACCTATTGAAACCTGACAAGGCACGCCGTTTACTCCCCTAACCGGCAGGGTGTGTGTACGCCCTGTCCCCTGAGCACGGTTGCAGATGTCATGAGGAAGTATCTCTCCCCGGCCGTGTTTCTTGCCGTGGTCTGTGTTGGACTGTGGCTGACCTGGGCCGTTTTTCAGGCCGAAACAACGGCAGAACGGCAGCGGTTTGAAGCCGTTGCCCGGGAAGCCATTGACAGGGTCAGCAGCCGGATAGACCAGCAGCTCAGTGTGCTGGCTGCCACCCAGGCCTTTTTCGAGGCTGCGGGGGGCGTTGCCGGGCATAACGAGTTTCGCACCTTCGTTCTGGGCCTTGAGCTGACGGGCCAGCTTCGCGGGCTGCAGGGCGTCGGCTTTGCACAACTGATCCGAACCGGGGCTGAGGCCCCTGTGAATGAGGCTCTGTCCGTCCATTTCGGGCCTGAAGCTGCCGTCTGGCCCAATGCCACCGCAGAAGACTGGCGCACGCCCATTGTGATGCTGGAGCCGCAGGCCTCACGCAATGCCCGGGCCATCGGATATGACATGTTCAGCGAGCCCCTGCGCCGGGCCGCCATGTCGCGTGCCATGGAAACCGGCAAGCCCCATGCCTCGGCGCCGGTTGAACTGGTGCAGGAGACAGGAACAGAAAAACAGTCAGGCTTTCTGGTCTATAGTCCCTTTCGCGGAAGCCAGCCGCGTGCGCTGGGCGATGAACCCGGCCGGCACCCGGACGGTTTCATCTATGCGCCGGTGCGCGCGGGAGATCTCATTCTGGCGTCTTTGACGCATCCGCAGGAGCTGCCTGTCGAGGTCGAGGTGACGGATCTAGGGGCTGACAGTTCCACTCAGCCCGTTCTTTTCCGGTCCGAAGACTATGCGCAACTTTCGGAGCAGAGTTTCCAGTCCATGTCAGGAGAAATCACCGTTGCGGGCCGCGGCTGGCTCGTGCGGGTGCGGCAGCCGGACGTTGAAAACGGCATCGGGGCGCATTGGCGCTCGCTGCTGATCTGCACGTTTTCACTGCTGTTTGCAGCGGCCCTGGCGGTTTCCATCCGCAACCAGAACCGGGCCGTCGAAGCCCGGCGCGAGCTGGAAACCCTGTCGCAGCAGGTCATCGCCGAGAAGGATCTGATGCTTCAGGAAATGAAGCACCGGATCAAGAATTCGATCGCCCGCATCCTCGCCATTGCACGGCAGACGGCCAGCAGTTCTCCCTCGCTGGAGAGCTTTTCCTCCTCCTTCGCCTCCAGACTGCAGGCCATGGCCAATGCGCAGGACCTCTTGACCCGGTCCCGCTGGCAGCGGGCCGGGCTCAACGAGCTTCTGGAGCAGGAGCTGGAGCAGGTATTCGGCGAAGCGCTCCAGCGTGAAAAGCTGTGCGGTCCTCCGGTTGTCCTCAACGAAAAGGCTGCGCATGCGCTGAGTCTCGTCTTCCACGAGCTGGCAACCAACGCGCTCAAATATGCCCGCGTTGGCGATGAGGGAGGGGCCTTGACCGTGGACTGGACGCTGGAAGCCACCCCCAAGGGCAAGCTGCTTCAGCTTGTCTGGACCGAGAAATCCGCACAAGCCGTGGAACCCGGCACAGCCAAGGGCTTCGGCACACGGCTGATTGACGCCAGCATCCGCGGCGAGCTGGGTGGCAAGATCGAGCGTGAATTCACCGGCCATGGCCTGACCGTGCGCATGAGCGTACCGCTGCAGGCCTGAGGCCCGGTCCCCCCGCTGGCGATCAGCGCCAGCGGGCCGTGGCGGCGAGCCATTCGCGCACGCGCGCTTCCGGATCTGTGTTGCGGGTGATGTCGGTGGCGACCGCTGCACTGTCAGCCCCTGCGGCAAGCGCCGCCTCCGCCCGTTCCGGCGTCAGGCCGCCAATGCCGATGAGTGGCAATGCGCCAATGCGGCTTTTCCAGATGCCGAGCCTTTCCAGCCCCTGCGGCACCCACTTCATCTCCTTCAGGATGGTGGGATAGACCGGACCCAGCGCCACATAATCGGGCTTCGCGGCAAGCGCCGTCTCAAGTTCGGCCTCGTCATGGGTGGAGAGTCCCAGCTTCAGCCCGGCGCGGCGGATGGCGGCAAGATCGGCCTCCGCCAGATCCTCCTGCCCCAGATGCAGCCAGCTGCAGCCTTCGTCGATGGCCATCTGCCAGTAGTCGTTCAGCACCAGTGTGGCGCCATGCGCCTCGCACACGGCTTTTGCCTCGCGGATCTGGCGTCGCAGTTCTTCAGGTTCGCAGCCCTTGACGCGAAGCTGCACCAGCTTCACGCCCTGCGGCACAAGGCGCGCGATCCAGTCCGCGCTGTCGACGATGAGATAGAACGGATCAAGCGTCATCCGAAGGCTCCCTTGCCAATGATAGGGGTTGATGGCACGGCCATGTCCCTTGGTTCAAGCAATCCGGCAAGATAGCCTTGGCGCCCCGCCTCCACCGCCCCGGCAAAGGCTTCGGCCATCAGCTCCGGATCCGCTGCCCCGGCCACGGCCGTGTTGAGCAGCACCGCATCAAAGCCCAGCTCCATCACCGTGGTGGCATGGGAGGGTCGGCCAAGCCCGGCGTCGACGATCAGCGGCACATCCGGAAAGGCGGCACGCATGGACCTGAGAGCGGCAAGGTTCTGCGGGCCCGCAGCCGTGCCAATGGGCGCGCACCAGGGCATCAGCACCTGGCATCCGGCAGCCAGCAGCTTTTCCCCCACGATCAGGTCATCGGTGGTGTAGGGGAACACCTCGAAGCCTTCGGCGCTGAGAATGCGCGCTGCCTCCACCAGTTCGAACACATCCGGCTGCAGCGTGTCGTGGTGGCCGATCACCTCCAGCTTGATCCAGTTGGTGGCGAACACCTCGCGCGCCATTTTCGCCGTCAGCACGGCCTCGGACGCGCTGTGGCACCCGGCGGTGTTGGGCAGCACCCTGACACCCAGATCCCGGATCATCTGGAAAAAGGCGCCGCCATTGCGCCCGCCCGCCGTCTCCCGGCGCAGCGACACGGTGACAATCTCCGCCTTCGAGCGCCGTACGGCATCAGCCAGCACGGCAGGGGAAGGATAGCGGGCCGTGCCCAGCAGCATGCGCGAGGTGATCTCGCAGTCATAAAGCTTGAGGCTCATCTCAGCCTCCCTGCATGGGGGACAGGATCTCGATCCGGTCACCCTCGTTCAGCGCGCAGGCATCCCGTGCCTCGCGCGGCACCAGTTCGCCGTTGACGGCGGTGGCCAGCCAGTCGCTTTCATAATCGAGTTCCAGCAGCAGGGCGGGCAGGGTTTCCGCCGCACAGGCCACGGCCTCGCCATTCACCAGCACATTCATGGGTTTGCATCTCCCTTGTTTTCCATCAGCCGCCGTGCGGCCATATCCGCTGCCTGCCGGGCGAGGGCCGGGGCGAGCAGGAAGCCGTGCCGGTACATGCCGGCCACGGCCAGATCCGTGCCGGGGGGCAGATGTTCCCGCTCTGCCACCACGCGCGGCATGTTGTCGTCAAAGGCCGGACGCACTCCGGCGCCAAGCTCCACAATGCGCGCTTCGCCGAAGGCCGGATGCAGCGCATAGGCGGTGTTGGTCAGTTCCATGACCGAGCGGGCCGTGACCGGGCCGCCATCGTCGCTTTCGATCATGGTCGCCCCCACCATGAAGCGCCCGCCGCCGCGCGGCACCACATAGAGCGGATGGCGCGGATGCAGCAGCCGCACGGGCCGCGACAGGGAAATCTCGCCGGTCTCCAGATACAGCATCTCGCCGCGCACACCGCGCAGGCCCTGTATCCGGTCTATGGCGCCGGGGCCCGTGCAGTCTATGACGAGGGATGCCTCGCTCTCTGCCGCTTGCGCCGCATCGCCCAGGCGGAATGTGACGCCTTGCGCTTCCAGCTGCTTCCACAGCGACGTCATGGCAAGGCGCGGGTCGAGATGCGCCTCTTCCTCGAAGAACAATCCGGTCATGAAACGTCCCGCCAGCGCAGGCTCCAGCTCTGCAATCTCCACAGCATCCACCATGCGGTGTCCAGAGGACCGGCTGGCAAAACGGCGCAGTTCCGCCTGATCGCGCGGCGGGCACAGAACCAGCGTGCCCTTGCGGGAGACAAGCCCCGGCACGGCCGCCTCCCACCAGTCTCCAGCTTCCAGCCCAAGCTTCAGCACCTCAGGCCCGGCGGTCTCCGCCTCGCACCAGGGCGCCAGCATGCCGCCGGCATAGAAGGAAGCCCCATGTCCCGGCGCCGGACTGGTGTCGGCCACGGTGACGGCAAGCCCAAGGCGGGACAGTTCGAGCGCCGCCGCAAGCCCGGCAACCCCTGCCCCGCGCACGAGCACCGTAGAAGAGCCTGACAGTCTGGAAAGGCGAGAGTGTGTCTGGCGCATCCGCTTCCGGCTTTCGTGGCATCGGTCTCACGGGCGGAAGGGCTTTGTGAGGCGCCCGCTGGCAAACGCCAGACCCTCGCGCATCACGCACCATCCCTCCGCCAGCGTGAACTGGATCAGGTTCAACGGGTCACTGCGCTGCATCGCCAGCAGTATCTCAGCCCCTTGCACGGGACACCCCAAGGTGAAGCCCAACCTTTGCGCCGGGAATGGAGGCTTGTCAATCGCGGGAGAGGGTGGCTGCGTTGACAGCAAGGGGCCGCGCGTCTAGGACAGGCTCAGTCAGCCAGGGAGATTTATGCGCAGACGCTTCAATCCAGTTTGACCCTATTGGGTGAGCGGCCATCCGGCCGAACGATTGATTGTGCGCATTTGCGCCTGACTGATGGAACTATGAACATGACTGACCTTTGCATCAGGCCGTACCGGCCGGATGATACCTGCTGCCTGCTCCGCATCTGGCGGGCAGCCTCCGAGCTGGGTCATCCCTTTTTGGGCCAGGACCAGCTCGATGCCCAGGAGAAGCTGACCGCAGAGATCTATCTGCCCATGGCTGAAACCTGGATCATCGAGGTGAATGGCCAGCCGGCCGGCTTCATCGGCCTCCTTGATGGCTTTATTGGTGGTCTTTTTGTGGACCCGGCGCAACACGGGCGCGGCCTTGGCAGGGCGCTTGTGATTCATGCGCTCAAGAGCCGCAGCAGCCTGGACCTGGAGGTCTATGCCCGCAATGAGGCCGCCCATGGCTTTTACCGCAGGCTGGGCTTCACGGAGGTGGGCCGGCGTCCGGAGGATGACAACGGCTTGCCCTTCGAGCTGATCCGGCTTCGCCTCGACAAGCCCTTCTGACGACAAGGGATGACCGGGCCGTATCCTGTGGCGATGCGGCCCGGCCAAGTGTCAGTCCGGCTGGTTCAGTCCGAAGGCAGGGTGATGGATCAGCTCTCCCTGCGGGGCCTGCCCGTCGAAAGGCAGCGCCAGAACCACACTGGAAGGAACGCCCGTGACACCCAGGCCGGGAAAGGCCCGGAAGCCAAACCGGGCATAATAGGCCGGGCTGCCCACCAGCGCCGCCCCGCGCGCCAGCGGCCTGAGCTGGCGCAGTGCTTCGCGCATCAGCGCCGTGCCAATGCCCTGACGGTGCCGTTCGGGCAGCACCGCCAGAGGGCCGATCAGCCCCCAGGGGCCATCGGGCCCTATGCGGGCCCAGGAGGCGGCGAGATAGCCCGTTACCTCGCCGTCCTCTTCGGCGATGAGTGAAAGCGCAAGGGCCCCATCGGCCCGCAGCGCCTCGACAATCGCGGCCTCCGTGCCGGTGGATTGCGCCAGCATCTTGAGCGCTTCGGTGACCACGCGGCGTATCGCCGGAGTGTCTGCGGCCATTTCGGTGCGGATGATCATGCGAATGCCTCCTGACGGTTGTCGGGCTGAGCCCGGACACAGAGGCGTCCCTTGCCGGAAATCCGGTAGGGGCTGGATGCCCTGGATTCAATGAGGCGCTTGCGCCGCAGTTTGGCAAAGACCTCGGGCGTGCAATTGGACAGGAGAAGGCCGTCGCGCGTGAAGCACTGCACGTCCGTTATGCGGCCGCTGCCGGACCGGTGATGGCGGATATAGCCGCCTTGCGCCAGCACGTGCAGAACGCGCTGTTCGCTGCGAGAGATGTTCATGGAAAAGCCTGTGTGCAGAAATCACCCTGGCACCCTTCGGGCACGGCAAAACCGCCGCTGCGAAACGGTGCATCTGGATGTCCCGGTTGATCGGGACAGTCAGCGGGTGGTCACAAGCTCCAGCATCTACAATCCCCTGTTGGCTTGGATTGGACGGCTCCGATTTAACGCAAGGGCAGGCAAACCGTCAACAGCGAACAGGCAACGGCCCTTCCCGGCTTTTGCAAAGATATCCGTTTTCTAGTTTTCTATAAAAAATGGCGCACCCGAAGGGATTCGAACCCCTGGCCTCTGCCTTCGGAGGGAAGCTCGCATGTCAGGTTTTCTCCTTTGATTTCAGTATCTTGGTTTTCACTCGCTCCAGCCCCTGTACGCGGCCTGTACGAAGCGCATCGAGAATCTTCCGCTCTCCGTCCTCAGAATGCCCATAGGTGTCGAAGAGTAGTTTCACATCTTTCCAGCGGCCAAGCTTGGCGACGGTATGCGGGTCAATGCCCTGCCGGTTCAGCATCTCGGTGGCAAAGCCGTGCCTGCCTGCGGCATGGGGCATACGGTGGTCGATACCGGCCGCATCGCAAACCCGTTTCCAGCGCTTGTAGACGCTTGCCCGCGAGGCATAGCCAAACAGCAGCAGAGGGCGGCGCTGGTTGGGATCGTTTGTCCGGCGCGGACGGCGGGGCTGCAACTTGGCAAGATCGGCGGCGAGTTCATCCGATAGCTTCACATCGGTTCGGGGATAGCCTTTTGCGGCTGGCATGGAGACGGTACAGCGCTCGAGATTGAGATCATCCGGCGTCAGAGCGAGAGCCTGACTGATGCGCGCTGCAGTCTCGAACATGAACTGAGCCAACAGCCCAAAACGGTGATCAGTGTGCTCGCGGAACAGATAGATCCACGTCCAGTCGCCCGGTGTCTTCTCAACGCGGCTCTGCCTTCCCCGTAACAGGTCTTGCCGTTCGCGCTCGCTGTCTGAGTAGCCCTTGATCCTGAGGGGCTGGCAGCGTCCAAGATCATGGGCGTGATTAATGACAGCGCGCACCGGGTTGATAATCTGCTTGCGCCAGGTTTCGGTTGAACTCCTGGGCGAGATCTTGGGGCCTAGCTCCCGGACCATCTTCGAATTGATCTCGCTGACCGGCTTGTCCTCCAGATAAGGCATAACCTTCAGAAGATATCCGGCGAATTCCGGCGTTGGATTGTAAAGTTCAATCGCATCAGCAAACAGGAACGGAGGCTCGATCTTCGGCTGCTCAATCTTTGGCAGCTTCGATCTGTAATACTCCTCAATCTGCTGATCTCTAAACCAGCCTAGGTACCTTTCTGCATCAGCCTTTCGAGTTTTTCCCGTACTCTTGCGGAAGTAGGGGCTGTTTGGGATTTCGTCGATGCGGCCCCGGAGGTGCCAGACATCAGAATCTGTGCGCTTGATGAGTTCGAGCGGCATTGGATTGCCTGAGTTAGGATTTGTTCGATGTGATCCGGGTGCATCAGCATGGGCCGGGTACATTGGTAGAATGCGCCAAGGCGTCTGGCTCGCGCTGTCAACTGGCGGGCAGAGACCTTGATGCCCTTCTCGGCAAAGATCGAAACCCACTCGTCCGCCGTCTTCGCCTCTGTCAGCGCCCTGGGCAGTATCCCGGTGTCAGTCATGCCGGGCTCCCTGATTGGGACACTTGCGAACGCCCGCCTGCATGGGCCTGCGAATTCTCCATCTCCTCCATCCGCTGCCGTATGCACCGCACAACCTCACTGTTCAGCGAAGATGCATTCTTCAGCGTTTCGTTCTCCAGGAACTGCCGTGCCTCATGCGGAAGGCGCAACAGGATTTTGGACCAATCTTGACGACTCATCGGTTCCTCCGTCTTGATAGTACCGTGATATATAAAATGATTGGTCAAAAGTGAAATCAAAAAACTCAAGTTAAAGGGACTATTTTCACGATAGCGTGTCGGTAGTATCAAGCTAAGATGATGAGTCAGACAAAAGCCAAAGACAAAGACCAGTTCGTCGTTCGTTTTCCGGACGGCATGCGCGACAAAATCGCTGAAGCGGCTAAAGATAATAACCGTTCGATGAATGCTGAGATTGTCGCCCGGCTTGAAGACTCGTTTATGTCGAGCGCTGCTTCTAGGTACAGGTGGGCGCTCGCACAGATCAACGATGCCAGTTCGGTGCAGACTACTGTCTCCATGCTTGCGGAGGCCATCTCGGAGCAGACCGCAGAGCTTCTGGAGCGTGTCTTTAGTGGTACCGTATTTCCTGCGTTTGAGTTATCTGATCGCGCTGCACGATACCTGGGCGTGCGTCCCGCATGGTTGAAGCATGGCGAAGGCCGCCCCTATGAAGTCGGCTCAATTTCAAGCTATGGGGCAAAGCTTGCGGACGAACTCGTTCGTGAAAAGCCCAAGAAAATCGTCTTCCTGCGCAGCATGTCACGAGAAGGCAATGTCGCAATCGTCGTTCACAGGCATGACTTTGTCTGCGAGGTTTTCACGACGACACTTAATCTGAGCGATCAGATCGGTGGGCATGGCGAATATGATTTGGCCAGTTTCTCAAATACCTGCCGGAAACTGAGGCTCCATTATCAGGATGTGGCTTCCGTCGGGCTCCTCTTGGAGTCTGAACACTTCATCCAACTGATCCACGGCCAACTTTATCCCCTCCTCGCCGTCAAGCTGGCGCGTCCCTCCAACTGGCTGTCAGACTGGTGGGATCCATCCAGCTTCGAGCGCCAGACAACAGACTTGGATTACTGGGACGGATATCGCGAGCTTTGTAAGAGAGTCTACGATGTGACCGATATCGTTTCATCACTGCAGGTGGAGCGAGATGAGATAATGGGAAGTAATATTCCTATATAGTATGTATATTAAATATTATCTTTCACGCATCGCATGAGAAATCTGATCATATAGAGGCTTCATCAGATATGAGAGGATAGTTCGGTCACCTGTTTCTACAAAAGTTTCTGCCGGCATACCTGGAACCAACCGCTTGCCATCCAGTTTAGTCAAATCGCTGTCAGGAATTGCCAGCCGCACCGCATAGAAGGCGTGGCCTGTTACATCGTCGCGTTGCAGGTCCGCGGAGATCGTCTGGACGCTGGCCGTCAGATCGGGAGTAGTTCGTTGGTCAAAGCTCGGGAACTTGATTCTCGCAGTCTGACCTGCAGTAATTTGTGAAATGTCCTTGGGCTGTACCTGAGCCTCGATTACAAGAAGGTCTTCTTGCGGGACAATCAACATTATTACTTCACCAGGCGCGATGACACCACCGATCGTGTGAACTGCCAATTGGTGCACAAATCCACTTTGTGGAGCGAGTAGCACTATTCTCTGCAGTTCATCTTCAGCTGCAATTTTCTGCTCCTCAAGACCGGCGATGCGAAGCCTTACGTCTTGCAGTTGCTCCAGAACGGAGGCCTGCATTTCGTCATCTAGCTGCAGTATCTGGATGCGGCGTTCACTGATACCTTCACGCACCTGCGCAATCCGGGAGATCAGCTCGCCTCTCTCACCTTCGAGACGTGTCCTCTCTCGCCGTAGGGCAATGACCCTCGGCTTTGAGACAAGGCCTTTTTCGAGCAACCCGGTGAGATCTGCGAGTTCTGTATCAATCAAGGCAATTTCAGCTTCCTTGGCAATCTGTTGCGCATCAAGTCCATCTATCTGCCGCTCAAATTGAGTGATCTGCTCGGCAAGCTGATCCTTGCGGCCTCCAAGTGAGGCCCGTCTTGCATTCAAGAGATTGATTTGCCCCTCTTGAGTGAGCTTTATCTCCTCCCTTCCGCCAATAGCAGAGGCACGTGTGCTGAAAGTGATGGTTTCGGCGCCGTCCCGTTCAGCAAGAAGTCTTGCTTCCTGGGCGTATAGGTCAAGCAACTGCGTGGAAACCACGGCGAGATTCGCCTTGGTCACTGTGTCATCAAGTCTGACCAGCTGCTGGCCTGCCTCAACATGATCACCGTTGCGCACGTAGATCTCGCGTACAATGCCGCCCTCCCGGTGCTGCACCTGCTTGACATTGGTTTCGACCACCACGGTTCCTGATGCGACAACAGCACCAGAGATCGTCGCGAAGGCCATCCCAACACCAAGGCCGCCGAGCACCAGAGCTGCAAGTGACAGAAGGCCCCAAAAATGCTTTGTGACGCTATTCGCTAGTTGTTGATCGACAGCCGCTGCCGATAAGGGCACAACGTTCATCTCACGCAACTCCTGTTTGGACCACAGGCGTCACGAGGCTGCGCAGGACTTCGTCCTTGGGGCCAAACCCTGCCATCTGCCCATCTCTCAGCATGAGAATCTGTTCAACTGCAGCTACAGCACTTGGGCGGTGAGCGATGATGATCACGATTGATCCCTTCTGCCGCATGGCTCGGATGGCCTGTGTCAGCGAAGTCTCCCCAGCGCCATCAAGATTGGAATTGGGCTCGTCGAGAACAATAAGAAATGGGTTGCCATAGAGCGCTCTTGCGAGACCGAGGCGCTGTAGCTGCCCGCCAGAAAGCTGCTCTCCTTCTGTGCCAATGAGGGTATTGTAGCCCTCAGGAAGCCCTGTGATGAACTCGTGCAAACTAGCAAGCTGCGCTGCTTCTATGACTGCAGCCGAATCGGCTTCGCTGGAGAATCGGGCAATGTTCTCAGCAACCGTACCGTCGAACAGCTGAACATCCTGGGGTAGATAGCCGATGATCCTGCCGTGCATGTCTTCCGGCCACTGCGCTAGTTCCGCGCCATCAAGCCTGACTGCGCCGCGCTGGACCGGAATGGCGCCGGTCAAAGCCCGTGCGAGCACTGACTTTCCTGAGCCTGACGGGCCGATGATGCCCAGTCCGTCTCCTGCCGAAAGCGTGAAACTGATGCCGTGGAGAATGGGCCTTGCCACTCCGACCGGGGCACAACTGATCGCTTCTACTTTCAGGAAGCTTCGCGGCAAGGGGAGATCCATGACTGCGGCTTGCGCCGGCAGTGCATTCAGTACATTGCAAAGGCGCCCGTAGCCTTGACGGGCAGCAACAAATCCGCGCCACTGTCCAACAGCCACCTCGACGGGCGACAACGCGCGCGACATCATGATTGAAGCCGCGATCATCACCCCTGGAGTAATTTCTTGCTCGATCGCGAGATAAGCTCCAAGACCAAGAACCGCGGATTGAAGAATGAAGCGGAATGTTTTGATCGCTGTACCGAACAAGCCCGACCAGTCTGATGCCCTTCGCTGGGTGGAGAGATATCTCGCATTTTCGGTGTCCCAGCGGGCTGCCAGTTGCTTGGTCATGGCCATTGCCTTGATGACTTCGGCATTCCGGCGGCTTGACTCGACTGTGAAGGCACGCCGGGCAGCTGACCTCGCCGCCTCTGCCGAAGGGCCTTTTGACGCAGCTTCATTCATGCCAATCAGGATGAGAATGACTGCTGCACCACCAACTGCAAGACCGCCAAGTAGTGGATGAAATAGAAACAATACGCCTAGATAGACTGGCATCCAGGGCAGGTCAAAAATTGCCGTAGGACCTTGGCCTGCGAGAAATTGGCGTATCGCATCCAAATCCTGCACCGGACGAAGCCGTGCTCCCTTCGGTCCCATGTAAACCGGCAGCAGGGTTGAAACCTTAAAGACAAGCCCTGACACTTGAGCATCTATTCTTTGGGCAAGCCGCGCCAGCACTCGCCCCCGCCCACCTTCCAGAATGCCATAGACCAAGTAAAGCGTTACAGCGAACACGGACAGAACAATCAGAGTTGGGAGCGACCCGCTCGCCAATACGCGATCATAAATCTGTAGCATATAAAGTGGGCTGGTAAACATCAGCAGGTTTATGACAAAACTGATGAGCCCGACAACGAACATGCTGCGCTTAATGCTGCTAAATGCGCTTTGAAGTGAATCTTCGCTCACGTCCGGCCCATTGATCTTGAGTTATAGGAGTGTTGTGTTCGACTAGATCACGTGAGCGAGAGTTTGTTACTGTCACCAAAAGTAAACAGGCAGGCAGCCGCAACTAACGCTTTTGCATCATTTGAGGTGTGTTTGAGCGCACGGTTTTTCACGGCAATTTCCGATTGTATAAATAATTTTCTGGACATTTCTCGCAATAGATGAATTGCCTAGGTTGTGCAACTTTTTTCGAATTGTATGTGGTGATCCATCATGAATGCTCCTGTCGCCCCTGCTCTGTTTGTTTCTGCCTTGGAAGAGGGCCCCGCCCTGACGGTGACGGCGGACTTCACCGACGTGGACGCTTCGGACACGCACAGCTTTGAGGTGGATGTCACCGGCACGCTGGGCACGGTGGTGAACCATGGCGATGGCACCTTCACCTACGATCCGGCCGGGGCCTTCGAGCATCTGGCAGCAGGCGAGACGGCGACGGATACGTTCCTCTACCGCGTTACCGACAGCAACGGGCTCAGCTCGCAGCAGACGGTGACGGTGACCATCACCGGACAGAATGATGCGCCGGTGGCGC
>NZ_KB908217.1 GCF_000382365.1 Pannonibacter phragmitetus DSM 14782 | reverse complement strand
CAGCACCACAAGCATCTGAAGTCGACCAACATGCTCGAGCGCCTCAACGAGGAGATAAGACGCCGAACCTATGTCGTGCGCATCTTCCCCAACACCGAAAGCTGCCTGCGCCTCGTCAGGGCCCTAGCTGTCGAAACCAACGAAAACTGGATGGAGGCCAACCGCTACATCAACATGGACGATCTCAAGGAGCACAAAAAGCTCCAACTCCGAAAAGCAGCATGACCAGATTCATGGCCGCCCAAATTGCAGAACTTGACGCACACGACCGCCATACGTCAAAACGGTCAGCAGTGGATGGCCGCATGGCCTTGCCGTTCTCTGACGCGGTCACCCCGGGCGGAGCGCCTCGCTCTGACACCACCCCATGCAAAAGGCGGGCACATGGCCCGCCTCATCCTCATCCGATCTGACTTCAGCCGCGCCCGCGCGTCAGGGTCAGGGTGATCCAGCCGTTCTTTTCAAAGCGCCGCACAAGGCGGAAGCCCTGCGTGCCATAGGCGAAGAGGATGCGCGGGCCGTCCTCGATTCGCAGGCCCGAGAGCACCAGCGTGGCATCGCCGGTCATGCGGGCAGAGATGCTTTTGGCCATCTGCATCAGCGGACGGGCCAGAATGTTGGCAATCACCAGATCAAACGGACCGTATTCGGCAAAGCGCCGGTCTTCCACGCCAGCCGCCGTAAAGGTGCGCACGAAATTGCCCACACCGTTCAGCACCGCGTTTTCAGCTGCCGTCTGCGTTGCCACCGGATCGATGTCGCTGGCAATCACCTGCTGGCGCGCGAGCTTGGCCGCCGCGATGGCCAGAACGCCGGTGCCGGTGCCAATGTCGAGGATCTTGTCAAAACGCCAGTGGGTCAGAAGACGGCTGATCTCGCGCAGACAGCCTTCCGTGGTGGCGTGGTGCCCGGTGCCAAAGGCAAGCGCGGCCTCGATTTCGATGCCGATGCTGCCCGCTGGCACAGTGCCGCGGTCATGGCTGCCGTGGATGAGAAAGCGGCCTGCCGGGACGGGTGCCAGGCCCTCAAGGCTCTTCTCCACCCAGTTCAGATCCTCAAGCACCTCGGCTTCCACCGGCGCGGCAAAGGCATCAGCGCCCAGCCGGTCCTTCAGCTCATCGGCTGCCTCATCCGGCTCCATGCCGAACATGAGGATTTCGACCGCCCAGACCGAGCCATCCGGCACGAATTCATAGACCGTGACCGGATTGCCATCGTCCTCATAGGCCTGTTCCACGATCCCGTAGATACGCTTGGCTTCCAGTTCGGCGGCACAGATCCGCACTCTCACAGTCTGCATGAAATCCTCGGCAGCTTGGCAATGACGTGGCCGATATAGCCCCAGCGGCCCCAAACAGCCAGCCTATTCGGGCGGCAGTTGCCTGAAGACCGCAGGAAACCAGCGTGCGGCCCTGCGCTCAATGCCGCTCGACGAAGCTGTCGATCACCCGCTTTTCACCGGCCTTCTCGAAATCGATGGTCAGCTTGTTGCCCTCGATCGTCCTTATGGCGCCATAGCCGAACTTGATGTGGAACACCCGTTCGCCAATCTCGAACTCTGACGGCTTGTCCGCCACGGAGCGGGCCACAAGCTCGCCCTCGATGGTCAGCGGACCTTGCGCCCGGCTGCGGGCAGAGCGCATGTCGCCGCGCCGCCCGTAGTCCTCGCCGCCCGCCCGCGCCTTCTGCGCCCGCTGCCAGCCTGGTGTCGAATAGGTGTTCTGGAAGGCATCGCGGCTGTCGAAGCGTGACACGCCGTAGCTGTTGCCCCCGCCATAGCCACCGCCGCTGTAGCCGCCGTAGCGGCTGGAGCTTTCGACCACCTCAACATGATCCTCCGGCAGCTCATCGAGAAACCGCGAGGGAATGCTCGACTGCCAGGAGCCATGAATGCGCCGGTTGGAGGCAAACCAGATCTTCGCCCGCTGCCGTGCCCGGGTGATTCCCACATAGGCAAGCCGCCGCTCCTCCTCCAGCCCGGCGCGGCCGCCATCGTCCAGCGCCCGCTGATGCGGGAAGAGACCTTCTTCCCACCCCGGCAGGAACACCGTGTCGAACTCCAGCCCCTTGGCCGAATGCAGCGTCATGATCGATACGGCATCGGCCGCATCGGCCGAATCCCGGTCCATGACGAGGGCGATATGCTCCAGGAACCCCGGCAGGGACTCGAACTCTTCCATGGAACGGATGAGTTCCTTGAGGTTGTCGAGCCGGCCCGGCGCCTCGGCGGACTTGTCCTGCCGCCACATGGCCGTGTAGCCGCTCTCGTCCAGAATGATTTCCGCCAGTTCGGAATGCTTGACGCGGGTGAGCTGCGCCCGCCAGCGGTCGAGATCAGCCAGCAGATCCGTGAGCGCCTTGCGTGCCTTGGGCTTGATCTCTTCCGTGCGGCACAGCTGCGTTGCCGCCTCGATCAGCGGAATGCGCTGCGCCCGGGCCAGTTCGTGCACGATCTTCAGCGTCGCCTCGCCAAGGCCACGCTTGGGCGTGTTGACGATGCGCTCAAACGCCAGATCGTCGGCCGGCTGCACCACGCAGCGGAAATAGGCCATGGCATCACGGATTTCGAGCCGCTCATAGAAGCGCGGGCCGCCGATGACCCGGTAATTCAGCCCCAGCGTAATGAACCGGTCTTCAAACTCGCGCATCTGGAAGGACGCGCGCACCAGAATGGCAATCTGGTTGAGCGAATGCCCCTTGCCCTGCAGCGCCTCGATTTCATCGCCGATGGAGCGGGCCTCTTCCTCCGAATCCCAGGCAGAGGCCACCGTCACCAGTTCGGCTTCCGGGTCCTTGTCATCGGTGAACAGTGTCTTGCCCAGCCGTCCCTCGTTATGTGCGATCAGGTGCGAGGCCGCACCCAGAATGTGGCTGGTGGAGCGGTAGTTCCGCTCCAGCCGGATGACGAGCGCACCGGGGAAATCGTGCTCGAAGCGCAGGATGTTGTCCACCTCCGCGCCGCGCCAGCCGTAGATGGACTGGTCGTCGTCGCCCACGCAGCAGATGTTGGCATTGCCCTGCGCCAGGAGCCGCAGCCACAGATACTGCGCCACGTTGGTGTCCTGATACTCATCCACCAGCATGTAGCGGAAGCGGCGCTGGAAATCCTTCAGCACGTCCGGCTGGGTCTTGAACAGGGTGATGCAGTGCAGCAGCAGGTCGCCGAAATCCGCCGCATTGAGCACGGACAGCCGGTCCTGATACTCTTCGTAAAGCTTGCGCCCCTTGCCATTGCCAAAGGAGCGGGCCTCGCCTTCCGGAATGTCCTTCGGTGTCAGGCCGCGGTTCTTCCAACTGTCCACCTGAGAGGCGAACATGCGCGCCGTCCAGCGCTTTTCATCCAGTCCTTCGGCCTGGATCACCTGCTTCATCAGGCGCAGCTGATCGTCGGTGTCGAGGATGGTGAAGCTGCTCTTCAGACCCACCAGCTCCGCGTGGCGGCGCAGGATCTTCACGCAGATGGAGTGGAACGTGCCGAGCCAGGCCATGCCCTCCACGCCCTCACCCACATAGCGGGCGATGCGCTCCTTCATCTCGCGCGCCGCCTTGTTGGTGAAGGTCACCGCGAGGATCTGCGAGGGATAGGCCCGGCCGCTCGCCAGAATATGCGCAATGCGTGTGGTCAGAACCCGCGTCTTGCCGGTGCCCGCGCCCGCCAGCACCAGAACCGGCCCGTCGGCACTTTCCACCGCCTGCCGCTGTTCCGGATTAAGGCCATTGAAATAATCCGGCACCCCGCCCTGCTGCGCAGCCCCCTGCCGCGCCGCCAGAGCCCGCGCCGCAATACCGCCGCCTTGCGGCTTGTGGGCCGCAACAGGCGCTGATCCAGGCCCAAACCCGGCATCATACTCAGCGTCAATCTCGCTCCAGTCGTCGGAAAAACCGGGAGGCACAGTCATTCATCCAGCCAAGGTTCGGGTGCATCTCATGGAGAACAATATAGCAACAATCACGGCAAGAGCGAGGCTTTGGGGGGAATATAATGGGGGAAAGGAGATCAGAGAACTGCGGTTGGCCACCTATCGCAGTGTCATCCCCGCGCAGGCGGGGATCCAGTAGCCCCGGTGTTTGATGTCTTATGCACCGGGCTTACTAGATCCCGGTCTTGCCGCTGCGCACCAAACCGGGATGCCCAGTACCAGCGCCCTCACCCGCCAACCAGATCGAACCAGCCGTCTTCCGTGATCACCTCGATGCCCAGATCCTGGGCCGTCTTGAGTTTGGAGCCGGCGCCCGGGCCGGCAACTACGAGGTCGGTTTTCTTCGATACCGAGCCGGCGACCTTTGCGCCCAGCCGTTCGGCCATGGCTTTTGCCTCGTCGCGGGTCATGCGCTCCAAGGAGCCGGTGAAGACGACGGTCTTGCCCGCAACCGGCGAGCCTTCGGCGCTGATCTTCTCGGCGTCCTGCGGCGTCACTTCGGCCAGAAGCGCGGCAAGGGCCTCGCGGTTGTGATCTTCGCCAAAGAACTGCACCACCGCCTCGGCCACGGTTTCGCCAATGCCGTCGATGGCATTGAGCTCTGCCCAGGCTTCGCTGCTGCGGTCCTGCGCAGCTTCCATGGCGGCGGAAAAGGCGGAGAAGGAGCCATAGGCGCGGGCGAGAAGCTTGGCGTTGCCCTCGCCCACATGACGGATGCCGAGCGCGAAGATGAAGCGGTTGAGATCGATGCGGCGGCGGGCGTTGATCGCCTCGAACAGGTTCTTCGCTGATACGGCGCCCCAGCCTTCACGGTTGCGCAGCTTGGTCAGCGCCAGTTTGTCACGCGCTTCCAGCGTGAAGATCTCCGCCGGGCTGCGCACCAGCCCCTCGGCGAAGAAGGCGTCGACCTGCTTGTCGCCAAGGCCCTCGATGTCGAAGGCATTGCGGGAGACAAAGTGCTTCAGCTTTTCGGAAGCCTGCGCCGGGCAGACGAGGCCGCCGGTACAGCGGCGCACGGCATCCGGACGACCCGTCTTGCTGTTGATCTCCCGCACCGCATGGCTGCCGCAGGCCGGGCACACAACGGGGAAGACAAAGGCCGTGGCATCCGCCGGGCGGCGTTCCAGATCCACCGCAATCACCTGCGGAATCACGTCCCCCGCGCGCTGGATCTGCACAGTGTCACCGATGCGCAGGTCCACGCCAGCACGGATCGGCTCGCCATCGGTGCCGATGCCCTTGATGTAATCCTCGTTGTGCAGCGTTGCATTGGAGACGACCACACCGCCCACCGTCACCGGCTCAAGCTTGGCGACAGGCGTCAGCGCGCCGGTGCGGCCGACCTGGATCTCGATGTCACGCAGGATGGTATAGGCCTTCTCGGCCGGGAATTTGTGCGCAATCGCCCAGCGGGGCGAGCGGGAGACGAAGCCGAGCCGCTGCTGCAGGTCCAGCCGGTCCACCTTGTAGACGACACCATCGATGTCATAGCCAAGGCTGGCGCGGTCTTCCTCGATGCCGTGATAGACGGCCAGAAGCTCCTCGACGCTGGTGCAGCGGACCATGCGCGGGTTGATGGCAAAGCCCCAGCCGCCGAAGCGGCGGACCATGTCGAACTGGGTGTCACAGGGCACCTCGCTCATCTGCCCCCAGGCATAGGCAAAGAAGCGCAAGGGGCGCGAGGCGGTGATCTCCGGGTTGAGCTGGCGCAGGGAGCCGGCCGCCGCATTGCGCGGATTGGCAAAGACCTTGCCGCCATTCCCGGCCATGCGGGCATTGAGGGCCGCAAAATCCGCGTGGGACATGTAAACCTCGCCGCGCACTTCCACCACCTCCGGCACTCCGGCGGGCAGTGCGTGGGGAATATCGGCGATGGTGCGGGCATTGGCGGTCACGTTCTCGCCCACAGCACCGTCACCGCGTGTCGCAGCACTGACCAGAACACCCTTCTCGTAGCGAAGCGACAGGGACAGCCCGTCAATCTTCGGCTCGGCCGTCACGGCAAGCTCGCCCATCAGCGGATCGAACTTCAGGAAGCGGCGGACCCGGCCCACGAAATCGCGCACATCCTCGTCGGCAAAGGCATTGTCGAGGGACAGCATCGGCAGCGCATGGGTGACCTTGCCGAAGCCATCGGCAGGTGCTGCTCCCACCCGTTCGGACGGGCTGTCGGTCCGCATCAGCTCCGGAAAGCGCGCCTCGATGGCGGCGTTGCGCTGGCGCAGGGCATCATAATCCGCATCGGAAATGACCGGCGCATCCTCGCCGTGATAGCGCGCATCATGGAAAGCAATCTCGCTGGCGAGCCGCTGCAACTCGGCAGCCGCCTGCTCAAACGTCAGGGTCTCGACGGCGGTGTTGGCGTTGGAGCTGTCAGTCCCGGTCATGGCAGTCTTCCACAAAGCGGCAGCCCGAGGGTCAAAGGCCCGGCCGCCAAAAAAATCATACACCGATGGAACCGGAAGCGGGGCGACCGTGTTCATCTCCTGAACGGACGATTTAAAGCCAGATGAAAGAGAGTCCAAGATGCTCGCAGGCAACAATTCAGCAAAGCTTCGCTTTATCAGCGGTAATGCCGGATGGTTCGTAGCCGGTGCTCTCGCTGTAGCTCTGGCCGGCATTGCCCTCTACGCTGCGCAAGGCGGCTTCGGCAAGGAAGACAAGACTGTGATCGAGCTGTCTATCCCGAATGTGGGTCAAAGCAAGATCGAGCTGCCGAATCTGCAGGAAGGTCCGATGACAACGCCGACGACACGGGAGTAATCCCCGCACAAGGCGGACGCAAACCCCTCCAAGTCAGGTGAAACACCCCCGCACCTGGCCTTCATGGCCCACGCTCCACGCAAGCCCCCAACTCAGCCCGGAGCGTGGGTCATGAGCTTTTCAGCCGCCGCACGGGCTTCATCGGTGATGACGCTGCCCGCCAGCATCCGGGCGATTTCCTCGCGCCGGTGCGCATCCTCAATCGGGGTGATGCGGGTGGCCACCCGGTCCTCGGCAACCGCTTCCTTCGAAATCAGCAAATGACCATTGGCACGGGCTGCAACCTGCGGCGCGTGCGTCACCGTCAGCACCTGCACGGAGCGGGCAAGCCGCGCAAGACGCAGGCCGATGGCCTCGGCCACGGCACCACCGACGCCGGTGTCAATCTCGTCGAACACCAGCGACGGAACCGATCCGCTGTCGGCCAGCGACACCTTGAGCGCCAGCAGGAAGCGGGACAGCTCGCCGCCTGAGGCAACTTTCATCATCGGGCCGGGGCGCGTGCCGGGGTTGGTCTGCACCCAGAACTCCACCGTATCGATGCCGCTTGCCGACCGGTTCTCCGGGTCACTGGTCATCTCGACGATGAAGCGCGCCCGCTCCAGCTTCAGCGCCGGAAGCTCGGCAGCAACAGCCGCCTCCAGCGCACGGGCGGCCGTGGCGCGGCGGGCGGAAAGGTTTGCCGCGAGGCCATCAAAGGCCTTGCGCGCCGTTTCAGCGGCCGCCGCCAGCGCATCCAGCTTTTCCTCGCCTGCATCCAGATCGTTGAGATCTGCAGCCATCTTCTGGCGCAGGGCCGGCAGCTCATCCACCTGCACGGAAAACTTGCGGGCCGCAGCGCGCAGGGCAAACAGCCGCTCTTCGGCGGCCTCCAGCTCGCGCGGATCGAAATCCGTCTCGCGGATGGCAGCTTCAAGACCGGAACGCGCTTCCTCGAGGTTGTCGAGAGCCGTTGCCAGCGCAGCCACCGGACTTGAGAGCAGCTTCGGCGCCTGATCGGCCTTGCGCTCCAGACGGCGCAGGAGGCTGGATAATTCCGGGATTGGCGACGCACCGCCGTTCAGCGTTTCATATGCCTCGTTGAGGTCGGTGGCGATCTTCTCCACCTGCATCATCTCGGCCCGGCGCAGCGCCAGCGCCTCTTCCTCACCCTGCTTCGGATCTAGGGTCTTCAACTCATCGACGGCGGAACGCAGGAAATCAGCTTCGCGGCGGGCAGCCTCAATGCGGGCCTTGTGGTCGCGCAGCGCCTTCTCCGCCTTGCGATAGGCTGAAAAGGCCGCTTCCACCGCCGTCAGTTCGCCCTGCAGCACGCCAAAGGCATCCAGCAGCAGGCGGTGGCTTTCGGGATCTACAAGCGCACGCTCGTCATGCTGGCCATGCACCTCGACCAGCATCTGCCCTGCCTGCCGGAGAAGGCCGACGCTGACGGGCTGATCATTGATGAAGGCGCGGCTGCGGCCATCGGCAGTCTGGATACGGCGCAGGATGACATCGCCATCATCCGGCACGTCATTCTCGCGAAGCAGAGCGCGGACGGGATGGGCGCCCGCAACATCGAAGACGGCGGCCACCTGCCCCTGCGCCTCACCGTGGCGCACAAGCCCGGCATCCCCCCGCCCGCCAAGGGCAAGGGTGAGAGCGTCAAGAAGGATGGACTTGCCCGCACCGGTTTCACCGGTCAGCACAGTCATACCGCCGGAAAACTCGATGTCGAGCCGGTCGATGAGGACGATATCGCGAATGGACAGCGTCGCCAGCATGTGAAATTGCCCCGCCCTGATGACCCGGAATCCGGATCAGAACACATTCACCCCCTGGAAGGCGCGGCTGATCCAGCTCGACTTGTTCTCGGAGGGCTCATATCCGCCCTTCTGCAACAGCGAGAAAGCGTCCTTGTACCACTGGCTGTCAGGATAATTGTGACCGAGGATGGCCGCAGCGGTCTGCGCCTCGTTTACCACACCCAGCGCGTAATAGCCTTCCGTCAGACGGAACAGGGCTTCCTCGACATGGCGGGTGGTCTGATAGTTGATCACCACCGTCTTGAACCGGTTGATCGCGGCGATGTAGTTGCGCCGCTCCAGATAGTAGCGGCCAACCTGCATTTCCTTGCCCGCCAGCTGGTCTTCCGCCATCAGCAGCTTCGCCTTGGCGTCCGGCGTGTACTCGCTGTCCGGATAGCGCTGGATCAGCTCGCTGAAGGTCTGAGCAGCCTGCTCGGTGATCTTCTGGTCGCGGGTGATGTCCGGGATCTGGCGCTGATAGGACTGGCCTTTCAGATACAGCGCATAAGCCGCATCTTCACTGCCCGGATAGAGCGTGATGAAGCGGTCTGCAGCCGTGATCGTCTCGGCGTAGCGGCCCAGCGAGAAATTGATGTAGGCGAGGTTGATCAGCGACTTCCGGGCGTACTCGGAATAGGGGTAGACCTTATCCACCTCGGAGAACTTCTTGCCGGCATCGCTCAGGCGGCCCGCATTGCGCAGCGCCAGGCCCTCGTTGAACAGCACTTCGGCCGGGGTGTCGTCCAGCGCCAGGTCGTCATCGTCCTTGGATGCGCAAGCCGACAGGGTCAGTGCACATACCAGCATGATCGAGCCAAGAAGGGCAGTCTTTCTGCCGGAACGCTTGCCAGCCTCTGTTGCCATGTTTCGCAGCACGCCTCACCACTCCTTGCCCGAGTTATGCATGAGCCCCCTGCCCAGGGGCCACAGTCCGGTTACCAAACACGTTCCTCGCTAAGGCTTTTAGCGGAACCGGACGGCATTCGTCACGCCGTGTGTCGTCTTTTTTGAGCTTTTTTGTGACCGTAGACAAAGAGCGGGCGCCTCCCGGGCGCCCTCACTCGAATGACTTGTGCAAAAAACTCAGGAAACCTCAGGGCCGAAGGCCGCTGCAGCCAGCCCGGACCGCTCGACATTGCCATGTTCGCGCCATGACGGAGCCTCGACAATTTCGAACACATCCTGCCCTGCCTTGCTGAACAGCTCCGCCAGAATGGCCACATTCATGCGGTGTCCGGCCTTGTAAGAGCGGTAGAGACCGAGAATCGGCAGGCCGGCCAGAGCCAGATCACCAACCGCATCCAGCGTCTTGTGACGGACGAATTCGTCAGCCCAGCGGGTGCCTTCGGGGTTGAGCACCCGGTCATCGGCAACGGCGACGGAATTCTCCAGCGACGAGCCACGGGCAAAGCCCATCGCCCACAGCTTCTCGACTTCCTTGACCTGTCCAAAGGTGCGGGCGCGCGACACTTCCTTTCGGAACACATCCGGAGTCATGTCGCTGGCAAAGGTCTGACGGCCGATCAGCGGCGTCTCGAATTCGATGGTCACCTCGAAACGGGTGCCGGAATAGGGCAGAAGCTCGCACCAAGCGCCATTCTGCTCAAAGCGGACCGGCTTCTTGATTCGCAGATAGCGGCGGCCGCGGTCGAGGCGCTTCAGGCCCACCTGGTCGATGGCTTCCACGAAGGCGGCCGCGCTGCCGTCCATGATCGGCATTTCCGGCCCGTCCATTTCGACGATGACATTGTCAACGCCGAGGCCGCGCAGGGCTGCCATCAGATGCTCGACCGTGGACACGCCGTTGCGGGCAGGATCGGCCATCACGGTGCAGAGCGCCGTTGCCGTCACATGATCCCAGCGGCCGGGAATGTCCGTCTGCAGGTCGTCGCTTACGTCCGTGCGGTGGAAGACGATACCCGTTCCAGCATCTGCGGGCAGAAGGGTCACCGAGGCCGGCGTGCCCGAATGGACGCCAATGCCTGTCAGTGTCACCTGATCCGCCACAGTGGTCTGGAAATCAAGACGGTTGGTCATTCGGGTCTGCCTATGCCGGTACCGCGGTCAAAGTGTCATTCCGAAAACTGAAATGACTTTGGCTACCGCGCGTTAACGCTTCTGGAACTGGCAGCACAATAGCCCCGGCAGGGCCAAGTCAGAAATAAAGCTTTATTACGGTTTGTAACGCGAATCCGGACATCAACATATTGAATTCGCTACGGAACCCTCCAGACACAAGGAAACGGCCTGACACATTCCGTGTCAGGCCGTCCAAGGGAAGAAGGGTCAGGGGAGACTCAGTTCGACTGACGGCGCAGGAACGCCGGGATCTCGAGCTGGTCTTCCTCGCTGTGCACCTGCGGACGCGCCGGGGCGCGGCCCTGCATGTCAAGCTGACCGGCAGCACCGGCCGGACGGCCCTGCTGGGCCGGAGCCATCTGCGGCATGCGCGGAGCCGGACGCATCTGCGGCTGGGGAGCGGCGGCCGGAGCACGCGGGGTCATGACGGGAGCAGCCTCATGCGCGGCATGCTCTTCATGATCTTCGCGGCGGGACAGACCGCTGGCCAGACGGCGCAGCAGACCCATCGGACGGCGGTCATCGCCATGCTCTTCCATGTCGAGCGCAGGCGCTGCCATCGGCTGCGGTGCAGGAGCAGGAGCCGCCGGGGCAACAGCTTCGGGGCGCTGCGGCTGACGGGCCATCAGCTCACGCTGGGCGATCGGCGGGAAGTCTTCCACGCGCGGCATGCGCGGTGCAGCCATCGGCTGTTCGGCAGCCGGGGTCTCGAACGGAACGGCGGCCTGGACCGGCTGCTGAACCATCGGCTGCAGCGGAGCTGCCGGCATTTCGGCCTGGACCGGAGCGGGGATTACGGCTTCGGCTGCGGGACGAAAGGATTTGGCTTCCACAGCCTCGCTCACCTGAGCAGCCGGAGCCGGCTCGTTGATTGCCAGTTCACGCTCAAGGCTGGCCAGAGCGCGGGAAGCTGCATCCTGCTGGAAGCTGGTCACGGCCGGACGCTCAACGGGACGCTCGGGCTGACGCGGAGCGGTGTTGATGACCGGACGGGCGACGGGCTCGGTCTTCGGTGCCGGAATGGCATCGAATTCACCGTTTCCCATCAGCAGTTCCTTGTCGATGCCGGTGGCGACGACGGAAACGCGGATGATGCCATCCATGCTTTCATCGAAGGTCGCGCCCAGAATGATGTTGGCGTCTGCGTCCACTTCCTCACGGATGCGGGTGGCTGCTTCATCGACTTCGAACAGGGTCAGATCGTTACCGCCCGTGATCGAGATGAGCAGGCCCTTGGCGCCCTTCATCGAGGTCTCGTCGAGCAGCGGGTTGGCAATGGCAGCTTCGGCTGCCTGCTGGGCGCGGTTCTCGCCCGATGCTTCGCCGGTGCCCATCATCGCCTTGCCCATGCCGCGCATGATCGAGCGCACGTCAGCAAAGTCGAGGTTGATGAGACCTTCCTTGACCATCAGGTCGGTGATGCAGGCCACGCCCGAGTAGAGCACCTGGTCAGCCATCGCGAAAGCGTCGGCGAAGGTGGTCTGGGCATTGGCGATGCGGAACAGGTTCTGGTTCGGAATGACGATCAGAGTGTCGACATTGCGCTGCAGTTCCTGGATGCCGGATTCGGCGATGCGCATGCGGCGCGCACCTTCGAACTGGAACGGTTTGGTCACCACACCTACCGTCAGTATACCCTGGGCGCGAGCCGCCCGGGCAATGACGGGGGCAGCGCCCGTACCGGTGCCACCGCCCATACCGGCGGTGATGAACACCATGTGCGAGCCGGACAGGTGGTCATTGATTTCGTCGATGACCTCTTCGGCAGCAGCGCTGCCGACTTCCGGCTGGGAACCGGCACCGAGGCCTTCGGTCACAGCCACGCCCATCTGGATCAGGCGTTCTGCGTGGTTCATGGCAAGGGCCTGCGCATCCGTGTTGGCTACGACAAAGTCGCAGCCCTGCAGGCCGGCCGTGATCATGTTATTGACGGCGTTTCCGCCCGCGCCGCCGACGCCGAAAACCGTGATCCGCGGCTTCAGCTCCTGAATGTCGGGCATCTTCAGGTTGATGGTCATTCTATCCTCGCGACCCTAAAGGAGCACCCGGTTCTCGGGGGCTCCGCATTCTTCCCTTTGAAGTTCGCCGTTTCCGGCAGTTTCCCCTGACGCGGATGCCGCGTCAGAAGCTGTCCCTGATCCACTGGCCGACACGGGCCAGGTAACCCGTGCTGCCGCCCCATCCAGACCGCCTGTGTTTCGGCTGAAACTGTTCGATCTGGGAGACTTGCGGATAAATCAGCAACCCGACCGAGGCGGCGAATGCCGGCCCCTTGGCTGCATCCGGCAGTCCGGCCACCCCGAGCGGCCGTCCGAGCCGGACATTGCGGCCGATCACCCGGCGCGCAACTTCACTCAATCCCGTCAGCTGGCTCGCCCCGCCCGTAAGGACGATCTGCTTGCCGACGCGCCCGGCAAAGCCGGAGGCCGTCAGCCGGTCACGGACCAGCTCCAGGATTTCCTCTACCCGCGGACGCACGACCCGGATAAGGGCCGAGCGCGGGATCTGATGCGGCAGGTCACCTTCCACCGGCGGGATCGTGAGCATCTCACGGTCATCCACGCTGGTCGGCAGGGCCGAACCATGAAGGGTCTTCAGACGCTCGGCGTCCGAAAGGCGCATGGCAAAGGCCCGCGCAATGTCAGTCGTCACGTGCTGGCCGCCAACAGCGATGGCATCCAGATGCACCATCTGCCCTTCGACGAAGACGGACAGGGTCGTGGTGCCGCCGCCCATGTCGACGCAGGCGACGCCCAGCTCGGCTTCGTCATCCACGATGGTGGACAGGCCGCTGGCGTAAGGCGTCGCCACCAGCGTCTCCACGTGCAGGTGGCCGCGGTTGATGCAAAGCTCAAGATTGCGGACCGGCGGCACTTCGGTGGTGACGACCTGCATGTCGACGCCAAGCTTCATGCCCAGCATGCCGCGCGGATCACGGATGCCGCGGTTGCCATCCAGCGAATAGGAGATCGGCAGCGCATGATTGACCGCCCGGCCTTCCATCACCGTATGCGACGACCCGGCAACCAGAACACGCTGGATATCGGCTTCGCTCACAGCATCACCGGCCAGCGGCACGGTGGCGCTGAAGATCTCGCTCTGCAGGCGGCCGCAGCTGACGTTGGCGATGACGGATTCCACCGTCACGCCGGCCATGCGCTCGGCTGCATCCACGGCCAGGCGGATTGCCTGCTCGGCGGCATCCATGTCCACCACCACGCCGGACTTGATCCCGCGCGAGCGCTGGTAGCCGTAGCCCAGAACCTCAATGGCATGGGACCGGCCAGCGAGCACGGAACCTTCGGCACGCGGCGTCAGCTTGGCGATGAGGCAGCAGATCTTGGTGGAGCCCACATCAAGCACGGACATTACAACGGCGCGGCGCCCCGGAAGGGGGCGCATGCGCGGCAGATAGAGGGTGGAACCGGTGCGGCTCATGTGTTGGCACCCCCTCTTGCAACTTTCTTGTTTCCGTCCAGCGCGTCACGGCGGCGCTGCGCGGCTTCATCCGTCAGCCGCACCACGACGCGGTCGGGCAGGCGCAGATCGATGGCGGCAATGTCACGGGCCAGAATGGCGCTTTCCTTGTCCATCTTCACCACTGCAGCAAGCGCCTTGGCCGGGTCTTCTTCCGGCAGGCGGATGGTGATGCCGTTCTCGAGCATGAGATCCCAGCGGCGCTGGCCGATGAGATAAGCAGCGCGCACACGCGGACGCAGCTCAGGCTCGCTCTCAAGGGCCTTGAGGATTTCACCCGCACGGGTCTGGGCCCCGTAGTTCACCACGAGCAGCAGATTGGCATAGCGCCCATCCACATCATCGGTGATCACTTCGCCCTGCTCGGTCACGATGGACACCGTATTGCCGCGCTGCCACAGGGCGTAAGGCACCCACTCGTCAATCGTGACCTTCACCGTGTTCGGGTAAAGCTTCATGACCGAGGCGGACTTGACCCAAGGGTTCTGCTTCAGGCGCGCGCGCGCGGCATCCGCATCGAAGAGCACCAGCGAATCACCCTCTTCCAGCGCAAGGGCATCGAGGATCTGATATTCGGCAACTTCACGCTGACCGGACAGCTTCACCGCCTCGACGCCCAGACCGGCCGCGCTGATGAGAGACTGCGCGACCATGCGCCCATGACCGCCCAGAATGACACCATACGTGATGGTGGCAGCCAGGAAGGCCACGGCAGATACGGTGCCGGTCCAGCGGGGCAGATCGGCAATCCAGCCCGCCTGCCGCCAGACAGGGCGGCGCCGCAGCCGCGGAACACCGCGCCCGCGCGGCGCCAGCTCCGCTTCCAGCGGATAAGCACTGACCATACCGGCTTTGCGCCTCAGCGAGAGCAACTTGCGTCCTCCACCATCCAGGTGACGAGGTCCCCGAAATCACGGCCAGCGTAGGCGGCAAGTTCCGGAACCAGCGAGGTTGGGGTCATTCCAGGTTGAGTGTTAACTTCCAGGCAGATCAGGGTACCCGACCCATCCGGACGCTCATCGAAGCGGAAATCCGCCCGCGAAACACCCCGGCAGCCGAGCGCACGATGCGCTGTTAAGGTAAGTTTCTGTACTTCTTGGTAAATAAAGGGTGAAAGTTTTGCAGGAAGGATGTGAACAGAGCCACCTTCCGCATATTTCGCATCAAAATCGTAGAAACCGTGCCCTTTTGGCACAATGTCGATAACTCCAAGCACCTCATCTCCCATCACCGCGCAGGTCAGCTCGCGGCCAGGAATGTAGGTTTCGCACATCATTGTGTCCGGATACGGCCAGTCGTCGCGCGTCAGCTCCTGCGGCGGATGCGGCTGATCTTCCTTAACGATGAGCACGCCGAAGCTGGAGCCTTCGTTAATCGGCTTGATCACATAGGGCGGGCGCATCGGGTGCTCATGCCCCACATCCCGCCGGTTGAGGATCAGATGCTCCGTGACAGGCACCCCATGCGCCGCCATCACGGCCTTGGCCTTCACCTTGTTCATGGCAAGGGCAGAGGCCATCACGCCGGAATGCGTGTAGGGGATGTTCATGATCTCGAGCAGGCCCTGGATGCAGCCATCCTCACCAAAGGGGCCATGCAGGGCATTGAAGGCCACATCCGGCTTCAGTTCAGCCAGACGGGCTGCGATGGAACGGTCAACATCGACGCGCGACACCCTGAAGCCGCGCGCTTCCAGCGCATCGGCGCAGGCATTGCCGGACGAAAGGCTCACCGGCCTCTCGTGCGCCCACCCGCCCATCAGTACCGCGACATGCTTACCCGTCATTTCCACCGACTCACTCAAACAAACGTGAGCCCATAAGATGCTGCCCAAATTGGTAAGGAAACGTTAACCAAGCCGTTAAGGAATGCATTAACACCTTGTTGCCTGCACAGTGTGATTCAAATGCAACAGGGATAGGGCTGAGGCTGTGGAGTTCTGGGGTGGGGCTGAATTCGCCCCTCCCCTCAATCCAGGAACGGGCTGATTTCTTCGCCGGGGAGGAACTGCCCGAGGCGCTTGATTTCCCACTCAAGCTCCACACCCGAATGCTCACGCACACGGCGGCGGACGGTTTCGCCCAGAAGCTCCAGATCGTGGCCGGTCGCCGTGCCGGTGTTGATCATGAAATTGCAGTGCATCTCCGACATCTGCGCCCCGCCGACAGTCAGCCCGCGGCATCCGGCAGCGTCGATCACCTTCCAGGCAGAGTTGCCCGGAGGGTTCTTGAAGGTGGAGCCGCCGGTCTTCTCGCGGATCGGCTGGGCGCGCTCGCGGTGGGCAACGACTTCGGCCATTTCGGCGCGGATCTTTGCCTCATCCTCGACCGGCCCTTCAAAGACCGCGCTGGTGAAGACAAGACCCTGCGCTGCCGAGCTGTGGCGGTAGCTGTAGCCCATGTCCGCATTGGTTAGCACCTGGCGCGCGCCCCTGCGATCGATGGCGGTGACTTCCACCAGACGGTTGCAAGTCTCGGTGCCATGGGCTCCGGCGTTCATGCGCAGCGCGCCACCGATGCCGCCTGGAATACCGGTGTAGAAGGCGAAGCCGCCAATACCCGCTTCAGCTGCCGCTTCCGCCAGCCTCTTGTCCGGCACGGCAGCCCCCGCACGGATACGCCCGCCGTCCAGCACTTCGACAGCGCCGAAACCGCGCGCGCCAAGCCGGATCACCACGCCTTCAATGCCCCCGTCCCGCACCAGCAGGTTGGAGCCGAGGCCGATGGTCAGAACCGGGATTTCTTCCGGCAGCACGGACAGGAACTGCGCCAGATCCTCTTCGTCTGCGGGCTGGAACAAAAGCTGCGCCGGGCCGCCTGCCCGTAGCCAGGTGACGGCGGACAGCGGCTGATTGGCCGTCAGTTTGCCGCGCAGCCCCCCGAACCGGGAGCCGAGGCTTGCCAGAAGATCGGGAAAGCTCACGCCCCCTCTCCCTTGCCAAGGGCTTCCAGTTGACCCGGCAGCGCATGCGCCCACTGGGTGATGTTGCCAGCACCGAGGCAAACAACGTAGTCGCCCGGCTTGGCAAGGCCCGCAATGACGCCCGCGAGCGCCTCAGGCCCCTCAAGCGCGATGGCCGAGCGGTGGCCATGGGTCTTGAGGTTGGAGACGAGACTGTCACGATCGATGCCTTCAATCGGCTGCTCACCGGCCGCATAGACCGGAGCCACGATCACCGTGTCCGCGTCGTTGAAGCAGGTGGAGAAGTCCTCGAACAGGCTGGCGAGGCGGGAGTAGCGGTGCGGCTGCACCACGGCGATCACCCTGCCCTTCGCCGATTCACGCGCGGCCCTCAGCACGGCGCGGATTTCCACCGGGTGGTGGCCATAGTCATCGAAGAACTCGGCGCCGTTCCAGGTTCCCGTGTGGGTGAAGCGGCGCTTGACGCCGCCGAACCCGGCCAGCCCCTTGCGGATGGCATCGGCGGAAATGCCCAGACGGTTCGCCACCGCAATGGCAGCCGTTGCGTTGGAAACATTGTGCAGCCCCGGCATGGGCAGCACCAGATTGTCCATGACCTCGCTCGTGCCGGATCTCCGGTTCTGCAGGATCACGCGGAAGCTCGACTTTCCGCCGGCCATCGACACATCGGCAAAGCGCACATCCGCCTGCGGATTGGCACCATAGGTGACGATGCGCTTGTCCTCGATCTGGCCGACGAGCGTCTGCACTTCCGGGTGGTCGAGGCACATCACGGCAAAGCCGTAGAAGGGCACGTTCTCGACGAAATGCCGGAAAGCCGCGCGCACCCCGGCAAAGTCGCCGTAGTGGTCGAGGTGCTCCGGATCGATGTTGGTGACAATGGCGATATCGGCGGGCAGCTTGACGAAGGTGCCGTCGCTTTCGTCCGCTTCCACCACCATCCATTCGCCATCACCCATGCGGGCGTTGGTGCCATAGGCGTTGATGATGCCGCCGTTGATCACGGTCGGGTCCATGCCGCCAGCCTCCAGCAGCGCCGCCACCAGCGAGGTGGTCGTCGTCTTGCCGTGGGTGCCGCCGATGGCAATGGCCTGCTTGAAGCGCATCAGCTCAGCCAGCATTTCGGCACGGCGGACAACCGGGATCAGCTTCTCGCGGGCGGCGATCAGTTCCGGATTGTCGCGCTTGATGGCGGAGGAGACGACCAGAACTTCAGCACCGCCAAGGTTTTCCGCCTTGTGGCCGATGAAGACCGGAATGCCCTTCTCGCGCAGGCGCAGCACATTGGCGCTCTCGGACATGTCCGAGCCCTGAACGGTGTAGCCGAGCGTGTGCAGCACTTCGGCAATGCCGCTCATCCCGATGCCCCCGATGCCGACGAAATGCACCGGCCCCAATTCACGCGGCATCTTCATGCGCGGTCTCCTTTGTCTGTTGTGGTTGCGCCAGCGGTCTCTTCCACCAGATCGGCAAGGCGGGCAACCGCATCGGGTTTGCCCTGCCCGCGCGCGGCAGCGGCGGCGGCTTGAAGGGTGGATGGCTCATCCATGAGCCGGGTGAGTTCTGCGGCAAGGCGCTGCGGCGTCAGATCCTTCTGCGCCACCGGCCAGGCCCCGCCCACGGCTTCCAGCACGCGGGCATTGTTGCTCTGGTCCTGATCCAGCGCATTGGGCAGCGGCACCAGGATCGACGGCCGGCCGATGACGGACAACTCGCTGACGGAGGACGCGCCGGAACGGCAGATGACAAGGTGCGAAGCGGCAATCCTCGCCGGCATGTCGCGGAAGAAGGGCGCAAGCTCCGCCGAAAGCCCAAGCGCTTCGAAGGCGCTCTTCACCCGCTCCATGTCTTCCGGACGGCACTGCTGCACCAGCTTCAGCCGGGCGCGGTGTTCCGGGGACAGAAGCTTCACCGCTTCCGGCATCACGTCCGAGAAGAACCGTGCGCCTTGCGAGCCGCCGAACACCAGCAGATGAAACACGCCGCCTGCCTGTGGCACCGCATAGGGCACGCTGGCGGCTTCCACCACCGGCGGGCGCACCGGATTGCCGGTCTCGCGGATCTTCGGGGCGAGCGCTGCATCCGGATTGACCAGCGTCAGGCTGGTGGCGACACGGGTGACGCCCTTGGCCAGCATCCGGTTGGCCCGGCCCATCACGGCATTGGCCTCGTGCAGGATCGACGGCACGCCCGTCAGCCGTGCTGCCATCATCGGCGGAAAGGTGGGATAGCCGCCAAAGCCGACGACAACGGCAGGCCTGATCTGCCGGATGACACGGCGGGCCTGCAGCGTGCCGCGCGCAAGGCTCAGAACCGTCTTGATCAGGGCAACGGGCGACTTCGAGCGCAGGGTTTCGGAGGCGATGATATGCACCTCGCGCGCTGGAAAGCTGGTGCCGTAGCGGTCGGCGCGCTCGTCCGTCGCCAGATCCACGGTCCAGCCCCGCCGCACCAGCTCATGCGCCAGCGCTTCGGCAGGGAACAGGTGACCGCCGGTGCCACCGGCCGTCAGGAGAATGGTCTTGCTCATTGAATACCCGGCTGAATGAGCTGCGACGCCGGCACACGGGCCACCGTCACGCTGTCACTGTGCAGCGGCCGCGGCTTGCGGCGCGACAGGGCCAGAATGAAGCCCGCCGTCAGCGCCGTCGAAAGCAGCGAGGAACCGCCGTAGGAAATGAAAGGCAGCGTCATGCCCTTGGCAGGCATGAGGTTGAGGTTCACCATCAGGTTGATCGTCGCCTGCAGGCCGAACATGATCGTAAGCCCGGCCGTCGCCAGCCGCGAGAAGGCATCCTGGTCCCGCCCCGCATTGCGCAGGCCACGCAGGATGATGAAGGCGAAGAGCGACACCAGCAGCATGCAGACGATGATGCCGAACTCCTCGGCCACCACGGCAAAGATGAAGTCGGTGTGGCTGTCCGGCAATCCGCGCTTGACGATGCCCTCACCCGGCCCCTTGCCGAACCAGCCGCCCGACAGGAACGCCTCACGGGCGCGGTCGATCTGATAGGTATCGCCCGACTCGGGATCGAGGAATCTGTTCACGCGCGTGGTCACGTGCGGCAGCAGGAAATAGGCCGAGGCAAGACCGGCAACGCCCACCCCGCCCAATCCGATGATGGCGATCCACGGCAGGCCGTTCATGAAGAACAAACCGCCCCAGACGAGACCGATCAACATAGTCTGGCCGAAGTCGGGCTGCGCCACCAGCAGCGCCGCGCACATGGCGAAGAGCAGGGCGGACAGAACCATGCCCGGCACTTCGCGGCGGCGTCCGCTTTCCGACAGCAGAAAGGCGACCAGCACGACGAAGGCAGGCTTGAGGAATTCGGAGGGCTGCACCGAGAAACCGGCAATGTTGATCCAGCGGCGGGCGCCCTTCACTTCGGCGCCGACGAAGAGCGTCGCAACCAGAAGCGCAAGCGACACGCAAAAGAGCAGCAAGGCCCCCCGGCGCACCATTCGCGGCGACATCAGCGAGACGCCGAACAGCACGACGACCGCCAGCGGCAGGAACATGGCCTGCCGCTTGACGAAGTAATAGCTTTCCACACCGATGCGCTCGGCCACCGGGGGACTGGCCGCAAAGGACAGCACGACGCCGCCGATCATGAGCAGGACGAACAGCGCGAGAAGGATGTGGTCAACCGTCCACAGCCACTCGGCCAGCACACCACGATCAGCGCGAGAAACCATCAGGCATCCTCCGTCTTTTCCGGCACCGCCAGCAGGGCCCGGACGCTTTCGGCAAACGCATCACCACGCACTTCAAAATTCGGATACTGGTCGAACGAGGCACAGGCCGGCGACAGCATGATCACCTTCTCGGCCTGCGGGTCGAGCGCCGCATCCGCTGCCGCCCGCTGCACCGCCACGTCCAGCGTACCGCTGATCTCGTAGGGCACCTTGCCGTCCAGCGTGCGGGCAAACTCCTCGGCCGCCTCGCCGATCAGATAGGCCCGGACAATGCGCGGAAAGAACTCGCCCAGCGGCTCGATGCCGCCCGACTTCGGCTTGCCGCCCGCGATCCAGTAAAGCCGGGGATAGCTCGCCAGCGCCCAGGCCGTGGCATCCGCGTTGGTCGCCTTGCTGTCATTGATGAACAGCGTGCCCTCATGCCGGGCGATGATCTGCATCCGGTGCTTAAGGCCGGGGAAGCTCTCGAGCCCTGCAGCAAGCTCCTGCGGTGCCACTCCAAGCGCCAGCAGTGCAGCACAGGCGGCCGCCGCGTTCTGGGCATTGTGCTGGCCGCGAAGCGACGGCGCGCGCGACAGATCGGCAATGACCGTCTCTACGCCCTTGTCCGCGCAGATCAGCAGGCCATCACGGGCAAAGACGCCATGAGTTTGCGTCTGATGGCCGGAGATGCGGCGCACATCGTGCCCGGCCGCTTCCAGCCGGTCTGCAATGGCTGCACTCATCTCGTCATCCACGCCGACGATGGCGGTGCGGGCCGCAGCAACGAGCCGCTCCTTGATGCCGGCATAGTTCTCCATGGTCCCGTGCCGGTCGAGATGATCCGGCGACAGGTTCATGTGAATGCCGGCCGTGGGGGCGAGGCCGGGAGCAAGGTCGATCTGATAGGACGAGCACTCGATGACATAATGCCGGTGCGGCGCCAGAGGGGCGAGGTCGAACACCGGCGTGCCGATGTTGCCGCCCATCTGCACGTCCCGGCCCAGCGACTTCAGCAGATGCGTGGTCAGCGCCGTTGTGGTGGACTTGCCATTGGTGCCGGTGATGCAGATCAGCGGGGCATCCGGGCACAGGAGCGCCCTTTCGCGCGAAAACAGCTCGATGTCGCCAATGACTTCGACGCCCGCGTCACGCGCGAGCTCCACCGTCCAGTGCGGCTCGGGGTGGGTCAGCGGCACACCGGGAGACAGCACCAGCGCCGTCAGGCCCTTCCAGTCGAGTTCGGCCAGATCGCGGGCCTCAAGGCCTTTGGAACGGGCAAGATCATTGCGCGCAGGCGCATCGTCCCAGACGATGACATGCGCCCCGCCATCCTTCAGCGCCAGCGCACTGGAAAGGCCCGAGCCGCCAAGCCCGAAGAGCGCTACCTTTTTTCCCTTGAAGCAGGTGACCGGGATCATGACCGCCTCACCTCAGCTTCAGGGTGGCAAGGCCGACGAGGGCGAGAACCACGGCGATGATCCAGAAGCGGATCACCACCTGGGACTCGGTCCAGCCCAGCTGCTCGAAATGATGATGGATCGGCGCCATGCGGAACACACGCTTGCCGGTCAGCTTGAAGGAGGCCACCTGCACGATGACGGACACCGCCTCCAGCACGAACAGCCCGCCAACGATGGCCAGCACGATCTCGTGCTTGGTAACGACTGCAATTGCACCAATCATCCCGCCAAGGGAGAGCGAGCCCGTGTCGCCCATGAAGATGGCGGCCGGAGGCGCGTTGAACCAGAGGAAGCCAAGCCCCGCGCCCATCACGGCGCCGCAAAGCACCGCAAGCTCACCCGTGCCGGGCACGTGGTGGATCTGCAGATACTCGGCAAAGACCGCGTTGCCCGACAGATAGGCGATGAGGGCGAAAGTGGCCGAAGCAATCATCACCGGCACGATGGCCAGCCCGTCCAGGCCGTCCGTCAGGTTTACCGCATTGCCTGCGCCGACAATAACGAAGGCAGCGAAGGGAATGAAGAAAATGCCGAGGTTGAGCAGCAGGTCCTTCACGAAGGGGAAAGAGATGGACGTGGCGAAGGTGCCCTTGTCCAGCATGGTCACGGCCAGCGCCGCCAGACCGGCAATCAGGAACTCGATACCGAGGCGCGCCTTACCGCTGAAGCCCTTGTGAGTGGCCTTCGTCACCTTCAGATAGTCATCATAAAATCCGATGGCACCGAAGCCGACGGTGACCCACAGCACGATCCAGACATATGGATTGCGCAGATCTGCCCACAGCAGGGTGGAGACGATGAGGCCGGACAGGATCATCAGCCCGCCCATTGTCGGCGTGCCCTTCTTGGTCAGAAGGTGGCTCTGCGGCCCGTCTTCACGGATGGGCTGGCCCTTGCCCTGACGCAGGCGGAGGCCCGCAATGATGCGCGGCCCGAACAGGAACACGAAGAACAGCGCCGTCATGATGGCACCGCCCGTGCGGAACGTGATGTACTTGAAGACGTTCAGCGCAGAAACCTGGCCGGACAGTTCACCGAGAAGATAGAACATTTGGATTCCTCAGGCCGAAGCCATTTCATCCGCTGCGGGATATTCCTGCTTGAGCGCCTCCACAAGGGGGCCCATACGGCTCCCGAGAGACCCCTTGATCATGATGATGTCGCCAGGGCGCAGCTCATCCTTGAGGCGCTCGGTCAGCGCTTCGGAATGCTCGGCATAGACGGCGCGCTTCTCGCGCGGCAGCCGCTCCCACAAGGCGCGCATCAGCGGGCCGGAGCAATAGACCAGATCTGCGCCGCAGTCTTCGACAGGGCCAATCAGATCTGCATGCAACTGCCCGGCTGCATCACCCAGTTCCAGCATGTCGCCAAGGACTGCAATCTTGCGGCCTGGCGCTGCGGCCTGCATGCCGCCAAGCACGCTGAGGGCCGCGCGCATTGAGGCCGGATTGGCGTTGTAGCTTTCATCGACCAGAACGGCCTCGCCGCCCGGCAGCTTCAGCCGGGTCTGGGCGCCGCGCCCCTTGGGGGCCGAAAGCCCGGCCAGAGCCAGACCGGCCAGCGCCAGATCGCCGCCGAGTTCGCAGACAGCCAGCAGCACGGCGAGACTGTTGCGGACAAGGTGCTTGCCCGGCGCGCCGATCTTGTAGGTGATCTCCTGCCCCAGCACCCGCGCCTGAATGGAGGAGGACCCGGTCTGCACCGCATAGTTCTCAAGCAGCGCATCACTGCCTTCAGCTTCGCCGAAGGTCTGGATACGCTCGACACCAGCCGTCTTGGCAAGGAAGGTCAGCAGGTCGAACTGGTCATTGTCCTGATTGAGAATGGCAAGGCCGCCCGGCTCCAGCCCGAGGAAGATCTCGGCCTTGGCCTGCGCGATTTTCTCGACCGAGCCGAAAAACTCAAGATGCACCGCCTGCACGGTGGTGATGATCGCCGCATGCGGGCGGACCATCTGCACCAGAGGCGTGATTTCGCCGGCATGGTTCATGCCGATTTCGAAGACACCGAATTCGGTATCTTCGGGCATGCGCGCCAGCGTCAGCGGCACACCCCAGTGATTGTTGAAGGACGCAGCCGAGGCATGGACCTTGCCGGAACGGCCAAGCGCGAGGCGCAGCGCCTCCTTGGTGCCGGTCTTGCCGACCGAGCCGGTGACCGCCACAATCCGGGCGCTGGTGCGCGCGCGGGCGGCACGTCCAAGATTGCGCAGAGCCTCCAGCGGATCATCCACCACCACGTAGCGGCCATCCCTGGGCAGATCGACCAGCTTGTGCCGGGCAACCAGCGCCAGCGAGGCGCCGGCTTCGAGGGCCTTGGCCACATAATCATGCCCGTCCAGCCGGTCACCGACGATGGCGACGAAAGCCTCGCCCGGCGCGATGGTGCGGGTGTCGATGGAGATGCCGGTGATTTCAGCCTGCGGCTCTCCGCGGGCCTCGCCGCGCGTTGCGGCCAGAAAGGCATCGAGGGTCCAGAGCGGTGCGCTCATGACCGGGCTCCTTGTGCAAGCGCGGTGCGAACCGCATCATGATCCGAGAACGGGAGCACCGTCTTCCCGACGATTTGGCCCGTTTCATGACCCTTTCCTGCCACACACAGGACATCCCCGCTTTCCAGCATGGAAACAGCCGTTGCGATGGCCTCAGCCCGGTCGCCGATCTCCAGCGCTCCCGGAGCGCCTGCCATGACGGCCTTGCGGATGAGTGCAGGATCTTCCGTCCGGGGGTTGTCGTCTGTGACGATGACCACATCGGCGCGGCGGCTGGCAGCTTCCCCCATCAGCGGGCGCTTGCCTGCATCCCGGTCGCCACCGGCCCCGACGACCACGATGAGGCGGCCGGTGGTGAAGGGGCGCAGCGCGGCGAGCGCATTGTCCACGGCGTCAGGCTTGTGCGCATAGTCAACGAAGCAGAGCGCGCCATTGTCCTTGCGGCCCACCAGCTCCAGACGCCCCGGTGCGCCTTCCAGCGTTTCCAGAGCCCGCATGACGGCCCCCGGAGCCTCGCCTGCAGCAATGGCAAGACCGGCGGCAACAAGCGCATTGGACACCTGAAAATGCCCGGCGAGCGGCAGGGACACCTTGTATTCCCCGCGCGGTGTATCAATCGTCAGAACCTGGCTGAAACCGCTGAACTGGACATTGCGCAGGTGCAGGTCCCTGCCCCGCTCGCCCACGGTCAGCACCTGCTGGCCGCGTTCTCCGGCAACCGCCAGCACACGGTCTGCCTTGTTCTGCGCCGGGTCCACGATCACCGTGCCGCCACTGGGCAGAAGCTCGCGGAACAGGCGCAGCTTGGCCTGCAGATATTCCTCTTCGGTGGCGTGATAGTCCATGTGATCACGGCCAAGGTTGGTGAAACCGGCGGCCACCAGTTCCACCCCGTCCAGCCGGTACTGATCAAGCCCGTGGCTGGAGGCTTCCATCGCGGCATGGGTGACACCGGCATCGGCCAGCTTCGCCAGTTCCGCATGCAGGGAGACCGGGTCCGGCGTCGTCAGGCCGCCATAGCTGGTGCCGGAGGCTGTCACAGTGCCAAGCGTGCCCAGGCTGGCCGCATTGTGGCCGCAGCGCTGGAAGATCTGGCGAACGAAATAAGCAACGGAGGTCTTGCCGCTGGTGCCAGTGACGGCCACCATGGTTTCCGGCTGGCGGCCATGGAAGCGGGCGGCCATCTTCGCCAGCGCCAGACGCGGGTTTGCGGCAACGATTACCGCTGCCGGCACACCGCCTCCGGCTTCGATCAGCGCTGCGCCCTCCGCATCGGTCAGAACAGCGGCCGCGCCCTGCTCCACCGCCTTTGCGGCAAAGCGTGCGCCATGGGCCTGTACGCCGCCAAGGGCAAAAAACAAAAAGCCCGGCCCAGCCGCCCGGCTGTCCGAGGTCAATCCCCCGATCACGAGGGTATCATCAGGAACGGCGATGCCTGTGCCCGCCGCAAGTGTTCCTAGCTGCATTGTCTGCCAAATCCGGTAGTGCGCCGTCACAAGCCGGTGCGGAACCCTTTTTCAGCTGCGACCCTGATGTCCCGCTCCGGCGCTTCGATCACGTCTCAATAAGATACTTCGATTGCCTTTGTCCCATCAGTCTGTTTCGGCATGACGCCCAGCATGGGTGCCGCGCGGCGGATGATGTTGCTCACCATCGGGGCGGTGTTCATGCCAGCGGTTGCAGGCAGGCCCGGCTTCTCCGGCTTCGGCTCATCGAGCACGACCAGCACCACATACTTGGGATCATCCATCGGGAAGGCCGACAGGAACGAGTTGCGGCGCTTGTTGGGCGTATAGCGGCCGTTCTCGACTTTTTCAGCCGTTCCCGTCTTGCCCCCGACAATATATCCTGGCACCTCGGCACGCTTGCCGGACCCACCCGGTTGTACAACGTTGAGGCGGAACAGGTAACGCATCTTGCGGCTGGTCTCTTCGGAAATCACCTGCTTGCCCAGTGATTTGGCTGCGATCTCATCCCGCGGCAGGAAAGTTGGCGGAATGAGATAACCGCCATTGACGAGGGCAGCTGCGGCCGTTGCCGTCTGCATCGGCGTCACCGAAATGCCGTGACCGAAGGACGCGGTGATGGCCGCCAGTTCACCCCAGCGGCGGGGCAGCAGCGGGGCCGCATTTTCCGGCAGTTCGTTGGACTGGCGCTCGGTCAGACCGAGGCGTGCATAGAACTCGCGCTGATAGTCGACGCCGGTCGTCAGCATCATCTTGGCCGTGCCGATATTGGACGAATAGATGAAGACTTCCGGCACCGAGAGGATGCGTCTTTTTCCGTGGAAATCGTTGATCGTGCGCCCGCCGGCGCGGATAGGACGGCTCGCATCGAAGCTGTCGTTCATGCCGACCTTGCCCGAATCGAAGGCGCTGGCGAAGGTGAAGGTCTTGAAGACGGAGCCCATCTCGAACACACCGCCCGTGGCACGGTTCAGCCGGTCCTTGTCGAGGGCCTGGGCGCGGTCGTTCGAATCATAGTCCGGATAGGACGACATGGCGACGACTTCGCCCGTATGCACGTCCAGAACAATACCGACACCTGCAATGGCATGGTAGCGCTCGACACCTTTGACAAGCTCATCCCGCACAACGAACTGCACACGGGAATCGAGCGCCAGTTTCACAGGTTCCAGCGAACGGTCCGTCGCAAAGCCAAGCTTCTGCAGTTCGGACAGCCAGGAATCATCGAGATGCTTCTCGAGGCCAGCAATGCCCTGATTGTCGATGTTGACCGATCCGATGATATGCGAGGCCAGCGGCCCGCCCGGATAGAAGCGCTGCTTTTCCCAAAGGAAGCCGATGCCCGGAATGCCAAGCCGGTGAATGGCCTGCTGCTGGGCAGGAGAAACCTCACGCTTCAGCCAGATGAAGCCTGCGCGGCTGTCGAGCCGCTTTCGCATGCTCTCGTTGTTCAGCTCCGGGAACACGCTACCGATGCCTTCCAGCGCCTCATCCACGTCGATGATCTTGCGCGGTTCGGCATAAATGGAGGCCGTCTTGATATCGGTCGCAAGAATTTCGCCGTTGCGGTCGACGAGGTCGGGACGGGAAGCTGCAATGGAATCCTGCGCCGAGATGAAAGCAGCGTTGGGCGCCTCTTCCATCTGCGCGAGATGCACGAGCCGGACACCAATAACCGTATAAAGCAGAGCGAAGGCCGCCATCGCAAAATAGATACGGGTTCTGACGGTGCTGGTGGACACCGAGCCATAGGCCGGGCGGGCCGCCGCACGGGGCTGGCTGCGCTGGAACTGCAGGAAGGAGGCGGGCTCGCTTGCCATTGTCATTGCAGCGCTCCTATCGGATGGACGAGGTGGAGGCAGGTTCCCGCAGGGCCGCAAAGCCATCAAGCGGAGCCTCACCACCAACAGGGGGCAGCATGACCGGACGCATCGGCAGATCCTGCAGTTGCACGATCTGCTTGCCCGGATCCATTTCCTGGAGCTTCAGAAACTCATCATAGCGCTCGGTCAGCCCCTGCAGGCGGGCAGGCTGATTGAGAACGCTCCACTCGGCGCGCAGCACCCGGATGGCTTCATGCTCCTCGTCGATCTTGACCTTGAGCGACGCCACATATTCGGACGTGTGCTCGGCCTCCATCTTCATGTCGTAAACGACACCTGCGCCCGTCAGCACAGCAAGGACACAGACGATATTGAGATAACGGCTCACCATCGCTCAGCCTCCAAGTCCCTTGAATTCCGCCAGATGCGGAACGCCAATGGCGTGAATATCCAGATCGCGCGCCGGAGCTTCCGTCCGCCGCCCGGCCCTGAGGCGGGCCGAACGGGCACGCGGGTTGGCCTGCGTCTCGCTCTCGTCCGGCTCCTGACCGCCCTTGACCACCAGTTCGAAGGTCGCCGGCGGCACATCCTCTTCCGGCATATGCCGGGAGCCGCCGCCGCGCGTGCGCGTGCGGTCGGCAAAGAACTTCTTCACGATCCGGTCTTCGAGGCTGTGGAAGCTGACGACCACCAGCCGTCCGCCGGGACGCAAAACCTTTTCCGCCGCCCCCAGCACGGACGCCGCCTGATGCAGCTCGCCGTTCACATAGATGCGCAGCGCCTGAAACGTGCGCGTCGCAGGATGGATGTGCATCTTCTTCGGCGAGCGCCCCACGACCTTCTCGATCAGCGCGGCAAGATCACCGGTGCGGGTGAAGGGCTGCTCCTTGCTCCGCTGCTCAATGGCGCGCGCCACCTGCCCTGCCCGCTTTTCTTCACCCAGAAGACCGATGATCCGGGTCAGATCCCTGGCAGGAAGCGTATTCACCACATCGGCAGCCGACGGCCCGGCCTGCTCCATGCGCATGTCGAGCGGCCCGTCACGCATGAAGGAGAAGCCGCGATCAGCCTCATCCAGCTGCATGGAGGAAACGCCCAGATCCAGCACGACGCCATCCACGGCCTCGACACCGAGCGAAGCCAGATGCGCCTCGATATCGGCAAAGCGCCCCGGCACCAGCGTCAGCGCACCATTCGAGGCTTCCACCAGCGGCTGCCCGCCTGCGATGGCATCCGGATCCCGGTCCACACCAATGACCTTCGCACCCGCAGCCAGAAAGGCGCGGGAATAACCGCCAGCCCCGAAGGTGCCATCCACGACAACTTCACCCGGTTTCACGGACAGCGCCGAAAGAACCCCGTCAAGGAGGACGGGCACGTGGCGGACCAGTCCGCCAGCGCCTTCAGTCTCGTGACCTTCTGCGCGACCCGCCGTCATGCCGGTCCTCCTGACGCAGCAGCCGGGCTCATGCCCGACAGCATCGCAAGCGCGCGCTTCTGGGCCTCTGCGCGATGCTCACGAAAACGCTCCGGCTCCCAGAGCTGAAACTTGTAGCCCAGACCCGCGAAGGTGATCTGATCGGTTACACCCGTCTGCTCGCGGATCATGTCGCTCAGAACGATGCGGCCATCGGAGTCGATCTTCGGCGTTTCACTGGCACCGAAGAGCGCAATGGCGAGCGCATCATGATCCGGCGACAGCTTGGCAAAGGCGGCAAGACGCCCCTCGATCTCATTCACCAGCTCATTGCCTCCCGCATCAACCGCAGGCGCATGGGGAGAGGCAATGCAGTAAAGGCCTTCAAATCCGTCGCGCGCCAGCACGGCCCGGAACGGCGCAGGGATCGAAACACGCCCCTTCGCATCCAGCCGGTTGGTAAAATGCGACACGAAGCCGGCCATGATCCCCTTTCAACGCGCCATCCTGGCGCCTGCTGCACTGGCAAAGTCTGGAACTTGCAAAACGAAACCGGGCGCCCCGGCACTCACGGGGCAGATCCTGAAAACGGCCGCCTCGAATGGAACTTCATGGCACCTTCATGGATTATTATGGGATAGCATGGGACGGCATGGGCGTCAATGGAATCAGGCGGATTCCATGGCTTGCAGCCCGTGCAATCGCCCGCTCTCCACAAACATCAACATGGTTAATAAAATGCTTCCCGCGGCAGAAATGCCGGGGGTTCCGCGCAGGCGGTCATCTCTGTTGCAGGGCGGGGAGAAAAGTGTCAGCCGGCCTGTAAGCCGGGTTCTGTAAGGCACGGAAGCAAGCTTCCATACGCGACGGTCATTCATCTGGGACGCCTGTTGCCAGACGCCTCACGCAACCTACCCGGATGGCTGGCCAGGAAACCAACTCGGACCCGAAGGCCCTGTGCCATCCCTATTCGGTTTTGCTCCCGGTGGGGTTTACCGTGCCGCGTCCGTTACCGTCCGCGCGGTGGGCTCTTACCCCACCCTTTCACCCTTACCCCTTGCCCGAAGGCCGGGGCGGTTTGCTTTCTGTGGCACTTTCCCTGAGGTCGCCCTCGCCGGGCGTTACCCGGCACCGTGTTTCCATGGAGCCCGGACTTTCCTCCCCCGCGGCCTTTCGGCACTTGCGGCAGCGACCGTCCGGCCAGCTGACCGGCTCCCCTTACGGAGGAAACGGCAGCCGGTCAAGGACGCTTCTTGCATGTCCCTCTCATGCAGAAGGCGGCTTGCGGGCAATCATGCGCTGATAGAGGTAGCCGATGGCGATCAGAACCGCGCCCAGCCCCAGGAAGGACAAGGCCCTCAGCACGCCCTGCAGCGAGGACATGTCGAACAGGAAAACCTTGACGGCCACCAGCGCAACAATGGCGCCCGCCACCTGCCGCAGGCGCAGGCTGTCGCGCCAGAGCCCCGCCACCACGCCAGCCACACCCAGCACCAGCCAGACGATGGAATAGACGTAGTTTTCCAGTTCGCTCACGGGTTCGGTTGTGAGGATCAGCGGGCTGAAGGCATGGCGGATCGTGAGATTGACGAAGCAGAAGCCCAGAAGGCCTGCAAACGCGCCCACCAGCACGACATAGCCGGCCGGGCGCACGGGGCGCGCTGCATAGGCCAGCAAGGCGTAGATCAGGAAGGGAGCGCCGTAACCGAGCGTGACCCAGTTCAGCACCGGCGTGTAGCCGACCGGAGCGCCGGTCCAGAGCGGGTTTTCGCTCACGAGCACCAGCCCGCCCGCAAAAATGCCGAACACGCTGATGGCCATGGCTCCGCCCGAGAACACCAGGTTGCCCCTTGCCCCATCCGTGCCCGGAAGAATGCGGGTCAGGCCCAGAGACACGGAGCCGCCGGTGATGAGCATCATCGCCGCTGCCTTGAACCGGCTGCCGTCGGAATAGAACATGAAGGTTGGGTCAATCGCATGCAGCGCGAGCATGGCCAGCGTGATGCTGACACCGGCGATGGCCATCGCCTGCAGGATGCGGGCCCACAGGTCATCACGGGTGCGGGTCAGCGCCCAGGCAGCAAAGACCAGCCCCAATGCCGGAATGCCGTAGCCGTAGAGAAGCTGGTTGAACACCGGCGTGATGCTGAGCTGGCCGCCCGCAATGAACGGATCCCACAGCAGGCGGCAGACATAGGGCAGGATGGCGACGGGTGCGAGAACACGCAGGCCATTCACCGGGTAGCGCAGATAGACGAACACAAAGGCAGGCACCAGGAGCCCCAGCGCCGTGGTCAGGAAGCTTCCCTCCAGAACGATGGCGATGGACAGGGCAAGGCCGCAGAGTGTTCCGGTGAACCAGGCCGCCACCGCTCCGGCGCTGCCCGGATGCGTGTCCGCCACCTCACCGCCAGCCTTCGGCCCGCGCACGGCAAAGAGCACGGCCAGCCGGTCGCCAAGGAGCAGGAAGGCAGCGGACAGGGCAAGTCCGGTCACGGCAAACAGCGGTGACGCTGCAAGGCCTTCCACCCGCCACCAGGCAGCGGCGAGCAGTGCAAGGCTGCCGGAAGCCGCCAGCGAGGCGAGGACGGCACGGGAGGCGGATTTCAGGCTGCCTGCAATGCCAGTAGCGAGCAGAATGGCCCCGGTCACCAGCCCCTGCATGCCGAAGCGGGACAGCATGGCCTGCGTCTCCGACGGCACCGGCGAGATCACCGGGCCGTAAGGGCCATCCACGCCCGCATAAGCGCCAAGATCCCTGAGCGGCAGATCAAGGCTGGCATAGGCAATCACCTGCACCAGCAGCGGCACCACGGCGGCATAGCGCAAGGCGCTGCAGCCATAGGCGAGCGCCAGCGGCACGGCGGCAAGAAGCAGCGTCTCCAGAACGAAGAGCAAAGCACTGTCCGACAGGCTGACATGGGCCAGGAAGGGCAGCGCCAGCGCGCTGAGCGCGGCCGTGGCGTACCAGTCCGGCTTTTCGGCTCTGTCCGGTGCAAAGTCATGGAAGCGCCAGACAAAACCCGCAGCCGTGATGACATAGGCGCCTGCCAGATAAAGATCGAGCAACAGCCTGTCTCCGGCACCGGCCGCCATTTCGAAGAGCAGCGCCCAGCCGAACAGCCCTGCCACGGCAAGACCTGCGAGCCAAAGCCACCGCCGGATGCGCCCGACAGCCACCGCAGCAGCCGAGACGGCCAGCACATAGAGAACCGCCGGAAGGATCTGTGAACTGCCGGAAGAGACCAGCACGGGCACCGCATAGCTGCCCGCAAGCCCCAGCGCGGCGAGCGCGGGCCCGTGCAGAAGGGCGGCAAACATGGTGAGCAGCGAGACAGCTCCCAGCAGCACGAAGGCGCCGGCCGGGCCGATCAGATCGTAAAGCGCATAGGCAGCGTAAACATCCGCAAACAGCGCCAGCGTGCCTGATGCGGTCAGCACGGCAGGAATATTGGCCGTGGCAAAGCCCGGCAGGGAGAAGGTGCCCGGCCGGCGGCGGGTCCACTCGCCAAGCCCCAGCAGGATCAGGCCCAGCGCAGCACCGGCCAGAATGCGGGCGAGCGGGCCGAGAAGATCGTTCTCGACAGCAAAGCGCACGAGGAACACGGCACCGGCGGCCAGGGCAATCCCACCGGTCCAGATGGTCCACTTCCCGCCGATCTGCTGTTCACGGGCGGCGGCGGCGTCTCTGGCGTCCTGCGCCTCCTTTGCGTCATCCGGAACGGCGGCAGAGCTGCGGCGGGCGGAGGATGCGCGCGCGGCAGCCGCAAACGGGCCTGCGGGGCGTGCAGCTTCCCCGCTTGCAGGCACATCTGCGGAGGCGCTTTCCTCCAGCGGACCAGAAGTTTCCGGCTCATCCGCTTCTACAAAGAAATCATCAGCGGAAGGCTGTTGCGGGGAGGCTTCCGGCTGTTCGCGCGCGGCGGACCTGGCATCCGTCTCCGGTGCAGCTTTTGCGGCAGCCTCATTCAGCTCCAGCCGCCGTTGCAGGCCGGTGACGATCTGCTGCAGGGCTGAAATCTCGCGCTTCTGCAGGTCAATCTGCCGCTGCAGGCCGCCCGTCGTGCCATAGAGGATGAGCGGCAGAATGAAGCTGACGAACAGGAAGACCAGCGCGAAGCCGATCAGAAGAGTGAATTCCATATCCAAGGTTCGTCTCCGCAGACATGCAGATGCAGATGCACAAAATCAGCCTGCATCCTGAAGCAGGCTGATCAGATTACCTAGTCTCATGTGCAAGGCTGACCTGTGACTTGCGCCACAGCATGAAGCTTTCAGAGGAAAATGGCTGCTCTCAAGCCGTCTGCTCTGCAGGCTCGCGGACCTCGGCCTCTTCCCCGGAACCTGCCGGAAGGGTGCGTTCGTCGATGACTTCCGGGCCTTTTACTGCGCCGGGACGGCCAAAGAGATAGCCCTGGACGAGATCGCAGCCGGCTGCGCGCAGCAGCACCACCTGGTCCTGGTTCTCGACGCCCTCCGCCGTGATCAGCACGTCCAGTGACCGGCCAAGGCCGATGATCGACGTGACGACGGCATCGGTGCCCGCATCCTTGCCGAGGTTCTTGATGAAGCTGCGGTCGATCTTGATCTTGTTGAAGGGGAAACGGTTCAGGTAGCTCAGCGAGGAATAGCCCGTACCGAAGTCATCCATGGCGATGGTCACGCCCATGCTGCTGATGGCCTCCAGCGTCTCGACCACAGCATCCGTGTCTGCGATCAGCAGGCTTTCCGTGATCTCGATCTCGAGCCGCTTCGGATCAAGGCCGGATTCCTCCAGCGCTCTGGCCACCTTGCGCTGGGTTTCGCCTGCCTTGAACTGGGCCGGAGAGAAGTTGACGGCCACACGCAATGTCTTGTCATGCCATTCGGCCGCCTCACGGCAGGCCCGGCGCAGCACCCAGTCGCCAATGTCCTCGATAAGGCCGGTGTCCTCAGCCACCGAGATGAACACGTCCGGGGCGATGGTGCCCTTGGTCGGGTGCTCCCAGCGGATCAGCGCCTCATAGCCTTTCAGCGTGTTGTCATGCAGCGAGAACTGCGGCTGATAGAGAAGGTCGAACTGATCGTATTTCAGCGCCTTGATCAGCCCGGCTTCCACTTCCTTGCGGCGCTGCGCTTCCGCATCCATTTCCGGCTGATACCAGAAGAAGGTGGAACGGCCGGAGTGCTTGGCCCGGTACAGCGCCAGATCGGCGCAATGCAGCATGCGCGAGGAGCGCCAGTTGCCGTCATTGGCCCGGGCAATACCCATGGACAGGGAGATTTGCAGCTCGATGCCGTCGATGACGCAGGGCGGTTTGGTGGCCGCAATCATGTCGCTGGCGAGTTTGGTAATCCGCGCCACATCGGAAACCGACGTCACCATCACCGCAAATTCGTCACCCGAGAGGCGCGCCACCAGATGTTCCCCGAAGACAGCACGCAGCCGGTCGGCAATCACCTGCAGGAAGATGTCCCCCGTGCCGTGGCCATAGGTGTCGTTGACCGACTTGAACTTGTCCACATCGATCAGGATCACCGCCATGTTGCTGGCCTTGGCGTGCGTCACGCGCAGGGCTTCCGTCAGCTTGGCGCTGAACAGCGCCCGGTTCGGCAGCGACGTCAGCGGATCATGATGGGCGAGAAATTCCATGTTGCGGCTGATGCGCACCACATCCCGGTAGCGGAACCAGAGCAGCAAGCCCACCGCAAGAGCGGAACTGACGGTGAGAACGGCAAGAAGGACCGTTGCCAGAAGAACCGTCCGGTTCGCCCCCGCCAGAACAGGGGCAATGTCGAGCGCCAGCAGATCAGCGGAGGTCACTGTGCTGCCATCGGCAACCGGAACAGTCACCAGCGCCACATCCTTCGCAGCGCCCCACCAGCTGTAGAATATGGTGACACGCGGCAGACCGCCGTCCTGGGCCAGTTCCAGCGCGCGGCGGACCGCCCCGCTGCCGATACCAGCCTCAACAAGGGCGGCAGGCACCTCCTGCGGCAGGATGCTGCCACTCTCATCCACCAGCGGCACCCTTGCATGGGCGCGCCTGGCAGACGAACCCAGATCCGCCGTCACGGCATCTGCAAAGCGCGTCAGCTCGAAAATATGCAGGGTGCCGTCATCAATCCCGGCAATATGCGGCACGAAGCTCTGGCTGAAGCTGCGCAGCCGCAGCAGCGCGCTGGACAGATCCTCCGTTTCACGCCCCTGCCTCGCATCAAGGCGCAGGTCCGATTCGGTCCAGTTGCGCAGGGAGGATTCCAGCGCATCGCCCACGAGCCAGCTGGACAACAGCCGGTTGCTGACGAAAATGCCCAAAGACAGCGCAAACACGACAGCAAGCATGGTTGCTGCGGCCATCAGTTCCTGGCGGCTGATCGTGCGTTTCATAGCTGTCCGGACTACCCTGTTTACCAATGTCCCGGCAGCACCATACGCAGATGATGGTTTAGCCCAGGTGAATGAAAATCTGCCCTTACGTTATTTTGCGAACAGCGCCCCGGTAGGGGCTTGCGCCCCCGGTGCCGGTGCCTGTACTCGGGTGGGTAAGAAGCAGCGGTGCCCGCCTCTGGCCAGGCGGACACCCCGATCCCGGAGCCTGTCGCGGTGAACATCTGGTCGAGCATTGGCGCCATCGTCACAGCCATCGGCTCGGCCATTGGCTCAGGCGGCGCGCAGCTGATCGACAGGCTGGTGCAGCTTGTCCTTGCCCGGCCAGAGGGAACATGCACGGTCGGTTTCACCGTCGCCATGATTGCCCTGTCGGCGAAAATGGCCAAGGCAGACGGCGTGGTGACGACCGACGAAGTCCTTGCCTTCCGCAAGCTGTTCGAGGTTCCCGAAGGTGAGGAACGCAACGTCGCACGCCTGTTTGATCTCGCCAAACAGGACATTGCCGGCTTCGATACCTATGCCAAGAAGCTGGCGGATCTCTTTCCCTATGACCGCAAGACCCTCTTCGACATTCTCGACGGCCTGTTCTTCATTGCCAAGGCCGACGGTCTGATCCACACGCAGGAGCTTGAGTTTCTGCGCGAGGTGGCACGGATTTTCGGCCTCGATGAGCGAGAGTTCAACAAGGTGGTTGCCCGCCATGTGCGCGGCCGCAACGACCCCTATGCAGTTCTGGGCATCCATCCGGATGCATCAAACGAGGACGTGAAGGCGCATTACCGCCGCGAGGTGCGGGAAACCCACCCCGACGTGCTGATTGCCCGCGGTGTGCCCCAGGAATTCGTCCGTATCGCCAATGACCGTATGGCCGCCCTCAATGCGGCCTATGCCAAGATCAGTTCGGAGCGTGGCCTGTGAGTGTGAAGCCTGATTGCGGCGTGCCCGCCAGAGTGCACCCCTCCCCCAATCACAATGAACGCCGGGACGGCGCAGCGGTTGACATGATCATCCTGCATTACACCGGCATGCAGACCGCCGATGAGGCCCTGCAGCGCCTGTGCGACACGCGGGCGGAAGTCTCCGCCCATTATTTCGTCCATGAGGATGGCCGGATCCTGCAATGCGTGCCGGAAGCCCGCCGCGCCTGGCATGCGGGCAAGTCCTTCTGGAAGGGCGAAACGGACATCAACTCCCGCTCCATCGGCATCGAGATCGTCAACCCCGGCCATGAGTGGGGCTACCGGCCCTTTCCCGAGGCTCAGGTCGAAGCGGTTCTGCACCTGTGCCAGGACATCATGCTGCGCCACCAGATGAAGCCCTGGCGCGTGCTCGCTCATTCCGATGTCGCCCCCGGCCGCAAGGAAGATCCGGGCGAGCTGTTTCCATGGAACGTTCTGGCCGCCGGCGGCGTTGCCCATCATGTGGACCCGGTTCCCGTGACCAGCGGCCGGTTCTTCCAGGAGGGCGAAAGCGGCCAGCCCATCGAGGCGCTGCAGTCAATGCTGGCAATCTACGGCTATGACGTACCGGTGCAGGGAGAGTTCGATGCCCGCACCAAGGCAGCCGTGACCGCCTTCCAGCGCCATTTCCGTCCCGAGAGGGTGGACGGCATCGCCGATGCCTCGACGATCGCAACGCTGCACAAGCTGCTCACGGCCCTGCCCGAGCTCTGACCTGCGGGCGGCGGCACCGCCCGCGAACACCCGGCCGCCGCCGTTAACGAGCGCCATTGTGCATGGCAACATACGGGGCAAATGCTGAGATAAAGACGGGCGCTTTGATGGCTGAACGCTTCTCACCAAACAAGCGCCCCGCTTTTGCCCAGATCTGCATGATTTACCTACAAAACGCTTAAATATTTAACGGGCTACCCTTAATTTCCGTAACATTTCGTGATGATACCGGGCCGATTTTGGCCCAAGCTGGCGGTCATTTCTCCCCCATCGAACCGCGGCAAGCCGCATTGACCTCAGCCGCGGGCAGCACCCGGAAGACATTCACGGAGCCACATCACATGACCCAGACGCGCACCTCCCTGCGCCGGGCTTTCTATTGCCTTTTTTCCGTCGCGCTTACCCTGACCATGATGCCCGGCGAAAGCCTTGCCAAAAGCCGTGCAGCCGCTCCATCCCCTGAAGCCAGCGAAGCAGGCAGCGAAAACGCGAAGCCCGAAATGCGTGAGGTTCTGGTCATGGTCGGGGGACGTCTGACGCCTGCCCTCCGTCCGGTCACGGATGAAACGCCCGGTGGACTGGTCGTCAAGCGGAGCAAGACCGCTGCAACCGAAGCCGGAACACAGGGCACCAGCGAAAGCGGCAAGGCAGCCGCTGCCAGCGCTGCGGATGAGGACGGCAGTGTTGCCGGTCACAGTGCCTATGATCACCTGATTGCCGCTGCCGCCAAGCGTCATGGGGTTTCCGTGGAACTGGCCCATGCCGTCATCCGCGTGGAAAGCAACTACAACGCCCGGGCAAGGGGCCGCCACGGGGAAATCGGCCTCATGCAGATCAAGCCTGCCACCGCGCGTGGCCTCGGCTTCCGGGGCAAGGCGTCGGCGCTCTATGATCCGGCAACCAATCTGGAATGGGGCATGCGCTATCTGGCCGGAGCCCAGACCCGCGCTGGCGGCGACACCTGCGGGACGATCCTGCGCTACAACGCCGGCCATTTCGCCACCCGGATGAACGCCCGCAGCCGCCAGTATTGCGGCCAGGTGAAGCAGATCATCGCCTCGCTGTAACCGGATAGGCAGAGAAACAGGCGGCCGGATGGAGACCCAAAGCTCCCTCCGGCCGCCTCTTGCATTCATTACATGGCCGCTGCTGCCCGTGCCGCCTGATCGTAGGAGCCGGAGACAGAGCGCAGGATGGCCGCAAGGCGCGACAGCTCCTTCTCGTCAAAGCCGATGGCCTTGACCGGCTGCACCAGCAGCGCCTCGCGCAGGCGGCGGTATTCGAGACAGGCCTTTTCGCCTTCAGGCGTGATCGCCACCGTCTTCTCCTTGCCCCGCCGGCCGGAGACGATCAGCTTTGCGGCCTCCAGCTTCTTCAGTGCATAGGACACGGTGTAGGTATCCTCGATATTCAGCACGAGGCAGAGATCGGCCAGCGTCTTGGCCCTCCCCCGGTGATTGATCGAGTGCAGCACCTGGACGTCCAGCGGGCTCATGCCCGGCACCCCGGCCGCAGCCATGCAGCGGACCATCCAGCGGTAATAGGCGTTGATCATCATCGTCACGCCGAATTCCACCTCCGACAGCGACGGCATGGCGCCGGAAGCCAGATGGGCGGCGGACACGACCGGACCAATCGGAGCCAGTTCCTGCGGTTCTTCGTTTTCGCTCATTGGTCCTGCACGTCTCCCCGCTGCGAAATCCCAAAATCAAACGCCGTTGCAAACTACCCGACTGATAAGTGCCCCAGCAACAGACCCAAAGCCAGCCGCTTGCACAGATACGACATGCACCTGCTGTTTTACCGGGCAGTTTGCCGTCCCGGTAATGCACCGGCGTGAAAAGACCGCGCATTCCGGCGGCTTAACCGCAGATATTATGCACGCAAATTCGTCAGGACAGCACCAGCCGAAACGGCGATGATTTATTGACATTTTATAGGCGTCAATTAACGTCCCGGCAGGGACTGTGAGTTGGGAGGCTTTGCAGCATGACAGGAAGATCAAGCAGGCCATCTGAGGCCGGTGCGGCATGAGTGTTTCCGGCCCCATTGCCGTCATCGGGGCAGGCATTGCCGGTGTATCCACCGCCGTCTGGCTGGCGCGCTCAGGCGCCAATGTGATCCTGATCGACCGGCAGGAGCCGGGTGATGCCACCTCCTTCGGCAATGGCGGCGTGCTGGCCGCCTGCGCCATTGTGCCGGTGACGGTGCCGGGCCTCATGCGCAAGGCGCCCGGCATGCTGATGGACCCGGACAGCCCCCTGTTCCTGCGCTGGCCCTATCTGCCGAAGCTGCTGCCCTTCCTCACAAAATATCTTTCCAACTGCCGGGCTGACCGGGTGGAGGCGATTTCGCGCGGGCTGGCCCTGCTCAATGCCGACAGCCTCGCCCAGCATCAGGCACTGGCAGGCGGCACGGAAGCCGAGCGCTGGCTGGTGCCTTCCGATTATGTTTTCCGCTATCCGGACCGCGCCACCTTTGAAGGTGACAGCTTCGGCTGGGGCCTGCGCCGTCAGGCCGGTTTCGAGTGGGACGAGATCGAAGGTCAGGCCCTTGCAGACTACGATCCTCTGTTCAGCCCGAAGAACAGCTTTGCGGTGCGGCTGAAGAACCATGGCCGGATCAGCGATCCCGGCCGCTATGTAAAGGCTCTTGCAGGGCATTTTCTCTCGCTTGGCGGAACGTTCCGGCGTGCGGAGATATTCGATTTCCGTATCGGTCCGGACGGTCTGGAGGGCCTTGAGACAAGCGATGGTTTCATCGCCTGCGGCAAGGCGGTTCTGGCGACCGGTGTCTGGTCGAAGCCGCTGATGGCAAAGCTGGGCCTTTCCGTACCGCTGGAAAGCGAACGCGGCTATCATCTCGAACTCATCGAGCCCAGCGCCATGCCGGCCGCCCCCACCATGATGACGGCGGGCAAGTTCGTGGTCACACCGATGGAAGGCCGCATCCGGCTGGCGGGCATTGTCGAGTTCGGCGGGCTGGACGCAGGCCCCAGCGAAGCGCCATTCGCGCTGCTGGAGCGGCAGGCCCGTGCTGCCATGCCAGGCCTCACCTGGCGCGAGACCAGCCGCTGGATGGGCCACCGTCCCGCCCCTTCCGACAGCCTGCCGCTGATCGGCGAAGTACCCGGCTGCCGTGATGTGATCGCCGCCTTTGGCCATCATCACATCGGCCTGACGGCGGGCCCCAAGACGGGGCGCTTCGTGTCTGGCATGCTGACGGGCCAGAAGACCAACTCCGATCTTTCAGCATTCGATCCTTCACGCTTTGCCTGAAGGGAAGAGGCGCAAGACGCAATAAAAACCAACCGGCCCGGGCAACGCATCCTGAGGCCAGAACCTGAGGGGAAGTAAGGATGACACGCATGATGAAGACCGCCATTCTGGCCAGTGTCTGCAGCGCAGCTTTGGCTCAGGCCGCCATGGCTGAGAAGTGGGACATGCCGCTGGCCTATCCGGCCAGCAACTACCACACCGAAAACGTCGTCACCTTCGCCGCCTGCGTGAAGGAATCCACCGGCGGCGAGATCGACATCGTCGCCCATCCGAATGGTTCGCTCTTCGGCGGCGCAGATATCAAGCGTGCTGTCCAGACCGGTCAGGTGCCGATCGGCGAGCGCCTGCTTTCCGCCCATGCCAACGAGAACCCGCTGTTCGGCGTGGACAGCATTCCCTTCCTCGCAACTTCCTTTGAAGAAAGCGGCAAGCTGTGGGACGCGGCTGGTCCGGCCGTTGCCGAAGCGCTGGACGAACAGAACCTCGTCCTGATCTACACCGTGCCGTGGCCGCCGCAGGGCCTCTATTTCAAGAAGGAAGTGAACTCTGTTGCCGACATGAAGGGCACGAAGTTCCGCGCCTACAACGCCGCCACCTCCAAGATCGCCGAACTGACCGGCATGGCGGCCGTGCAGATTGAGGCGGCTGAAGTGCCGCAGGCCTTTGCCACGGGCGTGACCGAATCCATGATGTCCTCCGGCGCCACCGGCTTTGACAGCAAGCTCTGGGAGAGCGGTGTCACCAACTTCTACGAAGTGAACGCCTGGCTGCCGCGCAACGCGGTCCTCGTCAACAAGGACAGCTACGCCGCCCTGACCGATGCCCAGAAGGCCGCCTTCACCGATTGCGGTGCCAAGGCTGAAGCTGCTGGCCTCGAAAAGGCCATTGCCTACACCACCAAGACGCTGGAAGGCCTTGCTGCCAACGGCGTGAAGGTGGCACCGCCCTCCGATCAGCTGAAGGCAGACCTGCAGGCCGTGGGCAAAACCATGACCAGCGACTGGCTGGCCGCCGCCGGTGACAAGGGCAAGGCCGTCATCGACGCCTACAAGGCCAAGTAATCCCTGAACCACGCCTGTCCGGAGATGCACTGATAGGCCCATTCCCACCCGCCTGTCCGGAGAACTCCGGACAGGCCCATTCCCGAAGTCTTGCGGACGGCAGGTTCCCGCGCAAGGTTTCCGGCATGGTGCCTGAAGGGGCAAAAAGGCTGGTGCTGCAAGGCGCCGGAAAGCCGGACCCTTTCAGAAAGAAAGGGCAGGCACCATGGCGAAGAGGGGAACCTGATGCTTGAAAGATCCGGACACGCGCTGCTGCGCGTCCTTGATGGCCTGTACCGGGCCGGAGCCGTGCTTGCGGCAGTCAGCCTGGTGATGATCCTTGTGATCATCGTTGCACAGATGTGCGCCCGCTGGCTCGGCATCACCTTTCCGGGGGCAGCCAATTATGCCGGCTACGCCATGGCCTCCGCGTCTTTCCTTGCCTTTGCCCACGCGTTGAAAAGCGGCACGCATATCCGTGTCGGGCTGCTGCTGAACCTTGCCGGGCGGCATGTGCGCTGGGTTGAGGCCTGGTGCCTTGCCATCGGCTCGGCGCTTGGCTGGTATCTGACCTGGTATGCGGTGAAAGCCGTCTACTGGTCCCGCAAGCTGCATGACATCAGTCAGGGGCAGGATCAGACGCCGCTCTGGATCCCTCAGTCGGCTATGGCCGCAGGCGCTGCCCTGCTTGCCATCGCCCTCACCGAAAGCTTCTTCCGGGTGCTCGTCACCGGCCGGACCGGCATTGCTGCCGGGACCGGCGAACAGTCCCACGCGGAGTAAGCCCGATGGAAGCCATTGCTCCGATTGTCATTTTTCTCTTCGTCCTGTTCCTGCTGCTGGGCACCGGCGTGTGGGTGGGCCTTGCCCTGCTGGGCGTCGCCTTCGTCGGCATGGAACTCTTCACGTCGCGCCCGGCCGGTGACGCGATGATCACCGTCATCTGGGCGGCGTCATCCTCCTGGACGCTGACGGCCCTGCCGCTGTTCATCTGGATGGGTGAGATCCTCTACCGCACCCGTCTGTCGCAGGACATGTTCCGCGGCCTTGCCCCCTGGATGGGCGGTCTGCCCGGCGGGCTGATGCATACCAATGTCGCGGGCTGCACCGTCTTTGCCGCCGTCTCCGGCTCCTCTGCCGCTACACTGACGACCGTCGGCAAGATGACCATTCCGGAGCTGCGCAAGCGCGGCTATCCGGAAAAGACGATCATCGGCACGCTGGCAGGCTCGGCCACGCTCGGCCTGATGATCCCGCCATCGCTGACGCTGATCGTCTATGGCGTGACGACGAATGAATCCATCACCCGCCTGTTCATGGCCGGTGTCATTCCCGGTCTCGTTCTGGCCGCCCTGTTCATGGGCTATATCGCCGTCTATTCAAAGGTTTCGAAGGACTATAATCCAAAGCCGGAACCCGTGATGTCTCTGGCTGAGAAGCTGAAGAATTCCCGCTTCCTGCTCCCCGTCCTTGCTCTCATCGTGGTGGTGATCGGCTCCATGTACGCTGGCCTAGCCACGGCAACGGAAGCCGCCGCCCTCGGCGTCATAGGCTCGCTACTTCTGGCATTGGCACAGGGCTCGCTGACGTGGAAATCCTTCGGCGAAAGCCTGATGGGCGCGACGCGAACGTCCGCCATGGTGGCGCTCATTCTGGCGGGCGCTGCGTTCCTGTCGCTCTCCATGGGCTTCACCGGCCTGCCGCGTGCGCTCGCAGGGTGGATCGGCGGCATGGAGCTTTCCAAGTTCCAGCTGCTGCTGGCGCTACTGGTGTTCTACATCGTCATCGGCTGCTTCCTGGATGGCATTTCCTCCGTGGTGCTGACCATGGCCGTGGTGGAACCGATGATCCGTCAGGCAGGCATCGACGTGCTCTGGTTCGGCATCTTCATCGTCGTGGTGGTCGAAATGGCACAGATTACGCCGCCTATTGGCTTCAACCTGTTCGTCTTACAGGGCATGACCAATCACCCCATGTCCTACATCGCCCGTGCTGCGCTGCCGATGTTCTTCATCATGGTGGTGATGGTGATGCTGCTGATCGTGTTCCCCGAACTGGCCACCTGGCTGCCCATGAATATGGCGAACATGGGGTGAGCCCTTCGGGCCGCAATGCGTCAGCGCTGGAGAGGCCGGGGCAAAGGACAAACGGCAAGCTGATTTCAAAAAATAATTTATCGACAAAATGTCGATAAAAACATAGCTTGAAATCCAGCCATGGAAGAACCGTACCCAGAGGGACGAAAATGAACGGTCAGTGGGATTTCTGGATTGATCGCGGCGGCACCTTCACCGACATCGTCGGCCGTACACCCGAGGGGACAATCCGCGCGCACAAGGTGCTGTCGGAAAACCCGGAAGCCTACCGGGACGCCGCCGTGCAAGGCATCCGCGAGTTGATGGGCCTTGCCACAGGTGACCCGATCCCCTCCGGCGCCATCGCCACGGTGAAGATGGGCACGACGGTCGCCACCAATGCCCTGTTGGAGCGCAAGGGCGAGCGTACCGCACTGATCACCACCAAGGGCTTCCGCGATGCGCTGGCCATCGGCTACCAGGCCCGGCCGGACATTTTCGCCAAGGAAATCATCAAGCCGGAACTGCTCTATGAGAGCGTCCACGAGGTGAGCGAGCGTCTGCGCGCCGATGGCACGCTGGAAACGCCGCTGGACGAGGCGGAAGCGCGCGCAGCGCTGGAAGCAGCGTGGAACGCTGGCATCCGCTCCGTCGCCATCGTCTTCATGCACGCCTATGCCTATCCGGACCACGAGAAGCGCGTTGCGGCCATCGCCCGCGAGGCGGGTTTCCCGCAGATCTCCGTCAGCCATGAAGTCTCGCCGCTGATGAAGCTGGTGGGCCGCGGCGACACAACGGTGGTGGACGCCTATCTCTCGCCGATCCTGCGCCGCTATGTGCGGCAGGTGCAGGAAGAGCTGGGCGAAGGCCCGCGCCTGATGTTCATGCAGTCCTCCGGCGGCCTGACCGCCGCAGACCTGTTCCAGGGCAAGGACGCGATCCTCTCCGGCCCGGCAGGCGGCGTTGTCGGCGCGGTCGAGACTTCGCGGCTTGCTGGCTTTGAAAAGGTCATCGGCTTCGACATGGGCGGCACCTCGACGGATGTCTGCCATTTTGATGGCACCTATGAGCGCGCCTTCGAAACGGAAGTGGCCGGTGTGCGCATGCGCGCCCCGATGATGATGATCCACACGGTGGCCGCTGGTGGTGGCTCGATCCTGCATTACCGCGACGGGCGCTTCCAGGTCGGCCCGGATTCGGCTGGCGCCAATCCCGGCCCGAAGTGCTACCGGCGCGGCGGCCCGCTGGCCGTGACCGATGCCAATGTCATGACCGGCAAGCTGATCCCGGATTTCTTCCCGAAGATCTTCGGTCCCAACCGGGACGAGGCGCTGGACGCAGAGGCCGTGAAGACGGCCTTTGCGGAGCTGGCGGACAAGATCGGCGGCGGGCGCAAGCCGGAGGAAGTGGCGGACGGTTTCCTGCGCATTGCCGTCGAGAACATGGCCAATGCCATCAAGAAGATTTCCGTGCAGCGCGGCTATGACGTGACGGGCTATGCCCTCACCTGCTTTGGCGGCGCGGGCGGTCAGTCTGGCTGCATGGTGGCTGACAGCCTCGGCATGGAAACGGTGATCCTGCATCCCTTCTCCGGCATTCTCTCGGCTTACGGCATGGGTCTTGCCGACATCCGCGCCAGCCGCCAGCAGGCGGTGATCAAGCGGCTGGAAGACGCGCTGATGCCCGCGCTCGACACCTTGCGCGCCGAACTTGCCGCCCAGACAGAAGCCGAACTGAAGGCGCAAGGCGTCACGGGCGATGACTGCGAGACCCTGACCCGCGCCCATCTGCGCTATGAGGGCACCGACACCCCGCTGCCCGTGCTGCTGGCCAGCCCGGCAGAAATGATGGCGGCCTTCGAGGATGCGCACCGCAAGCAGTTTGGCTTTGCCTATGAGAACAAGCCTGTGGTGGTGGAAGCCCTTGAGGTGGAAAGCTCCGGCGGTGGCGCCGGCATCATCGAGGCGGATCATCCGCTGACCGAAGGCACGCCGGAACCTGCCCGCACCACCCGCTTCTACGCCGCAGGACAGTGGCATGAGGCCGGCGTTTACCTACGCGCAGGCCTCAAGCCCGGCATGAAGGTGCCCGGCCCTGCCCTCGTCATCGAGCCGCATGCCACAATCGTCGTGGAACCGGGCTGGCAGGCAGAAATCAACGTCAAGGACCACGTAATCCTGCGCCGCGTCGTGCCGCTGGAGCGCTCTGCCGCCATCGGCACCCATGCAGACCCGGTGATGCTGGAGGTGTTCAACAACCTGTTCATGTCCATCGCCGAGCAGATGGGCCTGACCCTGCAGAACACCGCCTATTCGGTGAACATCAAAGAGCGGCTGGACTTCTCCTGCGCCGTCTTCGACCGCAACGGCGCGCTGGTGGCCAATGCGCCGCACATGCCGGTGCATCTGGGCTCCATGGACCGGTCCGTCGAAACGGTGATCAAGCTCAACGAAGGCAAGATCCGCCCCGGTGATGTCTTCGCCCTCAATGCCCCCTACAACGGCGGCACGCACCTGCCCGACATCACCGTCGTCTCGCCGGTGTTTGACGATGCAGGCAAGGAGATCCTGTTCTGGTCCGCCAGCCGCGGCCACCATGCGGATGTGGGCGGCTCGGCCCCCGGCTCCATGACCCCGCTCGCCACCACGGTGGACGAGGAAGGCGTGCTCATCGACAACTTCAAGCTTGTTGATCAGGGCCGGTTCCGCGAGGCGGAGCTGATCGAGCTGCTGACCAGTCATCCCTATCCGGTGCGCAACGTCCACCAGAACGTCGCCGACCTGAAGGCGCAGATCGCGGCCAACGAGAAGGGCATTCAGGAACTGCGCAAGATGGTCGCCCACTTCGGCCTCGACGTGGTGCAGGCCTATATGGGCCATGTGCAGGACAATGCCGAGGAAAGCGTGCGCCGGGTGATCTCGGCCCTGAAGAACAGCGCTTGCGACTATCCAACCGATCAGGGCTCGGTGATCAAGGTGAAGATCACAGTCGACAAGGAAAAGCGCGAGGCAACCGTTGACTTCACCGGCACCAGCCCGGTGGCGGCCAACAACTTCAACGCACCGGAGCCGGTGACCCGTGCAGCCGTGCTCTATTGCTTCCGCGTCATGGTGGATGGCCACATCCCGATGAATGCGGGCTGCCTCAGACCCATCCGCATCATCCTGCCGGATGGCTGCATGCTGAAGCCGGAGTATCCGGCGGCCGTTGTGGCAGGCAATGTGGAGACCTCCCAGCACGTCACCAACGCATTGTTCGCGGCACTGGGGGCAATGGCCAACAGTCAGGGGTCCATGAACAACCTGACCTTCGGCAACAACACCTACCAGTATTATGAGACCATCTGCTCCGGCTCGCCCGCCGGTCCCGGCTTCAACGGCACGGACGGGGTGCATGTGCACATGACCAACTCGCGCCTCACCGATCCGGAAGTGCTGGAATTCCGCTTCCCCGTGCTGCTGGAAGATTTCCACATCCGCAAGGGCTCGGGCGGCAAGGGCAAATGGTCCGCCGGCGGCGGCACGCTCCGCACCCTGCGCTTCCTGGAGAAGATGGATCTCGCCATCCTCGGCTCCCACCGGAACATCACCCCGAAGGGCATGGAAGGCGGCGAGGACGGGCAGCTTGGCCGCACGGAAGTGCGCCGTCTCGACGGGCGGATCGAGGTGCTGAAAGGCTGCGACCAGACCGTCCTGGAGCCCGGCGAGGCGGTGACCATGATCACCCCGACAGCCGGTGGCTGGGGCCGGACGGACTGACGTCAAAACCTGAGACGAACAAGGGGCGGAGCTGCGGTTCCGCCCTTTTTCACTCGGAAAAACACTTAAACCGCGCTGGCAGGGCTCTGGTAAAGCGGCTGAGGGCATCCCATATCAGCCAGGTTACGCCCGAAATGGGCCCTATTGGAGGAAACCCTGATGCCTGCTGCCGCCCGCCGGATGAGCAAGACGACAGCCGCTTTCGTTCTCGGATTTGCCACCCTTTTTGCCGCCGTTGACTTCGCCGAAGCCCGCAAGGCCGGCAGCAGCGGCTTTGGCAGCCGTGGCAACCGCACCTTTTCCGCCCCGGCGCCGACCAACACGGCCCCCGGCACCGCCGCACCGATGCAGCGCACCATGACGCCGCAGCCCGCACAGGGGCAGCAGGCAGCACCGGGTGCGGCCGCGCAGCAGGCAGCCCAGCCTTCACGCGGTTTCTTCGGCGGCATGGGCGGCGCCCTGATGGGTGGCCTGCTCATGGGTGGCCTGTTCGGCATGCTGATGGGCGGCGGCCTCGGCGGCTTTGCCGGTTTCCTCGGCCTGATCCTGCAGGTGGCCCTGATCGCCGGCATCGCAATGCTCGTGATGCGTTTCCTGGCAGCGCGCCGTCAACAGCCTGCAGCAGCCGCAGCCGGTGGCGCACGCCCTGATTTCCGCACCAGCAACGGCGGCAACACAGGCAGTTCGTTTGGCTTTGGCAGTAACGGCGGCGGCAGCGCCGCACCGGCAGCATCCGCACCGGTGCAGGCGGCCGTCATGGACACGCCGCTGGAGCTGGAACCTGCCGATTTTGACCGCTTCGAGCAGATGCTGGCAGAAGTTCAGGAAGCCTATGGCCGCGAGGACTACACCGCCCTGCGCCGTCTCGCTACGCCGGAGGCCATGTCCTTCCTCGCCGAAGAACTGGGTGAACTCGCCTCCTCCGGCAAGCGCAACAGCGTTTCGGATGTGAAGCTGCTGCAGGGCGACCTCTCGGAAGCCTGGAGCGAGGGCAACGATGACTATGCAACGGTCGCAATGCGCTTCTCGGCTCTCGACGCCATCCTCGACCGCAAGTCCGGCAATGTGCTCTCCGGCAGCCTGGAAGAGCCGCAGGAAAGCACCGAACTGTGGACCTTCCGCCGCCAGAAGGGCGGGGAATGGGTGCTGGCAGGCATCCAGGGAACCGAGTAGCACCCCGCAGCTGACACAACTGCCTGGAAGAAGCCGCCCCGCACCGGGCGGCTTTTTTTTTTGCCACGCACTCTCCGGGAACGTCTACCGGCCCCACTACACTTCATCACCATAGCGCTGATCTGAATTTTTCATCAGCAAAATTACGAACCTGCGGCAAAAATCGATATTACCCAACGTTATTTATAACAATGTAACCCAAGAACCTGCAGAAATATTTCAACACCCCAGTCTGACCTAGGGTTATTTTTATATTTTTGTTAACTCACCACTCGAATTATCAGGGCACACCAAATAATAACGCAGAGTCAGACACGCAACCTGACCGATTGACGAACTGAAGCCGTTTCGCAACACAGGGTTCTAAGATGACATCCTCGCGTTCTCAAATCAGCCGTTCCCGTTCAATCGCAGCGAAAATCTTGTGCCTCGTCGCATTCCTCGGTGCAATGATGGTCCTCATTGCCGCGACAGGCATTTTGCAAATGCAGAAAATCGGCGGTGAACTGACTGAGATTGCCGATGAGACTGTTCCGCTCACAGCGAACGTCACGAATGTAACTATGCATCAGATGGAGCAGGCACTGCTGCTCGAGCGGCTTCTCAGAGCGGCCGGCCTGACGGCCTCCGAAGCCACCGGCACGGTTTCAAGTCTCACGGCCAGCCTGACGAAACTGGCTGAAACCGTTCAGAAAGAGATCCTTGAGGCAGAAGATCTGGCTCAGCATGGCATAAAGCTCGCAACGACAGCTGAGAACCGGCGCAAATACGAAACCGTTCTCGAACAGCTGAAGCGCATCGAAAAGGAACATAAGACTTATGACGATCACATAAGTGAAGTGGTCACCCGGATCAACGCCGGAGACATCGGCAAGGCCTCGGCATTGGCCGTGGCGATTGAGCGGGAACAGCAGGCACTAAACGCAGAACTGACTGCGCTGACGGCAGACCTCAACAGTTTCACAGAAGCATCCGTGCGCGAAGCCAAGGAGCATGAACTGCACGGGCTGAAACTCATGACGATTGTGTCCGCCATCGCCATAGTTGCGGGCGCGGCCATCGCACTGATGCTCTCAGTCATGTGCATCAGCCGCCCGCTGCGCAATGTCGTCCATGCCCTTAACCGTCTGGCACAGGATGACACAACAGTACAGCTCAACGTGCGCAGCCGCGACGAAATCGGCGCGCTGGCCGTTGCCTTCGAAGCCTTCCGCGAAAAGACCATCGAGATCAAGCGGCTGCAGGCCCAGGCGAAGGAGGAGGAGGAGCGCATCGAGCAGGAAAAGCGCGACGCGACGCTTCGCCTCGCCGACAGCCTCGAATCCACGGTCAAGGGCGTATCGGACAGCATCGCCACTGCCGTGAAGGAACTGGAAGCCACAGCACAGATGATGGCCAGGAACGCCAACGACACTTCTTCCACGGCCAATACGGTGGCGGCAGCAGCAGAAGAATCGAGCCGCGGCGTGCAGACGGTCGCTTCCGCCGCCGAAGAGCTTTCAGCCTCCATCGGCGAAATCAGCCGGCAGGTCACCGCTGCTCTGGGCGCCGCAGGCACCACCTCCGAGAACGCGCGCAGTTCAAGCGAAACGGTTGGCGTTCTGGCCGCCTCGGCCCGCAGGATCGACGATGTGGTGAAGCTCATCAACGACATCGCCGCCCAGACTAATCTTCTCGCTCTCAATGCCACCATTGAAGCTGCGCGGGCCGGAGAAGCAGGCAAGGGCTTTGCCGTGGTTGCCGGCGAAGTGAAGGCGCTCGCCACGCAGACCGGACAGGCGACCGAAGACATCAGCCGCCAGGTCGGCGAAATGCAATCAGGCGCCTCCCTCACCTCCTCCGCCATCGAAGCCGTGGTCATCGCCATCAGCCAGATCAACGGCCAGATTTCGGCCATCGCATCGGCCATCGAGCAACAGAATGCGGTGACTTCGGAAATCGCCCGCAATGTCCACGAGGTGGCACAGGGCAGCGACGAGATCACCCGCAGCATCAGCGCCGTCCGGGAAAGCGCCATGGATTCAAGCTCCGGCGCCCGCCAGGTTCTCTCCACCGTGGGAGTACTCTCCGAACAGTCCCGGAACCTGCAGAACGAGCTCGGCACCTTCCTGCGGAACATCCGGGCGGCCTGACGGAGGCCGGCAAGGCCTGTGTGACAAGCGGGGCAGCCATTGGGCTGCCCCGTCAAGTTTCAGGCTGGAGCCCGCCGGTCGAAATGCATTGAGACCGGCTTGTGATCGCTTGTCATGGCAAAGGCTGGCCGCGTTCCCGTAATGGCGTGATGGACGTCATGCTCCACCAGCCCTCCCCCCTGTCGCGCCCGGAAGCTGTTTCCCGTTACCTGCCGGTTGCCGGTAAAGGTCTGACTGAACAGGATGTGGTCCAGCAGGATCCGGGGACTGCGGCCGGGGTCCAGCCTGTCGCGGAAGAAAACCGACCAGCGCTCCTCTTCCGGCGCGTCAAACAGGGCGTGATTGAGGAACCGGCGGGCAAAGAAGATTTCGCCCTGCAGCGTACTGATCAGGTCGTGATAGAGGAACCGCCGCTCGATCCGCTCCTTGCCCGGCCCATCATTCAGATCCCCCAGCACGATCAGCGGCGCACTTGCATCGGCAGCAAAGCGGGCATCGATATAGTGCCGGATATCATTGCACTCGGTCGTGATCTTGACGCGGGAATTGATCAGGTCAGCCACAAGCCCCGGATTGTTGTCGAAGAAGGCGGCATCCGACACGTCCCCCTTGCCGGAGGTGCGGGTGATCTTGCTCTTGAGATGACAGCCGATGAACTCGATGCTCACTCCATCCACGTTGGCCAGCAACACCTGCGGGTGGCGCCAGTGGCTGTGGTTGCGGGTGATACGAAACAGGAGCTGGCCATCCCGGAATTCCGGAAAGGCGACATCCCAGGTGCCAGCCCTGTGTTCGCCGCCGGAACTGGCCTCCGTCAGACGCTTCCACTGGTCCAGATGCAGCAGCGAGCCGGAAAGGGCAGGAATGTCCCGTAACAGGAACCAGATCCACTGCCGGCCAGTCACCGCATCCGTGCCCTGCATGCCATAGGCCTTGCGGTCATCCGAGCCACGCGTCACAAGCTTGTAACCGGGCGCCGCCCTCTCGAAAAAGCGCTGCGCCCGGTCCTCTCCATTCGGCCCCTCGCTGATCATCAGCACATCTGCTGCAAGGGCGGTGATCTCGTCGCGCACCGCGGCAAGGCGGGCTTCGGCCTTCTCCCGGACACCGTTTGCGGCGGCCTCCAGATCATCCAGCAGCTTGTCCGCATGCTCGATGTTCCAGCACGTCACCTTGAAACTCTGGATCATGGTGTCTGTCATAACCCCCTCCCTTGCCCTTACGGAAAGCAATTTAGACGGGAATTGCAACACTCACGCAACACTTATCTCAGGCTTCAGAACACCGCAGTGCCCCGGCAGTCTGTCAGGCCTGCTCTCTCGCTCTTGCCGCCTTGGCAAGCTCCACCAGTTTCTCGCGCAGGGCCTTTGGCTCCGTCAGCGGTGTGTCGAACCACAACCGGCAGGCAAGATCGCCGGCGGCAAGATCCAGCCCCTCGGGATCAAGGCCCGTCAGGCGCCATTTCGCCTTGGGCTGGCCGCACAGAACCTGCGCATAGAGGGCAAGCGCATCCGCGTGGTCCTCATTCATGTGGGCGACAGCGCCAGCCTCCCATCCGGACAGCGGCGCACAGAGATCCGCCGGCAGCACGAGGTCTGCTGCACTCAGCGCATAGGCCTTGCCGAAACCGCCATTGAGGCTGGCCCGTGCCACTTCCAGCCGGAAGAAGCTCATGTCCGGGAAGTCCACATAAAGCTCGGCCTTCGGATGGCGGGCGAGATGGCGGCGGCGGGCCTCGTCATGATCCGGCGAGCCGCGTTCTATCTCCCGTGCCACGGCCATCACCGTCATGCGCGGATGAGCCAGCGGATCGCCCTTGCCGGGCTCTCCCACAAGCAGCGAGCAGCGGCTGTCTGCCTGCATGGCCGGTTTGTGAGCCGCGAGCTTTGAGGCCAGCACGACCGGCGTTCCATCCATGGCTGCAACAGGTGTGACCCGCGAGACCAGCGGATGGCCGGTCTCCACCTCCAGAACACCGAGGGCAGCATGGCGTGCGAGGCGCAGCAGCGACCTGGCCTGACGGCGTACCTCACCGTCCACCTCTTGAAGAAGAGCTTTTTCCTTTCCGGCTTCAGTCACCAGAGTTCTCCGAACAGCAATCTCCCTCGCCGCCATTCTATCCGTGCAGCGGCTAAAAGACAGCCCCGGCCCGCCAGCAAAGGCCCTGCCAAGGCAGTTGCCAACATGAACGGCAGATGAACGGGCATCTCAGAGTGCATTCAGTCCCCCCATGGCAAATTGGCACCATCGGAACACAGAGGAACGGGCCACACGGATCGAGCCCCCTCACGCGAAGGAGACGGAAGATGAACACCCTGACCAAGCGCATTCTGACTGCCGCCCTTTCGGCCAGTCTGCTGGCGCCGCTGGCAACCGGCGCGCAAGCGGGCGGCTGGGGTGACCGGCACGGCGGCTGGGGCCATGGCCGCGGCTTCGAGCGCGGCTATGACCGGGGTTACGACAGCGGCTGGGAAGACCGCAACCGGATCGAACGGCGCAGGGACCGGCACGAGGAGCGCGGAGGCAAGCGCAACAACACGGATGCAGCCATTGCCGCCGGTGTGATCGGCCTTGCCGCCGGTGCCATTCTTCTGGGCACCATGAGCGGCGGCGCCAGCGCCTCCACGCCTCCCCCGGCCTATTACCCGCCGGCTCATGCTCCCATTCCGGCCCCCGGCCCGGTGTATGGCGCCCCGGTCTATGGCACACCACAGGCATCGCCCGGCTACCTGCCGTGGAGCCCGGCCTGGTACGACTACTGCAGCTCGCGCTACCGCAGCTTCAACCCGCGCACGGGCACCTTCACGACCCATGGCGGCGAGCAGCGCTTCTGCCAGTAACACGGACCGTTAGTCCAATCCCCAGAGGGAGCCCACACTGCGGGCTCCCTTTTTCTTTCTGTCAAACTGTGTCAGCTGCACAATTCCACTTGCAACGCGGTCTGCGCCGTGGCTCGCTTTGCCTGTTGGCGGAAACTGGGCATGTTGCGGAAGGATTTTGGAATGACACTGGAACTCTACATCGCCTATGTGGCGGCCACTCTCGTTGTGCTCGCCATTCCCGGGCCAACCATCCTGCTGGTGATCAGCTATGCGCTGTCGCATGGCCGCAAATCGGCCGGAGCCTGCGTGCTGGGTGTCGCTTTGGGTGACGCAACAGCGGCCACCGCCTCGCTGCTTGGCCTCGGCGCTGTTCTGGCAGCATCGGCAACGGCCTTCACCGTGCTGAAATGGGCCGGCGCGCTCTATCTGCTGTGGCTCGGCATCAAGATGTGGCGGCAGCCGCCTTTCATTCCTGCAGCGGACCAGGTTGATACGGCAGCCCCAGCCATGGAGCCGCGCAAGATCTTCTGGAACACCTATGTGGTGACGAGCCTCAATCCGAAGGGAATCGCCTTCTTCATAGCCTTCCTGCCCCACTTCATCGCCCCGGCCGCACCCGTAGCGCCGCAGCTGGTGCTGATGGGCGTGACCTTCGTGGTGCTGGGTGCCTTGAACGCGGGCGTCTATGCGCTGGCCGCCTCTGCCCTGCGCAAGCAGATCCGCAAGCCCTCGCTGATGAGGACCCTTAACCGGCTTGGCGGCTCGCTGCTGATTGGCGCTGCGGCCATGACAGCCGCGCTGCGCCGGGCTGCAGCCTGATCTGAGGCGCCGCGCCCCTCGTCAGGACGCCTTTTTCGCGCGCTCCCGGATCACGGCGAGCGCGCGCATGGCCTCGGCCCTTTGCATGCGGCCATACCGGAGAAATGCCTCGTTGATGTCCTGGCCGTTCATCTTCAGCCGCTGGGCCCGCAGCTTGACGATGTTCTTGTAAGCGTTGTCCGTCACACCATTGGCACGGCACAGAATGATCAGCGGCGCGTCATCGGGATTGAAGAAAACCCGGGCCACCATGGCTGTTGGCAGTTCGCTCACCTCCGCCAGCAGATGGGCAAGGTCCACCGGGCGGTCTGTCTTGGAAAACTGGTTGACTGCATCGTCAATCGGACGGCGGCGGGCCTTCACGTCGTCAATCAGCATCTTCGCACGCGATTGCGCACTGCCCAGATCACGCACCTGAGCCTGTACCTCCTGCGCGGCCCGCTCCGCCAGGATCTGCACCAGCGTTCCATCTCCGCCCAGATCGAGGATACGCTTCTTCAGCTCCTCCGAGAGATAGGGAACGAGATTACGGGCCCCCTCGGCAGGAAGATCCTCCCGGCCGATCAGCGCCTCCTGGATCATCGGATGATGGCGGGCCTTTTCCAGCAGCATATCAAAGGCATTGGCCGTGAACCGGGCCTGTTCGTTGCCGGCAACGGTCGCCAGCACCTCGGTGTTTCCCCGGTTGACAATGACACTCGTCACAGCCTCGTTCAGGGGCCGCCGGTCTGCGATGACGCCGAGATGATCCATGCTGCCAGTTTCGGCAAGGGATACAAGATCACCGGTGGTCAGAACTGGTGACCCGGCAAGAATGGGAGCTGCCACATTGATCTGATCTGCAGCAAGCGACATGATCAGGTCGCGCGGTGCGACATCCGCTTCGCTGATGCGCACAGCGAGCGCCATGCGGGCTTCTTCCTCAAGCTTGCCGATCACCTTGAGGACGATATCGCCGAACAGCAGGCTTATGTGATCAACCTGATCAGGTGCGGCGGTCATGAACATGTCCGTGACCGCATCGACGAGCGCACGCCGGCCTGCCGGGGTATTATCCCTCGCAAGTTCAGCCAGCCTGCCGAGATTTTGCATTTTCCCCCGCCCAACACATGCGCCAGATCAAGAACCTACACTTTGCAGAACTTATTACTTTTTTATTAAGCTGATGATAATTATTACAAATGGATTTTCAACCTTAAATATTTATCTTGCCACACCTGCGTTTCGATAAATCCGCCCCGCGCCTTCGCCAAACATAGCGCCAGCGCTGTCGAGGGCCGCGTACAACCTATATGCAAGAATACGGTTATAGCAGCCAGCCGTTGTCAGACAACGACTGGCATTCACACACACAATCAAAGCCTTACTGCTTCAAGGCAGGTAGTTTATGCGGCTGCTTTCGCAGTGCAGCACATTTTCTGCTTTGCGCGGGCTGCAGCCTTGCCTACATTGATAGACGTGCAGGAAAGGACATCGGGAGGCAAAACAATGTCGATTGTCCGCAATCTTGACGTGATAGCAGTCTGTGCAGCTTTCGTCTTTCTCGGTGCCATTGTGATCGGTGCGCTGTAGGAGACCTGGAGGACTGCAGATCTGATGCTAGCTGGGTGGAAGATAGGCATCAGATGAAAATCTGGCTGGCCGGAAGGACCGGCAGCCGCGCAGAAAATGCGCAGCAAAAAATCAGGGATCCAGTTGGAGCGCCCGCAGGATGATCGTCCGGCGGGCGTTTTACGTCAGATCGCTCGATACCGGCGCATCAAGCCCTGAATTGCCCAGGCACGGCAAGGACATGAGCAACTGCCGGTGACGAAACCCATCAGGAATGGACATTATCCAAAGGCCTCAGGAGGCCGGAAGGGCAGACGGTTTTCGTCAGGGCCACAGGCGCGGCACAGAAACAGCACAGCCGCCCTTTCGGGCGGCTGCGGAATGCGGAACTCGGTCCTGAACCGGTTTTGCCTGAACCAGTTTTACCTGAACTCAGGCGGCCTTGGCGACGAGAGTGTCGATGGCTTCGTTCGCAGCCTTGATGCTGCCTTCAGCGTCCATGGCCAGCTTGTCGGCAGCCACGACTTCCACATCGGTGATGCCGAGGAAGCCGAAGACGTGACGCAGGTAGGTGGTGGCATAGTCATAGGACGAGCCGACCGGGGTGCCGCCAGAAGCTGCAACAATATAGGCCTTCTTGCCCTTCAGCAGGCCTTCCGGACCGGCTTCGGTGTACTGGAAGGTTTCGCGGGCGCGGGCCACCAGATCGATCCAGGACTTGAGCGCAGCCGGAATGCCGAAGTTGTAAACCGGAGCGGCGATGACGATCACGTCAGCAGCCTTCAGCTCGGCAACGAGGCTGTCGGAAAGGGCAAGCTTCGCCTTCTGCGCATCGGTGCGGGCTGCCGGGTCGGTGAAGTTGGCGCCGATCCACTCTTCGTCAACCAGCGGGAAGCCGGCGGCAACGTCACGGGTCACGACGGTGGCGCCAGCGGTCTTGGCAGCGAGGCCGTTCACCAGCTTTTCGGTGAGGTCACGGGTCGCAGAGCCTGCCTTGCGGGCAGAAGCATCAATCTTGAGGATGGTCTTGGACATCAAAGCTCTCCTTGGAGATGAAACACCGGGGAGGTGAAGTGCCGGTTATTCGTCGCGGTAGAGATAACCTCCCGTCCGGCGGATAACTAGGTCACGGCTGGTGAACAGTCTGTTCGGATCATCATGAAACCCCGCCCTGAAGCCGCCCCGCTCAAAGTTGGTTCTGACAGGTTCACACCGCCGTCCGCGCTGCGTCCTCCTTCTTGCCAGTCACCTCTGACAAGGAGCAATTCCATGACTACGATTTGGGGCGTTGTGAACGCCAACGGAACGATCGCCTCTGGCAGTGGCGGTGAAGGAGACTATGATTTTGCTGTCATCAACGAAGGGCCGGGGGTCTACCAGATCTCGTTCAACGGCAACTTCGCCGGCCTGCCGGCCATCACCGGCTCGCAGGTGCTGTGGGGTACCCTGAGCGAAAGCCCGCTCGACAACGTGGTCTTCCCCTACCTCACGGCCGCCAGCGCAACCGCCATCACCGGCGCCTCGAACGGCTCCCAGCAGAACCGTTCCTTCTCGTTCATTGCAGTGGGCGAGTCTTCCACCGGCCGCTGAACCGCATAATACCAAGGCTTTCGATGCTGACGCATCACGCCGTGAAAATGCTCAAGCGCTGCACGGGCTTGACCAACTCTCGATGAGCCAAGCTCATCGAGAGTTGGTATAAGGGCCAGACAGCACCGCCGTGCCGCCTGCCTCTCAGATGCCGTGCCTCACTCAGCCGCAGCGCGGCGGCGGGGGGCGTAGTTGAGGATCGGGGCGAGCCAGCGCTCCGCATAGGCGAGGTCCCAGCCCTTGCGCTGTGCGTAGTCTTCCACCTGATCGTGCTCGATCTTGCCGACGCCGAAATAGTGGCTGTCCGGGTGGCTGAAATAGAGGCCGGAAACCGACGAGCCCGGCCACATGGCGTAGCTTTCCGTCAGGTTGATGCCGGTCGCCTCTTCCGCGCCGAGCAGATCGAACAGCGTCCGCTTTTCGGTGTGGTCCGGCTGGGCCGGATAGCCCGGCGCCGGGCGGATGCCCTGATACTTCTCCTCGATCAGTTCCTCGTTGCTGAGGGTCTCATCCGCCGCATAGCCCCACAGCTCCTTGCGGACGATCTGGTGAAGCTTCTCGGCAAAGGCTTCCGCAAGGCGGTCGGCCAGCGCCTGGCTGAGGATCTTGTTGTAGTCATCGCCCGCCTTGGCATAGCGGGCGGCAAGGTCATCCTCGCCGTGACCGGTGGTGACGGCAAAGCCGCCCACCCAGTCGGCAATGCCGGAGCCTTCCGGCGCCACGAAGTCGGACAGGGCCACATTGGCGCGTCCGCCTGCCGTCCGGGCCATCTGCTGGCGCAGGGTGTAGAAGGTGGCGACCGGGCTGGTGCGCGCCTCGCTGCCGAAGAGCAGGATGTCGTCGCCCCGCGCCTGCGCAGGCCACAGGCCCGCAACGCCCCGCGCCGTCAGCAGCTTCCCTGCCACGATCTCGTCCAGCATGCGCCGGGCATCATCGTAAAGCGCCTTGGCCGCGGGACCATAGCGGTTGTCGGTCAGCACCGCCGGATAGCGGCCCTTGATCTCCCAAGTGGAGAAGAAGGGTGTCCAGTCGATCAAGGGCACCAGTTCTTCCAGCGGGAAGTTGTCGAAGCGGGTGATGCCGGGCTTGCGCGGTGCCTGCGGCTTGCGGGTAAAGTCGCAGGTGAAGGCGTTGGCACGGGCATCAACGATGGACACGCGCGCTCCGGAACCACGGGCATTGGCATGCGCTTCCGCAATCTCCGCATATTCGGTGCGGATTTCGGCATAGTAGGGATCGCGCTGGCCCTCGCTCATCAGCCGCGAGGCAACGCCCACGGCGCGGCCCGCATCGGTCACGTAGATCGCCTGCCCCCGGGCATAGTTCGGGTGGATCTTGACCGCCGTATGGATGCGGCTGGTGGTGGCCCCGCCGATCAGCAGCGGCACATCCAGCCCCTCGCGCTCCAGTTCCGCCGCCACATGGCACATCTCGTCAAGGGACGGGGTGATGAGGCCGGACAGGCCGATGATGTCCACCTTCTCCGCCTTGGCCGTCTCCAGGATCTTCGCAGCGGGCACCATGACGCCGAGGTCGATCACCTCGAAATTGTTGCACTGGAGCACGACGCCGACGATGTTCTTGCCGATGTCATGCACATCGCCCTTCACCGTCGCCATCAGGATCTTGCCCGCAGAGGAAGAGCCTTCGGCACCCGTCAGGCGCTTTTCCTCTTCCATGAAGGGCATCAGATAGGCCACCGCCTTCTTCATCACGCGGGCGGACTTCACCACCTGCGGCAGGAACATCTTGCCCGCGCCGAAGAGATCACCCACCACGTTCATGCCGTCCATCAGCGGCCCTTCGATCACGTGCAGCGGACGCTCCACTGTCTGGCGGGCAGCTTCGGTATCCTCAACTACGTAATCGTCGATGCCGTTGACGAGCGCATGCTCCAGCCGCTTGGCCACAGGCCATTCACGCCAGCTGAGATCGGCTTCCTTCTTCTTGCCGCCCTCGCCTTTCCAGCGCTCCGCCGCTTCCAGCATACGGTCGGTTGCATCCGGCGAGCGGTTGAGCACCACGTCCTCGCACAGGTCCCGCAGTTCCTTGTCGAGGTCGTCATAGATGGCGAGCTGACCGGCGTTGACGATGCCCATGTCCATGCCGCGCTTGATGGCGTGGTAGAGGAACACCGAATGCATCGCCTCGCGCACACCCTCGTTGCCGCGGAAGGAGAAGGAGAGGTTCGATACGCCGCCCGACACATGAGCATGCGGCAGGTTCTCGCGGATCCAGCCCGTCGCCTCGATGAAATCGACGCCGTAGTTGTTGTGCTCCTCGATGCCGGTGGCCACCGCGAAGATGTTCGGATCGAAGATGATGTCTTCCGGCGCAAAACCGGCCTTTTCCGTCAGCACCTTGTAGGAGCGGGCACAGATTTCGGTCTTGCGCTCGAAGGTGTCGGCCTGTCCCTTCTCGTCAAAGGCCATCACCACCACAGCCGCGCCATAACGGCGCACGAGCTTGGCCTGCGCCAGAAACGCCTCCTCGCCTTCCTTCAGCGAGATGGAATTGACGATGGGCTTGCCCTGCACGCATTTGAGGCCTGCCTCGATAACGGTCCACTTGGAGCTGTCGATCATCACCGGCACCCGGGCGATATCCGGCTCGGCGGCGATGAGGTTGAGGAAGGTGACCATGGCGGCTTCCGAGTCCAGAAGCCCTTCGTCCATGTTGACGTCGATGATCTGCGCACCGCTTTCCACCTGCTGGCGGGCGACATCCAGCGCTGCCGAATAGTCGCCTTCCTTCACCAGCTTGCGGAAGCGGGCGGAGCCGGTGACGTTGGTGCGCTCGCCGACGTTGACGAAGTTGATCTCCGGCGTCAGCACGAAGGGCTCCAGACCGGACAGGCGCATCAGGCGCGGTACATCGGGCAGCACACGCGGTGCCTTGTCCGCCACGGCTTCAGCAATGGCGCGGATATGGGCCGGCGTGGTGCCGCAACAGCCGCCGACGATATTGACGAGGCCGGAAGCGGCAAACTCGCCCACGAGCCCCGCCATATGCTCCGGGCTCTCGTCATATTCGCCGAACTCATTCGGCAGGCCCGCGTTCGGATAGGCGCAGACCAGCGTATCGGAAATACGGGCAAGATCAGCCACATGGGCGCGCATCTCCTTGGCTCCCAGCGCGCAGTTGAGGCCGATGGAGAAGGGCTGCGAATGCCGGACGGAATACCAGAAGGCTTCCGCCGTCTGGCCCGACAGGGTGCGGCCGGAAAGGTCGGTAATCGTGCCGGAAATCATCACCGGCAGGCGGACGCCCTTTTCCTCGAACACCTCGTCAATGGCAAAGAGCGCGGCCTTGGCATTGAGTGTGTCGAAGATGGTTTCGACCAGCATGATGTCAGCACCGCCGTCGATCAGACCGCGTGCGGCCTCCGCATAGGCCTTGCGAAGATCGTCGAAGCTCACGGCACGGTAGCCGGGATTATTCACATCCGGCGAGATGGAAGCGGTGCGGTTGGTCGGACCGATGGCACCGGCGACGAAGCGCGGGCGCGACGGGTCTTTCGCGCCCACCAGATCGCAGGCCTCACGGGCAAGGCGGGCGCTCTCGAAATTCAGCTCATAGGCCAGCGCCTCCATGCCGTAATCGGCCTGGGCGATGGTGGTGGAGGAGAAGGTGTTGGTTTCAACGATGTCCGCCCCGGCCTCAAGATAGGCCACATGAATGGCGCGGATGTCATCCGGGCGCGTCAGGCTCAGAAGATCGTTGTTGCCCTTGAGGTCCTGCGGCCAATCGGCAAAGCGGCTGCCCCGGAAAGCCTCCTCATCCAGCTTCAGCGTCTGGATCTCCGTACCCATGGCGCCATCCAGCACAAGAATGCGCTTGGCGGCGGCAGCGTGGAGGCGGTCGAAAACGTCAGACTTCTTCAGCATGGATGTGATCCGGTTCCTGTCACACAAAAGGTCCGCCACGCGGACCTGAAGATCATTCCTGTCCGGCGCAGGCCTGATGCTCCGCGCCGGATGTGTTCCAAAGCGTCCTTCCCGGCAAGAGGTCAGGCACATGTTCCTGTCCGCCTTGGGAGGGTTTCTACACCGGGCTCAAGGAGGAGCAGCGCACTCTCCTTTTGCCGCAGCACCCCTCTCCCCCCTTGAGGGGGAGATGTCTGCGCCAGCAGACAGAGGGGGGTGCCAGCGTTCCGGCACAGCACCACTTCTCACATGAGCTGACGGTCAGATACCCCCCTCTGCCCCCTCCGGGGGCATCTCCCCCTCAAGGGGGGAGAGGAGTTGGTGCCTGACAGGCAGACCGTCGTAAGAAAAGCGACGCTGCAGCTACATTCCAGTGCCTTCGTCCCTCGTGCCCGGCAGCGGATAACCGTCCCTTTTCATCTCACCTCCATAGTGAAGGGAGAGATGTAAGCAGAGAATGAACCCCTCACGCCACCTGACGTGCCGTCTCGCCCTGCCCCAGCCCCAGCATATGGCAGAGAGCGAAGGTCAGTTCAGCGCGGTTCATGGTGTAGAAGTGGAAGTCGCTGATGCCGCGGTCGACAAGATCCATCACCTGCTCATAGGCAACGGCGGCGCCGACGAGCTTGCGGGTTTCAGCGTCATCATCAAGGCCGGCAAAGCGCCGGGAAAGCCAGTCCGGAATGGTGGTTCCGCAGCCCGACGAGAACTTCACCACCTGATCAAAGTTCAGGATCGGCAGGATGCCCGGCACCACCGGAATGGAGAGACCCGCTTTGGCGATGCGCTCCAGATAGGCTTCGAACAGATTGTTGTCGAAGAAATACTGGGTGATGACGCGGCTCGCGCCAGCATCGATCTTGCGCTTCAGGTTGTCGATCTCGATCTGCCAATCCGTGCTTTCGGGATGGCGTTCCGGATAGCCCGAGACGGAAATCTCGAAATCGCCGATGGCCTTGATCCCGGCAACCAGATCGCTGGCATAGGCATAGCCGTCTTCACGCGGCACATAAGCCGTGCCGATGCCCTCCTGCGGGTCGCCGCGCAAGGCCACGATGTGGCGCACGCCGAGATCCCAGTAATCCTGCACCACCGCGTCCACATCCGCGCGGGATGCCCCGACGCAGGTGAGATGGGCGGCCGGCAGCATCGGCGTTTCCTTGAGGATGCGCTCGACCGTGCGGTGCGTCCGCTCGCGGGTGGAGCCGCCCGCGCCATAGGTAACCGACACGAAGGACGGAGACAGCGTCTCCAGGCGCTGGATGGTGGACCACAGGGCCGCTTCCATCTTGTCCGTCTTCGGCGGGAAGAACTCGAAGGACACCTGGACCGGTGCGCTCTCGCTGCCGCGCGAACGGCGGGCGTCGGAGGAAGTGGACATGTTACGCAACCTCGCGGGTTAGATCAGCCAGCGGCAGGTCCGTCACGACCCTCGGGTCGCGCGCCAGCCACAGGGTGACAGTCAGAGCTGAATGATTGCCTGCGGCTGCAGGCACAAGATCGGTGACGTCTTCCACGTCGAGCCCCAGCCCCTGCAGCCAGCGGCCCATCTGCTCGCGGGAGAAGCCAAGACGGCGGTGGGCATGCTCCTCGCGCAGGAACTCAAGCTCATGCGGGGCAAAGTCGACGATCATCAGCCGCCCGCCGGGGCGCAGCGCCCGGGCGGCCTCGGCAAGGGCACGGGCCGGATCATCGAGGAAGTGGAGCACCTGATGCACCGCCACCAGATCAAAGGAAGCCGGCGGCACATTGAGGGCATAGATATCGCCATGGCGCACCTGCGCCTGCGTCAGCCCCTGCCCCGCCAGATTGGCACGGGCAACGGCCAGCATGTCATGCGAGGCATCCACGCCCAGCGCAGAGGTGTAAAGCGGGGCAAACAGTTCGAGCAGGCGGCCCGTGCCGGTGCCAAGATCCAGGAAAGACTGGAACGGCTTGTTGCCAAGCGCCCGCAGCATGGCCGCTTCCACATCGCGCTCGGCCACATGCAGCGAGCGCTCCTGATCCCACACCTGCGCCTTGGCGGCGAAATAGGCAGCCGCCTCTTCGGCCTTGGCCTTGCGCAACGCATCGAAGCGGGCCGCATCGGCTTCCAGAACATCATCGGAAGGCGTGAGGCGGGCAACGAGATCCCGGGCCAGATCCCCGGCAGCATCTTCCGCCAGCCGGTAGAACACCCAGGAGCCTTCCGGATAGCGGCGCACCAGACCAGCTTCGGCCAGCAGCTTCAGATGCCGGGAAATACGGGGCTGACTCTGTCCGAGGATTGCGGTGGCATCCTTCACCGTCAGCTCGCTGCGGGCAAGCAGCGCCAGAAGCCGCAGACGGCTCGGCTCGCCGGCAGCCCGCAGGCCCGACAACAGGTCATCAATGGAGAGATGCTGATCGCCGCTCATGCCGCCCACACCATACCGCCGCAACCGGCGCTTCTTGATATAAAGATATCTTTATACCACGCTCAGCGTACGTGCAAGCCCTGAGGTGCCTCATGTTCCGGCACAAGGTGAAGAAAGGCTTCATGTGAGCGGCAAGGTGAAGCAGCGGACTCAGAGCATCAGCCACCCAGGCCAAGTGACTCTGGCGACTCGCAATTCCGCGCCAGTTCAGACGGTTTCAAGCTTCATGCCCATGATGATGGAAGGCGTCCTGACAAGCCCGGTAAAGCCGAACCTGCGGTAGAATGCTGTCACGCTTTCGTTGCGGGGATCGATGCCAAGGTGAACACCACCCACGCCAGCAGCCCGCAGTGCCTCAAGCTGATGTCGCAGCAGACGCGAGCCATGCCCGCCCTTCTGCATCTGGGGCAGTATGTTGATATGCAGATGCGCCGGGAAGGCATCTGTGATCTCTGCCGCCGTCCGTTGCGGAGCCTTGATATAGGCGAGCAAGCCCTCTTCCGCCAGCGTTGCAGGCCGGCGCCCGCAGAACTCTGCCCGCAGTTCCGGCCACCACTCCGCTTCAAGACGCGCTTCATAGGCAGCCGTATCGGGAGTTGCCACGCAGTAGCCCATCACCTCGCCGTCTTGCATGAGCACGAAAGCATGAGACGGATACAGCCTTGCATAGGGCAGCGCCCAGACGAGCCCGGGAAGCCGCCCGTCATTGAAGAGCCGCGCCCCGTCACGCCCACAGTCCGATGTTTTGAGGCAGATACCAAGGATCGCGGCTTCATCGGCAACTGCCACAGCACGGATGGAAACAGAGGACGCAGAAGAGCCCGGAATTACACTCACTTTTACCAATTCCTCAAACCGGACGGTGCCACGCGCCCAGCGCGTCATCAAACTGCTGCCAGGTTTCATCAAGCTCAATCGTCCGCCGGGACCGGCGCGCCTCGTCAATCTTGATCGCGACAAGCCCTGCCTCCAGCGCCGCAACAATATTGACCGGAAGAGCGGCTCCTGCCGTCAGATGCTGGAAGATGTCGGCAGCCATCTGGTCGTCGGCGCCATAGTGATCACTCTCATGACCGTCATAGCTGCGCCCGGCCAGTTTCTCACCCGACACGGCAGAGTGAACGCTGAAATAATTGCGGATGAAATCCCCTTCCGCCATGCCCTTCGTGCCGATGATGCAGAAGCGGCGGAACTGATCCGGCACATTGAGGTTGGTGTGAAAAGCCATCGTGGCGCCACCCTCATATTCAACGAGCGCCGTCTGGTAGTCGATGATGTCGCCGTCGCTCTCGAATACGGCCTCTGCCCGCTCCCAGCCGCTCGGCTTCATGTAGTATTGCGCGGCCTGATAGGCGGACAGTTCATCCGGCCGGTTTTCAGGCACAAAGGATTTCCGCCCTCCGAAACTTGCCACCGCAGAGACCCGCCGCCCGGCGATGCTGCCGTAGAGGTCGATGTCATGGCAGCACTTTTCGAGGATGAAAGGCCCCGCATAGCGCGTATGCCTGCGCCAGTCGCGCATGAAGAAAGCACCATGATAGGGGGCGATATGTTCCGAGGCCTCGATGGAGGTGATTTCCCCCAGATACCCGGCTGACTGAGCGGCCCGCAGATCCCGGTAGAGGTCCGAGTAGCGCAGAACCAGCCCGACAAGCACGCTCTGCGTGCCATATTCGGCCAGCAGACGGGCCATTTCCAGCGTCTGCGCCTCATCGGTTACCACGGGCTTTTCTGTAAACACCCGGACACCTGCGCGCAGCCCCTCCCGCACATGCTCCAGATGGAACACATTGGGAGAACCAACCATCAGCAGGTCCGGCTTCGTTTCCGCCAGCATTCCCCGCACGCAGTCGAAACTTTTCGGGGCGCGCATGCCTGCCGACAGCAGCTGCGGCAAACCGGCGGGCGCCGGGTCAGCCACTCCAACAAGCTCAAGCCCTGCATGCGCCTTGCGGAAAGACGCGATCACATTGGCGAGCCGGAAACCAAGACCGGCAACGGCGATTCTCATACTGGTATCCTGTTCACGGAAAGGCCGGTTCAGAGCGCAGCGTCTTTTTCAGAAGGCGCACCGGCGACGCGGTCAAAGCAACTTTCAAAATCGATCTCCCGGCTGCGCCCACGCATCAGGGAAAGCCGCCGGAAGCTGGGGCTGCCGTGGGCAATGACGGGCAGCATTGCCGCCCCTGCCGCAGCAGCTTCCTGTCCGAGCGCCCCCGCACACAGTCGCGGGATCTCCCGCTGCCCCCGCGCACTGACGGAAGGCAGCAGAGGATAGGCCCGGTCGATCAGGGAATGGATCACGATGGAGGGAAAATGCCCGCCAACGATGATGGTCTGCGGATCAAGGATGTTTTCAAGCAGGGACACCAGCAGCCGCAACCGCCGGGAGTTGACGTCAAGCCAGCGCATCAGCGCACTGTTTCGCTGACTGTAGAGCTGCTCCAGCACTCCGGGAGCGGCAATGTGCCGGGCATCACGGCCGAGCATGGCCGCCAGTTCATCGATCGAGAAAGGGGTCAGACCTTCAGCTTCAGGGTTCACAAGATCTGCTGGCCAGGTCAGAAGCCCGATTTCGCCTGCATTGTTCATGAAGCCCTGAAAAGGCATTCCTTCGCTGATAATGCCCGCGCCCAGGCCGTGACCTGCGAAAATATGGACGTAGTGACTGAGGCCCGCGCCACGCCCTGCCCCCAATTCGGCCAAGGCGGCAGCTGTTGCATCATTCTCGATGATCACAGGCAGGCCGCAAGCTGCTTCGATTGTCTCCGCAACGGGAACACCAGTCCATGCACCCCAGCCCTGCGGACCGACAGAATGCTCGAATTCAGCCTCTTGCAGGGTTGGCATGGCAACACCCACCCCCCAGGCAGGAACCTCAGGCACCACAGAGCGCAGCCGCTGCACGATGGCAGCAACCACGCTGGCAGTCTCCGCCGGATCATCAAGCCGCACATCAGCCGCCTCCCGGGCCAGCTCCCTGCCGGTCAGGTCGCAGAGGATCGCAGTCAGGCCATGATGATCAATATGGACACCAATGCCGCACCCTGCCTCCGGCCGGATTCGCAACTCCTTCAGCGGCGCTCCGCGCGCGCCTTCCTGACGGACGGCCTCAAGTACGAGACTCCGGTCGATCAACTCCTTGCAGATGTTGGACATTGTCTGGGGCTTCAACCCCGTCAGCTCGACAAGGCTCCGCCGGCTCGCCCCCGCCCCAGCTCGAATGAGGTCGAATACAAGCCGCCGGTTATACCGGCCGGAGAAGGTGTGATTGCTGCCAGCGAGAGTCATCATGGCGATCCATTTTATCCATTAAAAAGAATAAACAAAGGCCATACACCTTGTCAAGAAGCGAGAAGTTTCCCGCAAACAGCCCGAGATTGCGTCACAAGCCTGCAATAAAATACCTCTATTCAGCACCTTGACCGCGTCAATTTATTCCTTTTAATGGAATTAATGCGGCATCTCCTCTGCTAACGAAAGGGAATGGCATGTTGACTTGGACCTTAAAGCAGCTTCTGGCAGGAGCCTTGGCATCAGCATCCATTATGGGAAGTGTGCAGGCGAGCGAACTCGTCATCTACACTGCCCATGGCGAAACAACCTCCACACCCATTCTGGACGCCTTCGCACAGGCCCATCCGGATGTGAAGGTTACCGTGGTGCGCGGCGGCACCGGCGAGATTGTCGAACGCCTGCGCGCAGAAGCGGCAAACCCGTCTGCCGATGTCATGTGGGGCGGCCCGACCCAGACATTTGATGAGAACGCCGCCCTGTTCCAGCCGTATCAGAGCCCCTCTGACGCTGATATGGTGACCAGCGATCCCAATCATATCTGGCACCCTTTCACCGTGCTGCTTCAGCCCCTGATCATCAGCACCAAGCGGGTTGAGGCCGGCAAGATGCCGAAGACCCAGGAGGACATGCTGTCCGCAGATTTTGAATCCGCAGGCGGCGTGATTATTCCGGATCCAGCGAAGTCCGGCACCGGCTACACCATCATTTCGGCACTCGCAGGCAACTTTGGCTGGGACTTCACAGGCAAGCTTGCCAAGACCGCACGTCTTGCGCCCGGCTCCGACGACGCCTTCAACGCCGTCCGCGATGGTGAAGCCGCAGCCGGCTGGATCAACGAGGATCTGGGCGCCAAGTGGAGGGCCGAAGGCCTGCCTATCGAAATCATCTACCCCACCGACGCCGTGACCGGCCAGATCGACGCGCAGGCAATCGTCAAGGGCGCGCCCAATCTGGAAGACGCAAAGAGCTTCATCGACTTCCTGGGCACAAAGGCCGCTCATGAGATCGTCCGCGATGCCACGGTGCGCCGCTCGGCCCGCCAGGACATCACCCCGCCTTCAGTGCTGCCGGACCTGGGCTCGCTCAACATCATTTCGGCGGTTGAGCCCCGCCCTGTCGTCACCGCCCGCTTCCATGAGGCTCGCGGCAAATGAAGCTGCTGCGCGACACCTGGTTCCTCTTCTCCATCGTCGCGCTCATGCTCTGCGGCCTGACGATCATCATTCCGCAAATCCGCCTGATGGCTGCCTCCCTTCTTGAAGAAGGGGGGCAGTTCACTCTCCTGCATAACCGGGATGGACTGCAGGTGGTGCCGGAGATGACCGGCGGCTACGCGGTGACGCCACAGGCCAATGGCCTCGTCATTGCAATGGGTTCCGGCGCTGCCCTGACAGTCGCGGTTGAGGGCGGACAGTCGCTTCTCATCACCAGCAGCCAGCCACTCGCACCAGGCGAGGATGCGGAGGGCAGACCAGCGCTCGACTATGACGGCACGAGTCTCAGCCTCTCCCAGCAGGCGCCGCGCGGTCTTTTTGCAACGGCGGCACCGGCACCGCTGGTCCTTGAGCCCCAATCCGCCACATCCATCCGCCTCAGCCATGCGGCCAATGCCTACATTACCTTTGAGAACAAGGCGCTGTCCCTGTCGGCGCGGCATTACTTCGACTTCTTCACCCAGTCTCCAACCGTGACAGCGACGGTCAACAGCCTGCTGATCGCCCTCATTTCGACGGCACTGGCAGCGGTTGCCGGTATTTCCCTCGCCTACATCCTGGCCCGTTACGAGATTGCCGGAAGTACGGCCATCGTCTTCCTTGTCACCATGGCCTCCGTCTCGCCGCCCTTCCTTGGCGCCTATGCCTGGCGGCTGCTTTTGGGGCGGAACGGCGTCATAACCTCCTATCTGGGCTATGACATGTCGATCGTGGGCATGCACGGCGTCATCTGGGTGATCACCTGGCTGGTGTTCCCGATCATCTTCCTGCTCAGCTACGGCTCATTCCGCAGCCTGGATGCAGGTCACATTGAAGCCGCCGAAAGCCTTGGGGCTGCGCCCTCCCGCGTGCGGTTTTCGGTCGAAATTCCCCTCGCGCTGCCCGGCATCATCACGGGGCTCTATCTTGCGACCATGGCCGCCCTCTCCGACTTCGGAACACCGCGCATCATCGGGCTGGATGTGAATGTCCTGCCAGTGCTGATCTATACGTCCTTCCTCAGCGAGGCAGGCCGCAATCCGGCTCTTGCTGCGACGGGGTCAGTGGTGCTGATCGTCATCTCCAGCCTGTTCCTGATGGCGCAACAGATCTATCTGGCGCGGCGGGGTTTTGCTGTTGTTGCCTCCCGCCCGCTGCAGCGCAAGCACCTGTCGCCCTTCGCCCATGCCCTGGCCCTGTGCTGCGCCGCGCTCGCCCTGCTGATGGCCTTCACTCCGCATCTGACCGTGCTTGTCTCCAGTTTCATGGAGTGGCGCGTCGGCCTGCCAAGGGCAAGCTTCACCCTCGTAAATTACGAGACGATGATGCGCACGGGTCTCGGCCCGGCCTGGGTCACCCTGTCACTGGGCATTGCCGGCACGCTGGCCGCCACAGGCCTTGGCCTCGGCATTGCCTTTGTGCTGATCCGCAAGCGCTACGCCTTGGTGGCACCTGTTCTCGGGCTGACCGTGATGATGCCCTACGTGATCCCCGGAACCGTGCTCGGCATCGGCCTCATCATGATGTTCAATCAGGCGCCGCTGCAACTGACCGGCACGTGGTTCATCCTTGCGCTGGCCTATCTGATCCGCAACCTGCCCTTCACGGTCAAGGCCTCGGAAGCGGCCCTGCGCCGCGTTCACCCGGCACTGGAGGAAGCCGCGCTCAGCCTCGGCGCAAGACCCTTCCGGGTGTTCGCAACGATCACGGCGCCGCTTGTACTGGCCGGAGCCATCACCGGCGCAACGCTTACCTTCCTCCACATCGTCACGGAGCTGTCTTCCACCATCGTGCTCTACCGTCCGCCGTGGAAGCCCATGACCGCAGTCATCTTCGAGAACACGCTTGTCGATGCCGACTTCGGCGTTTCCGCCGCCCAGACCATCCTGCTCATGCTGATCATCTACGTCCCGCTCTATTTCATTGTACGGTATGGCCAAACCGAAGGAAAATCAGGTGTCTGATACCTCTTCCAAGACCGCGGCGCGCGGCTGTGACGTTGTCATCGATGCCGTTTCAAAGGCGTTCGGACCCACAACCGTTCTCAAGGACATCAACTTCACAATCAAGCCGGGCGAGTTTTTCACCCTGCTTGGCCCCTCCGGCTGCGGGAAGACCACCCTGCTGCGGGCCATTGCCGGGTTTCACCCCATCAACAGCGGCCGCATCCTGTTCAACGGCACCGATGTGACGGCAATCCCCGCATGGGAGCGCAACATCGGTTTCGTCTTCCAGAACTATGCGCTCTGGCCCAACAAGACGGTCTTCGACAACGTCGCCTATGGGCTGAAGCTGCGGAAGGTGCCGGTCAGGGAGATCACCGGCCGGGTCAATGCAGCTCTGGCTCAGGTGGAACTGCATGGAGTGGGCGGCCGCTATCCAGCAGAGATGAGCGGCGGCATGCAACAGCGTATCGCCCTCGCCCGCGCCCTGGTCATCGACCCGCCGCTGCTGCTGCTTGATGAGCCCATGTCCAATCTCGATGCCCGTCTGCGCGTCGCGCTGCGGCACGAACTGCGCGACCTGCAGAAGCGCCTCGGCCTCACGGCGATCTATGTCACGCATGATCAGGAGGAAGCGCTTGAGATGTCCGACCGGATTGCCGTCATGCAGGGAGGTATCGTTCAGCATCTGGCTGATCCCGTGACGATCTACTCCCGGCCGGCCAACCGCTTTGTTGCCGAATTCGTCGGCAGTGCCAACTTCCTCGATGGCCATCACGAGGATGGGGGGTTCCGGCTTGCAGACGGCCCCATGCTTCCACTCGGCAGCACTGGCGAGCCGGGCCCTGCCACCCTCATGATCCGCCCGGAACAGGTACTGGTCAAGAACTGCGGTGAAGGCCTGCTCGATGCAACCGTCGAGGACCGGCGGTTCGTCGGCAAAGCCTGGGTGCAAAGCCTGCGCAGTGAAAGCGGCCAGATCATCAAGGCAGAGACCCGCAGCGCGCTCGAAATTGGCGCGCGTGCCGGCCTCAGCTTCGAGGGCTACACCTTTCTTCCGGCAGGAGCCTGACCATGACTGATCTTCCGCTCGACAGCCTCATGAGCATCGCCTGCGCGGCAGCGCGCGTCGGCGGCAAGGAACTGACGTCCCGCTTCGGCCGCACATCCCGTGACACCATCGAGAAGAAGGCGCATGGCGACTATGCCTCACAGGCAGACCTTTCTGCCGAGCAGGCCATCGCCGCAGTCCTTGCCACCGCAGGTGACAGTTACGGCTTCCTGGGAGAGGAGACGGGCATCAGCCGGGCCGGAGCCGGGACGCAATGGGTCGTCGATCCGCTCGACGGAACCACCAACTTCATCTGGGGCATCCCCTATTTCGCCGTCAGCATCGCCCTTTGCGGCAAGCAGGGGGAGTTGCTGGGCGTGGTCTACGATCCCTTGCGCGAGGAAATGTTCACGGCCATCCGGGGCCAGGGCGCGCGTTTGAACGGCGATGCCCTGCCCGCGCTGACCGGCAAACAGCCGGAGGATGCCATCATCTCGCTCTCCATGCCGGTTCAGGGTCAGCTGAAAGCGGTCGGCCGCGACGTATTTTTCCGGGGCGTGGATACGGTTACCAGCACGGCCGCAGGCGTCAGGCGCCTTGGTTCGGCTGCACTCGACCTTGCCTATATCGCAGCAGGCCGGCTCGACGGCTACTTCGAGGATAGCCTGAGCTATTACGACTATGCAGCCGGCAAGCTGCTGGCGCAGGAAGCAGGCGCTTTGGTGACCTCACTTTCGGGCAGCACTCCGCAGGATGGATCCATTCTGGCTGGAACAGCTCCGGTCCATCACTGGCTTTCCCGGGACATATTCGCCGCCCGTTGAAACCATGACACCGTGGCATCATTGCCTGGTAAGGCCACTGCGCCTGGATCATAACAGCGTGAAAAGCTGCGGCAGCCACCAAACCCTTGAAAAAAGGCCCGGATCTCTTGCGAGCCGGGCCAGATCAGCTTGAGGCGCTGTAGAAGCTCAGTCTGCGGGAAGATCGGACCGCAGGGCGAAGCGCTGGCGGGCATCGTCAACACGCATGGCATCGAAGCGCGCCAGTGCCTGCGCACGGGCCTGAACCGTGAGCCGGTGGCGCCAGGGGCCGACCTTCAGCAGGGTCGCCACCGTCAGTGACGACAGATTGTTGGCCTTGGCCACGACGAGGAAAGGCTCCACGTCAAGGCGGACCATCCAGTTGCTGGCCTCAGTGACGCTGACCTTGGTCAGGGAGGCGAAAGCCACCACCGCTTCTGCAAACCGGTCATCGGCCGCCAGCCAGCGCAGGCTGCTTTCGTTGAGACGCCCGTCGCGCATCAGGGTCAGCACCCGGGTGCGAGCCGCTTCAAAGTCGTAACGGCTCAGCCAGTAGTCATTCGACATGCGCTGTTCGGCAATCCGGGCGGCCTGCGGCAGCTGCTCCGCATCGGCCAGCGCACCGGCAATCACCAGCTTCTGCCGGACGGACTCGGTGGCCACTTCCACCAGCTGGGCGATGTGCGCGTCGGCAAGATCGCGGCGCTCGCTCAGCGCCAGCTGCAAGGCATGGTCCTCAGCCGCAGCATCCAGCAGCCCTTCGAACCCTTCCAGAGAGAACGCAGCACCTGGGTTGGAGGCCACGCGGCGCTTGACGCGGATGTCGCCGCGGCGGACCAGAACGTCAGTGACTTCCTCGGACAGAACTTCACGCTGGGCGATGGCAAGGCGGTGGGCGTTGCTGTTTACATCGGCAATTCCGGCGAGTTCGGGATCCTTCAGCACGGAGGAACGGCGCAGGAGAGTTTCAGCGACTTCGATCTCGTCGCCCGCCAGCTGGCGGATGGTGCGCTCGGGGCCCCTGCGAAGTTCGGCCAGCCGCTCGGCAACGAAGCGCCGGACTTCCACTTCCACCATATTGACCAGCCGCAACAGGACCGCGTCATATATGCCGATCTGTTCGTCGGAGCACTTGTCTGAGGTCAGAGAAAAGAGAACGGCAACGTGACGGGCGAGTTCCGCCTTCCGGTCTGCGCTGGCTTCGGACGATAGTCCGCCAAAATTCACAAGCTCCGTCTGCAACGCTTCTGTCATCTCTCAACCCACATTCGAGGACACGCCAGCACCCTAATAGCGATTCTTGAAGATAAGAGTAACGGCAAAACGTATTCTCTAAGTTTGTTTTACCAACTATCGTGTAAAATTTTAATCAACTCGAATTTGATTGTGAGTTCAAGAGCTTGGACTGGATATAACCGCGAATTCGGGCAAAATTCCCTCCCCTGAAGCTTGTGCGAAGCTTGCGAAAACACGCCTCAGAGGAAAATTACGTAGCGTAATTTATTGACCAAATATAAAAAAGGGCGGCCCGCAGGACCGCCCAGTCTGGCACCAGTAGCTGGAAACTACTCATTTGCCCATGATGCCGAAGCAGGTTGATAAGGTCTAATAGGATTGATTCGCTCCTCGAATAAGATAAGCTGATCAAATGATCTCGCTTCGCCAGCTTCGCTATCTCGACGCCCTCGCCACCCACCTCCACTTCCGCAAGGCGGCGGAGGCCGTTGCCGTCACACAGCCTGCCCTGTCCATGCAGATCAAGGAGCTGGAGGAAAGCCTGGGCGTCATGCTGGTCGAACGGCGCTCCGGCCTTGCGCGGCTGACGCAGGAAGGCGAGGAAGTGGTACGGCGCGGGAGGCGGATCCTGGCCGATGTGCGCGATCTGATGGATTATGCGCGCCACCGGGGCCAGCCGCTCACCGGGCCTCTGCGTCTTGGCATCATCCCCTCGATTGCGCCTTATCTTCTGCCCCGCGTCCTGCCGAAACTGCAAAGCGGCCATCCGGATCTGCGGCTGACCTTGCGCGAAACCCTGACGGACGTGCTGGTGCAGGAATTGATGGCCGGAGAGCTTGACGCCATCATCGCTGCACTGCCCCTCGGCCAGCCGGAACTGACCACCCTGCCCCTTTTCGAAGACCGCTTCCTTCTGGCGGTCCACAACACGCCCGATCTCGACGAGCGGCGGCGGATCGGGATTGACGAGATCCGCCAGGAGGAACTGCTGCTGCTGGAGGAAGGGCATTGCCTGCGCGATCAGGCGCTCAACTACTGCCAGATCGTCACCTCCGGCCGCCGGTCCTCGCTGGGTGCGACCAGCCTTGCCACGGTGATGCAGATGGTCGCCGCCGGTTATGGCGTCACCCTGCTGCCGGAAATCTGCGCCGATGTAGAGGTGCGCGACGACCGCGTTGCCCTGCTGCGTTTTCAGGACCCCCAGCCTGCCCGCATGGTGGGCCTCGCATGGCGGCGCACATCCCCACGCCGCAAGGACTTCGAGATCCTGCGCGACACGCTGGCGGCCACACTCAGCGGGCTTGGCGTGGCCGCAACGCCGCTGGAAGACAACTAGGGCGCTCTCTCAGGCGGCAGCCCGCTCACGAATGCGGTAGACACAACGCCGTCCGCCGGACAGCAGATGCTCGCAGCGCTCGATTTCGGCCTGCGGCCCGAGGACACTGGCAAAAAGCGATAGTTCCGACCGGCAAAGGCCCTGACAAACAGACGCCGCCGCGCAGATGGAACAGTGGTTCTCGATGAAGAGCCAGCTCCCGTCCGTCTCCTGCTCCACTTCGGCCATGTAGCCTTCGCGGTTGCGCAGGTCCGCAAGACAGGACAGCCGGTCCGGCAGCGCTGAAGCGCCGGCCAGTTCCTTTTCGTAACTCGCCTGCATTTCTTTCTCGCGGAAGGCGATCAGATCCTCCACGCCTTGCTCCCCGTGAAGTTCCCGCAATCCGGACAGCAGCGACAGGATCAGGGCCGAATGGTTGTCCGGAAAACGGGCATGGCCGGCAGCACTCAGCGCCCAGACACGGCGCGGACGGCCCACGGCCCCCTTCATGTCCTCGAAGGCGACAAGATCCTCCTGCAGCAGGCCGTCCAGATGCTGGCGCACGGCAACGGGAGTGACAGCAAGCGATGCAGCAAGCTCGGCCGCAGTCTGCGGGCCGCCAGCCTTCAGGGCATTGAGAATACGGGTGCGGGTTCTGTCTGACATGGGCTGAACATAGCACGGGACCGGCCATATAAAAAGATTTCACTTTTCATATTCTGGAATCTAATTTAGAAATAAAAAACTTTCTTTATTAGAGGTCATCATGCTTTCCAGCCGTACTTTCCAGTTTGCCTGCAGCCTTGCGGCTTTCGCTGCAAGGCACATCCTGCGGCCGGCCGGCAGGCTGAGGCGCCACAGGCAACTGCGCGACCTGCCGCCCGAACTCATTGACGACATTGCACTTCCTCAGGACATGCGTGAATTGCTGCAGCGCGAGGAAATCCAGCAGCAACGCGGCCTCCCGCTTCTCTTCCGGAGATGAAAAGCGCGCAGCGGCACTCAGCATACCCAAAGAAATGCCACCACAAAAAATGAATATACCCTTGCGGCATCATCGCAAAAAACGCTTGGGCATGTTAAATGCAGGTTATTACTTTGACCTCATACTCCACAGCAGAGGAGAGTTCGAAGAGTGACAACGATGCGCCGATTTCTTGACTGGATGACTTTGTCAGGCCAGCAACCGGAAATCCTTCTGGCACAGTTCAGGGAACTGCGCCGGCAGGTGCCGCTTCTCTATGCCTTGCTGATGGTCAACGCGGGCGCCGTGTCTTTTACACATTACGGTCTGGCCCCGGACTATCTGACGATCTGGCTGCTCCTGCCGCTTTTCATCATCTGTTCGGTGCGGGCCGTGGCCTGGCTGCGCCGGTCTGCCGATGCCGTGTCTCCAGAGGAAGCCCTTTACCAGCTGCGCCGGACCCTCTTTCTGAGTGGCGTTCTGGCGCTTGCATATGTGACCTGGTCGCTGGCCCTCGACAGCTATGGCGGACCGCTGGAGCGCGGGCATGTCGCTCTCTTCATCGCCATCACGGTGGTCGGCTGCATCTTCTGCCTGATGAATCTGCCTCAGGCTGCGCTTCTGGTGATGGCGCTGGTGACAGTGCCCTACATTGTCTACTACAGCCGCCTTGATCTGACGGTCTTTCACGCCATCTCGATGAATATTTTCCTCGTCAGCCTTGTGCTGATCCAGGTGCTGTTCAATGGCCACAAGGCCTTCACCAACGTGATCCAGGCGCAGCGGGCACTGGCGCAGAAGCAGCAGGAGACCGAGCGGCTGAGTGAGGAAAATGCCATCCTCGCCCATACGGATGTGCTCACCGGCCTGCCAAACCGCCGCCATTTCTTTTCTGCCCTGCAAAAGCGCATCCAGGACGCCTCCATAACGCGCACCAGTTTTGCTGTCGGCGTCCTTGACCTTGACCGGTTCAAGCCGGTGAACGACACCTATGGCCACCATTTTGGCGACCTTCTGCTGGCAGAAGCGGGTGACCGGCTGAAGGGACTCGTCAGCAGCAGCACCAGGCTTCAGATCAGCCGCCTCGGCGGCGACGAGTTCGGCATGATCATCGAGGCTTCGGCTGAGGATCTGGAGGCGCTTGGCCAGTCGATCTGTGACATCATCGCAACCCCTTATGAAATTGAGGGAATTTTTGTCCGGATTGGCTGCTCCTGCGGCCTCGCGGTTTTCCCGGATGCCGGGCGCACAGTCCACGAACTGTTCGATCGTTCTGACTACGCGCTTTACAACTCCAAGACCGGACGGCGCGGTCAGGCGACGCTTTATTCCGTGGAACACGAAAGGCAGATCCGCTCCGACCGGGCCATCGAAAGCGCATTGCAGGGAGCAGACCTCGAAAAGGAATTCGAGATCTATCTGCAGCCGATTCTTGATCTGCAAAAGTGCCGGGTGACAGGCTTCGAGGCTCTTGCCCGCTGGAACAGCCCCCTGCTCGGTCAGGTTCCGCCCGACCAGTTCATTCCGCAGGCCGAGCGCTCCGGCCTGATGCGGCGGCTCACCGTTTGCCTTTTTGCCAAAGCACTGACGGCGATCAGCCAGTTGCCGCCGCATCTGTCTCTGTCCTTCAACCTCTCCACTCATGACATCACGTGCAAGGAGACCGTGCTCGCCCTGCTGACACAGCTTGGACGCAGCCGCATTCCCGCACACCGGGTGATATTCGAGATCACGGAAACGGCGGTCATGCGCAGCTATGAAGGCGCCGAGCAGTCCATGCGCCTGCTGCGCCAGACAGGCGCAAGGCTGGCTCTCGATGATTTCGGCACAGGATACTCAAGCCTTGGCTACCTGCACCGCTTGCCGATAGACCGGGTGAAGATCGACAAGAGTTTCGTGTCAGGGATCGATGACCCGAGTGGACACGGCATCGTCTCTTCGATCATTGCCCTGTGCCGCTCCATGTCCCTCGACTGCGTGGTGGAAGGCATCGAGACGGACACACAGCGCGACCGGCTGCAAAGCCTGGGCTGCCGCTATATCCAGGGCTACCTGATCGCCCGCCCGATGCCCGCCAAGGATGCGGCTTCATGGCTGGAGCACTCGGACTATCATCAGCCTGTAGCGGCGGCAGGTGTGGTACCCCTGCCTCTGAACTGAGGATCAGGAGAGACGGCCGGTGCCGGATGAAACCGAACTTGCGGTGCCCAAGACCGGGGGCACACGCCGGCAGAAAGACATGCGCAAGGCGCTGCGCCAGCTGGCCCCGCGCATTCCCTTGTTTGATGCGCAGGCCGTTTTGTCCAGCGCCATGGCCGGGCATCTGCGCCACCTGCCGCCGTCCATTGCCGTGCAGCAGGCCCTGACCTCCCACATCCGCCACACCGCCACCGAATATGACGCGCTGCTTGCCGAAGGCTACGACCGGGACTCGGCCCGGCATTTCGTGCTGGAGGATCTCAATGACCAGCTCGCAGACTGGGGCTCCGGCCTGCGCATCGCCGAAGCAGACGCGGACTAGCCCCCGCCTCATATCAGATGCCCGGGCACTGACGCTTCACGGCCGCCGCGCGACGAGATCGATCTCCACAAGCGCATGAACGGCAAGACCGGTCACGCCGATGCAGGTGCGGGCGGGAAGTTTGCCCGGTTCAAAGTAGCTGCTGTAGGTCTCGTTCATCAGCGCATAATCGCGGTGGAAGTCCGTCAGATAGACACGGGCCATGGTCACATGCTCCAGCCCGAGCCCAACGCCCGCCAGCACCAGCTTCAGGTTTTCCACCACCCGTGCCGTCTGGGCGGCAATCCCCTCCGGCAGCGGCGCGTCCGGGGCAGCCGGATCCGTCGGCATCTGCCCGGTGATGAACACCCAGCCATCGGCCTCGACCGCGTGGGAGAACGGCGCCACGGGCCGCGGCCCGCCGGAAATCATGTGATGGATTGGAAGCAAGTCAGTTCCCCTTGTCCTTTGTCTCTTATCTTCTCCGCCGCGCCGGCAGCATTCGGACAGTCCGGCATGCCCGCTGACACATTCCGCAAGCCGATCTAACAGGAATTCTTCTCTCCGTGCCAGCGACGGGAGCGTCGGGGATCATCGGAACAACTTTCGCAGAACCCGGACGGCAAGCACAGCTTCAAGACACGGAACCGCCAGAAGCAGCGATCATCGGTATTTTCCCAGACACAGCCGCCCCCGTCCGGCCTGCAGAGGATGACACGCGTCAACAGGACTGACAGAGATCTTTTTCGTTTGCACACAAACAAAAAGAATGCAGCCCGACCCTCTTTCTCACCAAATCAAATACTTCATATGGCACGCCGAATTCAAAAATTACCCTGCGTATTTTTCAAATTTTACAGACAAAATTCGAACAACCGGAAATTCGTCCAATTAATTTCACGTAAAGATTCTGATGTTTTGATCCGAAACACTTTCACGCGAGGGGCGAAAGAATGACGATCAAGCAGAAGATGCTCGTTTTGTCGCTGATGGCACTCAGTGCCGTTTTGCTGACCGGGCTAATACAGATTTTTTCACTGCGCAGCACCATGCTCGAAGACCGGCGCGATCTGATCCGCTCACAGGTGGAGACGGCACAGAGCGTCGTGAAGGCCATTGCCGAGGAAGCCAAGGCAGCCGGTGTGCCGCTTGAGACGGCCCAGGCCAACGCAAAGGCCGTGCTGCGCACCATGCGCTTCAACGGCAATGACTATTTCCTCGCCATTGATGCGAGCCCAGCCAATCAGGGCCTCATTCTGGCGCATCCGAGCGCAGCCGTCGAAGGCAAGAACCTTTGGAACTCCAAGGACCCTGCGGGCAATCTCTTTGTTCAGGGCGAGATCGAAGCAGGGCGCAAGGGCGGCGGCTTCTCCGAGTTCCTGTTTCCGCGCCTGAATGAGACGGTGGCAGCTCCCAAGCTTGCCTACACCATGAATTATGACCCGTGGCAGTGGGCCATCACATCCGCGCTCTACATCGACGACATCAGCGCTGCCTTCTATTCGGAACTCTTCACGATGCTGATGTGGATGGTGCCGCTGATCCTTGCGATTGCCGCAGGCACATTCGTGCTCTCCAACAGCATCACCCGCCCGCTGGAGGCCATCACCAGCGTGACGCGTCAGCTGGCCGACGGCAACATGACCGTCACCATCCCCGGCACCGGCCGCAAGGACGAGATCGGCCATATGGCGGAGGCCACGGAAATCTTCCGTGACACCATGATCCGCGCCCGTGATCTGGCTCAGTCGCAGGCGGCCGAACAGAGCCAGCGCGAGGCGCGTGCCCTGCATATCGAGGAGCTGACCCGCAGCTTCGATGCAAGTGCCGCGGCTCTGTTGCAGGCGGTCACCCAGTCCGCCTCCGGCATGGAGGGCAGCGCCCGCAACATGGCCCGCATTGCCGAAGGCACCAACTCCAGCTCGACCGCCGTTGCCTCGGCTGCCCAGCAGGCTGCTGCCAATGTGCAGACGGTTGCCTCCGCCACGGAAGAGCTGAGTTCTTCCATCTCCGAGATTGCGTCCCAGGTTTCCCGTTCGTCGCAGATTGCCATGCAGGCGGTGGATGAAGCCCGGCGCACGGACGGCCAGATCCAGGGCCTTGCCAACGCCGCCAACAAGATCGGCGAAGTGGTCGACCTCATCCGCGCCATCGCCGAGCAGACCAACCTCCTTGCCCTCAACGCCACCATCGAGGCGGCGCGAGCCGGTGAAGCAGGCCGGGGCTTCGCGGTCGTGGCCGCCGAGGTGAAGGAACTGGCCTCGCAGACCTCCAAGGCAACCGAGGAAATCACCACGCAGATTTCGGCCATCCAGTCGGAAACGCGGGTGGCCGTGGACGCGGTGCAATCCATCGGCAAGACGGTGGAAGAGATGAACCACATTGCGGCCGCCATCTCGGCATCCGTCGAGGAACAGGGTGCTGCCACCAGCGAAATCGCCCGCAACGTCGAGCAGGCCTCGCGCGGCACGCAGGATGTGACGGACAACATCCTCGAAGTCTCCCACGCGGCCAGCGAAACCCGCGGCGCTGCCAACAGTGTGGAACAGGCCGCAGCAGCGGTGACGCGCGACGCGCTGGCGCTTCGCACCGAGGTGGAAAGCTTCCTCAGCGGTGTCCGCGCCGCCTGACGGGCAGGAACAACTGTTCTGGCTGAAAAGGCCGGGCCTCCTTGGCCCGGCCTTTTCATTGCCACAGGACGGGCACATTGAGGCCGCACTATCCCTGCACAAGTTGCATCCGGAACACTTTCACGCTTGCATTTCCTTCGAGGTCATCATGAAAATCAGGCACTTGCTGGCAGTGGCCCCGCTGCTTCTCTCCCTCGCTGTCCCCCCTGGAACTGCAATGGCCGACAACAGAATAGACACCATCCGCCCCGATGCGCCCGTGCTTGCGGCCTATGGAAGCTATGGGGTCGGTGTGACCACGGTTGAACTGACCAATCCGGGCCAGATCGATGTGCTGAAATCGGAGCCTGGCAAGGAGCCTGTCCTCTATGACAGGCCTCTGACGGTCGAGGTGTTCTATCCGGCCGCCGCCGGCGCGAAGCCCGTGCCGCTCGAGGCGATGATGCGGGACGGCAGCACGATGATCGAGCTCAATGGCCGTTCATCACGCGCTGCCGAGCCTGACAGAAGCGGCGCCCCCTACCCTCTGGTCATCATCTCCCACGGCTATCCGGGCAACCGCTTCCTGATGAGCCCGCTGGCGGAGAACCTTGCCAGCAAGGGCTATGTCGTCGCCTCGATCGACCACACCGAATCCACCTATGACAACAGGGCCGCTTTCATCTCGACACTGGTCAACCGGCCGCTGGACCAGATGTTCGTGCTCAACGCCATGGAAGAGCAGGGCAAGACGCCGGGCGGCCCGCTGGAGGGGCTTCTGTCCACAGAGCGGACCGGCCTCATCGGCTATTCCATGGGCGGTTACGGCACGCTGATTTCGGGCGGTGCAGGCCTTGCCGATTTTGCCCGCGAGGCTTCATGGGCTGATGGCAAGGGCGCGTTCCTTGAGCGCCATCTCGCCGGAAGCGAGAGCCATGAAGCGCTGGTCGATCCGCGCCTCAAGGCCATCGTGTCTGTCGGGCCCTGGGCGCGCAAATCCAATGCCATGAATGCGGACGGTCTTGCGGGCCTGCGCGTTCCGGCGCTGATCGTGGGTGGCAATCAGGACGAGATTTCCGGCTACAGCGACGGCATCCGCAAGATCTGGCAAGAGGCCAAGGGCACCGACCGCTATCTACTGACCTTCGTCAACGCCGGACACAACGCAGCCGCCCCCATGCCCGCGCCAGCCGAAAGCTACGCCTACAGCGAGGCCATCGGCTTCCCGCCGTTCCAGCATTATGCCGATCCGGTGTGGGACAGCGTGCGGATGAACAACATCCTCCAGCACTTCACCACGGCCTTCCTCAGCATCAACCTCAAGAGCAAGACGGACGAGGGCAAGTACCTCAAGCTCCTGCCCTATGCCGAGGATGGGGTCTGGTCGATGAATGCGGATGGCAAGCCCAACGCGGACCACACCTACTGGGAAGGCTTCCCGCAAGGCAGTGCCATCGGCCTGCGCTTCGAGCATCTGGAGAAGGGGAAGTGACCCCTTCTGCCCTCTTCAGCCCGGGTAGATCCAGTGCTCCGGCAGATGCGCTGTAATGGCATCGCCCGGCAGGATGCGCCCCGGCAGTTCGACGAAAGCGACAAGGCCGCGCAGATATTGCGCGGTCTTCGGGAACAGCAGATCGAGCCCTTCGCGCTCCGGCACGTGCTCCGCGATTTTCCGGCCAGCAGCCCGGCAGGGTGAATTGTAGCCATCCACACGCAGCACGGCCCCACTCTCAAACACGAGCCGCGTGCGCGGCGGCAGCAGGCTGAGGCTGGGGATGCCTTGCGTCACCACATTGCCGCCGATCCAGCCGGCGGGCAGCGCATCCAGTTCCATCCGCGAGGCAATCAGTGCCAGTTCCTCCACCGACAGGATGGAGAGCTGACGCTCGTTCACCATCACCGTGCCGCGCGGATACCAGGGCTCGCGCCCGCCCGACCGCCGGGTGCGTCCGCCATGCCGGTCGCCCTCGATACCGTCGAAGCCAAGATCCAGCGCCGCGCAGGGGACCGTGGCGAAGTCTGACTTCTTCCCCGTCCGCAGCACGTCCGCCACTTTGCCGGAAATCTTGCGCGCGGGCACCCGTTGCAGCCGCGCCAGCCTGTCCTCAAGCGCCGCCTGCCCTGCCTCACCCGTTTCCACATCCATGACGCCTTGCCTCCCGGCTTTTCCTGACCTTGCCCAAGGCTGGGATACTTAGCGCATGCAGGTAGGAGCGGCCAATGAATTGGCTTGAAGGGAGTATCACGCAAATTGCACGCCGAAGGCGCACAATCACGGCCGCCCTGCGTCCTGCCGGAAGAGGAATGGCCTCTCCAAGGAGATCCGAATGAGCACCAGCAGCATCACAATGAATCTCGTCAACCTGCGCGGTGCGCCAACGGCCGCAGACGAGGACATCTATATCCTGCTGACCGGCAAAGACGTGACCGGGCTCAGCGGCATTACGCTTGGCACGGTCACGCCGCTGTCGCAGATCACGAACGCCGCCATCAGCTTCACCACCATCAATTCCGGCAGGCTTTATGCGGGGCTTGGGCAGTTTCCCAATCCGCCCACCCCGACCGGTGGCATCTATTACGGATGGATCGAGTTCAGCTGCCTGACGGCGGTAGACAACCTCTGGATCAACATGTCGAATGTGGATCTGCTCGGCCTGCCGCTCAGCATCTCGGGCACGGAAGCAGGGGGAAGCAGCTTTTCGCTCGGCTACAAGAGCCCGATGACCCCCACCCTTCTCAACACCATGAAGAATTCGGTGCTGACCAAGTCAGGTCAGGGGGCAGTGGTGACAACCTTTTCAGGCCAGCAGCTGGTGATCGGGCCCACCATCATGCCGTCAGCATATCCCGACATGACGCCCTACGTGATGAGTCTCGTGCAGGCAAAAGCCCCCGTCACCATCGTTTCCGACACCCCGCCCGGCGGGTCTCCCGAGACCTTTACCGGCAACTTCCAGACAGCCGATCCGAAAACGGGCGTGATCCTCTCCCTGAAGGGTGACCAGGGTGACACATTCGAGTTGACGGCGATCAATCTCAGCAGCTCGATCATTTACCGCTGCGATGGTGGCACGGTCATATTCAACGGCCGCGTCGTGCCGCAGAACCGTACCTCAACGAATGATCCATCGGGCCAGCCAGCCTCCCAGATCATCAGCAACTCGGTGTTCCGCAACCTGATGATCGGCTTCAACGAGGGCTATTTCACCGCCGCCGGGCCCAACAACTCCAGCCAGTTTCCGGGCCAGACGCCTTTCGCCGGCGGGAATGGCAACCTCTATGCGCAGGCGATCCACAACGGCACCAATTCCTACGGTTTTCCCTACGCAGACAGCAATCTGAAGGTGCTCATCCAGGCAGATCCGGCCCAGCCGGTGACGGTCTCCATCCTCGCCGACAGCATGGCCTATGGCTACACGGACAATCCGGGCGGAGGCAGCAACCAGCCCTCGACCGGCACCTATCAATTCGGCATCGGTGCAGGCAGTGGCGCACTGGGACCGATACGCATCGGAAACTGGGTCTATGAGGCATCGCCCAACACGGACGGAAGCCCGGGCGGCGCCTTCGGCGGCTACTTGCCGGATCTGTCAGACTGGACTCAGATGCAGTTTACCGGCGCCGGCCCCGGCGCTTACATCTGGGTGAAGAACGGCCAGATCTCCGCAGGAAACTGCCTGAACGCCACCGGCAGCTGGAACGAAGGACAGACTGTCTACAGCTGGCCTGCGAACCTGCAATGGGTGCCGGGCGCCACAGCTCCTGCCCAACCCACGAGTTGAGACAGCGCCTGCCGCCGCAATTGCCCTGTGCTGCGGCAGGCCGTCAAAAAGACAGCAGACGTAAACACTCTGGCATTACCATGACTCCCCAACGGCATGCTGAGGCAGCCTGTGGGGACTTAGGGGCGTGGAATGATGGCGTTTGCAGGCACAATCGGGCAGGGTTTGACAGCAGCTGCGCGCCGTATCTGCGGCATGATCCCCGGCCTGACGCTGGCCGCCGCCCTCACTGGTGCCGCAGCTTATGACCCAGCCTCGGCGCAAGACACGTCAACAGGCAGCAACGCCGCTGCCATGGCCATGACCGACGCGATGCAGGAGAGCTTCCAGCTGCGCGGCGCGCTGCAGCAACTGGCCGCAGAACTGCCCACCCTGCCAGAGAAAATGGCGGCAACGCTCCGCGCCATGTCGCCGGATGGCTCGCTGGACTGGCTGTGGTCCGCCCTTGCCGTGCTCGCGGCCGCGCTGGTTGCGGGCACAGCCGTGCAGGCCCTGTTCCGCCGCTGGGCAGAGGCGGTCTATCTGCACCGCTTTCCCCCGGCACCCGAAACCCGTGCGGGCAAGGTCGCCTTCCTGCTCGGGCGCGGCACGGTGATGCTGCTGGAACTGGCCGTCTTCCTGATCACCGCCTGGCTGGTCGCCGTGCTGCTGCATGAGGATCTGCATGCCTCCCGGATGACCGTGCAGACCGGCATTCTGGGCTTCTCCGCCTGGAGCCTGATCCGGCTGGTGCTGTTCAACATCATTGCGCCGGACACGCCCTCCTGCCGCATGCTGGCCTTTGACGATCAATCCGCAGCAAGGCTCAATACGGCGCTGGTCACCGGGCTCGGCCTGTCGGCCATCGTCATCTCGCTCTCCATCTGGATGCGCGCCCTCGGGCTGGAGGCCAGCGCGCACAAGGTGGCGCTTGTCTTTTCCGCCGCCCTGTCGACCTGCATTCTATCCACCATTGCCATTGTCTGGCGCAAGAGCGTCGCCAATGCCATCATGGGGGGCGCAGAAGACGAAAGCACGGTGCACCCTGCCCTCCACTTCATCGCTACCATCTGGCACGTGGCAGCGATCCTGTATTTTCTCTTTGCCTTCGGCACGGCCAGCTTCCGCATCCTCCTCGACAGGCCTTTTGCCTCCGGCCTTGTCAGCGCGCCTGTGCTGGTGCTGGTGGCGGCGCTGCTGCTGCAAGCGGTGCTGATGCTGCTGATCGACCGGCTGCTGCCGCGCCTCGACACGCGCAGGGCCAAGGCCGTGCTGATGGATGACCTTGCCCGCGCCGAGACAGCCGCCGGAGAAGCACCCGACACCACCGCCAATGCCTCGCAGGCCGAAGCCGAAGCACTGGAGGCAGAGGCCGCCCGCGCACCCTACCGCGCGCTTTTCGACCATGGCGCGGCCATCCTCACCCTCGTCTTTTCCGCCTGGCTGCTGCTCAAGGTCTGGGGCATATCGATCCATGATCAAAACTCCATCCTAGGCAATCTGGTGGAAGTCGCCATCGTCGGCTTCCTCGGCTACATGGCCTATCAGGCGGTGGAGATTGCCGTGGCCCAAGCCGTGCGGCGCGACATGCAACGCCTTGGCGGCAATGCCCATGAGGCGGGAGAGATCGAGATTGGCGGCACCGGCGACAGCCGCCTCTCCACCCTCCTGCCGATCTTCCGCAATTTCCTGCTGATCACCATCGTGGTGATTTCCGGCATGTTGATCCTCTCGCAGATCGGCATCGACATTGCCCCGCTCTTTGCCGGTGCCGGTGTCGTCGGCCTTGCCATCGGCTTTGGCGCGCAGACGCTGATCCGGGACATCTTCTCCGGCGCCTTCTATCTCATCGACGACGCCTTCCGCAAAGGCGAGTACATCGACATCGGCAGCGCCAAGGGCACGGTGGAGAAGATCTCCATCCGCTCCATGCAACTGCGCCACCATCGCGGCGCGCTGACGACTGTGCCCTTCGGCGAGATCAAGCACGTGCAGAACTACTCGCGCGACTGGGCCATCATGAAGCTTGCCTTCCGCGTCACCTATGACACGGACACCGAGAAGATGCGCAAGATCATCAAGAAATTCGGCCAGGAACTGCTGGATGATCCCTATTACGGGCCGATGTTCCTTGATCCGCTGAAATCGCAGGGCATCCTCTCCATGGAAGACAGCGCCATGATTGCGCGGGTGAAGTTCATGTCAAAACCCGGCAAACAATTCGAGCTGCGCAAGGTGGTCTATGCCGGGCTGCAGGACCTGTTCGAGAAAAACGGCATCCGTTTCGCCCACCGGGAAGTCACCGTCCGCGTCGCCGATGCGAGCGGAAACCTCCTGCCCAATCCCACCCCGGCCCAGACCGCCACTGCCGCCGCCGGCGCGCATGCAGGGCTGATCGCGGCACAAGCTGGCATGGAAGAGGAAAAGGCAACCTGAAGTCAAATTAATCCGCGAGCGCTCGCAATTTTCACCCTTATTGAGAGTACAAACTTAGCGTACCATGAACCTCCACCTTGGATGGGAGGCCCACATGAAACCTCTGCGACTGACTGGCATACTCTGGCTTGCAATGCTGATGATCTTGACGGCGGCGAACCCGCTTCTGGCGCAGGATCTGCCGCCAAGATCGGACAGCTGGTTCACGAACTCCCAATTCCTGGCCTGTACCGGCAACCCCTATGCCATGTGCTTCTACTCCGGACCGGATGCGCCTACCCCCAGTGATCCCTCCCAGAGCGTCCCGGCCCTGCCCTGCACGACGCCGGGAGACCGAAAGGGCAACTCCACCTGCACCTGCTACGCCGTAACGGAAGAGGCCAAGGGGACACCGCAATACAACTTCGTGCTGATCACCTCGATCCTCAATCCGAAGGTGCATGAAGAGACGGTCGCGGCCTGCGGCGAAACCGGGGAAAACTGCCTGAATGGCGACAACCTGAAAACCTGCATGTCAGGCATCAAGGCCGGCTTCTGTCAGACTGCCCCTGTCTGCGGCTATCTGGGCAGCATCGCGGACGGCACCAAGCCGACGCTGTACCCGGACAATCCGGATGTGGACATGGTCTCCACCTTCAGCCTCGCCCACGCCACGCAGCATCCGCTGACGGGAGACGGCGAGTCCTGCTCGGGGCTCTATGCCGGCTGCATGACAGCCCCTTGCAAGACGGACGAGAATGGCCTGACCAGTTGCAGTTGCCCCATAGTCGAGGGCGACTATCAGGTCGGGATGAACTTCAGCGATCTGAAGGGCCTCAGCTGCGACATTTCCCCGAACGTCTGGTCCGCTGCCAACAAGCTGGACCTGCACATCAGCAGCGGCAACTGAAGCGAGCCTTAAGGCACACAAACAAAAAATCCCCGGACCATCGGCCCGGGGATCATCAGATGGCTTTCACGAACGCCCGCTTGCGAGCAGCGCATTCCTTGCGGCCAGGAACTCCTCCCGCAAGGCCTTGTGCCCCTCAAGCCCGTCCAGCGCATAGCTGTTGAGAAACTGGCGCCCGGCAAACAGCTTGCGATCAACCGGGCTGAGATCTGCTGCGCAGCAGACCTCATGCCACCGCGCCGCCATGGTCTTGATCTGATGTTCGATCAGCGCCACCGCCTCCGCTTCCCTTAGGTGGTAATCCGGTGCGGCAGCAAGCACTGTGGCCAGCGTGCTGGAGCGGGAATCGCCCTTGATCAGCATGGCCTGCGAGGCTTCGTTGCCCGTGCGCCCCTGCGGGCAAATGTCATAGGCCGGTGTCAGGGTCAGCATCCGGCCATCCCAGAAGGCCGCATGATTGCGGGCGTGATCGTCCGTGTTGCCGCACAGCACATTGAAGCACATCCGCCCGTAGAGTTCCCGAAGCGTGGCTTTTGGATCTGTAAAGCGATGACGGATCAGTTCGGCAAGGTCTTCATAGGACGCATAGCGGGCCATCATCTCATCAAGGCCCAGCATCGTCAGAGCCGAGACCATGGCATGTCTCGTCCAGCCATCCTTCGTGAAAGTCCTGTCAAAGCGTTCGATCAGCAGCACGTCCTTGTGTGCGGCGCGGGCCAGCGAAACCGGAGCAGCATTAAGGCCGCAGGCGCTTGCGAGGGTCATCGCAATGAATTCGCCTTTCACCACGCTGTAGGTGTCATTGCTGGCTGAAAATTTGGCGATGAACTTCTGCGCCCCGTCATCAATCATCGCCTTGGGCCGTGCCCCGCCGATCGACGTGCCATGCCGGAGCGCCTGATCAAGCGCAGGAGGCAGTGGCCGGCCTTTTTCAACGAGGACTGCCGCCTCCATCAGCTCATCGAGCGAAGCCCCGGCAGAAAGCCTTGGAACAAACTCCGTGGCCGATGCCTGAAAGTCCAGAGCACCAATCCGGTCTGATCCTGACTGAAGAAGGAAGGTCAGCTCTCCGAGTTCAGGCACCCCGTCCGCGTCAGGCTTCATGCCTGTCAGCCTGTTGATGATAACCCTGCGGCCCCAGGCATCGGGTGAACCATCGCGAATGCAGCTGGCCATTTGCAGACCGGCCGCAGGCGCAATCACCCCTTCCCGAAGCGGCAACTCCGGTTCGTAAATGGCAATGGCATTCTTGCGGGCACGGTAGCTGGCGCCATAGGTAAAGAACAGACGCCCGCCGTCCTGATCGACACGGCCGGCCACCACCGGCTCCGTTGCTCCCCGCAGCCAGATCCAGACAAAGGCTTGGCCCGCTGCTGCCCTAGAAGTCATCATCGGGCTCCTTCACCTTGGGCCGGACACTCTTGGGCAGAAGGGTCAGCTTCTCGTCAAGACGGGCATTTTCCATCTGCAGACTACGCTCATCAGGGTCAAACAAGCGCACCCCGGCGAGAGCTGCAACTTCAAAGACAATGCCTATCTCGGGGCCCGCTGCGCCCTTTTCGATGCTGGAAAGCGTCGTGCGGCTGATACCGGCCCGTTCCGCCAGCTCCCGCGCCGTCATGCCACGCTCGATGCGCCCGGCACGGATCAGCTTGCCCAGCATCGCAAGCGCCTGGCGCGTACCCCTTGAATAGCTTCTCTGGCGCGGCATGGAGATCGCCTGTTTGTTCATTTGAATGAACACAAAGGGCTTTGCGTTCATAATTATGGACACTCTGCCCGATCTTTCGAGCTACATCAAGCCACGTCCAAAATTCTGGCCGCAAGAGCTTCTCACGTCCATAATTTTGGACACGTTTCACACTCAACGCCCCAAAACAAAAATCCCCGGACCATCGGCCCGGGGTCTTTCTTTTTGCAAAACCGCAGTTTGAAACGCAGAGATATCAGCGCGTCAGCGGCTTGTACTTGATGCGGCTCGGGTCGGCGGCATGGGCGCCGAGGCGGCGGACCTTGTCCTTCTCGTAGTCCTCGAAGTTGCCCTCGAACCATTCCACATGGCTGTTGCCTTCAAAGGCGAGCATGTGGGTGGCGAGGCGGTCGAGGAACATGCGGTCGTGCGAGATGACCACGGCGCAACCGGCGTAGTTTTCCAGCGCGTCTTCGAGGGCGGCCAGCGTCTCGGTGTCGAGGTCGTTGGTCGGCTCGTCAAGCAGCAGCACGTTGGCGCCCTTCTTCAGCACCTTGGCGAGATGCACGCGGTTGCGCTGGCCGCCGGAGAGGTCGCCCACCTTGGCCTGCTGGGCCGGGCCCTTGAAGTTGAAGGACGAGCAATAGGCGCGGGAGTTGATTTCCTTGCCATCGAGATAAATGATCTCGTTGCCGTCGGAGATTTCTTCCCACACGGTCTTGTTCGGGTCCAGCTTGTCGCGCGACTGGTCCACATAGCCCAGATGCACCGTCTCGCCGATGATGACCTCGCCGCTGTCCGGGGTTTCCTGGCCGGTGAGCATCTTGAACAGGGTGGTCTTGCCCGCACCGTTCGGACCGATGATGCCGACGATGCCGCCGCGCGGCAGCTTGAACGACAGGTCTTCGATGAGCAGGCGGTCGCCGAAGCCCTTGGAGACGTTCTTCACCTCGATGACGTTGGCGCCAAGGCGCTCGCCCACCGGAATGAGGATCTGCTCGATGGTCGGCATACGGCCTTCCTGTGCCGCCACCAGATCCTCATAAGCGCGGATACGCGCCTTGGACTTGGTCTGGCGGCCCTTCGGCGACATGCCCATCCACTCGCGCTCACGGGCAATGGCCTTGGAGCGGGCCATGTTCTCGCGGCCTTCCTGCTCCATGCGCTTGGTCTTCTTCTCCAGATAGGCGGAGTAGTTGCCCTCGTAGGGGATGCCCTGGCCGCGGTCCAGCTCCAGGATCCAGCCCGTCACGTTGTCGAGGAAGTAGCGGTCGTGGGTGATGATCAGGACGGAGCCCTTGAACTCGCGCAGGTGCCGCTCCAGCCAGTGGACGGTTTCGGCGTCCAGATGGTTGGTCGGTTCGTCCAGCAGCAGCAGGTCCGGCTCGCTCAGCAGCAGCTTGCACAGCGCCACGCGGCGGCGCTCACCGCCCGAGAGGTTGTCCACCGGGCTGTCGGAGGGCGGGCAGCGCAGGGCTTCCATCGCCATCTCGACCTTGCTCTCAAGGTTCCACAGGTCTTCCGCGTCGATGACGTCCTGCAACTTCGAGCCTTCCTCGGCGGTCTCGTCCGAGTAGTTCATCATCAGCTCGTTGTAACGGTCGACGATCGCCTGCTTGTGGGCGACACCTTCGAGCACGTTTTCCAGAACGGTCTTGCCCTCGTCGAGCTTGGGCTCCTGCGGCAGATAGCCGACCTTGGCACCTTCCGCCGCCCAGGCCTCACCGGTATACTCCTTGTCGATCCCGGCCATGATCTTGAGCAGGGTCGACTTACCGGCACCGTTGGGGCCGAGAATACCGATCTTGGCATCCGGGTAGAACGACAGGTGAATGTTGTCGAGCACCTTCTTGCCGTTATAGGCCTTGTTGAGGCCATGCATGTGATAGATGAACTGGCGCGCCATGGGGCCTCGCATCTCCGTTTTGGAATTGTGCCGGGAATCTGATCGACAATTGATCGAAACTGGCCGCCCTTTTACGCCATGCAGCGGGCCGGGGCAATGGCGGTTGGTGAACCCGATGGGGCAGGCAATCAAGCCCGCGGCGCGAAACGCGAGCCGGAGTTCTCCCGGACGCCACGGAACCTCCGAAAATCCGGAGAGCACCACAGCGCGACAGGGCATCTGATCACGCTCGCAAGGTCACAAGCAGGCAAACCCTAACAGGTCCCGGCACAAGGCCGGGACGGTACGGAGGGGATGCACAGGCGGAGGAAATGGCGGCAGCCAAGACGCATCCACTACCTCCGCGCTGTCCCCGCCTTGAGCGGGGACCTGTCAGGAACGCAAGGCCATGCCGCCCCCTCAGCCGTCACCCCGGCCCTCGCGCCGGGGTCCACTCGTTTGCAGAGCAGCGCGATTGCGGAAGGCATTTAGGCCCCATGACCCGCGCAAGCCTTCACGCTGGGGCCTGCCCTCACCGCTCTGCAAGCGAGTAGCCCCCGGATCTCCGCTCCGCTTCGTCCGGGGCGACGCGGAGGGGATGGCGGAGGTGAAGAGCCATCCACCAACTCCGCGCCGTCCCCGCCTTGAGCGGGGACCTGTCAGGAACGCAAGGCCTTGCGGCACCCTCGGCCGTCACCCCGGCCTTCGCGCCGGGGTCCACTCGTTTGCAAAGAAGCGCGATTGTGGGAGGCGGCGAGGCAGCATGACCTGCGCAAGCCTTCACGCTGGGGCCCGTCCTCACCGCTCTGCAAGCGAGTAGCCCCCGGATCTCCGCTCCGCTTCGTCCGGGGTGACGCAGGGGGGATGGGGGACTGAGGGAATGCCCCCAATGCGTGTTGACAACAGAAAGCATTCAGGCTGGCGTGTCTTAAACGAGGGGCACAACTGGCATGAAAGATTCGGACAATAACTCCCACTTCGCAATCGCCTATTGCGTCGCCATGACGGCTGGCCTCGCCCTGGTTCTGCTCATTCACAGCGAGGCGGGACCAAAATTGATCGAGTGCGTACGGCAGTGGGAAACGCTCATTACAGGCATCATAGCGGTTGCGGCAGCCATCTGGGCCGCAAACAAGGCCTATTCAGGAGTTCAAGAGCAGATCCAAGCAAATTACGACGTCTCATTGATACCACACATCAATGATTGCAAGAAAGAAATATCTAAGTTTGAGGCAATTTCACTTAAAATTATGTTATTTAGAGAATGGAATCAAAATCTTATCAGAATTCAAAGGAAATCATCTTCAGAATTCACTACAGATATCCCTCAAATAAATTATTTTATTAACAATCAATATGCTGAAGAAGCATACAGACCAGACCCAGACATCCTAGATTTTTATGCAGCAACAATAAGTTACTCCAAAGCAGCAGCCACAATTTCGAAAGCTGCAAAAACGATACGAGAAACCAACAAAGCGAGAGCAGATCTCGAAAACGCTCTAAATTCCAAGTCTGAAAACAGTTTATTAACGAACGATCTAATGATAAGTATCGGCTCTGGCGCCTCTTCAATTGAGGCAAGTCTAAGCGCTTCGGAGGAGGAAATTGACTCAGAAAAAGAAGAAATAACTCGGCAGCTGAATGAATTGATGAGCAAGACGTCTAAAAAAGAATCACCATAATCGAAAATAAATCAGCGCCGACCCGGCATGCCAGCCCGCCCCAAAACCACCATCCTTCATGCCTGCCCCCATAAATCCACAACCAAGGATATCCGGATTCCGGGCGGTGTTTGAAGCGGGGATGGCCGCGGTTTGCGCCGCGCACGCCAGCCAACCCACAGGAAGCAGGCCGGGCACAGCCTTTCAGCCCCTCACCCCCAGCGGTCCTTCAGCCCGTACCACCAGTAGGCCATCTGCAGGTAGTGGCGGCGCAGGGCGGGCAGCGGGAAACGGCGCAAGGGGGTGTGAACCGGCAGCGGCAGCTGCCAGGGGGAGCGGGCCTCCAGCGCCAGTTCCGCCGCCATCGCCCCGGCATAGGAGCCCATGGCCACCCCGTTGCCGTGATAGGCAAGCGCTGCAAAGACGCCGGGCCACGCCGGTATGGGGCCGATATAGGGATTGAGATCCAGCGCCAGGCACACCCGCCCGGACCAGTGATGCGTCGCCTCCACATGGGCAAGCGCCGGGAACAGCCGGTCGAAGCCCTCACGGATGGCAAGGCGCAGCCGCGCTTCTTCCCCAGCCGTGCCGAAAATGCCGCCGCGCATGCCGAACAGCATCCGCCCGTCCGGCAGCAGGCGGAAGTAATGCAGCAGCGTGCGGGCATCGGAGGCCATCACCGGGCTGGTCCAGCCCTGTGTCACCATCTCTACGCCCGTCAGCGGCCGGGTGACCATGACATTGGACAGCACCGGCAGCAGACGCCCTTCCAGCCAGGGCAGCAGGCTTTCATCCGTATAGCCATTGCTGGCAAGGATCACGCGGCGGGCATGGACGGTGCCCTTCAGCGTATCCAGCCGCCAGCGGCCCAGCTCCGGCCGGATATGCGTCACCGGCGAGCGGGCAAAGATCGGTTGCCCAGCCTCCCGCAGCGCCCTTGCAAGGCCGCGCACATATTTCAGCGGATGAAGGCCGAAGCCGTGAGGATAGAACAGCCCGCCATATGTGCCCGCCGCCCTCAGCCCCCTCGCCTCCAGTGCCGTTTCATCCAGCATCTGCGTGCCGAGGCCGAAGCGGGCATTGACGAAGGCACCTTCCTCTTCCAGCCCCTTCAGGGCAGAGCGCTTGTGCGCCAGCACCACCTCGCCGCTGCCGGAACGGTCCGCATGAATGGAATGGGTGTCCAGAAGCGCGGCAACATGATCAATCGCCTCGCGCTGCATGTGGGAGAAGCGCTCGGCCTCCCTTGCGCCATAGCGTTGAACCATGTCTTCGGGAGAGAGCTTTGAGCCGCCAAGGCAACAGAATCCGCCGTTGCGCCCCGAGGCGCCAAAGCCCACATGGTGCCGGTCCAGCACCACGGTGGAAGCGCCCAGCGCCTGCGCCCGCAAGGCGGCGTTGAGGCCAGTAAAGCCCGCACCGATGACGGCCACATCCACCGCCAGCGCCTCCTCCAGCTCCGGATCTGCATGGTCATACGGGGCGGCACCGGCAGCGCTGTCTTCCCAGTAACTGCCGGTGGGTCCGCCGCCGTCTGTCTGCATGGTTCAGAACCCCAGCCGGTCGCGCAGGGAGAACCAGGTCATCGCCAGCACCAGCAGCGGGAAGCGGAAGCGCGAGCCGCCAGGGAACGATGGCACCTTGATCCGCTCGAACACCTCGAAACGCCCGGTCTGCCCGCTGATGGCCTCGCCGATCAGCCGCCCCGCGAGGCAGGCCATCGCCACCCCGTGGCCGGAATAGCCCGAGGCGGTGATCACGTTGGGTGAAAGCCTTGCGAAGAAGGGCATCCGCTTGGGCGTAATGGCCAGCGTGCCGCCCCAGCCATAGTCGATGCCGATGTCCGCCAGCTGCGGGAACACCTTGGCCATGGGCTTGCGCACGAAGGCGGCAATGTCCGAGGGAAAGCGGTAGCCGTAATTCTCGCCGCCGCCGAACAGCAGCCGGTGATCGCCGCTCATGCGGAAATAATTGATGACGAACTTGCTGTCCGCCACCGCAACACCGTCCCGGATCAGCGATTGCGCCCGCTCCGCCCCCAGCGGCTCCGTGGCGATGATGTAATTGTTGATCGGCATGACACGGGCCGACACCTTGGGCTCCAGCCGGCCGAGATAGCCGTTGCAGGCGAGCACCATGTGGCTGGCCGTCACCTCGCCCGCATCCGTCTTCACCACAACGCGGGACGGGCTGGCCGTGTAACCGGTCACCCGGGTGCGCTCGAAGATCTGCGCCCCGGCGGCCACCGCCGCCGCGCCGATGCCCAGCGCAAAATTCAGCGGATGCAGGTGCCCTGCGCCGCGATCAAGGATGCCGCCGTGATAGAGCGGGCTCGCCAGCCGCTGGCGCACCGCATCGCGCCCCAGCACCTCGTTGCCCTCATAGCCGTAGACCTGTTCCAGATGCCGGGCATAGTCCGCGTGGTCACGGGCAATGTCAGGGCGGTGATCCACATAGAGGATGCCCGGCCGGTAGTCGCAGTCAATCGCATGGTCGCGGATCAGGTCCTGCACCACGGCCTTGGATTCTTCGGCCAGATCCCACAGCAGCCGGGCATCGGACTTGCCGAGCATGTCCTCCAGCGTGATCTGATCGAGCCGCTGGCCCGAGCCCACCTGCCCGCCATTGCGCCCCGAAGCGCCCCAGCCGATGCGGTTGGCCTCCAGCACCACCACCGAATGGCCGGACTGCGCCAGCGACAGCGCCGCCGAAAGCCCGGTAAAGCCTGCGCCAATCACCACCACATCGGCCTGAACGGCGCCTTGCAGCACCGGATGATCACTCCGCCGGCTCGCGGTTGCGGCATACCAGGACGAGGGGTGATGCCCCGGACGGTCATTGGCGGTCAGAAGATCAAGCTGCGGCAAACTGAAGACCCCGGTTGGCACATCCGCACCCCTCCTGCCCTCGAAGGTGCCACGCAACCGTAAGACAGGCCGAAGCCCTTGTGAAGCTTGCCATTACGGCATGGGGGAAGAAAAAGTGTAACGGGGACCGGAGCAGCAAACCCCATTTGGAAATCCAGCCTCGCGATTGCCCGGCTCTTGTCTATCCTTACGGACTCGCGCACAGATGGAGCAGTCCTTTTGACAAGGCCATTTGATGATGCCTCATGTGCAGCCACTCACGATTGTCATGTACCATTACATCCGCGATTTCACGCGGACCCGTTATCCAGGGATAAAAGGGCTGGATCTGGCAGGATTCCGGCGTCAGCTGGACTATCTTCAATCACGCCACACCATCGTCCGGGTGCGCGATGTAGTCGCGGCTCAGCGCGGCGAAAGCAGCTTGCCGGCTGATGCGGCGCTCCTGACTTTTGACGATGCCTACGCAGAGCATTACGCGCTGGTCTTTCCCGAGCTTTACGAACGCAAGCTGGAAGGCGCGTTCTTCGCGCCTGTCGATCCGGTCTGTCACGGAAAACTGCTGGATGTGAACCGGATCCATTTCATTCTCGCAGCAAATGCCGCACAGGGCGGGGATCCGGCAGTGATATCGGCGCAACTGGATGCAGCCCTGCGAGAGGCGCAAGCCGAATGGAAGCTGGAAACTGTCGAGGCCTACCGCGCGCAATGGGCCCATTCAAGCCGGTTCGATGATGCCGAGACGATCTACATCAAGCGGATGCTGCAAACCGCCCTGCCCGAGGCGCTTCGCCACAGGATTGCCGCCGATCTGTTCTCCCATTTCGTATCGGTGGATGAAAAGGCCTTCGCGGGCGAACTCTACATGAGCGAACAGCAGGCCCGTTTGATGCAGAGTTGCGGCATGTATTTCGGCTCGCACGGGGCTTCGCATCACTGGCTCAACCACGTTCCGCGCGAGACCCAGGAGGCTGAAGTGGACCGCAGCCTCGCATTTCTGCGCCGCATAGGCTCACCAGTCGATGACCATTGGGTGATGTGCTACCCCTATGGCGGCTGGAACGAAGGCCTGCTCGACGTCCTCAGAAGCCGTAATTGCACACTGGGCCTGACAACAGAAGTCAGTACGGCGGAAATTGGCCGTCATGACCCTCTGCTGCTGCCCAGGTTTGACACCAACGACTTTCCGCGCTGAGGTTCAGCACACAGTCAGTCATGCCAAGGCTTCCAGTGCTGATGCATCACGCCTTGAAGCAGTTCAGACGCCGTACAGGCTTGGCCTGCTCCCGATGTGTCCAGCTCATCGGAGCTGATGGGCATCACTTCCCCAACCCGGCCAGCAAACTGCTGATTTCGGCGAGCACGGGACCGGTCGCATCGCCAAGGCTGTTGCCACGGCAGATGGTGACGCTGAGGGTTTCGGTCAGCCTTCGGCTGGCAAGCGGGCGGAAGACAAGGTTGCCGGCTTCGACATCGGCGCAGACGTCGATCCAGGTGAGAAAGCCGATCCCTTTGCCGCGCCGGAGCATGTTCAGCAATGCTCCGATGGAATTGCTGTTGAACCTGACACGCGGATTGACGCGCACGCTCAGGATTTCGGCCAAGAGCCGGGTATGCATGGACAGCGCGGCACTGGGCAGGCACAGCGGCCATTGCAGCGCCTCGGACAGGGAAACCGGCCCCTCCCCTGCCGGGCCGGAACCGGGGGCATAGGCGACGCCCAGATGATATTCCTCGCTCTGCACCACGGCGAGGCGGGACAGCCGGGGCATGTTGAAGGCGACGATCAGATCCAGATCCAGCGCCTCGGCTCTGTCTATGATGTCCCGCGTGGTGCCGACCGTCAGTTCCAGCTCGACCGCGCCGAAGATCGCCTCCAGACGGTCCATCAGCGGATGCACGAGTGTTGGCACCAGCCCCTCCATCACCCCCATGCGCAGGCGCAGATCCATCGCCCGCTTCGACTGCTGAAGGTGCTGACTGAACTTGGTGTCCGCTTCCATCCAGCGCAGTGCCTGATTGCGCAGTTCCTCGCCTGCGGCCGTGAGCGCAACCCCGCTCGTGCTGCGCACCAGCAGCGGCGCGCCATAGCTGCGTTCAAGGATCAGCATCTGCCGGCCCAGCGCGGGCGCAGAAATATTCAGCCGCTCGGCAGCCGCGCGGATGGAATCCGACTGGGACACCACGATGAAGGATCTGATTTCACGCGAGAATGCGGACATGGCGCCTGCCTGAGGGACGCGTGGAAAGTTTTTTGTTCCACGATGCAAAATTCTTTGTTCTTTTTTTAACGCCGGTCAAGCCGCTACGCTTCCTCCATCATCAAGGAAAGCACGGATGGCAAGGCGGATGACAGTGGCTGACGATGACCTTCTCCTGCTCCGGGAAACGATCAGGATCGCCAGCGAGGCGCGCGAGGCAGGCAATCATCCCTTTGGCGCGCTGCTGGCCTCGGCTGATGGTTCGGTGCTGCTGACGAGCGGCAACACCTATCTGGAGGACCGGGGAACCGGCCATGCGGAGCTGAATGTCGCCCGTGCTGCCGCCCGCGCCTATGAACCGGAATTTCTGGCAACCTGTACGCTGTACACCTCGGTCGAGCCCTGCAGCATGTGCGCAGGCAGCGTCTACTGGGCAGGTATCGGACGGCTTGTCTATGGCATGCCGGAGGCCCGCCTTGGCGAACTGACCGGCAGCAACCCCGAGAACCTCACCATGTCCCTGCCCTGCCGGCAGGTTCTGGCCGCCGGGCAAAGGCAGGTGAAGGTGGAAGGGCCCTTTCCAGAACTCGAAGACGAAATCGCCGAGGCCCACAAGGGCTTCTGGTGACACGAGACCTACCGGTGAAAAGGCAAGACGCGCCAGCCTCCCTGGGCGCAACAAAGGACGGAACGATGACACAGCGCAAGACAGGACTTTCCCGCCTTTCCATCGCCCGCGGCCTTAAGGCCTCCGCCATGCTGACAGGCACCTTCCTCGCCGGCATCAGCCTGTCCGGCGCGGCACTGGCGCTCGACAAGGTGACCTATCAGCTGGACTGGCTGCCGGGCGGCGACAAGGCCCCCATCTACGTCTGCATCCATGAAGGCTTCTGCAAGGACGCAGGCCTGGAAGTCACCCTTGAGCCGGGACGCGGCTCGTCCGAAGCCATCACCAAGCTGGCGACCGGCACTTCCGACATCGGCAGCGCCGGCATCGAAGCCCTGATGGCCGCACGGGCCACGGAAAAGGTGCCAGTGACGGCGGTGATGAATGTGTTCAACACCGGCCCCCATGCCTTCTACACGCTGCAAGGCTCCGGCATCACCTCGATCATGGATGTAAAAGGCAAATCGGTCGCCACTTCGCCCTTCACCTCTTCCAACGTGTTCCTGCCGCTGGTGCTGAAGGAAAACGGCATGTCGGAAGATGATATCACCCTGACCAAGGCCGACCCCGGCGCCCTTGGCCCGCTGCTGATGACCGGACAGGCCGATGCCATCATCGCCTGGCTGACGGATGTGTCGCGCTACACCGGACAGGCGAAGGAAGCGGGCAAGGAGCTTGTCATTCTGCCCTGGGCCGATGCCGGGCTTGAACTCTACTCCGCCTCACTCGTGGCCTCCGATACCTTCCTTGCCGAACGGCCCGATGTGGCGAAGCGGTTCCTGGCAGCCTTCCAGAAGTCGCTGATCTTTGCCCATGACAACCCGGACAAGGCGGCAGAAGCCGTTGCAGCCGTAGTGCCGGAACTGACGGCTGAGGACGTCAAGGGCTCCTGGCTCGATGCCTCCAAGCTTGCCTTCAACAGCATCACGGAGAAATACGGCCTGGGCACCTTCGACAAGGACAGGCTGGCCGCAACCTGGAGCCGGGTGGCCGAAGCGCAGGGGCTCGACCCAGCGTCCCTTGATCCGGAAACCGTCGTAGACCGCTCCTTCCTGCCGGAGTAACGCCTGTGGCCCTCGTCAAGGATGCCATCTGCTTCGAGCGGGCCGGTCAGACCTTTCTGACCGGCTCCGGCCCTCTGGTTGCGCTTGAGGATGTCAACCTCAGGATCGACCAGCATGAGTTCGTGGCCGTTCTTGGCCCCTCAGGCTGCGGCAAGTCCACGCTGCTGCGGCTCACGGCCGGTCTGATGAAGCCTGCAAGCGGACACGTGTCGGTTTTCGGGCTGGAAGTAACCGGCCCGCGTGAAGACATCGGCATCGTCTTCCAGAACGCAACACTGCTGCCCTGGGCGAATGTCGAGGACAACGTGGTCTTTCCCGCCCGGCACATGCGCGGCCGGGTGGATGCGCAGGACCGCGAGCAGGCACGGCGCATCATTGCCGCCGTAGGGCTGGAAGGGTTTGAAAAGCGCCTGCCGGGCGAACTGTCCGGCGGCATGCAGCAGAGGGTGGGTATCGCCCGCGCCCTGTTTCTCAATCCGGACATCCTGCTGATGGACGAGCCGTTCTCGGCCCTCGATGCCCTGACGCGTGACGCCATGGGCTACGAGTTGCTGCGCCTCTGGCAGGCGAGCCCGAAGACGGTGCTCTTCATCACCCATTCCATCCCCGAAGCCGTGCTTCTGGCCGACAGGGTGGTCGTGATGAGCCGCCGCCCCGGCCGCATCATCGCGGATCTGCCCGTGCCCATGGGCCGCCCGAGAGACGAGAACGCGCTCAGGACAGCGGAGATGCATGACTACATGGCCCATCTGCGCAACTTGCTGATCCACCGGGAGGCCGCCTGACATGAGCGCAGAAACGACGAGCCTTGCAGACAGAGCGCCTGCCGCCCGCCACGAGGCGCAGCAAGCCCGGCAGGCCCTGCACCTGCGCGAAAGACTAGTGCAGATGCCTTTCGTGCTGCCGCTGATCACCTTTGCGGCCCTGCTGGCGCTGTGGGAGGCGGGAACCTGGCTCTGTGCCGTGCCAAGCTACATCCTGCCTGCGCCCAGCCGCATTGCCGGTGGCTTTGCCGCGCTGGATGCCGGGCGCTGGATCGGCCATGTCTGGGCCACCTTGCGGGTGGCGCTGCTGGGCTATGCGGCTTCCATCGTTATTTCGCTGCCCATTGCCATCAGCCTGTCACGCTCGCGCCTTGCCTCCCGCGCCTTCTACCCGCTTCTGGTGGTCATCCAGTCGGTGCCGGTCGTCGCCGTGGCGCCCATCATCATCGTGGTTCTGGGCACGGGCGATGCCCCGCGTGTGGTCATCACCTTCATGATCACCTTCTTCCCGCTGGTCGTTTCCATGACCACCGGCCTGATGGCAACGCCGCCGGAGCTGATCGAGCTGTCGCGCAGCCTGCGGGCCCCCCGGCACAGGGAAATCCTGCAAATCCGCATGCCCTATGCCACGCCGCATATTTTCGCCGGGCTGAAAATCTCCATCACACTGGCCGTGATCGGCGCCGTCGTGGGAGAGTTTGTCGCGGCCGAAAAGGGGCTTGGCTTCTTCATCCAGTTCTCCACCTCCATGTTCAAGCTGCCGCAGGCCTGGGCCGGGCTCGCGGTTCTGGTTGCCATGTCGCTGCTGCTGTTTCAGGCGGTCAGCCTGGTCCAGCGGCTTTTCTTCCCCTGGTCCATGGCAAAGGCAGACAGATGAGCCGGCTGATCACAAACATCGCCCATGGCTGGACCGGCGACGCCGCCGGAACCCGCTTCTCCGGCGCCATCCGCATCGAAGGCCAGAAGATTGCCAGCATCGGTGATCTTTCCCCCTTGCCGGGCGAACAGGTGATTGATGCCAGCGGCTGCGTGGTGACACCAGGCCTCGTCAACACCCATCACCATCTGTTCCAGTCGGTCATGAAGGGCGTGCCGGCCGGCCTCAACGTGCCGCTGGACGACTGGCTGGCGCTGGTGCCCTACCGGCTCTGGCCACTGCTGGATGAAGACACTTTCCGGATCTCGGTGCGCATTGGCCTTGCCGAACTCGCCCTCAGCGGCACCACCACCGTCTGCGACCATCACTACATCTTCTCCAGCCAGTATGACTATGATCCGGCTGCCGTTCTCTTCGAGGAAGCGGCAAGGTTTGGCCTGCGCTTCGTGCTGGCACGCGGCGGCATGACACGCGGGCGCAGCTTCACCACGCCCGGCACACCGCCCGCCCCCATGGAAACCCTGACCGGATTTCTCGACGGCATCAGCCGTGCAGCAAGCCAGTGGCATGATCCATCAGACGTGGCGATGAGGCGGGTTGCCTGCGCCCCGGCCACGCCGAATTTCAATTTCGATGCGCAGGCCCTGCCCGAAATTGCCCAGGAGGCCCGGCGCCTTGGCCTGAGGCTGCATGCGCATCTTTCGGAAAATGAAGCCTATGCCAGCCAGACATTACGGGATTTCGGGCAGAGGCCTGTACCCTGGCTCGCCAAGAAGGACTGGCTGGGCGATGACGTCTGGTTTGCCCATCTCGTTGACCTTAGCCCTTATGAAGTCGCGCTTCTGGCCGAGACAGGCACAGCCATGGCCCACTGCCCGCAGGCCAATGCAAGGCTCGGCTCCGGCATAGCCCCGGCAGCAGCCCTTCATGCAGCCGGAGGCACCGTATCGCTCGCCGTGGACGGGGCCGGCGCCAACGAGGCCGCCGGCATGGGCATGGCCATGTACACGGCCTTCGCGCTGCACCGGGCTGCCCATGGCGTGCAGGCGCTTGTGCCGGAAGCCGTGCTGCACTGGGCAACGCAGGGCGGCGCGCGCACGCTTGGGCTCGGCGGCACGGGGCTGCTGGCACCGGGCATGGCGGCGGACATCACCCTGTTCGATCTGGGCAGTCCTGCCTGTTTCGGCATGCATGATCCGGCCCTTGCCCCAATGATCTGCGGCCCCTTGCAGGTGCGCCACAGCCTTGTTGCCGGCAGGCCGGTGGTGCAGGACGGGCGCCTGCCCGGCATCAGCCTTCCGGATCTTGGCCTCGCCGCTGCGGAAGCAACCGCCCGGCTTGCCAATCAGAAGGAGGCTCTTTCCGCCTGATCCCTCTCCCGCCGGGAGAGAGAACAGGATTACCCCGGAGTAGAAGCTGTCAGCGCCATCCCGGCGTGGGTCATTGCTCCTCAATCTCAAAGGAGACTACAGCATGACAACGGCACAAACTTACGGCCTTGCCGAACTGAACAAGGAAACCGGTTTCGGCGGCTATGGCGAGGAAGTGGAGCGCGACATTCCCCGCGTGGACATGTCGGACTACTTCAACCGCAAGGAAGAGATAGCAGATGCCTTGTGGGATGCAGCCACCGGCATCGGTTTCTTCCAGCTGACGGGGCATGGCATTCCGCAGGCGCTTATTGACGAGGCCTTCACCCTTTCCGAAGCCTTTTTCGATCTCCCGGCAGAGGTGAAGGGAAAGTATCCGCTCCGGCCCGGCACCAACTCCGGCTGGGAATACAAGGCGCAGGTACGCCCCTCCACCGGCACTCCGGACCACAAGGAAAGCTACCAGATCACCCTGCCGCGCATGCGCGAGCTCTGGCCCACCGGAGAGGAGCTGAACGGCTTCAAGGAAATCATGCTCGCCTTCGAGCGCCACAACTGGTCGCTGGCCATGAAGGTGCTGGACTGTTTTGCAGGCCGCCTGAACTTCCGCCCGGGCTTCTTCACGGATGGTCATGATCCCGACCGGGCCGAATACCAGTCCACCCTGCGCCTGATCCATTATCTCGGCATGGAAGGCGCCAAACCGGAGGACTTCAAGTTCTGGCGGGCAGGCGCCCATACGGACTTCGACTGCCTCACCCTGCTGCACCAGAAGGCTGGTCAAGGCGGCCTGCAGGTCTGCCCCGGCAAGGACAGCATGGGCCGCGCCATCGCCTGGACCGACGTGCCGCCACTGGAAGGGGTGATCACCTGCAACATCGGCGACATGCTGATGCGCTGGTCAGACGACAAGCTCCTGTCCAACCTGCACCGGGTGCGCATGCCCAAGCCCGGCGAATATCTGGGCCCGCGCTACTCCATGGCCTATTTCGCACAGGCCAACATGGACACCGTGCTGGCCGGGCCGGAAGGCAAATACGAACCGATGACCGCCCACGACTACATCCAGATGCGCCTCGGAGCGAACTTCGGCAAGAAGTGACGCGGGGAGCTTGCGCCTTGAGCCCTGAACTGCAAGGGCTTATGCCAATTCTCGGTGGGCCAGCCTCATCGAGAATTGGTTTCTGATGGAAAATGGTGGGCTAGAAGTCAAACGACAAGTGTATGATCCATGCTGGAATACAATCAATGGAGACCCGTTTGACCGAACTGCCACAACCGTCCAAGTCCGCCAGAGATATATACGAAATTTCCGCTGCGGTTGTTACCACGCTTGTGCCACCGCTGGCAGCCTTCAAGGCTGGCGCAGATGTCTTGATAAGAAAGCGACTGGAGGCCGGACAGGCACTTTTAATGGAAGAGATCAGAAGCAGCGGGGTAGACGCCTTATCCAATGAGAAGTGGGACTATTATTTGCCATCGGCATACCGTTTCTTCGAGCAGGTGCGCCTTGGTGAATATGAACACAATCTATCCGTCTTGGCCAAACTTATAGCAGGCGATCTGCGGGCAACAGACACCCTCCCTGATATTGGCAAGATTGGGCGAGCAGCATCAAAGCTTGAGATGTTACCAAAGGAAGTATTGATCGCCCTCTCACGCTGCGAGCGAGCATTCGAAATCTACGAGACTACAGATGAATGCGATGGATATTGGATCTGTATCGACGCACCCGAACTTATCGCCAGCTTCGCAGAAGTCGGTGTAGATGTGAAGGCAATCCAATGTCAAGAATGGCTCCATGAGCTGGGTTGCCGCGGCATTCTCACGTCATCCGATAGGCCGAGCCAAATTGGCGGCACATTTTATTATCGCAGTTCAGTGTATCGAGAGATCATTCAGGGTGCAAAGGATCTAGGTGTTTAGGTGCCCGCTCCACATGGGCATTCTTCGGCACGAAACCAACCTCGAACCCAAACAGGCGCCCGATCTTTTCCAGTGTCTCCAGCGTCGGGTTTGCTGTGCCAGCTTCTATTTCAGCGATCTGGCGTCTGGTCAAACCAAGCATCCTGGCAAACTCCTCTTGAGTAAAACCAAAGCCCTTGCGGATTTCGGCCACAGCGCCGGGCAGCCTCAACTCCCCGGTTCGGGCGCGTTCTGCCAATATGCGCCGGTTCTCGAGGACTTGTTCTTTCGTGGGCTTCTTCCATCTAGCCATCTATCAGTCCTTCGCCATCACTGACACGCCACCAGCACGCTATCGGTGATTTCGATACAGCGCCCCATCGCACGGTCCAGAATGTCCGAAGCCGCCCCCAGCTCTTTCGCCATGGCGGGAGCCTGCCGCAGGAGTTCGGCAAACTCGGCAAGCATAGCTGCCAGCGCTTTCTGCTCAGCAGAATCTGGCATCAGTTCAGCGCAAATGCGCTTCCAGTCGGGAAGATGATCGCGGCCAACGTCCCGCATCATGGCCCAGCGGGTGGAGCGAACGATCCCCTCCTTTGCGAGCCGCATGGGTGCGAAGTCAAACAGCGGAGACAGGCGGATCGTGCCGTCCTGATGCTTGCTGAGAGCCGAGTTCCGGCCATGATTGTCGGGATTGCCGAGCGCCAGATTGGCGATATCGCGCTTCAGGTATTCAACAATGTCCGCGAAGGGATCGGCCGAAAATTGGCGCAGAACACCGATATAGGTCTCGTGCGTGCCGACATGACCGAAATCGGCAACGCCGATCGCAGATACGAGGCTTTCTTGCCCTAGCCGGACAGTGCCGCCGCCTTCTTTCTTCTTCCGGTCGAAACGGGGAATGATCAGGACGCCTTCAGAATAGGTCGAAGGTTCGCTGACAGTCAGGCCAATCGCTTGAGCGATCCGCGAATAGAGGGCTTCGCCTTCAAGAATGAGGCGGTCCGCAGGCTCGTTGCTGCGAACCAGCTTGACGATGACATGGCGTACGGCCTCATCATCCCCCACGAAGCTGTCAGGATAGTAGAGGCCATCATTCGCCTGCGTCATCGCAACCTTCGGCCATTCGCCTTGCAGGCCGCTTGAGCCGGAGGCGAGCATTCCGAAGCGATCGGCAACTTCCATGAAACGATCCGAGCGCTCAAGGATTTCCGCCTCTGTTACACCTTGGCGCTCTACACCGCGTAGCCGTTCCGTTTCTGCGTCCGCCGCTTCCCTGATCCGGATATTGCCTATGCCGCCCGTTGCCGATCGCAGAAGCAGCGGCAAATCGGAAGCCCGCGAGCCCTCAGGAAGACCGAGATGGCCAGCAAGCTGTCGCCGTGCATGCCCCTGGGGCATAAGATCCAAGAGGAAGGGCGGCCAGCTGCGGCTGTATCGATTTTCGAGATCGACGGGGTAACGGACTGATAAGGCGCGATGGTCCCGGACCGTTTTTCCAGCAGAAAAGTCCGCGGATGCGACGGTGACGAAATAGTCGAGATCGTAATCGACGATCGACGCCCCCAGGAAACCGCCCTCGCCGTCCTTGAGTTCCAGCATGGCGGCGCCATGCCACCCGCCATCAAAATGAGTTTGGAGCGTCAGCTGCATTAATTGACCCCTTCAATGGTTCAAATAATGCATTATTTGAGTTTATTCAACCCATCATAATGGGTTATATAAACGCCAATAGGGCTGTGATCCATGAAGACAGCCACGAACCCGCCGCATAGCGGCTTCAAGGATTGGCAACATGGGCAAGCCAGCGCTCATCCAAGAGGCTTCATCAGAAAAGCTGGCTGGTCAGTCATGGAATTTGAAAATGGTGGGCCCGGAGGGAGTTCTAGGGCCTCTTCCCGCAATAAATTGATTTCATTTATTTTTTCAGAACGGCCCGAAACCCGGAACGGCGCCGGATGATCCGACGTGCACCTTTGTGTGTACGCTCCACCCCATTTTGTCAACTTTCTGAATCCCTGTCGGCGGGTTCGCGAGCGCTCGAGTCCTTGAACGAGTCCTTGCGCCATGCCCTTAGCGGGCGCAAGCCGCGCACCGAGTCCTTCGTGAAGTTAAATCGAATCCTTTAAATGTATTCGAATCCTTAAAGGCAGAATCCTTGAATCCTTCATGTAGTTCCAAAGGATTCGCAGAGAAGAAATTTTATTAAAATGCCTTTCTAAAAAAAATTTATGTCAACAATTATTTTTTGATTGACATTTTGATCTGGTCGAAAAACCATAAGAAGGTCGAATTTATCGACGAATACACGAACTCGAAAGCACAGGAGGCTTCATGAGTGCAGATTTTAGGGAATATCTCATCAAGCGGGACGACGGACCGGACTTGCGGTTTCAGGGAGAGTTGATTGCGTCCGTTGAATCCAGCCAAGACCGCCAGAGCAGGCTCTACAGCGGTCAGACCGGCAACTGGGATGAGCTCGAGCTATACCGAACTGCCGCCGGAAACTTCGTTTGTGTGATCGAAAATTGCACGGCCTGGGCGGGGGAACGCAACACCCGGCAAGCCGCCGTTGTAAGTGACGCGGCCGGGGTCATTGAGTTCTTCGGTCAAGAATGGCTCGCGAAATTGATCTACAGCGAGGCAGGCCTCGCGAACGTCCAAGACGTTGCTTGATCCCTCGACAGCTGGGAGTCGGGTTTCCAGCTCCCTCAGGACACTGGAGTGAATGTCCCATGGACGAAGAGATAGTAGAACTACTCAATCAAATTAGGCAGGCGATCAACAATCTTCAAAACCTCAACGAGGATCTTCCCGCCGAGTTCATCCGTATATTCGAGCGTATTGAAGGCCGACTCCCAAATCCGGGGCAAAAACTCAAACTGAGTTCCGAAATAAATCATAGCGAACTCAACTATGACGGAATGCGGGAAAACTGGGATGGCCCCTTAATTGCCAAGTTTCTTCCGGAAGGTCGGAAGTTCGCAGATTGGCACGGCAGAACTAACTACCGCTATTTGCGCAAAAAAAGCCTCGAACTTTCAGTGCTAATTGATCGAACGTTCAGAAGGCCTCCAGAGAGCAGTGAGGCAGACGATCGATGAAACCCAGTTGGACGCCGGGTGTTCCCCGCCCGGCAGCTCTCTCCGGTCCTGGTGGCCCAGATTTCTATTCCGCCGATTCTGGAATCTACGAGCTCTGGGTCGAGCGACTTCGAGATTATCCAGGTGGCCGGAGATGGATCTGGATGCTCGACGGCCCCGGTGAAGACGGGTTCGTGAAGACCCTTGCGGTCGGCATTGAGGACAGTGCCGACGATGCCCGCCGGGCTGCGGAAAGCGCGGTTCACCTCAGGCAACATGGTGTGACGTCGGACGTCACGATTTGCGGGAGATCGACATGAAAAAGCCGACAGTAGACGACGTGATAAACGCCTATTTCGAGGCACTAAGGCCGACCCCAGAAGAGGTTCAAGCGATGATCGATCAATGGTCCGTCCTCGCCGAGGCTGGGAAAGCGGGTCTGCATCCCGAAGAAGAAATAAAAGAGATGAAAAGCTAAAGAGATGTGTCGAATGAGCTATGATGCATATAAAACCGAATTCAGAGTTGAACTTCAGTACCTTCAGCGTGAAGCATATGCTGTTCGCGGTACTGCAAATTCACTCAGGAGCGCTCTCACGCTACTCGCTAGGATCGATGTAACGAATGTTAAGCGCGAGTCTTTGTCAAAAGACGAGTACGGACTTGCCTACTTTGTAATCAGTGATTACTTTGATTCTCTCGATAAAATCGAGGATTTAGAGCGCCAAGAGACTGCTCTCATACATGCCATTCAAGAGTTGGATGAAGTTTACGGATTCTCTGATAATTCTGTTGGTGATCTTGATCAGCAAAATATTGACATCACGTATGCTCATCTTGAAGCAGCGGATAGGCTTGATGCCGCTGATAATGAAAAGCCTCCAGCGCAATCTAGCGTCGTTTGTCTGTCGTGCGGTCAAGGAACAATTGGGTAGGCCGAAGGTCAAGGGGGAGTGAAGCGCGCTCCCCATCAAGCGCTGTAGCGAACTCCCCCTGACCTCCGGCCGGGTGGCGGTTTCGTGAGTCGCGAAATGAAATCAAAATCTCCTTGCAGACTTCACGGACCAGGAGGAGATACCGGAGAGCCACCGTCGCCTTCGTCATCGTCGTCTTCATCGCGCTTCCGGTTGTCCGGTCGATAGTTCGGGTGTGTCTCCGGATGATAGCGATCCCTTTTTGCGCGCCAGAGCTCAAAATAGTCGTCTTCGCGGGCGTTGATCGGGCCTCCGCGAAGTGCAAGAGGGTCGCTGATCTCGTACATAATTTTCGCGTACCAGAGCCGCAAGTCGATCGGCAAACGACGGAAGATCTCGGCGGTCGACGGATGTTCCAGATAGCCTCTCCGGCTGTTTCTCGCGGACGTGCAGTCTTTCACGAGCCTCGACATCGACGCTCGGCTGTAATCTTTTGCCATCCTCTTTTCTCCTTGCAAAAATTAGCGGTGGCGGGGGCGTGGTGCTGAGCGCAAGACTGAGCACTACGCTCAATATGATCGCCCAAAGTTTGCGTCCTGGGTCGCGCCGGCGGCGGATGAGGACGGCCATCCGGGCGCGGTCACGGCATGAGCGGCGCCGTCTTATCCGGCGTCGAGCGGCGTCGACGGATCTTGTCCGGATCTCTTCACCGCGCTCGTCTGGCATAAGTCACTCCCTCTCTGTTCAACGATCAAAGAAGCTCCCTCGATCCGGAAGCGGTCCATTGTCGTCATTCGGATTGCTATCGATGCGATCCTGAAAATCGCAGCTGTCGCAGATGTAGTCCCCCCACGCATTGCAGTTCCCTGCCTGCGGACGCAGGTCATTGTCGCAGATTGAGCAAGTCACCAACTCATCATCGTCGTAATATGACATCCTGAGCACTCCTTAAGCTGATCTCAGGATGTGCCGGCCGGCGCTTCGGCGGAAGCGCCATCAGGAGATTCACCTCCGAAGGGTCGGGCTTCGGAAGGACTGGCGATCTGCATCGCGCTGCTGCTCAAGCTCACGTTCCCGCTGGTGACGCCGCGCGGCATCTGCTAGGGCTTTTCCGCCGCCCTGGGCAATCGCCGGGTCAGCGGCCAGAGCCGCGCGGGCGTCGCGCAGCAAGGCGAGCTCGCCTTGCAGACGGACAAGCTCGGTCCGGCGGGCTGTGTCATGTGCTGCTTGCCGGGTCTCCTGTGCCGTCTCTAGAATTTTGATTTCTCTTCGCATTTTCGCGACCGGCTTAAGCAGCGGCTCGCGCTCAGCGTAGAGTTTCGACAACTCCCGGGCGGCAGCGTCGTGCCGCGACGTGCGACCGGTCAGAAGCGCGAGAAGGCTTTCCGGACGACCAGCGGACGTCACGTCACGCAAAACTGATATCTGTTTTTCGTGCTGCGCGTTCCAAGCTGCCAGCGTCCGCGCGCTGGCGGCCAGGTGCTTGCGCGTAGCGATGAGCTCGGCGGGATCTGCGAGCTTGTCCGGCTTTGCAAGATCTGCGATGCGCGATCTCAGATCCGGTTCACGCTGATTGAGAAAATCAGCTGCCGCTGCGGCTTTTGCTGCCGTCGCGGGGGCGGGACTTATCTCATCCGTCATTAGACGCTGAATGTCGGAGCGGTCTACTTCGATCAGAGTGTGCAGTCGGCCGATTGGCGCGTCGCCTCGATAAACTCGCCAATTTCCGACCCGGCCGGGTGCGATTTCGTAGCCAGCAGCCCGGACGCCGGCGATGCCTCCTGCCGTCCAGGCGTCCCGGATCTCGTTGCGGGTCGCTGCCGTCTGCTCTGCATGCAGTCGTCGCGCGGCGCCCATCAGCGCCTTTTCTCCCCCGGAAGCAAGGCTGGGGTCTGACCCAAGAGCCGCTTCGGCGGCGTCAAGAACTGCAAGCTCGCGACGGACTTGGGCGACGTCGCGCCTCGCTTCGGCATCAGCGGGAGACTTCGAGGATTCAAGAATCTGGCTTTTCAAGGCCGCTCGCTGAGTTTCTACCCAGCGGTGCGCGGAGGCGACGGCAAGGCGGTCGTCCAGGCGATCTCGAAAACCCTGAGCGAACTGGAGCGCCTGCTCGCCGATCTCGAGCGAAACAAGCTCGGCGCCCGACTTTTTCCGGCCGGCCAGGGCGTCGCGCGGTCGCATTGCTCCGGATCGCTCAGGACGGAATCTTTCTGATTTTTCCGATAAAGGATCACCCACGGCGGGTTGAGAACCGCTCTCAGCGGGCTTTCTAATGCGTTGAGCGGCGCAAGACTTGCTCTCATTGCGCGAAATCTGATCCGGAGTGGCTTCCATCGCACTCCGGATCGCGGCGCGATTCTCACCGACGATCCGGTCCAGGGAGCCGATTTCCGAACCGTCACGGGACACAATCCAAACCCCCGATTTCCGGCCGGGCCCGATGTCGTATCCGGCTTGTCGGACGGCCTCGGCTCTTCCGTCCTTCCAGGCGGCCCGGATCTCGGCGCGGGTTTCAGACAGGTCTATACCCTGCCGGGCGAGAGCCTGCCGTTTTTCGGGGGAGGCTGCGGACCGCGGCTTGTCGGGGTCGGGACCGTGAGCTGCTTCGAGCCAGTCGGCGACGTCCGATCTGCCGTGCTGGCGAAGCCATTTCACGGCGGATTTGTGATGCCGGCCGAGGGTGGGTTCCTCGCCAAGCTCGTGCTCAATGATCCGGGCGGCCGTCTCAATCTTGATTCTCTCGAATCCGGATTCAAGCACCGTTCCGGACGGGGAGACGCGGCCAAGGACGAGGTGTGCGTGGGAATGACCGTCTCCGTCGCGGCGCTTTTTATCATGGAACACGAGCCCGGCCGGATGCCCCTCGGCGCCGAAGTGGCCGATTACGATCTCAGCAGCACGAGCAAGCTCGTCGTCAGACATCGCTCGCGACGGCGACAGAAAGATATGCAAAGCAGCGGCATCAGCTTTCGACGCATCCCGCAGGCGTTCCATATCCCGGACGACGCCGGGAAGATCCGTTGCAAGCGTGCCGCCGAGGACGCGCACGCGTGGGAAATTCTCATCTTTCAGGAGATGAGCGACAAGCGCGCGGGATTCGCGCTGAGTCCTTGCGTGCCGCCCGGCGCCGGCGATCATGCCGAGCTCGCTTCACCGCCTCCGTCGCTTTCATACGAAGTAACGGCGGTATGAAGGGATCGAACCTCGGCCGCGAGACGGTCGAGTGCATCCGGGTCAACGCGGCCGCCGGAGTTCGCATGACGGGCAAGCTGATTCAGGTTGTTCCCGAGTTGCCCGGCCTGTCCGGTCCATCGACCAACCGCGCGGGCGAGATCGGTGCGCGTTGCGCGCCGAGGCGGAACGGGGGCTCCGGCAACGTGGAGAAGCGCTTCACGCGCCCACGTCGCCAAGGCGGCGCCGTCCGCCTCGGCGGCACGCTCGATCGCGGCGCGCTCGGCGGGCAGGAGACGAGTGGAGACAGAGGCCGTCCGCTGTCGGGTCTCAGACCGACGGTGACGGGGAGCGGCAGTCTCGGCGGATGTGTCGTCGGGCTCGGTCACGGCGTCTCCTTTTTTCAGCGCCCGTCACGGCGCAGGTGGGGGTCAACGGGGGCAGGGCGAAGCCCTCCCCCTTGCCAGATCGGGGGGGCAACGGAGTTGCCGCCCGCGCCTGGCTTCCCCAAAAATCATGCCGCGGGAGCCTGAAAAGGGCAAAAATCAGGGATTTCGCCGGTGATTTTCTGATGACAGATGATCGGCGGTTTACCGCACGACTGCGTGTCTAGCAGCATTGTCAAATTTGCCCAGCGGCTGCGGATCGTCGTTCGCCGGATCGAGCAATCGGCTGATTTTCGCGAGCGCGGCAACGACATCTTCGGGATCGGGCGGCACGGCGTAGTCTGGAAGTCGAGAAATCGCTTCAGCGATCTGACGTCGCCCGCCGGAGCCGGAATCCGCGAGTTCGCGAGCGATCCGATACGCCCAGAGCGAGCGGGATTTCACCGCCAGTTCGGCGTCAGCCGCTTCTTGTGCAGTCCGTGCCGTCTCGCGTGCGTAGCGGGCCTCCTCCGCCCGGCGCGCGCGCCAGGTGTCAATACGATCGGCGTCTGCACTTGTTTCGAAGACAGCTCGATCAAAATCCGCTGCGTCGTAAAGCTCGACGCGCTGTAGAAATGTAGAGACAAGATTACGATGCAGCCATTTTTTCCACGTCGGCACCTCGACGTATCCGACGACATAATCGGCTTCCGCCGTCACCTCCTCGCCGCCGCCTTCGGTATCAGGTTCGGGCTCGATACCGAGCTTTTTCGCGAGCTGCCACGACACCCGGCACGACACTGTGCCGGGCATTTCCTCCACATACTCCGCCCATTTTTGCTTCGCCCACGGGTCGCCCGCATAGGCAAGCTCTGCAAGATCCCACGGCGTCAAGCTCTGCCCAGCGTCGTTGCGAGTCTTTGCTTTTGTCGGACCGCCAGCCGTTTCCCACGCGGCAGACCCCTTCGCCGCATATTCGCCGGCAATCGTCGGATTGTCGCACACACGGATCTTCGTACCGTGCTCTTTCGAGAGCCAGCCGCCTGCATTTCGGATCGCGGCGGCGTAACGGTCTGCAACCGCTTGCCCGGCGTCGTGAGCGACTTTCCAAAGCGCTGCGTTCTCGTCTCCGTCCGACTGCACAACAGCATCAACAACTGCTTCCGGCGGATCGACGATGACGAGTAGATGTTGATGGTAATGCCAGCCGTGACGTCGCGAAATTGTCGATTCCTTCCCGACGATCACGCCCTGAATACCGTGATCTCGCTGAATGTCTTTCCACTCCCGCCCGCCGCGCGCAGAGTGTGAGGCTCCGTCGATAAGGGTCTTCACATCACTGAGAGAATCGTGAGCGGTGTGATGCGCTGTGAGCGCAATTGCTACAACGAGCATCCCCTTGTCTTGCGCGGCCGCGACGGCCCGCGCGATCTTTTCCTGCCGCTCAAGCGCTTTCCGCGGGGCGCAGACCGGACAGAGCCACGGCGATTGACAGCGGTACAAGCCGGACGCGCTGGCTTGAGTGCGGCCGTCGGCCAGCGGCCGCTTATGTATACTGACGCTGCCAGTCGCTGCCGGTCCGTCGGCCGGGACGCCGCAACCGCAGACCGACGGTCCGCGACCAAGGATGTCCGCAGGAGCGCACAGCTTTTGGATTTTGTGCAATAGCCCCCAACGCCCTGGGGCTGAAGAAAAATCTCTTTGTTTTTTTGATGTTTTGTTCTCTGACGCGTTGGCCGCTGTCGCGGGTCTTCCGCTCTGCGGAAACGTAGCTCCTCCATTCCCAAGCAGCCCACGGCCTGCGGCCGGGGCGCCTGCGGCGAGCGCGCGGACATGATCCGCAGCGAGTTGCGGCGCGGCGGCGGCGTCGAAGATTTTTTGAAAGTCGGCAGTTTCTTGTTTTTTGTTTATTGCAAAAAACAAAGAAGTTTTTTGGATCTGATGGGGCGTCGGTTGGCTCGGTGCTATGCCGAGCCGCCCGCTCAATCGTCAACCAGAATCTGGTTGACGGAATAGATCCGTGATGCGATCATAAAATCCGTCCAATGATGCCCCCGCGAGCGGTTCCAGCCGCGTTGACCGGGGGCTATCTTTATACGCTGCTTGTCGGCAGTCCGGCCGTCAATGCGTACCGCACGGTACGGATAAAATGAAAGCAACAGCCAGCTCAGCTCTCGGACCTGCGGTCCGCCGGGGCTCTGCCCCGGTCCCCGGGATATTTAATGCCAACCGGAAGGGGCTTGTTCTTCCATCGCCGGCGCGGCATAATTTTTTTACGGTACAGGCGGGGACGCCGATGACCGTGCCAAACGGAAGCCCCCCGCTCAGGCGGGGGTTTTTCATAGGATGCCTTCCACGAGCTTGGCATGGTGTTCTGGGACAGTTATTGCCCTGCATTTTTCGGGCTGGAGTCGGTATGCCGTTTCAGACCGGTAGCATCTCTTGACGGTACGATGGATCTATATTTGCCTGAAACGCGAAGCGCGTTGATGGCAAAGATCGGCGGGAAGAACACGAAACCTGAACTCATCGTCCATAGGGCGGCCCATGCGATGGGATACAGGTTCCGCCTACACAGAAAAGATCTTATCGGCCGTCTGGATCTCGTCTTCCCCAAATATCACGTGGCGCTGTTCGTTCATGGATGCTTTTGGCATCGGCACCGCGGGTGCAAAAAATGCGACATCCCGGCAACAAGAACGGACTTATGGGAAGCCAAGTTCAACGCTAACATTGACCGCGACAAACGAGTCTAGAAAGAACTGGAAACCTTGGGCTGGCGGGTCCAAGTGATATGGGAATGCGAAACGCCCCCCCCTTCGAAATCGAAATGCCCCTGAAAAAGATGCTCAAGCCTGAAGTGGTTTAACCGGACCAATTATCAGCAAGCATCCGGAGCCATTCAAACTCGTCCAGGCCAATCCTTGAGAGATTGGAGGTTACCGCGCCAACAAGCCGCTGAGCCTGCATGGGTTTCATTTCTGCCACCCACCTAACGGTTTCCACTTCAGCAGCGGCGGCCACTTGCTGTTTGTCTTCACCTTTCTCAGCAGGTGCGGCTTTTCCAACCGAGGCCAACGTGACAAAGGCATCCCCATCTTTCATCTCAGCTCTGACAGTGCCGTCTGCTGATGGACGCAATTCGAACGTCTTGAGATATGCATCCTTACGATTTAAGAAGAGTCGTTTTCTCGTCCCCTTGTCATCGAGAACGACATTGAACTTCTTCTTGTCTTCGAAAAGTCGCCCGAACAGAAAATTCGCAGGATCTTTTCTCCGGACGCTGTCACAAACGGGCGTCAAGCAAACATAGTAATGCCCCCCATCGTGAATGATTGTCCCAAGTTTCACCGAAGGGAGGTTCTCTTGTTCAAATCCGTCCAGATGATTGTTTGACCGTTTGATCCCGGACGCGATGGAAAATTCCTCATGGTTCTTCACACCGTCGGAATATTCATCCCCGAACAGGCAATACAGACGCTCAGCCAAGCCTTCACCATTCAGATCTCTGGCGACCCGTTCCTTTTCCGTTTTGATTTTCTCAGCCTTTGCCTCGTCAGCTAGCGTTTCAAAATCTTCCCCCTCCAGGCGAGCTTTCGCGATATCTTCGTGACGATCCTTGAGGGCCTTAGCGCCGACTTCCGCCAGAGACTTTGCGTTGGCAGTCGTGATCGGAAATGTCTTGTCCCCTTTCTTGTCAATAATGATTTGTGGTTCCAACTCTTCGCTGAATTTCTCGTCCATGAGCGCCTTGACACTCTCGTACCCGGCAAAAGTGCGGGATACTCGGCTGAGCGGTATCTGTGCTTCGATCTCTTGGAGGATCAGATCAGCAACGTATTGTTGCGCATCCTCTGGCGAACCCAATAGTGCGTAGTGAGTTACCAAAGGACCATCAAGGCGATTGTTGAAGCGCGCCAAAAGCCGATGAGTATTGCTTCGGAGATGCCCCATAGACGCAAGCGTCGCATTGCGAAGAAGCCCTCCGGAGAAATGAGCGAACTCTTCTACAAGGCGCTCGGCTAGGCCGTCTTCCTCCACACAATGTCTTTCCTGGCCTTTTTCATGATCAGCGGCCAACCCTTTGCCTAAGACGACGACCTTGATGGTTCCTGCTTGATTGTGGAGCTCAAGACTTTGTGCGCCGATCTGCAACTCGGCAAATTCCTTATCAAGCCTCTCAGAAATCGAGTGTAGGTCGCGGATACCTGTGTAGATAGCTATGAGCCGAAGCCGCTCTCCAGATTTCTTATCGCAATCGAAAACCTTCTGGATGATTTTGATCGTGGTGTCGCCACTGTCTCCGCCACCCATTTCCCAGTCGAGAACGATCACGTCACTTTTGGGAGCGACCTTCGAAACCTCGTCTTCGATTGGCTCAGATGCTGATGGTTTTAGGATTGAGCAAATCAACCCACTTTCCGCAAATCCTCTGGTTATAGCGCCCGCATCCAAATCCTCTTTTGGGCGAAGCCCGACAGCTTCCCTTACGTCACGCTCCTGTACAGAATCGAACTCGTCCGGCTCCGAAATGTCATTTTCAACTTCATAGGCGGCAGTGTCTTCTACGACGGAAACGGCAGTTTCTCCTGCTGCTTTGGCGTTATCTGCATCCTCTTCGGTTTCAACGGCCTTCACTGCGGCCGCATCAATCGCCGAATTTGTCTCAGAAACATCGCCGCGCGCTTGTTTAGAAGAGAAATTATTGTCTGCTTTTTCTGCCTCGCCAGAGTAGTCAGCTTGGTCATCAACAAGCACGACCGTCTGTAAAAATTTACGAGCCGCTTCTCGGCACTGTTCCTGAAACGTCATTTCTCATCATCCCAAAATGCATTTTCGGGCAAGCGGATACGGAAAGTTGCTCCCTGGCCTTCCCGATAGGAATCGAGCGAAAGATGGTACCCTTGGCGGTCGAGGAGTTCCCGTGTGATGCTCAAACCTAGGCCGCTTCCCTTGGGCTTTCGGGAAAAGCCGGTTTCGAAGATCGCCAATTCGTCAACGGGCAACACACCGGGCCCCGTATCGGAAATAACGAACTCACCATCTGAGTAATCGAGAAAGACTCTTTTCTCCCGTCCTAACGGACTTGAGGTCGTCCGGACATGCTCGCCATGGGTAACCCAAAACAAGGCATTATCGACGATATTCACGAATGCCGGATACAGCGTCGAGACGTAAGCTTCAACTTCAGCGGCTTTGAACGCTTCTGTCGCGACAAACTCAATCTCGTGACGATGCATCCGATCGCCAAGGAGTTCCTGAAGATAATTGGCGATCTCACCTCCTGAGATTACCCGTTTGGTCTGAGAAAGCCGTCTGCTCAGCGGCGCGAACAAGGAAAGGTAGCTGTCCAGATGCGCGTAGCTGTCACTGATCTCGTTGTAGAGCTTGCGCAACTTCTCATTTCGCTCAGCCCAAGGCTCGAGGCGACGAACGTTTCTCCGGACGGAGCGGATCACCGAATTGAACTCGTGGTGCACAATCCCAATTGCCTGGCCCATTTGCGCCAGTTGTAGATTTTCCTCCTCGCGCGCCCGCCGGTCCTCAAGATCCGTTTCCATAGCCGCCAGAATTTCACTTGTGTCCCAATCCTCTTCAGCGGACAATTGACGTAATTGGTCGACAAGTCGTTGAAGAACTCCAGATTGCTTTTCGGTCGTGGATTGGATTTCCCGCTCAATTTCAAACTGAACACGAGCGACTTCGTCCAGAGGCATGTCGGACCCGACAGTCCGCTCGAATTCAATCAGCTTAGCCTCGATGATCTCCTTCACCGTGCGGATGCTGTCTTTGGTTCGCTGAACGGCCTGCTCTCGAAACTCGTCCGCACCAGACCGGACTTCGGAGGAGAGACGCCTCACCCGCCGCTCGCTATCATTCGTAAATGAAGTTATTGCTTCGTACGCAATCTTGCGAGCATGAATAGCTAGGCCCAAACGTTCGAGCGTGCTGGAAACGAGTGCGCGAACCCGATCCATGGCAGGCGCGAACACGTTATTATCCAGACGTTGACGCTCAACTTCATACCTTGCCCAATGTCTGGACTGCTCTTTGGTGAGCCCGACCCCTCGGGGACGGACAACTCGCGAGTCTTTCTGTAGCCGATCAATCGCTTCGACCGCATCCCGCTCCAACTTTATCAACGCATCAGCATCCGCGGCATTCGCAGAAAGGGCCGAGAGGCTATGGTCGAAGCTTTCAATTAACTCTTGAACTGAAGTCTCATAAGCTCTCTCATTGAACTTCGAGAAAAAATCATCAAGATCGGCCGAAAGTTTTCTGCGTTGCGACGAAACTTGTCGTTCACGCCTCCGAAGAATCTCAAAATTCCTTGTATTTTCTTCCTTTATAGCGATGAACTCGTCGCTGGACGTACCGCCTTCTCTGAAGAACTCAGCGGCAAGTTGAATAAAGAAATTCTCTAATATGTGCTTGAATTCCTTGTAGGCAGCATTTGCCTGAAAGCCTTCTCGACCGGCCTTTTCGACGAGCTTCTCGTTTTCAGCGCGTGTCGTTTCAATCACCCCGAACAAGCGCCGATAGGAGAAAAAATAGTAGCCCGCACTTTTGGTCCGACGACGTTCGATTTCGAGAAAATCATAGTCTGAATCGCCGTAAGGTAAGATCCGGATTCCATCCCTGTACAAATAGAGACCACCAATACGATTAAGCTTAACGCTCATATCCTGCCAAAGATCACTTGGCAGTTTCGTCTCTCTTCGAGTTCCCTGAACATATGCAAAAGAGATCTTGAACGGGCCACAACGAGTAATCTGCCCTCTCTCATTTGGCCAATGAATCCTAATTGCTTTAGGATCACTGCCAAAAATCTGGACGGTTCCTGAGAACTGTCCGTATTCATCAAATGATCCGAAAACCTGGTGATCGGCTTTTTCGAATTCCTCAGGTGAGAAGAACTGGTTCTCGCCGATGATATCTTCCCAGAGCCCCTCGCCCTTGTGATCGCGAAAGCTGGTTCTCATGGGCGGCGGAATGTGCCCTGGGGCCATCGTATTGCAGAACCCCAGCAAAGCCTTCTGCATTGGCGTCGCCTTGTCGTCATCGCCCTCGTCAATGTCGAGCCCAAGTGTCTCGTTCGTCGGCGCGATATAGAAATGGGTGCCGTGACCTTCTCCTCGTAGATCTGGACCACGCACGATTGCGTCCGCAAGCTTCGCAGGATCAACGGCAAATGCGGAAAGATCCGCTTCGATTTCATCAACTAGCGCGGCATCGGTCTTCGATCGAAGTTCCGCGAGGTTCGCCTTTGCCTCCCCGATCATTTCATTAACGACCGATTGGTCCGGAAGATTTCCCGGCGGCAACTCGCGAAGTGGTATGTCCAAATCTCCAAGGTGAATGTTTGGAAGATTGAACAGGTCCCAATGGACCAAGGCCGCAATCACGGGCGCTGAATTGTCCTTGGTTTTCTTCCGGGTGAGAACGAGGACCTGTTTCCCCAGAACGGCAATTGCCAAACGCCCGATACCCTTTTCGCCCATGACGGGACGCGGATCCTGATCTGGATCAGTTTCAGGAGGCTGGATGTATCCGGTCTTGCGTTTGCTGTCTGTCGCAGCCGTAAGCCAACGTGTTTCGAAATCCTCTCGTGACATGCCGACACCGTCGTCACGCAAAATGAGGAGATTGCGAACCCGGTAGAAATCCACCTCGGCGTTTCGAGCATAAGCATCGTGGGCGTTCTTGAACAACTCGGATATGGCGGTGGGCGTCCCCGCGACCTGCTGTTTTCCGAGAAGGTCAATTACTCTCGCACCAACCCCGAATTTAGCCATCGGAGTCGCTCCAAGTTTTAAAGTGTTCGATCAGGTAACGGCCGATCTCCTCCGCCAGCCTCGGCGGGACGGCGTTTCCTATCTGGCGCGCCATTCCATTTACTGATCCCTTGAACAGGAAGTCGTCTGGAAAGGTCTGAATACATGCGGCTTCGCGAATGCTGATCGCCCTGTCCTGCTCTGGATGCCCGAAACGACCATTGGAAAGACTGATGCACCGGGTGGTAAGAGCGGGCGAAGGACTATCCCAGCTCATGCGGCCATAGACGTCCGTATACCCTCTTACTTCCCTGTGGCATTCCAACTTGAGATGATCGGCCCAAGAACGACGCCCGCCGCCTTCCTTGACCGCCCTGATCCGTTCAAGGTTCTGAGGAGCGAGCGAACATGCATAGTGGTTCGGAACCGTGTCATCCGACGTCCCTGCTTCGATTGGTGGAAGATGGCCGATTGCCTGCCTAACTGTCTTCATCGGCTTGCGACCTTCACCATACCTTGGCTTCGGAAAGCCAATTGGTCCGAAAATGCTCGCCAGCATCACCAGCCTTCGGCGGTTTTGCGGGACGCCATAGTCCAGCGCTTGAACGATTTTTGTCGTGTGCCAGTATCCCAGCTCATCGAGTAACTCTACCAGTTGGTGAAGAGGACCATCCTCATCTTCCGAGATGTTCTGCAACCCCGGAACATTTTCAACGACCACGAACTCTGGACGAAAGCGACGCACGAAGCGGCCGAGTTCATTCAGGAGGGATGCACGATCGTCATTGCTCTTTTTCTGACGGTTTTGTTTTGAGAATGGTTGGCACGGGGCACAGGCACTGAACAGGATCGGACTCGTGCGTTCCCTTTCGAACAGATGCTCCAGATCGGCGGTCGAAAGCTTACGGACGTCCCGCGCGATGACGGCGGCATCTTTGAAGTTCTCCGAAAATGTGGAAAGTGCCTCCAGATCGATGTCCAAAGCAAGTATCGGTTTCATTCCTGCGGCGCGGAATCCCGCACTGGTCCCGCCACAGCCCGAGAAAAAGTCGTATACGAAAATTGGCGGAAATTCAGTTCGGTGAGCAGTGGCATCCAAGCTTACTTGCACTTGGATCGCTTCAAGCTTTTCGCCCTGATTTGGTCGTTCCAAATACATCTTCAGTAATTCAAACCTTTTAGCTGAGCCCTCGGCATCAAAAGGACAACGACGTACTGGGGTACAGACGAACTCCTCCGGAGTTTGGGCCACCAAAATGCCTACCCTAAACGCGTTAATATTCACATTCTATCAACCAAGAGTAAATCGGGATGCTGGCCATATTCCACTAAATCAATCGCATACTTCAGCTTCACCCGCTTCAAGACCCAAACGGAGACAGATCCAAGCCTCGGGGGATAGGCATTGCAGCGATTTTCTCAATTTCTTCTGACTGAAGGACCGGGAATCCGTAACTCCGACTGACGTTCGCCGGGGCGTGACCGAGCTGGCGGTCGGCGGTCCGCTCACCGAACTCGTTCGCGTACCAATGCTTAGCGTTATGTCGGAGAGAGTGAAACGTCTGGCGTTGCCGTTCGTGAATCCCGAGTTTTTTCATCCAATTCGTCATTTGCTTCGACGCCGCATCAGCTGGGTCGTCCGCCGTGTGAAAAGCGGAAAACACAAATCCACGCTTGCGGACGTTCCGAGCGTAGTCGACGAAACCCGCCTCAATAAGAAATGACGGCAAACCTACGATCCTAGGGCTGGTCTCAGTCTTCAAGCGACGATCAACTTCTTTTCGGTCGATCACCAGCGGGCGCCGCAAATCAATGACGGTGTGTCCGTCTAGCTCGGCCAAATCGGAAACTTGAAGCCATACGATTTCACCGAGCCGCATTCCGGTTAGCATACCGACCATCGGCAACCACCTCTTGTGCGCGTCACGCGGCTTCTGCGCGGCTGCCGCCGTAATCCATTTGTTCAGGTGCACTGTAGGTAGTCCCTCGCGCACGGTTCGTTTCGTCGCAGCTGACGGCATGACGATGCGATATGACTTCAGGTCTTTCACGCCGTCGATGCCTGCGGTTACCCTCCCCCAAAGGTTCAAGACTTCCGAAACCGTACCTTGGATCGTCGTGACCCCAAGGCATGGGAGGGACGGTTTCCTCTTCCGATTCTTTTCCGCAATCTTTCGGAGCGGCACACCTTTAAACTCGGGATACTTGGAGCGATTCCTGGGAATCTCGGCCATTACCGTTGCAAAATCCTGCATGTGGATCGGGAGGTATTTCCGAAGCGGAAGGTCGCCGATAACGTCGATGAATGCTGCAACGGCCGTTTCCAGTCGCTCCTGGTACCTATCCGGAGCGGAGCCGTCTCCCTTCGCTCGGCGGCGGGCGGACAACACGACCTCGGCGGCAATGCTTAAGCGCGTGTTCGCGGTTATCTCCCCGTCGTCCACATCCTCAGTCACCGAAAGCGCCTCAGCAGCGGCTTGAGGGACGTTCTGCGGCAACTGTGTGGTGGCTGGCGACATCGTGTGCAATGACGCGACAGTACGCAGCGCGCTGTGCAAGCCGATTTTCTCGGACTCAGCAGCGATTTGATCTTTTTCCAGAACGCCTTTCAGGAAATTCAGGCGCTCTAAAGTTGCCGCGTATGCATTTTTGAGTGCTGTTTCTTTGTCAGCAGACTGAAGAGCGTATTTAGATTCTTCGCTGAGACTCCACTCAGACAAATCGTGCGTTTTAGAATCCGACTTATCAATAAGAGATTGCTCAACATCAGTCTGAAGCTGAAGTGCTTTCAGAGCAGATATACGTCTTTTCTTCTCAAGAAGCTGAAGCTCTGCACTTAAAGCTTTTAAGCTGCTTTCCAAAGCCTTACGGTCCATGTCCTCAGCCGCACTCATACTTTTAAATGCGTGAGCAGCAAGGATAGTTGCTATTCGTGCTGCGCTTCGCTTGTCGATCGAGCCGAGAAATACACGTAAAGGTGTTGATCTCAGGTAAACCTGGTATTTTTTCGGAACTCTCAGTTGAAAACAGTATCCGTTAGTACGACGCCAGAGATACATGCTCAGATTCCGGTGTACGTTTCAGTGTACGCTCCGGTGTACGCTTCAGCGATTTGAAAAATTTTATTAAATAAAATCAATGACTTGTAAGGTATGGTGGGCCCGGAGGGACTCGAACCCCCAACCAATCCGTTATGAGCGGACGGCTCTAACCATTGAGCTACAGGCCCTTGCCCGTGGTGCGGGCTGGAGTGTGGTATACCAACTCAGGCGGGGGCTGCAAATTTTTTTGTAGTCCATATGAACTACTAACGCAGCAGCTGTGAAATACCAGCGCGGGCAGGTCCGGCGGGGCCGGTCAGCAGCTTGATGCCTCGTGCCCAAGCCCCCGGGATGCAGGCGCCTCAAACCCTGCCCTTGCTCAAACCTTGCATGCGATCAGGTCAGGGACAGGCTTCACCGCAGCCCTGCGGCTAGGCATGCCGGGATTTCAGCAGGGCCTTGCATGGTGCTGTCCGGATGGCTTTACGGCATGGCACGAGCGGACCGGTTCTGAGACCGGATTTGTTTCTGAAGACTTCTCACGCCTTGTGCCTGCCTTATTTCCGGGCAAATGTCGGCCTGCCTTTTGGTTCTCAAGGGATTTTTTCACCCATGACCTTGCATTCGCGCCCCCTTCGTTCAGCGCTTTCCCGCCCGCTCGCCGTCTCCCGTGCTGCCGCACTGGCGCTGGTGCTGCCCCTGGGCCTTGCCGCTTTCAGTGCCCCGCTCGCACCTGCCTTTGCCCAGGAAGCTGCTGCGAAGACCGAGCGCTTCATCACGATCCAGGGCTTTGGCTCGATCAGCGCCGTGCCGGACAAGGCCACGCTTTCGGGCGGTGTGACCACCGACGCCGGAACGGCAGCCGATGCGCTGGCCAGCAACTCCGCCGCGCTCAATGCGGTTCTGGCGGCGCTGAAGGAAGCGGGCGTCGAGGCCAAGGACATTCAGACCAGCAACTTCTCGGTCCAGCCCCGCTACGGCGACTATTCCAAGTCGGGCCCTTCCGGCCTGCCGAAGATCGAGGGTTATCAGGTGTCCAACACGGTCAGCGTGCGGGTGAATGATCTGACGCGCCTCGGGCCGCTGCTCGACACCATGGTCACCTCCGGCGCCAACACCATCAATGGCATCAGCTTCGAAGTCACCGGCGCCAATGAAAAACGCGATGCTGCCCGTGAAGCGGCCGTTGCCGATGCCCGCCGCAAGGCGGAACTCTTCGCCAAGGCCTCCGGCGCAAAGCTCGGCCGGGTGATGTCCGTTTCCGAAGGCGGCGATGGCGGCGTGCGCCCGATGTACCGCATGGCGGCCATGGCCATGGAAGATGCCCGGGCACCGGCGCCGGTGATGGCAGGCGAGGAAACGCTCTATGCGAGCGTCACCATCGTTTACGAACTGGTGGACTGAAAGACAGTGAGGCTCCGGTCACGGCCGGAGCCTCGGCTTGTTGAAACAGCGTCAAGCCGTCCCGGCTGCCGCTCTCAAGCGGAATGAGCCAGCCTCAAAGATAGCGCAGCCACACCTGCATCGGCTTTTCGGTTTCTTCCGTGCCGCCCATGTCCTTCCAGGGGAAATAGACGGTGGCGCCTTCCAGCGGCTTGTAGCCGCGCTTGCTCCAGAAGCCGTCGAGCGGGCGGTAGTCTGCCGGGCGGGCCGGATGATCTGCCGGGCGCACCACGGTGCAGAAGCTGGCCTTGGCAAAGCCGAGCTTGCGGGCGTGGGCCTCGCGCTCGTCGAAGAAGCGGTGGCCGATGCCCTGGCCCCGGTACTGCGGCAAGAGGACGGATTCGGCCAGATAGAAGATTTCCTTGAGGTTGAGGCCCCGGTCCTCGAAAGGCTGGCGGAACTGGATCACCTCCTGCGCCAGCGGTTCGCCCGTCGCCGCGCCGATGATGCGGTCTCCGTCGAAGGCGGCAACAATCAGGGCGCCGGGCGTGCCGGCATAGCGGCTGATGTAACTGCGCTCATAGTCCATGGACCCGTCGTAGAGATAGGGCCAGTCGCGGAACACTTCGATGCGAAGCCGCGCCAGATCGTCCAATGCGTCCTGAAGTTCTCCTCCAGTCAGGCTCTTCACGGTGACCGGCATATTCTCTCCCATATGATTTATGTCTGTTCTTGTGGCCACACGATGCGGGCGCGGACGGCAAAATCAAGCCCCCGCCCGCATGAAATCTGCCTTGCAGAGCTGCCATGCGGCCGGTGCAGGGCTTTCCCCGCCAGAAGCCCGGCCCGGATGAGCCCGCCCTGACTGGCAGCGTCAGTCGCGCGCTTCCAGCCAGATGCGCGCCGTCTCCACATCCCCCGCAATCAGCCCTTCGGCGATCTTCTGCCCTGCCACGGCGCCGAACTTGTAGCCGTGGCCGGAACAGGCGGAAACGATGACCGCACGCCCCTCCTCCCGGGCGAAGAAATGATTGTCCGCCGTGAAGGTGTAGGCGCAGGTTACGGTGTCAGTCACCTGATATTCGGATATGCGGCCGAAGGGCGGGGAGAAGTGATTGCGCAGGCGCTCGCCCTCGCCCGGCACGATGCCCCGGTTCTGGTCCGCATCCGGGTTCTTTACCTTGTGGACGCCGGCACCAAACTTCAGCCCCGTGCCCGGCACCGGCGGCAGCACATAGCCATCCACCTTGCCGCCAACATCGAGAATGACCGGTGCAGCTTCCCAGGCAGCCTTCAGGTCTGCGGGAGGTTCAAGATAGACGACCGCCGTCCTGTAGGGAGCAAGATCAACCGCAAGCTCCGGAGCGAGCTTCAGCACCCAGGCTCCGGCACTGATCACCACCCGGTCGCCCGTCAGGTCTTCGCCGCTTTCCAGCGTGACGCGCCCAGCGGCCCGGTCAACGGCCACCACCTTCGTGTTTTCCAGCAGTCTTGCGCCCTTTGCCAGCAGGAAGGCCCGCATGTCTGCGGCGATCTTCTGGCACAGCAGAACGCCGCCTTCCGGATGCACGGCCACAAAACGCAGACCCTCGGGCGACAGGAAGGGATAGCGGGCGCAAGCCTCGGCAGGGCTCATCTGGTCGAGGCTGTAACCGGCCTCCACCATGCCGCGCCAGTAGTCTTCTCCCTCGTCGCCCTCTTCCTGCGAGATGACCATGAAGCCGGTGTCCACGAGATGACGGGCGCCGAAGTCGCCCCACATCTCGTCCCAGGCGGCATAGGCATCGCTGATGCGGCGCTGATAGCCGCCCTGCCCGCCATAGGCGCGGCGGATGATGCGGTGCTGATCGCCGGAGGCAGACAGCGGATTGGGGATCGGCCCCTGCTCGATCAGCGTCACCTCCACACCGCGTTTGACCAGCGCCCAGGCGGTGGAAAGACCGGTGACACCGGCGCCAACGATGATGACATGCATGGTCCCGCTCTCCTGCGGGCCCCTGCCCGCACGTCTGTGTGTGGGATGAGGCTCCGGCGCGGATCAGGCGCCGACCTGGGCGATCCAGTCTTCCAGATTGTAATAGGTGGTGATGCGGGCGATCTTGCCGCCCTTCACATCGAAGAAGGTGCCGGCCGGCAGGCGGTAGGTCTGACCGGCAGCTTCCGGCAGGCCCTCATCGGTGCTGAGATAGGTGCCGTTGACGATGAATTCGGCCGCGGCACGCGTGCCGTCCTCGCTGGCGAAGATGACGATGTCCGTCAGCTCTTCCCTGTAGCAGCGGGTCATGTGGGCGTTGAACTCGGCAAAGAGTTTCTTGCCCGTGCGGCGCGAGCCCTGGTTCACGTCATGGGCCACATCCTCGCTCACCATCGCCAGCATGGCATCCGTCTCTCCCCGGTTGAAGGCGGCGTAATAGGCGTTGATCAGGGCTTCGGTCTGGACGCGGGCAGAGGTCATGGCAAAACTCACGAGGACAGGATTCGACTGACGCATCTGAGCGCATCGGCCGGAGTTGCGCAAGATGGGCACAAACGCAAACGCCGCAGCACGGGGCTGCGGCGTTGCAAAATCCGGATGGCGCGAAAGGCTCAGCGCGCGCCGCGCATGGCGTCGATGCTCCAGCGCCCGCCACCGGCCGCAGCCAGATAGAGGAAGACGAAGCAGTAAAGCGCGGCGAGTTCACCGCCATTGACGATCGGATAGAAGCCCTTGGGGTGATGCACGAGGAAATAGGCAACCGCCATGGTGCCGGAGGCGATGAAGGCAACCGGGCGGGTGAAGAGGCCAAGCACCAGCAAGGCGCCGCCCACCAGCTCGATCACGCCGGCCATTCCCGGCAAGGTGGTGACGGAAACGCCGCTCATCTGCGTGGCCGGAATGCTAAGAAATTTGGTGGTGCCGTGCTGCAAGAAAAGAAGACCGGACATGATGCGCAAGGCGCTCAGAAGGTCAGGCGAAAAGCTGGTGAGAAAACGCATGGGTGCCTCGCATGTATCTGACGAATGGCTTCCTGCCATTCCTCTGGAATCACGCATAACCGTTTCATATTCGGCATGCAATTGCATTCCTGAACGGCATTCTGTTCACGTTATCGAGATGTTTCATTTGGCAGGTGCAAGCAGATGATCTGCCGCAGCGGCACGAACGGCTTGCGTCAGCCGCTGCAAGCCCGGCGCGGCGGAGCGGCTGATGTGCCAGTAGAGCGGCACGGTGAGCGGCGTGCCGGGCACCAGTTCCTCAAGGCGTCCGTCCATGAGATGCGCCCTGACCAGAGGTTCCGGGTTCATGCCCCAGCCAATGCCAGCCGCCGCAGCATCGACAAAGGCATGGGTGGAGGCGATGTAGTGGGCGGGCAGCACCACATCCTGACCGAAGGTCTGGCGCACCCATGCGGCCTGCAGCCCGTCCTTCAGATTGTAGATCATGGCAGGGGCGCGGGCGAGGCTCTCAACGTCCACACCTCCGGCAAACCAGCGCCCCATGAAGGCCGGGCTTGCGGTTGCCCGGTAGGCCAGCGCGCCCAGCGGCACCACATCGCAGCCCTGCACCGGTGCCGGATCGGCACTCACAGCGGCCCGCACCTCGCCCCGGCGCAGCCAGCCTGCGCTGTGGTCCTGATCATCGATCTGCAGATCGAACAGCAGATCCCCGGCGCCCTGCATGGCCGCCACGAACCATGTGGCAAGGCTGTCGGCGTTGATGGCTACCCGCACGCCCGGCATGGAGCCACCGCCCGCATCCGGCAGGCTGCTGCCGATGTCCTGCCACAGGTCCTGCTCCAGCAGCGCCACGTCCTCCGCATGGCGGGCAAGGCGCTGGCCGGCGGGCGTCGGCAGGCAGGGCTGGCCGCGCACCACCAGCACCGTGCCCAGCCGCTCTTCCAGCGCGCGGATGCGCTGCGACACGGCGGAAGGCGTCAGATTGAGCTGACGTGCCGCCTTTTCAAAACTGCCGAGCCGCAACACGGCGGCCAGCGCCTGCAGATGGCTTGCCTCAAGGCGCATTAGAAGCTCTTCATCAGGATCAGAAACTTTAAATTTTCTAATCCTGCGCAAACCGCTAGTCAAACAACAGCACACGCCCTTGCATCCCGGAGCCTTCCTTGTTGACTGCTGCCCTTGCCGGTTTATTTCTCTGCCTTGGCCTCATCGTCGCCATTGGCGCGCAGAATGCCTTCATCCTGCGGCAGGGGCTGAGGGGGGAGCATGTGTTCTGGGTGTGCCTCACCTGCGCCATCTGCGATGCCTTTCTGATCACGCTGGGCGTCACCAGCCTCAAGGCCATCTCGGCCGTGCTGCCGGGCATCGAGCCGGTGCTGCGGTATGGCGGGGCGGCGTTTCTGCTGGCCTATGGGCTGCGGTCCATGCGCTCGGCCTGGCGCGGCGGCAATGCGCTGGATGCAGGCATCGGGCAAGGCGCCTCACTAAGAGCGACGCTTGCCACGCTGCTCGCCATCACCTTCCTCAACCCGCATGTCTATCTGGACACGGTGATCCTGATCGGCTCCATCGCCACCAACTACCCCGGCCATGAAATGGCCTTTGCCGCCGGGGCAAGCCTTGGCTCCGCCGTGTTCTTCTTTACGCTGGGCTATGGCGCAAGGCTGCTGCGGCCGCTCTTTGCCAAGCCTGCCTCCTGGCAGGTGCTGGACGGGCTGATCGCCATGGTGATGACCGGGCTGGCGGTGAAGCTGGTGGTGTGAACGGACACGCCCCGCCTCAGTTTCCCCGCCTCAATTGACCGGCAGGCGGCGCTTGGCCCAGTCGGCGCGCGGAACCGGGCCGCCCACCTCAAAGGCAAAGCTGACGACCCGCGTGATGCCGGCATCCAGCTCGCAGCGCAGGGCGAGATTGTACCACTGCCCGCGCTCGCGGAAGGCCGTCTGCGGGGTCTGCAGCACAGTGCCCGTGGCCAGCCGGAACGACGGCAGCAGCTCCGGCACCCGCGGCGGATTGGAAAACAGCAGCTGGGCGCGCAATTCGGTCATGCACAGCACATCCGCCCGCTCCTCCCGCGGCATGCCGCGCATGGCCGTCTGGGCCCGGACACCGCCATTGCTGCGCGTCGAAAAAAGCTGGCGCGCCATGTTGAGCGGCACACCGCCCGCCACCACCTGCCCCGCGCCCCTGCCTGCCCCAACGGGCGGCTTGGGCTGGGGCGCGGCAAGCGCCACGATCGGGCCAACGGTGCCGAAATCCTCCGGTGCAGCTTCTGCCTCACCTGGCGCAGGGGAAGCCAGTTCCCCATCGGCAGCCACCGGCGCCTCCACGGCAGGGCCTGGCTCCAGCCCCGCTTCATCGGCCGCGGCTTCCGCCAGCACGGCCAGCTCTGCCAGCGCATCAGCCTCTGCCGCCTGAGTCTCTGCTTCCGGCGCCGCCTCTGCCTCTTCCGTGGCTTCTTCGGTCCTCTGGTTTTCAGCCTCAGGCCCGGACTCTGGCCCAGACTCTGGCCCAGACTCTGGCACGTCCTGCGGCTCAGCCTCACCCTGCCTCTCCGGCTCGGTTTCGGGCGCCTCGGCAGCAGAACCATCCAGCGACACTTCGGGGCCGGTATCCTCCTCTCCGAACTCCGTCACCGGCTGCAAGACCGGATAGGGCTGCTGCGGCACCACGGGCAAAGGCGCCCCGGCCACCTGCGGCTGTTCAGGCTCCGGTTCGGGTTCGGGCTGCGCCTGCTCTGCTTCAGAGGCAGGCTCAGGGGCCTCTTCAGCGGCCTCTTCCGGCGCAGGCTCCGGCACGGCTTCAGGTTCCGGTTCAGGCTCGGGCTCAACCGCTTCCGGCTCAGGGGCGGGCTCAGGCTCCGGAGCTGCCTCTGGTTCGGGCGCTGCCTCAGGTTCGGGCTCTGGCGTTGCTTCCGGCTCGGGCTGCACCTCCTCCTGCGGCGGGGGCACCAGCGCCACCTCCACCACCTCGGGCTCAGGCGTCATGTCCGGAAACGGCTCGCTGACATTGGTGAAAAGCACCAGCGCCAGCAGCCCGTGCAGGGCAAGCGACAGCATCAGCGCCAGCGCCGGACCATCCCGGTCCTCACGCCCGCCCGCCCTGCGCTCCGTGCCTCTGCCGGCCCTGACCTTGTCTGCCGCGAGCTTGTCTGCCCTGACCTCTTGCTCCATGCCCCCTTCCTACCCGCTCCCGCAGGCAAAAGGGAGGCATGGCGTGCGGGGATGGATCATCTTTTTGGGAAGAAGAAGTGGGTGTCCGCATCAGGATAAGGATACGAACAAAACCAACCCCTCGCGCCGTCCCGGCCCCCATATCCGGATCTGGGCCGGGACCTGTTATGGACGCGGGGCGTTTAGCCTCTTCTGCCAGCCGAACTTCCAGAGCGTCGCAAAACGCCCAAAGCACCAAGGCAGAAAATCCCTTACAGGTCCCGGCACGGAGGCCGGGACCGCGCGGTGGGGATGCTTGCATGCAGCAACTGCCACGGCAAATGCAGCGGCTCCTCTGCCTCTGCCTCTCCATCGTCGTCCCGGACGAGAGCGGAGCGGAGATCCGGGACAGGCGAGCCACGGCCTGCCGGCTCAGGTTTTCAACAGCGCACAATCCGTGCCCCCTGACCGGTTTTTCGAAGAGCAAGCAACAGACACCCCGGCTCACCGGTCCCGGCTCGCGCTGCGCTTGGCCGGAATGACGATGGTGATGGGAGATAGTGGGTAGAGAAGATGAGATATGAAAAAATGAAGCCGGAGCGTTGCCGCTCCGGCCTTTTGTAACGGTCTTGCCTCGCCGTTTCCTCAGCTGTCGAGGAAGGAGCGCAGTTTGCGGCTGCGGCTCGGGTGCTTCAGCTTGCGCAGGGCCTTGGCTTCGATCTGGCGGATACGCTCGCGCGTCACCGAGAACTGCTGGCCGACTTCTTCCAGAGTGTGGTCGGTGTTCATGCCGATGCCGAAGCGCATGCGCAGCACGCGCTCTTCACGCGGGGTGAGCGAGGCGAGGACGCGGGTGGTGGTTTCGCGCAGGTTCGACTGGATGGCCGCATCGATGGGCAGAACCGCATTCTTGTCCTCGATGAAGTCGCCGAGGTGGGAATCCTCCTCGTCGCCGATCGGGGTTTCCAGCGAGATCGGCTCCTTGGCGATCTTCAGGACCTTGCGGACCTTTTCCAGCGGCATCTGCAGCTTTTCGGCCAGCTCTTCCGGGGTCGGCTCGCGGCCGATCTCGTGCAGCATCTGGCGCGAGGTGCGCACGATCTTGTTGATCGTCTCGATCATGTGCACCGGAATACGGATGGTGCGGGCCTGATCGGCGATCGAACGGGTGATTGCCTGCCGGATCCACCATGTCGCATAGGTGGAGAACTTGTAGCCGCGCCGGTACTCGAACTTGTCCACCGCCTTCATCAGGCCGATGTTGCCTTCCTGGATGAGGTCGAGGAACTGCAGGCCGCGGTTGGTGTATTTCTTGGCGATGGAGATCACGAGGCGCAGGTTGGCCTCCACCATCTCCTTCTTGGCGATGCGTGCCTCACGCTCGCCCTTCTGCACCATGGACACGATCTTGCGGAACTCGGTGATTTCGAGGCCCGTTTCCGTTGCCAGCGTCTGGATATCCTGACGCAGCTCGCGGATCATGTCCTTTTCCTTGGCGACGAAGTTCTTCCAGCCGCGCGTGGCAAGGTTGGCCACCTTGCGCAGCCAGTTCGGATCAAGCTCGGCGCCCTGATACTGGCGCAGGAAGTCCGTGCGGTCGACGCCGTGGCTGTCGGCAAGGCGCAGCAGGCGGCCTTCATAGCCCATCAGGCGCTTGTTAATGTCATAGAGCTGCTCGACCAGCGCATCGATGCGGTTCTGGTTGAGCGACAGGCTCTTCACATCGGCGACCAGCTCTTCCTGGATCTTCTTGTAGCGGCGCTCCTGGCTCGGCGACAGGGTCTTGTTGGAGAGCTTGTTCTCCACCAGCTGATCCTGCAGGCGGCGCAGCTTCTTGTAGCTGTCAGCGATGCTGTCGAAGGTTTCCAGAACCTTCGGCTTCAGCTCGGCTTCCATGGCGGACAGGGAGACGTTGGACTCGAATTCGTCCTCTTCCTCCTCGCCTTCCTCGGGCAGACCCTCAGGCGCGCCGTCCTCACGCGGGGCGCTGCCGGCAGCCGGGCTGCGCGGCTCGCCGTCCACATCCTCTTCCTCTTCGCCCTCGCCCGCCACCGGGCCGCCACGGGCATCCGGGCCGGCATAGGTGGCTTCAAGGTCGATGATGTCGCGCAGCAGAACCTTGCCTTCGTTCAGCTCGTCGCGCCAGATGATGATGGCCTGGAAGGTCAGCGGGCTTTCGCAAAGTCCGGCGATCATGGCCTCGCGGCCGGCCTCGATGCGCTTGGCGATGGCGATTTCGCCCTCGCGGGACAGAAGCTCGACGGAGCCCATCTCGCGCAGGTACATGCGCACCGGATCGTCGGTGCGGTCGGTCGGCTCGCGGCCGGAGCTGGCCTTGGCAAGCGCCGTCGGGCTGGCAACGGCGATTTCGCCGCCCTCCTCGGCCTCATCGACCTGCGCCTCTTCCACCTCGTCGCTGTCGATCACGTTGATGCCCATATCCGATAGCATGGACATCGTGTCTTCGATCTGCTCGGAAGACACGTGCTCGGAGGGCATCACCTCATTCAGCTCGTCATAGGTCACATAGCCGCGCTTCTTGGCGGCCTTGATCATTCGCTTGACGGCAGCATCAGAAAGATCGAGCAGCGGGCCATCCTGACCTTCTGCTGCCGCTTCCTGGGTTTCTTCCGTCTGCGTCGCTTTCGCTACCATATTCTGCTCCAGAACCGCCGCATGTCTGCGGCGCCGTGCCCGGCTGTTCGCCCACATCCGAACCATCAGACTGCCTTCCGGCGCGCGGGGAACGCGCAGCTCTCGAAGACCTTGCGATGATTCGGCTTTTAAATCGGTGTCCCTTAAGTCCTACTTAACCGTACCGGAAAGCCCTGCAGCCGCAGAGTGGAAACCGGACAAGTGACGCCACGCCGCTCCGGCAAAAGCCAGACCGGCAGACAATTCCTCAGGATATGCAGCGCGACTGAATGTTCCGCTCGTGGCACTTGCCATCATGAACGCTGTGGGCTGCCTGAATTCCCCTATTTAGCTCGACGCCACCGATTCGCAAGTGTGATTCGCGAATCGTCAATGTGATTCGCGAAATAGCCACAGTCAGAACGCAGTCTGGGCGGTGAATGCGGTCCTTTGCCGGGTTCACCAGCCCATCCCGAGGGCTTGCCTCCCGGTTAATGTGGGGATGAGGCCGCCTGATTGCCATGGCCAGGCACCATCGCCGGGCCCGCATGGCGCAGTTTTTTTGCCCGTTCAGCCAGTTCGCCCTCCTCGCGGGCGCATTCCTCGCGCCGCCGGGAAAGATCCTGCGTCAGGCCGCGGATGCGGTTCCAGGCCAGTTCGTCAAAGGCGTGTTCGGCAGCCGCCAGTTCCTGCTTCAGTTCCTGCTCCAGCGCCATCAGCTCGATCTGGTCGAGGAAATGCAGGAACGCCGCTTCGATGAAGTCCTCCGGCGGCGTCACCTTCAGCAGGGGAAAGCGCTGGAACAGGCCCGAAAAGTCGCCATGCTTCTGCGCCGCGCCTTCATCTGCCGTCATCACCTCATGCAGGATCTTGTAGAAGCTGTCATCGACGCCTTCGGCCAGCTGCGCTGCCGTCAGGCTGTTGAAGTCCCGCGCCACGCGGCAGAGCGCATTGCGGAAGCCCGCATGCAGCGGATCGGCAAAGGGAAGGCTCGCCACCCGTTCGATGTGCTTGTCGAGCAGATCGGGAAACTTGACGCACATGCCGCAGACCAGCCGCTCGGTGCCGAACAATGGCCCCTGCGGCGCCGTGATGGCCTCACCGCCCGGCCCGCGCGTCAGAAGCTGCAAGGCAACTGCCGCATCTCCCGGCCGCCCGCGCCCGCGTTCTCCGCCCTGCCCCCAGCCCTGTCTTTGGCCCTGCCCCTGCGCAGCGCTGCGCTGGCGCCGCGAATGCTCGTAGAAGAGGTTCGACAGGCGCAGGCGGAAATCCAGCTGATAGCGCTTGCGCACCCGCTCGTCGGCAATGCTACCGATCAGATCCTCGAAGCGCTTTTCCAGCGCAGCCTTGCGCTCGGGCGTATCCAGATTGGCGGCGCTGATCTCCCGGTCCCATACGGCCTCGAACAAGGGCTGCGCCTTGGCGGCCTCCTCATGGAACCCGGCGATCCCGCGTGCCTTGATCAGGTCATCCGGGTCCTGCCCGTCCGGCAGGAAGCAGAACTGGAAGGAATGGCCGCTGCGCAGCACCGGCAGAATGCGGTCAATCGCCCGGTGCGCCGCAGAAATACCCGCTGCATCGCCGTCGAAACACACGACAGGCTCTGCCGCCAGCTTCCACAGCCGCAGCACCTGATCTTCGGTGAAAGCCGTGCCAAGCGTCGCCACCACATGGCGCAGGCCCGCCTGCCACAGGGCGATGGCATCGAGATAACCTTCCACCACGAAAGCCTGCCCGCTTTTGAACGCAGACTCGCGTGCCCGGTGGGCGTTGAACAGCATGACGCCCTTGTGGAAGAGCGGCGTCTCGGGCGAATTGAGATACTTCGGCTGACCGTCAGGATCCAGCGTGCGCCCGCCGAAAGCAACGACCCGGCCGCGCTCGTCGTGAATGGGGATCATCAGCCGCCCGCGGAACCGGTCATAGGAGGGGCGGCCATCGTCCGGCTTGATCACCAGACCGGCCTCCACCATCACCGGCTCCTCGACGCCCTTGTCCGCCAGAAAGCGTTTCAGGCTGTCGCGTGTGTCGGGCGCAAAGCCGAAGCGGAACTCGTTCAGGGTCTCGGCACTCAGCTGGCGGCGCTGCACATAGGCGCGGGCCGTCTGGCCGCGCGGGCCGCCGAACTCCATCTGGAAGAATTGCGCCGCCATCTCGCAGACCTCCGCAAGACCGGCCTTCTTGCGCTCCTGCCGGGCAATCTTCGGGTCCGCCACGGGAAGCGCAACGCCGGCCTGCTCCGCCAGCCGCTCCACCGCTTCGGGAAAGCTCAGACCCTCGGTATCCGTCAGAAAGCGGAAATGATCGCCGGATGCACCGCAGCCGAAGCACTTGTAGCGCCCGCGCCGGTCATCCACGTGGAAGCTCGGGGATTTTTCCTGATGGAAGGGGCAGCAGGCCCAGAAGTCCCCCCGTCCCGGCTGCGTCTTGCGCCGGTCCCAGCTCACGCGCCGGCCCACGATGTCCGAAAGGCTCAGCCGTGCCTTGATCTCGTCCAGTAGCCGGTTGTCGAAACGCATGAAACCTGTCCGGAAGCCGGGAATGGCCCGCAGGGCCGGAGGCATCCGGCCATGGCGGCAAGTGGATTACATTAGCCTTGAGCGCCCCTGTGAGGGAAGCAGTGACTTAGAGTGCGAGGACGCCGCCTGCAAGGGCCTCCCCGCAAACCGGGCCGGCCGGGCCGTCTTTACCAGGCAGGAACCCGGGAGTCCGGCCCTGCGCCCTTCAGCTATCCCCGGGCCGGGTGCGCAGCAGGTCCTTCACAAGGCAGGAGGCCTGCACGAAGTCCATCTGGCCCGGATAGCGCTCCTTGAGGGAGTTCATGCAGCGGCCGATGTCACGCAGGCCCTGCGCCTCGATATCGGCGATGGTCTCGGCGCAGATGCGGCGCATTTCATCCTCGCCCATCTGCCGGGGCAGAAACTCGCGGATGATCTGGCTTTCTTCCTCTTCCTGAACCGCCAAGTCCACCTGTCCGGCCTCTTCATAGGCCTGACGGGATTCCTCGCGCTGCGCCAGCATGCGCTTGAGGAACTGATGCACCTCTTCGTCGGTGATTCCATCGCGGCCACTGTCCCGGGCAGCGGCCTCACGGTCCTTGATGGCAGTCAGGATGAGGCGCAGTGTGGCAGCGCGGCGCTTGTCGCCGGCCTCAAGCGCATCCTTCAAGGACGCACTGATGTCATCGCGCATGTCTTGCCCCTAATAACCACGAATATGACCGCTGAAAGACGCCCTCTTACCCGGCCATTTGCCCACATGCAATGTACCAAGCGAACAAGCCTTTGATTCAAGGCCTTTTTATTCCCGAACACCAATGTTGACCTGCCGGGGCGCTTCCCCTACATTCCCGCGCTTGAAGCACGGGGCTAGCGCCTGGCTCGGGTTCGGCATATCCGGGCGTTCGGTGCCCATGATGTCATCAACAACACCGAGATTGCAAGACATGACGACCGCGACTGCAGACGCGTGGGCCATACCGCCTGCCACCGCACTTCTGGTGCTGTCCGATGGCACCGTGATCGAGGGCCAGGGCCTTGGAGCCGAAGGTGAGGCTGTTGCAGAAGTCTGCTTCAACACCGCCATCACAGGCTACCAGGAAATCCTGACCGACCCCTCCTACGCCGGCCAGATCGTGACCTTCACTTTCCCGCATGTGGGCAACGTGGGCACGAACGAAGACGACATCGAGACGCTGAACATGGCGTCCGCCTCCGGTGTGCGCGGCACGGTGCTGAAGGCCGATGTCACTTCCCCGTCCAACTACCGAGCTGCCCGCCGCTTTGACGACTGGCTGAAGGCGCGCGGCATTATCGGCATCAGCGGCATCGACACCCGCGCCCTGACCGCCCGCATCCGTGACCTGGGCGTGCCGAACGCGGTGATCGCGTATCATCCGGATGGCAAGTTCGACATCGATGCGCTGAAGGCCAAGGCCGCCGCCTGGCCGGGCCTCGAAGGCATGGACCTTGCCAAGGACGTAACCAGCGGCCAGAGCCAGAACTGGACGCAGACCCCCTGGGTCTGGGACGAAGGCTACGGCGAGCAGCAGGACAAGGAATTCAACGTCGTCGCCATCGACTACGGCGTGAAGCGCAACATCCTGCGGCTGCTGGCCGATGCCGGCTGCAAGGTGACTGTTGTTCCGGCCGAAACTCCGGCAGACGAAATCCTTGCCATGAGCCCGGACGGGGTGTTCCTGTCCAACGGCCCCGGCGATCCTGCTGCCACCGGCACCTATTCCGTCGCCACCATTCAGGCGCTGGTGAACAAGGGGCTGCCGGTCTTCGGCATCTGCCTTGGCCACCAGATGCTGGCGCTGGCGCTCGGCGGCAAGACCGTGAAGATGCATCAGGGCCATCATGGCGCGAACCATCCGGTCTTCGACCACACCACGGGCAAGGTGGAAATCACCTCGATGAACCATGGCTTTGCCGTGGACAAGGAAAGCCTGCCGGAAAACGTTGAAGAGACCCACGTCTCCCTGTTCGACGGCACCAACTGCGGCATCCGCCTCAAGGGCAAGCCCGTGTTCTCGGTGCAGTATCACCCGGAAGCCTCACCCGGCCCGCGTGACAGCCATTACCTGTTCCAGCGCTTCACCGAGGTGATGCGCGAGGCAAAGCAGGCAAACGCCTGACAGGCCCACACGGAAGATCAAGAAAACGCCCCGGCAAGCAGCGCTTCCGGGGCGTTTTTTTGATCCGGCGCCCCGCGACGGCACACAGAACTCTTTCAAAAAAGAAACAGGGCCCGGTTTGCCGTCCGGGCCCTGTTGTCATTCAACTCCGGCATTTCGTATCCGGAAATACCGCAGCTCAGGACACGGCGATCAGCCGGTCGAGCGACTGCATCACGTGATCCACTTCCGCAACCTGCTCCTGCAGCAGCGCGTGCTGCTCACGCAGCATGTCCTGCTGGCCGGCGCAAATGCCGCGCAGCTCTTCCAGCTGGCTGCGGCGGGGTGTGTTGCTTTCAACAAGCTTCAGGACGCGGCGGATTTCGGTCAGGGTCAGGCCGATCTTCTTGGCCTGGAGGATGACGCGCATCCGGCCCACGTCACGGGCGGAATAGAAGCGGCGCGCGCCTTTGCGCACCGGATTGATGAGGCCCTTTTCCTCATAGAAACGCAGGGTCCGGAGCGTCACGCCGAAGTTCTCCGACATCTCGGAGATCGCGAGGAGTTTCGGCTCACTGCCATCGTCCACGACCGGACCTGCGATATCCGGAATGACGACCATATTTGGTGCTAAGCTGTTCATCGTTTTCTAGCCTGGTGGTTGAACAGGGCGTGACAAATGAATGCGCCAGAGCAGATCCCGGCCACCTCCCACCTTGGAAACCCGGATCTTTTGGAGCACTTTCCGCATTTCGCACCGTGCAGAAGCCAGTCCGTAAGAGACACTTCAAACACAACGCTCATTTACGTCACAGGCACTAATATGCCACCCATTTCACGTATACTCCTTCTCATATGACGCCATTTTTCAATCAGCCAGCACTTAAATTCCGCAAAGAGACATAAAAATCAATAATATAAAACACCGGAAAACACAGATATATGGCCATATCCGAGCCTAATAACAAATAATACATAGGACACAACTCAGAAATAAACGCGATTTACGAATTATCAATATATAGATATGAAGAATACATAACAAAAGACGCAATAGTCTGAAAGCGGAAACAATACAGCCAAACCACAATCCCATTGACATAAATATCTAATTCTTACGGATAGAGGCCCATCAAACCTTGCAGAAGGCGATCAGCTCTTGCTCAAGATCACACAACCAGAATGCGAGAAGCTTCAGAAGCCAGAGCGTCAGGAAAGTAGTTCCGAGCCACCACGCAGCAATGCGTGAACTGAAAAATAAAGCCCGGCCGATTCGTTACTTGCCTGACCTTGAATGTTTGACGGCAGAACAAATTGCGCGTGTATCTGTCTCTGAGGCATACACGCTCGTGGCGGAACATCCCGCATTGCCTGACCGGCCACACGCCTTGGCGCACCTGTCAAATCCGGCGAGGCAAACCTGTAACGCTTATGCTGCGGCTCCGGGGCAGCAGGAGGCCCCCACTCGCCCATCTTCCGGCCTTCAGCGGCGCGCTTCAGTCCTGCGCCATTCGCTTGGCGTCACGCCGAACCAGCGTTTGGCAGCGCGGGTAAAATTCCCCACAGCCGAGAAACCAAGACGGAACGAAACCTCGGAAATAGGCAGTCCCGTCGTGCGCAGCAGGTCAGCCGCAATTCCACGGCGAACATCGTCATGCAGTTCGTGGAAGGTCACACCCTGCTCACTCAGCCGGCGCTGCAGCACACGGCCACTGACGCCAACAGCACGGGCAACACTTTCCAGAGAAAGGTCTTTCTCTCCGACACGCCGGGCGATTTCCTCGCTGACCAGCGCAGTGATCCCTGACAGGCGCCCACGATCCGCCAGCCGCCGCATCGCCAGTTCCACCAGGGCATCAAAGAGGACCGGATATGACCCAGGCAGCGGTTTATCCGCCAGTTCCACAGGCAGGCTGATCGCAGAGTGATTCTGGTCGAATTGCACATTTGGCCCGAAACATTGCCGGTGCAGCCGCGTGTCCTCTGGCTTGCCACGCTCCAGACGGACAGCGACATTCTTGAAGCAGTCAGGTCCAGCCGCCAGAGACAGGAACATGCACGTCAGCATCGCGATGCAATCATTCAGCTGATCGCGCAGCACCACCCGGGGAACATGGCGCCAGATCACTTCAATCCGGCCAGGAACCTCCCGGACTTCACAGGCCTCAAGGTCACCAATCGAGGCATGCGCCTCCCCAAGCACCTCAAAGAGGCGGCGCAATGTCGGCGCATAGGGCAAGGCGAGCACAAGCGCATGCGTGGGGACGACGGGCTCCATGACGGACGATCTCAAGCCGATCAACGGATCATCCAGCAACTTGCCCGCCTGTTGCAGAAGACAGGCGACATCATTCATCGGGAGATAGCGATCATAGCGCCCATCGGCAGGCGGCAGCATGACGCCAGCCTTGCGCGCCACCTCTTCAATCGCAAGACCATTGCGTTCCAGGTACCGCACAAGCGGTTCAATGATCTGCCCGGCAACCTCTGCCACTCCGGATGAAGAGCCCAAATTTTCCTCGCGCAGCATGTCTATACATTTCAGAAGTGAAATCCGGACCAGATCCATGAAATTCCAGCAGGAATCTGCTCCAGAAGGGCCTCTGTATAATCACCAACGCACCCGGACGAGAACCTTGAAAACAAGATATCACGCTGGGTCATATATTAACCTTACCAATTCGAAAGAAATTTCTTCGTCATTTGTCTCAATTGTATTTTACCTCCTGATAACCATCTCTGAAAAAGGCTAGACGCAATCATGGCGCGCATGTGAAGACATGATGATGCGCAAAAGATGCGTGAACGACCGGCACGCAAGTGCTCCACCCGGCCTGCGCTCCTGTGATGAGCAGAAATCTGCCAGGCGGCCGCACTGGAAGGCTTCCTTGGGCGCAACAGGTGCGCTATCCGCCTGACAGGCGAACAGGTTTCACAGGATAGCGGCGATGAGCGGCAAGAAGACGGCAGGCATGACACCGGAGCAGTTCCGCGACTGGCGGCGCGCACTCGGCCTCAAGCAGAAGGATGCAGCAGAGCGGCTGGGCCTGAAGAAGCGGATGATCCAGTATTATGAAAAGGGGAACCGCGACGGACGGCCTGTTGAAATCCCCAAATACGTCCGCCTCGCCTGCTATGCCCTGCAGGCGGGAATCGGCGATTTTGATGGCCAGAACAGCCGCGCTGCGCCGCCGCTTCCCGTACCGGAAGAAGACGGAAACGCAAAAGCACTCGATTGACGGCGATCCGGGGTTTCATCCTTCGCCTTTATTGCCTATAAGGCGCGCTCAGCCACCAGTGTCATTCCTCAAGGACGAGCCTAGGCGCGCGCGCGACAGAGCGCGGCGGCGGGCCGATGCGAGCCACGATGCCCAAACGCACAGACATTTCCTCCATCCTGATCATTGGCGCAGGCCCGATTGTCATCGGTCAGGCCTGTGAATTCGATTATTCGGGCACGCAAGCCTGCAAGGCCTTGCGCGAGGAAGGGTATCGAATCATCCTCGTGAACTCCAATCCGGCGACGATCATGACCGACCCGGATCTGGCCGACGCGACCTATATCGAGCCCATCACCCCGGAAGTCGTTGCCCGCATCATCGAAAAGGAGCGCCCCGACGCGCTGCTCCCGACCATGGGCGGCCAGACCGCGCTCAACTGCGCGCTTGACCTTGAGCGCGACGGCGTGCTGGAGAAATTCGGCGTGGAAATGATCGGCGCCCGTGCCGATGTGATCGAGAAGGCCGAAGACCGCGAGAAGTTCCGCGCTGCGATGGATGTGATCGGGCTTGAGAACCCGCGCGCCTCGATTGCCTCGTCGCCTGCCATCCGCGATGCCAACGGCAAGATCACCGGCTACGACCGCAACGCCGGCTTCATGGAAGCCATGAAGGCGCTGGACGAGATCGGCCTGCCCGCCATCATCCGCCCGGCCTTCACCCTTGGCGGCACCGGCGGCGGCGTGGCCTATAACCGTGAGGAATTCGAGACGATTGCCCGCTCCGGCATCGACGCCTCGCCGGTTGGCCAGATCCTCATCGACGAGAGCCTGTTGGGCTGGAAGGAGTATGAGATGGAAGTGGTCCGCGACAAGGCGGACAACTGCATCATCATCTGCTCCATCGAGAACATCGACCCGATGGGTGTGCACACGGGTGACTCGATCACCGTCGCGCCGGCGCTGACGCTGACCGACAAGGAATACCAGATCATGCGCGACGCCTCGATTGCGGTGCTGCGCGAGATCGGCGTTGAGACCGGCGGCTCCAACGTGCAGTTCGCCGTGAACCCGCAGAACGGCCGCCTCGTCGTCATCGAGATGAACCCGCGCGTGTCGCGCTCTTCGGCTCTGGCCTCCAAGGCCACCGGCTTCCCGATTGCCAAGATCGCGGCCAAGCTCGCCGTCGGCTACACGCTGGATGAGCTGGAGAACGACATCACGGGCGGCGCCACCCCGGCCTCGTTCGAGCCCTCCATCGACTATATCGTCACCAAGATCCCGCGCTTTGCCTTCGAAAAGTTCCCGGGCTCCGATCCGGTGCTGACCACGGCCATGAAGTCCGTGGGCGAAGTCATGGCCATCGGCCGAACCTTCCCGGAAAGCCTGCAGAAGGCCCTGCGCGGCCTCGAAACCGGCCTGACCGGCCTTGACGAAGTGGAAATCCCCGGCCTTGGCCAGGGCGACGACAAGAACGCCATCCGCGCCGCCATCTCGACGCCGACGCCGACGCGCCTGCTCAACGTCGCCCAGGCGATCCGCCTCGGCACGCCGCTGGACCAGATCTACAGCATCTGCGGCATCGATCCCTGGTTCCTGGAGCAGCTCTCCGGTATCATCGCCATGGAAGAGAAGGTCCGCGCCAACGGCCTGCCGGACAATGCGGTGATGCTGCGCAAGCTGAAGGGCATGGGCTTCTCCGACGCCCGCCTTGCCTCGCTGACCGGCAAGGACGAAGCCGATGTCGCCAAGATTCGCGCGGATCTTGACGTCCATCCGGTGTTCAAGCGCATCGACACCTGCGCCGCCGAATTCGCTTCGCCCACCGCCTACATGTATTCCACTTACGAGACGCCCTTTGCCGGCGAGCTGGCCAGCGAAGCCCGCCCCTCGGACAAGAAGAAGGTGGTCATCCTCGGCGGCGGCCCGAACCGGATCGGCCAGGGCATCGAGTTCGACTACTGCTGCTGCCATGCTGCCTTTGCGCTGCAGGAAGCGGGCTATGAGACCATCATGGTCAACTGCAACCCGGAGACCGTGTCCACCGACTACGACACCTCCGACCGGCTCTATTTCGAGCCGCTGACCGCAGAAGACGTGCTGGAGATCATCCGCACCGAGCAGGAAAACGGCACGCTGCACGGCGTCATCGTCCAGTTCGGCGGCCAGACCCCGCTGAAGCTGGCGCAGGCGCTCGTCAAGGCCAATGTGCCGATCCTCGGCACCTCGCCGGACATGATTGACCTCGCCGAAGACCGCGACCGCTTCCAGCGCCTCCTGACCAAGATCGGCCTGAAGCAGCCGCAGAACGGCATCGCTTATTCCGTCGAGCAGGGCCGCCTCATTGCCAGCCAGCTTGGCCTGCCGCTGGTGGTGCGCCCGTCCTACGTGCTGGGCGGCCGGGCGATGCAGATCATCCGCGACGAAGAGTCGCTGAACTCCTACCTGCTCGGCACCCTGCCGGAGCTGGTGCCCGGTGAAATCCGCGCCAAGTATCCGAACGACAAGACCGGCCAGATCAACACCCTGCTCGGCACCAACCCGCTGCTGTTCGACCGCTATCTCGATGGCGCCATCGAGGTGGACGTGGATGCCCTGTCGGATGGCAAGGACGTGTTCGTCTGCGGCATCATGGAGCATATCGAGGAAGCCGGCATTCACTCCGGTGACAGCGCCTGCTCCCTGCCGCCCTACACGCTCTCGGCCGAAATGATCGCCGAGCTGAAGCGCCAGACCATCGCGCTGGCCAAGTCGCTCGAAGTCGGCGGCCTGATGAACGTGCAGTACGCCATCCGCGACGGCCAGATCTATGTGCTCGAAGTCAACCCGCGCGCCTCGCGCACTGTGCCCTTCGTTGCCAAGACCATCGGCGTGCCGGTGGCCAAGATCGCCAGCCGCGTCATGGCCGGTGAAAGCCTTGCCTCGTTCAACCTCAGCGAAAAGCCGCTGAAGCACGTGGCCGTCAAGGAAGCCGTGTTCCCCTTCGCCCGTTTCCCGGGTGTGGACACCATCCTTGGCCCGGAAATGCGCTCCACCGGCGAAGTCATGGGCCTTGATGCCAACTTCGGCACCGCCTTCGCGAAGTCGCAGATCGGCGGCGGCACGGGCGTGCCGGTGGGCGGAACGGTGTTCGTCTCCGTGCGCGACCAGGACAAGGAAGGCGTGCTGGACGCGGTCAAGCGCCTTGCCGCCAACGGCTTCCGCATCATCGCCACCAGCGGCACCCAGCGTTACCTTGAGGAGCATGGCGTCACCTGCGCCAAGATCAACAAGGTTTCCGAAGGCCGCCCGCATATCGTGGACGTGATCAAGAACGGCGAGGTCCAGCTGGTGATCAACACCACGGACGGCATGCAGGCCATGTCGGACAGCCGCTCCATGCGCCGCGCTGCCCTCTTGCAGAAGGTGCCCTATTACACGACGCTGGCCGGCGCCGTGGCCGCTTCCAAGGGCATCGAAGCCTACAAGAGCGGGGGGCTTGAAGTCAGGCCCTTGCAGTCCTACTTCGCCTAGAGCATAGTCTCGTGCGGGCCCTCGTGGCCCGCACGATCAGAATGCGATCTTAGCATTAAATCTGAAGCGGTTTTCTCTTGGCCGGATCATGAACCCGGGCGGAGGACGCTCCAGAACTGTATCATCCGCACTCCGGCCAGACGATGAAACGTCCGGCTGGATTGTGTTTTTTTGACGTTTCGTCCGCGCAAGCGGACCACTTAACCAGAAGGTCTACGGCCAATGGAAAAGATCCCGATGACCGCCGCCGGCTACGCAAAGCTGCAGGTGGAATTGAAGGAGCGGACGTCGGTCGAGCGGCCCCGGATCGTCGAGGCCATTTCCGAAGCGCGCGCCCATGGCGACCTGTCGGAAAACGCCGAGTACCACGCCGCCAAGGAAGCGCAGAGCCACAACGAGGGCCGCATCGCCGAGCTTGAGGACAAGCTCAGCCGCGCTGAAATCATCGACGTGTCCAAGCTCTCCGGCACCACCGTCAAGTTCGGTGCCACGGTCACCCTCATCGACGAGGACACCGAGGAAGAGAAGAAGTACATGATCGTCGGCGACGTGGAAGCAGACGTGAAGCAGGGCAGGATCTCCATCTCCTCCCCCATCGCCCGCGCCCTCATCGGCAAGACGATCGGCGACAGCGTCGAAGTCGCCGCCCCCGGCGGCGCCCGCTCCTACGAGATCGAGAACGTCCAGTTCCTCTGATCCGTCTCTGACCGGCCTTTCTGAGCAGCGCGCCTGATCAGGAGACCGGTCAAGTGGGCCGATCAAGAGGCCCGATCAAGAAGATTGATCAGGATAATGGACCCCCGGGCCCTCCCGCCCGCCAAACCCCAGAATGCCCGCGCACAACGCGGGCATTTTTGTTTCGGGCCCCCTGCCGCCTCTCCTCCGTCATCCCCGGCCTTGTGCCGAGGACCTATACACATCAAAGGCTGGCAGATGGCCGGGACCCTCAACTGGCTGCAAAGCGATCACCTCGCCTCGGTCCGGCTGATGACCAACGGCAGCGGCGCGGTCATTGCGGAGAACCATTACCGGCCCTACGGCCAGCGCACGGAGCTGCTAGCCAAGCGGTCAATCTGCCGCGTGAATCCAAGGGGTGGATTCCCGGCCCGCAAAGCGGGCCAAAGCGCTGAGTTGGTCAGGAGGTAACCCCACCTGTCTGTCTTATGTCATTGCTGATTTTCCGGAGTTATCTTCGACGTATATACCTCCCTATGATCCATGATTGTCCATTTTCGCGCAAAAATTTACTGACAATAAATACAGCCCTTAGTAGAAAAATTGCATTAACCCCCACATAGCTGTCCAGCGACAGAGTCAAGCCGGCTGATCTGATTAAAAATGGAGGCAGTTCATGAGCAACACAAGCATTCTCTCTTTAGTCAACGAATACATGAAAGAAGATCGAAAAAAGGCATATATTGAACTTCACAGTTCAATCGAGAATATTTGCAAAGAAATTCAAACAAAGCTTGGCGTGAGTGTAGTTCGATCAATCTATGGACGATCTTCCAAACAGGGAGACTTATTCAAGACAAACATTAAGATCGCAAAAAAAATTTCTAAAAAACGCAAACAAGGAAATTCCGAATACACAGTAAAGCATGTGACAGACATCATCGGCCTCACCGCCGTCATGCAATATCCAGACCAGGTAGATATCTTTCTCTCGGAACTAGAGCACCATCTGAAAGGCAAATTTTCCATAGCAAAGCGCGAGCTTATTAGGCGTCCAGGCTATTATGCAACGCATGTTGACATAATCTCCGACTTTCCACCTCATCTAGGGTTGTTTTGTGAGTTGCAGGTCAAGACGATGCTTCATGATGCGTGGGCCGCAAAAATGCATGACCTCAACTATAAGCCAGGCGGTGAACTTGATCCACGCCTTGATCGAATGATGCAAGTGATTGCGGACACCATCGAGTCGATCGAGATTCAAAGTCAGACACTACGCGAGCTAATCACTGAACGTTGGCATGCGGAAGCCTTATGGCGCAAGGCTGCTCGGCTCAGGATGTTTGAGTCGATGCCAGCCTGGGTAACGTCTAGAGAAAAGATGGACCCAGGCGCTTTAGCAGCACTCGAGATGATGATCAGCAAAAAAACTGAACTAGTCAGCTCTGCAAGCGGCAGTGAGATATTAAGAGATACGCAAAAAACTATCGCAAACGCATGCAAAAACCTCCCAAGAGACCTTTGGGTTCTTTTTAGTTACCTTGCAAGCATTACAGGTAATTCGCAGGTATGCGATTTTGCCGCTTTGAAAATTGATGATTGGTTAGGCGAAATTGACCTCAAACACGTTGAAGCTGACGAACAGCTTCAGTATGATATTTTCTCAGCACCACTTGCATGCAGCGCCTTCGGAGATTTGGATCGCGCGATAGATATTAGTCGATTGATTCTGAAGCGGTTTCATATGTTATCTGATCACTGCAATCGAGTGGTCAAATGGAATCTTGCGAACTTTATAGTGGAACGACAATACTTTCTTCCAGAGATTTCACCGACGGTCAATGACACGAAATCTGAAGTTGAGAGTCTTGTAGCTGAGTGCGAACCTCTGCGGACTCTTGATCCATCATGCTTTTTCGACTTTGAAGGAATGATGATTGTAGCTTTTTCCAATGATCCTTTGGAGATCAAAAAAGCGATCAAACTTATCGAAAAAGGCACTGAAGTCGTGCAAGAGAATGACATGGAGCTTGCCGAGGCATTCCTCGAACTTCACTCAAGAATGGCGTGGAGACGCTTACTCAAACTAGAAGCGGGGCACTAGGCCCCGCAAAAAATTAATGAAACGGTGGGAAAATTGGTCTTCTCATGCTTTTACCTCCGTGCCCTTTGATATTAGGGCGATTCACACATTTCACAACCACGCTTGCGCGAAAAAGTTAAAAAAACTTAAACTGCGCTTCATTTGACACTCGAATGCACGAGAGGATCACACTTTGTCAACCTCATTCTTGTCGCTTAACGAAACCGGACACTTGGAGCCCTTCTCCGTTGATTCAGAAATCGCCAGCGAATTGACATTGCTTCCAGAGGATCATACGAAATATTTCGACCTAAGTGGAAATTTCGAAATAATATCAATTGCAAAGCTTGTGAGTTCGCGAGCAAGGCCAAAAGGGATCGCCAATGCCAACTCATTTATGGCAGCCGCCGCAGCTGGAACAATGTCCAAGCGAGAACCGATCTTGATTTCTCCGCTAACTGATGGCCTTTTCAAAGTAGAAGACGGAAATTCAACGCTCATTAACGCACGACTTTCCGGCTGGACAAGCATACCCTGCCGTCGATCGTTTCCAACGCCGTGACGCCCCACGTAAAAAGTGCGGCCTCTTTGTTTCTTTTTATGTAAGAGCATGAAAATACTAATCGAATACTGCAAAAAGACGGCATTACCTAACAGTACAGCGTGTACAGAAATGGTATTCACCTGACAGTACCGCGTTTCAAAGCGGGTTCAGGTGGCTTGGACCTCTGGCTGCATTGAAGCCTGTTTGGGTCTAGTTGTCAGCGTCTCTGCTTTCGTATTTTCCGGCGGCGTTACGGGGCGTTTCAGTCCGTCGACGAAGGCCTTGACGGGTGTCCGTCCGCTTATCGGCCCTGATGGGGACGGCAGTCAGTTCGTGGATGATGAAGGTCTGGTAGATCATGCACCCTGCATCTCAGCACTCCATCCCCTCGCCCTCCCCCACCACACCAACGCCACAAACACCCCCCACTGAAAGCCTCCAACCGTCCCGCCCTTGACGCCCGCTCTGCTGCCGGGTAACCCTTTACCTCAGATTGAGGAGTGACGGACATGGACAACCACAACCGGTAATCCGGACATTCGCCGAACCGTGGCCACTGGCTTGGCTTTCGACCGAGATTGTCGATGCTGACGCATCAAGCCTTGAAGCAGCCCAAGCGCAGCACGGGCCTGAGCAGCTCTCGATGAAAGCAGTTCACCGAGAGCTGGAATGACCAGCGGCCACACACCTTCACTTTGGAATCCACGGACTTATCATGCCCAGACTTTCTGGAAAGCGCGCTCTCGTGACGGGGGCGGCGCGCGGTATTGGTGCAGCCATTGCCAAGGCCTTTGCCGATGAAGGCGCGAGCGTCATTGTGACCGATATCAACGACGAAGGCGGTGAAGCCACAGCCGGGGCCATCGGCGGAACATATTGTCATCTGGATGTGGCCTCTGAAGCGGACTGGAACAGGGTGGAGCGCCTGTTCCCCGAACTCGATATTCTCGTCAACAATGCCGGCGTCACCGGCTTTGAGGACATAACCAACGGCGCGCCGCCAGCGCATGATCCTGAACACGCACAGCTTGCCGATTGGAGAGCCGTGCATGCCGTCAACCTCGACGGCACGTTTCTGGGATGCCGCTATGCCATCCGCGCGATGCGGGCGAGGGGCGCCGGGTCGATCATCAACATCTCTTCCCGCTCGGGGCTGGTCGGCATTCCGATGGCCGCCGCCTATGCCTCTTCAAAGGCGGCGATACGCAACCACACAAAGAGCGTGGCGCTCTATTGTGCAGGCCAAGGCCTGAAGATCCGCTGCAACTCGATCCACCCTGCCGCCGTCATGACGCCCATGTGGGAGCCAATGCTGGGCAACGGGCCGGACAGAGCCAAACGGGAGGCGGCCATGGTGGCCGATACGCCGCTGCGCCGGTTCGGCAGACCGGAGGAAGTTGCGGCGCTGGCCGTGTTTCTGGCCTCTGACGAGGCCCCCTACATGACCGGCACAGAGCTGACGATCGACGGCGGCATCCTTGCAGGATCAGCCGCAACACCCGGAAGCTAGAGCCGCAGCCCCATACAGCGATAGCGATGCAGCAATAGCGGGCGCCCCCTCACCGTTCGATCGGCACCGTTGGTTCATCCTTGGTGCGGCGGATGGTGAGGGCGGTGCGGACGCTGTCGACGTTGGGGGCGGCGGTCAGTTCGCGGATGATGAAGGTCTGGAAGGTCTGCAGGTCGGGGGCGACGCATTTCAGCAGGAAGTCCACCTCGCCCGAGAGCATGAAGCACTCGCGCACGATGGGCCAGCTGTTGACCCGCTCCTCGAAGCCGTTGAGGTCTGCTTCCGTCTGGCTGTGCAGGCCGACCATGGCAAAGGCCGTCACCTCGTAGCCGAGCTGCTTTTCGTCCAGCAGCGTGCGGTAGCCGCGGATGAGGCCAGCCTCTTCCAATGCACGCACCCGGCGCAGGCACGGGGGGGCGGAGATGCCGACACGGCGGGCGAGTTCCACATTGGTCATCCGGCCATCCTGTTGCAGCTCGTCCAGAATGTGCCAGTCGATCGCGTCAAGCCGTGCTTTCAAGGAAATCTCCAGTCAGTGCGGGCGGCGCCCGGCGGGCAAGGCAAAAAGGCCGCCTGCCCCAAAGTTCCGTTTCACAGGCACGCCCCCGGCCTTGTTCCAGCCGCTTGTCCGTGCTTGTGTGGCCGCAAGACCCAATGCCCTGCGGCTTATGATTTTTTGCTCATTTCCGCAAGACTATAACAAAAGCACCCATGCTCAAGAAAGATCCAGAAACCGCAAAAGCTGAGGATGACCGGAGCATCTGGATTCTGTCCGATGGCAAGGCGGGCGACGAAATCCAGTGCATGGGCGTCGCCGAAGCCCTTGGCCTTCCTTATCAGATCCGCCGCGTTGCCCCGCGCAGGCCCTTCGTCTGGACCATGCCCTGGGGGCCGATTGACCCGCGCGAGGCCGAGACGCGGCCCGGCAGCCCGCTGGCGCCGCCCTATCCGGATATCGCTATCGCCTCCGGCCGGCGCACCGTGCCCTATCTGCGCCGCCTGAAGAAGCTGAGCGGCGGGCGCACCTTCACCGTCTTCCTCAAGGACCCGCGCACGGGCACGAGCGCCGCCGACCTCATCTGGGTGGGGGAGCATGACCGGCTGCGCGGCGCCAATGTTCTGGTGACGCCAACCGCTCCGCACCGCCATTCGGCGGAAAAGCTGGCAGCAGCAAGAGCGCAGCCGGACCCGCGCCTTGGCTGTCTGCCCTCCCCGCGCATTGCCGTGCTTGTGGGCGGCAACAGCCGGCATCACACCTTCACGGCCGAAGACATCAACCGTTTTGCCGATGGGCTGGCGGATGCGGCAAGGCAGGGCGGCAGCCTGATGATCACCGCCTCACGCCGTACGCCCCATGCCCTCAACCACCGGCTGGAGCAGCTGGCGGAGACAGGAAACCATTTCCTTTGGGACGGCAGCGGCGAAAACCCGTTGCTGGCAATGCTGGCGCTGGCAGATACCATCGTGGTCACGGGCGACAGCACAAACATGGTGGGCGAGGCGCTGGCGGCGGGGCGGCCGGTGCATGTGTTCATGCCATCCGGCGGGCACCACCGGCTTGATCTCTTTTTGACTGGATTGCGCCAGATTGGCGCCATTCACCCCTTTCCGGGGCCTCTCAAAACCACTACCTGTGAGCCGCTGGACAGCACCCCGCAGATCGCTGCGGCCATTAGGGCGAAGCTGGCCTCGCGCAAGGCATGAGATTTAAGGAACTGGACATGGCGACGGAACACGTGAAGCTGCTCATCATTGGCTCGGGCCCGGCTGGCTACACCGCCGGCATCTATGCCGCGCGCGCCATGCTGGAGCCGGTTCTCGTCGCAGGCATCCAGCCGGGCGGCCAGCTGACCATCACCACCGATGTGGAGAACTACCCCGGCTTTGCCGAGCCGATCCAGGGCCCCTGGCTGATGGAGCAGATGCAGCTTCAGGCCGAGCATGTCGGCACGCGCATCGTGCATGACATCATCACCGAGGTGGACCTGTCGAAGCGCCCGTTCCGCGCCGTTGCCGATGGCGGCACCGAGTTTCTGGCCGATGCGGTGATCATCGCCACCGGCGCGCAGGCGCGCTGGCTGGGCCTGCCGTCGGAAGTGGATTTCATGGGTGCGGGCGTTTCGGCCTGCGCCACCTGCGACGGGTTCTTCTACCGCGGCAAGGAAGTGATCGTGGTCGGCGGCGGCAATACGGCCGTCGAGGAAGCGCTTTATCTGGCCAATCTGGCGTCCAAGGTGACGGTCGTGCACCGCCGCGACAGCTTCCGCTCCGAGCGCATCCTGCAGGAGCGGCTGTTCGCCAATCCGAAGATCAATGTGGTCTGGGATTGCGTTGTGGACGAAATCCTCGGCGGCGGCATGCCCAAGGCCGTCACGGGTGCACTCCTCAAGAACGTCAAGACCGGCGAAACGCACGAACTCAAGGCCGACGGCGTCTTCATCGCCATCGGTCATGCGCCGTCGGTCGATCTGTTCCGCGGCCAGCTGACGCTGAAGCCGAATGACTACATCTTCACCGAGGCCGACAGCACCCGCACCTCCGTGCCGGGCGTCTTTGCCGCCGGTGACGTAACGGATGACATCTACCGCCAGGCAGTGACCGCCGCCGGCATGGGCTGCATGGCTGCCCTTGAAGCGGAGAAGTTTCTGGCTGAACATGCCCTAGAGGCAGCCAAGGCTGGCTGAAGCGGCCAGATTCGGCCTGACCCGCCACGGACGGGCGGCGGAAGAGGAGAAACAGGCGCATGATGGACTGGGACAAGCTGCGCATTTTCCATGCCGCCGCACAGGCAGGCAGCTTCACGCATGCGGGCGACAGCCTGAACATGAGCCAGTCCGCCGTCAGCCGTCAGGTCAGCGCGCTGGAGCAGGATCTCGGAATCCCGCTGTTCCACCGCCACGCGCGCGGCCTTCTGCTCACCGAGCAGGGCGAACTCCTCTACCGCACGGCCCGCGAGGTGCTGATGAAGCTGGAGGCCGTGCAGACGCGCCTCACCGACAGCCGCGAAAAGCCCTCCGGCGTGCTGCGCATCACCACCACGGTGGGCCTTGGCTCCACCTGGCTGACGGCGCGCATCAACGAGTTCATCGACCTTTATCCGGATATGGAACTGCGGCTGATCTTCGATGACGAGGAGCTGGACCTTGGCATGCGCGAAGCGGATGTGGCCATCCGCCTGCGCCAGCCGACACAGCCGGACCTGATCCAGCGCAAGCTCTTCACCGTGCACTTTCACATCTACGCTTCACCGCATTATCTGAAGCGCTATGGCACGCCGAAGACGATCGAGGATCTGGACAATCACCGCATCGTCACCTTTGGCGAGCATGCGCCGGCCTATCTGCGCGACATGAACTGGCTGGAAACGGCGCACCGTCCGCTGGGCGAACCGCGCCGCATCGTGCTGCGCGTCAACAATGTGGTGGCGATCAAGCGCGCGGTGGATCAGGGCATCGGCGTCGCCATCCTGCCGGACTACATCGTCGAGAATGAAACGGGCGTGGTGCCGGTCCTTACGCATCTGGAAGACCAGATCCCCAGCTTCGACACCTATTTCGTCTATCCGTCCGAGCTGAAGAATACCGCGCGCATCACCGCTTTCCGTGATTTCCTGCTGGCCAAGGCCGAACGCTGGTCCTACTGACCGGCGTTCCGCCGCTGGACAGAATGCCGCACCGCAGAAGACGCTTCCAAGATCATATCTCTTTGATTTCTTAGCGCTTCCGGGAAGGCCAGCGCCCGGCGTCTGGCTGTGCGCTCCTGCGCATTTATCCGCCAAAATACAAAACAGAACGAATTTGCACGGAAAATAGGCAAGTTCGGAGACTGCACGAAATCTGACCATTAGGTCAAAATCTGTACAAGGCTCACATCAAGCCTCTGAATCAAAAAAGGAAATATGATTCCCCCGAGCGAAATGTGACGGGAATGTGCAGGACTAACATATTAGTCATTCCTTAAACGCATGGCTGACCTGCGCAGGTGCCACTTGTTTAATCAGCTTGTGCACTGCATATAAGCATCACTGTTGGTTCTGCGGCGTCGCACTCTCCTCCCAGCGACGCCAATTCAGCCAGCTGTTCCCCTCTGGAAGGTGATTTTCCACGCTGTGGAAAATCAAAAATAACTGCCGGGTCTTTTGACCCGGCTTTTTTTTGCCTTGCGGCTTGGAAAAGAGGGTGGCTTCAGAGCAACCTCCGGCAAGCGGTGCGCCCATGACAGGTCCCGGCACGGAGGCCGGGACGGCGTAGAAAACAGATCTCCGTTCGCACAGGGACCTGCTACGGGCAACTGTGTGCCCACCGCACAGCATCTCCACCGCGCCGTCCCGGCCTTGCGCCGGGACCTGTGAGGGACGTTCTGCCACAATCTCCGTCACCCGGCTCTCCACTTCGCTACGGCCGGTGCAGCGCAGGAAAGGCCTCAGCCAGAATGCAGAAGGCCCCGGAGATACCCCGGAGCCTTCCGCATTGCATCGCTAAAGCCGGACAGCCTCACATGAAAAGCTTCTCGCCTTCCATGCCTTTATAAAGGCCAGCCACCTGCTCGGCATAGCCGTTGTAGAGCAGCGTCGGAACGGTTTCGCCAGTGCCCAGCACGTCTTCCTGCGCCTGGCTCCAGCGCGGATGAGCGACTTCAGGGTTCACATTGGCCCAGAAGCCGTATTCGGTCGGCCCCAGCGCTTCCCACATGGTCTTTGGCCGCTCATCGGTGAAGGTGATGCGGACGATGCTCTTGATCGACTTGAAGCCGTATTTCCACGGCAGGGCGAGACGCAGCGGCGCGCCATTCTGCTTGGGCAGCGGCTTGCCATAAACGCCGGTCACCATGAAGGCCAGCTCGTTGGTGGCCTCGGCCATGGTCACGCCCTCCACATAGGGCCACGGATACCAGACCATGTTCTGGCCCGGCGCAATGCTCGCGTCCTGGAAGGTCTCGAAGCGCAGGTATTTGGCGCCTGCCTGGGGGCTGGCCAGCTTCACCAGTTCCGACAGGGCGAAACCGGACCAGGGCACGGCCATGGACCAGGCCTCGACGCAGCGGAAGCGGTAGAGCCGCTCTTCCAGCGGCATGGCCTTCAGAAGATCATCGATGCCGATCTGCTGCGGCTTGTCCACCATGCCGTCGATTGTCACCGTCCACGGGCGGATGGGCAGGGCCTGCGCCGCACGGGAGATGCTCTTGCTGGTGCCGAATTCGTAGAAATTGTTGAAGCTGGTGACGTGCTTTTCCTGGCTGAGCGCACGGTCCAGCGTATAGGCCTCGTTGCGTTTCACCGGATAGAGGCTGGCGCTCGGGTCTGCGGCACCATCCTGCGCCCTTGCGCCGGATGGCAGCCCCGCCCCCAGTGCCAGCGCGCCCGCGCCCGCCATGCCCCCCAGAACCGCGCGGCGGTTCCAGAACAGGTGCTCCGGTGTTGCCATATGCTCGGGCAGGGCCCAGCCCGGCTTGCGGATGATATGCATCTTGTCCTCCTGATCAGCGCCCACAGCAAACGCCTGAAATTCTGAAGATGCAAATAACGCTCTGGTGACGTCTGGCGAGCCCCTGCGCACGCAGGATTGAGTATCTGACGGGCGTCAGGCGTGTATCAGGCAGGAGCTCGGGCAAGAACTCGGGCAGGAAGATGAGGCCGGCGCCCGTCCGCACCGGCCTCGCCCCTCCTGTTGGCAGCAGCCCGAAGGGCTGCATGGAGACCTCCTTTATGCAGCCTTCTGCCGCTCGCGGGCAAGTATCTGATCTGCGAGCTTGCCGGTCACCTCTGCCAGATGGTCAAAGCGGCGGTGGAAGCTGCCCGCCCCTGCCGTTGCGGATCTCAGTTCCACGATCAGACCGTCCAGCTCCGCCTGCGGCATCAGGCAGCGCACCTCGTCCCATCCAGCCCAGGCGGGCCTTGCATCAAAGCCGAGGATCTGGCCGCGCCGGGCCGGGATGATGGCGTTTATGCGCGCCGTCGCTTCGGACGGGCACACCACGATCACCTCGTCCATCGGCTCCAGCAGCACCGGGCTGCACTCCGGCAGCCCCTCGCGCATCGCCGTAATCGCCGCCATGCGGAAGGCCAGATCGGAACTGTCGACCGAGTGATAGGACCCGTCCGTCAGCACGACCGAGATATCCACCAGCGGGAAGCCCAGGGCACCGTGGCCCAACGCATCGCGCACGCCCTCTTCCACGGACGGAATATACTGGCGCGGCACCACGCCGCCGGTGATCTTCTCGGCAAAGACAAAGCCCTCGCCGCGCCCCAGCGGGCGGATTTCCAGCACCACATCGCCGAACTGGCCATGCCCGCCCGACTGCTTCTTGTGCCGCCCGCGCACGCTGGTGCCCTTGCGGATGGTTTCACGATAGGCAATCTGAGGCGCGCGCGCCTCCACCGTCAGGCCATATTTGCCCTTAAGCCGGGCCAGTGCGACACGCAGGTGCATTTCGCCCTGTCCTTCCAGCAGGGTTTCGCCGGTCGCCTCGCTCAGCCGCGCATGCAGAGCGGGGTCTTCCTCTGTCAATTTTTGCAGGGCAGCGGAGAGCTTCACGTCGTCCTTGTGGTCAGCCGTGGAGATGGCCAGTCCCATCACCGGCTCAGGCCGCCGGAAAGGCATCCACTGGCGTATCGGCTCCTTCAGCCCCAGCAGCATGCCGGTCTGCGCTCCGTCGAGCTTCGCCAGCGCCACGGTTTCCCCCTCTCCTGCCGCGCCCCGGCGGCTCGCCTGCTGGCCAAACAGCGAAAGCAGGCCGGATGGCTTCTCCGCTCCGCCCTCCGGCAGATACAGCGCCTGCCCCTCGGCCACCGTGCCGCCCAGCACCCGCGTCACCGACAGCTTGCCGCCATGCAGCGTGTGCAGCGTCTTCACCACCACGCCGGCTTCGGTGGAGGGGCTCAGGCCCAGCCGAGCACGCGTCGCCCCAACATCCGGCGCTTCATGGCGCAGGGCCTTCATCAGCCGCTGGATACCGTTGCCGTGTTCTGCAGAGCCGATGAAGACCGGGCAGATCAGTCCCTGCCGCATTTCTTCGGCGAGATCGGTGAACACCCGCTCCCGGCCCGGCGCCATGTCCTCCAGCAGGGTTTCCATCAGCACATCGTCGTGGTCGGCCAGCCGTTCCAGCATGGAGAAGCGCGCTTCCACCTCGCGGGCAAGTTCATCACCCGGCATGTCGATCACGAGGCTTTCCGCATGCTCGCGGTAGACAAAGGCCCGCTCCAGGGCAAGATCGATGAAGCCCACGGCGATGCCGTTCTTCCAGATGGGGATCTGCCGCAAAACCAGCGGCACGCTGGAGGCCGGCTGCAGCATCTGCAGCACGTCGCGCACCCGCTGGGTGGCCTTGTCGATCTTGTTGAGGAACAGAAGCCGGGGCACACCGCGCTCTTCCAGCATCTTGAGGATCAGTTGCAGCGCGGGAACCTTCTTCTCGTCGGCTTCCGCCACCACGATCGCCAGATCCGCGCCGCACAGGGCGCCTTCCGTGTCGGTGAGAAACTCGACGGAGCCGGGGCAATCGAGGAAGGTATAGTGGTCCCCCAGATACTCCGCCCCGGCGATGTTCATCTCGATGCTCATGCCGTGAGCCCGCGCCTCCGGTGAGGCATCGCCCGTCATGTTGCCGCCTGCCTGGCTGCCTTGTCTGGAAATTGCCCCCGTGCGCGCCAATATGGCTTCCATCAGGGTTGTCTTGCCGCTTCCGAAGGGCCCGACAATCGCGATGCAGCGGGGGCCGGATCGTCTGCCGCTGCTGGTGCTTTCCTGAATGCCGCTCATGCTGCCGTCTCCCGTTGGCTTGTGTTGCCAGCGCGAGGATCGCGGCAGGAGATGACGCCGCGTCTGCGCGCCGTCCACCCGCTGCAGGGACATGAGCCGTCTTGTCCGGACGCTCCGGAGCCGGGCCAGGCCCTGCGGCGTTTGAGCATTGCAGCTTCGCGCGCGTTTGACGCCGCCACGTCGCTGTTAAAGGCATCGTCGCGCCGCGCGGGCGCCATTTGCAAGCAAAAGATGTGCGGCACTGCAGCATCAAACGGCCTTGCCCCTGCCGCATATGCGGGCCACAACAAGGCAAGAGACAACCGGACAAGGCAGCGAAAGGCCGAAGTCAGCATGCAGATCCAGACGCTCAAAGGCCTTGTGGCAACCGCCCTGCTTCTGGCGGCAACCCTGCTGCCGTTTGACTCATGGTCCGAGGCACAGGCCCAGACTTCCGCCCTGCGCCGCTCCAGCGACAACGGCACCGCCGCCGCCCCGTCCATGCGCGGTCAGGCCGGGCGCATGCTTCTGGACAAAAGCCAGCAGCAGCAGACGCAAGGCCTCGACAAGCGCCAGCAGCTCGAAGCCGAACACCGCCGCGAACGGGCCAGGGAACTGGCCCAGCCCTGCACCCAGCCCGGCTGCCCCACCAATCCGGAGTACCGGGATATCTACGGGAAGCCGAAGGGGAAGTGAGCCATTTGCCTTGATTGTCCGTCGTCCCGGCTCAAAGGCCGGGGCGACGGCCTGAGAGAGGCGGAAGGCAGTGCTTTCCTCACAGGTCCCGGCACGGAGGCCGGGACGGCGCGGTGGGGAAGCACGGATTGAGATCAATGATCGGCAGTTGCCTGAGTTGGGCAACTGCCCCCAAGGTACCATTACCGCGCCGCCCCGGCCTTGTGCCGGGGCCCGTTAGGGACCTGCGGCCTGTACGTTGGAGGTTCTGATACCAAGGCGCTGATATACTGCCGCATCACGCCTTGAAATTGCTCAGGCGCCGCACGGGCTTGACCAGCTCAAGGCAGTATTTCATGTGCGCAGCGGTGCCGCACTGTGTGCAGCTCCCGGTGAAATGCGCGACTGCGAAAACAAAAAACCCGCCGGCTTTCACCGGCGGGCTCTTCAATCACTTACCGTCAGATACGGCTCAGCGCAGGTTGCCGCAGAAGCGCTGGATGCGCTGGCAGGCGTCTTCCAGGGCTTCGGTTGCGGTGGCGTAGGAGATGCGGAAGTTCGGGCCAAGGCCGAAGGCAGAGCCCTGCACCACGGCAACGCCTTCAGCTTCCAGCAGCTCGGTCACGAAGTCCTCGTCGGTCTCGATGACCTTGCCGGACGGCGCGGTCTTGCCGATGCAGCCTTCGCAGGACGGGAACACATAGAACGCGCCTTCCGGCACCGGGCAAACGAGACCCTTGGCCTGGTTCAGCATGGACACCACCAGATCGCGGCGGGCCTTGAAGATCTCGTTGTTCTTCGGGATGAAGTCCTGAGTGCCGTTCAGCGCTTCCACCGCCGCATACTGGGCGATGGAGCTTGGGTTGGAGGTGGACTGGGACTGCACCGTCGCCATCGCCTTGATCAGCTGCACGGGACCGGCCGCATAGCCGATGCGCCAGCCGGTCATGGCATAGGCCTTGGAGACGCCGTTCACCGTCAGCGTGCGGTCATAGAGCGACGGCTCGACCTGCGCCGGGGTGGTGAACTCGAAGTTGTCGTAGACGAGGTGCTCGTACATGTCGTCGCTCATCACCCACACATGCGGATGACGGACGAGCACATCGGTGAGCGCCTTCAGCTCGGCGCGCGTGTAGGCGGCGCCCGAGGGGTTCGACGGCGAGTTGAAGATGAACCACTTGGTCTTCGGCGTGATCGCCGCTTCCAGCGCTTCGGCCGTGATCTTGAAGGTCTTCTTGTCGGCCTCCACGATCACCGGCGTGCCGCCGGCCAGCTCCACCATGTCCGGGTAGCTCACCCAGTACGGCGTCGGGATCAGCACTTCATCGCCGGGGTTCACGGTGGCGATGAGGGCATTGTAAAGCACCTGCTTGCCGCCGGTGCCGACCGTCACCTGTGCCGGGGTGTAGGTCAGGCCGTTCTCGCGCTTGAACTTGGCGCAGATCGCCTCCTTCAGCTCGGGAATGCCGTCCACGGCGGTGTATTTGGTCTTGCCCTCATTGATGGCCTTGATCGCCGCAGCCTTGATGTTTTCCGGGGTATCGAAGTCCGGTTCGCCAGCGCCAAGACCGATAACGTCCCGGCCGGCGGCTTTCAGCTCACGCGCCTTGTTGGTGACCGCAATCGTTGCGGACGGTTTCACACGCGAAAGAGCATCGGCAATAAAGCCCATGAGGGTCCTCCATAGGAGACATGGTGATTTCGAGCGCGCGGACCCTAAGCCGACAACAGAACAGCCGCAAGGCCAAAGGCCCGCAGATCGGCGGCTTGCGTCAACTTTTTTTCGCAGATCTGGCCAGAGGCATGTACCCGGCAGAAACGACAAGGCCCCACCGGCGCAACCGCGAATACCCCTGAAACAAATAGCAATGATCATCAAAAAATCATCAGTATCAGCACCTTAATTTTTCCATTTTGGAAAAGACGCCGCAGAGTGAGCTTAAGTCTCAAGTAATGAGTACGTGGAAAAACGCATACATACACCAAGCGGAGTGCCCACAGATGGCCAGCCTGTTCTCCATCGGCAGCATGCAGCGCAGCATAAACCGGGATGCCCTTCAGGCATTGGACGACTTGCCGGTTGCCGTCATGACCTGCGATCTTTCGAGCTTCTGCATCGACTATGCCAACAAGGCTTCGATCGGCCTGGTGGACAAGCTCAAGCACATCCTGAATCTGGATCCCTCGAAAATCGTCGGCACCTGCATCGACGTGTTCCACAAGCATCCGGAACATCAGCGCCGGATCATCGGGGACCCCAAGAAGCTGCCGCACAAGGCACGTATCAAGCTCGGCGATGAGGTCATCGACCTGCATATTTCGGCGATCTATGACGCAGCTGGCCGTTATATCAAGGCCTCGCTCGTCTGGAGCATTGTCACCGAACAGTACAGGGCGGACAGGGAAACCAAGCGCCTGCTGCAGATGATCGACAAGATGCCGATCAACGTGATGACCTGTGATCCGAAAACCTTCGAGATCGATTACGTCAACCAGACCAGCCTGAAAACGCTTGAAACGGTCGAGAAATACCTGCCCATCAAGGTGAAGGACCTGCTCGGCAGCTCCATTGACGTGTTCCACAAGCACCCAGGCCACCAGCGCAAGATCCTGTCCGATCCCTCCAACCTGCCCTGGCGCGCCAACATCAAGGTCGGGCCGGAAACGCTCCGGCTTGACGTCTCGGCCATTCAGGACACGGACGGAAGCTATCTTGGCCCGATGCTGAGCTGGTCGATCATCACCGACCAGACCCATGTGACCGACCAGATCAGCGGCGTTGTCACGACCATGAACGAGATCGGCACCGAGCTGGACGACACCGCCGCCAGCATGCTGCATACGGCAGAAGCCGCCGGCAGCCAGGCCACTTCCGTGTCCTCCGCTGCCGAAGAAATGGCAGCCTCCTTCTCCGAGATTGCGCACCGCATGACGACGGCAGCGCAGAAGTCCCGCGCAGCGACGGAACAGGCCGATTCCACCGCCGGTCAGATCGAGGCGCTGAAGAATGCGTCGGAATCCATCGGCACCATCATGGGGACCATTCAGTCCATTGCCGACCAGACAAAGCTTCTGGCGCTCAATGCCACCATCGAGGCTGCGCGTGCCGGTGAGCTTGGCCGGGGCTTCGCCGTCGTTGCGGCGGAAGTGAAGGGGCTGTCGGAGCAGACCAGCCGTGAGACGGAGCAGATCCGTGCGCAGATTGAGGCCATGCAGAGCCAGACAAGCGGTGCAATGACCGCCATTCGCTCGATCATCGACATGATCCGCGAGCTGGATTCGCTGTCTTCCGCGGTCGCGGCAGCCATGACCCAGCAGCAGGCCGCTTCGCAGGAGGTGACCCGCGCCATTTCCAGCGTGTCGGATGCCAGCAACAAGACCCGCATGTCGGCCCAGACCGTCATGGGCATGGTGGACAAGGTGAAGGGCGTGCAGAAGGCCAACAGCGAGATCGAGGCTTTCCTCAAGTCACGCTGACGCAGAGAAAGCCGGGCCTTTCCCCTCAGGCCCGGCTTTCCAGCACCAGATGCGGCGGGTCCTCGTCGTTGTCGATGAAGATCGCGCGGATGCGCTTGTTTCTGGACGAACCGTCAAGGCTGTTCACCACCACGGCGATGGGAATGTTGTTAGCCTTCTTTGCGGCTTCGAGCAGCAGTCCGTAACTCTTGGGATGCAGCAGGGTCTCTGTGATGGGATGCTCGTCCATCGACTGCTGGGTCAGCTGAAAGGCCTTGCGTGCCGCCTTGTTGGCGGCCAGCATCTTGCGTGTCTTCGTGTCCACGACGATCACCGGCGACGTCAGCACATCGAAAATCCGGGTAAAATCCGCTTCGCTGTGGCCATCCGGCTCTGCCGTGAAGACAACGCCGCCCGCTGTCTCTGAAAGACGGAAGAACAGGGCCGAATAGTGCATCACCATGGTGTCGCCATTCGGCATCTTGAAGCGCCCCTTGCCGGAAGCGCTGGACGAGCGGGCGAGAACCGTCTGGATCAGAGCCGCGAGCGTCTTGCCGACACGCTTCGGGATGTGGGCAATGTTGCGGCCGATGCAAAGCGCCGGATCGTCAATGCCGAAGGCGTGAAAGAAGCCGGGGCTGGCATAGCGGACATAGCCGAAATTATCCGCCGTCATGACGATCTTGCCTGAATTCTCCACGAAGTGCTTCAGGATCGGCGCAAGGCCGCGCACCACATGCCCGCCTTCTCCGCCAGCTGCCACCGTCGACGGGTGGCAGATGACAAACTGGCGCCCATCACCGGCGTCGTAACGCCAGCCGGTCAGGCTGATGCCGGCAATGCCACTCTCCGCATCCGTGCCCACATCGATGGGGCCGCACTTGCCCTTCCGGATGACTGTGTTGAACAGGTTGAGAAGGTTTTTCTGCGTCTGCGGTGCAAGCGCAGAAAGCGCCTCGGACAGGGCGGCCTGTTTCAGTCCGGCACCCTTGCCCTCGATCTGGGCGGTCGCCGTCTCAAGCCACATCAGCCGCTTGGCGGATGGATCAGCGATCAGAAACCAAAGACCGGAGAGACTGAGATGGGGTCCGGCGTGAGCATCCGGCACCGCGGAAGCCGCAGTCTGCAAAAGCTTCTGGTCCGGCTCGGGCATCACTGCCGCAGCCGCCTCGCTTGATCCGCTCATGCCTCTTGCCCGTCCCCGGCGGCGGGCCCATCCCCGCTCCGAAACATCCAGTACGTTCCGGTATCGCCTGCAAGGGCAAAAATCCAGTGAAGATGATCGTTACAAACCGAAACTTTCCCGCCACGAAATGGCCATGAAAAATGCTGCAACCCGCCTGTTTCCGGGCCGCAGGCCGTCGCATTTTCAGGCCAGTTTCAGCCCGTCTGGGCGCTGATGAAAGGGCCTTGGAATGGTAGATCAGACGATGCTCGACCCACAGAACTCCTTCAAGGAGATTTTCCGGCTCACCCCCTTCACCGCCGCCGGCGGTGCTGGCGTTGCAGCCGTTGCGATTTATGCGGTGACCGCGTCCCCCTCAGAAGATGGCCTGATGCTGACGCTGGCAGCGGCCTTCGCCGGCATGCTCTCCCTGACCCTCAGCCTCGGCATGAAGCTGCTGCAGGATCTGGAGGCGCGCCCGCTGCGGCAGGCATTCCCCATGACGGAGAGGACCTGCGATGACCGGAGCTGACCGTACAGCCACAGGCTCCTCTGCGCCGGAACCCGAACGGCAGGCACAAGCGGGGAATACCCGGATGGATGCCCCGCCGATGGCCACCATCAGGACTGGGCGCAAGACGCGCCCCGAGGACGAGGCGAGCCTGCGCCCCCTCGGCATGGCGATTGTGTTCGGCGTCATGCTCGCCGCAGCTGTTGCCTTCCTCGGCTCTTCGCCTTCGGCACATGAGCCCGGACAGGACAACGCCGCCCGGCAAGACATGCAGCACCCCGCTCAGGCCGGCAAGGACCTGCGCCACCTTCAGGCTCTGCGCTCCGGGTGAATCGTGGCCTGGATCCGTCGTGTATTCATGCGAAAGCCCCGGGAGCGCGCTCTGCGGGGCTTTCGCATGTCCGGCACACACTTGGCCGCGTGCCGCATTGCACCAGCCGCCTCCGGGCCTGCCCCGTTGCGTCTCTGTTCATCCAGTGACTTAATGATGCCTGCGAAAGACACATGGAGTTCTGCCATGGCCGTTGAACTGACCCTGTCGCCCGAAACCATCCGCATGCTGGTGCAGAAGGCCCGTGCCGCGTCGGCTGCCCTCAACGACGCCTTCGAGGAGGACCGAGGCAATGGCATCGATTTCGACGAGGACCATCTCTCCGACCTCCACATGCACGATGGCCTTGCGGAAGAGGAATCCATCGACCTCAGTGAGGAGGAACTGCGGGAGCTGATCTCGGACCTGAACGTGGATGAGTCGGCCGAACTGGTCGCCATTGCCTGGGTCGGCCGCGGCGACTTTGATGCCAGCGACTTCGAACAGGCCGTCGAGGAAGCCCGGGCCAGAGGCATGAAGGGCACCGCCAGCTATCTGATCGGCCTGCCCCTGCTCGCCGACTATCTTGAGAATGGCTTGGAAACACTGGGCTTTTAGGATCTTGCCCACAGCCGCAGAAAAAACATGCAGGACAACGGAACCGGAAGGTCAAATAGGGCTTTAACCAGACGTTAACCATATGCGACGTTCTTAGGGACGTCACATATGGACCACACCCAACCGGGAGGAGCCCTGAGATGAGCATTCAGGATCGTTATGATACCGATGGTCTCGTCAGCAGTCCGCGTTCACCCTGGCCCTATGTAGCGGGCTTTATCGCAGTTTCAGCCTTTGCCAGCGTTCTGGCATCCGCCTTCCTTGGCTAGGCATACCGTCAGGCTCCTGCCCGGCTCGCTCCGGCAGCCTGCCAGAAGCGCCGGGCACGGCAGGTGGAGTTTCAACGGATCTCCGCAATGACCGCCAGCCCGGCACCCAGTTTCCCAAGTACCGGTTCTTCCACGCTGCGCCTTCACGGGCTGGACCTTGCCCGTGGCCTCGCGCTGCTGGCCATGGTGTCCTATCACCTGTCCTGGGATCTTTCCTGGTTCGGGATCGTGGACTGGCCCGTCAACGAGGATGGCGGCTGGCAGACCTATGCCCGGCTGATTGCAGGCACCTTCCTGTTTCTGGCCGGTGTGAGCCTCACCCTGGCCCATGGCAGCGGCATCCGCTGGCGCGCCTTCTGGCGGCGGGAAGCCGTGATCCTGGTGGCAGCAGCCACTGTCAGCGCCGGCACATGGTATGCACTCGAAGCCAACATGGTGCGCTTCGGCATTCTCCACTGCATTGCCGCCGCCAGCCTGCTGGCCCTGCCCTTTGTCCGCCTGCCGGCCGTTGTGTCAGCCGCAGCTGCACTGCTGGTCTTCTCCCTGCCCTTCTGGGTTGCTGGCCCTGCCTTCGATGGGCCGCTGTGGCTCTGGACAGGACTTGGCGACCCTGGCTTTTCCAGCGTGGACTGGGTGCCGCTGGTGCCCTGGGCAGGCGCAACCCTGCTGGGCGTTGCTGCCGGGCACATGCTGCGGCGGCCCGGCCTTCGGGAACAGGCCTCCCGCTGGCAGCCGCGCTCCGCATTCAGCCATCTGCTGTGCCGGGGCGGACGCCACTCGCTGGCGGTCTATCTGATCCATCAGCCCGTGCTGTTCGGCAGCCTCTGGCTCGTTGCAGCCAGCGGCGTCATCGAGGACAGAACCTCCCGTGACTTTCAGGAGAACTGCACCCTGACCTGCACGGCGGGCGGCGTGGAACAGCCCGCCTGTGCGCGCATCTGTTCCTGCACCCTCGGCACAATGAAATCGGAAGGCCTGTGGGACACGCTTCTGGCCAACCCGGAAGACACCGGCCTGCTGAGCCAGATGAACACCAGCCATGCTGCTTGCGTGCAGCAGGAGTTCGAGGCCAATCCACCGCAGTAACCGCAGCGCTCAGGCGCCGGCGCTGTGCCGCGCCCGCGCCAGCCGCTCCGCCGCAAAGGCCCTGAAATCCGCCGCATCATTGCCCCGCGCGGCCTGCCCCAGCGCCCAGAGCGCGGAAATGCCATCGCAAACCGGCTTCATCGCGACAACCCGGCGGCGCATCAGGTCAGGGTCTTCGCCATGGGCAAGGCCAGCGGCATGGGCGGCCAGAAGCGCGGCTTCGGCAGCCGCGTCCAGCCCGCATTCCAGCACCGCATAGGCCAGATCCCAGGCCGGATCGGACCAGCCCGCATATTCCCAGTCGATCAGCCACAAGCGCTTGCCATCACCGAGGATATTCCCCGGCACCAGATCGCAATGACATGGGGCGGGCAGCACCTGCGGCACTGCTGCAAGGTCACCGGCAGCGCCCCGCAGAAAGGCAAGATCTTCCGGTGCAGCGCTGTCTGCCTCTGCCGCAAGGATCATCTCCTGAAGCCGCTGCGAGGGCACGAAGACCGGCGGCCGCGCCAGCCCGCCGAAAGCGGCAGCGGCCCCATGCAGCCGCGCCAGCAGCGCCCCCAGAAGCTCTGCCCCGGCAACACCCGCCGCCGCAAGCGGATGGGCATCCGGCACCGCCTCGATCAGCATCACGCCCTGCTCCGGCACCGCCAGAATGACACGTGGCCCCAATCCCAGCCGTTCGGCCACGCGCGAAAATTCAGCCTCGGTCTGGCGGTCGACGAGCCCCCGGTTCTCCGCCCGCTCCACCCGCAGAACAAAGCTGTCCGCCTCCCCCGTCAGCCGGTAGACGTGATTGCTGAGCCCCGACACTGCTGTCACCTGAAGACGTTCTCCCGCCTCCCGGCGCAGCGCATCACCCAGCGGAGGACAGGCCGCAAGAGCAGCCGCAAGGTGCACAGGCAAGGGCTGGAGCAACAGATCAGGCATGAGCAGGAACCACGGAACCGGGGCAGGCAGCAAAGAGCCCCCCTTCTCCTCCATCCTTGGCTCGGCGGCAAGCGGCCAGCCGTCAGCACGGTATCCCTGCCCCTCTTCCCGGAGTGCCAGACTCACCGCATACTCACGCCATGACCGAAAAGCCCGCCATCACCATCACCTACTGCCGCCAGTGCAACTGGATGCTCCGTTCCGCCTGGCTGGCCCAGGAACTGCTCTCCACCTTCTCCGAGGAAATCGGCTCGGTGACCCTCATCCCCGGCACCGGCGGTGTATTCGTCATCACCTGCGACGGCACGCAGATCTGGGAGCGCAAGGAGGACGGCGGCTTCCCCGAGGCCAAGATGCTTAAACAGCGCCTGCGCAACCTCGTCTGGCCGGATCGGGATCTCGGCCATTCGGATGGGCATAAAAGCGGCGGCTAACCGCTGATTTCCGCCAGCCCATCCCGCAGGATCTGCGGATCGGCCGTCATACCCGCCTCAAGCGCCCCATGTACCTCATCCCAGATGGGCACTGCGGCGGCAAGCGTCTGCGCCCCGGCTTGCGTCAGATGCAGCCGCTTGCCACGCCTGTCCTTCGGATCCGGCAGAACCTCCACCCAGCCCTTGCGCGCCAGCGGCTTCAGCGCCGCCGTCAGCGTTGTCCGGTCCATGCCCAGAAGCCCGGCCACCTGCCCCAGCGCCGGAGCCTCCGGCCGGTTCAACGCCATCATCAGGGAGAATTGCTGGTTCGTCAGCCCGGTGGGCTTCAGCGCCAGATCAAAGCGGCGCGCCAGTGCACGGGCGGCACGCTGGGCGAAAAGGCACAGGCAGGTGTCCTTCACCTGCAGGGTCTTGGCATAGGGAACGGGCGGGGTGTTTGACATGGTCTATTTATGTTGATATCAACTCATATCGTCAATCGGCACTTTTCGGGGATAGAGCGCCCTGATCCGGCGCGCAAGCGCGCTCATGCCGGACGATACCAATCAGCAACCGGGAGAGGAGGCCCGTCATGCAACCTTCAACCGCAACAGAGCATCACAAGATCCTGCGCAAGCTCGCGGGCGAATGGCGAATGATCTCGTCCACCGGTCACCCGGATTATGATCCGGAGGATCCGGCGAAGCGCTGGACCGAAACCGGACGCATGCTCGGAGATCTCTGGGCCATCATCGAAACGCGCGGCCCCATGCCCGATGGAGCACCGGCGGAAATGCTGATGACCATCGGCTACGACCCTGCCCTTGGCCGCTACACCGGCACCTGGACCGGCTCCATGATGGATTACCTCTGGGTCTACCGCGGCTGGGTGGAAGACGAGGGACAAACGCTGGTTCTGGAAGCCGATGGCCCGGATTTCGACACGCCGGGCAAAAGCGCCGTCTACCGCGACGTGATCCGCTTCCAGCCGGACGGCACACGCAGCTTTACCGGCAGCGTGCAGCAGCCGGATGGCACCTTCCGCGAGTTCATGACCCACATTCTGGCCCCAGCCTGACGGCCCGCCCCCTTTTGACATGAGGAGACTCCCATGAACGGGACATTCATCTGGTACGAGCTGATGACCACGGACCCGGAAGCAGCCGCTGCGTTCTATTCGGACGTGGTGGGGTGGCAGGCTTCGGATGCGGGCATGCCGGGCTTCGACTACACGGTTCTGACCATTCCCGGCCAGCCGATGCCCAGCGCAGGCCTGATGGCCCTGCCGGGCGAACTGGCAGGCTCAGGCGTGCCGCCCCATTGGATCGGCTATGTGGGCGTTGCCGATGTGGATGCCAAGGCCAGCGAATTTGCCACCAGCGGCGGCAGGATTGTCCGCCCGGCGGAGGAAATTCCGCAGGTGGGCCGCTTTGCCGTCGTCGCCGATCCGCACGGCGCCATCCTCAGCCTGTTCAAGCCGGACATGCCGGATGAACCTCTGCCGCCGGAACCGGCCATGGGCCTTCCCGGCACCTTCGGCTGGAACGAGCTTTATGCCGGAGATGGCGCGGAAGCCTTCAGTTTCTACAGCAAGATGTTCGGCTGGGAGAAGGACATGGCCGTCGACATGGGGCCAATGGGCACCTACCAGTGCTTCGCCCTGAACGGCCGGGGCATCGGCGGCATCATGACCAAAATGCCGGACATGCCGCAGCCTTTCTGGACCTACTACATCAACGTCGAAGCCCTTGACGCCGCCGTCGCCCGCGTCACCAAGGCCGGCGGCAAGGTCATCCACGGCCCGCAGGAAGTCCCCGGCGGCGCCTGGATCGTCAACGCCCTCGACCCGCAAGGCGCCATGTTCTCGCTGGTGTCGATGAAGCGGTGAGTCCGGCATTTTCCCTGCGGCCATCGTGCTGGCCGCAGGGAACCTGGCTCAGGCCGCCAGGTCGAGTTCGGCGAATACGTCCCGGGCCGCATTCAGGCCATTGATCGCGGCTGGAAGACCGCCGTAGACAGCCATCTGCCAGATCGCCTCGACGATTTCCTTGCGGCTCGCCCCCGCCGCCAGTGTATGGGCGATGTTCACCTTGAGCTGCGGCCCGGTCTGCCCGCCCAGGACCGTCAGAGCGGCAACCGTGCAGAGCTGCCGCGTCTTCAGATCTAGGCCGGGGCGTGCGTAATGGCGGCCGTAGGCCCATTCGACGAGGCTCTCGCTGAAGTCCTCGACGAGATCGCCGTACCGCTCCGCCAGCACCTGTTCGAGACCGGAGTTCAGCGTCAGGACGATGTTGCGTCCACGTTCGAGGGCTGAGGTCATGCGCGGGCTCCTTGCATGGTCCGGGGCGCTGGCAAAGCACCGGGATCATCGATCTCGCCAGCCTCGATCTTGCGGTAGGTCTCAACCTTTTCATCCAGAAGCTCGAGCGTCTTCTGCATCTCCCACAGGCTGGCAGCGACTTTCTGGCGATGGCGCTCGAGCATTTCGCGCCGCTCCCGCGCTGTCTCAGCCCCGCGAACGCGCAGCTCGGCATAGGCAAGCCGGTCGCGGATCCCCATTCCTGTTGCCTTCAGCCGCTCCAGAAACTGCAGCCAGCGCAGGATGGACGCGTCATAGACACGCCGGCCGCCAGCATCCCGCAAAGGTGCCGGGATCAGCCCGATCTTTTCATAGTAGCGCAGCGTATCGATGCTCAGCCCGGTCCGGGCGGCAAGGTCACCGATCTTCATTGGCCGCACTCCTGCCCGGCCAACCGGAATGCCGTCTCCAGCCGCGCCGTGTCCTCGTAAAACTGGTAATGCCTGATGAGCCCGTCGCGGTACCGCAATCTCACGGCAAAGTCGCTGGCAAAGGGCAATCCCGTCGCGCGGACGACATGGTGAAACCGCCCCGAGGCATAGGCCAATGAAGGCGTCTCGACCACGTCACCGATTTCGAACGCCTGTGTTTCGAACGCGCTGGCAAGCCCGTGGCAGAACTCCGCCAACCCGCCAGCGCCACGAAACGTGCCATAGAGCGGCAGCCGTGCGTCGCGGCCGGGCCGTACTGCAACGAACTCGGCATCCGCCTCAATCATCCGCCCTGCCCCTTCAAGGTCCGCAGACCCGAGGCAAGAAAAGAACTGTTCAAGCCGTGTCATCATCGTCTCCATCTGAACAGTTACCGACCCTAGGTGCTGGAGCGCACTTCAGGTCAAGAGGCGAAATTCAGAAGGGCGATGACATGTCTGCCGCTTCGACGGGAGGAACCTGCACGCAGCACCGGCAGTAGAATTCGGCTCAGTAGGTTGTCCAGCCGCCGTCCGTCGCCCAGTTGGCTCCGGTGACGTTGGAGGCCTCATCAGAAAGCAGGAACAGCATGATTGCCACCTGCTCCGCTGGCGTGGCCGGACGGTGCGCCGGATCGGCATAGGCAAGGATGCTCTGGGTCTTGATCCGGCCCATGCCGCCGCCGCCGTCCTTCATGCTGGCGGCGACCAGCGCACCGGCACGGGCAACCATCGGCGTATCGGTAGCAGCCATGTTCACGGAATTGATGCGGATGCCATAGGGGGCATAGTCGATGGCCGCGTTCTTGGTGAGCCCGTTCACCGCATGCTTGCTGGCGACATAGGCCGGATTGCCGGCAAGACCCGTCAGGCCGGCGATGGAGCCCACATTGACGATGGCGCCGCCCTGCCCCTGCTTGACCAGCTGCACCAGCTGCGGCCGCAGCGAGCGGAACACGCCGCCGGCGTTGATCTCCATCACCGCGTCCCAGTACGCGTCGGTCGCCTCGTGGATCGGGGCGAAGACGCGCGGCTTCTGGGCCGCGTAATCGACCGGGTCACCGGAGTACACACCGTCCATGACACCGGCATTGTTGATGGCGCCGGACAGCCCGCCAAAGCTTGTGACAGCCACGTCGACCGCCTTTTGGCAGACGGCGGCATCGCGCACATCGCCCGGAACGAACTCGGCCTTGCCGCCCGCCTTGCGGATCCCGTCGGCAACCGCCGCGCCCTGATCCTCGATCCAGTCGACTCCGACAACGTTTGCGCCCTCGCGCGCCAGGCGCTCGGCTGCCGCCTGCCCCATGCCGCGCGCACAACCGGTGACGATGACTGTGCGGCCCTTGAAACGGTCAGGCACGAAATAGGCCGGGTCAGTCGGAGCAATGGCCAGGCCGCCGGCATATCCACCGCCGCCACCGGCTGGTGAGGCAGCAGCGGCAGGCTGTGTCTGGGCCTGTGCCATCTGCAAACCACTGGCGGCATTAATGCCAACGGCGCCACCGGCTGGTGAGGCAGCAGCGGCAGGCTGTGTCTGGGCCTGTGCCATCTGCAAACCACTGGCGGCATTAATGCCAACGGCGCCACCGGCCAAGGTCATTCCCTTCAGGACATCACGACGATCAAGGGTCATCTCAACTTTCTCCCTGGGGCACGGGGACAGACAGGACGCAGCGTCCGGGCAGCTCCAGCCATCAGTAGGTGGTGAAACCGCCGTCGGTCGCCCAATTGGCGCCGGTGATGTTGGAGCCCTCGTCTGACAGCAGGAACAGCATGATCGCCACCTGCTCCTCCGGCGTGGCATCGCGGTAGCTGGTGTCGGCATATTGCAGAAGGCTGCGGGTCTTGATCGTACCCATGCCCACCCCGCCCATGGCCTTCATCCGGGCACCGACGAGTTGCTTGGCCCGTTGCACCATCGGCGTGTCGGTGTTGGCCATATTCACGGAATTGATGCGGATACCATAGGGTGCGTAGTCGATGGCCGCGTTCTTGGTCAGGCCATTCACCGCATGCTTGCTGGCCACATAGGACGGCGTGGAGCTGAAGCCCCGCAGACCCGCGACACTGGCGACGTTGACGATCGAGCCGCCCTTCCCCTGCTCGACCATGTGGCGCAGCTGCGCCCGCATGCAGCGGAACACACCGGTGGCATTCACCCGCATGACCACGTCCCAGTACGCGTCGCTGGCGAGATGGACCGGATTGAAGGCGAGGTCCTTCTGCCTGTCGTAGTCGATGGGCTCGCTGGGCGGAATGGCGTCCATAACACCGGCGTTATTGATTGCCCCGTCCAGGCCGCCAAAGGCCGACACGGCCACCTCGACCATCTTATCGCAGATGGCATTCTCGGAGACGTCACCCGGCACGAACTCCGCCTTGCCGCCGGCTGCCTTGATTGCGGCGATGACAGCGGCGCCCTCGTCGGCGATCCAGTCCACGCCCACGACATTGGCACCTTCCCGCGCCAGACGCTCGGCGGCCACCTTGCCCATCCCGCGCGCACTGCCAGTCACGATGCAGGTCTTGCCGGTAAAGCGGTCTGAGATGAAATAGTCCGGACTCACCGGCGTCACGTCATGGTGTCCCGGCATGGCGGCGATCGGGTTTCCAGCCTGGGCCTGAGCCTGCGTGGCAGAGGCTCCCGCAACCGCGCCGGCGGCGGCGGGGGCAGCTGCGGCCAGTGCCATCGTCTTCAGAAGATCCCTGCGGTCCATATCAAAAACTCCCTTTTCGCAAAGTATCAATAGGCCACGCGCACGAAGAGCATCGTGCTGAGCCAGGGATCGGGATCGGCGTTGAAGGCATTCTTGACGGCAGCCCCCGGGAACGTCGCCGCCACATGACCCTGAACATAGACATTGCGCGAGGCGAAGTACTTGCCGGTCAGGTTGAGTTCGTAACCGTAGTCCTTCGATCCCAGGAACGACAGGGCCGGATTGCCGCCCAGGTTTGTCAGGCTGTCGGCGCGGAACAGCCAGACCTGCGGCACCAGCTCGAACTTCGCAGACGGACGCAGCCGCAGCTGGAAACGGTGCGCAATGACGTTGGAATCCTGCACCACCTTGAAATGATTGATGCCCTGCACCCACTGCTCGCCATTGCCGCCCGACAGCAGCGGATCCCAGCGCTCGAAGGTGGAGGTGTTCGGATCATCGCCCGAGAACTGTGCGTAGCGGTAGCTGAAGGTGGGCGACCAGGGCAGGCCGGCAAAGCTCCAGCCGGCCTCGCCATAGAAGCCATAGGCCTGCATGTCGAAGTTTTCATTGCGCTGAAGCGCTGCTTCCGCCGCAACGAAAGGCCCCGGCGTTCCGGCCGGATTGGGTTGCCAGCGCAGCCGCGCATCGAAGACCTGCAGGCCTTCACGGGTAAAGGTTTGGGCCGGCGTGAAATACTTGAAGCTGGACTGTGGCACACGCAGGAAGCTGGCGGCTGCCTCGAAGCCGTTGCTCAGCCGGGTCTCGATGTTGATACCATCGATGACGGTCTTGCTGTCGAGAATGGGAAGCTCGTCCGGATCGACCCGGAACAGCTCGACCTTGGTGTTGTTGTAGCGCAGCCGCGCCAGCGCAACCATGTCCGCCGACCAGCGCGGATTGGCCTGCAGCGCCGCCCGGTCCCGGCCATTGGCAGCTGTGTTGATGATCAGGAAGCCGTCGCCCAGCGTGAAACGCTGACGCCCGGCAGACGCGTCAAGCTGAAGCCGGTCCCCGTTCTCGCGCGTGACCCCGGTGATGAAGCCGGCAAAGGCATCTTCGATCGCCACATGGCTGCGGGTGCGGTTGCTGAACAGCTCCTGGCCATACGAGCCGCTGGCAAGAACACTCGCGCCGCCAAAGACATAGAACCGCTCGCTGAGCGGCGTGATGCCATAGAGGCCGGTGTGCACCATGCCCTCGACCCAGTGCTGATAGCCCTTGCCGGAGGGCTTGCCCTGCACCATCGGATTGCCATTCAGCATCAGATCGGGCCGGCCGTACCAGGCATCCGCGTTGCCATAGTGCAGCGCGATGGACTCGGCTTTCACCTTCACGTAGGTCCCGCCGCTGTCATAGAGCACGGGGAAGTCCGATGTCTTGCCCGTCGCCAGCATGCCGCGCGGCGCCCCTGCGGCGGCGGCATCGCCCAGCGTCAGGTCGAATGTCAGAGTCAGGCCGCCGGTATAGCCAAAGCCGATGTCGTAGCTGGCGCTGGCGAGCCCCGCCGCGCGGGTGGCCCGGTTAAGCGCAAAATCAACCAGCGTCCGGGAGAAATGGTCATCTGGATAGACCGCAAGACCGCGCCGGAATTGATCTATGGCGCGGTCGTTGATCGCCTTGTCCGGGGACGGGTTCATCAAGCGGACCCGGATTTCGGCGATCCGTTGGCCTTCATCAGCCCCGATAGACGCTTGCGCCCAAGCCTGCTGCGCCCCGGGCAGCCAGGTGAAAGTGGCTGACACCACAAGCACCACGATGCCGCGGGCAAGGGCGGCAAAGGTCTGCAGTGACAAGAGGGGCCGCGAAACCATAGGAGCTACCTCGCCAACCGGCCGTCCTCCTCAAGTATTAATGGCAATTGACGATTGCATCAATCAAAAGAAGCAGAACGCAAGGCCGCCCCCGGCAGGATGCATACGGGACACCAAATCCGCCCCCCCCAAAGCCCATACGTGGAAGCTCCTTCGAGGGATAAGACGGGCGGCGCCGGGCTGTCCTCACGGTCTCAGGAAAGCAAGGATTTTTTCCTTCAGCTCATCCGGCCTGCGGACCTCGCATTCCCAGATGATCAGAACCTGCCAGCCCATCGCCTCCAGTTGCTGCACATGTTCCCGGTCCCGTTCGGTGTTCCGGGTCAGCTTGGGTAGCCAGTAGTCGCGGCGGGACTGGGGAATGCGGGCATCCTTGCAGTCCGGGTCCGGATGCAGATGCCAGAAGCAGCCGTGCACGAAAATCACCTTGCGGCGCGGGCCGAACACCAGATCCGGCTTGCCCGGCAGATCCTTGCGGTGCAGCCGGTAGCGGAAGCCCAGCCCGTGCGCCAGTGACCGGACAATCATCTCCGGCTTCGTGTTCTTCGACCGGATGGCCGCCATGTTGCGCGACCGCCGTTCGGGTGAAAGCTTGTCTGCCATTGATGCCAAGGCTCATGCGCCGCACGGGCTTGATCAGTTCACGATGAGCCAGGCTCATCATGAACTGGCGTGACTTCAATCTTTTGCCGCCAGATATCCGCCTGCAAGCACCATGTCCCACTCGGCCTCATCGCAGCGGCGCGCAATAAACTCCTCCCTGTCGCAGGCGGGAAGCCCGAGAGCCGCGATGAGTGCACTGTGATACAGGCCTGAAAACAGCGCCGTCCGCTCCGCCATCAGAATATCACGCGCGCCGCCATTGCCGCGAACACGTTTCATGTAATCCTTCTGGTCAAACAAAAGCGCCTGCAGCACCGTGCGGTGGATCACCTTGCCGGCGTTCTCCCGAAAGAACTGCACCACCCGCTTCGTGCCGCCATTCACGGCCCGCAACGCGCGGAAGCGCTCCATGTCCAGCCCTTCAAAGCGGCTGTCCGGCAATTGCCCATCGCGGATCATCCAGTGAATATGCTCGAAGCTGGACCGCCGGACACTGCGCTTTCCATCCCGGTTCGGCTGGTTCAGATAGTCCTCGCGGGCAATCATGATGCCGATGGAGCAGCGGCGCTCTTCCGTTGCCACCATAACCAGCAGGCAGGGCTCGGCATTGCGGAAGGTCTCGGGCGGGATCATCCAGGTTTCGCGGACGGTGTTCTTCACGTCCACGTCCTCACCCAGCAGGCGGAAGTCGCGCAAGCCTTTCGGAACCCCGAGAAAATCGCGCAGGAAATGCTCCACCTTCAGGCCAATGAAGGTCTTTTCCACGTTGTCGAGGTCCGAGACCCGCGTGCGTGCCGTGCGCACAGGATCGATGACATGTTCCACGGCTTCGCGGATCAGCTCGGGGAAGGTCCGGATGAACTGCGCCTCGCCGCCAGCCAGCCGGAAAACCTCATCCGCGATCAGTTTCAGCTTCTGCTGATCCTGCTGCCGCAGATCCGCCGGGGAGCCATCGCTCGTCATTCCGCCGCTTCACGCCCTGCCAGCGCTTCCAGCGCGGGCATGCCCAGAGCCACGGCTATGCAGCGGGCAACAGCAGCGGCGACCGGCGGCGGGAAGGCATTGCCGACCTGCCGGTAGGCAGCCGTCTTGCGGCCCGAAAATTCCCAGCTGTCCGGGAAGCCCTGAATCCGGGCGACCATGCGCACAGTGAGCCGGGGCATGCCCTCGTGGTCCGGCGCGGGGCACTCATCGGCAATCGTTCGTCCTTCAACCCCAAGCTCCGCCCAAGCCTTGCGGGCGCGTGTCGGGCCAAGATCCGGCCCGCCGTGCTTCTTGGAGCCGCCAACCACCGTCGGCGCGATGCGGCAGGCCTGCTCCTTCCAGGCCGCAGCCCCTGCCCAGCCGCCTGCGGCCATCAGATCATGCAGCGTTTCGCCCACGGTGGCCGCAGCAACTCTTGTCTCTGGCCAGACAAACTGATCCGCATATTCACGCTGCAGCGCCACCATAACCACACGGGGCCGGAGCTGCGGCACGCCGAAATCGGAGGCCTGCAGCAGCTTCCAGAACACCTTGAAGCCAATCTTGCGCAGACGCAGCTCGATAAACTCGCGGTAGGACTGGAACGAAGGGTCCAGCATGCCGCGCACATTCTCGAACATGATGGCACGCGGCTTCACCCGCTCGGCAATCTCGACGCCCCGCGTGAAGAGATTGCGCTCGTCCTTCTCGCCCAGCTGCTTGCCGGCCACAGAGAACGGCGGACAGGGCAAGCCGCCCGCCAGAAGATCCACGCCCCGGAACTGTTCGAATGCGAAATCCTGAAACAGGTCATGCTCATGAACCGTCCATTCCGGACGGTTGAGCCGCAGCGTCTGGCAGGCGTGCGGGTCATTCTCGAACAGGGCAGCATGATCGAAACCCGCCATCTCCAGGCCAAGCGCCTGCCCGCCGCCGCCGGCGCAGAGTTCAAGAGATGTCAGTTGATTCCTCATGCGGTATCCTCAAGACGGCATGGCGCCGCACTGGCGCAAGCATACATGGCCGCTGGATAGCAGGAAAAGAACAAAATATGAACAGTTTTCTTTTCCCCAGTTCGCGCCGCCTAGCGCACCAGATCCGGGCCGGGAGGACAGCAGATCTTCGGAACAAACCCGCAACACCCCTTTCCCCGGCTGCGGTTTCGGCCCATATTGCACGGCATGAGCAAGAAGCCTGCCTCCCCCACCACTCCGGATTCCTCCAACCTGCCGGAAGGCTTTGGCGAAGCGCCTCAGACGGCGTTTGAGGGAGCGCCGCTGCCGGGCGTCAGCCTGTCCGGATCGATTGCCGACTGGGCGGAAGAGATCGCCGGGGCCGCGGAGAAGCTTCCGGCTGAACCACCCGCAGCAGCGGCGGCAGGTGCGGCTCCACGCAAGGCCGCACGCGGCAAGGGCAAGGCGGAAACCGGCAGCCGCTCGTCGCGCGGTACCTCCATCGGCAAGGCGGAAAGCGCCCGCGAGCGGGCAGCAGGCGGGCTCAACCCGGTGGCAGGCCTCGATATTTCGCTGGAAGAGGCGGAGAAGCTTGAGCAGCATCTCAAGGACAACCGCAAGAAGAAGGGCCGTAACGCGCTGCCGGAACTGTCCGGCAATCAGGGCGCCACGGCCACCGTGCAGGCGCTTTCGGCGCTGATCGAAAGCGGCAATCCGCTGCACAAGAATGGCGAACTGTGGGTGCCGCACCGGCCCGAAAGGCCGGAGAAATCCGAAGGCGGCGTGCCGATCGTGCTGAAATCCGCCTATGAGCCGCGCGGCGACCAGCCCACGGCCATTGCGGAGCTGGTTTCCGGCCTCGAAAGCGGCGAGCAGACGCAGGTTCTACTGGGCGTCACCGGCTCGGGCAAGACCTACACCATGGCGCAGGTCATCGCCCGCACCCAGCGCCCGGCGCTGATCCTGGCGCCGAACAAGACGCTGGCGGCGCAGCTTTACGGCGAGTTCAAGAGCTTCTTCCCGGACAATGCCGTCGAATATTTCGTGTCCTACTACGACTATTACCAGCCCGAGGCCTATGTGCCGCGGACGGACACCTATATCGAGAAGGAATCCTCGATCAACGAGCAGATCGACCGGATGCGCCACGCGGCCACCCGCGCCCTGATCGAGCGCGATGACGTGATCATCGTCGCCTCCGTCTCGTGCATCTACGGTATCGGCTCGGTCGAGACCTACACGGCCATGACCTTCGCACTGGAGGTGGGCGAGCGCATCGACCAGCGCCAGCTGCTGGCCGATCTGGTGGCGCTGCAATACAAGCGCAACGACGCGGCCTTCCAGCGCGGCGCCTTCCGGGTGCGCGGCGACACGGTGGAACTGTTCCCGGCCCACCTTGAGGACCGGGCCTGGCGCATTACGCTGTTTGGCGACGAGGTGGAGTCGATCACCGAATTTGACCCGCTCACCGGCAAGAAGTCCGGCGGGATGAAGAGCGTCAAGATCTACGCCAACTCGCACTATGTGACGCCCAAGCCGACGCTGCAGCAGGCAACCCGCTCCATCAAGGCCGAGCTGAAGCAGCGGCTGGAAGAGCTGCATGCCCATGGCCGCCTGCTAGAAGCCCAGCGGCTGGAACAGCGCACCATGTATGATCTGGAGATGCTGGAGGCCACCGGCTCCTGCGCCGGCATCGAGAACTATTCGCGCTATCTGACGGGCCGCAAGCCGGGCGAGCCGCCCCCGACCCTGTTTGAATACCTGCCGGACAACGCACTGGTCTTCCTCGACGAAAGCCATGTCACCGTGCCGCAGATCGGCGCCATGTACCGGGGCGACTTCCGGCGCAAGGCGACGCTGGCGGAATACGGCTTCCGCCTGCCCTCCTGCATGGACAACCGGCCGCTGCGCTTCGAGGAATGGAACGCCATGCGGCCCCAGTCCATCGCTGTGTCGGCCACCCCCGGCAAGTGGGAGCTGGATGAATCCGGCGGCGTCTTCGCCGAACAGGTGATCCGCCCCACCGGCCTCATCGACCCGCCGGTTCTGGTGCGCCCCGCTTCCTCGCAGGTGGACGACCTGCTGGGCGAGGTGCGCGAAACATCTGCCAAGGGTTACCGCACGCTGGTCACCACCCTGACCAAGCGCATGGCCGAGGATCTGACCGAGTATCTGCACGAAAACGGCGTGCGGGTGCGCTACATGCACTCGGACATCGACACGCTGGAGCGCATCGAGATCATCCGTGACCTGCGCCTTGGCGCCTTTGACGTGCTGGTCGGCATCAACCTGCTGCGCGAAGGCCTCGACATTCCCGAATGCGCCCTTGTCGCCATTCTGGACGCAGACAAGGAAGGCTTCCTGCGCTCGGAAACCTCGCTGGTGCAGACCATCGGCCGTGCGGCGCGTAACGTGGATGGCAAGGTCATCCTCTATGCGGACAACATCACCGGCTCCATGGAGCGGGCGATGGCGGAAACCACCCGCCGCCGCGAGAAGCAGGTGGCATACAACACCGAGCATGGCATCACGCCGGAAAGCGTGAAGCGCTCCATCGGCGACATTCTGGAAAGCGTCTACGAGCAGGACCACGTCACCGTGGATGCGGGCTTTGCCGAGGACGGCAATCTGGTCGGGCACAATTTCAAGGCCCATCTGGAAAGCCTCGAAAAGCAGATGCGCGAAGCCGCCGCAGACCTCGACTTCGAAACCGCCGCCCGGCTGCGCGACGAAATCCGCCGCCTGCAGGCAACCGAACTTGCCCTCAGCAGCGATCCCCTCGCCCGCCAGTCCGACGTGGAAGAGCAAGGCGGCAGCTATCGGGGCGAACGGCTCTATGGCGCAGGCGGCACCAAGGAAGGCGCCAGCGGCAAGAAGAAGGAAACGGCAGCAGACCGCGCCAGGGCGGCCAAGTCCTCAAGCATGCCAGCGCCCAGTTCAAAGGTGCGCAAGAACTCGCTGGACGAAATGACCGTCGGCCGCACGGAAGTGCCGGCCCATGCAGGCCCGCTGCCGAAGAAGCCCGTCATCCAGGCAGAGGACGCCCCGCATCTTACCCCGCGCGGCAAGACCGGCATCGGCTCCTACGAAGACCCGGCAGACGAAAAACGCCGCAAAGGGCGCTCCCGCAAGACCGGAAGGCCGGGACAGTGAGGCACACTCACGCCCCGGAGCTATCACTCACCAAGCAATTGGATTATATCTGAAAGTGACGCGGCATGACTGCGGATGGCGGCATCCAGCGAAGCCTCATAGGATGACCTCGCGTTCTGCAGAAACAGCCGCCCCTTTTCCGTGAGCACGGCATAGACGCCGCGCTTGTCATCGGAACAGACATCCCGTGCAGCAAGCTCGCTCCTCTCCAGCCGCTCGATCATGCGGGAAACAGAACTCTGGTTGAGCCCCAGACGGGCGGCAAGCTCCTGCATGCGCAGTTCGCTGTTGCTGGATTGCGAGAGTATCTCCAGCGCCCGGAACTCGGACAGCCCGATGCCATACTGGGCCTGCATGGCCTTGCCGAGAGCCCCTTCAACAGAGCCAACATCATAAATGAGACGCAACCAGGCATCGCTTCGTCTGGACATGATCGGTCAGGCTCCGGAATGGACTGAGGGCCGCAGGTGCTCCGGATGTATGCCCATGCAAGAACCTTTGCAACCGGGGAGGCTTTGACAGCAAGCCATGGCCAAGCCCCACGCCCTGCAGCAAACGGCAGCGGCGAGCTCAACGGGAGCGCCGCTGCCGAGGGCAGGTGCATCAATCAAATGCAGGACAGCCAGGCCTCTGTTCCGCCTATGCCTGCAACCGGGGACTATCAGCCAGCTTCAGCCAGACCACACCGGCAATGATAACCGAGAGCCAGAATGCCTGAACAGCTGCAACCGGCTGAGCCAGCAGAAGGCTGCCCAGAAGGACAGCCCCTACGGAGCCAATTCCGGCCCAGACTGCATAACCGATGCCAACATCGATCACCTTCAGAGCCGCACTGAGAAAATACAGAGTGAGCAGGAAGAAGATCACCGCTGCGGCTGACCAGCCGGGCACTGTAAAGGCCTGACTCCCACCAACGCTAAGCGCGTAGCCGATCTCGAAAAGACCTGCCAGCAAAAGCATGATCCAGGAACGGCCCTGGCTCTGATTGTCTTGAAGAGTTTTCATTTCATCATCCTCTTGGGGAAACTTGCGGGAAGGCATGGGCACTCAGGCCACACCGCTCATTCGCAATCCGGCAACACCGCCGATAACCAGCGCAATCCCGGCTACCTTGTTCAGATTCAAACGCTGCCCAAAGAAAGCAGCACCCAGGATGACGATCCCGACGCCCGAAATTGACGTCCACATTGCATAGCCTGCACCAACATCAAATGTCAGAAGAGCAAAGCTCAGAAAAACTGTTGCAACTCCCCCGCTTATGAGGGTGGCTGCCGTCCACCACACGTGAGTGAAACCTTTTGCTTTTCCAGCAGACATCGCAACCGCGATTTCAAATACAACTGCGACACCCAGATATATCCAATGCATCATCTCTCTCTTTCTGCAAACTCTGGCGGGTTCTGGAGACTGCTGAGGTAATCCACCCCAACAGCAATATCCCGGACAGGCAGTCCAGACTGATCAGGGCGCCAGAAGTCAGCTTCACTAAATTGCATGTGCATACATATTTCAATCCAGCAAGCAGGTCAACAAATTTGCATGCGCATGCATTTTATCTGGTAAGTGACTACATATCTACGCGCATTCAGGGCACTTCAGCCTTTCTCTTTGAAGCTCACCACCATTGCCCCTCCCCCCTTCCCCGTGCCATCCTCCACCGATGCACCACACATCATCCCTTCTCCTCCTCGCCGCGGCCCTCGCCCTGCCCTCTCTCATCCCTGCCCCGGTTCTGGCAGCAGGGGCGGAACTGCCCGCCTGTGCGGTGACGGGGGCGCGGTCGGTGTTCATCAACGGCCGGCCGGCGCTGCGGCTGGCAGATGTGGCGGGATGCCCGCCGGGCATGTTCGAGACCGTGCCGGGACTTTTCATCGAGGGACAGCCTGCCGTGCGGCTGTCGGCGCCAAAGGAAGGCTGTATCGCCAGCGGCTCATCCAACGTGATTGCAGGGGGCGGCATGGCGCCAAGAGCGGGTGATGTGGCCTGCCCGCCTGCTCCGCAGCGCTAGTTGACTTAACGCCGTTTTTATTTGAGCCTTGAAGCTGCTGCAGGTGACGCTGATGCATTCCATCAGTCCCTGCATAAATTGTCAGCATCCGGGAATTCCGGTCTACGCCTCAGCGTTCTGACCACCTCGTCAAAATTACTGAATGCGCTGATTTCATATCTTCGTGAATTCGCAGTCACTGCAGTTACTTGGAAAGACGCCGCGAGCGGAAGTTCCGTAGATCCGGAGAAAGTAGATCGTCCGGTTACCGGGCCTTAATCGGAACAGAGCAAGCTGCACGAGCGATCTGGCACTGTGGGAGGGGACATGGTGGGGTGTCTGGCGGGCAAGGGACGGCGGTATTTCAGATACTCCGCCATCTTGGCAGTGCTGATTGCACTGCTGGCCAAGGGCTATGCCGGTGCAGAGGCAAGACCGGCCTTGCGCCTGACAACACTGGAATGGCCACCCCATATTTTCGCGGATGGTTCCGGTCCCGTGGCAGATGCGGTCAGGCAGGCCTTCAGCCGGACAGGCTGGGCTGTGATCATAGAGGTCCACCCTTGGCACCGGGCGGTGTCGCTGGCAGCGGAGAACGAGGCCTATGCGGGCGTCTTTCCCGAATATTATTCGCTCAAGGCGGATGCAGAAGCGGGCGGCCAGCGTTGCGTGTTCTCGCAGCCTTTCGGCACAAGCCCGCTGGGTCTCGCCGAGCACCGCAGCAGGCCGGTGACCTGGGAGAAAGTCGGCGATCTCGCAGATCTGCGGATCGGAACTGTGCGCGGCTACAACAATTCGGACATGTTTGATCTGCTCGTGGCAACGGGCAAGATCCACGCAATCGAGACAACGAACGACGAGCAGAACCTGCGCAATCTCGTCGAGGGCAAGATTGCCGCCGCCGTGATTGACCTTCAGGTGTTCGAGCACCTGACTGCAAACTCGCAGGATCTGAAGGACGCAGCCGGGAGCTTGCAGTTCAACAGCCGGCTCCTTGAAACTCCAGACTTCCATATCTGCTTTCAGAACTCATCCGAAGGCCAGAGGGCGCGCGAGATTTTCGAGAAGGGTCTCTAGCCAAACACGTGCGGCATCTGACCCGTTTCGAGCTGCGATGCTCCGGCTGCAGCAGAGCCGGCATCACGCTGCCGTGAAACTCCATCTGCCCTCTTGTTCAAACAAGGAACAATCCGGCCCGCGCTGCATTGCGTAAAGGCTTGAAACGGAATGGCAGACAGGAGGATGAATTCATGCCCATCACCCCGCCGCAAGATCAGCAGCGCGCCATCCGCGCTGCACGGTCGCGGAGCATGTCCCACGCCATCGCAGGCGGCTTCACCGGCACCCAGTCCCGCCGTGTGGTCATCGCATTCGTCATGGGGCTGCTGCTGGCGCTGGCCGTCACGGCCATGCCCCGCACGGCAGCAGCCGACGCCGGTCCGGCAGCCCGTCTTGTTCCGTCCGCTGAACTCGTCGGCCAGGGCCGCATGACCTATTTCGGCTTCCGCGTCTTTGACGCAGAACTCTACGCGCCGCAGGGCCGCTATTCACCGTCGAAGCCCTTCGCCCTGAAGCTGACGTATCTGCGCAATTTCAAGGGCTCCGACATTGCCAAGCGCTCCGTCGATGAAATGCGCCGTCAGGGCCTGCGGGACGAGGCCAAGCTGAAGCAATGGGGCGACCAGATGCGCGCCATTTTCCCGGATGTCGCCCAGGGTGCGTCCATCACCGGCGTCCGCGATGCCTCCGGCAAAGCAGTCTTCTACAAGGATGGCCGGCAGATCGGCACAATCAATGATGCCGACTTTTCCCGCCGCTTCTTTGCCATCTGGCTGGGTGACAACACGGCAAACCCGAGCCTGCAGGCCAGCCTGACCGGATCTGCCCGCTGATGAGCGCCCCCTTGCCTGCGGCGCCGTCAGCGGACCTGCACAAAGGCAGGGGGGCTCTCCTGGCCTACGGCTTCATGGCGCTGCCGCTCGCCTTTGCCGGGCTGCCCGTCTATCTGCATGCACCGGATTTCTATGCCGCAACGCTGGGCGTTCCTCTCGCCAGTCTCGGCGGGGTGCTTCTGTTGCTGCGGCTGGTGGATGCCGTCCAGGATCCGCTGATCGGCAGCCTCAGCGACCGCTTCTCCCACCTGCGCTGGCTGGTGCTGATGCTGGGCAGCCTGCTGCTGGGCGGCGGTTTCTTCATGGTGTTCACACCGCCTGCAGGAGAGGGAGCACTCGGCTGGTTCGCCCTGTCCATCCTGCTTTGCACCACCGGTTATTCCATTGTCGCCATCAACCTGCAGGCCCTCGGCGGGTTGTGGATTGCCGCAGAACACGAGCGCACCCGGATCGCCGGATGGCGCGAGGCGCTGGGGCTGATCGGCCTGCTGCTGGCCTCCATTGCCCCAACGGTGCTGGATCAGGGGGCAGGCCAGGAAGTTGCGTTCTCCCGCCTCGCCTGGCTCTATCTGCCGCTTCTGGCACTTGCTCTGGTGCTGCTGCTGCGCTGGCTGCGCCGGGCGCCGCTGGCGCAGGAGGCAGACGGAACAAGCCCTGCGTTCCGATGGCAGGATGTGACGGGTGACCGGTGGCGGCGGAGCTTCTTCGCCATCTATCTGGCCAACACGTTCGCCAGCGCCATTCCGGCGGTACTGGTCATCTTCTTCATCCGCGACCGTCTGGGCGCGGAAGATCTGACAGGCCTCTTTCTGCTGGCCTATTTCCTGTCCGGCGCCGCATCCATGCTGCTGTGGCAGGTGCTGTCCCGGCGGATGGGCAAGCTGCAGGCCTGGGCCGCCTCCATGGGGCTGAGCGTCTTCACCTTCGTCTGGGCCATCTTCATCGGTGAGGGCGATATCGCAGCCTATACGGCGATCTGCCTGCTCTCGGGCCTGGCGCTCGGGGCGGATCTGGCGCTGCCGGCCTCGATCCTTGCCGACCACATTGCCCGCAGCCGCAGCGAAGGCGCCGCAAGCCGTCTTTATGCCGTGATGGCGCTGTTCACCAAGGGCGCATTGGCGCTGGCAACGGGCCTCACCCTTCCTGCACTCGGTCTGGCCGGCTACCAGCCGGGAGAACAGATGACAGCACAGACCGCCGTCGCGCTCAGCATTGCCTATGCCGCGGTTCCCTGCCTGCTGAAACTGGCTACAATGGCATGGCTCTGGCGCAAGTCGGCCCTGCTGGCCCACGGCGAAACAGCAGGTCACGCCCCTGCCCGGGCATAGAGAATGAACCTGCCGGGAGACAGGCAGCCATGAGCGTACGCCCGCCCAGCCAGTACAGAATGGAAGACAAGGACCCGCTCGCCGCCGCCCTTGCGCAAGAGGTGATGGCAGAGAAGGCCGGAACACTCGCCCGCCTGACCCGCAAGCTGGACGAGGCTCTGGCCCGGCTGGAGGGAGCCGCCCGGCGTCTGGCCGAAGCCCCGGAGGACGAAAGGCTTCGATCGCGTCATCAGGAGCGGCTGGAGGAGGCTGCCGAAGCACTCTGGCATGTGGTGATCCAGCGTGAGCTCTGCGGCCTGCGTCAGCACCGGGAGTTTCTGGACCTGCTGCAGGTGCCGGCACCAGTCCGCCTGCGCATGGGACCAAGGCAGACGCGCCGGTGACCGCAGTCTCCGCCCATCCATTCCCCGCAGTATCATGCAGGCCCAGACTGGGCAGACGCTACGGCTCAAGGGGACGTGATATAAAACCGCCACACCTGCCGGAAACGTTGCCGCCAAAGCTCTGGATGATGCGGTATAAACGCCCGTGGACATTGATTCGGGCGCTGGCCTCGCGTATGGGTTCGCATGCCTGAGAGTACCGTATTGTGGACTGGAAACAACACTCTTCCAGTTACGCGTGTGCTCCGGTGAGTTTCCTTGTTTTGGACTTGTATCTTGCGGAGAGCCCCGTCTATTCCTCCCGGCGGGGGCCTGGAGTCAGGCATGAGCATGTTTAATGGATTGCGTCTGGCGGGACGCAGCGTGAAATTCGCCGCGCGTCAGCTCGCAGCGGCTGGCCTTTCGGCATCGGTTCTCCTCGGTGCATTTGCAGAGGCGTCTGCTGCGCCGCGCAGCGTGCCTCCGGGCAACCGCAATGCGGAACAGCCCGCGATACCCTTTGCCTCGGCACGGCGCACGGCGGCCATGCGCTCGACCTATGATGCCAAGTTCGAGCGCGTTCTGGGCGTGCTGCGCCGCGACACCGCCCTGATCTCCGACATCAAGCGTGTTGCCGCCCGGTATGACATTGATCCGGTCCACATGATCGGCGCAATCGTCGGCGAACACACTTATAATTATGACAGCCTCGACAGCGCCCAGAGCTATTACGTCAAGGCCCTGTCCTATGCCGGTGTCAGCCTGAATTTCGCCCATGGCGGCGTCAACGTGACGGATTTCGTCCAGAAGCCGCAGTTCAGCGCCTGCAACACCGAGGCCTACCAGAACAACAACCACAAGCTGTGGACCTGCTACGAGCGGGTTTGGGACAGCGACTTCCGCGGCAAGAGTGTGGACGGCACACGCTACCCCCGCACGAACTTCAACGAGACCTTCTTCCAGCCGCTCTTCTCGGGCCAGAGCTTCGGCCTCGGCCAGCTCAGCCCGCTCACGGTGCTGAAGATGACGGACCGGGTCGCCCGCCAGAGCCGCCTTCAGCGCCTGACTGCCGACAATGCCCGCGACGTCTACCAGGCGACGATGGATCCGAACATCTCGCTCCATTACATGGCAGCGATCATACAGGACGCCATCGAGGCCTACCGGATCGTCGGCGATGTCGATATTTCCAACAATCCCGGGATCACGGCGACGCTCTACAATCTCGGTGACCCGTGGGGCCGCGCGGCCCAGTTCCGCCGCAGCGGCAACACCTGGCCCCAGGAAAACTACTACGGCTGGCTCGTGAACGAGAAGCTCGAGAAGCTGAAATCGCTTCTCTGATCATGACGAAGGGGCCGAAAGGCCCCTTCTTTCATATCTGACTGATGTCAGCGCAGGAACGGATTGGTCAGGCGCTCGTGGCCGAAGGTAGACGGGTCGCCGTGTCCGGGCAGGAACGTAACGTCATCGCCCAGCGGCAGCAGCTTTTCGCGGATGGAACGGATCAGGGTGGCATGATCACCGCCAGGCAGATCGGTGCGGCCGACAGATCCGGCAAACAGCACATCCCCGGACACCGCAAACTTCAGATCCGCATTGAAGAACACCACATGACCGGGCGCATGGCCGGGGCAATGCAGCACCTGAAACACCAGACCGCCGATATCCACCGTGTCCCCCTCGTCCAGCCAGCGGGCCGGCTCGATCTTCCGGAACGGCGGCATGTTGAACTGCTGCGCCTGACCTTCCGACCGGTCTATCAGCATCTGATCCGCCAGATGCGGACCCTCGATCGAAACCTTGAGCGCATCGGCAAGATCCGCAGCGCCGGCGATGTGATCGATATGGCCGTGCGTGATGAGGATGCGTTCCACCTCGACCTTGTAAGCTGCAACAGTCTCCAGAATGATCTCGACGTCGCCGCCCGGATCCACCACCACGCCCTTCATGCTGCGCGGGTTCCAGATGAGGGAGCAATTCTGGCGGAAGGGCGTCACCGGGATCACGGCAATCTGCACGGGCGGCAGGCCATCCTGCATCGCTTCACCGTCGGTTGAAGTCATTTCGGGCTCCTGAAAGCTGGCATCTGCAGTGTCAGTAGCCTGCAGCCCCCGGCCCCGCAAGCCGCAGATCAGATGGAAGGCCGGAAGGCGCACCTCCGGATTGGCAGAAGGCAGCCTGAAATGCCTGATTGTAAGGCAGAAGCCAACCGCTTACCGGCAAATCTGACAGCAAGAACCCCGACGCCCAAATCACGTTGCGGCATTTGTGACCTTTAGACCATCGTCCGGTAAGGATTCGCTTGCCGGGAGCCGTTTTTCACAGCTATGATAATTCTGCGGCGGATTGGATCGGGTTGCGGCAGCGTTGTTTCTTCCCAATACCATGTTGTTGGCAGTGGCAAGTCCGTTGGCCTTGCGGGGTCAGCAGGCTGCATGGAACGTCCGCACTTCGGTGCGGGAGAGATAGGAATGGGTCGGAGCCGTGAAGACGGCACGCAAATAGGGTGTTTCAGCAATGCACGATGGCGATTCGGACCGGCGTTCGCGCGGACGGCGCGGCGGCAAGCGTGAGTTCGGCGGTCCGCAGGACTTCGGCAGCGATTTCGGCGGCGGCGGCAGTGAATTCGGCGGTGGTGACTATAGCGCCCCCCGCCGTAGTGGCGGATTTGGCGGCGGTTACGGCGGTGGCGAGGAATACGCTTCTGCCGGCGGCGGCCGTGATGGCGGTGGCGGCTACGGCGGTGGACGCAGCGGCGGCGGTTACGGCGGTGGCCGTGAAGGCGGCGGTGGCGGCTACGGCGGCGGCCGTGAAGGCGGCGGCGGCTACGGCGGTGGACGCAGCGGCGGCGGCGGTTATGGCGGCGGCCGTGAAGGCGGCGGCGGTGGCTACGGCGGCGGACGCAGCGGCGGCGGCGGTTACGGCGGCGGCCGTGATGGCGGCGGCGGCGGCTACGGCGGCGGACGCAGCGGTGGCGGCGGTTATGGCGGCGGCGGCGGTGGCCGTGGCGGCTTCGGTGGCGGCGGTGACGGTGATGGCGGCCCGCGCCGTCCGCGTCCCGAGTTCGACGGTCCGGTCGAGCGTGGCCCGCGCCAGATGGGCACTGTGAAGTTCTTCAAGGCCGACAAGGGCTTTGGCTTCATCACCCCGGACAACGGCGACGCCGATGTCTTCGTCCACATCTCGGCTGTGGAGCGTTCGGGCTTCCAGGCTCTGGACAGCGGTCAGCGCGTCTCTTTCGAGACCGAGCCCGATCGCCGCGGCAAGGGCCCGAAGGCTGTGAACCTGCAGGCTCTGGAAGGTGAAGCCACCTCCAGCGAGCAGGACGGCCAGGACGACGACGCAGGCTACGACGACTGATCTGGCCTGATACCGGACCTATGGCCCGGTGAGATTGCGGTGGCCTTCCCCGGAGGGCCACCGTTTTTCTTTTCAGCGGCAGTCTTGCTGTGCTGACAGCCGCTCCAGCACAGGCTGTTGTGACGAGCCGGAGGTGCCAAGCCGCGCCATGCAGCCAGCAGCGCCCTGCCTTGTGCCCCTGTTACAGCCTCAGGGGCCGCGAAGCTCCCCTTGCCAGACACGCCTCTTCCCCATAAAGCCCATCCGAGCGCCGCATCTTTTTGACATGAGGACCACCACATGAATTACCGGCACGCCTACCACGCCGGCAACATCGGCGATGTCCTCAAGCATCTCGTTCTTGCCCGCTGCATCTCCTACATGCAGCGCAAGGATGCTGCCTTCCGCATCATCGACACCCATGCGGGCATTGGCGGTTATGATCTGCGCGCCGAAGAGACGCAGAAAACCGGCGAATGGCAGCAGGGCATCGCCAAGGTGCTGACGGCTGACGTTCCCGCCAAGGCAGCGCCCGTGCTGGCGGACTGGCTCAATGTGGTGAAGGGCCTCAATCCGGGCACCGAACTCACCCAGTATCCCGGCTCCCCTGCCCTGGCCCGTGCCCTTATGCGCCCGCAGGACCGGCTGACGCTGACAGAGCTGCATCCCGCCGATTTCGAAACACTCGCCACCCGGTTTGAAGGCGACTGGCAGGTAAAGACCATCCATCTGGACGGCTGGCTGGCGCTCGGCAGTTTCGTACCGCCCAAGGAGAAGCGCGGCCTTGTGCTGATTGATCCGGCCTTCGAAGTCACCAATGAGTTCGAACTCATGGCGGACGGGCTGATCAAGGCCTGGAAGCGCTGGCGCAGCGGCATGTATCTGGCGTGGTATCCGCTCAAGGACCGCAAGAGTGTGGAACGCTTCCACCGGACGCTGGAAGAGGCGGAGCTGCGCGATGTGCTGGTTCTGGAACTCAACGCCGGTTACAGCTCACCCGACCGTCCGATGAAGGGGTCAGGCATGACCATCATCAATCCGCCCTTCACACTGACGGACGAAATGCGCAACACCCTGCCCTGGCTGGCAGAGGTTCTGGCGCAAGGGCCGGGAGCATCTGCCCGGATCTTCCAGCTTTTGGACGAATGACAGCAGGACGTTTCCGGCCGGCGCAGACTGTCTTGCACTTGCGCCGCACCGGCTTGAGCTGCCCCCCGTGCGGCAGGTTCACCAAGAGCCGGGATGAGAGACACCGCTTGACGGAGACGCAGGCTTCCCGCAAGGTTTCGCGGATTTTCTAAGCATGTTTTGCAAGGGAAGGTTCTGCGAAATGCGCGCATTTCTGAAATCAGGTTCCATCATACTGGCAGCCGCAGGCCTTGTTGCAGCGCTGGGTGCATCTTCCCCCGCGCTATCGGACCCCGCGCCAAGCCGTCTCCCTGCCTGTGAGACGCCGTCCGTCCTCAACGCCGCGATGGCCAGTATCGCCGCAGCGGACAAGGACTATAGGGACGGCATCACCATTCACGCCATCGACCGCATTTCGCAGACCGCTTACCGCGAGCCGCTCGGCAGCCCCCTCGCCCAGCGCTATTGCTCAGGCCTGGCAGCCTTATCCAATGGCACGCAGCAGACGGTCTACTTCCGTATCGTGGAAGACCGTGGCTTTCTCGGCCAGACCTGGGGCGTGCAGGCCTGCTTGCCCAAGCTGGACAAGTGGCATGTATATGACGGCAAGTGCAAGGCAATCCGGCCCTGACCATCGATCATGAGACATCTCCGGCAAAGGCCGGCGCCTTGATACGGCGGGCTTGTCTTGTGCTCGCCCTGTTGCCTGCGCTGCTGCTGCCGTCCCCGGCTGCAGCACAGAACAGGGGCGCGCCCGAGCCCTTCGATTTCTATGTCCTCGCCCTGTCATGGTCACCCGCCTATTGCGAACTGAACCGGCAGCGCGCCGGCCAGCAGCAATGCGGTGATGACAAGAGCTATCGCTTCATCGTCCATGGCCTCTGGCCACAGCGCGAGCGGGATTGGCCTGATTATTGTGCGCTGCCGCGTGACCTTCCGCCCTCGGCTGGTGACATCCGGTCCATGCTGGACATCATGCCCAGCCGGGGCCTCATCCAGCACCAGTGGCGCAAGCATGGCACCTGCTCCGGCCTGCCGCCGTCAGATTATTTTTCCAAGACCCGCCAGGCCTTCGAAAAGGTCCGCATTCCCGAAACCTTCACCCGTCTGACACGCCGCGGCAGGATCAGTCCCGACGGCGCCGAGGCCGCCTTTGCAGCGGCAAACCCCGGCCTCACCCGGGAAGGGATGGCAGTGTCCTGCAACCGGGGCGTCCTGACGGAAGTCCGCATCTGCCTGACGAAGGACCTCGAATTCCGGGCCTGTCCCTCCGTTGACCGCAGCGGCTGCCGCGCCTCCAGCCTCGACGTTCCGGCTCCCTGAGAGGAAAAAACGCTGCTGAGCCTGGCCGGCAGAAGGCATGCACAGTGGCCTTGCGCCTGCGCGAAGGGCATGCACAACTGTTCTCCCCACAAAGGAGATTTCAGCCCGATGCTCATTCTGCGCTCCTCGCCTGCCTCCCCCTTCGGCCGCAAGTGCAAGATTGCCGCAAGCGTTCTCGGCATCTTCGACAAGATCGAGATACAGGCCACCGATACGACGAATCCGGCGGACACGATTCGCCTGCAGAACCCGCTCGGCAAGATCCCGGCGCTGATCCTGGAAGACGGCACAGTGCTCTATGACAGCCGCGTGATCGTTGAATATCTGGACTTTTTCGCCGGTGGCGGCCGCATTATCCCGGCAGGCGAAGGCCGGTTCGAGGTTCTGCGCCTGCAGGCGCTGGCGGACGGCCTGCAGGATGCCAGCATCCTGCAGGTTTATGAAACCCGCTTCCGCGCGGAGGAAAAACGCTCGGCTGACTGGCTGAGCTATCAGGCGGAGAAAGTCTCCCGTGCCCTGTCCTCTCTGGAGGCTGCCCCTCCCGCTCCGGTCAAGGTGACCAACGGGGTAGATACCGGCCAGATCGCCCTTGCCTGCGCGCTCGGCTATCTGGACCTGCGCTTTGAAGGCGCCTGGCGCAAGCAGGCGCCGCATCTCGTCACCTGGCTGGATGGCTTCGAGGCGCATGTGCCGATGTTCGCCAAAACGCGGGTTCAGCCGGCCTGACAAGACGGCGCCACTGCAATGAAAAAGGCCCGGCAGAATGTCCGCCGGGCCTTCATCTTGATCGTCCGGAGTGACCGGGATCAGAACTTGTAGCTCAGACCAACGCGCGTGACGTTGTCCTGCAGCTCCACGCGCTGGTTTACGCCGCCAACGGTGAAGTTGTCACGGCCGTAGTCGGAGTGCAGATACTCGACGCGGGCGGTGATGTTGTTGGTCAGAGCGCCTTCAACACCGGCGCCGAGGACCCAGCCGGTCTTCGTTTCATCGCGCTTGGTACCGGCAACATTGGTTTCGATGTTGGCGATCGCCAGACCACCGGTGCTGTAGACCATCAGACGGTCGAACACGACACCGGCACGGGCGCGCAGCGAGCCGTTCCAGTTGGACGAGTTCTTGATCGAAACGCCATTGCCGGAGCTGCGCTTGTCAAGATCACGGTACTGGAAGTCAGCTTCAGCACCCGCCAGGAAGTTCGGCGTGATCTGGTAGTTATAGCCGCCATGGATACCGATGGCCGGGCCATTGACGTTGCTCTTGACGTTACCCGTCAGAGCCGACGAATTCTTGAACTCGCCCCAAGCCCAGCCTGCGTTCGCACCGAAGTAGAAGCCGGACCAGTCAAAGCGGGCATCCGAAACCGGAGCCTGATCATACATCACCGGTGCGGCCGGCGCAGGGAGGTCGGCAGCGAATGCCGGAGCCGCTGCGGCGAACGCAACCAGGGACACACCAGCAACTGCGAGACTCTTCATGTTTTTGCTCCACGCAATACAGGTTCAAAGTTGAGGACCAATGCCTCAAGGGCAAGACAGCCGATTGTCGTGGCGGCTATCCCCATCCTCACCCGCTCTGAGGTATGCCCCCCGTTTGTGTCGGAAAATTTGGCAGAATATGGAAAAACCGTGGCAAGCCCGAGGTTCTTTCGGGATGGTAAGCATCCGGTAAAATCACCCGGCAGAAGCTGCCCGCCGTTGCAAAATGCAAGAAACCCAAGGCACTCAGCGGCTCCGGAAAGTTGATCCGCGTTGAGCAATGCGCCGTATTCAAAGCACCTGATCGAACAAGAGACAAGCACAAATGACACAGGCGGCCGGAACGGCACTCATCACCGGCGGATCCAGCCGCATTGGCGGAGCGATTGCCCGCGATCTGGCAGCGCATGGCTGGACGGTGGTGCTGCATGTCCATCACGGGCTGGAACGGGCAGAAGCCCTGAAGCAGTCGATCCTGTCGGATGGTGGAAAGGCCCATGTCCTGAAGGCGGATCTGACGCAGGCGGAAGACCTTGCAGGGCTGATTCCTGCTGCCATAAAGTCCGCCGGTCAGCTGGACCTTCTCGTCAACAATGCCTCGATATTCCAGCCCGATGAGGCTGGTGCTCTCGACCCGGCCCTTTTCGATGCACATTTTGCCATTCACGTGAAGGCCCCGCTGTTCCTCACGGATGCCTTTGCCGGCGCCCTCCCCGCCGGAAAAGAGGGGCTGGTGGTCAACATCATCGACCAGCGCGTGTGGAAAACGACGCCGCGCTTTGTCAGCTACTCGCTCTCCAAGGCGGCCCTGTGGGAGCAGACCCGCATGATGGCGCAGGCGCTGGCCCCGCGCATCCGCGTCAACGCCATCGGCCCCGGCCCCAGCTTCCGCAATGAGCGCCAGACAGAAGAGGACTTTGCCCGCCAGCAGCGCGCCGTTCTGCTGCAACGCGGCCCGGCTCCGGACGAATTTGGCGCGACTGTCCGCCACTTCTGGGCCATGCGCTCGATCACCGGGCAAATGCTGGCGCTGGATGGCGGGCAGCATCTGGCCTGGGAAACCGCCGATGTGATCGGCGTCGGCGAGTAACTTACCCCCATTCTACCGGCAGCGGGCGCACCCATATTAGCGTCACGGCTCAAGCCGTCTAGAATGGCGCCACGTTGGAGCAGATTCGCCGGGCCTTTGTGCCTGGCCGAGGTATAGTGAAATCATGACATCCCGCCCCTCAGCCATGGACCGCCCGGAAGAGGCAGAAGAGACCGTTGAGGCCCATGCGGCCCCGGAGGTTACCTTCACCTCCGCGCAGGACGAGAACACCAGCGGCAAGAAAGGTGTCGAAGTGATTGCCGATGTGGTGCGCCGCCTGCCCATGGGGCCGGGCGTCTACCGCATGCTGGATGAGAATGGCGACGTGCTCTATGTGGGCAAGGCCCGCAGCCTGAAGAAGCGCGTCACCAGCTACACCCGCCTGCAAGGGCAGTCGAACCGCATCATGCGGATGATCATGGCCACCGCCGCCATGGAGTTCGTGCTCACCCGCACGGAAACCGAAGCCCTGCTGCTGGAAGCGAACCTGATCAAGCGCCTGCGGCCGCGCTTCAACGTGCTGCTGCGCGACGACAAGTCCTTCCCCTACATCCTGCTGACAGGCGACCATGCAGCCCCCGCCATCGTCAAGCACCGCGGCGCGAGGCGGCGCAAGGGGGATTATTTCGGCCCCTTTGCCTCGGCTGGCGCAGTTAACCGCACGATCAATGCGCTGCAGAAGGCCTTTCTCATCCGCAACTGCACGGACAGCTATTTCGAGAACCGCTCCCGGCCCTGCCTTCTGTTCCAGATCAAACGCTGTGCAGGCCCCTGCACGGGCGAGAGCTCGAACGAGGATTACGCCCGGCTTGTGGCAGAGGCGCGCGGCTTTCTCTCCGGCCGCAGCCAGGCGGTGAAGAAGGAGCTGGCCACCCAGATGGAGGCGGCCTCCCAGCAGCTCGACTTCGAGCATGCCGCCGTCTACCGCGACCGGCTGGCGGCCCTGTCGCATGTGCAATCGCATCAGGGCATCAACCCGCAGACCGTCGATGAGGCGGATGTGGTCGCGATCCATCAGGAGGGCGGGCAGACCTGCGTGCAGGTGTTCTTCTTCCGCACCGGCCAGAATTGGGGCAACCGCGCCTATTTCCCCAAGGCCGACAAGTCTTTCGAGGAAGCGGCCATTCTGGAGAGCTTCCTCGCCCAGTTCTATGACGACAAGCCCGCCCCGCGCCTGATCCTGCTGTCGCATGAGATCGAGGAAATGGACCTGCTGTCGCAGGCTCTTTCCGAGCGGGCTGAGCGCAAGGTGGAAATCGCTGTTCCCAAGCGCGGCGAAAAGAAGGAACTGGTGGACCACGCGCTCACCAACGCCCGCGAGGCGCTTGGCCGGCGGCTGGCGGAAACCTCCAGCCAGGGCCGCCTGCTGCAGGGCGTGGCCGAGGTGTTCGGCCTGCCCGCCGCCCCGCGCCGCATCGAGGTCTACGACAACTCGCACATCATGGGCACCAATGCGGTCGGCGGCATGATCGTCGCCGGACCGGAGGGCTTCGCCAAGGGCCAGTACCGCAAGTTCAACATCAAGTCGCAGGACATCACCCCCGGCGATGACTACGGCATGATGCGCGAGGTGCTGACCCGCCGCTTCTCCCGTTTGTTGAAGGAACACGCGCGCACGCCGCTGACCGCAGCAGATGATCCGGCACCGGAGAGCGACGGAGAAACCGGCCTTGAGGACGACGAGGAAGACGATGGCGTGCAGGCCGGCAACGCCGACATGCCCGCATGGCCGGATCTCGTCTTCATCGACGGCGGTCAGGGCCAGCTCAATGCGGTGCGGGAGATGCTGACGGAACTGGGCGTCACCGATGTGCCGCTGGTCGGCATCGCCAAGGGGCCGGACCGGGATGCGGGGCGGGAGAAGTTCTTCATGGAAGGCCGCCCGTCCTTCATGCTGCCGGAGCGCGATCCCGTGCTCTATTTCGTGCAGCGCCTGCGCGACGAGGCGCACCGTTTTGCCATCGGCACCCACCGGGCCAAGCGCAAGAAGGACATCGCCCGCAACCCGCTGGATGACATCTCCGGCATTGGCCCCGCCCGCAAGCGCGCCCTGCTGCGCCACTTCGGCACGGCAAAGGCCGTTTCAAAGGCGGGCATTGACGATCTGATGGCGGTGCCCGGTATTTCGGAATCCGTCGCAAAGCTGGTCTACGATCATTTCCACGAATAACCGTCCGTGCTAGGACGGGCCTGCCCGCGCTGCAGTGCAACAGGAGACGGCAGACCCGATGACAGACCAAACCGGCGGTAAAGTCTCGATTTTCTCCCGGCTTCTGCGCCTTGCCTCCGTCATGGGCCTGCTGGTGGCCCTGCTGTTCGGCCTTCTGTCCTTCGGGCCCTTCGTCGCGCCGGACATCTGGGTTGCCGACAACATGAGCTTCTTCCTGCCGCAGCTGATTGGCGGCGGGTTTGCAGCCGTGTTTCTCGCCGCCATCTGCATCCGTCTCGCCGGACGGCCCCGTCCAGGCAAGCAACTGCGGCGGCTTTTTCTGTTCACGGGCCTTGTTCTGTCCGTGGCGCTCGGCCTTGCACTTTATCATACCTACAGGGTCGTCGCTCCCGGTCTGGCCGGCGCGAGTGTTCCGGCCACGAAAAATCTGCGGATCGTCTCGATCAATCTGGAGACGCGCTATCTCGGCGATCCGGACTTCATGGCTTATCTTGAGAGCCTGAAGCCCGATATTCTCGTGTTTCAGGAAACCGAATGGCCCTATCAGATGCGCCACCGGAAGCGGCAGGGCGACGACACGCCCCTGATCGGCCTCGGCCCCTATTTCGAGAATTTCCTAATCGGCGATCTTGGCAGCATGATCGCCTTCTCCCGGTACCCGGTCAAATCCAGCACGGTCATACCGGTTGAGGGTGCCTGCGGCCCCAGACGCTATGGCAACAGGGAAATCTTCTCCGCCATCATCGATGTGGATGGTTCGCCGCTCAACTTCATTGCTGTGCATCCGGACAGCCCGCGCTCACCCTGCCGCTGGCAGTCCCGGCAAGACTATTTTGCTGCACTCGCCGGTGTGATTGATGCACTGCCCGCCTCCGAGCCGGCCATCATGATCGGTGACTGGAACACCTCCCCCCTCTCGAACCACTTCGAGAACCTGCTTCAACAGGCTGGCATGCGTGTGCGCTTCCCGGCCGTTGTGCCCGTGATCACACGCTATTTCTATGACTACCGCTTCCGCTGGATCCTGGGCTCGGCGGTGGACCATGCCGCCGTCTCGGACAAGGTGACAATCCGCAATGTCGCCATCGGCGGGGACGTGGGCTCGGACCATGTGCCGCTGATCGTGGACATCGCCATTCCCTGAGAAAGCCCGTCAGGGTCTGCCTTCCACAGTTTATGCCCGCAGCCTGCCGCCTGCCGTTTGTGTCTGACCGGCTGCATGGCAAGAGTGTGACAAAGGGCGGAACCGATTCCCGCCGAAGCGAACAGACCGGCGCGGGACCGATGGCCAAGCTCTATTTCAACTACTCCTCCATGAATGCCGGCAAGTCGACGGTACTGCTCCAGGCCTCCTACAACTATGTGGAACGGGGCATGCGCACCCTGCTGCTGACGGCCGCCGTAGATGACCGGGCAGGCGTCGGCCGCATCTCCTCCCGCATAGGGCTGTCGGCGGAGGCGGATATCTTCCTTTCCGGGGATGACCTGCTGGACCATATCCGCAAGGCCCATGAAGCCGCCCCCATTGACGCTGTGTTTGTCGATGAGGCGCAGTTCCTCACCGAGGAACAGGTGTGGCAGCTGGCCCACGCCTCCGACCGGCTGGGCATGCCGGTGATGTGCTTCGGCCTGCGCACCGATTTTCAGGGCAAGCTCTTCCCGGGCAGCAAGGCCCTGCTGGCGCTGGCCGACAGCCTGAAGGAAATCAAGACCATCTGCTGGTGCGGCCGCAAGGCAACCATGGTTGCACGGCTTGACGGCAGCGGGCGGATCGTCGAGGAAGGCGAACAGGTGGTGATTGGCGGCGAAGAGTCCTATGTTTCCCTTTGCCGCCGCCATTGGGTCGACCGTGACCTTGGGCCGCGCTGCGACTGAGCAATTTCAAGGCGCGATGCCTCAGCATCGCAAGCCTTGGCATGACGGGGCGCAGACCATATCAAACCGCAAGGACGGGACAGGCAGATGCTGGGAAAACTGTTCGGATCACTTTTCAAGGGCGGTTCAGCCGCTGAAGCCGCCCCGGCCGCAGCGGCCACCGAAGACTACAAGAGCTGCCGCATCATCGCCGAACCGCGCCAGGCCGGCAGCCAGTGGCAGATCGCAGGCCGTATCCTGAAGGAAATTGACGGCGAGGACCGCGAGCACCGCTTCATCCGCGCCGACCAGCTGCCCACCCGCGACGAGGCTGCCGAATTCACCATCCGCAAGGCCAAGCTCCTGATCGACCAGCAGGGCGATCTGATTTTCAAGAGCTGAGGGAGAGGGACAACCTCTCTCTTGCGCCCCACAGGCTCCGCGCCGTCCCGGACGTGAGCGGAGCGAAGATCCGGGACCTGTCAGGGGCGCAAGGCCGCTGAACTCTACCCGGCGCGAAATGGACCAGGCCCCGGCACAAGGCCGGGGCGGCGCGGAGTTTGGGTCTGCTCCGCCTAACCCCTCAGTCCCCCCGGCACTCCGCCAGACTGCGCTTCTGCCGGCCATCGGCATCGAAATTGTCCGGTGAGAGCCAGGCCTCGAAACCGGCTTTCAGCCGCGGCCATTCCTTGTCGAGAATGGAGAACCACGCCGTATCGCGGTTGCGGCCCTTGTAGACGGTGGCCTGCCGGAAGATCCCCTCGAAGGTGAAGCCGAGCCGTGCGGCAGCCGCACGCGAGGGAGCGTTGAGATCGTCGCATTTCCATTCGTAGCGGCGGAAGCCCAGCCCCTCGAAGGCATTGCGCATCATCAGATACATGGCCTCGGTCGCCAGCGGCGTGCGCTGCAGGGCCGGGGCGAAGTTCAGATGCCCCACCTCGATGCAGCCTGTCGCAGGCTCCACCCGCAGATAGCTGCCAACACCCATGGCCTTGCCGCTGGCCTCATCGATGATGGCGAACATCATCGGGTCCGCCTTGCCTTCCATCGTCTTCAGAAAGGCGATGCACTCCGCCTCTCCGGCGAAAGGTCCATAGGCCAGATAGGTCCAGACCCGGTTCTCTGCGTCAGCGGACCATGCGGCATGAAGCTCTGCACCGTGGCGTTCCGCGCTCAGCGGCTCAAGCCGGCACCAGCGCCCCTGCAGCACCTGAGCCACCGGCGCTGCCGCACCCGCCCATCCACTCACCGGCTCTCCAATCGGCTGTCCCAATTCGTTCAGGCGCATGCGCTCAGGTCTCCCAGCTTCAACTTGCTGTGACAGGCTTACCGCTCCATCCTTGCCGGCACCAGTTCAAAGACGGCACTCAGGGTGGTTTGCGCCGTCTGCCCCATTGTCAAAGTCACTCATCCGCCAGATGCGTTGACACCCGCGCGCCCTCATGCTTGTGTCCGGCTGACCCGCCGCCCGAGACGCGAAGCAGATACTTCACATGGCCAGACACGTCGCCCTGACCCTGCCCAATCTCCTGACCTACGCCCGCATTCTTGCGGTGCCTGCGGTGGTGGGTTGCTTCTATTTCGAGGGCAACACGGCGCGCTGGATTGCGCTGACCATCTTCATCGCCGCCGCCGTGACCGATTTCTTCGACGGCTATCTGGCCCGCGCCTGGCAGCAGCAGTCCGCGCTCGGCCGGATGCTGGACCCGATTGCCGACAAGCTGCTTGTGTCCGTCTGTCTGCTGCTGCTGGTCGCAAAGGGGGATATCGGCGGCTGGTCGCTGATCGCTGCCATCATCATCCTGTGCCGCGAAATTCTGGTCTCCGGCCTGCGCGAGTTTCTGGCCGAGCTGCGCGTCAGCGTGCCGGTGACGAAGCTGGCCAAATGGAAGACCACGGTGCAGCTCGTGGCCCTTGCCCTGCTGCTTGCTGGCCCCGCCGGGGAAGAGGTGCTGCCGGGAACCGAATTGTCCGGCCTTGTCGCCCTCTGGATTGCGGCTGTCCTGACGCTCTACACCGGCTACGACTATTTCCGGGCTGGCATCGGCCATCTGATCGAGGAGTAGTCTCTCAAGGACTGCCGAAGAAGGAGAGGCACATGATCATCCGTTACTTTGCCTGGGTGCGCGAGCGGACCGGCGTGGAGCAGGAAGAGATCACCCTTCCGGACAGCGTGACCACCGTGGGCGGCCTGATCAACTGGCTGCAGACCATCGACGATGCCCATGGCCATGCCTTTGCCGAGCCGGAACTGATCCGTGCCGCCATCGACCAGACCCATGCCGAACATGACGCTCCGATCGCGGGCGCGCGCGAGATTGCCTTTTTCCCGCCCATGACCGGGGGCTGAAGATGAGCCCGGTCCTGCGCGTCATCGTCCAGCCCGGCCCCTTCGATGCGGAGGCCGAATCCCGGCAGCTGTCCGCAGGCCGCGCCGATGTGGGCGCCATCGTCAGCTTCACGGGCCTGTGCCGTGACGAGGACGGGCGGCTGGAAGCGCTGGTGCTGGAGCACTTCCCCGGCATGGCGGAGAAGGAGCTGGAGCGCATCGCCCGCGAAGCGCTGACTCGCTGGCCGCTGACCGGCCTCACCGTCATTCACCGCCATGGCCGCATTCTGCCGGGCGAGCAGATCGTGCTCGTCACCGCCGCCTCGCGCCACCGCCGGGCCGCGTTCGAAGCCGCTGATTTCCTGATGGATTTCCTCAAATCCAGAGCCCCGTTCTGGAAGAAGGAAATCCTGCGCGAAGGTGGACCAGGCGGCTGGGTTGCGGCCAAGGCCGAAGATGAGACCGCGCTGGATCGCTGGAACGGCGTTCAGCCAAAAGCGTGAAATTTCCCGGAGCCCCTGGGTTGACCGACCGGTCAATTTGGACCACTGATAGGCAACACTGATATTTTTGCACGTTGGAACGCAGGCTGCGGGCCGCGTTTCAGGCTGCTGTGCACCATACCTAAGGTTTGTTTATGTCCGATCTTGCCCGGAACACTGGCGCGAGCCAGACGCCCCATCCTGGGCTGTCCTTCGCCGAATTCGTCACCATGGTTGCCGCTCTGATGGCACTGAATGCGCTGGCGATGGACATCATGCTGCCCGCCCTGCCCGACATCGGCAACGCGCTCGGCATTGCCAATGAGAATGACCGCCAGCAGATCCTGATCTTCTATCTGATCGGCTTCGGCGGTGCGCAGCTCATCTTCGGGCCGCTGTCGGACTCCTTTGGCCGCAGAACCATTCTCATCGGCGGTCTGGCGCTCTATGCCGCAGCCAGCGTCTTTGCCCTGTTCAGCACAAATCTGGACCAGCTGCTGATTGCCCGTGTTCTGCAGGGCATCGGCTGCGCCGGCACACGCGTCATCGCGGTTTCCATCGTGCGCGACTGCTATTCCGGACGGCGCATGGGGCAGGTCATGTCGCTGGTGATGATGATCTTCATGGCCGTGCCCATCGTGGCACCCTCCATCGGGCAACTGATTCTTCTGGTGGCCGAATGGCACTGGATCTTCAGCACGCTCATGGGCGCAGGCATCCTCATGCTGGTCTGGACCGCTTTCCGCCTGCCGGAAACACTGCCTGAGGATGCCCGTCAGTCGTTTTCGCCGGGCTCTATCTCCCTGGCCTATCTCAAGGTGGCGACGACCCGCATCAGCGTCGGCTACACCATGGCGACGACCTTCATTTTCGGCGGTCTGTTTGCCTTCATCTCCATGGCGCAGCAGATCTATGTCGATATCTTCGATCTCGGCGTCTGGTTCCCGCTCGTGTTTGCCGCCGTCGCCATTACCATGGCCGTGGCTTCGTTCCTGAATTCGCGGCTGGTCACGATCATCGGCATGCGGCGCCTGTCGCACGGTGCGGTGCTGGTCTTCACCGCCATGGGCCTGCTGCAGGTCGCCCTGGCGCTGGCGGGTGTCGAGAACCTTGCCATCTTCACCGTGTGCATGGCCATCAACATGGCCAGCTTCGGCTTCATGGGCGCGAATTTCAACGCCATGTCCATGGAGCCGCTGGGCGCCATCGCCGGAACCGCCTCCTCCGCCATCGGCTTCACCACCACGCTGGGCGGCGCCGTGCTCGGCTTCATCATCGGCCAGAATTTCGACGGAACCCTGCTGCCGATGGCGCTGGCCTGCGCCATCTATGGCGTCATTGCCATCGGCTGGGTGCTCTTGGCCGAAAAGGGCAAACTCTTCCACGCCCAGCATCCGTCAGGCGCCAAGCCTCACTGAGGCGGTAAGCACAGGCGGCAGAATCAAAAAGGGCGGCTGCACCGGATGCAGCCGCCCTTTATGACTTACCAAACAGGTTGAGGCGTCACTCCGCCGCTTTCAGCCCTGCCGGGTCCGCGCGCACCAGCGCGTCATAGTCCAGCATCAGCGACTTGGTGATCTCGCCCACCGTGAAACTGTGGGGCCCGATCTCGGACACTGGCGTCACCTCGGCAGCCGTGCCGGTGAGGAAGCACTGCTCGAAACCGTCCAGCTCCTCCGGCATGATCACCCGCTCGATCACCTCGAAACCGCGCGCCTTGGCAAGGTCGATCACCGTGCGGCGGGTGATGCCATTGAGGAAGCAGTCCGGCTTCGGCGTGTGGATCTTGCCGTCCTTGACGAAGAAGACATTGGCGCCGGTCGCCTCGGCCACCTGTCCGCGCCAGTCCAGCATCAGCGCATCGGCATAGCCCTTGCGCTCGGCTTCATGCTTGGACAGGGTGCAGATCATGTAAAGGCCGGCCGCCTTGGACTTGAACGGCGCCGTGGCCGGGTCCGGGCGGCGGTACTTTGCCATGTCGAGGCGGATGCCCTTCAGCCGCTCTTCCGGCTTGAAGTAGCTCGGCCATTCCCAGGCAGCGATGGCCAGGTGAATGGTGTTATGCTGGGCCGACACGCCCATCATCTCGCTGCCGCGCCAGGCAATCGGGCGCAGGTAGGCATCAACGAGGTTCATCCGCTTCAGCAGTTCTTCCTTGGCGGCATTGATGACCTCGGAAGAGAAGGGAATTTCGAAGCCAAGCACCTCAGCGGAAGCATGCAGGCGCCCGGTGTGCTCGGCGCTCTTGAAGATCCGGCCGTTATAGGCCCGCTCCCCTTCGAATACCGCGCTGGCATAGTGCAGGCCATGCGTCAGCACATGCACCTTGGCATCAGCCCAGGGAATGAACTTCCCGTCGAACCAGATTTCACCATCGCGTTGATCAAAGGGAATACCAGCCATTGTTCTTGTCTCCCGCGCCTTGTCGCCCGGCGCAATCTGCTTCTTGTATCCATTTTTCTGGATGCACACCCAGAACAGCCTTTGGCCTGATACTGGGGTTTTGCATGCACCCGTAACAAACAGTATCCTCATTTGAGGAGACTGCCAGCCCGGATTCTCTTAAGGGAATGAGGGCCATGTACGATCCGGACAAACACCCGGCACGGGGGCGCATGCGACCGAACATTTCGTCAATGTGCCGCTACAGGTAACAATCGATCAGAAATAAGTCAATATGGCTGACATAAATTTCAAGACAGCACCTGCAGCGCCCCAGATGGCCCAAGACAGCCCCCCCGTTTCAGGCAGCGGGACCACCGGGTCCACGCCTTATGACCTGATCGAACTGCTGTTCTTCGCCTACCGGGATTTCACCGCAGACCCCGATCAGCTGCTCTCCGGGCTCGAGTTTGGCCGTGCGCACCACCGGGTGCTGCACTTTGTCGACAGAAATCCGGGCATCCGCGTGTCGGATCTGCTCGCCATCCTGCGCATCACCAAGCAGAGCCTTGGCCGGGTGCTGAAGCAACTGGTGGATGAGGGCTTCATCGACCAGCGCCCCGGAGAAACAGACCGGCGCCAGCGCCTGCTGCACACCACGGACAAGGGCCACAAGCTGTCACGCAAGCTGGATGCCCTGCAGGCAGTGCGCATCAATGCAGCGGTGGATGCCCTGCCCGGACAGGATGCGGCCATCGTGCGCCAATTCCTGTTCCAGATGATTGATCCGGAGCGGCGGCCCGAGGTGGCCCGCATGCTCTCCAACATTCCCCAAAGCGGCAGCAGCGGCCCAGCGCCCGAGCTGGCCGGTACGGAGGCTTGACGCAATGACACGGGTGCCGGACGACAACGCCATCCACATCCTGCTGGTTGACGACGACAGCCGCATCCGCGATCTGCTGGGCAGGGTGCTGCAGGAAAACGGCTACCGGGTGACAACTGCCGCCAATGCCGCCGAGGCCCGGCGCTGCCTGTCTGGCCTCGCCTTTGATCTCCTGATCCTCGACATCATGATGCCGGGCGAGAACGGGCTGGATCTTGCCGCCTCGCTGCGGGCGGACAGCCCTGTGCCCATCCTGATGCTGACGGCCCGCGCCGAGGCGGAAGACCGTATCGCCGGGCTTGAGGCCGGGGTGGATGACTATCTGCCCAAGCCCTTCGACCCGCGTGAACTGATGCTGCGCATCGCCGCCATCCTGCGGCGCGGTGCCACCCGCCGGATAGACCGCCAGCCGGAAATCCGCTTTGGCCCCTTCGTTTTCGTCACGGAGCGGGGCGAGCTGCGCCGGGGCGACAGCCAGATCCGCCTGACCGACCGCGAGCGCCAGATCCTGACCATTTTCGCCGAACAACCCGGCGCCACCGTGCCGCGCCACAAGATCGTCGGTGATGACAGCGGCCTTGGCGAGCGCACGGTGGATGTGCAGATCAACCGGCTGCGCCGCAAGATCGAGGATGATCCGGCAAACCCTGTCTATCTGCAGACGGTGCGCGGCATCGGCTACAGGCTGGCCTGTGACTGAAGCGCGCGCCCGCCTCCGCAGCCTTTTCGCAGGCTTTGGCGCATTTCTGGCCCCGGCTGCGAAACTGGCGGGAAAGCTGCTGCATTCGCTGCTGGTCCCCTTCGCCTTCATCTACGGCCGGGTGGCCGGGCGGATCTACCGACATATGCCCAAGGGGCTTTTCACCCGCGCGCTGCTCATCATCGTCACGCCCATGGTGCTGCTGCAGTCTGTGCTCGCTTTCGTGATCATGGAACAGCACTACCAGCAGGTCACCTTCCGCCTGTCACAGGCGGTGGTGCGCGAAATCGCGGCGCTGGTCTATACGCTGGAGAACTACCCCCAGGACGCCGATTACCGGCTGATCGAGGAAATGGGCAGCCGGACGCTGGACATGTCCGTGTCAATCCTGCCGCCCGAGCCCTTGCCCTCTCCCCGGCCCAGGGCCTTCTTCGATCTGGTCGCAGAAAATCTCAGCCGCGAGATTTCCCAGCGCATTGGCAAGCCCTTCTGGGTGGACACCATCGGCCGGTCCCGCTTCGTCGAGATCCGCATTCAGCTCAAGGACAAGGTGCTGCGCGTGGTGGCCCGCCATAGCCAGACCTATGCCTCCAACTCGCATATCTTTCTGGTCTGGATGGTCGGCAGCTCGCTGGTGCTGATCTCCATTGCCATGCTGTTCCTGCGCAATCAGATCCGGCCCATCGAGCGGCTGGCCAATGCGGCGGAAGGCTTCGGCAAGGGACGGCCGGTGGATGATTTCCGCCCCAGCGGGGCACGCGAGGTGCGCAGGGCCGCACAGGCTTTCATCGAAATGCGCCGGCGCATCGAGCGGCAGATCGACCAGCGCACCACCATGCTGGCCGGTGTCAGCCATGACCTGCGCACAATCCTCACCCGCTTCCGCCTGCAGCTTGCCCTCATCCCCGAAACACCGGAGACCGAAGGCCTCAAGCGTGACGTGGACGAGATGAGCAACATGCTGGAGGACTATCTCGCCTTCACGCGCGGCGACAATGGCGAGGCGGTGGAGACGGCGGACATCACCCTGATGCTGGAGGAACTGGAGGAGGCCGCCGAGATTTCCGGCGCCAGCGTTTCCTCCAGTTTCACCGGCGAGCCGGAAGTGGAAATGCGGCGCAATGCCGTGAAACGCAGCCTCATGAATCTGGTCATGAATGCCGCAAGACACGCCAGCCGCGTCGATATCCAGGGCCGCCATGTGGACGGCTGGCTGACCGTGATCATCGACGACGATGGACCCGGCATTCCGGAGGAAGAGCGGGAAAACGTGTTCCGCCCCTTCTACCGGCTGGACGAAGCCCGCAATCAGGACGCCTCCGGCAGCGGCCTTGGCCTTGCCATCGCCCGCGACATAGCCCGCAGCCATGGCGGCGACATCCAGCTGGAAGAAAGCGCCCTTGGCGGCCTCAGGGCCCGCTTCCGCATTCCGGGGTAAAGCTCAGAACAAACGTCCGCCCAGCGGGGTGTCCTGATCGGGGGTGATGAGGACGACTTCGCCGTCTGCATCCGGCACGCCGAGCGTCAGGACTTCGGAGCGCATCGGGCCGATCTGGCGCGGAGGAAAGTTGACCACTGCCAGCACCCGGCGGCCAACGAGGCCTTCCGGGGTGTAGTGTCTGGTGATCTGGGCGGAGCTTTTCTTGATGCCGATGTCCGGGCCGAAGTCGATCACCAGCTTGATCGCCGGTTTCCGCGCCTCGGGAAAGGGCGCAGCCTCGATGATCTGCCCGACGCGGATATCCACCTTCAGGAAATCGTCAAAACTGATCGGCTGCGCGGAAGCGCTCGGGGTCATGGCAGGTCTCCGGAAAATCCATGCGAAAGGATCTTCACAGTGCCGCGCCCGGCGCAACCGCGCAAGCCCTTGCAGACAGGCAGATAACGGTTAGACCGGCTGAGCCGCAGCCTCTCCGCCAGCCTCAGATGCAACGCTTGGGGCTGCTTCGCTGCGCCGGGACTTGCGGCGGGACATCGCCTTTCCGGCGAGTTTGATCAGGCCGCAGGCCACGGGGCGCGTCACCCGTTCCACCGCTCCCAACCGCCGCAGCCAATCCTCGCCCCGGTCCAGTTCCTTGTCGAGGGCGGCCATGGTGCGCGGCAGGCTTTCGTCTTCCTCCTCAAGGAAGGTTTCGAGCACACGGGCGAAGGAAACCGCGAGCCCCTGCTGCACCAGACGGCCCTTGATGCCGGGAATGGAAACACCGGCAGCCGCCAGCATCCAGCCTTGCGAGCGCACGGCGATACCGTTCAGGCACATGGCCAGCGCCGGATCACGCATGGCATCCTTACGCAGCTGGGTCAGCGCAGATTTGTGGGGGGCCAGCGCATCCAGGCGTGTCATCAGCACATCGAACAGCCGGTCACGCGGCGGCTGGTCAAACATGCTGTCATCGCGGCCATCCAGCACGGCGGCATCCACCTGCCCGGCGAAGGCAGCCAGAAGCTCGCTCTTGCCGGAAACAGCCTGCCGGAGAGCAGAGGGCTTCAGCCCGGCGGCTTCGGCGATATCAGTCAGGGAAATCTCAGCATACGACCGGGTGGCGAGCAGCCCGAGAAAAGCCTCGACAGCCGTCGTCCTGTCATCGGGACGTGGCGCAGCTTTGCGTCCGCTCTTCCCGGTCTTGCCTGCGGTGCCTTCTGCTTCCGGTGCCATGTCCGCCTCCTTCTTGGATGCCTTGGCAGGATGTGTTCCCCTTATAGGTAGGCACATCCTGTCCGCATGGAAGAGGCAAAGGCAAGCAATGCGGCAGCCCCGTCAGGCACCGGCGAGTTCCCGGGCGCGGCGGGCAGCAGCTTCGACCGCAGTGTCCATCAGCGGCTGCAGGCCGTTTTCAGCCATCAGCACGGAAAGAGCCGCCGCCGTCGTGCCATTGGGCGAAGTGACGTTCTGCCGCAGGGTTGCGGGCGTGTCGTCAGACTGATGCATCAGTTCCCCTGCCCCGCTCACCGTTGCTTCGGCAAGCCGTGCAGCGAGATCCGCCGGAAGACCGGCGCGCCGCCCGGCTTCCGCCAGGCACTCTGCCAGCAGGAACACATAGGCAGGGCCCGAGCCGGAGACGGCGGTAACAAGATCGATCTGCCCTTCCGAGGTCAGCCACTCGACGGCACCGATCGCCGACAGAAGCTGCCCGGCGGTCTCGCGCTGTGCTGCCGTGACGCGGGCGTTGGGATAAAGCGCGGTGATGCCCCTTCCCACCATGGCGGGCGTGTTGGGCATGGCGCGAATGACAGCAATATCTCCGAATGCCGCTTCGAAGGTGCGCACCGGCGTGCCGGCGGCAACCGACAGCACCAGCGTATCGTCAGCCACCGCAGGCTTCAGCCCCGGCAGCACATCGCCCATGATCTGCGGCTTAACGGCCAGCAGCACCATACCCGCCTTGACGCCTTCCGGCACCTTCGGCGCATGGACAATGCCGTGGCTGTCCAGCTGGGCCACGAGAGCGGCGGACGGCGCGGGGTCAACGACCAGAAGGCTGGCGGCATCGACGCCGCGGGCCATCCATCCGGCGATCATTGCGCCGCCCATCTTGCCCGCGCCGACAACGGCGAACGGGCGCTCAGCTGAAAAACTCATGCTTCTCCTGCGGTCTCGAACAAGGCGCACTCCAGCGCCTCCTGAGCTGTCTTGCCAGCCCAGACAACAAACTGGAAGGACTGATAATAGCGCTCGCAGGCTTCCAGCGCATTGGCCAGCAGCCCTTCGATCTGCGCACCGGAAGCTTCCGCACCGCCTGCCAGCAGCAGGGACTGGCGGAACATGATGACGTTTTCCTTGCTCCACAGGTCGAAGTGACCCATCCACATCTGCTCGTTGACGAGCGAGAGGAGGCGCATCACCTCGGTCTTGCGCGGCTCGGTTACCTTCAGATCGAAGGCACAGGCCAGGTGCAGGGCCTCCAACTCCTCCATCCAGGAGAAGGAGACGTGATAGTCGCACCAGTATCCGCCGATGGAAATGGTGATCTCGTCATCATCCGAACGCTCGAAAGCCCACTCGTTGAGCGCAGCCACGTGTTCGATCAGATCGACGGGATTGTCGGGGCGTTCAAAGTCGATTTCGATGAGGCTCATGGCGATCCTCCCCGTTTACGGGAGCCGGATAAGGGGCGGATTTCCGCAAATCCAGCGTCTTCCCCTGAACAGAGGCCGCGCCAAACCGCCGGTGGCGGCAGGGTCAAAACAGGACCCATTTCGGGGCGCGTGCGAATCCCTGTTTGGAATCAGTATATAAACTTCCTTCGCAAATGCAGCAGGAAACCGCCCTGAGGTTTTGATCAAATCCTGTGGACGATTGTTTCCTGCGCGCCGGCGCAGGCCGTTTCACGGCATTGTGACGGCGGAAACGCCTCCCGCCGCCGCTGCATTGCAGCCGCAAGGGCTTGATCAGCCCTCGGTCTTGGCCTTACGGGCAGGCTTTGCCTCGGTTTCAGCCAGCTTTGCCTCAAGCGCCGCGATCCGGGCCTCCAGAGCCTCGATCTGGTCCAGCGCACGCACCGCCATGTCGCGGGCGACGTCAAAGTCCTCACGCTTCACCAGATCCATATCGGCCAGGAAACGCTCGGCCTGAGCGCGGAAAGCGGTCTCCACCTCACGGCGGGCTCCCTGCGCCACACCGGCGGCGTCAGTCATGAGCTTGGCGAAATCGTCGAAAATCCTGTTCGGGCCCTGGGTCATGACGCACTCCTGAAGATGGTGACGGCCCACCCTTGCGCTTGCTCTCCGGACCAATCCGGCGAGGCACTGCGGGCCGTGTCACACAGGTATTGACCTTTTGCTCCAAGTTCAAGGCGGCAATGCAGCGACTTGACGCACCGGGGGGAATGCGCAAGGTCTGGTGCCGCTGGCAAATCGCCCCGGATCAACAGCACTGGACCCTGCATGCCCGTTCTCGCTTTGCCCTTCCCCGCCGTTGACCCGGTCATCTTCGAGGTTGGCCCCTTCGCACTGCGCTGGTACGCGCTGTCCTACATCGTGGGCATCCTGCTGGCCTGGCGCTACATGCGCCTTGCTGTGCAGAAGGACAGGCTGTGGCAGGCCGTTCCCCGGCCCGGCCTTGTGGATATTGACGATTTCGTCACCTGGGGCACCGTCGGCATCATCGTGGGCGGGCGCTTGGGCTATGTGCTGGTCTATGACCCGCTGACCTATCTTGCCAATCCGGTGGAGATTTTCGCCGTCTGGAATGGCGGCATGTCCTTCCACGGCGGCTTTGCCGGAACCGTGCTGGCCATGGTGCTGTTTGCCCGTGCCCGCGGCATCCCGCTACTGACGCTGTTTGACCTTGCTGGCATTGCCGCGCCCATCGGGCTTTTCTTCGGGCGGCTCGCCAACTTCATCAATGACGAATTGTGGGGCCGCCCCACGGATGTGCCCTGGGCGGTAGAGTTCCCCTCCGGCGGCTACATCCCGCGCCATCCGAGCCAGCTCTATGAGGCAGCGCTGGAAGGCGTGCTGCTGTTCCTCGTCCTGCGCCTCATGTCGCACCGCTTTGGCCTGCTGCAGAAGCCGGGCTTCCTCGCCGGAGCCTTTGCCGCCGGATATGGAATCACCCGCTCCATCGCCGAAGAGTTCCGCATGCCCGACGCCCAGATCGGCTTCCTGCCCGGCGGCTTCACCATGGGCATGCTGCTGTCCGGCCCGATGATCATCGCCGGCATCGCCCTGATGGTCTGGAGCTGGCGCAGAGCCAGGGCCGCATGAGGAGAGATGCCCTGCCCGCCTCGCCGCTGAAGGAAAAGCTCATCCGCCAGATCGCGGCGGAAGGGCCGATGACGGTGGCAGCCTATATGGCCGCCTGCCTCGCCGATCCGCAGCATGGCTACTATACCACCGCCGCAGAGCCCTTTGGCGCGAAGGGCGACTTCATCACCGCGCCGGAAGTGAGCCAGATGTTCGGCGAGCTCATCGGCGCCTTCGTCCTCTCCGCCTGGGAGGCGATGGGCGCGCCACAGACCGTGCGGCTGGTGGAAACCGGCCCCGGACGCGGCACGCTGATGGCGGATCTGTTGCGCATGGCAAGCCTGCGCCCGGCCTTCCTGCGCGCTGCCAGCCTGCATCTCGTCGAAATCAGTCCCCGGCTGAAGGCGCGGCAGGCAGAAGCGCTCGCCACTGCACCGCTCGCGCCGCAATGGCACTCCAGCCTGCGCGAGGTCCCGGAAGGGCCGGTGATCCTCATCGCCAACGAGTTTTTCGATGCCCTGCCCATCCATCAATACGTGAAGACGCCAGAGGGCTGGCGCGAGCGGATGGTGGGGCTGGATGAAGCCGGAAACCTTGCCTTTGGCACGGGTCCCGGCCGCCTGCCATTGGCCGCCATTCCTGACACCGCTGCAAACGCACCGCTTGGCGCCATCCTCGAAACCTCGCCGCTCTCCGCCGCCGTTGCGCAGGACGCCGCCGCCAGAATCACGGCGCATGGCGGAGCAGCGCTGTTCATCGACTACGGCTACCTGCGCTCTGCGCCCGGCGACACGCTGCAGGCGCTGCGCCGCCATGCCTATCAGGACGTGCTGGCCGAACCCGGCCTTGCCGATCTGACGGCGCATGTGGATTTCGAGGTGCTGGCCGCTGCCGCCCGGCGCAGCGGGGCAACCGTAGCCTCGCCGCTGACACAAGGCGAATTCCTGCTGCGCATGGGGCTGCTTGAGCGGGCCGGGCAACTGGGCGCAGGCAAGGACACCGCCACGCAGGAGCGCATCCGCAGCGAAGTGGAGCGGCTGGCTGGGCCGCAGGAAATGGGCGGCCTTTTCAAGGTGCTGTGCATTGCGCAACCGGGCCTTGTTCCGGCCCCGTTTGACAGTGAGGCTCTTCCGCCGCACGCTGGCGCAAATTCCGGAGAGGCTTGATGATTACCGCTGACCTTCTGACCCTGCCCGGCGTCATCCGCCACGGCTTTTTCACCCGGCAGGGCGGCGTTTCCACCGGCATCTACAGCAGCCTCAACATTGGCCTTGGCTCCGATGACGACAGGGCGCATGTGCTGGAAAACCGCGCCCGCGTTGCCGGCATGCTGGGTGCGGGACCGGAACAGCTCGTCTCGCCCTATCAGGTGCATTCACCCGATGTCATCACCGTCAGCAAGCCATTTGGCGAAGGCGACGACCGGACGGCGGATGCGCTGGTCACGGCCACCCCCGGCCTTGTCATCGGCGTGTCCACCGCCGACTGCGGCCCGGTGCTGTTTGCCGATCCTCAGGCCCGTGTCATCGGCGCGGCTCATGCAGGCTGGCGCGGCGCGCTGACCGGCGTTCTCGACAACACGCTGGCGGCCATGGAAAAGCTCGGCGCAAGGCGGGAGAACATCATCGCCGTGCTCGGCCCCTGCATTTCGGCCGCCGCCTATGAAGTGGGGCCGGAGTTCCGCGAGCGTTTCGAGGCGGAAGCGCCCGGCTGCGGCCGCTTCTTCGGCACGTCGGGGCGCGAAAACCACTTCATGTTCGATCTGCAGGCCTTCATCATCGCCCGCCTGCAGGCGGCAGGCACAGGCCGGGCCGAAAGTCTTGGTCTGTGCACCTATGCCGATGAGGCCCGTTTCTTCTCCTACCGGCGCACCACGCACCGCAAGGAGCCGGACTATGGCCGCCAGATTTCCGCACTCGTGCTGACAGGAGACTGACCCGATGGCGCTGCATTTCACCGATGCGGAATTCGAGAGCCGGTTCGAACGGCTGAAGACGCGAATGGCTGAGGAGAAGCTGGATGCCTTGCTCCTGTTCGCGCAGGAAAGCTCCTACTGGCTGACGGGCTATGACACCTTCGGCTTCTGCTTCTTCCAGTGCCTGGTCGTTACCGCTGACGGACGCAAGGTGCTGCTGACACGCTCGGCCGACGAGCGGCAGGCCAAGCACACGTCCAACATCTCCGACATCCGCATCTGGGTCGACCGGGGCGGCGCCAGCCCGGTGGGGCAGCTGAAGGACATGCTTTTCGACATGGATCTGCTCGGCGCCCGGCTCGGCATCGAATATGACACCCACGGGCTGACCGCAAAGCTCGGCCGCGAGCTGGACGAAGCCCTGCGCAGCTTTGCCGAACTGTCGGATGCCTCGCACATCATCCCGCGCCTCAGGGCGATCAAGAGCGCCGAAGAACTGGTCTATGTGCGGCAGGCCGCAAAACTCGCAGATGCCGCCTACCTGGCCGGCCTCGACGAAATCCGCCCCGGCGCGGATGAGGGGCGCATTCTGGCAGCCATGCATACGGCCATTTTCGAGGGTGGCGGGGATTATCCGGGCAACGAGTTCATCATCGGCTCGGGCCGTGATGCCCTGCTGTGCCGCTACAAGTCAGGCCGCCGCCAGCTTTCGGCGCAGGACCAGATCACGCTGGAACTGGCCGGCACCTACCGGCACTATCACGTGGCGCTGATGCGCACAGTGGCGGTTGGCGCCGCAACTCCCCGCCACATGGTCATGCACGAAGCCTGCTGCGAGGCGCTCGCCGCCGTTGAGAGCAAGCTTCAGACCGGCTGCACCTTTGGCGAGATCTTCGATGCCCATGCCGGCGCCATGGATGCGCGCAACATGCTGCCGCACCGGCTCAATGCCTGCGGCTACTCGCTCGGCGCCCGCTTCACGCCCAGCTGGATGGACTGGCCCATGGCCTACAGCGGCAATGATGCCGTAGTTGAGCCGAACATGGTCATCTTCATGCACATGATTCTGGCCGATTCGGGTACGGAAACGGCCATGTCGCTGGGGCGGACCTATCTCACTGGCGTGGATGGACCTGTTTCTCTTTCGGAACTGCCTCTCGACCTTCCGGTCAAGGCAAGCTAAACCTGTCCACACACAGGATTTCCGGCGCTCAGGCGACTGCGGCCGCCGCCACCAGAAACGGTATTCGGGAACAGATGACGACACTCATGTCCTCCACGGCCAAGAGGCTTTGCGCCGCAACCCTTCTTCTCGCCGTTGCGGCCTGCAACCAGACAGCCCCGACCCCAAGGACTGTCGCGCCGTCCGTTCCGGGCAACCACACGCTGACCCCGGCGCCGAAGGTGCCGGCAGATCAGGCAAGCTTTGCTTTCGAGCCCTTCACCGGCGCTCCGGGAAACACGGCAGACGAACTGGCCCAGGAGATCGGCACACGGGCAAGCATCGAGCGCTTGAAGCTTGTTCGCCGCATCGACGCCAAGCCGACCTACCGTGTGAAGGGCTACCTGACCGCCACCGGCACGCCTGCGGGCGGATCGGTCTTCTTCGTCTTTGACGTTTTCGATGCCAATGGTGTCCGGCTGACCCGAATCTCGGGAACAGAGGCCATCGGCGGCGTGAGCGGCGACCCCTGGATGTCGGTCAGCACCTCCTCGCTCCAGCAGATTGCTTCACGCGCGGTGCTCGAACTCAAGGCCTGGGTGAACACGTATTGAGCCCTCAAGGGATCAATTGCACGCCTAAGTATTTGCCTTAGGTGCACCGCAGCAGAAAAAAGCGCTGCCACAGCCTTTTGTGGTGTTGTCGTATGGCAGCGGGGTTGTTACAACGCCGCCGCCTGAGACAAGCAAAACTCGGGGTGCCGCGCACCGCACTGGTGCGTGACATGGACGCGTAACTGAAGACGTGAGGCAGGGGCCTTCAGGGTCCGGCGTTGCCGCGTCGCACAAAAGGACCAGTCGCCCATGAAAATTGTCGCGGGCAACTCCAATCGCGCGCTTGCCGAAGAAATTTCCAAATATCTGGATGTTCCTCTGGCTGCCTGCCAGGTGCGGCGTTTCGCTGACCAGGAGATTTTCGTCGAGCTTCAGGAAAACGTCCGTGGCGAGGATGTCTTCGTGGTTCAGTCCACAAGCTACCCCGCCAATGACCACCTGATGGAACTGCTGATCATCATCGATGCCCTGCGCCGTTCCTCGGCGCGCCGCATCACCGCGGTGATCCCCTACTTTGGCTACGCCCGTCAGGACCGCCGCGCCTCGGGCCGCACGCCGATCTCCGCCAAGCTGGTGGCCAACCTGATCACCGAAGCTGGCGCCGACCGCATTCTCACCCTCGACCTGCACGCCGGACAGATCCAGGGCTTCTTCGACATTCCCACCGACAACCTGTTTGCAGCGCCGGTCATGACACGCGACATCAAGGAGCGCTACGCCACGGACAACGTGATGGTCGTATCGCCGGACGTCGGCGGCGTGGTGCGCGCCCGTGCGCTGGCCAAGCGCATCGATGCGCCGCTCGCCATCGTCGACAAGCGCCGTGACCGTCCGGGCGAGTCGGAAGTCATGAACATCATCGGCACCGTCGATGGCATGGACTGCATCCTCGTCGATGACATTGTCGACAGCGGCGGCACCCTGTGCAACGCGGCAGAGGCCCTGCTGAACAAGGGCGCCAAGTCGGTGACGGCCTACATCACCCACGGCGTTCTGTCCGGCGGCGCAGTTGCCCGCGTCTCTGCGTCCAAGCTCAAGGAACTGGTGATCACCAACTCCATCGAGCCGACCGCCGCCATCAAGGCTGCCGCCAACATCCGTGCCGTCTCGATTGCCCCGCTGATGGGCGAGGCGATCAACCGCACGGCGCTGGAAGAATCGGTGTCGAGCCTGTTCAACTGACCGGGACAAAAGCTCTGGCCAACGTGAAGAGGCATCCGGAAACGGGTGCCTTTTTTTTTCATTTCCACCCAGACCTGACGGCCAGTAGGCTGTCCGCCAATTCGCCGGAAAGGAACAGCACATGACCCAGCATCTGGAAGCATCCATCCTTGGCGTCTTCACCGGCAAGGCACAGGACCGCTGGGAGGACAAGGCCCCGAGTGCCATTGCCAAGCAGGCCACCCAGGATACCCTCTGGCTGTCGAAGACCGGGCTCTCCGGCGACGAGCAGGCAGACACAGCCGTTCATGGCGGGCTGGAAAAGGCACTGCATCACTATGCTGCCGATCACATGCCCCACTGGACCGCCGCATGGCCGGAGCAGGCGGAGTTCTTCCAGCCCGGCTGCTTTGGCGAGAACATCTCCAGCCACGGACTGACCGAGGCGAACCTCTACCTTGGTGACATCCTGAAGATGGATGGCGCCACGGTGCAGATCTGCCAGGGCCGCCAGCCCTGCTGGAAACTGAACATGCACACCGGCCTGCCCGGCATGGCGCCTGCTTTCCAGAAAACCGGCTTCACAGGCTGGTACTACCGGGTTCTGGAGGAAGGCAGCGTCACGGCGGGTGGCACCATCCGCCTCATCGAACGGCTGCATCCAGACTGGCCGCTCAGCCGGCTGATTGCGGCCCGTTTCAATCCCCGCCTTGATGCGGCAGAGGCCGCAGAACTGGCAGCCATGGAGGTTCTGGCGGAAGGCTGGCGCAATGCCTTTGCCCGCAAGAGTGATCCGGCCTTCGTGGAAAACACCGACCGGCGCCTGAAGGGCTGAAAACGCCCGCAATCCGGGGCGCATTGCTTGCGCTTTCCCAGCCTTTCGGCTATAGACCCGCTCGCGCCCGCACCCCTGGAGGCGGCGCAGGGACCGATTCCGCTGCCCCGGCCACTGGGTTGAGGTTGCGCCGGTCCATTTTTACATCCGAAGGAGTACTGTCATGGCTGCCAGCTACGAGCTGAAGGCATCTGTGCGGAACCGGGTGGGCAAGGGGGCCGCTCGTGCATTGCGTCGCGAAGGTCTCATCCCCGCCGTCATCTATGGTGACAAGAAGGCCGCGCTGCCGATTTCGATTCCGCTCAAGGAAACCACTCTGGCCCTGCACAAGGGCGGCTTCCTGACGCACATCGCCATCATCGATGTGGACGGCGAGAAGCATCAGGTCATCGCCAAGGACTTCCAGCGTCATCCGGTCCGTGACGACCTGACCCACGTTGACTTCCTGCGCGTGTCCGGCAACACCACCCTCGTGGTCAACGTTCCGGTTCACTTCCTGAACCAGGAAACCTGCCCGGGCATCAAGCGCGGCGGTATGCTGAACATCGTCCGTCACACGGTTGAAATGACCGTTCCGGCGAACGCCATTCCGGAGTTCCTCGAGATCGATCTGGCTGAAGCCAAGCTCGGCGAGTCGCTCCACATCTCCGCCGTCAAGGTTCCGGCCAACTGCCATCCGACGATCACCGACCGCGATTTCACCATCGCCACGATCGCCGCTCCCGGTGGTGCGAAGGACGAGGAAGAGGCTTCGGCTGAAGCCTGATTTCAGGTTCGCCGGAATTCTCTGCGAAAGGGGGCGCATCGCGTCCCCTTTTTTGCTTCAAGCCTCCGTCAGGCTGACGCCCTCAAGGCCTGACGCGGCGATGCCTTCACGCGCCAGTTTCGCCAGCCGCAGGAAATGGGCCTGACGCGGCGAACCCTCACGCCAGGCCAGCACGATTAGCCGCTGCATGGGCCAGCCGGACAGTTCCCTCAGCACCACTTGCCTTTCCCGTGCAAATTCGGAAGCCACATAAGCAGCTGGAAACAGCGACAGGCCCATGCCGATGGAGACCATCTGGCGCAGGGCATCAAGGCTGGTCCCCTCATAATCCTCGCTCATCACGGCGCCAGAAGCTGCACACAAGGACTGCACCTGATCATAGAGCCGGTGCCCGCGCCCGAGGGTCAGCATCCGCTCGGCCAGCAGATCCGGCACGGACAGGCTGGTTTTGGCAGCAAGAGGGTGGCGCTGCGGCAGCCCCAGATAAATCTGTTCCACGCACAGATCCTCACTGATGAGACGGCTCTCCCGGACCGGCAGGGGCGTCAGGATGCAGTCGACAGTGCCCTCGCGCACTGCTGTTTCCAGAAGCGATGGCCTCTCCTCCCGGATGTAGAGTTGCAGGCCCGGCACACGCTCCTGCAAGAGCTCGATCACACCGGTCAGAAGATAAGGACCTGCCGTTGGCGCAACACCCAGACGGATCAGCCCACCCAGCCCCTTGTCTGCCGCCTGAGCCTCGCGGACGAATTCATCCAGCGTTTCCAGCACGGTTCTGGCATGGGGCAGCAGCGCATGCCCCGCCGGCGTCGGCTGCACGATGGCCCCGCCCCGGTCGATCAGCACCACACCCAACCGGTCCTCAAGCAGCTTCAGCTGCGCCGACAGGGTGGGTTGGGAGACATGGCATGCCCGCGCGGCGCGGCCGAAGTGGCCATGCTCGGCAACGGCGACAAGATACTCGAGCTGACGGTGCGAAGGACGGTAAGGCATGAGATAGATAATATCTATTGATGCCATACAGTCTATGTATTTTTACAATCGAATGGATCACCCATATCAAGGTGGCTGGGAAATGAAAGGAGGAAGACATGCACCGGAAGCTGGTCGCCTTGCGCGTCCGCCATGCCATTCTTGATGCCAAGATCGAGCGGGAGGCCCGCCGCCCTCACACCGACGCGATCAGGCTTACTGCGCTCAAGAAACTGCGCCTTCGCCTCAAGGAGCAGATCACGCAGGTGGAACGGGAGTTCTTCCACAAGCAAACGCGGGGAACCGGGATGGCAAGCGCATGAGCACCGGTTCGCCAACCTTCTGGTTCGCCATGCGCGGCTTCGGGACAAAGAGCTCAGCGAACCGCCGCAATGAGAGACTGACCGAACTGGACCGCCGCATGTCCGAGTTCCTGACGGAAAAGCAGGGCTCGGGCGGTAGCGAGCTGCTGCCACATGTGGCCGCCGAACAGGCCCGCATCCGCACAGCCCTTACAGAGGAGAAGACCTGACGCGGCAGCGGCCGTGCTTCCCCCGGGCACGGACTGAAACCACAGCGGCATACGAACGCAGCAGTCCGATGGGCCGTCTCGACAGGGGCGGCCCATTGCTGTAAGCGGACGAAGACACCGCGCGGCCCAAAGGCCAGCGCCGATTTCCCGTTCGCGCAGCTACGGACATGCCATGCAGATCATCGCAGGCCTCGGCAACCCGGGCGGACAATATGCCCGCAACCGGCACAACATCGGCTTCATGGCAGTGGACGAGATCCATCGCCGCTACTCCGGCTTCTCCCCCTGGCGCGCCCGCTTTCAGGGCGAAGTGAGCGAAGGCAGCATCGGCGGCGAAAAGGTCATGCTGCTGAAGCCCATGACCTACATGAACGAGTCCGGCCGCTCCGTCGGCGAGGCCATGCGCTTCTACAAGCTCGAACCGGCGGATATTCTCGTCATCTATGACGAGCTGGATCTGCCGCCCGCCAAATTCCGCATGAAAACCGGCGGCGGCCATGGCGGCCACAACGGCTTGCGCTCCATCACCGCCCATATCGGCGACGCCTACCGGCGCCTCAGGCTCGGCATCGGTCACCCGGGCGACAAGAAGCTGGTCTCCAACTATGTGCTGGGCGACTTTGCCAAGGTGGATGGCGAGTGGCTGGAGCTGCTGTTCGGCGGCATTGCCGATCATGCCGAACTGCTGGCAAAGCGTCAGGACAGCACCTTCGCCAACAGGCTGACCCTGCAGCTGGAGCCGGAAAAGGCGCAGCGCCCGGAAAAGCGCAAGGCCGCCGAAGCCGGAGAGGACACCGCAGCCACCCGGCCCGCACCGCGCCCAGCCGCCAAGGGGCAGAGCCACATCCGCCAGGCCCGCCAGCCGAAAGCCCCTGCCCTGCCCGCCTCCGGCCCCATGGCCGAGATGCTGAAGAAGCTGCTGGGCAAGAGTGGCAGGCAGGACTGACCCGTCTTTTCCTCGCAATGCTTGACCTTGCCCGCCCCCTCGGGCAAGAAGCGGCTCAAATCTTCGATCAAACCGAAAGCGATCTCCCATGGGTTTCCAGTGCGGCATCGTCGGCCTGCCCAACGTCGGCAAGTCCACGCTCTTCAATGCGCTCACACGCACGGCTGCGGCTCAGGCCGCCAACTATCCGTTCTGCACCATTGAGCCGAACACCGGCGAAGTGGCGGTGCCGGACCCGCGCATGAGCGCGATTGCCAAGGTTGCCGGCAGCAAGGAGATCATCCCGACCCGCATCACCTTCGTGGACATCGCCGGCCTGGTGCGCGGCGCTTCCAAGGGCGAAGGCCTTGGCAACCAGTTCCTCGCCAACATCCGCGAGGTGGATGCCATCGTCCACGTGCTGCGCTGCTTCGTTGATGACGACATCACCCACGTGGAAGGCAAGATCGACCCGATCTCCGACGCCGAGACCGTCGAGACCGAGCTGATGGTCTCCGACATGGAAAGCCTTGAGCGCCGCCTTGCCCCGATGAAGAAGAAGGCGCAGGTTGGCGACAAGGAAGCCAAGGCCATCGCCCCGATCATGGAAGCTGCCCTCGCCCTGCTGCAGGACGGCAAGCCGGTGCGCACGCTGAAGCTCGCCGATGCCGAGGAAGAAAAGATCCTGCAAGGCCTCAACCTGCTGACCTCCAAGCCCGTTCTCTATGTTTGCAACGTGGAAGAAGGCTCGGCCGGCACCGGCAACGAGCTGTCGGCCAAGGTTGCCGAAATGGCAAAGGCGCAGGGCGCAGGTTCCGTGGTCATTTCCGCGGCCATCGAGGCGGAAATCTCCCAGCTCGACAATGAAGAGCAAAAGGAATTCCTCGACACGCTCGGCCTTGAAGAGCCGGGCCTCGACCGCCTGATCCGCGCCGGTTACGACCTCCTGGGCCTCATCACCTATTTCACCGCAGGCCCGAAGGAAACCCGCGCCTGGACCATCACCCGCGGCACCAAGGCACCGCAGGCGGCCGGCGTCATCCACTCGGACTTTGAACGCGGCTTCATCCGCGCCCAGACCATCGCCTTTGACGACTATGTCACCCTCGGCGGCGAAGTGGGTGCCAAGGAAGCCGGCAAGGCGCGTGACGAAGGCAAGGAATACATCGTCAAGGACGGCGATGTGATGCTGTTCAAGTTCAACACCTGAGATCCAGGACAGAGAAGCCGGGCGGGCGGTCTGGCACCAACTCCTCTCCCCCCTTGAGGGGGAGATGTCTGCGTCAGCAGACAGAGGGGGGTGGCGGCGCTTCGACATAACACCACCTCACGTATGAACGGACAGTCTGTCACCCCCCTCTGCCCCCTGCCGGGGGCATCTCCCCCTCAAGGGGGGAGAGGGGCGCAGGGGCCGGACGCAAGGCGGTGAACCCACCTCTTGCCCGGCACGTCTGAATGTCACCTACTCCCCATCCGGAGCACACCATGGCCAGCTTTGTGATTGACGTTCCGAAGATCCCCGCCCTGCCGGTGGCAGGCATTGATGCGCTGTTTCCGGTACGGCGGGTCTACTGCATCGGCCGCAACTATGCGGCCCATGCGGTAGAGATGGGGCACGATCCCAGCAAGGAGCCGCCGTTCTTCTTCCAGAAGAACCCGGACAATCTCGACGCCTCCTGCACCTTCCCCTATCCGGGCAAGACGCAGGATGTGCATCACGAGGTGGAACTGGCGGTGGTGCTGAAGTCCGGCGGCAGCGGCATTGCGGTGGCAGACGCCCTCTCCCACGTCTATGGCTATGCGGTGGCCCTCGACATGACACGCCGCGACCTGCAGGCCGCCGCCAAGGACATGGGCCGCCCCTGGGACACGGCCAAGGCCTTTGAGCATTCTGCGCCCATCGGTCCGGTGGTCCCGGCAAGCGTCTGCGGCCACCCGCAGGCTGGTGCCATCACGCTCTCCGTCAATGGCACCCTGCGCCAGAGCGGCGATCTCAACCAGATGATCTGGAAGATCCCGGAAATGATCGCCTATCTGTCGGACTATTTCACGCTGGCCGCCGGTGACGTGATCCTGACCGGCACGCCCTCGGGCGTCGGTCCGGTTGTGCGCGGCGACAGGCTGGAGGCCAGCGTCGAGGGCTTTGCACCGCTGACTGCCGACGTCGTGTGATCAACCTGCGGGCCCGTCACAGCATCTGGCGAATGACACCGTACCAGCCAAGGCCGGCATAGGTCTCATAGCCCGGCGTCCTGTGAAAGGCGACGGTGGCGCCGTCCCGGTCCACATAGAAGCCATGCTCCTGGCCGCCGGTCTGGAGCTGAAACTGCTCGCTCAGCACGCCCTTGCCATCCGATGAGGCCAGCACACGGCCATTGCCGCTGACCAGCATCACGCGCGAGCGCTCCCGTTCCTGCGGTGTCAGGCGCACGCCATCGACAATCGCCTTCGCCTGCGGCTCCCAGTCGAAGTGGACAGCGAGCATACCGATCGGACGGCCATTGCTGCGCCCCCCCTCCCGCACGCTGGCAAGATAGGTCGCCACCTGCCCATTGCCGAGCAGCGGCTCCCGGGAGATTTCGTCGGCCACATAGTCGTCGCCGGAGCGCAGGGACCGGCCACGGCCGAACCAGCTGCGGGAGGACACATCCGCGCCGCCAACCTTGAAGCGGTCCGGGCGGCCATTGGCGATCACCCGGCCGTTGAGATCACACAGCCACAGATCCGTATAGACCGTATAGGCCCCGAGAATGACGCCCAGCCGCTCGCTGGCATAGGCAACCGCCTCCGGCGTGGAGTTCTCTGCGCAGCCGGCCACGGCCGAATCCGTCGCCCACCAGCGCACGTCACAAGTGCGCTCATAGAGGTTGCGGTCGATCAGTTCGATGGCGTTGAGCGCCAGATCCGTCAGGCGCGAGCCCTGCGCCTGCAGCGCCATCTGGCGCGTCAGCGTTTCCAGCGCCTCGATTTCGCCCGCAAGTTCCTTGGCCAGCGCGCCGGAAATGCCCTCGACGGCGGTGGAAATCTCGCGCACCTCCTGCGCCACCACCAGAAAGCCGCGGCCCTGATCGCCCGCGCGGGCGCTCTCGATCATGGCATTGAGCGCCAGCATCCGCAGCCGCCCCGTTACGTCCCGGATCTGACCGACCTTCGTTGTGGTCAGCTCCCGCACCTCTGAGGTCCGCTCCACGATGTCGGACAGCGCCGGGGCACGCTCCGTATCGGCCATCAACTGATCCATATAAATATCTACCTGCAGCGCAGCCCCAGAGAGCCTGAAATCAGGAATATATTACTGTCAAAAATCACTAACAAATCGAAAACCGGGAGCACTGCCAGAATAATTTCATGAATGGAAGCGGGCACTTGCACCGGTTTGCCCAACGTCAAGCCAAAAGCAAAACAAATAGGCAGATCTGGATGCGGTGTTTTTTCCTGCGGCCAGCAAGACAGGTTGCACGGATACTTCTGTTCAAAAAACAGGCAGCGACCGGGTGCATGTTCAACGTCAACGCCGAATTGGCTGGCCGAGGCGGGATATCGCACTCCCTCTAACGAGCAATCCTTTGGGCACGAACCATCTCTGCAAATGCATCTTCAAGGCCCTGGACGTACCGGTCCATGTTGAACAAAGCGGCAGTTCTGCGCCCCTCGACCAACCGCAACTTGAAGGCAGCAATCTGATCCGGCTTTTCAGCCAGGGAAATCGCCAGCGCCTCATATTCTTGAAGAGAATGTGCGACCAATTCATACAGCCCAACCGCATTGTTGAGGCTCGCCGCGACACGCCCTGCAAACGTATCCCCCAGGCACGTCAGAACTGGCAAGCCCGCCCAGAGGGCATCGCTCGCTGTGGTGTGGGCATTCACGGGCACAGTATCGAGGAACAGGTCCGCCATGATGTGCCGCGCAAGGTGAGATGCAAGAGGAAGCTTTGGTGCAAACACCAGCCTTTCCGGTGACACCCCACGCTCCAATGCCGCCTTGCGGAGATTTTCCCGGGTCTGACTTCCGCTGTCGAACAGCCAGAGAACCGCACGATCCACGCCCTTCAAAATACGCATCCAGACATCGAAAACCTGTTCCGTTATCTTGTAGGTGTTGTTGAAGCAGCAAAATACGAAAGCGTCTTCCGGCAGGCCATGCATATTCCGCGATTGGATATGATCGTCTATCAGGCGATGGCTGTTCGGCTGATAGCTTCCTGGCAGCCTGATCACTTTCTCGCTGTAGAACGGCTCATGGCAAGCGGGAATGACGGTTTCATCACCGACGATGTAGTCGATGAACCCTGCCCCCATCGTGCCCGGATAGCCAAGATAGTTCACCTGAATGGGAGCAGGCCTGTAGGCAAGGATCTGCGTCCTTGCGCCACGTGTATAGCCCTTCAAGTCGATCAGAATGTCGATTGAGTCGCCGTGGATGAGCTGCGCCGCCTCAAGATGAGACTTTCCACGCAGGTCGGTGAAGTGGTCGAAAGCACGTTCCAGCCTTGCGCGCATCCCGCTGCCATCATCCTGGCCAATCGAGTATCCGTACACCTCAAAACGGTTGCGGTCATGCATTTCGAACAATTCGCAGGCCAGATAAGCGGTGGCATGCTCGTGAAAGTCGGCGGAGAGATACCCGACCCTGATCTTTGCCCGGTCCGCCGCGAGTTCCGGACTGAAACGCATTTCACATGCAGCCTCGAGATCGCGGGACCATTTTCGTGCCCATGCCAGCTGAGCCTGCATGTCCCCGCCAGCAGCAAGGATGCTGAAGGGCGGAACAGGCTTGATCTCAGCTCTCTCAGGATCGGCTATGCCGGGAACTGGCGCCGGCCATTCGCACACTTGCCGCTTGAGGTAAGCCTGCGCAAACATTGCCTCGCTGTCACCTGGGCTTAATTGACGGGCAATCGCATATGCGGAGAGGGCTTCCTCGTACTGACCCGTTGCCGAGCAGGCTTCACCCAAACTCAAGTGAGCGTTCTGGTGCGAGCGGTCAAACTGGATCGCCCGCCGATACGAGTCCACAGAGGACTTTACATCTCCACGATCACGCAGAAGCTCCCCCAGAAGGAAGTGTGTTTCGGCACGCTGCGGGTCGAGACGCAGGGCCATCTGATAGGCCCCAAGAGCATCATCAGCATGCCCCTGCTTGAACAGCAGGCTGCCAAGGGCTGCATGCGAATGAGCGTTGCCGGGCCGCAGAGCGACAGCCTTGCGGGCAGAACTGACCGCCGCCGCAAGATCACCCGCAGCCGCCAGCACAATGCTCAGATTGCTATGCGCCTCTGCATAGTCAGGGCGCAGGGAGATGGCTTTCTGGATCAATTCGATAGCGGCGTGATGGTTCAGGCGCTGATGCGCAATCAGCCCAAGATGATGAACGCAACCGGCGTCTGCGGGATCCATCGACAGGACTCGCTTGTAAAGCGTTTCGGCCTCCTCCAGACGCCCTGCCTGATGCGCTGTGACGGCAGCATCCAGCAACCGCGCCTTGGGCGTAGAGAGCCCATCGTTCTTGCTGCGTGCGCTCACAATCCGCCGCTGCTTGCGATTCATTGCTTCACTCTCATTGGTTTGCTTCTTCTCGCAATGCTAGAGAATGGAGCTTGTGTGAGCCTAATAGGCGCCCCCGCCGGGCCGAAATGCCACGCCCGGACGGGGTTGCTTTCGGGGGGTCCCTATGGCCAGGGCGGGCGGCCTGCGGCGGCCGGATCGCGGCGCGCGGCGAAGGCTTTGCGCCGCGCCTGGTCGAGGTGATCTACCCCTATTTCAACGGCAGGCAGATGTCGGTCAGAAGATCGGACGGGGCCGTGTCACGGGGGTTGTTCAGGTAGATTTCCATGGCCGGCCCATCCGCCGGCTCATGGCCAGATGCCGGCAGCCAGGTGCCGTAAAGCCAGTCATAGGCGGCCTTCATGTCCGCATACGGGCCCTTGTGCCGCAATACGGCATAGCGCTGAGCCGGAACCTCGATGCGCTCCAGCGGCGCAGACAAGGCGATGTCCTGCCGCAGTTCGACCGCTGCGGCCGAACGCAGCTCCTGCTCCGGCACCACGGACGGATCGCTGTAGTAAAAGCCGATCAACATGCCTGCCTGGTCCATCAGGCCACGACTGGCAAGGCTGCCGACCAGATGTTCAAAGGCTCGGCCGATTTCGATGTAAGGGCCCTTGTGCGCGATGCCGGCCAGCACGCGCTGCGGTTCATGGCGGATGACGATGTCATGCATGGGAGAAGCTCCAAGGTCAGACGGCCGCTTGCGGGCCGGCGGGGTCCAGTCCTTGTCAAAACGGCGATGCGGACCCGCGTCCCGGTATGTGGCCGGCGGCAGGCCATAGGACTGACGGAAGGCGCGGGTGAAGGCGGTCAGGCTGCCATAGCCTGCCTCCCGTGCCAGCCGTTCCAGATCCGTCTCGCCTCTGGCGAGCGCCGTGGCTGCCCTCTGCATCCGCAGACGCCGGACCATGGCAATCACACTTTCACCGAAACATGCCTGCCACACCCGGTGCCAGTGCCAACGCGACATGGCAGCGATATCGGCGAGCTGATCGAGATCAAGCGGCTCGTCGAGATGGTCATGCACATGCTCGATGACGCGGGCAAAGCGCCGTTCGTAGGTTCTGGCAGGGGTCAGGTCCGAAGGGGGCTGGAAGGTCATGTTGCTCGCTCACTTTGACGCATTAGGCCTATCATGGGTGGTCTTGACATATCTTGCGGTTTAGACTGCGGGGAGTTCCCTCATCCTTTCCTGATCGGATCGCGCAGATGTTCTCCCGGTTTCTGTCGTCTGGCCGCCGCGACTTTTCATCGCTGAGCGAGGCCGAAATTCTCGCCCTCGCGATCTCGTCCGAAGAGGACGACAGCCGGATCTACCGGGCCTATGCCGATGGGCTGCGGGATGATTTTCCGGCCTCTGCCGCCGTGTTCGATGCCATGGCGCAAGAGGAAAATGGCCACCGGCAGCAATTGATTGCCCTGTTCCAGAACCGCTTTGGCGACACGATACCGCTGATCCGGCGCGAGCATGTGCGCGGATATTACACCCGCAAGCCCGACTGGCTGGTGCGTCCGCTCGGCCTTGAAAAAGTCCGGGCGATGGCGGAGCAGATGGAGGATCAGGCCGCCCGCTTCTATGAGGAAGCTGCAAAGCGCGCCAGCGATGCGGCCACCCGCAAGCTCCTGGGCGATCTCGCGATGGCCGAACGCGGCCACGAGAGCCGTGCGGAGGCCCTCAGCGAGAGCCTGACCCCCACGGATGTGCGGGCCGAGGAAGACAAGAAGGCCCACCGCCAGTTCATTCTCACCTATGTGCAGCCAGGTCTTGCCGGGCTGATGGATGGCTCCGTCTCGACATTGGCCCCGATCTTTGCCGCCGCCTTTGCGACGCAGGACACCTGGCAGACCTTCCTCGTCGGCCTGTCCGCCTCCGTTGGCGCTGGCATTTCCATGGGCTTCACGGAAGCCGCGCATGATGACGGGGTGCTGTCGGGGCGCGGCTCTCCACTGAAGCGCGGGCTCTCGTCCGGTATCATGACGGCGGTGGGCGGACTTGGCCACGCCCTGCCCTATCTCATCCCGGATTTCTGGACGGCGACCAGCCTCGCTGCAGCCGTCGTCTTCATTGAGCTCTGGGCCATTGCCTGGATCCAGAACCGCTACATGGACACGCCGTTCTGGCGCGCGGCCCTGCAGGTTGTCCTTGGCGGATCACTTGTTTTTGCAGCTGGTGTGCTGATCGGCAACGCCTGATATATTAAAGTTATTATGTTCACTTAAAAAGTGTATATTCTCAACATGCATTGATTATCGATTTTTGGCGCCATCTTTACACGCTTTCAGACCAGTGGTCTTGCTTTTGCTGGAGACTTCGGGCTGCGAAGAGTCGAAACTTGCCCGTGGCTCTGTGGGGAGCATGATGAAAAGCTTCAATTTTATTGCAGCGGCAGTTGCCGCAACCCTGTCTGCAACCGCGCCGCTGATGGCGGCTGGGACCGGGCAGGAAGGTTATTTCCAGATCTACAACAACACGGACAAAAACACGGTCGTTGGCTTCTACACCAATGGCGGTGACGGCTGGAGTGACAACTGGCTGAGCAACCGTCTGGCTCCGGGCGACGATGTGCGTGCCACGTTCCACGCCAACACTGGCCCGTGCGAGCAGACATTCCAGGTCGGCTGGCTTGGGGCAGATGGCAGCGAAGTGCTGGATGACCCTGTTTCCATCGACATTTGCGAAGCCTCGAACGTCTATCTGGACGACAACGAGATGTATTACGACTGAGACCAGCGCGCCGGAGCGGGCGGCCGCCGCCCAAATCTGGCGCATGATCTGATCTGCAGGCAAGCAAGCTCCGCCAAAAGGAGCATCTGCCGCGAGCGGAATGAGCCCCATCAACCACTGGCGCGGGCGGTCATGGCAAGATAAAATAAGTTCCATGACCGCCCACCGCTACTTCGAAGATTTCTCGCCCGGCGAGATCATTCCCCTCGGCACGAAGACCGTCACGAAGGACGAGATCCTCGCCTTCGCTGCGGAATTCGACCCCCAGCCCTTTCACCTTGATGAGGAGGCCGGCAAGGCCTCGCTGCTGGGCGGCCTCGCCGCATCTGGCTGGCACACCGCGTCCATGTTCATGCGGATGCTGGTGGACGGGTTACTGGCGCAGTCCGCCGGTCAGGGCGCCCCGGGCATCGACAGCCTCACATGGCGGCGGCCGGTCTATCCGGACGACACGCTGACAGCAGAGGCCAAGGTGCTGAGCAGCCGCCCCTTGCGCTCGCGGCCCGGCCTTGGGCTCGTCACCTTCGCCTTTTCGGTCTCAAACCAGAACGGGGACACCGTGATGGTGCTGGAGAACCCGATCCTCTTCACTTGCCATGAAGCGGCACCGGAGGCGGGCGCATGAGAACCTGGTTTGACGAGATGGAGCTGGGCGAGCGTGTCGAGCTTGGCTCCCACCATTTCACAGCAGAAGACATTGTCCGCTTTGCCGCAGCTTTCGACCCGCAGCCTTTCCACCTGACGGAAGAAGGCGCAGCAGCAACCCATTTCGGGCGTCTTTGTGCCTCGGGCTGGCATACGGCTTCCGCCTTCATGCGCCGCCTGATCCTGACCATGCAGGAACTGGACGCTGCCACAATCGCGCGCGGGGAGACGCCGGTGGAGCGCGGCCCCTCGCCCGGCTTCGAAAACCTCAAATGGATCAAGCCCGTCTTTGCCGGCGACACGATCACCTACGCCAGCGTCGTGATTGCCAAGGACGATATCCCGCAGCGCCCGGACTGGGGCGTGCTGCGCGGCCGCAATGAGGGCACAAACCAGAACGGCGAACTGGTCTTCAGCTTTGAAAGCAAGGTCTACCTCCGGCGCAGGCCGCAGCAGGCTTAACCCTCGTATTGCCGCAGCCTGATACCAACTCTCGATGAGCTTGGTCCATCAAGAGTTGGTCAAGCCCGTGCGGTGCCTGAGCCATTTCAAGGCATGATGCGTCAGCATCGAAAGCCTCGGTATAAAGCCTAAAGGCTGCGGCCGAGCACCACTTCGTCATGCAGCGGAATGCCGTATTCGCCCATGAGCGGGATCTCCGGCTTGAGTTCGCGCTCGTCATCGATGACGCCCTGCACGATCCGCTCCAGCCGGAAGCCACGCCGCTGATAGAAGCGGAAGGCGTCCAGATTGTCATTCGAGGTGCGCACCATGAGGCGTGTCATGCCATGACCGCGCGCGTCATTGACCACGGCATCCAGCAGCTGGCTGCCCGTACCGGCCCAGCGGTTGAGGGAATCGAGCGTCAGGATCTCCCATTCGCTCTCCCGGCGGATGACCGTGACTGCCCCGGCGAGTTGCCTGTCGTCCTCAGCCAGAAAGCCCGGCAGTGCCGAGGCATCGACCATGACGCCATCCAGCAGGATCTCCACGCCCGCCCACCGCTCTTCCAGCAGCTGTGCAAGTGATGCCCGGTCCTTGTCTTCAATCGGCCTTATGATGACTGCCAAGGGGTCCTCCTAACGGATGAAAATACGTCCTTCGAGCGGTGTACGGGCCTGCCAGCCCTCCCGCTCCAGCTCCGGCACCAGATGCTCTTCCTCAGGAGAACCGAGGCAGAGATAACCGATCAGCTCCCAGCCGGAAGGCACATCCAGGGTTGTCTTCACGGCCTGCGGATCGATGATCGACACCCAGCCGAGCCCGACGCCGTGCATGCGCGCGGCAAGCCACAGGCACTGGACCATGCCAACAGCCGAGAAGGCAAGTGTCTGCGGCATCGTTGCACGGCCAAGCCCGTGGCCCTGTTCCGGGTCCGGATCGCAGAACACCGCCAGCTGAACCGGCGCTTCGCGCAGGCCAGCCAGCTTGAGCCTTGCGTAAAGCTCCGCCTTTTCGCCCTCATAGGCAGCAAGCGCGCGGTTGTTTTCCTGCTCGAACAGCCTCGTCACCGCGTCCCGCCGGGCTTCGCTCTCCACCCGGACGATGCGCCATGGCTGACTGTTACCGACGGACGGCGCAAGGTCGGCCAGTGCCAGAATCTCATCCAGCAGGCCATCCGGCAGACTGTCCCTGCGGAAGCGGCGCACATCACGCCGCCAGTGCAGCAGATCGGCAAAGGCAGCCCTGAACACAGGGGAAAAATCCGGTCCGTGCCCGTGCTGCCCCGCCATGGTCAATGCCCCGGGAAAGACAGCAGCGTGCGCACCGGCACACCCATGGCTTCCAGCCGCTGACGCCCGCCCAGATCCGGCAGGTCAACGATGAAACAGGCGGCGACGATCTCCGCCCCCTGCCCGCGCAGCAGTTTGCAGGCAGCTTCAGCAGTGCCGCCGGTGGCGATCAGGTCATCAACCACGATCACCTTGTCGTCCGGATTGATGGCATCGCTGTGCATCTCGATCTCATCAAGGCCATATTCCAGCGAATAGGCAACGCTCACCGTCTGCCAGGGCAGCTTGCCCTTCTTGCGGATCGGCACGAAGCCGGCAGACAGCTGGTGCGCTACGGCGCCGCCCAGGATGAAGCCGCGCGCCTCGATGCCGGCAATCTGCTCCACCTTGGACCCCGCCCAGGGCTGCACCAGCGCATCCACGGCCCGGCGGAAGGCCCGGGCATTGCCCAGAAGGGTGGTGATGTCGCGGAACAGAATGCCGGGCTTGGGGTAGTCCGGGATCGTGCGGATGGCCTGCAGCAGCTCGTCGGAAACGCTGGGAATGTCCATATTGTCCTCTTAGGGCGCGTCGTGTCTTGAGGGGCCATTGAGGCCAAGGGCAGCGCCCCGGCAGCAGGGCCTTTGCCAGATCTTATATCAAGGCGCGGCTGCCGGGGGCAAAGGCATAACCGCCTTGCCCACGGCCAATGCGCCGCAGCCCTCAGCCCCTGTCGAAAAGCACCCGGCCCGCAATGGCATCAAGCTTGGCCAGCAAGGCCGGGTCGCGCTTGTCCGGCGCGGTCATGATCGCATAGTCGAGGGCCCTGTCCGAGCCGATGGGGCAAGGCTCATGCAGGCGCGGCAGATCACGGGCAAGGCGCGCCACCAGCTGCTGGGCGTGGTGGGCATTGTCATGCAGCACCTTGATGATCTGCTGGATATCGACCTCGCCATGCTCCGGGTGCCAGCTGTCATAGTCTGTGACCATGGCCACCGTTGCGTAGCAGATCTCCGCCTCGCGGGCGAGCTTGGCCTCCGGCATGTTGGTCATGCCGATGACATCGCAGCCCCAGGCACGGTAGAGGTGACTTTCCGCCAGCGAGGAAAACTGCGGCCCCTCCATGGCCAGATAGGTGCCGCCGCGCCGGTACTTGAGGTCCTCCGCCCGCGCAGCCGCTTCCACGTGATCGACCAGCCGGGGACTGACCGGATAGGCCATGGACACATGCGCCACACAGCCCGTGCCGAAGAAGCTCTTCTCCCGCGCGAAAGTCCGGTCGATGAACTGTTCCACCAGCACGAAAGTGCCGGGCGCCAGCTCTTCCTTCAGCGAGCCGCAAGCCGAAACGGAGATGAGATCCGTCACGCCGCAGCGCTTCATGACATCAATATTGGCGCGGTAATTGATCTGCGACGGCGAGTGCACGTGTCCACGGCCGTGGCGCGGCAGGAACACCACCTTGAGCCCGTCAATATGCCCGATGCGGACCGCATCGGAGGGGGCGCCCCAAGGGCTTTCAACCCCGATCCATTCCGCTCCCTCAAGGCCCGGCAGATCATAGATCCCCGATCCGCCAATCACGCCCAGAACCGCCTCAGTCATCACCACCCCCAAATCGGACCGGCCTGATTAGGTCCGGTTTGCCGGTGCTTGTCAAACCCGGCTGCAGCGCCGGAAAAGACAAAGGGCCGCCCCATGGGACGGCCCTCAAGATCGAAGTCACCCGGAGGGTAACGGCATCAGTGCTCGACGTTGCGCCACAGCTTCTTCTTGGTGAAGTAGAGCAGCGAAGCGAAGACCAGCAGGAAGATGATGACCCGGAAGCCCATCTTCTTGCGCTCTTCCATGTGCGGCTCGGCAGCCCACATCAGGAAGGCGGAGATGTCACGGGCATACTGATCCACCGTCATCGGCGTGCCGTCGGTGTACTCGACCTGCTCATCGGAGATCGGCTTGGCCATGCCGATGAAGTGCCCTGCCATGAAGGCCGGGTTGTAGTGCTGGCCAGCGGGAACCGTCACACCTTCCGGCACTTCCTCGTCGTAGCTGACGAGAAGCGCATGGATGTAGTCCGGGCCCTGCTCGTTGTACTGGGTGAAAGCGTCAAAGATGAACCACGGGAAGCCGCGGTGGGCAGCACGGGCCTTGGCGATCAGCGAGAAGTCCGGCGGATAGGCGCCGCCATTGGCAGCACGCGCGGCCTGCTCGTTCGGGAACGGCGAGGGGAAGCGGTCGGCCAGAACAGCCGGACGCTCGAACATGTCACCCTCGTCATTCGGCCCATCAACCACAGTGTAATCTGCCGCAATGGCCTTGACCTGGTCTTCGGTGAAACCGAGGCCGCCCGGCTGCGCCAGGTTGCGGAAGGCCACAAACTTCAGGCCGTGGCACGAGGCGCAAACCTCGCGGTAGACCTTGAAGCCGCGCTGCAGCTGAGCCTGGTCAAAGGTGCCGAAAGGACCTGCGAAGGACCACTGTTCACGCGGGATGTGCGGCCCCTCACCCGCTGCGAAAGCGGGCGAGGCAATGGCAACCGCGAGGGTTGCGGCCAGCGAAACGCCAAGGGCGCGGACGGTCTTGATCATGGTGCTCATTTCAAAAACTCCTGACCCTTTCCGTCACTTCGTCTGAGGTGCAGCAACTGCAGCTGCCGGCTTGCCGGAACCGCTTGCAAGCACCGCTTCGGAGATCGAGGCCGGCAGCGGCAGCGGCTTCTCAAGGAAGCCCAGCAGCGGCAGGATGATCAGGAAGTGGGCGAAGTAGTAGATCGTGCAGATGCGCGACAGGATCACGTAGATGCCTTCTGCCGGCATCGCACCGAGGTAGCCGAGGGCGACCGCGTTGATTGCGAAGATCCAGAAGAACTGCTTGAACAGCGGGCGGTAGACGCCCGAGCGGACCTTGGACGTGTCGAGCCAGGGCAGGACGAAGAGAACTGCAATGGCGCCAAACATGGCCACAACGCCGCCAAGCTTGTCCGGCACTGCGCGCAGGATTGCGTAGAACGGCAGGAAGTACCACTCCGGCACGATATGTGCGGGCGTCACCAGCGGGTTTGCTTCGATGTAGTTGTCGGCATGACCCATGTAGTTCGGCACGTAGAAGACGAACCAGGCGAAGAGGATCATGAAGACGACGATCGCGAAGGCGTCCTTGACCGTGTAGTACGGATGGAACGGGACAGTGTCCTGACCGGACTTCGGCTGCACACCCGTCGGGTTGTTGTTGCCCGTGGTGTGGAAGGCCCACACGTGCAGGATGACAACGCCGAAGATCATGAACGGCAGCAGGTAGTGCAGCGAGAAGAAGCGGTTCAGCGTCGGGTTGTCGACGGCAAAGCCGCCCCACAGCCAGGTGCGCACGGCTTCACCCACCATCGGGATCGCCGAGAACAGGTTGGTGATCACGGTGGCGCCCCAGAAGGACATCTGGCCCCAGGGCAGGACGTAGCCCATGAAGGCGGTGCCCATCATGATGAGGAAGATGATCACACCCAGGATCCACGAGATTTCGCGCGGGGCCTTGTAGGAGCCGTAGTAGAGGCCGCGGAAGATGTGGATGTAGACGGCGATGAAGAACATCGACGCGCCATTGGAATGCAGGTAGCGGATCAGCCAGCCGAAGTTCACATCACGCATGATGTGCTCGACGCTGTAGAAGGCTGCCGTGGTGCTGGGGGTGTAGTGCATCACCAGCACGATGCCGGTGATGATCTGCGAGATCAGCATGAAGAAGAGAATGCCGCCGAAGGTCCACCAGTAATTGAGGTTCTTCGGGGTCGGGAAATCGACGAAAGAGCCGCGAACGAGCGAGATGACCGGCAGACGGCTCTCAAGCCACTTCGCCGCCGCGCTCTGCGGAACGTAATTGGAATGTCCAGCCATGGCTGTCTCCTGGGGTCTACCGGTCAACCGATCTTGATCTTGGCGTCTTCAACAAACGCAAACGGCGGTACGAGGAGGTTCTCCGGAGCGGGCCCCCGGCGGATACGCCCTGCGGTGTCATAGTGCGAACCATGGCACGGGCAGAACCAGCCATCGAAGTCGCCGGCATTGCCCAGCGGCACGCAGCCCAGATGGGTGCAGATGCCGACCATGACGAGCCAGGCTTCTTTGCCTTCGGCCGCGCGATTCGCGTCGGAGGCATCGGCGGTATCGGACAGGTTGAGGTTACGCGCCAGTTTGTCCGGCAGTTCGGACAGCGGCACAGCCTTGGCCTCTTCGATCTCCTTGTCCGTACGCTGACGGATGAAGACCGGCTTGCCGCGCCACTTCACGGTGATCGACTGACCGACCTCGACGGCGGAGACGTCCACCTCGATGGAGGCCAGAGCAAGAGCCGAAGCGTCCGGGTTCATCTGGTCGATGAAGGGCCAGGCGACAGCGCCCGCGCCCACAACGCCCATGGCGCCGGTCGCAAGATAGAGGAAATCACGGCGGGTCGGTTCCGCCGAATCCGTATGAGCCAAGGTCGCGTCCTCTCGAAACCTGTTTAACGTATACCAAATGCCCGCTCACAGACAGCCTCGCCCTCCCCTCCGGAACGGTCGGCTGCCCTGCGCGGGCATGAACGGCAAACGGGTGCGGCAATCGCCCGCACCATACCAAGCGCTCGTCTTTTTGCACCGTTCCGCCGCATTGTCCAGATGACCTTGCGCCGGAACGCTATATGTCGCACCGCTTGGGTTGCCGTCCTCACCACTTTGATGCCCTGAAAAGGCCCCAATTAAAAGCCGGATCGTTTGATCTGGATCAAACTTCTGCAGCTGACTGCAAGAATCCGCCAGACTGATGCGACCACAGCTGTGCATAGAGGCCGCCCCGGGTCAGCAGTTCCTCATGACGCCCCTCTTCGATGATTCGGCCCTTGTCCATGACGATGAGCCGGTCCATGGCCGCGATGGTCGACAGGCGGTGCGCGATGGCAATCACCGTCTTGCCTTCCATCAGGTCGAAGAGACTGTCCTGAATGGCTGCCTCCACCTCGCTGTCCAGGGCGGATGTCGCCTCGTCCAGCAGCAGGATGGGAGCATTTTTCAGCAGGACCCGGGCAATGGCAATCCGCTGGCGCTGTCCGCCGGACAGCTTCACGCCGCGTTCACCCACCTGGGCCTGAAGGCCGCTGCGCCCGTCCCTGTCCTCAAGTCCCTGAACGAACTCAAGGGCGTGGGCCTTGCGCAGAGCCTCGATCACCTCCGCTTCCGACGCCTCCGGCTTGCCGTAGGCGACGTTCTCATAGATGGACCGGTGCAGCAGCGAAGTATCCTGCGTAACAACACCGATATGAGCGCGCAGGTCATCCTGGCGGACACGGGCGATATCCTGCCCGTCGATGCGGATCGAACCGCTTTCAAGGTCATAGAACCGCAGCAGCAGGTTGACGAGGGTGGACTTGCCCGCGCCGGAACGGCCGATGAGCCCGATCTTTTCGCCCGGACGGATCGTCAGATCCAGCGCATCGATGACACCCTTGACCTTGCCATAGTGGAAGGAGGCCTTGTCGAAGACGATCTCGCCCTTGGTGACCGTAAGGGGCGCTGCATCCGGCACATCCTGCACCTCACGCTCACGCGCAATGGTGCCGATGCCATCCTGCACCGTGCCGACGTTTTCGAACAGGCCCGCCACTTCCCACAGGATCCACTGGGACATGCCCTGGATACGCAGGACAAGCGACACCGCCACCGCTACGTCACCGGTGGTGACCACTTCATGCTGCCACAGGAAGATGGACAGGCCGGCCGTGGAGAACAGCAGCAGCGTATTCAGCGTGTTCAGCGAAATGTTCAGAAGAGTCACATAGCGCATCTGGCCGAAGACGGTCTTCATGAAGCCCATCATCGAATTGCGGGCATACTCTTCCTCACGCCGTGCGTGGGAGAAGAGCTTGACCGTGGCAATGTTGGTGTAGGCATCCACCACATGGCCGGTCATCACCGAGCGGGCATCCGCCTGCTCCTGCGAGATCGCCTTGAGGCGGGGAATGAAGACGCGCAGCACGCCGGCATAGGCAAAAGTCCAGACCACCAGCGGGACCGCAAGATAGAGATTGGCATCGCCTATGACGATCAATGCGCTGGTCAGATAGACCAGCACATAGACCATCATGTCGACGATCCGCGTCACCACTTCCCGCACGGCCAGCGCCGTCTGCATCATCTTGTTGGCGATGCGGCCGGCAAAGTCGTTGTGGTAGAAGGTCATGCTCTGGCGCAGCAGATAGCGGTGCACGCGCCAGCGCACGGACATGGGATAGGTGCCAATCACGCCCTGATGGAACAGCAGCTCCCAGAAGGCCTGCGTCAGCGGCAGGCACAGCAGGATGACACCGGCCATCAGCGAGAGCTTCACCCAGTTGTCGGTCCAGAACGTCGCCCGGTTGGCCTCGCCCAGCCAGTTGACCAGATCGCCCAGGAAGGCGAAGACCGCGACCTGAAAGATCGCGATCATCGCCCCCAGCACGCCGACACCGGCCAGCAGCGGCCAGAGAGGCTTGGTGTAGTACCAGCAGAAGGCCGCAAAGCCCTTCGGCGGCACATCCAGCTTAAAGTCCGCGAAAGGATCGATCAGACGTTCAAATCTGGAAAACATTGTTCAACTCCAGAGACTTACGGCTCTCACCCGCGGACCGGGCAGAACCGCGCAGCCGCCTGATTTTCAGGCGCTGCCAATAGGGACGGCGGCCACCGAAGGCCAGCGAGAAGACGAAGCTGACCAGCGCACCGGCAAGCACCATCGTGCCAAGGAACAGCTCTATCAGATGCGTGCGGTACTGCGCCGCACTCTGCACCGCGTTGCCAACCCGCACAGCCTCCAGCGACCAGAGGTCGGCAAGGAGAACCGGCAGGAAGATCAGCACGGCGGCACCAGCCGTTGCGGCGGAAAAGACGGCAACAGCCGCCCCGCCAAGGGCCAGGCGCTGGCCCCAGGACAGCGTCACACGCGGCAGGGACGCACCAAAGTCATCCGGACGCGGCAGGTCCGGCGGATAAGGCAGATCGAAAGGATCCAAAGGATAACGAACAGACATGGTTCTGCTCCAGACGGAATCGGACTGATGAGGCACGGCTGGCGGAACGCGCAAATGAAAGACGCGCAGCACCGGATGTTCCGGTTACGCTTGGAGCCAGTCGCTATTCAGCTGGAATGTTTGAAACGCCGTCTCAGGCTGCCGGGCGGCAGGAGATGGGAAACGGGCCCACGAGAGCAAGGGCTACGGTCATATGGACACGTGACATATTGGTCATGAACACCCCTCCTCTGTTAGCTCGGTTGACGGCAAAGACAGCGCGGCAGAACGCGCCTGACTTTCTTAGACTGTTCGCTGGAAACCGCAAGACCTCAAGCATGGCTCGAACATGCTTTGCCTTCCGCCTGTTGCCATGAGGCAACAATGCAACCTGACCTTGAGGAAGCAAGACCTTGGGGTCCGGACCCGCCTCAGGGCGCATATACCACAGGCCGGCAGACAAAAAACGCGGCAGAATCGATCCGCCGCGTGTCTTCGTCCCTCGGATTGGGAGCCTCAGGCCGCGCGAATACTGGTCAGGAACTGGCTCACCTGCGTCTGCAGGCTGCTGGAGAGCTTGCTCAGTTCACCCGCTGCACGGTGCATCTCATCCGTGGCCGAGGTGCTGGCCTGCATTGCGTCGGCAAGACGGTTCATGTTGCCGCCCACACGCTCGGTGCTCGCATTGGCCACGTGAACGGAGCGGGAAATCTCACCGGTCGCCTGCATCTGGCTCTGAACCGAGCCATGAACAGCCTCAGAGATCTGGCTGATCTGCTCGATGGTCGCAGTGATGGAGCGGATCGCACCCACGGCCTGCTCAGCGACGAACTGCACGGAGGCCACCTGCGCGGTGATTTCTTCCGTTGCCTTGGTGGTCTGGCCGGCCAGCGCTTTCACTTCATTTGCCACCACTGCAAAGCCACGGCCCGCTTCACCCGCACGGGCAGCTTCGATGGTGGCATTCAGGGCGAGAAGGTTGGTCTGGTTGGCAATCTGGCTGATGAGTTCGACGACTTCGCCAATCTGACGCCCTGTCTCGGACAGGCGGCCGACGATTTCATCGGTCTGGCGTGCTTCAAGCACGGCTGCGCTGGCGATCTGCGATGCATTTTCCACATCGGTACCGATGGTGGAGATGGAGACGGCCAGTTCTTCCGCCGACTGGGACATGACGCGAACCGACTGTCCGGCCTCGGCCGTTGCGGTGGAAACTTCATCCACAGCGCGGGAGGAGTTGCCCACCGCCTGGCGCAGGTCCATCGCATTGCCGCCCACAGCCTTTGCCGTGCTGGTCAGGGCCTCGACCACGCTGATGACCGAGCGCTCGAAGTCGCTCGCAACATCGTGCATCAGTTCCCGGCGCTCCTGTTCGATCTGGGTCTGCTGGGCGGCCTGGAGTTCAACTTCCTCCTTGGCACGGGCAGCGAGCTTTTCACGGAACTGGACAACCGAGCGCGCAATGGCACCGATTTCATCGGTCCGGTGAGCCCCTGCGATACTGACATCCAGCTGGCCTTCGGACAGAAGATCAAGACCATCCTGCAGCCGGTTGAGCGGCCGGGCAACGCCCAGGGCCAGCACCACGGCCAGCGCCAGGAAGGCAATGCCGATGGGCGAGCAGACAAGAACGATCTGCAGCATCTGATCGATGATCAGGCCATCCAGAAGGGAGGAGGCCTGCGGGCCAAGAAAGGCCTGCGCCTGTGACGGGTCACCCAGAGCGGAAGTCAACGCCTGGCGGAAGACATAGAACGCATATCCCGTGCCGGCCACCATGATCAGGGCCGACGATACAACCAGGACAAGAAAGCGGCCAAGGATCGAAAGGCGGATGCCCGTACCTACATTATCGTGCATGTCCATTCCCGATGGTCTGAAGAAACGTTCTTCGGTCCGATACCATGGGGAATAGTACTAGTCAGGGAGCGTAAAGATTTTCTTCACGCAATCAGATAAATCGCTCAGGACAACAGCTTATGCGTGATGGCATATCCTCCCGCCGCAGACACGGCACTGAGGACGGCGCCCCAAGCGATATCTACCAAAACCACCTCCAGCGGCCAGTTCCTGAGGGTCGCATAGTTGGTCATGTCGTAGGTTGCATACGCAATAAAACCTAGGACCGCTCCACAGATCACTGCGGTCCAGATGCTTTCAGACTTCAACGCAGGCAGTACAGCGAAGAAAACCAGACCGCCGACATAAAGAAGATAGAAAATCGCCGCAGCGCCAAGATTGGGCTTGTCCATCATCAGATGCCCGATGCGGTCGAAATAGAAGCGCGTTGCCACTTTGCCAAGCCAGACCGCATCAATCGCAAGAAACACGGCAGCAGTCGCAAGGTAGGCGGTAATAATCTGGCCCATACGGAGGTCCCCCTTCTGGGAGATCTTACGTGGCTTCACGTCTGCCGGATCACGCAAGACGGAAGTCACTCCTCCTCGACAGCCATCATTTCCCCCGCAGGCAGGAACCCGCCGGACTGGCGCTCCCACAGATCCGCATAGAGCCCGCCGCGCGCCAGAAGCGCGTCATGGGTGCCCTCCTCGACGATCTTTCCCCCGTCCATGACGATCAGCCGGTCCATGGCCGCAATGGTGGACAGGCGGTGGGCGATGGCGAGCACCGTCTTGCCCTTCATCAGCGGGATCAGATTGTCCTGAATGGCAGCCTCGATCTCTGAATCCAGGGCAGAGGTCGCCTCATCCAGCACCAGAATGGGCGCATTCTTCAAGAGCACGCGCGCAATGGCGATGCGCTGGCGCTGGCCGCCGGAGAGTTTCACGCCCCGCTCACCCACCTGCGCCTCGAAGCCGGAGCGGCCCTTGCTGTCTTTCAGGTTCAGGATGAACTCCAGCGCATGGGCCTGCCGCGCCGCATCCTCAAGCATCGCCATGGTGGCATCCGGGCGGCCATAGGCGATGTTCTCGCGGATGGAGCGGTGCAGCAGCGAGGTGTCCTGCGCCACCATGCCGGTCTGCGCCCTGAGCGAGGCCTGCGGCACCTGACGGATATCCTGACCGTCCACGAGAATGCGCCCGCTCTCCACGTCATGGAAGCGCAGCAGCAGGCTGGCCAGCGTCGACTTGCCTGCTCCCGAGGGGCCGACGATGCCGATCTTCTCCCCGCCCTTCACCGCAAAGCTCAGATCATCGATGACGCCCCCGCGCTTGCCATAGTGGAAGCTGACCTTGTCAAAGACGATCGCGCCCGCGCTGACCATCAGCGCCGGAGCGCCAGGCTGGTCCGTGACGGCAATGGGACGCGTCAGCATGTCGACACTGTCCTGCAATGTGCCGAAGGAGCGGAACAGGGAGTTGAGCTGGCCCAGCATCCGCCCCAGCAGAAGATTGAGCCGGAGGGCCAGCCCCAGCGCCACCGCCACATCACCTGCCGTCAGGATGTCCCCCTGCCACAGCACGAGAGAGAACCAGCCGATGCTCACCATCATGACGCTGCTCAGCAGCGACATCAGCGAGCGCACTTCGGTCAGGTTGCGGGTGAAGCGTTTGAGCACCGCAAGGTAGCTCTCGAAAATGGCCCGCACACTGGCATGTTCGCTCTCGCGGCTGCTGAACAGCTTCACCGTCTGGATGTTGCTGTAGGTGTCGACCAGCCGGCCCGTCGCGCCGGAGGCGGCATGGGCAGCGGCGCGGGAATGGTTGCGGATGCGCGGCACATAGTAGCGGGCGATCACCGAGAAGACCGCCAGCCAGACAAGGATGGCCGCGCCAAGGCGCCAGTTCAGTTCACCCAGCAGCAGAAGCGTCGCCAGAGCATAGACCGCGATGTACCAGACCACCTGCAGCAGCGTGACCATGAACTCGCCCGCCGCCTGCCCGGCCTGCCAGACCTTGGACGAAATGCGGCCCGCGAATTCGTCGTGAAAGAAGGCGATGCTCTGGTCCATGATCCGCTGATGCGCCTGCCAGCGCACGCGGGCATAAAAGCCGGGCACCACGGTCTGCTCTTCAACGCCTGCGGTGAAGAAGGCCAGCACCGTGCGCAGCACCAGCACAACGGCCGCCATCCCAGCGAAAAGCTGCCAGTTCTGCGTGAAGAGTTCGTCCTTCGGCGTGGTCTGCAGCAGATCGACGATGATGCCGATGAAACTGTAGAGCCCTGCTTCCACCAGAGCTGTCGCCCCGCCCAGCAGCAGCATGGCCACGAAGGGCCAGGGCGACTGGCGCACGAGGAACCAGAGATAGGCACCTGCGGTGACGGGCAGTCTTCCGGCGGGCGCAGAAACGAAGGGGTCGATCCAGCCTTCAAGGCAACGTAAAATTCTGTTCAAAGGCTTGGTCCGGTTTCGTGGTGTCCCCTTGCAGGGTTTTAGCACCCGCACCGGGAATGGCCAGCCGCAAGGGGCTTAAATTGCTGTAATGGCTTGCCGCAGGCTGCAAGGGATGCGCTCCAGCCGCTGGACAAACGGCGGGAAACCGGGCACTGCGTGGCCATGCCAGACCTTGCCCTTTACCAGCCGGATATCCCGCAGAACACCGGCACCATGATCCGCATGGCCGCCTGCCTTGATGTGCGCGTGCACCTGATCGAGCCGGCCGGCTTTCCCCTGTCCGGCAGTGCCCTCAAGCGGGCCGGGATGGATTATCTGGAGCGGGCCGCCCTCATCCGCCACCTCGACTGGGCCGCTTTCGAGGAAGCACGCAAGGCTGCCGGGCGGCGGCTGGTGCTGCTGACAACCAAAAGCACCCTGCCCTACACGGATTTCGCCTTCCGGCCGGACGACATGCTGCTGCTGGGCCGCGAAAGCGCGGGCGTGCCCGATGCCGTTCATGACGGCGCCGATGCGCGGATCACCATCCCCATGGCTGCGGGCATGCGCTCGCTGAATGTCGCGGTTTCCGCCGCCATGGTGCTGGGCGAAGCCCTGCGCCAGACAGGAACCTTTCCAGCCTGGGCAGGTTGATCTTGATCAGGACACATCACCGCTTTGCCAAAGACGGCATGGGCTTGATAAGAAGAGCCAGATTCGGCCGCCGCCTGCTCAAGTACATGGCGGCATCAGAAATGACGAAGGAGCGCCCATGACCAAGGCAGCCGAGCCCACACGCGGCGGACCCGTGCCCGCAGATATCGAGACCAAGAAGACGGTTGCGCCCGAGTGGTTCGCCAGCCTGCGCGACCGGATCTGCCAGGCGTTCGAGGATCTGGAGGACGAGATCGGCGCGAAAGGCGGACCGCTGGCGGATCAGCCCGCCGGCCGTTTCGTCCGCACCCCGTGGGAGCGCACCGACAGCAGCGGCGCCAAGGGCGGCGGCGGCGTCATGTCGATGATGCATGGCCGGGTGTTCGAGAAGGTGGGCGTGCATGTCTCTACCGTCCATGGTGAATTCTCGCCCGAATTCCGGGGCCAGATCCCCGGCGCTTCGGAAGACCCGCGTTTCTGGGCTTCGGGCATCAGCCTGATCGCCCACCCGCAGAACCCGCATGTTCCGGCGGTGCACATGAACACCCGCATGGTGGTGACGACGCGCCAGTGGTTCGGCGGCGGCGCCGACTTGACGCCGGTGCTCGATGCCCGCCGCACCCAGACGGACCCGGACTCCATCGCCTTCCACAAGGCCATGGAAGAGGCCTGTGCCCCGCACAAGAACGCTGACTACCCCCGATACAAGGAGTGGTGCGATGAGTATTTCTTCCTCAGGCACCGCAACGAGCCGCGCGGCATTGGCGGCATTTTCTACGACTATCTGAACTCCGGCGACTGGGACGCGGATTTTGCCTTCACCAAGGACGTCGGCCTTGCCTTCGTCGGCATCTATCCCGAGCTGGTGCGGGCGAACTTCGAAAAGCCCTGGTCAGAGGCAGAGCGCGAGGAACAGCTGATCCGGCGCGGACGCTATGTGGAGTACAATCTTCTCTACGACCGCGGCACGATCTTCGGCCTCAAGACCGGCGGCAACGTCGCCTCGATCCTGTCCTCCATGCCGCCCGTGGTGAAGTGGCCCTGAGGCCTCATTCTCCCGAAAGAGCAGCAAGAAGCTCCTCGCGGGCTGCCCGGTAATCCGAGGCGGCCCAGAGGCGGCGCAGGTGTTCCATCGCAGAGCCCAGCGCCGGGCCCTTCGGCACCCCTGCGGTGATGAGGTCATGCCCCGTCACCGGAAACACCGGAATGTCCCAGCTCCGGGCCAGCCCATGCAGCCCCGCGAAACCCGCTTCATTGCGGGCAGCCGAACGGGTGCGGGCGTGTGCAAGAATCAGGGCATCATGCGCCGTCTCCCGCCCCCAGGCCAGCATCTGCGCCTTCAGCAAGGCTGCAGGATCTAACGCCTGCAGCAGGGAAGCGTACCCTTCGACGGCGCGGAACATCACACTCCGCTCCTGATTGGACAGGCGCCAGCGGCGGGCGATGCGCCCGGCGTCTTCGCCCACGAAACCGGTGAGGCAGGCAAGTGCCAGAATCGGCGAGCGAGCTTCCGGCAGTTCATCACTGAGAGACTTCAGCGCGGCAAGGCTGGCAAGGCGGGCCACTCCGCCCGTCAGCAGCGGCAGGATGCCCGTCCCTTCCATCACCGCGATCACCGGCGGGCAGGTTCTGACGGCAAGGATCTTCTTCATCTCCGCGCCGATCCGCTCCGCCGAAAGCTGGCCGAGCCCGTCCCGCAGCCGCACGGAAGCGGACAGGCCCTCATCATCCGTTGGGCCGGCGCCATAGGTGGCGTGGAAACGGAAGAAGCGCAGGATGCGCAGATAATCCTCGCGGATACGGTCCTCCGCCCGGCCAATGAAACGCACCCTCCGGGCAAGGCAATCCTCCAGCCCGCCCAGCGGATCATGGATCGTGCCATCCGCACCGCAATAGAGCGCATTCATGGTGAAGTCGCGCCGGGCCGCGTCATGTGCCCAGTCCCGGCCGAAGCGCACCACCGCGTGGCGGCCGAAGGTCTCCACATCCTCGCGCAGGCTGGTCACCTCGAAGGGCACCCCGGAACTGATCACCGTCACCGTGCCATGGTCAATCCCGGTGGGCACGGCCTTCAGTCCGGCAGCCTCCGCCCGCTCGATCACCTGCTGCGGCAGCGCCGTGGTGCACATGTCCACATCGTTGATGGGCTCGCCCAGCAGCGCATTGCGCACCGCGCCGCCCACGGCCCGCACCTCGTCGCCCTCTTTCTGCAGGGCCTTGAAGACACGCTGGATCGCTGCGCCGCGCAGCCAGGGCACGGCAGAATCGGGGAGCTTGCGGGGCAAGGTCATGATGTCAGTCGCTTTCAGCGTCCGCGTTTCAGGCCCTATTCATAGCGGCCCGGCACCAGAACGCCATCGCGGAATTCCACCGGACGGTAGGTCTGGCCCTGATGCCCGTCCTTGAAGCTGGCCATCACCACAAAGCTGGCAATGACCAGCAGCCCGCCCGCAACAGTCAGCCAGAAGATATGCCCCCGGCTCCAGGCCTTGGCCGTCTCCGTGGACTTCGAGAGCCATAGCCACAGGGCATAGACCGCGAAAGGCAGCAGGAAGAAACCGACCTGGGTGAGTGTAATGCGGAACATCAGGCATAGACCGTTTCATAAAGCGAGCGCACGATGCCGGCCGTGACACCCCAGATGTACCGGGTCTCATAGGGCATGGCATAGAAGTAGCGCGGGCGGCCCTGCCATTCACGGCTTTGGCGCTGGTGATTTTCAGGCCGCATCAGAAATCCGAGCGGCACGTCGAAGATATCCGCCACTTCGCCCGGATTGGCCGTCAGCGGCGGCAGTTCATGCACAAGGCCCACAACCGGCGTAATCCGGTAGCCGGACCCGGTCAGATAGGGCGACAGGCGGGCGAAGGGCTCGACGGCCGACGGATCCAGCCCGATCTCCTCCTGCGCCTCGCGCAGGGCAGCAGCTTCCGGGCTGCCGTCTTCCGGGTCGATCTTGCCGCCGGGAAAGGCAATCTGCCCGCCATGGGCCGTGAGATGCGGCGTGCGCAGTGTGAAAAGCACCGAGGCCTCGCCCGGCTCCAGCCCTTGAAGCAAAGGCTTGGCAAGGACGGGTATCAGCACCGCAGCCTCACGCGGATCCCCCGTCCACTTGGCATAAGGCCCAAGGTCCGGATTGAGATTATGGTCGCCCGTGTCCCGCTCGGCGGCAAAGGGCAGGCGCCGCAGCGCGCGGGAGCGGAAGCCTTCAAGGGAAAACAAATCGTCTGCCGCGCCTGGCGTTCTTCCGGTCCGGGACCCGATTGCGTCCATCACGCTCATGACTGGTCTGCGCCTCCCCCTTCCGTCCCGCCCAATGCCCCCTCCGGCAGAGGGAAGAACGCGCCGCCGCTCCACACGCCAGGCACCCCGTCCTTTTCCTCGATCAGCTCCGCCAGATCGTAGAGCAGCGGACGTGTCAGCCGTGCTTCCAGCCGCCCTCGCACCAGAACATAGGGCACAAGACCATCATTTTCTTCGTCCAGCCGGAAACGCAGCGGATTTTCCGGCCCCGCGGCCACCACATCGCCAACATTTGACCGGAACGTGAGCGTCCGTGAGTCGCCTTGTCCGAGGCTGTGCATCTCGACAGCGAGGAACGGCGCATCTGCGACGCGGATGCGGACCTTTTCCACAGGGGTCACAAGATAGTGACACCCGTCCTCATCCTTCCGCAGCACCGAGGCAAACAGCTTGACCAGCGCCTCACGGCCGATGGGGGAACCCATGTAGGACCAGGAGCCATCTTCGTGGATCGCCATGTCGATGTCGCCGCAGAATGGCGGATTCCAGCGCTCGACCGGCGGCTTTTTTCCATCACCACCGCCCGCACGGGCAATAAGCGCCGCCAGCGCGTCAGCGGGACGCGCCGGGCCTGCAGAAGTGGAAATCCGGGTTTCGTCTGTCATCAATCGGGCCGCTGCATCCGCCTTGCTGTTTCTGCCATGGTTCCGCCACCAGGGCACTGTGTGATCCACACTGATCTGGAGCATCGTAGGCCTGTGCACAACCCGGCGCACGGAAAAAAGGCTTATACCGGCCCGGATAAACTGTCAGAGTGAACGGATGCAGCAGCGATCTGCCTGCCGCATCAGGCCGCCGCAAGGATGGCCGGTATATGAAAGACGGAACGCCCTCCCTTTCCCGCCGGGCAAGGACACGGACAACGGCTTGAAGAGGTTTCCATGAGCGCAATCACCACCACGCCCGCCAGCTCCGTCAACATTGTTGAGCAGGCCGAAAAGGCCGTCGCCCGCATTGGTGCGGCGCGCGCCGATGTGGCCCGGGTGATCTTCGGCCAGGAAGCTGTGGTGGACCGCGCGCTCGTCACCATTCTTGCAGGCGGCCACGGACTGCTGGTCGGCGTGCCCGGCCTTGCCAAGACCAAGCTGGTGGAAACGCTGGGTACGGTGCTCGGCCTCAACGCCCGGCGCATCCAGTTCACCCCCGACCTGATGCCCTCCGACATTCTCGGCGCGGAAGTGATGGAGCAGGCCGCCGATGGCACGCGCGGCTTCCGCTTCATCCCCGGCCCGGTCTTCGCCCAGCTGCTGATGGCCGACGAAATCAACCGCGCCAGCCCGCGCACCCAGTCTGCCCTGCTGCAGGCCATGCAGGAATATCACGTGACGGTGGCCGGCCAGCCGCACGATCTGCCGCGCCCCTTCCACGTGCTTGCCACCCAGAACCCGCTGGAGCAGGAGGGCACCTATCCGTTGCCGGAAGCCCAGCTTGACCGCTTCCTGATGCAAATTGACGTGCATTATCCGACGCTGGAAGCCGAGCGCCGCATCCTGCTGGAGACGACCGGTTCTGCCGAAGCCAAGCCCACCGCCGTACTGAACGGGGAAGAGCTGATCGCCCTGCAGGCGCTGGTGCGTCAGATGCCGGTGGGTGAAAGCGTGGTCGATGCCATCCTGAAGCTGGTCCGCTCCGCCCGCCCGGCAGAACAGGGCGAAGGCGATGAGCTGTCCCGGCTGATCGCCTGGGGTCCCGGCCCCCGCGCCAGTCAGGCGCTGATGCTGACCGTGCGCGCCCGCGCCCTGATCGAGGGCCGCCTTGCGCCTTCCATTGACGATGTACTGGCACTGGCCGAACCGGTGCTGCAGCACCGCATGGCGCTGACCTTTGCCGCCCGGGCCGATGGCCACACCGTGCGCGAGGTGATTTCCCGCCTCAAGACCCGTATCGGCTGAGCCGGGAGGACCTGAATGGCAGGCACCAGCACGGCAACGGCAGCAGACACAACGCAGACCAGCGGGCTGGGGCCGGGCATGCTCGCCTCCGCCCGCACCGTGGCCGAAGCCTTGCCCGAGCTGCTGGTGGAAGCGCGCCAGGTGGGCAATACGGTTGCCACCGGCTGGCATGGCCGCCGCCGCGCCGGACCGGGCGAAACCTTCTGGCAGTTCCGCCCCTTTTCCATGGGTGAGCCTGCGCGCCGCATCGACTGGCGCCGCTCTGCCCGTGACGAGCACCTTTATGTGCGTGAGCGCGAATGGGAGGCCGCCCACACCATCTGGCTCTGGGCCGACCTGTCGCCCTCCATGAATTTCGGCTCGAAGCTTGCTCCGGTGGTCAAGCGTGACCGGGCTCTGGTGCTGATGCTGGCTCTCGCCAGCATGCTTTCCGGCAGCGGCGAGCGTGTCGGCCTGCCCGGCCTCACCCGCCCCCTCACCAGCCGCGATGCACCGGAACGCATGGCCGCAGCCCTTGCCCGCTCCCCCCGCACAGATGCCCTGCCGGACACCACCGCCGTGCGCCGGTTCTCCGATGTGGTGCTGATCGCCGATTTCCTTGATCCCATCGCATCAATCACCGAATGGGTGGGCCGTGTGGCATCAACCGGCGCACGCGGGCATCTGGTGCAGATCCTTGATCCGATCGAGGAGAGCTTTCCCTTCGACGGCCGTGTGGAATTCCGCGATCCGGAAGGCGGGCTGCGGCTGACGACAGGCCGGGCGGAAGGCTGGCGCGAGGCCTATCAGGCACAGCTTGCCGCCCGCAAGGCGCAGCTGCGCGAGATTGCCGGGCGCGCCGGGTGGAGCCACATTCTGCACCACACCGACAGGCCCGCCACCGAGCCGCTGCTGGCACTGCATGGCCGCCTGTCCGGCCAGCCGGGCGTTATGGGAGGGGTATGATCCATGTTCGGCCTTCCCATTGGCTTTGCCTCACCGCTGATCCTCTCCGCCCTTGCTCTTCTGCCGGTCATCTGGTGGCTGCTGCGGCTGACCCCGCCGCGCCCGCGTGAGGTCACCTTTCCGCCCACCCGGCTCTTGCTGGAAATCGAGAAGCACGAGGAAACCCCGCAGAAAAGCCCCTGGTGGCTGACAGCACTGCGCCTCTTGCTTGCAGCCCTGCTGATTTTCGCCCTCGCCGGTCCCGTATGGCGCCCCACGGAGCAGCTGACGCTTGAGGGGGGGCCGCTGCTGCTGGTCATCGACAATGGCTGGACCTCCGCACGGGACTGGGAGCGGCAGACCGCCACGGCCCAGCAAATCCTCGATACGGCGGCGGAATCCGGCACGCCCGTGATGCTGCTCGCCACCGCCGAAGGCCCCAACCAGACGCTCACGCCCTCCACCGCGACTGCCGCAGGTGAGCGGCTGCGGGCGCTGGAGCCCCGCGCCTACGCCCACCAGCGCGCTGAACTGATCACCGCCCTGCGCAAGGCCCTGCAGGACAACCCGGTGGAGCAGGCGGTGTGGATTTCGGACGGGCTGGAAGATGACGCGCCGGGTGCTTTCCAGCGCGATCTCGGGTCGATGCTGGGAGCCAAGCCCCTCACAGTCTACACCGGCCTCAGAACACCCATGGGCCTTGCAGGCCTCAGCAGCAACGCCGATGCGCTGACAGTGACAGTGATCCGCAAGCCCGGCGAAGGTCCGGCAACCGTCCGCGTGCGCGCCGCAGACATGCGCGGCCTGACGATTGGCGAGACGGATGCCGCCTTTGCAGACGGTGCAACGGAGACAACGGCCGCCTTCTCCCTGCCGAGCGAATTGCGCAACGATATTGCCCGGCTGGACATCACCGGTGAAAGGGCATCGGGCGCGGTCAAGCTGCTGGATGACAGCTGGCGGCGGCGCACGGTGGCGCTGATTTCCGGCGCGGGTGCCGACCAGTCGCAGCCACTGCTCTCGCCGCTCTACTACCTGCAGCGCGCCCTTGCCCCCTTTGCCGACCTCAAGACGCCGCGCACGGCGGACCTCAGCGAAGCCATTCCGGAACTGCTGGCCGAAGGCGTCTCGGTGGTGATGCTGGCCGATGTCGGCCGCCTGCCGGACAATGCCGCCGCCGAGCTTGGCCGCTGGGTGGAAGGCGGCGGGCTGCTGGTGCGCTTTGCCGGGCCCAGAACCGCAGGCGGCACGGATGGCCTGCTGCCGGTGCGCCTGCGCGCCGGAGACCGGACGCTGGGCGGCAGCCTTTCCTGGGAAGAGCCGCAGAAGCTGGCGCCTTTCCCGCAGCAGTCGCCCTTTGCCGGGCTCACGATCCCTGAAGAGGTGGAAGTGACCCGTCAGGTGCTGGCCGAGCCCACCGCCGATCTGCCGGACCACAGCTGGGCCATGCTCAGCGACGGCACGCCGCTCGTGACCGCCCAGTCGCGCGGCACCGGCGCCATCGTGCTGTTCCACGTCACCGCCGACACCGGCTGGTCCAACCTGCCGCTCTCCGGCGTCTATGTGGAGATGCTGCGGCGGATCGTGGCCCTGTCCAATCCGGCAGCCGCAGCGCCGTCTGCGGAGGCGGGAGACACCTCTGCCGCGCTTGAAGCCGACACGTCCGTGCGCAACGTTCTGCCACCGCTGCGCCTGCTGGATGGCTATGGCATACTCTCCAGCCCGCGTGCCGATGTGGCCCCGATTGCCGTGGCAGACTTTGCCCGCACAAAAGCCAGCCGCGCCACGCCGCCGGGCCTCTATGGCGCGGATGATGGCTTCCGGGCGCTCAATCTTCTGGATCAGGGGGCCAAGCTCGTGCCGCTCGACATGTCCCTTTCAGGCCCTAGCGCAGAACTTCGCCCCTATGCGGACAGCGAACCGGCAGACCTCAGGGCACCGCTGTTCCTCTCTGCCTTTGGGCTGATGGCGCTGGATGCATTGATCGTGCTGCTGCTGGCCGGATTGATCAGCCGCCTTCGCCTGCGCCGGATGATGCGCACGGCAGGCGCGCTGCTGGTGCCCGCCCTCGCGCTTTCGCTTGTGGCACAGCCGTCACCAGCCGGGGCGCAGGACAGCGCTGACGATGTAAAGGCGCTGGAAGCAACGCTGGAGACACGGCTCGCCTATGTGGTGACCGGCAATGCCGAGATTGATGCGGCATCCGCTGCCGGGCTGGAAGGCCTGTCGCGCTATCTTGCCGACCGGACCGCACTGGAGCCCGGCACGCCGATGGCTGTCGATATTTCCAGGGACGAGCTGGCCTTCTACGCCTTGCTGTACTGGCCGGTCGATCCTTCCGCCGCCAAACCCGATGAGCGTACGATGGCGCGGATCGACAGTTTCATGCGCAATGGCGGCAGCATCCTGTTCGACACGCGCGACAATCTGGCGAGTTCCGCCAGCGGCTTCGGCACCACGCCAGCAACGGCCAAGCTGCGCGAGATCCTTGATGGCCTCGACGTGCCGCCGCTGGAGCCCGTGCCCTTCGACCACGTGCTGACCAAGACCTTCTTCCTGCTGGAAACTTTCCCCGGCCGCTATGCCACAAGCCCGCTCTGGGTGGAGGCCAGCGAAGACGCCCCGGCAGATGACGGGCGGCCGGTGCGTGCGGGCGATGGCGTTTCGCCCATCCTCATCACCGGCAATGACATGGCCGCTGCATGGGCCGTGGATGCCAATGGCACCTATCTTTACCCCACGGTGCCGGATGATCCGCTTCAGCGCGAATATGCCTTCCGCGCCGGGGTCAACATCGTCATGTACAGCCTGACCGGCAACTACAAGGCCGATCAGGTGCATGTTCCGGCGCTGCTGGAACGGCTGGGACAGTGAGGGGAACGCGGCGATGAACTGGTCCCTCTCGTTTGCTCCCTTCCTGCCCTGGCCGGTGCTGGGCGGCGCTGCCGTGCTGGTGCTGGGCTTCCTGGTGGCAGGCCTTCTGATGCGGGTGCGCGGCACATGGCTGCGGGCGCTGGCGCTGGCCCTTGCCCTTGCCGCCCTCACCAATCCGGCGCTGGACCGGGAAGACCGCGAGCCGCTTTCAAGCGTCGTTGCGCTGGTGGTGGACAAGAGCCAGAGCCAGACGCTGGAAAACCGCGCCACCGTCACCGATGACGCTGCCCGTGAGCTGGAAGAGCGGCTGGCCGCCCTGCCCGGTTTTGAACTCCGCCGCATCGAGGTGAACCCCGGCACGCAGGATGACGGCACGGCGCTGTTCAGCGCGCTTTCCGGCGGCCTTTCGGATGTGCCGCCCGACCGGGTGGCCGGGGCCATCATGATCACCGATGGTCAGGTGCACGACATTCCCGCCACGGCCGATGCGCTCGGCTTCAAGGCGCCACTGCATGCGCTGGTGACCGGACGGCCCGATGAGGGCGACCGGCGGCTGGCACTGGTCCGCGCCCCGCGCTTCGGCCTTGTCGGCTCGGAACAGACCGTCCGCGTGGAAGTGCGCGACACGGGCGCGCTGGAAGGTGCCGGTCAGCCTGCCACCATCCGCGTACGCCGCGACGGGCAACCGGTGGCCGAACAGCGGGTGCAGCCCGGACAGGCGGCTGACATTCCCGTGCAGATCACCCACGGCGGGCAGAACATCTTTGAATTCGAGACGGATACGCTTCCCGGCGAACTGACGCCGGTGAACAACCGGCTGGTGGTGACCGTCGACGGCATCCGCGAGAATCTGCGGGTGCTGCTGGTTTCCGGCTCCCCCCATGCCGGAGAGCGCACCTGGCGCAACCTGCTGAAATCGGATGCTTCGGTGGATCTGGTGCATTTCACCATCCTGCGCCCGCCGGAAAAGCAGGATGGCACGCCGGTCAACGAGCTGTCGCTGATCGCCTTTCCGGTGCGCGAGCTGTTCTCGGAAAAGATCGACGAGTTCGACCTGATCATCTTCGACCGCTACGTGAACCGTGGCGTGCTGCCGATGCTCTATTTCGACAACATCGCCCGCTATGTGCAGGCAGGCGGCGCGCTGCTGATTGCAGGCGGTCCGGATTATGCGGAAGCGGCCACCATCTACCGCACGCCCATGGCTCCGGTTCTGCCGGCGCGGCCCACCGGCAACGTCATTGAAGGCCCATTCTATCCGGAGGTTTCCGAGCTTGGCAGCCGTCACCCGGTGACCCGTGGCCTGCCCGGCGCCGGCGCTGAGCCGCCGCAGTGGAGCCGCTGGTTCCGCGCCGTCGAGGCTGAGGTTGATGCGGGCGAACAGCTGATGACCGGCCCGAGCGATCTGCCGCTTCTGGTCCTCAGCCGTCAGGGCGAAGGCCGCGTGGCAACGCTGCTGTCCGACCACGTCTGGCTCTGGGCGCGCGGTTATGAAGGCGGCGGCCCCTATGTGCCTCTGCTGCGCCGCCTTGGCCACTGGCTGATGAAGGAGCCGGATCTGGAGGAAGAGGCGCTACGCCTCTCCCTGCGCGGCCCGATGCTGCGGATCGAGCGCCAGACCCTGGGCGAAAGCGCGGCACCTGCCACCCTTACGGACCCTTCCGGCATCCAGCGCCAGCTGGAGCTTTCCGAGGAAGAGCCGGGCTTGTGGACGGCAGGCCTGCGCGTGACGGAGCTTGGCCTCTACACGGTGACCGACGGCGAGCGCACGGCGCTGATCCATGTTGGCCCGCAGAACCCGCGCGAGTTTGCCGATGTCATCTCCACGACGGCCAAACTCGCGCCCCTTGCCTCTCAGACAGGCGGTGCGGCGGTGCGGCTGGCGGATGCGGGCGGCGAGGTAAACCTGCCCCGTATCGTGCCCATGAACCGGGCCGACGGCTTCTCCGGCAGCGGCTGGATGGGACTGAAGACATCCGAGGCAAGCGTGCTGAAGGGCATCGACCGCTATCCGGTCTTCAACGGCCTCCTCGGCCTCGCCCTTCTCCTCGGCGCCCTGTCCCTCGCCTGGTACCGCGAGGGAAGGTAAGGGGCTTGATACCAAGGCTTTCGATGCTGACGCATCACGCCTTGAAATTGCTCAAGCGCCGCACAGGCTTGTCCAACTGTCGATGAGTGATGCTCACCGGGAGTTGGCTTAAGTCAGACTGAAGGTCAGCTTCCGGCCGACAGCAGCAGCGGCCTTCAACAAGGTGTCGAGCTGCACCCGGTCATTCGACGGATCAAGAATGCGCTCCAGCTGCGAAGCACTGGTGCGCATCCGGCGGGCCATCTCGGACTTGGTGATCTTCTGCGTCTTCATGGCGTGCAGAAGCTGGAGCGCCAGCGTGCGCTTGATCGCAACCGCCGTCACCTCTTCCAGCAGACCATCTTCTTCGAGCAGACTGTTGAGGCTTGAACCCACATGCAGATCGAGCGCTGCAACGCCGTCAGATACCGTCATGATCTGAACTCTCCTGTTCAGCCAGCCGCAGCCGCAAAGGCGCGCGCTGTCTGTCTATCAAGATGAAAGATAAGCCCCTTACCGGGGCAGCGCTTACCTGCCGCCGCGAACCGCGCCGGAGGGCATGGGAGCATCTGTCAGGCAGGCCACCAGCAGGCGCGCCGGATCGACCGGTCCCGGCAGGGTGATCTGCCCGAAGGGCACCGGGGCAAAGCCGAGCGGGCCGTAATAGGGAGGATCGCCCACCAGCAGCACTGCCGTTTCACCCAGCCGCCGGGCTTCATCCAGCGCCGTGCGCAGCAGCAGCTTGCCAAGGCCCCGGTTCTTGTACTCGGGCGCAACCGTGAGCGGCCCAAGCAGCATGGCAGGCGTTTCGCCAATGCGGATCGGCGTCAGCCGCACAGACCCGGCGATGGATCCATCTGCAGTGCCGACATAGCTCAGATCTGCAGAATGGGGCACGCCCTCGCGGATGCGGAAGGCCGTGCGGGCGAACCGCCCTGGACCAAAGGCTTCAGCTTGCAGGGCTTCAACGGCGGCCTCGTCGGAGGGCGCTTCAAGACGGACGAACCAGTTCTCGGTCTTCATGGCAGATGACATCTCAGGTGCATGGTATGGCGTTCTGGCGCCCTGCCCTGAAGATGCCAACGGACGGACCTGTCAGCAGCCAGATACAAGACGCGCGCGTGCGATCGGGAAAAAGTCCCGTGCGCTCCGTCGTCGTCGCTGTTCGTGGCTCGAAATCATCGTGAGTCGTCCCGTCTCCGGCGCAACTGCAGCCGGAATGAATCGCGAGTATCATGAAGCTGGCGCGCTGGTCCAGCAGTTTTTGCAAGGGCTGCCGGAAGCAGCAGGCTCACCAGTAGGCGCTGGGATGCAGCCGCCCGGAAATCTCGTCCACCCGCCGCTGCGTTGCCCCGGTCACATCCACCGGAAGCGCATCGGGCGAAAAGAACCGGGCCTCCTGGATCTCCTTGTTGGGAACGGGCGACGACATGCCCGGCTGCCATTCGGGAATCTCGAACAGCGCGACGTGATCGCGGCTGGAGCCTTCGCGGTTGTGATAGATCCCGAGCAGGTGCGGCTCAGCCTGGGCCACGATCCCGGTCTCTTCGAAGACCTCACGCACGGCTGCCTGCTGCAGGGTCTCGCCCACATCCACACTCCCTCCCGGCAGATACCAGCCGGACATGTAGGTGTGCTTGACCAGCAGGACATAGCCATTGGCATCGCGGATGACCACGCGGACGCCGAGCGTATGAGCACTGCGGAAAAGATTGGCGGAATGAATGACGCGGCGCAGCAGAGCTGGCGGCAAAATGCGCAGAACCTTGTACATGCGCGGCAGTATGCTGAACATTGTGGTCAGGGCAAGCCCTTCCCCGAAAACGCGGTAAAAACCTGTTCACCTGTCATGCAGGAAACGCAGGGCAGCCCGCCACTTCCATGAGTTGTGCGCCCGCGAAGAGTGGCTATATTCAGGTCATTCCGATGAAGAAATAGGCAGCCACTTGCGCAATGTCTGTGCGAGGCTCCCGCCGGAAAACCAGATGAGACCGACATGTTCACCGCCCTGTTCGCGCGCCGCACTCGCAACCGCCGCTTCGCATGGAAGCCTGCCGTTGACATGAGCAACCCGCGCATCCGCGCTGCTCTGACCACTTTCGCTGCCAACTGATACTGGCACTCTGGGCGTTGCGCGGCCGGTCTTTAACAAGCCCGGACCCAGCGCAGACCAGAAGCGAACCTGCCGAAAGCGCCCTCCGGGGCGCTTTTTGCTTGACGGGTCAAGGCACACGGGGGAAGGAAAGGCATGTTCCGCCTTGCCCATCTTTCCGATCCGCACCTCGGCCCGCTCCCGGAGCCTGAACTGCTGCAGCTCCTGTCCAAGCGTATCCTTGGCTACGTGAACTGGCGGCGGAACCGGAAGAAGGCCATGGGCGGGGATTATCTGGCCGCCCTCATCGAGGACATGCTGGCAGGGGCGCCGGATCACATTGCCCTGACGGGCGATCTCGTCAACATCGCCCTTCCCCTGGAAATCGAAGCCGCAAAAGTCTGGCTGGATGCGGTGGCGCCGCCAGACCTCATGTCGCTGGTGCCGGGCAATCACGATGCCTATGTGCCGGGCGCGCTGAAGGCCGCCTTCAAGGCCTGGCGCCCTTACATGACCGGTGACCATCCCGCAGAACCAGACGACCGCAACAGCATCAAGGCACATTTCCCGTATTTGCGCCGGCGCGGGCAACTGGCCCTTATCGGTGTCTCGACCGCCCGCGCAAGCGCTCCGGGCCTTGCCACCGGCCGCATCGGTGTGCCGCAGTCACGCCGGCTGCAGGAGATGCTGGAGGAAACGGGCAAAGAAGGCCTGTTCCGTGTGGTGATGATCCACCATCCGCCTTTCAAGGGGGCAACCCGCTGGCACAAGCGGCTGGAAGATGCCTCGCGCCTGCGCGCTGCCGTCAAGCGCAGCGGGGCAGAACTCGTGCTGCATGGCCATACCCATATCGACAGCCTGACCTCCATTGACGGGCTGAACGGCCCGGTCCCGGTCATCGGCGTGCCGTCCGCCAGCCACGCTCCCGGCGGCCGCCATCCCGGCGCCCGCTACAATCTCTTCAGCATTGCCCGGTCAGAAGAAGGCTGGCGCTGCACCATGCAGGAACGCGGCTTTCTGCGCGCCGGCGAAGGCATCAGCACGGTAGCAGAGCGGGAAATCGCGATTCCGGCGGGGCGTTAAAGCCGCCTTCAGACTGCGGGCAAATCTGCGGCCTCTCACCCGGCCGGATACGGCGCCTGCGCAAAACCAGCCCCAGTCACAGCAGCAGACCGCCCGTCACAGCATCGGATAGGCGAACCAGGCGAAGGCGATCAGGCCAGCGGCTCCGGCGAGAGATCCCACGAGGAACGACAGGGCAACAGACGCCCAGACGGATGAACCGGCAGGACGGGCCGAATTGCCAGCGATGGCGGCCTTCATGCGTTTGTCGAGCCAGTCGCCTTCCAGCGCCCGTTCCCGCTCGATGATGCGTTCAGCGATATATTCCGTGACGCAGTCCGCCATGTCGTCAATGTCAGAGGTTTCCAGAATGACGAGGCGTCCGAGACGGGTGTCCTTCAGGAAGCGGTAGGTCTTCAGATCACCGGCAACAACGATATGGCTGGTCACATCGATCCAGAGGCGGGGCGTCGAGCCGGGAATGATCTGGAAGGAAAACTGGTCATCATCCTCCGGAACCTCCTTGAAGACATCCTGCAGTTCCTCTGCAAGCATCTTAAGGCGGACACGTTCGGTGTCCTGCAGATCGATGACCACATCGGCCCGCTCGGCCTCGCCAAGGCGCACCTTGCGCAGGGTCTCGCGCAGGCTGCGAACCTTGGAATGGGGCACCACTGTCGCGGCCGGTCTTGTGGTCTTCTGATCTGCCATGTGTTGTCCCGAGTCGTTTGCTGCTTTTGCCTTAAGCGGACTTTTACGGATCAGCGTCCTACTGGAAACCGGGGCAACCGGCTGGAAACCGCTCTTCCACTGGCAATGTCGCAGCTGTGGTTAACAAGTATTAATATATTCAGGTCTGCACGGCCAGACGCCGCGCTGCAAAAAACCGGAACAGCAGGATTTCACCCATGAAAGTCAATGGCATCCCCTACCGGACCATCTGGCGGAGCAAATCCGGCAAGAGTGTAACCATTCTGGACCAGACCCTGTTCCCGCATGCGTTCGAAACACGGGAACTCACCACCGTGACCGAGGCCGCCGAAGCGATTCGCACCATGCGCGTGCGCGGCGCTCCCCTCATCGGCGCAACTGCTGCCTATGGCATGTGGCTGGCGATGCAGGCAGATCCGGGCGATGCCTCGCTCGACAGCGCGGCCTCCATGCTGGTCGATACAAGGCCCACGGCCGTCAACCTTGCCTGGGCGGTTGATATCGTGCGCCGGTCTCTCATCCATCTTGCGCCGGAGTTGCGGGCCGAGAAGGCCTTGCAGGTGGCGGGGCGGATCTGTGACGAGGATGTGGCCACCAATATGGCCATCGGCCTGCATGGGCTGGAGCTGATCAAGACGGCGCTCGCCCGCAAGAGCTTTGGCGAGCCGGTGAACATCCTCACCCATTGCAATGCCGGCTGGCTGGCGACGGTAGACTGGGGCACGGCGACTGCCCCCATCTACATGGCGCATGATGCAGGCATTCCCGTCCATGTCTGGGTGGACGAAACCCGCCCGCGCAATCAGGGGGCCTTTCTCACCGCATGGGAGCTGGGCAAGCACGGCGTGCCGCACACAGTCATCTGCGACAATGCAGGCGGACACCTCATGCAGCACGGCGCCGTGGACATGGTGATCGTCGGCAGCGACCGGACGACGGCCAATGGAGATGTCTGCAACAAGATCGGCACCTATCTGAAGGCGCTCGCAGCGAAGGACTGCAATGTTCCCTTTTACGTCGCCCTGCCCTCCTCCACTCTGGACTTTTCCATCAGCAACGGCCTGACGGGCATTCCTATCGAAGAGCGGGACGGCAGAGAAGTGTCCACGATCGCAGGGCGCGGCGCGGATGGCGCCATCCGCCGCGTCTCAATCGTGGCGGAAGGCTCGGAAGTTGCCAATCCGGCCTTTGATGTCACGCCGGCGCGCCTCGTAACGGGCCTCATCACTGAGCGCGGCGTGATCGAAGCCTCACGCCCAGCCCTTGCCACCGCCTTCTCCGACAAGATCAGGCACTGACGCCGGGATCAGTCCGCCAGGCGCCCCAGCACCGGCACATGCGGAGCGGCGCTTTCGGGCAGGTGACCGGCAAGACGCGGATCATCGATCACCTCAACCGCCCGCTTGTAGGGCCGGAAGCCGCTCGCCTGATAGAAGCCGATGGCCACGGGACTGTCACCGGTGCAGGTGTGCACGAAGAAGCGCTTCGTCTGCGGACGTGACCAGGCGCGCCACTGCGCTTCCTGCATCAGCCAGCGGCCAAGCCCCTGCCCCGTGACCTCCCGCGTCAACCCGAAGTAGGACAGTTCCACGTTCTGGGGATCAGCAAAGTCCAGTTCCAGAAGCCCGGCATCGACCCTGTCCTTGCGGACAACCCAGACCTCACGCGAGGGTTCGCTGAGAATTGCGGCCAGCTTCTCACGCGGCATGATGAGCCGCGAGAACCACAGCCATTCCTCGCCCACCTTGCGGAAGAGCTTGAGGAACCCATCCAGATCGTCAGCCGGAAACCGCTCCAGCGACACACCGGCAGGCGCCTTTGGTGCAGCAAGCCCTGCAGACGCTCCGCTCATCTCAAGATAGGTGACCACCAGCGCGATCTTGCTCTCCGGCAGGTCGGTGTAGCCGTTCATGTTGAGTGGGGTCATCAGAGGGTCCTTATCGCGGCAGGCATCATGGCGCCCCGGTGCAGCTGAGTATCAGCAGGCACGGGGAAGGGCCGGCATGGTGTCGGGGAAAAACGGGCCGGATGCAAGGCCCTCCTGCGCGCTCTCAGGCATCTGCCGTAACGGCATTGTGAAGGAGCGAAAGTCAGGCAATTTGCCGCGAATTTACCTTTCATTAACCATATGTACCAACACTGCTCCCATGTCTAAGATCGGAAACAACCCAAACCGCAACGATAAAAAGCCAAGTCTCAAAGACTACAATGACGCTTGGGCGGCCGTACGCAGGCGCTCTGCTCAACAGACAATGAATCTCAACGCCCAGCTCAATCAGGCTTTTTTTCAGATCAACACCGGGGTCGCGCAGCAACAGGCGTCCAACGCCATTCGCGGCAACAACATCAGCGCTGCCACAGCCATGTCACGGCTGAATATTCTGGTGTGATGACACGCGCAAAGCCGGAGACTTTCACCTCTCCGGCTTTGTTTCAGATTGAACCGACCGTCTTCAGTTTCGCCCGGGGATGAACCTCGTTCTGGCTCATCACAGTGGTATGAGCCCGGAAGCGTTCAACGATGGAACGCACAAAGGGCCGCGTCTGCGGCGACGTCAGCAGAACCGGCACCTCGCCCTGGGTTGCCGCGTGTTCAAAGGCATCACGCACCAGCGTCACGAATTCCTGCAGCTTCGACGGCTGCATGGCGAGCTGGCGCTCCTCTCCTTCTCCAACGATGGCTTCCAGGAACGACTGCTCCCAGCGCGGGCTGAGCGCAATCAGCGGCAGATAGCCGCCGGGCGCCATGTTGGCCGCGCAGAGCTGGCGCGCCAGGCGGCTGCGCACGTGTTCGGCAATCGTATTGGTGTTGCGGGTAAAGCCGACCGCCTCTGCAATGCCTTCGAGAATGGTGCCAAGATCGCGCACGGAAACACGCTCGCCCAGCAGGGTCTGCAGCACGCGCTGAACGCCCGACACGTTGATCTGCGAGGGAATGAGATCGTCCACCAGCTTGGCCTGATCGCCCTTCAGCTCCTTCAACAGCTTCTGCACGTCCGCATAGGTGAGCAGTTCCGCCACGTTGGCCTTGATTGTCTCGGTCAGATGGGTCGAGAGCACGGTTGCCGGATCCACCACGGTATAGCCGCGCAGTGAAGCGTCCTCGCGGTAGGCAGCCTCCACCCAGGTGGCAGGCAGGCCAAAAGTCGGCTCGATTGTGTGCGTGCCCGGCAGCTTCACCTGACCGCCAGCCGGATCCATGACCATGTAGCGGTTCGGATAGAGGGAGCCCTTGCCCGCATCCACTTCCTTGACCTTGAGGACATAGTCATTCGCCCCGAGCTGGATGTTGTCGAGGATGCGCACGGGCGGCATGATGATGCCCATATCCGCCGCAACCTGACGGCGCAGGGCCTTGATCTGCTCGGTCAGCTGATCCGCTCCGCCGCTTTCCCTGCCATTGATCAGGGGCAGCAGGGCATAGCCCAGCTCGATCCGCAGTTCATCCATCTTGAGGGAATCGGTGATCGGCGGTTCGGAAGGCGGCTTTGGCGCTTCCTCGATCACCTTCTTGGCGACTTCCTCCGCAGCTTTCTGCTGTTTCACATTCCCGGTCTTGAAGGCCAGCCATCCGGCCAGAGCTGCCAGCGACACGAAGGGGATCATCGGCATGCCCGGCAGGAAGGCCAGCGTCACCATCACGGCGGCGGACATGCCCAGCGCCTTCGGATAGCCCGTAAACTGGGCCACCATGGCCTTGTCAGCCGAACCGACCACACCTGCCTTGGACACCAGAATACCGGCAGCAGTCGAGACGATCAGGGCGGGGATCTGCGAGACCAGCCCGTCACCCACCGTCAGCAGGGTATAATTCTGCGCGGCTTCACCGAATGTCAGCCCCATCTGCGCCACGCCGATGATGATCCCGGCAATGACGTTGATGAAGGTGATCAGCAGGCCCGCAATCGCATCACCGCGCACGAATTTGGACGCACCGTCCATGGCACCGAAGAAGGTGGATTCTTCTTCCAGCTGCTTGCGGCGGCGGCGGGCCTCACCTTCGTCGATCAGGCCGGCGGACAGATCGGCGTCGATTGCCATCTGCTTGCCGGGCATCGCATCCAGGGTGAAACGCGCTGCCACTTCCGCGATACGTCCCGAACCCTTGGTGATGACGATGAAGTTCACGATCACCAGAATGGCAAAGACGATGATGCCGATGACGAAATTGCCACCCATCACGAAGTTGCCGAAGGACTGAATCACATGCCCGGCCGCAGCCGTGCCCTCATGGCCGTTGGCGAGGATCAGGCGCGTCGAGGCAAGGTTGAGCGCCAGCCGCAGCATGGTGGCGATCAGCAGAACCGTCGGAAAGGACGAGAATTCCAGCGGCTGCTGGATGAACAGGCCGGTCATCAGGATCATCACCGAGAAGATGATCGAGATGGCCAGGAACATGTCCAGCAGCATCGAGGGCATCGGCACGATGAGCAGGACGAGGATGACCATCACGCCGATGGCAAGGCCCAGATCGCCCTGCCTCAGCGCACGCCAGATATCCCCTATATTCGGCAGCTGGACGCCAGTCCCCGGCCCGCGCCCACCGGGCGGCGGGGGGGTGCCGGAGCCATTTGCTGATGCTTCACTCATGCAGCGTCCTCAAAATCTGCAAGCGCCTCAGACCCGCGCTTCGCCCGGTGCCGGCACGTGGATGCCCTCATCCGTGTACTGGTTCAGCTTGTTGCGCAGGGTACGGATCGAGATGCCGAGGATCTTGGCCGCGTGGGTGCGGTTTCCAAGGCAGTGATCCAGCGTATCAAGAATGAGATCCCGCTCCACATCCGCAACCGTCCGCCCGACGAGCGAGCGGTTGACGGCTTCTGCGGCCTGCGCAGCCCGCTCCACCGGCCCGCGCGCCGCGGAAGCCAGCGGTGTCCCGTCGGGCATGCGGATCGCATCAACCCCGATCTCCGGCCCGATGGCGAGCAGCACCGCGCGGTGGATGGTGTTCTCCAGCTCGCGCACATTGCCCGGCCAGGGGCTGGTGGTCAGCGCCCGGCGCGCATCCGGGCTGATGGGCCGCACCGGAGCACCGTTCACCTGCGCATAATGGCGGGCGAAATAGTCGGCGAGTTCCAGAATGTCCGCCGGGCGCTGGCGCAGGGGCGGCAGCTTCAGGTTCACCACATTGAGGCGGAAGAGCAGATCCTCGCGGAAGCTCCCCTGACGCACGCTTTCCGCCAGATCCCGGTTGGACGTGGCAATGATACGGATATCCACCGGCACCGGCCGCGTGCCGCCGACCCGGTCGATCACCCGTTCCTGAATGGCGCGCAGAAGCTTCGCCTGCAGGCGCACATCCATCTCGGAAATCTCGTCCAGCAGCAGCGTGCCGCCATCAGCTTCCTCGAACTTGCCGACCCGGCGGGCAACGGCCCCGGTAAAGGCGCCCTTCTCATGGCCGAAAAGCTCGGATTCCAGCAGGTGCTCGGGAATCGCCGCGCAATTGATGGAGATGAACGGCTTGCCCGAACGCGACGAGCTGCGGTGCACGTGGCGGGCAATGACTTCCTTGCCCGTGCCGGATTCACCGGTGATCAGGATCGAAGCATCGGAGGGTGCCACCTGTTCCGCCAGCTTCACCACGGCGGCCATGGCTTCATCGCGGTAGATCAGGTCGCCGCGCTCTTCCGAAACAGCGGACAGAACCGCCGCAATCATGTCCGGATCAGGCGGCAGCGGGATATATTCCTTGGCGCCGGCCCGGATGGCAGCCACAGCTGCGCGGGCATCGGTATCCGTACCGCAGGCAACGATCGGCACGTGAATACGCTCGTCCGCAAGCCGTGCAATCAGCGAGCCGATGTCCAGCTTCACCTCGACCATCAGCAGATCGGCGCCACGGCCGGAGCGCAACACCCTCAGCGCCCCTTCGATGTCATCCGCATGGGTGACCTGAGCGCCGCGCTGCATCGCGATTTTCGAGGCTGTCGTAAGCTGGCCGCCAAGCGTCCCAACAATCAGCAAGCGCATCTTCGTCTCCTGCCCGCTCTCAGCGGTCGGTCTTGATAATCTCGGTCATGGTCACGCCGAGCTTGTTCTCGACCACCACGACTTCCCCGCGGGCGACCAGCCGGTCATTCACATAGATGTCGATGGCCTCACCGACCTTGCGGTCCAGTTCCAGCACAGTGCCCGAAGCCAGCCTGAGCAAATCCGCAACATGCATCTTGGAATGGCCCAGCACGGCAGAGATGCGCACCGGAACATCGAACACGGCTTCCAGATCGGCAGCCGATGACGCGTGGCCGATATCGCTCCGGTCTTCCCGGCGCCGGCCTGGGCTTTCAAGTTCATCCAGCGGAATGCCGCCATCACCTGTGTTGCTCATGCCTCAGTCTCCCCGGTTGCAGCCGCCTCGCGGGCCTGAGGCCGCGCACGCGCAGCAGCCTTGGCCTGGAAATAGCCGCGAATAATCTCGTCAATCTGCTTCTCGATGGCCTTGCGGTCCCGCATGATGCCGCCATCGGCCCACTCGATCCGGCAATCGCCACGCTCGACTTCGGGCTCGCCGAGAATGACGAGACGCCCCACGAAGCCCTTTTCCTCAATGAGCGGGTCCATGCGCTTCTTCAGCCCATCCACGTCCTTGGCCGCAACGCGGATGACCAGGTGCGGCGCCTTGCGCAAGGGACCAAGGCATTCGGACACCAGCGCCACGACTTCTCCCAGCGGGCTGCGCGCGATCAGATGCGCGCAAAGCCGCCGTGCGACCAGAAAGGCGAGCGAAATCGCATCCCGCTCAACCTCTTCGCGGAAGCCGTCAATCTCATCGAAAACCTGCTGAGCCACAGTCACAAGGCGGGCCGCCTCATCCGCAAGACGGCGCTCCTCACCGGCGCGCGCTTCTTCCATGCCTTCCGCCCGGCCCTTGCTCCGCGCATCCGCAATGGCGGCCGCCAGCAAGGCTTCATGCTGGGCAACTGGCATCATCGGAACAACCGGTTCCTGCGGCACCTCGACGGCAGGAGCCGCGGGAGCCGCAAAGTCCGTGCTGAACAGGAATTTCGACGGTGTCGTGAAGCGTGACATGCTTCCGCTCTAGACCTCGCTTGTCATCAGTAAATGATCTCGTCGTCGCTCTTCGACTTCGCGATCATGATTTCGCCGCGCGCAGCCAGATCCTTTGCTGTTGCGACCATGGCGGATTGGGCTTCGTCCACATCGCGCAGACGCACCGGACCAAGGGCTTCCATGTCGTCCCTGAGCATTTTCGCCGCACGCGAAGACATGTTGCCGAAGAAGAAGTCGCGCACCTGATCGGTCGAACCCTTCAGCGCGATGGTCAGACGGTCCTTCTCCACGTTGCGCAGCAGAGTCTGGCAGCTGGCCGCATCAAGCTTCATCAGATCGTCGAAGGTGAACATCAGGTTCTTGATGCGCTCCGCCGATTCGCGATTCTCTTCTTCAAGCGCGGCCAGGAAGCGGGCTTCCGTCTGCCGGTCGAAGTTGTTGAAGATATCCGCCATCATTTCATGGCTGTCGCGGCGGCTGGTGTTGGTCAGGTTCGACATGAACTCCTTGCGGAGCGTCAGCTCGACCTTTTCCAGAACCTCCTTCTGAACCGCCTCCATGCGCAGCATGCGGTTGATCACCTCAAGCGCCAGATCTTCCGGCAGGATCGACAGCACCCGCGCCGCATGGTCCGAATTGATCTTGGACAGCACCACGGCAACGGTCTGCGGGTATTCGTTCTTCAGATAGTTGGCGAGAACGTTCTCCTGCACGTTGGAGAGCTTCTCCCACATGTTGCGTCCTGCGGGACCACGGATTTCCTCCATGATCACCGACACCTTGTCCTGCGGCAGGAAGGCCGCCAGCAGACGTTCCGTCGCATCCACATTGCCCATCAGCGAACCGCGCGAGCTAAGGCGCCGCACGAAATCGGCGAAAAGATCCTGCAGCATGTTCGGCGTGACAGGCCCCAGTTTGGCCATGGCGGAGGAGATCTGCCGCACCTCGATCTCGTCGAGACGGGACCAGATCTGCCGTCCATGGACCTCACCAAGGGCCAGCATCAGAACCGCAGCACGCTCGGCCCCCTTGAGCTCACGCTCAACACCGTCGTCACTGACTGTCAGCTGGTTCTGCAATTGACTTTGCGCCATGGTTTACGCTGCCTCTTCCAGCCAGCCGCGCACGATCGTGACGGCCTCAGACGGATAATCCTCGATCATTGCGCCCACCTTGGCGATGGACGAGGCTTGCATGGCGCCTTCGCGCTTGGCCTCCTCAAGCCACTCGATGACCACGCCGTCATCTTCTTCATCCTGCTGCTGCGGCAGCTCGCTCTCGGCGACCAGCGTGCCATCCGGCGCAATGACCAGCTCCTGGGGCTGCTTTTCGTCCGGCGTCACAATGCGGCGCAGGAGCGGGCGGACCACGAAGAGCAGCAGCAGAAGCGCGATCAGCATCAGCACGCCAAGCTCGGCAAAGCGCATGATGTCGGCACGGGTGAAGTCGAACAGGCCGTCCGATACAGGCTCGAATTCGGCCTCCGGCGCCTGGGCAAAGCGCAGATTGACGACCTCGACCACGTCACCGCGTGCGGCATCGAAGCCAACCGCCGAGCGGACCAGCACGGCAATCCGGTCGAGCACTTCCTGCGTGCGCGGCTCATACTGGAGCACGCCATCCGCATTGGGAGTGTAGACGCCATCCACCAGGACTGCCACGGACAGACGCTTCACGCTGCCCGCTTCAACCACTTCGGTTCGGGTCGCCTTGGAGATCTCGTAGTTGACGATTTCCTCATTGAGGTTCGACGCTTCGACATCGCCGGTGCCGCCGCCACCCTGATCCGCGTTCGGCAGCTGATTGCCGACGGTCACCGCGTCCTGACCGGCACCACGGGAGCTCGCCTCCTCCTTGGTCTGGGTGGAACGGACAACCTGCCCTTCCGGATCAAAGCGCTCCTGCGTTTCCGTGACCCGGTTGTGATCGATCTGCGCAGCAACACGCACACGGGCGCGGCCCGGCCCGACCACACTGTTGAGAATTTCCTCAACCTGATTGCGCAACCGCGTCTCGACTTCCCCCGTCCGCTCCTGCAACTGGGTGGACAACATGGCTTCGGCATTGTCGTCCGAACTGGAGGCAAGCAGCCGGCCCGTATCGTCGACAATCGACACCCGCTCAGGCTTCAGACCATCCACAGCGGCAGCCACCAGGTGCTGAATTGCGCGGATCTCACCGCCGCCAAGAGAACCGCGGACCTTGACCGCGATCGAGGCCGACGGCGGCCTGGCGTCGCGCTGGAAGAGCTGGCGCTCGGGAATCACCAGATGGACACGCGCAGAGACAATCCGGTCGATGGAGCGGATCGTACGGGCCAGCTCCCCTTCCATCGCGCGCAGATGATTGATGTTCTGAACGAAGCTGGTGGCGCCCAGCGTGTCGGTACGGTCAAAGATCTCGTAGCCGATTGAGCCGCCGGTCGGCAGGCCATCTTCGGCAAGCCGCATGCGGACGCGGGCAATCTGCTCCTGCGGGATCAGGATCGTCGAACCCTCGCGCCGCAGCTCGAAGGGAATTGCCTGCTGCTCCAGCGAGTTGATGATGGCCGACGAATCTTCCAGCGACAGATCCGAATAGAGCTGCGCCATCTGCGGTGCCGTTACCCGCAGGATGATGAAGGCGAACACACCAATGAGGATCGCCGCAACCGCACCCATGGCGGCCACGCGCGCTGCACCCAGTGTTCTGATGAATTCGATCAATCCGTTCACGTTTGCCCGCTCGCGTTCGTTGGCCCTACCCGGCAGTTGAGGGAATCACGGCCCACTCTGACCCGAGCCCCATTGTCCGATAGGCAAAATTTGCCCGCCAGAAGGTAAACAAGTTATTAACGAATATTGACGTGAGCCGGAAAACCGGCGGAGTTCCGCCATCAATCCTTACCGGCACCGCTTGCAAATAGCGAAATTCTGCCGGTTTCCGTTAATCAGTGGGTAACTTTTGGCGAGGCAAGCCATCGGGGGCGCGCCAGCTGACTCCGCTTCTAGCGGCCTGCAGCCGCATCGCGCCACCGGGAATCAGCGCCGGAACGGTTTGACCACAGATGGTTGCAGCACTGCCTCAGCCCCCTGCCTGAGCAAGGGCAAAAACAGAAAGGCCGGCCCCTTTCGAGGCCGGCCAGTTTTTTGGAGGTACAGACCGTGCGTGCGGCAAGCCGCGCGCCGAACCGTCAGTTTCTATACTGCTGGATTCGGGTCGCTCTCAGACCCGCCAGCCCATGGCGCTCAATCGAGCTCTGCCATGACAGGAACTCTTCGACCGTCAGCGTGTAACGCTGGCAAGCCTCTTCCAGAGAAAGGAGTCCGCCGCGCACTGCTGCAACGACTTCGGCCTTACGCCGGATGACCCACCGCTTTGTACTAGGCGGCGGCAGATCGGCGATGGTGAGGGGGCTTCCATCCGGCCCAATCACATATTTCACACGCGAACGAATTTGCTCGGTCATTTTACTCTCACACAAACCATGACCAGGTCTTGAAGAGAGAATAGACAGCGGAGTTTAAAATTTACCTAAGCGCTCAGTTACATTGTATTAACTATGAAATTGCGATTTCTTGAGGCGGTGTTTAAGAAAGCGCTTCAAAATAGTTCGCCTTTGTTTAGCCAAATTGAGAATTTGTTTACCATACGGTAATCTGTGGACCACTCCCGCCCCTCCCCGCCCCCTCTGACGGCAAACAAAAAAGCGCAGGAGAAAACTCCCGCGCTTCAGATCAACACATATTGCACCTGCCCCCCCGGAGCAGACCGGTCTTGCAGCAAGGCTCTGAGATGCTGACGCATCACGCCTTGAAATTGCTCAGGCGCCGCATGGGCTTGAGCAACTGCCGATGAGCCATTCTCATCGGCAGCTGGTCTTAACTCGCCTTGGAAACCGACGTAACAGAGCTGACCGGGATCGAGACGCCGCCAATCTCGAGATAAGGCGTGCCGCTCGACAGGTCGACGCGGTCAACCTTGCCGGAGATCTGCGTGGTCGGCGTCACCTTGTTTCCTGCAGCATTGGTCAGCTGGAATGACACTGTGTAGCTGCCATCAGGCAGACCTACTCCGGTGGAGGACTTTCCGTCCCAGACGAAAGTGTTGTTGCCCTTCGAAAAGTCCACCTTGCCTTCATAAACCTTGGCACCGGCGGAATTCCGGATTTCAACCATGCCGGAGGCAGCCTCCGGCGCATTGGCCTTCCAGGTTGCCTTACCATCTGCAAGTACTGTGCTTGCGCCGGTCGCGGTCACTTGCGAGCCAAGATAGTTAACATAGGAAGACGCCTGCCCCGCCTGCATCATGGCCATTAGGTTTTCAAGATACTCATTGCTCTTGATGGCCTGTTCAACGCTGGAATATTGCACCAGCTGCTGAGTGTATTGCGAGGCATCCAGAGGCTCGAGCGGGTCCTGATTCTTGATCTGCGTGGTCAGCAGCGTCAGGAACAGGTCATAGCTGCCGAGCAGGGTCTGCTTGCTGGCTGCGCTGGAGCCCTGGGCCGCAGCGGCTGCGTTGTTCGTGGAAACCGTCGCCATTCTCTTCACTCCTGACACCGGCGGCCTGCAGCCAAACCGGAGTTTGCACGCATACTAGATCCGGATATCGACGCCGCTGCGCCCGTTCTGGCGGTAAAGCTGCACCACGCGTTCGCTGATGCCGCGCTCTGCTGCCTGCCCGTCCTGTCCCTGCTGCTGATCCTGACGGCCGGACTGGCCGGAGCCATTGCCCTGCCCGTCCCCGGAGAAGGCAAACTGGCGGCCACTGCCTTCATCGCGCAGCGAAAATTGCAGGCCGCCCTGCTCGGCCTTCAGACCGATCTGTTCCAGCGCCCGTTCCAGGCCTTTCTGGTCGCGCATGAACATGTCCAGCGTTTCGGACTTGTCGACGATCAGATGGGCCTCGACTTCACCGCCGGCCTTGACCCTCATATGCACCTCGATGCGGCCCAGCTCCGGCGGATCAAGCCGCATCTGGAAGCGGCTCTGCCCGGCGCGGGACTGCAGCTGGATCTGACCGGCGATCTGGGTGGCGGCAGCCTGGGCCTGCGCCTGCGTGGGCACCTGCCCGGAGACGGACGCCTGCGAAGCGCTCGTGGCCGTTTGTCCATCAGCCCGGCCAAAGCCGGTAAAGTCCATCCGTCCGGCACGGGCGTCCAGCGCCACCGCCGGGTCGGTTCCCTTGTCCGCTTCGTTTCCATCCGGCGCAGCAGCGTTTGCAGCAGCCTGACCAGCATTGACGGCAGCAGAAACACCCGCCAGATCAGCCGCCTGCGTGCCCTTCGTGGCCACAGGCTGCACCACCGGCTTTTCAGAAGAAGCCTCTCCTGCAGAGGCATACCGGCTGCCGGCGCCGTCCTTTTCCGCAGCCTGCTTCAGGGCCGCGAGCTGCATGGCCTTGTCAGCCTGGACTGTCTGGTCCGCAGCTCCGGTAACAGCTGCTTCAGTCAGGCTGGCCGCTACAGAACCGGTAACAGAGGTGGCAACAGCCTGCTGGGCCACAACTTCAGGCCGGGCAGCGGGAGCACCGGCAACATCATCCGCACTGGCGGCGATGGCAAAGCGCAGTGTCTCCACCCCATCCGGCTGAGCATCAACCACAGGGGCAGACGCCACTGCCACCGGCTGAGACGGGGCGCTCTCAGCGGCCAGAGGCACGCCAGCCGCAGAAACCGGCTGTGGACGCGCCAGCGGCTCAATCTGAGACTGAAGCTGAGGCGCAGCTGCCTGCTGCTGAGACGTAGATTGAACATCAGCCGACGCAGCGGAGCCTGCCTTGACGGCGGCGGCTTCTGCCTGGGCGGCGCTTGCAGAGCGAGCAAGCGCTGCCAGAACGTCCGGCTCCAGAGCTTCAGCCTCGCCCGGGGTCAGCCCCGCTGCGGCAAGCGCCGTTTCAAGACCAGCGCCAGCCTGCGGCAAGGCCGCTGTCAGTTGCGGCAAGACCTGCGGCGCAGCACCCGAAGCGGGAGCAGATGCAGAATCGGCAAAGGCAGGAGCTGCAGGAACACCCGGCTGCGCAACCACAGGCGCCTTGCCAGCCTCAGCGGACGGCATATCCCCACCAGCCGGACCAAAGGGCGCGGACAGGGAGGCATCAACCTGCGGCTGGGCCATGCCGGGCGCGGCCGGCTGCGGCTGACCACCCGGCTGCGGCAGGTCCGGCAAAGCCGGAGTGATGCTGCCACGCAGGCCGTCCACCCCGTTCAGTGCACCATCCAGAAGGCCATTCTGCACGGGAGGAGAGACAACCGGCTGCGGCGCCGGCAGAGGGGCAGGCATGACGAATGCCACCACCATCGCGGCCGCTTCAGCACCGTCTTCGCCATCCAGGCCCGGCGCATCCACAACCGGCAGATCATCAGCCACGGCCTCGCCAGCCGCAGTGCCGGGAACCGGGGACGGCAGCTCGCCCGGAGCTGCAACCGGCACCTGAGGCAGGGGCACAGGCAGCGCTGCATTCCCATCAATGGCCACCGGCTCCACCACGGCGCCGGGCTGCAGCACCTGCAGACCCTGCGCATCAATGGCCTTCTGAACCGGAAGGCTGCCGGAAGCAGATGCATTCAACGGCACAGGCTGCGCAGCCGGAAGCGGCGCACCGGCGTCTTCCAGGCCCGCATTTGCCAGAACACCGGCGAAGACACCTTCCGCCGCCTGACCGCCAGCCGAAGGCCCGGCGCCTGCCCCAGCAGGCGCGCCCATGCCACCAAGATCGATCCGAAGCTGAAATGCCTGCACGGCAACCCTCGACGCTTGCCCACAAGGGGCGGATTTGTCCTTGCCAGTCAAAAGCAAGGACGGGGCCAGTTTCAGCACCCGCAAATTGTTGTTTTGAATCAAGAAAATGCAAGGCAAGAGCCATTTCTGCAGCACGCCAGACCCGGCAAATCCTGCCCGGCACGGCAAGGCTTGCCCGGTCACTTGCACCTTTTGCCGGGCCGATTGGCAGCAGCGCGCCTTACCTGTATACTCCCCCCATCTCCCGGACGGCCTGACCGCAGTTCCGCCGGGCTGCCTGCGGCACATGCGGGACAGCCTGACCCGCGGCATTTCCGCTGTCATGCCCTTCCGGCCAACGCCCATCCCGCCCCCGGCCCTTGACCCCGGCGGAACGAGAGGACGCAAAATGCTGAATACCCTTCATCTGCCGAAGCCCCCGGCAGAGACCCGTGTCGTTGTCGCCATGTCCGGCGGCGTCGACTCTTCCGTCGTCGCCGGCCTGATGAAGCGCGAGGGCTATGATGTCATCGGCATCACCCTGCAGCTTTATGACCATGGCGCCGCTGTGCACCGGGCAGGCTCCTGCTGCGCCGGGCAGGACATTCACGATGCCCGCCGCGTTGCCGAGCGTCTTGGGATTCCCCATTACGTGCTGGACTATGAGCGCCGCTTCAAGGAGCAGGTGATCGACCGTTTCGCCGACAGCTATCTCAACGGCGAAACGCCGGTGCCTTGTGTTGCCTGCAACCAGACGGTCAAGTTCTCCGACCTGCTGGCCACCGCCCGTACGCTGGGCGCCGATGTGCTGGCCACGGGCCATTACGTGCGCACCGCGCCGGGCGCTGACGGCCGCCACCAGATGTTCCGCCCGGCGGACCTCGACCGCGACCAGAGCTACTTCCTCTTTGCCACCACGCAGGAGCAGCTGGACTTCCTGCGCTTCCCGCTCGGCGGCATGCCGAAGGCGGACGTGCGCGAGCTGGCCCGCGAATTCGGCCTGTCCGTTGCCGACAAGCAGGACAGCCAGGACATCTGCTTCGTGCCCAAGGGCAAGTATTCCGACGTGATCCAGAAGCTGCGCCCCGATGCGCTGGAGCCGGGCGACATCGTGCATCTGGACGGGCGCGTGCTGGGCAGGCACGAGGGCATCATCCACTACACCATCGGCCAGCGGCGCGGCATTGGCGTTGCCACCGGTGAGCCGCTTTACGTGGTGCATCTGGACGCGGCGCAGAAGCGCGTGCTCGTCGGTCCCAAGGAGGCGCTCGCCACCCGCACGCTGGAGCTGCGCGACCTCAACTGGCTGGGCGCAACGCCTGCCACGGAAGGCATGCGCGCGGAAGTCTTCGCCAAGGTCCGCTCCACCCGCCCGCCGACCCCGGCGGTGCTGACCATTACAGATGGCATAACCAAGGTGGAACTGACTGATGGGGAAACCGGCGTCGCGCCGGGGCAGGCCTGCGTCTTCTATGACAGCGACGACAGCAGCGCGCAGGTTCTGGGCGGCGGCTGGATCGCCCGCGCCAGACCCCTCGGCCTCACCAGCCCCGCCTTCACCCGCGAAGAAAACCGGACGCTGCCGGCAGCGTGAGTCTGTCTTCCCGGTGAGCGGCCTCACCGGGAGACCTCATCCGGAAACCTGCAAGATCTGCTGGACGGCGTGCGCTTTGTGCCGCGCCGGGCTCTGCAGCTGACACCCTTCCCATCGCCGGAAGCCAGTTGCACCCCAAAAACGCTGCCGCCACCTGCCGGTCAGGCTCTCTCCAGTGCATTCCCCCGCGCCGTCCCGGCCTCCGTGCCGGGACCTGTCATAGGCGCAAAGCCCTCATCCGCCGCACCAACCGCGCAGGAGGGTCATCCATACAATAAACTGAGTTAATCATGCATACGGCGCCACATCGCGCCTGCCGCATTAAAAGCAAGGCAACGCCATGGGAACACCCGCCCCAAGGCACCAGAAATCTGCCAGTTTGCCAGCGTTTGCCAGACAGCTTCACTGCCGTCATCCACAGGCCGGACAGCCGCTTGTGCCGCCTGTCAAAATCCCGTCAAACCCCGCTTGACAGGAGCCCCCGCCCCTTCCTATAAGCTCCCCACACCGGCGCCACCGCGCCGCGCTCAAGCCTCTGCCCGCCGGACAGCACCAACCGCTCCGGTACTCCAAAACGGCAGACGGACGGATGGCGGAGTAGCTCAGTTGGTTAGAGCAGCGGAATCATAATCCGCGTGTCGGGGGTTCGAGTCCCTCCTCCGCTACCAAATTTTCCAAACTTTACTGATAGTTAGATCTTGCACCCACCGGGGCGGTCTGGCGCGGAATGCCCCGGGGGTAAATTCTGGCTTTCAAGTGCACGCACTTGAAAGCGATTGGACGGGCAACTATGATCTACTTAGACAGCATTTCTTGTACTTCTTTCCACTACCACATGGGCATGAATCATTCCGGCCAATTTTCCGGCGTGTAGCTCCCCGTGATAACGTCCCAATTGGCACCATCGGCTTTTTCGGCCATGCAGCGAGCGCGTTCTCCATGTCAGAATCGGCTTTCCACCTACCTTCGATTGCCAGCGCGCCTCTGATCTCCCCAGTTCCGGGCGCAAGGAGAAGCCCATACCAGACGTCTGATTTTGTGTCGTACTTCCTAATTTGGCAATGTGTCTGCAAACACGTTTGAGCGACTTCCTCGGGGAGGGAGTTCACATGAATGGTGAAGCCTGAACCACCGCCATCCAATGGAACAGAAATGTCGTGTTGTCGCCCATCCTCCGCTGCGGAACGCACTAATCGATCAATACCCCGATTGATGTGCTTGGCTGTATCGGATCCGAACTGAAGGAATAGCATTCCAAGCCCCACAAGTTCGGGAATTGCGCTGGCCTCAAATTCAGAAATCAATCTGCCAATTGGCGTTCCGTCAAAGCGAGTTAGAATGCCTTTGGGTGTTCGCTCCCCCGGAATTCCTAACCTGCGGGCGCACATCGCTATGTCGAGGGAACTGGTGAAATCCTCACCCAAGTTCACCATATCGTACTTCTCATCCAACCACAAATTCTGTTTCAGATGATAGCCTAAAGCTGTAAGCTCTTGACTTACTAAGAGCTGCTTGTCGAATTTCGCTCGCAGCGCCAAGTAGTTTAAGAGCTGCAATGGCGTCTCTAATATTTCTGTTAGGACGTCCACGAGAAATACGTCGGTAACTATGGGCGGTTGCACATTTTCCGTGGATCTGATTTTTAAGAACTGCCGCGTCTGTGCAGCTAAGGCGGGAAAATGATCCGATACAGCACATACTGGAAAAATCTTGGTGGGCCTTCTGGGAAAATTTAATACTTCGCCAGATGATAATACAAACTGAAACATCTCGTCCAGGAGCGCCTCTGAACAAAGCAAGGCCTGATCATATGCATCGTGAATCGCCTTCTTAAAATCATCCTTTAGCTGAAGATCGTTTCCCTTCCGCGCCTCGATTGTCAGCCGTTTTGATTTGGCCTGTACCACAATTGCTCGATCACCATACACGACCAAAACATCCGCTTCAGAGACACGGATCTTTCCCTTGCAAATGTTCACATTTTGAAAGACGTGTTTGCTTCCAAAAACATGTGTAAGTCGGTCTGCCAAGAATTGCTCAGCAAACACGCCACGGTTCTTCGACGCTGTTGCTGAGTAGGTTTTGTCCTCAGCCATCCAGAAAAACGGCGCTTCATACAGCGCTTCAAACAAGCTGTAGTGTTGCAAGAGAATATACGAACCATCGGCAGCTTTAATAATCGGCGCGGCGTTTGCTTCGTTGAAGGCGCTCAGGCTGGAAAAGAAGGCATTCGCTTTTTTCAGATCAACTGTGAACGCCATAAGGACACGTTCTATTCTTTCAAAGGACAATCCTGTTGGTTCCGTTAGCTCATTTACAGTAAAAGTGAATCCTGGCAGGAAAGTCAATTGATGTGGATGAAGATCCAGCATCGCCTCGCGAAGATCCAAGAGCTTTTTCATCTGCAAATCACCAAGCTTACGAGCAACTATGCAAGCCTCTTCAATTGCGAAGCCAACGCGTGATCTAAGCCAGTCATTATCTGCACGGTATTTTTTAGCCGCAAGTTCTACATACTGAAAGTTGTAGGCAGACTCACCGCCATAGAAAATAGGCTCCCTTAAGCCCTCAGCAGTGCTAAATGGATCAACGCGATTTGCTTCGCCTGGATTGCGCTCCATGACTTCAAACGCGGCCATCCAAGGCTTCTGGAGGCTCATATGCATTTCATGCAGCAGCGCTTCTGTCTGATCTATGTAATTCTGGAGCGTGCTGGGCTCGGGAATCCCAATATCAACATTCCCTTTTGCCATCAGGCCTATGAGAGTCGAAATCTCTGATCTGAGCAGCTTTTCGTGGGAGTACTGGTGCTCGACATCCTTTTCGGTGACCTGATCACCAGAGAATCTTATGAAATTATCACGCCAGCAGAAAAATGCGATGACGTGTATGAAACCCGGCGAAGTACATAATTTTTGCAGCTCTTGGAATATCTCACCCTCTTCGCGAGAACTCATCGGCGTGATTTTGTCTTTTTTCATAAGGCTACTATCCTTGATAGATCGGCTTTCGAATACAAGCGACAATCTATCAAATACTGCCATACATTAACCAACAAATTCAATCAGTAATATTCATATAAGAATAACGCACTCATGCGCGGCGATCGTCGCAAGCGCGGACTGGTAGGCGGCGCTCATCGTGAACACGCTGATGTCCACGCCGCTGAGCGCCGCAGCGCGATGGATGGCCTGCTTGACATGCGGCTTGGCACGAAAGCTCATTCGCTCGCTTGCGCGGCCGTCAATGTCTTTCGTTGTGTCATAAAACGCGGGCATGGCTGCTTTACAGAGACCTGAAGCAGCACAAAATCTACGCCTCGACGGCGTAGATTACAATAAGACGGTCAGGCTCGAGTACTGCCCGGGGCTTCGCCCTGCAATGCCTCGTAAATCGGGCAGCCTCAGCCCCTCACGTCGCCTTCTTCACGAACTCGGACTTCAGCCCAATCGGCCCGATGCCGGGGATCTTGCAGTCGATGTTGTGGTCGCTGTCGGCGAGGCGGATGCCGCGGACTTTGGTGCCGATCTTGAGGACGCTGGAGGAGCCCTTGAGCTTCAGGTCCTTGATCAGGGTCACCGTGTCGCCATCGGCGAGCAGGTTGCCGACGCTGTCGCGCACTTCAAGGCCTGCCTCGGGGGCGGCGGCCAGCGGCCATTCATGCCCGCATTCGGGACATGTCAGGGTGCCTTCCACTTCATAGGTGAAGGTGGAGCGGCATTCGGGGCAAGGGGGCAAAGTGTCCATGGCCGGGGTATAGGCCCCGGTCCGGCAGATGGCAACATGAGGGTTTTCCCGTATGCCGCCTGCCGTCAGCGCAGGCTGCATAGTCCCTAGTCTCCGCTCATCGCCCGGATCAGCACATCGCGCAGGCCATCCATGCCCGGCTCCTCGCCTGCCTGCGGCGTGGCGGCCGGCATCATGCCGGGGATGAAGCCATGCTCGATAAAGCGGGAGACAAGCGCCCGGTCGCGGCTGACCACATGGACGGGCACGGCGCGCGAGGCCCCTTGCCCGGTGATGATCGCCGCCGGCTGATGGTCGCCCAGAAACACATAGAGCGCCTCGCCGTCCGAGCGTGCGATATAGCTGCCGAGGGTTTCCAGCGCATAATCGATGGTGCGGATATAGTGATCACGCACCCGCTCCGGGTCGGCCCAGACCACGGCCGGGCTGTCGCCGCTTTCCGCCTGAGCGTTGAAATTGCTGCCATCTGCGGCATCCTCCCAGTCGATGAGGCTTGGCACCGGCGTCCAGGGGGCGTGGCTGGAGATGAGGGCGATTTCCGCCATCACCGGCTTGCCCTCTGCGGCGGCAGGCTGGCGCGCCAGCCTGTCAAAGGCGGAGAGCGTGTACTGGTCCGGCATCGTCACCCAGTTGAAGGGCTTGCCGGTGTAGCCAAGGTCCTTGGCCGCCAGCACCGTGTCATAGCCGTAGTAGGCGGATTCCGGCCAGTCCATGGTGATGGCGGGCATCACCGCCACGCTCTGCCATCCGGCATCGCGGAACAGGCGGTTGAGGCTCGGCCTGTCGCTGCGCATCAACAGGTCATAGCGCGCCTGACTGTCCACCCACAGGCCCGACAGCAGCGTGCCATGGGCGAGCCAGCTGAGGCCGCCGACGGTGGGCGCGCGGGTCCAGCCGCTGGCCATGGCATAGCCCGCACCCTCCAGTTCGGCCTGAACGGCGGCAAGGCGCGGGCCGGTGAGCGGGGCATAGCGCGGATCTTCGATGGCGCTGCGTCCATAGGATTCGATGAAGGCCAGCACCACATCCCGCCCCCGGACGCGGGCGAACAGCTGCCCGGGCGGCGGCAGATCCGCAGGCTGCACCAGTTCGGCCTCAAAGGCGCGGAGATCGGCGATGGAACGGGCCACCACCTTCAGCCGCTCACCGAGGCTGGCGCTCTGGAACCCGGCATTGCCACCGGCGGCCAGCATCCCGAGGCCCAGTGCCAGAAGGACGGAAAAGCCAGCCAGCGCAGGCAAGCGCAAGGGGGCCCGCATGCGGATGAGGCAGACTGCCGACCAGAAGAACGCGGCCATCACCCCTGCCAGCAGGGCAAGGGCCAGCGCCACAGCCAGCGCGGCGGTGAAAGTGCCGATGGTGCCGGACAGAAGGTTCCAGCCATCGCCCAGCATCTTGATGTCAAGGTAGGGATTGAATGGCCGCTGAAACGCCATCTGCACGCCGGTATCGGCAAGTTTCAGGACCAGCAGGATGAAGACCAGCAGAGTGGTCAAGGCAACGGCGCCATAGGCAAGCCGCCTCGGCAAAAGCATGAGCGCCAGACCCGCCAGAGGCACATCCAGCGGCACATGGGCGAGGGCAGCCAGCGTAAATCCGCCGGGGCGGTCCGGCAGATTGCAGGCCGCACCAAAAACCAGCAGGAACACGGCCAGCGCCAGAGCGGGCTTCACGTGACCGCCGCGGGCCAGATCATCTGCCCCTGCCCTCGCCTTCAGGGACTTGCCGCTCCATTTATGGTCTGTCATTCACTGTGCCTTCTCAAGTCCCGGAGCCGCGCTTGCACCCCGCCTCATCCGACCGCCAGGTAAGGCTGCTTGCGTCCCTTGCGGGTCTGGCGCTGCTGGCCGGTCTCATTGCCCTGCTTGATCCGGCCAGCATCGCGGCTGCCCTTGCCAAGGCCCCGCCCGGACATCTTCTGGCCGGGCTGCTGCTCGTCCAGTTTCAGACCGTGCTGTCGGCGCTGCGCTGGCGCTTCACCGCTGCCCGCCTTGGCCACACCATTCCGCTTGGCGCGGCCATCCGGGAATATTACCTCGGCGGCACGCTCAACCTGCTGCTGCCCGGCGGCATGGCGGGGGATGCGGCGCGGGTCTACCGGGTGAAGGACAGCGCGGATGGCGGGTGGAAGCAGGCGGCCACAGCCGTGGTGCTGGAGCGCCTGTCGGGACAGATCGGCTTTGCGCTTCTCATTGCCAGCGGGCTGATTGCCTGGGCATTCTTCCTGCCGCAAGCCGGTGCTGCCGCCTTGCCGGAGTTTCCAGCCGCCCTGCCCCGCTCTCCCCTGTGGCTGGCGGCGGCGTGCGGTCTTGCGGCGGTGGTTGCCCTGCCGCTGCTCCTCCCCGCCTCGCGCGCCCGGCTTCGCCGTTTCCTGCCCGTGGCCGGTCAGGCGCTGCGTGCTGCCTTCTGGACAAGAGGCGCGCTGGCCGTTCAGGTGGGCCTCAGCCTGCTGATCACCGGAAGCTACCTGCTGGCCTTCGGTGTTGCCTCCGACGCGGTGGGAGCCAGTCTGCCCATTCTTGCAGTGGTCACCATCATTCCGCTGTGCCTGCTCAGCATGCTGATACCGGTAGGCGTCGGCGGCTGGGGCACACGGGAGGCTGCGGCTGCTGCGCTTTGGCCTCTGTTCGGCTTCACCGCAGCGCAAGGGCTGGCGGCAAGCCTTTTGTACGGGATGCTGTCGTTGGCCGGAGCGGCCTTGCCGGGGCTCGTTCTCCTGGCGCTGGAGACCCTGCGCCAGAGACGCTGATCCGGCCAGCCGCATCAGCTCATCAGCCTTGCATAGATATCGCCCGAGGGGCTCTCCGGCGTCAGCCCTGCAATCTCTGCCAGAACCTCATCCCCTGTCACCCAGTTACCGCTGACAAAGCGGTGCTGCTCGCCCACCACGCGGTTAAAGCGGTAGGGGCCTAGCTTTTCCAGCAGAGCCACCGCCTCGCGCGCCACCTCTGGCAGCGCCGGAATATATTCGAAGGCAACAAGGGGAATGGGCTGCGAAAGGCCGCGCAGGATATCGCTCTCCGCGCCTTCCACATCGATCTTGCAGAAGGCCGGGCGGCCATAGCGCTCGATCAGCCGGTCAAGCGTCGTCACCAGCAAGCGGATCTCGCTGTCCCACACTACGCCGCGGAAACCTTCCGTCTCGCGCACACCATCCATGAACCGGTCCGAAATGGTCGTCACCGTCGGGTGGCGGCTGGAGATGTGCAGCACCGTCTCCCCCTCCTCAGCCCCCACAGCCACCGTCTCGAAGCCGCGCAAGCGGCGGGCGAGATGGCGCTCGATCATCCGGGCAAAGACGGGCTGCGGCTCCACCGCCACCACTTCGGCGCCAAGGCCCAGCAGCGTGGCGCTGCGGCTGCCGACATGGGCGCCGATATCGAAGACGAGATCGCCGGGTGCGACAATCTGACGGTAAAACCGCTTCAACTGGCGGCGCCGCAAGGGCTGGCCGTAGTAGATGACGAGCGACCGGGCTAGGCCCAGCGCGGCACGGACTGAGATCCTTCCGGTCAATGGCCAGCCTCCGGCTTGCGCAGCAGATAGGCCGTGTCCACCGCAAAGGACCAGGTGAGCGCTGCCAGCGCCACCCCTGCAATCCAGATTGAGAGCGGCGCCGTGACGGGCGGCAGCAGCAGCACGCAAAGCGTCGCCACCTGCACCACGCAGACCAGCTTGCGCCGGAAGGACGGCGGCAGCGGCGCGGCAAGGCGCGGCTGCACGTATTGCGCCAGCACGAAGCCGTAACGCATCAGCCCGATCAGCAGCACCCAGGGCCCCGCCTTGCCCAGTTGCCATGCGGCAGCCGAAAGGCAAAGGATCAGCAAGGCATCCACTTCCATGTCAAAGCGGGCGCCGAGCTCCGATTCCTGATGGAAACGCCGCGCCAGATAACCATCCAGCCCGTCCAGTGCCAGCGCCAGTGCCGCAAGCCCGGCCAGTGCCCAGTGAGCCGCAGCTTCTGCCCGGTGCACTTCCGCAAATAGCACCACCGCGGCAACAAGGCTGACCATCGCCGCGCGGATCGCCGTTACGGTGTTGGCCGGGCCGAATTTTTCATGGTGGTGATGACAAAGCCCCCGAAGCACCCCCCCGAACATGACCGCCAGCACAGCAGAGGACGAGACGGCAACCTTCCAACTGATCAGAAAGACCAGCGATGCAGCGGCGTAGAAGGAAAGCGATGCAAGAAACACAAGAGCAAGGCTGGTGGCAGCATCTCTGCGCAGAGATACCGCACTTCCCTGCCCCGCAGCAAACTGCCCGGTAGCATCAGGCCTGTTGCCTTGCGCGGCTGACGGGCGTTCTGACAGGATCACGTCGTTCTCCACATCTGCTCTTAACTAGAGACCACCATAAGCTTACGCTGCCATGCGCGCACCGGATCGATCACATCCAGTTGTATGAGGAATACCTCAACAGACATCCGCCCGGCATATCTGTCATGCAGCTCGCCGCAGCCTGTCTTGGGTCACCCTTTGGTCACAAAAGCAACATAGGACGCGTGGCCCCGCAAACCTGTAACGGGATAGATATGTTACGTTATCTGGCTTTCTTCGCCCTTCTCTCTGGAAACGCACTTGCAAATGAAACCTGCCTCAGGGAGCCGGCCCGCAGCTTTGTGCTCAAGGGGGAGATAGCACAGGACCCGGAAACCGGGCTGACATGGAAACGCTGCGCCGAGGGCATGCGCTGGGATCAGGCGCAGCGGCGCTGCACAGGCACGCCAGACACATTCAATCAGGAAAGCGGCGGAAAGGCAGCCCTGTCTGCCGGGGCCGGGTGGAGGGTTCCCACCGGAGAGGAAATGCAAACGCTTCTCCTGGACACATGCGCAGGCCCAAAGATCGACACGCGTGCCTTTCCCTCCACTGAAGCTGCCAATCTTGGAGAAGGGGCCAAGTTCTGGACATCGACCGAGGCCTTGCCCGGCATGTATTATTTTTTTGACTTCACCAATGGCTGGGCTGACATGCATTCAGCAGGCTACAGCCTGCCTTTGATGCTGGTGAAATGAAAGGCACATGCGCCCCTTCCATCTCCACCAAGATCTTAAGCAACGGGGAAACGGGGCGTCCCTCAGTGACAAACCCAGTTCCTCGTTCATGCCCGCAGGCGCCCGCCTGCCTGTGAGCTTTATCCCGCAGCCATAATCTGCTGCCAGGCGTCATAGGCGGAAAGGACGGTTTCCATCTGAGCGGTGTGGCCGGTTATGAAATCCGGGCCATAGATGGTTTCGTCCGGGTACTCGGTGATCAGCGTCACCGGCACCGTATGGCGCGCGTCCACCGAGCACAGGCACGGGAAGCCGTTGACCATGCGGAACCCGGTCTCGCCTGCGTGGGCTTCGTAGAGCGCGATCTGGCGGGCGTTTTCCTCCAGCAGGCCGGGGATGGCGGCGAGATGGAGCGTCACCCGGTCCATCAGGTCTTCGGCCTGCCGCTCCCAGCCCTCCAGGTAGCGCAGGATCAGGAAGAAGCCTTTCGGCAGCGTCCACATGGCAAAATGCCGGGGCACATAGCCGGAAAGCGGCCGCGTCCACTCATGCGAGGGATAGCCATGCAGGTTGACGTGCAGCTGGGCACCCGTGCGCGCTTCGGCCTCAATGCGGATGGCCTTCTCCAGCAGAAGATCTCCGGCCGTTTCGGGCCTGCGGTACTCGAGGTCGTCCCCCAGCGCCGTATAGCGGGCGGCGTGATGCATGTGCAGGGGATTGTCTGCAATCAGCCGCTGATGCAAGGCATAGCCATCCGGATTTTCCTGCGGAGACAGCGTGAAATGCGCGCCGTCACGGGCGGCCAGAACCTGACCGGCGCGCAAGGCCCCCACAACCCCGGTCGTCTCGTTGGCATGCTGGCCGGCGCTGATCATCACCGGCACATGAGTTCCCTTCCGGAAACGGGCCTCGACCTTGCGGCCCGCGCGTGAAGACGCAGAGAAAGCCTCGCCGCCGACCCGCGCCAGCTCTGCGGAGATCTGTGCGGGAGACAGGGGCGCAGCCGCCTGCGTCAGATCCTGCTCTGCCGGGCTGTGCACAGTCGCAGGCAGGGTTTCGCTGGAGAGCGAACGCAACTCGATGCGCAGGTGATAGCCCTCCTGCCCGCCAAGCACTTCCGGCACGATCTGCCCCGGCTTCAGCCCCCGGTCGCCCTGCGGGCGGCCGGACTTCATCTGGAAGAATTCCAGCAGCGAGAAATACAGATCCTCGTGCATCGCCTCGGCAAGGCTCATCACCTCATGCGCATGGGCAAGGGGCAGATCAGCTGCAGGCAGGCGGACGGCAAGGTTCAGTTCCTCGAACCAGGGCTCGGCCACGCCCCAGTCATGGCCGCTGACGGCATCCAGCGCTTGCGCAAACAGCGCCTCGTAGGGCGTCTCAAAGGGCACGCCCACCGCATCACCATTCAACCTCACCCAGCCGCAGGGGGAGAGGTTCATCTGTCCGGCAAGATCCTGATGCTCCCGGTTGGGGGCAAGGACGGTGACTGTCTGTGTGCTGCCATCGTGATGGGTCAGCACCAGCTCATACTGCAGGCTGCCATCCGTCAGCGCCGCGAAGGTCAGCGGGCGTGGCGCAATCAGGGCAGCAAGCGGATAGGCCTCCAGCCGGAAGCGGTTTTCCGGTGCCAGCGGATGCACCGGATAGCGCAGCTCTGCAGCGGCAACGCCGTCCAGATCCACCTCCTCCAGCACCGCCTGGACCAGCGGCTTGTAGGCACTGCGGATGATCGCCGTGATGCCCTTTTCCGCCAGCGCCGCTTCGATGGCACGGCGGGTCTTCAGATCATCGAAGGTCCAGGCCTCCAGCGCCGTAATGCCGGGGCGCAGCAGCGCCGAGAGGCGGTCGAGCGTGGAGGAAAAGCCCGCGTCTTTCAGGCAGATGGTCGTGCTGGTCATCGGCTTACCTCGTGCTGCGTCCAGTGGGGTCGAGGCTGTCGCGCAGCCAGTCGCCGAGAAGATTGAGGCCCAGCACCGTCAGCAGGATGGCAAGGCCGGGGAATACGCTGATCCACCAGGCCGTCTGCAGATAGGTGCGGCCATCGGCCAGCATGCCGCCCCAGCTCGGCACTGTGCGGTCAACGCCAAGGCCGAGGAAGGTGAGGCTGCTCTCCAGCAGGATGTTGTTGGCCACGTTCAGCGTCATCAGCACGATCACCGGCCCCAGCAGGTTGGGCAGGAGATGCTGCAGGATGATGCGCCAGTCACGCACGCCGATGGCCTTGGCAGACTGGATGAACTCCCGCTCGCGCAGGGTCAGCACCGAACCGCGCACAAGGCGGGCATATTGCACCCATTGCGAGACGATCAGCAGGATGATGGTGTTGGTCAGGCTGCCGCCAACGATGGCGATGAAGGTGATCGCCAGCAGGATGAAGGGCATGGCGAGCTGCAGATCGGCAAAGCGCATCACCACCATGTCCCAGAAGCCGCGGTAGTAGCCGGCAATCAGCCCCATGATGACGCCGAAGACGACCGCACCGGCCACAGACACGAAGCCGACCAGCAGCGAGATCTTGCCACCAGCCACCACCCGCGCCAGCACGTCGCGGCCCAGCGCATCGGTGCCGAAGGGATGCGCCCAGGAGGTGAAGGGCGCCAGATTGCGGGCCATGAAGTCGATCTTGTCCACGCCGCCGGGGAACAGCAGGCCGGAGAAGATGACGGCAAGGCAGATCACCGTGGTCAGGCTGGCGCCCAGCACGAATTCAAGGTTGGAGAAGCGCCACAGGCGCGAGGTTGCGGAAGCCATGGCGCTTACTCCGTCCGGATACGGGGATCGACCAGCCCGTAGGCGATATCGACCAGAAGATTGATGCCGACAATCATCAGCGAGAGGACCGTGATGACGCCCTGCAGCAGCGGATAGTCTCGAGCTCCCACCGCGTCAAAGGCAAGGGTACCGAGGCCCGGCCAGTTGAACACCCGCTCGATGACGACGATGCCCCCAAGCAGGCCGCCGAACTGCAGGCCGAAATAGGTGATCAGCGGAATGGCGCAGTTCCGGAGCGCATGCTTGTAGAGCACCTTGCTCTCGCTCAAGCCCTTGGCACGGGCCACCATCACATATTGCGACTGCAGCGTTTCCAGCATGGCGGTGCGCACCAGCCGCACGTTGGTGGCAGTCAGGATGACGCCCATGGTCAGCGCCGGCATGATGTAGCTCTCGATGCCGGTCATGCCGCTGGGCGGCAGGATGCGCAAGGTGATGGCGAAGAGCAGCACCAGCATGGTGGCCAGCCAAAAATTCGGAAAGGACAGGCCGATCAGCGAGAAGATGCGGATCGCCTGATCCACGCCTTTGCCCCGCGAGGTGGCGGCCTTGATGCCGAGCGGGATCGAGAGGGCAATGGAAACGGCCATGGAGACGAAGGCAAGCAGCAGGGTTGCCGGCAGTGCCGCGCCAATCAGCTGCGACACGGGCGTGCCGCCCACGAAGCTGCGGCCGAAATCAAGGGTAAGCAGCCCTTTCAGGAAACTGAAATACTGCACGAAGAACGGTTGATCCGTGCCCAGTGCGGCGCGGATGCGTGCAAGGTCTTCCTCCGTCATGCTGCCGCCACCCTGGAACATCATCACGGCAGGGTCGCCGGTGAGTCGGATGGCAAACGAGACGACAAGCGTCAGCGCTATGACGACGAAAATGGCCTGCAGCAGGCGCTTGATGAGGAAACTGGCCACGTTCTTCTCCTTCCGGGCAGGAAAGCTGCCGCCCGCACAGGCAGGCGGCAGCCGCTGTCATGAGGTCACTCGACGGTGACTTCGTTGAGCTTCAGGCGCGTGTCCGGCGCCGGCACGAAGCCCTTCACCCGCTTGTTGATCGCGTAGATGGCGTTGGTGTTGTAGAGCGGCAGCTCCAGCGCCTTGTCGGCCACATAGGCACCGATTTCCTTGAGCACCTTCTCGCGCTCTGCGCGGTCGGTCATCGGGCGCTGGGATTCCAGCAGCTTGTCCAGCGTCTCGTCCTTGTCATACGGGTTCCACTTTTCGCCCGTGTGGTACATGGCGTAAGCGGTGTTGTCGTAATCGAAGGTCCAGCCGCCCCACTTCTGCTGGAACATCGCGCCGGTCTTGCCCTGCGGGATGATGTCGTTGATCAGCGTGCTGGTCTCATGCGGGGTGACGGAAACGGTGAGGCCGATGGACTGCAGGTAGAAGGAAATGGCCTGCGCCACTTCGTTCATGGTCGCGTCATTGCCGCGCACGTCGATCTGCAGCGCAGTACCTTCCTTGACACCGGCTTCCTGCAGCAGCTTGCGCGCGCCTTCCGGATCAAACGGCAGAGGCTTCAGCTCAGCGTCGTAACCGAAGGACAGGGCGCTCTGGAAGCTGGCGATCTCTGCGCCCTGACCGGCGAGGATCGACTGAACGATGGCCTGACGGTCCACGGCCATGATGATGGCCTTGCGCACGCGCGGATCGGCGGTGATGCCGTCACGGGTGTTGAAGCGCAGGGCATCCACGGTCGGTCCGGGAACGCTGACGATCTCCAGGTTGGTGTCGCTCTCGATGGTGGGGATCATGCCGATCGGAATGGTGGGCGGGATCACCAGATCAACGCGGCCGAACTGCAGTTCGGCAACGGCCGTCGCAGGCTCGGAGATGAAGCGGTATTCCAGCTCGGACAGCTTCGGCGCACCGCCCCAGTAATCCGGATTTGCCGCCAGCGAGATGGAGGCCTTGGGTGCGTAGGAGACGAACTTGAACGGGCCGGTGCCGACCGGATTGGTGTTGAAGAACTCCTCGCCCTTCTCGGCGATATACTGCGGCGGCACGATCATGGCGCCATAGCCGGCCAGCTTGGTCAGCAGCACCGGATCCGGGTTCTTCAGCTTCAGGTCCACCGTGTAATCGTCGATGACTTCGACGCTGTCGATGACGATGTAGTTGGAGCGCTGCGGGCCCTTGGCACCTTCTTCGCCCAGCAGGCGGTCGAAGGTGAACTTCACCGCCGCGGCGTTGAAGGGCTCGCCATTGTGGAACTTCACGTCCTTGCGCAGGGTGAAGCGGATACGCTTGCCCTCGTCCAGCTCTTCCCAGCTCTCGGCAAGGCCCGGCACCAGCTTCAGGTCCGGCCCGCGGTAGGTCAGGCCTTCAAAGATGTTGGTCGAGACAGCGGCCCAGGCGACGAGGAAAGTGTCGATCGGATCCCAGCTGCCCGGATCCTGCGGGGAGGAAACCGTCAGCTTTCCAGCCGCAAATGCAGGCTGTGCCGTGAAGGATGCGCCGGAGATGGCCAGCGCAAGGGCGGCAACGCCCATGCCCAATGTCTTCAGTTTCATTTCCAAGTCCTCTGCTGATTGGCTTCGGGTCTGCGGGTCACGGTCAGGCGCCGCGGGCGGCAAAATGGCCGGGACTGATTTCCTCGTGGGTGAGGATGGCAGGCTCATCCCCCACCCGGCGGACCGGGCTCGGGATTTCGCCCTCGATCAGCACACCGCCACGCGGACGCGACGGATCGGCGACCGGGACAGCGGCGAGCAATTTGCGGGTATAGGGATGCGCCGGCGTCTCGAAGACCTGGCGGCGGCTGCCCATTTCCATGATCTGGCCGAGGAAGAGCACCGCGACCCGGTGGCTCATCTTCTCCACCACCGCCATATCGTGGCTGATGAAGAGATAGGCGAGGCCGCGCTCTGCCTGCAGATCCATGAAGAGGTTGATGATCTGCGCCTGGATCGACACATCCAGTGCCGAAAGGGCCTCGTCGGCGATGATCAGTTCCGGGTTGGAGGCAAGGGCGCGGGCGATGCACACGCGCTGGCGCTGGCCGCCGGAAAACTCGTGCGGATAGCGCGCCGCATGCTCGGACCCAAGCCCCACGCGCTCCAGCAGCTCATCCACCCGGTGGCGCACGGCCTTGGGATCGGCGATCAGGCCGTGGGTGTGGATCGGCTCGGCAATGGAGAAGCCCACCGTCTTGCGCGGATCAAGCGAGGCGAAGGGGTCCTGGAAGATATACTGCACCTTCTGGCGCATGGCATGGCGCTCGGCCCGGCTCATCTGCGCGAAGCTGCGCCCGCCGAACAGGATATCGCCCGACTGGGCTTCCTGAAGCTGCTGGATGGTGCGGCCGATGGTGGATTTACCAGAGCCGGACTCGCCCACGAGTGCCAGCGTCTCGCCCGGATAGATCTCAAGCGACACGTTGGAGACCGCACTCAGCCGGTGCGTCGTGCGGCCCAGAAGGTTGCGCCGCACATCGAAGCGCACGAACAGGTCCTTGACCGACAGGAGCGGCGCGCTGTCATAGCGCGCGGTGTCCTGCACCCGCTCCTCCTGCTTGCCCACCATGCTGCCGTCAGCTCCGGCAAGATCGGCGAGGCGCTTGGGGAAGTCCTCACCCGTCATGCTGCCAAGGCGCGGCACGGCGGCCAGAAGCGCCTGGGTATAGGGATGCTGCGGGCTGTTGAAGATCTGCCCCACCGGGCCTTCTTCCACCTTGCGCCCCTTCCACATCACCACCACGTCGTCGGCCATTTCCGCGACGACGCCCATGTCATGGGTGATGAAGATCATCCCCATGCCGAGTTCCTTCTGGAGGTCCCGCAGGATGTTGAGGATCTGCGCCTGAATGGTCACGTCCAGCGCCGTGGTCGGCTCGTCGGCAATCAGCAGCTTGGGCCGGCAGGCCAGCGCCATGGCGATCATCACCCGCTGGCGCATGCCGCCGGAGAGCTGGTGCGGATAGCGCTTCATCTGCTCGGCAGCATCGGGCAGGCGCACCATTTCCAGCAGGCGCTGCGCTTCGGCAAGGGCTGCCGCCTTGCTGCTCTTTTCATGCAGCATCAGCACTTCGCTGATCTGGTCACCGATGGTGAAGACCGGATTGAGCGAGGTCATCGGCTCCTGGAAGATCATGGCGATCTCCTTGCCGCGAATGCTGCGCATGTCCTTCTGGGACGTCTCCAGCAGATTGCGGCCACCGAAGAGAATACGCCCCGCATCGAAGCTTGCGCCCATCATGTCTGCAAGCCGCATGACGGAGAGGGACGTGACCGACTTGCCGGAGCCGGATTCACCTACCACCGCAACCGTGCGGCCCGGCTGAACCGAGAAAGACAGATCCTCGATGACCTTTGTGCTGCCGAAGCGGACGGTCAGGCCATCGATGGTCAGGAGCGGCGCTGCGGCCTGCGGGGTTTCCGGGCTCGTTGAAAGCGTCATGCCTTGGCCTCCGGCTGTGCCACTGCGGGCGTGATACGGGCAAGGATTGCATTGGCAGCCTGCGTGGAGCCTGCGGCTGCAAGTCCGGTGATACGCCCGGAACAGGGCGCGGTGACGGCGGTTTCCATCTTCATGGCGTCCATCATGGCCAGAACGGCCCCTTCCTCAACAGCGGCCCCTTCCTCAACGGCCCAATGGGCGAGCGTTCCGGCGACAGGCGCCCGCACGGCGCCAGCGTCCTCGGCCTCCCCGCCGCCATCACCGGCAACGGGAGAAACCGCCCCCAGAAGGCACAGGAAGCCATCGGGGATACCCACCTCGACCAGACGTCCATCAATCTCGATCCGGCCCCGCAGCAGCGGACGGGTGGCGGGCGCATCCGGGCGGGCAGCTTCTTCCAGAGTTCCGGCGAAATCTGTTTCGATCCAGCGGGTGTGGACCTCGAAATCGGCACCGGTAAAGTCCGGATGCTCCAGAACCGCCCGGTGGAACGGCAGCACCGAAGGCACGCCCTCAATGACGAATTCCTCCAGGGCACGGCGGGCGCGGGCAATGGCCTTGTCGCGGGTGGGACCGCGCACGATCAGCTTGGCGCAAAGGGAATCGAACATCGGCGGAATGAGCGAACCGGTCTCCACACCGCTGTCCACCCGCACGCCGGGACCCGACGGCGCGCGCCAGCGGCGGATTTCGCCAGCAGACGGCAGGAAGCCGCGGCCGGGATCTTCGATGTTGATGCGGAACTCCAGCGCATGGCCGCGCGGCTCCGGTGTCGTGGTGAAGGAGAGCCGCTGCCCCTCGGCAATGCGGAACTGCTCGATCACGAGATCAAGCCCCGTGGTCTCCTCCGTCACCGGATGCTCGACCTGAAGACGGGTGTTCACTTCCAGGAAGGAGATCAGCCCATCGGCACTCAGCAGGAACTCCACCGTCCCGGCGCCGGAATAGCCGGCTTCCGCGCAGATATCGCGCGCGGCCCGGTGGATCGTCTCGCGCTGCGCAGCGCTCAGGAAGGGCGCGGGCGCCTCCTCCACCAGCTTCTGGTTCCGGCGCTGCAGGGAGCAGTCGCGCGTGCCCACAACCACCACATTGCCGTGCTTGTCGGCCAGAACCTGCGCCTCGATGTGGCGCGGGCGGTCAAGGAACTGTTCCACATAGCACTCGCCCCGGCCAAAGGCGGCAACAGCCTCGCGGGTGGCGGACTCGAACAGCTCCTCCACCTCGTCCAGATGCCGGGCAATCTTCATCCCGCGCCCGCCGCCGCCATGGGCAGCCTTGATGGCCAGCGGCATACCGAACTGACGGGCGAAGGCCAGCGCTTCGGCAGCACTCAACAGCGCGCCCTCGCTGCCTGCCACCAGCGGTGCGCCCACCTTCTGGGCGATGCGCCGGGCCTGCAGCTTGTCGCCCAGCACCTCGATCACCTGCGGGTCCGGCCCGATCCAGGTGAGGCCTGCGTCCATCACCGCACGGGCAAATTCCGCACGTTCGGACAGGAACCCGTAGCCCGGATGCACCGCATCTGCACCGGACTGGCGGGCGATGGCGATCAGCTTGGCGATGTCGAGATAGGTATCCTTCGGCGAAGCGCCGTTGAGGGCATAGGCCTCGTCCGCGAATTGCGTAAACAGCGCCCCTGCATCGGCATCTGCATAAACTGCCACGGAGGCGAGGCCATAGTCCCGGCAGGCCCGGATGATGCGCACGGCAATCTCGCCGCGATTGGCAATCAGCACTTTTTTCATGGAGTGTCACCTGCGCAAAGGGAATAGGCCGTGAAGGGACGGACGGCCCGGAAACGGATGAAGGCACCGGGAGGTATCTGCCCGGCCAGATCAAGATGATGCGCCGCCACCGTGGCCATGACCGGATAGCCGCCGGTCAGCGGATGATCGGCAAGGAACAGCACCGGCTGGCCATTGGCAGGCACCTGAATGGCGCCTCGCAGCGTACCTTCGCTCGGCAACTCGCCCGTGACAGCCCGCTCCAGCACCGGCCCTGACAGACGCAGGCCTGTGCGGCTTGCCTGAGACGTCGCCGCCCACGAGGTTTTCAGGAACTGTTCGGCAGAGACAGGCGTGAACCAGTCCGTACGCGGCCCCGGCACCACGTCCAGCACAATGGTTTCCCCGGCGCGCGGCATGGCGAAGGCGGAAAGCGCCTCTGGCTCGACAGCTGAGAGCTTCATCCCGGATGCCGCCCGCAGCCGCGCCCCGGACGTCACCGCAGAAGGACCGATCTGCGCCAGCGTATCTGCCGAAGCACTGCCGAGCACCGGTTCAACCGCAAAACCGCCGCGCAGAGCGAGATAGCTGCGCAGGCCCGCCGTGGGCGCTTCCAGCGTCACACGGTCGCCCGGCTCCAGCGCCAGAGGCCGGTTCATGGGCGCGGAAATGCGCGGCCCGCGCTCCGGCTGGATGGTGATGGCCCGCTCCGCACCCGTCACCGCGATCACGGCACGGCCGCTCACGCGGAAGGAGAAGACGGCTGGCGCGATTTCGAGAGCTGCGGCGTCTGCCGGATTACCCGTAATGCGGTTGGCCAGCGACAGGCTGGCCCGGTCCGCCGCGCCTGAGCGGCTGATGCCCTGCGCTGCCAGTCCGGGACGGCCATGATCCTGAAACAGCGCCGGAAGCCCGGCACTCAACACGTCCAGATGCAGGCCTTCAATCCCGCCCACCAGCGCGGCGGCGGCAGGCTTCGCATCTTCTGCGGGGATCTTCGCCACCGGATGAACCGTGGCTCCCGCCATATCGCGGAACCGCACATGCTGGCCCGGCTGGAGCAGCGCGGCAGGCTTGCGGCCAAGATCGAACATGGCGAGCGGTGTCGTGCCGATCAGCTGCCAGCCGCCGGGGCTCACCTTCGGATAGATGCCGCTGAATTCGCCCGCCAGCCCCACGGCGCCCGCAGGCACATGGGTGCGCGGTGAGGCGCGGCGCGGCACATGCAAACCGGCGTCAGGCGCACTGAGATAGGCAAAGCCCGGCGCAAAGCCGGTGAAGGCAACGAGATAATCAGCCTCCACATGGCGGCGGATCACCTCATGTGTGGAAATGCCCAGCAGCTCCGCCACATCGCCCAAATCCTCCCCGTCATAGCGGACGGGAATCTCCACCACCTCGGCGGCGCCCGCCTTGCGGGGCATGCCGAGCCGCACAACGGCCTCGGCGGCCACCTGTTCGGCAGAAATGGTCAGCGGATCATGGGTGATCAGCAGCGTGCGGGCCGCCGGAACAATCTCCAGCACCCCGGCCACGGGATCGGCTTCCAGAGCATCAAACAGGGCAAGCGTTACATCGAGACTGGCAAGTTCGAGCAGCACTGCGCCCTCGCGCAGCATCAGCACCCGCATGGACCGGTGCACCGCCATCTCAGGCCTTGCCCGCCGCGGCAAAGGGGGCAATGCGGTGACCGGCCGCCTCCAGCACCTCGCGCACCCGGCGGGCCATGGCGACCGCATCCGGGCTGTCCCCGTGCACACAGATGGACTGGGCATCGACCGGGGCAAGGCTGCCATCGATGGCTTCCACGGTTCCTTCGGAGACGAATTGCAGCATCCGCCGGGCAACGAGTTCCGGATCATGCAGCACGGCGCCCGCCTCGCGGCGCGACACCAGCTTGCCATCCGGCGTATAGGCCCGGTCGGCAAAAGCCTCACCAACCACCTCAAGGCCAGCCGCACGGGCCTGCGCGATCAGCGGTGAACCCGCCAGCGCCACCAGCACGAGCGAGGAATCCACCGCCTTGATGGCATGGATCACATCAGCGGCCTGCCGGGCATCAAAGGCGATGGTGTTGTAGAGTGCGCCATGCGGCTTCACATAGGTGACCTGCATCCCCGCAGCCGCTGCCAGCCCCTTGAGGGCACCGATCTGGTAGATCACGTCGCCGGTCAGCTCTTCGCTGGACGGGTCCATATTGCGGCGGCCGAAACCGGCAAGATCGCGGTAGCCCACATGAGCACCGACCGTGACGCCGCGCGCGGCAGCAGCCTTCAGGGTGCGCAGGATACCGGCCGGATCGCCCGCATGGAAACCGCAGGCCACATTGGCGCTGCTGACGATGTCCAGCATGGCGCTGTCATCGCCCATGGTCCATGCACCGAAGCTCTCGCCCAGATCGCTGTTGAGGTCGATCACCCGCATCTGCCCTGCCTTGCCACGCAACCCTGACAGGAGGACAGCATGGCCCTCCCCTTGCTTCAAGGCGTAGCAAAGGCGAACAGGCTTGTCCATATTGTTGAACAACTTTATTGCATTGCACTGCAATGTGGCATGTTGACGCCTACAATTTTAGCAAATACTGCAAGTTTGCACATGCATGCAGCAGGATGACCGGCAGGCGCACGCATGCCGCTTGAAGCGGTGCGCAGTGCCTCATAGTTTGCCCGGACACACGATTCTCCGGTCCGCAAGGGCAACCGGGGAAACCGGGCAGGAAAGAATGGCCTGACAACCATTCCGCAGGGAGCAGACATGAAGAAACCCGGACCGGCTGGCCTTGCGGCTCCGGCAGACGAACACGCGCAGCCTCTGGCGGATGTTGTTGCCGGGCGCATGCGGCAGAAGATCATCGACGGCGTGCTGACACCGGGCAGTCACCTGTCGGAGGTGCAGCTCTGCGAAACCATGCAGGTCTCCCGCAACACCCTGCGCGAAGTGTTCCGCCTGCTCACCAAGGAAGGCCTGCTGCGGCACGAGGCAAACCGGGGCGTTTTCGTCGTCACGCCGGACATGTCGACGATTGTCGACATCTACCGCATCCGCCGCCTGATCGAATGCCCTGCCCTTGCCAGTGCCCATCCGCTGCACCCGGCCGTGGCGAAAATGCAGGCCGCCATTGACGCCGCGCGCGCCCACCGTGAAGCCGGGGAATGGCTCAGCGTCGGCAGCGCCGACATCGCCTTCCATTCGGCCATTGTGGAGCTCGCCGACAGCCCGCGCCTTTCCGCCTTCTATGCGCAGGTCTCCGCCGAGCTGCGTCTCGTCTTCGGCCTTCTGCATGATCCGGAATATCTGCATGGGCCTTATGTGGACCAGAACCAGATCATCCTCGACATGCTGACCGCTGGTGATGCGGCCGGAGCCTCGGCAAAGCTGGAAGCCTATCTGCAGCAGGCCGAGCGCTTCATCCTGGGCGCCTACGAAAGGCTGGAGCGCAAGCCGGCGGACCGCAAACCTCGCTGAGCAAAAGGCACATCTGTCTGAAGCGATTGCCTTTTACAGCCAGTCCAGACTGATCTAGTCTGCCGCCCATGCGGGACATCAATCTCAAGTCGACCGAGTATTTCGAGGCCGTGGCGCGGCTGGGCAGTGTCACGCGGGCGGCTGAGGAGCTGGGCGTCTCCCCGTCTGCCGTCAGCCAGCAGATCCGGCTGCTCGAAAGCCAGTTCGGCGTGCGCCTGTTCCGGCGGGAAAAGCGGCGTCTGGTGCTGACGCTGGATGGCGACCGCCTGTTCCAGACGACAACTCAGGCCTTCGCCGCCATTCGCAATGCCCGCTCGGCCATCGTCCGGCAGCGGGACCTCCGGAACCTGACGATCCGCGTCAGCCCCAGTTTTGGCGTCCGCTGGCTCGGGCCCCGCATTGCCGCCTTCGCCAGCACCAGTCCGGAATGGAACATCCGCATCGACGCAACGCCGGACTTCACCGTGTTCGAGACGGAGGTGGTGGATCTTGACCTGCGCTATGGCCTCGGCGGCTGGACGGGCCTCACCGTCAATCCGGTGATGAATGATCTGGTGCTGCCCTTCTGCAGCCCGGATTACCTGCGTGCGCTGCAGGCCATCTCGCCGGACCCGGTGGAGCAGCTGGCGCATGCAAAGCTCATCGACAGCGTCAAGATGCTCTACCGCTGGGACCTGTGGCTTGCGGCCAACCGCATCAACCTGCCAAGTCTCAGCTATCAATTCCGTTTCGACCGCTCGTCCATGTCGATCGAACTGGCACGCCAGGGCGGCGGGCTGGCGCTGGACAGTCTGACGCTATGCCTGCCGGAACTGGAGCGCGGGGAGCTTGTTCCCTTCTGCCCGGACTTCCCCGTCATCGACTTTGCCGCCTACTGGCTCGTCTGCCCGCCGAAACACTTCAACCGGCGCATTGTCTCGCGGTTCTCGAGCTGGCTTGAAGGGGCAGCGCAGGAGCATGAAACCCGCGCCCGTGCCCTGCTCACCAGCCTCGGCTGCCATTTCCGCGAAGGACTTGGGCCGGAGCTGATCGGCCCCGGCCCTGACACGACACCCTGAACAGGCCGCCTGTCAGTAGATGGTCAGGAACGGCAGGTACGAGATCATCAGCAGCACAGTTATGGCGACCAGATAGAACGGCAGCAGCGCCTTGATCACCTCGCCTATGCCCGCCCTGGCTATCGCCGCAGAGATGAAGAGCGTCGTGCCCACGGGCGGGGTGTAAAGGCCGATGGACAGGTTCACCACCATGATCAGCCCAAGCTGCACCAGATCAAGGCCGATGGCCTGCCCAATCGTGACGAACAGCGGCCCCAGCAGCAGGACGGCAGCCGGCAGATCGATCAGCGCCCCGACAATCAGCATCACGATATTGAGCGCGAGGATCACCATCCAGGGCTCCGAGAAGGTCGCGGTCACCCACAAGGCCAGATCCTGCGGCACACGCCCGGCCGTCAAAAGCCACTGGATGGTGGACGAAGCCATGATGATGAACATCACTGCACCGGTCATCACCGCCGTCTCGATGCAGGCGCGCCAGACGATGGACACCGAAAGATCCCGGTAGATGAGCCCGCTGATGACAAAGGCATAGGCCACCGCCAGCACGCTCACCTCCGTCGGTGTGGCAACACCAAAGCGCAGGGTGCCGATGACGAAGACGGGCATCAGCATGGCCGGAATGGCAGCTATGATTTCCTTCCGGAAGGCCGAAAATCCGCCGTCCAGCGGCGCGCGCGGGAGGTTCTTGCGGCGTGCCACAAACCAGACGGCGGCAAACATGCCCACCGCCAGCATCACCCCCGGCAAAATGCCCGCGACGAACAGATTGATGATCGAGACATTGGCGACGAGCCCGTAGAGGATCAGCGGAATTGACGGGGGAATCAGCACCGAGACGGTGGAGGAAGCCGAATTGATTGCCGCCGCAAAGCCGGCCGGATAGCCCTGCTTCTTCTGGACGGGAATGAGCGCATTGCCCAGCGCGGTGGCATCCGCCACCGCAGAGCCCGACACGCCGCCGAAGATGACGGAGCCGATGATGGACACCTGCCCGAGGCCACCCTTCATGTGCCCCACCAGCAGGCGGGCAATGTTGACGAGATAGACCCCGAAACGGCCGGACATCATCAGGCTTCCAGCCAGGATGAAAAACGGGATGGCCAGCATCGGGAAGCTCTGCATCGGCGTGTAGAGCCGCTGCATGATCACCGCCATCGGCTTGCCTTCCAGCCACAGCGCAGCAGCCACACCGCCCAGCATGGCATGGGCAACGGGAACGGCAATGGCCATCAGGATGATGAAAATCCACAAGAGCGGAGCGGTCATGGCCGTTTCCTTTCAGGATCTGAATTCTGGAGAAGCGCGAACCGGCCGTCAGGAGAAGCTGGCCCGGCCATCCCCCTCCTGCGCAGCATTGCCGGGGAGCAGCGCCGCAGTGGCCTCGATCACGGCAATGACGGCCATGCCACCGAAGGCATAGACCATGCTGGAATAGCCCCAGATCTGCTTGATCCCCAGCGTAGACAGGGACTGAAATTTCGAGGCCTTGAGGATCGGCTGTCCGGACCACAGGACACTGACCGCGATGACGGCAATCACCGCGTTGATGATGAACCGCAGCACCCGCCGCTGGCTCGTGCTCAGCATCTCCGGCAGCAGTGTAATCGCGATGTTGCTGCCCCGTGCCGAGGCAATCACCATGCCGCCAGCAACCATCCATGGCAGCAGCAGAGCGTGGATCTCATAGGCCCATGCGATGCCCGAGCCAAAGAAATAGCGCAGGATCACGTTCACCAGCAGCGCCGCAAACAGCATGGCAAGGCATGCCACTGCGATCAGGCAGCCGCTCCAGTCCAGCAGCACCACCACCTTGCGCAGATGGTTCATGAAGGGCGGGCTGGAGAAGGGGCGCTGCCGCCCCTCCCCGCTCATCCGCTCCCCGCCGGATGAAGCCGCGCTCATCACAGGCCCGCCGCTTTCTTGAGGGCCGCCACCAGATCCGGATACTGGGCCGCATACTTGTCGTATACGGAGGCGGTCGCCGCCTGATAGGCCTTCTTGTCAGCGTCAAAGAACTTGGCGCCTTCCGCTTCCATCTTCGGCCGCAGGGTCTGGTCACCTTCCTGCGACAGGCTGCGCTGCAGCTTGCCCGCCTCTGCCGTTGCATCAAGAGCGCATTTCTTCGTGGCGTCGTCGATGCTTTCCCACCAGGCAAGCCCCGCCACAACGGGGGTGGATTCGTACTTGTGCCCGGTCAGCGTCACATAGGGCGTGATCTCGTGCAGCTTGGCCGAATAGATGTTGGTCAGCGGGTTTTCCTGCCCATCGAAAACACCGGCCTGCAGCGCACTGGGAAGCTCCGAGAAGGCGAGCGGCGCCGGTGAGGCACCCAGGGCCTCGAAAATGGCGACCGTCATCTGATCCGGCGGCGTGCGGATCTTCATGCCCTTGATGTCAGCCGGATTGGCAACGCTCTTCGTCAGGTGGGTGACGTTGCGGATGCCGTTGTCCCAGAAGCCGAGGATCTTGAGGCCTGAATCCTGCGCCCGCTTGTCGAGCATGTCTCCCACTTCGCCATCCAGCACCGCCCAGGCAGCGGGAAGATCGTTGAAGAGGAACGGCAGACCGAGAAGGCCAATTTCCGGGACCATCTGCGACATGGCACCCTGGCTGTTGGCCGTGACCTGAATGACGCCGCCAACGGCAGAGGTCAGCAGTTCCACATCATCGCCCATGGTGGCCGATGGCGCGAGGTTGACCTTGTGAGCCCCGTTGCTGCAGGCGGCAAAAAGCTCGCTCCACTTCTCGGCCGCCACATAGCGCGGATTGCCAGGATTGGCACCGTGGGCGAAGATCACCTCATCGGCCTGCGCAGCACTGCTGAGCATGGTGGCAGCGGCCAGCACTACATAGATCATTCCCTTCATCGGATTTCCTCCCGTTTGAATTTCGGTTTGCGGCCTCTGGCAGATGAAACGGTTCTCCTCCCGGTTTCATCCACCGCCGCGCCAAGTGCTCAGTGGATCAGCGAGCCCCCGTTCACATCCACCTCCGTGCCCGTGCAATAGGCTGCAAGGTCAGAGGCCAGAAACAGCGCGCATCCCGCCACATCGGAAGCCGTTCCGGCCCGGCCCATGGGTATGCCTGCAAGGATCATCTCCTTCATGTCCGGTGTCAGCTTTCCAGCCGTGATATCGGTGGCAATGAAGCCGGGGCAGATTGCGTTGACACGGATCGTGTCGGGGGCGAGTTCGCGGGCCATGGCTTTGGTCAGGCCAAGAATCCCTGCTTTGGCAGCAGAGTAATGCGGTCCGCCGAAGATGCCACCGCCGCGCTGCGCCGAAACCGAACTTAGGTTAACAATGCTGCCGCTCTTGCGCGCCCGCATGCCGGGGATGACGGCCTGGCTCATGTAGAGCGTGCCGCGCAGGTTCACATCCAGAACTGCGTCATAGTTCTGCGGTGCAATGTCCATGATCTTCAGCGGCTGGGTGATCCCGGCATTGTTGACGAGAACATCGACACGGCCCCAGCGGCTTTCCAGTTCGCGCACGGCGGCTTCGCAGGCCGTCTTGTCAGTGACGTTGCAGGCAAGCCCCACGTGCCCGGCGCCCAGATCCGCAGCAGCAGCTTCCGCAGCCGCCGCATCGAGATCCAGAATGGCAACGGTCGCGCCATGCTCGGCAAAAAGCTGTGCCGTTGCCTTGCCCAGACCGCGCGGCGAGGCGGCCCCGGTGATGACGGCAAAACGGCCCTTCAACAGACCCATGAATTCCTCCTCCTGTTCGGCTATTCCGTTTGGTTCAGAGCCAGGACCTGATCCGGGCAGTCAGCTTGTCCACGGACAGGCCGTACATCTCGTGCAGCGTCGGCAGGGCGCCGGCTTCCAGGAACTCGTCCGGCAAGCCCACCATGCGGAAGGACGGGGTGACGCCATTGGTCAGCAGCAGGCCGGCAACGGCCTCTCCCAGACCGCCGACGACCGTGTGGTTTTCTGCCGTCACCACAAGCCGTCCGCCCTTGCGTGCCTCCTCAAGGATCTTGGCCGTATCCAGCGGCTTGATGGTCGGCACATGCAGCACCGCCACATCCACATTGTCCTTCTCAAGGGCAACGGCAGCATCCAGCGCCCGCATGGTCATGAAGCCGGTGGAGATCACCAGTACATCCTTGCCCTCGCGGATTGTCTGGGCCTTGCCCAGCTCGAATTTGTAGTCCGGCTTGTGGCGGGTCAGCACGCTGGGCACCTTGCCGCGCAGCAGGCGGGAATAGACAGGCCCGTTGTGAGCGGCGATCTGCGGCACCATTCCGGCAATGTCATCCGCATCGCAGGGATCGATCAGCGTCATGTTCGGCAGGCCGCGGAAAATCGCCAGATCCTCGGTCGCCTGATGGCTTGGGCCATAGCCGGTGGTCAGGCCCGGCAGGGCGCAGACGATCTTGACCGGCAGGTTTTCCTCGGCAATCGCCATGGCGATGAAGTCATAGGCCCGGCGCGAGGCAAAGACCGCATAGGTGGTGGCAAAGGGGATGAAATCCTCCCGCGCCAGACCTGCCGCAGCCGACATCAGCAACTGCTCGGCCATGCCCATCTGATAGAACCGCTCGGGCATCGCCTGCGAGAACACATGCATGTCCGTGTATTTCGCCAGATCCGCCGAGAGGCCGACGACGCGCTCGTTCTGCCTTGCCAGATCAAGAAGCGCGTGGCCGAAGGGAGCCATCACCGTGTCATAGCCTTCAGCGGCGAGCGAGGCGATCATGGCGCTGGTTGCCATACGCGAGCCGTCCGGTGCCAGCTGCACCTTGCGCGGCTCATGTTTGCGGGCCATCGAGGCGAGGGTCATTGGGGCTTTCCTTCTTCCAGAACGGCCAGTGCCTTGGACCATTCATCAGCTTCCACACGCACGAAATGGGTGATTTCGCGGCTCTCCAGGAAGGGCACGCCCTTGCACATGGTGGTGTCGAAGATGATGACGCGGGGCCGGGGCTCCTTCAGCGCCCGGGCGGCATCGAAGGCGGCAACAACGGCCTCCAGATCGTTGCCATTCACCCGCTGGCAGTGCCAGCCGAAGGCTTCCCACTTGGCATCCAGCGGCTCGGAGCACAGCATCTCCGTGGACTTGCCGTCCGCCTGCTGGTTGTTGAAGTCGATGAGGCAGATGAGATTGTCGAGCTTGTGATGGCTGCCGGACATGGCGGCCTCCCAGGTCGATCCTTCGCCCAGCTCTCCGTCTGACATCATGTTGTAGACGAAGGCAGGGTTCTTCTTGCGTTTCAGGCCAAGCGCCATGCCAACGGCAATGCCGAGGCCCTGCCCCAGCGAGCCGCCGGTGATTTCCATGCCCGGGGTGTAGGAGGCCATGCCGGACATGGGCATGCGGCTGTCATCCATGCCATAGGTTTCCAGCTCGTCTTCCGGCAGGATACCCGCCTCCATCAGCACCGCATAAAGGGCGATGGCGTAGTGCCCGATGGAGAGCAGAAAACGGTCACGCCCCTCCCACTCCGGCTCTTCCGGCTTGTAGTTCAGCGCGTGGAAATAGCTCGCGGCCAGCACATCGGCGATGCCAAGCGCCTGGCCGATATAGCCCTGCCCCTGCACTTCGCCCATCATCAGCGCCTTTCGGCGGATGTTCCAGGCACGCAATTCAAGCGAAACATTCGCACCCGCCCGATGGCGGTAACCGGCATTCATGTGTTTCCTCCCAGTGGCACTTGTCAGCCCTTGCAATAGGCGTAGCACCGGGCGGCGGCAGAAGCTGTCTTGAAAAATTCAAGACTTGTGTAGCTCAGCTTCACAAGTCTCTCACCGGCAGGCTGCGCTTTCGGCAGCATCCCCCCTCTGGCCGGTTGAACTTGTGGCGCCGGTCATGCAAGTTGCGCCGGCGTGCGGAGAGATAACAGAGGGGCGCAATGACCACTCCCGTTTCATATGAAGTTCAGGACGGCATTGCCGTGATCACCATCGCCAACCCGCCGGTCAACGCACTGTCGCAGGCCGTGCGGGCCGGGTTGCTGGAGGCGGTGGCGCGGCTGGCGGCGGATAGTGACGCCATTGCCGGCGTCATCACCGGCGCTGGACGCATCTTCGTCGGCGGTGCCGACATCACCGAATTCGGCAAGACACCGCAGCCCCCCTATCTGCCGGACGTGATCAACGCCATTGAAGACAGCGCCAAGCCCATTGCAGCCGCCCTCAATGGCGCGGCCATCGGCGGCGGCTGTGAAGTCGGCCTCGGCGCCCATCTGCGCATTGCCGCTGAAACGGCCAGGGTCAGCCTGCCGGAAGTGACGCTGGGCCTGATGCCCGGCGCTGGCGGCACCCAGCGCCTGCCGCGCCTTGCGAGCGTGGAAGCGGCCCTCGACATCATCACCACCGCCCGTCAGGTGAGCGCTGCCGAAGCGCTGTCCCTCGGCATTGTGGATGCCGTGGTGCCTGCGGCTGACTTGCTGTCAGCGGCAAAGGACAAGGTCCGCGCCGTGGCAGAAGGCTCCGTCAGCCGCCCCGTGGCGACCGGCCTGCGCCACCGCCCCGTTGCGGATGCCGCTGTCTTTGAGGCCACCCGCAAGAAGGTGCGTGCCCGCAATCGCGGTGAGGTCTCGCATCTGGCCGCCATCGACGCGGTGGAAGATGCCACTCGCATGGACCGGACGGAGGGACTGGCTGCTGAGCGCAAGCGCTTCCTCGACCTGATGCAGACGCCCCAGCGCGCCGCCCTCATCCACGTCTTCTTTGCCGAGCGCAAGGCCGCGCAGGCGAAGGAGATCGCCGGGCTGACCCCGCCGCCCTATGCCTCCACAGGCGTCATCGGCGGCGGCACCATGGGCGCGGGCATTGCCACGGCAGCGCTGCTTGCCGGTCTGCCCGTTACCCTTATCGAGCGCGAGGAGGCCTTTGCCGAAAAGGCGCGCGCAACAATTGCCCGCAATCTCGATGGCGCCGTCGCTCGCGGCAAGCTGAGCGCGGAACAGCGCGATGAAATCCTGAGCCTGAAGCTGAAGACCGCCACCACCTATGAGGCTCTGGCGGAGGCCGACATCATCATCGAGGCGGTATTTGAAAGCCTTGAGGTGAAGACGGACGTGTTCCGCACGCTGGACGCCATCGCCAAGCCGGGCGCAACGCTGGCCACCAACACCTCCTATCTGGATGTGAACGCCATCGCCGCCGTCACCTCACGCCCGGAAGACGTGATCGGCCTTCACTTTTTCTCCCCCGCCCATGTGATGCGGCTGCTGGAGATCGTCGTGGCAGAAAAGACGGCGCCTGCCCATATCGCCCGTGCCTTCGATCTGGCCCGCAAGCTCGGCAAGACCGGCGTTTATTCCGGCATCTGCGACGGCTTCATCGGCAACCGGCTGATGATGCAGTACCGCCTTGCCTCCGACTACACGATGATGGACGGGGCCAGCCCTTACGAGATCGACGCCGCGCTGACGGATTTCGGCTTTGCCATGGGGCCGTTCCAGGTTTCGGATCTGGCGGGCATCGACATCGGCTATGCCTCCCGCCAGCGCCGCGCCCCCACGCGCCCGCCGGAAGAGCGGGTGGTGACCTTTGCCGACGGGCTCTATCACCGGGGCTGGCTCGGCCAGAAGACCGGGCGCGGCTTCTACATCTACGATGAGCAGAGCCCCAAGGGCCGCCCGGACCCGGAAATCCTCGCCCTGCTGGAGGAGGCCCGCAAGGAGGCCGGCATCATCCCGCGCAGCTTCACGGCAGACGAGATTCAGCGGCGTTATATGGCAGCGATGATCAACGAGGCCGCCCGCGTTCTGGAAGAGGGCATCGCCCGCCGGGCATCTGACATCGACACGGTGCTGCTCACCGGCTACGGCTTCCCCCGCTGGCGCGGCGGCCCGCTGCATTACGCCGACACGGTGGGCATTGCCTCGGTGCTGGAGGACATCAGGCGGCTCTCGGCAGACGACGCCTACTTCTGGCGCCCCGCCCCCCTGCTCGTCCGCCTTGCCAGCGAAGGCAAGACCTTCGCGGATCTGGATGCAGGAGAGGCGGCATAGAGGCAAGGCGCTTCCATATGACCGCAGCGCTCCTCTCCCCCCTTGAGGGGGAGATGTCTGCGCAAGCAGACAGAGGGGGGTAGCAGCGCCTCAATACGGCAGATCTCTCTCATAAACGGACAGTCCGTTACCCCCCTCTGCCCCCTGACGGGGGCATCTCCCCCTCAAGGGGGGAGAGGAGTTGGAGGCTCATTGACAGTCCGTTGTGAACGCTCCCTACCCAGCCGGAGAGGACCTCGCACCTGCCTGCCACCCGGATCAAACCCCGCTCTTGCGGACAAAATGCTTCTGCAAATTCCCGTAAAAATGGCTGGCATCGGAAGGGCAAGGCGGTCTATCACAGGCTGAAAACCAGCCGGTGGCTCCTCAAGCCCCTCCCCCGTGCCTGCCGCCCGTCAAGGCCTTCCGCCTCGCACAGAACCATGTGCAGGGCCTGTCTTGCCAGCAGTGACAGATGCGGTACTAGCCAGAGGACCAGCCACAGGACGGCACGCAACCCCGAGGGGCCTCATCCATGTTTCTGCCTGCCCATGTCCGCCAGTCCATCGCAAAGCTTGGTGCGGACAAGACCAACGGACGCAGTTTCTTCGTCTATGATCTCACGGTCATGAAGGCCAAGATTGCCGCCCTCAAGGCAGCACTGCCGCAGGAAGTCGGCATCTTCTATGCGATGAAGGCCAATCCGAACGGCTCGTTCCTCAAGGCGGCACTGGCGGCGGATGTGGCAGGCGTCGAAATCGCCAGCATCGGCGAGGGCCGCAAGGCGCTGGAGGCGGGCTTTGCGCCGAAGCAGATCGTCTTCACCGGCCCCGGCAAGTCGCCGGAAGAGCTGGAATGGGCGGTCTCGACCGGCATCAAGCTGGTGCATGTGGAATCGCTGACCGAGGCGCACCGGCTGGAGCAGATCTGCGCCCGCCATGGCGTGACGCAGGAGATCCTTGTCCGCGTCAATCCCAACTTCCATGTGCATGATGCGCAGGCCAGCTTCTCCGGCGACAGCTCCAAGTTCGGCATCGATCAGGAACTGTATTTCGGCCAGCTGCCGCAGATCGCCGCCCTGCCCCATCTCGCCTTCCGGGGCCTGCATGTCTATTCCGCCTCGGGCGTGCTGCAGCTGGATGATCTTCTGGAAAACTGCCGCCGCGTGTTCGAACTGGCCAAGGAAACGGAAGCCCGTGTGCCCGGCCTCCAGTGCAGCACCATCGACTTCGGCGGCGGCTTCGGCATTGACTATCTGGAGACAGGCCGCGGCTTCCAGCCGGAAGCCTATGCTGCGCGCCTGACGGCGCTGATTGCCGAACATGGCTTCGGTGGCCGCCATTTCGTGCTGGAACTGGGACGTTATCTGACCGCCGACAGCGGCTGGTACTGCACCGAGATCGTCGACATCAAGACCAGCGTCGGCATGAAGCAGATCGTCTGCCAGGGCGGCTCACACCATTTCCGCCGTCCCATTGCCCTGAAGATCAACCACCCGGTGGACGTGGTGCGCATGAATGCCCCGGCCATTTTTGACGGCCAGCAGTCGGTGCGCAACGAAACCGCCTTCATCGGCGGCGCCCTGTGCAATTCCGCCGACAAGCTGACGGCAACTCCGGTGGAACTTGAAGCGGCCGATATCGGCGATCTCTTCGTCGTCGGGCTCGCGGGCGCCTATGGCTATTCCATGAGCCATCTCGACTTCCTGTCGCACCCGCGTCCGCTGGAAATCGTCATCGCGGAGTGAGGCAGGCCGCCTCAGTCTTCCGCGCCGCCCCGGCCTTGTGCCGGGGCCTGTGATGCTGCCCTTGCCTGCATACTTTCCGGGCCAGCCTCCCCCTGCATGCGGGCCCGGTCTTCAAAGCCCGTCACAAAACGCTCCAGCAGCACCGCGAACCTGTCGAGATCCTCCGCGCTCCAGTCTGCCGTGATGTCGCGGATGAAGCCCTGCTTCACCCGGTCGGCAACGCGGAAATACGCGTGGGCGCGCTCCGTCAGCTCCACAACGCTGCGGCGCGCATCCTCCTGCGACACAGTCCGGCGCAACAGGCCACGCTGCACCAGATCCGCCACCAGCCGGCTGCTGCGGGAGGGGTCCACCCGGATGAATTCGGCAATCGCCCCGACCGTCACCTCGCCGTCCGGCGCGCGGCGGCGCACGGCGTCGATGACATCCAGATGGGTCAGCTCCAGCCCCGGCTCGGTCTGCTGCAGGGCGATACGGCCAATGATGCGGCGGCCGATCATCATGCGCATGCGGCCGAGACTTGCGGAGATCAGCGAAAAATCCTCTTCCTGCCGTTCCCGGTTCTGAGCTGGCACCTGATCATCCATTTCCTGCCCCATGGCCATCCTTCCGCCCGAGCTGCCTGGCACTGCCTGAACAGACCCGCGCCCCCTATTCACAAAGCATGCCCTTGTCACTTATTTGACATTGACACATATATGCCAACGGCACATATTTTTCAATCATCCGTCCGAGGGATCACGGGCCTTTCCGTGGAGGGCGGAGTTTCTGGACGGCCTTTTTGCCATGAACAAGCATCTTACGGAACCGGCGGAGCTTGAAGCCGGTGTTGCCGCTTCAGCGGCCCTTCCCCACACCACCCCGCCTGAAAGACCGCCCCACCCGCGCAGGGTCATCATTTTCCTGTTCCTGCTGATGGGCGTCTTCATGGCGACGCTGGACAACCAGATCGTTGCCACGGCCCTTCCCACCATCGTCAGCGAATTTGGCCAGATCGAGCGGTTCGGCTGGGTGGCATCCGCCTATCTTCTCGCCTCCAGCGCCGTGATGCCGGTCTATGGCAAGCTGGGCGATCTGTTCGGGCGCAAATACGTGATGCTGGCTGCCATCGCCATCTTCACCGTTGGCTCGCTCACCTGTGCCCTTGCCGTCTCGATGAACACGCTGATTGCAGCGCGCGTGCTGCAGGCCCTTGGCGGCGGCGGCATCATGGTGACGATCTTCTCGATCAACGCCGACCTCTTTGCCCCGCGCGAGCGGGCCCGCTACCAGAGCTATTCCAGCCTCGTGCTGATGCTCTCCGGCGCCATCGGCCCGATGCTGGGCGGCACCATGAGCGACCTGTTCGGCTGGCGCTCGATCTTCTTCATCAACCTGCCGGTCGGCATCATCGTTCTCACCGCCCTTGCGGTCATGCTGCCCTACAAGCGGCCGGACCGGAAGCCGAAGATCGACTATCCGGGCGCCATACTTGCGGCCATGGTGACGGGCAGCATCGTGTTGTGGGCCGATGGCTCGGAACTGTTCGGCGGGCTTCTGTCGCCCACGGCCCTTGCGGTTCTCGGCACCGGCATGCTGGCCCTCGTTGCCCTCATCCAGGTGGAAAGGCGCGCACCGGAACCGGTACTGCCGCTCTCGCTCTTCCGCAACCGCCAGATCTGCCTGCTCTTGACCATCTCGGCGGCAAGCGGCGCCATCGGCATTGGTCTGGTCACCTATTATGCGCTCTACCTGCAGTCGGGCCTTGGCCTCAGTCCCTCGGCAGCCGGTGTGTTCTTCATTCCGCTGACCGCCGGCATCGCCATCGGCTCGCTTTCCGCCGGGAGGCTGATGTCGGCCTCGGGCAACTACAAGATCTTCTCCGTGCTCTCGACACTGATCGGCGTGGTGATGCTTCTGGCCTACAGCTTCACCGGCAGCAACACCCCCACCATCCTGCTGGGGCTCATCATGCTGGCGCAGGGCATCGGCGTCGGCATCGGCCAGCAGGTGCCCGTGCTGGGCGTGCAGAATGCGGCAGACAGGCGGGACGTGGGCGCGGCCACCGGCAGCGTCACCCTCACCCGCATCGGCGGCGCCTCCATCGGCATCTCGATCTATGGCGCAATCCTCTCCGCAGGCCTTGGCCGCCACATGGGCGAGGTACCCGGTGTCGAGCATCTGGAAAAACTGTCGCCTGCACAGACAGCGGCCCTGCCGGACACCGCAAGGCACCTGCTTGGAAGCATCTACCAGTCCGCCTTCCATCCGCTGTTCCTGACAGCCGCCCTCATCGCCGCAGTTGGTCTCGGTGCCGCCCTCGCCTTACGCAACATCCGCCTGCCGGTGGGGGAGGCAAAGGGCTGAACAAGTCCGAAGCAAACAAGCAAAAGCCTCCGCCAGAGGTTCACTGGCGGAGGCTTTTCTGTCTTTGCGGAGTGATCTCACTCGCCCGGTGTCGTCCGCGCTGCACCGTCACGCGCATCGCTCATTTCCCGCTCAAGACGGCTCTCCTGTTCTGCCTGCGGCTTGATGAAGCGGCCGAGCAGGAGATAGGCAACCGGGGTCAGGTAGAGGGTGGAGAAGGTCGCAAGGCCAAGGCCGCCGACGATGATCCAGCCCAAGGCAACGCGCGCCTCCGCACCGGCACCGGAGGCCAGGATCAGCGGCACACCGCCGACGATGGTGCAGAGCATGGTCATCATCACCGGCCGCAGGCGGATGTTGGCCGCGTTCTCCACCGCCTCGCGCACACCAAGGCCCTTGTCCCGCAGCTGGTTGGCAAATTCCACCACCAGAATGCCGTTCTTGGCCATGATGCCCACAAGGAGCACAAGGCCGATCTGGCTGTAGACATTGAGCGAAGTGCCGCTGAAGGCCATGGCATAGACCGCGCAGGCCAACCCCAGCGGCACGGTGAACATGATGATCAGCGCGCTGATGAAGCTTTCAAACTGCGCGGCCAGCACCAGAAGGATGATCAGCAAGGCAAAGCCGAAGGTGCGGGCCATGCTGGCCGACTGCTCGCCCAGCGTCGCCGCCTCCGCCAGCGGCACGATGCGCCCGCCCGGCGGCAGCAGAGGGGCGGCAATCTCCTGTGCCACCTTGTAGGCATCCCCCAGTGCAAAATCCGGCGCAAGGCTGGAGGTGATGGCGACCGAACGCAGCTGCTGCTCGCGGTCGAGCTGCGGCGGAACCGCCTTTTCGGTCAGCGTCGCAATGGTGGCCACCGGCACGAAACGGCCGTCGCCGGTGCGCAGGAACACGTTCTCCAGGTCCGTCGGATCGTTGATCGGGTTGGTAGTGGAAACAAACTTCACATCGAAGCTGCGGTCTTCGATGAAGACCTGCCCGACGCGGCGCCCGTCCAGCATCGCCTGCATGGCATTGCCAAGGCCGTTGATGTCGATGCCGAGATCCGACGCCCGCTCGCGGTCGATGGAGACCGACAGCTGCGGCTGCGTTGCCTCGGTGGACAGGCGCGGCTGGGTGAAGCGCGGATCCTTTTCCAGCTCCGCAACGATCTTCGCAGCGCTTTCCCCAAGGGCCGCATAATTGCTGCCGGCCACCGCGAACTGAAGGCCTGAGCCTGCCCCGCGAATGCCCAGGCTGTTGGGCTGGAACACGAAGGCCCGCACGCCTGGCACGTCCCGCACGAGCCGCGACACATCCGCAACGATCTCCTGCTGCGAGCGCGTGCGTGCCTCCCAGGGCGCCAGACGCATCACCATGAAGCCGTTGTTGGACCGGCCACCCTGCCCGGCAACGGAGAAGGTGCTGGTGATCTCACCACTGTCGCGCAGCGGCTGGATCAGTTCCTCGACACGCGTCATCTGCTCCGCCAGATAGTCAAGGCTTACGCCCTGCGGGGCCGAGATCCGCATGAAGGCGATGGACCGGTCCTCGGACGGCGTCAGCTCGGACTTGATGGTGCCGAAAAGCACCACGGCGGACATGGCGAAGAGCAGCGACACGGCAAGCACCACCATGGGCGCATCCAGGCAGGCTTTCAGGGTCCGGCGGTAGAGACTTGCCAGACCGCTATCGGCCTGTCTGGCGGCCTGGCTGGCAGCCTGTCCGGCAGGGATAGCAGCCTGTGCTTCTCCGGCACCATCCTGTGCCTCTGTTTCAAGGATGACCGTTTCGTCCGCCCCCATATTGGCGACCTTGCCCTTGAGCAGGCGGGACGCCAGCATCGGGCACAGGGAAAGGGCCACGACCGACGACAGCAGCACCGCAATCGCCAGCACGAAGCCGAACTCCCGGAACAGGCCGCCGGTCTGCCCGGGCAGGAAGGACAGCGGCACGAAAACGGCCGCCAGCGTTGCCGTCGTCGCGATCACGGCAAAGAACACCTCGTCCGTGCCCAGAACGGCGGCCGCCCGTGGCCCCATGCCCTGGTTGCGGCGGCGCACGATGTTTTCCAGCACCACAATGGCGTCATCCACCACGAGGCCCGTCGCCAGAACCAGCGCCAGCAGGGTGAGGATGTTGATGGAGAAACCGGCCAGATAGATTGCCGCCAGCGTGCCGATCAGCGCGACCGGCATGGTCACGGCCGGAATAAGCGTGGCCCGCCAGTCCCGCAGGAAGAGGAAAATGATCAGCAGCACCACGCTGACGGAAATCATCAGCGCAATCTCCACCTCGTGGATGGAGCCGGTGATGAAGGTTGCATCATCACTGGTGACTTCAATCTTCGTGCCTTCCGGCAAAGTCTGCTGGATCCGCTCTGCCGCCGCCGCGACACCCTGCGAAATTTCGAGAGTGTTGGACTGGGCCGCGCGGATGATGCCAAGACCAATGCCGGATTTGCCATTGGCCCTGAGCAGCGACTGGCCGATATCCGGTCCCAGCGTCACCGTTGCAAAGTCTCCAAGCCGGGCGCGCCGGTTCAGGATGATGCTTTCGAAGGCTTCCGGCGTATCGATGGCCGCACTTGCCCGCACGATCAGGTCCTGCGTCTGGCTGGTCAGCGAGCCGGCAGGCGTATCGAAGGCCATCGTGGACAGGGCCGACGCCACATCGCCAACCGTCAGATTGAGGCTGGCCATCTTTGCCTGATCGATGTCGATGCGGAAGATCTTCTGCCGGTCGCCCGAAATCTGCACATCCGCGACGCCGGGCACGGCGGACAGCACATCCGCGATCTCGTCCTCCACCAGAACCGTCATGTCCTCGACGGACATGGCATCGGAGGTCAGCGCAAGACGCACCACGGGCTGCGCATTGGAATCCGCCTTCACGATACGGGCTGCATCCGCATCCTCAGGCAGATCGTTGGTGATGCGCCCCAGCGCATCGCGCATGTCGGCGGCAGCGGCATCAAGGTTGACGTCGTCATAGAACTCCACCGTCACCCGGCTCTCGCCATAGGAGGATGAGGAAGAGATCGACTTGACGCCGGACACCCGCGACACCGCGCCCTCGATCACGCCGGTCACTTCCCGGTCGATGGTCTCGGCAGAGGCGGAATTGTAGGTGGTGCGGATGGAAATGACCGGCTGATCCACATCCGGCAGCTCGCGGATTTCAACGCCGAAGAATGCGGCAAGGCCGGCGACGACGATCAGCATGTTCATCACGAAGGCCAGCACGGGGCGGCGGACGAACAGGGCGGTGAAGCTGCGGTCAGGCTTATGGCTGGAGCTCATCTTGGCCTCGTTCCGGTGTCCCGGGCAGCCCGCCGCATCGGGCGGTGCGGACTGCGGGAAGGTTTGTCCTCAAAGGCAGGACCGCGGCGCCACGCCATGGGCGGCACCAGTGCAGTCATGCGCGGCGGCCGCCGGCCCTATCCGGCCGCACGGGATCTCAGGAACCGCTTGGCGCAGCGGCTGGCTTGGCGGCCGTATTCCCCGCCGGACCCGGCGCCTGCCGTCCGGCGATGTTCAACGGGGCGCCTTCGCGGGCCAGATGCAGCCCTTCCGTCACCACCTCGTCGCCAGGCTTCAGCTCGGCCTCCACAAGCACGTTGCGGGTGTTGCGCTGGATGATGCGCACCGGCGTGCGCTTTGCCTTGCCGTCCTGCACCGCCCAGACAAAGGCGCCATCCGCGCCCCACTGGACGGCCAGCGGATCGACCGCAGTAAACGTCTCGCCGGGGAACCGCATTTCCACCTGGAAGGACATGCCCGGCCGCAGCCGGTCGCCGTCGTTGCGGATCGTGGCCTGCACCTGCAGGGTCCGGCTTTCGGTCTCGACCCGGTTGTCCACGGCGCTCACTTCACCGTTGTAATATTCCCCCGGGCGGGCAACGGACACGGCTCTCAGCGGAGCACCGACGGCAATCCCTGCGAAGCGTTCAGGAACCCAGAAATCGACCAGCAGCTCCGAACGGTCCTCAACGGTGGCAATCACCGAAGACGAGGTGACATAGTTGCCATCCGTGATCGGCAGGATGCCGACGATGCCGTCGATCGGGCTTTCAACTGACCGGCGCGACAGGGTCAGCCGCGCCTCGCGCAGGACCAGCCGGGCATTGTCTGCCGCCAGTTCCGCATCGGTCACCTGCACGTCGCTGGCCGAATTGGACTGGCGCAGTTGCCGGGTGCGGCCCAGCCGCGCTTCGGCATCCTTGAGGGCGATCTCGGCGCGCTCGGCGGCAATTTCTTCAGCCTCGGAATCAAGCTTGGCAATCACATCGCCACGCTTCACGACGGCACCGGACCTGACAAGAATTTCCGTCATGCGGCCGGATTCAAACGGCCGGACCTCGACGGACCGGACTGCACGGCCCGTGCCGATGGCGGAGAGGCGGTCGTTGATCGTCTGCTGGGTGACCGGCGCCACGTTGACGATCCCCTGCGGCCCGCGGCCGCCCTGACCTCCCCCTTGGCCGCCCCCCTGCCCGCCACCCGATGCCGGGGGCGTGGAGGCCGCTGCGAGCCAGCCAAGACCGGCAGGCGCCAGAATTTCACCTGCACCGGGATAGAACCTGGCCCAAAGGCCAAGACCAGCAACAATGATGACAAGGCTTAGAAGCGATTGTCTCCAAAGCGACACATGAAACTCCAGTTCAAATTTTCCGTTCGGCCGCCAAGCTCAAAACCGGTATCGCCTGTAACATGCGAGATGTAGCGTGAACATTACATCGGGAAACATCAAAATTTTTTGACCCCGTTGCCAGCGGAAATTTGCAGCAAAACTGGTCAATCTGGCGGCACAGCGCGGCAAACCCCGGAAAATTTGTACCAGAGTGTATCAGGCTGGCTCATGCCCTCCCAGTCAACGCGCTGCGCGCTGACCATAGGCCTTGAAAGCCCGCCCAAGCGCGTCCTTGAACACACCAGCACTTCTGCGCGAAGGACTTCGGGAGAGTTCGAGCGTCACGAGCTCGATCTCGATGCGCTTCTCCAGAGGAATGACCGCCAGCCGCCCGCGGCCAAAGTCATGGGCGGTGATCTCATCCGTGACACTGCACCAGCCGGTGCTGGCCACGAGACCGATGGCGAAGGACGGAGACATCGCCGACAGAACCCGCGACGGAACGGCGCCCGCCGCCTCGAACGCCTTGTGAACCAGTCCGCCGATGGGCGCCTTGGGGTTCGGCATGACACAGGGAAGCCCGTTGAAGGCATGCAGATCAAGCATCTTGCGGTCCGCCAGCGGATGGGACTTCGGCATGACAGCCACAAGCGCCGTGCGGCCTATGTGATCCTGCCTCAGGTCCGGACTGCCCGCGACAGGCGCCCCCACCGTGATATCAGCCATGCCGCCGCGCAAGGCCATGAGCTGTGCGGCAGCACCGCCACCATCAACGGAAATGGCCAGATCAGGCATCTTTTGCTGCAAGCTGCCAACCGCTTCCGGAATGAGCGAAATACACAGCGTGTTCGCCCCGATGATGCGCAAGGAGTCGGATGACCCGCGTTGCAGCGCTTCGACGCTGCGCTCCAGCATCGACACCCGCTCGAACAGGCCGCTGGTTTCCGCATAGAGCCGCTGCGCTTCCCAGGTCGGCTCTATGCGCCCCGCCACATTGGAAAACAGCGAGACCTTCAGCTCATCCTCAAAAACCGCGAGATGACGGCTCACCGTCGGCTGGGCAAGGTTCAATTTTCGCGCTGCAGCACTAATCCCGGCAAGCTCATAGACCGTCCGGAAGATCTGCAGTCTATGGAGATTGATCGCTTTCATGATCTCCCCTCAAGCAGGGCTGATGAAACCACACACCAGAGCACTGACCTATTCTTAGGCAGGATGCACATTGTTTTCGCAAACTCGAAAAACTGTTGAATTTTTCAGATTATCAGACGCACGGCAGCCCATGAGCGACGGTTTCAAATCACCGTAAACTATCATTTATATTTTAAAATCAAGGACAGACATAGCTACAAGCTATTATTAAAGAAAAAATTTCGTATTGAACGAATGACAGCGGGATGATCCCTTTGCCGGGACAAGGAGCCCTCGATGACGCTAGTTCCCGTTCTCTTCCTGATCATTTCGCTCATGGCCGGCAGCGCCATCGCCTATTTCGTCGGAAGCGCGACGATCATCGGCTTCTTCGCTCTCGGCGATGCCCGCTATCTTGCGGCCCTGCCCCAGCGGGTAATGGGACAGCTTGATGTCTTCGCCTTCCTTGCCATGCCGCTCTTCATCCTGACGGGGGAACTGATGAACCGGGGTGGCGTCACGGAGGCGCTGATCCGTTTCTCCATGTCCATGCTGGGCCGGTTCAAGGGCGGCCTTGGCCATGTGAACATCCTGACCTCCGTCTTCTTCGCAGGGGTTTCCGGTTCCGCGACTGCGGATGCGGCAGCGCTCGGCAACACGCTTGTGCCGGTGATGGAGAAGGAGGGCTACAGCCGTGAGTATGCCGCCGCGGTCACGGCGGCCTCTTCGATCATCGGCCCGATCATCCCCCCTTCCATCATCCTGATTTTCTACGGCGCGCTGATGGGCACGTCCGTTGTGGCCCTGTTTGCGGCCGGCGTGGTGCCGGGCCTGCTGCTGGCTGCGGTGCTTATGGCGGTCAACGCCTATTTGGCTCACAAGCATGATCATCCAGGTGGCCGCGGCACTGCCATTCCGGCTTTCTTCCCCTCGCTGTTTGCCGCCCTTCCCGCGCTGACGCTGCCGGTCATCATCCTCAGCGGCATCCTCTTCGGCGTCATGACGCCGGCGGAAGCGGCAGGCGTTGCCGTGGTTGCGGCCTTCATCGTCGGCCTCATCTACCGCCGGCTGACACCGAAAGACGTGATCGAGTCGCTGGGCCGCACCATCACTCTGTCGGGTGCTGTCTTCATCATCCTCGTTGCCATAGCAACCTTCGGCTACCTTACATCGATCGAACAGCTGCCCCAGAAACTTGGTGGCTTCATCGGGGAACTGGGCCTTGGCCCCACCGGCTACCTGCTGGTGCTCAACGTCATCTTCCTCCTGGCGGGCATGGTCATGGATGTGAAAGCAGCCGTGGCGCTGCTCGGGCCGCTGCTCATCCCGCCTGCCATCGCCCTGGGTGTTGATCCGGTGCATATGGGCATTCTGGTAGGCTTCAACCTGACGGTCGGCCTGCTCACCCCTCCGCTCGGCGGAGTGCTGCTCATCCTCTCCACGGTGGTAAACATCGGCTACTGGCGCCTTGTCCGGGCCGTAATGCCCTTCCTCGTGGTCGAGCTGATCCTCCTTGCCGTGCTGATCTACGTTCCGTCGATCAGCCTCGCCCTTCCCCGTTACCTCGGGCTCATCAACTGACAAGAACTCCAGACAGAGGAACAGACATGCTGAAAAGACTGATTGCCAGCACCCTTGCAGGTGCCTTCATGGCGGGCACCGCGCTCGCCGCAGACCCGGTCGTCATTGCCTTTGCCGGCCAGGAAGACCTGAAAAACGATGCCGAATACGTCTTCATCCACGCCTTCAGCGAAAGTCTGAAGGAGCATGGCATCGAGACTGTGGTGCATCCGGCCAACACCATGGGCAAGGAAGAGGACCGGCTCGACCAGGTGTCGCAGGGCCTCATCAACGTCAACGTCGGCAATGTCAGCATGCTGTTCAAGGCCTCCGACTTCTCACGCACCCTGTTCCTGCTGTTCATCATGGCGGATGAAGAGCAGTTCGATGCGGTCATGGAAAAGTCTGGTGCGATGGACCGGGTCAACGAAGAGGCCTCCCGCATCGGCGTCCGTGTGCCTGGCTACGCCATGCGCGGCGGCACGCTAGGCCTTTTCAACACCCAGAAGCCGGTGACGAAGCTGGAAGACGTGAAGGACATGCGCCTTCGCGCCCAGAACGGCGACCAGATCAAGTTCTTCGAATCCTGGGGTGCCAAGGGCACCGTGGTCAGCTGGGCCGAAACGCCGCAGGCGCTGCAGACTGGCGTGGCTTCCGGCCACCTCAACCCGCCCTCCACGGTGGTGGCTGCCGGTCAGGTGGATCTCCTGAAGTACTACACCCCGCTTGATGCCGGTCCCGTGCCGAAGGTCATCATGTTCTCCGATGACTGGTATCAGTCCCTTGACGGCGAAACGCGCGGCTATGTGGACGAGGCAACCCGAAAGGGCATTGCCGCCAACCGCGTCTGGGCGAAAGAACAGGCAGCCTATTTCGAGAAGGTCATCGCCGACGGCGGCATCCAGATCACCCCGCTGGAGCCGGGCGAGCGCGACAAGTTCATGGCGGCGACCAGGAGCGTCTGGGCCCAGACCGTGCCGCAGGACTACATCGACGTCCTGAGCCCTTATTTGCAGTAACCCCTGCCCCCGCATGGAGCGTAAGGCATGAAGCACATTGCGAACATCCTTGGCCGGATCAGCGACGGGCTGGACCGGATCATGCGGGGGGCGGCAGTGCTGTTCCTGCTGGTCATGGTGGCGGCCATCTGCCTGCAGGTGGTCGCCCGTTACGGCTTTTCCTCTCCGCCGGCATGGACGGAGGAAGCTGCGCGCTACGCCATGGTCTGGGTAGGCCTTCTGGGCGCGACCGTCGCCTTCAAGGCGAAATTCGACCCCACCCTTGTCCCGGTGCCGGTGCATCTGCCGCGGGCACTGCAGCTGGCAGCAGGTGCCGTGCGGGCGCTCAGCGTCTTCATTTTCCTCGCCCCGGTGCTCTGGTTCTGCTTCTTCGGGCCCGGCATGTCGACGGCACGGTCCTTCCTGTCCCGCAGCCTGCAGACCAGCGCCGAAACCTTTCCTCTGCCCTCCATCTTCATCACCATTTCGGTGCCGCTTTTCATCGCCGTCATCTTCGTCCACGGCCTCGCCCGCATGGCGAACGAACTGACCCGGCCGCACCGCGCAGACAATCAGGCATAGTCATGAAATTCACCAGCGCCGGGGCCATTGCCGCCGACACCCGCTTGCTCGACAAGCTGACCGGAATCCGCCGCGATATCCATCAGCATCCTGAGACGGCTTTCGAGGAAGTGCGCACCAGCGATCTCGTCGCTGCGGCGCTGACGGAGCTTGGAATCCCCATCCACAGGGGCCTCGGCAAGACAGGCGTTGTCGGCACCTTGCAGGGCAAGCGCCCCGGCCAGCGGCGCATTGGCCTGAGGGCCGACATGGACGCGCTGTTCATCCACGAGACCACCGGCCTGCCCTATGCCTCGAAGATTGACGGCAAGATGCATGCCTGCGGCCACGACGGGCACACCACCATGCTGTTGGGCGCTGCCGGGAAGCTGGCCGCAGACCCGGACTTTGCCGGCACGGTGCATTTCATCTTCCAGCCCGCAGAGGAAGGCCTTGGCGGAGGGCGGGTGATGATCGAGGACGGCCTGTTCGAACTCTTTCCCTGCGATGCCGTCTATGGCGTTCACAATGCCCCCAAGTCTCCACTGGGCAAGGTGGAAACCCGCCCTGGGGCATTGATGGCAGCAGGCGACACCTGGGAAGTGATCTTCAAGGGCACGGGTGGCCATGGCGCGATGCCGCACATGGCAACCGATGCCACAGTTGCCGCAGGGCACTTCATCTCCGGCCTTTCAAGCATCATTTCGCGCAATGTTCCCGCCAATGAGCGGGCAGTCATCAGCGTCGGGCATATTCATGCGGGTGATTACAACAGCCCCAACATCATCCCCTCGCGTGTCATCGTCCGGGGCACGGCGCGCAGCTATGTTCCTGATGTCCGCAACACACTGGAGCGGCGGCTTGGAGAGCTGGCGTCAGGCTGCGCGGCGGCGCAGGGCGTCGAAGCACATCTGATCTACACCCGCCGCTATCCGCCGCTGGTCAATGCTCCCGCCCAGACGGAGCTTGCCGTGCGCGCCGCAGCAGCCACCTCCGGCGCAGAGAATGTGGACGCAGACTGCGCGCCTCTCGGCGGCAGCGAGGACTTCTCCTTCATGCTGGAGAAGGTGCCGGGCGCCTATGTCATGATTGGCAATGGCGATGGGGAAAATTCCCATTTCGTCCACACGCCGGGCTATGATTTCAACGACGAGCTGATCCCCTACGGGGTCGCCTACTGGATGAACATCGTGGCGCTGGAACTGGGTGATGCAGCAGACTGAAAGCGAACCTGTGATGATGCTCAGCCGCTGGGCCGCAGGTGTCACGCCTGCGGACACGGGCAGCCTAATGCCACGGGCAGCCGAGGCCTTTGCCGATACGCTCGCCTGCATGCACGCCGGCTGCGATGATGCTGCCGTTCTGGCCGCCCTCACAGCCGCCCGCGCCGCAGAGGGGCCGGGCCGGGCGCCCGTCTACGGACATGACGTGACTCTTAGCCCGGCGGGCGCTGCGCTGGTCAATGCCACCGCCGCCCACGCGCTGGACTATGACGACAACTTCGCGCCCGGGATCACCCATGCCAGTGCCGTGCTAGTGCCTGCCCTCTCGGCTCTTTGCTCCACCCGGACCATTAGCGGAGCAAGGCTGCTGAGCGCCTATACTGTGGGGCTGGAACTGCACGCCCGCATTTCCTCCGCCGTCAACCCGGACCATTACGGAAAAGGCTGGCACGCGACCTCCACCGTTGGCACCATTGGCACGGCAGGCGCGGCCGCATGGCTATTGGGACTGGATGCGTACGGCATCGCCCGCGCCATGAGCCTCGGCTTCAGTCAGGCCGCCGGCTCCAAGCTGCAATTCGGCAGCGATGCGAAGCCCCTGCACGCGGGTCTTGCCGCCAGAGCCGCAGTGCTTTCCGCACTTCTGGCGGAAGCCGGGCTTGGCGCGCAGCCGGAGTTCATGACCGGCCCCTGGGGCTTCGTCAGCCTCTACGGCGGCACTGCGTCCATGGACCTCGGCGGTCTGGGCAGCCGCTGGGCGCTCGCCGCCGATGGCCTGATGGTCAAGCGCTTCCCGTGCTGCGCAGCTTCCCACAAGGCGCTTGATGCAGCGGAGATCCTGCATCAGCAAGGGATCGCACCGGATCATATTGCGCAGATTGCCGTGCACATGCCTGAGCTTCTTGCCCGCAATCTGCGCTTTGATACCCCCGTTACCGGTGCAGAGGGCCGCTTCAGCCTCAGCTATCCCATGGCCGCCCTGCTGACAGACGGAGAGCTGACCCTGCGCCATTTTTCCGGCGAGGGCTTTGCCACCGCCCCCTATGCGGCCCTGATGCAGAAGATCCGCCGCATTCCGTTTGATCCGGGCAGTGCAGGCGTGCATGCCCCCTACCGGATCGAGGTCAGCCTCACCTCCGGCAAGACCATCAGCATCATCCGCGGCCAGCTCTGCGGCGCAGGAGATTTGCCCCTGTCTGCCGCGCAGATGGGTGCCAAAATCCACGACTGCCTCGCCTACAGCGGCAGACAGGATGCAGCAGGCCTGTTCACCCGGATCGCAGGGCTTGCCGGTTCGGTTGACGCGGGAGCCCTGCTGTCTCCGGAAACATCCGGCTCATGGGTTCAGGCTGCCACCTGAGCCTTTGCCAGCACAGCCAGATCGAAGCCGCAGGCTTCCAGTTCTGCACGGGAGGGCGGATTTGCCCCTGCCAGCAGCTTGCGCGCCTGCATGTGGGTTTTCGCATCATTGACCGTCTCGACCGCCGAAAGCACCCCGCCGCGCAGGCGCAGAACGGCATCAGGCCCGAGAGCCAGACTGTCATCACCCGGCCCGGCAAGGCCTGCGATCTGCAGCTTCCAGTCTGCCTGATCCGACCAGAACCACGGCACGGCGGCATAGGCAGCACCCGCACCTTTCACGAGACGCCGGGCAATGTGGCGGGCGTGATCGGTGGCCGCCTGCACGCTTTCAAGGCGGATGCGCGCCCCCGTCACCGGATCAGGGAAGGACGCGCAATCCCCCAGCGCGGAGATGGAAGGATCGGAGGTCAGAAGCTGGCCATCCACCGCGATGCCGTTCGCTATCTCAAGCCCCGCCTCTGCCGCAAGCTCAGTATTTGGCACGACACCTGCCGCCAGCAGCACAAGATCCGCCGCGATGCCCGAGCCATCGGCAAGCGTAACACCTTCGTCCGTCACTGCACTCACCGGCTGGCCCAGCAGAATGCGGGTGCCCATGCCTTCGTGCAGGGAGAGAAACCGGGCGGAAAGTTCCGGCGACAGCACCCGTGCCATCAGGCGGGGAGCGGCTTCCGCCACCGTCACCTCATGCCCGGCAGCGCGGGCAACGGCGGCAAACTCCAGCCCGATGAAGCCGCCGCCAATGATGGCAATGCGCAGGGGCCGTTCGAGTTCACCGCGCAGCCTTGCCGCATCTTCCAGGGTACGCAGATCCAGCGCCCGCTCCAGCCCGGGGATCGGCGGTCGTAGATTGCGGGTGCCGGTGGCGAGGATCAGATGGCCGTAAGAATAGACCGTGCCGCCCGCATGCACCTCACGGCCTTCACGGTCAATACGTTCCGCCCGGACGCCGGAAACGAGCGTAACCTCATTCTTTTCGAAGAAAGCGGCCGGGCGCAGTTCCAGCCGCGACCCGTCACCATCCTTCAGATAGGCCTTGGACAGTGGCGGGCGCTGATAGGGCAGGCCAGGCTCGGCACCGATCAGCGTGATGGCCCCGGCAAATCCTTCCTGCCGGAGGCTCATGGCCGCCTGCAGGCCGCCCTGCCCGGCCCCAATGATGACGATCCGCTGCATGGTCTGCCCCCTTTTTCAGCTTACATCTGCTCTTCTGGCAGATGCACGACGAGCCCATTCAGCGCCGGGCTGAGACGGATCTGACAGGACAGGCGCGAGCTCGGCTTCACCTCGGCGGCACCGCAGTCCAGCATGTCTTCCTCGCCGTCGCGCCGTTCTCCGGCGGCGTCCAGCCACTCATCGTCCACGTAGCAATGGCAGGTGGCGCACATCATGGCACCGCCGCATTCGCCAACGATGCCTTCCACATCATGAGCCACCGCCGTGTGCATCACGGTGTCGCCCTCTTTCCCGTCCACCTCGGTGCGCGTGCCATCGTGGTGCACGTAGGTCACCTTCACCATGTCTCTCCCTCCTCCATTCGAGACCTTGCGAAATTTGAAACCGCCAGCCTAATTCAGCTTCACCGGCAGATTGATGGGTCCACGGAAGCCGAAGCCTTTCCACTTCACCGCAGAAGGGTCCGGCAGCTCCATGTCCGGGAACCGGTCAAACAGCAGCGGCAGCATGATCTGACCCACCGTGCGGCGGGCGATATGAGCCCCTGCACAGTGATGCGGGCCGCTGCCGAAGGCCTGATGCGGGTTCTTGTCGCGGAAGACGAAGAACTCTTCGCCGTTCTGATAGATATCCTCATCCCGGTTGGCGGAGGCCTGGATGGTCATCACCGTGTCGCCCTTGGGGATCTCGAAGCCGCCGATCTCCGTATCCTCCAACACCCGGCGGGACGAGGCCTGGATCGGTGCCACCCAGCGCACACCCTCTTCAAACGCCTGTTCCCAGGCCTCCTGACGGCGCACCTCTGCCAGCTGATCCGGGTTGCTCAGCAGCCCATAGATGATCGTTGCCAGCGCATCGCGCGGCTCGTTGATGCCCCCGCCGATGGCAATCTTGATGTTGGCGTAGATCTGGCTGAGCGGGATCGGATCGGCCGCATTCAGCATGATCGAATAAGCCGATGCATTGGGCTCGGCCTTGTGGCGGGCCTGAAGCCTGTCGAACAGGGCATTCATCTCCGCATTGGCCTTGTCGCTGGCCTCGAAAGGCTCCGGCCTCCAGCCGAAATTGCCTGCCCCGTCGATGAGAAGCTGCGACCAGCGCTGCATCTCCTCGTCGGTCGCTTCCTCGACGCCAAGGATATGCGCCAGAATGCGCGCCGCCACCGGGCCGCAAAGATCCGTGAACAGATCCACCGTCTCCCCGTGCGGCAGGCGGGAGACATAGTCCTCGGCGATGGACTGGTAGAGCTCCGCCCAGTTGCAGCGGATCGCCTTCGGCGTGAAGGCTGGCTGCATGGCCATGCGCTCGCGCCGGTGCTCTTCCCCGTCCTTGCGCATCAGGGTATGGGCCTGAAAGGCTGGCTTCATCGGCGTGTTGGGATCATCGGAGCTGAACAGGTCCGGATTGTCCTTCACCGCCTTGGTGTGAACGGCCTTGGTCAGGAACGTGCGCTTGACCGAAGCAACGCGGATGACAGGCGTTTCAGCCCGCATGTGGCGGTAGACCGGATAAGGGTCGTCCGTCAGCTGGGCAATCGTGGTGGTCTCGTCGAGTGGCGCGAGCGGCATGTGCAGTCCTCCTCCCTTGATCTGCAATCCGTGGTCCCACGAAAGCGCATGCGCCTTGACGCGGCAATGCGGTTTCCCTGATACCTGAAATCGGAAAATTTGATGGAGCGATTGGGAGAGCGCACCATGCAGGAGGAAAAGCCGGATAACAAACCGGGCACAGGCCGGGCCGGGCCTCTGGGGGTGGATTTTGCCGCGCTCAACACCCTGCATGTGGTGCATGCGCAAGGCTCCTTCAGCCGGGCAGCGGAGGTACTGGGGCTGAATCAGTCGGCGGTCAGCTACACCATCGACAAGCTGCGCAAGGTCTTTGCCGATCCGCTGTTCCTCCGGGTCGAAGGCCAGCAGATGCCCACCGCACGCTGCGAGCAGATCCTCTCCACCACCCGTGCCATGCTGGACGACTTCCTGCGCCTTGCTGAGCCGGACCCGCTGGATCTCGCCCTTATCGAAGGGCGCTATGTCATCGCCTGCAACTACTATGAGCGGATGATCATCATCCCCGAGATCGTGCGCGATCTGCGCCAGGCTGCGCCCGGGTTCAGCATCGAGATCATCCCCTCCGCCGACATCGGCCCGGACCAGCTGGTGCGCTCCCATGCGGACCTGCTGCTTGGCCCCTTCCGCCGCAACGATGCCGCTTTCTACAGCCGCAAACTGTTCGACGAGCATTATGTCTGCGCCATGGACAAGGAGCATCCGCTGGCGGGCAAGGCGCTGACGCTGGAGGACTATCTGGCGCTGGATCATGTCGTCGCCACCTATGGCGGCTTGTGGAAGTCCGGCTATCTCAGGGAGCTGGAGGCCATGGGCCACCGGCTCAAGCCCAGTCTCGAGGTGCCGAGCCCGGCGGGCCTGCCACGCCTCATCCGCACGACCGGCTATGTGGCCACCATGCCGGGCCTGCTGGCGCAGTATTTCTCGGACGAGCTGCACATCACCCCCTGCCCGGTGCCGGCCCCTTTCGACGTGCTGATGGTCTGGACCGAGAGAGTGCACAAGTCCCCGCTCCACCGCCAGATCCGCGAAATCATCGCCCAGTCCGTCAGCCGCACGCTTGGGCGCGGGTGAGCATCAGGCCCCGGCGGGTGCCGGAAACACCAGCGTCACCACCGTGCCCTCACCGGGGGCGGAGAGGATACGGGCATCGCCGCCGGACTGGCGCATGAAGCCATAGACCAGCGCAAGCCCCAGCCCCGCGCCGCCGCTGCCCGGGCGGGTGGTGAAATAGGGCTCGAAGGCCTTGTCGGCGACATCCGGCGTCATGCCCGTGCCGGTGTCCTTCACCTCCAGCACCAGCATGCCCGCCTCGGCCCGGCAGGCCAGAACGATGCTGCCGCCCTGCGGCATGGCGGCGGCTGCATTGAGGCAGAGGTTGAGCACCGACTGCTCGAAGAGGGCCGCATCCGTCTCGATCCTCGGCAAGCGCTCCTCGCAGCGGATCTCCACCTTACAGCTCTCACCCACGGCGATTTCCAGCACATCGGCCATGCTGCGCAGCAGCGCGCCCACATCCACGCTGGCCGGGGTGATGGGCTGCTGGCTGCCGACGGACAGCATGCTGGAGGCCAGTGCCCGGCCCCGGTCTGCCGCCTTGCGGATGCGGGCGAGGTGGCGGCGCTGGCGCTCGTTGAAACTGTCGTCCCGCTCCAGCAGGCCAAGGCTGCCGGTGATGATGCCGATCATGTTGCCCACTTCATGGCTGACCTGATGGGTCATGCGCATGATGCCGTCGAGCCGCTGCGCCCGCGCCGCTTCCGCTTCCTGCCGGTCGGTCTGCGTCACATCCCGCGCCAGCAGCACGATGCCACTGTCGGCCTGCCGGGAGAGGGAGATTTCCGTCACCCGGCCGGTGCTATCCCGGTGGCGCAGGGAGACAGGCCCCGCCAGCAGCCCCGGCTCGCCATCGCCCGGCAGAAGGCGCGGATCCAGTCCCGTCACCGGCCCCACGAAGCGCCGCGCCGGCAGCTTGCGCGCAGCGCCCTTGTGGCCCACCAGTTCGATGACCCGGCGGTTCATGGTGATGGGCTGCCCCTGCGGATCGAACAGGGCAATGCCTTCGTTCATGCTGCGGAAGGTGGAGCGGATGGTGCGCGCGGCCGCTTCCGCCGTCTTGCGCAGGCGCGTCACCCGCTCCACGCTGTCGCGGAAGGCGCGGAAGGCATCCAGCAGCTGCAACAGCTCGCTCTCCCCGCCCGCATAGGAAGGCGGGCCCACATCCTTCTGGCCCTTGGCCAGCGCCTGCATGCCCTGCGACAGATCGACAATCCCACGCGACACCCGCATGGCCGAGCGGATGGAGAGGATGGCAAGCCCCAGCACCAGAACAGCCGCCAGCGCCACCATGATGAGCAGCCGCGTCAGCGCCCCGGAGGCGGCCAGAATGTTCTCGTTGAGGCCGCGCGTCACCGCATCCGACTGGGTTTCGGAGGCGAGCGATAGCTCCCGCGCCACCGCATGCAGCCGGGAAACTGACGAGCGGATCGCATACATTTCAAGAAGATACCGGGTCTGGGCCTCGAACACCCGGTCATAAGGCGCCAGCAGCGCCGGTGAAACCGGCGGCGGACCGGGCACTTCGGCAGAGCCTGCCGTTTCCTGCACATAGCGCCGTTTCAACTCCCCCAGCTGGAACAGGCTGTCAGACCCTGCCGCCAGCTGCACGATGGCATTGAGCCGCCGCCGCACACCCGCATTGGCCACATCGCCCGCCACGGCAATCTCGCCCAGCGCAGCGGCGGCCCTTTCCTTGTGCTGTTGTGCGGCATCCGCATTGGCGGCCAGCACCAGCGTCTGCTCGCGGATCGCCTGCAGCAGCTCCACGATCCGCAACTCTTCCGGCCCGGTCACCGGTCCACCGGACGGCTGGCCGGCCATGGCGGCCAGCAATGTGTCCACTTGCTCCACCAGCGCCCGGCTCTTGCTGGAAACCCGGTAGGGCGAGGTCGCATTCATCAGGAGGGGTGCGCTGGAGACGAGATCCGACACCTGCCGCGACACCAGCGAGGCCTTGGCCAGGCTCGTATAGGCATCGAGCCTGTAGGCCGCCATTTCATCGCGCGCCCGCACCAGCCCGAAGATCGCCACACCCGACAGGCCGAAGACCAGCGCACAGATGAAGACGATGGCAAAGGGCAGCCGGAAGGCGATGGAGGAGAGATAGGGGCGGCTCAGAACGCGGGCGATCACGTGTGCGGTCCGCCTGCACCCGTATGCAGGATGTAGCCCTTGCCGCGCCGGGTCAGCACATGGCGCGGCAGATCGGGGTTGGGCTCGATCTTGCGCCGCAACCGCAGCACCAGCACATCCACGTTCCGGTCGATATGCCTGTCTGTTTCAGCTCCCAGCCGGTCGAGGATCTGGGCGCGGCTGACAGGCGTTTCAGGCGTTGCGGCGAGGATCTCCAGCAGCGCGAATTCCGCCGCCGTCAGCGTGCGGCCCGGATCGTTGCGGCAGACGGCACGGCGGTTTTGCAGGTCGATGGACCAGTCTCCCAGAACGAGGGCCGCCCCATCCACCCCCTCCGTCATGGCCGCAGCCCTGCCCGTCTCTCTCGTGCTGCTGCCCGGCCGTTCGGTGGCCTCTCCGCCGCGCAGGGAAGGGTTCATGCGCCGCAGCAGCGCCTTGATGCGGGCCGTCAGTTCAATGGGCTCGAAAGGCTTCACCACATAGTCGTCTGCCGCCGTTTCCAGTCCCAGCACCCGTTCGGCCGCACTTCCTGCCGCCGTCACCATGATGATGCCAATATCCATGCTGGCCCGCAGGCGCTGCGCAAAGGCGCGGCCCGAGGTGCCCGGCAGATTGTGATCGATCAACACCAGATGCAGCCGCTCTCGCCCCAGCACCTCCGCCGCCGCCTCGGCAGAAGCCGCATGCGCAGGTTCCCAGCCTTCCGCTTCGAGCAGATCGCAGATCAGCTCGGCCATGTCCGGATCGTCTTCGACGACCAGAATCCTCACCTTCTGTGCCAGCAATTTGCAGTCCTCCCATCCGCACTATAGAAGCTGCCAGTCCGGCATTCAAAGCATCTGTTGAAGCGATGAATTGTAATATTTGTAATCTTTGCAGCAACTGAAACAACCTTGCCGGGACACGGCAACAACTGAAACCATTCTTTGATTGCACAACCCTGGTTTCCTGCGCATGTTTCTCCTGTCCGGACATGGAGGATGTCTGGCGGGAGGAACAAGGTGAAGGCAGCAACCGCTCTGGCGGCTGCGCTCGGCTTCTGGCTGGGCGGCACCGCATTGGCTGAACAGACCAGCCCGGCACCCGGCACGCTCAACGTGCTGTGCGGCGTGGATGAGGACTGGTGCGCCACCATGGAAACGGCGTTCGAGCGCCACTCCGGCCTTGAGATCACCATGACCCGGCTCAGCACGGGCGAAATCCTCGATGCCATCCGCATGGACAGCGCAGCACCCACCGTTGACGTGTGGTGGGGCGGCACCGGCGACACCCATCTTCAGGCCGCCGCAGAGGGTTTGCTGGAAGCCTATACCTCGCCGCATGAAGCGGACCTGCTGCCCTGGGCGCAGAACTTTCATGCCATGTCGGGAAGCCTCAGCTCCGGCGTCTATGCCGGTGCGCTCGGCTTTGCCTATAACGCCGATCTTCTGGCACAGCGCCGCCTGCCTGCTCCCTCCTGCTGGAACGATCTGACCGATCCGGCCTACCGGGGGGATATCCAGATCGGCCATCCGGAAACCTCCGGCACCGCCTATACCGCGCTGGCAACCCTGGTGCAGCTCTTCGGAGAAGACGAGGCCTTTGCCTATCTCGGCAGGCTTGGCGCCAATGTCTCCAGCTACACGAAATCCGGCGCGGCACCCGTCAAGGCCGCAGCACGGGGGGATACGCTGATCGGCATCTCGTTCATCCACGATGCCGTCACCCAGAAGCTGGCGGGCTCCCCGCTGGTCATCGTCGCGCCCTGCGAAGGCACGGGCTACGAGATCGGCGCCGTCAGCCTCATCAAGGGATCCCGCAATCCGGAACTGGCCCGCCTCTTTGCCGATTTCACCCTCAGCCCCGAGGGACAGGCCACCGGCGCACAGGCAGGCCAGAACCAGATCCCCGCAAACGCGAAAGCCGCTCTCCCGGCGGCCGCGCCGGATATCTCGCTCATGCGCATGGTCGATTACGACTTTGCCACCTTCGGTTCACCGGCAGAGCGAAGCCGCCTGCTCAAACGCTTCGCGCGGGAAATGACCCTGACGCAATAGGGGCCCGCGCAAACCAACCGGTCCCGCACCGGCCAGTCTCACAGATCTGACAACTGACTGGCGGGCCGCCAACAGGCGGGCCGCACGGGAGAGGTTTGTCCCGCGCCGTCCGCACAACAAGACCGCCTGCCAGGGCGGACCATAACGGAGGAGAACGACCCATGAAGACCACATCCGCATTCACGCTTCTTGCCCTTGCCGCAGGCACAGCTCTTGGCACCAGCGCTGCACAGGCCGCCGGAGACCTCAACCTCATCTGCTCTGCCGACGTGGTGATTTGCGAGCAGATGAAGGGTGATTTCGAGAAGGACCACGACATCAAGGTCAACATGGTGCGCCTCTCGTCGGGCGAGACCTATGCCAAGATCCGCGCCGAAGCCCGCAACCCCAAGACGGACCTCTGGTGGGCAGGCACCGGCGATCCGCATCTTCAGGCAGCCGCTGACGGGCTGACGGAGGAATACAAGTCGCCAATGCTGGACCAGCTGCACACCTGGGCACAGAGCCAGGCGGAAAGCTCCGGATACCGCACGGTCGGCGTTTATGCCGGTGCACTTGGCTGGGGCTACAACACCGAAATCTTCGCCAAGAAAGGCCTCGCCGAACCCACCTGCTGGTCATCGCTGCTTGCCCCGGAACTGAAGGGCGAAATCCAGATGGCCAACCCGAACTCCTCCGGCACCGCCTACACCGCGCTGGCAACGCTGGTGCAGATCATGGGCGAGGACCGGGCGTTCGACTATCTCAAGAGCCTCAACGCCAATGTCTCCCAGTACACCAAATCGGGCTCGGCCCCGGTGAAGGCGGCCGCACGCGGCGAGACCGGCCTTGGCATCGTCTTCATGCATGACGCCGTGTCGCAGGTGGCCGAAGGCTTCCCCGTCAAGGTCATCGCCCCCTGCGAAGGCACGGGCTACGAGATCGGCTCGATGTCCATCGTCAAGGGTGCGCGCAACATGGAAAACGCCAAGATCTGGTACGACTGGGCCCTGAAGCCGGAAGTGCAGTCGCGCATGAAGGAGGCCAAGTCCTTCCAGCTGCCGTCCAACAAGAGCGCCGAGATCCCCGAAGAAGCGCCGCGTTTCGAGCAGATCAAGCTGATCGACTATGACTTCGCCACCTTCGGCAGCAGCGAAACCCGCAAGGCCCTGCTGGAGCGCTGGGACCGGGAAGTCGGCGCCATCGCGCAGTGACGTCCGGCCTGTGAACCTGCAGCACCCGGGTTTTACGGCCCGGGTGCTGCATCCGGCATTCCTTCCCGCTTAAACAACAGGCAGTTTCATGCAGACGAGCAACCGGCGACTGGACTTGCTTCTGGCCCTCGGCGCAGCCGCCCTCATTCTTGTGCCGTGGTACAGGGTCGAAGGCGGCTTCTTCGGCCTGGGCTGGGTGTCCAGCTTTCTCTCCACCCCTGATCTGGAACCGGGCCTGCTGCAGGCAGCCGCCAACGGCCGCCCCTGGGTTTTCGTGGCCATCGCGCTGTTTGCAGCAGGCAGCGCATCGCGCCTGATGAGCGCCCAGCCCGCCCGCGGCCGCCTTCTGGCGGCGGCAGGAGCCGCCGGGGTGCTGTTCATGAGCCTGCAAGGGCTCGCCATCGGTTTCACGGGCTGGAACTGGACCATCAGCGAAACCCTCTTCGGCGCGCTCTCCACCGGTCAGCCCGCCATGGGCGCCGGGGCCATCACGCTCACCGTCGTCTTCGTGCTGATGTTCGCCTTTGGCTGCGCGGAACTCGGCGCCATGAAAGGCGATGCCTTCATCGCCGGCGCCATTTCGCTACTGGTGTTTCTTGTCGCGGTCTTCGTCTTCTATCCCATCGGCAGCATGTTTGCCGGGTCGGTGCAGGACTTCGACGGCTCGTTCAAGCCGGACGGCTTTCTGCGCAACGTGGTGGACCCCAGCATCTGGAGTCTTTCCTGCCTGACCGGAGACGGCCGCTGCGGCGTTGCCTGGCGCACCTTCTGGCTGGCCATCATGACCGGCCTTGGTTCCACCCTGCTCGGCCTTGCCTTTGCGCTGGTCGCCACCCGCACGCGCTTTCCGCTGAAGAAGGGCCTGCGCCTCATCACGGTGCTGCCGATCATCACGCCGCCCTTCGTCATCGGCCTTGCGCTGGTGCTGCTGTTCGGCCGCTCCGGTGTGGTCACGCAAGCCTTGTCGGACCTCTTCGGCATCGAGCCGGGCCGCTGGCTCTATGGCCTCACCGGCATCTGGATCGCGCAGGTGCTGTCCTTCACGCCCATCGCCTTCCTCGTGCTCATCGGCGTGGTGGAAGGGGTCAGCCCCTCGCTGGAAGAAGCCTCTCAAACCCTCAAGGCCGACCGCTGGCGCACCTTCTGGCATGTGTCCCTGCCCCTGATGAAGCCGGGCCTCGCCAATGCCTTCCTCATCGGCTTCATCGAAAGCATGGCCGATTTCGGCAACCCGCTCGTGCTCGGCGGCAGCCATGGCGTGCTCTCGACCGAAATCTTCTTCGCCGTCGTCGGCTCGCAGAATGATCCCTCACGCGCTGCCGTGCTGGCGATGATCCTGCTTGGCTTCACCTTGACGGCCTTTCTCGCCCAGCGTTTCTGGCTGAAGGGCAAGAACTTCGCCACCGTCACCGGCAAGGGCGACAGCGGTTCGCACATTCCCCTGCCGAAGAGCGTTTCGCGCGTGGTCTATGCCATCGTGCTGCCGTGGATGGCCTTCACGCTGGTCATTTACGGCATGATCCTCTTTGGCGGCTTCGTGAAGACCTGGGGTCTAGACCACACGCTGACCCTTGCCCACTATGCCAAGGCCTTCTCGGTCAGCTTCGACGGCGCCAGCTTCGCCTGGACCGGCGTTGCCTGGAACTCCTTCTGGACCACCATCAAGATCGCCCTGCTGGCAGCTCCCCTCACTGCGGCTGTCGGCCTGCTGACGGCCTACATCATCGTCCGGCAGAAATTCGCGGGCCAGAATGCCTTCGAATTCGCGCTGATGATGAGCTTTGCCATCCCCGGCACGGTCATCGGCATCAGCTACATCATGGCCTTCAACCTGCCGCCGCTGGAAATGACAGGCTCGGCACTGATCCTCATCGCCTGCTTTGTCTTCCGCAACATGCCCGTGGGCGTGCGCGGCGGCATTGCGGCCATGAGCCAGCTGGACAAGAGCCTTGACGAGGCCTCCCTCACGTTGCGGGCCACCAGCGCCCGGACCCTGCGCAAGGTGATCCTGCCGCTGTTGCGCCCGGCCATCACCGCCGCGCTGGTCTATTCCTTCGTGCGGGCCATCACCTCCATCAGCGCGGTGATCTTCCTCGTCAGCGCGGAATACAACATGGCCACGTCCTACATCGTCGGCCTTGTCGAGAACGGCGAATATGGCGTCGCCATCGCCTATTCCTCGATGCTCATCGCCGTGATGATCACGGTCATCGCCGGGTTCCAGTTCCTGGTCGGCGAACGGCGCCTGCGCCGCGAGAACCGGGTTTCCGGCCTTGCAGCATCTTCCGAACTCAAGTCCGCTCAGGAGAAAACCGCATGACATCTCACAAGCCCGGCTCCGTGGTCTTCGAGCATGTGCGCAAGGACTTCGGCACTTTCACCGCCGTTCCCGATCTGTCGCTGACGATCGAACCGGGAACCCTCGTCACCCTGCTCGGCCCTTCCGGTTGCGGCAAGACCACCACCTTGCGCATGCTGGCGGGGCTGGAGCACCCGACCGGGGGCAAGATCCTCATCGGCGGCAAGGACGTGACCATGCTGCCCGCCCACGCCCGCGACGTGTCGATGGTGTTCCAGTCCTATGCCCTCTTCCCGCACATGAGTGCGCTGGAAAATGTGGCCTATGGTCTTGAATCCTCCGGCCTCAAGGGCAAGCAGGCCCGCGAGCGCGCCGAAGAAGGGCTGAAGCAGGTCGGCCTCGCCGGCATGGGCCACCGGCTGCCGGCGGAACTCTCCGGCGGCCAGCAGCAGCGTGTCGCCGTTGCCCGTGCGCTGGTGCTGGAGCCGCAGGTTCTGCTGCTCGACGAGCCCCTGTCCAACCTCGACGCCCGCCTGCGCCGCCGGGTGCGCACCGAGATCCGCGAATTGCAGCAGCGCCTCGGCTTCACCGCCGTCTATGTGACGCATGATCAGGACGAGGCGCTGGCCGTGTCGGACACGATCATCGTCATGAAGGATGGCCGCATCGCCCAGTCCGGTGCCCCGCGCGAGCTGTACGAGGCGCCCGCCTCCAGCTTCATCGCCGACTTCATGGGCGAAGCCAACGTGCTGCCGTGTGAAGTGATCGAGACCGATGGCACGAGCGCCCGCGTCCGCCTGGGCCCGCTGGAGCATCAGCTTGCCGCGACGGGCGCGAGAACCGGCAGCGCGCAGCTCGCCATCCGCCCCGGCGCCGTCAGCCTTGCTGCCGGAGAAGCCGCGCCGGGCAGCCTCGCCGGGCGCATCCTCACCTCGGCCTATCTCGGCGACCATGCCGAATATGAGGTGGAAACCGTTGCCGGGACGCTGTTTGTGGTAGACCATGAAACCCCATCCCCCCTGCCCGCCCGCACGGACGTGACCATCCGCCTGCGCCAGCGCGGCATTGCCCTCATCGCAGCCTGATCCTGCCAGTTAAAGGACACAGTCCCCGAAATGACCGCAGACACGCATTCCGCCGCCATCGCCGCCCGCTTCGATCTGGCCAGATCCATCGCAACCGAAGCCGCCGCCCTTGCGCTCGACTATTTCAACCGGCGCGAAACGCTGGTGATCGAGACCAAGGCGAACCTTCAGGACGTTGTCTCCATCGCCGACCGCAACGTGGAACAGCTCATCCGCGAAAAGGTCGCTGCCGCCTTCCCCGATGACGGTTTCCTCGGCGAGGAATATGGCCAGACGGGCGGCACCTCGCCCTATACATGGGTGGTGGACCCGATTGACGGGACGGCGCCCTTCGTCAACGGCCTGCCCACATGGTGCGTTTCGATAGCCGTTGCCCGCGATGGTGCGCCCGTGGTGGGCGTTATTCTCGCACCCGTGCTGCAGGAGACTTTTGCCGCCGCCGAAGGCCATGGCGCCACACTCAACGGCAAGCCGCTGAAGCTTGACCCGTCCCGCACCATGCAGAACGGCCTCACCGGCATCAGCAGCAACAGCCATGTGACGCCCGAGCGCACCGGGGCAATCGTCACGGCGCTGACGGCAAGGGGCGGCAACATGATCCGCAATGGCTCGGGCGCGCTGATGCTGGCCTATGTTTCAGCCGGCCGGCTCGTCGGCTTTTACGAGCCCTACATGCACGCCTGGGACTGCATGGCCGGCTTCTGCCTCGTCAAGGAGGCTGGCGGCTTCCACGAGCCCTTCCCCGCCACCGCCTTCGGCCTCGGCAAGGGCGCCCCTGTCATTGCAGCAGGACCGGGGGCAAAGGACGACATTTGGGCGCTGGCACAGGTGTGAGTTAGGTTTTCACAAAACATCCAAAAACTTCCGTCATGCCATGACTTGATCATGGCATCCATTCCATTGCAGAAAACCCGAAATTACCCTGTCAGACAGAGAGATTACTCTCACTTATCAAGTCTGAATCAAACGGGGTGGATGCCATGATCAAGTCATGGCATGACGAAACATTATATGCCTACATCAACCTCCAAACACAAAGACCGGGCATTTCTGCCCGGCCTTTGGCGTTCCTATTCTGACGCAGCGGTCAGATGAAGGCGCGGATGGCGCGTTCGACGCCGCGCAATTCGGCAAGGCCGCGCAGGCGGCCGATGGCCGGGTAGCCGGGGTTGGAGGTCTTGCGCAGGTCATCCAGCAGCTGGTGACCATGGTCCGGGCGCATCGGCAGTTCGATGCCCCGGCGGCGCTCGGCCAGAAGCACGGCCTTGATCACCGCAACCATGTCCACGTCGCCATCAAGGTGAGCGGCTTCATGGAAGCTGCGCGGATCGGCCTCGCGCTTGGTGGCACGCAGATGCAGGAAATGCACACGGTCTGCGTGGGTTTCGAACATCTCGACCAGATTGTTGTCCGGCCGCACGCCATAGGAGCCGGTGCAGAAGGTGAAGCCGTTGGCGGGGCTGTCCACCATCGCTGCAATCGCCTTCATGTCAGCGGCGGTGGAAACCACGCGCGGCAGGCCGAACAGCGGGCGCGGCGGATCATCGGGATGGATGGCGAGCACGACGCCCTCCTTCTCGGCCACCGGAATCACCATCTTCAGAAAGGCGGCGAGATTGGCGCGCAGGCGCTCCGCATCGACTTCGGCATAGGTGGCAAGGCGGGCGCGGAAGCTGTCGAGCGAATAGCTCTCCTCTGCACCCGGCAGGCCGGCGATGATGTTGGCCATCAGCTTGGCCACATCAGCTTCGCTCATGGCAGCGTGAGCGGCGCGGGCCTGGTCGATTTCCTGCGCGCTGTATTCAGCCTCTGCGCCTTCGCGCTTCAGGATGAACAGGTCGAAGGCGGCAAAGGCATCGGCATCAAAGCGCAGGCAACGGGCGCCGTCCGGCAGCTCGAAGGCCAGATCCGTACGGGTCCAGTCGATCACCGGCATGAAGTTGTAGCAAATGGTCCGGATGCCGCAGCGGGCAAGGTTCACCATGCTCGCCACCCAGGCTTCGGCATAACGCTCCCACCCCGGCGCGGCGGTCTTGATGTCTTCATGGATCGGAATGCTCTCGACAACCGACCAGGCGAGCCCGGCTGCCTCGATCATGGCCTTGCGCTCGAGAATGCGCTCCACCGGCCAGACCGTGCCATTGGGCTGGTCATGCAGGGCGGAAACGATGCCGGTGGCACCAGCCTGACGAATATCGGCGAGCGAGACGGGATCGGCCGGGCCGAACCAGCGCCATGTCTGTTCCATGATGGGTTTCCTCAATTGGAGGCGGTTGGGGGGACTTGGAAGGAAATGCCGGACGGCCTGCCCTGCTCAATCCTGCGGGCGGGCCAGGTTCCGGCGGAAACTCGGTTCAGCGGGCCAATGCCCTTCGTCAGTGCTCCACTCTCTCCCCGCAGAGCCCGCCTTCAGGAGACGGCAGTTGCGGCGGGGCGGCTGTCGAACAGATAGCCATCAAACTGCGGGTCATCCACGTCGGACAGTTCCATCAGGGTCTGGCGCACGTTTTCAAGGTGCTGCCACATCGCCTGCCGGGCTGCGCGCGGGTCGCGGCACTGCAGGGCAGTGAGGATCGCCTGATGATCCTCCAGCCAGCGGTGCCGGTAGGTCCGGTCGAAGATGCGCGCATGCAGGCGGGCCCACATGGGGCTCTGCTCGCGCTTGCGCCACAGCTCGTCGATCATGTCGACCAGCACGCTGTTCTGGGTGGCTTCGGCGATGAGATGATGAAACAGCTCGTCACCGGAATAGTCACCCGTGTCCTCTGCGATGGCACGGCGCTCCATCTCCATCGCCTCGCGCAGGCGCAGGATGTCGGCCTTGGTCACAGTGGTGGCTGCAAAGGCGGCGATGGAGCTTTCCAGCACCTGCCGCGCCTGCAGCAATTCGAAAGGGCCGATGTCTCCGCGCGTGCCGGTGTCATCACCGGCGGGCACCTTCACCACATAGGTGCCGGAGCCCTTGCGCACATCGACAAGCCCTTCGATTTCGAGCCTCAGGATCGCCTCGCGCACGATGGAGCGCGAAACACCCAGCTCGTCAGAAATCTGCCGCTCGGGCTTCATGCGGTCGCCGGGCTGATAGGTTCCCCCGGCCAGCTCCCGCCGCAGGGCCTCCGCCACCTCCTCGTAGCGCCGCCTGCCGGATGCCTCGATCATCTTCTTCCTCCATCCGGCGTCAGGACCCGTTCCCATGGCCCCGCTCCTCCTGCCGGTCTGCTTCAATCCTCAAGTGTCCGGCAAACGGCCACATCGCGTCAATTGCAGGATGCAGCGCTAATGCCCACCTTCCCCCTGAAACATAAGAGGAATCCGGGTGCAGAGCACCCGGATTCCGGTTGTCTTACTCGCCAGCAGCCTGAATGCGCTTGATGAGGTCAGCCACGCGCGGAGACTTGGCGGCAGCTTCCTCGATCATCGGCTTCACGGCTTCAGCGAACGGAGCCTTCTCGACGGCCACGAACTTCACGCCCATTTCCTTCTCGGCCTGCACCTTGCCGGCGGCAACCTGCTCGTTCCAGCTGGCGCGGTGCAGGTCCATGGACTCATGGGCAGCCTGCTTCAGTGCAGTCTTTTCTTCATCCGACAGGCTGTCCCAGGTCTGGGTGGAGACCAGAACCACGGAGGGAACCATGGTGTGCTCGTCCTCGGAGAAGATCTTGGCGACTTCACCATGACGGGCAGTGGTCAGAGCCAGCGGGTTGTTCTCGGCGCCATCAACCACGCCCTGCTGCAGGGCGCTGTACAGCTCGCCATAGGCAATCGGGGTCGGGCTTGCGCCCATCAGCTCGACCATGCGGATCGCGGTCGGGCTCGGCTGCACGCGGATCTTCATGCCCTTCAGGTCGGCCGGGGACTTGATTTCCTTGTTGGCATAGAAGGAGCGCGCGCCTTCCACGTAATAGGCGATGCCAACGAAACCCTTGTCCTTCGAAGCTTCGAGAATGTCGGTGCCGATCTCGCCGGAGAACACCTTGTAGGCGTGCTCTTCGTCCTTGAACAGGAACGGCAGGTTCAGCGGGGTGTAGGATTCGTCGAAGGCTTCCAGCTCGCTGGCGTTGGAGCGGGCCATGTCGAGCGAACCGTTCTGCAGCATTTCCATGGATTCGCGCTGGTTGCCCAGCTGCGCGTTCGCATAGACGCGGATCTTGAGATCGCCGTTGGTGAGTTCATCCACACGCTTGGCCATGAATTCCATCGACTTGTGCAGCGGATGGTCTTCCGGGTTGTTGTGGTTGAGCTTCAGGGTGCGGGCGTCGGCGGTTGCGGAAAAAGCCAGCAGGGCTGCACCAGCCAGAGCGCCGAGACGATAGGTCATACGCATGTCAAATTACCTCCCGATGATACTTCAAGGATGCGCGCGGCGAGGAACCTCCCCCTGCCGGCTACATCGGAAACCGGCGGCACCCTCCGACCAGATTGGTTGATCAAAAAGGCCCGGCGCGCGACCAGAAATTTCGTCAAAGCACAGCCAATGTCAACCGGTTTTGAAAATTGGTTGACCAATTACCGGAAATAGGTTTTCTCTGGCCAGCCGGTTAAAGGAGCAAAACGCCTCTTTTCCGGGCATTGTCTGAGGTTTTCAACACCGGGACAGTTGTCAGCAGAGGTGGCATAAACCGCCGCATCGAACCGCCGCATGACCAGTACGCCCTTAAAAGGCGCGGGCCTGGGGCAGGAAAGCGGACAACCGGTATGGCAAACCGGCAGACCAAGCTTGAAAGGCAGGCCGGGACATAAAAGGTCCCGGGAGGAAACAGGGGCCTTGCATCTTTGCCCCACGAGGAGGACATGCAGCCATGCATGCACTGAAAGCCCGCGTAGACTACGCTTTGGGCCTGTTCATCGCCGCGGTCTTCGCGGTTCTGGTCGCCTGCGTCGTCTGGCAGGTGGTGTCGCGCTACATTCTTGGCACGCCCAGCACCCTGACGGACGAGACCGCAAGATTCCTGTTCATGTGGATTGGCCTTATCGGCGCTGCCTACACCCTTGGCCAGCGCAAGCACCTGGCCATTGACGTGCTGCTGCAGATGTCGTCCCCAAAGGTCGCGCGTATTCTCGCACTGATCGTCACCGCCCTGATCGCGGCCTTCGCCGCCATCGTCATGGTCAAGGGCGGACTTGCGCTCGTACAGAAGACACTTGCCTCCGGCCAGGTCACCCCGTCGCTGCGCCTGCCGATGGGCTATGTCTATGCTGCCGTGCCACTGTCCGGCGGCATGATGCTGCTCTATTGCGCCGAATTTGCCGCGGGCCTCGTGACAGGCCGCTATGCCCCCGTTGAAGATCTTGAAGCCGATGCAACTGCCGGCACTGACCAGGGCCAAGGATAATCCATGATGGAAAGCGAACTGATCAGCGCCCTCACCCTGTTTGGCGCCTTCTTCCTGCTGATGTTCATTGGCGTTCCGGTCGCCTTCGCCATCGGCATTGCAACGGTCGTCACCTTCACCCTGTTCCTGACTTTCGACCAGTCGATCTTCAACACGGCGCAGCAGCTGGCATCGGGCCTCGACAGCTTCACCCTGCTGGCAGTGCCCTTCTTCATTCTGGCCGGCAACATCATGAACCGTGGCGGCATTGCCCTGCGCCTCATCGAGTTCGCCAAGGTGCTTGGCGGCCGCCTGCCGGGCTCGCTCGCCCACTGCAACGTGCTGGCCAACATGATGTTTGGCGCCATCTCCGGCTCCGCCGTGGCTGCAGCTGCTGCCGTTGGCGGCGTGATGGCACCGCTGCAGAAGAAGGAAGGCTATGACCCCGCCTTCTCGGCAGCCGTCAACATTGCCTCCTGCCCCACCGGCCTGCTGATTCCGCCGTCAACCACCTTCATCGTCTTCTCGCTGATTTCCGGCGGCACCTCCATCGCTGCACTGTTCGTCGCAGGCTATGTGCCCGGCATCCTCATGGGCCTTGGCATCATGATCATCGCCGGTATCGTGGCAAAGAAGCGCGGTTATCCGGTCGCCCCCCGTCCAAGCTGGAAAGAAGTGGCCAGCAAGACCGGTGACGCAATTCTGCCGCTGGGCCTCATCGTCGTCATCATGGGCGGCATCATCGGCGGCGCCTTCACGGCGACCGAAGCCTCTGCCGTTGCCGTGGTCTACACCCTGATCCTTGCGCTGTTCTGGTACCGTGAGATCGGCGTCAAGGACCTGCCGGCCATTTTCCTGGAGTCTGCCGTCACCACGTCCATCGTGCTGCTGATGATCGGCTGCTCCATCGCCATGTCCCGTGTCATGGCCTTTGCCGACATCCCCTTCACGGTGTCCGACCTGCTGCTGTCACTCTCCGACAACCCGCTGGTGCTGCTGCTGATCATCAACATTGCGCTGCTGATCGTCGGCATGTTCATGGACATGACGCCAGCACTGCTTATCTTCACGCCCATCTTCCTGCCGGTGGTGAAAGATCTGGGCATGGACCCGGTCCATTTCGGCGTGATGATGACCTTCAACCTGTGCATCGGCATCTGCACTCCGCCGGTGGGCTCGGCGCTGTTTGTCGGCTGTTCGGTCGCAAAGGTGTCCATCGCCCGTGTCATCCGCCCGTTGCTGCCGATGATGGCCATGCAGCTCGCCGTGCTGCTGCTGATCACCTACGTTCCGGATCTGAGCCTGGCGCTGCCGCGCCTGCTGCTGGGTTATGGCGGCTGACGCTGGAGACAAGTCATGAAAACGCTTGAGACATTCACCCTCACCCGTTCCATCGAGGCTGGCATCGAGCTGGCCATCGAAGGCCGCCACGTGATGACCGTGGAAGTGCTGGAAGACGCCCTGTTCCGCGTGCAGCTGCGCAAAAACGGCGACTTCCGCCTTGGCCGCAGCTGGACCGTGGCCCCCAAGCCTGAAGGCACGGCCACACCTTGCGAAACCCCGTGGGAAGGCCGCTCGCGGCGTGACCTTTCCGGCTTCACCTGCCCGGCCTTCAAGCTGACGGACAATGGCGAGGCGGGCATCGTCCTCACCACGGACAAGCTCCGCCTCACCATCACGAAGCCGCTCACCTTCGTGTGGGAAGCGAAACAGGCCGATGGCAGCTTCCTCGTCTTTGCCGAAGACCGCCCGACCGGCGCCTATCTGCTGGACGTGAAGTCCCACGCCCATGCCCATTTCCTGCTGCGCAAGACCGGCGAGCGGGTCTACGGCCTTGGCGAAAAGGCAGGCGATGTGGAACGCTCCGGCCGCCGTTTCGAGATGCGCAACCTCGACGCCATGGGCTACGACGCCCGCTCGACGGACCCGCTCTACAAGCACTGGCCCTTCAGCGTCACCCGCACGGCCTCAGCCGGTGCCTTCGGCATCTTCTACGACAACCTTGCAGGCAGCTGGTTCGATCTCGGCAACGAGCTGGACAACTACCACAAGCCCTACCGTGCCTACCGCGCCGAGGACGGCGACCTCGACTATTACATGAGCTGGGGCGCCTCGGTTCTGGATGTGGTCAAGGCCAATGTCCGCCTCACCGGCGGCACCGCCTTCCCACCGCTGTGGACCATCGGCTACTCCGGCTCGACGATGCATTACACCGATGCAGACAACGCGCAGGAGCAGCTGGAAGGCTTCGTCCGGCTGGTGGAAGAGCACGACATTCCCTGCGACAGCTTCCAGCTGTCCTCGGGCTACACCTCCATTGGCCTGAAGCGCTACGTCTTCAACTGGAACACGGACAAGGTGCCGGACCCAGCAGGCATGTCGGCGAAATTCGCCGCCGCCGGTCTGCATCTGGCGGCCAACATCAAGCCCTGCCTGCTGCAGGACCACCCGATGTTCGCCGATGTGACAGCGAAGAAGCTTTTCGTTCTCGACAGCGAGAGCGGCACGCCCGCCCGTTCGGTGTTCTGGGATGACGAGGGCGCGCACCTCGACTTCACCAACCCGCAAACCATCGCCTGGTGGCAGCAGAACGTGACCGAGAAACTGCTCGGCTACGGCATCAACTCCACCTGGAACGACAACAACGAATACGAGATCTGGGACAGCCACGCCCGCTGCAACGGCTTTGGCGAGACCATCGACATTGGCCTGATCCGTCCGCTGATGCCGGTACTGATGACCCGCGCCAGCTACGAGGCGCAGGTGCGCCACCAGCCGGATGTGCGCCCCTATCTCATCTCCCGTTCCGGTGCACCGGGGCTGCAGCGTTACGCCCAGACCTGGTCCGGCGACAACCGCACCGCCTGGGAGACCGTGCGCTACAACACCCGCATGGGCCTCGGAATGTCGCTCTCCGGCCTCTACAACATCGGCCATGACGTAGGTGGCTTTGCCGGTCCGCGTCCCGAGCCGGAGCTGTTCGTGCGCTGGGTGCAGAACGGCATCTTCCACCCGCGCTTCACCATCCATTCCTGGAACGACGACCGCACGGTCAACGAGCCCTGGATGTTCCCGGAGGTGACGGACCACATCCGCAACGCGATCAAGTTCCGCTACCGCCTGCTTCCGTATCTCTACACGGTGCTGCATGCGGCAGTGACGGCTGACGAGCCGATGCTTCGCCCCACCTTCCTCGACCATGAGAGTGACGCACTCACCTTTGCCGAAAGCGACGAATTCCTGATCGGCCGCGACCTGCTGGTGGCGAGCGTCATGGACAAGGGCGCCACATCGCGCAAGCTCTATCTGCCGGAGAACAGCATAGGCTGGTGGAACTTCTGGACTGGCGAATGGCATGCAGGCGGTCAGGAACTCACCCTGCCCGTCACGCTTGGCTCCATGCCGCTGTTCGTGCGCGCCGGCAGCGTGCTGCCACTGGCCGAAGGCCTGACCCGCGCCGACAGCCGCAAGGACACGGCCCGCACCCTCGCCATTTTCCCGGCACAAGGGGCAGCTTCCAGCGTCAGTCATGAATATGCGGACGACGGCTTTGCCGCGAACGCGCTGGACGGCAACCATGCCCTGATCCGCATGGAACTGACCAGCGATGCAGACAGCATCAGCCTCACCCTCTCCCGCACGGGCACCTACTCCCCGGCATGGGCTGAGGCAAAGGTGATCCTGCCGGCCGGCGAAACGCGTAAGCTGACAGTGAACGGCGTTGTGGCTGCAAACGGCGCCACGGTCACCGTTCCGGCCGCCTGACATCAGAGGCGGGCGGCAGCGCCCGCCACAAGAACCCCGGCGGTCCGAGGACCGCCACAACAAGAAGAGCTTGGACACCGGCCATGCCGGCAAGTCCGGGCCTTTTTCAAAGTCCTCCCAAGACGCACCTCGGCGCGGATGACCCCGGTCATCCGCGCTTTCTTTTTGTCCGGGAGCTGCGCAAGCATCACACCGGGCTGTTCAGAAGATGCGTTCTGCTTCGGATAATTTCTGGACATAAATTTTCGTAGCGGCAAAAGTCCTCGTAGATCTGTTATCAGATCATTCTGCGCCTCAGCCAGCAAGACGGGGGACCTTTCATGGACGATCAGGATACGGAATTCATCAAGCTGGGGGACATATTCTTTGAGGCAGCTGTCAACCCTGACCTATGGGACAGGGCTCTCGCCGGTTTTTCAGATTTCACCGGCGGATCTTCTGTAAACCTTGTCGTTCTGGACAAGCCCGGCGCGCCACCGGTGATTGAGCATTTTGTCCGGAGAGATGATGCAGCCTACGCCCGCTATCTCGGTGACTATTTCGCCATTGAGCGCCGGGTGCCGCGGATTGCGGCGGCACAGGTCGGCAGGATCCTGCTGGAACAGGATGTGCTGAGCGAGGAAGAGAAGCGGCAGGACACGGTCTACAATGAGATTCTGGCCGGCAACGGCATGCGCAATCTCGCGCTTGCCAACCTGTCCAGCGGCCGCCTTCTCATGGGCATCGGCATAGCCCCGCAGAATGATACAGACCCGTTCGAACCAGATCAGTTGACACGGCTGGCCCGGTTACTGCCGCATCTGCGCAATGCGCTCAGCTTCTATACGATCAAAATTCAGCTGCAACTGCAACGGCAGATGCTGGCTGATCTCTTTGCCCTTGAGGGCAAGGGGGGCGTGGTGCTGGACATGAACCGGAGGGTGCTGTTTGCCAATGCACTTGCCGAGACGCAGTTTTCCAGCGGCCTCATTTCGGTGCGCCAAGGCACTGTCACCTTCCGGCACCGCAACAGTGAAATGGCCTGGCAACGCGCCTTGCAGGATCTCCAGGACGGGGAAGGCGCGGGATCAGCAAGCTTCATGGCCGAAACCCTGAAACGCTCGCCATGACGGGTGTCCGAGTGCTTTCGGCGGCCCCTATTCTCGAACAGTTTCCGATGTTCACTGCCCCTGCCATGCTAATGCTGCTCACGCCCATCAATCCGGGTCTGGCAATCAGTTCCGCAGAGGTTGCCCGCTTTGGTGCGCTCTTCAGGCTGACACCGGCCGAATGCCGGGTGATCGAGGCCATTTCCGCAGGCACAGGACTGGATGATCACGCAAGCCAGCAGGGCATCCGGCTCGATACGGCCCGCAAGCAGTTGAAGTCCGCCATGGCAAAATGCGGTGTCACCAGCCAGAAAGCACTCATTTCCCGGCTGGAACGCTTCTGCCTGTTTGCCTTGCGGTAACAAAAAGGAAGGACAGCAAGAGCCGCCCTTCCGATCAACTGAAAAGTACTTCCAAGTATGAATGTGCCTCCCGCCACTGCGGCGTTCGGCAAAATTCCGGGGCCTTGCGGCACAAGCAGTGACGCCTGCGCCGCAAGGCAGTTCAGTTGGCCTGAGCCACGGGGAAGTCGAGCACATTTTCCGATTTCGGAATGGTCGGATGCTGTGCCCCATCCGTCAGTTGCGGCACACGGCGGGAGGTGTAACTGATAAGCTCCTGAATGCTGGTGAAGCCGTTGGCATCACCGGCATTGCGGTCTGCCTCCCCGTCAAGCCCTTCCAGCAGAGCAGCCGTGAAGGCACCATGGCCGCCCCGGTAGCTTTCATCCTCCAGCGAGGACTGCGCGCCGGTTGATGAAGCAACCACAATGGTGCCAGTGCCTTCCGTCAGCGCTTTCACCGCATCTTCAGCCGTCACGCGCCCGCGCTTGCGCGGTCCAACCGTACCCGCATGACAGATATCCATCAGGAACACGGCCTTCTGGTTGACCGGGCGGCCCTCCAGGAAATCGCGGAACTTGTCCACCTGCATGCCCGTGTAAGGCCGCTGCATATCGCCGTCATGGGTGATGAGATAAAGCTGCTGCTCATTGTCCTGCACACCATGCCCGGCAATGAAGAGCACGATCACATCCTCGGCGGAGGCCTGCCGCAGGAAATCGTTCATCTCTACCCGGATGTTGCGCTCGGTTGCCTGATCATTGACCAGAACCCGCGTGTTGACCTTGCCGTAAAGCACGCCTTCCTGCGCCTTGAAGGCCTTTTCCAGTTCCAGCGCATCCTTGTGGGCATATTCCAGGTTCTGAGTGGCAATCTCATAGTCCGAGATACCGACACCGAAGAACCAAAGCTGCACATTGGATGCCCGCTTCTGCGGCTTCGCTTCCACTTTACGGGTGATTTCCAGCCGCTGGGTCAGGATCTTTGCATCCCTGTAGGCGATGCTGGCCTCGATGACGTTGACACCCTCCTGCAGTATGAACTGACGCGACGTGCCGATCACCTCGCCGCCCTCATAGACCGGCTCTTCATCGAATCCACGCCCGCGCGGAATGGGCCGGCCGTTGAGCGTATACACAAGCTCCGGATCAGGCAGGCTGGCATCCGTCTTCTCGATGCGCAGTTTCAGGATGAAGCTGTCTTCGACGGAGGCAGCTTTCAGCGGCCCATCCACGGACATCTTGTAAGGTGCCTCGAAAAGTTCCGGCTCCACCTGCGGCGTCTCAGGCACGGAGGGCGAACCGCCCTCCCCGGTCAGTCGGCTCAGACGCTCCTGAATGACACGCGGCCGCTCAAAGCGCTGCTTCAGGGCATCAAAGGGCAGATAGTTGTCCCCCAGAGACCAGAAGACACCGTCTGTCCCGCCCAGTGAGGACGTAAACTCACCGCTGGGAGCGTAGGCAATCCACTCATTGCCGTTCTTGATCACCACGGTCAGCTGGCGCTCAAGCGTTCTGAGGTCGAAATAGACAAGTTCGTTGCCCGAGGTCATCGCTACGAGAAGATTACGCGGCTCCAGCACCTCAATGTCACGCAAGGTGCCCCGGAAGAAGGCTGTCCGGTCTCCCAGTTTCAGAAGATCGCGCGACCATTCGATCGTCCGGCCATCATCCAGCTTGCGCGTCCAGAGGCCGTTGTCTGCTTCCCATTTCTCATACCGCCCGCTCGCTACATCGTAGATCCGCCAGCCGCCTGCGACTTCCAGAACGCGCAGCTTTCCGGGTTCCTCATCCCGGAACGAAAGGTCCCGCACTTCCTTGTTCAGGTTGATGACCTTGGTTTCGCGTCCAGAGGCAATGTCATAGACACGGACGGTCTTGCCATTGGTCCAGCCGTGGCCGTAGCCGTCCTGCCAGCTAGTCGCAAGTGCGACCAGGCCATCCACATCACTGATGGAAATGTCATTCACCAAGGTCTCGTAGCTCTTGTCATAGCGCAAGCGGCTGGTGACGAAGTCGAACTCGATACGCGACAACTTCCGCAAGGAAGGACGCTCCCGTACTTCCAGAACGCCCGTCCGGGAATCCGTCTTGCCTGTCGGCTGACCGGCGAAGACCACATACTTGTCGCTGGTCCTGACGAACTGGACATTGAACCCCAGCTCCTCCACCACGTCTTCCCGGAAGTCCTGCGTGCTGAAGGTGACGACCCGGTTGTCTGCATCCACCATGAACTGGCGCGATCCATCCTTCTCCAGCGCCCTCCAGCCAAGTTTGGAGGCTGCCTGCAAGGTATGCACGCGCTGGCCTGTCGTCAGGTCCCAGACGTGGCTGGCAGAGCTGTCGCGCGAAACAAGCAGTGCATTCGTCTTGTCTGTTGAGATACCCCGTCCCTCAGGGGCAAGGCCGGTCATTTCCGCCACGGGCTCGAGAGAGGCTGCATCAAGCCATTCCACGGAGCTGCCGCTGCCTGCGACAATGCGCTTTCCATCGGGCGTGAAAGACAGGAAAATGTCTTGCGCACCCTTGCGCTTTGCAAGGATCTGTCCGTCAGACAGGTCCACCAGCATCAAGCTCGTTTCACTGTTGAAGGTATCATTCATGACAGCCAATGGCCGGGAGGGATGCACAGCAATATTGTTGGGAATGACCGGCACCCGGCTGGAGGCAACCACACTCCAGTCAAGCGCATCCCAGATCACCATCTGGCGCCGGTTGTCGATAGCCACCACATAGCGGCCGTCACGGCTCGCCGCCATGGCGTGAGGCCAGTCCACTCCGGGGAGATGACGCTCCATCTGAAGCGTCTGCCCGTCAAAGATCCTGATACCTTCCCGCTGTGCCTGCCCCGCCACGATCTTGCCGCTGCCGGCCAGCCAGACCAGTGGCCCACTGATCCGTGTGGTGCTCAGCCGGGTGAAGGCACGCTGGCTGCGGGACTGCACATTGTAGACCCTGAGGAAACCCTCACCATCCGTATAGGCCAGTTCATCACTGTAAGGGCTCCAGGCAAACTTGGCAATTTCAACCTCGCCATGAACCTGCGCCACCGCATGCCCGGTCTTTGTGTCGTAGACATAAAGCACGAAGGACTTGCTGCCGCTGACCTCTGTATAGGTCGAGATCGTGGCAAAGTACCGGCCGTTGGGCGAGAAGGCGCGATGATATCCGCCCCGGTAGAAGTCCCGCAGTTTCACCTTCTGCTGCAGATCCCAGAGCTGCACAGGCTCAAAGCCTGTTGCCGCGAGACGCCCGCCTGGCGCAAGTTGCAGCCCTCCGGCGTCAAGCCTGCCTGTGACTGCGATTTCCGGCTCGCTGACATTGCCATAGGGCCGGACCTCGACACGCCGGTTGCGCTGACGCCCTGCTTCGCTGTCATTGCCCGCAATAGGCTGGCCCGCACCGTGGCCAGCAGTCCGCAAACGGCTTGCCGGGATGCCGTGACGTGTCTCCAGATAGGCAGCAACGGCCTGGGCGCGGCGGGCAGACAGCGGCAGATTGATTTCGTCAGACCCGCGGCTGTCCGTATGCCCTTCGATGAGGAAGACATATTTCTCTCCGCCCGGTGCATTGAGTGCTGCAGCCGCCTTATCGAGTGCCGGATAGGTGTCCGCCCGGATCACGTCCGAGTTCGTCTCGAACTCCACAGCCAGCGTCAGGCTGACTCCGATACGGGTTTCCCAGTCCTTCAGGAACGGATTGGCCTTGAGGAAGGCCTGCCGCTCGTTTTCCAGCGCCTCCGCAATACCGAGGCGCTGCTGCCAAAGAGCCAGCCAAGTGCCGCTGAGACCCTTGGCGCCTGACACCTCGTCCAGATAGGCTCGAGCCTTCGCATAGTCCTGAGCCCAGATCCGGTTCTTCACCAGCTCCGCCAGAATCGAGTACTTCCGGCTTGACGGGGTGTCATCCAGAGCCGCCTTCAGGGCAGATTCAGCTTCATCCATGCGCCCCGCCGTCTCCAGCAGGTCGGCAGTCTGGCGCACAGCCTTGTGCCTGTACTCAACGAGCACAGCCTTGGCCTCACCTTCGCGGCAATAAGCCAGAGCCTGCTCCGGCTTGAGCGCAAAGGCGAAATTGGCCCAGCACATGGACGTGGCCACTTGGCTGACTTGCGGCAGATCCTGATAGGCCTTCTGTAACAGGGTATAGCTGCGGTCAAAGTCATAACTGGCCATCATCTCGAAGCCATCCAGTGCAGCTTCCGCCACCTTTGACATGGCATAGGCCTGCTCATAGAGCTTCATGGCCTGCTGGCGGGCATTGAACCGGTCTTTCAGTTCACCTGCCGCGAAAATCAGCGCTTCGGCGCTGCGTTCCGCCACCGCATACTCCAGAACACGCTTCAACTCTGCAGCCCGTGTTTCGGCAGTGGCACCACTGCGCTCAAGCCGTGTCATCCGGAGCTGTGTCAGCCGCTTCAGCGCTTCGAAGGGCGCGCCATCCTTCAGGGCGGCATCGAAGAGCTTCTCCGCCTCCTCCGTATTGCCATCTGACTGGGCGGCAATGGCGCGGATGAAGGTCACGTCACCATCCCGGTTACCGAAGTTGCGCTCGATGCCTTGCAGGAAGGTGTCAGCCTCGGCTGGCTGTTTCAACTTTCCCCGCAGCAGGAAATAGAGATTACGGATGAGATCGGTCTCGAAGCCAACAGCCTCGAGACCCTTCTCATAGATGTCGCGGGCACGGTCGAAATCGTCGACCTCTTCAAAGGTAAGACCGAGGTAGACATAAGCTGTCGGAAAATCCGGCCGCTGATTGATGACCTTGAGATAATTGGCGATCACCTCCTGCCGGTCGGCAAAGTTCCGGTCCTCGATCCAGGTCCGGGCAAACAGGCCCTCCGGAGTGTCCGGAAAGGTGTCTGCCAAATGCTTGCGCATGGCCGAGCGCTCAAAATGGCCGGGGATTTCAAGGCTCAGATCCAGCAGCTGCTCCGGCTCCAGTCCCTGGTAGGGAGAGACGCCTTGCGCAAGAGTGTAACCACCCGCAAAGGGCATGGCGAGAAACAGGCTGGCACCTGCAAGCGCGGAAAGAAGACGGGTCATTCGGTTCAGGCTCCAGCAAGTTCTGGAAAGCGGAGAAGAAAGGGCGGTCCGGGGTGCTAGGGTCTGAGTCATGGGGCCACCTGCACCTCAATTGTTGTCTCGGACCGGTTGCCGGCAGCATCAACGGCAACAATCGTGACGGGATGGGCCTTGCCATCCGCAGGCACCTCCACGCTGGCCTCGAATGGCCCGCGTGAGGAGAATTTCGATGAAAGGGCACCAGCAATGGTGACGGACTGGATCAGCCCCTCATCCTGTGCGTTGCCCTTGAGCACAAAGGAAGCTTCAGAGATACGGCGGATGGCAGCCTGCCCGGCAATGACCTCCAGCTCATCAGCGGCAGGTTCCGACACCACCAGCCTTGGCGCGGTGCGGTCCTGCATGTTCTGCTCGGGAGCCACATGCTCGATATCGACGATCAGCGGCACCACCGTGGCCTCTCCGCTCGCCGCTTCAAAGGAGAGCGGCCCATTGCGCGTGATGTCCTGTTCCGCAACGAGAGCGGCACCCAGCGCCGCCTCCAGACGCGGCAACGGACCCGCCCGGCCAGAATTCATCCGCCCGGCAATGGCGCTGGCATCCAGCGGCTCGCGCGAGAACAGCACGACGTAGTGATCCCGCCCGGTGTCATCATTCAGCCGTGTGAAGAAATCCTCCGTCGGCCCCGGCACAAGCAGCGCATTACCCGCCTCTGCCCTGGGATTGAGGCCACGGTTTCTCGGGAAAAGCTCCACATAGTGCCCGGCGCTGTCGCCGCCCAGAACGTAAATATAGCCACCGGTCCTGCTGGAAATTTCCGCCCGGAAGCGCGTGCCAGACGGCATGGGGTCGGTCAGCTGCGAGGTCTCGCCGAGCCGTGAAACCTGCAGCTCCTTGCCCGAGATATGGATGAGCCGCAGGCTGCCGCTCATGTCCACCACCTTTTCAGGCTCCGCCGGCTGCGGCGGGATCATCTCGAAGCCCTCCATCACAAAGGCATTAAAGTCGTCATAGGAGACCCAGACAAAGCCTCCGTTGCCCCAATCCGTGCCCCAGCTGTTGATCAGCTCAAAGGCTCCGCCGAACTTCGTATCATCGTAGCCGATCACCGCCATGGCATGCCCGCCAAGTTCGCGGCGGTCCCGCAGGGCGATATCCTCGCTGCCGCGCATGTAGCGCTCGCCCGAGCCCATGAAGGCATCTGAAACAAGCATGCCAATAACGACCGGATTGCCATTGGCCAGCGCCCGGCGCACCGCCACATGCTTTGCGTTGGAGCGCCGGTCAAACAGACGCTTGTAACCGCCGATACGGTAGGAGGCTGCAAGGTTCAGATGCTCCGGCCCCGGACGGGCGCTGCAGCTCTTGTCCGTGTAGGGAAAATCGCGCAGCAGCGGCACCCCGTCCTCTGCCATCAGTTCCAGCGCATCAGCGGGCAGCGAACCATCATCGCAACCGCCCTGACGGATCTGGTTGTAGATAAAGGCCGGCGAGAAAACGCTGCGGTTGATATCGTTCCGGGACGTCATCTCCAGACGCCTGGCCTCACTCAAGGTGCGTGCGGCATAGGCAGAGGCCCAGCCTACACAACTTCCCTGCCGGCCCTGATCGCCCGGCGTGGGGGCAAAAGCCTTCAGCGACACGCGAGGCGGCAGGAACGCGTAGTTGCCCCGCGCCATGGGCGCTCCCTTGGGCACGGCTCCATAGACCTGCTCGTCAAACACGGCACCTGTCGCGAACTGCGCAAGGGGGGATGCGGCAGGGAATACCGCTGCCCACGCAATCACTGCCACCACAACGCACCACCGGATGGCTCTGGCAATATTACTCGAAAGGAATGCGCCTTCTGTATACGGCGTCATATCCGCACCTGAGCCGCTCTGCTGCCTTGCCGTCATGCTTTCCGTCCCGGCCCCGTGCCGGATGCGCCCACGCTCCAGCCTAGAGAAACCTCACTCACCCGGTTCTTTCATGAACCGGACTGCCCGGAAGGCATCTCAACAGGGAGAGGCGTCATGTTCATCCCCCAAATGGGGAATACGTTGCGGAAAGAGCTTCAAACGGAAGCACTCGGCACGAGATGCAAGAAAAAAGGGCGGCCCGGAGACCGCCCTTTCGAAGGATTGAAAAAGACAAGCTGAAAATTGATTTTCCGTTTGCCCACAAGGCACCCAGCCACACGCGAGATCTAGACCGTTTCGGGAACGAGGGCTGAAAATCACCCGAAAAATTCACTTCAACAGGCGCCGGTACTGACTGGCGCCGGTTCACATGAAACCGGGCCTATCGCCCAACTCAAGGCCAGGGAACACGGTGTTCGTCAGCACGGAGGCGTTGATGCCGAACTGTTGGCCAAGAAGGGCAGCGGCCACCGCGCGGACATCTCCTGTGGGGGTGAGATCCCGGTCATCCAGAAGATCGCCATCCCCGAGCCCCGGCCAGCGGCCATAAACCTTGCCGCCACGGATGGCTCCACCCGCAATGACGCAGCAGCCACCGGTGCCGTGATCCGTCCCGTCATTGGCATTCTGACGCACGGTGCGGCCGAATTCGGTCATTGCCACCACCGCCGTCTTCGCCCAGACCTTCGGCCCCATCTCATCGCGCAGGGACAGGATGGCGGTGGAGAGGTCCTTCACCGCACTGGCAAACTCTTTTTCCTGCTGCACATGCGTGTCCCAGCCGGTGATGGAGAAGCTGGCGATGCGGTACTCGTCCTTCAGCAAGGCCCCCGCCATGCGCGCGACATGGGCAACGCTGCCGTTGCGCTTTTCACTGGCATAGAGTGCGTCGATGAAACTGTCGATGCCAACCGCCTGCTGCAAGGCCTCTGAAAAGGCCCGGTCGCCTTTGTAGAGCTCCGCCAGAAAGCTCAGCTCATCGCGCCCCAGTGCAATGTCCGATCGCGGCGACCAGACATCCGCTGGATTGGCGCCGGAAAGAATGACCTCTTGCGCGGTGCTGACGCTGATCGCCTTCAGAGGCTGACCGGTGAGGGACAGGGTGCGGTTGAGCCATCCCCCTGTTTTCGCAGCTCCCTCCGTTCCTCCCGCCTCCAGAATGTCCTGTCCGTCGAAGTGGCTGCGGATGTTGCGGTAGGGTGTTGAAACCGCATGCACGAAGGCCAGCTCCCCTACCTTCCACAGTGGCAGCAGGGGGCTCGCTGCCGGATGCAGGCCGAAAAAATCATCCAGCGGGATGAGCCTGGGGGCGGATGCCTCCACCAGCTTGGGCCGGAGACCGGCAAAACCCTTGTCGCCCACCGGCTGCACCAGATCCAGTCCGTCCATGGCGCCGCGCAGGATGATGGCCGCGAACCGGTTGTCCCCCGGCATGGCGGCGAGCGCCAGCGGCGTGAAGAGAGGCGCTGCCGCAGCACAACAGGCCGAGGCCAGAAATCCGCGGCGGGTCATGCCAGAAAGCGTGTCGGTCAGCTTGCCAGCCATCGGCTCATCTCCTGTTGAATTCGGGTGAAGCAAGCGCCAGCATCAGCCCGGCCTCACGGCTCGGCGCGCGGGAGACGAGGCGCACCGTGTCGTCCCGCGCCAGATCGGCCAGCACGTCACGGGCAAAGTTGCGCGGGTCCGGCTTGCCGGGAATGCGCCGGACCAGCTGCCGCGCCCATTCGATGCGCATGGAAAGCTGCGCCGGGTTGAACCAGTAGGCATTGTTGTCCTTGAAGCCAGCCGCATCACTTGGCCGCCACACAGGCTCTCCAAGGGCGGCAATCATCTGCCCGGCCTGCCGGGCAAGCGAGCGCTTGGCCTTGGGGCGGGCCTTCATATCCTCGCCGCCATCCTTGCCCTCCATGCCCTTGCGGTTTTCATCGTCATCTGCCTCCGCCATCGCCAGCCGCTGCGGCTCTGCATCCGGCAGGTCAAAGGCGCCACGGGGCCTGTCCTCATCGTTGAACAGATCCTCAGGCTCTGTCAGCCCTGCGGCCCGCAAGGTGGAGACGACATAGTCAAAGGGCTTCTTGAATTTCTGCCCCGGCTCTTCCCAGGCAGCCTTGCTCTGCAGCATGGCCCGGTAGACGGCCGTCAGATCCCCGTCCTTCGCCTTCCAGGCCTTCACCATGGCGTCAATCGTCCCCTCATCGGGCGTCTCGCTGATGAAATGAGTGAAAAGCTGCGTGCTGACATGCCGCATGGTGCGCTCATCCGACGCCAGGTCCTCCAGCACGGCTCCAGAAATGTCAAAGACGCCTTCACCGCGTTCGTAGGTCTTGCCGAGAACCTTGAACCTGCCCGGCTCCGCCCTGCCGCGGTCAAAACCGGCCTGAACCTCTTCGCGGTTAGACACGAGGCCGGTCAGCAGCAGCGCCAGCTGGCGCACATCCGCCTGGCTGTAACCGGAGTTGACGCCGAGCGTGTGCAACTCCATCACCTCGCGGCCGAAGTTCTCGTTCACGCCGCCGCCGCGCTTCTGCGCCTGCCGCGAATTTGGCCCCATGGATTGCGTCTGATCCAGAAACACCAGCATCGCCGGGTGCAGCGACACCGCCTTCAGCAGGTGCGCAAAACGCCCGGACAGATTGGGACGGATCGCCTCTGCCTCATAGAGCGGCACGATCAGCCGCATCTCCGTCGACTTGCTGGCGCTGACGGTGAAATGATTGAGCCAGAAGCTGGCCAGCCGCTCCTGAAAGCCGAAGGGAGAGCCTGCGGCCTGGGCGATCCGGCCCGAAACATCGGCATCGAGCCGCGCAGAGACGTCCCGGTTCAGCGCCTTTTCCCGCTCTCCCAGTGCCTCGCCGTCTTTCATACGCTGCGTCAGATCCTGGCGCACCAACCGGTACTCCCGGATGCGCCTTTTGCGCGTCTCACCCCCCTCCCGGGGAAACAGAAGCTTTGCGTTCCCGGCCTTGCGCAACTGTTCCAGCAGCGCGTCCGGATCGCCCTCCGGTGCCTCGCCCGGTGTCAGGCCAAATCCGAAGCGCACCCCGGCAACCACCGCCCGTGAAACCGTCATGCCCGCTCCTTGTTCGTGCCTGTGGCCTGTGGCCCGCCGCCGCGCAGCCCCTGCAGACGCAAATGAGACGCTGCCAATGCGGTGAAACCAAGAACCGGTTAAGCCGCTGCACGAACGATCTTTTTTGCCGGACCGGGAGGACAGAAACGGCGAAATTGGGGCAGTTGAGGATGCCGTGGAAGCGTGTTTCCGCCCACAAAATATGAGTTTCAGAGTCTTGTTTGCTTCAGCACGTGCAGTTATAAGGCGCCAGCTTCAACAGCTTGGCCGGAACATCCCCATGAAATCTCTTCTGATCGCCTCGGGCGTCATCGCTTGCCTTGCCGCTACGGCAACGGCAGCCTCCGCTGCACAGACACAGTATCCGCTCACCATCGAGAACTGCGGCGTGCCGGTCACCTTCACCAAGGCGCCGGAGCGGGCCGTTGGCCTTGGCCAGAACAGCGCGGAAATCCTGCTGCTGCTCGGCCTTGAGGACAAGATGGTTGGCACTGCCTTCTGGCCGAACAAGGTTCTGCCTCAGCTGGAGGAAGCCAATGCCAAGGTGAAGGTGCTGACGGTCGAGTTTCCGACTTTCGAATCCATTCTGGCGGAAAACCCGGATTTTGTGACCGCCGCCCTGCCGAGCCTGATCGGCGCTTCGAGCAAGGTTGCAAAGCGCGAAGACTTTGAAAAGCTGGAAATTCCGGTCTACCTTTCGCCCAGCACCTGCGTCGCGGAAGGTGCAGCCAAGGACAAGTTCGGCTATGGCGACCGCTCCACACTCTGGCAGATGGACACGCTCTTCAAGGAGATCGACGAACTCGCCCAGATCTTTGACGTGCAGGAGAAGGGTCAGGCCCTGATCGCCGACCTGAAGAAGCGCGAAGCCGATCTGCGCGCCGGTTCCCCCAAGGATGGCAAGAAGCTGTCCTACGTGTTCTGGTTCTCCAGCCCGTCACCGTCCGCAGATGCCTATCTGGGCGGAAAGTTCAGCGCATCCGGCTTCATCGCCGATGTCCTGGGCGGCACCAATGCCATTCAGTCGGAAGCCGAGTCTCCCGCTCTCGGCTGGGAGAGCATCATCGCCTCCAACCCGGATGTGATCGTCGTCGCCCGGGTTGACCGTAACCGCTGGGAACTCGACAAGGCCGAGGCCAAAATTGAGTTCCTGACCACCGACCCGGCGACCAGCCAGATGCCCGCCGTGAAAAACAAGGCGATGGTGATCATGGACGGCCAGGCCATGAACCCGACCGTGCGCACGATCTTCGGCGCCGAACAGGTGGCTGAGCAGCTCAAGGCGCTCGGCCTGCGGTGAGCATTGTGATTGAGACAAGCCAGTCTGGCTATGCACTGCGGCAGACCCTGGTAACCCTGGGCCTGCTGCTTGCCAGCCTTGCAGCCATTGCTCTGGTGGTCGGCATCAGCGTCGGGATCGGTGACATGCCGATCCCGCTTGCCACCACATACACCGCCATCACCAACAAGCTCGGCTGGACTGCAGTCGAGCTGAACCGCATTCATGAGTCCGTCATCTGGGACTACCGTCTCAGCCGGGCTCTTGTTGCGGCCTTCTGCGGGGCAGGCCTTGCGATCTCCGGCGCGATCATGCAGTCGCTGCTGCGCAATCCGCTGGCCGAGCCCTATGTGCTCGGCATTTCGGCCGGTGCATCGACCGGCGCTGTCTGCATTGTCATCCTTGGGATCGGCGCTGGCACGGTTTCCCTGTCTGCGGGCGCTTTTGCCGGTGCCTTTGCCGCCTTTCTCTTCGTCGCCCTGCTGTCCAACGGCACGAGAGGCGGTGCAGACCGCACCATTCTGGCCGGTGTTGCCGCCTCCCAGCTCTTCAATGCCGCCACGTCCTATGTGGTGACGACGGCAGGCAACGCCCAGCAGGCGCGTGACGTGATGTTCTGGCTGCTGGGCAGCTTCGGCGGCGTGCGCTGGCCGGAGTTTACGCTCGTTTCCATCGTCGTCGGCCTCGGCCTCATCGCCTGCCTCGCCTATTCGCGCATTCTCGACGCCTTTGCCTTTGGTGATGAATCGGCCGCAGCGCTCGGCGTCAACGTCAGCCGCGCCCGCCTCAGCCTGTTCTGCCTGACCGCGCTTCTCACCGCCACCATCGTCAGCATGGTGGGCTCCATCGGCTTCGTCGGGCTGGTCATTCCCCATGCAGCACGCTTCCTTGTGGGGCCGCTGCACATCCGGCTGCTGCCGGCCTGCGCCATTGGCGGGGCCATCTTCATGGTGCTGGCGGACATTGCCTCGCGCCTGCTCATTCCGCAGCAGGTTCTGCCGATCGGCGTCGTGACGGCCCTTGTCGGCGTGCCGGTCTTCTCCATCATCCTCTACCGTTTCCAGCGTGCATCATGAGCATCAGGTCTGAAAACATCGCCTGGAAGATTGGCGTCAAAACAGTTCTGGAGGACATTTCCTTCGAGGCAAGGCCCGGCGAAATGCTTGGCCTGCTGGGCCCGAACGGCTCCGGCAAGACCTCGCTGCTGCGCCTGCTGGCCGGCCTCAAGCTGCCGCATTCCGGCCGCGTGCTGCTGGAAGACCGGGATATTCAGAAGATTTCCCGCAAGACGGTGGCCCAGCGTGTGGCTTTCGTCGAACAGCACGCCACCACCAATGCCAATCTCAAGGTCGAGGATGTGGTCAAGCTCGGCCGCTTCCCGCACCGGTCCATGTTCTCCGGCTGGACAAAGGCCGATGAACACGCGGTGGAAGAGGCGCTGGAGCGCTCCGGCATGTCCGCCAAGCGGCACGAGCGCTGGCAGCACCTGTCGGGCGGCGAAAAGCAGCGTGCGCACATCGCCCGCGCACTGGCCCAGAGCCCGCGCGAGCTGATCCTTGATGAGCCGACCAACCATCTGGACATCCAGCACCAGATCAGCCTGCTGAAGCTTATTGCAGGCCTGCCCGTCACCAGCATCATCGCGCTGCATGACCTCAACCACGCCGCCATGTTCTGCGACCGCATCATCGTGCTGGAACAGGGCCGCATCGTCGCCAATGGCACACCGGCAGAGATCCTGACCGAAGACCTGCTCCGCTGCGTCTTCTGCGTCAGAGCCCACGTCTGCCCCTCCGACCACCACAAAGGCCCGCATATCCAATTTTTGAAGTGAGGCGGGGACGGGAGGAGTGGCTCTCAGGTGAACGGCGTTTTGTGCATGAGTACGAACAGCTCATGCCGAAGTTATACCAACGCTCGATGAGCTTGGCTCATCGAGCGTTGGTTAAGCCCGTGCGGCGCTTGAGCATTTTCAAGGCGTGATGCGTCAGCATCTCAGAGCCTTGATATTATAGGACCCCGGGCCGTTTGACGCGCGAAGGCACGAAGAGTGCGCCCCTTGACGCAGCGTAACTCAGTTTGGCAGTGGAATGGGCGCCGTCCGCAGCTCGCACCAGGTGGCGATATCGCCCAGATCAAATCGCTCGCACCCGTTCTCCTTTTCAATATGGAAATACTCCCACCCCGTTTCGGACAGCGCATAGTAGCGGGTACGATCGCTCCCCCGGAGCCAGAAACTCCCTGAGCCTGCATTCTCAACATCGGCCCGAAAGGTCCAAATGCTGCTTTCTGCCGGGATGAAATAGCTCCCGCGCCCTTCAAGCAGGCCCCATGCGTTCTGCGGAAGCCGGGTCGTCAGCGGCAGAACAACCATCATCCCAAGAGCAGCCAGGATTACTCGTTTCACGTTGGACCATATCCGCGCCAGGACAATTTTATAAAAACCCTTGGCTTGTCTAGGTGGATTTCATCAAGCTGAAGCAAGCGGCGCTTGCGGCGGAGGGCCGGAAGCACAGAACAAGAATTTGAGGCATCCGGGTTTTTTCCGGGGCATAATGCATCAGCATACCGGATGCCTTGAACATCATCCAGCCACCTGCAAACGTCCCGCAACCGAAAGGCCTGAGCCATAGAACCCGGAGCCAAGATCCTTCACCAGATCTATGAAGCAGCGCTGGAGCCGGAGGGCTGGCAGCCGGTTGCCGAGAGTCTTGCAGGACTGGTGGATGGGGCGGCAGTTCATATGTTTCTGGTGTCCGGATCATCCGGCCACGCCCATGTGAACCTTTATGTGGGCGGCGACCCTGACTTCGCGCCCGTCTATCTGGATGGCTACGCCAGAGACGATTTCCGCGTGCCGCGTGTCATGGCACGTGAAGCAGGCAGCTTCTGCTCCGAGCATGTTTATGTATCAGAGGCAGAGGCGCGCAAAAGCAGGATCCATCAGGAACTTCTGCCCCGCTTCGGCATCCATGACATCCATGGCAGCAATCTGAGCTTTGATGGAAACATCGGCTGGTTCGGCATTGGCTCGTCGCGGCGGGACCGTGGTATCGAGCCACCGGCCGTCAAGCTGCTGACGGCACTGTCACCGCATTTGCTGCGCGCGTTCAAGCTGGGTATGGCACGGCTCGGCCTTGACGATGCCCCCGGCACCCGCACGGACGTAGCCGACCTGATCGCCTCAGCCGTTTTCGTGTTCAACGGAAAGCAACTTGCAGAACTGAACCGCTTCGCCGGGCAGCTTCTGAATGAAGGCTGGTTCCGGCTTTCCCCCGCCGGGACGCTGTCCTGTACCGATACGCTCGAAAATGCGCGTCTTGCAGCCTTTCAGCAGTCTGCGGATGCGGCTTCCGGCCAGGTCACCCTGCATCTGCGTCACCCGGACAGCAACACCCTTTACGCCCTGCGGCGCTGGAGCGCCGGCACGGCACGGATTGGACCATCCCGCCAGATCCTGACGGTCACACCTCTGACCATCGCCGCGCCCAGTCCAGAGCAGGTTGCAGACTTCTGCCGGCCATTCGGAATCACACCAGCAGAATGCAGGGTCGTGCACGCCGTTCTGTCGAGCCTGCCGCTCTCCACCTTCGCAAACCGGACAGGTTCCAGCCTCTATACGGTTCAGGACCAGTTAAAGTCGGCCATGCTCAAGATGGCCATGCCATCCCAGAAACTGATCTTCGCAGCCTTCGAACGGTACCAGGCCTTGCAACGCTGATCCCCTGAACGGGGGATGCTGCAGCATGACGGTCCAAACTAGTGTGCCGGCCGGTACAACTGCGGAGGGCTCGAATGCGAAACCAGAAGACCGGCTTTGCGATAGCATTGCTGGCCCTGTCAGCCTGCAATGGCACTTCAGGGAAGATGAGCGCATCTCAACCTGCGATGACAGCTCGAACAAATGTTTATCTCGAAGCACTTGCCGAAAAGTGCGGCCAGCTCGACCTTGCGCAGGCCCAAGCAGCAACGTTTGGCGGCAGTTGGCCTGCCCGGGGGACAATCGTCCCTCCTCTCTTCCACGGAGACAGGGATACCGATCTTGCCAACACGATCAACTGGGTGGTGTGGCGCGGCTTCCGGCCCAACAGCGATTTGGGCTTTCTCAGCGAACTTGTACGCAGCGATGGGGCCGTCTTTAGCTGTCAGGCACGTCCAACGCTCGGCCTGCGTCCCCAGACGATACTCGCTGGCATCATGCGGATGTTTCCTCCTGTAGCTGTCGCCAGCAGTTCCGGCAGAACAAACAACGGTGACGTCCGTCATCACAGTTTCCTGCTTTACTCGGGTCAGGCTCCGGCTGTCATCGAGATCACCGGCACCGATTCATCACTGCCCATGTCAGGCGTACGCATGTGGATGGAAGTCCCGCCCAACTCTGATGGCAAGGGAGCGGCACAGGTTCTGCGCGAGATTGCAGCCGCCATGCCGCCGGAAGAGCATGCAGCCGTGAAGGCCCTTGCGCGGGATCTGCAACAGAGAATGCGCGCCGCCCTTGCCCGTGACCTTGCATCTGAAGCTGCGGAATCAAGGCGGTTGAAGGCCGAACTGCGCGCCAGGGTCGAAGCTGGCCGGCAGGCACGCGGCACAACGACCGGCCAGATGATCGGCCTGGGGATCGCGCAGGGAGCATCCGGCTTTCTGCGGCAGGAAGCAGGCTTTGAAGAGACCCGCAGGAGACTCAATGGCCCCTCACCTGCAACGGGCAGCAGAACGGGCGGAAACGGCCCGGGCAATGGCATCACCCTTTGCGCGACAGGCTATATCCGTCCACCAGAGCGCTATAGAAACTCCATCCCTCCCGTCGAATGGCGCTGCGATTCACCAACCCGTTCCGAAGCGGAAGCAATCATGGCACAGCGCGTAGCAGCTCGTGACAAGGCCGCCAAGCCACAAAGCAGCACGCCGGCCAGCCCACCGGTCCGAGAACGGCCGAGGACTAACCCTTGCGCCAACGCAAAGCCGGGGGTTGCATGCACCACGCCAAAATAGAGAGATCCATCTATCTGCGGGCTGGTGCACCCCCATCTTGCACATTGAACACAGAGTGAACAGGCTTATTGGGATTGGGGGCGGTGTGATCAAGCACGTGGTCCACGCGATTTCCAAATTTTGGGTCCGCACCATAAACCAAACCACCCGGCGACACATGAACCAGATCGCCCTAAATCGTTCGGTACGTTTTAAACCCTGCAGGCGCATTGATCTGTGCGCTAACGCCACTCACCTGACGCCAGCCATCGGGCGCCCTGTTCGCCCCGCCCAACACCTCCTCAACCCGGCCGGTCTCCTTTGCCAGCTTGAGGCGCTTGAGCATGTTGATGGAGCCGGAGGGAAGGAAGACAGAGACGGCAGCCGTCCCGCCCTTCAGCTGGTTCTGAAGGCGCGGGTCAGGCTCGTTCCAGTGCTTCGAAATCCTCAGGCCAGTGGCTTCGCCGGTATAGACGGCGGGGCAAGGTCAAGACGGTCAGACCTAAACAGGCTTCAATGCAGCCAGAAATCCGAGCCACTTGACCCTGAGTCAGAATGCGGCACTGTCAGGCGAATACCGTCTCTGTACACTTTGGCAATCAGAGGCACACCTTTGAACCTTCGCAGGTGAGCTCGTTGTGCAACCGAGAGAGCAAGTCTTCCCACTTCCGGAGCATTTCATCTTCACCTGTCAGCTCCCCATCCTGCACAGGCATGTAATGTATGATCGGACTCATAAAATCGGGATAATCAAAATCCGCATAAATCTCTTCAACGCAAGAAAATGGGTTAAGCACCTCGTTCCGGCGCTCATACAGATCCTTTAATAAAAGAAAAATCCATGCTTTTTTGATAAAAATTGTGCCAGCAGGCTGATCTCTGCTAAGGCTTGCAAGAGCATGATAGACTTCCAGTTCATCACTCGGATCACAAATCGCCAAGTCGTATTCTTCAGGAACGGACTCCTCCGACAGATTCAGTTTGGCAAAATCAACGACAGCTCGCGCGTCCACAAGCCTTCGATCAAGCCCATAACAAAGTCCCGCCCACCCAATCCAAGGCGCCTGTTCATAGCAAAATCTGCCATCAATCTTGCTCATTATTTCAGTCCCTTATCCCTTACGGTAGCCGTGATGGAATTTGATTTGGCATACCGGTTATACGGCCATCAGGAATAAACCTTTGATGTGTCAGTTGACCGCTTGAATCAACAAGCCATTCAAACACGCCAGCACGACCATCTACCTGCCCTTCCATCTGCGTTAGATTATATGACTTTGAACCGTCCCGGGTTTTCCGGAGGCAGTTTCATTTGAGTCATGCAACCATATCGAGGGTCTTTTGGGCTGCATGGTATTTGGCTTCGGCCTCTGCGGGCGGGATGTGCCCGATGGGGCCGAACAGGCGGTTGTTGTTGAACCAATCGACCCAGCGCAGGGTCGCCATTTCGACGGCCGACGCGCTCGGCCATGACCGCTGGCGCCAGATGACCTCGGCCTTGTAGAGGCCATTGATCGTCTCGGCCAAGGCGTTGT
>NZ_KB908216.1:62674-414115 GCF_000382365.1 Pannonibacter phragmitetus DSM 14782 | reverse complement strand
TGTCCGGCGGATCATTTATACGACGAATGCCATCGAGGCCTTGAATTCCAAGCTACGCCGCGCGGTACGGGCAAGGGGCCACTTCCCCTCTGACGAGGCGGCCACCAAACTCCTGTATCTGGTCTTGAACAGATCGGAGAAAGAGTGGAAAATGCCAGCCAGAGAATGGGCGATGGCTAAATCCCAATTCGCAGTTCTCTTCGCGGACCGTTTCCAAGCCGCGAGGGCGTAAACAGAAATGTTCAACCGCACGCCCGTACACGAAATTCCTGACACTCCCATGTTCAACCGCTCGACCAAGGTCAGCAACTCGCGCTCGAGCGGTGTCAGCATCTGCGGGTGCTCCGCGTCCCCGGGATGGGGCCTCTTTGGGCTGCCAGACTGAAAGACCTGCGTCATTTATCTGCTCTCCCTGCAAATGAACCGGTTTGCGCTCTCCTTGCACCAGCGGACTTCCCCCGTTCTTGTGTCGTAGTAGAGGGCCGTGAAGTCCTTCGCTCCATGTTTCACCCCATTCAGGGCTGCGTAGAGCAGTGTGCCTCTGAGGTGGCTGTCGGCGGCCATCACCGCAGCCAGGGTGATCAGCATCGAGAAAAGAGCGGTCAAAGCCAGCGTCTGCCAGCGTTGCCTGAAGCTGATCATCTGGGCCTGTTGGCAGGCCTCTGTCTCCAGTTGCTTGAGGCTCTGCAGAACGGTCCTCTGATGAGCGTTCTCCGCCTGCTGCTGTGCGCTCAGGCTCTTGTTCAGCATCTCGCTGAAGCTGCTGTTGAGCCTGCGTTCCAGCGCCTCTTGCGATGTGCGGATATCGCTTGCGATTGTAGCTTGCGCGTCTTTCCACATGCTGCGCAAGCCTTGCTCGCAAGTCTGCAAGGGCAAGCCCGGCAAGACGGGCTGTTGCGGTTCTGGCAAGTTCAGACCCTGTTGTTGACCGTTCTGCGCCCGGCGCAGGCTCTCCATGTTCTCGCTCAAGCGCTCGGAAAGCGGTCTTCTCTCGCGTCCAGTCTGCATGAAACATTTCTCCTTTGAGCCGCCAGCGTGTTCCGCTGTCCGGATCTTCAACTGTGAGGTAGGCCTTGCCCTGGCGGGGCAGGTTGAAGCCGGCGCTTTCCAGCGCCTCCAGCATTGTCTTGCGGTCCGTGATGCGCCCCTCGGCAGTCAGGTCCTCCAGCCAGTGCTGGATCTCCTCGCGCCCCTGCGCCCGGACCCTGGCTTCCAGTTGGGGCCTTGCATCTCTGGCGCGGGCTGGATCTTCGGGGTCTGCCCAGCCGTAGGTCTTGTTCAGAACGTCCCGCAGGGCATCCATGGCCTTGCGGTAGCCGGGCGGCGCAATGTTGAGGCTTCTGCCGGAACCAAGTTCCATGCGCGGGGTCAGGAAGTGAAGCTCGACGCGCCCTTCGTGGCGATGGCGCACCCACAGCATGTCCACCTGATCCCGCTCAAGCCCTGCAAAGGCAAGGTCTTCAAAGGCCTCCATTGTGCGCCGCTGCTGAGCTTCGTCTGGCGCGTCTTCAGCGGCAAAGCTGATCACGCCAGAACGGTAGGTCCATTGGTGCGGGCAAGCATCAATCAGCAGCCGGGTGCGCTCTGGGTCTCCGGCCAGGACCTCGGGCAGGGGCTCGCGGTGCCGGGTCATGGCGCGCCCCGCCTCATCACGCATCAGCGCTCGGCTTGCGTCATAGGCGAGAACGGTTGCGGCGGTGAGATAATTCACCGGGGCATCGCCGCCGCCCCGCCCATTGGGAAAGAACTTGATCAGCATGCCGCCTCACCTTCCCCGCCTTCCCCGGCATGGCGGGCGAGCGTGAGGGAAAGCTGCCGGTCAATGCTCAGCAAGGCCGAAAGAAGGGCGAGCGCATCCAGCTGATGCATGTCCCCCATGGCGCGGGCGGAATTCACCGCGTGTGCAATCTGGTTGAGATTGGTTCCCATGCGGCTGAGTGCGGCCAGCAGCTGCGGATCGGCCTTAGGTGCCGGGCGGCGGCGCGAAGGCTTGATCAGGCTCAGGGAGCCCCGCAGCATCACCGAGATGCTCAGGCCTGCCATCGCGGCGTTGCGCTTCAGTTCCTTTTTTTCCGCCGCTGTACATCGCAAGACCACGGTCTCGGAGAGACCGCCGGGGCTTGCGCCGGAGGGGTTCGAAGGGGAGGCTCGCCGCCCCTCGCAAGGCTCCGTGTCGTATGACACGGGTCGCCTTGCTCTCTGATCTTCGGCCTGTGTCACCGGGCAGCCTCCAGAGCTGGTCTGGCATGACAAAGCGACGGGAAAGACGGCAATTTGCTGCGGAAGAAATCCCGGCACATAGCCTCATGCTCGCCGCCGTCTTCGGGAGGCCAGCGTTTGGGCAGATGGTAGGCAGGCCCTTGAGACGAAACAGTTTCGGCACAAAGCCGGGCAATGGGGGGCAGGCCCTCGCGGTGAAGCCAATCCTCCCAAGCAGCCAGTTGCTGCACCTGCGATTTGAGAACAGTCAGCCGGGGCCTGGGACTGCCTGCGGGCGCCTGCTCATGCGCAGGCGGGCGTAGGTTATTTATTTTTTCTTTATATAGGTTTGGTGGACAGTTCTGTCCCCCTTTGGCGGACACATCTGACCGCCTTCCGGGACAGTCTTGTCCTCCTTTGGCGGGACGAAGGGGGACAACCTTGTCCGTCTTTTCGCGGGCTGCCGATGCCCTTATGATTGAAGCTCTGGAAGGACAATATTCCGTATTGTGCCCAACGCCGTTCCCGCGCCGGACTTCGAGCCATGCCCGGCTCTCCAGTTCCTTGATGGCGCGCTGGATCGTCTTGACGCTCTTGCCCAGAGCGGTTGCCAAGGTCTGATAGGACGGCCACGCCTTGCCGGTGTGGCCGTTCATGTATGTGGTGGCAAGATGCAGCGCCACGCACTTGGCGCAGTCGCTGAGCTCAGCATCACAGCTCAGTTGCTGAAGCCATTGCAGCTTCACATCCCGGAAGGTCCACTCGCCGCTCATCCGCGCCCCCTGGGCGCAACGTCGCTTGTCCGGAGTGCATACAGCTGTGGGGACTGTACGGGATTTGTACGGGCTGAGCCGGAAAACAGGCAGATTCGGCCTGCAAAAAGATGCAGATTTGGGACTGGCGAAAATTTACCAGTCTCGCAAGCGCTTGATTTTCTTTGGGAAAATGGCGCACCCGAAGGGATTCGAACCCCTGGCCTCTGCCTTCGGAGGGCAGCGCTCTATCCAGCTGAGCTACGGGTGCTGACCGGGCACCGGTTGGGACCGGCCGGTTCGGTTCTGATACAGGAATGAAACCGTCTCGGCAACGGCTTTTCTGTTCTCCCGCGTGGATAGCAGGAAAGCGCAGAGTTGCGAGGTTCCGGCAAGGCCTTGCGGCTTCATGCATATGCCGGGTTCTGGCCGCCCTTGTCCTGCGGCACGGGAGCGGGCCCTATTGGCGGAGTGGTGGGTTTCTGTCGTCAGGCAAGCCGGAAGGAAAGGGTTGTATCCATCTTCCGGCCATGCGGCGATGTTCCTTCACCCGTACCAGTGATACAGCGCGGCGCCGGTTGCGTAGAGGCAGCTGAGAGCGGCTGCCGTGCCTGATCTCTTCGTTGTGACCTCTCCGGCACCCTGCGGCGGCAGGACCCGCCGGACAAAAGAGCTGCCCCTGCCCATGCCCCATCTGCCGGAAGCTGACGCCGCAACTGCCCGTAACTCCGCCTTTGCGGATGCCCCGGCCTTTGCCGCTGCCTTTGGTGCTGAACCGCATGCACCGGCAGGTCCGGTGGAGACGCTTGTGCCTGTGCTGGGTGACCAGCTGTCGCTGAACCTGCCCTCGCTTGCCGCCGCAGACAGGGAGCGGTCTGTGGTGCTCATGGCGGAGGTGATGAGCGAGGCGAGCTATGTGGGCCATCACAAGCAGAAGATCGCCTTCATCTTCTCGGCCATGCGCCACTTTGCCATTGCTCTGCGAAAGGCTGGCTGGCGCGTGGACTACATCACGCTGGAGGACCCGGACAATACGGGAAGCCTTGCCGGAGAAGTGCAGCGAGCAGCCTTTCGCCATGGCTGCAGCAGGATCCTTGCCACGAAGCCTGGCGAATGGCGGGTGCTGGAGGACATGACCGGCTGGGGCGCATTGACCGGATGCGAAACCGTTCTGCTGGAAGACACCCGCTTCCTCTGCCCGCTGGATGAATTTGCCGCCTGGGCGGAAGGGCGCAAGCAGCTGCGCATGGAATATTTCTACCGCGAGATGCGGCGCAAGACCGGTCTCCTGATGGAGGGAGACGAACCGGCAGGGGGTCGCTGGAACTTTGATGCGGAAAACCGCAAGCCGGCGGAAGGCAGCCTGTTCCTGCCGCGGCCCTTCCGGGCCGTGCCTGATGCAGTGACGAAAGAGGTGCTGGCGCTGGTGGCTGCGCGCTTTGCGCAGAATTTCGGGCGGCTGGAGGGCTTTGCCTATGGCGTGACGGCGCAAGACGCGCAGGCGGCGCTGGACTGGTTCCTGCACGAGGCGCTGCCGTCCTTTGGCGACTATCAGGACGCGATGCTCAACGGAGAGGCCTGGCTCTATCATTCGGTGCTTTCGCCCTATCTCAACACCGGGCTTCTCGATCCGCTGGAGGTTTGCCGCCGGGTGGAGGATGAATGGCGGGCCGGGCGGGTGCCGCTCAATTCGGCGGAAGGCTATATCCGCCAGATCATCGGCTGGCGCGAATATGTGCGGGGGATCTATTGGCTGAAGATGCCCGGCTATACGGAAGAAAACGCGCTGGAAGCGCACCGGCCCCTGCCGGCCTTCTACTGGACGGGCGAATCGGACATGCGCTGTCTGCGCGAGGCCATCACCCAGACGCGCGACACGGCCTATGCTCATCACATCCAGCGGCTGATGGTGACCGGCAATTTCGCCATGCTGGCGGGGGTCAACCCGCGCGAGGTGCATGAATGGTATCTGGCGGTCTATATCGACGCCTTCGAGTGGGTGGAGGCGCCCAACACCATCGGCATGAGCCAGTTTGCCGATGGCGGGCTGCTCGGCTCCAAGCCCTATGCGGCGGGGGGCAACTATATCAACCGCATGTCGGATTATTGCGGCAGCTGCCGCTATGACGTGAAGCAGCGAACGGGGCGCGATGCCTGCCCGCTGAATGCACTCTATTGGGACTTTCTGGTCCGCAACGGCGAAAAGCTGCGCGGCAATCCGCGTCTGGCACAGGTTTTCCGCACCTATGACAAGATGGCGGAAGAGGCAAAACGGGACCTGCACCGGCAGGCTGACGCTTTCCTCAAGTCACTGTAATTTCGAAGAAAACCGGAAAAATTCAAAAAGGCCGCGCCCTTCGGGCGAAGGTGCGCGGCTCAAGTTTTGTGCACATGGCCCCATCGACCACGACGGCGAAATGTAACGGCCGCCTCTGATGCTGTCATTACTTAATGTCAGGAACCTTCACAAATAACGCTTCGTTCTTGCGGCAAAAGATAAAATGGACGGCTGTGCATCCGTATTGTTAACAGTGCTTGCCGGCACGAAGAGTGTTGCCATGCGGGCCGACGACCTTGACCCGTGCCGTGCCTTTGCCGGTAAAGCCCAGTTCGTTCGCCGCCTGCCGGGTCACATCGATGACACGGGAGCGGGCGAAGGGGCCGCGATCGTTGATCCGGACCTTCACCTGCCTGCCGTTGTCCAGGTTGATTACCGTGACCACAGTGCCGAAAGGCAGGGACCGGTGGGCCGCCGTCAGCATGTTGGGATTGGCGCGCTCGCCGCTGGCAGTCTTGCTGGTCATTGCATACCACGATGCCATGCCGCATTGGCCGGATGTGGCGGCAGAGGCTGTCGCAGAGGCGGCCGCTGCCATGGAAAAAGCCAATGCTGCCAAAGACCTGGCGTATACCGCGCGTGATGCGCTGGTCTTCATCTCATATTCGGACTCTATTGTCTCATCCCCCGGTGATCTTCCTGCGGCGGCGCTCAGCACAGGGCTGAAACGGAATTGTAAATCCGCCAGGAGGGACCTGCGGAAAAAGCCAGCCCTCACAGGATAGTCAGCAGTTCATCTGGAGCCAGACCTTCGATGACTCCGGAAATCGATGGCGCCTGATGCCTATACAATCTGGCCATATTGTGACGCTGCGTCCGCTCGCATCGAAGCAGAGCGCGGTGGAAATCCTCGCCAGCGCGTTAACGGTTTGTTAAGGTCACCGGGAGCGCCATTGGGAAAACTGTCCGCGTCCCGGTTGCCCGCAACGCGGTGGTGGTCCACTTCTGGAGATCGATTTGGGGGGAGAGGATCAGGAAGTCTGGTCCTTTTGCTGAGGGATACGGTTTGACTGAAGAGACCTCGATTTCTCCGCAGACCCATGCAGATGTCAGGCCGCTGACGGAACTTGATCTCGCCTGCGCGGCGGGAACATTGCTGCACAGCGTGCGCCATCCGGCCGCCCTGCTCACCGCCCGGGGCAAATTCCTGCTGGCCAATCAGGCCTTGCTGGAAGAGCTGGCCTGCAGCAGCGCGCTTCTGACCGGGCGCTCCCTTGAGGCTGTGATCAATGAACCCGCCCTGCGCCGTCTTCGGCCGCTGATCGAGATGGCGGCGCGCGGTAAGCCAGCCATGGCCGAGGGCATGTTTGCCTTTGACGAGGGGCGCGGGGCGCCGATGCGGCTGACCTGCACCCCCTTGCGCACCGCCGCTGCGCCGCGCCAGACGCAGCTCCTATTTCTGGAGCTTCGGGAGCTTGCTTTCGTCGGCCCGGCCGAGCGGCGCATGCGCATTGCCCAGCAGGCGGCGCATCTGCTGGCTGGGCGGGTGCTGATGCTGGGGCGCAATGGCCGGGTGGCCGATGTGCTCCCGGTCGATGACCATGACCCGCAACTCGCCACGCTTCAGGATATGGATGAGAGCGCCCTCACCGGCATGCATCTGGCAGAGCTTGCCGGCCACGAGATTTTCCGCCGTGCGCTGGCGCCGGCCTTTGATGCGGCGCTGGAGGGCGAGTGCACCCATGTCACCTTGCCATCCAGCCAGATGACGGGTGCGCTGGCGCAGCTGTGCCAGCGCAAGGCCGGTGCGCCGGGCAGCGCGGAAATGCTCAAGGATGTGGTGCTGACCTTTGCGCCCAGCCGTGATTGGGTCGGCCGCGCCGACGGTGTCATGCTGGTGCTGGGCACTGCCGTTGGAGCCGTTGCGGGCCGCGAGCCGGAAGCGCGCACGCGGGAGTTGGAGCGCCTTGCCATGGAGGACCCGTTGACGGGCCTTGCCAACCGGCGCGCGTTTCAGCAGGCGCTTGAGACGGAACTGACCCGGGTGCGGGCGGGCGCCTCTGCCGGCATTACGGTGCTGGTGGTGGATCTTGACCAGTTCAAGATCATCAATGACCGGGCCGGGCATACGGCAGGCGATGCCATGCTGGAGCGTATCGCCGCCCAGCTTCGGCATATTGCAGGAGAAACGGCGCTTGTGGCGCGGCTTGGCGGTGACGAGTTTGCCATCATCCGCTTCAGCGCCGATGAGGATGGCGCCCATGGCTTTGCCAGCACCATCGCGGCATCTCTGGCCCAGCTCAACTTCCCGTGGGATGGCGCGGTTTACCGCACCGGCGGCAGCATCGGTTTTGCCGTTCTGGACCGGCAATTTGCCCGCACGCTCAATGCTTCGGCGGCGGATGTGCTGCGCTGGGCCGATCAGGCCTGCATTTCGAGCAAGGCGCTGGGCGGGGGCAAGGTGCTGCAGTTCCGCTTTGATGAGCATCTTCTGGCCTCCTACAAGGCCTCGCGCTCCAATCTGGAGCGGATCGAGCAGGCGCTCGCCGCTGACCGCCTGCAGCTCTTTTCCCAGCCGGTGTGCTGCACGGCCACGGGCCGCACGGTGATGACCGAATTGCTGCTGCGGGTGGACGATGAGGAGCTGGGCCTTCTGGAGCCGCAGGGCGTGCTGTCCGCCGCCGCACGGCATGGCCTGCTGCCGCAGGTGGACCGGCGGGTGGTCGAACTGGCGCTGGCGCGGCTGCGCCGGGGCGGCCGGGCCGCAGCCGGGCAATTCTCCATCAACCTGTCGGAGCAGTCGCTGGGCGACAGCGCTTTTCTGGGCTTCCTGGATGGGGCCCTTGCGCGGAACCGGGCCATCGCCACACGGCTGGCCTTTGAGGTGTCCGAGCTGGCGGTCGCGCGCGAAACCGCAGGCATGACGCGGCTTGCCGCCATCCTCAAGGCCCATGGCGCGACGCTGATTCTGGATGATTTCGCCGGCAACTGGCCGAGAACCACGCATCTGAAGGGCCTTCGCCTCAAGTGGCTGAAGATCGACGGCAGCATGACGGCGAGCCTGCTGAGCGACCGGGTGCAGCGGGTTCAGGTCAAGGGCATCGTGCTGGTGGCTGCCTCGCTGGGGGCAAGGGTCATCGCCGAAGCGGTGGAGAATGAGGACACCGCCGTTTGCCTCGCCGAACTTGGCGTCTTCACCGCGCAGGGTTTCCATTTCGGCGCCCCGCAGTCCTGGACCAGCGCCGCCGATCTCCTGAAAAAAGCCGCGTGAGGCGCCCCCGCAGTGACGCGATGAAGAGCGGGGCCGCAGGGCTCTGCGCAGGAGCGGCTTGACAGCGCGGTTGCGCAAGGGCTCAATGAAGGCGGCTCAGGAATAATGCGTAGAGGTGGATAACCGCCCGCAAGCGCAAGGCACAGACCGGAATGACCGGAGCCACCTTCACATGCGGATGGGGCGTGGCACGCCATGAGGGAGCATTTCGCAGCACACGATTTTTCCGGCATCGGGGCCTTCCGGGATGGCATCTCGAAGGTCTGCGGCTGTTTTGACGTGCGCGCAGCAGAGGGCGGAACGGATTCCGCCAGCCCGGCCTTTCAGGCCAGCACGGCCTTGCGCCAGTCGAACGGGCTGGAGCTGGCCTATGTGGCGGTGGCGGGCGCCAGCGTGCTGCGCAGCGCGCAGGCCTACCGCACGGATCATCTCGATCATTTTGTCCTGACCATCCAGAACCGGGGTTCGGCCCGCATGCGCCAGCTGGAGGGAGATGTGGTCATGCGCCCCGGCGACATGTTCCTGATGGATGCGGCAAGGCCAAGCCACTTCAATTTCGAGCAGGGTTTCAGCGAACAGCTCTCCGTGCATCTGCCGCGGGAGGATCTGATCCGCCGCATTCCGGGCCTGCCGGGCGGGGGAATTGCGATCCGCCGGGAGGACAGCATCGCCATTGCCATGCAGGCGGTGCTGAACCGCTTGTGCGAGAGCCGGGAAGAGGCGGCAACGCCGCTGCAGGAGGCCTTGTTCGCCCTCTTCGGCAGCTACATGCATGATCTCGCCCGCGGCTCTGCGGATCATGGCGTGCAGGGGGAGGGGCTTTTCGGCGAGGCGCTGCGGCTGATCCGGCAGAATTTCCGTGATCCTGATTTCAGCGCCGGCACCCTGTGTGCGCTTCTGGGGGTTGCGCCCCGGCAGCTTCAGCGGGCTTTTGCCCGCCACGGGGACAGCCCGCGCGAACAGATCCTCGCCATCCGGCTCGATGCAGCGCGGCGCCGCCTCATGGCTGAACCGCAGCGCACGGTGGCCGATATTGCCTATGAGCAGGGCTTTGGCGATCTGTCGCATTTCTACCGCGCCTACCGCCGCCGTTTCGGCCATGCACCGGGGGCCGCCAGCCATCACTGAAAACGGGTGGCGAGTGTCTCTGCTGTGACGCTTCACACCAAGGCATCTGTCGCATGCGCCCAAGACCGCACCCGGCAGGCGCGCCTAACCTTCCTTCATAATAATCCTGAAGGAGGGAACTGACATGACCTTGCATGCTTCGGATGCCGCTGCATCCGCGCCCGTCTATCCGCTCATCATCAATGGCCAGAAGGTCAATCTGGACACTGTCTTCGCGGTTGATGATCCTGCCACTGGTGCGGTCGTCGGCTTTGCCCCCAATGCGGGCGAGGCGGAGCTGAATGCCGCCGTTGCCGCAGCCGCTGCGGCCTTTCCGGGCTGGGCCGCACGCCCGGACGCGGACCGTGTGGCCGCCTGCCATGCGATTGCAGACAAGCTGGAAGCCCATGCGGATGAACTCTCGCGCCTCATCACCCGCGAACAGGGCAAGCCGCTCAACGGTGTCGGTTCCCGCTTCGAGGTGCAGGGCGCTGCGGGTTGGTGCCGCTACACGGCCGGTCTGACCCTGCCGGTGGAGGTGCTGCAGGACGGTGAGGCCGGGCGCGTCGAGATGCACCGCAAGCCGGTTGGCGTCGTCGGTTCCATCACGCCGTGGAACTGGCCGATGATCATTGCCGTCTGGCACATTCTTCCGGCCATCCGCAGCGGTTGCACGGTCGTGTGCAAGCCCTCGCCCTACACGCCGCTGTCCACCCTGCGCATGGTGGAACTGATGAACGAGGTTCTGCCCGCCGGTGTCGTCAACGTGGTGACGGGCGATGACAAGGGCACCAGCCTCGGCGGGCTCATTTCCGCCCATCCTGACATTCGCAAGGTGGTCTTCACCGGTTCGACGGCCACGGGCCAGAAGGTGATGCGCTCCGCCGCCGGCACGATGAAGCGCCTGACGCTGGAACTGGGCGGCAATGACGCGGGCATCGTGCTGCCCGATGCCGATCCGCAGGCCATTGCCGAAGGCCTGTTCTGGGGCGCCTTCATCAACATGGGGCAGACCTGTGCCGCGCTGAAGCGGCTCTATGTGCACGACAGCATCCATGATGCGGTGGTCGAGGCGCTGGCCGCCTATATCCGCAACATCCCGGTCGGCAATGGCCTGGAGGAAACCTCGGTGATGGGGCCGGTGGCCAACAAGATGCAGTTCGACAAGGTGGCAGCGCTGGTGGAAAGCGCCAGAGCCAAGGGCACTGTCGTCACCGGCGGTGCTCCGGGCGAAGGCCTGTTCTTCCCGCCGACGGTGATCACCGGCCTGTCGAACGGGGATCCGCTGGTTGATCAGGAGCAATTCGGCCCGGCGCTGCCGGTCATCCGCTACACCGATCTGGAAGAGGCGATCCGTGCCGCCAATGACAGTCCGTCCGGCCTCGGCGGCTCGGTCTGGTCGTCCGATCCGGAGAAGGCGCGCGCTGTGGCCTCGCGGCTCGAATGCGGCACCGTCTGGATCAACAAGCACGGCATGATTCAGCCCAACGCCCCCTTTGGGGGCACAAAGATGTCGGGCCTTGGTGTCGAGTTCGGCCAGGAGGGGCTGCTCGAATACACGGACATTCAGGTGATGATTCTCTGAAAGGGGCGGGAGGAAAAAACATGAGCACTGAAACAGGAAACGGGCTGACCCGGCGCAGTTTCATCGGCAAGGTTGCCGTCGCCAGCGGTGTGCTGGTGCTGGCAAACGGTCTGCCGGGCGCATCCATCAATACCGCCGAAGCGCTGGACGGCAGCTTTGACTACATCATCTGCGGGGCAGGCAGCGCGGGCTGCGTGCTGGCCGCAAGGCTCAGCGAGTCGGGGGCGAAGGTGCTGCTGATCGAGGCGGGAGGCCCCGACAACAGCGAAGCCATCTCCACCCCGGTCCGGCTGATCGAGCTGTGGCGTTCGGAATATGACTGGGCCTACCGCACCGTGCCGCAGAAACATGCGAACGGGCGGCGGATCGACTGGCCGCGCGGCAAGACGCTGGGCGGATCGTCCTCGCTCAACGGCATGATCTATGTGCGCGGCGCGCCCACCGACTATGACCGCTGGGCCTCCTTCGGCAACGAGGGCTGGGCCTGGAAGGATGTGCTGCCCTATTTCCTCAAGTCCGAGGATTACGATGGCGAGGCCTCGGCCTATCACGCCAAGGGCGGACCGCTGCATGTGCAGTCGAAGATCACCCCGCACCCGGTCTGCAAGGCCATGCGGGATGCTGCCATCGAGGCAGGGCATGCGGACAATCCCGATTGCAACGGCGAAAGCCAGATGGGGGCGGGCTACTGCCACCTCAACATCAAGGACGGCAAGCGCCAGTCCACCGCCGTTGCCTTCCTGCGCCCGGCGCTGGAGCGGCCCAACCTGACGCTCATCACCAATGCCCGCGTGCTGAAGGTGGAGATCGAGAACGGCCGCGCCACCGGCGTCACCTACATGCAGGACAGCCAGACCCATACGGTCAAGGCGGCCAAGGAAGTGGTGCTGACGGGCGGGGCCATCGAAAGCCCGCGCATGCTCATGCTCTCCGGCATCGGCCCGCAGGCGCATCTGGAAGAGATGGGCATCGAGGTGAAGCTCGACCTGCCCGGCGTGGGCGAAAACCTGCATGACCACACGCTGCTGCCGGTCATCTGGGAAGCGTCCCAGCCCGTGCCGCCGCCGCAGGATCCGGGGATGACCGTGCTGCATGTGCAGCTCTTCGCCAAGACGAGGCCGGACCTGCCTGAGCCGGACCTGCAGCCGCTCGGCTTCCATGTGCCCACCTATGTGGAAGGGCAGGATGCCTCGGTCAGCAACGCCTTCACCTTCAACGCCGGTGGCGTGCGGCCGGTTTCGCGCGGCACGCTGCGGCTTTCCTCGGCCGATCCGGATGCGGAACTGCTGCTGGACCCGAACCTTCTCTCCGCTCAGGAAGATGTGGACGCCCTTGTCCATTGCATCCGCCTGCTGCGCGAGGTGGCGGAACAGCCGTCGATGAAGGCCTGGGTGAAGCGGGAAATCTATCCGGGGCCGGAGGCCCAGTCGGATGAGGCGCTGGCAGACTATGCCCGCTCTGCGCTGGTGACCTATCACCACCAGTGCGGCACCTGCAAGATGGGCGAGGATGAGCTGTCGGTCGTGGATGCGCAGCTGCGCGTGCGCGGGATTGACGGCCTTCGCATCGCCGATGCTTCGATCATGCCCGATGTGCCCACCGGCAACACCAATGCGCCGGTCATCATGATCGCCGAAAAGGCCGCCGACATGATCAAGGCGGACGCCTGACCCCGCAGCCTGAAAGGCATGCCTCGCGCCCCGGCTGCAGGAGACTGCGGCCGGGGTTTCGTTTTCCCGGCAGCCTGTTGGCCAAAAGGAGGAAACTGCCGCAGGTCTTGCGGCTGGCCTTCGCGGCGGGGGCAGGCTAATGTCGCGGCTCAGGGTGCAAGGCCAGTTCCTGCGCCGCAATGACTTCCCGCGGGACCCATGCAGGGACGCGGACCGGGAGCGCTGGGCGCACGGGGGAATGATGATGAGACGGGTTCGGGTCATCGGGATTGGCGCAGGCAATCCCGAGCATTTGACCATGGAAGCGGTCAATGCGCTGAACAGCTGCGACGCGCTCTTTCTGCCAAGGAAAGGCGGGGAAAAGGACTTCCTCGTGCGGCTGCGCGAACAGATCTGCGGCCGCTACATCACCCGCAAAGACCCGAAACTCGTGCATTTCGACATGCCCGTCCGCCGCAAGGACAGCAACTACCCGGCGGCCGTGGACGACTGGCATCTGGCGATTGCCGGAATCTACGAGCAGCTTCTGGCCGAAGAGATGGGCCCGGAAGGGACCGCAGGCGTGCTCGTCTGGGGCGATCCCATGCTCTATGACAGCACCATCCGCATCATGGAGCACCTGCGCGACCGCGGGCGGATTGCCTTCGATTACGACGTCATTCCCGGCATCAGCAGCCTGCAGGTGCTGTGCGCAAGGCACAGGATTCCGCTCAATCGCATCGGCCAGCCGGTGGAGATCACCACCGGCCGCCGTCTGGCGCAGGGCTGGACCACAGGTTCTGCGGATGTTGCGGTGATGCTCGACGGGGTTCAGGCCTATGAGGGCGCCGGTGAGCCGGACGCGCAGATCTTCTGGGGTGCCTATCTGGGCACGGAGATGGAAATTCTCGTCTCGGGCCGGCTGGGAGACGTGGCGGCGGAGATTTCCCGCCTGCGGCAGGCAGCAAGGGCAAAGCATGGCTGGATCATGGACACTTATCTCATCCGCCGCCCGGCATCCGGTCTGACGGCGCAGGATGAAACCGTCCCCCTGAACCGGGAGGATGCGGCATGAGCGCGCTAAAGACACCGGCTCTGGCCGTTGGGGAGGCTCCACGTGTTCCGGTCAGGCGGGGGGCGTGCCCGTCGCTGGCCGCGCCCATGGCCACGGGCGACGGCCTTCTCGTGCGGCTGCGCCCGCAGGCGCCCGGCCTCAGCCCTGCCAAATGGATGACGATGGCAGGACTTGCCCGCCGCACCGGCAATGGCCTTCTGGAGGTGACCGCGCGCGGCAATCTGCAGATTCGCGGCCTGACGCCGGAGAGCGCCGCTCCGCTGGCCGAAGGATTGCAGGCGGCCGGCATCGAGACGCGCACGGGCACTGCCATCGAGGTTCCGCCCCTTTCCGGGCTTGATCCGTCTGAAACGGCGGATGCAACAGAGCTTGCCGAAGCGATCCGGCAGGGCATTGCCAGCCATGTTCCGCCGCTCGCCCTTGCGCCGAAATTGGCAATCACGGTCAACGGCGGCGGCTGTTTCAACCTGTCCACGGCCAGCGCGGACATCCGGCTCGATGCGGTGAAGGCAGAGGGCGGCGTGCTCTGGCGCCTTGCGCTGGCGGGCGATGCCGGATCGGCAAAGCCTGTTGCCCTTCTGCCGGAGGAAGCTGCAGCGGCCCGGGTGATGGATCTGCTGCGCGCCCTATCGCAGCGCGGCGGCCACGCACGCGGGCGGGATATTGCCCCTGATATCGAGGGGGGCGGGGACGGCGCAGGTCCTGAGGCCGGCTTCCCCGCGCCGGTCAGGCCGGCCGGTGTGATCCGCAGCGCTGCTCTCCTCGTTCTGGCGCTCCGGCTCGCCTATGGCCGCATCCACGCGGATGAGCTGGAAGCACTGATGGCCGGGCTTCAGCGCCTCGGCGCCACGGAAATCCGGCTTGCGCCGGATCACGCGCTGCTGGTGCTGGGGCTGACGGAAGAGACGGTGGAAGCCGCCGCAGCGCTTGCCGGGGCGCAAGGGCTCATCACCTCGCCGTCTGATCCGGCGCATTTCATTTCCGCCTGCCCCGGCACCGGCTTTTGTGCGGCGGCAAGGATCAACACCCGCCAGCTGGCGGAACGTCTCGTCAGCGCCGCTTCGGCCGCAGAACCGGGTGTGCTCGATGGCTCCTGCCGCGTTCATGTTTCCGGCTGTTCCAAGGGCTGCGCCCATCCGCAGACGGCGGCGCTGACGGTCACCGGCACGGAGCAGGGGGCGGCCATCGTGCTGGGCGGACGGGCGGACAGCCGGCCGGACCTGCAGCTTTCTCCGCAGAGGCTGGAAACAGTTCTGCCCCGCCTGCAGCGCGGGATTGAACTGAACCGCCAACCGGGGCAAACAGCGCAGCATGTGCTCGGCGCAAGCGGAGCCGCCATCCTCGCCATGGCCGGGGCAGAAAGGGCATGATGCACTACGACTATATCAAGGACGGGACAGCCATCTACGGGCAGTCCTTCGCCATCATCCGTGCAGAGGCGGACCTGTCGCGGTTCTCCGTGGCTGAAGCGGATGTTGCCGTCCGGATGATTCATGCCTGCGGCCTGGTCGAGGCCGCCGCGCATTTCAGCTTCTCGCCTGATTTCGTCACGGCGGCGCGTCAGGCGCTGCTTTCGGGCGCGCCGGTGTTCTGTGATGCGGAAATGGTCGCGCGCGGGGTCACGGCGGCCCGCCTGCCGGCAAACAATGAGGTCATCTGCACCTTGCGCGATCCGCGCACGCCGGAGATGGCGGCTGAGATCGGCAACACCCGCTCGGCGGCTGCCATGCGGCTCTGGCTGGACAGGCTCGCCGGTTCGGTCGTTGCCATCGGCAATGCCCCAACCGCGCTGTTCTACCTGTTGGAGCTGCTGCGCGACGGCGCGCCGAAGCCCGCAGCCATCATCGGCATGCCGGTGGGATTTGTCGGCGCGGCGGAGTCCAAGGAAGCGCTGGCGGATAACCCCTGGGGCGTGCCCTTTGCCACGGTGCACGGACGGCTGGGCGGCAGCGCAATGACGGCTGCCGCAGTCAATGCCCTGGCGAGGCCCGGCCTATGAGTGCGCAGAACGGTGCCCCCGGCCGCCTTTACGGCGTGGGAACGGGGCCGGGTGATCCGGAGCTGATGACGGTCAAGGCCGTGCGCATATTGGGTGAGGCGGATGTGATCGCCTGGTTCGCCAAGGCCGGGCGCACCGGCAATGGCCGCCGCATCGCGGACAGCATGATCCGGCCGGGCGTGGAAGAGCTGCCGCTCTACTATCCGGTCACCACCGAGATCGACAAGCATGAGGCGGCCTACACCACATGCCTTGAAGCCTTCTACGAGGAGTCTGCCGAGGCCATTGCCGCGCATCTGAATGCCGGGCGCACGGTCGCTGTCCTGTCCGAAGGCGATCCGATGTTCTACGGCTCCTACATGCACATGCATGTGCGGCTGGCGGACCGGTTTGACGTCGAAGTCATTCCCGGCATCACCGCGATGTCCGGCTGCTGGTCGCGCACCGGCGTTCCCATTGCGCAGGGCGATGACGTCCTGTCCGTGCTGCCGGGCACCATGGCCGAAGCCGAGCTGCAGCGCAGGCTTGCCGATACGGAAGCGGCGGTGATCATGAAGATTGGCCGCAACCTGCCGAAAGTCAGGCGGGCGCTGGCGGCTTGCGGACGCCTTGAGGATGCGATCTACGTGGAACGCGGCACCATGGCGGCGGAAAAGGTGGTGCGTCTGGCTGCCAAGCCGGATGACGCCGCGCCCTATTTCTCGCTGGTGCTCGTGCCGGGCTGGAGCGGGCTGCGATGAGCGGGCGCCTCTATGTGATTGGCACCGGGCCGGGCAACCCCTTGCAGATGACGCCGGAAGCCCAGGCTGCCGTTGATGATTCAACGGCTTTCCTCGGCTATCTGCCCTATCTGGAGCGGCTGAGCCTGCGGCCGGATCAGATGCGGATCGCCTCGGACAACCGGGAAGAGCTGGCCCGTGCCCGCGATGCGCTGGAGCGAGCCGCGAAGGGCGAGCGGGTCTGCATGGTCTCGGGCGGTGATCCGGGCGTCTTTGCCATGGCTGCGGCCGTGTGCGAGGCCATCGAGCATGGGCCGGACGGCTGGAAGCAGGTTGATCTCGTCATCGTGCCGGGCATCACCGCCATGCTGGCCGTCGCCGCCCGGATTGGCGCGCCGCTTGGCCATGATTTCTGTGCCATTTCCCTTTCCGACAATCTGAAGCCATGGCCGCTGATCGAAAAGCGGCTGCGCCTTGCTGCCGAAGCCGGGTTCGTCATGGCCTTCTACAATCCTGTCAGCAAGGCCCGGCCCTGGCAGCTGGACCGGGCCTTCGAGCTGCTGCGGGAAGTTCTGAAGCCGGAGACGCTGGTCATCTTCGGCCGCGCTGCGGGGCGCCCGGATGAGCGGATCGTGGTTGCTCCCCTCTCGGAGGCCCAGGCCGGAATGGCGGATATGGCCACCTGCGTCATCATCGGCTCGGCGCAGACGAGGCGGGTGCCGCGTGAGGGCCTGCCGGATCTCGTCTACACGCCGCGCTTTGCAGCATCTTCAAGCCAGTGACCGATCAGGGTCATGGCTTCATCGGCACTGCCGGCACTGAGGGGCGCCTCATGAGCACTGCGTTCGATCATCATCACCGGAAGGCCAAGGCGGCGGGCGGCCTCCAGCTTGGCATAGGTGGCTTCGCCGCCGCTGTTCTTGCAGATGATGACTTCGATGCCGTGGCCGGTCAGAAGATCCAGCTCCGCCTCCACCGTGAAGGGACCGCGCGCCAGAATGTTCCGGGCAAAGGGCACGGCAGGTGGCGGATCGACAGGATCGACGCTGCGGATCAGGTAGTGGTGCTGCGGCGCGGCCTCGATGGCCGAAGCCCCCTGCCGCCCCGTTGCGAGAAAGACGCGGCGTGGCGCGGCGCCGAGGGCTTCCACCGCCTCCCGGATCGTGCGGAACGGGGTCCAGTTATCCCCCGGCTGCGCCGTCCAGGCGGGCCGCTCCAGCTTCAGCAGCGGTATTCCGGTCTGCCGGCTTGCTTCCACCGCATTGGCCGTCATGCGCCGGGCGAAAGGATGGGTGGCATCGATGAGCAGGCTGATACTCTCCTGCCGCAGATAGGCGGCAAGCCCCTCCGCGCCGCCAAACCCGCCGGAGCGCACCGGTGCGGGCAGGGCGGCAGGATCCAGTGTGCGGCCCGCAAGCGACAGGGTGACTGTCAGGCCGGGGTGCTGCACGAGCCGTTCCGCCAGTGCCCGCGCGTCTGCCGTGCCTGCCAGAATGAGGATATGACTCTTGTCCAAGCGTGATCTCCCGCCGTCTCCCCAGCATCCCTGGCTGACCATCATCGGCATCGGTGAGGATGGTTTAGCGGGCATTGGCGAGGCTGCCAAGGCAGCGCTCGCAGCGGCAGAAGTGGTCTTTGGTGGTGTCCGGCATCTGGATCTTGCCGGGGCGGCGATCACCGGCGAAGCCCGCCCCTGGCTCAGCCCGTTCGAGCGCTCGGTCGAAGCCGTTGCCGCCGAACGCGGGCGGGCGGTGGTTGTGCTGGCTTCGGGTGATCCGTTTCTTTATGGCGCAGGCGCGACGCTGGCGCGGCGGATACCGGTGAGCGAGATGCGTGTCATTCCGCACCCGTCTTCCTTCAGCCTTGCCGCGTCACGTCTTGGCTGGGCTCTGGCGGAGACGCTCTGTGTGTCCGTGCATGGCCGCCCGGTGGAGCTGATCCGCCCGCATCTCCACCCCGGTACCCGCATAATTGCGCTGACTTCGGATGAGCACGGACCTGCCGCCATTGCACACCTTCTGAGCGGGGATGGCTTTGGCGCCTCGCAGCTTCATGTGCTGGAGGCGCTCGGCGGGGACAGGGAGCGCATCAGCCGCCAGACTGCCGGGGCTTTTGCGCCTCAGGATTTCCATGCGCTGAATGTCTGCGCCATCGAGGTGGTGGCAGGTTCTGGTGCGCGGGTGCTGCCCTATGCACCGGGGCTGGATGACAGCCTGTTCGAGCATGATGGCCAGATCACCAAGCACGAGATCCGGGCGCTCACTCTCTCCGCCTTGGCTCCCCGGCGCGGGGAACTGCTTTGGGATGTTGGCGGCGGTTCCGGCTCGGTCAGCATCGAATGGATGCTGGCCGATGTTTCGCTCAGGGCCCTTGCCATCGAAAGCGATTGCGAACGCGCGGCCCGCATCCGCCGTAATGCCGCAAGCTTCGGCGTGCCCGGCCTGCAGGTGATTGAGGGCGAAGCGCCATCAGCGCTGACGGCTCTGCCTGCGCCCGATGCCGTGTTCGTCGGCGGCGGCGGCACGAACCCCGGTGTCATGGAAACGGTCATCGAACGGCTGAAGCCGGGCGGGCGGCTCGTGGCCAATGCGGTGACGACAGAGATGGAAGCGGTGCTTCTTGCCCTGCATGCCCGCAGTGGCGGCTCGCTGACGCGCATTGAAATCGCCCGCGCCGCACCCATCGGCTCGATGCACGGCTGGCGGCCGGCCATGCCCGTCACCCAATGGAGCTGGACGAAGCCGGGTGCGGCTGCAGACCCAATCAAAGAGGAAGAATGATGAAGGTCCATTTTATCGGCGCAGGCCCGGGCGCGGCTGATCTGATCACCGTCCGGGGCCGCAGCCTGATCGAAAGCTGCCCGGTCTGCCTTTATGCCGGGTCTCTCGTCTCGGAAGAGCTGCTGGCCTTCTGTCCGGAAGGCGCGCGGATCATCGACACGGCGCCGCTGTCGCTGGACGAGATCGAGGCCGAGTTCCTGCGTGCTTCCGATAACGGGCAGGATGTTGCCCGCCTGCATTCGGGCGACCTGTCGGTCTGGAGCGCGGTGGCCGAACAGATCCGGCGGCTGAACCGGCTGGGCATCGGCTACACCATGACGCCAGGCGTGCCTGCGTTCGCGGCGGCTGCCTCGGCCCTCGGGCGCGAGCTGACGATCCCGGCGGAGGCCCAGAGCCTTGTCCTGACCCGCGTGTCTGGCCGGGCCTCGCCCATGCCGGAGGGGGAAACGCTCGACCGGTTCGGCGCCACCGGCGCAACGCTGGCGATCCACCTCGCCATCCATGCGCTTGACAGGGTGGTGGCGGAACTGACCCCGCTCTATGGGGCGGATTGCCCGGTTGCCATCGTTGTCAAAGCCTCCTGGCCGGATGAACGGATCGTCTCCGGCACGCTGGCGGATATCTGCGCGAAAGTGGCGGAGAACCCCATCGAGCGCACGGCGCTGATCTTTGTGGGCCATGGGCTTGGCGCCAAGGAGTTCCGCGAAAGCGCGCTCTACGATCCAGCCTATCAGCGCCGCTTCAGGGGCCGGGAAGGCTTATGACGCCGCAAGCGTCAGCTTGAATCAGATCAGGGCCTCACGCGGCAGCGTAAGGCCCTGAAATCACCCAAGCCTCTGGCCGGGTCTCAGAAATCCCAGTCTTCGTCTTCCGTCGCCACGGCCTTGCCGATGACATAGGACGAGCCGGAGCCGGAGAAGAAGTCGTGGTTCTCGTCGGCATTCGGCGAGAGGGCCGAGAGGATCGCCGGGTTCACCTTGCAGGCTTCCGCCGGGAACAGGGCCTCGTAGCCGAGGTTCATCAGCGCCTTGTTGGCGTTGTAATGCAGGAACTTCTTCACGTCCTCGGTCAGGCCCGCACCGTCGTAAAGCTCTTCGGTGTAGCGGGTCTCGTTGTCGTAAAGCTCCAGCAGCAGGTCAAAGGCGAAATCCTTGATCTCCTGGCGGCGGGCTTCCGGCTCCCGGTCCAGCGCGCGCTGGAACTTGTAGCCGATGTAATAGCCATGCACCGCCTCGTCGCGGATGATCAGGCGGATGAGGTCCGCCGTGTTGGTCAGCCTGGCGCGGCTCGACCAGTACATCGGCAGATAGAAGCCCGAGTAGAACAGGAAGCTCTCGAGGAAGACCGAGGCAATCTTCTTCTTCAGCGGATCGCCGCTTCCGTACTGCTCCATGATCAGCGCGGATTTCTTCTGCAGGAACTCGTTCTCCTCCGACCAGCGGTAGGCCTCGTCCACATCCGGCGTCAGGCAGAGCGTCGAGAAGATGGATGAATAGGAGCGCGCATGCACCGCTTCCATGAAGGAGATGTTCGACAGAACCGCCTCTTCATGCTGCGTCACGGCATCTTCCATCAGCGTCACCGCGCCGACGCCATTCTGGATCGTGTCCAGCAGGGTGAGGCCGGTGAAGACGCGGATGGTCAGGCGCTGCTCTTCCGGGCGCAGGGTGGCCCAGGACTGGATGTCGTTGGACAGCGGAACTTTCTCCGGCAGCCAGAAATTGCCGGTCAGGCGGTTCCAGACTTCCAGATCCTTGTCGTCCTCGATGCGGTTCCAGTTGATGGCGCGCACGCGGGAGGCGGGCTTGATGTGCATGTTCATGATGCTTTCTCCACGGGCCAGACAGCTTATACCAATGCTCGATGGGCTCGACTTATCGAGCATTGGTTAAGCCCTTGCGGCGCTTGAGCATTTTCAAGGCGTGATGCGTCAGCATCTCAGAGCCTTGGTATTAGAGAGTGCAGGACACGCAGCCCTGAACCTGCGTGCCGTCCAGAGCCATCTGGCGCAGGCGGATGTAATAGATGGTCTTAATGCCCTGCTTCCAGGCATAGATCTGCGCCCGGTTGATGTCGCGGGTCGTGGCCGTGTCGCGGAAGAACAGCGTCAGCGACAGGCCCTGATCCACGTGCTGGGTGGCCGCGGCATAGGTGTCGATGATCTTCTCCGGCCCGATCTCGTAGGCATCCTGATAATAGTCGAGGTTTTCATTCGACATGTAGGGCGCCGGATAATAGACGCGGCCGATCTTGCCTTCCTTGCGGATCTCGATCTTTGACACGATCGGGTGGATCGAGGAGGTCGAGTGGTTGATGTAGGAGATCGAGCCGGTGGGCGGCACGGCCTGCAGGTTCTGGTTATAGAGCCCGCCGGTCATTACCTCGGCCTTGAGGGCGCGCCAGTCGTCCTGCGTCGGAATATGGATCCCGGCATCAGCGAAAAGCTGCGCCACGCGCTCCGTCTTCGGCGCCCAGACCTGATCCGTGTACTTGTCGAAATATTCGCCGGAAGCATACTTGGACTTCTCGAAGCCCTTGAAGCTGCGGCCTTTTTCGACCGCCAGACGGTTCGACGCACGGACTGCATGATAGGTCACGGCGTAGAAGTAGATGTTGGTGAAGTCGATGCCTTCTTCCGAGCCGTAGAAAATGCGCTCGCGGGCGAGATAGCCGTGCAGGTTCATCTGGCCAAGGCCGATGGCAAGGCTCTCCGCATTGCCACGGGCGATGGAAGGCACGGAGGTGATGTTGCTCATCTCGGCAACCGCCGTCAGGGCGCGGATGGAGGTTTCGACCGTGCGGCCGAAATCATCCGAATCCATCGTCTTGGCGATGTTCAGCGAGCCGAGATTGCAGGAAATGTCCTTGCCGAGGTGCGAGTAGGACAGGTCCTCCTCATAGACGCTGGCCTCGCTCACCTGCAGGATTTCCGAGCACAGGTTGCTCATGGAAATGCGGCCGGCAATCGGGTTGGCGCGGTTCACCGTGTCCTCGAACATGAGGTAGGGATAGCCGCTCTCGAACTGGATCTCGGCGATGATCTGGAAGAACTCGCGGGCCTTGATCTTGGACTTGCGGATGCGCGCGTCCTCGACCATCTCGCGGTACTTTTCCGTCACCGAAATCTCGGAGAAGGGCACGCCGTAGACCCGCTCCACGTCATAGGGCGAGAACAGATACATGTCCTCGTTGTTGCGGGCGAGCTCGAAGGTGATGTCCGGCACGACGACACCCAGCGACAGGGTCTTGATGCGGATCTTCTCGTCCGCATTCTCGCGCTTGGTGTCGAGGAAGCGCATGATGTCCGGGTGGTGGGCGTTGAGATACACCGCGCCCGCACCCTGACGGGCTCCCAGCTGGTTGGCATAGGAGAAGCTGTCTTCCAGAAGCTTCATCACCGGGATGACGCCGGAAGACTGATTCTCGATGTGCTTGATGGGCGCACCCGATTCGCGCAGGTTCGTCAGGCACAGGGCCACGCCGCCGCCGCGCTTGGACAGCTGCAGCGCCGAATTGATCGACCGGCCGATGGACTCCATGTTGTCTTCGATGCGCAGCAGGAAGCAGGACACCAGCTCGCCACGGCTCTTCTTGCCCGCGTTGAGGAAGGTCGGCGTTGCCGGCTGGAAGCGGCCGGTGATGATCTCTTCCATCATCGCCATGGCCAGGGCTTCGTCGCCGCGCGCCAGCGCCAGCGCCACCATGCAGACGCGGTCCTCGTAGCGCTCCAGATAGCGCTTACCGTCAAACGTCTTCAGCGTGTAGGACGTGTAATACTTGAAGGCGCCGAGGAAGGTCGGGAAACGGAACTTCTTTGCATAGGCAGCGTCGAACAGATCGCGTACGAAGGCAAAGGAATACTGCTCCAGAACCTCGGGCTCGTAGTAGCCTTCGGTGACCAGATAATCGAGCTTCTCCTTGAGATTATGGAAGAAGACCGTGTTCTGGTTCACGTGCGAGAGGAAATACTGGCGCGCGGCCTCGCGGTCCTTCTCGAACTGGATCTTTCCCTCATCATCATAGAGGTTCAGCATCGCGTTCAGCGCGTGATAGTCCAGCGCCGTGGACTGGCGGGCATTGCTGCCACCGGAGGCCGGGGCAACGGCTGCGGAGTGGGTCTTTGCGCCCGCGTCCTGCGGGGAATCCGTGTCTAGCATGTCCAAAACCGTTCCAGTCCGAGGGTGACGTTCTCGACATCCTCCGCCGTGCCCAGAAGCTCGAACCTGTAGAGGAACGGCACGTTGCACTTGGCGGAAATGATGTTGCCGGCGATGGCATAGCCTTCGCCGAAATTGGTGTTGCCCGCAGCGATGACGCCGCGGATGAGCTTGCGGTTCTGCTCCTCGTTGAGAAAGCGGATCACCGGTTTCGGAACCGCGCCCTTCGCCGTGCCGCCGCCATAGGTCGGCGTCACCAGCACGAAGGGCTCACTCACGAGGGGCACGGGCGCGCTGGCGTCCACGGGCAGGCGGATGGCGTCATACCCCAGCTTCTCGACGAAGCGGCGGGTGTTTTCCGACGTGCTGGAAAAATAGACGAGCCTGCCCATGGTGCACGCGCCCTTCAGTGCTTCAGCCGAGGCCGCCGATCAGGTCCGGGCGGAAACCGGCCCAGTGGTTTTCACCGGCGACAACCACCGGCACCTGACGGTAGCCAAGGCCCGTCACATAGTCATAGGCCGCCGTGTCTTCGGAAATGTCCACCAGCGTGTAGTCGATGCCCTTGCGCTCCAGGGCGCGGGTGGTGGCATTGCACTGAACGCAGGCGGGCTTGCTGTAGACGGTGACGGTCATCGGTCGATCCTCATATGACGGACGTGACAAAGGGTTCGGCCACGCCTTTGCGCAGCCGGCATCAGATAAAAACTCAAGGACAATTCCCACGCTGCAGCAGCCGGACCAATCCGGTGGAGCGGGAGAAAACGGGCCGCAGGTGACTACCCCGGCGGAAACTCGAAAACGGCTCTCTTGATCATGCCTGCACCCCGAAGCACTGCTGCCGAAGCAGATGGCGCTGGCCAGAGGGAGCGGACAGCCCGGCAGAACCGGACATGAACTGACCGCGCCCCTCCGGCACCCCGCCGGTGGACGTTACGCTCAAGGCAGGTCTCCTGGCTCACGGGTCATCACGCCGCCCCGCCTTCCCAGGCCTTGCGGCCAAGTGGCAGAATGGGACGAACGCTCACCGTTCACAGTTGCGGGGGCAGCCTGGGAATTGCCGGATTTCCGCCGGTTTCACCCTGTTCCCGTCTCAGCTCGTCGGCGTTTCCGCCGGAGAACCCTGAACAGGACTCAACATAGCGGAGATTCGAATTTTATCAATCCCTATGTGAGGAAGTGCACAATACCCACAAGATGTAGTTATCTGGCTCAGAGGCCGGAGCGGGCCAAAATCTCTTCGAAGCGCTTGAGAGAGGCGGGGGGAACGCTTGGGTCGGGAAAACCCGCAGGCCGGGCGGCATCGCCGACCCGAATCACCATGACCATACCCATGGTATAGTGCGGCGAGCACTTGATGCCATAGAGCCCCGGTTGATCAAAGGTGATGGAAATCTCCTCGTTGATCTTGCCGGTGAAACCGGCGAAGCCCTCGGGCACCATTGTGGCGATGGAAGCGGCATTGTGGCTCTTGTGGCCAACCCGGAAGGTCACCGTATCGCCCGGCTCGATCTGCACGAAATCGGGCTCGAACACCATGGTGCCATGGGCGCCCCGGTTCAGCATCTGGACGTCGACAGTCCCGGCTCGGGTTGCAGCGGTGCTTGCCATGAGCAGGGACTGGGCAGAAACAAAGCTGAGGAAAAGGGTGCGGGCGAGGCTGCGCATCATCATGCTGCTGCTCCTTGAAGCGGGTGTTTGCGGCGGCGGCTGGATGGCCGGGCATACCGGATATGGCACTCGCCCTCCGGTCCCGTTTCCACCGTGGCCTCGACCTTGAAGACCCTGGCCAGAAGATCGGGGGTGAGAATGCTGCCGGGACGGCCCTGCGCAGCGATCCGGCCAGCGTCCATCACGATCAGCCGGTCGCAGAACATGGCCGCGTGATTGAGGTCATGCAGCGCGGCAATGACGCTGAGCCCCTGCGAGCTGACAAGATCCAGCAGCCCGATCTGGTGCTCGATGTCGAGGTGATTGGTGGGTTCATCCAGGATGAGGACCGCCGGCTGCTGTGCCAGGGCACGTGCGATCTGCAGCCGCTGCTTCTCCCCGCCGGAGAGGGTCAGCCATTCCCGTGTCTCGAAATCCTGCATGCCGGCCGCCGCGATTGCGCCCGAGACGATGGCATCGTCCTCGCCGGACCATTGCCGCAAAATGCTGAGATGCGGGGTGCGGCCAAGCTCCACGACCTGGCGCGCGGTCAGCCGCTCGCTGGTCTCCGCATGCTGCTCGACCACGGCAATCCGGCGTGCAATGTCACGCCGGGACAGATCCGTCATGGGCGTGCCCATGACGGTCACATGTCCGGATGCGGGCTTGCGCAGCCCGGAGAGCATGGACAGAAGGGTCGATTTCCCCGAGCCGTTGGGTCCGGCGATGCCCAGAAACTCGCCCTCTGCGAGATCAAGGCTGACCTTGTCGTTGATGAGGCGGCCCTGCGCGCGCCAAGTCAGGTCATGAGCTGTCAGCATCATCGTGTCACTGGCCTGTGGATCAGGAGAAGGGCAAAGGCAGGTGCTCCGGCAAGGGCGGTCATCACGCCGATGGGCAGCACCTGACCGGGGATCAGGATTCGCGACAGAATGTCGGCAAAGATCATGAAGACCGCACCGAGCCAGGCCGAAACCGGCAGCAGCAGCCCATGCCGGACGCCAACCAGCAGCCGTGCGGCATGGGGTATGACCAGTCCGACGAAGCCGATCGATCCGGCTATGCTGACCATGACGGCGGTCATGATGGCCGCCGTGGCGATCAGGATTATGTAGACCCGGCGCACCGGAACCCCGGCAGACGCGGCCGCATTGGTTCCGAAGGCAAAGGCGTCCAGATGCCTTGCATGCAGCAGGCAGACGATGAAACCGGCCAGTGCCACCGGCACGGCCAGCCCGGCATCCGGCCAGCGCACGCCCGACAGATTGCCGAGCAGCCAGAACATGATGCCGCGTGCCTGATCGGCCGTCGCCGACTTGGTGACGATGAAGGAGGTGACCGCGTTGAAAAGCTGCGAACAGGCGATACCGGCCAGAATCACGGCGGCACTGCTGCGCCCGGCGAGGACGGCCAGCAGGCTGACCAGGCCGAAGGCCGTGAGCGCACCGGCAAAGGCCCCGAGGGGAAGGGACAGCAGCCCGCCCCCGAGCCCGAGAATGGCAACACTGACCGCACCGGTGGAGGCTCCCGCCGAGATGCCGAGGATATAGGGGTCGGCCAGGGCATTGCGCAGCAGCGACTGGAGGATCGCGCCGCACAAGGCCAGAGATGCGCCGCAGGCCGCAGCAGCCACGGCACGGGCGACCCGATAGTTCCAGATCACCCCTTCGTCGATCGGATCAAGGACATAACCGGCCGCCCAGGCCCGGTTTGCCACCGTCTGAAAGACGGTATCAACCGGGATGGAGGTCTCGCCAATGGCGGCCCCGGCGGCAAGAGCTGCAATGAGAGAGACGGTGCCAAGCGCACCGCCTCCCCATTTTCCCGCGTGGAAAGGAAGCGTCATCACTTGGCGAGACCGAAAACGGCCAGCGCATCGGCCAGCACTTCCATGCCTTCGATAGTGCGGATCGTCGGGTTCATGGCCTGTGCATCCATGACGATGATCCGGCCTTCCTTGACCGCTGGCATCAGGCTGGTGACCGGATCCTCCTTGAGGAACTTCTGCTTCAGCTCCACGTCATCGGCGGGGAACCGGCGGCGGTCCATCTTGCCGGCGACGATCACCGTGGGGTTGGACCGGGCAATCGTCTCCCAGCCGACGGTCGGCCACTCTTCGTCGCTCTCGATCACATTCTTGAGGCCGAGGCTCGCGGTCATGTAGCCGGGCGCGCCCTTCTGGCCCGCCACGTAAGGGTCGATCGCCAGATCGGCACTCGAGAACCAGAAGACGGCCGAGACTTCGCCATTGACGGCTCCGATTTTCCGGCGTGCGGCCTCCTCCCGCTCCTTCAGCTCTGCGATCAGGGCAGTGCCCCTGTCTTCGACATCGAAGATGCGGGCGAGGTCGTCGATCTCCTGGTAGATCAGGTCCATGGAGAAGCTGGCCTTGCGCAGCCCGTCATCACCGGCAGAATTGTCCTTACCGGTGCAATCGGCCGGCGAGGTATAGACGGCGATCCCCAGTTCCTCGAACTGTTCCACAGTGGCAACGACGCCCTGCGGGCCGATCTGCCACTGAAACTGGGTGGTCACCAGCTCCGGCCGGGCCCCCGTCACACTTTCAAAGCTGGGCGCATTGTCTGCAAGGCGCGGCACCGTGGCGTTGACCTCCTCATAGCCCTCAATAACGGGGCCGATCCAAAGGGCCGTCCCGGTGATCTTGTCCGCCTGTCCCAGCAGATAGAGAATCTCGGTGGTGCTCTGGCCTACGGAGACGGTCCGCTCCGGCGCCTTGGTGAAGGTCAGTTCCTTGCCGCAATTCTCCAGCGTCAGCGGATACTGGGTCTTTCCGGCGTGAGCTGTACCAGGCAGGGAGAAAGATGCGCAGGCAGCAAGGCCTGCGGCGGCAGCAAAATTGCGCAGAAGCACGGGAGGTTTCCTTCCTTTGGGCAGATGTCATGTCAAGGCGCCGCAATGCGGCTGCATCACGCCTTGAAGTGCTCAAGATCCGCACGGACCAGACAGCAGTCCGCTGAAGCGGCTGGAGCCAGCGCAGGACCGGGAAGGCAGGGAAGCGCATGCCCCCCCGGAGGAAAGGGCAGCAAAACGTCTTGCAGGCCCGAAGGCCTGAGGCAGGAATACCGTCATTTTGATCCTCCTTGAGCATCCCCGCTCAAGCATCTGGATTTCACATGACGGCAGGTCTCCTGGCTCACAGATTTCAGGCCGGTCATTTGCCTTCCCGCACCAGTTGAGGACTGGCGCAGTGACCCGGCGTCTTCCGAGGAAGCGCCGCAAGAATGACCGGCATCTGCTTACAGTTGCGGGGGCAGCCACGGATTTGGCCCCTGATTGGGTCGTCCGTACCGTGTTCCCTTTTAATCCCGGCAGCTCTCACTGCCAGAAACCGTCGCAGAAGTAGTATTTTCCGGAAAGCAACCCGTCAAGCTGCAGCTGTGCGGCGGTGCCAACAAAAAAGGCGCCCTTGCTGGGGCGCCTTTCCGGATGTGCTCTGCGGCAGGCCAGCGGCCGCCGCTCTCTGCGGATCAGTCTGCCAGATCCTCGACGCTGACCACCTGGCCGTCTTCATCCAGACGGTAGACGACCGGTGCGCCGGTGCCCAGTTCGCGCTTGAGGATCTGTTCCGGCGTCAGCTTTTCCAGTTCCATGATCAGCGCGCGCAGGGAGTTGCCATGGGCGGCAACGATGACGCGGGTGCCTTCCATGACGCGCGGCAGGATCTCGGCGCGGTAATAGGGCAGAACGCGCTCGGCCGTCATCTTCAGGCTTTCGCCACCCGGAGGGGGCACGTCGAAGGAGCGGCGCCAGATGTGCACCTGCTCCTCGCCGAACTTCTCGCGGGCTTCATCCTTGTTCATGCCGGTGATGTCGCCGTAGTCGCGCTCGTTCAGGGCCTGATCGCGGATCGTCTCCAGACCGTCCTGGCCGAGTTCGGCAAGGATGAGCTTCAGCGTGTGCTGCGCGCGGGTCAGGTCCGAGGTGAAGGCGACATCGAACTTCAGCTTCATGTCGCGCAGCTTGCCGCCAGCGGCCTTGGCTTCACCGATGCCCTGCTCGGTCAGGTCCGGGTCCTTCCAGCCGGTGAAGAGGTTCTTGAGGTTCCATTCGCTCTGGCCGTGGCGGACGAGCACCAAGAGACGTTCCATGCACCGATCTCCTTGAATTTCTGAAGGTCTGTCAGTCGTTGAGGCCGAGCACGTCGGCCATGGAGTAGAGGCCCGGCTTGCGGTCGCGCGCCCACAGGGCCGCCCTGACTGCACCACGGGCAAAGATCTGGCGGTCTTCCGCCTTGTGGGTCAGTTCGACCCGCTCGCCCTCACCGGCGAGGATGACGGTGTGGTCGCCGACGACAGAACCGCCGCGCAGGGTGGCAAAGCCGATGGTGCCGGCCTCACGCGGGCCGGTATGCCCGTCGCGTACCCGCACCGAATGCTCCGCAAGGCCTATGCCGCGCCCTTCGGCTGCAGCCTCGCCCAGCAGCAGCGCCGTGCCGGAGGGGGCATCCACCTTGTGGCGGTGGTGCATCTCGACGATTTCCAGATCGTAATCGGGGCCAAGGGCTGCAGCGGCCTTCTTCACCAGCGCCGCCAGCAGGTTGACGCCAAGGCTCATGTTGCCGGACTTGACGAGCCGGGCATGGCGGGCGGCAGCCTCCAGCTTCGGCAGGTCCTCATCCGTCCAGCCGGTGGTGCCGATGACGTGCACGATGCGCGCCTGGGCGGCGAGCTCGGCAAAATGCAGGCTGGCCTTGGGGGCGGTGAAATCCAGCACGCCTTCGGCGGCGGCAAAGGCGGTCAGCGGATCATCCGTGATCCTGACGCCGAGGGGCCCGAGACCGGCAAGCTCGCCAGCATCTTTGCCGAGGGCCGGTGAGCCTTCCCGTTCGATGGCGGCAGCAAGCACGCTGCCTTCCATGGCGGTGATGGCGCGCACAAGGGCCTGGCCCATCCGGCCGGCAGCCCCGACGACGACAAGACGCATCTGGCTCATGTGTGTTCCTGAATTTGTTTCCGGCCCGATATATCAGGCGGAAGGGATGCGCGAAAGGGCTTGTGGCGGTGAAGCTGCGTGCCCGGGCCACATGTATTCGTGCCCAAGGTGCCTTGTCTTCATACGCGGGAGGGAAGCGAGGGTACCAAAGGCAGCAAGGGACGCAGCGGCAGGGCAGATCAAACCTGCATGGTGCCGCTGAGCAAAAGAAAAGACCCGGGCTTGCGGCCCGGGTCCCATGTCTTTCAGGATCTGGAAGCGGATTATTCCGCGTCCTTTTCCTTCTCGATTTCCTTGCCGGTTGCCTGATCGACAACCTTCATGGACAGGCGGACCTTGCCGCGCTCGTCGAAGCCCATGAGCTTGACCCAGACCTTGTCGCCTTCCTTGATCACGTCAGTGACCTTGGCAACCTTCTGCGGGGCGAGCTGCGAAATGTGGACGAGGCCGTCCTTGGCGCCGAAGAAGTTCACGAAGGCGCCGAAATCGACGCACTTCACGACCGTGCCTTCGTAGATCATGCCGATTTCCGGCTCAGCGGCGATGGAGTTGATCCAGTTGATCGCAGCCTTGATCGCCTTGCCGTCGGAGGAGGCCACCTTGACGGTGCCATCGTCCTCGATGTTGATCTTGGCGCCGGTCTTTTCCACGATCTCGCGGATGACCTTGCCGCCCGAACCGATCACTTCACGGATCTTGTCGACCGGGATCTTCAGCACTTCGATGCGCGGCGCATGTTCGCCGAGTTCCGAACGGGCTTCGGTGATGGCGTTGGACATTTCGCCGAGGATGTGGATGCGGCCGTCGCGGGCCTGATCCAGAGCGACCTTCATGATCTCTTCGGTGATGCCGTCGATCTTGATGTCCATCTGCAGCGAGGTGACGCCGTTGGATGTACCGGCCACCTTGAAGTCCATGTCGCCGAGGTGGTCTTCATCGCCGAGAATGTCGGACAGAACGGCGAACTTGTCGCCTTCCTTGATGAGACCCATGGCGATACCGGCCACCGGAGCCTTCAGCGGAACGCCTGCATCCATCAGCGCCAGCGAGGTGCCGCAGACGGTTGCCATCGAGGACGAGCCGTTGGACTCGGTGATCTCGGAGACGACGCGCAGGGTGTAGGGGAACTCGTGGTGGTTCGGCAGCATCGGGTGGATGGCGCGCCATGCCAGCTTGCCATGGCCGATTTCACGGCGGCCCGGCGAGCCCATGCGGCCCGTCTCGCCCACGGAATAGGGCGGGAAGTTGTAGTGCAGCATGAAGTGCTGCTTGTAGGTGCCTTCCAGCGCGTCAACGAACTGCTCGTCTTCGCCGGTGCCGAGGGTGGCAACGACCATGGCCTGGGTTTCACCACGGGTGAACAGGGCCGAGCCGTGTGCACGCGACAGGATGCCGACTTCCGAGACGATCGGACGGACGGTCTTCAGGTCGCGGCCGTCGATGCGGTGGCCGGTCTCGATGATGGCGCCGCGAACGATCTCGGCTTCCAGCTTCTTGAACAGCTCGCCGACAACGGTGCCAGCCGGAGCTGCGTCGCCGCCATTGGTGATGACAGCTTCCACGACCTTGGCCTTGGCCGCGTCAACGGCATTCTTGCGCTCTGTCTTGGAGGTGATCTTGTAGGCTGCGGTCAGATCGGCGGCAGCGATGCCCTTGATCTTGCCATAGAGCTCGGAGTGATCCGGCAGGTTGAGCGCGCGGGGCTCCTTGGCTGCGGTCTCGGCCAGCTTGATGATGGCGTCGATCACGGTCTGGAAACCGCGGTGACCGAACATCACGGCGCCGAGCATGATGTCTTCGTTCAGTTCCTTGGCTTCGGATTCCACCATAAGAACGGCGTCATTGGTGCCGGCGACGACGAGGTCGAGCAGCGAATCGGCCATGGTGTCAACGGCCGGGTTCAGCACGTATTCGCCATTGATGTAGCCGACGCGGGCGCCGCCGATCGGGCCCATGAACGGGACACCCGACAGGGTCAGGGCAGCAGAGGCTGCGACCATGGCGAGGATGTCCGGAGCGTTTTCCATGTCATGCGACAGGACGGTCACGATCACCTGGGTGTCGTTCTTGTAGCCATCAGCAAACAGCGGACGGATCGGACGGTCGATCAGGCGCGAGGTCAGGGTCTCGTGCTCGGACGGACGGCCTTCACGCTTGAAGTAGCCACCCGGGATCTTGCCGGCAGCGAAGGCCTTTTCCTGGTAGTTGACGGTGAGCGGGAAGAAGTCCTGGCCGGGCTTCGGCTCCTTGGCGGACACGACGGTGGCCAGCACCTTGGTCTCGCCATAGGTGGCCATCACGGCGCCGTCAGCCTGACGGGCGACCTTGCCGGTTTCGAGGACCAGCGGGCGGCCGGCCCAGTCGACTTCAACACGATGAATATTGAACATGCAATGTCCTTACATATGCGTCCGCAGCCCCTTGGCATGCGGGCGGTTTCCGGCTGGCCCCGGATGGGCCGGTTACCGGGGACAGATCATGGGCAAGACGGCAAGACGCTTCCCGTGCCCCTTGGCACTGCCGGGAGAGCATCCGGCGATCCTGCCCCATGACTGTCATGAGACTTCCTATAAGCAAACGCGGCGGGCAAATCCACCCACCGCGTTTCCTTGTTATCCTTAGCGACGGATCCCGAGGCGGCCGATCAGCGTCTTGTAACGGCCTTCGTCCTTGCGGTTCAGGTAGTCGAGCAGGGAACGGCGCAGGGCCACCAGCTTCAGCAGGCCACGGCGGGAATGGTTGTCCTTCACGTGTCCCTTGAAGTGTTCGGTCAGGTTGTTGATCCGTTCGGTCAGAACGGCGACCTGCACTTCCGGAGAACCGGTGTCACCTTCCTTGATGCCATATTCCTTGATGAGCTGCGCCTTGCGCTCTGCAGTGATCGACATCGGTATGTCCTTTCATGGGATGAAGCTGGCCGGGCCAGCTGTATCTTGGCGGCTCATGGCCACCGTGTGCCGCTCCTGCCGTTCAGCCAGGGCCGGGATGTCGTCCAGCGAAGGTCGGGCAGAAGGGATCGGGGCCATCATTGGCCCGATTGCGCGGGAATATGACGGAGACGGCCTGCAAATTCCAGAAGAATCTTGAAAGGCCGTACGCCGCCGTTCCTAAAGGTGAAGAATGCGCGAAGGCTGGAACCGGCCCTTGTCGATGAAGCCGAGTGCCACCGGCGTGCCGCCATGGCTGGCGAAGGCCAGATCACAGGACAGCGGCGCATTGCGCCCGCGCAGCAGCACCGCCATGCCCTGGCGGATGCGGGCGGCATCGTCGCTGCTGACCGGCACTTCCGGCAGGTCTTCCAGCGCCTCGCGCACCGGCAGCAGGAAGTCCATCAGCGCTTCCACATTGCCTTCCGCCTCTTCGGCAGCTTCGTTCAGCTCCTCCAGCGTCACCATGTCCGCTTCGCCAAAAGGCCCGACCAGCAGGCGGCGCAGCTCGGTGACATGGCCGCAGGTGCCCAGACGGCGGCCCAGGTCGCGCGCCAGAGCCCGCACATAGGTGCCCTTGCCGCACTCGGCCTCGAAGACGGCGCGGTTCGCGTCCGGCATGTCCACCAGCGTCAGGCGGTGCACGTCGATGGGCCGGGCTTCCAGCTCCACGTCCTCGCCGTCGCGGGCAAGGTCATAGGCGCGCTCGCCGTCCACCTTGATGGCCGAGAATTTCGGCGGCACCTGCAGGATGGTGCCTGTAAACTCCGGCAGCACGGCGCCGATGGCGGCAGCATCCGGCCGCACATCCGAGGTGGCGATGACTTCGCCCTCGGTGTCATCCGTGTTGGTTTCCGCGCCCCAGGTGACTTCAAAGCGGTAGATCTTGCGCCCGTTCATCACCATGGGCACGGTCTTGGTCGCTTCGCCGAAGGCAATCGGCAGGCAGCCGGAGGCACGCGGGTCCAGCGTGCCGGCATGGCCAACCTTTTCCGGATGCAGGATGCGCTTCAGGCGCGACAGGGCGTCATTGGAGGTCAGGCCATAGGGCTTGTCGAGCACCAGCCAGCCGTCAATGGCGTTGCGCGGGCGGCGCTGCTTCTGCGGACGGGACATGTTTGTTTCCTGAAATTCCGGATGGACCCAAGGGCGCGGTTCAATCCACGCGCTCATCACCGTCTTCGTCCGCGCCGTCTGCAATGTCGCGCTTCACATCGGGTGTGTGCAGCAGCGCGCCGATGCGGTCGTCATCGTCAAAGCGGGTGTCGAGGATGAAGCGCAGGTCCGGCATGAATTTCATGGTCATGCGGCGGGACACCTGGCCACGGAAGTACTTGGCGCTGCGGTTCAGCGCCTTCACCACCTTGTCGCCGTTCTGGCCGCCCAGCGGCATGATCAGGCAGGTGGCCAGACGCAGATCCGGCGTCATCCGCACTTCCGGGATGGTGATGATCACCCCGTCCAGGTCCGGGTCGGACAGCTGGCCGCGGGTGAGGATTTCCGACAGTTCCTTGCGCACGATTTCGCCGACGCGAAGCTGGCGCTGCGAGGGCATGCCGGCGCCCTCTCCTGATGTTCTGGCCATTGGGTCATCCACTCAAACAGGCCCACCGGGGACGGCCGGTGCCCTGCGAAAACAAACCGCCGGCGCAAAGGAAGCTCCTCGCGCCGGCGTGCAATCCTGCCAGCATTTCATCTGGCTCGACGCCCGGCGGATGCCGCCGGGTCTGGCGCTTGCCTTACAGCGTGCGGGCGATCTGCTCGACGCGGAAGCACTCGATGACATCGCCGACGCGCATGTCCTGGAAGTTGACGAAGTTCATGCCGCATTCCTGACCGGATTCGACAGACTTGACGTCATCCTTGAAGCGCTTGAGCGTGCCCAGCTTGCCTTCGTGCACCACGACGTTGTCGCGGATAAGGCGGACTTCGGCGCCGCGCTCGACGATACCTTCCGTGACAAGGCAGCCTGCCACCTTGCCCACCTTGGTGATGTCGAAGATCTCGCGGATCTCGGCATAACCGATGAAGGTTTCGCGCCGCTCGGGAGCCAGCATGCCGGACATCGCCGCCTTCACGTCATCCACGAGGTCGTAGATGATGTTGTAGTAGCGGATCTCGATGCCTTCACGCTCGGCCGCTTCACGGGCCTGCTTGTTGGCGCGCACGTTGAACGCGATGATCGAGGCATTCGAGGCGGTCGCCAGCGTGACGTCGCTCTCGGTGATGCCGCCAACGCCGGACAGGAGGATGCGGGCGCCGACTTCGTCGTTGCCGAGCTTCTCCAGCGCATGGGCAATGGCTTCCGCCGAGCCCTGCACGTCCGCCTTGACCACCAGCGGGAAGTCCTTGCGGCCGCCGCTCTGCAGACGGCTCATCATCTGCTCCAGCGAGCCGCGCGAACCGGCCTTCAGCACGGACAGCTTCTCGCGCTTCTGACGCTGACGGTAGTCCACGATCTCGCGGGCACGGGCTTCGTTCTCGACCACGGCGACCTGGTCACCGGCATCCGGCGTACCCTGGAAGCCGAGGATTTCGACCGGCTTGGAGGGACCTGCCTCCTTCACCTGGTTGCCGTCCTCGTCCAGCATGGCGCGGACCTTGCCCCACTCGCCGCCGGCGACAAGAATGTCACCAACGCGCAGGGTGCCCTTCTGCACCAGAACGGTTGCCACCGGACCACGGCCCTTGTCGAGCTGGGCTTCGATGACGAGACCTTCGGCGGTGCGTTCCGGGTTGGCGCGCAGTTCCAGAACTTCCGACTGCAGCAGGATCATTTCCAGCAGGCGGTCGAGGTTCAGGCCGGTCTTGGCCGAAACTTCCACGTCGATGGTGTCACCGCCCATGGATTCCACAACGATCTCGTCATGGAGCAGTTCGGTGCGCACGCGGTTCGGGTCAGCAGCCGGCTTGTCGATCTTGTTGATGGCAACGATGATCGGCACACCGGCAGCCTTGGCATGCGAAATCGCTTCCTTGGTCTGCGGCATGACGCCGTCATCGGCAGCCACCACCAGCACGACGATATCGGTTGCCTTGGCGCCGCGGGCACGCATCTGCGTGAAGGCGGCGTGGCCCGGCGTATCGATGAATGTGATCTTCTGACCGTTCTTCTCGACCTGATAGGCGCCGATGTGCTGGGTGATGCCACCGGCTTCGCCCGTCACCACCTTGGAATTGCGGATCGCATCCAGCAGCGAGGTCTTGCCGTGGTCAACGTGACCCATGATCGTGACGACCGGCGGACGCGAGATCAGGGTGCCTTCCTCGTCGGCTGCGGAGAACAGGCCGTCCTCCACGTCCGCTTCGGAGACGCGCTTGACCGTGTGGCCCAGCTCGGAAGCGATCAGTTCAGCCGTGTCTGCGTCGATCACGTCGTTGATCTTCAGCATCTGGCCCTGCTTCATCAGCAGCTTGATCACGTCCACGGAACGCTCGGCCATACGGTTGGCGAGTTCCTGGATGGTGATGACTTCCGGCAGGATGACTTCACGCGAGATCTTCTCGCGCACAGCCTGCATGCCGCCACGCTTTTCCTTTTCACGGCGGCGGCGCAGGGAGGCAAGCGAGCGCGAACGCTGCTCGTCCGACCCGCCGGTCGCGGCAGAAATGGTCAGCTTGGAACGGCGGCGGTCATCGCCGGTGCTGCGCTTGGCAACCGGAGCTGCCGGAGCCTTCGGGCGCTTGACGGTCCGCAGGCCGTTTTTGCGCTCTTCCTCGGCTTCTTCCTCGGCAGTGCGGCCGGCGGCCGGGCGCGGACGCTCGGGGGCAGCCGTTGCTTCGGGCTTGCGCGCGGCAGGGGCTTCAGAACGGGCAGCGGGAGCGGCGGGCGCTGCAGCCACCGGCTTCACCGGCTCAGGCTGAACTTCCGGCTCGGCAGCGCGGCGCTCGGCCTCTTCGGCCTCGCGGCGTGCGCGCTCTTCTTCCTCGACCTTGCGGCGGGCTTCTTCCTCAACGCGGCGGATCGCCTCTTCCTCGGCCCGGCGGATGGCTTCCTCTTCGGCGCGCTTGCGCTCCTCGATCTCGCGCTGCTGCGCAAGCTTGAGGGCGGCGGCACGGGCGGCTGCCTCTTCCTGGGTCAGGGAGCGGAGCACGGCACCGCCACCGGGGCGCTGCTGCTGGCCGCGGTTCTGCTGCTGCGGCCCACGGCGCTGCTGCTGATTGCGGTCGCCGCCCTGGTTCTGGGGCTGCTGCTGGCGCTGGGGCGCCGGGGACTGGGCCTGTGCGGGGGCAGGAGCTGCCTCACGCGGACGCTCGGCCGGCGCAGATGCTGCTGCCGGGGCCTCGCCCTCGGGGCGCCCTTCCTGGCCGGGAACCACCACCCGGCGTTTCTTCTTTTCCACGACGACAGCCTTCGACCGGCCATGGGAGAAGCTCTGGCGAACAGTTCCCTGTTCGACGCCGCCCCGCTTGAGGCCGAGGGTCTTCCGCTCGACGTTGATCGTCTTGTCGCCTGGATTCTTCGTATCGTTCATATTTGCCTTCAGTCCTGCGCTACCGCACTGTCCGCGCCACAGCGTTCATACGTGACGGAACCTGCCCGGAAAGCTTCCAGTTGACGCACACGTTCAAGGAAGCCTTCGCTCGCCCGGCCAGCGAGCAGTGCAGCATGTATCACATTAGTGCGACCCAATGCCAAATCCAATTGAGTCGAATCGAACAAACGGACGACCGGACGGCCGCTTGCCAGCTCTGTCTGGCTCGCAGCGGCTGCCGCGAGCTTTCGAATCCCGTCCCCGGATGCATCCGAGGCATGAATGAGGGCGATCACCGGATCGCGCCGCAACGCGGCCTCGACCTTGGAAAACCCGGTCACCAGTTCCCCGGCCTTGCGGCACAGGGACAGTGCGGACAGCGCGCCCTTGACGAGCAGCGTATCGATAAGATCCGCCAGTCCGGGCTCCGCCTTCACCTCGGCCTTGAAGGCCTTGGCGAAGACACGCTTTTTCAGGGCCGTCTCGACGGCCTCACGCTTTGCCGTGATCCAGACTCCGCGTCCTGGCAACTGGCGCTTGAGGTCCGGCACGACCTGCCCTTCCGGGTCCAGAACGAAGCGCATCAGCTCCGAAACCGGCAAGACCGCCCGCGAGAGCGCACATTGCCGTTCCAGCGGCTCGTTCTTCCTCGGCACCCGGTGGGCCTCCATTCCTTCTGCCTGCCTGCGCCTCACACAAGGCCGCAGGCAGGTTCTGGTTCCCGTTCATCCCGCAAGGCGTGCAACCGGACCATTGTCCCTGCCTGTCCTGCGGATGTGCTTCCTGGCGGAACCGCCCCGGAAGCCCTTCTCGTCAGGCGGTCTCGCCGGCGTCTTCTTCTTCGCCGTCTTCCGCCTCTTCCTCGAACGTGCCCATGTGGGCCGCAAGCTCTTCCTCGGTGATCCAGCCTGCCGCAAGGCGGGCAGCCATGACCATGCCCTCGGCATCGGTGCGCGACACTGCGAAGGACGACAGGGCGCCGTCGAAACGCTTGGTCTCGCCATCCTTGCGCTCGGTCCAGCCGACCAGATCATCGGCGGCGCAACCCGCCAGATCCTCGATCGTCTTGATGCCGTCCTTGCCCAGGGCAACCAGCATCGCGGTGGTCAGGCCATCGATCTGGCGCAGCTCGTCGGCAACACCCAGAGCGCGGCGCTCCTCGTCCTGCTTGGCTTCCAGCTCGGCGAGATAATCACGGGCACGGGCCTGGATTTCCTCGGCGGTGTCATCATCGAAGCCTTCGATCATCGAGATTTCCCCGAGATCGACATAGGCCACTTCCTCAACCGACGTGAAGCCTTCGGTCGCCAGCAGCTGGCCAACCATCTCGTCCACGTTGAGGCATTCCATGAACAGGGTGGAGCGCTCCTGGAATTCCTTCTGGCGCCGCTCGCTTTCTTCCTGCTCGGTCATGATGTCGATAGCCCAGCCGGTCAGCTGCGAAGCCAGGCGCACGTTCTGGCCGCGGCGGCCAATGGCCAGCGACAGCTGCTCGTCCGGCACCACGACCTCGATGCGCTCGGCATCCTCGTCCACCACGACCTTGGCGACTTCCGCCGGCTGCAGGGCGTTGACGATGAAGGTCGCCTCATCCGGGTTCCACGGAATGATGTCGATCTTCTCGCCCTGAAGCTCGCCCACAACGGCCTGAACACGCGAACCGCGCATACCGACGCAGGCGCCGACCGGGTCGATGGAGCTGTCCTTGGAAATGACGGCGATCTTGGCACGCGAACCCGGGTCACGGGCCACGGCCTTGATCTCGATGACACCATCATAGATCTCCGGGACCTCCTGCGCAAAGAGTTTCGCCATGAATTGCGGATGGGTGCGCGACAGGAAGATCTGCGGGCCGCGCTGTTCGCGGCGCACGTCGTAGATATAGGCACGGATGCGGTCACCGGTGCGGAACAGCTCGCGCGGGATCAGCTCGTCACGGCGGACGATGCCTTCACCGCGCCCAAGGTCGACGATGACGTTGCCATATTCGGCGCGCTTGACCGTGCCGTTGACCACTTCGCCGATACGGTCCTTGAACTCGTCGAACTGACGGTCACGCTCGGCCTCGCGCACTTTCTGCACGATCACCTGCTTGGCGGACTGGGCGGCAATGCGGCCGAAGTCTAGCGGCGGCAGCGGCTCGGCGATATAGTCGCCGATGGTGGCTTCCGGGTTGCGCTGCTTGGCATCCTCGAGCGCGATATCGGTAGAGAAATTCTCCACCGTCTCGACCACCTGGAGCAGGCGCTGCAGACGGATCTCGCCGGTCTTCGGATTGATCTCTGCGCGCACTTCCGTCTCGGTGCCATAACGGGAACGGGCCGCCTTCTGGATGGCGTCCTCCATGGCAGCGATCACGATGCCCCGGTCAATCGTCTTTTCCCGGGCAACCGCATCGGCGATCTGGAGCAGTTCCAGCCGGTTCGCGCTGATAGCCATTCTCGTTCACTCCTCTTGCGCGCCTGTTCTCCGCGCGCTTGTCTCAAAGCGTTGAAAAGGGGCAGGCCTCAGTTGGCCCGGTCTCCGGAGGAGCCGGAGCCGTCCCCGTCATCATCTTCGTCGTCGTTATCGTGCTCGTATTCGAATTCCGTGTCCTCGTCATCAAGGTCATCGGCATCGATGCCGCGGGCCGCAAGGGCAGCCTTTTCGGCCTTGAGCGCGGCGCGGATCAGATCGTCGGTCAGCACCAGCCGGGCTTCGCCGATCTCGCCAAGCGGCAGCAGAACCGGGTTCGGCGTGCCTTCCGGCGCGTCGGAAAGACGCAGCACCGCAGCTCCGCCTTCTACGCCGGTGATGACGCCACGGAAACGCTTGCGGCCATCCTGCGGCACGGACATCTCGACCTTGGCCTCGTGGCCGGACCAGCGGACGAAATCGCTCTCGCGCACCAGCGGGCGGTCGATGCCAGGCGAGGAAACTTCAAGATGATAGGCGCGGTTGATCGGATCGTCCACGTCGAGGGCGGGCGAAACGGCGCGGCTGATCTCCTCGCAGTCATCCACGGTCATCGTGCCGTCGGGCCGCTCGGCCATGATCTGCAGGGTGCAGCCGTTTGCGGCGCTGATCTTCACGCGCACCAGCCGGTAGCCAAGGTCAGCGATCACCGGTTCCACGATGGCGGCAACGCGGGCATCAAGGCCGTCTTCGATGACGATACGGGGCTCTTGCAAACTCAATGCGTGTCTCCTGTCCGGGGGCGGTCCGGCGCCGGGATCTCCCGGCCGTCCATTCCGCCAGCATCACGACCGGCCTAAACAAAAAAGAGCGGGTCCTTCGCGGGGCCCACTCTCATACTGCTCCGATCGAGCCGCTAGAGAAGATGAATGACGCCTTTATACGCAAGTCTGCCGGAAAAGCAAGGGCAAAGCCCTGTTACCGCCTTCCGGCAGATGCTCCCTTTGCGGGCTCAGCCCCGCAGGAAGGTGAGATAGCGCGGCACGCGGCCTTCCCTGAGCGCCTTGGCCTCATAGCGGGTGCCTGGCCAGCCAGCCCAGGGCTGGCGCCAGTCATCAGCCGTTTCGGCCGTCCATTCAAAGGCTTCGTGGTCACGGATGTGGCGCAGGGTCCAGTCCACATAGGTGTCGATGTCGCTGGCAAAGCGGAACTGCGATCCCGGACGCAGCGCGCGGGCGTAACGGTCGAGGTTTTTCGGGCTGATGAACCGGCGCTTCCAGTGGCGCTTCTTGTGCCAGGGGTCCGGATAGAGCTGGTAGGCAAGGGACAGGCTTGCCTCCGGCAGCCAGTCAAGGATCTGCACCGCGTCGTCGTCATAAAGGCGGACATTCTTCAGCCCGCCATCCACCACCTCGACCAGCGCCTTGCCCATGGAGGTGCTGAAAGGTTCGATGCCGATGATGCCGACATCCGGATTCTCGCGGGCCCGGTGCAGAAGATGCTCGCCGCCGCCGAAGCCCACTTCCAGCCAGATTTCGCGCACAGGCGCTTCAAACAGGCTGGCAAGGTCCGCAGGTGCGGGAACGGACGGATCCAGCCGCAGGCGCGGCATGTCCGTTTCCATCAGCGTGATCTGGCGCGGCGTCAGCGGCTTGCCCTTGCGCCGTCCATAGAAGGAACCGTCGTAGAAATCAGTCATGGGTCCATGCGGTCAAACGAATGGCTGGGCGCTTCAGGAAACGCGCCCCCGGATAGGAAACGCCGGCCGCCATCGGGCAGCCGGCGCTCCGGTTCATGAAGACGGGCTGCCTCAGCCGGCAAAGCCCTTGAGCGCGCCCACCAGATCGGTGGCTTCCCAGGAGAAGCCGCCATCTGCTTCCGGCGCACGGCCGAAGTGGCCGTAAGCGGCGGTGCGCTCATAGATCGGGGCATTGAGCTTCAGGTGCTGGCGGATGCCGCGCGGGGTGAGGCTCATGATGTCGCGCAGGCCCTTTTCGAGCCTGGCTTCATCGCAGCGGCCGGTGCCGTGCAGGTCGACATAGACCGACAGCGGCTCGGACACGCCGATGGCGTAAGACAGCTGAATGGTGCAGCGGTCGGCGAGGTCGGCGGCCACCACGTTCTTGGCAAGGTAGCGCGCGGCATAGGCGGCCGAACGGTCCACCTTGGTCGGGTCCTTGCCGGAGAAGGCGCCGCCGCCATGCGGGGCTGCACCGCCGTAGGTGTCGACGATGATCTTGCGGCCGGTCAGGCCGCAGTCGCCGTCCGGACCGCCGATGACGAAGGCGCCGGTCGGGTTCACGTGCCATGCGGTCTGCTCGTCGATCCAGCCATCCGGCAGGGCGCTGCGGATATAGGGCTCGACGATGTTGCGCACATCGCGCGAGGTGAGCGTGGCATCGAGATGCTGGGTCGACAGCACGATGGAGCTGACGCCAACCGGAACGCCGCCCTGGTAGCGGACGGTCACCTGGCTCTTGGCATCCGGCCCCAGCACCGGCTCGCGGCCCGACTTGCGGGCTTCGGCGAGCAGGCGGAGAATCTTGTGCGAGTAGTAGATCGGCGCGGGCATCAGCTCCGGCGTCTCGCGGCAGGCATAGCCGAACATGATGCCCTGGTCGCCTGCACCTTCGTCCTTGTTGTCGCCGGCGTCAACGCCCTGGGCGATGTGAGCGGACTGGGCGTGCAGGTACACGGAGATGTCGCAGTTTTCCCAGTGGAAGCCTTCCTGGGCGTAGCCGATATCCTTGACGGCCAGGCGCGCCAGATGGGCCACGTAATCCTTGGTGATGGTCGCAGGACCACGGGTTTCACCAGCAATCACGATGCGGTTCGTGGTTGCAAGGGTCTCGCAGGCAACGCGTGCCTCGGGCATTTCACGCAGGTAGGCATCAACGACAGCATCGGAAATGCGGTCGCACACCTTGTCGGGATGACCTTCCGAGACGGACTCGGAGGTGAAGAGATAGTCCTGACGGGCCATAGCCGAACGTCCTTCTGGGAAAATATGAACATGGCGGCGGAATTTCTCCGCCGCCAAGTCAAGTGATGAAGCAGATTGGTCAGCGAGCGTCAAGTTCCCTCGCCGTTGAAGATCATGTGACGCTGCATCCCGGCGGGACTGTCTCTCCGGAACGTTATCAAGTCCTTATGCCGTCTCAGCATTTTCGAAGCTTGATGTAACAGCATCTTCAAAGCCTTGTGTCAGGCCTCGTCGCCCGCAAGGGCACGGACCAGATCGACGATCTTGCGGCGCACCTTGGGGTCCTCGATCCGCACGAAGGCCTTGTTCAGGGACAGGCCTTCGGAGGAGGAGAGGAAGTCGACCACATAGGAGGTCGGCTGCGACTCGCCAAAGCCTTCGAAGTCGTCCGGCGAACCGGGAGCGTCTTCGAAGAAGAAGGCGACCGGCACCTTGAGCACGGTCGAGATGTGCTGCAGGCGCGAGGCACCAATGCGGTTGGTGCCCTTTTCGTATTTCTGGATCTGCTGAAACGTGATGCCGAGGCTCTCACCGAGCTTCTCCTGGCTCATGCCAAGCATCATGCGGCGCAGACGGACGCGGCTGCCGACATGCACGTCGATCGGGTTAGGTGCTTTCTTGCTGGGCATTGCCCTCATCTTTCCGTTCAGCGTGTCCTCCGGCCAGAAGGTCCACGCGGGTTTTCAAGAACACGAAACTCACTTTGAGCTGCCATCCTGGCGCTTCGGGTGTGGACCGGACCACCCACTGCCGGTCCTCTGTTTCGCGGTTTCCACTGCTCCTCCGGAAGCTGCGGTTGTACTACACTATGCTCGCGGACTCTCCCATTCAATATCAATTATGACGCGAAGGCAGGTTGAGGCTCGCTAAAGTAAAGAATGTAGTAAAAATGATCAGGAGTCCGGCCAGTCCCGCATCTCCGTACCGCGCATAAAGCGTCGCCTGCAATGGTGCAGTGAGCTGAGCGTCGATCACGCCGGGCCGGTTGAGAGGAAGAGAGCCCGTTACCCGGCCATACGGATCAATGACAGCTGATATACCTGTATTGGCAGATCTGACAAGGGGCAATCCTTGCTCGATGGCCCGGAACCGGGCCTGAGCCAGGTGCTGGTAGGGCCCGGCCGTGTTCCCGAACCAGGCGTCATTGGTGACATTGAGCAGCCAGTCCGGGCGGCTTCCGGCCTCTGATGCCATTTGCGGAAAGATCGCTTCATAGCAGATCAGGGGCAGGAAGGGGGGCAGGCCACCCGTCTCCATAACGCGGGGCGCATAGCCCGCCGTGAAGGCGCCGGGGGCATTGACCAGCTTGCGGATACCCAGCCGTTCGAGCAGGCCGGACAGGGGCAGGTACTCTCCGAACGGGACGAGGCGCACCTTGTCATAGGCATCCAGAATCTCGCTGCCATCTCCTATGACGTAGATGCTGTTGTAATATTTTGTCTCTTCAGGTCCTCTCTCGGCGCGGATTGCACCTGTAACAAGTGTCTGATCCGGCTCCAGAAGAGAATCTATCTCTGTCAGAGCCTCTGGAGAACTTGTCAAAAGAAAAGGAAATGCCGATTCTGGCCAGATAAAGACCTTGCGCGTATTACTTACGGCATTATCGATTTTGGCGGATCTGCTCAACCCAAGATAGCTTCTGAAAATCGAAACTTTATTTTCAGGAAGCCACTTCTCGTTTTGCGCGATATTGGGTTGTATGACGCGGATATCTACCGGGGGCTCCGCAAGTTCCGCCGGTCTTGCAAGCCTTGCGTTGCCCCAGCCCCACATACCGGCGAGCACTGCAAGGCTCAGGGTGAGCGGCAGCCAGCTGCGGCGTCCGGCATCTGCCAGTGCCGCCGGTGCGGTTGCACAGGCAATGACAAGGGCGCTCAGCCCGTAGATGCCGATGAGACTGGCGCTCTGGGACAGGGCGAGGCTGCCGGACACACTGTAGCCGAAGCTGTTCCAGGGAAATCCGGTCAGGATATGGCCGCGCAGCCAGTCAGAGATGGCCAGCAGCCCCGCAAGCAGCAGCATGCGGCCCGCATGTTCGGGCCAGAAACGGGTCGCCAGTGCAATGGCCGCTGCGTGAAACAGCGCCAGCCCCGCCGGAAGACCTGCAATGGCAAAGGGCAGCATCCAGGCATATTGCTCGGCTTCCACCAGAAAGGCGCTGCCGATCCACCACAGGCCGGCAAGGAAGTAACCAAAGCCGAAGCACCAGCCGATGGCAAATCCGGCCCGCATCCGCCGTCCGGAGGGAACACTGTCCTTTGCGCCCGCCGCGCCGTCGATCAGCCACACGAGAGCCGGCAGCGTGACAAAGAGCACGGGGAGAATGTTGAACGGCGGCAGGGCCAGAACCGAAGCTGCGCCTGCGGCAAAGGCCAGAAGCCACCGTCTCTTGCCGTGCGCCAGAAGGAAGGGGCTGGCGGCGCGCCGTATCAGGTCTGGCAGGAAGGGCATTGTCAATTCTCTCCGCCGCTTACGGCCCGCAGCATGTGGGGGGCGTCAGAGCGCAGGTCAAGTCTTCCGGACCTGCGCTCTCATCTGGCCAGTCCCAGGCGGCGCCCGGGCAACGCCCGGGCATGATGGGCCGGCGTTTCAAAGCCTTGGCACTTACGTGGCAGGAGGTTCCGTCCCTGTTGTCTTTTCGTCGCGCTTCGTCCGCCGCCGCTGGTCGCCCGTGCGGCCTTCCACCCGGCGCTTGCGCACTCTCAGGCGCTTGATCCGGCGCGGGTCCGCATCGAGAACTTCGAATTCGTAGCCGGTGACCTCCTTGGGGGCGATCAGTTCGCCGCGCACCGGCACCCGGCCAAGCAGGGTGAACAGCAGGCCGCCCAGCGTGTCCACCTCCTCGGCCATTTCACCGGCGTTGAAATCGGTGCCCAGCTGTTCGGACAGCTCTTCCAGCGGAATGCGGGGATCGGCAATCCAGACGCCCTCACCGGCCGGCTGGAGCATTGCCTCTTCGTCCTCGTCGTGCTCGTCCTCGATATCGCCGACGACTGTCTCGACGATATCCTCCAGCGAGACGAGGCCATCCGTGCCGCCGTATTCATCGATGACCAGCGCCATCTGCACGCGGCTCGCCTGCATCTTGGCCATCAGGTCGGTCGCCGGCATGGAGGGTGGCACAAACAGAAGCGGCCGCAGCAGCCCGGTTTCGGCGAGCGTCAGCGTCAGATCGATCAAGGTCAGATCAAGGGCGGAATTCTTGGCTGATACGTCGGTGTCTTTTGCGGCCCCGGCCTCGGATGGCGTGGCAAGACGGGCGATGAAGGCCATCAGATCCTTGATGTGAACCATGCCGCGCGGGTCATCAAGGCTCTCGTGATAGACCGGCATGCGGGAGTGGCCATTCTCGCGGAACACTTCCATCAGGCGGCCCAGCGTCACGCTGTCGTCCACCGCCTCGATATCTGCGCGGGGAACCATGACGTCATCGACGCGCAGCTCGCGCAGGCGGAGAATGTTGCCGAGCAGCAGCCGCTCTTCCGGCGAAAATGCCGTATCCCCACCTTCAACCAGTTCGCGGGCAAGCTCGTCCTGGAGATTTTCCCGCAGGCTCGACGCGCTTGACCGGCGCAGGCGGGTCAGGTGCCCGGCCAGCCGGGCCAGAGGCCCCGGTTTTCGGGGCCCGGATAGTCGTGGGTCGGCGCCGTCTTCCTGAACCGGCACGGAAGCCGGACTGGCCGCAGGCGTTGCGATACTACCACTTTCAGAAACTGTCATCTGTCCATTCGTTCGTTGTCCCTGCTGTCACCCTTGCGGGATCAGGGCTCCTGCGGGTCGTCCGCCACAAGCGGCACGTCCGCATATGGGTCGGCAATGCCCATGCTGGCAAGGATCCGCCGCTCCAGATCTTCCATCTCTTCGGCTTCGGCCTCCATTTGGTGATCATACCCGAAAAGATGAAGGAGTCCGTGCACTACAAGATGCAAAAAATGATCCTGAAAGGAAATATCCTGCTCTTCAGCCTCCTTCGAGACTGTTTCCAGCGCGAATACGATATCACCAAGCAGAGGGCCGTAAAGCCCGTTCATCTCTTCCCCGCCCGGGAAGGAGAGAACATTCGTGGCCTTGTCCTTGTTCCGCCACTCGGCGTTGAGCTCGCGGATACGCGCATCATCGACGAAAAGAAGCGACAGTTCGGAGCCGGGCATGGCCTTGAGCCCGCCAATGCGGAAGGCGGCTTCCGCAGCGCGCAGGCTCAGGGCCTCCAGTTCGTCTTCTTCCGGCCAGTCATCACATTCGATGCTGAGATCCAGCAGGAAATCTTCCGGCAGGGCGCTGGCGGACGAAGGGGCAGGGGCCACAGGGCTTACTCCTGCTGCTGCGCGGCAGCAGCGCGCAGGGCATGCCGGCGCTCCCGCTCCTGCAGCTCTTCGCGGCTGGCGTCGTCATAGGCGCGCACGATGCGGGCCACCAGCTCGTGGCGCACAACGTCCACATCTGTGAACTGCACGTGGGCCACGCCCTCGATGTCCGGCAGAAGTTCCAGCGCCTCGCGCAGGCCCGACTTCTGGCCCATGGGCAAGTCGATCTGGCTGGGGTCGCCGGTGACGATCATCTTGGAGTTCTCGCCCAGACGGGTGAGGAACATCTTCATCTGCATCGTCGTGGTGTTCTGCGCCTCATCCAGCAGCACGACGGCGTTGGAGAGCGTGCGCCCGCGCATGAAGGCGAGCGGGGCCACTTCGATCATGCCGGACTGCAGGCCGCGATCGACCTTTTCCGGCGGCATCATTTCGTAGAGCGCGTCATAGAGCGGGCGCAGATAGGGGTCGACCTTCTCCTTCATGTCACCCGGCAGAAAGCCGAGGCGTTCGCCCGCTTCAACGGCGGGACGGGAGAGGATCAGCCGCGAGGCATCGCCGCGCTCGATCAGGGCAGCGGCATAGGCCACCGCGAGGAAGGTCTTGCCCGTACCGGCAGGGCCGGTGCCGAAAATCAGATCGGCGCGGTCCATGGAGCGGATATAGGCATCCTGTGCTGCCGTGCGGGCGACAACGGTCTTCTTGCGGGTCGAGATCTGCGCGAAGGAGAGGCGGGAGCGCGGCTCCAGCGTCGGCAGCGGCAGCTGGGCATCGGCGGCCACCGCCATGCGCAGCGCGCCTTCCACATCGGCCGGGTGGATTTCGTGGCCCTGCTGCAGGCGCTGGTAAAGTGATTCGAGGGCGTGGCGTGCCTGCACGCACTGACGGTGCTTGCCCTTCAGCGTCACCTGATTGCCGCGGGCGATGGCGTCGACGCCAAGGCGCTGCTCGATCAGGGCCAGGTTCTGGTCAAACTGGCCGAAAAGGTCACCAATCAGCCTGTTGTCATCGAACGCAAGGACAATGTGGGTCATGTCAGAGGCGGGGACTGCTCCCCGGTCAGAGGGCTTGCGAAGCGTTGTCTGGCTGTCACGCGTCAATGGCCGCCTCCTTGGCAGGGCTCGTGGAACTGAGCTGAACATCAGTGTGCCCTGCAATCAGCCGTCCGAACAGCGAATTGGAGCCCGTGTCGTAAATTTCCACGGTTTGGATCGTGCCGATCAGATCCTGCGGCCCGTCCACCTGCACCGGCTGCAGCCAGGGGGACTTGCCGGTGATCTGGCCGGGCATGCGCCCAGCCTTCTCGAACAGCACGTCCATCTGCATGCCGACGCGGGACCGGTTGAAGGCACGCTGCTGCTCAGCCAGCAAGGCCTGCAGCTCGAGCAGCCGGGCGGTCTTCACGTCCTCCGGCACCTGATCTGCCATGGTTGCGCCCGGCGTGCCGGGGCGCTGGCTGTATTTGAACGAGAAGCAGGCGGCATATTCCACGCGCCGCACCAGATCCAGCGTATCGGCGAAATCCTGATCCGTCTCGCCGGGGAAGCCGACGATGAAATCGCCCGAAAGCGCCAGGCCCGGTGCAGCCTCGCGGATGCGGCCGATCAGGCGGAAATAATCCTCGCGCGTATGGCGGCGGTTCATCGCCGCCAGAATCCGGTCAGAGCCCGACTGCACCGGCAGATGCAGATAGGGCATCAGTTCCTTGAGGTCCCGGTGCGCGGCGATCAGCTCGTCATCCATGTCACGCGGATGGCTGGTGGTGTAGCGCAGCCGGTCGAGCCCCGGAATCTCCGCAAGGCGCCGCAGCAGATAGCCAAGGCCGAGGGGCTTTCCGTCCGGGCCATCGCCATGCCAGGCGTTAACGTTCTGGCCCAGCAGCGTCACCTCGCGCACGCCCTGTGCGGCCATCTGTTCCGCCTCGCGCAGGATCTGGGCGAGCGGGCGCGACACTTCCGAGCCGCGCGTATAGGGCACCACGCAGAAGGTGCAGAACTTGTCGCAGCCTTCCTGCACGGTCAGGAAGGCAGAAGGCGCCCGCTTCAGGCCCGGCTTTGCCGCTTCCTTCGACAGGTGCTCGAACTTGTCCTCGATCTCGAATTCGGTTTCGACCACGCTTTCCCCGCGCGAGGCGCGGGCGATCAGATCCGGCAGACGGTGATAGCTCTGCGGGCCGAAGACCATGTCCACCACGGGCGCGCGGCGCGCGATTTCCTGCCCCTCCGCCTGCGCCACGCAGCCGGCAACGCCCACCATCAGCGGTTTGCCGCCGGGGCCGCGCTCGTCCTTCAGCTTGCGGATGCGGCCAAGCTCGGAATAGACCTTCTCGGCAGCCTTCTCGCGGATGTGGCAGGTGTTGAGGATCACCAGATCCGCGTCATCCATGCTGTCCGTGGTGCGGTAGCCCTGCGGGCCCAGCACATCGGCCATGCGGTCGCTGTCATAGACATTCATCTGGCAGCCATAGGTGCGCACGAAGACCTTCTTCATGCCGTCCTGATCGCTGCCTTCCGCCCGGCGGCTGACCACAGCCTCGTCAGAGCCTTCGCCGCCCGCCGTCTGGCTGCCATTGGTGTGGGAATGGGCCGTGGAAGGGGATTGGGCCGGGCTGGCCGGGTGCAGTTCACTGGAACGCTGGGTCATGAGCTCCTCACGGCGCCCGGACGGTCAATGCCATCACGCGGGCTCGCGCAGATCAGATATACAGGGGCCATGTGACGGTTTGCCGTCACAGGAGAGGCCGCCCTCGATTTCCGCCAGCTTTAGCCGCTTTTGCTGCCGATGAGAATAGGCGGGGCGTCATTGTGTTGCTTCGCTGGCCGGAACTTCAGCCTCACTGGCCTCCGGGTCCAGCGGCATGCGTCCCGTCAGCCCGGCAATGGTCATGCGTTCCACATCGGCATGAAGGCGGGCAGTCAGGGCCTTGCGGTCAGTTCCGGGGCTCACTTCCACCGGCTCGCCCCAGGTCAGCTCCACATCAATGGCGCCATTGCAGAACACGCCCCACAGGTGGCCGCCCAGCTCCATGTCGCCATACCAGGCAATGCGCGCACGGGTGCGCCTGTCCAGCGGAATGCCGTGCTGGCGGGCATAGACGATGGACAGCGGCTGCACCTGAACGGGCGCACCATTTTCCAGCGCCTTGGTGGCTGCGCCCAGAAGGGCGGAGCGGAAGGGCAGAACGCTGTTGCCGTCGTTGGACGTGCCTTCGGCAAACAGCACCATGGCATCGCCGCTGGCCATGCGCCCGGCAATCTGGCTGGCGACAGCCCCCGTCTCGGTCCGGCGGGTGCGGTTGACGAAAACCGTGCGCTGAAGCTTGGCGAAAAGCCCGAAGATGGGCCAGCCTTCCACTTCCGACTTGGCGATGAAGGACAGCGGCATCACGGCGCCCAGAACGGTGATGTCCACCCAGGACGCGTGATTGGCGACGATCAGCAGCGGCCGGTGGGTGGCGGGCTTGCCCTTCTGCGTGATGCGGATGCCGACAAGCCTTGTGGCAATGCGGTGCCACAGATACGGAAGCTGCCGCTGCACCGGATGGCCGGCCTTCATCGCCAGCCACTGCAGCGGAATGAGGATCAGGGAGACGATTGTCAGCAGAAAGATGACGCAGACCGCCTTACTCTGCTGCATCGCCGCCCTCCGGGGCCTTGGGCGCCAGCGGCACGCAGTACAGTTCCAGCCGATGGTCCACCAGCCGGTAACCGAGCCGCTTGGCAATCAGCTCCTGCAGCGCCTCGATTTCCTCGCTGCGGAACTCGATCACCGTGCCGTTGCGCAGGTCGATCAGATGGTCGTGATGCTCGTCCGGCACCGTCTCGTAGCGCGAGCGCCCGTCGCGGAAATCGTGCCGTTCGATGATGCCGGCATCCTCGAACAGCTTCACGGTGCGGTAGACGGTGGAGATGGAAATGCGGGCATCGAGCGCGGAGGCCCGGCGGTAGAGTTCCTCCACATCCGGATGGTCCGTCGCCTCCTCGATGACGGAGGCGATGATGCGGCGCTGCTCCGTCATGCGCATGCCTTTGGCGATGCACTGATCGGCGAGCGAGTTTGGCCGGTCACCGGACATGCCTGCCCCTTTCCTTCCGCGTTGAACCCTGTCTTGAGCGATTAGCCAAGATCGGCGCGCATGACAAGCGCAGTCCCGTCTTTCTCGCTCTGCCGGTAATAGCCCTTGCGCTCGCCCACCTGCTGGAACCGCAGGCTCCGGTAAAGATGCAGGGCAGCTTCATTGGCGGCATCCACTTCCAGAAAGACACTGGCGCAGCGCTCGCCATAAAGGCGGAACATCGCTTCCTGCATCAGCCTGCGGGCAACGCCGCGCCCGCGCTGGCGCGGATCGACAGCCAGCGTCAGCACTTCCGCCTCATCGGCCACCTGCCGCATGATGACGAAGCCGACGGGCGCACGCGTGCCATAGGGGCTGGCACGGCGGGCAAGCAGCATCAGAACTCCGTCCTGCGAACGCAGGCGCGCCAGTTCGTCTTCATCCCAGCCATGGGCAAAGGATTTGGCGTGGATATCCGCAAGGCGCGGCAGATCCTCGTCTTCGACAGGCTCAGTCACAGGCGGGGCAGACCAGAACCACCAGAAACTCATATCCGCTCGATCCTCCCTTTGAGCTGCGGCTTGGCATCCGGCGGGCGCAGGTAAAGCGGCACTGGCGGCAGGCCTGTTGCCTGCGCCGCCGCTCCCAGCCGCGCCACCGTGGCAATGTCCGGCACGCTGGCCGTGCCGTGCACCTTCACGCCGGCAAGGCCGCAAGCTTCAGCAAGAGCAGGTGCCGCCGAGCCGGTCAGCACCATGTCCGGCGTGATGCGGGCCGCCAGATCGTGCCGCAAGGCCACCTCCGGCTCGCCTGCCGGATGGCCGGTTTCATCATAAAAGGCTGCGTAGATCTCGTCTTCGCGGGCTTCCAGCACGGCCAGAACGGGCCGGCCTTCCGCCTCTGCCCGGGCCTCGGCGGCAAGGCCGTCGAGAACGGAAATGCCGATGGCCGGGATCTGCCGCACCAGCGCAAAGCCGCGGGCAACGGACAGGCCGACCCGGAGCCCGGTAAAGCTGCCGGGACCACAGGTGACGGCAATCCGGTCGAGATCCGCAAAGGTGACGCCCGCTTCGGCCATCACCGCCTCGATCATCGGCATCAAGGCTTCCGCATGACCGCGGCCGATGGCCTCGCTGCGGGACACCAGCGTTTCGCCGCGGTCTGTCAGCGTCAGCACGGCAACCGCGCAATTGGCCTGGGCCGTATCGATGGCAAGCAGTCGGGTCATCGCCTGTCCCGGCCTCCGCAAGGCTTACTGGAGCGGCACCGGACGGGGGTGCGGCTTAAAGAAAATCCGGATGCAGCGGCTGCTGCATCCGGATTGCTGTAGTGGCCTGAACCGCGCTTGTCGAGAGCGGCTTTCGGTGAACCGGCTTACAGAGCGCGGACTTCCTCGACCTCGGGCACGAAATGCCGCAGCAGGTTCTGGATGCCGTGCTTCAGCGTTGCGGTGGAGGACGGGCAGCCGGCGCAGGCGCCGCGCATCGACAGATAGACGACGCCTTCCTTGAAGCCCTTGAAGGTGATGTCGCCGCCATCCTGCGCCACTGCCGGGCGCACACGGGTCTCGATCAGGTCCTTGATGACCGTCACCGTCTCTTCGTCGGCAGCGTCAAAGAACTCTTCACCGTCCACACCGTCATCCGTGTTGCCGCTCATCTGCATGACCGGCTGGCCGGACATGAACTGCTCCATGATCGCGCCGAGAATGGCGGGCTTCATGTGCTGCCAGTCGGTGTCGTCCTTGGTGACGGTGATGAAGTCATGGCCGAAGAACACGGCCGAAACGCCCGGCACGTCGAACAGGCGCTGCGCCAGCGGCGAGGCGGCAGCGTCATGGGCCGAGCGGAAATCATGCGTGCCTTCCGGCAGCACGACACGGCCGGGCAGGAACTTCAGGGTCGAGGGATTCGGGGTTGCCTCGGTCTGGATGAACATGGGTCTGATCCTCAGTCGATCGTCGGGGCAAGGTCTCTTCGACTGGCGGTAACGGCTTGCCGGACGCGCCCCAGATTGGAATCTTTATAAACTACTTAGGTGCGTTTGACCACAGGTCAAGCACATCCGCGCGCGTCCGGCAGAAGATTTGGCGCTTCATCCGCCCTCATGCAAGGGCGGCGATCTCGTCATCACCCAGATTGCCCGGCACGATGGTGACGGGGATCGGGAAATTGCCGGCCGCCTTGCCGGCGATTGAGGTGACCAGCGGGCCGGGGCCTTCCGAACTCATGCCGGCCGCCAGCACCAGAATGGCGATGTCGTCGTCGGACTCGATCAGCTTGACGATCTCGTCGGACTTGTTCCCCTCGCGGATGACCAGTTCCGGCTCGGTGCGGGCGACAGCCCGGGCCCGGCCAGCGGCTCTGGCAAGGGTCTTCTCCGCCTCTTCCTGCGCTTCGGCGCGCATGATGTCCTCGACGCCCAGCCAGTGCTGGAAATCGCCGGGGGCAATCACGAAGAGGAGGGTGACCACGCCGCCCGTGCGGGCGGCGCGTTTTGCGGCGTAAATGATGGCACGGTCGCATTCCGGTGTGTCGTCCACGACCACCAGAAACTTGCGCCTGTGCCCCTCTTCAAAGCTTTTGCGGATCGCTACCATGGCCGCATGCTGCCATTTGGCCGTCCCGCCTGCAAGCGCGGCAAATGGCCGTGCCTGTGCATGACGCGAAAGTTGTGAAGCATCGCTGCGGCCTCAGAGGATGAAGCGGGACAGGTCGACATTCTTGGCCAGCTCGCCGATGTTGCTGCGCACGAAGTCCGCCGTGATCTCCACCTTGCTGCCTGACTTGTCCGGTGCGGTGAAGGACACTTCGTCCAGAATGCGCTCCATCACGGTCTGCAGGCGCCGGGCGCCGATGTTCTCGACACTGGAGTTGAGATCAACCGCGATGGTGGCGATCTCGTCAATCGCGTCATCGGCGAAGCTCAATTCCACCCCTTCGGTGCCCAGAAGCGCCACATACTGCTTGATGAGGCTGGCTTCCGGCTCGGTCAGGATGGCGCGGAAGTCTTCCCGCGTCAGCGCCTTCAGCTCGACGCGGATCGGCAGGCGGCCCTGCAGCTCCGGCAAAAGATCGGAAGGCTTGGCCACATGGAAGGCGCCCGAGGCGATGAAGAGGATGTGGTCGGTCTTCACCGGCCCGTGCTTGGTGGACACCACCGTACCCTCGATCAGCGGCAGCAGGTCGCGCTGCACACCTTCGCGGGAAACGTCGCCGCCGGTGCGGCCATCGCGGGCGCAGATCTTGTCGATCTCGTCGAGGAAGACGATGCCGGAATTCTCCACGAGGCTTACAGCCTCGCGCACGACCTTCTCCTCATCCAGCAGCTTGTCGGACTCCTCGGTGATGAGGATGTCGTGCGACTCCTTCACCGTTACCCGGCGCGGCTTGGTCTGGCCGCCAAGCGCCTTGCCCAGCATGTCGGACAGGTTCATCACGCCGACGCTGGCACCGGGCATGCCGGGCAGCTCGAAGCTGGGCATCTGCGGCTGGGCGCGGACCTGGATCTCGATTTCCTTGTCGTCAAGGTCACCCTCGCGCAGCTTCTTGCGGAAGCTGTCACGGGTGGCCGGGCTGGCGCTACTGCCAACGAGGGCATCGAGCACCCGCTCTTCCGCCAGCACATGGGCCTTGGCCTTCACTTCCTCGCGGCGCAGCTCGCGCACCAGCGTGATGCCGGCTTCCACCAGATCGCGGACGATCTGCTCCACATCACGTCCGACATAGCCGACCTCGGTGAACTTGGTCGCTTCCACCTTGACGAAAGGCGCATTGGCGAGGCGGGCGAGACGGCGGGCAATTTCGGTCTTGCCGACGCCCGTGGGCCCGATCATGAGAATGTTCTTCGGCAGAACCTCCTCGCGCATCGGGCTTTCCAGCTGCTGGCGGCGCCAGCGGTTGCGCAGGGCAATGGCCACGGCGCGCTTGGCATCCTTCTGCCCGACGATGTAGCGGTCGAGCTCGGAGACGATTTCCCGGGGTGAAAAATTGGTCATCGTGTCAGCTTTCAGTCATCAGGATCATTGGGCGGCAGGCACGTAACGCATCAGGCGTGTGCCGGCGAGGGGCGCAAGCAGCTTCCGCCGCAGGGGCACCCATGCAGAACCCAGCAGCAGGATGAAGCTGCCCAGGACCAGCAGCGTGACGGAGACACCCGTCATGTTGGAGACTTCCGCGTTCCACAGCAGCATGCTGACGGCCACGCCGAAATACCCGAGGCCGGAAACGAGGATCGCCCGCCGGTCCACCAGCAGCGCCACGAAAGCCAGCATGAGCACCAGCGTGATCATCATACAGGCCAGAACCAGTTCTCCTGCGCCCGTGTTGTAGAGGCCGCTCATGATGAGGGTCTGCAACGAATGCACCATGAGCGGGGCCGCGAGGAAATGCAGCCAGAAGGCCTTGTCGCTGTTGACGGTGCGCCGGGTCAGATCGCGGCTGTCAAAGTACATGGCCGCTGCAAAGGCAGAAAAACCGGCAGCAAGCCCGATCCAGGGCAGATAGTCACCGACAAAATTCTCATCAACGGCGTGCGCTGCGGCAAGCAGGCTGCAGATCGCGCCCGCGCAGATCACAGCCACGCCTACCGGCACCCGGAAACGCCAGTAATGCAGCGCGGCGATGGCCGTTGCCCCCGCCGTGAGCAGCACGATTGCAGCACCCGGAAGTGCATCCATCGCAGTTTGTAACTTCAGCGTTACATCCACCGATGCTCTCGGCATGAGTTCCGCCGCACCAAAGATCACTGCCAGAAGGGTGGCCGGCAGGAACAGGATCGACAGGATGAACGAGGGCAAGGCAAGGCGCATGCGCCGGGCAAAGATTTCGGACAGGACCCAGATGGCCACCGCCAGACCCGCGAAATTCAGGCCCCAGTTGCGCGTGAAGGTGAGGAAGAAGAACAGGCCGAAGAGCAGTGTGCCAATGCCGATGGAGATGAAGATGTCGTGGAAGCCGCGCACGAAGCGCAGTTCCTCTGCATCCACGCTGGAGATGGATGGCTGGCGCAATCCCTCCAGATAGGTGGCGAGCGCCTCGAGCTGCGGCGGCGAGAGGATGCCGGCGCGCACCGCGCCCTGCAGATCCTCCCGTGTGAAGGCCTCATTGGTCATGTGCTGGTATCCGGGTAAGGGGCAGGGTCAGCTGGCGCTGCCGAGGCTTTCGATCGTCAGATTGCCGTTGGTGTAGACGCAGATGTCTGCCGCGATGGCCATGGCCTTGCGGGCAACGGTTTCTGCGTCAAAGTCCGTTTCCACCAGCGCACGGGCGGCAGCGAGCGCGTAGTTGCCGCCCGATCCGATACCCATGACCCCGCCTTCCGGCTCCAGCACGTCGCCCGTTCCGGTCAGCACCAGCGACACATCCTTGTCGGCCACCAGCATCATGGCTTCGAGGCGGCGCAGATAGCGGTCGGTGCGCCAGTCCTTGGCCAGTTCCACGCAGGCACGCATCAGCTGGCCCGGATACTGCTCCAGCTTGGCTTCCAGCCGCTCGAACAGGGTGAAGGCATCCGCCGTCGCCCCGGCAAAACCGCCGATGACGGTGCCCTTGGCCAGCGGGCGCACCTTGCGCGCGGTGTTCTTGATGACGGTTTGGCCGAGCGAGACTTGCCCGTCACCGGCAATCACCACCTTGCCTCCCTTGCGCACCATGAGAATGGTGGTGCCGTGCCAGGTGCCCATGCCGTGTTCTGAACTCATGCCTTGTCCGATCCTGCAGATGATTGGCTTGCATCGCCAAAAGAAAGGCGGCCGCAGGGCCGCCAGCGTTGTCTTCTATTTAGGAGGGAAAACCCCATCCGCCAAGCTGCAGGCTTCAACGGACCTGACCGGCCGGTGAAAAGCGCGTGGCGGGCGGAGTGCCGGATCAGATGTGGGCGCGGGTTTCGCGGATCAGCCGCTGCACGGCTGCATCCAGGGCGCGCGATGCCTTCTCGTTGACGAGATTGCCTTGCGGATCAAAGGCAGCGCCTGCATCCGGCACCATGGCCATCTCGGGCAGGACCAGCGCGCCAAGGCCCACTTCCAGAATGGTGCGTGTGCCCATGAGGCCGCGGATGCCGCCCATGGGGCTGGGAGAGGCTGCGCCGAGGCAGAACACCCTGTTCTTGAAGGCTGCGCCCGGCACGTCTCCCGGATCGCCTACGCGGCTGATCCAGTCCAGCGTGTTCTTCAGAAGCGGCGTGATCCCGGCATTGTATTCCGGGCAGGCGATGAAGATGCCCTGCTGCTCCTGCATCAGGCGCTTGAGCTTGCGGGCGGCTTCCGGCGGGCCCTTCTCCTGTTCCAGGTCGCCGTCATAGAGCGGCATCTGGTAGTCGGCGAGGGAGATGCGCGTCACCTCCGCATCGGCCAGGGCCAGCCGCTTGGCGGCAAGCCCCGCAAGACGCGTGTTGAGCGACCCGCCCCTGATGGAGCCGGAAAAAACAAGAATCTTCGGATGGCGCATGCTGTCTCCTCATGGTGCTGCATCGCAGCCGGAACAGCCAGCAGCATAAATACGAAAGCGGGCCGGCATTGCTGGCCGGCCAGTCTTTTACGGCTTGGTATAGACCCAGACACGGGCCGGCGGCAGGTTGGCAAAAATCCAGCCGGTCTTGTCGAGGTTGAGAACGCCCGGCTCCGGCTTCACCGGCGGCACCAAGGCGTAAGAAAACTGGATGTAGGGCGCGCCCGGTTCGCACAGGTCCAGCGCATCCAGGATCAGCGCCCGGCGCTTCTCGACAGGTTGCGTGAACAGCGGCAGGCCCGACACAATGCCGGCAAACATGCCGTTCTGTACAGGCATGGCCGTTTCCAGCGTCTGACGCAGCGCATAGGCATCGCCCTGGATGGTCGTCATGCGGGGGAACCGGTCGCGCAGCATGCGGCAGAACTCGGTGGTGTATTCAAGCGCAGTCAGCTGCGCCTCTGTCACGCCCCTGTCGAAAATCGCCTGCGTCACCACGCCGGTGCCTGGGCCAAGCTCCAGATAGCGCGCATCAGGCCGCACCGGCACGAAGGACGCAATCCGGCGCGCGAGTTCCGGACCGGAGGGAGAGATGGCGCCGAGCGTCAGGGGGCTATCGAGCCAGTTCCGGAAGAAGCGGAACTCATCCCTGAGCTTTTTCTTCAAGGGCTTAGCGTCGAGCGTCCTGAATGCCGCCATAATGTCCTCCGGTCAGATTGGTAAAAACATCTATCCGGGTAACAGTGGCCATTTCAAGGCCCCCGGTGGCAGTCAGCCTCCGGGGTCTTGGCCAAAAGCGGCGGTCAGTTGCCCAGGTTGTCGAGGAAATCCTTGACGCGGGCAAAGAAACCGGTGCTTTCCGGGTTGTTCTCACCAGAGCTTTCTTTTTCGAACTCGGCCAGCAAGTCGCGCTGCCGTTTGGTCAGGTTCGTCGGTGTCTCCACCGTGACCTGAATATACATGTCGCCATGCTGCGTGGTGCGCATCACCGGCATGCCTTTGCCCTTGAGGCGGAACTGGCGGCCGTTCTGGGTGCCTTCCGGCACCTTCACCCGCGTCGTCCCGCCCTCGACGGTGGGCACGTCGAACTGGCCGCCAAGGGCTGCCGTCGTCATGGAGATGGGCACACGGCAATAAAGATCCGCCCCGTCACGCTGGAAGAACTCGTGCTGCTTCAGCGACAGGAAGATATAGAGATCGCCGGACGGCCCACCGCGCAGGCCAGCCTCGCCCTCGCCAGCCAGGCGGATGCGGGTGCCATCCTCAATGCCGGCCGGAATGTTGACCGACAGGGTGCGCTCCTGCGTCACCCGGCCAACGCCGGAGCAATGCGGACAAGGATCGGAAATGACCTGGCCACGCCCCTGACAGCTCGGGCAGGTGCGCTCCAGCGTGAAGAAGCCCTGTGCCGCCCGCACGCGCCCCGAACCGCCGCAGGTGCGGCAGGTGGTGGGGCTGGAGCCGGGCTTGGCGCCGGAGCCGCTGCAAGGCTGACAGGTGACCGAAGTCGGAACCTCGATCTCCACGGTCTTGCCCGTGAAGGCTTCTTCCAGTGTGATTTCGAGGTTGTAGCGCAGGTCCGCGCCGCGCTCGCGCCCGCCGGACGAGCGGCGCCCGCCGCCCATGCCGAAAAACTCTTCGAAGATGTCGGACATGGTGGAGGCAAAATCGCCGTTGCCGCCAAATCCGGCCCCGCCGCCGCCCCCGCCATTCTCGAAGGCGGCATGGCCGAAGCGGTCATAGGCTGCCCGCTTCTGTCCGTCCTTCAGAACATCATAAGCCTCGTTGACTTCCTTGAATGCCGCCTCGGCGGAGTCATCGCCCGGATTGCGGTCCGGATGAAACTGCATTGCAAGCTTCCGGTAGGCGCTTTTCAGCACCTTCTCGTCCGCATCGCGCGCAACGCCGAGGATTTCATAAAAGTCGCGCTTCGCCATTGAACTGTCCATCACCTGTCGCTGCTGGGCCTGCTAGAGGCGTTTGGCTGCCGTGCAAGAAGCGCATTCAGCTTGGTGCGGCGCTCAAGCTTGTAGCCGTTGCCAAGACACAGCTGAACGACAGGGGGAAACTCCTCATCCTTGCCGGCCTCAACGACAATCAGATCTGGCCACAGCTTTGCCGGACCATGGGCGAACAGCCCACGAAGCGCGGCTTCATCGTGACCTTCAAGGTCGATTTTCATAGCATCAATACGTTCGATTCCATGACGCGCGCAGATTTCTGCGATCGGCAAAATTTCGAAGCTGTCTTCTTCGTTTATTTCTGCCGTTCTGACGCGGTGTTCCCCGCGATTGCCATCATGCGTGACGATCGCTCCTCTGCCGCTTGTTTCTCCAACGGCACAGGCGGCTACCGTTATGGAGTCAGCTGAGGATAACGCCAGATTTGTTTCAAGTCTCTCCCGCGTGACCGGATCCGGCTCGACGGCAAGGCCAAGAAGTCCGCGTCCAGCCTGACGAGCCACGGAAACCATCCAGAGGCTGTAGAGGCCAATATTGGCACCCAGATCGACGAAGATAAACGGATCCGAAGTGGATCCGGTTAAAGCCTGTGCCAGCGCCTCACGTTCCTGCGGGTCGAATATATGCGAGCCGGCAACAGCGCGCTTCTCGCAGCGGTTGGTTGCCGGGTACAGGCGTGCATGTACCGCTGGAAATACGTTGGCAACATCCACGGGGCCTGCTGACCGGCCGACGCTTGTCTTGCGGAGCAAGGATACCATCCACCTGCCCAACCGGTTGGATGGCATGTGACTGGCCAGCCGGCGGATGAACTCCGCCGGCTGCGATAGTGTGTAGGCGCCAAAAGGCGGCTCAACAGTACGCAGTTTCATGTTTTGAAAGCCTCCTGCCACGGGGATGAGCCCGAGCGCCGTGCCAGTGACTTATTTCTTGTCGTCCTTGACTTCCTCGAAGTCGGCATCGACCACGTCGTCGTCCTTCGCGGAGGAGGCACCGGCGTCTTCGCCGCCTTCTGCTTCCGCCTGCGAGGCCTTGTACATGGCTTCGCCCAGCTTCATGGACACTTCGGCCAGAGCCTGCGTCTTGGACTGGATGTCCGCCACGTCTTCGGAGGTCAGGGCCGTCTTCAGGGCGGCAACGGCGCTCTCGATCGAGGCCTTGTCGTCAGCAGAGACCTTGTCGCCGTAGTCCTTGAGGGACTTTTCGGTGGAATGCATCAGGGATTCACCCTGGTTGCGGGCTTCCACCAGCTCACGGCGCTTCTTGTCCTCGTCCGCATGGGCTTCGGCGTCCTTGACCATCTTCTCGATGTCGGCGTCAGAGAGACCACCGGAGGCCTGGATGCGGATCTGCTGTTCCTTGCCGGTGCCCTTGTCCTTGGCCGACACGTTGACGATGCCGTTGGCGTCGATGTCGAAGGCAACCTCGATCTGCGGCACGCCGCGCGGGGCGGGCGGCAGGCCCAGAAGATCGAACTGGCCGAGCATCTTGTTGTCGGCGGCCATCTCGCGCTCGCCCTGGAACACCCGGATCGTCACAGCGGTCTGGTTGTCCTCGGCGGTGGAGAAGGTCTGGCTCTTCTTCGTCGGGATCGTGGTGTTGCGGTCGATCAGGCGGGTGAACACGCCGCCGAGCGTCTCGATGCCGAGCGACAGCGGGGTCACGTCGAGCAGCAGAACGTCCTTGACGTCGCCCTGCAGCACGCCGGCCTGAATGGCAGCGCCCATGGCCACCACTTCGTCCGGGTTCACGCCCTTGTGCGGCTCCTTGCCGAAGAAGGTCTTCACGACTTCCTGGATCTTCGGCATGCGGGTCATGCCGCCGACGAGAACCACTTCATCGATCTGACCGGCGACAAGGCCTGCATCCTTCAGGGCTGCCTTGCACGGCTCGATCGTGCGCTGGACCAGATCCTCGACGAGGCTCTCGAACTTGGCGCGCGTCAGCTTCATGGTCAGGTGCTTGGGACCGGACGCATCTGCCGTGATGAAGGGCAGGTTGATTTCGGTCTGCGAGGAGGACGACAGCTCGATCTTGGCCTTTTCCGCAGCTTCCTTGAGGCGCTGCAGGGCCAGCTTGTCGTTCTTCAGGTCGATGCCCTGCTCCTTCTTGAACTCGGAAGCAAAGTAGTCGACCAGGCGCATGTCGAAGTCTTCACCGCCGAGGAACGTGTCACCGTTCGTCGACTTCACTTCGAAGACGCCGTCGCCGATTTCCAGAACCGACACGTCGAAGGTGCCGCCGCCAAGGTCATAGACAGCGATGGTCTTGCCATCGTTCTTGTCGAGGCCATAGGCGAGCGCGGCTGCGGTCGGCTCGTTGATGATGCGCAGGACTTCGAGACCGGCGATCTTGCCCGCATCCTTGGTGGCCTGACGCTGGGCGTCGTTGAAATAGGCCGGAACGGTGATGACTGCCTGGGTCACGGTCTCGCCGAGATAGCTCTCGGCGGTTTCCTTCATCTTCTGCAGGATGAAGGCGGAAATCTGGGAGGGCGAGTATTTCTGCCCGTTGGCCGATACCCACGCATCGCCATTGTCTGCCTTGACGATGTCATAGGGCACGAGGCCCTTGTCCTTCGCCACGGTCGGATCATCGAAGCGGCGGCCGATGAGGCGCTTCACTGCGAAGAGCGTATTGGTGGGGTTGGTGACGGCCTGGCGCTTGGCCGGCTGGCCGACGAGACGCTCGTTGTCGTCCGAGAAGGCGACCATCGAAGGCGTGGTGCGTGCGCCTTCCGAGTTCTCGATGACCTTTGCATCCTTGCCGTCCATGACGGCAACACACGAATTCGTCGTGCCGAGGTCGATACCGATGACCTTTGCCATTTCTTCCTCTCTTTCTAGCAAACCGGAAAAACCCGTATCGGCGTCAATCCGGCTCCCTTTCACAATCAGTGATGCCGGCGCGCTTAAGGCCTGATGCTCCACCATGGAAGCACTGGCCCAAGCCCCTTTTGATCCCTGAGGCCCTGATCACGAGTTTTGACCCTTGGACTTGTCCGGGGCTGTCAGCAGGTTGTTCCGCCTGTCAGCACTGAGCTTGACCGCTATATAGGCGGGAGACAGGCTTGCTGCAAGGCGTCTGCCTGCCTGATCTTGCTGTGCAAAAGCCCTTATCAGCGCAAGGACCGCTACATGCCTTGCGGACTTGCGTTCTTTGGCTGCCGGAGACTGTGGAATGACTTTGGACAACGCTGCACCGGAAAGTGCCCGCAAGCCGCAAGGCCCGCTGCCGGAGGGGGTGCGTTTCCTGCCCGGCCATCTGGACGGCCCCGCACAGGCAGATCTGGCGGAGCAACTGCGGACCATTGTGGCGCAGGCGCCGCTGTTCCGCCCGGTGATGCCGAAAAACGGCCAGCCCTTTTCCGTGCGCATGAGCAATTGCGGCCCGCTGGGCTGGGTATCGGACATTCGCGGCTACCGCTATCAGCCGCTGCATCCGGTGACGCGAAAGCCCTGGCCGCCCCTGCCCGGTGTACTGAAGGACCTCTGGCGCGAGCTTGCTCCGGATGCCCCGGAACCTGAAGCCTGCCTGATCAATTTCTATGACGAGACGGCCCGGATGGGCCTGCATCAGGACCGGGACGAGGAGACCTTCGAGGCGCCGGTTCTGTCCGTCTCGCTGGGCGATTCGGCCCTCTTCCGCATCGGCGGCCTCACCCGCAAAGACCCGGCCCGCTCGTTCCGGCTGAACTCGGGCGACGTGCTGCTGCTGGAGGGCCCGTCCCGGCTCGCCTTCCACGGCATCGGCCGGATCTATCCGGGCACGTCCACCCTTCTGAAAAACGGCGGCCGCATCAACCTGACGCTCCGCCGGGTGACCAAACCCGCCTGACGGCTCACAGCCTGCTCAGCGCCGCCACCGGGTCGAGGCGGGAGGCGTTGCGGGCGGGGAGGAAGCCGAAGACGATGCCGATCAGCGTTGAGATCCCGAAGGCATAGGCGATTGAGGCATTGGAGAAGATCAGCGCAAAGTCGCTGGTGATCAGCGGGAAGATGACGCCGAAACTGAGGGCAATGGCGATGCCTGCGAGGCCGCCGATGATGCAGACCGTGACCGCCTCGATGAGGAACTGCTGCAGGATATCGGACCGCCGCGCGCCCACCGCCATGCGCACGCCGATTTCCGACACGCGCTCGGAGACGGTGACCAGCATGATGTTCATCACGCCGATGCCGCCCACGATCAGCGAAATCACGGCAATGGCTGCGATCAGCAGTGTCATGGTGGCGGTGGTGCTGGTGATGGACTGGCGGATGTCGTCGGTGTTGAGGATGAAGAAGTCCTTGGTGCCGTGGCGCTGGGTCAGGAAGGCGGTGACCATCTGCTCGGCCAGCTTCATGTCCACATCATCCTCCACCCGCACGGTGATGCTGCGCAGGGTGCTGGAGCCGGTGAGGCGGGCCTGTACGGTGGTGTAGGGCAGGAACACGGAGAGATTCTGGCTGCTGCCGAAGCCGCCCTGCTGGGGCTGGGCCACGCCGACAATGCGGGCAGGCATGTTGTTGATCAGCAGCACCTTGCCAACCGCTCCGTCCGGCTCATCGGCGAACAGGGTCCTGCGGGTGTTCTCGTCGATTACCGCCACCGCATCGAGATCATGCTCGCTGCCGGCGTCGAAGAACTTGCCCGAGGCGATCTTGGTGCCCTTGGCATCGAAATAGGCGGTGCTGACGCCGTTGGCGAGGGCGGAGGCTTCCTTCGAACCATAGCGCAGGGTCGCGCTGGTGGAGACGGTTGGCGTGACGGCCCTGAGATAGGGCTGCCTGGCGAGCTCCTTAGCGTCAGAAATCACCAGCGTCGTCACCTTGCCGGAGCGCGCATCGCCGAAGTCCTTGCCGGGGAAGATTTCCAGCGTGCTGGTGCCAAGGCTGGCAATGTTGGCCAGCACCTTTTCCCGTGTGCCCGTGCCGAGCGCCACCACGCTGACCACGGAGGCAATGCCGATGATGATGCCGAGCATGGTCAGGAAGGTGCGCAGCTTGTGTGCCTTCATGGACAGAAGCGCCATGCGGAAAGCTTCGCCGAAGCGGTCGGCCCAGGCGGTGAGGCCCCGGTTCAGCTTGCGCGCCACGCCCTGCTCCGGCTGCGGCGCCCGTGCCGGGGCAAGGGCGGCCGGTACATCCGGCCCCGCCGCATCCGGGGCATCTGCCTTGCGCAGATTGTCGGCGATGATCTCGCCGTCCAGAATTTCGATGGTCCGTTCTGCCAGCGCGGCCACATTGGGGTCATGGGTGACGATGATCACCGTCTTCCCCTCCCGGTGCAGCTCGCGCAGGATGTCGAGCACATCCTGTCCGCTGCGCGTGTCCAGCGCGCCGGTTGGCTCGTCAGCGAGGATGATGTCGCCGCCGTTCATGAGGGCTCGGGCGATGGAGACGCGCTGCTGCTGCCCGCCCGAAAGCTGCGGCGGGCGGTGCTCCATCCGGTCGCCAAGGCCCAGCCGCGTCAGGATATCCGCTGCCCGCTGCCGCCGTTCGGCAGGTGCCAGGCCTGCATAGACGGCTGGCACTTCCACATTCCCGAGGGCAGTCAGTTCCGCCAGCAGATTGTAGCGCTGGAAGATGAAGCCGAATTTCTCGCGCCTCAGAGCTGCCAGTTCGTCCGGCTCAAGGTCCGCCGTCTCGCGCCCGCCGATCCGGTAGCTGCCGCCCGTGGGGGTGTCGAGGCAGCCGAGGATGTTCATCAGCGTCGATTTGCCGGAGCCCGACTGGCCGATGATGGAGACGAACTCGCCCCGGGCGATGTCAAGGTTGATGCCCTTGAGGACCGCGACCTCTCCGTCTCCGGCCGGAAACGAGCGGTAGAGCGCCTTCAGGCTGATGAGCGGTTCCGTCATGGTTCCGCCTCACAGTCCCATGGGCGGGCCGCGCCGTGTGGTGCTGCGGGTAACAGTGCCGGCATCCAGAGTGCCGGTCACGACCTTTTCGCCCTCCTTGAGGCCGGAGCGGATCTCCACGTTGATCTTGTCGTTGAGGCCGGTCTCCACCTGCCGCGTTTCGATGCTGCCGTCCCGGCTCATCACCTGAACGGTGTAGCTGCCGTCCGGATTACGCGCGCCGAGCGCGGTGGCGGCAATCACCGGCACATCCACAGCCTTGCCCAGCACGATGGTGACTTCCGCCGTCATGTAGGTGCGCAGCACTCCGTCTGGATTGGGCACGTTGAAGATGCCGTTGTAATAGATCGCAGCGGTGCTGGAGCTGGAGGAGGCAGCGCTGGAAGAGCCGCTGACGGCCTTGTCGCTGGTGATCGATTCCGGCGCAGGCTCGATGAAGTCCAGACGGGCCTGATATTTCGTGTCCGGCGCCCCGAGCACGTTGAAATAGACTTCCGTTTCCGGCTTCACCTTCACCACATCTGCTTCGGAGATTTCGGCCTGCACATTCATCACGTCGAGCTGGCCCATTATGATGATAGTGGGGGCGGACTGGGCCGCATTCACCGTCTGGCCTTCCTGGTTGACGATGGCCAGCACGGTGCCGTCCATCGGCGCGGTGATGCGGGTGTAGCCGAGATTGGCACGGGCCGTTTCCACCGCCACCTTGGCTGCCACGATCTGGGCATCCAGCGCCCGGATTTGCGCGTCGATGGTTTTGACCTGCGATTGTGCCGTGTCCAGATCGGCCTTCGAGGTGGCGTTCTGGGCGATCAGCGTCTGCTGGCGCTCCAGAGAGGTGCGGGCCAGCTGCAGTGAGGCTTCCTTCTCCACGCGCTGGGCTTCCACATTGGCCAGTGAGGCTTCCGCAGTGCGCAGGCTGTTGGTCTGGGTGGTGGCATCGATCTCCGCGACCAGATCCCCGGCCTTCAGTTCCTGCCCCAGCTTCACCTTCAGGGCGATGATGCGGCCCGAGGCCTGCGCGCCGACGGCGACAAGCTTTGCCGGTTTGAGGATGCCGGTGGCCAGCACCGTCTCCTCGATGGTTCCCTTGCGCACGGCAGAGGTCATCACGGTTGGACCGGCGGCTGGCTGCAGGGCGGCGCGGGCGTAATAGGCGCCGCCCGCTGCTGCGGCGAGGAGAGCGGCGGCAATCAGCCAGCGGCCTTTCTTGCGGGGTCTTGATGCGTTCATTGAGAACACGCTTTCATCAGGCTGGGCCGGGCGGGCAGGAGGACCGCCCCGGCGCTGCATCAATTGTCTTGCGTCAGTTTGCGCAGGCGCGGTCCGCTGCGCTCATCCCTGACGGCCGGAGTGCTGGTATCCACTGTTCCGTCCCAGCCGCCGCCAAGGCTGCGGTTGAGGCTGATATAGGCCGAGGTGATGGCAAGCTGGCTGGCGATCAGGCTGTCCTCGGCGCTGTAGAGCGAGCGGTCGGCGTTGAGGACTTCCAGAAAGCTGCTGGAGCCGCTCTGATACTGGGTGCGGGCCAGGTCTGCGGCTTGCCGGTAGGCGCTGGCTGCGGTGGAGAGCTTGGCCGCCCGCTGGCGCTGCTGGCTGAGGCTGACCAGCGCGTTTTCCACCTCTTCGAGAGCGGTCAGCACGCCCTTGCGATAGGCCAGAAAACTCGCATCGCGCTGGGCCCGTGCCACTTCTGCTGCTGCGGCCAGCGCTCCGCCATTGAATACGGGCAGGCTGAGCGAGGGGCCGAAGGACCAGCTGATGGAGGAGTTCTTCGCCAGATCCCCGGTCTGCGCGGCCGCGGTGCTGATGTTGCCCGTCAGGCTGATGGCCGGATAACGGGCAGCCTCCGCCGCGCCAATGGAGGCGGTGGCTTGCGCCAGTTTGCGCTCCAGCACCTTGAGGTCTGGCCGGGTGTTGAGCAGATCTGCCGGGACGCCAGAGGCAAGCGGCAGTTTCGGCCGGGGGATGGGCCGGGGCTTGTCCATCAATCCGGCCAGCGAGGCAGGCTCGCCGCCCGTCAGCACGCCCAGCCGGTGCAGGGATTCGGCATAGGAAATCCTGAGGCTCGGAATGTTTGCTTCCGTGCTGGCTGCCTGTCCGGTGGCATTTGCCACATCCGCCGCCGAAACGGCACCGGCATCGAAGCGGGACTGTGTCAGGCGCACGGTTTCGGTCTGTGATGCGGCCGTGCGCCGGGCCAGCGCGATGCGGGCCTGATTGGCGCGGGCCTGCACGTAATAGCTGGCGGTGTCGCCGATCAGCGTCACCATCGTGGCGCGCAGGTCTTCCTCGGCAGCATCAAGGCCATAGCGTGCAGCTTCCACCTTGCGGGCATTGGCGCCAAACAGATCCACCTCCCAGCTGGCCGAAAGACCTGCCTGGAACAGATTGCTCATTTTCGGGTCTTCGCCGGAGGAGCGCGACCGCCGAGCGCTGCCTGATCCGTCTGCCGAGGGCAGCAGCCCGCCCGCCGCCCTGTCCAGCGAGGCACGGGCTTCGCGGACACGGGCCTTCGCGGTGGCGGCGTCAAGGTTCTCGCGGATCGCCGTCTCGATCAGCTGGTTCAGCACCGGATCGCCCAGCTGTTCCCACCATCTTGCAAGTTCCGAAGGGCGGGCCTCGCCCTTCTGGCCCGTGTTGCTGAAGTTTTGGGAAAGTTCAAATCCGGGCTTTGTATAGTCCGGCCCCACCGCACATCCTGAAAGGACCAAGGCAAGCGGCAGAAAACCGAGGGACCGGCACCAGGAAAAACCTGACCTTGCAGGCCGGATTGTTCCGGATCGGCTGAAAAATGACAGGGAACGCATGGACAAGGCCGCTGAAGGAGATCAGGTGAAACGCCATGCTACCTAAAATTACCGGGCGGCGGCGTCAACGGCCGCAAGTGTCACTATTTGTATCAGCAATTCCTCCCTGCATGCCTTTTTGCGCCTCTGCGCTGACGCGCCGCAGGCCGCAGTGGCTGCAAGTGACGGCGCGTCATTGAAACTGCACGGGAACGGGTTTACCTGTAGGCACAGGAGTTCTGATGCACCAAGGACGGAAACATACGGCGAACCTGCTGCGCATTCTTTGCGCTATGGGCTTTCTGTTGCTTGGTTTCGCCCATCAGCCGCCTGCCTTTGCCCTTTCCGCCAGCCAGCTGGAGGAACTGGAAGCGTTCCGTCTGCCGGATGGCAGCCTGCCGGTGCTCTGCCTCACCCCCACCGGCAAGGATGGCACGCCGCATCATTCCGGCTCTGAAGGGTGCGAGGCCTGCCGTCTCTCGGCCTCGGTGGTTCTGCCCGAGCCTGCACTGGGTACCGGCGAGGCCCTGTCCTTCGCAGAACAGGGCAGCTGGGTTCTCTATCTGCCGCAGGTGCCTGCCTCCGGCGTGCCGCCGGGCAGCAGCGGATCCAGGGCTCCCCCTGCAAACATCCTGATCTAAACCGGCCGGGTCTCTCCGGCCTGTCCCTGTTCCGCCAGCTCCGCTGGCGCCAGACCGGATGTCTTCAGATGGAAATGCTATCCCCGCGCCGCGGCACGCAAACTGCCGTCCCGATTGATTTTCTCATTGACCCGCTGATGAGCGAGAATGGCCGCAAGGTCGCCACGGTTGCCGCCCGTGCCAGCATCTTCCTGCCCGGTGTCAACCGCAGCGAGACCTTCCGTATCCTCGAGGGCTGCATCGCGCTTTATCAGCGCCTGCCCGATGGGCGGCGGCAGATTTTGGACGTGCTGGGGCCCGGCAAGATGTTCGGGCGCGGCCTTTCGGATGTGCAGCAATGTGGAGCTGAAGCCATGGCATCAACCCGGCTGGAACTGGTTGCTGCCGGGCAGCGGCGCATGGAGGGTGAGTTGAACGCCGCCGTCCGCCTGCTGCTGCGCCGGGCGCAGGCCCATGCCATGCTGCTGGGGCGCAAGACAGCTACGGAAAAGGTCGCCTCGGCGCTGGTGGATCTATGCCGCCAGTTCGCCAAGGTGGGAGAGGAAGCCGCGGTGCTGCGCTTTCCCATGTATCTGACGCGGCAGGATCTGGCCGACTGGCTGGGTCTGACGCTGGAAACCGTCAGCCGCTGCATCAGCCGCCTGCGCCGCGATGGCTATATCTCGCTCAATGTGCAGGGCGATGTGGCCGTGCATGACCTGCCTGCGCTGAGGGCGCTGGCCATGGGCACTGTTCCGCCGCAAGCCGCGTTCAGAGTTGCGGCGGAGTGAGTTAACTGGAACCCGGGGCCGTGCTTCCGGCTGGTTTTACTCCAGCCGGAGCGCCATCCATGCGGTGACGGCGGCCCAGGCGCAGCGCATGTAGTCCTCGGCCCGGTAAAGCGCCGCCTCCGGATCACCCTGCAGGGCGCTCAGCTCCGCCGCCATGGCGAGGAAGACGGCAAGGGCCGCTTCAGCCGCTGATGCTGCCGCCGGACAGTCTGCCGAAGCGGCGGCAATGCCTTCGCGCATCAGCCGCTCGAACACGGCAAGGCCGCGGCCCTGATCGCGCCACAGGCGGCGCGTGAGGAAGTCGATGGCCTGGATGCCGGTGGTGCCCTCGTAGATGGTCATCACCCGGCTGTCGCGCAGGTGCTGCTCGACCGGCCATTCCTTCGTATAGCCTGCTGCGCCCATCACCTGCATGGCCCTGTTGGACACATCAAAGCCCGCTTCCGCACCGAAAGTCTTGATCATCGGCAGCATGAAGGCGCTGAAATCGCGCATCTGGGCCCGCTCTGCCTCATCCGCAGACAGCCGGGCAAGATCCATCCGGGCGGCACTTTCCAGAATGGCAGCGCGTGTGACTTCCGTCTGGCGGCGCAGAAGTGAAAGCTGGCGGCGGACATCGGGATGCTGCGCGATTGGCAAGGGCGGGCGGTCCGCGGGTCCGCCTTGCTTGCGGTCCTGCGCATAGACTTCCGCAACATCTGCGGAGGCGGAGGCAAGGCCGAGCCCCTGACAGCCGGTCTGCAGGCGCATCAGTTCGATCATGTGGAACAGGGCATGCAGCCCGCGTCCCTCCTCGCCCAGGAGCCAGCCGCGCGCGCCATCAAAGCCGAGGATACAGGTGGGCGAGCCGTGCAGGCCCATCTTCTCCTCGATGCGCTGCACGGTGATGCCGTTGGTCTTGCCGTCCATCCGGTCGGGCACGAGGAAGAGGCTCAGCCCGGCAGTGCCCGCCGTCTTGCCTGTGCGGGCGAGCAGGCAATGGCCGATGCGCGAGGCAAGGTCATGGTCGCCGAAGGAAATCCAGCTCTTGACGCCATTGATCTGCCACAGGCCATCGCTGCCTTGAGCCGCCGTGGTGCGGATGCGGCCCACGTCGGACCCGGCATCAGGCTCGGAAATGCAGATCGTGGCGGTCCATTCACCGGCCAGAAGCTGGCCGATCCATTCCTCAGCGAGGGCCGGTTCCGCAACCGCCGCCAGCAGATGGCAGGCGGCACGGGAGGAGCCGGCCGCCATCATCATGGAAACGCAGCCGCGCTCGAACAGAGGCAGGCAGGCGGCCTGGAGCGTCAATGGCAGGCCTTGTCCGCCGTGGGCTTCCGGCAGGTCCATGCCGAGCCATCCGGCTTCCGCATAGCGGCGGTAGGCCTGAGCGAAACCGGCCGGGGTCTTCACCCGGCCATCCACGATACGGCAGCCCTGCCGGTCGGAGACCGCGTTCAGCGGGGCAAGTTCGGTTACAGCGAAGGCAGCAGCCTCCCGCAGGATTGCCTCCACCGTTTCGCTGTCATAATCCGGCAGGAGCGCCTGAACGGCCTGCCAGCCGGGGGTTGCCTGCAACAGTCTGGCGGTGCGGTCCGCCTGCGCGCGAAAGCCTTCCATGGCGGTCAGCGCGGCTGCATGCGCAGGGCACCGTCCAGCCGGATGACCTCGCCATTGACGTAAGGATTGGCCACGAGATAGCGCACCGTATCGGCAAACTCCTCCGGCGTGCCCAGACGCGCCGGGCCGGGAATGGCGGCGGCGAGGCTGTCCTGCGCTTCCTGCGGCAGGCCCGCGAGCAGCGGCGTGCGGAACAGGCCCGGCGCGATGGTGTTGACGCGGATGCCGAAACGGGCCAGCTCCCGTGCTGCGGGCAGGGCCATGGAGACGATGCCGCCCTTGGAGGCCGAATAGGCGATCTGGCCAATCTGCCCCTCGAAAGCCGCCACCGAGGCGGTGTTGACGATCACGCCCCGGCCCAGCCTCTCAAGCTCCGCTGTTTCGGCGATGCGGGCTGCGGCAAGGCGCATCATGTTGAAGGTGCCGACCAGATTGACGCGGATCACCCGCTCGAAGGCATCGAGCGGCATGGGGCCGTCGCGGCCCAGAAGCCGGGCGGCGGTGCCGATCCCGGCGCAGTTGACGAGAATGCGCAGGCCATTTCCGGCAGCCGCCGCCGTGTCCAGCGCGGCGCTGGCGTCCGCTTCGCTGGTCACGTCTCCGGCAATGGCAACGCCGCCGATCTCTGCGGCCACGCGCTCAGCACCCGCAGCGTCTCTGTCGAACACATGCACGATGGCGCCTTCAGCGGCCAGCAGCCGGGCAGTGGCCTCGCCCAGACCCGAGCCGCCACCGGTGACGAGTGCGCTGGAACCTGAAATCTTCATGCTGCTGCCTCTTCCCTTGCCAGAATGATGTCCGCGCCGCCTGCATAAAGCGCTGCGATCTGCTCGTGCCGGTGGCTGCGCAGGGCGCGCTGGTTCAGCGAGCCCTTTTCGGTGATCTCGCCCTTGTCGAGGCGCGGCGGGGCCATCAGCACCGCAAGGCGCATGACGCGGCTGGCCGAGCCCGTCGCTTGCTTCTGGTGCCGGTAGAGCCGGGCGGCGAGTGCTGCCTGCACTGCCGGGTGGGCCTGAACGGCAGCTTCATCAAGGCCTTCGCCGCCGTCGATCAGCTTGCGCGCCGCAGGCAGGGAGAGCAGCACCAGGGCGCCGAGTTCCGCCTCGTTCTCGCCGGTGATCACCGCATCGCGGATCAATCCGGCGAACTGATCGACCAGCTGCGCCCGCAAGGGGCCGACAGCCACCCAGGTGCCGGTCTGCAGCTTGAAGTTTTCGGCAATGCGCCCGTCAAAGAAGAAGCCCTTCGACGGATCGCCTTCCCCGGCGAACTTCAGCGCGTCACCGATGCGATAGAAACCTTCCTCGTCAAAGGCCGCTGCTGTCAGTTCGGGGTTGCGCCAGTAGCCGGGAGTTACGTTCGGGCCCTTCAGCCGCAACTCGTATTTGTCCTCCACCGGGATCAGCTTCATGGTGATGCCCTGCGCCGGGATGCCGACATTGCCGGCCTTTTCCTCCTGCGTGGTGCAGAAGAGCGAGAAGGGGCTTGTCTCCGTGGCGCCAAGGCCGGTGCTCAGCAGCACGCTGTGGCCGAGAATGTCTTGCGAGATTTCGCGCAAGGAATCCCATGTGTGCTGCGCCATGCCGGCGCCCGCATACATCATCAGCTTCAGGTTCTTGAAGAAGTTCCGCGCCAGTTCCGGATCGGCCTCGAAGGCATGCACCAGCATCTCGTAACCGGCGGGCACATTGAAATACCAGGTCGGGGAGACGTCCTTGAGATTGCGGATCGTCTCGCCGATGTGCTGGGGCGAGGGGCGGCCGTTGTCGATGTAGAAGGTGCCGCCGTTATAGATGACCATGTTGAAGATCTTGCTGCCCGCTGCCACGTGGTTCCACGGCGCCCAGTCAACGATGACCGGCGGCTCGTCCTTCAGGAACTGGTAGCAGTCGCGGATCATCTCCTGATTGGAGCACAGCATCCGCTGGGTCTGGATCACCGCCTTGGGCGAACCTGTGGTGCCGGAGGTGAAGAGGAACTTCGCCACCGTATCCGGCCCCACCGCATCGAATGCGGCATCAACCGCTGCCGTGGCTTCTGTCGTCAGCAGGTCTTCGAAAAGGAAGCTGTTGGGCCGGTCAGCTGGCAGATTGCGGGCCGCGACCAGCACGCAATTTTTGCCGAAAGCCGCATCGACGGCTGCCCGGAAGCGCATGCCGTCTTCCACGAAGGCGAGGCCCGGCGTGATCTGCTGCGCGATCTCGGTCAGCTTGCCGAAGTCGGTGGCCAGCGTCACGTAATTGGCGGAAATGGCTGCAGAGGGGATGCCCACATGCTGGGCGCTGAGCGCCATCAACGCATGTTCGAGCGAGTTTTCGGCCAGAATGGCAACGGGCCGGTCCATGGACAGGCCGTGGTCGAGAAAGGCCTGCGCAAGGCTGCGTACATGGGCCAGGGCCTGTGCGTAGGAAATGCGCTTCCAGCCATCGCCCTCGCGGGCCGCCATCCAGGTGCGGTCCGGGGCTGCTTGCGCCCAGTGAACAAGCCGTTCGTTGATCTTGCTGGCATAGGCCCCCAGCGCATCCTCGCGCCAGATGACGATCGAGCCGTCGGCCCGGGTTTCCCATGCAAGTTCCGGCGTCCAGAATTCCTTCCGGACCATAGCTCCTGCGGTCATGACTCCTCCCAGACGTCAATCACGTGAACAAACTTTTTAGGCCGGATGGCCCCTCCTGAAATTTGTTTACAAGGAAACAATCCATCTGTAAACAATCAAAATCATGCACACGAAGATGGGCAGCGGGAGTAAGGCCATGGACAGCACCGTCACCGGGGACATCGTCACCTACGAACTGAAGGGCAAGGTTGCCCTCGTCGGCCTCAACCGGGCTGAAAAGCGCAATGCCATCAGTGACCGGGTGGTCGAGGCGCTGGCTCTGGCCATTGTCCGCGCCGAGCGCGAGGCCAAGGCTGCCGTGCTCTTCGGCTATGGCAGCCACTTCTGCGCCGGGCTGGATCTGGCCGAGCATGTGGAGCGTTCGCCGATCGAGGGCGTGCGCAATTCCCGCCGCTGGCATGCGGTGTTTGGCGGCATCGAGCACGGAACCATTCCCTGGATTTCGGCCCTGCATGGCGCCGTTGTCGGCGGCGGCCTCGAGCTTGCGGCCTCCACTCATATCCGCGTTGCCGATGCGACCACCTTCTTTGCCCTGCCTGAGGGCCAGCGCGGCATTTTCGTCGGCGGCGGCGGCTCGGTGCGTGTGGCGCGGCTGACAGGCGTTGCCCGCATGACCGACATGATGCTCACGGGCCGCGTCGTGCCCGCTTCCAGCGCCGAAGCCTGGAACCTTGCGCAGTATGTGGTGGGGGAAGGCGAGGCTCTGGCCAAGGCCACCGAACTGGCGGAAGCCGCCGCCAGCAATGCGGAACTGTCCAATTATGCCGTCATCAATGCGCTGCCGCGCATTCAGGACATGGCAAAGGAGGATGGACTTTTCGTCGAATCCTTTATTGCATCCTTCACGGCCACGAGCCCGGAAGCCGAAGAGCGCCTGCGCGCCTTTCTCGAAAAGCGCGCCGCGCGGCTGAAGGCTCCGGGCGCCGCCTGAAGGAGATGCCATCATGGCCATGGATGCGGACGTGATCTGCCCGAAGCAGGGTGAGGTGGAAATCGGCAAGCTGGATGGCGCCGTCGGCTTCCTGCTGCGCATGGCGCAGCTCAAGGTCTACGAGCAGTTCTTTGCCGATGATGCCGAGCTGGTGATGAAGCCGGGCGAATTCTCCGTGCTGTGGGTCATCTCCTGCAATCCGGGCATCCGCCAGAGTGCGCTGGGCAACCGGCTGATGATCAAGCGCGCGCATATGACAAAACTCATCCGCGCCTTCGAGGATCAGGGGCTTGTCTCCCGCCGGGTGCCGGACGAGGACCGGCGTGCGGTGGAGCTGACACTGACGGCGGAGGGCCAAGATTTGGTGGAGCGGACGAGCCGCTGGTTCTTCCGCCACGAGGAAAGAATTGGCGCCAATCTGGCCGCGGAGGAGCGGGGCCAGCTGGTGCATCTGTTGCGCAAGTTCATCGGGATTGAAGGGAGGCCTACATGAACATCGACGATCTGATTGCCATCGATTTTCACACCCACGCGGAAGAGCCCTGCTGCGGCCCGCGTGATGACGGCTATGACGAGTTTCAGGCCGGCATGGCCAAGTATTTCCGCAATCCGGTGTCGCACAATCATCTGCCCACCGTGCAGGAAACGGCGGACTATTTCCGCGAGCGCAAGATCGGCGCGGTGATCTTCCCCGTTGATGCGGAGCGCGAAACCGGCTTCCGCCGCTATGACAACGAGGAAGTGGCCCGGATCGCCGCCGAAAACAGCGACATCCTCATCCCCTTCGCCTCCATCGATCCGGCCAAGGGCAAGGCCGGTGCGCGCGAGGCACGCCGTCTGGTGCGTGATTTCGGCGTGCGGGGGTTCAAGTTCCACCCCACCATGCAGGGCTTCTACCCCAACGACCGATCGGCCTATGTGCTCTATGAGGCGATTGCCGAGGAAGGGGCGATTGCCCTGTTCCACACCGGTCAGACGGGCGTGGGCGCAGGCATGCCCGGCGGCATGGGCATGCGGCTGAAATATTCCAACCCGATGTATCTCGACGATGTGGCGGTGGACTTCCCCGACATGCCCATCGTGCTGGCCCACCCTTCCTTCCCCTGGCAGGAAGAGGCGCTGTCGGTGGCGACCCATAAGCCGAATGTCTACATCGACATGTCCGGCTGGTCGCCCAAATACTTTCCGCCGATCCTGGTGAAATATGCGAACAGCCTCTTGAAGCACAAGATGCTGTTCGGCTCCGACTGGCCGGCGATCACGCCGGACCGCTGGCTTGCCGATTTCGAGCAGATCGACATCCGCGACGACGTGCGACCGCTGATCCTCAAGGAAAACGCAAGGCGCCTTCTGAAGCTCTGAAGCTTCGTACCAATGCCCAAAAGAAAACACCCGGTGCCGTGGCGCCGGGTGTTTTGTCGTGTAAACGCGCTTGACTTCAGAGGGTGAAGCCGCTGTCCGTGGCGAGGGACTTGAGGCTTTTCTGCGGACGGGCCCCGACGTGGGCGATGACTTCCGAGGCGCACAGGCAGCCGAGGCCTGCCGAGGTGGCAAGGTCGAAGTCCCGGGCAAGGCCATAGAGGAAGCCGGAGGCGAAGAGATCGCCTGCGCCGGTCAGATCGACGACCGCGCTCACCTCGTTGGCGCGCACATGCAGGGTTTCCTCGCGGGTGATGGCCATGGCGCCATCCTCGCCACGGGTCAGTGCCGTCAGCTTGCAGGTCTCCGCGGCGGCGCTGATGGCCGTGTCGATGTCGGCGGTCTGGTAGAGCGCCTTCAGTTCATGCTCGTTGGCGAACATCAGGTCCACCACCCCGTCGCGCAGCAGTCCCTGAAACTCGCTGCGGTAACGGTCAACGCAGAAGGAATCGGACAGCGTGATGGCCACCAGACGGCCGTTGTCATGGGCAATCCGGGCGGCCTGCAGGAAGGCTTCCTTGGCGGCCGCAGGATCCCATAGATAACCTTCCATGTAGGTGATGGCGGAGGCGGCCACAACTTCAGGGTCCACATCTGCCGGGGACAGCTCGACGCAGGCCCCCAGATAGGTGTTCATGGTGCGCTCGCCGTCCGGTGTGATCAGGATCATGGAACGGGCGGTCGGTGCGCCATCCACCAGCGGGGCGGTGTTGAAATGCACACCCGTGGCCTTCATGTCGTGGGAAAAGCTGGCGCCCAGAGCATCATTGGCGACCTTGCCCAGATAGGCCGGCTTGCCGCCGAGCGAGGCAATGCCTGCAGCCGTGTTGCCGGCGCTGCCGCCCGAAATCAGAACGGTCTGGCCCATGCGCTCGTAAAGGCGCAGGGCTTCGTCCGTGTCGATGAGGCGCATGGAACCTTTCACAAGGCTCTCCCGCACGAGGAAATCTTCCTCCACATGGGCGAAGACGTCGCAGATCGCATTGCCGATGCACAGGGCATCAAAGGCCGGTTTGGTCATGTGGCAGTCCACGGTTGCCGGGCCGCGCAGACGGTGCGCGGCCGGAAGGATTGGAGATCAGACGGATGGGGTCGGGCGCAGGGCGCGGTTGGCCTCGGGCTCGCGGATCTTCTCGCGGAAGGGGCTCGCCCGGTAGACGCCGAGGATCTTCAGTTCGGCGCAGTAGAAGGCAAGCTCCTCCAGGGCGAGAGCCACGGACGGATCATCCGGATGGCCTTCGACATCTGCATAGAACATCGAGGCGAAGAACTGGCCTTCCAGCTGGTAGGATTCCAGCTTGGTCATGTTCACGCCGTTCGTGGCAAAGCCGCCGAGCGCCTTGTAAAGCGCAGCCGGCACGTTGCGGACGCGGAAGATGAAGGTGGTGATCACCGGCTGGCCGTTGTTGGCGGCACGCGCCGGGCTGCGCGAAAGAATGAGGAAGCGCGTCGTGTTGTGCTCCGCATCCTCCACATTGCGCTTCAGGATATCGAGGCCATAGACATCCGCCGCCATTTCCGGGGCAAGGGCCGAGGCCGTCAGGTCGCCGCTCTCGGCAATCTGGCGGGCGGAGCCTGCGGTGTCTGCGCCGACAATGGCTTTCAGGCCCAGCTCGCGGATGATCTTGCGGCACTGGCCAAGGGCCATCACATGGCTCTGCACGCTCTTCAGCCCGTCCAGCGTTGCGCCCTTCAGCGCCATCAGCTGGAAGCGGATCGGCATGAAATATTCGCCGATGATGTGCAGGCTGGAGCGCGGCAGCAGGTAATGGATATCGGCCACGCGGCCCGCGATGGAGTTCTCCACTGGGATCATGCCGAAATCGGCCTCGCCCGATTCCATGGCAGTAAAGCAGTCCTCGAACGTCGCGCAAGGGATGGCCTGGTAATCCGGATAAACGCTGTGGCAGGCCATGTGCGAATTGGCACCGGTCTCGCCCTGGAACACGATTTTCTTGCGGTCAGACATGGACGTCCGCTTTCTGCTGTTTGAGGCTCTCTGCGATTAAAGAGGAAGTGCCCGGAGGGCAAGGCCGGAAGAGGGGCTTAGCGCCCCTCGAACAGCTTGCGCACGTGATCGAGGTCTTCCGGGGTGTTCACGTCGATGGGCACGGTTGGCGTCAGGCACACATCGATTCGCATGCCGTCTTCCAGCGCGCGCAGCTGCTCCAGCTTTTCGCGCAGCTCAAGGCCGGAGGGCGGCAGGGAGACGAACCGGTCCAGCGCGCTGCGGCGGTAGGCATAGACGCCAATGTGCTGGTACAGCGGGCCGGTGCCGGTGGGGGCAGTGGCGCGGGTGAAATAGAGGGCGCGGAACCGGTCACCCTCCACAGGCGTCACCACGGCCTTCACGAAGGCCGGATTGTTGCGGCCCTCCTCCGTGCGGATTTCTGTCATGATGGTGCCGATGTCCACGGACGGATCGGCCAGCGGCAGGAAGGCGGCGCGGGCCGCTTCCGGGGCGATCAGCGGCACATCCCCCTGCAGATTCAGCACCACATCGAACTTGCGCGCCGGATCGAGAATGTTCGCCGCTTCCTGGATGCGGTCGGAGCCGGACTGGTGATCCGGGCTGGTCATCACGGCATGGCCGCCGTGGTCGCTGACGGCCTCGAAGATGCGCTTGTCATCGCAGGCAACGGCAACCGGGCCGATATCCACGGCCAGAGCCTGCTCCAGAACCCGCACGATCATGGGTTTGCCAGCTATGTCAGCAAGGGGTTTTTCCGGCAAACGAGTCGCTGCCAGACGCGATGGGATGATAACAAGTGCCGATGTCACGCCTTGCTCCGGGTGCTGCCGGGCCTCCGGTTCTGCGTCTTAATGCGTAGAAGGCCCAATTTCCTTGTGCCGGGACTTTTATACCTATGGACAGCGGCGTCAAAAAATTTGTAGTTTCCAGCCCAAATTCATGGAGCAGATTATGGCCGCGCTTCTGGGGGGCGGGCCATGGACGCGTTAATCTGGAGCCAGACCCTTATGGATTCCTTCGAGCTGAACAAGGCCGCAGGTGCGGTTTTGATGGTGCTTCTTCTGACGATGGGCGTGGGTATCGCCTCTGATGTGATTTTCGAGACCAAGGTGCCGGAGAAGCCTGGGTACGAGATCGAAGTGGCAGAAGCGGCTTCCGGTGAGGCTGCTCCGGCGGCAGCCGAGGCCGTTCCGCTGCCGCAGCTGCTTGCCGCTGCCTCCGTCGCGGACGGCGAAAAGGCCGGGAGAAAGTGCGCGGCCTGCCACAGCTTCGAAAAGGGCGGCCCGAACAAGGTTGGCCCGGATCTCTGGGGCATCGTCGGCCGTGCTCCGGGTGCGCATGAGGGCTTCGCCTATTCGGCAGCGATGAAGGCCTATGGCGAGACCCATCCGGCCTGGACCATCGAAGAGCTGGATGCCTTCATCGAGAATCCGAAGGCGCACATGCCCGGCACGGCCATGGGCTTTGCAGGCCTGAAGAAGCCGGAAGAGCGCGCTGCGATGCTGGTCTATCTGAACAGCCTTGCGGACACTCCCGCTCCGCTGCCGCAGTAAGCCGGACAGCATGTAAAAAATCAGGAACCGCGCCTCCCCAGGCGCGGTTTTCGTTTGTCCGTCTGGCTGTGCCCCCTGGTTAAATTTCTGTCATCTCCCGTTTTATCCGGTGACGGCACGGCACATCGCCTTTTACTATAGCGGCGGTTGCGGCTGATTTGAGCCTGCGGCGGGCTGTAGTCTCCACGGCCCTGCCGGCAGGTGGACCGCTGGACAGGAGAACAGTTGATGACGCTAGCCCGCAAGGCTTCCTTCCGTGCAGTGATGACAGCGGCGGTCATGACCCTGGCTTGCTGGCAAATGAGCGGGGGGCCGGCAAGGGCAGCGGATGAGCCGCAATGGCGCCATGCCACGGCACTCACCGGCGAACCGCGCTACGGGGCGGATGCCACCCACTTCAACTATGTCAATCCGGATGCACCCAAGGGCGGCACGGTCAAGCTGTCCGCCATCGGCGGCTTCGACAATTTCAACGTGCTTGCCCCGCGCGGCAATCTCGCGCCGGGCCTTGGCCTCATCTACGAAAGCCTGATGGAATCCTCGCTTGATGAGGTCGACATCAGCTCGATGTATGGCGTCATTGCCGAGGCCATGCGCTATCCGGACGACTATTCCTGGGTCGAATACCGGCTCAACCCCAAGGCCCGCTGGCAGGACGGCACGCCCATCACGGCGCAGGATGTGATCTGGTCCTTTGAAAAGGCGATCGAACTCAGCCCGCAGCAGAAATTCTACTACAAGGACGTGAGCAAGGTGGAGGAACTGCCGGGTGGTGTCATCCGGTTCAGCTTTGCCTCTGCCGGCAACCGCGAACTGCCGCATACGGTCGGCCAGATCCTCGTCTTGCCGCAGCACTGGTGGGAAGGCACGGACGCGAAAGGCAACAAGCGCGACATTTCCCGCACCACACTTGAGCCGCCGCTTGCCTCCGGCCCCTACCGGATGAAGAGCTTCGTCGCGAACCGCGAAGTCGTCTATGAGCGTGTTCAGGATTACTGGGGGGAAGACCTGCCGATCCGGGTTGGCACCAACAATTTCGATGAAGTCCGCTACATTTCCTTCCTCGACCGCACGGTTGCCTTCGAGGGCTTCAAGGGCGGCCAGTACGACTTTCACCTCGAGAACAGCGCCAGCGCCTGGCTGAAGAACTATGACTTCCCGGCTGTGCGCGATGGCCGCGTGGTGAAGGAGGAATTCGTCGACCACGGCTCGGGCCGGATGCAGGCCTATGTGCCGAACCTGCGGCTGAAGAAGTTCCAGGACCCGCGCGTCCGCCAGGCGCTGAACTATGCCTATGACTTCGAAACCAGCAACACCATCATCTCGGGCGGGTTGAACAAGCGGATCAACTCCTATTTCGCCGGTACCGATGAACTGGAAGCCAAGGGCCTGCCCGAGGGCAAGGAACTGGAGATTCTGGAAACCGTTCGCGGTGAGGTTCCGCCGGAGGTCTTCACCACGCCCTATGTCAACCCGGTCGGGGGCTCTCCCGAAAAGGCGCGCGCCAACCTGCGCGAGGCGGTGAAACTGCTGCGCGAAGCAGGCTACAGCCTCAAGGACGGCAAGATGGTGGATGCGCAGGGCACTCCGCTCTCCTTCGAGATGCTCTACTTCGATCAGGGCGCTGAGCGCACGCTGCTGCCCTATCAGCAGAATCTGCGGGACATCGGCATCACGATGACCTTGCGGGTCGTTGACATGCCCCAGTACATCAACCGCGTGAACAGCCGCGATTTCGAGATGACGACACTGGTCTGGGCACAGTCTCTGTCACCGGGCAACGAGCAGCGCAATATGTGGGGATCGGAATCGGCTGACCGCGAGAATTCGCAGAATTACGCCGGCATCCGGAACCCGGCCGTGGACAAGCTGATCGACAGGGTCATTTTCGCCAAGGACCGCGAAGAACTGGTGGCCGCCACACGGGCTCTGGACCGGGTGCTGCTCTGGAACCAGTACGTGATCCCGCAATTCTATGCTGACGTGGACCGCACGGCCCGCTGGAACCGCTTCGGCCATCCGGACAACATGCCGGAGTTCACCTACGGATTCCCAACGATCTGGTGGTATGACGCCAGCCTGGCAGCCAAGACGGGAGGCGCGCGATGAGCCGGCCTGAAACCCTTTCCCGCCGTTCCATCCTCAAGCTGGGCGCTTCGGCTTCCGCGCTCGGTGTCCTGCCCTGGGGCGCTTCAGCCTTGGCGCAGGGGACAAGTCCTGCGGCAGCTGATGCTGCGGCCACTGCAGCAGCGGAAGCGGCGGCAAGGCCGGATTTGCGCCACGGCCTGTCGGTCTTCGGTGACCTGAAATATGCGCCGGACTTCAGCGCCTTCGGCTATGTAAACCCGCAGGCGCCGAAGGGCGGCCGGCTCGTCTTTACGGCACCCAGCTGGGCCTTCAACCAGAACCCTCAGACTTTCAACACCTTCAACACCTTCATCCTCAAGGGTGATGCGCCGCCGCGCATGGAGATGTGCTTCGACACGCTGATGACCCGGGCGCTTGACGAACCGGATGCCATGTACGGGATGCTGGCTTCGGGTGTGGAAATTCTCGATGACGGCAACCGCTATGTCTTCCATCTGCGGCCCGAGGCCGTGTTCCATGACGGATCGCGCCTGACAGCGGAAGACGTGGCCTTTTCCTTCAATCTGCTGAAGGAAAAGGGCCATCCGCTGCTCATCCAGATGCTGCAGGAGTTCACCACCGCCAATGCGCTGGATGTGTCGCGGGTGGAGGTGATCCTCTCCGGCAACCACAGCCGCCAGCTGCCGCTGATCGTGGCCGGTCTGCCGGTCTTCTCCAAGCGCTATTACACCGCCTATGACTTTACCCAGTCGACCCTGACGCCGCCACTTTCCTCCGGCCCCTACAAGGTGGGCCGGTACGAGGTAGGCCGCTTCATCGAATATGAGCGGGTGAAGGACTGGTGGGCCAAGGACCTGCCCGTCAACGTGGGGCAGGGCAATTTCGACGTGATCCGGCTGGAGTTCTTCCGTGAGCGCCAGGTGGCCTTCGAGGCCTTCAAGAAGGGCGTGATGACCTTCCAGGAGGAATTCACCGCCAGAACCTGGGCGACCGAATACAACTTCCCTGCCGTGCAGGACGGCCGGGTGGTGAAGAAGGAATTTCCCGACAACAGGCCGAGCGGGGCACAGGGCTGGTTCTTCAACACCCGCCTGCCGAAATTTGCCGATCCGCGCGTGCGCGAGGCGATCGGTTTTGCCTTCGACTTCGAATGGTCAAACCAGAACCTCTTCCATGGCGCCTATACCCGCACTCAGTCCTTCTTCCAGAAGACGGAGATGATGGCCGAAGGCAAGCCTTCGGCGGAGGAACTGGCACTGCTGGAGCCTTTCCGCGCTGATCTGCCGGAAGCCGTTTTTGAGGAAGCCGTCGTGGCGCCGGTTTCCGATGCGTCAGGCAATGACCGTAATCTGCTGCGCCGTGCCGCCGGCCTTCTGGCCGAAGCCGGCCTGAAGCGGGATGGGGGCACGCTGCTGGATGTGGATGGCAGGCCCTTCACCATCGAGTTCCTCGACAATTCCTCCAGCTTTGACCGTGTGGTCCAGCCCTTCATCACCAACTTGCGCCGCCTCGGCATCGCGGCAACGTCCCGCGTTGTCGATCCGGCGCAGTATGAGTCGCGGCTGAACAGCTTTGACTTCGAGATGACGAGCCGCCGGTTCTCCCTGTCGCCGACTTTGGGCGATTCGGTCCGCAGTTTCTGGAGCAGCCGGTCTGCGGCAATCAGTGGCAGCCAGAATCTGGCCGGCATCAGCAGTCCGGTCATCGATGCGCTGCTCGAAAAGGCCATCGGCGCAGCTACTCGCGAGGAGATGAACATCGCCGCGCGGGCGCTCGACCGGGTTCTGCGGGCCGGGCATTACTGGGTGCCGCACTGGTTCAAGCCTGTTCACACGGTGGCAATCTGGGATGTGTTCGGCTATCCCGATGAGCCGCCGTATTATGATTTTCCGGTGGAATCGACCTGGTGGTTTGACACCGAAAAGGCAAAGAAGATTGGCATGGGGGGCTGAGAGGCACTGACGCCTCGCATCCATTCCGGCACAAGGGCACAAGACCAGACACATGGGCGCCTATATTCTCCGCCGCTTGCTCCTCATGATCCCGACACTTGTGGGGATCATGGCGATCAATTTCGTCATCATTCAGTTTGCCCCCGGCGGTCCGGTGGAGCGGGTCATTGCCCAGCTTTCGGGCACCGACGTTTCGGCCACATCGCGCATCAGCGGCGGTGGCGGCGGCGACTTCGGCGGTGCGGGCGGACAGGCGCAGGCCACCGCCGGCGACAGCGTCAGCTCGAAATACCGCGGTGCACAGGGGCTGGACCCCGATTTCATCAAGCAGCTCGAGGCGCAGTTCGGCTTCGACAAGCCGCCGCTGGAGCGGTTCCTCACCATGCTGTGGAATTATGCCCGCTTCGATTTCGGCGAGAGCTATTTCCGCGACATCCGCATCATCGACCTGATCAAGGAAAAGCTGCCGGTTTCCATGTCGCTCGGCATCTGGATGACGCTGATTTCCTACACGATTTCCATTCCGCTCGGCATCCGCAAGGCGGTGAAGGACGGCTCGCGCTTCGATATCTGGACGTCAGGGGTGATCATCGTCGCCTATGCGATCCCCAGCTTCCTTTTCGCCGTGCTGCTGATCGTGCTGTTTGCAGGCGGCTCCTTCTATGACTGGTTCCCCTTGCGGGGACTCACCTCAGACAATTGGGAGCAGCTGTCGCTCTTCGGCAAGATCGCGGATTACTTCTGGCACATGACCCTGCCGCTGGCGGCGATGGTGCTCTCCGCCTTTGCCACCACGACCCTGCTCACCAAGAATTCGTTCCTCGACGAAATCCGCAAGCAGTACGTGATCACTGCCCGTTCCAAGGGCCTGACCGAGCGCCAGGTGCTCTATGGCCACGTGTTCCGCAATGCCATGCTGATCGTGGTGGCGGGTTTCCCAGGTGCCTTCATCTCGTCCTTCTTCGCCGGATCGCTGCTGATCGAAACCATCTTCTCCCTCGATGGTCTGGGTCTGCTCGGCTTTGAATCGGTCATCAACCGGGACTATGCGGTGGTCTTTGCGACGCTCTACATCTTCTCGCTCATGGGGCTTCTGGTGAACCTCCTCTCCGATCTCACCTACACCTGGATCGATCCCCGGATCGACTTTGAAAGCCGGGAGGTCTGAGCCATGGACACCACCAGCACGGCCTCCCCGTCTCCCGTGGCAGCGCCCGCCCCGCGCGGCCGCTTCTCGCTGTCGCCGATCAACCGGCGCCGCCTCGCCAACTTCCGGGCCAACCGGCGCGGCTACTGGTCGCTCTGGATCTTCCTCGTGCTTTTCGGCCTCTCGCTCATTGCGGAGGTTCTGGTCAACGACAAGCCGGTGCTCGTCTCCTACAAAGGCGAGCTGCTGGCGCCTGTTCTCGTCGACTATCCGGAAGAGAAGTTCGGCGGATTTCTCGCCGTCACCGATTACCGCGATCCCTTCATTCAGGACGAGATCAGCGCCAATGGCTGGATGATCTGGCCGCCCGTGCGCTATTCCTACCGGACGGTCAACCGCGACATTCCGGTGCCGGCCCCGGCGCCGCCCTCCTGGATGATGGACAAGGAGCAGCGCTGTGCCCGCTATCCGCTGGGTGCGGAAGATCCCGGCTGCACCATGGGCAACTGGAACTGGCTCGGCACCGATGATCAGGGCCGCGATATCCTCGCCCGTCTTGTCTACGGTTTCCGCATTTCGGTGATCTTCGGTCTCGTGCTCACCATCGCCTCCTCGGGCATCGGCATCGGCGCGGGCGCGGTGCAGGGCTTTTATGGCGGCTGGGTGGACCTTCTGTTCCAGCGTTTCATCGAGATCTGGAGCGCCATCCCGACGCTCTATCTCATCCTGATTATCTCCTCCGTGCTGATACCCGGCTTCTGGACCTTGTTCTTCATCCTGCTTGCCTTCTCATGGGTGTCGCTCGTGGGCGTCGTGCGGGCGGAATTCCTGCGCGGGCGGAACTTTGAATATATCGCCGCCGCCCGTGCGCTCGGCGTGTCCAACCGCACGATCATGTGGCGGCACCTTCTGCCCAACGCCATGGTGGCGACGCTGACCTTCATGCCCTTCATCCTCAACGGCTCGATCTCGACCCTGACGGCGCTGGACTTCCTCGGCTTCGGCCTGCCGCCCGGCTCCGCCTCGCTGGGTGAAATGCTGGCGCAGGGCAAGAACAACCTTCAGGCCCCCTGGATCGCCATCACCGGCTTCTTCGTCATCTCGCTCATGCTCAGCCTGCTGATCTTCATCGGCGAGGCGGTGCGCGACGCCTTCGATCCGCGCAAGAGTTTTGTCTGATGGACTTGCACCAAGGGAGTCCGGCCATGAACATGACCGACACGCCGCTTCTTTCCGTCAAGGAGCTGTGCACCGCCTTCTCGCAAGGCGGGGCAACCAGTCTTGCGGTCAACAAGGTGAGCTTTGACATCCGCCCCGGCGAAACGCTGGCGCTGGTGGGGGAAAGCGGATCGGGCAAGTCGGTCACGGCCATGTCGATCCTCAAACTCCTGAACTATCCGGCCGCCTCTCATCCGGGCGGCTCGATCCATTTCAAGGGCAAGGAGCTTGTGTTAGCCAGCGAAGATGAGATGCGCAAGCTTCGCGGCAATGACATTTCCATGATCTTCCAGGAGCCGATGACCTCGCTCAACCCGCTGCATACGGTGGAGCGGCAGATCGAGGAGATCCTCAAGGTCCATCGCGGCATGGGCGGCAGGGCGGCGCGGGAGCGGGTGCTGGAACTGCTGACGCAGGTGGGCATTCCCGAGCCGGAAACCCGGCTTGGCTCCTATCCGCACCAGCTCTCCGGCGGCCAGCGCCAGCGTGTCATGATCGCCATGACGCTGGCCAACGAGCCGGAGCTCTTGATCGCCGATGAGCCGACCACGGCCCTCGACGTGACCGTGCAGGCGCAGATCCTCAAGCTCCTGAAGGACCTTCAGACGGCGCGCGGCATGGCCATGCTGTTCATCACCCATGACCTTGGTATCGTGCGCAAGATCGCTGACCGGGTCTGCGTGATGACGAAGGGGGAGATTGTCGAGCAGGGGCCGGTGGAAGAGGTGTTCCGCAATCCCCAGCACACCTATACCCGCCATCTGCTGGCTGCCGAGCCCAAGGGTGAGCCGCCGGCCGAGGACCTGAGCCGCCCTGTGGTGGTGGAGACAAAGGACCTGAAGGTGTGGTTCCCCATCCGCCGTGGCCTGCTGCGCCGCACCGTGGGGCACGTGAAGGCGGTGGACGGCATTGACCTCACCCTGCGCGAGGGGCAGACGCTGGGCATCGTCGGCGAAAGCGGCTCCGGCAAGACGACGCTGGGCCTTGCCATCCTGCGCATGATTTCCTCGCAGGGCGCCATCCGTTTCAAGGACAAGACCATCTCGGGCCTCTCCTGGGATGACATGCGTCCGCTGCGGCGCGACATGCAGATCGTGTTTCAGGACCCCTTCGGCGCGCTCAGCCCGCGCATGTCGGTCGCCGATATCGTTGGCGAGGGACTGCAGGTGCATCAGCCGCGCCTGAGCGAGGCAGAGCGGGACCGGATCGTTGCCAAGGCGCTGGAGGAAGTGGGGCTCGATGCAGCTTCCCGCTTCCGTTATCCGCATGAGTTTTCCGGCGGCCAGCGCCAGCGCATTTCCATCGCCCGCGCCCTCGTGCTGGAGCCGAAGTTCGTCATGCTGGATGAGCCGACATCAGCTCTTGATATGAGCGTGCAGGCGCAGGTGGTGGATCTGTTGCGTGACCTGCAGAAGCGGCGCGGCCTTGCCTATCTGTTCATCTCGCATGACCTCAAGGTGGTGCGGGCGCTGGCCAATGACGTCATCGTCATGCGCCATGGCAAGGTGGTGGAGGCAGGCCCGGCGACGCAGGTCTTTACCAATCCGGCCTCAGGCTACACCCGCGCCCTCATGTCCGCCGCCTTCAATCTGGAAACGGCCGATGCCGGAGTGGTGAGTGAGTGATACCGGTCCCCGGTGAACCTGGCTCATCGGGGGCAAGCCCATGCGGCGTCCGGGTTTTCTCAAGGTGCTGAGCGCAGTGTCTCAGGCCCTCTGTAGAATTGGCATTTTGGTCTAGGTATTTATATTTACTCATAGTTAGCTGAGTGGATTTCTTGTTACGTACAGGTTTATTTCGTCTGAGATACTTCTGTTTGGCCGTTGTTACTCGATCGGGTTTACACTTCGTTATGCGCTATCCCTGAGAGTTGGACTCTGTTTCCTTTTGGGAATGAGTCTGAGTTCAGGGAGAGAACTGGCATGTTCGGGATGAAGCGCAGGCCGGAGGCAGCAACAGCGGAGCAGAACCTGTCCGTGCCCAGGGCGGATGCAACGGCTGTGCAGGAGGAGCACGCGGGCCCGCCCGTGCGCACCATCCGGACGGATGACAGCCTGTCCGGTCTCGCTGCCGCAGATCTTCACATCAACGGCTCTGCGCCCCGTCTGGTGCTGGCCTATGTCTCGCCGAATGTGGACTTCCAGACCGTGATGAGCCGGCTGCAGCGCCTTGCGGAAGGGGCCATGGTCATCGGCACCACCACCGCAGGTGAATTGTGCGCCGAGGCGGGTGAGGGCGTTTATTGCAGTGCCTCGGGCAACTGGCGCTCTGTCGTGCTGCAGGTGTTCGGCGGCGCTCTTGTGGAAAAGGCCGAGGTCTTTGCCGTGCCGCTGCACAGCGAGGACCTGCGCGGCGGACAAAGGCCGCTGGACCGGGAGAGCCGCATTCACCGCATCATGTCAGGCCTGGAAAGCGTGCGCCCCTCTTTCCCGCTTGAGGCAAGGTCTGCCTTTGCGCTGACCTTCATCGATGGCTTGTCGCTTTCCGAAAACTACTTCATGGAAGCGGTCTACCGCACCCGGCGGTTCCCCTGCTGCTTTATCGGCGGCTCGGCCGGCGGCACGCTGGACTTCAAGGCCACGCGGCTTTTTGACGGTAAGCGCGTGCTGGAGAACCACGCTGTCATCGTCTTCATCAAGGTCGCCGAAGCCTACCGCTACGGCGTGATGCGCAGCCACAATTTCCGCAAGACGCAGACCCGCTTTGTCGTTGTGGATGCCGACATGGACCGGCGCACGGTGAGCGCGGTGATGGACCCGGCCTCAGGCCAGACCATTTCCCTTGTCAGCGCCCTGTCGCGTGCTCTCGGCGTCAGGCCGGACGGGCTGGAAAAGGCGCTGCAGAACCGCACCTGCGGCGTTGAAATCGGTGGCGAGGTGTTCGTCCGCTCGATCTCGGGCATCGATCTTCAGAACGAAGTCATCACCTTCTACTGCGATATCGCACCGGGTGATGCCCTCTATCTTCTGGAAGCAACCGGCTTCATCGATCAGACCCGACGGGACATCGGCCAGTTCCTGTCCGGCAAGCCGAAGCCGGTTGCGGTGATGATGAACGACTGCATCCTGCGGCGCCTGTCCAATGGGGCGGAACTGAGCAATGCCACGGGGCTCTGGCCGGCGCCGGTCGCAGGGTTTTCGACATTCGGCGAGCTTCTGGGCGTCAACATCAACCAGACGCTGGTTGCTCTCGTCTTCTTCGAAAATGACGGCCGCAGCTGGAAGGACGAGTTCATCGACAACTTCCCCATCCACTACGCCAGCTTTGTCGAGTACTTCACCCGCCGCCGCCTCAATCAGGTGCAGGTGCTGAACATGCTCCGCTCGCAGGTGGTGGATGATATTGCCCATTATCTGGGAGCCTCCAGCCGGATCGAGAATGTCGTGACCGAGGTGTCGGAAGTCGGCAACGTCATCAACAACATCCGCGGTGCCATGACGGGCGACAGCGGGTCCGCAGAGAGTGCGGGGGAGGATAACTCGGCACAGCTGGCCAGCAAGTTCGGCAGTGTGGCTGAATCGCTCAATTCCCTGCGCCAGGTGCTGGGCATCATCGACAACATCACCGCCCAGACCAACCTTCTCGCCCTCAACGCCACCATTGAGGCGGCCCGGGCAGGGGAAGCGGGCAAGGGCTTCAGTGTCGTGGCCGGGGAAGTGAAAAAACTGGCCAACGACACCAAGGCATCGCTCGGGCACACCCAGAAGGCCATTGGCGATATCGAGGTTTCGCTGGATGAACTGGGCGGCATCATTGATGCCACCCGTGACCAGTTCGCCCGCGAGGGCGAGCGCTACAAGCACATCGTCCTGCGGGTGGATGAGGTTTTCGCCCAGGCCGGCAACATCGAGCGCTCGCTGCATGATCTGACCGAAATCAGCCAGATGCATCAGCAGGGATCGGCACAGGTCATGGACCGCATCGCCTTCCTCAAGCGTCTCGACGAGACGAGCGAGGGCAGTAAAGCTGCAGGGTGAGGGGGGCCGCCTCTCTCACTCCAGCCAGCAGGTGGCCCTGCGGCCGGCCTTTTCCTGCATCAGCCCGAGGGAGCGGCGGGTCTTGAAGCCGATGAGGCCGTCGGGCTTGCCGACGTCATAGCCTGCCTTCTGCATCTTCAGCTGCAGGTCGCGCACGGCGCCGCGTGACATGTGCGGCGTCGGGTCCCAGTTCGCGGCAAAGCCCTCGTCGCGGCCGTAGCGGTCGGCCAGGTGGCCGACGAAGAGGGCGTAGACGTCGCTCTCGTTATAGGCCTTCAGCACATAGAAGTTTGACGTCGCCAGAAAGGCCGGTCCATGGCGCCCGGCGGGCATCAGGATATTGGCGGGCTTATCGAGTTCGGCCTTCGGAAACTCGCGTCCGCGCACCCGGGTAACGCCCTCGCGGACAAAGCGGGAGATCGCCTGCTGCTGGTCCGGCCCCTCGCGGGAGCAGGAGACGGACGGCGGCAGCACCACCTCATAGCCCCAGTCGCGGCCGCGCTCCCAGCCATGCTGGCTGAGATAATTGGCGATGGAGGCCAGCGTATCAGGCACGGAGCGCCAGATGTCGCGGCGGCCGTCACCGTCGAAATCGACGGCATATTTCAGGAAGGACGAGGGCAGGAACTGCGGCTGGCCCATGGCCCCGCCCCAGGAGCTTTTCAGCTCGGCCCGGTTGGTATGACCATCTGCAAGGATCTGCAGCGCGGCCACCGTCTCACCCAGAAAGAACTCCCGCCGCTCGCCCATGAAGGCACGGGTCGCCACCACGCGCAGGCCATCATGCGGGATCTTCGCTGCCCCATAGCCGGTCTCCCGGCCCCAGATGGCGACGATGATCCTTGCCGGAACGCCATAGCGTGCTTCCACCGCCTTTAGGGTGGCGCCATGTTTCTGCATCAGGTTGCGGCCGGGACCGGCCAGTGCGCGGAACTGCTTGTCCTGAAAATAGCCGCCGGGGGCCTTGAACTCCGCCTGAAAATTGACGGCAGCGGGGGCTTCCGGCCGGTCCGGGCGGCTGAGGCCGGGCAGTTTTTCATCCGGCGTCAGGCCGGAAAGCTCGCGGTCGATCACGGATTGCGGAACGCCGGCAGCGCGGGCGGCAGGCGCCACCTTGCCGGACAGGAAGGCGCGGAACTCGGCCTCATAGGCGGCCTGCACCGGGCTGAGGGCGGCGCAGATGGCAATCAGGCTGGCGGCAAGGGCGGCAAGTCGCAGGGGGCGCATGGGCAATCCGGTTTGATCAAGGGGCTTCAGTGTCGCCCGAAGCCGCTGATTCGGCCAGACCGCGCAAGACACGGCCAGAGCGGGGCATCACAGATGCCCGTCAGAGTGCGATCCACCCGAGGCCGGAGGCGTTGCGCCGGTCGAGCTCCTGCGGGTCAAAGGCGTACCAGTTGCCGCCGGACCGCTGGTCATGGATGCGGGATATGGGCTGGCCGAGCAGGTGGCACTTCAGCAGCGTGCCCACGGCACCATGGCCGCAGAAAAGTACGGGGTCCGTCTCCGGAGTTGCTGCAAGCACAGAGCGGACGGCCGCGACGATCCGGGCCTGGGCATCAATCGCCCGCTCCCAGCCGCGCACGCTGATCTCGGGCTCTGCGAAAAAGGCGTTGGCCACGTCTTCAAACTCCGCCGGCGGCAGAAAGCCCGTGGTGGAGCGGTCATTCTCGTGGCTGGCCTCGACAATGGTGACGGAAAGCCCGCGGGCGGCGGCGAAGAGTTCGGCCGTTTCGATGGCCTTGCGCTCGCCGCTCGACACCACATGGCGGATCCCGGCGGCCCAGGGAAGGGCTGCGGCCCGTTCGGCGCGCAGGCGCCCGGTGTCTGAAAGACCCCACTCCGGCACGGGCACGGCCGGATCTATCCGCACTTCCGGATGGGTGAGATAGACGCAGAAACGGCCGCTCTCCGTCATGCACCTTCCTCCGCCAGCCAGCCCGCGATCAGCTGATGGGCGATGGAAATGGGCGGCGGGGTGCGGTGGCCGAGCGGATGGGTGCCGGCCATCATCTGGCGGACTTCTGCCCGGTCACACCACCGGCAGGCCTCCAGCTCGTCCTGCTCGAAGGCAATCTCATCCGTCAGCGCCTCGCCCGTGCAGCCCAGCATCAGGTTGGCGGGGAAGGGCCATGGCTGGTTCAGCACAATGGAGACATCACCGACACGGATGCGCGATTCCTCGTAAGTCTCGCGCCGCACCGCGTCCTCGATGGTCTCGCCCGGCTCCATGAAACCGGCCAGAACGGTGAAGATGCCTTCCGCAAGGCGCGGCGGGCGGCCCAGCAGCACCTTGTCTCCATGGGTGATGAGCATGATCACGACCGGGTCCGTACGCGGGAAATGCATGGCGCCGCAGGCCGGGCAGTCGCGCCGGTAACCGGCTTCCGCCATCACGCTTTTCTGGCCGCAGCGCGAGCAGTAACGGTGGCTCATGTGCCAGTGCACAAGTGCACGCGTCTGCGCCAGCGCGCCCAGATCGGCCTCCGGCAGGTCGGCGCGGACGGCCAGGCTGCGCAGATCGATGACTTCGAGGTCCGGCCGCAGTTCCAGTTCCTCGTCCGTGCCGGTGCAGGCAAAGGTGAACAGCGGACGGCGCTCATCCCCTTCCAGACCCAGCAGAATGGCCTCCGCCGGATCAAAGCCCAGCCGGTCGGCGCTGGCCCGGCCATGGCGGATCGAGGGCGTGCCACCCTCACGGGTCAACACCAGCTTTCCTGCCGTCGAGGCTACGAATCGGGCATCGGGCCGGGTCATCTGTTCGATGAGCCACTCCGTCTTGCCGCGCAGCTCCGAACAGCGGTCCAGCGGGTTCACGGTAAAGCTCATGCCGGCCGGCGTGTTCGCCAGGGCCACAGCGTCAGATGCCATCGGTTCAGTCTCCCTCGGAAATGCTTCGGCTCAGGCTTCCAGCGCGGCGCGCAGACGGTTGATCAGATCTTCCGCGACGCCCGGCTCATAGGGTTTTGCCGGAACGGCGCCCCACACCGGGCCGGGCCAGGCCGGGTCCTCGTGGAATCTGGCAATGATGTGCAGATGGAGCTGGGAGACCATGTTGCCAAGGGCGCCGACATTCAGCTTTTCGCAGGCCGTGATGGCGCGCAGCGCCTCGCTGACACGGGCAATCTCACGCATCAGCTGCAGCCGGTCCTCTTCGGAAAGGTCGATGATCTCGATCAGGTCGCTGTGGCGCGGCACCAGCAGCACCCAGGGGTAATTGGCATCCTTCATCAGCCGCGCCGCGCACAGCGGCAGATCGGTCACGTGCAGGCTGTCGCCTTCAAGGCGGGGATTGAGGTCAAAGCGGATCATGAGCGTCCCGGCGTCCTTCCAGCGCCCCGGCATCCGGGGCAGAGGCGGCAGACTACACGCGCCGTTCCGTCTTGGCGAGAGATGCCCCGCACAAACGAAACGCCCCGGCTTTTGACCGGGGCGCTCCAGTTTCAGGTCAAGTGACCGGACGAAGATTAGTCTTCGTCGCGGGCCTTCAGAGCGGCGCTCAGGATGTCGCCGAGCGAGGCACCCGTGTCGGAAGAACCGTACTGTGCCACTGCTTCCTTCTCCTCGGCGATTTCGAGCGCCTTGATGGAGACGGAGATGCGGCGGGTCTTCTTGTCGAACTGGGTGATGCGGGCGTCGAACTTGTCGCCAACCGAGAAACGCTCGGGGCGCTGGCCGTCGCGGTCGCGGGCCAGATCGGCGCGGCGGACGAAGGAGGTCAGATCGCTGTCCGCAACCTTCACTTCCAGACCGCCATCCTTCACTTCGATGACTTCACAGGAGACGATGGCGTTCTTGCGCAGTTCGCCAGCGGCGCCAGCTTCGAACGGATCACCGCCGAGCTGCTTGATGCCGAGCGAGATACGCTCCTTCTCCACGTCCACGTCGAGCACCACGGCCTTGACCATGTCGCCCTTCTTGTACTCCTCGATGACCTGCTCGCCCGGGCGGTTCCAGTCGAGGTCGGAGAGGTGCACCATGCCGTCCACGTCGCCTTCGAGGCCGATGAACAGACCGAATTCGGTCTTGTTCTTGACTTCGCCTTCGACTTCCGTGTTGACCGGGAAGCGCTCTGCGAAAGCATCCCACGGGTTCTGCAGGGTCTGCTTGAGACCGAGCGAGATGCGGCGCTTGACCGGATCGACTTCCAGGACCATGACGTCGACTTCCTGAGAGGTCGAAACGATCTTGCCCGGATGGACGTTCTTCTTGGTCCAGGACATTTCGGACACGTGGATCAGGCCTTCGATGCCCGGCTCTAGCTCAACGAATGCACCGTAATCGGTGATGTTGGTCACGCGGCCCGAGAACTTGGCGCTGATCGGGTACTTGGCTTCGATGCCATCCCACGGATCAGTTTCAAGCTGCTTCATGCCGAGGCTGATGCGGTGCGTGTCCTGGTTGACGCGGATGATCTGCACGCGGACGGACTGGCCGATGGTGAGAACTTCCGACGGGTGGTTGATGCGGCGCCATGCAATGTCGGTGACATGCAGCAGGCCGTCGATGCCGCCGAGGTCGACGAACGCACCGTAATCGGTGATGTTCTTGACCACGCCTTCCACGGTCTGGCCTTCTTCCAGGCTCTGCACCAGCTCCGAACGCTGCTCGGCGCGGGTCTCTTCCAGCACGACGCGGCGGGACACCACGATGTTGCCGCGGCGCTTGTCCATCTTCAGGATCTGGAACGGCTGCGGGGTGTGCATCAGCGGGGTGACATCGCGCACCGGGCGGATATCGACCTGCGAACGCGGCAGGAAGGCAACGGCGCCATCCAGATCGACGGTGAAGCCGCCCTTGACTTGGTTGAAGATCTGGCCGGTAACCTTCTCGCCCTTTTCGAACGACACTTCGAGACGGACCCAGCTTTCTTCGCGGCGCGCCTTTTCGCGCGACAGCACGGCTTCGCCGAGAGCGTTTTCGACGCGCTCGAGATAGACCTCGACCTCGTCGCCAACCTTCAGGTCGCCATCACGGCCCTTGACGCCGAATTCCTTCATCGGAACGCGGCCTTCGACCTTCAGACCGACGTCGATGACGGCGAGGTCCTTCTCGATGGCAACGATGATGCCCTTGACGACGGACCCTTCATAGAGGTCGTTCGTGGTGAAGGACTCGTTCAGAAGGGCGGCGAAATCCTCGGTGGAGGGGTTCATTGCAGACATAAAAACTCCTGGTGCCATTGCTGGCGTCGCCGGCTGGGCTGGTGTTGGTGATGGACCCCCATTCCTTCCGGGACACCACTGCAAGGTGGCATCCTTCCGCGCAGAACCTGCCCGGAAGGCAGATCCGGCGCGGGCCGGCGGACGGAAGGCGGAGATCCGTAACGTCCTTGGTTCAGGCACTGCATCAGCGGCTGCCCGAACCGGAATTCCTTCATGCGGCCCATGCCGGCGGAGAGGGGGATGACCCGCCTGACCGTCACAAGGCTGCCTGCTTGATCAAGCCGAAATCCCGCTCTCCGGCATGGCCGGGCGGGTCTTTCCGAGGCTCCTGATCAGGATGCCCGGGCGGAGGTGATGATATCCACAGCCGCCTGGAACGCAGTCTCTATATCCATTCCGGTCGTATCTAGCAAGTGCGCACCGTCCGCCTGACGCAGCGGAGCAACGGTTCTGTTCATGTCGCGCTCGTCCCGGCGCTTGAGATCCTCCAGCACGGAGGCGAAATCCGCCTCCTTGCCCTGCGAGAGGATTTCCGCCGTGCGGCGCCTGGCGCGCGCCTCGGGGGCGGCGGTGACATAGAGCTTCACATCCGCATCCGGGCAGACCACCGTGCCGATGTCGCGCCCGTCCAGAACCGCACCGGGAGGGGTCTGGGCAAAGGCGCGCTGGAGGCGGACGAGTTCATCCCTGAGGCCCGGCAGCACGGCAATGCGCGAGGCGGCCTCGCCAACCTCGTGGGCGGAGAGGGCGCTGCGGTCCATGTGGCCAAGATCAAGACGCCCGGCAATATCGACGGCCACCTTCTCGTCCCCGAGCGGCAGGCCCTGCGCCAGAAGCGCAGCGGCAACCGCCCGGTAGGTGAGGCCGGTGTCCAGATGCCGCAGGCCGAAATGGGCGGCGAGGCGGCGGGCAAGCGTGCCCTTGCCGGAAGCGGCGGGTCCGTCGATGGCAATGATCATGCGCGGGCGTCCTCCAGCTCGCTGATGTCTGCGCCAAGGCCTGCAAAGAGGCTGGTGAAGGTGGGGAAGCTGGTGGCAATCACGGCGCCGTCGTCCACCGTCACGGCCTTGCCGCTGGCAAGGCCGAGCACGAGGAAGCTCATGGCGATGCGGTGATCAAGATGCGTCGTCACGATGCCGCCGCCGATGCCGGAGGCGCCGCCGGTCACGGTCAGCTCTGCCTCGCCTTCCTTGCAAGGGATGCCGTTGGCTTCCAGCCCGCGCGCCACGGCGGCCAGACGGTCGGATTCCTTCACGCGCAGCTCTTCAAGGCCGGGCATGTGGGTGTCCCCCTCGGCAAAGGCTGCTGCCACGGCGAGCACCGGATATTCGTCGATCATGGACGGCGCGCGGTTCGCAGGGACGGTAACGCCCTTCAGCTTGCTGGCCCTGACGCGGATGTCGCCGACGCGCTCACCGCCCGCCATGCGCTCGTTCTCGATGGTGATGTCGCCGCCCATCTCGATCAGCGTGGTGATGAGGCCGGTGCGGTGCTCGTTCAGCAGCACGTTTTCCACCGTCACGTCAGAGCCCGGTGTGATCAGCGCGGCGACGATCGGGAAGGCAGCGGAGGACGGATCGCCCGGCACCTCGATGGCCTGGGCCTTCAGCTCCGGACGGCCCTTGAGGCGGATGATGCGGGCGCCCTGCTCGTCCACGGTCACGGAAATATCGGCGCCGAAACCGGCGAGCATCTTCTCGGTATGGTCGCGGGTGGCGATGGGCTCGATCACGACCGTTTCGCCCGGCGTGTTGAGGCCGGCCAGCAGCACGGCCGACTTCACCTGCGCCGAAGGCATAGGCACACGGTAGGTGATCGGCAGCGGCATGTCGGCGCCGCGGATGGACAGCGGCAGCCGGTCCCCGGCGCGGGCGACGACTTGCGTGCCCATCTGGCGCAGCGGGTCCAGCACGCGGCCCATGGGGCGGCGGGACAGGGAGGCATCACCGACGAAGGTGGCGGCAATCGGATGGGTGCCGAAGATGCCCATGGTCAGGCGCACGCCGGTGCCGGCATTGCCGAAGTCGATCACGTCTTCCGGCTCCAGCAGGCTGCCGAGGCCAACACCGTCGATGTGATAGGTGCCGTTTTCATCCCTGTGGATGCGGGCTCCGGCCGCGCGCATGGCGCCGGCGGTGTTCAGCACGTCCTCGCCTTCCAGCAGGCCGGTCACGGTGGTGCGGCCGGCAGCCAGGGCGCCGAACATCAGCGAGCGGTGCGAGACGGATTTGTCCCCCGGCACGCGGATGCGGCCCGTGAGGGCGGAACCGGCGCGCGAACGCAAGGGGCGGGGCGTCGAAGCGTGAGACATGGTCAATTCCGGAAGTTGCGGAGCCTGAAAAAGTGGTCACTCCTAACACGGGTCCATGCCCCCGTCATCCGCGAGTGCGGGATGGCACGAATTTTTGCTTGCGCAGCGCCTGAGAATGCTTCAGTCAACGAGGCCGGTCATTTGGCTTTGACATGAGGGCGCGCCGCATTTAAGGGCCGCGCCTTGAGCAAGACGGCCCCGGCGTTTGCGGACTGGACAGAGGCGTTCCAGCCCGGAAGTGCCGGAGACAGAATTTTGGACAAACCCTCGAGCACGAACAAAGGGTAAGCACGGTGGCAAAACCTGAACTCGGCACAAAGCGGCTGTGCCCTAGCTGCGGCGCCAAATATTACGACCTGAACCGCAACCCCATCACCTGCCCGAAGTGCGGCACCCTGTTCGACATCGTGTCGAGCAGCCGCGCTGCCAAGGCTTCCCGCGTCGTCCAGCAGGAGGACGAGGACGAGGATGAAGAGGATCTGGTGGCTCCCGAGCTGGTGTCCCTGGAAGAGGCCGATGCCGAGGTCGAGGGCGATATCGTTCCGGATCTGGGTGATGACGACGAAGCGGCCATCGACGATGACGCCGATGACGATGTCTTCATCGAGGACGAGGAAGACGAAGACGAAGCCGTCCCGGGCATCGTTGTCGAGATGGACGACGATACCGACCGCTAAGGCCGGCATCTGCTGAAATGGGCATCCGGCAAGCTGCTGCTGCCGGATCCTATCATCCAGTCTTGAAGGGGGCGGGGCTGCAGGCCATCCGGGCAACCGGTGCGCCGGAGCCTCGCCCCTTGCTGTTCCGGGCCTTTGCCAGCTCACGGATGCGCAGATTTCTGCGGGGTTTTTCAAGGGGTTGAGTTGTCCACAGGCGGTTTTTGATTTTTCTGGCAAAAGCCTCTTGATCAATTCGAAGACCCCCTCTATAACCCGCCTCCACAGACGCCGGTGACCCAAGCCGGTTCAAAAGTTTCGGGGCCATAGCTCAGTTGGGAGAGCGCTTGAATGGCATTCAAGAGGTCGTCGGTTCGATTCCGATTGGCTCCACCACTTCGAGGGTAACCTCGGCGAGGCAGGTTCAGGAAACTGAACCTGCCTTTTTCGTTTTCCCGTCCTGTGCCATGGTCCGGAACCATCTTCGGAAATGCAGCGAGGCCGCATGAAGCACTTTCTTCCGCTCGATCTGGATCAGCTGACGCGCGAGCATGATGCCCCGGCCCCCGAAAAGGTGATCTCGGGGGATCCGCGCTTCACCACCTGGCTGCTTGAGACCCGCGATGGTGAGCGGCAGTTCACCGGCGCCTGGGAATCAACGCCGGGCGCCTGGCGTGTCTCCTATGATGAATGGGAGTTCTGCACGATCCTGTCCGGCCATTCCCGCCTGACGGATGCGGACGGTTCTGTGCGCGATCTGAAGACCGGCGACAGTTTCATCATCCAGCCCGGCTTTTCCGGCATCTGGGAGGTGATCGAAACCACCCGCAAGCTGTTCGTCATCCGTTTGTGATATCAACTCCCGATGAGCTTGGCTCACCGGGAGTTGATCAGGCCCGTGCGGCGCCTGAGCAATCTCAAGGCGAGAGGCGTCAGCATCGAAAGCCTTGGCATAAGAGTATCTGCCGTCACGCAGAGGCGTCTGCGGCTTCCTGTCTGGCGCTGGGCAGCACGCGGTCGCGGCCGATGATGATGACGCGCTCCATGGCCTTTGCAGCGGCCTGAGGGTCGCGCTGGCCGATGGCATCGGCAATGGCGCGGTGCGTCCCGGCGGTCTCGGCAAAGCCTTCCCGGCTGCCCGCAGGCGAGCTGAGGCGGAAAATGCTGACGAGGGCCGCGCCGATGAGGCTGCCGACCGAGCTCATGAACGGATTGCGCGAGGCCTCCAGCACGGCCAGATGGAACTTCATGTCGGCTTCGGCGAAGGCGCGGGCGTCTTCCGCGTCGCGCATGGCGTCGGTCAGCCGGTGCAGGGTGCGGATGTCATCGTCACTGGCGTTGAGGGCGGCCATGGAAGCGGCCGCTGGCTCCAGCGCCAGCCGCACATCGGACAAGTGATTGAAGAGGGCGGCATCGACGCCGCCGCTGAAGTGCCAGCTCAGCACATCGCCGTCGAACAGGTTCCAGAACTTGCGGTCGGTGACCTTGGTGCCGATGCGCGCGCGGGCCTGCACCATACCTTTGGCAGCCAGCGTCTTCATCGCCTCGCGCAGCACGGTGCGCGACACCTGGAAGCGCTCGGCCAGCTCATTGTCACCCGGAAGAACGGCCCCGGAAGGGTATTTTCCTTCCACGATTTCCCTGCCCAGCACATCCACCACGCGCCCATGGCTGTTGCGCGGGGAGAAACTTGCGATACTGGGCTCCATCACGTTCATGTCCGGTTCCCAAGGCCCTCCGGGGGGCCTCCTCTAGCTGGCCTGATGCATGCGCCTGTCCACCCCGCCGGTAAACCAAACCAGGCTCTTCTGCAACAAAATGAAGGCAAAGAGCAGCAATCCGATCACGATCTTGGTCCACCAGCTCGAAAGTGAGCCATCGAAAATGATATAGGTCTGGATCAGGCCCATGATCAGGACCCCGGCGAAAGTTCCGGCCACATAGCCGCTTCCACCTGTGAGCAGGGTGCCGCCGATGACGACGGCGGCAATCGCGTCCAGCTCCACCCCCACCGCCGCCAGCGAGTAACCGGCCGAAGTGTAGAGCGAAAAGACGATGCCCGCGAGGCCCGACAGGAAGCCGGAAAGGGCATAGACCTGCACCGTGGTGCGGCCCACCGGCACGCCCATCAGCCGGGCCGTCTGCACCCCGCCGCCAAGGGCATAGACATTGGTGCCGAAGCGGGTGCGGTGGGCCAGGAAGATACCGGCCGCAACGGTCAGCAGCATGATGCCGCCAATCAGCGTCAGGCGGCCCTTGCCGGGCAGGCGGATGAACATGTCCTGCAGCGTGCCGTAGAACTCATGGGTGACCGGGATGGACTCCGTCGACAGCACGAAGGCGAGCCCCCGCGCCAGGAACATGCCCGCCAGCGTGACGATGAAGGCGGGCATGGCGAGGGCATGGATGATGCCGCCCATGGCGGCCCCGAAGGCCGATGTCAGCGTCAATACCAGCGCGAAGGCCGCCAGCGGGTGTACTGACGTGTCGCGCAGCAGCACGGCCAGCAGCACGCCGGTAAAGGCGATGACCGAACCTGCCGAGAGGTCAATGCCGCCGGAGAGGATGACAAAGGTCATGCCGACGGCGGCAATGCCGAGAAAGGCGTTGTCCGTCAGAAGGTTGCCCGCAACGCGGGTGGACAGCATGGCCGGATACTGGGTGTAGCAGATGGCATAGGCCAGCACGAAGACGGCGAGCGTGATGAGAAGCGGAAGCTGGCGGGATGTCATGGCTTGGACAGCTCCCTCTTGGCTGGTCTTTCCGGCTGGCGGCGCAGCACGGTGAAAAGGCTCTGGATGGCAGGCGACTGGATCAGCAGGATCACGATGATGATGCTGGCCTTGATCACCAGATTGAATTCCGGCGGAAAGCCGGAGATCAGAATGCCGGTGTTGATCGACTGGATGATGAGTGCGCCAAGGGCGGTGCCGAACAGGGTGAAGCGCCCGCCGAGCAGCGAGGTGCCGCCGATGACGACGGCCAGAATGGCGTCCAGCTCCAGCCAAAGCCCGGCATTGTTGGCATCGGCGCCGCGGATATCGGCGGCGGCGATGATGCCGGCCACGGCTGCGGCAAAGCCGGAGATCATGTAGACGGCAACGATCAGCACCCCGGCATTGACACCGGCGAGGCTGCTGGCGCGGCGGTTGATGCCGACGGCTTCGATGAGAAGGCCCAGAGCCGTGCGGCGCACCAGCAGGGCGGCGATGAGGGCGGCTGCCAGCCACAGCACCACCGGCATGGGCAGGCCGAAGAGCGAGCCGCTGCCGACAAAGATCAGCCCCTCATGGGTGAAGGTGAGGATGGTGCCTTCGGTGATGAGCTGGGCAATGCCGCGCCCGGCCACCATGAGGATGAGGGTGGCAATGATCGGCTGGATGTTCAGCAGCGCAACGAGAATGCCGTTCCACAGCCCGCAGGCCAGACCAATCCCAAGGGCAACAGTGATGGCCGCCACGGCGCTGCCGCTGCTGGCCACCGTTGCCGCTGCCGCCGCGCCGCAAATCGCCATGACGGCACCCACCGAAAGGTCGATGCCGCGCGTGGCGATGACCAGCGTCATGCCGATGGCCAGCAGGGCCACCGGTGCTCCGCGGTTGAGAATGTCGATCAGGCTGCCGTAGAGCCGCCCGTTGGCAATGCCGATGTCGAGAAAGCCGGGAAACAGCAGGGTGTTCAGCGTCAGCACCACGGCGAGGGTGATCAGCTGCGGGGCAAAGCGCCGGAAAAAGCCGCCAGCGGCCTCGAGGAAGGGCGTCATTCGGCTGCTCCTCTGGGCTGGTCCTGAGCGGGCACATGTCCATGTCCGGCCTCTGCGATGGCCTGCATCACCTTGTGCGGGGTCACGTCCTCTCCTGTCAGTTCGGCCACATGCGCCCGGTCGCGCACCACGATCACCCGGTGGCTGTAGACCACCAGCTCCTCCAGTTCGGAGGAGATCACCAGCAGCGACATGCCCTTGGCGCAAAGATCCTCGATCAGGCGGATGATTTCCGCATGGGCGCCCACGTCGATGCCGCGCGTCGGCTCGTCGAGGATGAGGAATTTGGGATTGAGCGCCAGCCAGCGGGCCAGAAGCGCCTTCTGCTGGTTGCCGCCGGAAAGCTGGCCGATGGGCTTTTCCCGGCTGGTGGTGCGGATATCGAGGGCCTTGATGTATTTGTCGGCGAGTGCCACCTGCTCCTTGCGCGGCACGGGCCGCATCCAGCCGCGCCGCGCCTGCAGCGCAAGGGCGATGTTCTCGCGGATGGAAAGCTCGGCGATGATGCCGTCATGCTTGCGGTCTTCCGGGCAGAAGGCAAAGCCTTCGGCAATCGCCTGACGCGGCGAGCCGAGTTTCAGCACCCGCCCGTCCATCCGCGCCTCACCCGTATCGGCGGGGGCGGCGCCGAACAGAACTTCAGCGGTTTCCGTGCGGCCGGAGCCGAGCAGGCCCGCCATGCCCACCACCTCGCCCGCATGGACCGCGAGGTCGAAGGGGGTGACATGACCCTTGCGGCCGAACTGGCGGAACTGCAGCGGCGCTTCGCCGCCCGGCTTGGTGAGTGCCACCCGCTCGCGGGTTTCGGCCTCCAGATCGCGGCCCAGCATCAGGGCCACCAGATCAAGGCGCGGCAGCCCCAGGGCGGCACGGGTGGCGACCTTGCGGCCATTGCGCAGGATCGTCACCGTGTCGCAGATTTCGTAGACCTGATCGAGGAAGTGGGAAATGAAGACGATGCCGAGGCCGCGCGCCTTGAGGCCACGTACCACGTTGAACAGCATCTCCACTTCCTGGGTATCAAGGCTGGCTGTGGGCTCGTCCAGGATCAGCACCTTGCCGGAGAGATCCGCTGCCCGGGCGATGGCGATGATCTGCTGCACGGCGACCGGATAGGCCGACAGGCTGCGCCGCACGTCGATGCCAAGGCCGTAGCCGGCCAGCAGCACCTTGGCGCGTGCTTCCATCTCGCGGGTGTGGACCATGCCGAAGCGCATGGGCTGGCGGCCGAGAAAGAGGTTTTCGGCGACCGTCAGGTTACCCAGGAGATTGACCTCCTGATAGACGGTGCCGATGCCCATCGTTTGGGCGTCGAGCGTGTCGCGCGGGTCGATCCTGCGGCCTTCCAGCAGGATGTCGCCCCGGTCGCGCCGGTAGGCGCCGGTCAGGCATTTCACCAGCGTGGACTTGCCCGCGCCATTCTCGCCGAGCAAGGCATGGACCTCGCCCGCCTGCAGGGTGAAATCCACGTTGTCGAGGGCGAGCGCGCCGGGAAAGGATTTGGTGATGCCGGTGGCCTGCAGCAGATGCTGCGGCCCGGCGTGGGTAGATCTGTCTGTCACGGCGCAGCTCCGCGCGGGTCGCCTGTCATGCGGGCGGTCTGAGGCGGTAGGAAACCGGCGGGTGGAGTGCCACCGGTTTCCCCATCAGGAGTGGCTCAGTAGCCAAGATCCTTCTTCTCTTCGTAGACCTTCTGCGGGTCGTCAGCCTTGGTGTAGAGCTTCGATTCCGTCTGGATGAACTTTGCAGGCAAAGTGCCGTCCTTGCGGAAGGCTTCCAGCGCGTCGAAGGCGGGCCCTGCCATGTTCGGCGTCAGTTCCACCGTGGCATTGGCTTCACCGGCGGCCATGGCGAGGAAGATATCCGGCACGGCGTCGATGGAGACGACGAGAATGTCGGTGCCCGGCTTCAGGCCCGCTTCCTTGATGGCCTGAATGGCGCCGACAGCCATGTCGTCATTGTGGGCATAAAGCGCGCAGATGTTCTTGCCGCCGTTTTCTGCCTTGAGGAAGCTTTCCATGACTTCCTTGCCCTTGGTGCGGGTGAAGTCGCCGGTCTGGCTGCGGATGATCTTCAGGTTGTCATGCCCGGCCAGCGCCTGCTCGAAGCCCTTCTTGCGGTCGATGGCGGGGGACGAACCGGTCGTGCCCTGCAGCTCCACCACGTTGCAGGCCTTGCCGTTCACTTCCTTGACCAGCCAGTCACCGGCGACCGAGCCTTCATGCACCAGATCGGACCCCACAGCCGTCAGGTACAGGTCCTTGTCGCTGTCGACCATGCGGTCGAGCAGAATCACCGGAATTTCGGCTTCCTTGGCTTCCTTCAGCACCGCGTCCCAGCCGGTGGCGACGACGGGCGCCAGCAGGATGGCGTCCACGCCCTGTGCGATGAAGGAGCGCAGCGCCTTGATCTGGTTTTCCTGCTTCTGCTGGGCATCGGCAAACTTCAGGTCAATGCCGCGCTGTTCCGCCTGCTGGCGGGTCAGGGTCGTCTCGGCGGCGCGCCAGCCGGATTCAGATCCGATCTGCGAAAAGCCAACCGTCAGCGCCATCGCCGAGGTTGAGGCAAGCGCGACCGTTGCGAGCATCGTCATGCCCGCCAGAGCTGTCTTCAATTTCATTGGTTCCTCCCAGAACACGAATGGCCGTGGCCGGAAGTCAAAAAATCATACTATATTATTATTGTAAAGATGGTGTTTGAGTCCTGATGCAACATTGCATTGTGCATATGCGAAAGCGCGCAGCGCCGGGTGCCCGGATGATGCGAATAAGTCTTTGAAATGTATGAGAGCTCTGCAGGGAAGAGAGGCCTGTATTTTCTCAGGCGGTCTGTTCCTGCAATTGCCCATTGCGCCCGGCCAGGCGGCTTTCGAGGATCAGGCCCTGTTCGGAGAGGATAGGATGGGCAACGGTGACCAGCAAGGAGTTGATCTCCTTGAAGGCCCGCACCAGCTCCAGATGCATGTTCGAGGTCGCCATGCTCGCCGGATTGCCGGTCTGCAGCCGCTTCAGGTGGCGGTTCTGGCTGTCGCGCTCCAGCTTGCGCAGGACTTCCTTCTCGCGCATCAACTGCTCGGCTGAATCGATGTCGGCGGATATCAGCACATTCATCGCCATCTGCATGTTGGCCAGAACCCGCTCGTGCAGGCGGGTGATCTCGGCCCAGCCTTCTTCGGAAAAGCGCAGGCCCAGCCGGTTGCGCTCCTCGGCCAGCGGCAGCAGCATCTTGGCGATGATGTCGCCGATATGCTCCAGGTTGATGGCAAAGTCGGTCAGCTCGATGCTGCGCCGGGCATCTTCCTGCTTCAGCTCGCCCCGGTTCACCTCGGCAATGAACAGCTTGATCTCGGTGTGCCGCCGGTTGACCTCTTCATCAAGGGCGCGCAGCGCGGCAATCTGGCCGTCCTGCGCCCCGGCCAGAAGGTCGATGACGGGCCGGTACATCTGTTCCACCGTTTCGCCCATCAGCAGCAGTTCGCGCTTGGCCGAAGCCAGGGCAAGGCTGGGGATCCTGACGGTCGAGCGGTCCAGCGCGGAGCGCGGGCGCGTCTGCACCGGGTCCGCCACCACCGGCGGACGGGGCAGGATCAGAGCCGTCAGAGCCTGCATCGGCCCGGTAAAGGGCAGCGCCAGCACCAGCAGACCGGCATTGAACAGAACGTGGGCGTTGACGATGCGGCTTTCCGGAGCCGCGCCGAGCCAGTCCAGCGGAGGACTGGCAACCCACAGCGCCAGCAGAGCGGCACCGGCGCCAATGGCCCTGAAGACAAGATTGCCCATGGGGATGCGGCGCGCCTCGATACTGAGCCCGCGCGTCAGCCACACGGCGATGAGCCCTGCGCCCAGATTGGCACCCAGAACCATCGGCAGGGCCGCATTGAAGGGCAGCAGGCCTGCGCCGGCAAGGCTGGCGAGCAGCAGCACCATGGCGACAGACGAATGCATGGCCCAGGTCAGCAATGCGGCAAGGGCGAAGGCGGTGAGCGGGTCGCCCTGCAGATAGGTGATCACCGCCGGCAATGCCTCGCTGTGGCGCAGGGGCGCGGTCGCCTCACCGATCATCTTCAGCGACAGCAGCACGAAGCCGATGCCCAGAATGATGCGGCCCAGCTGGCGCACCTGCCGGGCTTCAAACTTGAGGAACAGCACGCAGCCTGTCAGCAGCAGGAGGGGTATCAGTTCGGAAAGATCGAAGGCCAGAATGCGCACCACCAGCGCAGACCCAAGATCCGCCCCCAGAAGCGCAGCAAGGCCAACGGAAGCGCCCAGCAACCCGCTGGCGGCAAAACCGGCGGCCAGAACGCCCACGGCCGTGGAGCTTTGCAGCAGGATCGCCAGCACCATACCGGCCATCGCCATGCCAAGGCGCCCGCCCTTCGCCTGCCGCAGCGCATCTCGCAGCGCCGGGCCATGCGCCCGCTCCATGCCGGTGCGCACCATCCGCACGGCCCACAGCAGAAGCATGACGGCCGCCGCCAGATGCAGGATGACAAGAAAGGGGTGCATGGCGTCTCCAGAGATACCTGTCAGGCGGGAAGGCTGGTTGTGCACCGGCGGCACATTCAATCTTCCCTGATAACCTGCAATGACGGAAATGATAAGGCATGCGTGCCGTAATGTCGCGGAAACGTGCGAATCTGACGGTTGAAAACAAATAAGCTGGCAAAATTGATGGCGGCAGGTGCCGGTTCAACCTGGCGTGGGCGGCGCAGGGGGCGCCTGTTGCAGGCCTTTTCATGCCCATGTGACCTGTGCTGTGCACAGGAGGCGTTGTCCTGTTCCGTGAACTGTCGTACAACGTTCATATGAGCGACATATGCCGTTCATATGAACATAATAAGAAGCGCGGGGACAAACACAGACTGCAGCCGGAAAGCCCGTCTTTCAGGCCCGGTTCGAGTGTTCCAAGCGCTGTGTGGAGCCGGACCCAAGAAGTGGGACGGTTCCCGTTTAGGGAGCAGGAAACCAATGGCTAAGCGTCATATCGCAGCCGGCCTCTTTGCCGCTGCCGCCCTCATGGGCACCACTTCCGTTTCGTTCGCTGCCACGGAAATCACCTGGTGGCACGCCATGGGCGGTGAACTGGGCCAGAAGCTCGAAGATATCGCCACCAAGTACAACGCCACGCAGAGCGAGTACAAGGTTGTCCCGACCTACAAGGGCAGCTACGCCGAGACGATGACGGCCGCAATTGCCGCCTTCCGCGCGGGCCAGCAGCCGCACATCGTTCAGGTGTTCGAAGTCGGCACCGGCACCATGATGGCTGCCAAGGGCGCCGTCTATCCGGTCTACCAGCTGATGGCTGATGCTGGCGAAGCATTTGATCCGAAGGCCTTCCTGCCGGCCGTCGTCGGCTACTACACCGACACGGACGGCAACATGCTGTCCATGCCGTTCAACTCTTCCACGCCGGTTCTCTATTACAACAAGGACGTCTTCCAGAAGGCCGGCCTTGATCCGGAAACCCCGCCGAAGACCTGGGAAGATCTCGAAAGCTTCTCCAGGAAGATCATGGAATCCGGCGCTGCAAAGTGCGGCTTCACTACGGCCTGGGTTTCCTGGGCGCAGACCGAGAACTTCTCCGCCTGGCACAACCTGCCGATCGGCACCCTGGAAAACGGCTTCGGCGGCCTTGGCACCGAGCTGACGCTGAACGGCGAGACCCAGGCCCGTCACTGGGGCAACCTGAAGAAGTGGCAGGACGAAGGTCTCTTCCAGTACGGTGGCCCGGCTGGCGGCAACGATGCTCCTCCGAAGTTCTATTCGCAGGAATGCGCCATTTACATGAACTCCTCGGCTGCCCGCGCTGCCGTGAATGCAAACGCCAAGGACTTCAAGGTCGGCGTCGGCATGCTGCCTTACTACAGCGACGTTCAGGGCGCTCCGCAGAACTCCATCATCGGCGGCGCCACCCTCTGGGTGCTGCAGGGCAAGCAGGCGGAAGAATACAAAGGCGTTGCCAACTTCTTCAGCTACCTCGCCTCGCCGGAAGTGCAGGCCGAGTGGCATCAGGCCACTGGCTACCTGCCGATCACGCAGGCTGCCTATGACCTGTCCAAGGAGCAGGGCTACTACGAGAAGAACCCGGGTGCTGACGTCTCCATCAAGCAGATGACGCTCAACGCCCCGACGGCCAACTCCAAGGGCCTGCGCTTCGGCAACTACGTCCAGATCCGCGCGATCATCGACGAAGAGTTCGAGCAGCTCCTCAGCGGTTCCAAGACCTCGCAGCAGGCTCTCGACGACCTCGTCAAGCGCGGCAACGAGCTGATCCGCGAGTTCGAAGCAGCCAACAAGTAAGCCTCAAACGGCAGGCAAGCCCGCGCATACCGCGCGGGCTTGCTTCTTTTTGCGTTCAGGGTGGGACCCATGCAGACAAAACGCGCCATCTTTCCCAACAGGCTGCTGCCCTATCTCTTGCTGGCGCCGCAGCTTGCGATCACGGGTGTCTTTTTCCTCTGGCCGGCCAGTCAGGCAATCTGGCAGTCGTTCCTCAGAGAGGATGCCTTCGGCTTCAAGACGACTTTTGTCGGGGTGGACAATTACATCCGCTTGCTGGCAGACCCCACCTATCTGAATTCGCTCTATGTTTCGGCGATCTTCGCCGTTTCGACGGCGCTGCTGTCGCTCGGTCTGGCTCTCGTGCTGGCCGTGGCCTGCAACAGCCTGATCCGCTCGCGCAATGTCTATTCCACCCTGCTCGTCTGGCCCTATGCTGTGGCCCCTGCGGTGGCGGGCATCCTGTGGTGGTTCATGTTCAACCCGTCGATCGGCATCTTCCCCTATCTGCTGCACGGGCTTGGCTACAGCTGGAACCACAGCACCAGCAAGGTGGATGGGATGCTTCTCGTCATTCTGGCGGCGAGCTGGAAGCAGATCTCCTACAATTTCATTTTCTTCCTGGCTGGCCTGCAGTCCATTCCGCAGTCGCTGCTGGAAGCCGGAGCCATCGACGGCGCCCGCCCGGTGAAGCGCTTCTTCACCATCGTGCTGCCGCTGCTCTCGCCCACCACCTTCTTCCTGATGGTCGTCAACTTCGTCTATGCGATGTTCGACACCTTCCCGGTGATTGATGCAACCACCAAGGGCGGCCCGGCTCAGGCGACCAACATTCTCGTTTACAAGGTCTATTCCGACGGCTTCGTCGGCCTCAACCTTGGCTCCTCGGCGGCTCAGTCCGTCATTCTGATGGCGATCGTCATCGTGCTCACCATCATCCAGTTCCGCTTCATCGAGCGGCGCGTGGCTTACTGAGAGAGACGCAAATGGTTGAGAACAAACCCTGGCTGACCGTCCTCACGCATCTTGTGCTGCTGACGGGCCTCTTCATCGTCGCCTTCCCGGTCTATGTGGCGGTGATTGCCTCCACCCATGGCCCGAATGACTTCATGTCCGGCGTCATCCCAATGCTGCCGGGCAACGAGGCGATTGCCAATTTCACCACCATGATGACGAGCGGCAACAGCTCGGCCGGCGCCCCGCCGCTCGGGCCGATGATGTTCAACTCGCTGGTCATGGCCCTGGCCATTGCCATCGGAAAGATCACCATCTCGATCATCTCGGCCTTCGCCATCGTCTATTTCCGCTTCCCCTTCCGCCAGCTGGCCTTCTGGATGATCTTCATCACCCTGATGCTGCCGGTGGAAGTGCGCATCCTGCCCACCTACAAGGTGGTGGCGGATCTGGGCATGCTGAACAGCTACTCCGGCCTTGCCATTCCGCTGATTGCTTCGGCAACGGCGACGTTCCTCTTCCGCCAGTTCTTCCTGACGGTGCCTGAGGAACTGATGGAAGCCGCGCGTGTGGACGGGGCAGGCCCGATGAAGTTCTTCCGCGACATCCTGCTGCCGCTCAGCCGGACGAATATCGCGGCGCTCTTCGTCATTCTCTTCATCTACGGCTGGAACCAGTATCTCTGGCCGCTGCTGGTGACCACCGACACGTCCTATTACACGATCGTCATGGGCATCAAGCGCATGGCCGACGTGGCTGATGCGCATCCGCAATGGCATCTGGTGATGACCACCGCCGTGCTGGCCATGCTGCCGCCGGTCATCGTCGTCATCGTCATGCAGAAACTCTTCGTCAAAGGTCTCGTGGAGACGGAAAAGTAATGGCTACCATCACTCTTGATAACGTCCGCAAGGTCTATGCCGGCGGCGTCGAAGCGGTCAAAGGCGTGTCCATGGACATTGCCGACGGCGAGTTCATCGTGCTGGTCGGCCCTTCCGGCTGCGGCAAGTCCACCCTGCTGCGCATGATCGCGGGGCTTGAGGAAATCTCCTCCGGCGACATCCGCATCGGCGACCGGGTGGTCAACCGGGTGGACCCGTCCGAGCGCGACATCGCCATGGTGTTCCAGAACTATGCGCTCTATCCGCATATGACGGTCTACAACAACCTCGCCTATGGCCTGCGCAACCGCGGTGTGCCGAAGGAGGAGATCGACCGCCGCGTCAAGGAAGCAGCGCGCATCCTGGAGATCGGCGCCTACCTCGACCGCAAGCCGAAGGCGCTGTCCGGCGGCCAGCGCCAGCGCGTGGCCATGGGCCGTGCCATCGTGCGCGAGCCGGCGGCCTTCCTCTTCGACGAGCCGCTGTCGAACCTCGATGCCAAGCTGCGCGTGCAGATGCGCGTGGAGATCAAGCGCCTGCAGAAGTCGCTGGCCACCACCTCCGTCTATGTGACGCATGACCAGCTGGAAGCCATGACGCTGGCTGACCGGCTGGTGGTGCTGAACGGCGGCCAGATCGAACAGATCGGCGATCCGATCTCGGTCTATGAACGCCCCGCGTCCACCTTCGTGGCCTCGTTCATCGGCTCTCCGGCCATGAACCTGATCACGACGGCTTCCGCCAACGGCCGCCTGTCGCTGCCGGGTGGTGCCGGTCTTGATGCGCCGGACATGGGCAAGGGCGCAGAGGTCATCCTCGGCGTGCGGCCCGAGCATCTGGCGCTGGCCAGCGAGCAGCCTGTGGAAGCGGGCGGCCTGACGCTGGACGTGGTGGCCGGTGTGCTGGAGCCGGTGGGGGCTGAAAGCTTCCTCTATGGCACCGTGGGCAGCGAAAGCGGGCCGCAGGTGGTCATCCGCGTGCCCGCCCATGCCCGCTACGAGACGGGCCAGCGTGTCAGCTTCACTTCCCGCGCCGCCAATCTCCATGCCTTCGACAAGGCAACCGGCAAGCGCATCGAAGACTGATCACGGCAGGCCCCCTGATCTGAAGGCCCGGCCCTGCGCCGGGCCTTTGCATGTCCGGGGTCAGAACCAGTCCGGCCTTGTCCGCTGTGCGGCGGGCGCTGTGCCCATCACGTCGAGATCCACCGCCCCGCTGATGCCGTTGACCGTGCCGCTCTGGCTGTATTGCCAGAAGGCATAGCCCGTCCAGTCCGGCGGCAGGGTGGGGGCCGGAGCCGTGGTGTAGTCGGCGACCCAGAGCGGGTAATCCGAAAAGTCCGGATTGCCGACACTGCTCCAGAAGCCTGGCGAGGCATAGATCAGCGGCTTCACGCGCAGATATATCTGCAGGACGTGCAAGAGCTGCGACAGGGCATAGCTGAACTCGGTATTGGTAACCCCATTGGTCTCTTCGCAATCAATGGCGGGCGGCAGGTCCGTCTTGCTGTCATAGCCTGCGGTCTTGAGCTGCCGGATGAACAGCTCGGCCTGATCGAGAAAACTCACGTTGGGTTCAAAGAAGAGATAGGGCCCGCATTTCAGCCCGGCCGCCTTGGCGCCCTGCCAGTTGGTCTGGAACATGGGGTCGACATAGGTCGTCCCCTGCGTCGCCTTGATGAAGGTAAATCCGATCCCGTCCGCCGCCACCTGTGCCCAGTTGACCGTGCCCTGATAGTGCGAAACGTCAATGCCATTGACCGTGCTGCTCATGCTTCATCTCCGCCGGGGGTGATGAGGGATGAGACGCTGAAAGCGGAAGATCGTGAGTGGCCGTTCTTTTCTTACAGCCCGAGCTCCTGCCGGAGCTTGCGGGTGAGTTTGGCGGCAACGAGGCCGTGGGCGGCGTGGATATAGGCGAAGAGATCTGCCTCGCTCATCGCTTCAAGGTCCTGAAGCTGGATCCATTTGGCGCGGGCGAGATAGGGGGCGGGGGCAAGGCCGGGCTGTTCGCTCAGAATCTGATAGACCATGTCCGAGCATTTGAAGCTGACGGCGGGCGTGCCCTTCCAGTCAGACCAGATGGCGAAGATCTTGCCGCCAACCTTCCAGACGGAGGCCCCTTCCCACTGGATGACGTGGGTGGTGGCGGCCAATGCGGCGCAGAAGCTGTCATAGCGGGCCCTGGTGGCCCGGCCGGAGGCTTCGTCTGCGACGTGCCCTTCATGAGCTTGTTTGTTAGCCATGTCCGGTTTCCCCTGTGGAGGGCGTTGCTGCCCCTTGCTTGAAACTGCCGCTGCCAGCCGCCATATTGAGATCAAGCGGGGTGATTGGCACCCCGGCTCCGGATGCCTCAGGAGAGGGTCCGGTTCTCAAGGTCGCTTTGTAGAGGACTTTGACGATGACGCGAATGTCAGCGTTTTCAAGCCCGTTCATGCTCGGCTTCGACGATATTGAACGGGTTCTCGACCGGGTGTCAAAAGCCGCCAATGACGGCTATCCGCCCTATAATATCGAACGTCTTCCCAAGTCGGACGAGCATGGTGAAGTCATTCGCATCACGCTGGCCGTGGCAGGTTTCACCCGTGATCAGCTCGATGTCTCCGTCGAGGAGCGCCAGCTGGTGATTCGCGGACGCCAGTCCGAAGACAAGTCCCGGCACTATCTGCATCGCGGCATTGCTGCCCGCCAGTTCCAGCGCGCCTTCGTGCTGGCGGAGGGCATCGAAATCCTCGGAGCCGATCTGAAGGATGGGCTTCTGTCGATTGATCTTGCCCGTCCGGAGCCCGAACGCGTTGTGCGCCGGATCGAGATCACCGCAAGGGACTGACTTTCACGGGGGCAGGCTCTGCCGCCCAATCAAGGAGACAATGCCATGACGCGCGACACTGATGAACGCGCAATGGACCCGCATGACCTGACGCCGGAGCTGTTCGCACGGCTCGGCGCCGGACAGGTGGGTTATCTGCGCCAGATGAGTTCCGATGATCTTGCCCGGCTTTTCCCGGGGGCGGCCCACATCGCCCGGGGCCTGCGCCTGTGGGCGCTGCTCAACGCGGACGGCACGCCGATCATCGTGGCCGACAGCCGCGAGGCGGCCCTCGCCAATGCCTATGAGCACGATCTGACCATGGTGCCGGTCCACTGATCTGATATCTGTCCGGGGTCTGAATAGAAAAAAAGGCGCAGCCCGTGAAGCTGCGCCTTTTGCGTTTGAAGGGATTTCGCTGAAGGGGTCAGGCCCCTTGCGGCAGGGCGCCCGGTGTCCGCGACGGCCGCGCCGGAGGCCCATAGGCTGGGACGGCAGTCCGGACGGAGGGGGCCGCAACAGCGGGCTTGGCCGGAAGCGGCGCGGGAGCAGGCTTGGGCACCTTGCGCCAGGGCTGGCTCTTGAACCAGGCAGCGATATAGGCGACCGCAGCAATGGCGGCGAGGCCTGCAATGTTGGAAATGGCCTGGATCAGCCAGTCGCCGCGCCCTCCTGCCATGTCGCGCAGGATCGCGGTGGCCTGAGCGATGGGAAGGCTGGCGAGGAACACGGGCAGGGACTGCTGGCCTACCTTGCGCAGCACCGCCACCACCGGGCCGGTAATGCGCCCCTCTGCATGCAGGCGCACACCATTGGGGCCCACGGCGGCATAGGCGATATAGGCCAGCGCCAGGAAGTGGACATAGCGCAGGATGCCGAGTTCGGTCTTGATCCAGAGGGGCTTGGAGGCATCCCGCAGGGCCTGGAACCCCGGCACGGCCTCGTAGATCCGGAAATTGGTGAAGGGGATGCTGACCAGCACCAGCGTAACCGCCACCCAGACAAGACGGCGGTCAACGGGCGGCGCCGGAATCCAGCCCTTCATGAAGGCAAAACCGGTAAAGAACACCAGCTGCCATGCGAAGGGGTTGAAGAACCACGGGCGATTCGACCAGGGCTCTGCCGGAAAGCTTACCATATGCAGGGTGGCGGCCACCCACATGCCGATCATCGCGGCAAAGAAGGCAATGCGGCTCTTGGCGGCGATGAACATCATCACCGGCACCATGGCGAGCAGCACCACATACATCGGCAGGATGTCGAAGTAGTTCGGCACATAGGTGAGGCTGAGCAGGCCCGGCAGGTTGCCCACCGGATCATTGAAGAAATTGCGCAGGTTCAGCGCCTGCACGTAATCTTCCCTGAGCCCGCAGCAGTGCTCCAGATAGCCGCTGTTCATGAGCGCGGCCAGGCCTGCGGCGATCACCAGAAACTGGCAGATATGTGCCCAATAGACCTGCCACATGCGCTGGCCGATGCGGGCTGTGCCCATCAGCATGCCGCTCTGGTCGAAGATCTTGCCAAAGGCAATGGCCGAGGCCATGCCGGAGCAGAAAACGAAGATCTCCGTCGCATCGGAAAAGCCGAAACGCGCCGGAATCCAGTTCGCCCACCAGCTCTGCGGCAGGTGGGAGATGAAGATGATGAACATGCCAAGGCCACGAAACACATCAAGGCGAATGTCTCGGGGTCTTTGCACGGCCTGAGCCGGCAGCTGAGGGGTCGGATGGAAGGTCAAGCGCTTCAGGCTCCCCGCTGGACAGTTGATCGAAATGCCACGCCGGAGCAGCGCTGCGCCGCAGACCAGGCATGAAACATGTGCAACACCGCGCAGCAGCACGGGCGGCAAATTGCCGTCCGGCGGTCGCGGCTGTGCCTGTGGCCCGGATGATGGGCGTGGGGCTTGGACGGCCGGACATGTCCGGCCGGACTTGCGCGCAAGGCTCCGGTCAGGCCTCTTGGCCTGAAGCCGGTGCTCCGTGCCTGTGACTGTCCGGGAGCGGACAGCCGGCGTGCAGCGGGCCGGGAGGGGCACGATGCCAGGGGCATGGTGGGGGAGGCATAGCCCCCCGGCCGCCCATGCTCAACCCTGAAAGGCCCTGCCGTCCGGAGGGTCTCCACAGATTTAGCCAGCTTATGACCGGCGTGGCCAAATGCTGATCCTGGTGCCAGCCTGCGGGCCGTATGCAATTGCCGCTGCATCGCAGCCTCCCTGTTGGACGAGCCAGAGTGCAGGGTCCTGATGGCAGATCTGGGGATGATCTGTGGCGGTCCTTGCCCAAATTTGCCGCCGCCGCGGACCGGGTTTCATGGGGGCTGGAACGCAGCGGTCCGCCATTTGGTTGCCTCTGGCGGCGCAGAATCTGCAAAATTGCGGCAGCATCTGGGAGAGAGTGAATAAAATCAGGGACTTGCTTTGCTTGCCGCAGGGCAATCACGGGTATTTGAACTTGCGCTCTACGAGGTTCCGGCTAAGCTCAATCTGTCTGCAACTGTTGAAAGGAGGTGAGCCCATGTCGAGTGAGACCCCGAGCCTGACCCTGATGTCTGGGCGGAACGGAACGGTGCTGGAGCAGCCTCTGGCAGCGCGAGGTTTTGCCGGGATCTGATCCGGACACGAGGTCAGCCGATCTCACGGAAGGGCCGCAAGCGCGGCCCTTCTTTGTTTTCGTGGGCTTTGTTTTTATGGGCTTTCTTTTACGGGATCGGACAGTCAGCCTTCTGCGGTCCGGGCGTGGGAGGAAAGGCCGAGGACCTTGCGGGCCATGCCGAAGGCAAAGCGGCTCCAGTTGCCAAGCGGATCAGCAGGCGGAAGGCTGACTGGTTTCGGCACCAGATGCCCCACCACGTCGCCGCATTCGAAGCTCAGATCGGCAGAAAACTTGCGGGCAAGGGCCTGCATGGAGCGGTTGGTGGCCAGGCAGTTCATGTAGATATGCTCGCAGTCGCGCGCTCTGGCGGCAATCAGCAGCAGCTCCATCAGGTCGGTGCCAAGCCCCAGGCCGCGCCAGCCATCCTCCACGCAGAAGGCGGCTTCTGCAGACGCGGCGCTGCCAACGGGGCGCAATTCTGCCGTGCCGCGCAGCACGCCGTCCTCGAAATAGCCGTAAATGACTGTATCAAGCGCAAAGCTGGTTTCCACATAGGCCCGCAGAAAGCTGTCGCTCACGAGCATGGCAAAGCGGCTGCGGCGGGTCTCTGGGTCCAGACGCAGGAGATGGTCACGGAAGTGGTGCTTGTCGGCGCTGCCCAAGAGGCGGATCTGCCCATTGGTGCTGCCATTGTTGTTAAGGTGCGGCATTCCAGCGGTCCTTCGGTGAAGTGACTCGCCGCCCTTGGGTCCTCCATAGACTTGGACCATATATGACGCGGAACGGCACCCGGATCAATCACGTTTGCCCCTTACGGTGAATTGGGGCATAGCGGGGGAAGAAATTTTTCGCCCTTGCGGTTAGATTAAACGTCCCTGTGGGGCAGGAAGGACTGATTCGACATGACACGAGTTGCAACGATCGCGGTACTGGCATTTGCCGTTGGTGTTGCCGGCTGTTCGCGGCTGGGCATGGATGGCGGCCGTTCGGCGGCGCCGCTGCCGGCTTCCCCGACGACGCCGGTGGCTGGTGGTCAGCTGCAGCCGCTCACACCTGCACCGGGCATGGTGACGAGTGACCCGTCTATGTCCGGGCCGCAGCCCGGCCAGATCATGGGCGAACCGCTGGGCGCGCCGCAGCCGGGCATGGCGGCACCTGGTGCCATGGCCTCGGTCACGCCGCCTGCTGGCGCCACGGAAGTGGGACGCAACGACATGCTCGGCGGCTGGAAGATTGCCTCCGGCAGCTCCAACTGCATGCTGTTCATGACCCTGACCACCTGGTCTGGCGGCTACCGCGCCAACACCCGCGGCTGCAATGACAGCACGCTCGCCGGTATTGCAGCCTGGGATCTGAGCGGCAAGCAGGTCGTCCTCAAGGATGGAACCGGCGCCACTGTGGCTCAGCTCCACGGGGTGGGCGGCGAGCGCTTCAACGGCCAGACCGTTGGCGGCATGCCTGTGTCTCTGTCCCGCTGAAGGCGGAAAAGCCTGAGCGCATACGGACTTGCACCCAGAACCCGTTTCCCGGAAATTTCACGGGAAACGGGTATGGCTATAAGGGTGTAACTATCGGATGCTGCTTGCTCATGGCGAAATACGACCCGCTGCGTGAACACCTGGCCCGTCTGGACGAAGTTGTCTGGGCTGCAAAGCTTGACGAACTTGAAAACATCCTCGGTGTCAGCCTGCCGATGAGTGCCCGGGAGCACCGGACCTGGTGGGCCAATTCCGGTGGCAGCCTTGTGCATCAGAATGCCTGGCTTGATGCCGGCTGGCGTGTCGATCACACCGATCTGCGCCGGGATCTGGTCGTCTTCCGCCGTCTGCGCATTTCCGGCACTTCCGCAGCTGGCGACACCAGCGGGCCCCAGCGCTCCGGACGTCATCAGGACGATCTTGATCAATTGCGGCGGCATGCCCGCGAAATGCGGGAACCGGTCAACCTGACCGTTCGTGCCGAGTGGACGGAAATCGGCATCGTGGCCGAAACCCCCTGCAACAGCCGCCTTGTGCCTGCGCTTCCGGGCCTCTACCGGCTGGCGGTTCTGGCGGACGGCAAGGTGCAGACTTTCATTCTGGATTCGGGCGATCTGGGCGCGCTGCACCGGGATCTTCAGCGGCTCAGCCACCCGGATGGGCAGGATGTGACCCGGATCGGGGAAAAGCTTGGCATTGCGGCTGGAACAGCCGCCATGGCCGGCATGGTAACGCCGGGCAACATCTGGCTGATTGCAGATGGCCGCGGCAAGCCGGCTGATCTGGCCAGCCCGGCCGGGCGTGAGCTGGCCGGCCGCCTCCTGTGCCTTCATGAAAGGCAGAACGGCCGCAAATCCCGTTTCGTGCGCCTGTGACAGCCTGCCGTCCCTGAAGGGCGGCCTGCTTCCGATGAGCTGGATGCCGGTAAGCTGGTTGAGCCCGTGCGGCGGCGGGTTGCCTTGCACTGACTGCCACCCCTTCCGGGGGCGGGGCAGGGTGCGTCTGCCAGCCAGCCGGACGTATGGCCGGTTCAGGTCCGCTATGTGCCGATTGCAATCCCTGGGGACACACCTTCTTGCGAGCCTGCGCGATGGTTGTATTCCGGTGGCAGTAGGCCTGCGAGAGGCCCCGCTTTCGCCGCTTTCCTCCTGCAATTGACGAGGAAGCTTTACGTTTGGGTGTCCGCCTTGTGCTAAAAAGCGCGCACCCGCTGGAGAAGGGGCTTGCGCCGACGTGGCTTTGTCCGTATCGCAACAGCGGAAAATTGTATGCGCTTGTGCGCAGTCGTGCAGCAGATGCCCGTCTGGCAGACCGTACAGGAAGGCGGAAGGCCATTCGGTGCAGGCGGAGAGCCTACATTGAAGCCGACGATGAACATGGATCTGCCGGTTGCAACAGCACTGGCCAGCAAGTACGACGCGCTGGTTGCATCCGGCGCAATTGCCCGTGATGACGCCCAGGTGGAAGTCGTCCGCAAACTCGACTCCCTTAATGCCCGCCTTGCGGAGGTCCGCCTCGCCTCGAAGAAGAGCGCGCTGGGCTGGCTGTTTGCGCGCAAGAAGAACGAGATGTGGGCTGCCGTGCATGGGCTCTACATCTGGGGTGGTGTCGGGCGTGGCAAGACCATGCTGATGGACCTCTTCATGGAAGTGACCGTCATCCGCCGCAAGCGCCGGGTGCATTTCCATGAGTTCATGGCCGAGACGCATGAGCGGATCTTTGCCTGGCGTGAAGCCCTGAAAAGGGGCGAAGTGAAGGGTGATGACCCCATTCCCCCGGTGGCTGACCAGATCGCCGCCGAGACCCGCCTCCTGTGCTTTGACGAGTTCTCCGTGACCGACATTGCCGATGCCATGATCCTTGGCCGGCTGTTCACGCAACTCTTCGCCAGAGGGGTTGTTGTGGTTGCGACATCGAATGTTGCACCCAATAATCTTTACAAGGATGGGCTCAACCGGCAGCTCTTCATGCCCTTCATCAACCTGCTGCAGAAACAGGTCGATGTGCTGATGCTCGATTCGCCGACCGACTACCGGATGGAGAAGCTGGGCGGCGCCGAGGTCTATATCAGCCCGCTTGGCGAGGCGGCAAAGGCCGCTGCCGACGGCATCTGGGAGAAGCTGACGAATGGCTTTCCCGAAGAGCGTCAGCAGCTTGACATGAAGGGCCGGCATATTGAGGTGCCGCGCGCGGCCAACGGTGTGGCCCGCTTCACTTTCGCAGATCTCTGCGCAAAACCGCTGGGTGCAGCGGACTATCTGCGCATCGCCCATACCTATGATACGGTCTTCATTGAGGATGTGCCTGCGATGGACCAGACCCGCCGGAACGAGGCCAAACGCTTCATCAATCTCATAGATGCTCTCTATGACAACGGGGTGAAGACGGTGGTCACCGCAGAGGTTGAACCCGATGGCCTCTACAGGGCGCCAAGCGGGGCCGAGGTGTTCGAATTCGACCGGACAGTATCCCGTCTCATCGAGATGAGGTCCGAGGCTTACCTGTCTGGAGACAACAGAAGTCATGCACGCGCTGATATGCATTCCGTATAGGTCATGCACGTAAGCGCGCAGGGGGCGCCAGAATCTTCAGGTGTCCTAGCGTAATATTCTTTTGATTGGCTTGCGTGAGCGGATCAAAGGGAGTAGTGCCATCCCCAGTCATCGGCGGATGGCGTGGAGTTCCATCTTACGTAAAGGGAAACTTTCGGACATGGCGCGCAATAAGATTGCTTTGATCGGTTCAGGTCAGATCGGCGGCACGCTCGCTCATCTTGCCGGTCTCAAGGAACTCGGGGACATCGTCCTCTTCGACATCGCCGAGGGCACGCCGCAGGGCAAGGCGCTCGACATTGCCGAGTCTTCCCCGGTGGATGGCTTCGATGCCAAGCTGGCCGGTGCCAACTCCTATGAAGCGATTGCCGGCTCCGACGTGGTGATCGTCACCGCCGGTGTGCCGCGCAAGCCCGGCATGAGCCGCGACGACCTGCTGGGAATCAACCTGACCGTCATGGAGCAGGTGGGTGCAGGCATCGCCAAGCACGCTCCGGACGCTTTCGTCATCTGCATCACCAACCCGCTCGACGCGATGGTCTGGGCCCTGCAGAAGTTCTCCGGCCTGCCCGCGCACAAGGTTGTCGGCATGGCCGGCGTCCTGGACAGCGCCCGCTTCCGCTACTTCCTGGCCGACGAGTTCAACGTTTCCGTTGAAGACGTCACGGCTTTCGTTCTGGGCGGCCACGGCGACACCATGGTGCCGCTGACCCGCTACTCCACGGTTGCCGGCATCCCGCTGCCGGATCTGGTCAAGATGGGCTGGTGCACGGCCGAGCGTCTGGAGCAGATCGTTCAGCGCACCCGTGACGGCGGCGCCGAAATCGTCGGTCTGCTCAAGACCGGCTCTGCCTTCTATGCTCCGGCTTCTTCCGCCATCGCCATGGCTGAAAGCTACCTCAAGGACAAGAAGCGCGTTCTGCCCTGCGCCGCAGCTCTCAGCGGCCAGTACGGCCTCAAGGACACCTACGTTGGCGTTCCGGTCGTCATCGGTGCCGGCGGCGTCGAGCGCGTCATCGAGATCGACATGAATGCCGACGAGAAGGCCATGTTCGACAAGTCCGTCGCATCCGTCGACGGTCTGGTTGAGGCCTGCAAGAAGATCCAGCCGTCGCTCGCCTGAGCCCGGTTGTAACCTCACAAGAATGACGTCCGCTGCCGGGTGCCCCGGCGGCGGTTCTCCGAACACACGGGGGAGAGAATGAACATTCACGAGTACCAGGCCAAAGCGGTCCTGAAGGAATATGGCGCTCCGGTTGCCGAGGGCGTTGCAATCTTTTCGGCGTCTGAAGCCGAAGCGGCTGCAAAGCAGCTCCCTGGCCCGCTCTGGGTCGTCAAGTCCCAGATTCACGCCGGTGGCCGCGGCAAGGGCAAGTTCAAGGAACTGCCCGCTGATGCCAAGGGCGGCGTGCGTCTCGCCTTCTCGCTGGAAGACGTGGTCAAGCACGCTGGCGAAATGCTCGGCAACACCCTTGTCACCGCCCAGACGGGCGATGCCGGCAAGGTGGTGAACCGCCTCTACATCGAGGACGGCGCCGACATTGAGCGCGAGCTGTATCTCTCCATCCTCGTGGACCGTTCCGTTGGCCGCCCGGCCTTCGTGGTTTCCACCGAGGGCGGCATGGACATCGAGGCCGTTGCCGAACACACCCCGGAAAAGATCGTTACCCTGCCGATCGACCCGGACACCGGTGTGACGGATGCCGACGCTGGCAAGCTCTGCGATGCGCTGAAGCTTGAAGGCGAGGCCCGCGCCGACGCGCTGAAGCTGTTCCCGATCCTCTACAAGGCCTTCATGGAAAAGGACATGAGCCTTCTGGAGATCAACCCGCTGATCGTCATGAAGAACGGCCGCGTGCGCGTTCTCGACGCCAAGGTCTCCTTCGACGGCAACGCCCTGTTCCGTCATCCGGAAATCGTTGCCCTGCGCGACGAGACGGAAGAAGACGCCAAGGAAATCGAAGCTTCCAAGTGGGAGCTGGCCTACGTTGCCCTCGACGGCAACATCGGCTGCATGGTCAACGGCGCCGGCCTTGCCATGGCGACCATGGACATCATCAAGCTCTACGGCAAGGAGCCGGCGAACTTCTGTGACGTCGGTGGTGGCGCAGGCAAGGAGAAGGTCGCTGCGGCCTTCAAGATCATCACGGCTGACCCGAAGGTCGAGGGTATCCTCGTCAACATCTTCGGTGGCATCATGAAGTGCGACGTCATCGCGGAAGGCGTTCTCGCCGCGGTGAAGGAAGTCGGCCTCAAGGTTCCGCTGGTGGTGCGCCTCGAAGGCACCAACGTCGAACTCGGCAAGAAGATCATCGCCGAAAGCGGTCTGAATGTGATCGCCGCTGATGATCTGGACGATGCCGCCCAGAAGATTGTCGCTGCCGTGAAGGGAGCCGCCTGATGTCCATTCTCGTCAACAAGGACACCAAGATCATTGTCCAGGGCCTGACCGGCAAGACCGGCACGTTCCACACGGAACAGGCTCTGGCCTATTACGGCACCCAGATGGTCGCGGGCGTGCACCCGGCCAAGGGCGGCGAAAAGTGGTCCGGCTCCAAGGGCGAAAGCCTGCCGATCTTCGCATCCGTGGCTCAGGCCAAGGACGCCACGGGCGCTGACGCATCGGTGATCTACGTGCCGCCTGCCGGTGCTGCCGCTGCCATCATCGAGGCGATCGACGCCGAGATCCCCTTCATCGTCTGCATCACGGAAGGCATTCCGGTTGCCGACATGGTGAAGGTCAAGGCGAAGCTGGAGAAGTCCAAGTCGCGCCTGCTCGGCCCGAACTGCCCCGGCATCCTGACCCCTGAAGAATGCAAGATCGGCATCATGCCGGGCTCCATCTTCAAGAAAGGTTCGGTCGGTATTGTGTCGCGTTCCGGCACGCTTACCTATGAAGCCGTGTTCCAGACCTCCAACGCCGGCCTCGGCCAGACGACGGCTGTCGGCATTGGTGGTGACCCGGTCAAGGGCACCGAGTTCATCGACGTGCTGGAGATGTTCCTGGCCGACGAAGCCACCCAGTCGATCATCATGATCGGTGAAATTGGTGGCTCCGCCGAAGAGGATGCAGCCCAGTTCCTCAAGGACGAGGCCAAGAAGGGCCGCAAGAAGCCGATGGCCGGCTTCATCGCGGGCCGCACGGCTCCCAAGGGCCGCACGATGGGTCACGCCGGTGCCGTGATCTCCGGCGGCAAGGGCGGTGCGGAAGACAAGATTGCCGCCATGGAATCGGCCGGCATCCGCGTCTCTCCGTCTCCGGCCAAGCTCGGCGAGACCCTCGTCGAAGTCCTGAAGGGCTGATACGATTTCCGGGCGGGGCGCATGGCGCCCCGCTTCGGCAACCATCGGGCCCCCGGCGGCCACGCGGTAATCCAGGGGGATTTCCGCCAGCAAAGTGCCGGAAACGTGTCTTGGCTGCGTAGTTTGTTTACGTATCGTAAGGCATAAGGGACACCCGAGCGGACGCGGCGTCGCCGTCTCGTTCGCACTCTTGAGCGGGGTCCGCGCCGCAAGGCCGGGCCCGAACGTGCAAACCAAGGGCCTGCCATCCGGCCGGTCCGCCAAAATAAGGGCGGAGCAACCCTCCGCTGATGCAGCATGGCTCGGCAGGACGCGAACAATGTCTTCGCGATGACGTCGTTTCTCTACGGCGCCAACGCAGCCTATATCGAAGAACTCTACGCCCAGTATCAGGAGAACCCCGCTTCGGTTGACGCCGAGTGGCAGGACTTCTTTGCTGCGCTGAAGGATGAGAAGGCCGATGTGCTGAAGGAAGCGCGTGGCGCTCCCTGGAAGCGCGCTGACTGGCCGCTCGCCGCGAAAGGCGATCTCGTCAATGCCTGTGACGGCAACTGGGCTCCGGTCGAAAAGGCCGTGGGCGACAAGCTGAAGCAGAAGGGCGATGCCAAGGGCAAGCCGCTCTCGGATGCCGAAGTGCAGCAGGCGACCCGCGACAGCGTGCGTGCGCTGATGATGATCCGCGCCTATCGCATGCGCGGCCATCTGCATGCCGATCTCGATCCGCTGCGCCTCTCGCCCCCGGGCGATCACGAGGAGCTGCACCCCTCGTCCTACGGCTTCACGGATGCCGACTGGGACCGTCCGATCTTCATCGATCACGTGCTGGGTCTGGAATATGCCACCCTGCGCCAGATGCTGGAGATCCTGAAGCGCACCTATTGCTCGACCCTCGGCGTCGAGTTCATGCACATTTCCGATCCGGCCGCCAAGGCCTGGATTCAGGAGCGCATCGAAGGGCCGGACAAGCACGTCGAGTTCACCCCGCAGGGCAAGCGCGCCATCCTGAACAAGCTGGTCGAAGCCGAAGGCTTCGAGAAGTTCATTGATGTGAAGTACACCGGCACCAAGCGCTTCGGCCTTGATGGCGGCGAAGCGCTGATCCCGGCGCTGGAGCAGATCATCAAGCGCGGCGGCCAGATGGGCCTCAAGGACATCGTTCTCGGCATGGCCCACCGCGGCCGCCTGAACGTGCTGACCCAGGTGATGGGCAAGCCGCACCGCGCCGTGTTCCACGAGTTCAAGGGCGGCTCCTACGCCCCGGACGATGTGGAAGGCTCGGGCGACGTGAAGTATCACCTCGGTGCGTCTTCCGACCGTTCCTTCGACGGCAACGAGGTTCACCTGTCGCTGACGGCGAACCCCTCGCATCTGGAAATCGTCAATCCTGTGGTGCTCGGCAAGTCCCGCGCCAAGCAGGACCAGATTTCCGCCGTTGACGGCCGCTGGATGGTGGATACCGCCCAGATCGACCGCTCCCCGGTTCTGCCGCTGCTGATCCACGGTGACGCGGCCTTTGCCGGCCAGGGCGTCGTGGCAGAGTGCTTCGGCCTGTCGGGCCTGCGCGGCCACCGCACCGGCGGCTCGATCCACGTCATCATCAACAACCAGATCGGCTTCACCACCAATCCGCGTTTCTCGCGCTCCTCGCCCTATCCTTCGGATGTGGCGAAGGTCATCGAGGCGCCGATCCTGCATGTCAACGGCGACGATCCGGAAGCCGTGGTCTATGCGGCCAAGATCGCAACCGAGTTCCGCCAGACCTTTGGCCGCCCGGTCGTGATCGACATGATCTGCTACCGCCGCTTCGGCCATAACGAAGGCGACGAGCCGGCGTTCACGCAGCCGATCATGTACCGCAAGATCCGCAAGCACCCGACGACGCTGCAGCTCTACACCGACCGCCTGATCGCGGAAGGCGTGGTGTCGGCCGAAGAGGTCGAGGGCATGAAGGCCGCCTGGCGCGCCAAGCTCGACACCGAGTTCGAGGCTGGCCAGGTCTACAAGCCGAACAAGGCCGACTGGCTGGACGGCAAGTGGTCCGGTCTGAAGCGGGCTGACGACGAGGAAGATCCGCGCCGCGGCTCGACCGGCGTTGCCATGGATGACCTCAAGGCTCTGGGCAAGAAGCTTACGGAAGTGCCGGAGGGCTTCAACGTCCACCGCACCATCTCGCGCTTCCTCGCCAACCGTCAGACCATGATGGAAACCGGTGAGGGCATCGACTGGGCGACGGCCGAGGCGCTGGCCTTTGCAAGCCTGCTGAAGGAGGGCCACCCGGTCCGCCTGTCCGGCCAGGACTGCGAACGCGGCACCTTCTCCCAGCGCCACAGCGTGCTCTACGATCAGGAAGATGAAAGCCGCTACATCCCGCTGAACCATGTCAGCGGCGATCAGGCCCGTTACGAGGTCATCAACTCGATGCTCTCGGAAGAGGCTGTGCTCGGCTTCGAATACGGCTACTCGCTGGCAGAGCCGAATGCGCTGACCATGTGGGAAGCCCAGTTCGGTGACTTCGCCAACGGTGCCCAGGTGCTGTTCGACCAGTTCATCTCCTCTGGCGAGCGCAAGTGGCTGCGTATGTCCGGTCTCGTCTGCCTTCTGCCGCATGGCTATGAAGGTCAGGGTCCGGAGCACTCCTCCGCCCGTCTGGAGCGTTTCCTCCAGCTCTGCGCGGAAGACAACATGCAGGTCGCCAACTGCACCACGCCGGCGAACTACTTCCACATCCTGCGCCGTCAGCTGAAGCGCGACATCCGCAAGCCGCTGATCCTGATGACGCCGAAGTCGCTGCTGCGCCACAAGCGGGCGGTGTCCAAGCTCGTCGAGCTGGGTGAGGATTCCACGTTCCACCGCCTGCTGTGGGATGATGCCGAGTACCAGCCCGATGGCGCCACCCGCCTCGTCGCGGATGACAAGATCCGCCGGGTCGTCATGTGCTCCGGCAAGGTCTACTACGACCTGCTGGAAGAGCGTGAAAAGCGCGGCATCAACGACGTGTACCTGCTCCGCGTCGAGCAGATCTACCCGTTCCCGAAGAAGGCCCTCGCTCAGGAACTGGCCCGCTTCCGCAACGCCGACATGGTCTGGTGTCAGGAAGAGCCCAAGAACATGGGCAGCTGGTTCTTCGTCGAACCCTACATCGAATGGGTGCTCGACCAGATCGGCGCCAAGTGCCGCCGCCCGCGCTATGCCGGCCGCGACGCCATGGCCTCGACGGCAACGGGCCTGATGTCCAAGCATCTGGCCCAGCTCCAGGCATTCCTGGACGAAGCATTCGCAAGCTGATCCGGTCCGGCCTGCCATCTCCGGGATGGCGGGCCACCGGTCTACAGAATTGGCCAAGGCAGATTTTTTAAGAGAAGGCGACCATGGCAACCGAAATCCGCGTGCCCACCCTGGGCGAATCCGTGTCCGAAGCGACGATTGCCCAGTGGTTCAAGAAGCCGGGCGAAGCCATCAAGGCCGACGAGCCGCTGGTGGAACTGGAGACCGACAAGGTCACCGTTGAAGTTCCCGCTCCCGCTTCCGGCGTTCTGGAAAGCATCGTCGTCAAGGAAGGCGAGACCGTTGGCGTCAACGCTCTCCTCGGCTACATCGCAGCTGGCGAAGGCGCCGCTGCAGCTCCCGCTGCCAAGGCAGAGGCTCCGGCCCCGGCGGCAGCTCCCGCTGCTGCTGCTCCGGCCGCCGCTCCCGCAGCTCCGTCCTCCATGCCCCCGGCCCCGGCTGCCGGCAAGCTCTTGGCCGAAACCGGCCTGTCGGCTGACCAGGTTGCCGGTTCCGGCAAGCGCGGTCAGGTGCTGAAGGGCGACGTGCTGGCCGCTGTTGCCGCCGGCGTTTCCGCAGCTCCGGCTGCCGCGGCTGCTCCCGCCGCTGTCCGTGCGTCCGTTCCGGCGGATGACGAGGCCCGCGAAGAGCGCGTGCGCATGACCAAGCTGCGCCAGACCATCGCGCGCCGCCTGAAGGATGCCCAGAACACCGCCGCCATGCTCACCACCTACAACGAGGTGGACATGGGCCCGGTGATGGACCTGCGCAGCTCCTACAAGGATGTGTTTGAGAAGAAGCATGGCGTGAAGCTCGGCTTCATGGGCTTCTTCACCAAGGCCGTCTGCCACGCCCTGAAGGAAATCCCGGCCGTGAACGCCGAGATCGACGGCACGGACGTGATCTACAAGAACTTCTGCCACATCGGTGTGGCCGTCGGCACGGACAAGGGCCTTGTCGTGCCGGTGGTGCGTGATGCGGACCAGATGTCGATCGCAGAGATCGAGAAGGAAATCGCCAACCTCGGCCGCAAGGCCCGTGACGGCAAGCTCGGCGTCGCCGACATGCAGGGCGGCACCTTCACCATCTCCAACGGCGGCGTTTATGGCTCGCTGATGTCCTCGCCGATCCTCAATGCGCCGCAGTCGGGCATCCTGGGCATGCACAAGATCCAGGAGCGTCCGATGGCCGTGAACGGTCAGGTCGTCATCCGTCCGATGATGTATCTGGCGCTGTCCTACGATCACCGCATCGTTGACGGCAAGGAAGCCGTGACCTTCCTCGTCCGCGTCAAGGAAAGCCTGGAAGATCCGCGCCGTCTGGTGCTGGACCTCTAAGCGCTCCACAGCTCATCCGCCGCCGGTTCTCCGGCGGCGGGCCTGCAAAAGGGCCGCTGGTCATGAGAGGCACGCTCGAAAGGCTGCAAGCCAACTGGGTCTACGGCGGTTTCCTCGCCGGTCTCGTCCTGCTGGCCATGACCAGCGTCTTCACCAAGACCTGGCCCTTTCCGGAAAAGCTCGTCTATCTGAGCCTTCCCTTCTACATGCTGCATCAGCTTGAAGAGCATGATGCCGACCGTTTCCGCCGCTTCGTGAACTATGTCATTGGCCGGGGGCATGATGTGCTCACGGTTCGAGCCGTGTTCATCATCAACGTGGCGGGTGTGTGGGGCGTCGTGGCGCTGTCGCTCTGGCTCATGCGCTCCATCGCGCCGGGCTGGGGGCTGATTGCGGTCTATCTGCTGCTGATCAACGCAGCTTTGCATGTGGCGCAGGGTCTTGTCCTGCGCCTCTACAATCCGGGCCTTGCCACCGCCGTGGCCCTGTTCATTCCCCTGGGCGTCTATGCGATCTATGGCCTTTGGCCTCTGACGACGCCCCTCCAGCACGGGGTGTCGATCCTCCTTGTGCTGGCGCTCCATGGCGCCATTGCCTTGCGCGTGCGCCAGAGGCTGCAACGGTTCGAAGCCGCAGCCGCATCTTCAAACGATTTCCCTTCGCAAACCTAGAGGCGACCTCATGTCCCAATACGATCTCGTCGTCATCGGCACCGGCCCCGGTGGTTATGTCTGCGCCATCAAGGCAGCCCAGCTTGGCCTGAAGGTCGCCGTTGTCGAAAAGCGCGCCACCCATGGCGGCACCTGCCTGAACGTCGGCTGCATCCCGTCCAAGGCGCTGCTGCATGCTTCGGAACTGTTCCATGAAGCCGGTCACGGCTTTGAAAGCCTCGGCATCAAGGTGAACGCACCTACGCTGGACCTGCCGGCCATGATGCAGCACAAGCAGGCCACCATCGACGCCAATGTCGGCGGTGTCGGTTTCCTGCTGAAGAAGAACAAGATCGATGCCTTCCACGGCACCGGCAAGATTCTGGCGGCCGGCAAGGTCTCCGTCACGGCGGAAGACGGCAAGGTCACCGAGCTTGAGACCAAGTCCATCGTCATCGCCACCGGCTCTGACGTGATGCCGCTGCCGGGTGTCGAGATCGACGAGAAGACGGTGGTTTCCTCCACTGGCGCGCTGACGCTGGAGAAGGTTCCGGGTCATCTGGTGGTCGTCGGTGGTGGCGTCATCGGTCTGGAGCTGGGTTCCGTCTGGGGCCGTCTGGGCGCCAAGGTGACTGTCGTCGAGTTCATGGACAAGATCCTCGGGCCGATGGACGGTGACATCTCCAAGCAGTTCCAGCGCATCCTTGCCAAGCAGGGCATGGAGTTCAAGCTGTCGTCCAAGGTGACGGGCGTTGAGAAGAAGGGCGGCAGCCTTGCCGTCAGCATCGAGCCGGCCGCCGGTGGCGCTGCCGAAGTGCTGGAAGCCGACGTGGTGCTGGTCGCCATTGGCCGCCGTCCTTACACCGCCGGTCTTGGCCTTGAGGAAGCCGGCGTCAAGCTGGACAACCGTGGCCGGGTCGAGATCGACGGTCACTATCAGACCAACGTTCCGGGCATCTATGCCATTGGCGACGTGGTCGTTGGCCCGATGCTCGCCCACAAGGCCGAAGACGAGGGCGTCGCTCTGGCCGAAATCCTCGCCGGTCAGGCTGGCCATGTGAACTATGACGTCATCCCGGGCGTGGTCTACACCTCGCCGGAAGTCGCCTCCGTCGGCAAGACCGAGGAAGAGCTCAAGGCTGCTGGTGTCAATTACAAGACCGGCAAGTTCAACTTCACCGCCAACGGCCGCGCCCGCGCCATGAACCACACCGACGGTTTCGTCAAGGTTCTGGCCGATGCTGCGACCGACCGCGTGCTGGGCGTGCACATCCTCGGCCACGGCGCCGGCGAGATGATCCACGAAGCTGCCGTGCTGATGGAATTCGGCGGCTCTTCGGAAGATCTTGGCCGCACCTGCCACGCGCATCCGACCATGTCGGAAGCCGTCAAGGAAGCCGCCATGGCCACCTTCGCCAAGCCGATCCACGCCTGATTGGTGCTGGACCTGCAGACATGACAAAGGCCGGAGCGGCAACGCTCCGGCCTTTTTGCTCTACGGGCTGACCTGCCAGTTTTCTCCGTCTTGCCATGGCTCGACCATGGCATCCATGCCGTTTCAGCTCCGCACGCTCGTGCGCGTATGGGTGGACCTTTCTGCAAACCGGCATGATTGGAAAGGTCAGGGAATGGATGCCATGATCAAGTCATGGCATGACGAAACACAGATATGCCCTTCACCCTTGCGGCACATACCAAAGCCCGTCAGCGCCCTTTTGCAGCATCGGGGTTTCGAAGCAGCCCACGGTGCGGGTGGTCCAGTGGTCCGGGCCTTCTGCGCCCTCGCACCAGCGGCGTGACTGCAGCATGGCGGCGCCGGTGACCACGGGGGCAAGGCCAAGACCGGCCAGAAGATCCAGCGCGGCGCGGATGGAAGCGCCGCTTGAGATCACGTCATCAACCAGCGCGATCCGGCGGCCCTGAAGCAGGGGCAGCATGCGCGGGTCTACATAGAGCCGCTTGATCTGATCCGGCGTGGTGATGGAGGTGAGTGGCACCGAAAGGCTGTCATCGTACCAGAACTTGCGCGAGGTGCCGAGCGGCACATAGCGGCTGTGGCCGAGCCTGCGGGCGGTCTCGGCGGCGAGCGTCAGGCCAAGCGTCGGCAGGCCCACCACCACTTCCGGCGTGAAAGGTGCGAGCCTCTCCGCAAGGCCCTGTGCCAGTGCATCCAGAACGGTAAAGCCCGCCTGATTGACGATGAGCGAGGCCAGTGCGTGCTTGCCATCGGCCAGCGGGCGGATCGGCAGGCGCAGCTGTTCGCCGCTGGGAAGCGTTGCCGGGAAGAAGTTGCGATGGCCAATATTGACCGGGAAGCTGCCCGGCGCATGCAGTTCCTGCCAGAACTCATGAGGCTCAAGTGCGGGCGGGTGCGGCTCAGTCATGGGCGGCCTCACCGGAAAGCTCCCGCTCCACCAGCTGCACCCAAAAGCGCACGCCGGGGCCGATGGCGGCGTCGTTGAAGTCATAGGCCGTGTTGTGATGCAGCGCGCCATCCACCGCCGGGCCATTGCCGAGCCAGACATAGCAGCCCGGTGCTTCACCGGCGAAATAGGCGAAATCATCGCCCGCCGTTGAGGGCGGGAAGGCGGTGCGCAGCTTCTCGCCAAACACATCCCGCGCCGCGCCAAGTGCCCGCTGCGTTGTGTCCGGATGGTTGATGACCGGGGGAATGCGGCGGATGTAGGTATAGTCTGCGGCAATGGCGAACATCTGCGCGGTGCCTTGGGCCAGACGGCCGATTTCCGCCTCCAGCTGATTGCGTACCTCCGGCGAATAGGCGCGGGCCGTGCCGCCGATCTCCACCAGATCCGGAATGACATTCAACGCCTTGGGGTCACCGGCCTGAACGGAACAGGCGCTGACCACGGCAGGCTGCAGCGGATCGACAACGCGGCCCGGAATGGTTTGCAAGGCGGAGAGGAAAGCTCCGGCGGCAGTGATGGGATCGCGGCCCAGATGCGGCTTGGCGCCATGGGTGCCGGTGCCCCGGAAGGTGACGCGCCAGCTGTCGGACGAGGCGAGCTGCGGGCCTTCCACAACCGCCATCTCGTCCGGGTCCAGCCCCGGCATGTTGTGCAGGCCATAGACCGCATCACAGGGGAACAGGCGGAAGAGGCCGTCCTCCACCATGCGCTTTGCCCCGCCCCGGCCTTCTTCGGCGGGCTGGAAGATGAAATGCGCCGTGCCGGAGAAATTGCGCGTTCTCGCCAGCGCCCTTGCCGCGCCCAGCAGCATGGTGGTGTGGCCATCGTGGCCGCAGGCGTGCATCTTGCCGGGCACGGTGGATTTCCATGGCCGGTCTGCGGTTTCCGGCATGGCGAGCGCATCCATGTCGGCGCGCAGGCCAATGCAGCGCGGGCCGTTGCCGCAGCGCAGGGTGCCGACAACGCCGGTGCCGCCAAGGCCCCTGTGCACCTCCAGCCCCGCCTCCGCCAGCCGGTTCGCAACGATGGCGCTGGTGCGCTCCTCCTCAAAGCCCAGCTCGGGATGGGCGTGCAGGCCGCGGCGCAGGTCTGTCAGAAACGGCAGGTCAGCGTCGATCAGGTCGCTCATGGCGGGCCTCTTTCAGGCAAGGATTTCGAGAACGGGAGACTCCAGCACGCGCCCGGTCTCCACATCGGCAATGCCCCGGTCTGTCTGGTGCGGTCCTGCATTGCAGGCAAGCGTGGCGCCGAAACAGGCCTTGAACACAAGATAGGGCGGCTGCCAGGTGACAACCTCATCCATGGCGGCGCGGATCCGGGCAAAGCCTTCGGCCACTTCGCCCAGCGGGGCATCCGACACAAGGCCGGAAAGCGGCAGGGGCAGCACGGCCAGCACCTTGCCGCTGGAAGCCACGGCCATGCCGCCGCCTGCCTCGATCACCGCATTGGCTGCTGTGGCCAGGTCTTCGGCGCTGCCGCCAAAGACCGTCAGGTTGTGGCTGTCATGGGAAACAGTGGTGGCAAAGGCGCCGTTCCAGCGGCCCCATTCGCGCAGGAAACCGACGCGCGGGCGGCTGTCCGCCCGGCCATGCCGGTGGGCAACGGCAATCAGCGTTGTCTCCTCCGGCGGCACCACAAAGCCGCCGCGCACGTCTGCTTCTGCCGTGCCCCAGCGGGTGAAACGGGGCCGGTCGATGGTGGCGAGTTTGACGCGGGAGCCTGCGGCGGGAACCCGGAAATCATCCGGACTTAGCTGGCTAATTTTCATCGATCCGCGCAGGCTGGAGAGAGCGCTGGAGCGCGGCTCTGCCAGCATCTGCCCCTCCCGTGCCACCACTTCACCGTTGACGATCACCTGCCGTGCGGTGAAGCTCTCAAGGTCAGCGAAGACGATGAGGTCGGCCCGCCGCCCGGCGGCGATAAGGCCGAGATCCTCGCGGCCGAGCCGCCTTGCGCCGTTGAGCGTTGCCGCCTGCAAGGCCCATTCGGGCTTGAGGCCATAGCGCACCAGCCGCCGCACCACGTCATCAAGGCCGCCGGCCTTCGCAAGGTCATCGGGGAACACGTCATCTGTGCAGAGCGTCACGGTCTGTGGCAGGTGGCCGAGCGTGTTCAGGGCTTCCACGAATTCCGGCAGCAGATGGTCGTGGGAGCCGCGCAGCTCGATGGAAAGCCCGGCGCGCAGTTTTTCCATCAGGTCCGCGGCGGAAGTCAGCTCATGATCGGAGGTGACACCGGCAGCCATGAAGGCGGCAAGGTCCGGGCCGGTGAGGCCGCGTGCATGGCCGCAGACCGGCTTTCCGGCGGCAAGCCCGGCCTGCACGATGCCACTCATGCGCGGCTCGCCCGCGATGACGCCGCGCATGTTCATCACTTCCGCAATGCCGGCAATGCCGGGGCGGGCGAGCAGGGCGGCGATTTCTTCCGGTCCGAAATCAGCCCCGGCCAGCTCCAGCCCCGGCGCGGAAGGCACGCAGGAAGGGGCGAGCACGGCAAGGCGCAACGGCAGACCTGCACTGGCGGCAAGCGCGGCATCGACACCCGCAAGCCCGTGCACATTGCCGAATTCATGCGGGTCCCACACGGCGGTGGTGACGCCCCGGGGCACTACGGCTGCCGCATAGGCGGCGGGCGTCACCATGGAGCTTTCGACATGCATATGCGTGTCGATGAGGCCGGGGGAGAGATAGCCGCCCTGCGCGTCGATGATGTCCGTGGCATCGCTGCGGCTGCCGGGGGCGTGGACGGAGGCAATCAAAGGCCCTGTCAGGCCCACATCGGCGGCGCGGCGCTCGCCGGTCACCATGTCGATGAGGATGGCGTTGACGATCAGCCGGTCAAACGGCGCATCGCCTCTGGCTGCCGCGACAGTGCGCAGGCGCAGGGCGGGATCTGCAAGATCGAACGGCTCGCGTGTCTGGTGTGTGGTCATGGCCGGGCTGCCTCCCGCGTCAGGGCGGTGAGGATCATGCCGCGCACGGCATCCACATCGCAGGCAGAGGCATAGGCGGCGTTGAAGCGGGCATGGGTGGCGCGGGTTTCCACCACGGTGCGCCCGCGCGTGTGCTGACCGGCCGTTTCCATGGCGATATGCGCCGGGGTGAAGCTGGCCAATTCAGGCCGGGCGAAGATGGCAGCAGCTGCCGGATCATAGAGCGCCATGGCGGGCCGTCCCCGGCTGGTGGCGATGGCGATGAAGCCTTCCAGCATGTCCGCCAGAAGCGCCGCATTGCGCCCGCCTGCGGCCCGCACGGGAGCGGCGTCCTCGGGGCTTGCGAGGATCTGGCGGCAGAAATCGAGGTCCACCATCTTCAGCGGCAGGCCCTGCGCCAGCACGATGGCTACAGCCTCCGGGTCGGCATAGGCGTTGAATTCGGCAGAGGCGGTGTGGTTGCCCTTCGTCAGCCCGCCGCCCATCCACACCAGCTCGTCAATGCGGGCGGCAAGGGCGGGGCGGGCGAGGACCAGCGCGGCTATGTTGGTCAGCGGCCCGAGCGCCAGAATGCGGCGGGGGGCAGGGGCGCTCTCCAGCCAGTCACAGAGCGCGGCAAAGGCATCGCCTTCCGGCAGCGGCTGATCCTGCGGCACGGTGAGGCCAATCGTCGGAATGCCGGTGGCCCCGAGGATGGCCTCTGCCGTCTCCATCTGGCCCATGACGGGGCGGGCAAGGCCGCTGTGCAAGGGCACGCGCCAGCCGAAGGCCGAGGCCGCGCCCGCAGCGTTGCGGCGTACCTGATCAAGCGGCGTGTTGCCGAAGACCAGCGAAATGCCGTCCACCTCAAGCCCTGCATCCATCACGGTCACAATGGCCGCGATGTCGTCAAAGCCCATATCCGTGTCGATCCACACACCCATGGTCTATCCGAACCTGTTGAGTTCCGCCGCGCCGGAAACCGGCAGGTCGAAGGCAAGGCTTGCCCCCAGCGCATGGGCGGGAAGGGCTGCATCGGTTTCAGCTTTTATCAGACCCAGCGGCGTTTCCAGCACATATTCGCGGGTGCTGCCTGCAAAGGACACGCCGCGCACAATGCCCTTGTGCGGCCCTGTTTTAAGCTGGATGGCGCGGGGCCGCCAGGCAAGGCCGGCCGCTTGCGGCAGCGGGCCGGACACCTCCAGGGCGCCCGCGTCCGTCACGAGCCTGTTGCCGTCGATCCGGGCGATGTTTTCGAAGCCGACGAAATCGGCGACGAAACTGGAAGCCGGGTGATTGTAGATCTCCTCCGGCGTGCCAATCTGCTCGATGGCGCCATTGCGCATGACGACGATGCGGTCGGCGAGGGCAAGGGCTTCCACCTGATCATGGGTGACGAAGATCATCGTCACGCCGCTTTCCTTCTGCACGCGCTGCAGCTCCGTGCGCATTTCAAGGCGCAGGCGGGCGTCAAGGTTGGACAGCGGCTCGTCCAGCATCAGGAGCTTGGGTTGCATCACCAGCGAGCGGGCCAGCGCCACACGCTGCTGCTGGCCGCCGGAAAGCTCCGGCGTCTTGCGGGAGGCAAAGGCGGAGAGGCCCACGGTCTTAAGCCCGGTCTCAACCGTCTGTTTCAGTGCCTCGCCGCTGATACCCTTCAGCCGCAGGCCGAAGGCGACATTCTCGAACACGGTCAGATGCGGGAACAGGGCATAGGACTGGAAGACGAGGCCGATCTCGCGCTTGTTGGCGCCCACACGGGTGATGTCGCGGCCATCCAGCACGATGCGGCCCGATTGCACCGGCATCAGCCCCGCGATGGCGCGCATGGTTGTCGTCTTGCCGCAGCCGGAGGGGCCGAGCAGCGCCAGAAGCTCGCCGCGCCGGATGGTGAGGTCAAGGCTCTCCACCGCCGTGGTCTTGCCATAGGCCAGCGACAGCTTGTCCAGGGTCAGATAGGTGGCGTCAGACATAGCGTGAGAACCCCAGGAAACGTTCGGCGGCAAAGACGATGCCGATGGACAGGAAGGCGAGCAGCGACGACAGTGCGGCAATGGAGGGATCGAAGACGATTTCCATGTAGCCCAGCATGTCGATGGGCAGGGTGCGCACGCCGGGACCGGAGAGGAACAGCGACACCGGCACCTGATTGAAGCTCGTCACGAAGCCGAGGATGAAGGCGGAGAGAATGCCGCCGCGAATGTTGGGCAGCACCACCCGGAAGAAGGCGCCGAGCCGCGACGAGCCGAGCAGCACGGCTGCCTCCTCCATGTCGGAGCGCAGGTTCGCAAGGCTGGCGGACACCACCCGCACCGCATAGGGCAGCACCAGCGCCGTATGGGCGACGAACAGCGCCAGGCTGATCGACAGGCCGATGGGCAGCACGAAATAGCGCAGCAGGGCAAGGCCGACGATGATGCCCGGCACGATGATGGGCATCGACACCATGAAGCGCACGGTCTCCGCCCCCGGCAGCCTGTAGCGCGACATGGCATAGGCGGCAGGCACGCCCAGCACCAGCGCCGACAGGGTGCCGCCAATGGCAAGGATCATCGAGGTGACGAAGCTCTGCTGGAAGCTTTCCACCGTGAAGACCTTTGCGATCCAGCGGAAGGAAAAGCCCTGCGGCGGAAAGGCCAGCGTCTCGCCGGCAGAAAAGGACGCGGCGACGATGATGAAGAACGGACCGATGAGGAAGGTCAGCACCAGCGTCAGGATGATCCAGCTGGACAGTCTCTGGGTCATGACTTGCTCCGGGCCGTGGCAATGCGGCGCAACAGGATGTTGGCGGCAAAGCTCATGACGATGAGGATGAGGGCGATGACGCTGGCGGCAACGAAATTGCCTGCGACGGTGACCTGCTGATAGAGCAGGGTTTCCAGCATCAGCACCTTGGAGCCGCCGAGGATGGCCGGGGTGATGTAGGCGGTGAGCGAGCCGGTGAAGACCAGCGTGCCGCCGACGACCAGCCCCTCGCGGGAGAGCGGCAGGATCACCTTCCAGAATACCTGGAACCAGTTGGCCCCCAGCACCCTTGCGGCAGGCACCGCATCACGCGGCAGGTTTTCCAGCGCGCTGATCAGCGACAGGATCATCAAGGGCAGGAACAGCTGCAACAGGCCGATGAAGACGGCGGTCTCGGTGAAGAGGATGCGCAAGGGGCCATCCGTCAGGCCGATGCCCTGCAGCGCCTGATTGACGATGCCGGTGCGCCCCAGAATGACGATCCAGGCATAGGTGCGGGCCACCGGTGAGATCATCAGCGGCAGCACGATCAGGCCGGTGACGCGGCCTTTGGAGCCTGGCGGCAGGGTGACGATGGCATAGGCTGCGGCATAGCCGATGACGGCGGCCACCACGGTGACCATCGCCCCCAGTTTCAGCGTGCGCAGGAAAACCGTCTGGTTCAGCGGCTGCGAAAAGAAATCCGTATAGGCCGACAGCGTCCAGCCTTCGGCAGAGCGGAAGCCCTCCGACAGCAGCAGCACGACAGGCACGAGAAAGACCACGGCCGCGAAGAGCGCCGCAGGCAGCGCAAGTGCCAGAGCTTCCGCCCGGTTCTGGAACATGATGTCCGCCTTAGCTTCTGGAGGGAGAAAAGTCGGGGTGCGGCGGCAGAGCGGAGCCCGCCCGCCGCACCCCCAGCCTTGGGAGGCATTCGTCCGGCAGCGCGAAGCTGCCAATGCTGGTCCGGAAGCCGGGCCTTACTGGCCGACTTTCGCGTTCCACTCCGCCAGCCAGGCGTCGCGGTTATCCAGAATGGTGGCGGAAGGCATTAGCTTCAGGGTCTCAGCCGTTTCCTCGCCGAAGGTGATGTTGTCGGCGATGGCCGGGGAAACGGTCACTTCCTTGTTGGCCGGGCTGTCGACCAGCTTTTCGGCAAGCTTGGTCTGCACTTCGGTGGAGAGCCAGTAGTCCATGAACTGCAGTGCCAGATCCTGGTTCTTGGAGCCTTTGGTCAGCACCATCACGTTCATGCCGCCGGTCTGTCCTTCATCCGGCATCGCCCATGCCAGCGGCAGGCCGAGCTTGGTGAAGGGCGCCCAGGAGAAGCGGCCAATGGGGGCAGCCCAGATCTCTTCCTGCTGCATCAGCTGCACCAGCTGGGAGGACTTGACGTAGAAGGTGACGATCTCGTCCTTCTTGGCGCCAACGGCCTCGATCGGGCCCTTCAGATCCGGCGTGTTGTTGCCGAGGGCTTCGCCCAGCATGTACAGCGCCGGCGGGCCCTGATTGGTGGTCACGTTCGGGAAGGCGACGTGGGAGACATATTCGTCCTTGAGCAGGTCGGCCCAGGAGCGGATGGTCATCTTGTCGGTGCGGTAGACGATCGACGTGGCATAGAAGGTGTAGCCAACGCTCATGCCGTCGCCATTCGGGTCCTTGGCGATGTCGTAGAGCTTGTCAAAGTTGGACAGCTTGGCGGTGTCGATCTTGTCGATCAGGCCCTTGCGGGAAGCGGCCAGCGCATCGGCCATGGAAACGACGGCCATATCCACCACCGGATTGGCCATGTTGGCTTCCATCTTGGCAAGACGCTCGACGCTGTTGCCGGTCTCCACCACCAGCTTGCAGCCGCATTTCTCTTCAAAGGGCGTGTAGAGCAGTTCCTTGAACTCGTCCTGCGCAAAGGCATAGACGGAGATCGTCAGGGTCTTTTCCTGGGCGGCGGCTGCGCCCATGGTCAGGGCAAGCGCGGTGGCCGCGCCGAGCATCCGTTTAACGGTCATTGGCTGTCTCCTGCTGGTGTCTGTTGTTGTTCTGCGGTTATGCGGGGGGATGGGCCGCAGGTCTGGCGGACCACCAGGCTCATGGGCACGCTGGGGCGGCTGGCGCGGGCAATGCCCGGGTCGCGCGGAGCAGTCCCCGTGTCCTGGCTTTCGATGAGGCGGAGGAGGGCCTGGATAGCCTCTTCCGCAATGGCGGGCATGTCCATCCGCACGCTGGTGATGGCCGGCGTGATGGCGGAGGACCAGATGAGATCGTCAAAGCCGGTAAGGCTGGCATCCTGCGGCACGCGCAGTCCTGCCTGCTGCAACTCGGTGAGGGCGCGCAGGGCCTGAAGATCGGAGAGGGCGGCAAAGGCGGTGAAGCCTTCCGCCACACGGGCTGCGAGCCCAAGGCTTGCACCCGGTCCATGCAGGGCTTCATGCGGTTCGATCCACAGCACCTCCACCCGCCGGTCCGGCCCGAGGGCGGAGCGGATGCCGCCCACCCGGTCGTTCTGCACGTTGGAGGCCGGATTGCTGCCTATGATCACCACGTCCCTGTGGCCGAGGGCGGCAAGATGGGCGCCGGCCAGCGCACCGCCCTGCCAATGATCGGCCGAAACCGTGTTGCCGGGGGTGGAGGGGCTGTCGATCACCGCAACCGGGCTGCCGGTGCTGATGATCCGCGTGCCCCGGCGCGGCACGATGATGATGCCATCCACGCCCCGGTCCTGAAGGCGGGTGATCGCCTGCGTCTGCATGGCCGCATCACCGCGCGAGTCGGCGATGAGCACGCCGTAGCCGGCAGCAGCGGCCGCATGCTCGATGGCCTGTGCGATCTGCGGGAACAGGGGATTGGCGATATCCGGCAGCACGAGGCCCAGAACCTGCGACCGGCCGGTGCGCAGCGCACGGCCTGCCTGACTGGGCATATAACCGAGTTCGGCCGCCTTCGTCCGGATCCGCTCAGCCAGCTCAGCCGAAACGCGGCCCTTGCCGGACAGCGCATTCGACACCGTCGCCGCGGAGACATCCAGCAGCGCGGCAATCTGGGTGAGGTTTGGCCGTGACCGGGGGGCGTTCATCCTGCGGGCACCTGATTAATCGTTTAATCCAAGTGCTAGATGAAGTTACTGCCGCTGTCGATGGCTTTTCCGGCTCAGAACGGTTCTTGCCTAAAAGAAATGCAACTTCATGTACCGCAATGGTTGCTTGCGGAGCGGGTGTACCGCTTCTGATCAGTGGTCGCCGGCGCAAAGGGCATGATTGCCGAGTGCACGCAGCACCTGACAGTCGGCCACCACATGATCGTGTCCGCAGGCGGCGACGATGCGCTTGAGTTCGGATTCCAGCCGCTTGAGGCGGGCAATCTTGTCCTGCACAGCCTTGAGTTGGGTTTCGGCAATCTCGTCGGCCCGGTTGCAGGGGGCCTCCGGGTGGGCGCTCAGCTCCAGCAGGTCACGGATGGCCTCCATCGGCAGACCGAGATCGCGGGCGTGGCGGATGAATTGCAGCCGCTCAAGATCCGGCTGGCCAAAGCGGCGCTGGTTGCCTTCCGTGCGCACTGGCTGCGGCAGCAGGCCTGCCTGCTCATAATAGCGGATGGTCGGAACCTTGACGCCGCTCAGCCGTGCCAGATCGCCAATCGAAAAATCCATTGCCGCTCTCCCCTCTTGCGCTTGCAAGGAGAAGTCTAGGAAGGCCCCGGAGCCTTCGCAAGAGGCTGGCTGCCTATCTGCGGCGTGTCAGCATATGGGTGGTGATCGTCTCCACCAGACGCGGATCATGAGGATCGGCAATCACGGTTGCTTCCATCCGCTGGTCCCCGAACATGCGCATATCGATGATGCGCATGCCATAGAAGCCCTTGAGTTCCACTCTCAGGCTGCCATCCGCCCTGTAGAAGGCCTCGGTCCAGCCCCATTTGCAGTCGCGGGGAATGCAGGAGGTGAAGGCGCGGGCGCGAATGAACACACGGTCGTCCTCGCAGCGGCTGGTGACCTCGATCTGCGTCAGCTCCCTTGGCTTTGCGCCACGGGTGACCCAAGTTCCATGTTCGGGAATCGGGCAATAGCTGCGCTGCTCCTGCGCTGTGGCGGGCACAACGGGCAGGATGAAAAGACCGGTCATGAGCGCCAGGGCGGCAAGGCCAGCTTTGAACATCACGTCCTCCTGTCCTCAGCCTGAAGCCTGCGCATTAACGTTGCGTTAACAGATTTGCAGGAAGGGGCACAGGGTGTGACGGGCAAAAGAAAAACCCCCGCTGGCAACGGGATCATCCCGTGTCAGTCAGGGGTCTTTTCATCCGGTTGTCCGGAGATGCCCTGCCAGATGTTTCCATCCGGCAGATAGGCAATTAGCGGCGCGGACCTGCGGCGGCCTTGCGCTTCGGACCTGCGATCAGGCCTTCGCGCTGGGCGAGCTTGCGCGCAGCCTTGCGGGCGCGGCGAACAGCTTCGGCCTTTTCACGGACGCGCTTTTCGGACGGCTTTTCGAAGGAGCGGCGCGCCTTCATCTCGCGCAGCACGCCCTCGCGCTGGAGCTTCTTCTTCAGGACGCGGAGCGCCTGCTCGATGTTGTTGTCGCGAACGAGTACCTGCAAGGTAAATCCTGACGTTGCCTGCGCCGCAGCACTCAAGTGAGGGCAGCAGGGGTTAGACCTAAAGCCATATGGCACGAGAAGTGGCGCAACCTAACAGGTTCCGCGCAAATTGCATCCCCCCGGGGGCAAAAAAATAGCACGAGAGCGAATTTTCTTTGCCTCAGGAGGCGAGCCGGCAATGAATCCGGTGCCTGAGCATGGGTCTTGACCGCAGTCTGACCCAAAAATGAAACCGGGCACCCTTTGGATGCCCGATCGCTTTTCTCTTGCAGAAGGATCCGGGCTGCTGCCGTGCTCAAAGGCTGGCGCAGCCTCAGATCCAGCCTGAAATCAGGCGATCTGCAGGTTGGCAGCGGCGCTGCGGCCCTGACGGTCGGTTTCCAGCTCGAAGCTGACCTTCTGACCTTCATTGAGGTGGCCGATGCCAGAACGCTCGACGGCACTGATGTGAACGAACACATCGCGCTCGCCGTTGTCCGGCTGGATGAAGCCGAAGCCCTTCTGGGTGTTGAAGAACTTTACGGTTCCAGTTTTCATGATGATAGTACCTTGCAAAAAGAGTCATACCCACCCCGCAGGACAGGCGTCGATACATCGCCGGATTTTTCGAAGAAAGATTTGGCGGGTCGATATCGTTGACACCGCAAACAGCCAAGTCAGGCCCAAAAAGACGATGACTTACTGTGACGGTAGAATGAGGCTTATGCAAGGCATTCTTTTATTTTATTTTCGCGGGTGAGCCTTGTCATAGGCCTCCAGCAGCCGTGCCGCATCCACTTCCGTATAAATCTGGGTGGTGGAAAGGCTTGCGTGGCCCAGAAGCTCCTGAATTGTACGCAGGTCCCCGCCCCCGGCCAGAAGGTGGGTTGCGAAGGAATGACGCAGGGCATGCGGCGTGGCGCTGTCCGGCAGGCCGAGCGCTCCACGAAGCTTTGCCATGGCCAGCTGGATCAGGCGCGGATTGAGCGGTCCGCCGCGTGCGCCAAAGAACAGCGGCCCGTTGGGCTCCGGCGTGTAGGGGCAGAGCTTGAGGTAGGCTTCCACCGCCTCGCAGACGACAGGCAGCACCGGCACCACCCGTTCCTTGCCACCCTTGCCCATGATGCGAAGGCTGCGCGTGCCTGTGCGCGGCGCATTGCGCCCGGTGATCGACAGGGCCTCGGAAATGCGCAACCCGCAGCCATAGAGCAGTGTCAGCACCGCAGCATTGCGTGCCTCGATCCAGGCCTCGCTCTCCATCGCCAGGTCACCGGAGGCAACGGCGGTGGCATCGGAGGCGGTGAGGGGTTTGGGCAGGGAGCGCGGCTGGCGCGGCGCGCGCACGGCACCGGCTGCCGCAGCATTCACCTCGCCCTTGCGTTCCAGAAAGCCGAGAAAGGACCGGATGCCGGCAAGGCCGCGCGCCAGCGAGCGGCTGCCCGTCCCGCCGGTGCGGCGGCGGGCCATGAAGGCGCGGAAGTCGGCAGGCTTCAAGTCCTGCACGTCCTTGAGATCCGGCGCCCCGCCCAGATGGCCTGTCAGAAACCGCAGGAACTGGCGCACGTCGCGTTCATAGGCAACCAGCGTCTTGTCCGCGAGGCGCCGCTCATCGCCCAGATGATCCAGCCATGCCCCAACGCGGGCGTTCAGCTCCGGTGTTGCGGTGACCAGCAGGGAATCAGTGTCGCTCATCGTGTAAGTCTACCGTGCCCAAGGGCAGCACCAAAGCGAAAGAGGCGGCCCCTGCCGGATGCCGCCTCCTGAAGATGTTGCGCTCGTGCCTCGGGATCAGGCCGTGGTGTCGACGCCGCCGGTCTGGCCGGCCTGCGGGGCTTCCTTGGGGCCGCCCTTGGACACGCCAACGAGGGCTGGGCGCAGCACGCGGTCACCGATGACGTAACCGGCCTGCACAACCTGCACGACGGTGTTGTTCGGCACTTCGGTGTTGGGCACTTCGAACATGGCCTGATGGAAGTTCGGATCGAACTTCTGGCCTGCCGGGTCCAGCTTCTTGACGCCGTGCTTGTCGAGCTGGTTCAGCAGCTCGCGCTCGGTCATTTCCACGCCTTCGATCAGGGCGGTCAGGCCGGCATCGGCGCTCTCGCGGGCGTCAGCGGGCAGGGCGTCCAGCGCGCGGCGCAGATTGTCAGACACGGTCAGGATGTCACGGGCAAAGCCGGTCACGGCATAGACGCGGGTGTCCTTGATTTCCTTTTCCGTGCGGCGGCGCAGGTTTTCCATTTCGGCCATGACGCGCAGCGCACGGTCCTTCAGCTCCGCGTTCTCCGCCTGGAGAGCCTCAATGGGATCGACGGTGGTCCCGGCCTCGGGCGCAGCGGCTGCTTCGTTTTCCGCTTCGGGGGTCTTGTTCTCGTCGGTCATCTGGGTTCCATCAATTGGGTCTGCGAATATGAAAACGCAGGCCGTTTCACCGTCAGGCAGGGCGTGTTTCCGCTGGGGAAACGTCTCACCCGATGCTTGCCCGTGGCTGAAAGCGGCCTGCGGCTGTCTTTATCCATTCCCGCCGCCGCTGCCAACCTCTGCGAGCAGTGGCATGGCGTGCGGCTGGAAAGGAAGCTGCGGGATCAGAGGGCGCTCTTGATCCAGTCGGACAGCTTGCTCTTGGGAGCTGCGCCAACCTGAACAGCCATCGGCTCGCCGTTCTTGAACATGACGAGCATCGGGATGGAGCGGACGCCATACTTGACGGCCATGGCCTGATTCTCGTCGATGTTGATCTTGGCGATCTTCACCTGGCCTGCCAGCTCTTCGGAAATTTCCTCCAGAGCCGGGGCAATCATCTTGCACGGACCGCACCACTCGGCCCAGAAATCAACCACGACCGGCTCGGACGACTTGAGGACGTCGGCATCGAAGCTGGCGTCGGTGACTGCTGTGGTAGCCATTTGCGTTCACTTTCCATGCGGTGGCCCCTAAAGCATCCAGCTTCACGGACTCACCTTGTTGCGTTGTCCCGAACGTAGGAAGGCGGACCCGTCCCGTCAAGTAATCCAGCCGCTCAGGCAACGGGCCTTCAAGCGATCTTGTCCGTGCTCTTGAGGCTGGCGAGCACTGTGTCCAGCGCATCTTCGGGGGCCATCATCAGCTTCGGCGCGCTGGTCCACAGCAGCGCGGCCGTCACCTTGCGGTCCGGATAGATGTCCGAAACCAGCCGCCGGTAGACGGCAAGCTGGGCAAGATAGTCCGGCGGAATGCCTGAAGCATCGGCCGGCACGTGCCGGTTGGTCTTGTAATCGGCAATCAGCACCTCGTCCGGGCGCACCACCAGCCGGTCGATCTGGCCGGATACAGAGGCCGTCACCCCGTCCGCCGTCACCATATGGCCGGAGATGGGCACTTCCGCCCGCCCGCCGGGGGCAAAGAGGGGGGCAAGATCCGGGTCTTCCAGAATGGCCATCACCTCGCCCAGCAGCTCGTCCTTGCGGGACGCAAAACGGGCGGGCAGGGAGGTTGCGACAAAGCGTTGCCCGGCAGCCGCGCGTTCGGCTTCAGGCAGATCCGGCAGCAGTTCCAGCAGCCGGTGCATGAGGCGGCCGCGCTCCAGCGGATAGGCTTCCGCCTGCCGGTGTGCTTCCAGCGCCGAAAGCCCGTCCGGCGCCTCGATGCCTTCCTTCGTCTCCATCGCGTCAAACACGCGGGAGGGCTGAAGCCGGGGCATGCGGGTGGGCGGCGTCACCGGGCGGGTCAGCCACTCCGGCACGGGGGCTGCGGGTTTTTCCGCTTCAGGCTCAGCATGGGCACTGTGCTTTTTCAAGGGAGCTGCCGGATCGGTGCCGGGCTTGCGCCACAGCCATGCGGTGACCGTGCCATCGGGGGCGGTCACTTCCTCGGCTTCCGGCTTCAGCGCGCTGGCGGCCAGATCATACCAGCAGCCCTCTTTGGGGCCCTTGGCAGGCTGCCAGCCGCAGACGATCAGCCGGTCCTCGGCGCGGGTCATGGCCACATAGAGCAGGCGCCGGTATTCTTCGGCAGCACTGGCGCGGAACTTGTCGATGGCCGCAGTCTGCCAGCCCATGCGCTCGGCCTTCACCGGCAGCCATACCAGCGCGGGGGCCTGTTCTGCGTCATCCTTCGGTTTGAAGGGCAGGAAGGACGGGTCGTGATGGCTGCTGACGGGGGCGTTGCACGGGTCCACCAGAATGACAATCGGCGCTTCCAGACCTTTGGAGCCGTGCACAGTCATGATGCGTACGAGTCCGGCGGCATTTGTCAGCTCGCGCTTGATCTCGGTGGGAGCAGCGGCAAGCCAGGCAAGAAAGCCTTCAAGGCCGGGAATGCCGGTCTGCTCATAGCCCATGGCCAGCGCGAGAAACTCATCCAGCACGTCATCCACTTCCGGCCCCATGCGCCCCCGGAAGGCACGCCGCCCGCCATCGACGGACAGAAGCCTTGCATAGAATTCGAAGGGCGGCATGAAGTCGGCCCGTGCGCGCCAGGCTTCCAGCTGCAGGCGCACACGGTCCCAGCGGTTGCCGTCTTCCGCCTTCTTCAGAAGGCCCTGCCACAGGGTGCCGGGGCGCAGCCGCTCCACCGGATCGCGGGCAATTTCCAGCAGGGCAGCGTCATCCAGGCCGAACAGCGGGCTTTTCAGCACGGCGGCCAGCGACAGGTCGTCTTCCGGCAGCAGCATGAAGCGGCCAAGGGCGACCAGATCCATCACTGCAATATGCTCGGTCAGCACCAGCCGGTCACTGCCCGCTGCAGGCACGCCCAGCCGTTTCATCTCCCGGTTCAGCGCTTCCACGAAGGGGCCGCGCTTGCGCACCAGGATCATCACGTCGCCGGGCCCAGCGGTGCCTTCGTCCATCCACCGGCGCAAAGTCGCGGCAATGCGCCTGGCCACCCGCAGCATGGGCGAGCCGGTGCCAAGATGATCCACCGGCAAGGTCCAGTCCTCCGGCTCCTCGCTCTCCAGCGGCTCTTCCAGCGGCCAGATTTCAACGAGCCCGGGATCGCGGCGGATCGCCTCATGCACCGGCGGCTTCACCTCCTGCGACAGGCCGGCATGGGCTTCGGCGGGCAGGAACACCCGGTCCACCGCGCCCAGCACATCAGGGGTCGAGCGGAAGGACAGCTGCAGCTCCACCGGATGGAACGGCTGGTCCGCCTGCCCGGCGCGCTTGTCGAAATAGCGGCGCATTTCGTCGAAATAGGCGGGCACGGCGCCTTGAAAGGAATAGATCGACTGCTTCTCGTCGCCCACGGCGAAGATGGTGCGCGGGCCGCGTCGTGCGCCTTCGCCGGAGAAGAACTCTTCCGCCAGCGAGCGGATCACCTGCCACTGCCGGGGGCTGGTGTCCTGCGCCTCGTCCACCAGAATGTGGTCAAGACCCTGATCCAGTTTGAACTGTACCCACTGGGCCGCGTCGCTGTTGGCCAGAAGATTGGCGGCGCGCACGACGAGATCTTCGAAATCCAGTAACCCGCGCCGCGCCTTGCCTGCCTCGTAATGGCCGATCACCCCGTCGGCGAGGCGGAAGATGGCGGCGGTGCCTTCCAGCGTGACAATCGCCCGGCGCTTGTCCAGCAGGGCCACAAGCCGGGCCTGCTCGGCCTGCATGTCCTCTGCCACTTGCGGAAACTGCTTGGTGACGCCAGCCGTGCACAGGCGCTTGGCCGGTTCCATGGCCTGCGTGAAGAACACCCGCAGCCAGTTGTGGCGGAAGGTGGCGGGATCGCCGCCGGGCTTCAGTCCTTCGGTGGCAGCGGCCAGAAGGTCCGCCTTCTCACCGTCGGTTTTGGTGCCCAGCCGCAGCGCTTCGGCAACGGCCAGCGGATCGCGGATGAGGCGGCCTTCCAGAAGCTCCTTGTCCAGCGCCTCGAGACTTGCGCCCGGCTCCAGCCCGAAATCCCGCGCAAGGCTTTCGAGCGCGGCGTCCAGATCTCCGGCACTGACGATCCAGTTGCGCAAGGCATCGCGCCGGTTGATTGCCTCGGCCAGAACCTCCTCGACAGCCGCATCCGGCATCAGCCCGATCAGCCGTTGCAAGGCCGCGCCCAGCGGGCTTTCCGGCTCGGTCTCTGCCGCATGCAGCACGTAGGCGCGCGCTTCTGCCATCAGCTCTGCCGCCAGCCGGTCGTCCAGCACGGAGAAATGCCCGGCCACATTGGCTTCCAGCGGAAACTGGTGCAGCAGCGCCTCGCAGAAGGCGTGGATGGTCTGGATTTTCAGCCCGCCCGGTGTTTCCAGCGCCCGCGCAAACAGCCGCCGCGCCCCGGCAAGCCGGGCGCGGGACGGGGGCGTTCCGTCGATGGCTGCAATTTCCTTTGCCAGATCATCATCGCTCAGCGCGATCCATTGGCCGAGGATCTTGAACACACGGGTTGCCATCTCCGCAGCGGCCGCCTTTGTGAAGGTGAGGCACAGAATGCGCGAGGGATCGGTGCCATCCAGCAGCTGGCGCACCACCCGGCGGGAGAGAACGAAGGTCTTGCCCGAGCCTGCATTGGCGCTCACCCAGGCCGAGGCATGGGGCCGTGAGGCAAGGTCCTGCCGCTGCAGCGTTGCAAGGGGGATCTGCGGCCCGCTCATTCGCTGTCCTCCGAACCGCTGGCCCATTCCTTCACGCGGGCAAGGTGATCATAGGGGCCGTTGAGGTCGCGCTCCTTCTCCACCCTTGCACGGGAGAGATAGCCGCGCCCCTCGTCCTGATAGGCGGCCACCAGCTGTTCCAGACGCTTCCAGGCGTCTTCGGCCAGTTCCTCGATGGTGCGGTCCTTCGGCTGGCGTGATTCCACCTTCAGCGCCGTGCGCCCGCCTTTCAATTCGATGTAGAGCATATCGGACACCGGATCGCCCGCAGGCACGCTGCCGAAGCCGCCGCGCCGGATCATGGCCACTTCCAGCGGCAGCTGCGGCGACAGCAGCGCCTCCACCTGCTTGATGCTGGGCACAGCGCCGGTCTTGTAGTCGATCACCGCCAGCGTGCCGTCCTGCATCAGGTCGATGCGGTCAGCGCGGCCCGTCAGCCGGAATTCGGCACCCGGCAGGGTCAACTCGACGCCGCCTGAAATTTCGAGGAAGCGCTGGCGGATGGAGGGTTCCCGTTGGCGTTCAAAGGCCACGAATTCCTCGGCAATGCGCAGGAAGCGCGGCCACCACAGGGCGCGGATGGCGGGGAAGGCATCAAGCGGGGCAAACAGCTCCGCGCCGATCTCCACCAGCCGCGCCACGGCCTTGTGGTCCAGATCACCATGCCATTCGGACAGGAACAGCGCCAGCGCGTCATGGATGATCGAGCCTTTGTCGGCGAGCGTCGGCGAGCCGCCGATGGGGTCCACGGGTTCCAGACCGAGAATGCGGCGGGCGAAGATGGCGTAAGGATCACGCACCAGCCGTTCGACTTCGGTAACGGACAGGCGCACCGGCCTTGCGCTCAACGGCGGCTTCGGAGCGGGCCGCTCCGCCGGGGTGACGGGCCCTTGGGCAAGGTCGAGGAGGCCGGCGAGCTCCGTCCAGCGCCGCCCGCGTTCCAGCAAGGCAGCTTCTGCTTCAGGTCCGGCCAGTGTCAGCAGCCTTTGCAGCCAGCGTGAGGTGACGGTGGGTGCGCCATCGGCACGGCTGGCGCGGGAGAGGATCACCCGGCGTGCGCCCAGCCCTTGCACGAAGTCATGGGCGCCAGCCCCAATGCGCCGCTCCGGCGGCTCCAGCCCCATGTCACGCTTCATCGGGCGGTTCAGCCAGGGATCGTTGCGGGTGCGCTGCGGCCAGATGCCTTCGTTGAGCCCGCCGAGAATGACCAGATCGGGCCGCTGCAGGCGCGCTTCCATGGGGCCGAGGATCTGCACCCGCGGATCGCCCGGCAGGCGCCGTCGCACGGCGGTTCCGGCAATCAGCGCGGCGAAGACGGAAGGCCATTCGCGGGCAGGCACAGCAAGGCCCGCACGGCTGCTGTCCATCAGCCCGGTCAGCATCAGCGCCAGCGCATTGCCTGTCTCGCCCCGGTAAAGCTCTGCATCCGAGCCGGCGGGGTCGCCAGCAATCTGTTGCAGCACCTTGGCATGGGCACGGGCGAGTTCATCGACGGGAACGGGCTCCTTCCGCTCCAGCAGGCATTCCAGCGGCTCCAGCGCCGTAATCAGCCGGTTGGCAAGATCGCTGACTGCGGCCCAGTCTTCTTCCACCAGCTTCTTCCAGCGGGGCGTATGGGCATCTTCGGCAGCAAGGCGCGCGGCGGCAATCGCATCAGGCAGTCCACGAGAGCCGAATTTCGGTGCAGGCCCGCGAAGCACGCCGCGTTCCAGCGAGCGGGCGGCAGAGCGGATGTCTTTTGTTTCCAGTCCGAGGCGCGCCAGCGGATGTTTCAGCAGGGCCAGCAGATCCAGCGGCGCGCAGCCTTCGAGCGCGAGGCGTGCGGCCAGCATGGCCAGCACGGCGGGCGGCGTCTGGTCGAGCGGGCGTCCGGCGCTGTCATCCACGGTGATGTTCCAGCGGCCCAGCTCTTCCGCCACGCGGCGGGCGAGCAGGCGGTCGGGGGAAACGAGCGCTGCCGTCCCGCCGCGCTCCACTGCCTCGCGCAGGGCAATGGCGAGGCTGAGGGCTTCTTCCGCCTCGTTGCGGGCAATCACCAGCTCCACCCCGTCAAGCGCGGCCTTGCGTTCTTCCGCCGGGGTCTGCTGCAGGAAAGAGGTCCATTCGTCGGTGGTCGAGGCCGGGCGCAGGGCCTCGCTCACCAGCGCCTCGCGGGCGGCCAGCTGCGGTGTTTCCGGCAGGCAAAGCTGCACCACCTTGCGCCGGTCCACGCCCAGCCGGTCGAGCAGCTGCTTCAGGCCATATTGCGGATGCCCGTTGGCGCTGGGCTCATCCTGCGGCAAAGCCTTGCCTGCTGCAGTCACCCGCCGCTGCGGGGCGCGGCCAAGGGCGGACCAGGACGCATCATCCATGCGCATGTCCAGCCCCGGCAGCACGATGGCGCCCTGCGGCAGGTCTGCAATGGCTTTCAGCAGCTCGGCTGTGGCGGGCACGGTACCGGTCGATCCGGCGGCGATGACGGGGCCCTTGGGCGGGTTGAGCCGCAGGCGCTCCGCTTCACGCCGGATCAGCGCCGACCGGCGGGCCTTGGGGTCCATGGCGCCGCATTCGGCGAGATAAGCAGGCCAGGCAAGGCGCACGATATCAAGGAATTCGAGCGTCACCTGCCAGTAGCGGGCGTGATCCTCCGGCACGAGGCTGGCGAGCGCCGACCAGTCGGCTTCCTCGGTTTCCAGCTCGTCCATCAGGGTGATGAGGTCACCGGCCAGCCATGCGGCATCGGCGGCGGAAGCAGGAAGGCCCAGCGGCTCGTCCTCGCCAAGGGCCAGAACCTGACGGCGCAGCGCCGCCTTCCAGCCCATCACCAGCCGCGTCATCGCCAGCTTGCGCTCCAGCGGCGGCAGTTCCGGCGGCAGCGCCTCTCCATCGCCGGGGACGGAGAGAAGCTGCAGGTCCTCATCCGCATCGCCCAGCGGGCGGATGCGCGGCAGCAGCACGGGCCGGCCGCCGAACATTTCCTGCACCAGCGCGGGCAGGGCACGGGCGGCACGGCGGGTTGGCAGATAGAGGGTCACATCGGAGAGCAGCAGCGGATCATCCAGCGGGCGGAAGCCCTCGATCAGCCGCCCGTCCACCAGCGCTGCGATCAGCTCCCGGGAAAAATCCGCCGAGGGCGGAATGGAGAAAATCCGCGCTGCCATCAGTCCTGCCTGCCGTCTGGATCGGGTTTCAGTCCGCGCTTTCGCGCACGGCGAGTTCCGCCTCGGCAATGGCTTCCGGCGTGCCGATATGCAGCCAGATGCCTTCCATCAGCGTGCCGTGCAGGCGCCCGGCCTCGATGGCCCGGTCAAACAGCACGTTGAGCGAGAACTTGCCCTCCGGCGCATCGCGGAAGAGGCGCGGATGCAGGATGGCCGCGCCTGCATAGGCAAATGGCGCCACCGAACGCTCCGGACGGCGCTCCAGAATGCCGTTCGGATCCATCAGGAAATCGCCACGCCCGTGATAACCGGCGCTGTTCACCATGTCGGACACCAGCAGCAGCGCATCCATGCGCTCCGGGTCAAAAGCCTCGATCAGGTGTTCCAGATTGGGCTTCACGCCTTCCACCCAATAGGCGGTGTCGGCATTCAGCACGAAGAACGGGTCATCGCCCAGCAGTGGCAGGGCCTTGGTAATGCCGCCGCCGGTTTCCAGCAGGGCCTCGCGCTCGTCGGAAATGATGATCTCAAGGTCCTTGCGGCGGCGGGCATGCACTTCCACCAGATCGGCAAGGTAATGCACGTTGACGACGCAGCACTTTACCCCGGCAGCCGCCAGCTTGTCCATGCCATGGTCCATCAGCGCCTTGCCGTTCACCTCGATCAGGGGCTTGGGTGTTGTCGCTGTGATCGGGCGCATGCGCTTGCCAAGCCCGGCAGCCAGGATCATTGCGCTATGGGGACGGAAAACGCCGTTCGTCATGAGAAACCTGCAAACTGCTCCGGTTGAAATCACCTGCCGGAGATAGGAAGTGCCGAAGCCTCCGGCAAGCCGGGGCCCTTCGCCTAGCAGTGCCTGCTTCGCGCCCTCAAGGCAAGTGCGGCTAGGTGCTGCACGGGCCTAGCCAACCCGCGCGCGGAACCAGCCGGCAAGTTCCGCCAGTGCCGGATGGGTGAGGGTGCGGTCGAGATAGTCCGTCATGCGCGGCATGTGGGCCATGTAGTGTGGCTTGCCATAGGCATATTTCAGCCGCACGAAGGCGCCGAGGATCTTGGCGATGCGCTGCGCGCCCATGACGGCATAGGCGGCCCGGAACAGCTCTTCGTCGAAGCCCGCATCCTGCGCCTTGCGGCGGGCGAGATAGCCGGTCAGCAACTCCTCTTCCAGCGCGCGCGGGATATCCACCCTTGCATCGAGCAGCAGGGAGGCAAGGTCATAGGCGACGGGGCCGATGACGCAATCCTGATAGTCGATGAGACCCAGCTTCGCGTGCCCCTCGCGCCTGTCCAGCCACAGGATGTTGGGAGAGTGATAGTCCCGCATCACCCAGCCGGTCTGCGCATCCCTGATCCGGGCAAAGGCCGTCTGCCACAGGGCGCGGTATTCCGCCCGCTCCTGCGTATCCGGCGCTGCGGGCAGGGTAGCGGGATCAGCTCCAGCGCGCCAGGGCACATACCATTCCAGAAAGAGATCGGCCTCCGTCAGCAGGGCATTTTCCGAATAGGCCGGGATGATGTGGCGGGCCAGAAGGGCTCCGTCCATGCCGGTCACGGGCAGATCCTGCGGCCAGTCCGTGTCCGCATGCATGTCCGCCAGCAGCTGCGCGGCGGCGGCGTAGCGCTCCGCGATGGGGTGCCTGTCCGGCGTGATGATGCCTTCGCTGCCAAGGTTCTCCTGCAGCAGCAGGCCCGCCTCCCGGTCGATGGCGTAAAGCTCCGGCGCGCTGTAGCCGCGCCGCCGCAATTCACCCGTCAGTGCGATGAAGGCATCGACGGTGCGGGCGCGGTGCACGGTCTCGCTGTAGCTGGGCACCTCGCCCGGCTTCGCTATGTCATAGGCGGCGGGAGAGTTCATCAGCACTGCCGATTTCTGCGGCGTGCGGATCACTTCATAGGCCCGCGCCGAGGCATCTCCGGTCAGATAGCGCCGCTCTGCGCCACTAAAACCTGCCTCCTCCGCCAGCGCCCGGATACGCTGCGTCCGCGCCAGCCGCTGCGTCCAGCGGCTTTCTGCGGCAGGGCTGGCAAATGAGAAAGTCACCGCACGGGCGTCATTGTCGCCGGAATGGGCGATGGACAGGATCAGCCGGCTGGCGGGAAGGAAACGGCCGGCCTTTTCCGGCCATTCGATCAGCGCCGCGCCCGTGGCCGTCAGATCCTCCAGCCCCAGTTCTTCCAGTTCCTCCGGCTCTTCCAGCCGGTAAAGATCGAGATGGGAGATGGTCAGCCGCTCCAGATCGTAGCTCTGGACGAGGGTGAAGGTGGGGCTCGGCACTTCCAGCGCAGGGTCGCCGGCAAAGGCGCGCAGCAGGGCGCGGCTGAAGGTGGATTTGCCCGCACCCAGATCTCCGCTGAGCGCAATCACATCGCCGGAGCCAAGGATGGCGGCGATGTCTTCGGCCAGCCGCACCATGGCGGCTTCATCCGGGATGGTGAGGTTGAGCGTGGGGGAGAGCGGGTGCGCGGGGCTCATGCCGGGCTTACTCGGCAGCAACCCGGCCGGTCACTTCGGGCTTGGCGGGAAACGTGCAGGTCACGGTCGTGCCGTTCCCCTCCCGCGACTGGATCTCCACATGCCCGCCGTGGAGTTCCACGAAGCTCTTGACGATGGACAGGCCCAGGCCTGCGCCACGGCGCCTTGCGCCGGAGTCGTGGCCGACAAAGCGGTTGAACACGGCCTCGATCATCTCCTGCGGGATGCCGCAGCCGTGGTCCTTGACGGTGAAGACGACGCTTGAGCCCTTCCGGATGCAGGTTACATCAATGATGCCGCCTTCCTGGGAATAGCGCACGGCATTGGCAATCAGGTTGAACAGCACCTGCCGCAACCGGCGCTCATCGGCCAGCATGGTGCCGATATCATCCGGCACATCTGTGCGCAGCACGATCTGCGATTCGACCAGACGGTCCTTCAGCCCCTCGACGGCGGCAGACACGGTCTGCGCCACATCCACTTCGCTGAGGTCCAGCTCCATGATGCCCGCATCAATGGTGGCCAGATCGAGAATGTCGTTGATGATGGCCAGCAACGCCGAGGACGAGGACAGGATATATTCCGCGTATTCGCCCTGCTTGTCGGAAAGCTCGCCGAACTTCGGATCGGACAGCAACTGCGCAAAGCCGATGATGTTGGTCAGCGGCGAGCGCAGCTCGTAGGAAACATGCTGGATGAAGGCGTTTTTCAGATCGTCCGCCTGCTGCAGCGCCTCGTTCTTTTCAACGAGGGCGCGTTCCATGTTGACGCTGTCGGTAACGTTAACGAAGGTCACCAGCGTGCCGCCATCCGGCAGGGGCACGGTGGCGTAATCCAGCACCGAGCCGTCGCGCCGCTCCATGCGGCCGGCCAGATGCGTGCGGCTGTCCATCAGCCCGGTGATGGAGCCTGCCAGCAGGCGCCAGGCTTCCATCTCGCCCGTGTTGGCGGCGCAGGTGTTCACGATGTCATTGACATGCGGCATCACCGAAAGCTGGTCTTCCGGCATGGCCCAGATTTCGCTGAAGGCCGGGTTCCACAGGCGCAGGCGCCCGTCGGAGCCGAACACCGCGACGGCTTCGGACAGATTGTCCAGCGTCTCGCCCTGCACGCGGATCAGCGCGTTGTAGCGGCTTTCCAGATCCAGCCGCTCGGTCACGTTCTCGTAGATGTAGGTCACGCCGCCCTGCGGATGCGGGTTGGCGATGACGCGCAGCGTGCGCCCGTCCGGCAGATGCCACCAGCTCTCTCGGGCTTCCAGCGACTGGTAGCTTTCCAGCATCTTGGTGCGCCAGACGCGATAATCTGCCTGTTCGGGCAGCTTGCGCCCGGCACGCAGCGTGTCGAGGACGATGCCGTCTTCCGGCTGGCCGTCGAGGAAACCGGTGTCCAGATCCCACAGGGCGCGGAAGGCGGCATTGTAGAACTGGAGCTTGCGGTCGGCACCATAGATGGCCACCGCTGTCGCCAGCTGGTCCAGCGTGCGCCCGTGGAATTCCTCGGTGCGCTTCAGTTCCTTCTTGGTCCGGTCCAGCTCGGAAATGTCGATGGCAATGCCGGCACTGCCGACGTTGGAGCGCACATCTGTCACTTCAAAGACGCGGCGCTCGCCGGCCGCCACAATCGGCATGCGCGAGCGGAAGCAGCCGTCATCGTTGCGCTCGCGGCTCATGGCCTCGCGCGCCGGGGCATCCAGGAATTCGACAGCGCCGCTGACGGCCGCCTCGGGTGAGGCGCAATCGACGGCGCGGGCATAGGCGCGGTTGGCCCAGTTGACCTTGCCTTCCGCATCCGTCTGCCAGGCCGGGGCGGGCATCGCCTCCAGCAGGGCATGCAGCATGTAAAGTTCGCCGGAGAGGCGGGCGTTGCGGGCGGCAAGTTCTGCTTGCGACTGGCGGTCACCTGTCAGATCGCGCAGGCGCAGCACGGAAGCAGCCCCGGCTGTCCGGCCAACGGCCTCGATATAGGTGCGGTGGCGGGTTTCCAGCGTGATGCAGAAGGCTTCGCCAATGCTGCGCAGGCGTGCCAGATGATCTTCCAGAAGTTCGGCCGATTTCGCATCCAGCCAGCTGCCGAAGCTCAGAAGCTGGGCGGCGCTGCGCGGCGCGCCACAGCTGTCCGGTAGGTTGCCCCAGACATGCGGCGTCAGACCCGGGCGTTCGCCAAGTCCGGTCCAGGCGATGATCCGCTGCTCTTCGGTGTTGAGCATGGATTCCAGCCGGTCGACGAAAAGCTTGAGATCGCGGTTTTCGCGCGAAAGGGCACCGATGCGGGCAGCGCTGGTGCGGCGGTTGCGCAGGAAGGCGAAGGAAGCCGTGACGGCAAAGGCGCAGGCCCCGCCAAGGGCGGCCAGCCAGACCATCTGGTCGGCGCCGAACTGTGCGGTGGAGGTGCTTGCCGCCTGAGCCAGACTGCTGCCCAAGCTGGCTGCGAGGGCAAGGGCGCTCACGCCCGAGAGGGAGAGCGTTTTCAGAATCCGTCTCCGCCGCCCTGCGCCCTTGCGCAAGCGTGAACCGCCGTCTACCGGCATCTGCCTACCTCTTTTGCCGCCATTCAGTCCGGCCGGAGGCCGGAGTCGTCAGGGAGCTGCCTCAATCCCCTGATTCGTCTTGACCATACCTTGTTCGGGAATCGCGCTAAAGAGTCTGTTGATGAAAAGTTAACAGGCCCCGTCCGGGTGGACGGGGCCTGCATTTGTGCTTCTACGCAAGTCAGATTCCATACAGCACAATATGTGGTGTGCCGTGTACTTGAGATCAGTACTTGTAGTGTTCCGACTTGAACGGACCGGTCTTGTTAATCCCCAGATATTGGGCCTGGTCGTCCGACAGTTCGGTTAACGTGACGCCCAGCTTGGCGAGGTGCAGGCGGGCCACCTTCTCGTCCAGATGCTTCGGCAGCACATAGACCTCGTTCTTGTACTGATCACCACGGGTGAAGAGTTCGATCTGCGCCAGCACCTGGTTGGTGAAGCTGGCGGACATCACAAAGCTCGGATGGCCCGTGGCATTGCCAAGGTTGACGAGACGGCCCTGCGACAGAAGGATCATGCGCTTGCCGTCCGGGAAGACGACCATGTCGACCTGATCCTTGACCGGGCGCCACTGCAGGTTCTTCAGCGCGGCAACCTGGATCTCGTTGTCGAAGTGGCCGATGTTGCAGACGATGGCCATGTCCTTCATCGCCCGCATGTGGTCGAGGGTGATGATGTCCTTGTTGCCGGTGGCGGTGACGAAGATGTCAGCCGTGCCGGCCACCTGATCCAGCGTCTTGACGTCGAAACCGTCCATGGCGGCCTGCAGGGCGCAGATCGGGTCGATTTCGGTGACGATGACGCGCGCGCCGGCACCTGCCAGCGACTGGGCCGAGCCCTTGCCCACATCGCCATAGCCGCAAACCACGGCGACCTTGCCCGACATCATCACGTCGGTGCCGCGGCGGATGCCGTCCACCAGCGATTCACGGCAGCCATAGCGGTTGTCGAACTTGGACTTGGTGACGCTGTCGTTCACGTTGATGGCCGGGAAGGGCAGCTGGCCCTTCTTCTGCATCTCGTAAAGGCGCAGCACGCCCGTGGTGGTCTCTTCGGTAACGCCCTGGATCAGATCGCGCTGCTTGGTGAACCAGCCCGGGTTCTTGGCCATGCGCTTCTTGATCTGGGCAAAGAGGTATTCTTCCTCTTCGGACTTCGGGTCTTCGATGAGGCCGGTCTCACCGGCTTCGACGCGGGCGCCGAGCAGGATGTAGAGCGTGGCATCGCCGCCATCGTCGAGGATCATGTTGGCGCCTTCCGGGAAGTCGAAGATCCGGTCGGCATAGTCCCAGTATTCTTCCAGCGTCTCGCCCTTGATGGCGAAGACCGGAATGCCCGCAGCGGCGATGGCGGCAGCTGCCTGATCCTGGGTGGAGTAGATGTTGCAGGAAGCCCAGCGGACTTCGGCGCCAAGAGCCACCAGCGTTTCGATGAGCACGGCCGTCTGGATGGTCATGTGCAGGGAACCTGCAATGCGGGCGCCCTTCAGCGGCTTGGAAGCGGCGAATTCGGCGCGGCTGGCCATCAGGCCCGGCATTTCGGTTTCGGCGATCTCGATTTCCGTCCGGCCCCAATCGGCGAGCTTGATGTCCTTGACGATATAGTCGGTCATGACCTGATCCTGTTCTGATCTGTTTCAGCAGCCACCCAACGGCGGCACGAAGGTGCACTGCACCCGGCCAGGCCTGCCCGCCTCACGGCAGCAGCCCCGGAATCCCGTTCCGCTCCTTATATAGCGGCCTTTCAGCCCTATCAATGCGGATATAAAGATTTCTTTATATGAGGGCGGAAATGCGGGAACGGGGTTAAGGGAGTGTTGGGGGGGGGCGTCAGCGCAAGGATGATCTCTTAAGAAAATTTACGGCGAGTGCTTTAGGGGAGGCGAGTCTAGTCTTTGACCAATCCTACGAATCGGAATATTTTGCTTTTGAATTAAAAGGAGTTGCAGATTGAAAAGTCTTCCTCATTACGCGAGAAATCTAGCAAAGATAGCCGCGATCATTGCTCTTATGGGGTCTCTTGTTTGGGGGCAATGGCCTATTGATCTCTCTAAAGTCTCTCCGGGTGCGTTACTTATATTTGTAGCCGCATTTATAACATGGGTTAGTTATGAACTTGAAGATCTCTCCTCAGTGTTGAAAATTCAAGACCGAAAGATGAATGAGGATGTTGAAAAAATAAATTCACTTATCAGAATTGCAGATAAGAAACAATATTATATTCTTCGAAATAATGCAATTGAAACTACAATGCAAAATGATGATTATGAGGGATTGAGTAAGCTTCTAGATTATTATGAGGATGATATTTTTCCGTTTAATAATCGAGATGTACAAGCGAAGTATGAAGAATTTTGTCGAGATAGCGAAGATTTTTTAAATGAACTAATGAGTATTTATAATAAGGGTAGTAATGGCTGGATGACGTGGCGACCTGATAACGGAAGTTGGGTTTCACAAGATAAATATGACTATGTTATGAATAAGATAAATGAGTTAAATATTAAAAGCCGAAATCTGAACGATTCATGGATTTCATTTTTAAAGCTGGCCTCTAAGAATTTGAGTGGTGCCTCAATATCTATTGAACGATATAAATAGTTGATGGTAATAATAAGAACTTATTTCTATTGCAAGCGGCGTCCAGTAAACTTTGCGTAAGGCTGTATGCGGATCGAGAAGAAGCTGCCGCAGCTTCCTCGTTAAGGGGCCAGGGTGGAAAACAAGCGCGTCGGAGAACATAGTTTTGGCCATGCAACAGCTCTAGGCGAGACGCAGCTGTTACACCGAAAAGATCCTCAAGGTTGATGACTTGCGGGTGTTCATTTCAATAGGCATATGTTGCCATTGTCCGCGACGCGCACCCGCAACACTCTCTGCCCCTCAATCTTCCTCGCCAAACTTGTCCGCCACAAGTGCAGCGATGGCGGTCAGGGCGGCTTCGGCTTCGGGGCCGGTCACTTCCACGTGGATGCAGCAGCCCGGCGCTGCGGCGAGCATCATCAGGCCCATGATCGAGGTGCCGCCGACCGTCTGGCCATCCTTTGACACCCGCACATCTGCGTTGAACGTGTCCACCAGCTTCACCAGCTTGGCGGAGGCGCGGGCGTGGAGGCCGCGCTGGTTGACGATCAGCAGGCTGCGTTCGAGGCGTGTCATGTTTGGCGCGGCATCCATCGTGGTCAGTGTCTTTCTTCGGGGCGCTGGCGTCAGCCGTTGCCGGACAGAACCTGGCTGGCGACGGAGATGTATTTCTGGCCGGCCTTGCGGGCTTCCTCCACCGCATCGGCAAGGCCCCGGTCGGCGCGCACGCTCGCCAGCTTGATCAGCATCGGCAGGTTCACCCCGGCAATCACCTCGATGGTCTTGCCGTCCATCACGGAGATGGCAAGGTTCGAGGGCGTGCCGCCGAACATGTCGGTCAGGAGCACCACACCAGCGCCGGTGTTCACCTCCTCGACAGCGCCAAGGATATCCTGGCGGCGCTGCTCCATGTTGTCCTCCGGACCGATCGCAATCGTTGCGACCTGCGTCTGCGGGCCAACCACGTGCTCAAGTGCCGCCTTGAACTCTTCCGCCAAGCGGCCATGGGTCACGAGTACCAGTCCAATCATGCCTTGCCGACCTGTGTCTTTCGTCGTGGGTCCGGTCTGTCCGGTTTCCCGGGGCTTGCGCCGGATCTGAACGCTGTTGCCGCAATGTCGGCAAGCGTGGCGCCCAAAGCAAGCAGTTTTCTCATTAACACGGCCTAAACAGGCGGCCGCTTTCCCGGATAAATCGCGCGCAGGGCCTCCCGGATCAAGGCCACTGCGCCTGCCGCATCGCCGGAGGGCACCGGCTGGCGGGCAATCAGCCGGTCCAGCAGCACCGTGGAAAGGGCATCTGCCTCCGGCATGCGCTCGAGTTTTGCTGCCGGCTCAAGATCGGCCACAAGGCTGATCAGGGCCGCAGGCTCATGGGGAACCGGCACGATGCCGCGCCCGCGCAGCTCCGCCAGCCCGGCGATGGTCTGCGGCGCCCGCGCCCTCAGGCCTGCCACTGCCGCATCCAGCAGGCACTGGTCATCGGCCACATGGGCGGCGAAATGGCCGTTGCGGCCAGCCCGCTCCACCAGTTCTGCCGCCAGCCGCGACTTGCCGGATCCCGAGGGGCCCCGGATCAGCACACCCGTGGTGCCGAGGATGACCGCGCAGCCATGCACCAGCAGGCCGCCATGAGCTGCATGGCCGCTCATGCACTGCCGCCTGCGGGCAGGGTGATGATGAAGCGCGCACCCAGAATGGTCTTCTCACCGGTTTCCGGATCGGTCTCCGTGCGGTTCTCCGCCGTGATCGTGCCCCGGTGCGCCTCGATGATCTGGCGCGAGATCGACAGCCCAAGGCCGGAGTTGTTGCCGAAGGCCTCGCCGTCGGGCCGGTCTGTATAAAAGCGCTCGAAGATGCGTTCGATCTTTTCGGCCCGGATGCCGGGGCCGTCATCATCGACGGTGATGACGACCGCGCTGCCCTTGCGGCTGGCGCCGATGCGCACGGTGCCGCCGGGGGGCGAAAAGGAGCGGGCATTGTCGATCAGATTGTTGATCACCTGCGCCAGACGGCTGTCATGGCCGAGGATCAGGTAGCCCTTCTCCTCCGCCTTGTCGCCTGACTTGTCGGCATGCCGGTCCTGACGGGCGCTGCTGCCCTTCACATCGGCACTCTTGACGTCTGCGATGGTCAGGATCACGCGCGGGGCATCTTCGGCGGCACGCTGGTTGGCCATGTCGGCAACATTGCGCAACAGGCGGCTGGCATCCAGCGCTTCCGCACTGCCGCGCGCCAGTTCCGCATCCAGCCGCGAGGCATCGGAAATGTCGGTGATCAGGCGGTCAAGGCGGCGCACGTCATGCTGGATCACCTCCAGCAGCCGGGCGCGGGAATTGTCCGATTTCGCCAGCGGCAGGGTTTCCACGGCGCTGCGCAGCGAGGTCAGCGGGTTTTTCAACTCATGCGCCACGTCAGCGGCAAAGCGCTCGATGGCATCCATGCGGTTATAGAGCGCATTGGTCATGTCGCGGAAGGAGCGGGCAAGATGGCCGATTTCGTCCTGCCGGTCGGAAAACTCCGGGATTTCCTGACGCGACTTGCCGCCGCGCCGCACCCGCTCCGCCGCCGCAGCAAGGCGGCGCACGGGGCCGGCAATGGTGCCGGCCGTCAGGATCGACATGACGAGCATGACACCTGCGGCCACCATGAACACGCGGATGATCGCGATCCGCTCGGCGCTGACGATGGCGTCAATGTCTCCCCCTTGCGTGGAGAGCAGCAGCGCGCCGACCACCTGCCGGAACCGCTGGATCGGCACGGCCACGGAGACGATCAGCTCGCCACGCGGCGACAGGCGCACGATGCTGGCGGGGGATCCGGAAACGGCGGCTTCCACCTCAGGATAGATCAGCCCGTCACCGGCACCGGCTTCCTGATAGACCGGCAGATCACCGCGCCGCAGCCAGATCTTCACCGACTGCCAGATCCGGTCAAAGAAGCCGTCCTCCTGCACCGTGGGCGGGGACAGGTCGTAGCGCATCACCTGGCTGTAAAGCTGGCGCGAATCAAGGATCAGCATGCCTTGCGTGTCATAGATCCGGGCGCGGGTCTTGGTCGGCGAGATCAGCCGCCGCAGTACTGGCCCGACACGCTCGGGATTGACCGGGAAATCGAGGGATTCCACTGTTGTCGTGCTGGGCATCAGGGTTTCGCCCGCCTGCATCTGCAGCAGGCGTTCCGGGTCAACCGTAATGGCCCCCGTGTCCACCGTGGCCGAGGCGGCGATGGCGCCGGCGATGATCTCGCCCTGCGTCAGAAGGCTCTGCACGCGCGCGTCGATCAGCCCGGCGCGGAACTGGTTGAGGTAGAGAATGCCGGAGACCAGCGCGATGAGCCCGGCGAGGTTCAGCACCACGATGCGCCGGGTCAGCGAGGAGAAGACATAGGTGCCGAGCAGTGCCCCGGCCCGGTTCAGGAACCTTCGGCGCAGGCGCGGGTTGCCAAGGTGGCGCAGGGCAGCCGGAGACGTGCGTTCGCCCGCGCTGTCCTCTGCGCGGGCGTTGCCGTCTTGCTCCTTCGTGTGAAGGCGCATGTCTTCCCCGGTGTCAGTTGCCATCTGGCGTCAGGAACCCTCAGGTCTCCCGGAACCGGTAGCCGACGCCATAAAGGGTCTCGATCATGTCGAAGTCGTCGTCCACCATCTTGAATTTCTTGCGCAGGCGCTTGATGTGGCTGTCGATGGTCCGGTCGTCCACATAGACCTGATCGTCGTAGGCCGCATCCATCAGTGCGTTGCGGCTCTTCACCACGCCCGGGCGCTGGGCCAGCGCCGAGAGGATGAGGAACTCGGTCACGGTCAGCGTCACCGGCTTGCCGTTCCAGGTGCAGGTGTGACGCTCCTGATCCATCAGAAGCTGGCCGCGTTCCAGCAGCTTGTCGCCATCCTCGCGCGGGGCGGAAGCATCGCGCGGCTGCACCCGGCGCAGCACGGCGCGCACACGCTCCACCAGCAGGCGCTGGGAGAAGGGTTTGCGGATGAAATCGTCCGCGCCCATCTTCAGGCCGAACAGCTCGTCGATCTCGTCATCCTTGGAGGTGAGGAAGATCACCGGCAGGTCGGAGGTCTGGCGCAGGCGGCGCAGCAGTTCCATCCCGTCCATCCGCGGCATCTTGATGTCGAAGATCGCAAGATTGGGTGTGTCGCTGAGAAGACCATCCAGGGCGGAAGCGCCATCCGTATAGGTCTGGACCCTGTATCCTTCCGATTCCAGCGCAATGGAAACCGAAGTCAGGATGTTACGGTCATCGTCGACGAGTGCAATAGTCGGCATGATGCGGGTCTTCGTCCTTTGATCCGTCAATGTCGTAACTCACCTTCAGCCTTTGGCCCCGCAATTGCGCATAAAATAAGGCAAAGGCAATTGCATACCAACTCTTTAATCTTCTGCCGGTTCCATTAGCCGCCGGTTTTATAAGGCGGGAACCTCGGCGCCCGTCTGTCATGTGGGTGTGATCTGCGAAAGACAAAGTGTTCTGCGTCACAGTTTTGCTTAAATTCACGATCCAAAATAAATCGTTCTGCCAAGTCTTTGTTTTTTAATCGATTAAATGGTCAAATCATCCTTTCTGTTCTCTTGTTGCGCAGCAGCAGATCAACTAGGGTCCGCCTGCGCCGGGACTTGAGGGGCAGCAGATCAGGTGCGATCCCCCGGCCCTCCGGCGCGTGTAGAAAGATTAAGGGACTGCGCGATCATGAAAGAGACAGGTGTCCGGAACCCGGCTTGCGGCCTTGAAACAATCGGCCTGACGGGGCTCGGTGCGATTTATTGGAACCAGAACGAGCCGTCTCTTTACGAATACGCGCTGCAGCGCGGTGAGGCGCGGCTGTCGGCCGGCGGGGCTCTGGTGGCTGACACCGGCACCCACACGGGCCGTTCGCCGAAGGACAAGTTCGTTGTCTGTGATGCTTCGACCGAAGATCAGGTCTGGTGGGACAACAACGCAAAGATGACGCCGGAGCAGTTCGACGTTCTGCTGGGCGACTTCCTCGATCATGCCAAGGGTAAGGATCTGTTCGCGCAGGATCTCTACGGCGGCGCTGAGGCAGCTTATCGTCTTCCCGTGCGTGTCTATACCCAGTTTGCCTGGCACTCGCTGTTTATCCGCAACCTGCTGATCCGCCCGAAGGCGGAAGAGCTGGCCACCTTCGTGCCGAAGATGACCATCATCGATCTGCCGGACTTCAAGGCCGATCCGGCCCGTCACGGCTGCCGTTCCGAAACGGTCATTGCCTGCGACCTGTCGCGCATGATCGTGCTCATCGGCGGCACGTCCTATGCTGGCGAGATGAAGAAGTCCGTCTTCACCTTCCTCAACTACCTGCTGCCGCCGCAGGGCGTCATGCCGATGCATTGCTCGGCCAACGTGGGCAAGGACGGCGACACGGCTGTTTTCTTCGGCCTGTCCGGCACCGGCAAGACCACGCTCTCCGCTGATCCGGAGCGCACCCTCATCGGTGACGACGAGCACGGCTGGGGCAAGACCGGCGTCTTCAACTTCGAAGGCGGTTGCTACGCCAAGACCATCAAGCTGTCGAAGGAAGCCGAGCCGGAGATCTTCTCCACGACGCAGCGCTTCGGCACCGTGCTGGAAAACGTGGTGCTGGATGAAGCCCGCGTGCCGGACTTCGACAATGGCTCGAAGACCGAGAACACCCGTGCGGCCTATCCGATCCACTTCATCTCCAACGCCAGCGCCACCGGTGTTGCGCCGCAGCCGAAGACGATCATCATGCTGACCGCCGATGCCTTCGGCGTGATGCCCCCGATCGCCCGTCTGACCCCGGCGCAGGCCATGTACCACTTCCTTTCCGGCTACACCGCCAAGGTGGCCGGGACTGAAAAGGGCGTCACCGAGCCGCAGGCGACCTTCTCGACCTGCTTCGGCGCACCCTTCATCCCGCGCCACCCGAGCGAATACGGCAATCTGCTGCGTGATCTCATCGCCGAGCAGGGCGTGGATTGCTGGCTGGTGAACACCGGCTGGACCGGCGGCGCCTATGGCACCGGCAGCCGCATGCCGATCAAGGCAACCCGCACGCTGCTGCGCGCCGCACTGGATGGCTCGCTGAAGACCGCTGCCTTCCGCATGGACCCGAACTTCGGCTTTGCCGTTCCGGAAGCCGTGCCGGGCGTCGACAGCGCCATCCTGAACCCGCGCGAAACCTGGGCCGACAAGGCCGCCTATGACGCGCAGGCCAAGAAGCTGGTGCAGATGTTCATCGACAACTTTGCCAAGTTCGAAGACGCGGTGGACAGCTCCGTTCTGGCTGCAGCTCCGGCTTCGCGCAACGCGGCTGAGTAATCCGCTTTCCCGGCCGGGAATGACGGAATGACATGAGAGACAGCCGCAGCCCCGCTGCGGCTGTCTCGCGTTTTACCGCTTCCCAAACGGGCCCCGGCATGCGCACCCATCATGCCTGGTTCCGCTGCAGCGCCCCGGCCCTCCGGGGCGCTGTTCCTTTTTCCGGCCGGTATTCCTGCAGCTGAACCGGCTGAACGGGTTTTTCTTTCCAGCGCCTGCATCCTCCCTATATCCTTGCTGGAAAGACCATGAGGGAGAGTGCCATGGCGGATGAACTGGCAGTGGCAGAAGCCTGGGTTAAGGCGGGCCGCAAGGTGGCGGTGGCAACGGTGGTGGAGACCTGGGGCTCGGCGCCCCGGCCGGTCGGCTCCCATCTCGTCATTGATGCGCAGGGCAATTTCGAGGGCTCCGTCTCCGGCGGCTGTGTCGAAGGCGCGGTCGTCGCCGAGGCGGCGGATGTGATTGCCTCTGGCAAAGCCTCCATGCTGGAATTCGGCGTTGCCGATGAAACCGCCTGGCGCGTTGGCCTGTCCTGCGGCGGGCGCATCCGCGTCTATGTGGAGCCGGTCACCCATGCAGCTTGATCTTCTCACCGCTCTCAATAAGGAGCGTTCGGCCCGCCGCGCCGCGATTCTGGTGACGGACCTTGCCAGCGGCGCCCAGCGGCTGGTGAAGAAGGGGGCGGTCGCGGCTGCGGATCCCCTTGCCGCAGAACTCGGCAAGCGGTTCCTGTCCGGCGCGTCCGGGCTGGTGAGCACGGAGGATGGAACGCAGGCCTTCCTCACGGTATCCGTCCCATCACCGCGCCTCGTGATCATCGGCGCGGTGCATATCTCGCAGGCGCTTTTGCCTATGGCGCAGGTTGCCGGGTTTGACGTCGCAGTCATCGACCCGCGCACCGCCTTTGCCAGTCCCGAGCGGTTCCCGGCGGATGTGCTGATGGCCGACTGGCCGCAGGACGCACTGCGCGAGCGCCCGCTGGATGCCTATACGGCACTGGCCGCCGTCACCCATGACCCGAAGATCGATGACTTTGCGCTGGAAAGCGCGCTGCGGGCGGGGTGCTTTTATGTGGGTGCGCTCGGCAGCCGCAAGACACATGCCTCCCGCCTGCAGCGGCTGGCGGCGGCGGGTGTCGCTGAGATAGATCTCGCTCGCATCCGCGCCCCCATCGGCCTTGATATCGGGGCAGCCTCACCGGCCGAGATCGCCGTCGCTGTGCTGGGTGAGGTGATTGCCGCGCTGCGCAAGCCGGGCGGGGGGCGCTGATGCAATTTGGTTCAGTCCCCTTGGTGCAAGCCGAAGGCGCGCTGCTGGTTCATGCGACGCGCACGGCTGGCGGGCTGCTGAAGAAGGGGCACCGCCTCACCGCAGCCGACATCGAGGCGCTGGCCGCAGCGGGGCTGGCGGATGTGACGGTGGCGCGGCTGGAGCCCGGCGACGTGGATGAAAACACGGCGGCGCAGAGGCTGGCAAAGGCCGCAGCGGGCAGCGGTTTGATCCGCGACGGGGTGCAGACCGGCCGCGTCAATCTTCATGCGGAGGTGAATGGTGTGCTGGTGATCGACCGGCAGAAGGTCGATGCCATGAACCGCATTGATCCGGCATTGACTTTCGCCACCCTGCCGGAATTTGCCGCCGTCAATGCGGGCCGGATGGTGGCAACAGCCAAGATCATCCCCTATGCGGTGGCCGAACACCATCTGGCTGCGGCGGAATTGGCTGGGGCAGGGGCCATCCGTGTCGCGCCTTACCACGCCCGCCTGGTGGGGCTTGTGGCAACCCTGCTGCCGCAGCTGAAGCCGGTCACCCTGGACAAGACCCGCAAGGTGCTGGAGCGGCGGCTTGAGGCCTCCGGCAGCGTGGTGATTGGCGAACACCGGGTGGCCCATGACAGGGACGCGGTGGCAGAGGCGCTTGCCGCCCTGAAGCGCCAGGGGGCGGATTTCTTCGTGCTCTTCGGCGCCTCCGCCATTGCCGACCGGCGCGATATTCTGCCCGCCGCCATCGAACAGGCCGGTGGCCGGGTGATCCACTTCGGCATGCCGGTGGATCCGGGCAATCTGATGCTGCTGGGCGAATTGGACGGCATGCCGGTGATCGGCGCGCCGGGCTGTGCTCGCAGCCCGGCGGAAAACGGCTTCGACTGGGTGCTGAACCGGCTGCTGGCGGAGCTAGCCGTGACGCCGGAGGTGGTGACCGGGCTTGGCGTCGGCGGCCTCCTGATGGAAATCGCCAGCCGCCCGCAGCCCCGGCAACAGGGCGCGGGCAAGTTTTCAGCCGCCAGTGCGAGCGGGCGCTATGGCGGCATCATTCTGGCGGCGGGCAGTTCCAGCCGCATGGCGGGCGGGAACAAGCTTCTGGCGCAGCTGGACGGAAAAAGCGTAGTACGCCATGTGATTGATGCAGCTGCGGCCAGTCAGCTCGAAAGGGTGATCCTGGTCACCGGCCACATGGCGGAACGGGTGAGTGGAGAAGCGGACGGAAGCCGTGTGCGGGCGGTCATCAACCCCGGTTTTGCGGAGGGCATGGCCAGTTCCATCCGCCTTGGGCTGCGGGCCTTGCCGGAAGATCTCGATGGCGTCATGATTCTTCTGGGCGACATGCCGCGCATCACCGGCGCCATGATTGATGCGCTGATCGCCGCCCATGACCGCAGTGAGGGGCATCTGATCGTGCTGGCGACAGCAGAGGGCAAGCGCGGCAATCCGGTGCTCATCGACACGCGCTTTCGCGAAGATCTCATGCAGCTTCAAGGTGATACGGGCGCCAGGCATCTCATCGGCGCGCATGATGATGTCTGTGCTGAAGTTGAACTGGGCCGAGCGGCGCGGCTTGATCTCGACACGCGTGAGTCTCTGGCTGCGGAGGGCGGAGTATTGACAGAAGGTTAACTGCAGTTTCAGCCATGCTTTGCCTGCAGGTCTTCCATGACGGCTAAGCTCTTGCGCAAATCGGGCTGGGGCATTATGTAACCTTCACTTGATTTGCGGTTGCGGACGTGAACTTCGGTCCTGTCTGGCTCCGCCATGAAATTCCAGCACGAGAATGCGACGTCTGGCCGCCCGGCAAGTTCCGGAGGAGCGGCCGGTCTTTTGCGTTTTCTTGCAACAGAGACCGGCAAGAAGGAAAAGAAGATGGATAATGCTCTGAGCCTCCCGCGTCCTGGCCGCTGCAAGTGGGCCGAAGGTGACAGCGGCAACTACACGTTCCCGTGCAATGTGCGCGTCGAGTCCGGCACGTCCTACTGCACGGACCACCGCGCGCTGGTCTACATGCCGCCGGAAGAGCGCCGCCGTTCCAAGAGCGCATCTGCTCCGGCCTTCAAGCGCATCGCGGCCTGATAGAGGCACACTCAAGACAAGGCAGCTTTCCTCCTCCCGGCTGTCCTCTTTCAACCCGGCTCCCCGTTGAGCCGGGTTTTTTCTTGTTCAGGCAAGAGTGGAGCAGGGAGGAGGATTGCCCTGTGGAAAACAAAAAACGCGGCTCCGGAGAACCGCGTTTCAAAAAATGTCCGCTATGAGCGTGACCGGCCGTTATTCTCAGGCTGCCTTGAGCGCCGTCTGGATCTCGATCAGCTGGGCCAGCGTTGCTTCGGCCTTGGTGCGCGCTTCGTCGTCGCGGGCGTCGGCAACGTCCTCACGGGCGTCCTGCACCTGCTGGGCGATGACTTCGGCCTTCAGCTCGGAAACCGGAATGGCCTGTTCGGCCAAAACGGTGAGACCGCTGGTGGACACGTCGGCAAAACCGCCGCGCACGAAGTACTCGACCAGCTTGCCTTCGCCGGTGCGGACCTTCAGCAGGCCCGGACGCATGGTGGCCATGAACGGGCTGTGATCCTTCAGGACACCAAACTCGCCTTCGCTGCCGGGAACGGTGACCTCGAGAACCTTGTCCGACAGGAGAAGGCGCTCAGGGGAGACAAGCTCAAACTGAAATGGCTGTGCCATCTGGCGTGTCCTTTGTTCGTCGCAATGCGGGCGGCAGTGCCGCCCTGCAAGAGGCGGCGCCACACGGGCGCCCGCCGGTTACAGGCCGCTGCCGGGTTCCGGCAGCGGCAGATCGCATCAGGCAGCTTCAGCAGCCAGGCGCTGGGCCTTCTCGATCGCTTCCTGCATGTTGCCAACCATGTAGAAGGCAGCTTCCGGCAGGTGATCGTATTCGCCTTCGACCAGGCCCTTGAAGCCCTTGATCGTGTCTTCGAGGGCGACGAGCTTGCCCGGCGAACCGGTGAAGACTTCGGCCACGAAGAACGGCTGGGACAGGAAGCGCTCGATCTTGCGGGCGCGGGCGACGGTCAGCTTGTCTTCTTCAGACAGCTCATCCATGCCCAGGATCGCGATGATGTCCTGCAGGGCCTTGTAACGCTGCAGGGTCTGCTGCACCTGGCGAGCCACATTGTAGTGCTCTTCGCCGATGATGCGGGCATCCAGCATGCGCGAGGTCGAGTCCAGCGGGTCCACGGCCGGGTAGATACCCTTTTCGGCGATCGAGCGGTTGAGAACCGTCGTTGCGTCGAGGTGGGCGAAGGTCGAAGCCGGCGCCGGGTCGGTCAGATCGTCGGCGGGCACGTAAACGGCCTGCACCGAGGTGATCGAACCCTTGGTGGTGGTGGTGATGCGTTCCTGCATGGTGCCCATGTCGGTCGCCAGCGTCGGCTGGTAACCCACGGCCGACGGGATACGGCCGAGCAGAGCGGACACTTCGGAACCGGCCTGGGTGAAGCGGAAGATGTTGTCCACGAAGAACAGCACGTCCTGGCCCTGGTCACGGAAATGCTCGGCGACGGTCAGACCGGTCAGAGCAACGCGGGCACGTGCCCCGGGGGGCTCGTTCATCTGGCCGTAAACGAGAGCAGCCTTGGAGCCTTCGCCGCCGCCCTTCTTGTTCACGCCCGATTCGATCATTTCCCAGTAAAGGTCGTTGCCTTCACGGGTGCGCTCACCCACGCCGGCGAACACGGAGTAACCGCCGTGCGCCTTTGCGACGTTGTTGATGAGTTCCATGATCAGAACGGTCTTGCCGACGCCGGCGCCGCCGAACAGGCCGATCTTGCCGCCCTTGGCGTAAGGAGCCAGCAGATCCACCACCTTGATGCCGGTGACGAGAATCTGGGACTCGGTCGACTGCTCGACGAAGCTCGGAGCTTCCTGGTGGATCGCACGCTTGGAGTCGTGAACGATCGGGCCGGCTTCATCAACCGGTTCGCCGATCACGTTCATGATGCGGCCCAGGGTGCCGGCGCCAACCGGCACTTCGATCGGGGCACCGGTGTCGGTGACCTTCTGGCCGCGCACGAGGCCTTCGGTGGAGTCCATCGCAATGGTGCGAACGGTATGCTCGCCAAGATGCTGGGCAACTTCGAGCACCAGACGGGTGCCCTGGTTGTCCGCTTCCAGGCTGTTCAGAATCTGCGGCAGGTGGCCGTCGAACTTGACGTCGACCACGGCGCCGATGACCTGGGTGATCTGTCCGACTTTGTTGTCAGCCATCCCTCAATCCTCGATCCGGTCAGAGCGCTTCGGCGCCCGAGATGATTTCAATCAGTTCCTTGGTGATCTGAGCCTGACGCTGGCGGTTGTAGCGCAGCGTCAGTTTCTTGATCATGTCGCCTGCGTTGCGGGTCGCATTGTCCATGGCGGACATGCGGGCGCCCTGCTCGGAGGCGGCGTTCTCAAGGAGCGCACGGAAGATCTGCACCGACACGTTGCGGGGCAGAAGGTCGGTCAGAATAGCGGCCTCGTCGGGCTCGTACTCGTACACCAGCGAAGCACCACCGGCAGCCTTGGCCGTCTCCGGCAGCTTGGCCGGAATGAGCTGCTGCGCCGTCGGCACCTGGCTGATCACCGACTTGAATTCGGCAAAGAACAGGGTGCAGACGTCGAACTCGCCGGCCTCGAACATCTTGAAGACGACGTCCGAGATGTCAGTCGCGTTGGCATAGCCAACGGACTTGACGCCGCGCAACTCGATGGTGCGGATGACGTACTTGCCAAGCTCGCGCTTGATGGCATCGAAGCCCTTCTTGCCGACGCAGAGGATTTTCACCTCCTTGCCCTGTGCAATGAGGCTCCGGGCCCGCTCGCGCGCCAGCTTGGCGATCGAGGAGTTGAAGCCGCCGCACAGGCCGCGTTCGGCGGAGGCAACGATCAGGAGATGTACCTGATCGCGCCCCGTTCCGGTCATCAGCTTCGGCGCATCATCGCGGCCTTCAAAGGCAGCGGCAATGTTGGCCAGCACCTGCTCCATGCGTTCCGCATAGGGCCGGGCCGCTTCCGCAGCGTCCTGGGCGCGACGCAGCTTCGCCGCGGCCACCATTTTCATGGCCTTGGTGATCTTCTGCGTCGCCTTGACCGAGGCGATACGGTTTCTTAGGTCCTTCAGGCTCGGCATGGCCGCCCCTGCTCCTTATCCCGACAGCGTTTCTGGTTTACGAGAAGCTCTTGGCGAAAGCTTCGATCGCGGCACGAAGGCGCGCGGTCAGCTCATCGTCGAGGGCCTTCTTCTGCCAGATGGCGTCGAGGAGATCCGCATGCTCACCACGCAGGGAGAGCAGCAGGCCAGCCTCGAAATCGCGCACGCGGTCCACCGGGATCTTGTCCAGGTAGCCGTTCACGCCGGCGTAAATGACCGCAACCTGCTCCTGCGTCTTCAGCGGCGAGAACTGCGGCTGCTTCAGCAGTTCGACCAGACGGGCACCACGGTTCAGCAGGCGCTGGGTGGTGGCGTCGAGGTCGGAGCCGAACTGGGCAAAGGCCGCCATTTCGCGGTACTGCGCCAGCTCGCCCTTGATCGGGCCTGCCACCTGCTTCATCGCCTTGATCTGGGCCGAGGAGCCGACGCGCGACACCGACAGACCCACGTTCACGGCCGGGCGGACACCCTGGTAGAACAGGTCGGTTTCAAGGAAGATCTGACCGTCGGTGATCGAGATCACGTTGGTCGGAATGTAGGCCGACACGTCGTTTGCCTGGGTCTCGATGACCGGCAGCGCGGTGAGCGAACCGAGGCCATTGTCCTCGTTCAGCTTGGCCGCACGCTCCAGCAGACGGGAGTGCAGGTAGAACACGTCGCCCGGGAAAGCTTCGCGCCCGGGCGGGCGGCGGAGCAGCAGGGACATCTGGCGGTAAGCCACGGCCTGCTTGGACAGGTCGTCGTAACCGATCACGGCATGCATGCCGTTGTCGCGGAAGTACTCGCCCATGGCGCAGCCGGCGAACGGAGCCAGGAACTGCAGCGGGGCAGCATCCGAAGCGGTCGCGGCGACGACGATGGAGTACGGCAGCGCACCGCTGTCTTCCAGAGTCTTCACGAACTGGGCGACGGTGGAGCGCTTCTGGCCGACGGCAACATAGATGCAGTACAGCTTGTTGCTCTCGTCGTTGCCTTCGTGCAGCGGCTTCTGGTTCAGGAAGGTGTCGAGCAGGATCGCGGTCTTGCCGGTCTGACGGTCACCAATCACCAGTTCGCGCTGGCCGCGGCCAATCGGGATCAGGGCGTCAATGGCCTTGAGACCGGTGGACATCGGCTCGTGCACGGACTTGCGCGGCAGAATGCCGGGAGCCTTCACGTCAACGCGGCGCATTTCTGCTGCCTCGATCGGGCCCTTGCCGTCCAGCGGGTTGCCCAGCGGATCGACAACGCGGCCGAGCAGGCCCTTGCCGACCGGGACTTCCACGATGGCACCGGTACGCTTGACGATGTCGCCTTCCTTGATGTTCCGGTCGGAACCGAAAATCACGACACCGACGTTGTCGGTTTCAAGGTTGAGCGCCATGCCCCGGATACCGCCCGGGAATTCGACCATTTCACCGGCCTGGACGTTGTCCAGACCGTAGACGCGCGCAATACCGTCACCGACGGAAAGCACTTGACCGACTTCGGACACTTCGGCCTCTTGGCCGAAACCCTTGATCTGGTCCTTGAGGATAGCGGAAATCTCCGCGGCCCGAATATCCATCAGCCGACCTCTTTCATTGCGAACTTGAGAGTATTGAGCTTGGTGCGCAGCGACGTGTCGATCATGCGGCTGCCAACCTTGACGACAAGGCCGCCAATGAGAGCAGGATCAACGCTCGCGGCGATCTTGACGGACTTGCCCGTGGAAGCAGAGAGCGCTTCCTTCAGGGCAGCGACATGCGCATCCGACAGGGGAGCAGCGGAAACGACTTCAGCAGTCGCCTCGCCACGCTTCTCGGCGAGAAGCGCCCGGAAGGCCTTGATCATGTCGGGAAGAACGAAGAGGCGGCGGTTCTTTGCAGCCAGCTTCACGAAATTCGCGGCAAGACCGGTGATACCGGCCTTGGCAAGCAGCGCGTCCAGAGCCGCAAGCTGCTCATCGGCGCTGAATACGGGGCTGCGCACCAGACGGACGAGATCCGCGCTTTCGGCAAGCATGCCTTCAAACGCATTGAGATCCCGCTCGACGTCTGCGGTCACGCCGCCGTCCCCGGCAAGGTCCAGCAGGGCCGAAGCATACCGCTTCGCAACGCCGGATACGAGAGATACGTTGTCAGTCACCAGGTTCAAGCTCTCTGACACATTTCTTGGCACCGGCAAGGGTCAACCCCGAGTCAATGCCTTGAAAATTATTGGTTTTTCAGGGTCATAAGGTTTGACGGCAGAACCGCACCCCCCAGAAGCCGCGCCTCGAATAACACAGCCCACCGAGGTGTGCAACTTTGCCAGTGGGCAGAAATGCTGCATTTTGGCGGAATCTTGCCGCAACGTGCAACAGCGGTCACAAAAACTGCTGCGGGTCGATATCGATCTGCAGCCGCAACCCGCCGCGGGCGGGTGGAACGAGGCTCATCCAGTGCCGCAGATAGCTCTGAAGGTCCACCTGACGCGGCGCCATGGCGAGCAGGCGGAAGCGGTGGCGGCCGCGCACCAGCGCCATCGCCGCCTCGGCTGGCCCCAGCACGGTGATGCCCTGGTGCGGCGGGGCGGCACGCAGCACGGCGCGGGCAAAGCCTTCCGCCTGCGCCTTTTCGGGGCCTGAGATGATCAGCGCCGCCAGCCGCCCGAACGGCGGCAGGCCGGTGACGCGGCGGGTCTCGATCTCGGCCTGATAAAAGGCCTCGCGGTCGGCGGAAACCAGCGCCTTCAGCACCGGATGATCGGGAGAATAGCTTTGCAGCAACCCGCGCCCGCCGCCGGTCATGCGCCCGGCACGGCCCGTCACCTGCGCCAGCAGCTGGAAGGTGCGCTCGGCCGCGCGCGGGTCGCCATGGGCAAGGCCAAGATCGGCATCGACCACGCCGACAAGCCGCATCAGCGGAAAGTTGTGGCCCTTGGCGACGAGCTGTGTGCCGATGATGATGTCGGCGCCGCCCTCCTCGACGATCTTCATCTCCCGCCGCAGCCGTTCAGGTCCGCCGCTGATGTCCGACGAAAGGATGAGGGTGCGCGCCTGCGGAAAAAGGCCTTCCACCTCTTCGGCGATTCTTTCCACGCCGGGCCCGCAGGCGACCAGCGCATCCTGCGTGCCGCAGGCAGGGCAGGCGCGGGGCACGGGCTCCTGATGGCCGCAGTGGTGGCAGACCAGCTTGCCCTTCATCCGGTGTTCCACCAGCCAGGCGCTGCAATGGCCGCACTGGAAGCGGTGGCCGCAGGAGCGGCAGAGCGTCAGCGGGGCATAGCCGCGCCGGTTGAGGAACAGCAGCGACTGGTGCTTTTCGGCAAAGGTCTGGCGGATGGCCTCGATCATGGCAGGCGCCAGCCAGCGGCCGCGCTCCGGCCCTTCGGTGCGCATGTCGATGAGCCCCAGTTCCGGCAGAGCGGCGCCCGTGGCGCGCTCCGGCAGAACATGGCGGACGTAGCGCCCGGTATCCGCATTCACCCGGCTTTCGACCGATGGCGTGGCTGAGGCCAGCACCACGGGAAAGCGCGCCAGATGCCCGCGCACGACGGCCATGTCGCGGGCGTTGTAGGACACCCGGTCGTCCTGCTTGAAGGCGGTGTCGTGTTCTTCGTCCACGACAATCAGCCCCAGATTGGCAAAGGGCAGGAACAGCGCCGAACGCGCGCCCACCACCACAGGGATCTCGCCCTTCGCCACCCCGCGCCAGACGCGGGCACGCTTCTTCGGTGTGATTTCGGAATGCCACTCGGCAGGCGGCACGCCGAAGCGCTGCTCGAAGCGGCGCAGGAACTGTTCCGTCAGGCCGATTTCCGGCACCAGAATCACCGCCTGCCGTCCGCGCCGGATGGCCTCCGCCACAGCCTCGAAATAGACCTCCGTCTTGCCCGAGCCGGTGACGCCATCGATGAGCGACACCACGCCGACTTTGTCGAAGCTCTCCACCAGCGCAGCTGACACGGCACTCTGGGCCGGCGTCAGCTGCGGCGGGGCAAAGGCCGGATCCGGCGGCAGGGGCAGCGGGCTGGCGGTCATCGCCACGGTTTCCAGCACGCCCTGCTGCAACAGCCCGTCGATGACCGAGGCGCTGACACCCGCCGTCGCGGCAAGCCCCGGCTTCGTCCAGGCCATGCCGTCTTCCATCAGCGCCAGAACCTTGGCGCGGGCAGGCGTTGCCCGGTCCGGCGCCGCGCCCTCGACGCGGATCACGCCGGAAACGGGCGCCTCCGGCTCCAGCGCATCTTCCGAGCGCAGCACCATGCGCACCACCATCCCCGGCGCGGCCAGCGTCCAGTTCGCCACCCAGTCGATGAAGCGGCGCAGTTCATCGCCCAGCGGCGGGGCGTCATAGACATGGGTGATGGACTTGAGCTTGCGCGGATCGATGCCGGCCTCCGGCTCAACATCCCAGACGACGCCCACCACCTCGCGCGGGCCCAGCGGCACGCGCACGATGGCGCCCGGCCGCACGCTCATTTCCGCCGGCACCTTGTAGGTATAGGGCGCGGGCACGGCGACGGGCACCAGCACGCTGACGATGGTTTCGTGGTTGCGGGGCAGATCGTCAAACAGCATGGGTCCTCGCTTCGCGGAGGCTCATGCGTCCTGCGCCAGAAAACCGGGTCAAATGCTGAGGTGCGTTCCGCAATCGCTTGTCACATTCCGAATCGGGGGTGTTGCTCGGCGCAATCCTACGCTAAAGAGGCAGGGACGGGACAGACGCGCGGCACCTCCATCGCACGCGTCTCAACTCATGCCTGATTGCCCCAGAGGGCAAGCCGGGCGCAAGGGGAGTGGATACTCGCATGAAATTCTTTGTCGATACCGCAGACACCGCCGAGATTGCCGAGCTGGAATCCACCGGCCTGCTCGATGGCGTCACCACCAATCCGTCGCTCGTGATGAAGGCCGGCCGCCCGATGAAGGAGGTCATTGCCGAGATCTGCAAGATCACCAAGGGCCCCGTGTCCGCCGAAGTGGCCGCCACCGGCTATGAAGGCATGATGCGCGAAGCCAAGGTGCTGGCCGCCATTGCTGACAATGTCGTCATCAAGCTGCCGCTGACCATGGACGGCCTCAAGGCCTGCAAGGCGCTGACCTCTGCCGGTCACAAGACCAACGTCACCCTGTGCTTCTCGGCCACGCAGGCGCTGCTGGCTGCCAAGGCTGGTGCCACCTACATCTCGCCCTTCATCGGCCGTCTCGATGACATCAACATCGACGGCATGGAGCTGATCCGCGAGATCCGGGTGATCTACGACAACTACGGCTTCCAGACCGAAATCCTGGCCGCGTCGATCCGCACCATCAACCACGTCAAGGATTGCGCCATCGCCGGCGCCGATGTTGCCACCATTCCCCCGGCAACGCTGAAGGCACTGGTCAAGCATCCGCTGACCGACAAGGGCCTCGAAACCTTCCTGGCCGACTGGGCCAAGACCGGCCAGTCGATCGCCTGATTGACGAATTTGCCGGTTTGCGAAGACACACGGCGCCCCCAGCGGGCGCCGTTTGCGTTTTGGGGGCTATTCCGCGTCCGGCTGATTCTGCGGGGCGGCAGCGATGAAGGCGGGGAACTCCATGGCGGCGGCGTGGATGCGGGAGATCACCGGATAGGGGCTCATGTCCACGCCGAAGCGGCCGTTGTTGGCCACTTGTGCCACAAGGCAGAGATCGGCCATGGTCACCGCATCGCCGTGGCAGAAGCGGCCGGTTTCCGGGCTCTGCGCCAGCAGCGCCTCCAGCGGGCCGAAAGTCTCGGCCACCCATGTGCGGAACCAGTCCGCGACAGCCGCATCATCAGCGCCGAAGCGGCTGCGCAGGGCGTTGAGGATGCGCAGGTTGTTCACCGGGTGGATGTCGCAGGCAATCATCTGCGACAGCATTCGCACCCGCGCCCGGCCTCTGGCATCCTCCGGCAGCAGCCGGGGCTCGGACACCATCTCGTCCAGAAACTCGATGATGGCCAGCGATTGGCTCAGCACCGTGCCGTCGCTCCATTCCAGCGTGGGCACAAGCCCTTGCGGGTTGACGGCAAGATATCCGGGTTCCCGGTGCTTGCCAAGGCGCAGGTGATGAAACACCGGCTCATAGGCAATGCCCTTCATCGCCAGCGCAATGCGCACCCGGAAGGACGTGGAACTGCGGAAATAGGTGTGAAGCACAACGCGGCACATAAGCCCCTCCCAAGGCGGACTGGAAATGCAATTGATTGCAAATGCAACTATGTGCCGTCAAGTTGGAAAGGGGATTTCAAAGGGAGACACGAACGGCCAGCCGCGCGCTTCCCTCAGAAGTGCCACCAACCCCTCTCCCCCCTTGAGGGGCAGGGCTATCGCATATGGCGGAAATCCCATCCGCCTACGCAAGGATCGAACATTCAGTCCTTGCGAAAGGTAATTTTGGAATCCAGAGGCGCCTTGCGGCGAAAGATCGGAATCCAAAAATTGCATATGCGATTCCCCTGCCTTGAGGGGGAGATGCCCCCGGCAGGGGGCAGAGGGGGGTAACTGACTGTCCTGTCATACGAAAGGTGATGCCGTTCCGAGGCGCTGCCCCCCCCCCTCTGTCTGCTAACGCAGACATCTCCCCCTCAAGGCAGGGCTATCGCATATGGCGGAAATCTCTTTCGCCTGCGCAAGGATCGAACGCTCAGTCCTTGCGAAGGGAAATTTTGGAATCCGGAAATGCGTTGCGACGACAGATCCGAATCCAAAAATTCCATATGCGATTCCCCTGCCCCTCAAGGGGGGAGAGGGGCGCTGCGGCCTCATGTGAGGGTGCCTTCCTGCTTGCAGCCCGTTTCAAGCGCGGCCCCATGAGGGGCGGAAAATCCGTGCCGTGGGATGAAACGGTTACTTCGTTCAGGCAGCCCTCACAGCCCGTCGAACCAGCCCTTCCACTGCGGGGTGGCGCGGGCGAAGGTGCCGCGGTGGGTGGTGCCGCCGGTGGAGACGGCCTCCACAGCCGGGTTTCCGGCGCCAATGGCCTGCTGATAGGTCATGGCCATGCGGCCGACGCCCACGGAGATAGCTTCGTCCGTTTCGCCGTAATAGTTGCGCACCGGGGTCTTGTAGATCCAGCGGAAGACCTCGTTCTGCGCCGCAAGGCGGCCAAAGGCGGAGGCAGCGAAGAACTGGGTGTCGAAATATTCCGGCTTCAGAAGCTTGTGCAGGTCGCCCGGGATCGTAGACGGATCAATGGGCTCGCGCAGATAGGCTTTTTGTGCCACGTCATAATACTCCTCCGCGATCATCGAGCGGGCGAGGCCGGGCAGGCCATAGTAGTGCTCGTAGGAGAAGGATGACAGGATGAACAGGCTGTTGACCCAATCCGCATCGAACTTGCGCGGGAAATTCAGGAAGCCGTTGAGGGCCGCGAAAATGTCGATGGGCGCGCTGGCGGTGGCCGCTGCCGTGACGGGCACACCGGCCTGTTCCAGCTTCTGCACCATGGCCATGGTGACATAGCCGCCCTGCGACCAGCCGGCGAGGAACAGCTTGCTGTCTTCCAGCTTCATGGCCTTGAGCACGGACTGGCTGGCTGTAAGCATGTCATAGGTGGCCTGCTGGTGGCTGGCCTTGACCATGTAGCTTTCCGTCTCGGGCGAATCGCCGAGGCCGAAATAGTCCGCACCGATCAGCAGATAACCCTGCCCGGCGAACTGGGCGATCATCAGCTGGGTTTCCGGCGACTGATCCGGATAGGACGGCACCTGCTGCTTCAGGTAGACAGTGCCGTGCTGATAGGACACGAGAGGGAAGCTGCTGCCTTCAACGTCGGGAACGGCGAGCAGGCCGGTGGCGACGGTCGGCTTGTTGCCACGCTCCGGGATCACGGACGGATAGGTGACGCGGTAGAGCTTCACCGCGTTGCGGGCCGGGGTGTAGGTCTCGGTGATACCGGCAAAGGCAGGCGTATCCTTGGTAAGGATTTCGTTCAGCTTGTCCACGTCCCAGCGGTCGAGATATTCGTAGGTCACGCCCTGTTCGACGGAGACAGGGCCGTTATCTGCGGCGTGAGCTGCGGGCGCCACGGCGAAAATGGCGGCGCAGAAGCTGGCGGCGGCCAGCAGATGACGGAAAATCGAAAGCTGCCCTTGCACGGAAGGTCCCCTTCATGGCTGCGGCGCACCCCGCGCCGGATGCCGTGTTTTACCGTATGGGAAACGAAGAAAGCGTTAGGACCGGAAAACCCCTGACGTCAGGCGTGCTCCATCACCAGCAGCAGCACCGTTCCGGGCTCGAGGGCTTCGTAGAGATGGGCCGTATCGCCGGGATAGGTGTAGTAGTCGCCCGGCGACAGGTCTTCGGTTTCCGCCTCCGGGCCGACGCGGGCGCGGCCGGATGCGACCAGCACATGTTCCGTCGTGCCTGCAATGTGGGCCGGAGAGCGGCGCGCGCGTCCGGGCTCAAGATCCATGCGGTAGATGTCCCGCCTCGCGCCGGTGCTGCCGGTGGACAGAAGCGTTGCGCGGACGGCGGCCTCCTCGGACAAGGTGTAAGGGCCTTCGCCCGCCCGCACCAGACGCGTGCTGCGCTCCGGCCGGTCGACAAGGCGGCTAAAGGGGATGTTGAGCGCGACCGCCAGCATCCACAGCGTCTCGATGCCCGGATTGCCGTTGCCTGCTTCCAACTGGGACAGGGTGGACTTGGAAAGGCCCGCCCGCCGCGCCAACTCGCTGAGGCTCAGTCCCGCCTTCTCCCGCTCGGTCTTGAGTGCGATGGAAATCCATTGCCGGAGGGCTTCGGCGGTGTCTGACATGCGGGGCCTTTGCGTCTTATAGTTCGTTCTCGATGACGAACGAATGTTCGTCTTGACGAACGGTGTGGCTTTGTCCATTTTATCGCACATGCGGACGATATTTCAAACACTCACGCGCCGGGACTGGATGGACGTGCTGCTGGTCTGCGGCGCCACCACCATTGCCGGTGTCTCCTTCGGGGCCATAGCCACGGGCGGCGGATTGCCGTTCTGGGTGCCTCTGGCCATGTCCACCATCGTCTTTGCCGGGGCCTCGCAATTTGCGGCCGTTGGCGTGGTGCTGGCGGGCGGCGGCCCTGTGGCTGCGGTTCTGGCCGGGCTGGTGCTCAACGCCCGGCATCTGCCCTTCGGCTTTTCGGTGGCAGGCCTGCTGCGCGGCGGGCTCTTGCAGAAACTGCTCGGATCGCACCTGCTCACCGACGAGGCGCTGGCCTTTTCGCTGAAGGACAGCAATCCGGAGCGTGCCCGTGCGCTTTACTGGGCCTGCGCCATCGGTCTCTACATCCTGTGGAACGTGGGGACATTCGCCGGGGCATTGCTCGGTCAGGCGGTGGGGGATGCCTCGGCGCTGGGCCTTGATGCGGCCTTCCCGGCTGTGCTGCTGGCGCTGGTTCTGCCGGCGCTGAAGGATGCCCGGCTGCGGCTGGCTGCGGCTCTCGGGGCGGCCATTGCCTTCGTGCTGACACCGGTTCTGCCCGCAGGTGTGCCGGTGCTGGCCGCACTCAGCGGGCTGGTGGTGTTCGCCGTCTGGCCGCGTACGGCCGCACCAGCCCGTGAACTGTCAGGGCGTGAACTGTCTGGGGATTGCGCAAATGACTGAGAACCTGATGCCGATGGCCGCCATTCTGGCGCTGGCCGCCGGCACCTTCGCCTTCCGCGCGACCGGTCCCCTGCTGCATGGGCGGCTGGTGCTGTCGGGCCGTATGCAGCAGCTGTTTCAGGCTGCGGCTGTCGTCATGCTCGTGTCGCTGATGGCCAGTTCCGCCCTGCTGGACGGGGGCGCCTTTGCGGGCTGGGCGAGACCTGCAGGCGTTGCCGCCGGTCTCGGGCTTTATCTGCTGCGGGCGCCGTTTCCAGTGATCGTCATTGGCGCCGCCGCGGTGACAGCAGCCTTGCGGGCCTTCGGCATAGCCTGAAGGCTTTCGATGCTGACGCATCACGCCTTGAAATTGCTCATGCGCCGCACGGCCTTGACCAGCTCTCGATGAGTCAAGCTCATCGAGAGCTGGTCAAGCCGCTTATCCGAAGAAGTAGAGACCGGCAAAGCCCGCCAGACCCACGCCGATGCGCCACCAGGCGAAGGGCGCAAAGCCGTGGCGGGAGACGAAGTCCAGCAGTCTGCGCACCACAAACACCGCTGCCACGAAGGATGTGACGAAGCCGATGCCGATGAGCACCGCGTCGTCCATCGAAAGCACGTCGCGGTTCTTGTAGAGGTCATAGGCGAAGGCGCCTGCCATGGTCGGCATGGCGAGGAAGAACGAGAACTCCGCCGCAGAGCGCTTGTCCGTGCCCATCAGCAGCGAGCCTGCGATGGTGGCGCCAGAGCGCGAAACGCCCGGCACCATGGCAAGGCACTGGACAAAGCCGATGGCAAGGCACAGCGGCAGCGGATAGTCCATGGCATCGTGATAGCGCGGCTTCAGCGGCAGCCGGTCGATCACCAGCAGCACGATACCGCCCAGCAGCAGTGTGGTGCAGATCAGCATGGGCGATTCGAACAGCACCGACTTGATGAAGCCATGCGCCATCACGCCGATGACGGCGGCCGGCAGGAAGGCCAGCAGGATGCCGGCCACAAAGCGCTGGGCCCGCCGGTCATTCGGCAGGGCGGTGGCGATGGACCACAGGCGGCCGAAATAGACGCTGAGGATGGCGAGGATCGCGCCGAGCTGGATCAGCACCTCGAAGGTTTTGCCCGTGCTTTCAAAGCCGAGAAAGTGGCCGAGCAGCAGCAGGTGGCCGGTGGAGGAGACCGGAATGAATTCGGTCAGGCCTTCGACGATGCCCAGAATGAAGGCACTGATGATCGTATCGCTTGTCATCGCAAATGAACTCCTGAAAAGACCTGTTGAGAGCCTATTGAATCCCGCTGCGGGGCATGATCTATGCGGGCGCGCTGGCTCGCGGGAAAAGAGGGCGGCAGCAACAGGATGCTAACCATATCCTACTAGAGTTGTGACGGGCGCTTGGGGGGCACCCGGCGCTGAAGGTCCAAATCACTGAATGCTCACGCTTTATCATCATCCGTTCTCGCCGTCTTCCCGTTTTGTGCGTCTCATCCTCGGTGAGTACGGCGCAAACTACGAGATGCACACCATCAACCCCTGGGAACGGCGCCGGGAATTCCTGATGCTCAATCCGGCCGGAACCGTGCCGGTTCTGATCGAGAACGGCGGCACGCCGGTCTGCGGTCCCTATGCCATCATGGAATATCTCGATGAAACGCGTGGCTATGCGATGGGCGACCGGCGGCTGATGCCGGACCATCCCGAACTGCGGGCGGAGACCCGGCGTCTGGTGGAATGGGGCCTGCGCAAGTTCGATGACGAGGTGGCCGGCCATTTCGTGCGCGAGCGCATCTACAAGCAGGACATGCCCCGCTCTGTCGGCGGCGGTGAGCCTGATTCGGCCATTCTGCGGGTGGCGCGCGCCAATATTCACCATCACATGCGCTATTTCGGTTATCTTGCCGCCTCGCGCAAATGGCTGGGCGGCGACCGGTTGAGCTTTGCGGATTTCGCGCTCGCCGCCGAACTGTCCTGCGCCGATTATCTGGGCGAAGTGCCATGGGACACCGAGGAGAACGTGAAGGCCTGGTATGCGCGGGTGAAATCGCGCCCGAGCTTCCGTCCGCTGCTGAGCGAAAAGATGCTCGGCATGCCGCCGTCGATGACCTACGCGGATCTGGACTTCTGACGCAGAGCCGCAACAGCCCTGCCGTGCCCTCAAACCCGGTGCTTCCGGCAAAGGCTTTGGACCGTCTTTGCAGCCAGCTCAGGGAAAAGGCCGCCCAGTTGGGCTTTGATGATCTCGCCATCACCCGGCCCAATGCCATCCCGCAGGCCCCGCAGCGGCTGGCGCAGTTTCTCGCCGATGGCCACCACGGCTCCATGGGCTGGATGGAGGAGACGGCAGACCGGCGCGCCAGCCCCAGCGTGCTGTGGCCGGAGGTGCGCTCTGTCATCATGCTGGCCATGAACTATGGCCCTGCCGGGGATGCGCTGGAGAACCTTGCCCATCCGGACCGGGGCAACATTTCCGTCTACGCCCGCCACCGGGATTATCACGATGTCATCAAGGGCAAGCTGAAGGAGCTGGCGAGCTTTCTCGTCTCGCGCGCAGGCGGCGGCGATGTGAAGGTCTTCGTTGATACGGCCCCCGTCATGGAAAAGCCGCTGGCACAGGCTGCCGGCCTTGGCTGGCAGGGCAAGCACACCAATCTGGTGTCGCGGCGGCTCGGCTCCTGGTTCTTTCTCGCCAGCATCTTCACCACGCTGGATCTGGCTGCCGCAGAGCCGGAGCGGGACCATTGCGGCTCCTGCTGGGCCTGCCTGTCCGCCTGTCCGACAGGTGCCTTCCCGCAGCCCTACCGGCTCGATGCCCGCCGTTGCATTTCCTATCTGACCATCGAGCATGCGGGGCCTATTCCGCAAGAGTTCCGCGTGGCCCTCGGCAACCGCATCTATGGCTGCGACGATTGCCTTGCCGCCTGCCCATGGAACAAGTTTGCCGTGGAGGCCCGCGAAGCCAAGCTGCAGGCGCGGGAGGATCTGGAGGCACCGTCGCTGGCCACGCTCTTGAGGCTGGATGATCCGGCCTTCCGCCAGCTCTTTTCCGGCTCGCCGGTGAAGCGGATCGGCCGGGACCGGTTCATCCGCAACTGCCTGATCGCGGCAGGAAACAGCGCCGATGCCGGCCATGTGCCACAGGCCGTGGCGCTGCTGGACGATGATGCGGCTGTCGTGCGCGGTGCCGCCGTCTGGGCCCTGTCCCGCCTGCTTGAGCCGGAGGCCTTTGCAGTATTGGCAGAGGACCGGCTCACCCCGGAAGCGGACGCCGATGTGCGCCGCGAATGGCAGGCTGCAAAGGCCAAGGCGGCCTCAGAGACAAGGTGAAGCCAGGGCCTGCCGCAGGTCCGGACATCCTGAATGCGCCCTGGAGCAGGATCTCAAAGCCCCGGCACAAGCCTCGCGAAGGCCTCGACCACCTGCTGATAGACATGCCGCTTGAAGGGGACGATCAACTCCGGAAGCCTCGCAGCCTCCTCCCAGCGCCAGCCGTCGAACTCCTGGGAATGGCCTTTGGGCGGAGTGAGGATGCCAATCTCGCTGTCCTCGCCTTCAAAGCGCAGGGCATACCATTTCTGCGCCTGCCCGCGGTACTTGCCGTGGCGGGTGCTGGCCAGCACTTCCGGCGGATAGTCGTAGGTGAACCAGCCGGGGGCTTCGGCAATCAGCGATGCGGAACGGACGGAGGTTTCCTCATAGAGTTCGCGGAAGGCGGCAGCCAGCGGATCTTCGCCTGCGTCGATGCCGCCCTGCGGCATCTGCCAGGCGTATTCTTCCTCGATCTTGCGCCCCTTGTGGGCGGCCTTGGGATCGAACCGGTGACCGGCCCAGACGCGGCCTTCCCGGTTGACAAGCATGATGCCCACACAGGGGCGGTAGGGCAGCTCGCCGGGTGCATCCGCACCCGGAAAATCATGCAAGGCCTTGCTCACGTCTTACTCCACATACCGTCAGCCCGGTCAGACTATCACAAAACCGCAGGCTGCCATCCGCTGAAACACGGAGGGTGCTTCCGGTATCAGCCTTGCGGTGCTCTGTCGATGGTGGCGCTGACGGGGACCAGCTGCAAACCGCGCCGTTCCAGATCTGCCGCCCATTCCTGAAGCATCTTGACGGTCACGGGCAGGGCCGTGCCGGACGCAACGGCGACGCCGCGGGCGCGGGCCAGAGCCTCGAGCTGCAGAAGCTGGCCGTTGATTTCCTCGGCTCGCGGCACGCTGTCCAGCACAACATCAACGCGGCTGAAGGGGGTGCGGGCCGCAGAGGCGGCTGCCGGTGCCACCGTGCGCGAGGAGGAGCCGTCGTCCACATACATCAGGCCGCGCTGGGTGATCTGGTCCAGCAGAAGCTGCATGGAGGGCTCGGCTGCGGTGAAACGGCCGCCTTGGGTGTTGATCACCCCGGCATAGTTTGTGGTCCGCGACAAGAGCCAGCTCAGCCGGTCAAGGAACTCGGGGCTGCGCAAGCTCACCAGCAGGGTATGCGGGCCGGGATCATTGTCCGGATAATCGAAAGGCTCCAGCGGCAGCTGCATCAGCAGCTCATGGCCCGCCGCACGGGCCTGTTTCATCCAGCGGTCCGGTGAAGCGGCATAGGGTGCGATGGCCAGCGTGACTTCCGGAGGCAGGCTCTTCAGCGCATTCTGGCTGCCTGCTTCCGACAGGCCGATCCCGCCGATGACAACGGCGATGCGCGGTGCGGAAATCAGCTCACCCGACAGAGGTCTTGCATAAAGGTCCAGCGGGCGGATGCCGTCGCCACCCAACTTTGGCAAATAGCCGTATTCGACACGCTCGGTCACACGCTGATCCGGCGTGGCCGAGAGGCCCTCGCCCGTGCGGGCCGGCTGGTTGGCAACGTCATCGAAGCGGGGGCCAAGGGTGGCCGGTTCCTTGCCGGCTTCCCCATGCTGATCGGAACCCAGATCCTGCTGCACACTCAGTGCAGCGATGTCACGGGCGGCCAGGCCCTCGACAGTGCGTTCCAGAGGCAGGACGGCGGTCGGCTCACCGCCAAGCGGATCATCAACGACGCCCATCCACAGCAGCCCGGTGGTGATGATCACCGTGATCAGGCCCATGCCGATGAGCCCGAACGGCAGGCGGATCAGCTTCCGCTTGCCCATGCCCAGAGGCGCTGTGAGGTCCTTCGCCGCCATGACGCTCCAAATATCCTTGCGCCGCCTTCCGGGGAACGGAACGCGGCGCGTGCCTGCTGGTTCAGATGCTACTCACCTCCGGCGGGCTTGCAAGCGACGAAACGGCCTGCCGGAGAGTGACACTTTGCGGACTGCCCGGTCAGTTCGGCACAGCCGCCTTCTGCTGGTCAGCGGACGGCGGGAAGGCGCTGTTGGCCTGGACGCCGCGCAGAAGATCCAGCGCAAGGTTCAGCTGCTTGTCGTCCTTCGGGTCGGCCGGGACATAAGCCTGGCTGCCCGATTCTTCCTTCTGTTCGGCGCCTTCCTGATTGCCGGAAGACAGATGCCCGCGCAGGCCTGCCTCACCGGTCGTTTCAGCACGGCCCTGCATGTCTTCCGGCAGGTCCTGCAGAGCAACGATATCCGGCTGGATGCCCTTGGCCTGGATCGAGGTGCCCGACGGGGTGTAGTAGCGTGCCGTGGTCAGGCGGATCGCCCCGTTGGCGCCCAGCGGGATGATGGTCTGCACGGAGCCCTTGCCGAAGGACCGGCTGCCCAGAACGGTGGCGCGGCGGTGATCCTGCAGGGCGCCAGCCACGATTTCCGAAGCAGAGGCCGAACCGCCGTTCACCAGCACGATGACAGGCTTGCCGCGGGTCAGATCCCCGGCGCGGGCGTTATAGCGCTGGGTCTCTTCAGCGTTGCGGCCGCGCGTGGAGACGATCTCGCCCCGGTCAAGGAAGGCGTCGGAGACGGCAATTGCCTGATCCAGCAGGCCGCCCGGGTTGTTGCGCAGGTCAAGCACATAACCCTTCAGCTTGTCGCTGCCGATCTTGGTGGAGATTTCGTCGATGGCCTTCTGCAGCCCGTCATAGGTCTGCTCGTTGAACTGGGTGACGCGGATGTAACCCACGTCGCCTTCCTCGCGCCAGCGGACGGAACGGATGCGGATGGTGTCGCGGGTCAGCGTCACGTCAAAGGGCTCTGCGCGCCCTTCACGGCGGATGGTGACCTTGATCTCGGTCTTGACCGGGCCGCGCATCTTTTCGACCGCCTGGTTCAGGGTCAGGCCCTGCACCTGCTCGCCATCGATCTGCACGATGAAGTCGCCGGCCATCAGGCCTGCCTTGGCGGCCGGGGTGTCATCGATCGGCGAGACGACCTTTACGAGGCCATCTTCCATCGTCACCTCGATGCCGAGGCCGCCGAACTCGCCGCGCGTCTGCACCTGCATGTCGCGGAAAGCCTTCGGCGGCATGTAGCTGGAATGCGGGTCCAGCGAGGTCAGCATGCCGTTGATGGCGGATTCGATCAGCTCAGCGTCATCCGGCACCTCGACATAGTCCGAGCGGACACGCTCGAACACGTCACCAAACAGGTTCAGCTGACGGTAGGTATCCGAAGCTGCTGCGTTGGCTGCGCCGCTCAGACGAATGGGCAGGTTTGAAAAGGATGTGACCGCCACAGCGCCGATCAGTGCGCCGGTGAACAGCAGAGAAGCTTTCCGTATCATCCGCGAGCCTTTTCTTCCTCTGTGCTGGCCCACCAGGGGGTGGGGTCAATCGCACTGCCATCTTTTCTGAATTCAACATATAGGACCGGGCTGGTCGATCCCAAGCCATAGGTCGAAGCACTCGCCCATTGGGTGGAGCCCATCACACCGACGGGCTCTCCGGCAAGAACAAACTGCCCCAGTTCGACATCAATCCTGTCCATTCCGGCAAGCAGTACATGATAACCGTCGCCGGCGTTCAGGATCAAGAGTTGGCCGAACGACCGGAAGGGGCCGGAATAGACCACCCAGCCGTCGCCAGGGGCGGTCACCTGCGCGCCCGGGCGGGTGGAGAAGGTCTGGCCTTCCGTCTGCCCGCCATAGTCGTCGCTCTGGCCGTAGTCCTTCAGCATGCCGCCTGCAACTGGCCGTGCCAGCAGGCCTTTTGTCTCTGCGAAGGCGACCGCCGGGCTCAGCCGGCCCGGATCGGGCGGCGCCGTGCGGGAGGGCGCGCGGCCGCTCTGGCGCAGGGCCGTTGCGGCCGCTGCCGCCTCCGCAGCCTTGCGGGCGCTCTCGATTTCCGTCTCCAGCGAGGCGATCAATTCCTTGAGAGATCCGGCCTGCGCTGCAAGGTCCTCTGCCTTCTGCCGCTCTGCGGCCAGTTCCCCGGCCGATCTTTCCCGCTCCTGCCGCTTGGCGGCCATCAGCAGTTCCAGACGTGATTTTTCTTCTGCAAGCCGTGTGGCATCGGCCCGCAGCTTGTCTTTCTCGGCTACAATGCCGGACTTGAGGCGGTTCAGTTCCTCAAGATCGGAGGCAAGGGCCTCGGCTTCGATCCGCAGGCCCGGCATCACCGCATTGAGCAGGATGGCGCTGCGGACCGCTGACAGGGCGTCGCTCGGCTGCACCACCAGCGCAGGCGGCGGACGCCGCCCGATCCGCTGCAGCGAAGCGAGGATTTCGGCCAGCGTGCCCCGGCGCTGCCACAGGGAGGCGCGCACGGTGTCTTCATTGGCCGTCAGCCGCTCCAGCCGGCGTTCGGTATCGGCAATGTTGCCTTCCAGTCCCTTGATCCGCCCGGCCGTGCTCAGGATCGAATTGGTCAGGGATTCGCTATCCCGGTCGAGCGAAGCAATTTCCTGCTCGATTTCCTGCTGGCGCCCGGAGGACAGTTCGATATCCCGCGACAGGGCAGCCAGTTCCGCTTCGCGTTCCAGCTTGCGCTTCAGCACCTCTGCCGCAGGGCCCGGAACACTCGCCTCCACCGCCGTCGCAGCCTGGGCTGCGGCTGGCTGCGGCAGTGCCGAGACAAGGGCAAGCAAACTCAGCAGCGCCAGAGGGCGCCGTGACTTCAAAGCTCTGCTGCTTCCCGCCGTTCGCAAGGGCTGCACCACGATAGTCCTGTCAGATGTGCCGGAGGCACCGGTCTTGGCATACCCTCCGCCCGGGGGGTGATTCCACCGGGACAGCCAGATACTTGGGACGAGGATGCGGCCTTGTCATTAACGAAGCGTTTACCGTCCCGCTCGCTCCACAACTCAGAAATTAGAGCGCAAATGCGGCGGGATCCGGGCCGCAAAGGCCATGGCAGATGATCATTTTGTCATCTTGCGTGAAGCTGACCGCAGATCTTCGCCTGTGCTGCGGCGCAGAGACGCCGGCGCATCACGCCTTGAGATCACGCGCAAGCCATAGGGACTTGCCATCAAACCCTGTGATAGGGGTGGCCGGACTGGATTGTCAGCGCCCGGTAGACCTGTTCCGCCACCAGAATGCGCACGATCTGGTGCGGCCAGGTCATCGCGCCGAAGGCAAGCTTCAGGTCGGCGCGGGCCAGAAGATCGGGGCCGTGGCCGTCTGCTCCGCCGATGGCCAGCACGATTTCCGGACAGCCTTCGTCCATCCAGCCGCGCAGAACCTCTGCAAAGGCCGGGCTCGCCATGGTCTTGCCGGTTTCATCCAGCGCAATCAGCCTTGCGCGCGGATGCAGGCCCGAGAGCAGCACCTGCGCCTCCTCCGCCTTGCGGTCTTCGGAGCGCTGGGCACGGCTTTCCACCGTTTCGGTGACATCGACCGCAGTCACGCCAAGGGCCCGGCCGGTCTTGCGGGCACGGTCGAGATAACGGTCCAGCAGCTCACGCTCCGGACCGGATTTCATGCGGCCGACTGCCGCTATGACATAGCGCATGAATTACGTTCCCCCGGCGCTTGCTGCCGGGAGCTCCAAGGGCCGTCGGGCCAGATGCCTTTTGCGCATCTGGCCGGGCCAGCTTTGGCCTTACTGCACGTCGTTCGCGTCGGCGGACCACATCTTCTCAAGATTGTAGAAGCCGCGGACTTCCGGACGGAAGACGTGGACGATCACGTCACCGGCGTCGATCAGCACCCAGTCACAATGGGTCTGGCCTTCGATGCGGGCATTGCCGAAGCCCAATTCCTTGATGTCGCGCAGCAGGTGGTCGGCGATGGCGCCCACATGCCGGTGCGAACGCCCGGAGGCGATCACCATGAAATCGGCGAGCGAGCTCTTGCCCGCGATGTCGAGGGAAACGATCTCTTCCGCTTTCGAAGCGTCGAGACTGGAGAGGATCGCGTCGATCAGATTGCCTTTGGGAGCTACATCCAAAGACGGCTGAGTGGGAGAGGACACGTGTGCCTCTCCGGAGTGCAAGGTCATGCTCAGGTGTTTCGCCTTTCGCCACAGGTTGGATAGGGATGCCCGGGCATCCCCGTTTCGCACCACAAGGACGGCAGAGTTTCAGACCCTGGATCTGCCATCTGCCCCAAGAATAGTGCTTCATATCTGTCATTTTCAAGACACAAGCCGTGTCAGTGTTAATTCTTTGCCGTCTCAGGCTCGGGCGCCGGCACGCAGAGGCTCAGGCCCTGCTTGTGTCCGGATGCCGCAAGTGCCTGTATTCAGAGCCCTTCCTTCTGTCTGGCGCGCAGGACTGTCGAGGAGACGGGGTCCAGCGGCGCATGCAGGAAAACCCAGTGCGGCGGCTTCATGGACAGCGCCAGCGGGGCATCCACTTCGGCCAGCCGGTAGCGGGCAAAGGCTCTTGCTGCGGGAGCAAAGAGAGGTGACAGGGACGCGCCGGGCCGGTTGACCACGGCGACGGTGACCTGATTGAGAATGCCCCGCCAGTCCTGCCAGCGGTGGAAACTGGCGAGATTGTCCGCCCCCATGATCCAGGCGAAGGAAAGATCCGGCCTCAGGCCTTTCAGCCGTGCCAGCGTCTCAGCCGTATAGGCCGTGCGCAGCCGCGCTTCAATGGCCGTCACCTTCATACGCGGATGGCGCGCAAGGGCCGCCGCCTGTTCCAGCCGCTGGCTCAGCGGCGCCAGATCGCCGTGGTCCTTCAACGGATTTCCGGGCGTCACCAGCCACCACACCTGATCCAGCTTCAGCCGGTTCAGCGCCGTTTCCGCCACGAGGCGGTGCCCCGAATGGGCCGGATTGAACGAGCCGCCAAAGAGGCCGATCCGGTTGCCCGGCTCCGCATGCGGCAGTCTGGTCCAGCGGGGATCGGCCTCGAACCGGCCGGTGGCGGATGATGTCACGTCATGGGTCCGTTACGGGCGAAGCTGGCCGTTGCCGTGCACGCGGTACTTGAAGGAGGTCAGCTGCTCGACACCCACAGGTCCGCGCGCATGCATGCGGCCCGTGGCAATGCCGATTTCCGCGCCCATGCCGAATTCGCCGCCATCGGCAAACTGGGTGGAGGCATTGTGCAGCACGATGGCCGAATCCACCTCGGCAAAGAAGCAGCGTGCCGCCTCTTCGTCCTCGGTCAGGATGCAGTCGGTGTGATGCGAGCCGTAGGTCTCGATATGCTCGATCGCCTCATGCAGCCCGCCGACGATGCGCACGGAGAGGATCTTGTCGAGATACTCCGTCGTCCAGTCCTCATCCGTGGCCGGCAGTACGCCGGGGCACAGGTGCTGCACTTCAGCGTCGCCGCGCACCTCGCAGCCCTTGTCCTGCAGCGCGGCGATGATGCCGGGCAGCAGGTCCCGGGCGATGGCGCGGTCCACCAGCAGCGTTTCCAGCGCGCCGCAGATGCCGGTGCGGCGCAGCTTGGAATTGACGATCACATCCGTTGCCTTGGCAGGATCGGCCGCCTTGTCGAGGAAGATGTGCACGATGCCTTCCAGATGCGCGAAGACGGGCACGCGCGCGTCGTTCTGCACCCGTGCGACAAGGCTCTTGCCGCCGCGCGGCACGATCACGTCCAGATTGCCGCCGAGGCCCTTCAGCATTTCGCCGACGGCATCGCGGTCCGCCACCGGCACCAGCTGGATGGCATCGCCCGGCAGGCCGGCAGCCTCCAGTCCCTTCTGCAGGGCGGCGTGAATGGCAAGGTTCGACTGCAGCGTGTCGGACCCGCCGCGCAGGATCACCGCATTGCCTGCCTTCAGGCACAGGGCGCCGGCATCCGCCGTCACGTTGGGGCGGCTTTCGTAAATGACGCCGATGACGCCGAGCGGCGTGCGCACGCGCTCGATCTTAAGCCCGTTGGGCCGCTCCCATTCGGACATGACATGGCCGACCGGATCGGGCAGGGCGCCAATTGCCTCGAGCGCCTGGGCGATATCCTCGATCCGCTCCGCCGTCAGGGTGCCGCGGTCGAGGAATGAGGCAATCTGGCCGTTGGCCGTCATGGTTTCCACGTCCTGAGCATTGGCGGCAAGGATCGCGGGCGTTGCCTCGCGCACAGCGGAGGCCATGGCGCGCAGGGCGCGGTTCTTCTGCTCCTCTGGGGCAAGGCCGAGCTTGCGGGCTGCGGCGCGGGCACGCTTGCCCAGATCCGCCATCAGTGCCGTAATGCTGCTTGCTTCAACCTTGTCCTGCATCGGATTTTCCTCAGGCTTCTTTCTCGAACTGGGCGTCGTCCAGCGCCAGATCATCGCGGTGGATCATCTCGGCGCGGCCCGGATAGCCGACGATGGCTTCGATCTCGCGGCTGTTGCGGCCCGCGATCATGCGTGCCTCTGCCGCATCATAGGCAATGAGGCCGCGCCCCAGCACCCGGCCTTCCGGGGCGATGATCTTGACCGTATCCCCGCGCGAGAAGCCACCCGAAATGTGAGTGACGCCTGCGGGAAGCAGGCTTTTGCCGGATTTGAGCGCGGAAACCGCGCCTGCATCCAGATGCACCTCGCCGCGCGGCTCCAGATGGCCGTTGATCCAGGCCTTGCGGGCTGTGGCGGGGGTGGAGGCGGCCAGGAACCACGTGCAGCGCACGCCCTCATCAATGGCGCGCAGCGGGCTCATGCGCTTGCCCGAGGCAATCGCCATCACCGTTCCGGCGGAGGTGGCAATCTTGGCCGCGTCGATCTTGGTCTTCATCCCGCCACGCGACAGCTCCGACCCGGCGCTGCCTGCCATCGCCTCGATCTCCGGCGTGATGCGCGGCACTTCGGGCAGGAACACCGCATCCGGATTGGTCGCCGGGGGGGCGGTGTAGAGCCCGTCGATGTCCGACAGCAGCACGAGACAATCGGCGGTCGTCATGGTGGCGACGCGGGCGGCGAGCCGGTCATTGTCGCCATAGCGGATTTCCGAGGTGGCGACCGTGTCATTCTCGTTGATGATCGGCACCGCCCCCATGCGCAGCAGCGTGCCGATGGTGGCGCGGGCGTTGAGATAGCGGCGGCGCTCTTCCGTGTCGCCCAGCGTCAGCAGAACCTGCCCCGCCTTCAGCCCCTTGCGGCCAAGGCATTCGGAATAGGCCTGCGCCAGCGCGATCTGGCCCACGGCGGCGGCGGCCTGGCTTTCTTCCAGCTTCAGCGGCCCGCGCGGCAGGCCAAGCACGCCGCGCCCCAGGGCGATGGAGCCGGAGGACACCACCAGGAGCTCACAGCCCTTTTCCGCCAGCGCGGCGAGGTCATCGACGATGGCTTCCAGCCACTCGCGCCGCAGCTTGCCGTTTTCGACAAGCAGAGCCGAGCCAATCTTCACAACAATGCGCTTGAACTCGCCAAGCTGCCGGGTTGCCTGCTTCACGGACGCCATCCCTCTTCAGGACGGGAGGGAACCTCGTTTGCGGCGTCCTCCTTGTCCTTGTCGATTGCCCTGATGATCATGCGCAGCGCCGTATCCACATTCTTGCGGCTGGCCGACGAGAGGATCAGCGGCTTGCGGCCGCAGGCTGCTTCCAGCGAGGCGGCCCGTTCGGCGCGCAGCTCCGGCGATAGCGCGTCGGCCTTGGACATGGCGACGATTTCCGGCTTGTCTTCCAGCCCGTTGCCATAGGCCTCCAGCTCGCCGCGCACCACACGGTAAGCTTCGCCCGGATCTTCCACGCCCGAGCCATCGACCAGATGCAGCAGCACGCGGGTGCGCTCGATATGGCCAAGGAAGCGGTCGCCCAGGCCCGTGCCTTCATGCGCGCCCTCGATCAGGCCCGGAATATCGGCCAGCACGAAGCCGCGCCCGTCCAGCTCGACCACGCCGAGGTTCGGATGCAGGGTGGTGAAGGGATAGTCGGCGATCTTGGGCTTGGCCGCAGACACGGAGGCCAGGAACGTGGATTTGCCCGCATTGGGCAGGCCGACGAGGCCGGCATCGGCGATGAGTTTCAGCCGCAGCCAGATCCACTTCTCGATGCCCTCAAGGCCCGGATTGGCATGGCGCGGCGCCTGATTGGTGGAAGACTTGAACTGGGCATTGCCGAAGCCGCCATTGCCGCCGCGCAGCAGCAGCAGGCGCTGGCCGGGCTCGGTCAGGTCGGCAATGACGGTTTCGTTGTCTTCTTCGAGGATCTCCGTGCCCACCGGCACGCGCAGCACCACATCATTGCCCTTGGCGCCCGTGCGGTTGCGGCCCATGCCGTGGACGCCGGTACCGGCCTTGAAATGCTGCTGGTAGCGGTAGTCGATGAGCGTGTTCAGGCCTTCGACGCATTCGACCCAGACGTCGCCGCCGCGCCCGCCGTCGCCGCCATCGGGGCCGCCGAATTCGATGAACTTCTCCCGCCGGAAGGAGACCGCACCGGCACCGCCATTGCCGGAGCGTACATAAATCTTGGCCTGGTCGAGGAACTTCATCTCATGTCCATTTCTGCTGCCCGCGCGTCAGGCATCACTAGATTCCAGAAAACGCGCGCGCTCAAGGCGTGTGCGGATTGAAGCCGCCGCCGTGCCGGTGGCAAGGCTGGCGCAGGTGCCGGTGCCCGTCTCGCGGAACCCCAGCCTGCGCAGCGCAGCCAGCGACGCGGCATTGCCCGTCATGACCTCTGCCTCCAGAGCCTCATGATCTGTGACGGCAAAGAACCAGCCAAGCGCAGCCTTCAGGGCTTCGCTCATCAGGCCCTGACCCCAGAAGGGGCGGCCAAGCCAATACCCGATCAGGGGGCTTGCGTGCAACTCGCGAAACGTGATCGAGCCAATGAAGGCATCATTCCGGTCAAGAACCAGATTGATGCTGGTCAGATCCGTCCCGTCCATCGCCGCCTGCAGCCAGGCTTGCGCATGCTCTGCCGTATAGGGATGCGGCATCCGCGCCAGCGTGCGGGAGACCTCGATATCCCCGGCCAGCGGGACAATATCAGCGGCATCGGCGGCCCGTGCCGGGCGCAAGGTCAGCCGCGATGTGGCGAGCGGCAGGCCCTGCCATTTGCCGGAGCTCTCCGCCGCGCCCATCAGGCCGCTGCCTTGCGCTGGCGGAAGGCCTTGCCATCCAGCCGCACGACGATGTTGCGGACCTTGCGGTCCAGTGCCCTTGCATAGCGCTCGGTGATGGCTTCCGGCTGGAAGCCAAGCTTGCGCAGGAGCGCCCGCGAAGCGGCATTTTCCTCGAACACCCGCGCGGCAACGGCCGTGCAGCCATGGGCGGCAAAGGCCCAGTCGAGCGCCGCTTCCGCTGCTTCCCCGGCATAGCCGAAGCCCTGGAAGGGCCGGCCCAGCCAGTAGCCGATGGTCGGGCAGCCGGCCGCTTCCGCCAGCTCACCCGGTGCATCGATTGCCATGACGCCGATGAAGACGCCGCCCAGCGTGATGGCGAAGACGGCCGCCTCCTCCACCGGATCACAGGTCATCGCCCGGGCGGTGAAAGCCTCGGCCGAGCCCTCTTCATAGGGCCAGGCCATGCTCGTCAGCCAGCGGACAACCTCGAATTCCTGCCCGCACAGGCGGACGATGGCCTCCGAATCCTCTCCGCGCAAGGGGCGCAGGATGAGGCGGCGGGTGCGCAGTTCCGGCAAGCGGCTCATGACCGGCCTCCCCATTGCTTCAGCGAGCGCCAGACGGAGCGCTCCAGCACGAAGCGCTCGATGGGCACATTGCCGCCTGCCCCCAGCGACCGGGCCATGCCCTGGTCGCGGTACTGGAAGCCGCTCTTGATCAGCACCCGGCGCGAGGCCGGATTGGTGACGCGGCAGCTGCCCTGCAGCTCATACATGTCGCCGTTGCTGAAGGCGTGATCGACCAGCCGGTGCAGCGCTTCGGTGGCAAAGCCGCAGCCCCAGAAGGGCTCGCCCAGCCAGTAGCCGACCTGGATCGGACCGCCCGGTTCGGCGGCGGCATACTTGGCCTGTCCGATGAAGCGCCCGGTGGCCTTCAGGCGGATGGCAAAACTTGCGTAATGGGGAGTTGCCATCTGGCTCTTCTGCACCAGCGCCCGCGCATCCTCCAGAGCGAAGGGATGGGGCATGGTGGCCAGATGCGAGGCAATCTTGCGGTTGTTGGCGAGAAATACAATGTCTGCCAGATCGTCCTTGCGCGGCGTATCGAGCCGGACACGAACCCCTTCCAGCGGCATCCGGGCCGCAACCAGACTGCTTTCGTCTAAGTATCCTTCACTCTCGACAACCATAACTTCCTCCGGTCAAAGAAAAACGAAAAGGGGAGATGGCGTCCCATCTCCCCTTGAACTTTGACCGGTTCACCAGAACCGCCGGGTCGATCAGGACGCCGGCGAACATGGTTTCACTCGGCTTTACTCCGCTGCTACCGCTGCCGGCAGCACGTTAATGAAGGTTCGGCCGTTGGATTTGGCCTGGAATTCCACTTTGCCCTCTACGGTCGCAAAAATGGTGTGATCCTTGCCCATGCCGACGCCGTTGCCCGGATGCCAGGTGGTGCCGCGCTGACGTGCGATGATGTTGCCCGGAATCACGGCTTCGCCGCCGAACTTCTTGACGCCGAGGCGGCGGCCGGCGGAGTCGCGGCCGTTGCGGGATGAACCGCCTGCTTTTTTGTGTGCCATGACGAAACTCCTCGTCTTTCGCTGTTCAAGTTGCGCTGAGGTGGCGGCGATTACTCGCCAGCGGCTTCCTCAGCCTGTGCCTTCTTGGTGGTCTTCTTCGCCGGCTTTGCATCGCCGGTGGAGATGGCCGTCACCTTGACCAGCGTATAGGACTGACGGTGACCGTTGCGGCGCCGGGAATTCTGACGGCGGCGCTTCTTGAAAATGATGATCTTGCGGGTGCGGGCCTGATCGACCACTTCCGCAGTCACGGTGGCGCCAGCCACGAGCGGCGCGCCAACGGTGGTTTCTTCGCCATTGCCGACCATCAGGACCTCTTCAAAGGTCACGGTGGCGCCAGCTTCGGCGTCGAGCTTTTCGACCTTCAGAAGGTCGTCCTGTGCGACGGTGTACTGCTTACCGCCGGTCTTGATCACTGCGAACATGTCTTGCACGTCCTTTTTTTCGTTCTGTTGCCGTATCTCCGGAACCCCTCCCGCCGGTCAAAACCACGCCGCAGGCCGCCTGGCCCATGTCGGAGTTTCTTCTCTTCGGGAACAGCCAGCCCTGCGGAAAAACCGGCAGCAATGCTGGATGGTTGGAGGTCTGGAGACAGCACAATGCACAGAGCCTATTGGCCCCATTTCACTGAGCAGAGGCTGTATAACGCCGCGAACAAAGGAAAGTCAATCCACAACCCGCCGCAAACCGCCATTTTTCCTGCCCCGGCAAAGGTGGGCAGGCATGGTGCGGCAGCTTTTGTCACGGACGATCTCCCTGCCGTTCTCCCGGCTGTCGGGGGCGGCGCTGCCAGGAGACACCGGGCCGCCCCGGCCAAGCGCAGCGCGAGCCCGGGTCTGCTCGCTTGCAGAGAGGTGCCATCATCCTGAGCCTTGGCAACGGGTTGCCGCCGGAAGCTCCACTGACCGCTCTGCGAACGAGTGGTTCCCGGATCTCCGCTGCGCTTCGTCCGGGACGGCGCCTCGTGTACCGGTCCCGTGCAGTCTGCACGGGGGCGCGTGCAGCCCCGGCAAGCGGCGTCTGCTGTCTTTCTTGCATGCGCCCCTGCCACCATACGGCCAGCGTGAAACACCCTCAACCCCTTGCCGCTCAAGGTTTTCTGCCGGTCCCGGCTGTGCATGGCAAAAAAACCGGCAAAAGCCGAAATTGCCTCTTGCGAGGGTCAATCCCCTTGTCTATGTTCCGCGCCACTTAAGACCACGTTTGACGTGTGCCGCGGAGAGGTGCCGGAGTGGTTGAACGGGACGGTCTCGAAAACCGTTGTGCGGGCAACCGTACCGTGGGTTCGAATCCCACCCTCTCCGCCATTCACCGCTCATTATGGGCTGTGGTGAAACTTCCATGAGATAGCTGTGTGAATGCTGCAAGTCACGGTGCCTCCTGCTATTGCTTGCAGATGCCCCTCCGCCAGGAACAGCACCTTCAGCCTTGCGCCTTCTGCCAGCTCCTGATCCGGGCTCGGGCATTGGTATAGGCGGACGAGGTGTTGAGCTGGATCATGCGGCCCTTGGTCCATTTTCCGTACCAGGCGCTGCCATAGAGCTCCTCATCGGATCGGGCTGTGACCGTCGCGATCAGTCCTGCCTTCGCATGCTCCAGACGGGCGAGCAGGCCGTGCCATTCCATTGCGCTGTAATCGGCGTAGAACTTCCGGGCCAGCAGGCCGAGCTGGTTCCATTGGAAGCCCGCTTCGGGGTAATCGACTGGTTCGTCGCGGTCGTTGCGGTCCAGCCATTTCAGAACCAGTTCGTTCCATCCGATCAGATAGGCGACCAGGTCCGCCGGGCTCATGGTGGTCCCTTCAGCATGGCCCTTCATCGTGACCTCACGTGCGCGGTGGGGCTGAACCTTCGCTAAATCCTCGATCAGCCTTTCGAACGTTGTCGTAATAGCCGCCAGTAGTTCCGTCTTGGTGGTGGGAACAGCCATGTCTTTCCTTCTTTTGCAAGCATCGATCTTTGAAAAGATCTGGCCATTGCCGTTGACCGGCAAGGTCCCCGGCAGTGCTCAAAACCGCGTCAGCGTGCTGCATTTGAGAGCCGAAGCGTAGAGGTCGTGTTTATCCTCATCGCTCGCGGCCCGCCATTCCCTTTCCCACGCAAAACTCCCCCTAGCCGCAGCCTCAAAAGAGGCCGGCGCTTGCAGTGGCGTGCCCTCTACGCTTTCAACCCCGCCATCACCAGATCCAGATGCCCGGCGATGTGGGTTTCGAGGGCGATGGGCTGGCGGCCGGCGAAGATGAGGTGTTCGATCATCATGGCCAGCACCGGGCCGGCGATGACGCTGGCGGTGGCGGAGGGGCTCTTGCGGAATTCGCCTGAGGCGATGCCCTGGTCGAGAAGGTGCTGGATCTGGTCCATCAGCGGCTCGACGAACTGGGTGTGGTGCAGGTCGATGACCTGCGGAAAACGGCTGCTCTCCGAAACGACGAAGCGCATCAGCTCGCGCATGCGCCGGTCCTCCACCACCTTTTCATAGCTGAGCAGGATCAGCCGCTGCAGCCGCTCCGTGCAGGTGCCGGTGAGGCTGCGGGTCTCTGCTGCCAGATCTTCCAGCGGCACCGCAATGTGATTCAGCATGGCGGTGAACAGCTCGTCCTTGGTGGGAAAATAGACATAGACCGTGCCCTTGGTCACGCCGATGCGCTCGGCGATGTCTTCCACCCGGGCGGCGGTGAAGCCGTGTGTCACAAATTCCTCAAAGGCCGCATCCAGAATCTGGGCGGGGCGCAGGGCCTTGCGTTCGGCGCGGGTGAGCTTGGCCTTTGGTGTCATTCTTCCGGGTCCGTTTTTTGTTCTGGCGCGGCATCTATATCAAGGCTTTCGATGCTGACGCATCGCGCCTTGAAGATGCTCAATCGCCGCACGGGCTTAACCACTGCTTGATGAGCTTGCCTTATTGAGCAGCGGCATTTACCTGATTGCTGTTTTTTCATTGACCTTCGAGTCAGTCAATAATAATTTGCCGCATCTTTTTAGGAAGGGGCGATCATGCGACGGATAGCCACACATATTCCCTGGATGCTCGCAGCCGCCTTTCTGGCGGCCTGCGGGCCGCAGGATGAGCCACAGCAGAAGCCTGAGCGGCTGGTTCAGGTGACGAAGGTGCACGAGGTCTCTGTGCCGGACACGGTGACGGCAACGGGGGAAATCCGTGCGCGGGTGCAGTCGAACCTCTCCTTTCAGACGACGGGCCGGATCATCGCGCGGCTGGTGGATGTGGGCGGCCGCGTCAGCGCCGGACAGGTGCTGGCGCGGATCGACCCGAGCGAGCAGCAGGCGGATCTGGACGTGGCGGTTGCCTCGCTCAATTCCGCCATGGCCGAACGCACGCAGGCGCAGCAGGCCTTTGACCGGCAGCAGCGGCTGTTTGAAAGCGGAGTGACCACGCGGGCCTCGCTGGACAGCGCCCAGGAGCAGCTGACGCGCGCGCAGGCCAATGTGGAAGCCGCGCAGGCGCAGGCCGGCCGGGCGCGCGAGGCGCTTGAACGGACCAGTCTGAAGGCCGATGCGGATGGGGTCATCACCGCCCGCAGCGCCGAGGTGGGGCAGGTGGCGCAGGCCTCGCAGCAGGTCTTCTCCCTTGCTCATGACGGCCCGCTCGACGTGGTGCTCAATCTGGATGAATCGGTCTTTCTGGACCGCAAGCTGGAACCGCTGGTGCTGGTCTCGCCCCTGAGCGGGGGCATGCCGGCCAAGGCGGTGATCCGCGAAATCTCCCCGGCGATCGACCCGTCCACCGGCACGATCCGGGTGAAGATGCAGCTTGAGGACACCGCCTCCTTGCGCCTTGGCAGCGCGGTGACGGCCACCTTGAGCTATCAGCCCGTGCCTGTGATCGAACTTCCCGCGGCGGCCATGGCCTCGGATGGCGGGCGCACGGCTGTATGGGTGATGGACCCGGCAGAGCGCAAGGTCTCGCTTCGCCCGGTCGAGGTGCTGGCCTATAGCAGCGGTGCCTTCACGGTCGCCTCAGGCGTGACGGCGGGGGAACTGGTGGTCATCAATGGCACGAAATTCCTGAGCCCCGGCGAAACCGTCAGTTTTGAGGAGACCGCCCAATGAGACTCGCTGCCAGTCTTTCAGTCCTGCTGCTCGCCGGCATTTCGCTGGCCGCATGCGAGCCGCATGAGGCCGAAGAGGCTGCGCCGGTGCGCCCGGTGCTGTCCGTGCGGGTGGAGGAAGCGCCTGCCACCCGTCTGACCCTGCCCGGCACCGTCGCGGCCCGTGTCGAGACGGACTATGGCTTCCGCGTGCTCGGCCGCATCGTCACCCGCGATGTGCAGACGGCCGACATCGTCCGCAAGGGCGATGTGCTCGCCACCATCGATCCGGTGTCGCTGGAACTGGCGGTGAAAAGCGCCCAATCCGATCTGGTCAATGCCAATGCCCAGCTGAGCAATGCCATCACCACCGAAGCGCGGCAGAAGACCCTGTTCGAGCGCCAGTCCGGTGCGCTGGCCACGTTCGAGACGGCCGAGCAGGACCGCAAGATTGCCGAGGCGGCGGTGGCAAGGGCCAAGGCCAATCTGGACAAGGCGCAGGAGCAGCTGGGCTATGCCCGACTTCTGGCCGAGTTCGACGGAGTTGTCACCGGCACCTCGGCGGAAGTGGGTCAGGTCGTCACCGACGGGCAGACCGTGGTGACGGTGGCCAAGCCGGATGAGCGCGATGCGGTGATCGACGTGCCCGAGGACGCCAGCGGCAAGCTGAAGCCGGGGGCCGTCTTTGATGTGGCCCTGCAGCTGGACCCCAGGGTGCAGGCAAAAGGCATCGTGCGTGAAATCGGCCCGCAGGCTGACGGGGCCACCCGCACCCGGCGTGTGCGCCTGACATTGGTGGACCCGCCCGAAGCCTTGCGGCTGGGTGCCGTCATCATGGCCTTTGCCGATGTCCATTCCGAAGCCCGTTTCTGGCTTCCGGCATCAGCCATCCGCGCGGAAGGGGATGCGCGGTCGGTCTGGGTGGTGGACGAGGCCGCCGGCAAGGTGGTTTCCCGCAAGGTGAGCGTGGATGAAACGGCGGCCCAGGGCGGACGCGTTCCGGTTTTGCAAGGGCTTGAGGCGGGCGACCGCGTGGTCGTGGCAGGCGTCAACACGCTGACGGAAGGCCAGGCCATCCGGATTGATCAGGAGACGGTCAAGTGAAGAAGTTCAACCTTTCGGACTGGGCGCTGGAGCACCGTTCCCTCGTCTGGTACTTCATGATCGTCTTCCTGCTGGCGGGCGTCTTCTCCTACATGAACCTTGGCCGCGAGGAAGATCCGAACTTCACGATCAAGACCATGATCGTCAGCGCCCAGTGGCCCGGCGCCTCTGCGGAGGAAATGCGGCTGCAGGTGACGGACCGGATCGAGCGCAAGCTCGAGGAGCTGGAGGCACTGGACTATACCCGCTCCGAAACGCGGGCGGGCCAGACCACGATCTTCCTGGAGCTTCTGCCGACGACGAAGGCAAGGGACGTGGCCGGCAACTGGGTGCGCGTCCGCAACATGATCAATGACATCCGGGGTGAATTCCCCAGTGGTGTGCTCGGGCCGTTCTTCAATGATTCCTTCGGCGACGTGTATGGCAACATCTTTGCCTTTACGTCCGATGGCCTGACCCAGCGCCAGCTGCGCGATCTGGTGGAGGATGCCCGCGCCAAGCTGCTGACGGTGGAGAATGTCGGCAAGATCGACATTCTGGGTGCGCAGGACGAGGTAATCTATCTGGAATTCTCCACCCGCAAGATTGCGGCGCTCGGCATCGACCAGCGGGCGATCATCGAGACCCTGCAGGCACAGAATGCGGTGACCCAGTCCGGTTTCGTCGAGGCCGGAGCCGAGCGGATTGCCCTTCGCGTCAACGGCCAGTTCACCTCGGAAGAAAGCCTGAAGGCAATCAACCTGCGTGTGAATGACCGCTATTTCCCGCTGACGGATATTGCCACCGTCACCCGCGGCTACGTGGACCCGCCGTCGTCGCTGTTCCGCTACAACGGCCAGCCAGCGATCGGCCTTGCCATCGGCATGAAGGCAGGCGCCAACCTGCTCACCTTTGGTGAGGAGCTGGAAGCCGAATTGCAGCGCGTCATCCGGGATCTGCCGGTCGGCGTGACCGTGTCACAGGTCTCGAACCAGCCCAAGGTGGTGGAGGAGGCGGTGTCCGGCTTCACCAAGGCCCTGTTCGAGGCGGTGGCCATCGTTCTGGCCATCAGCTTCATCAGCTTGGGGCTGCGTGCCGGTCTGGTGGTGGCGATCTCCATTCCGCTGGTGCTGGCCATCACCTTCGTCTTCATGGAGTACACCGGCATCTCGCTGCAGCGTATTTCGCTGGGGGCGCTCATCATCGCGCTGGGCCTGCTGGTGGACGATGCCATGATTGCGGTGGAGATGATGGTGTCGCGGCTGGAAGCGGGCGATACCCTCAGAAAGGCAGCGACGCACGTCTACACCTCCACCGCCTTCCCGATGCTCACCGGCACGCTGGTGACGGTCGCCGGCTTCATCCCCATCGGCCTCAACAGCAGTGCGGCCGGGGAGTTCACCTTCACGCTCTTCGTCGTCATTGCCGTGTCGCTGATCGTGTCCTGGATCGTAGCCGTGCTGTTCACACCCCTCCTGGGCGTGACGATCCTGCCGAAGACGATGAAGGCCCATCACGAGAAGAAGGGGCGCATGGCTTCGCTGTTCGCCTCGCTGCTCACGCTCGCCATGCGCTGGCGCTGGGTGACGATCCTGCTCACCATTGCCGCCTTCGGCGTGTCGGTGGGTGGTCTCGGGCTTGTGCAGCAGCAGTTCTTCCCTGCGTCAGACCGTGTCGAACTGATCATCGACTGGAACATGCCGCAGAACACGACCATTGCCGAAACCAACCGGCAGATGGCGCAGCTGGAGCGCGAGAAGCTTTCCGGCAACGAGGATGTGGAGCACTGGTCGGCCTATGTGGGGCAGGGGGCGCCGCGCTTCATCCTGTCCTATGACGTGCAGTCCGCATCGCCCTGGTTCGGCCAGATCGTCATCGTCACGAAGGATCTGGAGGCCCGCAACCGGCTGCGCGCGGATCTTCAGGCCTATGCGGCGAAGACCTTCCCCGGCAGCGATGTCTTCGTGAAGCTGCTCGACATCGGGCCCCCGGTGGGCAAGCCCGTCCAGTACCGGATCAGCGGCCCGGACGTGCAGCAGGTGCGTCAGCTGGCGCAGAAGTTCGGAGCGGTCCTCAACACGCATCCGCTTCTGTCCAACCTCACCTACGACTGGAACGAGCCCATTCGCGTGGTGAAGGTGGACGTGCTGCAGGACAAGGCCCGCCAGCTTGGCATTTCCTCGCAGGACATTGCCTCGGCGCTGGGCAGCATCGTGCAGGGCTCATCGGCAACCCAGGTCCGGGACGATATCTACCTGATTGATGTCATCGGCCGCGCCCAGGCCTCCGAGAGGGGTTCTGTCGAGACGCTGAAGAACCTGCAGCTGCCCAGTGCCAGCGGCAAGTCCATTCCGCTGTCGACGGTCGCCCGGTTCCGCAATGAAGTCGAGCAGCCGCTGATCGCCACCCGCGACCGCATCCCCACCATCACGGTGAAGGCTGCGGTGGTTGGACCGACCCAGCCTGCAACGATTGTCGAGCAGCTGAAGCCCCGGATGGAGCAGTTCCAGAAGGAGCTTCCGGCCGGCTACAACATCGAGATCGGCGGTTCGGTTGAATCAAGCGCCGAGGCGCAGGGCCCGATTGCGGCCGTGGCTCCGCTGATGCTGTTCATCATGGCCACCATCCTGATGATCCAGCTGCAGAGCTTCAGCCGCCTGTTCCTGGTGTTCGCCGTGGCGCCGCTGGCCCTCATCGGCGTGGTGTCGGCGCTGCTGCTCAGCAATGCGCCGATGGGCTTCGTCGCCATTCTCGGCATCCTTGCCCTCGTCGGCATCCTCATCCGCAACTCGGTCATCCTCGTGGTGCAGATCGAGCACTTGAGAAGTGAGGGCATGCCGGCGTGGAAGGCGGTGATCGAGGCAACCGAGCACCGCATGCGGCCGATCATGCTGACGGCAGCAGCGGCGACGCTCGCGCTCATCCCCATTTCCCGTGAGGTGTTCTGGGGGCCGATGGCCTATGCCATGATGGGCGGCATCGTGGTGGGCACGGTTCTGACGCTCCTGTTCCTGCCCGCGCTCTATGTGGCCTGGTTCCGCATTCCGCGCGATGACAGCCCGGCAGAGCCGCATGGTGACGCGCACGAGGGTGGAGCCTCACACGCCTGAGGTCAGGGGTGAGATGAAAGAAGATGGGCGGCCAGCTGGAAGACTGGCCGCCCGTTTTGCATTTCAAGGGAGACGGAAATCAGCGCCTGCGGCGGCGCAGGAACCCGCGTGCCGGGTAGAGCATGACGGCGTAGAGGCCAAGGGCGGCACCTGCCAGCAGCGTCAGCGTGGCAAAGGGCACGAGCGCGCCGAGGCTTTGCGGCAGCAGGCTCGAGAACAGCACCAGCGTCTGGTCCTGCAGCAGCATCAGGCCAGCCATCAGCACGGTACCGGTCAGCAGCAGAACGGTCAGCCGGGCGGGCGGGGTGCCCATGTAGTCGCGGTGGCGTGCCGTCAGATAAAGCCCCATGGCGTAGATCCACACGCCTGCGGAAGTGCCCGCCGCAAGGCCAGCTGCTTCCCAGGGACCGGAGAGGGTGGCCTTCAGCGCGACATTCACCAGCGTTGCCACGGCGAGGATCTTCAGCGGCGTCACCATGTCGCCGCGCCCGTGGAAGGAGGCAACGAGGGAACGCACGGCAAGGGCGGCCGGCAGGCCGAGCGAATAGGCCAGCAGCACCGCGCCCGCACCTGCGGTGGCGGCGGCATCAAAGGCCCCGCGCTGGAAGAAGGCGGCAATGGCCAGTTCCCCGAGCCCCGCCATCAGCACCGCCACCGGCAGCCCGGCGGCAAGGCAGATGTTGAAGGCCTGATCCATGGTGGCGCGCAGCTTCTGCCGGGCTTCGTCCGTCTCTGCCGCAGCGCCCCGGCTTACCTCCGGCAGGAGCGCCGTTCCCAGAGCAATGCCGATGACACCCAGCGGCAGCTGATACAGCCGGTCGGCATAATAGAGGTGGGAGAGGGCGCCGGAGGGCAGGAAGCTGGCGAGGATCGTGTCGGCGAAGATGGCGATCTGAACGACGCCGGAAGCAAGCAGCGCCGGCCCGAGGCGGCGGAAAAACAGGCGCACGCCCGGATCAAGCTTCGGCAGGCAGAAGCTCACGGAGAATTCGCTGCGGAAGGTGGCTGCCGTCAGCAGCAGAACCTGCGCAATGCCGCCCGCCAACACACCCCAGGCCGCCGCGCTGCCTGCATCGGGGAACTGGCTGACGGCCAGCAGCGTGCCGATCATGGCGATGTTCAAAAGCACGGGCGCAGCCGCGGCCGCAGCAAAGCGCCGCTCCGCATTCAGCACCGCCGACAGCAGCACCACGATGGACATGCACAGGAGATAGGGGAAGGTGATGCGCGTCAGCTCGATGGCCATGGGCCGGGCGGGGTCTTCTGCACCCAGCCCCGGCGCCAGCAGGGTGATCAGCGTGCCGGTTGCCACCCAGGCGAAGACGAGCAGCGCCAGATTGGCGAGCATCAGCCAGGACAGGATCTGCGATCCGAAATGGCGTGCCTTGTCCGGCCCGTCCTTTTCCAGCGTCGCCGCATAGGTGGGCAGGAAGGCCGCGTTGAAGGCCCCTTCGGCGAAGATGGCGCGGAAGTGGTTCGGCAGGCGGAAGGCCAGCATGAAGGCATCGGCAATGGGGCCTGCCCCGAGGACGCCAGCCATGATGAGGTCGCGGATGAAGCCGAGCAGCCGGCTCAGAAGGGTCAGTCCGCCGATAAGGCCAAGGCGACGCAGCATGTCTCAAGGTTCCGCACATCAGGCCGGACACCGCGCCCGGCTGCGGCGTGCTGCTTACCCCATATCCGCGCCGCCGTCACGCCGCGGCGGCAGCGGGCTTCTGTTCTCCTGATGCCTAGTCCGGTGCCATGGTGAGGGACACCCGGTCCCCGGCAAACCACGTGATGCCGTATTCGATCGGCTGGCCGTCCTCCGTCACATTTATCGAAACGGAGCGCAGGATCGGCGCGGCTTCGGCAATCTGCAGCGTCAGGGCCTGCACAGGGCGGGCCAGCTTGGCTGTCAGGCGGGTCTGGGCACGGGTGTAGTCGGCGATGCCGCAATCGGCCAGCGCCTCGGTGATCGACTGCCGCCCCGCCATGGCCTGCAGGAAACCGGGCACGCGCGCAGCCGGAAAGACCGAGCGGAACAGCGCCAGCGGCACCCCATCGGCCAGGGATACGCCCTCCACCACATGCACCGGGTCACCGGGGGCCAGTTGCAGCGCTTCGGCTTCCTTTTCGCCGCAGGCCCGGGTTTCCATCAGGCTGATGCGGCGCGAGGCCATGCGGCCGCTGGCGGCAAGGTTCTGCTGGAAGCGCACACGCCGGCCGATGGCATAGTCCGTTGGCTGGATGGTGACGAAGACACCCGCCCCGCGCCGCGAGTGCACGGTGCCCGCTTCCGCCAGCGCCGCCAGCGCATGGCGGACGGTGTGCCGGTTGACGCCAAAGCGGGCGGCAAGCTGCGCCTCGGTCGGCAGCTTGTCACCGGGCTTGTAGTGGCCTTCGGCAATCTCCGCCGAAAGCGTGTCCACGATGGATTTCCAGATTGCGCTGCGCGCCATTGCCCTGCCCCGAAGTCTGTGCCTGCCCGATGCTGAAACCGGTCCGTCGCAAAAATTTCACAAGACGGCGGTTGAGCCGTATGGCCCCTTGCGGTATCAATATGTCTAGTTGTCTATCATTATATAGACAGGACCCAAAGATGTCGAGGTGCCGATGAAGCCCGCCGTTTCCCCCAAGGAGGATGAGCCGCACAGCCAGCGCAAGGTCTGGCTGTCGCTGCTGGCCAAGGCCAGTCCGGCGCGTCTGGCCGTGCTGTTTCCGGATCTGCCGGACCACACGCTGCTGCGCCGCCCGGAGGTGGGGGCCGTGATGGTGCGCGGACGCACGGGCGGCACGGGTGCGCCCTTCAATCTGGGCGAGATGACCATTACCCGCTGCTCTGTTCAGCTTACCACCGGCGAAGTGGGCCATGCCTATGTGCAGGGGCGGGACAAGGCCCATGCCACCCGAGCGGCCTGCGTGGATGCGCTGATGCAGACAGAGGCCGCCGCTGACCTTCAGGCCCGCGTGCTGGATGTGCTGGCTGCAGAGGCTGCCAGCGCCCGGCAGGTACGTGCGGAGAAGGCTGCGGCCACCAAGGTCGATTTCTTCACCCTCGTGCGCGGAGAAGACTGATGACCGCCAACACTCAGACTGGCGCCCTGACCGGCGGCTTCGCCGATGCGCCCATCGAGGCCGCGCGTGCCTTCCGCTGCCTGCTGGAAGCGCTTGCCCGCCCCGGTACCATCCACGCGCTGGACGCGGCCCAGCCGCCGCTGCCCGTTTCTCCAGCCGCCGGAACCGTGCTCCTGACCCTTGCCGACACCACGACGCCGGTGTTTCTGGCAGGTGCTGCCGATTGCGAGGCCATGCGCGGCTGGATCACCTTCCATACCGGCGCCCCGGTTCTGACGGCGGCCAGCCTTGAGGCAGGGGCAGATGCCGCCAGCATCCGTTTTGCCCTCGGGCGCCTTGAGGACCTGAAGCCCCTTATGGAGCAGTTCTCCATTGGCGACCCGGATTATCCGGACCGCTCCGCGACGCTGGTGCTGGAAGTGGAAACGCTCGCAGCAGAAGGCTGCCGCCTGACGGGGCCGGGCATTGCGGATGAAACCCTGCTGAACCTGCCCGATCCGGAGCTGTTCCGGCAGAACCATGCACTCTTTCCGCTCGGTTTCGACTTTTTCCTGACCGCAGGCCGCCAGGTCTCCGGGCTGCCGCGCACAACCATCGTGGAGGCTTGCTGATGTATGTCGCCGTCAAGGGTGGCGAGCGCGCCATCGGCAATGCCCATGAATGGCTGGCGGAGGAGCGGCGCGGGGACACCACCGTCGCCGAACTCACCGTGCCGCAGATCCGCGAGCAGCTGAAGCTCGCCGTCAACCGGGTCATGGCGGAGGGCAGTCTTTACGATCCCGATCTTGCCGCCCTTGCCATCAAGCAGGCGCGGGGCGATCTGATCGAGGCCATCTTCCTCATCCGCGCCTACCGCACCACCCTGCCGCGCTTCGGTGCTTCGCTGCCGGTGGAGACGGTCGGCATGGCCGTGGACCGCCGGGTCTCGGCCACGTTCAAGGACCTGCCCGGTGGCCAGATCCTGGGGCCGACCTTCGACTACACCCACCGCCTGATCGACTTCAAACTGGCCGCCGAAGGGGATGTTGATCCGGCCCCGCAGGCCCCGGCGGAGGGCGGGCCGGTGCCGCATGTCACCGGCTTTCTTGGCCGTGACGGGCTCATTCAGGAGGAACCGCGCAGCGATGCCACCCCGCCGGACCTGACCCGCGAGCCGCTGGAGCTGCCCGCCAGCCGCCCCTTGCGCCTGCAGGCGATCACGCGCGGGGATGAGGGCTTCATCCTGTCGCTCGCCTATTCCACCCAGCGCGGCTACGGGCGCACCCATGCCTTCGTCGGCGAGTTGCGCATCGGCACGGTGGCGGTGGAGCTGGATGTTCCGGAGCTGGGCTTTGCCATCGAAATCGGCGAAATCGAGCTGACGGAATGCGAAACGGTCAACCAGTTCACCGGCTCGCGCACCGAGCCGCCGCAGTTCACCCGCGGCTACGGCCTCGTCTTCGGTCAGTCGGAGCGCAAGTCCATCGCCATGTCGCTGGTGGACCGGGCTCTGCGCTGGCAGGAACTGGGCGAGGACTACATCGGCGCCCCCGCGCAGGATGAGGAATTTGTCCTGTCCCACTGCGACAACATCCAGGCGACCGGCTTTCTGGAGCACATCAAGCTGCCGCATTACGTGGATTTCCAGGCGGAGCTGGAACTGGTGCGCCGCCTGCGGGCGGAAGCCGAAGCCGCCCGCAACGCAACCGCCGACAGGGAGGCCGCCGAATGACCGACGATGCCTACAACTTCGCCTATCTGGACGAGCAGACCAAGCGGATGATCCGCCGCGCCATCCTCAAGGGCATTGCCGTTCCCGGCTATCAGGTGCCCTTTGCCAGCCGCGAAATGCCGATGCCCTATGGCTGGGGCACAGGCGGCGTGCAGGTGACGGCGGCCTGCCTTGTGCCGGAGGACCGGCTGAAGGTGATCGATCAGGGGGCGGACGACACCACCAACGCGGTGAGTATCCGCCGCTTCTTCCAGCGCACCGCCAGCGTTGCCGTAACGGAACGGACCGATGAGGCGACCCTGATCCAGACGCGCCACCGCATTCCGGAAACGCCGCTGACCGAGGGCCAGATCCTCGTCTATCAGGTACCGATCCCCGAGCCCCTGCGCTTTCTGGAGCCGCGTGAAACTGAGACACGCAAGATGCATGAGCTGGAGGAATACGGCCTCATGCATGTGAAGCTCTATGAGGACATCGCCCGTCATGGGGAGATCGCCACGGCCTATGATTATCCGGTGAAGGTGGAAGGGCGCTATGTGATGGACCCTTCGCCGATCCCGAAATTCGACAATCCGAAGCTTTCGGGCAATCCGGCGATCCAGTTGTTCGGCGCGGGGCGCGAGCAGCGCATCTATGCCCTGCCTCCCTACACGCAAGTGGTCAGTCTCGACTTTGACGATCACCCCTTCGTTCCCGGCAAGGCGCCGCATGCTTGCGACCTCTGCGGGGCGGAAGACAGCTATCTGGATGAGGTGATCACCGATGACGCGGGCAGCCGGATGTTCGTCTGTTCCGACACCGATTATTGCGGCCAGCGGCAGGCCTGCGGCCACACCGGGCGGCTGAGCGCAAGCCCGGCTGCCGGGGCAGGGGAGATGGTGCGATGAGCCTTCACCAGACCATCACGGACACACCGCTTCTGAAGGTGTCCGGCCTCACCCGGCGCTATGGCGCCCGCATCGGCTGCGCCGATGTGTCCTTCGATCTTTACCCCGGCGAGGTGCTGGGCATTGTCGGGGAAAGCGGTTCGGGCAAATCCACCCTGCTGTCCTGCCTTGCCGGACACCAGCAGCCGGATGAAGGGGCTGTGCTCTATGACGGGCGCGACGTGCTGGCCATGGCGGAAACCGCTAAGCGCCGGCTGTCACGCACCGAATGGGCCTATGTGCACCAGAACCCGCGCGACGGCTTGCGCATGGGCGTTTCCGCTGGCGGCAATGTGGGCGAGCGGCTGATGGCTGTCGGCGCCCGGCATTACGGCGCAATCCGCGACAAGGCCACGGACTGGCTGGGACGGGTGGAAATCGCCGCCGACCGCATCGATGACCGCCCCTCCGCCTTTTCCGGCGGCATGCAGCAGCGCCTGCAGATCGCCCGCAATCTGGTCACCGGCCCGCGCCTTGTCTTCATGGACGAGCCGACCGGCGGGCTGGACGTGAGCGTGCAGGCCCGGCTTCTCGATCTTTTGCGCGGGCTGGTGCGCGACCTCGGCCTGTCGGTGATCATCGTCACCCATGACCTTGCCGTGGTGCGGCTTCTCGCCGACCGGCTGATGGTGATGAAATCCGGCCGCGTGGTGGAGCAGGGCCTCACCGATCAGGTGCTGGACGATCCGCAGCATGCCTATACCCAGCTTCTCGTTTCCTCCGTCCTGCAGGTGTAGGCCATGATCCAGATTGAAAACCTGTCGAAGTCCTTCACCCTGCACAATCAGGGCAGCGCCGTGATCCCGGTGATGGAAGGGGCGAGCCTCACCGTCGAGCCGGGCGAGTGCATCGGCCTCACCGGCCAGTCGGGTGCGGGCAAGTCAACGCTTATGCGGATGATCTACGGCAATTATCTGGCTGCCGGCGGGCAGATCCTCGTGGGCGGCACCGATGTGACGAAGGCCGAGCCGCGCCAGATCATTCGCCTGCGCCGCGAGACGCTGGGCTATGTCAGCCAGTTCCTGCGCGTGGTGCCGCGCGTGCCTGCGCTGGATGTGGTGGCCGAGCCGCTGCTGCAACTGGGCACGCCGATTGAAGAGGCCCGGGCGCGGGCTGCGGATCTGCTGCGGCGCCTCAATATTCCCGAAAGGCTCTGGCAGCTTTCCCCCACCACCTTCTCCGGCGGCGAGCAGCAGCGCGTCAACATCGCCCGTGGCTTTGCCCATGCCTATCCGGCCCTGCTGCTGGACGAGCCCACCGCAAGCCTTGATGCCGCCAACCGGGAAGTGGTGCTTTCGCTCATTGCCGAAGCCAAGGCGCGTGGTGCCGCTATTGTCGGCATTTTCCATGACGAGGAAGCCCGCGCCCGCATCTGCACCCGGCTGGTGGATGTGACCGGCTTCACGCCCAAAGCGGCGGCGTGATCCGGGTTCACCTTCCGCGCATTCTTTGAGGACGCAGGCCATCCTGCGTCCTGCCCCCGGCCCTTTGCTGCCAACAGGAACAGCGCACCCCGGATTGGCAGCAATTTGGCATAGGTTTTTCCTCTTGGCGCCTGCCGAAGACCGCCATGCCTCGTGTCCTGCCCTGCCTTGATTATGCTTTGGGCAACATCAAACGGGGGTTCCCATCATGACGTTCAAGGCTCTTCTGGCAGCCGGTGCTGCTGCCGCCGCACTTCTGACCGCGCCGCTGCAGGCCTCTGCCGCCGACAAACTGCTCAATGCCTCCTATGACATCTCCCGCGAGCTCTTCGTCGAGGTCAACGAAGCCTTCATTGCCGATTACAAGGCAAAGACTGGCAATGAGGTCACCATCGACCAGTCGCATGCCGGCTCCTCCAAGCAGGCCCGTGCCATTCTGGAAGGCATGGAAGCCGATGTGGTGACCTTCAACCAGACCACCGACATCAACGCGCTCGTGAAGGGCGGTGCCGTGTCGCCGGACTGGGTGGAAGACTTCCCGAACCGCGCCTCTCCCTTCTACTCCCTGCCGGCCTTCCTGGTGCGCGAGGGCAACCCGAAGAACATCAAGGACTGGAGCGATCTCGTCCGTGACGACGTGAAGGTGATCTTCCCGAACCCGAAGACCTCCGGCAACGCCCGCTACACCTATCTGGCGGCAACCGCTTATGCCCGTGAAGCCTTCAACGGTGACGAGGCCAAGGTGGACGAGTTCATCGGCAAGCTCTTCGCCAACGTGCCGGTGTTCGACACGGGCGGGCGCGGCTCCACCACCACCTTCGTCGAGCGCGGCACCGGCGACGTGCTGATCACCTTCGAGGCCGAGACCAAGGGCATTGCCAAGGAATTCGGCGAAGACAAGTTCGATCTCGTCACCCCGTCCGTCAGCATTCTGGCCGAATTCCCGGTCGCCATCGTTGACCGTGTGGTCGATGCCCGCGGCTCCCGCGATCTCGCCAAGGCTTACCTCGACTACCTCTATGCGCCGGAAGGCCAGCGCATCGTGGCGGCCCGTGGCAACCGGGTGCATGATGAAGCTGTGAAGGCCGAGTTCAAGGACAGCTTTCCCGAAGTGCGCCTTGTCACCGTGGAAGACGTCTTCGGCGGCTGGGACAAGGCGCAGGAAGAACACTTTGCCTCCGGCGCCAAGCTTGACAAGCTGTTCGGAAACCGCTGATTTCCCTGCGCAATCACAGCATCTGAGACCGGCGGGCCCGTGCCTGCCGGTTTCGGCTTGAAAGGGGCCGCGCCCCGTAACCTGAGGACCGTCACCTGAGGACCGCCACACCAGGAGAAGCCGGATGAGGCACCGCCGCGTCCTGCCGGGACTGCCGTTATCGCTCGGCGTCACGCTGTTCTATGTCAGCCTGATCGTGCTGCTGCCGCTGGGCGCGCTGGTCTACAAGGCCGCCAGCCTCGGCCCAACGGCCTATTGGCAGATCGTCTCCTCCGAACGGGCGGTGGCGAGCTATATGGTCACGGCCGGTTCCGCGCTGGCGGCAACGCTGTTCAATCTGGTCTTCGGCCTCATTCTGGCCTGGGTGCTGGTGCGCTATGAGTTTCCCGGCAAGCGGCTGATCGATGCCATGGTGGACCTGCCCTTTGCCCTGCCGACAGCGGTGGCCGGCATTGCGCTGACCACGCTCTTCGTGGAAACCGGCTGGATCGGCCAGTTTCTGGCTCCCTTCGGCATCAAGGTCGCCTACACGCCGCTTGGCATCATGGTGGCAATGGCCTTCACCAGCCTGCCCTTCATCGTGCGCACGGTGCAGCCGGTGCTGGAGGATCTCGACCCGGCCCTGGAGGAAGCGGCCCAGTCGCTCGGCGGCTCGGATGCGCGGATTTTCCGCAATGTGATCCTGCCGCTGCTGACCCCGGCGCTGCTGGCAGGCACCTCGCTCGCCTTTGCCCGCAGTCTTGGCGAATTCGGGGCCATCATCTTCATTGCCGGCAACCAGCCGTTCCAGACCGAAATCACGGCGCTTCTCGCCTTCATCCGGCTGGAGGAATACGAGTATCAGGCTGCCGCCGCCATCGCCTCGGTCATGCTGATCACCGCCTTTGTCATGCTGGCCATCACCAACCTGCTGCAGGCCCGTGCCCTGCGCTACATGTCGAGGGGCTGAGCCATGGCGCATGCCCATACTTCCCGCAAGCCGCCCCGCGTCGGCGACAGCCCGGCGATCCGCCGCACGCTGATCGGCATCGTGCTGAGCGTTGGCGCCATCGTGCTGCTGGCGCCGCTGCTCGTCATCTTCGCGCAGGCCCTCAGCAAGGGCTTCGGCTTCTTCGCGGCCACCATCGCCCAGCCGGACACGCTGCATGCCATCGGCCTGACGGTGCTGACCGCGCTCATCGCCGTGCCCATCAACACGGCCTTCGGCATTGCCGCCGCTTGGGCCGTCACCAAATTCGACTTTCCCGGCAAGCGGCTGCTGATCGTCGTGATCGAGATCCCCTTCTCCATCTCGCCGATCGTGGCAGGCGTCGCCTATATGTTCGTCTATGGCCTTCAGGGCCTGTTCGGGCCGATGCTGCAATCGGCGGATATCAAGATCCTCTTTGCCCTGCCGGGCATTGTGCTCGCCTCCATGTTCGTCACCGCGCCTTTCGTCGCGCGCGAACTGATCCCGCTGATGCAGGCGCAGGGGCGTGATCTCGAAGAGGCGGCCACCTCGCTGGGCGCTTCGGGCTGGCGTACCTTCCTGACGGTGACGCTGCCGAACATCCGCTGGGCGATGCTCTATGGCGTGGTGCTGTGCAACGCCCGCGTCATGGGCGAGTTCGGTGCGGTTTCCGTGGTATCGGGCAATATCCGCGGCCAGACCAACACGCTGCCGCTGCATGTGGAACTGCTCTACCACGACTACAACACGGCTGGCGCCTTTGCGGCGGCCGCCATTCTCACGGTGCTGGCGCTGGTCACGATCATCGCCAAGCTGCTTCTGGAACGCGTTGGTGCAGGCCGTGCCTCCCGCCCGGCGCTTGCCGGCGCTCCGCTTTCCGGTGATCAGGCCAAGGGTGAAAAGCCATGAAAATCGTCCTCGACACTGTGGTGAAGACCTTCAACACCTTCCGTGCCGTGCGCGGCGTTTCGCTGGAAATCGAAAGCGGCGAGCTTGTCGCCCTGCTCGGTCCTTCAGGCTCCGGCAAGACGACGATCCTGCGCATGGTGGCGGGCCTTGAATATGCCGATGAGGGCCGCATCCTCTTCGGCACGGAAGACGCAACCAATATCCCCGTGCGCGACCGGGGTGTGGGCTTCGTGTTCCAGCACTACGCCCTCTTCCCGCATATGACCGTCGCGGAAAACATCGCCTTCGGCATGAAGGTGTCCAAAACCCGCCGCAGCCGCCAGGAAATCGCGGACCGGGTGGCGGAACTTCTGTCGCTGGTGCGCCTTGCCGGGCTTGGTGGCCGCTTCCCTTCGCAGATTTCAGGCGGCCAGCGCCAGCGTGTCGCCCTTGCCCGTGCGCTCGCCGTTGACCCGAAGGTGCTGCTGCTGGACGAGCCTTTCGGCGCGCTCGATGCCAATGTGCGCCGCGACCTGCGCCGCTGGCTGCGCGAGATCCACGACGAGCTGGGCATCACCACGCTGTTCGTCACGCACGATCAGGAAGAGGCGCTGGATCTGGCCGACCGGGTGGTCATCCTCAATGAAGGCCGCATCGAGCAGCAGGGCACCCCGCGCGATGTCTGCCGCACCCCGGCCTCGCCCTTCGTCACCCGCTTCCTCGGCGATGCCAACCGCTTCACCGGCGAGGCCCGCGAAGGCATGCTGCTGGTGGATGGCCAGCCGGTGGGCACCAGCGGAGAGGCGAGCGGGCCGGTGGAAATCTACGTCCGTCCTGCGGATCTTGGCTGGCAGAGGGAAGCGGACGGCGGCATCCCCGCCACCGTGCAGCGCGTCATCGACCATCCGGGCGGCCGCCGCCTGATCGTCCGCGCCACCGGCAACGGTGCACCGGAAGAGGCTCTGGAGCTGGAAGTGCCGTCGACGGCTGACGTTAGCGCCGGTGAAACCGGACGCCTCACCATCCGCAAGGCCGACATCTTCCCGCTGGCCGGGCTCTGAGCTTCAGACCCGGCGGGCCTCAGATTGCCAAGCCTTCACCGTGCGGTCAGAACCTCGCCGCAGGTCTTCGGCAGGGCGGCAAGGACCAGCGGGCGCTTCTTCTGCACCGGGGGCAGCTTGCCGGTTTCCGGGTCGATCTTCGGCACCCAGGGCCCGTCTGCCAGCCAGGACGCCAGTTCCGTGCCGCAGCCGTCGCCCTCCGGCGGCTCGTCCTGATCGGCACAGCCCACGCTGCCCGCCGGGCAGGACATGCGCACGTGGAAATGATAGTCGTGGCCCCACCAGGGCCGCACCTTGCGCAGCCAGGCCCGGTCACCGGTTTCGAACTGACAGAGCGCCTTCTTGATCGCCGGATTGACGAAGATGCGGGCAACGCGCTGGTCCTTCGCCGCAAGGCGGATCAGCGCGGCATGAGTATCGGTCCAGCGCTTCGGGTCCACGCTGCGGTCTGCGCCTGCCACATCCTGCGGCTGCTTGACCATGGAAATGGCGGAGATGTTTTCCCGCTCGTCCCGGCTCAGCACCCGGTCCGGCATCGGCGTCAGCCAGATATCCGCATCCAGCCCGATCTGGTGGCTGGAGTGGCCGGAGGTCATCGGCCCGCCGCGCGGCTGGGAAAGATCGCCCACCAGCAGCCCGCGCCAGCCCACCTTCGGTGCCTTCGCCGCGAAGTCCTCCAGAAAGCTGATCAGCGCCGGATGGCCCCAGTTGCGGTTGCGCGACAGGCGCATGACCTGCCAGGAGGGGCCATTGATGGGCAGGGCCGAAGCTCCTGCCAGGCAGCCCTTGGCGTAAGAGCCGATGGCGCGGGAGGCGAGCGCTGCTGGCTCTTTCATGGCACCGAAATAGTCCTTGGCCGGGGCCTCCGGGTCGACATGGCGCGGCAGCTTCGGCGCCGCTGCCTCGCGTGCGGCAGGCTTGGATGCTGGAGTGGCGGAGGCCTGAACCGGCGCAGCATCAAACAGGCCGGACAGCCCTAAAGCGGCGAGGGCAAAGGCAAGGCGCCGGGCCGCGACCGGCCGGGGAACACAGGAAAGATAAGCCATGAGCACTGAAATCCGTGGCGAGGGCCATGATGACCCGTGCCCGGTGAGTCTCAACAGAGTCGGGCGCTGAGGGCAAGCCTGCCGCGATCACGGATCATGTCAGCCGGCGCTTCCGGGCCTGTCCTTCATGCCCCCTTTCAGGCCGCTTCCCGCTCCTTTCCGGCAGACGTGCCGGCCTCCTCAGCCTCTTCGCAGCTGGCCGCGATCAATGCCGCCAGTTCATCCAGCATCAGCGTCTGGTCCCGGATGATCCGGTCGGCCGCGCCGTTGAGCAGGATGAGATTGCCGGGCCGGCCATTGTCCATCTCCTCGGCCTCCGGCGGCAGCTCGCCGTCAAAGCGGTAATAGGCGGGGCCGTCCAGATCGGCGAAAACCTGTTCCGCCAGACCGGCGGCGGCGGCCGCATGCCCGTCCTGCAGCACCGAGAGGAGCGGTGCGCCATTCGACGGCAGCATCCAGCCGAGCGCGCCCCAGCGGCATGCAGGCCCGAATTCGAAGGCTCGTCCACTTGCATGGCCGGTGCCCAGCGAGATCATCACGATATCTTCCGTTGCCCAGCCCATGCGGCGGGCCTGCGCATAGGCGGCCATGGACGGATTGCCGAGAATTGCGCTGCCGCTGATCATCGCCTCGTTGCAGCCACGGGTCAGATTGTCGATGCGGGCAGGCTCAAAGAAGGATGGTTCGGCCATCGAGGCGCGCACCGCTTCCCAGAAATAGTAGTCATCCGGCCGCGCCCCATCGGCCCCCGGCGCGCTGGACATCATCACCAGATTGCGCCGTTCGATGTCATAGGCCGGCAGCATCACATGGGTGAGGGCGCTGGCCATGGAGGTCCAGCCGAAACGGTCCTTCAGCATCCGCTCCAGCGGGCGGGCATCATAGCGCTCGTCGAAGAGGCCAAGCGGGTTGGTGACAAAGCGGCCAAGGCGCTTGCTGAAGCTGTAGGTGAACAGCTCGCGCGCCTCGACCTCGAAGAAGTGGCGCAGGTCCGACAGGGTGCCCGCCGCCTCCCCGCCAGCACCGCCGTTGCGCGGCGCGGCAAGGGCCGCAGCAACAAGGCCGCTGGCAGAGGTGCCGCAGATCAGGCTGAAAATCTGGTGAAGGGGCCGGGTCACGCCTGCGCGGCGCAGACGCCCGTCCAGCGCCTCCAGAATACGTAAGGGGATGATGCCTCTGATGCCGCCGCCGTCCATGGACAGGATGAAATGCTTCGCCTTTCTGCTCACCGCAGGCCTCCTTGGTCTTCTTCCCGGCCAACAGGTCTCTCTCCCCCGAGTGAAGATCACTGCCGGGCGCTGTCCCGTACCCGGAGGTGAGTGTTGACGAGGATTGCGACGAAGGGAAGGCGGAAGACTGCGTGTTTTCCCTGGCCGATTGCGCAAGGTCAAGGTCCTGTCATGGGCGGATGCTACCAAACCTGCGGAGGTGCGCCATGGATGAGCATGATATGACCGCCGTAAAATCCGCCGTTGATGCAAAGCCTGCAACTGCCCGCAAGAGCCCGGCCCGGACACGCAAGCCTGCAGCGTCAAAGAAGAAGACGCCTGCAGATCCTGATCTCGCGGCGCTGCAGGCAGATGTGAACCAGCTTGCCGCCTCCGTCGCCGCAGATGGAGCTGTGCTGGCAGCCCGCTGGGAGGGATGGGTGGAAACACCGGAATTTGCCCCGAGCGCGGCGAACCTCTCGCATTATCTCGCCCTGCGGCACAGGGATCTGCGGCCCTTGCAAAGACGGCTGATGGCGGCGGGCCTGTCCTCCCTCGGACGGGCGGAGAGCCGCGTGATGCCCACGCTCCATGCGGTGGAGCGCCTGCTGGGCGCGGCCACGGGGCAAGGTCTGGCGGCATCTGGCTCGTCTGCGGCACAGGATGACCGTTTCTTCGCCGGTGAGGAGCGCATCCGGCAAAGGGCCGATGCCCTGCTGGGCGCCTTGCAGGAAACGCGCCCCACACGGCTGCTCGTCACGGTTCCGGGTGAAGCTGCGGGCGACCCTGCCTTCTTTGCTGAGCTGGCTAATCTTGGTGTGGAGGCGGTGCGCATCAACTGCGCCCATGACGGGGAAAGTGCCTGGGCCTCGATGATCGCCCATGTGGAGGCCGCCGCCCATGCCACCGGCCGCCGGATGAAGGTGATGATGGATCTGCCGGGCCCGAAAATCCGCACCGGGGCCCTGAAGAAAGGCAAGAACGGCAGCCGGGTGTTCCCGGAAAGTGAACTGGCTGTGGTGCGTCCGGGCCACCTTGACGCGGCGCCGCGCAAGCTGCCGGCGATCGAATGCGAGCTGGGTCAGGCCCTGGAAGCGGCCGAGCCGGGGCACCGCGTCTTCATCGATGATGGCAAGCTGGCCGCCACCGTTCTGTCGGCACAGGACTGGGGGCTGGTGCTGGGCATCGATACCGGTCCTGAAACCGATGGTTACAAGCTGAAGCCCGAGAAGGGCATCAACTTCCCCGACAGCGACGTTCTGGTGCCGGCCCTGACCGCTGATGACCGGGCGCTGCTGCCCTTCGTTGCCCGCCATGCGGACGGGGTGGAGTTCTCCTTCGTGCAGACCCCGGAAGACGTGGAAGAGCTGCAGGCAGCACTTGCCCGGGAACGCCCGGAAGACTGGCGCAGCATCGGCCTTGTTCTGAAGATCGAGACCCGGCGCGCCGTGCGCAACCTGCCGGACATGCTGGTGCGCGCAGCCGGGCGCCAGCCCACCGCCGTGATGATTGCCCGTGGCGACCTTGCGGTGGAAATCGGCTTTGCCCGGCTGGCAGAGATGCAGGAGGAAATCCTCTGGCTCTGCGAAGCCGCGCATGTGCCGGTGATCTGGGCGACGCAAGTGATGGAGAGCCTGATGAAGACCGGGATCGCCTCACGCGGGGAAATGACCGACGCCGCCATGGCGGCACGCGCCGAATGCGTCATGCTCAACAAGGGGCCGCATCTCTTCCGGGGCATTGCCGTGCTGGAAGGGCTACTGACGCGCATGGGCGGGCACATGCACAAGAAGGCCCACCTGCTGCGCAGCCTGCAGAGCTGGTAGGCTTCACCTTGGGTTATGAGCCTGGAGACGCCAGCACCTTGTAGAAGAAGGTGCAGCCCTCCGGCTCACCGCTCTGCGGGTGATTGGCATAGGCGGGAATGCGGCCGAGGATCTGGTAGCCGAGCTTGAGATAGAGCTGTTCGGCTGAATCGCCTTCGCGGGTGTCGAGGGTGATGAGGCTGCGGCCCCGCTCGTGCGCCAGCCGCTCCACCTCACGCATCAGGGCTTCTGCGATGCCACGGCGGCGGAAGTTCGGATGAACCAGCAGCTTGCGCACATCGGCCCGGTGCGGCTGGTTGGGCGGGGTGTCGCAGGCTAGCTGCACCGTTCCGGCAATGCGGCCCTCCACAACGGCCAGCAGCAGATCACTGTCGCCGCTGGCGACGGACGGGGCGACCTTCTGTTCAAAGAAACGGCGGGCGTCCTCCCGCGTGAAGGGTTCCACAAAGCTGACGCTGGCCCCGCCGCTGACGCAGCCGAAAAGCACGTCTGCAAGGCCATCAAGGCAGGCGTCATCCAGCTGCGCCGGGCTACGGCGCAGGTCAAGGCTCATATCGGACAAGGGAACTCTCCGGACTTGCGGGTGGTCTCAAACCATGAAAATCAGGTAGCAGGCGCCGGTTTCGGCCGGCGTTTCGAAGCTGTTGCCGCCATAGAGCTGGAACCGCAGGCAGTCCCCCGGCGCCAGCGCATGCGCTTCGCCGTCGAGTGTGACTGTCAGCTTGCCATCCAGCATCACCAGATGGTGCTCAAGGCCGGGACGGGGCGGGGCTTCATAGGTGATGGAGGTACCGGGCGGCAGAACGGACTCCAGCACCTCACCCGACAGCGCGCTGGTGGGGGGAGAGATGACACGGCGGCGGTGGCCGGTTTCCGGATCGGTCCAGACGGGCTGTGCATCCCGCCGCACCACGGCGGGAAAGGCATCCTCCGCCATCTGCATCAGCCGCGACAGAGTCAGCCCATGTGCGGTGCAGAGCTTGGCCAATACGGCCGTGGTCGGGCTGACTTCGGCATTTTCCAGCCGCGACAGGGTGGCGCGGCTGACGCCGCTTAGAGCTGCAAGCTGATCAAGCGAAAGCCCCTTCTCCTGACGCAGCTGGCGCAGGCGCAGGGCGATCTGCTGATCAAGTTCAGCCTGGTCTGATTTTTTCTTTTCCATATTTGGGATTAAATCCCGAATATGGAAATTCGTCAAGCAGGGATGAGGGCCGGCTTGAAAAAACTCAGCAGGCCGCTTCCAGAACGCGCTCTGCCGCGCCGCTCAGGGGCACGGCCAGCGGCGTCTGCTCAACACCGGTCGGGGACAGGCGGTAAAGATGGCCCTGTTCCACCGGACGCCAGCGCGCGCAGGCGCCCTCCAGCGGCTCGGAGGCAAAGGCGCGGCCACCGTGGTCGAGGCATTCGGAGATGTAGAGCGTAGGGGCTGCCGCATCATCGGCATAGCGGAAGGCGAAAAGCTCCGTGCCCTCGGTGAAGACACAGGTGAGCCGGATGGGCTTTTCGCCGGTGGTGCGGCGGGCGGCTATATCCAGCACCTGCGAGAGCGTCAGATCCAGCGCGGCACGCGGGTTCTCCTCCAGGCCATTGGTCAGGAGCAGCAGGAAGAAGAGTTCGGAATCCGTCGTGCCCCGGCGCAGCGCATAGAAATCCTCATTGATGAGCATTTCCATCTCGCGGCGGATGCGGGCGAAATCGCCGATGTTGCCATTATGCATGAAGGCCCAGCGGCCATGAGAGAACGGATGGCAGTTGTCCCGTGACGTCGCTCCCGTGGTCGCTGCGCGCACATGCGCCAGAAACAGCCGGGAGGTCACCAGCCGGCAGATGCTCTGCAGATTGGTATCGGCCCAGGCCGGCAGCACGTCCTTGAACAGGCCGGGCTCTGCTGCATGGCCATACCAGGCAATGCCGAAGCCGTCGCCATTGACCCTGAGTTTCGCTTCCTGCGCATCCAGGCTCTGCACGAGCAGGGAATGCCGGGGCTTGGCAATGATGTTTTCGAGCGGGATCTCGGTTCCGAGATAGGCAGCCAGACGGCACATGGTTCGGGGCGACCTGCAAACTGTTGCGACAGGATGGGAATGGGCGGCAGCCGGCGAAGCAACCTTCCAATCCCTGCAAGATTAAGGACACTGAGCCGGGATTGGATACGGATTTTCCGTCAGGATTCGTCATATCCTGGGGAATCGTCCCACTCACACGTTAACACTTCGATATTTTTCGCCTCCGGCGCCTGAGCGGGATTGCGCGTTCCATGCGAAGCCGGTCAGGTGTATTGCGCAATGCCCCGGCCGAAGGACCAGCAGTCGCGCGTCACCTCGACGAGCGACACCATCACGTCGTCATGCATGACGCCTGCCTTGCGGCCGAGCTTGTCGCAGATGGCCTTGTAGAGGTTCTTCTTCATTTCCACGCTGCGGGTGTTGCTGACGGTGATCTGGATCAGAAGGAAGGCATCACTGCGCTCCATCTCGGGGAACGTGCCGAAAAAGAAGTCCTCCCGCGCCTTCTCGTTGAAGATCATGTACTGATCGTCATGGGGAATATCGAAACGCGTCATCAGCGCCTCATGGATGCACTCCATGATGAGCTGCTTTTCCTCGGCGCTGCGGCCGGGAAGCGAGAAGATCTGTGTGACCGGCATGATCGTTTCCTCCGTTTCAATCCCCCAGCCCATCAGTCAGGCCCGCAATCCAGCTTCCAGAAAGATTGGTTAATGGTGCGTTAATCTTTTCCCCCGACACTCTGCTTCAGATTCGCCGCCCGCAGCCCAGGATGGAGCCCGGCATGCAGCTTTCGATCCAGACGACGACCACCTCTGCCAGCCTGTTTTCCATGTCCCAGAACTCGACCGGGTCAAAGGGCGGGAGCCTGCTGGATGCAACGCCTGCCGGTTCCTCTGCGAAGCCTGCAGCCAAGGATAGCGCAAGTAGTTCTGTTCTGGAAGCCGCAACCAAGCAGGCTCAGGAAGCGGAAGCCGTCATCAAAACGCTGCGTGAGGCTGTCCAGAAGGGCAAGGAAGACGGCAAGGATAACGAAAAATCTCCTTTGGCCTCTTCCGAGGATTACACGAAGGCTGCAAATAAAATCCGCTCGGCACTCGGCGAAGACAGCGGAACAGGCGGCTCATCCCTGAGCTCAATGGCCTACGAAAGCGCCACGATCACCGAGACCCTGATCGAAGGCGAGATCGGCGGCCAGAAGATTTCTGCCTCCTTCGTATCCTATGACCGCGTTTCCTATGACAGCGCGACCGGCCTCTCCGCCCGTTCCGCCAGCGCAGGCAGCATCAATGTCAGCGGCAACGGCGTCTCCTCCAGCTACCAGAGCGCGTCGGTTTCCTCGCTCTATGCGGGCACGCGTGAACAGATCGGCACGCTTCTCTCCAGCGCCGCCTGAGGCCTTCCTGCCCGCCCTGCATCCGTAATGCTGCGGACCGGGCCGCTGCATCGAAGCCTTGAGCCTGCCGTCCTGCTCGGGTACACCCGGACAAAAGAGGCTTCGGCAGCCGGTTTCAGGGTGACTTCAGGTGGATAATCTCAAGGCGGAACTTCTGCGCGGTCTGTGGTACGTGGCCTGTCCGGGCGCGGAGATCAAACCCGGCGCGATGACCGGCAAGAAGCTGATGGGGGACATGGTGCTGCTGGGCCGGGACAAGGCCGGCAAGGTGTTCGCCCTGCGCGACATCTGCCCGCACCGCGGCATACCGCTGCGCCATGGCAAGTTCGACGGCGAGACCGTGCAATGCTGCTATCACGGCTGGCGCTTTGATACGGATGGCGTCTGTGTTGATATTCCCTCCACCCACGAAGACCAGACCATCGACTTTTCCAAGATCACCTGTGGTGCCTATCCCGTCGTGGAGCAGCAGGGGCTGATCTGGGTCTATTTCGCCGCCAATGGCGAAAGCCCGGCGGAAGGCCGCCGGCCGCAGCCGCCGATGCTGCCGGATTTTGCGGTGGAGCAGGGCCCGGCCCTGCACATCATGCAGCACTTCGTCTGTTCGGTGGACCATGCGGCCCTTGGCCTGATGGACCCGACCCACGCCGCCTTCGTCCATACCTCCTGGTGGTTCAAGAAGAACGCCTCGAAGCTCCGGCCCAAGCGCAAGCTCTTCGAGCCGTCGGAACTGGGCTGGGCCATGGTGCGCCACAAGCTGCCGCCGCAGAACATTGCCTACAAGCTGCTGGGCGATGATGTGACGACGGAAATCCGCTACATGCTGCCGGGCCTGCGCATCGAGCATATCAAGGGCTCGAAGCATTCCGTTGTCGGCCTGACCACCATCACCCCGGTGAGCGAGGATGAGACGGAAGTGCGGCAGATGTTCTGGGCCAGCATGGGCTGGATCGGGCCGTTCAAGCCGCTGATCCGCCATCTGATGAATGTCTTCCTCGGTCAGGACCGCCGCGTCGTCATCCAGCAGCGCGAGGGGCTGGAGTACAATCCCAAGCTCATGCTGATCAATGATGCGGATACGCAAGGGCGCTGGTGGATGCAGCTGAAGCGCGAGTGGTCCGCGTCACAGGCCGAGGGGCGTGCATTCGTCAATCCGGTGCGTGGCCGTGAACTTCGCTGGATGAGCTGAAGCTTCCTCCAGAGCCTGATGTTCCAAGATCCCGGCCTTCTCCTGCAGGCCGGGATTTTTGTTAACGCCTGAAGGCCATCAGAACGGCGCGGAGCCGGGTTGATACTTAGCCGAAAAATAAACCAGAAAGAATTTCGTTATTTATTTCAGTGCGTTAATTTAGATGGTCGTCAAAATGTATCCGGCTAAATCTATTCGCATGATCTTCATGCTTCCTACAAGAAACTGTCACACAGGAGCACTAGGTTACGCCGAGCAAAAAGGGGTGGCCAATGCTGGAAGTCAGGGAAGTTACGCGTCTGTTCGGTCAGAAGGCAGCCGTGAACCGGATCAGTTTTGAGGTCTCCGGTCCCGCCTTCGTCGGCATCATCGGCCGGTCCGGGGCGGGCAAGTCGACGTTCCTGCGCATGATGAACCGCCTGACGGATGCCAGTGCCGGCGAAATCCTGGTTGAGGGCCGCAACATCCTGGCGCTGAAGGGGGCGGCCTCGCGGGCCTGGCAGTCCCAGTGCGCCATGATCTTCCAGCAGTTCAACCTGGTGCCGCGCATGGATGTGGCCTCCAATGTGCTGCACGGCATCCTGAACCGCCGCTCCACGATCGAGACGCTGTTCAGCCTCTGGTCCCGCGCCGATATTCTCAAGGCGCTCGAAATTCTGGACCGGCTTGGCATCGCCGAGCAGGCGCCGAAGCGGGCGGAGGCTCTCTCCGGCGGCCAGCAGCAGCGCGTCGCCATTGCCCGCGCCCTGATGCAGGATCCGAAGATCATTCTGGCTGACGAGCCGATTGCAAGCCTTGATCCGATGAATGCGCAGATCGTCATGGACACGCTGAAGAAGATCAACGTGGAAGACGGCCGCATGGTGATTGCCAACCTGCACACGCTCGACACCGCGCGGCGCTACTGCGACCGGGTGATCGGCATGCGCGATGGCGAAGTGGTGTTTGACGGCACGGCGGACGAGCTGACGACCAGCGTTGCCCGCGAGATTTACGGAGCCGATGACAGCTTCAACGAAGCTGCCACCTCCACAAGCATTCCGGCGGACGCAAGGGCTGAAGATCCCGCGTGGTCCCAGCCTGCCTACGCCGCCGCGATGGTGTCCTGACGGTCCCGGCCTGAATCCGGACCCAAGCCGGTTCAGGCCCCTATTCTGTGAAAATGGAGTTCTCATGAAGAAGCTGCTTCTGGCGACTGCCCTCTCGCTTGCCTGCACCACCGTTGCCGGTGCGCAGGAAAAGATCACCCAGTTCAACATCGGCATCCTCGGCGGTGAAAACGCCCAGGACCGCATGACCTCGAACGAGTGCTTCCGCGTCAAGGTGGAAGAAGCCCTCGGCGTGCCGGTCAAGCTCTTCACCCCGGCCGACTACGACGGCGTGATCCAGGGCATGCTCGGCGGTTCGATCGACTTCGCCGGCCTCGGCGCTTCGGCCTATGCCAAGATCTACCTGACCAACGCTGAAGCCGTTGAGCCGGTTCTGACCAAGCAGAACCTTGATGGCTCCACCGGTTATTACGCCATCGGTTTTGCCCGCAAGGACAGCGGCATCACCTCGATGGAAGACGCCAAGGGCAAGCGCTTTGCCTTTGCTGATCCGAACTCCACCTCGGGTTATCTGGTTCCCGGCGCGGAGCTGCAGGACACCTATGGCAAGCTGGACCAGTACTTCAGCGAAGTGAAGTTCTCCGGCGGCCATGAGCAGTCCATCGTTGGCGTCGCCAACGGCGACTTTGACGCCGCTGTAAGCTGGTCTGACGGCCTTGGCGAATGGGAAGACGGCTACAACTCGGGTGCCTTCCGCAAGGCAGCTGACGCCGGCATCGTGGACATGAACGATCTCGTCGAGATCTGGAAGTCCAAGCTGATCCCGGAAGGCCCCTTCGTGATCCGCAAGGCTCTGCCGGACGACGTGAAGGCCAAGGTCACCGCCATCGCCGACACCATGTGGCAGGATGATCCCAAGTGCGCCTATGCCCTGTCGCATGGCGATGCCAAGGATCTGGTCCCGGTGACCCATGATGCCTACCTCGGCATCATCGCAGCCCGCAAGCTGCAGGAAGCCAAGTAAGCCTTCCGCATATCCATGCCGGGCTCCAGTGATGGAGCCCGGCACTCGCATTTTTCAGGGCACCATTTCAGGGCACCATGACCAATCTCGCGTACGGAGCTGATGGCGGCAGCCGCAAGGGCGTTGCCTCGCATCATGAAGCCTATCTGGAGATGACGCGGCGCAAGCGCCTTTATGGCGGCGTGCTGCTGCTGTTCTTCATCATGCTGTTCTCCTCCGGCTGGATCATGGCCGACGGGCGCAATGCCGGCGGCTTCTGGAATGGCCTGTCGCAGGTTTTCGACTTTCCCTCCGAAGTGCTCTCTGAAGCCTGGGCCAAGCGGGCGGTCCTGCCCGGCCTGATGGCCGATCATTTTGCCTCGCTGATCGAAACGGTGAACATCGCCGCCACGGCAACACTCATGGGCGCGCTGGCCGCCATGCTGCTGGCGCTGCTGGCCACCCGCAGCCTTGCCCGCTGGCCCCGCCTTGTGCCGCTGTTCCGCCGGATGATGGACGCCCTGCGCGCCATTCCGGAGATCGTCGTGGCGCTGATGCTTGTCTTCATTCTCGGCGGCGGTCCGGTGCCGGCCGTCATCGCCATTGCCCTTCACACGGCGGGCGCGCTTGGCAAGCTCTTCTCGGAAGTGGCGGAGAACGCCGATCTGAAGCCGGTCGAAGGCCTCGCCTCTGTGGGCGCCTCCTGGATGCAGAAGATGTGGCTCGGCGTCATTCCGCAGGTGTCGCCGAACTGGCTTTCCTATGCGCTGATGCGCTTCGAGATCAACGTGCGCGCTTCCGCCATTCTGGGCTTCGTCGGCTCCGGCGGCATCGGCTATGACCTGAAGATCGCCATGCAATGGGGCCAGGGCCGCTACGACGAGGTGGTGGCCATCTTCCTGATGCTCTTCATCACAATCGTGCTGATCGACCGGCTGTCGGACCATGCCCGTCACAGGCTGGTGAAAGGACACTGACATGGCCACCATGGACATGCCGCAGACGGCGGATCTCAACAGCACCATCCTCACCCGCTTCCGCAACCGCCGTATCGCAGCCTTCGCGGTGCCGGGGCTGATCCTGGCCTATCTCGCCTATGCGGCCTTTGCCTTCGATCTGGCGGGCCTTGCGCAGCGGGCAAGACTGGACAATGCGGCCATCCTTCTGGCGGACTTCTGGTCCTACAAGGTGCATGTGACGCGCGACAACCGCAACGGCGGGCTGACTGTCGCTGTCGAAGGTGAAAACAAGGGTACCTATCCGGAGGGCATGCTGCCGGACTGGGTGACCAGCGACGGCACCACCACCGTGGTCGATCTGGGGGATGGCCACGTCGTCACCTATGACGCAACTGGTGCGCGTTATGATGTGCCGGGTTATGGGCTGATCGATATCAAGCCGGAAGGTAACAGCCTGAAGCTGACAGCCCCGCAGCCACTGCCGGATTGGATCAACGCTTCGGATTCCCGCGTGTCCGTGACGACCAAGGCTGGCCGCTTTACCTACACCCGCTCCAAGGTGGATACCTTCCGTTACTTCCCTGGCTGGGAGCTGTTCTTCTTCACCCTCGACAGCCCCTTCTACGGCAAGGGCCCGCTGGAGCTGATGAACCTTGCGCTCTGGGGCGAGCGGCTCAATCCGGAGCTGGCCAATGCGCCGGCCATGCTGCATGACTTCTGGACCAACCGGATGTGGCGGCATGGGGATGTTATGTGGGCCATGTTTGAAACCATGCTGATGGCTTTCCTCGGCACGGCCGGTGCTGCGCTGATTGCCTTCCCGCTCAGCTTCCTTGCGGCCCGTAACTTCAACCCGCTGGGGCCGTTCCGCTTTGCCGCCCGCCGCGTGTTCGACTTCATCCGCGGTGTGGATGGCCTGATCTGGACCATCATCCTGTCACGCGCCTTCGGCCCCGGCCCGATGACCGGTGCCCTCGCCATCATGATCACGGACACGGGCAGCTTCGGCAAGCTCTTCTCCGAAGCGCTGGAAAACATCGACGAGAAGCAGGTGGAGGGTGTGCGCTCCACCGGCGCCAATGCGGTGCAGCGCGCCCGCTTCGGCGTCATCCCGCAGGTGATGCCGGTGCTGCTCAGCCAGGCGCTCTACTTCCTTGAATCCAACACCCGCAGTGCCACGGTCATCGGTGCCATCGTGGGTGGCGGCATCGGCCTGCTGCTGACGCAGGCCATCCAGACCCAGCGCGACTGGGAAGAGGTGGCCTATTACATGACGCTGATCGTGCTGATGGTCATGGCCATGGACAGCCTGTCCGGCTGGCTGCGCAAGAAGCTGATCAAGGGCGAGTGAGCTGGGGCGAATAATATAAAATCCCGGTGAGGTAGCCTCACCGGGGGCCGTATCAGACCGCAGAGCCAGCCGGCGGTGCGGCTTGGTCTGACAGCACCTTGACCACGAAGATCAGGTCCATCCACTGGCCGAACTTGAAGCCGATCTGCGGCAGGCGGCCTGTTTCGGTGAAGCCGAAACGGCTATGCAGGGCGAGGGAGGCGGCATTGTCCGCATCCACTGCGCCCACCAGCGCATGCAGCCCGGCGGCCTTGGCCCGTTCGATCAGCTCTGCCAGAAGCGCCTTGCCGGTGCCTTTGCCCTGCGCCGCCTTGCTGACATAGATCGAGTGCTCCATGGTCAGGTTATAGCCCTCCTTGGCCCGGAAGGGGCCGTAGCTGGCGTAGCCCATAAACCCGCCATTCTCATCAACGGCGACGATTACCGGCAGGCCCGCGGACTGCCGTCCCTCCAGCCATTTGCGCCTGTCTTCCAGAGTGTCGAGGCGGTCGGTCCAGATGGCCCGAAGCTCCCGCACGGCGGTGTTGTGCAGGTCGAGAAGGGCGGGTAGATCTTCGTGAGTGGCGGGGCGCAGCTGCATGGCTCGGGTTCCGGATTGCATTAGATTTTCGTCTTCTATACCCTCTCAACGCAAAAGAAATTATCCCTTCCATAAGAAAATTCAATCGATGGACTTCGATCAACTCCACACCTTCGACCGTGTGGTCCGCGATGGCAGCTTCACCCGCGCCGCTGCCCGGCTCAATGTCACGCAGGCGACCGTTTCCATGCGCATCAAGGCGCTGGAAGATGCGGTGGGCGGGTCATTGTTCCTGCGCGGGCGCAATGTGCGCCTGACGGATGTGGGCATCAGCTTCCTGCCCTATTGCCGGCGCATGCTGGGTGTGATGCAGGAGGCGCGCGAGGCGCTCAAGCGCGCCGAGCGCGGACGTGTCGCCATCGGTACGCTCAGCACCATGATCATGCCGCTGGTCAGCCGCGCGCTGCTGCGGTTTCAGCGCCGTCATGCCGGGGTGGATGTGATCGTGCGCGATGGCCGCCACACACATGTGGCCACCATGCTGCATGAGCGCGAGGTGGATCTGGCCGTCATGTGCTGGCCCAACATCGATCCGCTGCTGACCCATGTGGAGCCGCTGTTCGTGCTGCGCGAGGATCTGCCGCTGGTGGCGGCGCCTGCCGTCGCGGAGCGGATCGGCGAGGCACCGGACATGCAGGAGGCTTTGCGCCTTGCGCCGCGCTTCTTCAATCTGCGCTGGTGGCAGATCGCACCGGCACGGATGACGTCGCTGACGCTTGCGGCCCCCTCCTGTGTGGAGCTTCCAACCGAGCCGGGCCGCTATCTGGTGGAGGCGGGCGAGGGGATCGGCTTCTTTGTCCGCTCATCCGTCGAGGCATCGCTGGCGGCGGGGCGTCTCGTCGAAATCCGCCCCGCCGACTTCGAGCCTTTGACCCGTGACATTGCGCTGGTGGTGCAGTCGCGCAAATCACTTGAGCAGGAAATGCTGCTCGACTTTGCCCTCGAAATTGCGGACGAAGCAGCCCGGTTCGGCACCATCCTGCGCCGTGATTTGCCGCCCCGGCCCGGGATTTGAGTCAAGTCTTCGCATCAGGGTTAAAAAATACGCCGGAAACCCATGCTTCAACCACTGCAATCCCCTTTGCGGAAGCCAAACGGAGTGGTAAACGGGCAAGCATGACGAGCCAGCCCATTTCCAATATTCGCAACTTCTCCATCGTGGCCCACATCGACCACGGCAAGTCCACGCTTGCGGACCGTCTCATCCAGATGACGGGCACGCTGACGGACCGGGAGATGACCGATCAGGTTCTTGACTCGATGGACATCGAGCGGGAACGCGGCATCACGATCAAGGCGCAGACCGTGCGCCTCGTCTATAATGCCAAGGACGGGCAGCAATATATCCTGAACCTGATCGACACGCCGGGCCACGTCGACTTCGCCTATGAAGTCTCGCGCTCGCTGGCGGCCTGTGAGGGCTCGCTGCTGGTGGTCGATGCCAGCCAGGGCGTGGAAGCCCAGACGCTGGCCAACGTCTATCAGGCCATCGACAACAACCACGAGATCGTCACCGTCCTCAACAAGATCGACCTGCCCGCCGCCGAGCCGGACCGGGTGAAGGAGCAGATCGAGGAAGTGATCGGCATCGATGCCACCGATGCGGTGATGATCTCCGCCAAGACCGGCCTTGGCATCGAAGATGTGCTGGAAGCCATCGTCACCCGTCTGCCGGCGCCGAAGGGCGACAGGGACGGGCCGCTGAAGGCCATGCTGGTGGACAGCTGGTACGATCCCTATCTGGGCGTGATGGTGCTGGTGCGCATCATCGACGGCACGCTGAAGCGCGGCCAGCGCATCCGCATGATGGGCACGAATGCGTCCTATGAAGTGGACCGCGTCGGCGTGATGACGCCGAAGTTCCTGCAGGTGGACCAGATCGGCCCCGGCGAGATCGGCGTTCTGACCGGTTCCATCAAGGAAGTCGCCGATACCCGCGTGGGTGACACGATCACCGACGAGCGCAAGCCCTGCGCCGAGGCGCTGCCGGGCTTCAAGCCGGCGCAGCCGGTGGTTTTCTGCGGTCTCTTCCCGGTGGATGCGGGGGACTTTGAGGATCTGCGCGCTGCCGTCGGCAAGCTGCGCCTCAACGACGCCAGCTTCTCCTTCGAGATGGAAACCTCTGCGGCGCTGGGCTTCGGCTTCCGCTGCGGCTTCCTCGGTCTCCTGCATCTGGAAATCATCCAGGAGCGCCTCTCGCGCGAGTTCGACCTCGACCTCATCGCCACCGCGCCCTCGGTGGTCTACCAGATGACGCTGACAGATGGCTCGGAAGTGGAACTGCACAACCCGGCGGACATGCCGGATGTGGTGAAGATCAGCGAAATCCGCGAGCCGTGGATCCGCGCCAACATCATGACGCCGGACGAATATCTCGGTGCCATCCTGAAGCTGTGCCAGGAGCGGCGCGGCGTGCAGGTGGATCTGGCCTATGTCGGCTCGCGTGCCATGGTCACCTATGACCTGCCGCTGAACGAAGTCGTCTTCGACTTCTACGACCGCCTCAAGTCCATCTCCAAGGGCTATGCGTCCTTCGACTATTCCTTGTCGGACTACCGCGAGGGTGACCTCGTCAAGATGTCGATCCTCGTCAACGAGGAGCCGGTCGACGCCTTGTCGATGCTGATCCATCGCTCTCAATCCGAGCGCCGTGGCCGTGCCATGTGCGAGAAGCTGAAGGATCTGATTCCCCGGCACATGTTCAAGATCCCGATCCAGGCCGCCATCGGCGCCCGGGTGATCGCCCGTGAAACCCTCGCTGCCTTGCGCAAGGACGTGACCGCCAAGTGCTACGGCGGTGACGCCACCCGCAAGCGCAAGCTTCTGGAAAAGCAGAAGGAAGGCAAGAAGCGGATGCGCCAGTTCGGCAAGGTCGAGATCCCGCAGGAAGCCTTTATCAAGGCCCTGAAGATGGACGAGTAAAACAAAATACCCGGCGAGCCTGCCCCGCCGGGTATTGTTTCAGTCCGCAAGGATCTGCCAAGGCATGGCGCCAGCGCCATGCCTTTTTCATTGTACCAAGGCTTTCGATGCTGACGCATCACGCCTTGAAAAGGCTCAAGCGCCGGACGGGCTTGACCAACTCTCGATAAGTCAAGCTCATCGAGAGTTGGTATTACATCACGGCACCAACCTGCCAGGGCACGAACTCGTTGTCGCCGAGGCCGAGGGCTTCGGATTTGCTCTTCTGGCCCGAGGCGACGGCGAGGATCATGCCGAGGATTTCCTCGCCCTTGTCTTCCAGGCTGATGCCTTTCGACAACACGTCACCGGTGTTCAGGTCCATGTCTTCCGGCATGGCGTTGAACAGGATGTCGTTGGTGGCCACCTTGATGGTGGGAGCCGGCTTGGAGCCGAAGGCGGAGCCGCGGCCCGTGGTGAAGACCACCAGCTGCGCACCGCCCGCAATCTGGCCCGTCGCTGACACAGGGTCATAGCCGGGCGTGTCCATGAAGACGAGGCCGGGTTCCGTCACCTGTGCGGCATAGTCGTAGAAGGCGGTCAGCGGCGTGGAGCCCGCCTTTGCAACGGCGCCCAGCGACTTTTCCAGAATGGTCGTCAGCCCGCCCGCCTTGTTGCCGGGGCTCGGGTTGTTGTCCATGCTGCCGCCGTTCATCTCGGTGTAATGCTCCCACCAGCGGATGCAGCCGATGAGATCATCCGCCACCTTCTGCGAGGCAGCACGGCGCAGCAGAAGCTGTTCGGCACCGTAGATTTCCGGCGTTTCCGACAGGATCACCGTGCCGCCAAGGCCGACAATCATGTCCGACGCCTTGCCAAGGGCCGGGTTTGCGGTGATGCCGGACAGGCCGTCCGAGCCGCCGCACTGCAAGCCGATGCGCAGGGCCGAGACAGGGCAGGGCTGGCGCTGTGCCTTGTTCACCTCGGGCAGGATCTCCAGCACCTTGGCCTTGATGGCCGCGATGGTGGCACGGGTGCCGCCGGTGTCCTGAATGGTCAGGCCGTGGAAATGGTCAGCGCCTTCCGCCCCGAAGGTGTGCTTCATGCGGGCGATCTGCATCACCTCACAGCCGAGGCCGACGAAGACGGCCGCGCCGACGTTGGGGTGGGTGGCATGGCCCCACAGCACGCGCTGAAGGATGTCAAAGCCGCGCCCCTCGGAGGCCATGCCGCAGCCGGTGCCATGGGCAAAGGCGACGATGCCGTCCACATTCGGATAGTCTTCGAGCACGCCGGAGTTTTCCAGCTCGAAGGCCGCCCGGCGGATCACGGTGGCAGAGCAGTTCACCGTGGCGCAGAGGGCGATGAAGTTGCGGGTGCCCACCCGGCCATCCTTGCGCAGATAGCCGTCAAAGGTACGCGGAGCGGGCGAGGGCACGGCGGCCTTCGCCCGCTCCAGATCGGCACCGGTCTGATACTGCTGATCGTGGTCCCCGAAGGCGCAGTTCTGGGTGTGCACATGCTCCCCGGCGGCAATGTCCCTGCTGGCCCGGCCGATGATCTGGCCGAACTTGAGGATTTCCGCTCCTGTGGGGATTGCGGTCAGGGCCACCTTGTGGCCCGGAGTGAGGGGTGTGGCGAGAGCCACACCCAACCCGAGAGGATCGCTGCCTGCGGCAAGGCGCTCCTTCACGATACCCACATTGTCGTCGGGATGAAGAACGATCAGCTGGCTCATGGCTTGCCTCGGTTACAGGGACTGCAAGGTCTTGCGGGCGCCCTGGCTCAGCAGCAGGCCAAGGGCCTCTGCCACCGGGGCCTGCAACTGGCTGGCAAGGGCAGGATCAAAGATCTCGCGCACGCCCAGAAGGGCTGCGGCCTTGCCTTCCGCCGTTGCGGCGCTGTCGAAGAGTTCACGCAGGCGTGCGGCCAGCGGGTCCTTCACCTCGATCGGCGCCCCCGTTTCGTCCACGCCGCCCACATAGCGCATCCATGCGGCCACGGCGAGCATCAGGCGCGGGCTGCTGCGGCCGGCCTTCAGGTTCTCGCCAAGGGTGGAGAGAATGCGCTGCGGCAGTTTCTGGCTGCCGTCCATGGCGATCTGCCAGGTGAGGTGGCGGATGCCGGTGTTGGCAAAGCGTGCCTTGAGGGCTGCCGCATAGCCGGCAAGATCCACGCCCGGCGGCGGGGTCAGGGCGGGGATGATCTCTTCGCTCCACAGGCGGGTGACGAAACCGGCCAGAGCCTCATCGGCCATGGTGTCGGCGATCGTCTTGTGACCCGAGAGGTAGCCCAGATAGGCGAGCGAGGAATGCGCGCCGTTGAGCATACGCAGCTTCATGTGCTCGTAGACGGCCACATCGGACACCAGCTCGACGCCAACGGCGCCGAGGTCCGGGCGCTCGCCGCCCACGAAGTCATCCTCGACCACCCACTGGCGGAACGGCTCATGCACCACGAGGCCGTCTTCATTGCGGCCGGTGATGGCTGAGAGGCGCTCGATGTCTTCCGGCTTGGTCGCAGGGACGATGCGGTCCACCATGGTGGAGGGGAAGCGGCCTTCGCGCTCGATCCAGTCCGCAAGGGCCGGATCGATGAGGCGGGCGAGGTCCAGCACCACTCCGCGCACCACCTTGCCGTTGTGGGGCAGGTTATCGCAGGTCATGACGGTGAAGGGCGCAAGACCGGCGGCAAAGCGGCGCTGCAGGGCACGCACCAGATAGCCCGGCGCGGAAACCGGGAGTCCGTTTTCCAGATCCTTCTGAATGTCCGGGTGGGACTGGTTCAGGCGGCCGGTGCTCGGCTCGTGGCAATAGCCCTTCTCGGTGACCGTCAGGGTGACGATCTTCACATCGGGGCTGGCCATGGCGGCAAGCACGGCGTCCGGGCTTTCCGGGGCCACCAGCACATCACGGATGATGCGCACGTCACGGCGGGTTTCCCCATCGGGGCCCAGTTCCACGGCGGTGTATTCGAAATTGCGCGGCGCCATGCGGTCGCGCGTCGTCGGGCTCTGCAGCGAAACGCCGGCAATGGCCCAGTTGCCGCCGGAGCGGGCAACGGCTTCCTCGATGAAAATGGCACCATGGGCACGGTAGAAGGCACCAAGCCCCAGGTGGACGATGCCCACCTTGGCATTCACGACACGTTCGATTTCCAGATCAGCGGGCAAGCCAGCCTCCGTCAACATTCAGCACTGCACCATGGATGTAATTGGCAGCCGGAGAGGCAAGGAATACGGCGGCTTCGCCGATGTCCGAGGCCTGGCCCCAGCGGCCGGCAGGGATACGCTCAAGGATGGCCTTGTTGCGCACCGGGTCCGCCCGCAGTGCTTCGGTATTGTTCGTTTCGATGTAACCGGGGGCGATGGCATTCACATTGATGCCCTTCGCCGCCCATTCGTTGGCCAGAAGCTTGGTGATGCCTGCAACACCATGCTTCGAGGCCGTGTAGGACGGCACCCGGATACCACCCTGGAATGACAGGAGCGAGGCAATGTTGACGATCTTGCCATTTCCTCCACGGCCAAGAACGGCCTTGCCGAAGGCCTGGCAGGTGAAGAACACGGCCTTCAGATTCACGTCCATCACCTCATCCCAGTCGGCCTCGGTGAAATCCACTGCATCGGCGCGCCGGATGATGCCCGCGTTGTTGACGAGGATGTCCACCGGTTCGGCGGAGAACACGTCACGGGCGGCCATCGGGTCGGCGAAATCGAGCACCAGTTCGCGCGCCTTGCCCTTGCTGCCAGCAATGAGACCAACGGTCTCTGCACAGGACGAGCGTCCCGCGCAGATGACGTCCGCCCCGGCGCGGCCAAGCGCCATGGCGATGGCCTGACCGATGCCCGTGTTGGCACCGGTCACCAGAGCCGTCTTGCCCTCAAGCGAGAAGGGGTTCACCGCAGGTCCTCCATGGCGACCATTTCCACGTCCTTGTAATCGACGTTGTCGCCGGCCATGGCCCAGATGAAGGTGTAGCTGCCGGTGCCTGCGCCGCAGTGGATGGACCAGGGCGGGGAGACCACCGCATCCTCGTTCTTCATCACCAGATGGCGGGTTTCCTGCGGCTCGCCCATGAAGTGGAACACGCGCTGCTCCGGCTTCATGTCGAAATAGAGATAGGCTTCCATGCGGCGGTCATGCACGTGGGCGGGCATGGTGTTCCAGACAGAGCCGTTGTGCAGCTGGGTGTAGCCGACGACGAGCTGGCAGGAAGTCATCACCGCCGGATGCACTAACTGGTAGATGGTGCGGTCGTTGGAGGTCTCGGCCGAGCCGAGCTTGACCTTTTCGGCCTCGCCGATGCGGATCAGGCGCGCCGGATAGGCGGCATGTGCGGGCGCGGAGAGAATGTAGAAGCGGCCTTCGCCCTCGAAGGTCACCTTGCCGGAGCCCAGCGGCAGATACAGCACGTCGCCGCGTTCCATGGCGTAGGTTTCGCCCGCTGCAGAGACCTTGCCGCTGGCGCCGACGTTGACGACGGCCATCTCGCGGCGGTCGAGGATGCTGGCGGTGCCGCATTCCTTGACCTGATCCAGCACCAGCGGCGCGCCCGAAGGCACGGCGGCGCCGACGATCATGCGGTCATAGTGGGTGTAGACGAGGCGGATTTCCCCGGCAGCAAACAGGCTGCCCATGTGGAAATGCTTGCGCAGCTCTTCCGTGTCCATCCGCTTTGCGGTCTGCGGATCAATGGCGTGGCGGGTTTCGACGGTCAGCATGGAATGGGTCCTTCGTTGACTTCAAACTCAGAGAAAATCGTCACGGCGGGGCGTGAAGGTGTCGATCAGGGTGCCGGGCTCAAGGCAGCGGCAACCGTGGATGGCCATGGAGGGGATGACGAAACTGTCGCCCGGCCCCACCTCGGTCTCCTTGCCGTCCACCTGAAACAGAAAGCGGCCGCTTTCCACATAGGTGGACTGGATATGCGGGTGGTTGTGCAGCTTGCCCTCGGCCCCCTCGTGGCCGAAGCGGAAGGCAACGACCATGAGTTCCGGGCTTTCGGACAGAACCTGGCGGGTGACGCCAGGATCTGCAGGGACAGCGGGATAGGTCTTCAGCATGGGACAGTCAGCCTCAATGGAAGAGTGAAGGGAGCCAGAGCGAGAATGCCGGCACATAGGTGACCAGCATCAGCACGGCCATGGCCGCCCCGTAGAAGGGCCAGATGGTCTTGATGGCATCCCAGACGGAGATCCGCCCCACGGCACAGCCGACGAAGAGCACGGCGCCCACGGGCGGGGTGCACAGGCCGATGCCGAGGTTGAGGATCAGGATCACGCCGAAATGCACCGGATCGACACCGAAAGCGGTGGCCACGGGGAGGAAGATCGGCGTGGTGATGACGATCAGCGGCGACATGTCCATGAAGGTGCCGAGGAACAGCAGGGCGACGTTGATCAGCAGCAGGATGACGATGGGGTTGTCGGAGACGCCGCGCAGCAGGGCGACCATTTCCGCTGGCACCTTCAGGAAGGCCATCAGCCAGCCGAAGGAGGCTGCGCAGCCGATGACCAGCAGCACCATGGCCGTGGTGCGCACCGCCGCGAAAGTGGAGGCGGTGAAATTCTCCCAGGTCATGGTCCGGTAGGCCAGAACCGTCACCACCAGCGCATAGACCGCAGCGATGCACGAGCTTTCGGAGGCGGTGAAGACGCCCGAGCGCACGCCGAAGAAGATGATGCCGATGAGCAGCAGGCCGGGAATGGCATTGGCGAAGAGCCAGCCAAGGGCCGCCCAGCCGGGGAAGGCTTCCGTCGGATAGCCGCGGCTGCGCGCCACCCACCAGGCCGCCATCATCAGGCTGAGTGCCAGAAGGAAGCCGGGGATGATGCCTGCCGTGAACAGGTCCGCGATGGAAATGCGCCCGCCTGCCGAGATCGAATAGATGATCATGTTGTGCGAAGGCGGGATCATCAGGGCGATGATCGAGGACACCACCGTGACATTGACCGCATAGTCGACGCCGTAGCCGCGCTCCTTCATCTGCGGGATCATCAGTCCGCCGATGGCCGACGCATCTGCCGCTGCGGAGCCGGAGATGCCGCCGAACATGACGGAGGCGGTGATGTTCACCTGGCCAAGGCCGCCGCGAAGATGGCCGACAGCGGCCCCCGCGAGGGCTACGAGACGGCGGGCAATGTCACCGCGCACCATCAGTTCGCCGGCGAAGATGAAGAAGGGGATGGCCATCAGCGCGAAGACGGAGACACCCGAATTCAGCCGCTGAAACACGATGACCGGCGGCATGCCGAGATAGAGCACCGTCATCAGCGAGGAAATGCCGAGGCAGAAGGCCACCGGCGTGCCGATGAGCAGCAGAACGGCAAAGGAGCCGAACAGAATCCAGAGTTCCATCTCAGGCCTCCTGCATGTCGGTTTCGCCGAAGCGGGCGGTTGGCAGCCCTGCGGCCCGGCGGGCGATGCGCTCCAGCGAGAACAGGAAGATGAGAATGCCGCCGCCGATCAGCGGGGCGAAATCATAGGCACCGGAGATGCCGATGGACGGCAGCTTCACGTTCCAGGCAGACAGGGCAAGCTGCAGCCCGTACCAGAACATGCCTGCCCCGAAGAGGGCGACGAGGGAATCCGACACCGTGTAGAGAACCAGTTTGGCTTTCACCGGAATGACGTAGAGCAGCACGTCGAAGCTGAGGTGATAGCCTTCCCGGATGCCGACTGCGGCGCCGAAGAAGATGAACCAGCCCATGAGAATGACCGCGAGCGGTTCACTCCAGATGAGGCTGTCGTTCAGAACGTAGCGGAAAAAAACCTGAGCCGAAATGATGGCGGTCATCAGAACGAGACCGGCGCCAGCCAGCCAGAGAGCGAGGCGAGCGATGAGGCCCAAAGCCTGCGCGATTGATTTCATGGTGTCCTGCACCTGACGTCTCCACGCAAAAGAAGGCCCGTGCCGCTGGGTGCGGCACGGGTTTGGGCTTCACATCACTCGGTTGCCTGAATGCGGGCAACGAGATCCTTCAGCTTTTCAGAGGTCACGTGCTTTTCGTAGACCGGCTTCATCGCGTCGATGAAGGGCTGCTTGTCGATGTCCGTGACGACAGTGGCACCGGCAGCGCGCACCTTCTCCTCGGAGGCCTTTTCACGGGCCTGCCACATCTCGCGCATCATCGGCACGGAATCCTTGGCGGCCTGGCGGACGGTGGCCTGGTCTTCGGCGCTGAGCTTGTCCCAGGATGCCTTGGACATCACCAGCACTTCCGGAACGATCAGATGCTCATCCAGCGTGTAGTAGCCTGCGACCTCGAAGTGGCCGGAGGATTCATAGGACGGCCAGTTGTTCTCTGCCCCGTCGATGACGCCGGTCTGGATCGAGGAATAGACCTCGCCATAGGGCATCGGGGTGGCATTGGCGCCGAGTGCGGACATCATGTCGACGAAGATGTCCGACTGCATGACGCGGACCTTCATGCCCTTCAGGTCGTCGATGGTCTCGATCGGCTTCTTGGCATTGTAGAAGCTGCGCGAGCCGCCGTCGTAGAAGGCGAGGCCGACATAGCCATGCGGTTCAAATGCGGTGAGGATTTCCTCGCCGATCGGGCCATCCATCACCTTGTGCATGTGATCGACCGAACGGAAGATATAGGGCAGCGAGACAACCTTGGTTTCTTCAACGAGGTTGTTGAAGGGGCCCATCGAGACGCGGTTCATGTCGATGACGCCGAACTTCGTCTGCTCGATGGTGTCCTTCTCCTGGCCGAGCTGGGCCGAGTGGAACACTTCGATGCAGAGCTTGCCGCCGGTGCGCTCCTCAAGCAGCTTGCCCATGGCCTTGACGGCCTCGACGGTCGGATAGCCGTCCGGGTGGGTATCAGATGACCGGAGCGTCGTCTCGCAGGCCGTTGCAGCCCCGGTCATCATCACACTGGCCAGCAGAGCGGCCTTCGCAATCTTCATGAATGTCATTTGGTTCTCCTCCCAAGTGAACGGCCCTCCTCAGAGCCGGTAGGCTTGCTTGGCAAGCCTGTAGGTGAGGTCATAGGCGACCTCACCCGCCTCGTCCTGATCCAGCCGCCCTGTGGCGACCAGATGGGCGAGGTAAGCGCAATCCACGCGCCGGGCCACATCGTGGCGGGCGGGGATGGAACAGAAAGCACGGGTGTCGTCGTTGAAGCCGACGGTGTTATAGAAACCCGCAGTTTCCGTAACCTGCTGACGGTAGCGCATCATCCCTTCCGGGCTGTCGAAGAACCACCAGGCGGGCCCCAGCTTCAGGGCCGGATAAACGCCGGCGAGCGGTGCAAGCTCGCGCGAGTAGGTGGTTTCATCCAGCGTGAAGGCGATGATGGACACATCGTCCCGCATGCCGACTGCATCGAGCAGCGGCTTGAGCGAGCGCACATAGTCGGTGCGGCTCGGGATATCGAAGCCCTTGTCGCGGCCGAAGGTGCTCAGCACCGGGCCGGAATGGTTGCGCGAGCTGCCGCAGTGGATCTGCATGACGAGGCCATCGTCAATGCTCATGCGGGCCATCTCGGTCAGCATCTGGCCACGGAATGCATCTGCCTCCTCCGCAGTGCATGCGCCGCGCAGCGCCTTGTCGAAAAGATGAGCCGCCTCAGCTTCGCTCAGATTCTCGGTGCGGGCCGTGGCATGGCCATGATCACTCGAGGTGGCGCCGCCCTGCTCCTTGAAATAGGCGCGGCGGATGCGGTGCGCTTCCAGATAGCCGGACCACGTCGTGGCATCGGTGCCGCACAATTCGCCCAGCTTCTCGACGGTCTCGGTGAAGCCGGCATATTCGGGGTCAACGGCTTGATCCGGCCGGTAGGCGGTGACGACACGGCCCTTCCAGCCGCTTTCGCGGATCATGCGGTGCCACTTCAGATCGTCCAGCGCGCCTTCCGTGGTGGCGATCACCTCGATGCCGAAACGCTCGAACAGGGCGCGGGGGCGGAACTCGGGACGCTGCAGGCAATCGGCGATCTGGTCATAGGTTTCGTCTGCCGTTTCGGCCGACAGGCGCTTGGTCACGCCGAACACGTCTTGGAAAGCATGATCCAGCCACATGCGCGACGGAGTGGCGCGGAACAGGTGATAATTGGAGGCAAAGATGCGCCAGATCTTGCGGCCGTCGGTCTCCGTCCAGCCGCCGTCAGCGCGCGGCACGCCGAGGCTTTCCAGCTTTATGCCCTGCGAGCAGAGCATGCGGAAGACGTAGTGATCCGGGGTGACGAAGAGCTGGGCCGGGTCCGGGAAGGGATTGTTTTCTGCAAACCAGCACGGGTCCGTATGACCATGCGGGCTGATGATCGGCAGATTTTTCACGCCTTCGTAAAGGCCGCGCGCAATGCTGCGAACGCCGGGTTCAACGGGGAACAATCTGTCAGAATCCAGCAGCGCCACGTTTGCTCTCCTCCCGAGTGATGACTTAAGCCGGAGAACGGCTCTTTTCTTCGCGTATTTCAGCTAATATGCTAGTATCCAAAAGGAGTCAATGGGAGGAAAAAATGCCGGATTCGCTACACCTGCAAGCGCTGGAGCCTGTCGGGCGGCCGCTCGTCGCCGATGCGGTTTTCGAGCAGCTCCACCGGCAGATCCTGTCGCTGGAACTGCCGCCCGGCGCCAAGATTTCGGAGATCGACGTGGCCAGGGCCATGGGTGTTTCGCGCCAGCCGGTGCGCGATGCCTTCTACCGTCTGTCCAAGCTCGGCTTCCTGCATATCCGGCCGCAGCGGGCCACATCCGTGTCGGTGATTTCCGAGCGTGCCGTGTTTCAGGCGCAGTTCATCCGCACCGCCATCGAGGCGGAAACCGTGCGCGTGGCCTGCACCCAGCTGACGGAGGCAGATCATCAGGCGCTGGTGGATATCATCGAGCAGCAGCGCGAAGCCGTCACAGGCCAGCGGCCGCTGGATTTTCATGCGCTGGATGATCTCTTCCACAAGGAGATCTGCGAACGCTCCGGTCACGCCCATGCCTGGGAAATGATCCGCGAGAACAAGGCGCATATGGACCGGGTGCGCTTCCTGTCGCTGGCCTTCGCCTCGCAGGATGCCTTTGACGATCATTGCCGGGTGCTGGAGGCCATCCGCCAGCGCGACGCCGATGCGGCGGTTGCCCAGATGCGCAGCCACCTTGCCCGCATCCGCCAGCAACTGGAACGCATCCGCGCCGGCCACATGAAATATTTCGCCCACGAGACGGGGGAGTCTTGAGGGGAAGCGGTTTCAGGGGGGATGAGACGGAATTGCCCCGCCACAGACTCGGCGTCGCCCCGGACGCAGCGGAGCGGAGATCCGGGGGCCACTCGCTTCCAGAGCGGTGAAACTGAAGCGCGGCGCAGGGGCTAACTTAAGTTCGCTCTGCACTGCGGCTTGAGACAACGGAAGCTCTCTGCAAACGAGTAGACCCCGGCTCGCGCTCCGCTTGGCCGGGGCGGCTCGGTGTCTGCTGCCAGTGTGTGCTTCACAGTACCGGCCTTTCACCTCTCTTCCCGCTTCACCGCAATGAAAACGGCACGATCCCACGCGAATCCCGTTCCACCTGGATTTCCTTGTCGAGGGCGGGGAAGGCCCGTTCCGGGCAGCTGGCGCGCGGGCAGATACGGCAGTTGATGCCGATGCGGGCCGGGTTGACCCGGTCTGTCAGGCCCAGCTCGTCGCCATAGACCAGCATGTCCGCATATTTCAGTTCGCAGCCAAGGCCAAGGGCATAGCGCCGCTCGCGCTCACCGAAACGGGTGGCGGGCTTGGAAATGCTGCGGGCCAGGCAGAGATACTGCGTGCCGTCCGGCATCTCGCCCACCTGCGCCGAGACGCGGCCCTCGTTCAGCTCAAAGGCCTCATGCACGTTCCACACCGGGCAGGAGCCGCCATAGCGGGCGAACTGGAAGCGGGTGGCGCTGTGCCGTTTGATGACATTGCCCGCCCTGTCCACCTTGAGGAAATAGAAGGGCACACCCTTTTCCCCCGACCGCTGCAGGCTGGAGAGCCGGTGGCAGATCTGCTCAAGGCTTGCCCCCGTCGTCACCATCAGCCGGTCGAGGTCATGCCGGTAGGACTTGGCGAGGGACAGGAAGGCGCCGTAAGGCAGCAGCAGGGCGCCCGCGAAATAGTTGCGTAAGGCGAGGCGGCAGATCTCCCGTGCCGCCAGCGTCGAGAAACCGGCCTTCTCCACATGACTGGAAATGAGCTTTTCCGCCGTCAGATCCGCGACGATACAGCCGAGCTGGAATTCCATGGCCGGGCGCGGCAGGCCCCGGTCCAGCGTCACGAGCCTTGCGCGGGCATCAAAGGCGACGATGGCGCCATCTGCTGCCTGCCGTTCCGTGACGTCCACCCGCACGCCGTGGGTGTCCCGCAGCCAGGCGCTGAGCCGGCCGAAACGGTCCGGCGTCCAGGCTAGGCTCAGTTTGCTGGCCAGCTCCTCGGCGCTCACATCCAGCGCATCGACATAGTTGTCGATGTAGTGGAAATGGTCGCGCACCTGATCATAGGGCGGGGTCATGCGCGGGGCGCGGCCGCTGGTCTCCCCATGGGCATCAATGGCGTCGTCCAGCGAGGCCTGCTGCTCACTCATGCGCCTGAGGGTGCCGTAGAGATCCAGAAAGGCGCGGGCGAAGTCCGGCGTGTGGGTGGCAACGCTCTTCAGGTCCTGCAACCCGACGCTGCCGTCATGAAAGCGGGTGTCCGCCAGCGCCTCGCCAAGGTCGGCCACCAGCCGGTCAAGGTCGCTCGCCTCGAAACTGGCAAGATCGGCACCGAACTCGCGGCTGACGGCGATCAGCACCGAGGCGGAGACCGGGCGGATGTTGCTCTCCAGCTGATTCACATAGGAGGGCGACAGATCCAGCCGGCTGGCAAAGGCCACCTGCGTGAGACCTGCCCGTTCGCGCAGCTTGCGCAGCACATGTCCGGCGAAAAGCTTTCTGGCCATCGGTTTCTCAAATTGCGAAGATTTTACAATTTAACATGACACACTTTTGCATATCGCAGAAGGCCCACCAAATGGCTATGGTCCTTGCATCACACAGGCCCGGGAGGAGGTGGTTGCCCGGGAGGCGCCGCCGGACGGGCCTGCAACGAAAGGGAGCGCACATGCTGGATCAAGTCGTGGAGAGCTGGCACCATCCGGTCGAACTGCATCCGGTGATGCCGAAGCCTGTTGCCGGGCTCACGGTATCGCAGGAGCGGGTCGCCCTGCTCACCGAGCGCCAGAAGGACGTGATGCGCATGCTGGCCGACGGTCTGATCAACAAGCAGATCGCGCACCGCCTCGACATCAGCGTCGCCACCGTGAAGACCCACATTGCCGCCGCCGTGCGCCGCATGCGCGCCAAGAACCGCATTCACGCGGTGGCAATGCTGATTCGCGCCGAGGGCGGCTGCTGACAAGCCCGCGTGGCGCCTGAGCCTTGCCAGGGCCGGATGCAGCAGCATCCCCGGGCCTTGGCTAAAGCCCGCCAGGCAAACAGCTTCTGGGAGGAAGCCGCCGCTCATCCCTGATGGGCCGCGGACATCGCGGCGAGTTCCGCCGCGAAAAGAGGCCGGAGGGCGCTGGGCTCGATGAGCTCGGCGCCCGGGCCCAGCCAGCGCAGCAGCGGGAACAGCCGGGCCTGCGTTGTGTCCGTCAGGGTGATTCTCACCTTGCCGTTTCCCGCCGGTGAAAACACCGCATGCCGGTAGTACCAGTCCCGCGCCAGCGTGCGCGCCTGCTCATCACTCACCAGAATGATGCCGGACGGGTCTTCCGACTGCCAGCGCCGCATGGCGCGGGACAGCCAGGCACCATTCAGCAGGGCTTGCACCGAAAACTCCTTCGGCGGACGGAAGCGCAGGCCGCTCACCTCCATGTTGAAGATGCGGTCGGCCCGGTAGATCCTGAGGTCATCCGCCTCGACGGAGCGGCCCGCCAGATACCACAGATCCCGGTCGAAGATGACGCCCAGCGGCTCCACCTCATGGGCGCGCGGTTCCGTCCGGCTGGGGTTATGATGCTCGAAGCGCACGCGGCGGCCTTCCAGCAGCCCTTCCATGAACCGGTCCAGCGCCTCCTGCCAGCCTGCATTGGGCTCGATCGAGGGCGAATCATGGAAAATGTCCGGCGGCAGCGGCTCGACCCCGACGATTCGCTCGCCGTTTGTCAGCAGCTCCTGTGCCGGGCGGGGCAGGGAAGCGATGAGCTTGCGCTCCGCCGTTTCAAGATCAGCCGCCAGCGGCGTGGTGCGCAGGCCCCGCGCCACCGACAGCACGATCAGCAGCGCCGCCGTCTCGCGGCGCGTCAGGGCGACGGGCGGCTGGATATAGCCCTTGGCAAGGCGGTAACCGCCCTCCGCCCCGCGCTCTGCCTCCACCGGCACGCCAAGCGCAATGAGCCGGTCCACATCCCGGTATATGGTGCGCAGCGACACCTGGAACCGCTCCGACAGGGCGGTGGCCGTCACCAGCTTGCCGCTGCCAAGCAGCAGCAGGATGCCAAGGGCACGTTCGATCGGGTTCATGTCGGCCTGCCGGTTCTCAGGAAACAAAAAAGAATCAGAATGAGAACATAACAGGATCAAACCTGACTCGCAGCTGTCAGGTTTGGGCTGGCATCCTTGCTTTCACTGGCCCCGCAGAGGGCGAATGCAAGGAGGCAGGATCATGAATGGAAACGGCACATCAGACCGCAAGGCACCGGCAGCATCAGGGTTCTTGCCATTTCTGGCAGGCCTCATGGCGCATATTGGCAGCTGGCTGCATGAAGAGCGCCTGCGCCGCATACGCCGCCGCAACATCGCCCATCTGGACGAGCGGCTGCTCAAGGACGTCGGGCTGACACCATCGGGCCACTGGGTTGAGCCGCGGCCGAAAAAGCACAGGGGCGTCAAATGACGCCCCTGCAAACTCAACCGTGTTCCGTGGCCGTTCAGGCCCCAGATCCTTTCCCTGCGTGGCCTTTCAGGCCACCCAGATCCTTTCCCTGCGTGGCCCTTCAGGCCACGCGGTGGGCATCATACTGCCCGTGCTCGCGGAAGCGGGTCAGGTAGGACGGCAGAATGGCTGCCAGCGAGGACGGGTTGATGCCGAGACCAGCCAGCGTGCGGCCTTCGGCTTCGGCATCTGCCGAAACAACGTTGTCCACACGCAGCATCTTCACCTGGTCCACGGTCAGCAGCGGCTTGGGCAGCAGCTGCAGCACGCGTGCCTGCATTGTGGCCGCGCCAAAGGGCAGCGGCAGCAGCAGGCACTTCCGGCGGGTGATCTCCAGCATCAGCTCAAGGCATTCCTTGAAGCTCTTCACTTCCGGGCCGCCCAGTTCATAGACAGCGCCCGGCTTGCAGCCGCCATCCACAGCCTTGGCAACCGCAGCGGCAACATCACCGACATAGACCGGCTGGAACTTCGTGACCCCGCCGCCGACCAGCGGCAGGACCGGGGACATGCGCGCCATGGCAGCAAAGCGGTTGAAGAAGTCATCTTCCGGGCCGAACACGATGGACGGGCGCAGGATGACGCTGTCCGGCAGCGTTTCCAGAACGCCAGCCTCGCCGGCCGCCTTTGTGCGGGCATAGGCGGCGGGAGATGCCGCGTCAGCGCCGATGGCCGAGACGTGGACGATGCCGTTCAGGCCTGCAGCGCGGGCTGCTTCCGCAATGGCGCGCGGACCGAAGCCCTGCACGGCATCAAAGCTCTGGCGGCCGGACTGATAGAGAATCCCCACCAGATTGACGACCGCATCCGCCCCCTCGACGGCGCGGTCTACAGACCAGCGGTAACGCAGGTTCGCCTGAACCGGCATGATCTGGCCAACGCCGCCCAGCGGCTGCAGGTGCTCGGCCAGATCCGGACGGCGCACGGCCGCGCGAATCCTGTAGCCGCGGCGTGCCAGTGCAAGCACCACATGGCGGCCGAGAAAGCCGGAAGCACCGAAGACGGTAACGAGTTTTCCATTGAGCGCCGAATGCATTGCGGCCGGCTCCTTAGTCGCGTCACTTGAAGCAATGGGCCGCCCGGATGGCGGCGCACCTAGGGTTCTTAGCCCTTTGATCCCCGCCTGTGAAGGCGGCATGTGTGCAAATGCATTTTTCTCTCAAAAGGACGATTGACAAGCCCTCAGAGCACCCCTAAAAGCCCTCCTCACAGCCCAGGTGGCGGAATTGGTAGACGCACTAGTTTCAGGTACTAGCGCTCACAAGGCGTGGAGGTTCGAGTCCTCTCCTGGGCACCAAATTTCTGGATCACTACCAAGGTCCAGATCGAAAAGGTCCGCGAAAGCGGGCCTTTTTCGCTTTCAGGCCCTCCCAATGACTGCGCCGGATCTTGCCCGCTGCGAGGGAATGTGCTGAAAGAACCCGACGCAACTTCAGGATTTCCGCCGATGACCATCCGTTACCACAAGAACGACCTGCCCGATCTGTCCCACTATGAGGGTGTGGAGGCCGTGGCTGTGGACACGGAAACCCTGGGTCTCAACCCGCACCGCGACCGGCTCTGCGTGGTTCAGCTGTCGCCGGGCGATGGCACGGCGGATGTTGTGCAGATCGCCCGCGGCCAGAAGTCGGCCCCGAATCTCGCCCGTCTGTTCACCGACCCCGCCAAGGTGAAGATCTTCCACTTCGCCCGGTTCGATCTGGCGGTGCTCTACCAGTATCTCGGCATCACCGTGTCACCGGTCTGGTGCACCAAGATTGCCTCCAAGCTGGTGCGCACCTACACGGACCGGCACGGCCTGAAGGACATCACCCGCGAACTGGTGGGTGTCGACCTGTCGAAGCAGCAGCAGAGCTCGGACTGGGCGGCTGAAACGCTGACGGATGCGCAGCTTGCCTATGCTGCGTCCGACGTGCTGCACCTTCATGCGCTGCGTGCCCAGCTGCAGATGATGCTGGAGCGTGAAGAGCGAACCGGCTTCGCGCAAGCCTGTTTTGAGTTTCTGCCCACCCGTGCAAGGCTTGATCTGCTCGGCTGGGAGGAACAGGATATTTTTGCACATAGCTGAACAGGCGCTTCCGTCAGCTTGGCCGGCACTGCGTTGCATCTTTTTAACGTTCGTCGCATACCCCATATGCGGTTGCGTGTTTGGACGGCAGAATGACATGACTCCCGCATGGCGTGCAGTTGTGCGATCACCAAGTGGTGAGTCTGTGTGTGCGGCCACGAATCCGGCGCAAGTCTGCGTCAGGTGAATGTGCCAGGCCCTCTTGCGGGGCCCGCATGACAGTGTGACGCGGCCGCGAGCCGGGAGAAAAGATGGATCAGACGACACAGCGCTCCGGGGATGTGGCAGACGGACGGGTCAACAAGGCCCGTGTCAACGCGCGCCGCCACTCAGGCCGCGTGCGCGCCCTTCGCATCCTGCTGCCGGTGCTCGGACTGGTCGTTCTGCTGGGCATGGGCGGGCTGATCTTCGTCTTCAATCTCCTGAACAGCCTGGGCATTGGCAATGTGACCCTGACTTCCGAGGGGCTGGTCATGGACCGGCCGGAACTGTCGGGCAATGACGGTGACCGCACCTATCGGGTTCTGGCAGAGCGTGCCATCCAGCGTCTGACCAATCCGCGCATCATCGATCTGGAAATGATCACGGCCGAGATCGTCTCCAATCCGGAAGAAAAAGCGCAGATCACGTCCGACAAGGGCACCTATGACAGCAGCGCCGAGACGCTGCAGCTGTTCGAGAATGTCAGGATCAACTGGAGCGGCAAATATGCCATCGAGTTCCAGCGCGTTGATGTGGACATGAAGACGGGCGCGGTCGTGACGGACAGGTCGATGCAGGTGCAGTCGAAAGGCGGCGATATTCAGGCCAATGGCTTCACATATGATCAGGAAAATGGCATTGCCCGTTTCACTGATGGTATCAAGATGGTGCTGCGACCCGGCGCCGACAAAACGGAGAACCCGCAATGAAGGGTATCAGGACTTTGCTGACCCTCGCCGCACTGGCGATTGTACCCGTCGGGGCCTCCGCCCAGACCTTCAACAACGCGTTCCAGGGCTTCGGCCAGGACAATGAGCAGCCGATCCAGATCGAAGCCCGTGAGCTTCAGGTCGAGGATAATTCCAAGGTGGCAACCTTCACCGGCGACGTGGTCGTGGTGCAGGGCGAAACCACGCTGAAGACCCAGCGCCTGAAGGTCTTCTACGATGGCTCCGCCGCTCAGGGCGCTCAGCAGGATATCTCGCGCCTCGAGGCTTCGGGACGTGTTTTCATCACCTCGAAAGACCAGACGGCTACGGGCGATGAAGCCAACTTCGACATGGCTACCAACATGATGGTGATGACCGGCCGTGAGGTCGTGCTCAGCCAGGGGCCGAATGTGGTTGTCGGCAACAAGCTGACGGTCAATCTGACCACGGGTCAGGCGGATCTCGAAGCGCCCAAATCCGGCCGTGTGAAGGTCCTCATTCAGCCCAACAGCCTGAATAACACTCCGCCTGCCGGAAACTGAGTCCATCATCCGCCGCAAGGGAGAGCGGCGGCTGGTTGGCCCAGCGTGTGTGCAAGAGCTGTCTCTTACCGTGAGGATGCTTCCCGCGTGAAATGGTTGCCCTTCCCCTTTTCCGGCCGTGACGCCGCCGGACCCGAATCCGACGAAGCCTATGCCGGCGGCGCATTGACGGTCGAAGGCATCGGCAAAAGCTACCGCAAGCGCCAGGTGGTCAAATATGTCTCGCTGACGGTCAATCCGGGCGAGTCCGTCGGGCTGCTCGGGCCGAACGGGGCGGGCAAGACGACCACGTTCTACATGATCACGGGCCTGATCCGCCCGGATCAGGGGCAGATTACCCTCTCCGGCTTCGACATCACCAGCCTGCCCATGTACCGCCGCGCCCGCCTCGGCATCGGCTACCTGCCGCAGGAGGCCTCGATCTTCCGCGGCCTCAACGTGGAAGACAACATCCGCGCCGTGCTGGAAGTGGTGGAACCGGACAAGCGCCAGCGCGAAGCCGATCTGGATGAGCTTCTGGCTGAGTTCGGCCTCACCCATCTGCGCAAGTCTCCCTCGATCGCCCTGTCGGGCGGCGAGCGCCGCCGTGTGGAAATCGCCCGCGCGCTGGCAACCCGCCCGTCCTTCATGCTGCTGGACGAGCCCTTTGCCGGTATCGATCCCATCGCCGTGGGCGATATCCAGCAGCTGGTCCGCCATCTCACCCAGCGCGGCATCGGCGTTCTGATCACCGACCACAATGTCCGAGAAACGCTTGGCCTGATCGACCGCGCCTATATCATTGCCTCAGGCGAAGTGCTGACCGAAGGCGCTCCGCATGACATCGTGGCGGACCCGGATGTGCGCCGTCTTTATCTCGGAGAGCAATTTACGCTTTGAACAGGGCGCTGGTGCTGGGTTATAAGCAAGAAACGGACCAAAAAGCACCAGGATAGGAAACGCCCCCCGCCCATGGCAATCTCGACCAAGCTTGAGATGCGGCAAAGCCAGTCGCTGATCATGACGCCGCAGCTCATGCAGGCGATCAAGCTGCTGCAAATGTCCAATCTCGATCTGGTTGCCTATGTGGAGGCGGAGCTGGAGCGTAACCCCTTGCTGGAGCGCACGGAAGGTGGCGACGGCACGGGGGTGGCAGACGGGCAGGGCAGCGACCATGACGGTGCGCAGGATACGCCCGGCGGTGACGGTTTCGAGCCTGGCAGCGGTGAATTCAGCAGCAGTGACGGCGCCCCTTCCGAATGGCTTAAGAACGATCTGGAGCCGCAGGCCGAGAGCATCGCGTCGCAGATGGACACCGATCTCGGCAACGTTTTTCCCGATGAGCCCGGCGTGTCCGCAGCGCCGGAACCGGCCTCGCTTCTGGGCATCGACAGCCACAGGGCCAGCAGCTCGGCTTCCTCCGAGGACTATAATCTCGAAGCCTTCGTGGCTGAGGAAGAATCCCTCATTCAGGTGCTGATGGACCAGATGCATCTGGCTTTCGCCGATCCGGTGGACAAGATCATCGGCCAGCACCTGATCAACAGCCTCGACGAGAACGGCTATCTGCAGCTCGATCTGGAGGAAGCCGCTGCGCAGCTCGGCATTCCTGCTGCCCGCATCGAGGCCGTTCTTGCCGTGATGCAGGGGTTCGAGCCCTCCGGCGTCTTTGCCCGTTCGCTGGCCGAGTGCCTGGCCCTCCAGCTGAAGGAGCGCAACCGCTTCGACCCGGCGATGGAAGCCATGATCGCGCATATCGAGTTGCTGGCGCGCCATGATTATCCGGCGCTGCGCCGCATCTGCGGGGTGGACGAGGAAGACCTTGCCGACATGATCGCCGAGATCAAGGCGCTGGACCCTAGGCCGGGCCGGGCCTATGGCTCGTCCATCGTGCAGACGATGGTGCCGGACGTGCTGGTGCGCCCTGCCTCTGACGGCGGCTGGACGGTGGAGCTGAACACCGACACCTTGCCACGTGTGCTGGTCAACCAGACCTACTTCGCCTCCATCACCCGCAACGCCCGCAACGAGACCGAGCGCAGCTATCTGACCGATTGCCTGCAGACAGCGAACTGGCTGGTGAAAAGCCTCGACCAGCGGGCCAAGACCATCCTGAAGGTGGCGACCGAAATCGTGCGCCAGCAGGACGGCTTCCTGACTTATGGCATCGAGCACCTGCGGCCGCTGAACCTCAAGACCATTGCCGATGCCATCGGCATGCATGAATCCACGATCAGCCGTGTCACCTCAAACAAGTACATGGCAACCCCGCGCGGCATCTTCGAGCTGAAGTATTTCTTCTCCTCCGCCATTTCTGCGACGGAAGGGGGCGATGCCCATTCGGCAGAGGCCGTGCGCCACCGCATCAAGCAGATGATCGATGCCGAATCGCCGGACGATATTCTTTCCGACGACACGATCGTGAAGCGCCTCAAGGACGATGGCGTGGACATCGCCCGCCGCACTGTGGCCAAATACCGCGAGGCGATGAACCTCGGTTCTTCCGTGCAAAGACGCAGGGAAAAGAAGGGCTTGTCCTAAAGACAGCAAAAATTAATCGCACTCTCGTCCAGTAGGTGCTCACAAAGCCAAATTGTGATCCTATATGTTTTGGACGGGAGGTTTGATCCGCCCGGCCACTGAGGCTGCCAGAGCCGCCAATTGACTTTACGGGCAGTGCCGCCTATAGCACCGGCCGCGAAAGCAATGTCAGGGGTGTGGCGCCGAAGTGCCAACTGGGTCATGCTGTACCGTCCGGGGGTAAAAGCCCCGTGAGCCGGCTCCGGCCGGCAGGAAACGGTCCATGGAACAAGAAGAGGTCCCCATGACACTGCGGATTTCGGGTAAGAACGTTGATGTTGGCGATGCAATGCGCGTCCATGTCAACGACCGGATCGCCGACGCCCTGTCGAAGTATTTCGACGGGGGGTTTAACGGGCACGTCACGCTGACGCGCGAAGGCGCGGGCTTCAGGACGGAATGCTCGCTGCATCTCGACACGGGGATCGTGTTGCAGGTGTCCGGAGAGGACCATGATCCGCGCGCGAGCTTTGACCGCGCAGCGGACCGCATCGAAAAGCGGCTGCGCCGCTACAAGCGCAAGCTCAAGGCGCATCACAGTGCTGCAAATGGCACGCCGCGTGAATTCTATGATGCAGCGTCCTACGTACTGGCGTTGCCTGAGGAGGAAGAGGAAGTGCCGGCGGATTTCAATCCGCTGGTCATCGCCGAGACCTCGGCCCGGATCAAGACCCTCACCGTCGGCATGGCGGTCATGGAACTGGATCTGTCCGAAGCCCCGGTCGTCGTCTTCAAGAGCGCCGCGAATGGCGGCGTGAACGTCGTCTACCGGCGCCCGGACGGAAACATCGGCTGGATTGACCCAGCCTTGATTGGACAGCAGGCGGCCAACTAGGCCATCTTGTCCTCAAGTTCTGCACTCCCGGCGGGGCAACCTGCCGGGAGCGTTTTTGAGGACCAAACGGAAAAGAATGATGGATCTGAGCGATCTGATATCTCAGGAAGCGGTTGTCGTCGGTTTGAAGGCGAGCAGCAAGAAGCAGGCTATTCAGGAGCTGGCCACGAAGGCCGCGGAACTGACCGGCCTGTCCGAGCGCGAGATCTTCGACACGCTGCTGCAGCGTGAGCGGCTTGGGTCCACCGGCGTCGGGCATGGCGTGGCCATTCCCCATGGCAAGCTGGTGAAACTCGACAAGCTGGTTGGATTCTTCGCAAGGATGGAGAAGCCGATCGACTTCGATGCGCTGGACGACCAGCCGGTCGATCTCATTTTCCTGCTGCTGGCCCCGGAAGGGGCAGGCGCGGACCATCTCAAGGCGCTGGCACGGATCGCCCGCCAGCTGCGCGACACCAAGGTTGCAAGCGGCCTGCGTACGGCCGTTGATTCCCAAGCCGCTTTCGCGCTTCTGACCCAGCCGCAGTCGTCTTCGAACGCGGCCTGAACTGGCGGCGGGCGCGCCAGGCGCCAGAATGACTGAGTTTTGGAACACCCTGCCGGGCCTCCCCGGCAGGGTGTTTTCGTCTGAACTTCACGCCCAGGCACATTTTCCGCCATTCGGGCCTGTTCGTGTTGCTCCAGTCTGTGCCACCTTGCGTATAAGAGGTCAGACACGCCATTTGCAGGACAAGCCGGATGACCGCCGAACAGGATGCCGGGCACGGACAGCAGACAGCCACGGCGCTCTGGTATGTGGAGGGCGGAGCTTGCCAATTGCGCTCCGGGGAGCTGCCGCCGCTTGCGCCCGGCCGCGCACGGTTGCGCACGCTGGCAAGCGGTGTCAGCCGGGGCACGGAGCGGCTGGTGCTGAGCGGGCTGGTGCCGGAGGCTGAATGGCAGCGCATGCGCGCGCCGCTTCAGGAGGGCGCTTTTCCTTATCCGGTCAAGTATGGCTATGCCGCCGTGGGACGGGTCGAGGAAGGCCCGCCGGAGCTGCTTGGCCAGACCGTCTTCTGCCTGCATCCCCATCAGGATCTGTTTGATGCGCCGCTGGAGATGCTGGTGCCGGTGCCGCAGGGCATTCCGGCGGAGCGGGCCATTCTGGCAGCCAACATGGAAACCGCGCTTAACGCCCTGTGGGACGGTGCGCCCGCCCCCGGTGACCACATCTGCGTGGTGGGCGGCGGCGTTCTGGGTCTGCTCTGCGTGTTTCTGGCGGCAGGCATTCCCGGCACCCGCGTGACGCTTGTGGACATCGATCCCTCCCGGGCAGAGATTGCTGCGTCCTTTGGGGCCGGCTTTGCCTTGCCCACTGAGGCGCCGGGGGAGCAGGATCTCGTCATCCACGCCAGTGCCTCGCCCGAAGGGCTTGCGGCCGCGCTCACCTGCGCCGGGGATGAAGCCACCGTGCTGGAGCTGAGCTGGTATGGCGCAAAGCCGGTATCCGTGCCGCTGGGGGCTGACTTTCACAGCCGCCGTCTGGTGCTGAAATCAACGCAGGTCGGGCGCATTCCGGCGCAGCGCCGCAACCGCTGGACCTTCCGCCGCAGGCTGGAAACGGCGCTGTCGCTGCTGGCTGATGACCGCCTCGATGCGCTGCTGCACCCGCGCCTTCCCTTCGCCAGCCTGCCCGGGCGCCTGCCGCAGGTGCTTCTGCATGACCGTTCGGCTCTGGCACCGCTTGTTATCTACGACCAACCGGAGTGAGTGAATGTTTGCCGTTGAAGTCCGCGACCATGTGATGATTGCCCACTCCTTCAAGGGGGAGCTGTTCGGCCCGGCGCAGGCGCTGCATGGGGCGACTTTCGTGGTCGATGCTGCCTTTCTGGCTGACCGCCTGGATGTCAATGGCGTTGTCATCGACATCGGCCGCGCCCATGAGGCACTGAAGGAAGTGCTGTCACCGCTGAACTACCGCAACCTCGATGAGGTGCCGGAGTTCGCCGGGATCAACACGACGACGGAGTTTCTGACCAAGCACGTGCATGACCATCTTGCGCAGGCAGCAAGGGACAACCGGCTGGGCCGTCCCGGCTCCGAAATCCGGGCGATCCGGGTGACCATCTCCGAGTCGCATGTGGCCCGTGCCTGGTATGAGGCGCCTGTGGCATGACACTGGACACGGCATCGCAGTCCACACCGGCCGTCTTTGCCTTTCCAGGCAATCTCGACATGCCGACCGGCGGATACGGTTATGACCGGCGCATCATCGCCGGGCTGAAGGGACTTGGGCGGGAGGTGGAGCTGCTGGAACTGGGGGAGGGGTTTCCCTGCCCTGAACCGGAGGTGCTGCGCAGAGCCGAAACGGCCCTTGAGGCCCTGCCGGATGGCACGCTGCTGGTGGTGGATGGCCTTGCCTATGCGCTGCTGGGGGCTGTGGCGGCGCGCCTCGCGCCACGGATGACGCTCGTCTGCCTGCTGCATCATCCGCTGTGCCTTGAAAACGGTCTGGACCCGCAGCGCGCCCGCCATCTGGAAGCCGCTGAACGCGAGGCCCTGCGCCATGCCCATGAAGTGATCGTGACAAGCCACGCAACGGCGGCACGGGTGCGTGAGCTTTTCGCCGTACCGTCTGCACATCTGCATGTGGTGGAGCCGGGCACGGACCGGGCGCCGCAGGCGCTGGGCAGCGGCGGGCCGGGCCTGCGTCTCCTGTCCGTTGGCTCCATCGTGCCGCGCAAGGGGCATGACGTGCTGGTGGAGGCGCTGGCGGGTCTGACGGAATTTGACTGGCAGCTGGAAGTGGCGGGCGGCTTTCTGGACGAAGCCTGCCACACAGCGCTCCTTCAGCAGATTGCGGCATATGGGCTGGAGCGGCGGATCACCCTGCATGGGGCGCTGCCCGGCACCGTGCTGGAGGCCGCCTATGCAGCGGCAGACCTTTTCGTGCTCGCCAGCCACTACGAGGGCTTCGGCATGGCCTTCACCGAGGCGCTGGCCCGCGGGCTGCCGGTCATCGGCAGCGGCGGTCTTGCGGTGGAGCGAAGCCTGTCCGGCGGCGGCGGGATCTATGTGCAGCCCGGCAGCGTAGAGGATTTGCGTGCGGCTTTGCGCAGGCTGATGACGGACAGCGCCTTGCGCCGGCAATTGGCGGCAGAAGCGCGTGCTGCGGTCGACCGGATGCCGGACTGGACGGAGGCTGCGCGCCGGTTCTCGGCTGCGCTCGACGCAGCTGCGATCCGCATTCCGGCCTGATCAGGAGAAAGGAAAGACGGATGGCGGGATTTTCGGCTGAGTGGCTGGCATTGCGCTCCCCCGTGGATGAGGCGGCGCGCAATGCCGCAGTAGAAGGGGTGTTCCTTGACGCCCTGCCTGAGGGGCGGCTGCCGCATTTGACGGATCTGGCCAGCGGCACCGGCGCAACCGTTGCTGCGTTTGCGCCCAGGCTGGGCGAGGGACAGCGCTGGCTTCTGACCGACCATGATCCGGCCCTGCTGGCACAGGCCAGGGCCAGGCTTTCGGGTCTGGCGGGCGTTGCCATCGAGTACCGGGAAACCGATCTTGCCACAGGTTTCGGAGGTCTTGATCTGACGGCCACGGATGGGGTGACCACATCAGCCTTTCTGGATCTGGTCACGGCCGGATTTGCCGATGCTCTTGCTGCTGCGGTCAGCGCTGCGGGCAAGCCTTTTCTCGCCAGTCTCACCTATGATGGCCGGGCCGCCTGTTTTCCGCCCCATCCGCTGGATGAAACCGTGCGTCTTGCGATGAATGCGCATCAGCAGACGGACAAGGGCTTTGGCCCGGCGCTGGGCCCGGATGCTGCGCCTTATACTGCGCGTGCTTTCGAGAGAGCTGGCTACCGGGTGGTGCAGGGCACATCCGACTGGCAGGCCGGGCCGGAGCATGGTGCATTTCAGGAAGCGCTTGTGCGCGGCTGGGCGGATGCCGCCGGCGAGATGGGCGTCGATGCTGCGGGCATTGCGGGCTGGCTTGCCTACCGTCTGGCGGAGATTGCCGCCGGCCGCTCAACCCTTCAGGTCGGGCATCTCGACATCGCCGCCTTGTCCCATTCCAGCTCTCGATGAGCTTGTCTCATTGAGAGCTGGTCAAGCCCGTGCGGCGCATGCGCGAGCATCGAAAGCCCTGGTATCAGGAATAAACCGGGCAGGACCGCAGGTCGCAGTCGAGCAGCACCTCGTCACCGGCCTGATGCGGCGTCATGCGCGGACGCAGGGCCTCCTGCAGGGTCTGGATCGGTGAAAGCTCAAGCCCCATCTTCCCCGCACCGATGATCATCGGTGCGATAAGCAGGTGCAGCCGGTCGAGAGTGCGGGCTGCGATGAAGCGGGAAATCGTCTGGCTGCCGCCTTCGATAAGGATGCGGCGCAGGCCCGCCTTTGCCAGTGCCTGCACGATGGCCGAGGGGCAAAGCCCGCCGCACGTGAGCCGCTCCAGCCGAAGCACCTCAACCCCTTCGGGCCAGTCCCCACGCGTCTCTGCCGCCGTGATGACAAGACGGCGGGTGCCGTCGTCCTCGAACAGGCGCAGCTCACGCGGTACGCGGCCACTCGGATCAATGATGGCACGGGCCGGGTTTGGCCCTTCCACAAGGCGCACGTTCAGCTGCGGATCATCGGCAATGGCCGTTCCGGCGCCAACCACCACCACATCACAGACCGCGCGCAACCGGTGCAGATGCGACAGGCAGCCCGAACCGTTGATGTATTTGGAATCGCCGCTCACCGTAGCGATGCGCCCGTCAAGTGACTGGCCGAGCTGGCCGACCACGCGGGTCTCCCCCGGGTTAATGCGGATCAGCGGCCCGAAGAGGCTCTCCCACCGCTGCGGCAGGGGCTTTGCTGGTGTCCGGGCGGCAGCCAGAACCATGCTCCATTCTCCGTCATCGGCAAGGGGCGCAATGCGGAGGGCTGGATCGCGCAGGGAAGACTTGCGCTGGAGAGAGGGGGGGGCCGCATGCGGCCTTTCCCCGGCTGCCAGGGGCAATGGCGTTTGTGTCGGCCTCACCTGTACCGTTCCTCCCGGTGTCTTCAAGGCTTTTGACGCTGGTGCATCACACCCTGATACTGTTCAGGCACTTTTACGGGCCTGATCCGTTTCGAAGTACGCCCCCGAAACAGTTTTAGCAGAGATAAATAGGGTTTACCTTACGTTTGTCGACTGTACGCGCGGGAGTGGCAGTTCGATGCCTGTCTCACGTAATCGTGACAGTCCTTTGACTTCGGCGGCAGGTGTGCAATCCTGTGACGCAAGGGAAGAGGGAGAGGCTGCGATGAGCGATGACGCATTCCGCTATGGCGGCACGGCGCGCCTGTTTCACTGGGTGACGGCTGGCTTCGTGCTGGCGATGGTGCCGGCCGGGTTTGTCATGATCCGTGTTGGTCCCGGCAGCCTGCAGAACAGCCTGTTCGACTTTCACCGCTCGGTGGGTGTGGTGCTGATGCTGCTGACGCTGGCGCGCCTCGTCTGGCGGCTGCGTCACACGCCGCAGCCTCTACCAGATGCCATGCCTGCCTGGCAGCGCCGGGCGGCGGGCATCGTCCATGGTCTGCTTTATGGGTTTGTGCTGCTCAATCCGCTGATCGGCTGGGTGGCGACCTCCGCCTATGGCGCGTCTATCGAGGTTTTCGGCCTCTTCACCCTGCCGCCGCTGACAGGGCAGGACCGGGAACTGGCGGCCAGTCTCTTCCGCCTGCATATGGCGATGGGGCTGGCCTTCACCGCCCTCGTCTTCCTGCACATCGCAGCGGCGCTGCATCATCATTTCGTGCTGCGGGATGACACGCTGCGCCGGATGCTGGGATGAGGCATGCCGGCCTTCTGCCCGCAAGCCCATGCGGGCATGCTGCCTTGGCGGGTTCCTAAGGGAAAAGACCCTAAGAACGCAGAGTAAGTTTATCGCGGGTTAATGAAAACGGATGAATTGCAGTCTTGATTTAACTGTATTGTATCTTTGCGCGTGCCATGATCCCTGCGATTGCCTATCCTCGCCGCAAAGTTCCATCACTGGCCCGGTGCGAGAGGGTATGGCTGGCGTTGTTTGGGGTTGATAATTCAATGACTGCTACGATCCGTGACCTGATTTCCCGGCATGGCGGATTGCCTGTGCCCGTCGATACGCTGCGCGATGAGGACGACCTTTACGAAGCGGGCCTGTCGTCCTTTGCTTCCGTGCAGCTGATGCTGGGGCTGGAAGATGCCTTCGATATCGAATTTCCCGAGACCCTGCTGAACCGCAAGACCTTCGCCTCGATCGCGGCGATTTCAGCGGCTGTTGCTTCGCTGACAGCCGGACAGGTGGCGTGATGAACGAGTTGCGGCCGGTTCGTGCCCTTGCCCTGGCTGAGCGTGCAAGGCGCGCTGCGGCCGTGGCTGGCGCCCATGCGGATGATGTGGACGCTTCCGGCCGCTTCCCGCAGGAGGCGCTGGATGCCATGCGGGCGGAGCGTCTGCTGGGTCTGCAGATTCCGGTAGCCCTCGGCGGCGAAGGCGCCTCCACCGCAGAACTGGCGGAAGTCTGCTCCGTTCTCGGTCAGGCCTGTTCGGCTTCGGGCATGATCTTCGCCATGCACCAGATCAAGGTGTCGAGCCTTGTGGCGCACGGACAGGGCGATGCGTGGCACGAAGGCTTCATGCGCCGGATCGCGGATGAACAGCTTCTGCTCGCCTCCGCCACCACCGAAGGTGGCATTGGCGGCAACCTGCGCAACTCCATCTGCGCCATTGAGGTGGCAGACGGGATCTGCCGGCTTGAGAAGGACGCGACGGTCATCTCCTATGCGGAGGCAGCGGATGCCATCCTTGTCACCTCGCGGGCAAAGGCCGACAGCGCGCCGTCCGACCAGGTGATGACCGTGTTTCTGAAAGGCCAGTACAGCCTCGACAAGACCCATGACTGGGACACGCTGGGCATGCGCGGCACCCGCTCGGACGGGTTCCTGTTCAAGGGCGAGGCACCGGCCTGTCAGATCCTGCCCAAGCCCTTTGCCGAGATCGCGGCCCAGTCGATGCTGGTCTATTCGCACATCCTGTGGAGCGGCGTGTGGTTCGGCATTGCAGCCGATGCCTTTGCGCGGGCACAGGCCTTCGTGAAGGCCGCAGCGCGCAAGAGCCCCGGCACCGTGCCGCCCGGCGCCTTGCGCCTGGCCGAAGCGTCCAACCTGCTGCAGCTGGTGAAGTCCAACATTCTGGCGGCGCTGCAGCAGTATGAGGCGGCGCGGGAGGACGAGACGCGGCTGTCCTCCATCAGCTTTGCCGTCTCCATGAACAATGTGAAGATCGCCTCTTCGCAGACGATCCTCGACATCATCAATCACTGCCTGCTGGTCTGCGGCATCATGGGCTACAAGAATGGTACGCCTTACAGCCTTGGCCGTCACTTGCGCGATGCCCATTCGGCGCAGCTGATGATTTCCAACGACCGCATTCTCGGCAACACATCCACGCTTCTGCTGATGAACCGGCAGGACACCAGCCTTCTCGGCTGAGACATTTCAAAAAGCGATTTCCGGGGGATACATGGACATGCAGGCTTCCCTTCTCGACCGGCTGTTTGCCGCCGGTCATCTCATCGACACGGGCGTTGACGGCCTTTATGGCCGGGGCGGGGTGTTCGAGGATGTAATCCAGCGCTTTGACGCGCTTGTGTCGGCCTTCGGTGCGGACCAGCATGCCGAAGCCATCCGGTTTCCGCCCGGCATGAACCGGGCTCACTTCGAGGGCTCGGGCTACATGAAAAGCTTCCCGCAGCTGGCTGGAACCGTGCACAGTTTCTGCGGCTGCGAGCTGGACCATGTGAACCTGCTGCAATGCATGACTGAGGGCGGCGACTGGACCAGGGGGCAGGCGGCAACGGATATCGTGCTGACGCCGGCCGCCTGCTATCCGCTTTATCCCACCGTGGCGCGGCGCGGGCAGCTGCCGGAGCGCGGCGGCATCTTCGATCTTCAGTCCTATTGCTTCCGTCATGAGCCGTCGAAGGATCCGGCGCGCATGCAGCTGTTCCGCATGCGCGAATATGTGCGCATGGGCACGCCGGACGAAGTAATGGCCTTCCGCCAGTCGTGGATGGAGCGCGGGCAGGAGCTGATTGCCAGCGTCGGCCTGCCGGTCGCCATCGATGTGGCCAATGACCCGTTCTTTGGCCGGGCCGGGCGCATGCTCTCCAACAACCAGCGCGACCAGAACCTGAAGTTCGAGCTGCTGGTGCCGGTGACCTCCACCGAGAAGCCGACCGCGTGCCTGTCCTTCAACTACCATCAGGACCATTTCGGCAAGACCTGGGGCCTGACCACGGCGGACGGCGAAGTGGCGCATACGGCCTGCGTCGGCTTTGGCCTTGAGCGTGTGGCGCTGGCGCTGTTTGCTCACCACGGCCTCGACACCGGCAGCTGGCCGGCCGGGGTGCGCAAGGTGCTGTGGGGCTGAGATGGCCGTAACGGACAAGGTGTTTCCGGCGCTTTCGCCCGAGACCTATCAGCGCCATGCCTTGCATGACCTGTCGCGCGACTGGCCGGAAACCAACTGCTATCTCGACATATGGATCGAGGTTCTGGCCTCTTTGGGCCTGCCGCCGGAGGCCGCGCTGGGCTTTGCCATCACGCAGGACTTCGAGGGCGACCAGTTCACCTTCTTCAAGGTGCCGCTGGAGGATCTGGAGGCGCTCTTCGGTCTGCGGGTGACGGAACTCGCCATCTACGACCGGGTGGAGCTGCATGTGGCAGAGCAGATCCGCCGCGGGCGCCTGTGCCTTGTCGAGCTGGACAGCTTCTTCCTGCCGGACACGCAGGGCACCGCCTACCGCAAGGAGCATGGCAAGACGACGGTGGCCATCAACCGGCTCGACCTTGAAGCCCGGCAGATGGACTATTTCCATAACCTTGGCCTGCACCGGCTGGAGGGAGAGGATTTCGACGGCATCTTCCATCGCAACGCCGCACCGGACGCCCTGCCGCTGCTGCCCTATACCGAATTCGTCAAGTTCCCGGCTGCGTTGCCGCAGAAGCCGGAGATTGCGCGGCGCGCCGCGAAGATCCTTGCCCGCCATGTTGCAGCCCGGCCCGAGGCCAACCCGGTGCGTGGCTTTGCGGCTATCTTTGCCGGGCAGGTTGAGGCGATTGCGGAACGGCCTTTCGGCTTCTTCCACCTCTATGCCTTCAATACCCTGCGCCAGCTGGGTGCGAATTTCGAGCTGTTCGCAGCGCATCTTGACTGGCTTTCCGCCAACCACGCGCAGCTTGGCGGGCTGGCGCCGCTTTCGGCTCACGCGAAGGCCATCTCCTCCTGCGCCAAATCCGTCCAGTTCCAGCTCGCCCGCGCGGTGATGCGCAAGTCCTTCGACCGGCTGACGCCAGCCCTGGCACCTGCCGCAGATGCCTGGGATGAGCTGGCGGCGGGGCTGGCGGCGGTTTGTGGTGATGCGGGTGACGAAGTTGCATAACGTTTGGCCGCAGCGCCCCTCTCCCCCCTTGAGGGGGAGATGTCTGCGCCAGCAGACAGAGGGGGGGAGCAGCGTTTCCTCAAACGAATGCCTGCCGTATCAAGCCGGTAGACTGTTTACCCCCCTCTGCCCCCTGACGGGGGCATCTCCCCCTCAAGGGGGGAGAGGAAGGGGAGCGAAACTGCAGGCTGCCCATGAAGGCCCGGGCGCATGAAGATGGCAGGGCGCAAGCTTCTCACCGCAGACTGGCGCATGGTGGTGCTGCCGGTTGGGACCGTTGCAACGCTTGAGGGACTGGCGGAGCTGGAGAGCATTCCCGCGCCCGTGCCCGGAACGGCGGCGGAATCCCTTGCGCAGGCAGGGCGGTTTGATCCGGCGGCCCCCACTCCGCTGCAGGACCGGGATATCTGTTACAGCGCCGAGGTCACCGTCCAACCCGGCCGTCACCAGCTGATCTTCGAAGGGCTGGCAACGCTCTGCGAGGTCTGGTGGAACGGCACTTGCGTGCTGGAGACGGACAACATGTTCCGAAGCTACGCCGTTGAGGTGGAGGCGCAGGCGCAGAACACGCTCGTTCTCGTCTTCCGGGCGCTGACCGGGCGGCTTGCCCGCAAGCTGCCGCGCGCCCGCTGGAAAACCATGCTCATTGATGAGCCCGCGCTGCGTGGCATCCGCACGACGCTGCTTGGCCACATGCCCGGCTGGTGCCCGGAGATTGAGGCCGTGGGGCCGTGGAAGCCGGTCTGGATCCAAAAGGTGGATGCAGATGCGCCGCAGGTGGAAGCCATCTCTGCGCTGCTCGATGAAGATGGCGCCGGTCATCTGACAGTCAGTCTGCGGGGACTGGCGGAGATGGCGGGGGCTATGATCCGCTGCGCCGGTCACACTGCGGAGCTGAAGCAAACCGGCTCTGGCAGATTCACGGCCGATCTCCACCTGCCCGGCGTGGCCCCCTGGTGGCCCGCCACCCATGGCACCCCGGCTCTGCATGACGTGGTGCTGGAGCAGGACGGCCTTGAGACCCGGCTTGGCCGCACCGGCTTCCGCCGCATCGGGGCGGACCGGGGGGCGGATGGCAAGGGCTTCGGCCTGGTCCTCAATGGCGTGCCGGTCTTTGCCCGTGGCGCGGTCTGGACGAGTGCTGACCTGTTGGCGCTGCGTGATGACCGCGAGGCCTGCCGCCCGCATCTGGAAGCAGCCGTGGCTGCCGGGTTCAACATGATCCGCGTGCCGGGCTTGGGCGTTTATGCTAGCGATGATCTGCTTGATCTGTGCGATGAACTGGGGCTGATGCTCTGGCAGGATTTCCAGTTCGCCAATTTCGATTATCCGATGGCTGATGAGGCCTTTGCTGCATCCGTCGAGGTGGAGGCGCGGCAGGCGCTGGCCCGTCTCAGCCCGCATCCCTGCCTCACCGTGTTGTGCGGCGGCAGCGAAATGCATCAGCAGGCGGCGATGATGGGCTTGCCCGCAGAGCGGCGCGCCTGCCCGCTTTCGGGAGAGTTGCTGCCGCGCCTTGCGGCGGAAGAGGCGCCGCGCATTCCCTTCGTGCGCAACTCCCCCTCCGGCGGCAGCCTGCCGTTCTATCCGGGGGAGGGCATCGGCCATTATTATGGCGTCGGGGCTTACCGCCGCCCGCTGGAAGATGCCCGCCGTGCCAATGTGCGCTTTGCCGGAGAGTGCCTTGCCTTCGCCAATCTGCCGGATGACGCGGGCCTTGCAGGCCGCAAACCGTCAGATGCGGACTGGAAGGCGATGGCTCCCAAAGACCGGGGTGCAGACTGGGATTTCGCGGATGTGCGGGATCATTATGTCAGGGAGCTTTACCGGGTTGACCCACAGGCACTCGCGGCGGAAGACCCGGCGCGCTACCTCATGTTGTCCCGCGCGGTCAGCGGCGCAGTGATGGCAGAGACCTTTGCCGAGTGGCGGAGGATTGGTTCTTCCTGCCGGGGAGCGCTGGTTCTGGCGCTGAGCGATCTTGCCCCCGGCTGCGGCTGGGGTCTGATCGCGGCGGGCGGTGAGCCCAAGCCTGCGTTGCAGGCCCTGGCCCATGTGCTGCGCCCCCTTCAGGTGCTGGCGCTGGATGAGGGCACCAACGGCCTTGATGTTCATCTTCTCAATGAGACGGCAGAGCCGCGCCGGGTGAAGCTCACCTTGCAGGCGCTGCGGGATGGCCATGTGCCAGTGCTGAGTGCCGCCCGCGAGATGGAACTTGCCGCCCGGTCAGGGCAGATCATTCCTGCGGTTGATCTCATCGGCAGTTTCTTCGACATCACCTATGCCTACCGCTTCGGCCCGCTGCCGCATTCGGTCACGGTGCTGCGCCTCACAGATGCGGAGACGGGCGAATGCCTCAGCGAGGCGTTCCAATTCCCCGCAGGCCGCAATTTGCCGCCGCAGGATCTGGGTCTGACGGTGGCGGTAGAGAGATGCGAGGACGGCAGCTGGGTGCTGGAGGTGACGGCGAGCCGCTTTGCCGAAAGCCTGCATGTGGAGGATCCGTGCTTCATCGCGGAAGACAACTGGTTCCACCTTTCCCCCGGTGAGCCACGCCGCATTCGCCTCAGGCGCAGAGCCTCTGCACCGGGTGATGCGGCACCGCGCGGTCTGGTCTCGGCGGTCAATGCGCTGGCAGGTGTGGGCTACGAGACTTGATATCAAGGCTCTGAGATGCTGGCGCATCACGCCTTGAAAAGGCTCAAGCGCCGCACGGGCTCATACCAACGCTCGACGAGTTAAGCTCATCGAGCGTTGGTATGAGCCGCCTTCAGCAGATGATCGAACCAGACGGCCCGCGCTGCGGGCGGTGTCAGATTGTGATCGGCCTTTTCGAGGAAGGTGACGGACACGCCGGGAAGACCGGACGCCTTCGCACCACTGGGGCCAAGTGCCTGTTCCAGATAGGGCAGGCCGGGGTCATCGGGGCTGTAGATCAGGTCGATGGTCTGATCGCGTCCGGAGACAAGCGCCAGATCGGCGGCGATCTGCCGTTGCAGGCGGGATGAAGGCGTCAGGCCCATAGCCCAGGGCGCCGTTTTCTCTTCGGCCTTTTGCAGCGCCCGTCCGGCCATATATTTCAGGAGCCGCAGCACCGGCACGCCGCCGGAAAGCAGTTTGCGCAGCTTGTCCGGATCCAGCAGCTTGCCCGCATAGCCGGCGGCATCGTCATGGCCGAAATGCAGCAGATCGGCGATATCCTCGCGCCGGTCCCACAGCAGCCGCTGCAGGTTGACGCAGACCGCCGCCTTGATCCGCGTATCTGCGACTGCGCCACGGAGCGCCAGATAGGCACCGCTGCAGGCTCCCGTTGCGATGACAGTGCGGTGGCCGCGCGCGCCCAGCCAGTCGAGCGCATCCGTCACGTCCTGCATCTGCGGGGCGCTGTAGTGGACAGGATAGAGCCCTTCCGGTGCGGCCACGCTGTCGCCAATGTCGGAAGCATCGACCCGCAGCGAGGCGATGCCTTGCGCGGCCAGTGCCCGCGCCATGTCCCGCATGCCATGGGCCCAGCCGGTGCGCGGCGTGCCGCCCGCGGAAAAGGCCAGAACCACGGGGAGGGGGGCTTCCGGCGGGTTCACGGGCTTGCACCAGGTTCCGGCCATCTGACCGTACCGGCCCAGCATGACGGTTTCCTCGGTGAAGCTGGCGGCAGACAGGATGGCTGGCTTTGCCGGAGCTGCGGCGCCGGCCGGGACGGAGGGAGGCAAGGCCCTATCAAGCCAGAGGGCCAGCCCGGCCAGATCATCCAGCGGCGCTTGCGACAGGGTCGGATCGGTGACCATGGCGTCATAGCCGGAAAAATCGAGCCGTGTTGCCTTGGGGTGCATGGCGGCAAGGTCCGAGGCAAAGTCCACTTCGGAGGTTCGTCCGGGACGGGGCATGACGAGGACGGGCAAGCTGGCCGGGATGTCCTGCGCAGTCATCCGGCGTGAGCGGATGGCGCCCGCCAGCCCTTCGGTCATGGCGATCCCGGCCACATGAAAGGCGATGCCCGGCACCGGCGGCGTGGAAATGCCCGTTCGCTCTGCGATCATGGCGGCATTCAGCTGGTTCTCCCGCAGCCAGCTGCGGCCCGAAACGGGCGGGGCCATGAGGATCAGTGCGGTGGCACTCTGCGGCTGACGGGCCACCCGGTCCAGCGCCAGAAGCGCGCCGAGGCCAAGGCCTGCAAAGATGAACCGGTCGCACGCGCGGGCAGCGCTCAGAGCTTCGGCGGCTTCATCAAGGGCGGTTGCGGCCTGTTCCAGTCCATCGATCTCTTCCGGATTGTGCAAGGAAGCGCCCATGCCGGGCAGATCGAACCGCAGCACCGGATAGCCGGCAGCCGCCAGCCGCTCGGCCAGAAGCCGCATGCTGCGCCGGGCGCAAAGGCCAGTGTAGCCCCAGTCTTCGATCAGGATCACACCGGTGCGTGCGGGTGGTCCCATGACCAGCGCGGGTTCATGCGTCAGCGCAACCGGTGCCTGCGTGGTCACAGTTTCAGCGTGCGGGGGCATCGGCGGAACCAGCCCCTTTCTGGTTCCCGTCCGGGCCGCGCAGCTGCCACGCGCCTGCCGGGGCGAGGGAGGCGCAGGCCGGGATCTTCCCGGTCACGGGATCAAGGATATAGCGCTGCACCACCCGCATCTGCGGCCGCTCGATGCCATTGTCATCGGGCTGGATGGAGAGCGGATAGTCGCCCCACCAGTCACCGGCGGCCCAGTAGGTCCAGCCGATCCAGGTGTCCGGGTTGTCATTGACGAAACCGGCCATGCGGCCGATGGCGTCGAGACAGTCCGGGCTGGCGGTGCCGCCGAATTCGCCCAGCAGCGCCCGGCTGCCGGTGGCCTTCAGCCAGTCCGTCACCCGGCTGAGGGATTCAATCGCCATGTCCGTTGCCGGGCAGGTGCGGTTGGTGCCGGAAAAATCGTGGTCGGGATACTGGTGGATGTCGAAGGCGAAATTGTTCAGAGGATCAATGACGCCGGTCATCACCTCAGCATTGCTGCCGCCGTTCTGCTCCGCGAACCAGTGATAGGCACTGGTCCAGATGGTGCCGGGCACGAGGATCATGTTGTCCGCGCCGTTTTCCCGGATCGCCGCGATGGCCGCATTGACGGAGGGCAGCCAGAAGGCGGCATCCATATAGTCCGGCTCGTTCTGCAGCTCGAACATCACCTGTGGGTCGCCCGCATGAAAGGCGGACATGCGGCGCCAGAAATCCACGAAGGCGGCGGCTGGCACCTCCGGCGAGCCGATCTGCTTGCCGGCAAAGCGGGCGTTGGTGTGCGGGTCGAGAATGACGGTGAAGCCCATCTGCCGGGCCATGGCAACGCTTGCCAGCAGCGGCGTCAGTTCCCGGTCATCAAGCGGCCCGTAAAGCTCTGGCTGCAGCCGCTCCCATTTGAAGGGGAAGCGGACGATGTTCATGCCCTTGCCGGCCAGATAGGTGAGGGTCTTCTGCGTCGGATAGAAATGGGTGGTGCCGAGCTTGCCGACCGTATCGCCAAACTCTGCCCCGGCCACATTGGCGCCGCGCAGGCAGGCGAGGGTCTGGGCTGATGCGGGGGCGGCCGCAGGCAGGCACAAGAGGGCGGACAGAAGTCCGGCAATGAGCCTTGCGGGCGCAGGCCCGGCCGCTGCGCGCCCTGCCATCACTGCCCGTCCTTGCGGCCAGGGGGCGCGCCTGCCACGCTGCCCTGCCGCCAGTTGCGCAGCACGGTGATGATGGTGCTGGCCATATTGTCCACCCCCATGTGCTTCAGCGACCAGTTGCGGCAGAGATAGAGCACGGCAACGCTGTGCAGCGTGCCGATGGCCGCAATCCCGGCCATGCCATAGACCGGGGCGGCCAGTACAAGCGCGCCGATATAGACGGCAAAGGCGACCGACCGCATGGCCAGAAAGTAACGCTCGCCGCCGCCGATCATCATGAGGTTGGTGCCGGGCCCGAAGAAGGCATGCAGCACCGGCAGCAGGCACAGGATTGCCAGAACATTGAAATGCCCGGCAAAGCTCGGCTCGAACAATCCGAGCGCAAACTTGCCGATCAGCATCATGAACACATAGGCGAGCAGGGTTCCGGTGAAGCTGGCGGCGGAGAGGATGGAGATCAGATACTGCGCTCCGGCGGTGTTCCGCTCCTGCAGCTTTGCAGAAACCATGGGCACGCCGACGGTGTCGATGATGGTGACGGGCAGCATCAGCAGCGCGGCAAGGCGGAAGGCTACGAAATAGAATGCGGCGGCCTCAAGGCTCAGGAAGATGCCGATGAGGATGGTTTCCAGATAGAGCGAGGCCGAGACGAAGAAGCTGTTGGCGGTGAAGAACAGGCTTTCCTGCGTCCATTCCCGCTTCTGGCTGCTGCCGCCTGCCATGTGCGTCTGCCGCAGGAAGCCCCGGCCTTCCAGAGCCAGCATGCGAAGCACCTGATAGCCAACCACCAGCACCAGAAGCACCGTGGTGATCTCCATCGCCCTGGCACCGGAATCCATGAAGCCGGTCCAGGTGAAGAACGGGAAGCAGAGAAGCGTCAGGATGCGCCAGATGTTCTCGCGCGGCGTCAGCGCCAGCCCGACATTGCCCTTCACCCGGAAATAATACTGCATGTACTCGCTGACGGAAAAAACCGCAGCGAACACGAAGGCCACATGCAGGGCCTGATAATGCAGCTCAAGACCCTGCCGGAACGGATAGATGAGGGCCGTGGCGGCCGCCAGGAACAGGGCGCCGCAGGCAAGCCAGACCGCATTCATCCGCAAGAGGGCCGCGTTGCCGGGCGCATCCTCCGGATTGCCGGCGTTGCGGTAATGCTTGAGCAGCAGCACGTTCTGGCCGAGCACCAGAACAAGGCCCAGCGACGAACCAACAGAGAAGAGGAAGTTGTAGAGACCGTATTCCTCGATGGTCAGCATGCGGCTGGCCATCAGCAGAACGGAAAAGCTGAGCACGGGCGAGGCCAGCCGGCTGACCAGCGACCAGAGAAATTCCTTCACATTGACGCGGGACAGCAGCTGGCGAAGCGCATTCATTCTGCGTCGGCCTCTGTCAGCACCGGAAGGGCCGCCATTTTGCGCCTGCGGACATGGTCCAGGAAGCCGCTGAACTGCGGTCCGATCACCTCAGGCAGATAGGTCCGGGCAGAAGCCAGCGCGCCTGCACTCAGCGCGGCATAGCGGTCTGCACAAGCAGCAGTTTTCAGGATTGCCTCCTTGAGGGCGGCCGCATCGGCCGGCGGAACATGGAACCCATTGACCCCATCTACGATGTTTTCGGCCACGCCGCCTATATTGGTCGAAATGACAGGAATGGCATGGGCAAAGGCTTCGATCGATGACCGGCCGAAGGCCTCGCGCCCGATGGACGGATAGGCCAGAACGTCGATGCCTGCAAGGAACTCGTCCGCCTTCACCCAACCGTGAAACACCGTATTGTGCTGAGGAAAGCGGGCGCGGACCTCTTCGGCGTAGTTGTCCCGCGAGGCGCCTTCTCCGGCGATGTGGAACTCGATGCTGCGGTCATCCGCCAGCAGGCGGGCGGCACCGGCGAGATGGGCAAGTCCCTTGAAGTGGCTGTGCAGCCCCAGAAAGCCAACCCGCAGCGGCCGTCCTTGCGGGAAGGGGCGCGGCGCAGAGGCCTGCAGTCCGGGCAGGACTGCGGGGATGCGGCGCATCTCGGCGTTGGGGAAATAGCCCTCCAGCCGGTGGCGGTCCAGCACGTCCTGGGATTCGCCCACCACCCCGTCGACAAAGCGGGTGAAGCCGCGCTTGCCCAGAGAGGTCAGCTTGCAGCTGGTACACTGGCGCGCGCAATTCTCCGACCGCTTCTGCATCACCGAGTTCCAGCAGATGAGGAAGGAATTGAAGGCCGTATGCACCACAGGCAGGCCTGCCATTTTCGCCGCTGCCCAGCTCGCCACATTGATGTTCTCGATACTGACGGTCAGAAACAGATCCGGCTGCGTGCGCGCAATCTGCCGGCGCATGGCCGAAAAGGCGAAGGGGTTGCCGTTCTCCAGAGCATGCCAGACCGGCTTTTTCCAGCCAGCCTTGCGCTTCATGTAGTCCCAATAGACATTCGGGCTGGCAATCCGGTGCACCCGGATGCCGGACACCTCTTCCTCCGCATCCGTGTCGCCCACATTGACGACGGTCAGATCCGCTCCCTGCGACTGCAGCATCTTCGCCAGCATGAAGGAGGACGTCTGGGCTCCTCCGGGCAGGTTGGGGGGGAAGGCGGCACAGGCCATCAGGATGCGCATAGTCTGGGCTCGTCGTCGTTGCGGTTCGTCCTTGATAGCTGAGGAGTCTTGAGGAAACGTAAGGTCGGCCGGCCACATAGCAGACACGAATACGCAACCGGTAAAGGCCGGATCTGACGCTCCGGTAAATGCGGGCTTGATCAAGCCCTTGTTAAAAGAGCTATGCCATTGTCGCCTTCAGATGACGGCAGCAGCTGGCAGCGGCAGATCGGAAACGGAAACAGGCCCTCATGACACCAGTCGTGCCCGGCATTCCCCTGAAAGCAAGGATCAGGGCGTCGGTTCTTTCGGGAACCGCGCGCCTTCTGCATGGCCTTGGTCTGGATGCCGTTGTGGGGCGGCGCTATGGCGGCAGCGGCGCGGTGCTGATGTTCCACGAGTTCGTCCGCGACAGTGCCCAGACGCTGGGGCAGGGCTGCCGGATCGATGATTTCGAAGCCATCCTGACCGGACTTCAGCGCCAGGGCCGGGAGTTTGTTACGCTGGACGAGGCGCAGCGGCGGCTTGAGGCTGGCGATACGCGCCCCTTCGCCGCGCTGACCTTTGATGATGGCTACCGCTCCAACGTGGACCTGGCCCTGCCGGTGATGGAGCGCCACGGCGCGCCTGCCACCATCTTCGTGCCAACGGACATGCTCAACCGGTCCATCAATGCCTGGTGGCTGGGCCTGCGCGAACTGGCATTGCATCATGACAGGCTCGCCATTGAGCCCATGGGCCAGATCATCGAGAGCCGTACCCGCGCTGAGAAGGCGGCGGCGCTGGAGCATATGACCGCCTGGGTCTGGGCTGACTTTGCCAGAGCCGCCCTGCTGCCGGATGTCTTTGCTGCCCATGGGCTGGACATGCCGGGTCTCGTGGACAGACTGGCGATGACAGCGGAAGAGGTGAAGGCCATCGACCGGCACCCGCTTGTCGAGATCGGTGCCCATACCACCACACACCGGGCGCTTGCGCTGCTTTCAGGGCCTGAAGCGGAGGCGGACATCGCCGCCAACAAGACCTATCTCGAAGCCTTGCTCGGCCGTGAGGTCCGCTGGTTCGCCTATCCCTATGGCGCGCCGTCAATCAGCGGCACCCGGGAGGCGGAGATCCTGCGCAGGCTTGGCTTCCGTGGCGCGGTAACCACCGAGCCGGGCTGCCTCTTCCCGCAACATGCGCAAGCGCGCTGGCTCTGGCCACGGCAGAATGGCGAGTTCGCCGCTCATGCCGTGCCGCAGGCGCTTAGCGGCGCTCATGGTGTCTTCCGTGCCCTGCGCAGTGGCTGGGGCGAGCCTGCCGTCAATACGCGCCCAACCTCAGGACCTTCTTCATGACGGCACAGCTTCCCGAGCCTGTCCCGCCTTTCGCAGGCAAGACCATCGTGCACGTGGTGCGCCAGTTCTACCCGATGATCGGCGGGCTGGAGGATGTGGTGCGCAATCTCGCAGGCCGTCAGACCGGGCGCTTTGGCCGGGTGAAGGTGGTGACGCTGAACCGCCTGTTCATCGAACCGGACCGTCTGCTGCCTGCGCAGGAGACGATCGACGGCTTCGAGGTGCGGCGCATTCCGTTCCGGGGCTCGCCGCGCTATCCGCTGGCACCGTCCGTTTTCGCTGAGATTGCGGGAGCCGATCTCATCCACGTGCATGCGGTCGATTTCTTCTTCGACAGCCTTGCCTGGACATCGCCTTTCCGCCGCACGCCGATGGTGGCGACCACGCATGGCGGCTTCTTCCATACTGCCGATCACAAGCGGCTGAAGACGCTCTGGTTCAACACCGTCACGCGGCTTTCCGCCAGCCGTTACCGGGGCATTGCCTGCTGCAGCGAAAGTGATCTGGCGACCTTCTCCCGCATTGCGCCCTCGCGGGTGCGGCTGATCGAGAATGCGGCAGATCTGGAAAAATTCGGCGGCGCAGCCTCGCCCGTGCCGGTGAAGGGGCTGATGACCATCGGCCGCTTCTCTCACAACAAGCGGCTCGATGCGCTGCTCGACATGATGAAGGTGCTGCTTGCAAAAGACGGTGCGTGGCATCTGCACATCGCGGGCAGCGGCTCGGACTGGAGCGAGGCGGATGTGCGCGGCATGATCGCGGAGCGCGGGCTTGAAGCTGCAGTGTCGCTGCACTGCAATCCGTCCAACACCCGTATCCGCGAGGTGATGGGCCGTTGCAGCCTGTTCGTCAGCGCCTCGAATTACGAGGGCTTCGGCGTTGCCATGATCGAGGGGCTGAGTGCCGGTCTCCTGCCGGTGGTGGAGCCCAACACGGCTTTTGTCTCTCTTGCCCGCAAGCATCCGATGGTCCGCCTCGCAGGTTTTGGCGATCCGGTCAAGGCGGCGCAGGCTGTGGAAGAGGTATGGGCGGTGCTGATGGCCGATCCTTTGGCTCAGCGTCAGGCCGCTATTGCCTCGGCGGCACAGCACGGCTGGGCCGGAACGGCAGCCGCCTATGAACGGCTCTATGCGGATGCCTTGAAACTTGCTTGATGATGTAAGGCCGCTCAGGCCTTGCGGCCTCTCTCGAAGCCGGGTGGAAGCCTCCAGCGGCTGGTGACGGCGGGCTGAGGCCGCTTGCGGCGGAACAGGGCGGGCAGAGCAAGGCGGCTGGCTCCGGCAGGGTGCTTGCCGTTCCAGGCATCGGCGGCCCCGGCGCAGAGCCAGAGCAGGCCGCCGGTCTTGATGGTCGACAGCGAGTAGGACACGATCATCAGCAGGCAGATGTAGGCGACCATCAGCACCTTGAAGCGCCAGCCGGCATCCGATGCCGCCGGAGCGTAGACATAGAGCACCCAAAGGCCCAGAAGGCCGATGGCCCCCGTCTGGAACAGGGCAAAGGCATAGCCGCTGTCGGACAGATAGGTCTCCATGGTGGAAATGCCGAGAATGCCCTTCCAGTCCAGCTTCATCAGCAACTGGCCAGAGTAGAGCCAGCGGCCTGTCAGCGTGTCGTCCCAGCCGAGCCTGTTGCTGGCAGCGGCATAAATGATGAGCAGCAGCACGATCAGGATGGGCGCTGCCACCAGCACGGCGCGCGGGGTGATGCGGTTGAGCGGGGCAATGAGGAAGAAGCTCAGCGACACGAACATGCCGAAGCGGGCGTCGCCCAGAATGATCACCGCAAAGGCCAGCGCGAACAGCAGCAGGCGGCCCTGCATGTCCTGCCGGAACACCGCCCACATGACGAGAAACGCACCGAAGTTGCCCATCGACACCGGCTCCAGGAACACCGACGAAACACGGTGGGCACCAAGAAAGGCAAAGAAATTGCGCCCGCCCAGCCGCACGCCGCTGTGGAACAGGGGGCTGTCCTCGCCGAGGAAATTGCTGTCTGCCGTGATCGTGCCTCGGGCGACGTAATAGTCGAAGATATTGATGTTCTGGAGAAACAGGTCGAGGAACAGGTACTCGATCAGGCCGGTGGCTATGACGAGCAGCGCCGACCAGAGCACCAGCCGGTCTACCTGCCGGATGTCATGGATCTGGCGGCCCAGAAAATAGAAGATCACCGGCACCAGCGCATCGCGCACCGATTTGGGGTCAATGACCCCGCGCAGGGCCATGATCATCAGCATGTAGGCCAGATAGATGCCGATGACCACATAGAGGTTCGCCCGGCGCGTCATGGCCAGCAGCAGGGCGCAGGCGGTCAGCAGCAGCTCGCTCAGCACTACATGGTTCTGCGAGATGCCCATCACCCTCGTGTTGACGAAGGCAAGGCCGAGGTTGAAGATCAGCGTGCCAAAGATGATCGCATAAACCGCCATCAGCCAGGCGGGACTGCGCTCCTGCGGACATGCGGGCTGCACCCTTGCGCCGGCCGGGGGCAGGCGGAAACGGCCGTGGGCCGTTCCGTCAGGCTGCTTCAAGGACGACATTGCCGATCACCCGGTCCTGCCAGGGCTGGATATAGGCCAGCACCCGGTCGAGATCCGCCATCCGCGTGGCGCCCAGCTGGCTCACCAGCACGATGGCATCGCAGTTCTTCAGCAGCACCGGCAGGATCGGATTGCTTTCGGACGGGCCGCAGTCGATCAGCAGGAAATCCTGGCCTTCGTCCATCAGCGAGGCGGGGCCGGCGTATTTGCGCCGTTCATTGACCCGTTCGACGCTGAGATAGCGCGACAGGGCGGCATTGCGCTCCGGCGCCTCACCGGTTGTCCTGGCCAGCTCGCCCTTGCGCGGTATGGGCCGGTCTTCCGGCGTGCCCTGTTCTGACTGCGGCAGGGCCTGAGCCAGCAGCACATCCTCGTTCATCTCATGCAGCGCCTCGGCGATGCCCCGGGCAACAGGCCGGGTGTCCAGCATGTCAGAGGTGCGAAGAATGAGAATATTGGCGGGAAGCTCTTCCGACAGGGCATAGCGCAGGGCATAGGCAACACGGGTCATGCCCATTTGCGCCTCGTTGCGCAAGGCGGGTGGCGTGCTGCCACCTTTACGGCCCAGAAGCTTGCGTGCGGGGGCGGCTGCCAGAACCGGCAGGTTTGTGAGGACGGGAGCGCCGGTCCAGTCCACGAGGTCCCGCTCGGAGTTGAGCCGCCCGCTGACGATCTCGGCCGCAACGGCGCCACCTGCGGCCGTTGCCAGGCCGAAAATGGCAGCCGCAGCGATGATGAGCACGGAAGACGGTCCGTTCGCCGAAAGCGGCGGCTGTGCAGCGGAAAGGATGCGGGAATTGGTGGCGGTCACATTCTGCTGTTCGGCCAGTTCCTGCGCACGCTTCATGAAGAGCTGATAGACGCCCCGGCGCGTGTCGGCCTCAGCCTCCAGCTGCCGCAACTCGATCTGCGCCTGGCTCTGCGTGGAATTGGCGGACTTCAGCTGGTCGATCCGGCTTTCCAGACCGGCAAGATTGGCCTGTGCCCGCTCGAAGTCGCTGCGGATGTTGCGCTGGACGCGGGAGAGCTCATCCGAGATCTGGCGGCGGGTGTTCTGCATCTGCGCTGCAATCTCACGCATCTGCGGATGATTGGCGCCAAGCGTGGTGGAAGCGCGGGCCTCCTGCTCGGCCAGGTTCGCATATTGCACCCGAAGCGAACTCAGTACCGTGTTGGCCACGTCTACCGGGATCGCTCCGGCCTCGATATCGGACGGGCTCAGGCGGCGGATCAGCTCGAAGGTGTTCTTGGCCTTTTCCAGGTCCACTCGCGCCTGTGTCAGCTGGGTGTTGAGGTCCTGCAGCTGCTGGTTCACCACAAGGCCACCCTGTGTGGTGGAGATCAGGCCATTGTCGGCGCGGTATTTCTCCACCGCAGCCTCGGCCTGCTGCACCTGCGCCTGCAGCTGGTCGGCCTGCGTCTTCAGCGACTGGCTGGTGCGCTGGAAGCCTTCCGAGCGGGCTTTGGCGGCTTCCGCCAGATAGGCCGCAGCTGTGGCATTGGCTATATCGGCGGCCCGGTCCCGGTTGGGATGTGTCGCGGCGATCTGGAAGATGAAGGTCTTTTCGATCCGCTGCACCTGCAGCCGCTTGCGCAGCGCCTCGATCACCGCCATCCGCCGTCCGGCCGGATCGGGCGCGGAAAACAGGAAAGGCAGCAAGGTCTGCCGCAATCCCTTGCCGGAGAAGGCCGGATCATTCTCCAGCTCAAGCGAAGTCACTACCCGGTCCAGAACCGGGGTGGACATCAGCACGAAGGCCTGGCTGTCCACATCGAAGCCTTCGAGAGGCGATGCACCTTCCCGGCCGGAGAATTCCCGCCCAAGGATCTGCAGGCTCGGCGGCTCCACGAGAAGTTCAGCCGACGCCGTGTAGGCGGGGGCACGCGTCAGCGCGAAAAGCACAGCCAAGCCGGTCAGCAGCGCGGGAACAACAATGATCCACCGCAGGCGGCGCGCGAGAATTGCCGGAATGTCAGAAACTTCAACCATGACTGAAAACCGTTGGCGAGGCGATGGGCGGCAAACCTCTGGAGCTGACCGGGGCGGCGGGCATGCCCGCGCCGTAGTGTTAGGAAAGATGAAGAGATATGATTAACAATTGGAAAATGGGGTGCTATGCCAGCTTCAGACTGCCCTAGCGTTTGCAAAAGGACGGCATTTGCCATGGTAAATGAAATCATGACAACAATGTAAGAATTCTTGGTATGGCGTTGAGGATGTATAATCTATAGAGTGCCTTTCTCTTGGAAATTAAGGCGTTGTTGATCTGTTTTGACCAATTTCCCTCAGTCAAAAGAGTGTTGAAGTGGGGCGCTGAGGATGTTGATGCCTGAATTGACCTTGGGAATGCCTTTAGGGGCCGGGGTCGCGCAAATTGGTCCGCTCGGTATCAACAGGTTATCGCGTGCGCAGGCCATCGATATGCTGCGCACATCCCAGTTGTTGCGGATCAAGATGGATGTCGCCATCTGCAACGCGCATACGGTCCTCCTGGCGCTTGATCATCCGGAATATGCGGAAACACTGTCCCGCATGACACTGTTCAACGATGGGATCGGCGTAGATATTGCCGCGCGTGCCATCACGGGCAAGGCGTTTCCGGCAAATCTGAATGGCACTGACCTTGTGCCTGCGATTCTGGAGAACATTGGGCTGCCCTTGCGGATCTATCTGCTGGGGGCAAGGCCGGGTTCGGTCGCAGGTGCGGCAGAGTTTATTGGTGCGCATTACCCGCAGCATCAGGTCGCAGGATTCCATGACGGCTACTTTGCCCGCGAGGACAAGGATTCCATCATTGCGCGGATCAATGCAGCCAATGTGGATCTGTTGCTCGTCGGCATGGGCAATCCCGCTCAGGAACGTTTCATTGTCGAGAACCGGGACAAACTGAATCCGACGCTCTGCATCGGCGTTGGAGCGCTGTTCGATTTCCTGTCCGGGGAAGTGGTGCGGGCGCCGCGCTTCCTGCAGGCCGCTGGCCTCGAGTGGCTTTTCCGCCTGATGCAGGAGCCGCGCCGCCTGGGCAAGCGCTACACGGTCGGCATCTACCGGTTCCTTGCTGCCGTCTTGCGCCTGCGCGCCGAGGCCCGCCGTGCCCGGCCGGGTGGCCGCGCCATGCCCCTGCTGTAACGCCCGTTCCGGTCTCACCCCGGACTGCAAGGTCCGGCACACGGCCATCTGTGGCCGCCGCATCAGACATTCGGCGGAGGCCGGTGCATCCGGCTTGGCCGCTGGCGGCAAGGCGGGTAGAACGGGGGCATGACACGTTCTGCCACATCTCTTGCGCTGCCCCTTGCCCTTCCGGTCTTCGAGCCCGGCTGGGTGTGGCTGGCGGGTGCCGGCCCCGGCGATCCGGGGCTCCTGACGCTTCACGCCCTCAACGGGCTGCAGCAGGCGGATGCGGTGGTTTATGACGCGCTGGTCGATACCAGCATCCTCGATTTCGCCCGGCCCGGCACCTTGCTGGAATATGCAGGCAAGCGCGGCGGCAAGCCGAGCCCGAAGCAGCGCGACATCACCCTGCGGCTGATCGAGCTGGCGCAAGAGGGCCAGCGGGTGCTGCGGCTGAAGGGCGGCGATCCCTTCGTCTTTGGCCGGGGCGGGGAGGAGGCGCTGGGCCTTGCCGGCGCACATGTGCCCTTCCGCATCATTCCCGGCATCACCGCCGGCATCGGCGGCCTGGCCTATGCGGGCATCCCGGCCACGCACCGCGACACCAATCAGGCAGTCACTTTCTTGACCGGGCACGACCAGTCTGGCCTTGCGCCGGAGGCGATCAACTGGAAGGGCATCGCGGAAGGCTCGCCGGTGATCATCATGTATATGGCGATGAAGCATCTTCCGGAGATTTCGCAGGCGCTGATAACCTGTGGACGTCCTGTGGATGAGCCTGTGGCTATCGTGTGCAATGCGTCGCAGCCGGACCAGAAAGTGCTGGTGACGGCACTGGGCAGCTGCGCGCAGGATACCGAAGCGGCGGGGCTTGAGCCGCCCGCCATCGTCTGTGTCGGCGAGGTGGTGCGCCTGCGTGACGGGCTCGACTGGATTGGCGCCATGGCGGGGCGGGTTCTGGTGTCCGATCCGCTGGGGCTGTCCGGGGATCCGCAGCAGGCTGCAGGATCAGGCGCATGAGCCAGTCTCTTCCGCCTGCACTCATGCTGGCCGCGCCGTCCTCCGGCTCTGGCAAGACGGTGCTGACCCTTGCCCTGCTCGCCGCCCTGCGGCGCAACGGCCTTGCCGCGCGCGGGGCCAAATGCGGGCCGGATTACATCGATCCGAAGTTCCATGAGGCAGCCGCAGGCGCGGTTTCCGTCAATCTTGACCCCTTCTCCATGCCGCCGCCCGTGCTGCGCCAGCTTGCAGCGCAGGCCGGGCAGGGGGCCGGTCTGCTGCTGATCGAGGCGGCGATGGGCCTTTTCGATGGTGCTTCCGATGGCTCCAGCAGTGCGGCCGATGTGGCGGCTGCGCTGGGTGTGCCCGTGGTGCTGGTGATCGATTGCGGCCGTCAGGCGCAGTCGGTTGCTGCCGTCGTGCGCGGCTTCCGCGATCACCGCGCCGATGTGGAGGTGGCGGGCGTCATCCTTAACAAGGTGGGCTCTGCCCGGCATGGCGCCATGCTCAGGGCGGCGCTTGCCCCGCTTGGCCTGCCGGTGCTGGGCGAGGTGCCGCGCAGCGGGGCGCTGGTTCTGGCCGAACGGCATCTGGGGCTGGTGCAGGCCTCCGAGCGTGAGGATCTGACGCAGTTTCTTGAAGGAGCAGCGGATGCGGCTTCCCGCTCCGTTGATCTTGCAGCGCTGGCCGCGCTCGCCCGTCCGCTTGCGGCAGCTGAGGGCGTGCCGTCCGGCTGGCCCATCCTGCTGCCGCCTCCGGGGCAGCGCATTGCCGTTGCCAGTGACGTTGCCTTTGCCTTTGCCTATCCGCACCTTCTGCGGGGCTGGCAGGCGGCGGGGGCTGAAATCCTGCCCTTCTCGCCCCTTGCGGACGAGGCGCCGGACGCAGGGGCAGATGCGGTCTATCTGCCGGGCGGCTATCCGGAGCTTCATGCAGGCCGGCTTGCGGCAGCCTCCGGCTTCAAGGCCGGGATGCAGCAGGCGGTGGAACGCGGCGCTGCGGTTTACGGCGAGTGCGGCGGCTACATGGTGCTGGGCGAGGGGCTGATCGATGCTGGCGGCGAGAGGCATGCCATGCTGGGTTTGCTGCCGCTCGTCACCAGCTTTGCCGCGCGCAAGCTGCATCTGGGCTACCGGCGGCTGACCGCGCTGGGCGGCCTGCCCTTTGCGGGAGTGGAAAAAGGTGCGGCGCTGGCCGGGCACGAGTTCCACTATGCCAGCATCATCCATGAGGGCGAGGCGGAGCGGTTGTTTGCCGCCCGTGATGCGCTGGGGGATGATCTGCCTGCAATGGGGCTGCGGTGCGGAACGGTTTCGGGCTCCTACGCCCATCTGATCGCCCGCGTCTGATCCCCCGCGTCTGATCTCCCCTGGACATGCAAAAGGCCACCGGTTCTGGCGTGAACCGGTGGCCTTTGATTTTGTGGTTCCAGGCTCTCACCCGGCGGGCGGCTGCAGGGCGATCTGCCGGGCCACGGCCAGCGACAGCAGCGTGCAGACAGCACCCGAGAGCAGATAGAGCCCAGCGGCAAAGAGGCCGAACCAGGTGGAGAGCAGCAGCGCGCAGAGCGGCGCAAAGCCTGCGCCGAACATCCACGACAGGGCCGAAACATAGGCCGAACCCGTGTAGCGGTTGCGCTGGTCGAACAGCGATGCCACGGCGCCGGAGGACTGGGCCAGGTTGAAGCCGAGGATCAGGAAGCCGATCATCAGATAGGCCGTGACACCGGCCGATCCGCCATTCAGCAGCAGCGGCGCGCTGAGGGCAAAGGCAGCAATGGCCCAGGCACCCCAGACGAGGATCTTCTGTCGGCCGATACGGTCGGACAGCCAGCCGGAGAACAGCATGGCGAGGATGCCAATCCCGGCTCCGGCAGCCTCGATCAGCAGGAATGAGCCAAGGGTTTCATCGGTGTAGAGGAAGATCCACGACAGCGGGAAAACCGTGACCATGTGGAACATGGCAAAGCTGGCCAGAGGCACGAAAATGCCGACCAGCATGGTGCGCCCATCCTGCGACAGGGTGGTGGAAAGCCGCGTCGGCGTCAGCTCGTTCGACTTGAACAGCTCGGTGAACTCCGGCGTATCGACAATGCGCAGGCGGGCAAACAGCGCCACCACATTGATGGCGAAGGCCACGAAGAACGGATAGCGCCAGCCCCAGTCGAGGAAGTCGGCGGAGGACAGCGTCAGCACCAGATAGGCAAAGAGCACGGCCGCAACGGCAAGGCCGGCAACAGCGCCCAGCTGAGGGACCATGGCGTAAAAGCCGCGCCGGTCCTTGGAGGCGGTGATGGCCAGAAGCGGCGCAAGACCGTCCCACGTGCCGCCAAGAGCCAGGCCCTGGCCGAAGCGCAGCAGCACCAGCATGCCGACGGCCCACCAGCCTGCGGTCTCGTAGGACGGCACGAGGCCCATGGCCACCGTGGAGGTGCCGAGCAGGAAGAGCGCCACCGTCAGCTTGGTGACACGGCCATGGCGCCGGTCGAGCGCCATGAACATCGCCGTGCCCAGCGGACGGGCGACGAAAGCGAGCGCCACGAGAGCGAAAGACCAGAGCGTGCCGGTCAGCGGATCAACGAACGGGAAAATCCGGGCCGGAAACACGATGACCGAGGCGATGGCGAAAACGAAGAAGTCGAAGAACTCCGACGTGCGCCCGATGATCACGCCGACCGCGATATCGGACGGGGAGACATCATGCTCCGACGTGCCGCGCCCGCTCGAAGAGGAATTCGTGGATGAGATATCGGCTGTGTTCGCCATCGGATCCGGCCACTTTCATGAGGACTGACGGAGTGCGGCTGCAAGCCTGCGGCCTGTTGCTGCACCGGTAAATACGTATTTAGGGCTCAATGCCGCAGTGCGAAATTTTTTTACAGGTGACAAATTGTCGTATGTGCGCCTGCACAAATTCGCTCTAGGTGCTTTGCGCAAGATCAAATCGCGTCAGTTTGCGTTCGGGGGGAGGCAGCTGACGGGTGCGGCAAACTGTCAGGGTAAACCATGTCGAAGCTTCGCCTCCCGAGAATACTCGCTGCGTGCGGCGCCTTTCTGCTGCTGTCCGCATGCAAGGCCGAGGTCCTTGCACCGTCCGGTGACGTTGCAGCGCAGCAGCGCGACCTGCTGGTCATCTCCACGCTCTTGATGCTGATCATCATCATCCCGGTGATGCTGCTGACCTGCTGGTTCGCCTGGCACTTCCGCTCCTCCAACAAGGCAGCGGCCTACAAGCCGGAGTGGTCGCACTCCACCAAGCTGGAACTGGTGATCTGGGCCGTGCCGCTGCTGATCATCGTCTCGCTGGGTGCGATCACATGGGTTGGCACCCATCTTCTGGATCCCTACCGTCCGCTGGACCGCATTGCCAAGGGCCAGCCGGTGAGCCCGGACGTGGAGCCGCTGCAGGTGCAGGTGGTGGCGCTCGACTGGAAGTGGCTCTTCATCTACCCGCAATATGGCGTGGCTTCGGTGAACGAGCTGGCAGCGCCGGTGGACCGGCCGATCCAGTTCACGCTGACGTCTTCCTCAGTGATGAATGCCTTCTACATCCCCGCCATGGCCGGCATGATCTATGCGATGCCGGGCATGCAGACGACGCTGCATGGCGTCTTCAACGAGGAAGGCACCTATCAGGGTCTTGCCTCGCACTACTCCGGCGCCGGTTTCTCCGGCATGCGCTTCAAGGCTCTGGCGAGCGATGCCGCCGGTTTCGAGGCCTGGGTCGAGGCCGCACGTGCAGGCGATCAGACGCTTGACCGCCCGTCCTATCTGGAGCTTGAGCGCCCCAGCGAGAACGTGGCACCGGCCACCTTCGCCAGCGTCGATCCGGAGCTTTTCCCGCGCATCGTCAACATGTGCGTCGAAAACGGCAAGATCTGCATGGCCGAGATGATGGCGCTGGATGCGCAGGGCGGCACCGGTCTTGCCGGCACCGTCAACATGTCCTCGCTCATCTATGACAAGTACGACCGCCGCGGCACCCGTGAGCCGGTTCTTGGCTGGGCGCCGTTCCAGGTGGTTGGCTTCTGCTCCACCGAAGAACTGCAGCAGATGCTGTCGGTGAAGCCGGCCTGGGCAGATGCACGCCCCGTCATCTCCGGCCCGCTGCGCGGCCACGGGCTCTCCCAGCCTGCTTCGCTCTTCGGTCAGCGCGATGACCGTTCCATCACTTACGCACTGCCGTTCTCCGGCTCTGCGCCCCAGCTCTGACAGGATCCGGGCATGGCCACGATAGATCACTCGACCACATTTCTTCTGGGGCGCCTCAACTGGAGCGCAATCCCCCAGGACCCAATCGTCTGGGCAACCTTCGCCGTTGTGGCGGTGGGCGGCATCGCGCTTCTTGCGGGCCTGACCTACTTCCGCCTCTGGGGCTATCTCTGGAAGGAATGGTTTACGACCGTCGATCACAAGAAGATCGGCATCATGTACATCATCCTTGCGCTGATCATGCTGGTGCGCGGCTTTGCCGACGCCATCATGATGCGCATCCAGCAAGTCTGGGCCTTCAACGGCTCGGAGGGCTATCTCAACGCCCACCACTACGACCAGATCTTTACGGCCCATGGCGTCATCATGATCTTCTTCGTGGCGATGCCGTTCGTCACGGGCCTGATGAACTATGTGGTGCCGCTGCAGATCGGCGCGCGCGATGTCTCCTTCCCCTTCCTGAACAATTTCTCGTTCTGGATGACGGTCGGCGGCGCGGTGCTGGTCATGGCCTCGCTCTTCGTGGGTGAATTCGCGCAGACCGGCTGGCTGGCCTTCCCGCCGCTGTCGGGCATCGGCTACAGTCCATGGGTGGGTGTCGATTACTACATCTGGGGCCTGCAGGTCGCGGGTGTGGGAACAACGCTATCGGGCATCAACCTGCTGGTGACCATCATCAAGATGCGCGCCCCCGGCATGACCCTGATGCGCATGCCCGTGTTCACCTGGACCTCGCTCTGCACCAACGTGCTCATCGTCGCTTCCTTCCCGGTGCTGACGATGACGCTGATCCTGCTGACGCTTGACCGCTACATCGGCACAAATTTCTTCACCAATGACCTTGGCGGCAACGCCATGATGTACATCAACCTCATCTGGATCTGGGGTCACCCGGAAGTGTACATCCTCATTCTGCCGCTGTTCGGCGTCTTCTCGGAAGTCACCTCCACCTTCTCCGGCAAGCGGCTGTTCGGTTACAGCTCCATGGTCTATGCCACGGTGTGTATCACGGTTCTCAGCTACCTTGTCTGGCTGCACCACTTCTTCACCATGGGCTCGGGCGCCTCGGTGAATGCCTTCTTCGGCATCACCACGATGATCATTTCCGTGCCGACGGGTGCGAAGATCTTCAACTGGCTCTTCACCATGTACAAGGGCCGGGTGCGCTTCGAACTGCCGATGATGTGGACCGTCGCCTTCATGCTGACCTTCACGGTCGGCGGCATGACGGGCGTTCTGCTGGCCGTTCCCCCGGCTGACTTCGTGCTGCACAACTCGCTGTTCCTCGTGGCGCATTTCCATAACGTCATCATCGGCGGCGTGCTGTTCGGCTGCTTTGCCGCCATCGCCTACTGGTGGCCCAAGGCCTTCGGCTTCAAGCTGAATGTATTCTGGGGCAAGGTGTCGTTCTGGTGCTGGGTTGTCGGCTTCTGGCTGGCCTTCATGCCGCTCTACATCCTCGGCCTGATGGGCGTGACGCGCCGCATGCGGGTGTTCGATGATCCGGACCTGCAGATCTGGTTCATCCTCGCCGCCGCGGGTGCTGCGCTGATCGCCGCCGGTATCGCCGCCTTCTTCATCCAGATCGGCGTTTCCATCTGGAAGCGGAAGGAAAACATGGACCTGTCGGGCGACCCCTGGGATGGCCGTACGCTGGAATGGGCAACCTCTTCGCCCCCGCCGGCCTACAACTTCGCCTTTACCCCGGTGGTGCATGATCTCGATGCCTGGCACGACATGAAGCAGGCCGGACAGAAGCGCCCGAAGGCAGCGTTCCTGCCGATCCACATGCCGCGTTACACCGGCACGGGTGTCATCCTCTCGGGTCTGGCCACGGTCTGCGGCTTTGCCCTCGTCTGGTACATCTGGTGGCTGGCCGCACTGTCCTTCCTGGCGCTGATCGCCGTGGCGATTGCCCATACGTTCAACTATGACCGCGACTATTACGTGCCGGTCGATGAGGTCGAGCGGGTGGAAGGTGCCCGTGATCTCGAACTTGCGAAGATTGGAGCCTGAATCCGATGAGCACCACGGCCCATTCGGCAGGCGCTGCCGCAACCTACTGGGAAACCGAGCCGCATCATCATCCGGACGGCGCGTCGACCAAGCTCGGCTTCTGGATCTACCTGATGAGCGACTGCCTGATGTTCGCAGTCCTCTTCGCCTGCTTCGGCGTGCTGGGGCAGAGCTATGCGGCCGGTCCCGGCCCCAAGGCCCTGTTCGACCTGACCCTGATCGCGATCAACACGGGCTTCCTGCTCGTGTCGTCCATCACCTTCGGCTTTGCCATGCTGGCGATGTATGAGGGCCGTCAGGCCCGCATGCAGATGTGGCTGGCGGTGACCCTGGCTCTTGGTCTGGCGTTCCTGGCGCTGGAAATCTACGAGTTCCACCATCTGATCCACCTGGGGGCCGGGCCGCAGCGCTCTGCCTTCCTGTCGGCCTTCTTCGCGCTGGTCGGCACGCACGGCCTGCACGTCGCCTTCGGCTCCATCTGGCTGGTGACGCTGATGGTTCAGGTGAACCGCAAGGGTCTCATTCCGGCCAACACCCGGCGTATGGAATGCCTCAGCATGTTCTGGCATTTCCTCGACGTGATCTGGATCGGTGTCTTCACCTTCGTCTATCTTCTGGGGATGATCTGATGTCCGCACATTCCATCAAACCCCACAGCCATCATGGCGATCATGGGCAGGGCAATGTTGGCCATGACCACGGCAGCTACAAGTCCTATCTGATCGGCTTCGTGCTCTCGGTCATCCTGACGGCTATCCCTTTTGCCATCGTCATGACCGGCGGCTTTGAAAGCCGCGCGGTGACGGCGGTGATCGTGATCGGCTTCGCCGTCGTGCAGATCCTCGTGCACATGGTCTACTTCCTGCACATGAACAGCCGTTCGGATGAGGGCTGGACCATGCTGTCGATGATCTTCACGGTCATCGTGGTGGTGATCATGCTCGCTGGCTCCCTGTGGGTGATGTACAACCTCAACACCAACATGATGCCGCAGATGGATCACACCCAGATGCAGGGCTTCGGCTCCTGATCTCAGGCCGATGCCTGCAAAGCGCATCTGCATTGCTTTTGGAAAGGGGGCTCAGCCCCCTTCCTCCGGCCAGCTGTGTTGTGGCCGGACTTCCAGCCAGAGGAGGCTTGATGTCTGCCGGAACGCGCAAATGGCTGCTTCTTGGCCCCGGCCTTCTGGCTGTGGTGCTCTTGGCCGGCCTTGGTATCTGGCAGGTGCAGCGCCTTGGCTGGAAGAATGCGCTTATCGCGCGGGTTGAGGCCGGTCTTGCGGCGCAGCACGTTGCCGCGCCCGGTCCGGCGGACTGGCCGCAAATCACCTTCGACACCGCCGAATACCGCCGCATCACCGTGTATGGACATTACCTGCCGGTAACCGACCTGCTGGTGATGGCCGTGACGGCGCGCGGACCCGGCTTCTGGGTCATGTCACCCTTCGAGACGCAGGACGGCTGGCGGCTGTTCGTGAACCGGGGCTTCGTGCCGCAGGACCGGCAAAACCCGGAAGACTGGCCCCGCCCCGAGGGAGCGGTTGAGGTTTCAGGCCTTCTGCGCCTCAGCCAGCCGGATGGCGCCTTCCTGCGCTCCAATGATCCTGAAGGCGGGCGCTGGTTCTCGCGCGATACGGCAGCGATGGCGCAAAGCCTCGGGCTTGGTGAGGCCGCGCCTTACTTCCTCGATGCGGGTGAGACGGAGGGGGCGGCTGACAGCCTGCCCATTGGCGGGCTCACCGTCGTCAGCTTCCCCAACAATCACCTGCAATATGCGCTGACGTGGTTCGCCCTCTCCGGCGGCCTTGCCTTCCTGCTGTTCTGGGCGTTCCGCAGGAGCGGGGAAGACTGACGCTTCCCCTGCCGTGGCGGCTCACTTGCGCGGTGCGTGGCGCAGAACGCGGTAGCTGTAGCCATCGTCCTCGCAGCCGATCCACTTGCTGCCCGGCTCCTGCGCGATGTTGACGGCGACCCGCAGCGGTTTCTTGCGGTTGCCCGAGCGCTCGTAGGTCACCCTCTGCTTCTGCGCCGTGTTGTTGCGGATCACGATGCCGCCGGCATTGGCAGGGCACTGGCGGTCGAAGGCAGTGCTGGTGATCGCAACCGGCTGGTCCGAGCCTTCCACCCGCTTCTCGCCTGTCGTTGCGGCGCAGCCGCCAGAGGCGAGGGTGAGGGCAATCAGGGCGTATTTTGTCGCAGACATGTCTGAGGTTCCCATCATTCGCAAGGCGTCCCGTCCTTCTGGACAGGGACTTGCAGTCCTTCTCTTGCCTATTCTTGTGGCAATGCCATGGCCGCAGCCAGAGCGATGGCCGCCCGTTCTGACTTGCGTCTGGCAAGCACCAGATGCCCGCCCGGTCCTGCGGCGGCCAGCGCCGCGCCCTCGCAGACGCTGTGGCAGCCGACAGCAGCAAAAACACGCGCCGAAGGGGTGGCCAGACGCGGCGTTTCCTGCTCCAGCCGCGTTGCGCCGAAAGCAAGCAGCGGCACGCCGAAATGCGCCGCGAGCGCGCCGATGGCCGCCTCCCCGGCCTTGAGATCCAGCGTGGCGATGGCGGCAACAGCTTCCGCCGGAAGGCCTGCCTCCTCCAATGCGGCGCCCGCCAGACTGATCAGCTCCGCAGAAGCGCAGCCCTGGCTGCAGCCTGCTCCAACAATCACCAGCCGGGCGCCGTGTGGCTGGTGCCCGTATGCGGCTCCGGCAGTCATGGGTCCTGCTTGTCCTGCGCCTTTTCCTCGCGCAGGGAAGGCAGGCGCTTGTGCCTTATGGAAAGATCGCCGGGTTTGGCGGCTTCGTCGGGGGCGGGGGGTGCCGTGACCACCTGCGTATGCATCTTGCGCCCCCGTGCCCTGCGGGGTGGCTCACCGGAGGCTGAGCCGCCGTGGGACAGGAAACCGAGGGACCTCAGCCCCTTCGGGTTGCCAGACTTGCTTGCCGGCACGCCTTGAGGCGCGGCTCCTGCGCTGCGGGTGGACCGCATGGGAGCCGGAGCTTCAGGTGCGGGGGAGGGCGCAGCCTGCCGGGGCAGCGGCCCCGCCTGATTGGCAAGCGCAGACACGCCCGCCCGCCGTCTGGATGGCAGGGTGCCTGTTTCGCCCTCTGGCAGACCGGAGCCATCAGCGCCATCGTCATGCCCGCTTCCCAGTCCCTTCACGTCAGTCTCTCCTGCTGGCGGGGCGCTGCCAGAAGCCGCGCCGGATAGGTCACACACCGGAAAAGGAGCGCGCAAGAGCCGCCGCGCGCCGTCAGGCCCGACCCTAGTTGAGCCATCCTGCCCTCGCAAGGTCCGGGTTTCCCCTATTGTTCCAAAGAAGGTGATCGGCTAGACAGCAAGAGAGGAAAGCTTGCACCGGGCAGGCTGGGGGCTTACGCGTTTGTCTTCCCTATGGACAGATCTGCGCCATGATGCGCGTGTGCTGGCGGTGTGGATTGCACTGCTCGCCGTGCTGTTTCATGCCCTCATCCCAGCGGGTTTCATGCCCGGCCGTTCCAGTGGCGGCGAGTTTACGATCGTCATCTGCTCTCCATCCATGATGGAAGGACTGCAGACCATGACGATGGATGCATCTGGCGAGGAAAAGCCCGCAGGCCCGGAAGACCAGCGCAAGGGCAAGGGGCAGGCTGCACCCTGTTCCTTCTCTGCCGTTCTGGCAATGGCCACGCCTGAAGCCTCTCCCGCCCTGCCTCTGCCGGTTCTCTCCGGGGGCCGTCTTCTCTCCGTATTCGACAATGCAGGCCATACGGCGGGCATATATGCCGGTGCCGGGGCGCGCGCGCCGCCCGTCCTGATCTGATCCCCTCACCTTTCATTCCAGAACACCCTGCCGGTTGATGCTGCGTGCCTTGAAGCGCGCGTCTCCGGCCATGAGGATCAGACCATGACCGATGTTGTTTCCGGCACCGCGCAGGACGCGGACCGCGCCGCCGATGCTTCTCTTCTCGCAGCTTTCTACCGTGCCGCCTGGCGCTGGCATTTCTATGCGGGCCTGTTTGCCGTGCCCTTCTTCTGCATTCTGGCCGTCACCGGCATGATGATGATGTACATCGGCTACTTCGATGGCCGGGATGGCGAGAACATCAGCGTGAACGTGCCGCAAGGCGCCGTAGCGCTGGCTGTTTCCGAACAGGCGGACAAGGCCGTTGCCGCGCTTGGCGGCGGCACCATGGTGGAATGGCTCAGCCCGCAGGCTGAAGACCGGGTGGGCGTCTTCCGCATCCGCACCGATGCCGGACAGGAGATGGTTGCCATCAACCCCTACACGGGCGATGTGGTGGAGACCTGGGGGCGCCGCGCTGGCTGGTATGACATGGCCGACAACATCCACAGCGACCTGCTGCTGGGCACGCCAGGCGACCGGATGCTGGAGATCGCCGCCGGTTTCGGCATCATCCTGATCATCACTGGCCTTTACATGTGGTGGCCGCGTGAGGGCGGGCTCGGCGCGGTTCTGCTGCCGCGCTTCAATCAGAAGGGCCGTGCCTTCTGGAAGACGCTGCATGGCACCGTCGGCTTTTATCTCTCCGCCTTCCTGCTGCTGTTCCTTCTGTCCGGCATGTCCTGGACGGGTGTCTGGGGTTCGAAGCTGACACAGGCCTGGAGCACATTCCCCGCTGCCAAGTGGGACAACGTGCCCCTGTCTGATATCACCCATGCCGAAGCCCTGAACCATGACGGCGTTGCCAATGTGCCCTGGGCTCTGGAACAGACCCAGATGCCGGAATCCGGTTCCACCGGCGGCGTGATCGGTGTGGCGCCGGGCGTTGCCGTCGATATCGACAGCCTTGCCTCGCTCGCCAGGGCAGTGGGCTTCAACGCCCGCTACCGCATCTCCTATCCGAAGGGCGAAACCGGCGTCTGGAGCATCAATCAGGACACCATGAGCTCGGATGCCAAGGATCCCTTCTCGGACCGCACCGTGCATGTGGACCGCTATACCGGCCGCATTCTCGCCAGCGTCGGCTTCGAGGACTACTCGGTTGCCGGCAAGGTGATGGCCGTCGGCATTCCGCTGCACATGGGCCTCACCGGCCTGTGGAACCTGATGCTGAACACGGTGATCTGCCTGTCCGTGATCTTCCTGTCCCTCAGTTCGGTGGTTCTGTGGTGGAAGCGCCGCCCGGCGCGTGGTGGCGCCCGTCTGTTCGCGCCGCAGGTGCCGTCCAACCTGCCGCACTGGCGCAGCGCCATGCTGGTGATGCTGGCCGTGTCCCTGTTCTTCCCGCTGGTCGGCCTGACGCTGATCGCGGTGCTGGCGCTGGACATTCTGGTCATCTCCCGCATTTCGCCGCTGGCCCGCGCGCTGCGCTGAGCCTGACCGCATGATGATCAAAGGGCGCGGCAGGGGACTGCCGCGCCCTTTTGTCTTTTCAGCGGGTGTTTCCCTGCCGCCGCAAAGCGGTCTAGTCTGGCCATCCAACGGGAGGATAAAACCACATGGCAACAGTGAAACTGATCTCCGATGCAGAAGCCGGGCCGCAGGTGGCGGCGGTCTTTGCCGACATCCGCAAGACGCGCGGAACGGATTTCATCAACAATTTCTGGCGTGCACTGGCCGCAGATCCCGCCGCACTGGAGCGCACATGGGCCGAGGTGAAAGCCATCATGGCAACGCCAGGTGCCCTCGATCCGCTGACCCGCGAGATGATCTATATCGCTGTATCGGTGGCCAACGGCTGCTCCTATTGCGTCCACTCGCATACGGCCGCGGCCCGCGCCAAGGGCATGAGCGAGGCGCAATATGGCGAACTGCTGTCCGTCATCGGCCTTGCCGCCAAGACGAACCATCTGGTGACGGCGCTGCAGGTTCCCGTTGATCCTGCGTTTGATGCGGGCGCAGACGCCCGATAGGCTTTGCCTCCAGCCCGCAGCATGCCTAAGGTGCGGGCAGAAGGGGCGGGCCGTATGACGGCCTGCCGGATAGATCGAGAGGAAGAATAGCCATGGGCCGCCATATCGTACTGACTGCCATTGCCAAGGACCGGCCGGGCCTTGTGGATGCACTGGCCAGCGTCATCGCCGCAGCCGGCGGCAACTGGCTGGAAAGCTCCATGGCGCGCCTCGGCGGCGAATTTGCGGGCATCGTCAGCGTCGATGTGCCGGAAGACCGGGCGGCGGAGCTGGAGGCAGCTCTCGCTGCGCTCTCAGCGCAAGGTATTTCGGTCAATGTGGTTCGCGGCGGTGGCGGCAATGGCACGGAGGGCCGCCGGCTGCGGCTGGATCTGGTCTGTCAGGACCAGCCGGGCATCCTGCGTGCGGTCACGCAGGTGATTGCCGCCCAGGGCGCCAGCATCGAAACGCTGGAAACCATCGTCTCTCCCGGCTCCATGTCGGGTGAACTGCTCTTCCGCGCCAGTGCCGACCTGATCCTGCCGGACACCACCAGCATCGCCAGCCTCGAAGCCGCCATCCAGGCGATTGCCGCCGACATCATGGCCGATATCGAGATGAGCGAGGATACGGAGGACTGAGAGGCTGTTTGGGCACCACGGCACGGCGTTGCAGCCCCTCTCCCCCGGCAATGCTTACAACGGACTGCCAGCCAGGCACCAACCCCTCTCCCCCTCAAGGGGGGAGAGGGGCGCTGCGTAAAAACGAAGGTCAGATCTTCCTCCGTGCGCCTAATGTAAACACTGCCCTCCAAAGGGTAGGGAGCTGAAAGGCTCTGCCGGAGCGATCAGCTACGATCTCCGCCTTAGGCAGCCACGGCCCAGGCGGCGGCGTCTTCGCGGGCTCCGATGAGGGAGAGGCCCTTGGCGACGGAGGACATTTCCTCCCCGCCTGACAGGCGCTCCGCTCCGAAGCGGTCTGCGAAGAGCTTGCGGATCGCGGGCACGAATGAGGTGCCGCCGGTCAGGAACACCTTGTCCACGTCCTTTGCCTCCAGATTTGCGCTGGCGAGCGTTGCCGTCAGCGCATCGCTGATGCGGGTGAGGTCGTGGGCGATCCACTCCTCGAAGTCCGCCCGGCGCACGGTGGCGGCGAAATCCTTGCCGATGGGGGCAAAACGCAGTTCCGTTTCCTCATCGAAGGACAGCCGCGCCTTGCACTCCGACACGGCCTTGTAGAGCGGATAGCCCTGATCGGTGTCGACCAGTTCGATGAACAGCTCGATCTTGTCCTGATCGAGACAGGAAGTCAGCATCTTCTTCAGCTCGCGGTAATCGGCGGAAGCCTTGAAGACCGACAGCATGTGCCAGTGGGCGAAGTTGGAGAAGAGGTTCGGCGGCACTTCCAGCACCTTGCCCATGCTGCGGTACTGGCTGCCCTTGCCCAGTTCCGGCAGGATCACCTTGTCGACGATGCGGTAATCCAGCGTGTTGCCGGCGATGCCGAGGCCGCCATGGCCCAGCGGCTCGGCCGTGAGGCCGCTGGCGTTGCGGGCAAAGCGCATCAGCGAAAAGTCGGTGGTGCCGCCGCCGAAGTCGGCGACGAGAACGGTGGCCTCGCCCTCAAGCCGCTGCGCATAGGCAAAGGCCGCTGCCACGGGCTCATAGACGAACAGCACTTCTTCAAAGCCGAAGCGGGAGAGGGCCGAGCGGTAGCGCTGCATCGCCAGCGCATCATCCGGTGCGCCGCCCGCGAAGGTCACCGGGCGGCCGATGACCAGCCGCCCGCCGCCGGTATCCAGCGCCTCGTCGCGGTGTGCGCCCGCGCGGCGCAGGAAGGTCTCCAGCAGGTCCTCGAACTCATAGTGGGTGCCGAACACGCCGGTGCCCTTGAACAGCTTGCTGGCGACGAAAGTCTTCAGAGACTGCAGGAAACGGCACTCGCCCGTGTGTTCCATGAACTGGCGGATGGCCCACTGGCCGACGTCGGCGCGCTCGTCCGGATGGACGCCGCGCGGCGGTTCCAGAAAGGACAGTACGGAAGGCAGGCTCTCAACCTGATCCGGAGCATGACCAAAGGTGATGCTGCTGGCGTTGCCTGCTGCCGTGCAGGCGGTCAAAACCGTATTGGACGTGCCGAAATCAAGACCGATGGCCGGACGCATGGCGGGCTCCCTGAAATGTCGCTGGAGTGGGACGCCGTGCAGGCGCGCAAGGGACGTGCGCATTAGCCGATCCCGCCGCCTTGCGCAAGGGCAGGGGCCGGTTTTCTGCCTGTCCGGCCGGTGCCTTGCACCTGCGCCAGCCGTACCGTCAGGGCCGGTGTCGAAAGCCTCGGACAAGGTTGACACCCTAGATCTGTTACCGAACGCCACAACAGGCTTCGGAGAGCGACGTTGGAACCTGTCTATCTGAACAGTCTTGCATCCCGTCAGGCCGACTGGCTGTCGGTGCGCCAGGCAACGGTGGCGCAGAACATCGCCAACGCCAACACGCCCGGCTATGCCGCCCGTGACATCGAAGACTTCACGACGCTGATGGATGAAACCAGCCTGGTGATGACCGCAACCCACGGCCGCCATATGGGCGGCCTCGGTGAAGCGCCTGAGGCGTCCAAGGTCGGCAAGGCGGAAAGCTGGGATGTGGCTCACTCCGGCAACAGCGTCAATCTGGAGCAGGAGCTGATGAAGGCCGGTGAGGTTTCGCGCGATCACGCGCTCAACACCAGCATCATCAAGTCCTTTCACCGCATGTATCTGGCAAGTCTGAAGGGATAAGCGATGATCGACCCGCTGGCCGCAACTCTCAAGATCTCCGCTTCCGGCCTTCGCGCCCAGTCCGACCGGCTTCGTGTCGTGTCGGAAAACCTTGCCAATGCGCAATCGACCGGCAAGACGCCGGGCTCAGACCCTTACAAGCGCAAGACCATTACCTTCGAAAGCGAGGTCGACCGGGCACTCTCCGCCGATCTCGTGAAGGTCAAGGGTATCGGCTCCGACAAGGCGCCTTTCAACGTCGAATATGATCCGGGTCACCCGGCTGCCGACGAAAATGGTTACGTCAAGATGCCGAACATCAACATGCTGGTCGAAATGGCCGACATGCGCGAGACGAACCGCTCCTACGAAGCCAATCTGAAGATGATGACGCAGGCCCGCAGCATGATCATGCGCACCATCGACCTTCTGAGGGATTGAAGATGATCGACCAGATTTCCGCCATCAAATCAGCCGGTGACGGTATCACGTCGCAGGTCTCCCAGACCCGCTATGTCGCAGGCGGCGTGCCGCTGGGCGGCACGGCGCCTGCCAATGCGGTGCCCGAGGTCAGCTTCACGGACACAATGGCTTCCGTGACGCAGGAGGCCATCGAGCGCGTGAAGGAAGGCGAAGCCGTCTCGATCGCCGGCATCAGCGGCAAGGCTTCGGCCCAGCAGGTGGTGGAAGCCGTGATGGCCGCCGAGGCCTCGCTGCAGACCGCCATCGCCATCCGCGACAAGGTGGTTTCCGCCTATCAGGAAGTCAGCCGCATGGCCATCTGAGGCTCCGGCCCGGATGATCTTGAATTCAGCCCGCACCATGGGAGTTTGACATGAAAGCTCTGGCAATCGCAGCGACCGGCATGAGCGCCCAGCAGCTCAATGTCGAAGTCATCGCCAACAACATCGCCAACATCAACACCACCTCCTTCAAGCGGGCGCGGGCCGAGTTCACCGACCTGCTCTATCAGGCCGAGCGCTTGCAGGGTGTGCCGAACCGGGGCGGTGAAGATCCGGTGCCGGAAGGTGCGCAGCTGGGTCTTGGTGTGCGTTCCGCCGCCATCCGCAAGCTGCACATCCAGGGCACCATGAACCAGACCGGCAACGAGCTGGACATCGCCATCGACGGGCGCGGCTGGTTCCAGGTGACGGGTCCGGAAGGCGAGGTGCTCTACACCCGCGCGGGCGCCTTCAACAAGAATGCCGAGGGCCGCATTGTGACGCTCGATGGCTATGCCATCGAGCCGGCGATCATCATTCCGCCGGAGACCGTTGAAGTCACCATCAATGAGTCCGGCACGGTCTTTGCCAAGGTGGCAGGCCAGGTGAACCCGCAGGAGCTGGGGCAGCTGGCCATGACCAACTTTGCCAATGACGTCGGGCTTGAGGCCGTCGGCGGCAACCTGTTCCGTGAAACCCCGGCGTCCGGCCCTGGCATTGCCGGTCTCGCCGGTGATCCGGGCTTCGGCATCATCCGCCAGGGCTACACGGAGGCCTCCAACGTGGATCCGGTAAAGGAAATCACCGAGCTGATCTCGGCGCAGCGCGGCTACGAAATGAACTCCAAGGTTATCAAGGCTGCCGACGACATGTTTGGCGTGGTGACGCAAGGGATCCGCTGATCCGTAAGGGCAGCTAGAGCACTTTCGTCAAGCCCGGGTGGACGGGAGTGTTCCATCCCTTTGTCTTCGCGCAATTGCGGACGCAGAACCGGTTCCCGCTTCTGCAGGAAACGCTCCAGGAGAGCAGCGATGCTGACACGGCTTTTCATCTGCATGATGCTGGCAGGCCTTGCCCTGACGGCCGCCATGACCGGTGCGCGTGCCTCCTCTCTGGATCTGCCGGTGCTGCGGTCCGGCGTCCGGCAGGGCGAGGTGATCAGTGCCGATCAGGTGATCATCCGCCGGTTCCCCCTGCGCACGGTGCAGCGGTTCTCCGTGATCGAGCACCGGGAAGAACTGGTCGGGCGTGTCGCCCGCCGCTCGCTGCAGCCGGGTGTTCCCGTGCCCGCAACAGCTGTGGCGGTGGAAACGGTGATCAAGCGCGGCGAGCCTGCCCGCCTGATCTTCCGCGAAGGCGGCCTGCAGATCATTGCCCAGGTCGAGGCGCTGCAGAATGGATCCGTCGGGTCTTTCATCCGCGCCAGAAACATCGACAGCGGCCTCATCATCACCGGCCGGGTTCAGCCGGACGGCTCCATTCTGGTAGGTGATTGACCATGCGGCGGATTTTCCTTGCAGTTCTGGTCCTGGCCATGGGCGCCGCCGGCCTTGTGGCGCCTGCGGGCGCCATGGTGCGCATCAAGGATATTGCCTCGCTCCAGGGCGTGCGTGACAACCAGCTCGTAGGCTATGGCCTCGTCATCGGCCTGCAAGGCTCCGGCGACACGCTGCGCAATGCCCCTTTCACGGAACAGTCCCTCCAGTCCATGCTCGACAGCATGGGCATCAACGTGCGGGACGCGCGCTTGCGCACCCGCAATGTCGCGGCAGTGGTGGTGACGGCGGATCTTCCAGCCTTCATCGGTCAGGGATCGCGCATTGACGTCAGTGTCTCGTCGCTGGGCGATGCGTCGTCGCTGGCTGGCGGCACGCTGATTGCCACGCCGCTGCTTGGCGCGGACGGATCGGTCTATGCGGTGGCGCAAGGGGCTGTGGCCGTTTCAGGGTTTTCCGAAACAGGCCAAGCCGAGAGCCTGCGCCAGGGCATTCCGACAGTCGGGCGCATTCCCAATGGCGGCATGATCGAACGCAATCTGCCGGACCGTTTCGCCAATATTCCCGGACTGGTGCTGGAACTGTCCAACCCGGACTTCCGCACGGCGGTGCGGGTTGCCGATGCCATCAACCGCTACACCAAGACCACCTATGGCGTTTCGTCGGCCCGTGAAAGAGATCACCGCTCCATCGACCTGACCCCGCCTGCGAAGGTCAGCCTCACCCGTTTCATGGCGGAAATCGAGGGGTTGATGGTGCAGCCGGATCAGTCGGCGCGCGTTGTCATCGACGAGCGGACGGGAACGGTGGTGATCGGCCGCGATGTGCAGATTTCAACCGTTGCCGTCACCCATGGCAATCTGACGGTGCGCATCACCGAGGCGCCGGAGGTTTCTCAGCCGCAGGCCTTTGGCAATGGTGAAACGGTGGTGACGCCGCGCACCTTCATTGATGCGGCTGAAAATGGCGGGCAGCTTGCCATCATCGGCGGCACAGACCTGCAGACGCTCGTGCGCGGTCTGAACCGCATCGGCCTCAAGCCGACCGGTATCATCGCCATCCTTCAGACGATCAAGACGGCAGGCGCCCTGCAGGCGGAGCTGGTGATCCAGTAGGCCCTGCACGGTCAGCAATCCCGAATTCTCCCGGCAGCCCCCTGCCCACACAGCTCCGGGGGAGGGCACGGTCCGCAGCCAGATGGCTGTGGACCGTGCTGCATTTCAGCCTGCCGCTCCCGTCCGCAAGCCTGTCTCTTCCGCAAGCCTGCGCTGCCTTCACGGTATCTGGCCAAGCCCCGCACAAGCCTCGGCCATCATAGTCGGGCCAACAGCGACTGGAAGGATTTCCTGCCCATGATCCCGTGCATGACCCCGGCTGGAGCCCTGCGCCCCCTGTTCCGGCGTTCTGTCTGCCGCATCCTGACTGTCTCCTGCGTGCTATCGCTGGCAGTGCCGGGCGTTGCGGTCCCGGCTGGTGCCCAGACGGCCTCCAACCTGCGCAACGCATCGGCTGCAGCTCTCCCTGTGCCGGCCCCCGCCGAACCTGGAGACGCGGGGGCGCCGAGCGATGCGGCGCTCTACTGCCAGAACATGGGGGCAGCTGCGAGTGATGCCCGTCTTGCCTGGCAGACATGGAATCTCATTGCGCTGGAAGAACGGCTTCAGAACCGCATCCGCGAGCTGGAGCAGAAGCGCGCCGAATACGAGGAATGGGTGCAGCGGCGTGAGAAGGTCCTTGGCGAAGTCGAGGGGCATGTCGTGTCGATCTTTCAGCGCATGCGGCCCGAGGCAGCTGCAGCCCAGCTGGCGACGCTGGATGAAGATACGGCCGTTGCCGTGCTTGTGAAGCTCAATGCCCGCGCCGCCAGCCAGATCCTGGATGAAATGGACCCCGCCCGCGCGGCCCAGCTGACCCATTCCATGGCCGGCCTTTCGAAATCCGAAGCACAGGGGAGCCTTTGATGCGCCTGTTGATCCCTTTCGCACTTTGTCTTGTGTCAGCAGGTTGCGCAGGTCAGATGAACGATGTTGGCCGCGAACCGGCGATGACGCCCGTGGGCTATGGCCTCGCGTCGCAGCCAGCCGCTGTCTATCCGCTCAACACCTTCAATCCGAGCGGCCGCAAGGACTACAACTCGCTCTGGGTTTCAGGCCGCGATGATTTCTTCTCCGATCCCCGCGCCCGCCGTGTCGGGGATGTCATCACCGTGCTGATTGCCATCAACGACAAGGCAACGCTGAACAACAATTCGGCGCGCGGTCGCGACGGCAAGCTCGGCGTCGGTGGCGGCTTCTCGGCCAATGCCGGCGGTTCCGGAACCTCCGCAGACATTTCCTTCGACACCAAGTCCGGTTCCTCCTCCAACTCGCGCGGGACCATCGACCGCAAGGAGGAGATCAAGCTGCAGGTGGCCGCTGTCGTCACTGACCGCCTTCCGAACGGCAACCTCGTCATCTCCGGTTCGCAGGAAGTCCGGGTCAACTACGAGATGCGCGTTCTCAACGTGGGCGGCATTGTCCGTCCGCGTGACATCGGCGGTAACAACACCATCGATTACAGCAAGATTGCAGAAGCACGCGTGTCCTATGGCGGACGCGGGCGCATCTCGGAGATCCAGCAGCCTGCCTGGGGTCAGCAGGTCATCGACAATATTTCACCCTTCTGAAGACCTGTTGAGGAGGCGTTTCCATGGCTGATCTTGCCAATGATCCTGACGGGCGGGAGGGCTCATCCGGCGGCTCCATCGGAAGCTTCATCCTGATCCTGCTTCTTCTGACGCTGCTTGGCGGAGGCATCGGAGCTGTTGCCGGCCTGCATTTCACGGAAACGGTCCGCAACGCTGTCGCCGGTAAGGCGGCGGCTGCTGCGAAAGAGACTGACGTTGAGCAGATTTATCTTGCTCCCGTCAGGCTCAGGGCGCTCAAGCCGCTGGTGACCAATCTGGCCGCCCCGCGCGAGGCCTGGGTGCGGCTTCAGGCCTCCGTGGTGATCGATCAGGAAGGCATCGACGATGTCATCGTTCTCCTTGGCTACATCGAGGAAGACGTCCTGGCTTACATGCGCACCGTCACACTCGCCCAGATCGAGGGAGCCGCAGGCCTTCAGCACCTGCGCGAAGATCTCAATGAGAGAGCCCATGCCCGTTCCGGCGGCAAGGTGCGCGAACTGATCCTTGAATCCCTGGTGGTGCAATGACACGCAGGCTGCTGACCGCCGTTCTTCTGCTGCTTGCAGGCACCGTTGCCGCCGGTGCGCAGGCCTTGCCGGATCTGTCTTCGCTGCTGCCCGCCGGGGAGGCCAGCGCCAGCGGCCGCATCGTGCAGGTGATTGCGATGCTCACGGTGCTGTCGGTTGCTCCGGGCATTCTCATCATGGTGACGAGCTTCACCCGCTTTGCCATTGCCCTGTCGTTTCTGCGCTCCGGCATCGGTCTGCAGACGACGCCGGGCAACCTGATCCTGATTTCCCTTGCCCTGTTCATGACCTTCTATGTCATGGCACCCACGTTCGACCGGGCGTGGAACGAAGGCGTCAAGCCGCTTCTGGCCAACGAGATCACCGAAGAGGTTGCCTATGAGCGGATCACCGATCCGTTCCGCGACTTCATGCTGTCGCAGGTGCGCGAGGCGGATCTGGTGCTGTTCGATGATCTGGCGGCCGGGCGGGTGACCAATGAAACCGCCGTGACGCCGGACAAGGTGGAACTGCGGGTCCTGATCCCGGCATTCATGATCTCGGAATTGCGCCGGGGCTTCGAGATCGGCTTTCTGATCGTGCTGCCTTTCCTGGTGATCGACATGATCGTGGCCACCATCACCATGTCCATGGGCATGATGATGCTGCCGCCCACGGTGATCGCCCTGCCGTTCAAGGCCTTGTTCTTCGTGCTGATCGATGGCTGGAATCTGCTGGTGGGCAGCCTCGTGCGGTCGTTTTTCTGAGAAAACGGACAGACGTGCTTCAAGGCATGGCGCGCCTCGCGCCGTGCCTTTTTGGTCTGAAGCGCGTGTTTTTGCCTCTTGGCAACGGTGCTTTTGTGGTGCTAGCTTCTGGTCAGCTTCACGCAAGCCACATGGTCTAGCGTGAAATTCACAGCAGGTTGAGCCGTCCCACACTTTGGGCTCAAAGGCATGAAGCCGCCCTGCTGTACCGGTGAAAACCCGGTATGTCCCCTTCAACTTTCGATATGAAAGGGACTTGCTATGTCCAGCCTTCTGACTAATGCCTCCGCCATGACGGCGCTGCAGACCCTGAACAAGACCAACGCGTCCATGTCTCAGGTGCAGAGCCGCATCTCCACCGGCCAGCGCGTTTCTACCGCTCAGGACAACGCCGCTTACTGGTCGATCGCGACCACGATGCGTTCCGACAACATGGCTATTTCGGCCGTGAAGGACGCTCTGGGTCTCGGTGCTGCTACTCTCGACGTGCAGTATACCGCCATGGACAAGGCCAAGGATCTCGTCAACGACATCAAGAAGAGCCTCGTTGCTGCACGTCAGCCGGGCGTTGACCGCGACAAGATCCAGCAGGCCATCACTCAGGCTCAGGGCCAGCTCAAGACCTTCGCTGACGGCGCAACGTTCAACGGCGAAAACTGGCTGTCTGTGAACTCCGGTGCAGCTGACTACAACGCCACGAAGTCGACCGTTGGCTCCTTCACCCGTGTCGCCGGTGCGATCGCGATCGACACCATCGACATCAACATCGACACTACCAAGCTGTATGACAGCAATGGTCAGATCGGCATCATCGACAAGGATCGTACCCTCGCCAGCGGTGGTACCATCAAGGTCTCGACGATCAACATTTCGGCTCTGACGGACTCCGCAGCTGACGTGACGACCCTGGAAGAGACGATCGCTGCTGTTGACGATGCTCTGAAGGAGATCACCGACGCAGCCACCCTGCTCGGTTCGGTCAAGACCCGCGTTGACGGCCAGAAGAGCTTCGTCGGCGCTCTGAGCGACGCGATCGACCGCGGCGTTGGCCAGCTGGTTGATGCTGACATGAACGCTGAATCGACCCGTCTGCAGGCCCTTCAGGTCCAGCAGCAGCTCGGTATCCAGGCTCTGTCCATCGCCAACTCCTCCACGCAGAACATCCTGTCGCTGTTCCGCTGATTTCAAGCCGCCAGCCGGCCTGAAACAGGAAGCCGCATCCTCCCGGATGCGGCTTTTCTGCTTTTGCGCGCCCGCAAGCCTCACGCCAGCCAGACCCGCGATAGTCAGGGCACGATCTCATCGACCTAGCACAGGGGTGTCGAATGCCGGGCCGTGAACATGCAGAAAAACTCTGGGCAAACCTTATGGAACTGGGCGTCAGGCGCCTCGTTGCCCTTGCACTCATCGGCATTGCCACGGTCGTCACGGTGGGGCTGGGGGCCTACTATCTCAGCCGCCCGCAAATGACGCCGCTCTATACCGGTCTTGAAGGGGACGACGTGAGCCGCATGGGCCAGGCCCTGCAGGACGCCGGCATCCTCTTCGACGTCAGCGCGGACGGGACCTCAGTCCTCGTGAGCCCCAGTTCGGCACCGCGCGCCCGCATGCTTCTGGCAGAGCGCGGCCTGCCCCGCGGCACAGGAACCGGTTATGAGCTGTTCGATAATCTGGGGTCGCTGGGCCTCACCTCCTTCATGCAGGACGTCACCCGCCTGCGCGCCATTGAAGGGGAACTGGCCCGTACCATTCAGCTGATGCAGGGTGTGCGGGCGGCGCGCGTCCACATCGTCATGCCGGAAAAAGGCTCCTTCCGCCGCGATCAGCAGCCGCCGTCAGCCTCTGTGGTGATCCGCGCGGATAACCGGGACGATGTGCGCACGGCAGATGCCATCCGGCACCTTGTGGCTGCAGCCGTTCCTGGGCTGACCTCGGACAAAGTGACGGTCCTCGATACCTCCGGCACGCTTCTGGCCTCGGGCGCCGATCCTGCCAATGCCTCCGCCGGCCAGATGGCCAGCCTCGAGACTGCTGTCAGTGCCCGCATTCAGGAGAGCATCCGCAAGACCCTCACTCCTTACCTCGGTCTGGACCATTTCCAGGTCAGTGTCGCAGCGACCCTCAACACTGACAGGCGCCGCGTGGCCGAGACGATCTTTGATCCGGACTCCCGCGTCGAGCGCTCCACCCGCAGCATCCGCCAGAGCGAAGCCTCGCAGAACGCCAGCACCCAGACCCCGACAACTGTGGAGCAGAACCTGCCCGACGAGCAGGTCCAGGCCGATGGCGGCGAGCGCTCGAGCGAGGAAAACCAGCGCCGTGAAGAGACGGTCAACTATGAGATTTCCAGCAAGGTGATCGAGACTTCTCAGGAGGGCTACCAGGTGGAGCGCCTGTCCATCGCCGTTCTGGTGGACCGCGCGCGCCTTGTCGAGGCACTGGGCGGCAATCCGGATCAGAACCAGATTGATGATCAGCTGCAGGAAATTCAGGAACTGGTCGCTTCCTCGGCGGGTGTCAGCTCAAACCGCGGGGACACCATCAAGGTGTCGATGGTCGAGTTCTTTGCCGGTGCGCGTGACATGCAGTCCGCGCCGCCGCTGTCGATTGCCGAACTTCTGATCCGCCAGTCTGGCAATGTCATCAATGCCATCGCCATTCTGGGTGTTGCCGGGCTGCTGATCTGGTTCGGCCTGCGTCCGGCGCTGTCCGTCCTGATCCCGCAGAACAGCGAAAAGCCCGCAGAGATTGCCGAAATGGCCATGGACGGCTCTGCGGAAGCACTGGCTGCGCAGTTCGGCGGACAGGCGGCTCTGGGTGGTCCGGACCACTCTCTGCTGCTGGCTGATCTGACCAACAAGATGAACCAGTCGCCGATCAAGAAGCTGGAATCCCTGCTTGAGCTGAATGAGGAACAGTCCGCTGCCATCCTGAAGCAGTGGATGTATGAGGCGGAGCGCGCCTGATGACCCCGAAACCCATCGCCTCGCGCCTGCCGGTGCTTTCCAGTCCCGTGTTCCAGCATCTCAGCAGTGCCGAAGTCATCATGGCGGAGGTGATGCCGGTGGTGGAACGCGCGCCGGAGCCCACAATCGAGGAACGGCTTGCCGCTGAATATGCGCGCGGTGTCCGCGCCGGGCGGGAGGAGGCACGCCTTGCTGCAGCCGAGGATCTGGAGGTCCAGGTAACCGCCCTGCGCTCGGAGGCAGCTGCCGCGCGTGAGGATTTCGAGGAAGAACAGGCAAGTCAACTCGCGGATGGGATTGCCAATGCGGTCGCCAGCCTGTCGCTCCGCATGTCCGAGTCCGTCGAGCAGGTGCTTCTGCCGTTCCTGAAGGACGCTGTCCGGGAGCAGGCGGTCAGCCATTTTTCCGCAACGCTCAAGGAGCTGCTGACGGGCAGCGCTGCCACATTCGAGGTCAGCGGTCCGCGTGATCTTCTTGACCGGGTCATGCAGCAGCTCGGGCCGCTGGCTGGCTCGGTTGTTGTCAAGCAAGGCGATACGCCGGAACTGCAAGCCGTGCTCGGCGATACCATCATCGAGACGCAGATGGCCGACTGGCTGAGACGCCTCAAGACGATCCGGGAGACCGAAGAATGAGTGCAGGTCTGCAGGCAAACGAGATCATCATCGTCCGCCGCCGTGCGTCGCTTGAGACAGATACCGTTAAAGGCGGTGTCTGGAAGATTGCCTTTGCGGACTTCATGACCGCCATGATGGCCTTCTTTCTTGTCATGTGGCTGATCAACGTCACGGACGAGAGCGTGCGCAAGGGCGTTGCCCAGTATTTCAATCCGGTGAAGCTGGCCTCCACGACCCAGACCCGCAAGGGATTGAACGATCCTGATGTGCCGGGGCCCGAGGTTACCAATCCTGCCAAGATCGATGCGCAGATGGAGACCACGCCAGATCCGGATGGCAGCCCCGGTGCTGCAAACGGCTCGGACGCGACCGGTTCAATGCCGCTGCGCGACGGCCTTGTTGCAGGCCGCAGGGCCGGAGAGTTCAATCCCACGCTCTCGGAGGCTCAGCTCTTCAGCGATCCCTATGCCGTGCTGGACGAACTGGTCGGCACGCTTGGGGATCAGCTTGAGGCTGGAGTTGCGCCCGAAACCGAAGGCATCGGGCAGCAGCAGACTGAAGGTGCCCTGGGCGGCGACGCATTCCGGGACCCGTTTGACCCGATGTACTGGCAGTTCCTTCCCGGCCGCAAGACGTCGGTGCAGGAGGGGGGGCCGGCAGCTTCAGTGACGGGCCAGACCGCCATTGGCACGGTTGCCTTTGAAGCCCCGGCCACGGATGAGGAGGGGGGGACCCCGGCCCAGCCGCAGGGATCGGCCGCAGGGCAGATCCCGGAATCCGAGCCCGACGCCCCGCTGACGGCAGCCGCCGTTCCCCAGCCGAAGGAGGGCGTTGCGCCTGCGACAGTGACGGAAGCCGTGGCTGTTGCGCCGCAGCAGGCTCCCGTGGCGGAGGCGTCCACACCGGCGGCGCCGGAAATGGCAAAAGCTGAAACGGCAAAGGTTGAAACGGCAGAGGCAGAACAGGCCGCATCAAGCACGGAAGCGGCCGCTGCCGAAATCCGCGAGGCGATTACCTCGTCTGCCAATGGTCCGCTCGCCGAGACGGCCAGCCGCATTGAAGTTTCGAGGCAGGACGGCGGTGTCCTGATCAGCCTGACGGATGCCGAAAACTTCGGCATGTTCGCTGTCGGCTCTGCAGAACCACGGCCTGAGCTTGTGAAGCTGATGGAACGGATCGGTGCCGTCCTGTCGTCCCGTCCGGGCAAGATCATCATTCGTGGGCACACGGATGCACGGCCCTTCCGGTCGGCCAGCAATGACAACTGGCGCCTGTCCACCTCGCGCGCTCACATGGCTCTCTACATGCTGGTGCGGGGCGGTGTGGAGGCCAGCCGCATCGAGCGCGTGGAGGGCTATGCCGACCGTGAGCTGAAGCAGGCGGAAGATCCCTATGCCCCGGCAAACAGGCGCATCGAAATCTTCCTGATGGAGGAGGGGGCGTGATGGCGGTCTTGTTTCCGTCCGGCCGCCGCCTTGCCCTTGTGCGAAGCACGGCACTGACCCTCCTTCTGGCGCTGCCCCTCGCATTGGCCCTTGACGCGGCAGGCACTCAGGCTGAAGCGCAGGAGGTTGCGGCGCTGCCTCAGGAAAATGCGCCCTACGAGATGGTTCGCACACTGCAGATGCTGCAGGGACAAGTGGCGCAGGGCAACACGCAGGCCCATATGGCGCAGCGCACCCTTCTGCAGCATATGAATGAGGCGTTTCTGGCAGCCCCGCCATCCACATGGGCAGATGCCCGCAATGCCCGCGCTGCCGTCATTCATCTGTTGAGCGGAGGGCATCCCAATGTCATCCGCAAGCTTCTGACGCTGAAGGCTGCACCGGCCGTTGAGGAGGACCTCATGCGCGGCGCGCTGGCCTATGTGGACGGCCGGCCCGAAGAAGCCCGCCGCCTGCTGTCCGGCTACGATCCCATGGACATGGCGCCCAGTCTGGGCGGACAGGTTGCCCTGGTGCGTTCGGCCCTTGAAGTGGCAGACAATCCGAAAGAGGCAATGCGCCTGCTCGCCATCGCCCGGCTGCTCATGCCTGGCACGCTGGTTGAAGAAGCTGCATTGCGCCGTGAGGTCTTTGTTGCCGGCAAGCTGGGCGACATCGAAGGATTTCAGTCGCTTTCCATCCGCTATCTGCGCCGCTTCCGTGGCTCGATCTATGAGGGTGACTTCCGCCGGCGTTTCGGGCTGGCGCTGGATTCGCTCGGCTTCAGCGAGAATGACGACCGCTTTGCCTTGCTGGAAAGTCTCCTCGCGGAATTTGATGAAGACACGCGCCGCGGCTTCTATCTGCGCCTTGCCCGCCGGGCCGTGGCGGGCGGCCATCTGTCGATCGCCCGCAAGGCGTCCGAGCGGGCCATGCCGCTGGCCATGCCCGGCACCTATGACGAGACCCAGCTGAAGCTCTATCAGGCTGCCGTGTCGCTGCGCCCTGAAGACATTCAGAGCACACGCCAGCTGCTCTGGTCGATCGACCGCAAGAGCCTCACGCCGCAGGACCGGGATCTGATGGATGCGGCCTATATCGTTCTCAATCACGTGCGCCATTGGCCTGAGCCGCCACGCGGTGTGATCGGCGAGTTCGGAGCCTATGCCATTCTGCCAGCTCCTGCCGATTCCTCCTGGAGCAAGCCGGTCATGGTGCAGGCAGAGCGGCTGCTGAAGCAGACGGAAGATCTGATGAGCAAACAAAAGGGGAGGTTCTGACCATGGCCATGATTGCAGCTACAGTGGCGGCGCCGGCAGCAGCTTCACCCGCCGCTGCGGGCAAGTCCGGAGCGCAGGAAGATGCCGGCAATGGCTTCTCCGATCTCATGCGCAAGATGACCCCCAAGGACGGCAAGCAGGAAAAGGGCGGTGAGCAGACGCCTGCTCCTGCGGATGGCACAGCCGCCGGGGCCGCGGCTCAGATGCAGGGCGAGCCTGCCCTGCCGGATCTGCTGGCGGGCCTGTTCGACCTGCCGGGTCAGCAGGGCACCGAAGAGGGGCCGGCTCAGCCCGGCAGCGCTGCATCGCTGATGGCTGCGCTGGTACAGCCGGCTGGCGCCGCTGCAGGACAGATGGTGCCCGCCTCCGTGACGGCCGCGCAGACCCCGGCGCCTGTTGCTGCGCAAGGTGGCATGACGCCTGACCTGGCGGGCGCCTGGACACAGGCGTCACAATCCGCCCTGCCGCAAGGAACGGCCCAGATTCAGCCGCAGCCAATGTCCCAGCCTCAGGCGCAGCAGGCCATGCCCTCCGGCCCTGTCATGCCCACCAGCGAGGAGCTTGCGGGGCTGGATGATGCAGGTCTCATTTCGCGCCTGATCCGGTCCGATGGTGCGGCAGAAGGGGAGCCGGTGGATGATGCCGGTGCTCTCAGGGTTGCTGCAGGCATGGGCAAGATCAATGTGACGCGCGAAGAAACGCATTTTGCGCCGTCCTTGCGCCTGTCGCCGGCGCAGCAGATCGGAACCGCAATCGCGTCTGCACTGAATACGCCGCAGCAGCCTGACACGGCCCGCAGCGACGCTGCTGCGGCCGGTTTCCGGGTCCGCCCGGATGCGCCAGCGGTGAAGATGCTGGAGATCCAGCTGCAGCCGATGGAACTTGGTTCGGTGAAGGTGACAATGAAGCTCACCGGCGACACCGTGCAAGTGGTCATGACGGCAAGCAATCCCGACACGGCAGAGCTTTTGAAGCAGGACCGGCAGCTGCTGGATCAACTGATGCGTGCCACAGGTCAAAGAGCGGACAGCATCACCATTCAGGCCGCAGGCGATGACCGCCCGGCCTTTCAGGTGACCGGCGCACAGCCAGGGCAGGGCACGCAGGGCCAGGCCAGCGGCGATGGCCGGGGCGCCATGGCACAGGGCCAGTTCGGCGAAGCCATGGGGGGCAGCAAGGAGGGTCAGGGCGGCAGCTCCGGCTCATCCGCCCGGACGGACAACAGCAACGACGGCACGGAGGGACAGCAGCATGCAACGGCGGGTGATGGCCGCAGCGGCGCTTTGTATCTTTGAGCTTCTTGAGGGCGGCGGCCAGTTTGCCGCCCCCGCGCAGGCGGCCCCAGGGCAGGCCATATGCGAGCGGGAAATGGCTGCTGCAGCAAAGGCTTACCAAATTCCGCTCGGCGTGCTCTATGCCGTCGGGCTGACGGAGACGGGCCGGCGGAACTCGCTCTCGCCCTATGCCCTCAACATCGAGGGAGCGGCGAGGTTTCCCGAGAACGCAAAGGCCGCCGAGCGTGAGGTGGCGGCGGCCCGGTCGCAAGGCAAGAAGCTCATCGACGTGGGCTGCATGCAGATCAATCACCACTACCACGGCGATCAGTTCCGCTCCGTTGCGCATATGCTGGAGCCGCAGGCCAACGTGCGTTACGCGGCAAGATTCCTGAATGAACTGCATGCCCGCCAGGGCACCTGGACCATGGCCGTTGCGCGCTACCATGCCGGGCCCAACAACAATCCGGCGCAGAAGCGTTACGTGTGCAAGGTCATCACCAACATGGTGGCATCCGGCTTTGGCAAGTGGACGCCGGAGGCAAAGTCCTTCTGCAAGTAGCCGCCATTGCGGAGCGGCATTACGAGGCCCGGGAGCTTTTCCGGGCCTTTTTTCCTTCTGGGCCGGGTCAGCCCGCAACCCGGAAAACACGCAGGTTGCCCGGCAACAGCCTCACGCAAGATTGACGCCGTTGAATGGCAGCCGAGAGAGTTGGAAACGGGAGACGTTCCATGAGTCTTTACGGCGTTATGCGCACCGGTGTGTCCGGCATGAACGCGCAGTCCAGCAAGCTTGGTACTGTTGCTGACAACATCGCGAACTCCAATACGACGGGCTACAAGCGTGCTTCGACCGAATTCAGCTCCATGGTGCTGTCGCAAGGGTCGGGCAAATACAATTCCGGCGCGGTGAAAGCCCAGACGGTCTACTCGATTTCCAGTCAGGGTCCGGTGAGCTACACCAGCTCAGGCCTGAACCTGGCCATCGATGGCAACGGCTTCTTTGTTGTTGCCGACGGGGATGGCACGCCGTCCCTGACCCGCGCAGGTGCTTTCGTTGTCGACAAGGAAGGCTACCTGGTCAACACGGCCGGTTACCGGCTGCAGGGCTATCCGGTGGCCAATGGCGCAGAACCCGGCATCGTCGCCAATGGTCTCGGCGGACTGGAAAGCATCAACGTTTCCCAGAACCAGCTTGTGGCAACCCCGACCACCACGGCCAAGCTCTGGACCAACGTGCCGGAAGATGCTGCGATTGTGCCGGCTGCAAATTTGCCTTCCGGCAATACGGCCGGCGCGGCCTACACTTCCAAGACCTCGCTCGTTGTCTTCGACAACCTCGGCAACGAAGTGAAGCTGGATGTCTACTATTCAAAGACGGCGCAGACCGCCGGTGACTCCACTTGGGAAGTCACAATCTTCAACTCTGCCGATGCAGCTGCAGGCGGTGGCTTCCCCTATGCCTCCGGACCGCTGTCGACCCAGACGCTGACCTACAGCCGCACCACCGGCAAGCTGGATGCGGCAAGTGCCACGGCCATCAACGTCGCCATTCCCAACGGCGGTACGTTCGACATTGACCTGTCCGGGTCCACCTCCGTGGCGGCTGGCTTCAGCATCGCCGAAGTGGGCCGCAACGGCAATGCTCCCAGTGCCGTGGAGAAGGTGGAGTTCAGTTCGGATGGCACCCTGAGCGCTGTCTACGGAGACGGCACCCGCCGTGCGCTGTACCGCATTCCCCTGGCGACGGTTCCGAGCCCGGACAAGCTGACGGTTCTGTCCGGCAACATCTATTCCGCATCGAACGACTCCGGCGAAATCCGGGTTGGCTTTCCGGATGAGAGCGGCCTTGGAAAGCTTGAAGTTGGCGCCAAGGAAGACTCCAACGTCGACATCGCCACCGAGCTCACCTCGATGATCGAATCCCAGCGTGCCTTCACGGCCAACTCCAAGGTCTTCAAGGCAGGGTCCGATCTGCTGGAAGAGCTTGTGAACCTGGCGCGCTGACCGCCAGATCAAGGATGGAACTTCTGCCATGAGCCTGTCCGTAGCCCTGAAGGTCGCGCAGTCTGCACTGAGTGCAAGGCAAATCGAGACCTCGACCATCTCGCGCAATATCGCCGGCGCCCAGCAAGCGGGTTTCACCCGCAAATCGGTGATGCTGAGCACCGTCATATCCCAGGGCGGCACCGGCGGGGGCGTGCGTGTCGATGGCATCGCGCGCTCCACGGACAGCGGGCTTTACAAGGCGCTGTCGGGAGCAACATCCATCGCCACGTCGCAGTATGCGATCGCCAACGGGCTGGACAAGCTGGCAGGCACGACGGGTGACACCGAGCTCCTGCGTTCTCCGGCCGCTCAGCTGGGCAAGCTGGAAACGGCGATCCAGAACTATGCTGCAGAACCGGGCAATTCCATCCAGGCGCAGGCCATGCTTACGGCTGCCAAGGATACGGCAAAGCTTCTGAACGACTATACAAGTCTTGTTCAGGGCGTGCGTGCAGACGCAGACGCAGAGATTGGCACATCCATCAACAGGGTGAACGATCTGCTCGGTCAGATCGAGACCCTCAACTCGGTGATCGTCAAGGGCTATGCGTCGGGGGCAGATGTCACCGATGCCATGGACAGCCGCGATCAGGCCCTGCTGTCACTGTCGGAAGAGATCGGCATTTCCACGCTGACCCAATCGGATGGCGGCGTCGTGATCTATACGGACAGCGGCGTGACCCTGTTTGAAACGTCCGCCCGCAAGGTTTCCTTCGAGCCGACGATTTCCTTCATGGCGGGCACGGTGGGAAATGCCATCTACATTGATGGCGTCCCGGTGACAGGCGCTTCGGCCATCATGCCGGTTTCAACTGGACGCCTGCATGGACTGACGCAGCTGCGCGACAATGTGGCGGTCACCTATCAGAACCAGCTGGACGAGATTGCCCGTGGTCTCGTCGAAGCTTTTGCGGAAAGAGACCAGACCGGTGGCGGCGGCCCGCTGCAGGCTGGTCTCTTTACCTGGTCAGGCGGCCCTGCCGTTCCGGCAACGAGCACTCTGTCCACGGGTCTGGCAGGCAGCATCCGCATCAATGCAGCCGCTGATCCCGATCAGGGCGGAAGCCTTGACCTGCTGCGGGATGGCGGCATGGCTGGCGCCAACTACGTCTACAATCCGGCTGGTCTTGCAGGCTACACCGGACGTTTGAACGAATTCGTCAGCGCCATGAACGATCCCTCCCGCGTCTTTGATGCCGGGGTCGGACTGGATCCGACGTCTTCTCTCAAGACCTTCGCCAGTTCCTCGGTGAGCTGGCTGGAGGCCGGCCGAAAGACGGCAGCGGCCAATGTTAAATTTCAGTCCGTCATCGTATCCCGCTCGGCAAGTGCCTTGTCGAACGTCACTGGCGTCAATCTCGATGAAGAGATGACGCTCATGCTCGACATTGAACGAGCCTACGGCGCAGCGGCCAAACTGATGACTGCTGTTGACCGAATGCTTCAGGATCTGCTGGACTCTGTGAGGTAAGCCATGACTACGACCCGTATTTCGACCTACTCCATGGCTGATTCAAGCCGCAGCCAGCTGATGCGCCAGACGACACTGGTCGACAGGTTGAAGCAGGAGATGTCCTCCCAGCGGCATTACGACATTGGTCTTGAGCTGGGGGGGCGGACTGGAGAAGCGGTAACCGTCCGTTCAGAGTTCCAGCGGCTCAAGGGGCTCGTCGATACGAACGCCCTGTTGTCTTCGCGCCTCGGCGTGACCCAGTCTGCCCTCGGCGATGTCCTGAGCTCTGGACAGGACATGCTCAAGACGCTGATCGCCGTGCGCGATGCCGGCGGCGCGAGCATTGGCGCTCAGAATATGGGGCAGGGCAATCTGAAGCTGCTGATCTCCCGCCTCAACTCGCAGCCGGGCGGGGTCTATGTTTTCGGCGGCGTCAACACGGGCGAAGTCCCGGTCACGGATTACTATTCAGATTCCGCACCAGCCAACAAAGCCGCGCTGGACGCTGCATTTCTCGCCGAATTCGGCTTCAGTCAGTCCGATCCTGCTGCGGCAGGGATTTCGGCAGCCGCCATGCAGACCTTCCTCGACGGTGCCTTTCAGACGCTGTTTGATGACCCGCAGTGGGGCAATACCTGGTCTTCGGCAACCGATGACGTGATGAAGAATGCCATTTCGACCGGCGAAACCGCGGATACCACGGTCAGTGCGAATGACAAGGCATTCCGCCAGCTGGCCGCCGCCTACACCATGATCGGCGAACTTGGCATAACGAACCTGAACGCCGTGACTTTGCAGGTGGTTGTCGACAAGGCCATTTCGGTTCTGGGCGGTGCGGTTTCCGGCGTGACGCAGGTCAAAGGCGGCCTGGGCCTTGTCGAGGCCCGTGTGGCCGCTTCGTCCGAACGGTTGAACATGCAAGCCGATGTCCTCAACAAGCGCGTGCTGAACCTTGAGAACATCAATCCGGAAGAAACTTCGGTGCGGCTCAACACCGCGATGACTCAGCTTGAAACCACCTATGCGGTCAGCGCCCGCATGCAGAAGCTGAGCATCCTCAACTATCTGTGATCCATTTTACCGGCGCGGCCGCTTGCGGCCTGCCGCCGGACGGCAGCCAACACCAGAGAGGTGCCATGTACAAGTCCTCCTATGCCCAGACGATGGATGAGTTCGGTAACGATCCGCGTCAGGATGAGCGTGAGGCGCTCGGTGTCGTCATCAGCCAGCTCGAACTGGCACGTGAGAATGGGGTCAGGTCCCGGGAGGCTGTCGAAGCCATTTTCAATGCCCGCCGGGTCTGGACGTTCCTGCTGGAAAGCCTGTCCGAGAACAGCAACGAGCTGCCGGTGGAAATCCGCGCCGATCTGATCTCCATCGGTATCTGGGTGCTCAAGGAACTGGAGCGCCTTCGCCGTTACGAGACGGAAAGCTTTGACGCCATTATCGAGATCAACGGGATCATCCGTGACAGCCTGAGGGGGTGACTGCCATGCACATTGCCCTGAAAGCCGGAGAACGGCTCTACATCAATGGTGCGGTAATCCGCTTTGACCGGAAGACCTCGGTCGAACTGCTCAACAATTGCGTCTTCCTGCTCGAGAACCATGTTCTGCAGGCGCATGAGACGACGACGCCGCTGCGCCAGCTCTATTTCGTGCTGCAGTCCATGCTCATGGATCCGGCCGGAGCTCCGCAGGCGCGTGATCTGGCCAACATGCTGCTGGCCTCCACCCGCAGGACCTTCACAAATCCGGACATTGTCTCGGGTCTTGGGCAGGTCGATGAGCTGATGGCGGACGGGCGGCTGTTCGATGCCCTGAAGACCATCAGGAACCTTTATCCGGTAGAGGCGTCCATCATGTCGGGCAGTCTCCCGAAAGAACCGGCAGCTGCCGGCTTTGTTGCAGCCTGAGGAGGCTAACATGACCACAGTTCCGGGCGTCGGCGGCGCCAGCGCAGCCCAGTCCCAGTCTGCCAGCACTGCAGCACGGGACCAGCTGATGCTGGACTACAATGCCTTCCTGCAGCTGATGATGGCGCAGATGAAGAACCAGGACCCGACCGAGCCGGTGGACAGCACCCAGCAGCTCGCCCAGCTTGCCAGCTTCTCGCAGGTGGAACAGTCCATCAAGATGAACACCAAGCTGGAAACCATGCTGGCGAACATGTCCTTCGGCCAGGTCGACGACCTCATCGGCCGCACGGTGACTGATGCATCAGGCACGACCGGCATCGTCAAGTCGGTGGAGGTCTATTCCGACGGGACTGTTCTCGGCCTCGACAATGGCAAGGGCATTCTGCTCGGCCCTGGCGTGAAGATCACCTGATCATGAACGAGGCCGATGCCCTTGATCTGGTGCGGACTGCGATCTGGACGATCATCACCGGGTCCGCACCGGCCATCATTCCGGCCATGGTTGTCGGGGTCGGGATCGCCCTGATGCAGGCCCTGACGCAGGTGCAGGAAGTGACGCTGACCTTCATTCCGAAGATCGTCGCCATCCTCGCCATGATCGTCATTGCCGGTCCCTTCATCGGGGCCCAGATCTATTCGCTCACGGCCCTCGTCTATGGCCGGATCGAAACCGGTTTCTGACACCGGAAGCCGCTCAGTGCCGGAGCCCTGAACTGGGCTCCAGCCTTGCAGATGCCGTGCTCCGGCGGTCTGCTTCCCGGCGCACCATGTTCGCGCAAGCTTCACCGGGCACAGTTGCTCCAGCGATACAGTGACCGGGAGTGGGTATGTCCGAGACAGTCGTATCAACGAGCGGACCGGATAAGCCGGAAAGCCGCCGCGATATCGGCTTTGCGATTGGCATCGCGCTGATCCTCGCCGTTCTCTTCCTGCCGATCCCGGCCTTCATGATCGACACCGGTCTTGCCCTGTCGATCGCCCTGTCGGTGCTGATCCTCATGGTCGCCCTGTGGATCCAGAAGCCGCTCGATTTCTCGTCCTTTCCGACCATCCTGCTGATCGCCACGATGCTGCGCCTGGCGCTCAACATCGCCACGACCCGTGTCATCCTGTCCGAAGGGCATCAGGGTGTGACGGCCGCAGGCCACGTGATCTATGGCTTCTCGCAGTTCGTGATGAGCGGCGACTTTGTTATCGGCCTCATCGTCTTTGCCATTCTGGTCACGGTGAATTTCCTCGTCATCACCAAAGGCGCGACCCGTATCGCCGAGGTGGGCGCTCGCTTCACGCTGGATGCGATCCCCGGCAAGCAGATGGCGATCGATGCGGATCTGTCCGCCGGTCTCATCGATGACAAGGAAGCTCAGTCCCGCCGCCGGGAACTGGAAGAGGAAAGCTCGTTCTTCGGCGCCATGGACGGTGCATCCAAGTTCGTGCGCGGTGATGCCATTGCCGGTCTCATCATCACGGCCGTGAACATTCTGGGCGGCATTGTCATCGGCACCACGCGTTATGGCATGGACCTGTCAACGGCAGCGGATGTCTTCGTCAAGCTGTCGGTCGGCGATGGTCTCGTCTCGCAGATTCCGGCCCTCATCGTGTCGCTGGCTGCCGGTCTGCTGGTCTCCAAGGGCGGCACCCGCGGCACGGCCGAGAAGGCCGTTCTCGGGCAGCTGGGTGCTTATCCGCGAGCCCTTTTTGTCGGCGCGCTGCTGATGGGCATCATGGCGCTGATGCCGGGGCTCCCGACCATTCCCTTTGCCCTTCTCGGCGGCCTCATGGCCTTCATCGGCTACACCATCCCGCGCAAGCTGGAAGAGAAGCGCAAGATGGCCAAGGCCATGGCAGATGCCGAGGAAGCCAAGGCGCAGCGTGAGAGCAAGGAATCCGTCAAGGAATCCCTCAAGACGGCGGAGATCGAACTTTGCCTCGGCAAGCAGGTCGCCGCTCAGCTTCTGGTCGGCCACAGCGAGCTGGCGCGCCGTGTCGCACGCATGCGCCGAAAGTTCGCCGAGCAATATGGATTTGTCGTGCCCGATATCCGGGTCTCCGACAGCCTGACGCTGCCGCCGAAAGGCTATCAGATCAAGATCCACGGCACGGTGGTGGCAGCGCAGGAGGTGAAGGTCGGCGAACTTCTGGTGATGGCCAGCGACGATCATCCGCTGCCGATGCTGGGCGAGCCGACGCGGGAGCCTGCCTTCGGCATGCCGGCCTATTGGGTGCCGATGGCCTATCAGGACGAGCTGAAGCGCGATGGTTTCATGCCGGCCGACAACAACACGGTGATCCTGACGCATCTGTCGGAAGTGATCCGCAACAACCTGCCGCAATTGCTCTCCTACAAGGACATGCGCAATCTGCTGGACCGGCTGGACCCGGAATACCGCAAGCTGATCGAGGATATCTGCCCCTCGCATATCTCCTTCTCCGGCCTTCAGGCGGTGCTGAAGCTGCTCCTGTCCGAGCGTGTCTCGATCCGCAACCTGCATCTGATCCTGGAAGCCGTCGCGGAGATCGTGCCGCATGTGCGCCGCGCCGAGCAGGTGGTGGAGCATGTGCGCATGCGGATTGCCCAGCAGATCTGCGGTGATCTGGCCGAAGGCGGCCCCTTGCATGTGCTGCGGCTTGGCAACCGCTGGGACCTGGCGTTCCACCAGAGCCTGAAGCGCGACAGCAAGGGCGAGGTCATCGAGTTCGACATCGAGCCGCAGCTGGTCGAGGACTTTGGCACCCAGATGTCCCAGACGGTCAAGGCGCTGGTTGCCGCCGGCAAGCGCTTTGCCGTTGTCGCAGCACCTGATGCCCGCCCCTATGTGCGCATGATCGTGGAACGCATGTTCCCGACCCTGCCTGTGCTCTCACATCTTGAAATCGCGCGAGGGGTGGATGTGGAAACAATTGGCAGCGTGTCCTGACCATGGCGGGGGCGGTCCTTTCCCAGTTCGGCGTCGAAGCGCTGCTGGCCACCTTCATGCTGTTCTGCCGGATTGGCGCCTGCCTGATGGTGGTGCCGGGCTTCGGCAGCGACCGCGTGCCGGTGAAGGTGCGGCTCTTTGTGGCGGTCTCGGCTTCGCTGGCGCTTGCGCCGATGCTGGCGCCTGTGATTCAGGCGGCGATGCCGGCCTCAGATCTTGAGACGGTGGGGCGCTTCATCCTGAGCGAACTGTTCACAGGTCTGCTGATCGGCATCATGGGACGCTGCTTCATTGCCGGGCTGGAGATGATCGGCACCTTCATTGCCATGTCCATCGGCATGTCGAACATGCCGGGGATGGCCATCGAAGGCAACGAGGGTCTGCCACCGATGGCCAGCCTGATGACGCTGACGGCTACAGCGATGATCTTCATCACCAACCAGCACTGGGAGCTCTTCCGGGCGCTGGCGCAAAGCTACAACGCCCTGCCGCCGGGAGCCCCCATCGACCCCGCGGCCGGGCTGGCACAGCTGACGGACCGGCTGTCCGAGGCATTCTGGCTTGCCCTGCGCATCGGCAGCCCTTTCGTGATCTACGCCGTCGTCATCAATTTCGCCCTCGGGCTCCTGAACAAGCTGACGCCGCAGATCCCGGTCTATTTCATTGCCACCCCGTTTCTGATCGCGGGCGGCATGTACTTTCTCTACGTCGTCCTGGGTGAAGCGATCACGATCTTTCTGGACGGCTATGCCACCTGGCTCAGATTCGGTTGAGGCAACAATGTCGAAGAACAGCAAGGAAATCGGGCGCATTCTCAAGCTGCAGCGCCAGATCCATCAGTTATCAGCCTGGATGCTGGTCAATCTCGACCGTCAGGACGAGCAGCTTTCCGAAAAGCAGGACCGCGTGCTGCGCGCCCTGTCCGAGGGCGATCTTGCCCTGCATGACCGTTTCATCCGCAATGCCTCGCAGCGCCTGAAGACCATCGCCGAGGAGCAGGCCCAGCTCTCCGCTGCCAGGGAGAAGGTGGAAACGGAAATGGCCCGCCAGGGCCGGATGCTGAAGGTCACGGAGCGGCGCCTTGAAACGGTGGCCAAGCTTGAGCGCCAGGCGGACGAGCACCTGAGCCTTGCCGAGATTCTGGAGCGTCATGTGGGCGGGGCAACGCAAGCCTCCCGCAAGCTGGACGACCTAGTCTCAAAGGCAATGAAGGCGTAACGAGGACCTTTGCCATGGCGATTTCTCCCATTTCCGACATCGTCCTCGATGTCGCCCGCGCCGCGGATCCGCAGCAGATCCGGGCGGCGGCTGCCAAGCTCGAGAGCCTTGGCTATGCCGCGTCTGGTGACAGCGGCCTGTTTGAGGATGCCATGGCGGCTGCCGGCCTTTCGGGCGGGAGCGGGCAGGATCATTCGCAGTGGCCTGACGACGGCTTTGCGCCTGCCATCGGCTCCACCGGTTCGGCGCGCGTGGCGATGCTGAACGATACGGCCCTCAACGCGCGGACGCTGTCACCCGCCCAGAAGTTTGAGGCGCTGATGATGCAGCAGATGGTGGAAGGAATTCTGCCGGAAGATGCGGAAAGTGTATTTGGCTCCGGCACGGCCGGAGGCATCTGGAAATCCATGCTGGCTGAGCAGATCGGCAATCAGATGGCCGCACGTGGCGGCATCGGTATCGCCGAGCTTATCGCCAAGACCCTCGGCCAGCGGGAAACCGCCTGATGGAGCTGCAGCCTGACATGTCTGATGAAGAAAATGCAGAGATTGCGCCGCCTGCTGCCCTGGCTGCCTATGTGAATGACACATTGATCATGGCCATCATCAAGGCGCATACGGTGGTTGAGGCGGAGACAGAAGCTCTGCGGGAGCAGGGCACTGCCGATCTCCGTGCCTTTGAGTTCCGCAAGAGCCAGGCCCTGCTGGAGCTTGCCCGCGCCAGCCGGACACTGCTTGCGCCCGGCGGTGATGGCGAGCGTGACGTGGCTGTCGCGACGGAACTGAGGCGCCTGCGTGCCGCACTGGAAGCCAACATGCAGGTGCTTTCGCTGCATCTGGACGCGGTTCGCGAGATTGCCGGAATGATTTCCCAGGCGATGCTCGAAGCCGATTCTGACGGCACCTACTCCCTGGATCACGTGAGGGTCCGCCCATGATGCGGCTCCTCTTTGCCGGCCTGTGGGTTTGCCTGACGACGCTTGGCGCCTCCTATGCCGCTGTCTACTGGATGACGCAGGACGGCAACGTGGCAGACGGGGACGAGCGCGTCATGGTCGGCATCGATTACGAGCAGCTTCGGGCTATCAACGTGCCGATCATCGAGAATGGCGCCCTGCAGGGATATGTGGTGGTGCAACTCGTCTTCACGGCGGATGGCGACGCCCTGCGCAAGAGCCCGGTGAAGCCGCAGCCCTTCATCATCGATGAGGCCTTCCGTCTTCTCTACTCCGACGAGACCCTGAATTTCCGCAGGCTCGAACGCTATGATATCGAGGGTCTCAAGACGAAGGTCCGGGATGCGGTGAACACGCGGCTTGGCAACAAGCTCGTGCAGGAAATTCTGGTGGAAGAGTTCAATTACTTCACGAAGTCCGACGTCCTGTCGCATTGAGGCAGAGGCCGGAGCTGTTCAGGCTCCGGGTTACCGGCAAGGCCGCCGGGCCATACTGCCGCCGGCCTGCCCGCATTCGCGGGCCGTGGAAGAGCGCAGCCAAGTCTGCAGGCAATGCCCGCTCCGCTGATACCCAGACTTTGAGATGCCGGCCCGCTACGCCTTGAAGTTTCTCAGGCGCCGCCCTGGCCGAAATCGCCGGGTGCTTTGCCGTCTGGGCCTGGTGGCGGCTGGACAAGCCCGCCCTGTTGCTGCTGCCGGGTGCGCTTGCGCTTGCCATCTTCGCTTTCCTGCTGGCGCGGGTGGTGGGATATTGTCGGCGCAATTGTCATTTTGCCCGGCAGCGCACTGATCATGGCAGGTCCGAGGGGCGCCTGAGAAAGCTCAAGGGGTAATTCTTCCGCGCTGGGAGCCCTGGCCCTATTGAGGCAGCGGCTTCAGGCGTGCATCCGCGAGCGCCTCGATAAGGCGCCGGGTGTTTTCTTCCGGATCTTCCGACGGGTCGGCAAACTCGATGTGGTGGATCTCGACGCTCGATCCGCGCGCGTTCAGCGTCAGGCTGAAATAGATCCAGACGCCGTTGTTGCGGAATTCAAGGTCCAGCCGGACATCGGGCGTCGTGTCCCAATCGGCTTCGACATGAGCGCCGAGGCCATAGCGCAGCGTTTCGTTCTTGAAGAAGAGTTCGGTCGAAGACTTCACAAGGTCAGAGATATTGGCGTGCTTCTCCGTGCGCACAAAGGCGATGAAGTCGGTCACGTCGATCAGACGCAGCTCTTCGGCAACGTCAGAAACGGCCTGTGCAAGAGCTTCTTCCCGCAAGCGCACCGAGCCCGGAATCCGTGGCATCTGGCTGAAGGATCCCATGCTCATGTTGAAGCCCTCAAAACTCTCGTGCATCACACGACCTTCACTGTCTTGCGCGAATACACGTAACAGATGATTTCCGCAACCATTCTATAGAATTGCGGCGGAATCATTCTTTCCAATTCGGTACTCGCATAAAGTGAACGGGCCAGTTCCCGGTTCTCTACGACGGGAATGTTGTTCTCTTCCGCAATCTGCCGGATCTTGAGCGCGATCAGGTCTTGCCCCTTGGCAACGACAATCGGGGCAGCCGTTTCGTCGCGCTCATAGCGCAGGGCCACGGCAAAATGGGTCGGATTGGCGATCACGAGCGTTGCCTTCGGCACGGCCGCCATCATCCGGTTGCGTGCCCTGTCACGGGCAAGCGAGCGCTGGCGGGCCTTCACCAGCGGGTCGCCTTCGGCCTGCTTGAATTCGTCCTTCAGCTCCTGCTTGCTCATGCGCAGGTTCTGCCGCCAGTGCATGCGGGCCCACAGAAGATCGAGGGCGACAAGGAGAATGGTGGCGATACAGATGCCCGAAAGCAGCTTCATCGATAGATGGAGAACGGTTTCCGGCAGGGCGGATGGGTCGGTGAACATGGCATTCACCAGCGCATTGGCGTTCGAGCGCAGCAGCAGGAACGCGACCAGGCTGATGGCTGTGAACTTGAAAACGGACTTGCCGAATTCGACGAGCCCCTGCATGCCGAAAAGGCGGCTCCAGCCCTTCGTGAGCGAAAGGCGCGACAGCTCCGGCTTGATACGGGTGAGAACCACTTTCGGGGCATTCTGGAAGAACGATGCCGCAAGGCCGGCGACCATGAGCATCGCCACGATGGGCGCGAGGAACAACCCCAGATCGAGGCTGAGAGCGTGGGTGAGCTGAATTGCATCCGATCCATTTCCAATGCTGTATCCCCCCGCATTGTCGATGAAACCCGAGAGCCCGGCGCTGAGGCGCTGGACACCCGGCGAAATGACGAAACTTCCAATCAGCAAAACAGCCAGAAAGGCGGAGAGGATCGAGGCCTCCTTGGAAACAGGTATGTTTCCCTTGTCGATCGCATCCCTGATTTTCTTCTCTGTCGGTTCCTCAGTTTTTGAGTCCTTGTCGTCCTGATCTGACATTTACGCGTCCACCGGTTTGCCAGTCTTGTGCCTGCCGCAGGGCAGGGCCATTGCCCCGGCTTCTGCCGGGGAGTATGCGCCGGGCTTACCGGAAGACGGCGCTGTCTTCCTGCTTCGGATTGAGGTCGATCTCTCCGCGGCCTGCCATCTCGAGGGCAAGATCCGTGATGGAGGAACGCGCCTGAAGCACTTCGCGCTGTCCCGCCGGTTCGCCGCCGGCCAGCTCGTGTTCGACGATCTTGCGCGTGCGCGACGTCATCGACGACAGAATGACCTCGCGGAAGGCGCGGTCGGTTCCCTTCAGCGCCAGCACAATCCGGTCCGTCGGGATCTGGTCGAAGATGGCCATGCGCGTGCGGGCATTCAGGTTGATGATGTCGTCGAAGGTGAAGAGCAGACCCTTCAGCAGTTCCGCCGACTTCGGCCGCGCATCCGTCAGGCTCGACAAGGCATCTTCCATGTGGTCGCGGTCCATCTTGTTCAGGATGTCCGCCATGCGCGCATAGGAATCGGCTTCCATCGTGCCCGAAAGATTGAGCATGAAGTCTTCATGCAGCGTCTTTTCCACGTCGCGCATGATCTCCTGGACGATGGCCTTGATCGACAGCATCCTGCGCATGAGCTGGTTGCGCAGATCCGGCGGCAGCTGGCTGAGCACCTTTGCTGCGGCAGCCGGCCTGATCTTCGACAGGATCAGCGCCGCCGTCTGCGGATGCTCCTTCATCAGATAGTTGGCGAGAACGGTCTCGGACACGGTCGCGATCCGGTCCCAGATCGAACGGTTCGAATTGCCCAGAACATCGGACATGATGTCGGAGAGCTGCTCCTCGGGAAGCACACCTTCCAGCATCTTCTCCACTTCATTGGGCGTGCCATACAGGGTGGTGCCGTTGGAGAACTGCGTGATGAAGTCTTCGGCGAGCTGATCGAGTTCCTCCGCCGCCACCGTGCCGAGCTGTGCAGCGGCAACGGTGATCATGCGGATCTCTTCCTGATCGAAATGCTGCAGCAGGCGGCGTGAACTGGGCTTGCCAAGCGCCAGAAGAAGCGCCGCGACCTTCTGCGTTCCCTTCAGGGTGCGCGTTGGCAAAAGCGTTTCGGCAGATGTGCTCGCATTCATTTTTGCGGTCTCTCCTGCAGCTTAAGTCATGCCAAGGCATCTGAGACGCTTGCGCGCCATGCCTTGAAATTGCTCATGCGCCGCACGGGCTGGTGTCAGGCGTCGAGCAGGCTGTTCTGGGCGCTGATGATTTCGGTCAGCGACACGCCGAAGCGGGAGTTGTCGTCTTCCACGACGACCACTTCGCCACGGGCAACCACGCGGCCGTTGACCACGATATCGACCGGCTCACCGACACGGTGGTTGAGCGGAATGACGGCACCGCGGCCAAGCTTCAGCAGATTGGCGACCAGCATCGTGGCCGAGCCCAGCACGACCTGAATATTGACCGGAATGCCGAGGATCGTGTCGAGGTTGCGCTCGTCGCCCATCAGGTCGGAGCTGGTCAGCTTTGCGCTCTTGGATCCGCCGGTTTCAACCTTGGCGAATTCAGCCGCACCTGCGGCCTTGGCGGAAGGGGTCTCGTTCATATCATTGCTGCTCATGTCAGATCATCCTTGCGGTGGATGGAAACGGATCGGAACGGGCCGGTGGCCAGGTCATCGAGGCGGTGCACCTTCATTTCCGTTGGTGCGGCGGGCTCTTGGGGCTCGCTCACCGGCGATGCGGTGTTGCGCAGAACCGTCTCGGCAACCGTTGAACCCATGTCGCTGGCGGGCGGCTCGATATGGCCGGCCTTGGCGCGCATTGCGACTTCGGTCGACAGCTGCTTCAGTTCGGACTTGAGCACCGCCTGCTGGCGCTTGGCCTCCCGGGTGAGGGCGTCAATCTCGGCGATCAATTCCCGAGCATCGTCCATTCTGGCACCAAGCGCGTTGAGCACCTGAGCCCCCCGGACATTGAGCTCCTTCACCGACACCTCGATGCCATCGAGGGCAAGCGCTGTCTGGTCAAAGATCCGCTGGTAGTCCTCATGGTAGGATCCCAGCCGGCGCAGTTCCCGGTACATGGTCACCATCTTGAAGCTCGTGATCGCCAGCGCGATCAGCAGAACTGCATCAACGAGATAGGAGATCATCAACGATGTCCTTTTCCAGATGGATCAGGTCCTCGACCTGAAGGGTGTAGGAGCCATCCAGCTGGCCAAGACGGCAGTTGAAGATGGGCTGCTGGTTGCACTCCAGCTTCACCGGGCTGCGGGGGGTGGCCTGCAGCTCGATGATCTGGCCAATCTTCATGTTGGCGATTTCGCCCAGCGTCAGCTCCCGCTCCTCCAGCACCGCCTGCAGCTTCACTTCCGTGCGTTGGATCTCGGCCTGGAAATGCTGGGTCCACTGCTTGTCACGCCCCGCCATTTCGCCTGACAGCACCTGCGAAAGGCGCTGGCGCAGCGGGTTGAGGGTGGAGTGAGGCATGACCACGAAGATCTCGCCGCCGCGGCCGATGGCCTGCAGCAGAAGGCGTGCGACGACAGCCGGGTTGTTGCGGCGGCCGATGATGGCAAAGTCCATGCGGCTTTCGACACGCTCGATCTTCAGCGTTGTCTCGGCGATGGGGCTGAACGATTCCTGAAGCGCATTGGCCGCCACTTCAAAGACCGTGCGGGCGATACGTGTTTCGATGGAAGAGAAGGAGCGCTCTTCGTCGATCGGCGGCTCGGTACCGTCAGCCCCGAACAGCACGTCGATCATCGTGAAGATGAAGTCACGGTCAAAGCCGATCAGCAGGCGCGTGTCCCATTCCGGCGAATAGAGCACGGCGACCAGGGCGTTGGATTCGTAAACATCCAGCACGTCGCCGATACGCTCGTTGCCGATATCGGAGACGGAAATGTAGGAGGGCGAAGCCGACTTCTGGCGCATCGCATCGGCAAAGACGCGGGCCATGCGGTCGAAGAGCACCGGCAGCATCGGCAGCCGGTCAACGGAGATGCCTGCGGCATCCAGCAGCCGGTCCGTAATCTGGGCGCGTTCCGAATGGAACGAGTTGGCAGCGTGATCCAGCATGACTTACGCCGCTCCCTTCATTTCAGCGGCGCTTTCGCCCACGCCGCCGGAGTTCATGGTTTCGTTCTCGACTTCATCGATGGTGGGGCGGTCCGAGGCGGAGATGGTCTTGCGGCCATGCTCAAGCGCGATCTGGGGAGGTGCGCCATTCATGAAGGCCAGCAGAGACTGCTTCACGATCACGTAAGGGCGCAGCCGCGCTTCACGCACGCCCTTCACCTTGTGGGCAACGGGCGCCACCAGCGCATAGGAGAGGAAAATCCCGAGGAAGGTGCCGACGAGTGCGGCGCCGATCAGCGCGCCCAGGATCTGCGGCGACTGGTCGATGGCACCCATGGCCTTGATCACACCGAGCACCGCAGCAACGATACCGATGGCGGGAAAGGCTTCGGCGACGGCGGACAGGGCGTAATAGGGTTTCATCTGGTCGCGGTGGACCGTCTGCAGTTCCTCATCCATCAGCGCTTCAATCTCATGGGCGCGGGCGTTGCCGACAATGATCAGTCGGAAGTAGTCACACACGAAGGCCGTGAGGTTCCGGTTGCGGTAGACGGTCGGAAATGCGCGGAAAATCTCGGATTCCTGCGGGTTTTCGATATGCGGTTCCACCTCGTTGCGGCCCTTGGAGCGCAGCTCGCGCATCAACGCATAGAGAAGAGCCAGAATATCGAGGTAGTCGCGCTTCTTCGGCACCGAGTTCAGCACCGCTTCCTGCACGGCGCGCATGGTGTCCTTGATCGTCTTCATCGGGTTGGCAACGAAGAATGTGCCGATTGCAACGCCAACGATGATCAGCACTTCGAAGGGCTGCCAAAGAACCAGCACCTTTCCCCCCATGGCGTAGAAGCCGCCAAGGAGTGAAGCCATTGCGATGATGAGACCCAGCATGATTGTCACGAGCCAGCTCCTGCTTGGTGCGTGTGGGATGTCGATGCCCTCACGCTAGGAGACGAGGCTTGCCCGAGGCTGTTGAATTTTGCCGGGTTTTGGCGCTCAGGGATTAACCATGGCTCTCCCGGCAAGGCCAGGTTGCGGCGCGCTCAGTCAGCCCGGCGCAAGCCTTGAGGGCAACACTCTCCGCAAGAGGTGCGCCCTGCGCGCCGATTCCTGTTGCCGAGCTGTCCAGGCGCACCAGAAGGATGCGGCCGGGCACAAGTACTCCGGAGGGGCTGCGCCGATGATAACCACATTGTTCCAGTATCAGATGGTGTCGAGGGATCTGAACCGTACGCTCGAGACCACCGCCAAAGATCCTCAGGTCAAGCGTGAGACAGAATATTATCTGAAGAACATCGGGAACATCAAAACAATTGATGATCTTCTGAAGGATACGCGTATTTTTAAATATGCGATGAAGGCGTTTGGTCTTGAGGATATGGATTATGCCAAGGCCTTCATGAAGAAGGCACTTAAGGAAGGTGTTGATGACAGCCGGTCATTTGCCAACAAGCTTTCCGACAAGCGCTATGCCCAGTTTGTGACGGCGTTTGACTTCAAGGTTTACGAGGAACTCACAACCACTCGTCCTGAGGTGAAGCAGCCGGTTGTGGATGCCTACGTCCGTCAGACGCTTGAAGTGAATTCCGGGAACCAGAATGAGGCCGTGCGTCTTGCGCTCTATTTCAACCGCAAGTCCAGCAGCATCAAAGGGCCATTCGACATTCTTTCGGACCGGGCGCTTACAAAGGTGGTCTACACCTCGCTCGGCCTGCCGGAAAACTTTGCCATGGCAAACATCGACAAGCAGGCGGATTTTCTGAAGCAGCGCCTGAACTTCGATGACTTCAAGGATCCCGCAAAGCTCGACACTTTCCTGCGCCGCTTTGCCACCATGTGGGACTTCCAGAACGGCACCCCTGCAACCTCTTCCATTGCCACCCTCATCATGGCCGGGCCCGGAGCTTCGGCCTCCATCAGTGAGGGCCTGCTCTCCCAGATCCAGTCGCTCAGGCTCGGAGGACGTTGATCCATGCAGTCTGCACTTTATGTTGCCCTGTCGGCCCAGGTCGCTCTTTCCAACAGGCTGGAGACAGTCGCCCGGAACCTTGCCAACATGAATACGGCCGGCTACCGGGCGGATGAGGTGAAGTTCGCCGAAGTCCTGTCCAAGGCAGGGGCTGATCCGGTGAGCTTTGCCACGGCTGGTGAAACCTATATCTCCCGTCAGGCGGGCGGGGTGACCAAGACCGACAATCCTCTGGATCTGGCCGTCGATGGCGATGGCTGGTTTGCCATCCGCGCCGGAGAGACGGTTGCCTACACCCGTGACGGGCGCATGAAGATCGATGTGGATGGCGTTCTGCGCACACTGAATGGCCACGACCTGCTGGATGCCGGCGGTCTGCCGATCCAGCTCGATCTCAATCAGGGCATGCCGCGCATCAGCCCGGATGGAACGGTGACACAGGGCCAGGATATTGCTGGTGCTGTCGGCCTGTTCCGCATTCCCGATGACGCAAAGCTCCGCCGCTTCGAAAACTCGGGTGTCATCCCGGACCAGCCCGCAGAGCCGGTCCAGGCCTTTGATACGGCAAGTATCGTGCAAGGCTACACGGAAAGCTCGAACATCAATCCGATCCGTGAAATGACCAAGCTGATCATGCTGACCCGCGCCTTCGACAATGCGACGAAGATGATCGACACCAGCAATGACACCCAGTCGCAGGCTGTGCGCGATCTGGGAGCAACCTCGTGACGCCGCTGGGCGCTGTGCCCCCGGTCAAGCCGCAAGGCTCTGCTGGCAGCGTCAATTCACCCCGTCAGACCGCAGATGCCGCCACCGCTGAAGCCGGCGGCGGCCTGGGGTTTCGTGATATCGTCGATATCATCAATATCATCAATCCTCTCCAGCATCTGCCTGTCATCGGTGAGGTTTACCGGAATGTGACGGGAGACGGGATCTCGGACGGGGCCCGGCACGCAGGGCATGCGCTTTATGGGCTGGCCCTCGGCGGTCCGCTAGGCATGGCCGGAATGCTGGGCTACGCCATGGCTGGCTCTGCCGTGAGCAACGCCCTGCAGGCGCCTGATGCAGCACAGGACGCAGACGCGGCTGTTGTACCGGTTCCTGATGAGCCGGTGATTTCTTCGGTCAAGCCGCAGACTCCTGAGCTGGCTAATGACAATGCCTCCGCGTCTTCGAAAGCCATCGGCACGGACGATCTGCTGGGCATGCGTGTGGCCCGTTCGCGCGATGAGGCGGCTGCAGCTTCCGCGAACCTCACGCGCTTTCTGACGGATCCGGCAAGCGTTTCCATGCCCCTGTCCAAGCCGTCTTCCGGCTCCGGGACGCCGGAGGCGCGGCCTCAGGATCAACCGCCCGCACTGGATGCGGTTATCCAGCATCCGGCGAACCGTTTGCCGCTCGATGTACTGGAAACCTTGCGCAACCGTCACAAGGATCTGACCCGCGATGCCCGCGCTTGACCGGCTTGCACTTGCCGTCTCGGCAGCTTCCAAGGAAGTTGATCCGGTCCGCATCGGCGGCCGGGTCATTCAGGTGACACCTGGCGTCATCCGTGTCACCGGTCTGTCGCGCTCCGTCTGCATCGGTGATCTAGTGTCACTCGAAGGCAAGGGCGGCGAGCGGCGCGGCGAGATCATCCGTCTCGATGAGGATGATGTCTATGTGAAGCCCTACGGCAATCTCGCTGATATCGGCATCGGCGCCCGTGCCTGGCGCAAGGGCGCACTGACGGTGCATCCGCATCAGGCCTGGAAGGGCCGTGTTGTCAATGCGCTGGGGCAGGCGGCGGATGGCAAGGGGCCCTTGCGCACCAGTGCAGCGGCCATGTCCCTCGACAACGAGCCGCCGCAGATGCTGGAGCGCGCCCGTGCCCGCAAGCCGGTGCGCACGGGCGTCAAGGTCATTGACCTGTTCACGCCGCTTTGCGTTGGCCAGCGTATCGGCGTCTTCGCCGGGTCTGGCGTTGGCAAGTCCACATTGCTGGCCATGCTGGCGGGATCGGGCGATTTCGACACTGTCGTCGTCGGCCTCGTGGGCGAGCGTGGGCGCGAGGTGCGCGAGTTCGTCGAGGATGTGCTGGGCGATGCGCTGGAGCGGTCCGTCGTGGTCGTGGCAACAGGTGACGAGAGCGCCATGATGCGGCGTCTTGCCCCGCGCACGGCGATGAGTGTGGCCGAATATTTCCGGGGCCTCGGCCAGTCCGTGCTGCTGATCATCGATTCCGCGACACGCTTTGCCCATGCGGCCCGCGATGTCGCCATGGCCGCCGGCGAGCCGCCTGTCGCCCGCGGTTATACGCCAAGCGTGTTTTCCGACCTTACCCGCCTGCTGGAGCGGGCCGGCCCCGGAGCCGAAGGGGAAGGGGCGATCACCGGCGTCTTTTCGGTGCTGGTGGATGGCGACGATCATAATGACCCGGTGGCCGACACGATGCGCGGCGTGCTGGACGGGCATATCGTTCTCGACCGTGCGATCGCCGACGCCGGCCGCTATCCTGCGGTCAACATTCTGTCATCCGTCTCCCGCTTGTCCCAGCATGCCTGGACGCCGGAGGAACGGGAGCTGATCCTGCGGCTGAAAGCCATGATTTCCCGCTTCGAGGACACCCGGGACCTTCGATTGATGGGCGGATACCAGGCGGGCAGTGACCCGGCGCTCGACAAGGCCGTCCAGCTTGTGCCCCGGATTTATGAATTCCTGAGACAGGATGCACGCGGGCTGCCATCGCCAGATCCGTTCGGTGATCTGGCAAGGTCGTTGTCCTCGTGAGGTGAACTGCCGCTACGTAAGAAACTGTTCTGCAGAACACTTGCGTTTGACAGTTGGCGTCATTATAACTTCACAAATCGAATGAGATCCTCCCGCTCTGGGCAGGCGAATCAAAATATCTCATTGAGATGGATGTTACGGAGATTGCGATTCTTCCCCCGTGAATTGGCATTTATCTAAAATATTCAACTCCGATATTATGGATTATGCACCAAAAACACGGCTTTCTGAGTCGCCAATGGCACGATACGTTTGACGTAGGCGTCTTATCCCCATACGAATTAATCGCAAGGCTGTGTTGGGGAAAACACCATGTTTGTTATTGTCGACTCGCGTGAAATCGTCACGGCAGGTTATGCCGCCGGTTTCGAGCGTGAAGGTTTTGCCTGTATGGCATTGACCCCGTCCGAGCTTCCGGAATGGGTGAAAACCGCATCAGAAGATGATCTGGCCTCGATTGAGGCCTTTCTTCTCGGCGAATGTGAGGAGCGGCCCGATTTCCCGCGGCTGATCCGGTCATACTGTGATCAGGCTCCGATCCTGGCGCTGGATGAGCGCCCGAGCCTCGACCAGACGCTTGAGCTCTTTGCCTGTGGCGTCGATGACGTGCTGCGCAAGCCGATCCATGTGCGCGAGATACTCGCCCGTGTCGGAGCCATCCGCCGCCGCACCATGACCGAAGCCGACAATCTCGAAGTTGGCCGCATCAAGGTCTTCTTCGATGGCCGGGATGCCTTGGTTGGTGGTGAGGTGTTCGAACTGCCGCGCCGTGAGCGCCGCATTCTGGAATATCTTGCGCGCAACCATGGCCGCCGTGTCACCAAGACCCAGATCTACAACGCCGTCTACGGTCTCATGAATGAGGAAGTCGACGAATGCGTTGTCGAAAGCCACGTCTCCAAGCTTCGCAAGAAGCTCAAGGCGCGCCTCGGGTATGATCCGGTCGAATCCAAGCGCTACATCGGCTACATGCTCAAGGCTCAGCCGCAGGAAACCGCAACCCGTTCCGCCCAGGATGTCCGCCGCAGTGCCACTGCTCCGATGGAACGCGTCTGATTTCTCTCCCTTTTTTCCTCTACACGCCTTATGGCTGCAGGTTGTTAACGGCAATCTGCAGCCGACAGCTTGTGCGAGCCTGATCAGTTTCGCAAACCCCGGCGGGTTGTCCCCAGACCGCTGGTGATTTCCACAGAGCCCTTCTATTTTCTCTCAGCCACAAACAGGGGTTCGATCACGCATGTCTTCCATCCTGATCATTCAGACCGGCACACCGCCCGCGGACCTGCGCTCGCAATGGGGCGAGCAGGGCGACTGGTTCCGCTCTGCGCTGGAAGGGCTGGGGCTGGATGTGTCCGTGGTGCAGCCGCATCTGGGTGAAGCGCTGCCGGAACCTGCTGAGGTGCGGGGCGCCGCCATCACCGGCTCATGGTCCATGGTGACGGACCGCGAGGACTGGAGCGAGCGCACGGCGGATTGGATCCGGCGGGCCATGGCGCAAGACCTGCCGCTCTTCGGCGTCTGCTACGGACATCAGCTCATGGCCCATGCGCTGGGCGGCCGGGTGGATTATCATCCCGGCGGGCCGGAGGTGGGGCAACTGCCGGTGACGCTCTCGGCGGCAGGGCTTGCCGATGCCGCCCTTGCCGGTGTTCCGCAGCAATTCGACGTGTTTCTCACCCATGAGCAGAGTGTCATCGAGCTGCCGGCCGGTGCTGAAGTTCTTGCACGTTCAGCCCATGATCCGCATCAGATCCTGCGCTATGGCCGCAATGCCCTGTCCGTGCAGTTTCATCCGGAGTTCTTTCCGGATCTGATGCGCAGCTGCATCAAGCGCCGCCGTTCGTCCTTCGAGGCGAAGGGAGCCGATGTCGAGGGGCTGATCGCGGCCGTGTCGGAGACGCCGGTGTCCCGGCAGATGCTGCGCCAGTTCTGCGCCGCCGCTGCCGGGAGAGATTGACGGACTGCCGGACGCTTCAGGCGTGCACGTAATGCACGCCGGTGAACTGCCGCCGCAGGGCAGCTGTTTCCGCTGCCAGCGTTTCCGGTTTGCCACCGGTCAGCGCGGCAGCGATCAGTCTTGCGAGGTCCGGAGCGGTGGCTGGCGTCACGCCCCGGCGCACCAGTTCCGGCGTGCCGAAGCGCAGGCCGTTCATGTCCCCCTCGACCGGGGCAACCGGAAGCCCGATGCCGCTGGCAAGGAAGCCTGCCTTGCGCAGTGTCTTGGACGCGGCCTGTCCGCCGCCGAAGCTGGCTGCCTCCAGCGCGAACTGATGGCTCTGCGTCATGCCGCGCGAAGTTTCGAACACGGGCAGTCCTTCTGCCTTCAAGGCTGTGGCCAAGGCAAGTGAAAGCTCCGCCATGGCGCGGGTGTAGGCGGGGCCGAAGTCGCGCCAGTCCAGCATGGTCAGCGCCAGCGCGGCGGATTTTCCGGCATCGAAATTGGCGGTCATGCCGGGGAAGGCGATGTGGTCCAGCCGCTCGGCAATCTGCGCGTCGCGGGTCACGATCAGGCCGCCGGCCGGGCCCCCGAGGCTCTTGTAGGTGCTCATGGTCATGAGATGCGCGCCTTCGTCCAGCGGATTGGCCCAGACGCCGCCGGCAATCATGCCGCATTGATGCGCGGCATCAAAAAGCACATGCGCCTCCACCTCGTCGGCAATCGCCCGGATTTCCCGCACCGGATGGGGAAAGAGGTTGAGGCTGCCGCCGATGGTGATCAGTTTCGGGCGCACCTCCAAAGCGAGTTTGCGCAGGCCTTCCAGATCCACCGTGTAGCCATCGGCCAGCACGGGCGCGGCATGGGTCACAAGACCATAGAGCCCGGCGCAGCCTGCCGCGTGGTGCGTGACATGGCCGCCGATGGAGCCGGGTGGAGCAATGATCACATCACCCGGCTTCGTCAGCGCCATGAAGCCATAAAGGTTTGCCATGGCGCCGGAAGCGGCGCGGATCTCCGCATGGGAGGCCTTGAAGATTTCAGCGGAGAGTTCGGCTGCAATAACCTCGATCTCCTCAATGGCCTCAAGCCCCATTTCATATTTGTCACCGGGGTAACCAAGGGAGGGCCGTCCGCCGAGGCCGCGGGCCTGGGCGGCTTCCGCACGCGGGTTCATCACGTTGGTGGCCGGGTTGAGATTGAAGCATTCCTCGTCGTGGATGGCGAGGTTGCGGCGGATCAAGGCCTCGATCCGTTCTGCCGTTCCGGCGGAAGTTTCCCCGGCCGTGGCGGCTGCGATTTCCAGGACGCGGGTTTCGCAAGGCGCGGGAACCCAGGGGCGGCGGACAAGGCTGGTCATGCTGATATCCTGTGAAGGGACTTCGGTAACCCGAGGCTAGGGCGTCTTGCGGCTTGACGGCAACTCAGATCGAGGAAAATCTAGGCTTAGAAAAATTGAGGCTCAGTATGGCTGTTACGCCGCCAAAACCACGGGATTTGCCGCTCAATGCCCTGCGTGCCTTCGAGGCGGCGGCGCGGCTGGGCTCCTTTGTCGCGGCCGCACAGGAGCTTGGCGTCACGCCCGGTGCCGTGACCGCCCATGTGAAGGCGCTGGAAAAGGCACTGGGGGCAGACCTGTTCGAGCGCTCGCCGCGCGGCGTGAAGCTTACGCGGCTGGGAGAGCGGGTCAGCCCAGCCTTCACGTCGGCCTTTGATGCGCTGGCGGATGCATCCCGAATTCTTCAGGCGGAAGCTGCGCCCCGGCAGGTGCATATTGCCACCTTGCCATCGCTGGCCCAACTCTGGCTCTCCCCGCGCCTTCCGGCCTTGCGCGCGGCGGCGCCCGAAATCTCGATCTCCATCACCGCCATGGAGGAGCCGCCCAATCTCAAGCGCGCACCCTATGATCTGTGCCTCTTCTATGGCGGGGAGGCTGGCGGCTGGCTGGTGCAGGACGTGATTTTCCCTGTCTGTGCGCCTGCTCTCGCTGCGAGACTTGAGGGGGTGGACAGCCTTGCCGGAGTGCCCTGCCTGCAGGATGCCAGCTGGGCGGATGACTGGAGCCTTTGGGCTGGTGCCCATGCGCCGCATGTGCCCTTGCGGGCTGGTCCGGTCTTTTCCCTTTATGCCCTGGCGCTGGAGGAGGCCATCAACGGCGCGGGGGTTCTGATCGGGCATGAGGCGCTGGTGGCGCGGCAACTGGCAGCAGGCACGCTGGTTGCGCCTTTTGCTGGAAGGGTTACTCTCCGGCGCGGGCTGAGGCTGTGGTCCGCCCGCCGCCCGGCACCACGCAGCCCCGCCGCGCGGGTGCGGGACTGGCTTCTTTCCAGCCTTTGAGCGCCTTCGGCCATGCGCATTTACCCTTAAAAACCGCTATGAGAATAAACTGTTCACTGCTATAACAATCTCGATCCACATGGATCGGGAGGGAGGACCCGATGCGTGAAGCAGTGAATGGAACGGATGTCATGTGCGTTGAGGAGCGCGAGGGCATTGCTGTTCTGACATTCAACCGGCCCGAAAAGCGCAATGCCATGAGCGATGCTCTGGTGGATGCGCTGGACCGGTTCTTTTCAGCGCCGCCTGCCCATATCCGGGCCGTGGTGCTGACAGGCTCGGGCGGCCATTTCTGCTCCGGGCTTGATCTGGCCGAGCACAAGGCGCGCTCCGGCGAGGACACGGTCTATCATTCCCGCAACTGGCACCGGGTTTCCGATCTGATCGAATATGGCCGTTTGCCGGTCATCTCGGCGATGACGGGAGCTGTCATTGGCGGCGGACTGGAGATTGCCGCCTCGACCCATGTGCGCATTGCCGAGCCTTCGGTGCGGTTCCAGTTGCCGGAGGGCCGCCGCGGCATCTTCGTTGGCGGAGGCGCAACTGTGCGCATCGGCCGCCTGATCGGCGCAGACCGCATGCGGGAGATGATGCTCACCGGCCGCAGCTATGGTGCGGAAGAGGGGCTTGCCCTCGGCCTTGCCCATTATGTGGTTGGGGAGGGTGAGGCGCTGGACAAGGCGATGGAAATCGCCGCCCGCGTTGCCGCCAATGCGCCGTTCTCGAACTATCTGATGATTCAGGCGCTTGGCCGCATCGATGACATGTCGCGCGGCGACGGCCTGTTCGTGGAAAGCCTGGCGGCGGCCATGTCGGTGACGACGCCGGATGCGCAGGAAGGCCTCAAGGCCTTCCTTGAAAAGAGAGCCCCCAGCTTCCGCTGAGGGTTCAGGAGGAGGAATGCGCCGCAGCCGGGGTCCGGCTGAGGTGAAACGGGAGGAAAGACATGAAGAAGCGTGGACTTGTTGCATTGATGGCCGCCGGGCTCATGGCCCTTTCGGCTCTGCCTTCTGCGGCACAGGAAGTGACCCTGCGTCTGCACCAGTTTCTGCCGCCGGCTGCTCCGGTGCCGTCCAAGATCCTCAAGCCCTGGGGTGAGGAACTGGCCAAGGCCTCCGGTGGGCGCATCAAGATCGAGCATTTCGACGCAATGTCCCTCGGTGGCCGCCCGCCGGAGCTGATCGACCAGGCGCGCGACGGCGTCGTGGACATGATCATGACCGTCGTGGGTTACACGCCGGGCCGCTTCCCGCGCACCGAAGTGTTCGAACTGCCGTTCATGATGACCGATCCGGTCGCCACCTCCGTTGCCTTCTGGACCATGGTCGACAGCGACTTCCAGAACAACGAATATCAGGACGTCAAAGTTCTGGGTGCATGGGTCCATGGCCCCGGCGTCATTCATTCCGTCGATCCGATCGCCAAGCTGGAAGACATGAAGGGCAAGACGATGCGCGGCCCGACCCGCGTCATCAACGACCTGCTGTCCGAACTTGGTGCAACGCCGGTCGGCCTGCCGTTGCCGGGCATCCCGGAAGCGCTCTCCAAGGGTGTCATCAACGGCACGGTGATCCCGTGGGAAGTGACCGCTTCCATCCGCCTTGCCGAACTGGTCAAGAACCACACGGAATTTGGCGGCAAGGAATCGCTCTACACCGCAACCATCGTCCTTGCTATGAACAAGGACAAGTACGACGCGCTGCCGGATGACCTGAAGGCGATCCTGGATGCAGAGTCCGGCGCCAAACTTTCGGCTTTTGCCGCCAAGATCATGCATGAATACGACGCTCCGGCGCGTGAAATTGCCGTCAAGGCCGGCAACACCATCATCACGCTCGATGAGACGGAAGTTGCCCGCTGGAAGGAAGCATCCCAGCCGGTGGTCGGCCGCTGGGTTGCCGACATGCAGACCAAGGGCATCGACGGTCAGGCTCTCATCGATCAGGCCAAGAAGCTGATCGAGGAAAATACAGCCAAGTAACCCTGTTGGACCGGGCGGTTTCCGCCCGGTCCTTCCCCGCCAGCAGGATGACGCACCGTGTATTCTCTCTTCTTCAAGACCGCTGACTGGGTTGCGCGCGCGATGGCCTATCTGGGTGGTGGCGTACTCATCATCCTGACAGTGCTGGCCTGCGTCTCGATCATCGGCCGTATCCTGATCCCTTTCGGCCTGCAGCCGGTCAGGGGTGACTATGAGTGGATCGAGATGGGCGTCGGCTTTGCCATTTTCGCCTTTCTGCCCTGGTGCCACCTCATGAGGGGGCATGCCAGCGTCGATCTGCTGCAGCCCGTCTATCCGGCCGTCATGAACCGGGTGCTTGATGTGCTCATCGACCTGGCGATGCTGGGGGCGGCGCTCGTAATCACCTGGCGCCTATGGCTCGGCATGCATGACAAGATGCGTTATGCCGAGACCACCTTCATTCTGCAGTTTCCTGTCTGGCAGGCCTATGCGGCCGGTGTCGCCGGATGTGCAGCCTTCATCTATGTCGCCGTGTTCTGTGTTCTGCGCTCTGTCCGGGCGCTGACGGGCAGGACAGGGGGAGAAGCGGCAAATGTCTAATGTTGAGCTGGGGCTCTGGTCCTTTCCGGTTTTGCTGGTCCTGATCTTTCTGCGCTTTCCCATCGCCCTTGCCATGCTGGCGGTCGGGCTGGGCGGTGCCTGGATGGTGACGGGCAGCAACATGATGATGCTGAACCAGCTGAAGAACCTGACGTTTGGCACCTTCTCGAACTACTCGCTGTCCATCGTGCCGCTGTTCCTGCTGATGGGCCAGTTTGCGACCCTGTCGGGCATGTCGTCATCGCTCTTCAGTGCCGCCGCCTCCTTCCTGGGGCACCGGCGCGGAGGCGTTGCCATGTCTGCAATCGGTGCGTCCGCCGGCTTCGGCTCCATCTGCGGATCATCGCTCGCCACAGCAGCGACGATGGCACAGGTCGCGCTGCCGGAGCTGCGCCGCTATGGCTATCCGGGCTCCCTGTCCACCGGTGCGCTGGCGGCTGGCGGTACCCTGGGCATCCTCATCCCGCCGTCGGTGATCCTTGTCATCTATGCCATCCTGACCGAGCAGAACATCGCCAAGCTGTTTGTCGCGGCGATGATCCCGGGCATTCTGGCTGCTGTCGGCTATATCATCGCCATCGCCATCTGGGTCCGTGTGTCGCCCAATTCTGCCGCCGTGCAGGAGCGTGTGCCGTGGTCCGGGCGTCTTGCTGCGCTGGCGAGCGTCTGGCCGGTGCTGACCATCTTCCTCGTGGTTGTCGGCGGCATCTATCTGGGCTTCTTCACCCCGACTGAAGCGGCCGCCGTTGGCGCGGCTGGCACCGGTATCGCGGCCGTCGCATCCGGCGGCATGAGCTGGCAGAAACTGCGCAAGGCCATTCTGTCCACCGCGTCTTCGACGGGGATGATCTTCCTGATCGTTCTGGGTGCTGCGGTCTACAACGGCTTTCTGGCCCTGACCCAGCTGCCGCAGATTTCGGCGCAGTGGGTCAGCAGTCAGGGCTTCTCGCCCTGGTTCGTGCTCACCATCATCCTGCTGATGTATCTGGTTTTCGGCTGCATCATGGACTCCCTGTCCATGGTTCTGCTGACCGTGCCGATCATCTATCCGGTGATGGTTGGGCTCGACTTCGGCATGTCGCCGGATGATTTTGGCCTGTGGTTCGGCATTCTGGTGCTGATCGTCGTCGAGGTCGGCCTGATAACGCCACCGGTGGGGATGAATCTCTTCATCATCAACGGGCTCGCCAAGGACATCCCGATTGGCGAGACCTTCCGCGGTGCCATGCCCTTTGTGATTACCGACCTTGTGCGCACGGTCATCCTCGTGCTGTTCCCGCCCATCACGCTGGCGCTGGTCTGGCTCATCTACTGACGGGACCGGCACCTGCCGGACTTGCAAGGACGAACGGCGCGGAGATGATCCGCGCCGTTCGTCTTTTTCCAACGTGGAGCTGACCGGAAGCGTCAGCCGCCTTCGACAGACCGCCGCACCCGCATCAGCACCTCAAGCAGGCTTGCCTGTTCCTCTGGCGTCAGAACCGAGAAGATCCGCTCTTCATGGCTGAATACAGCGGCCAGTGCGCGCTTGTAGACCGCCCTGCCTTCCTCAGTGGTGTGCAGGGCCTGGGCGCGCCTGTCGCCCTCCACCGGCATGCGGCTCAGGAGGCCGCGCTTCTCCATGTCGTCGATGATGGACACAAGGCCCGACCGCTCGATGCCCAGTTGCCGGGCAACTTCGCTCTGCGTGATGCCAGCAGATTCCACGCTCATGGACAGCACGGAGAACATTCGCGGGGAAATGTCGTCATCCGTCAGCACCTGGCGGAAGTCATTCTTAACGAGAATATAAACCCGTTTCAGATTGTAGCCGATCAGCTGGTCAAGCTTTTCCATTGGCTCGGCGGTGCCGGCAGCTGGTTCTGCCCCGCCGTTGCTGTTCTCCCCGTCGCCTGCCATGGGGCGGGTTTCCTCCGGTTCCCGGGCTGCTGCATCCCTTGCGTCTTGCAAGTAAAAGCACCGCCTGCTTATGTTGTTTATGAGGTTAACAATATACACTTCAGCGGAGGAAAGTCCATGCCCCAGCCAGCCAGCGCGCCCGTTGTCCTGCCGGTTCCGCAACTCGTTCATGTCTGCAATCTTGAGGTCGAACTAGCCCCCATCATGGAGATGGGCGCGGGGCGAGCGGGCAAGCGGCGGATCATCCCCATCACCGGCGGAAAGGTGACGGGCCCGCGCCTCAATGGCCGTATCCTGAACCTTGGAGCCGACTGGCAGACGATCTTCGCCGATGGGCTTGCCGAGCTGGACACGCGCTATGCGATGGAGACGGATGATGGCGCGGTGATCGAGATCATCAACTACGGCTTCCGCCATGGTCCGGCCGAAGTGCTGGCCGCCGTTGCGCGGGGAGAAAGCGTGCCGCCGGGGTCCTACTACATGCGCACGCAGGCAAGGCTGGAAACGGGGGACCCGCGCTATGGCTGGGTCAACCGCACGCTGTTCGTGGGCACCGGCGCCCGTCATGCGCAGGCCGTCACCGTTTCTCTCTATGCCCTCGAATAGGCCGAAGTCCGGACCGTCCGGACACCGGCGTCAGAAGCCGCCAGCCTTGCGTTTGACGGTTGCCACCCTGTCAGCCTCGAAGGCAACCTGCCTGAACATCTTCAACAGGCTCTGGTCGATCTTGCGGCCCATGTCGACCAGAATGCCATAGGCCTGACGGGGGCTGAGGGCGGGCTTGTAGGCCCGTTTCTCGGTGAGGGCCGCATAGATGTCGCAGATGGTCAGCATGCGCACGCTGCGGCTGATCTCTTCGCCTTTGAGCCCGTCCGGATAGCCGCTGCCATCGAGATACTCATGATGGTGGGCGGCAATGTCGACCACTTCGTCAGAAATGCCCGGCTGACCGGTGAGCAGCTCGCGCGACTTGACCGGGTGCATCTTGATGGCTGCAAACTCCTCATCCGTCAGCTTGCCGGGCTTGTCGAGGATGGAGAGAGGGATGAAAACCTTGCCGACGTCATGCAGCAGCGCCGCTGCGCCGAGCCGGGCCCTTTCATCTACCGTCATGCCCATCACATCGGCAAAGGCCAGCGCATAGCCCGTCACCAGCATGGAGTGGCAATAGGTATGGCTGTGGTGCATCTGCACGGCGGCCGTCCAGGCGTCCAGTCCTTCCACCCGGAAGGACGACAAGGTCTGGTCGACAGCCCGGCCTATCTGCGCAACCGGAAAGGGCTCATCCGAAATGGCGGAGGTGACGCAATCGCCGAGCGCCCGGCTCACGGCCTGCACAGACTTGCGCGTTGCCGGTGGCACGTCTCCAGGGATCACGGGCGTGCTGTAGGAGCCGAGCAGCCGCTCGACATCCTGCAGGACGGCCTTTACCGGACGGATGCGGGACCACACGAGCTTGGTGCCAAGCGCATTTGCCTGCACTTCGTCCCGGCGGTTGTTGGGCCGCACGAGGGCGGCACTGGTCACATTGCGGGTCTCGGACAGCGCCTGGCGAACCGTTTCCGTGTCGGCGTCGTCTGCCTCCGAGACATCGATGAGCACAAGGTCGGCCGCAAACAGGCCCGCGCGGTGGGCGTCGGCATGCTCAAACAATTCGGCTGGGTACAGCTGACCGAGCTTGTGCATGATAAGGGGGCAATGATCGAGATTTTTAACTAGCAAGACTAGCTTGAACACAGCCCGTCTCTCCCAAAAATTTGCAATCTTTTGTAGATTGGGACTTCTAAATTTCAGTAAATTCGCTTGATGAATTCAAGGTTTCCCCAACGTTCATCCCGCTCGGAGGCTCGTGCATTCTGTGTCGTGTGGCGGGATGCCGGCTGGGGTCACCCGGTCTGCATGCAGGCGATGCAAGCAGCGGGAGCAGGGTCCCATAAGCAGAAAAGCTTCAACGGGCATTGATGCTTGTGCGCGAGATTGGCCCATTGCAAGGCAATGGCTGCAAGCTGCAGATTTGAAGGGAAAAATGCGTTTGCCTCGGCCGGAAGCTTCATGCTGTATCGTCAGGCTTCGCGAAGAGGAAAATCAACCGGAACGGGTTCTCCTCTGTGCGGCTCTGTCCTTGAGAGAGGTGCAGCACAGGGAGTGCGGCGCTTTCGGATCCAGGGGACCCCGGCTTCATAGTTTTGCTGCATCGGTTTGACATGACATCCAGCCAGTTTCAGCTCCAGTTCCTTTCCCGGTTCAGGACGGTCCTTTCCCTTGAAAACGCGGCAGGCCGGGTCAGGCAGGCGTGGTCATGAAAGAGCATATGCGATCCGTCACCGCCGGTCTGACGGCAGGTCTCGACAATCTGGGCACGGGCGTTGCCTTTGCGGCGCTGCTCTTTGCCGGGCCGCTGGCCGCCGGGCTTGGCATGGGGGTGGCTGTGCTGCTGCTCAGCGGTGTCATCCTGTCGGTCTACATCGCGCTGCGCAGTCCCTATGTGGGCAATGTGGCGCTGGTCCAGGAAACCAGCATCGCCATTCTCTCCGCCTCCATGGCCGGCATTCTTGCGGGCATGGAAGGGCAGGAGACGGACCGGCAGATTGCGACCATCCTTGCCATTCTGGGCGTCAGCACTCTGGTGACAGGGGTGATGTTCCTGCTGTTCGGCCGGCTGCGGCTCGGTACGCTGGTGCGGTTTCTGCCCTATCCGGTCATTGCCGGGTTTCTCTCGGGCACCGGCTGGCTGCTGATCGAGGGGGCGCTCGTCATGGTGACGGGGGAGCACAGCCTTGCCGCCATCGCGTCAGTCTTCGCGGCGGATCTGTCTGCCAGCGTGAAAGACCCCGTATTCCTCGGCGCCCTGTTGCCTGCCGTGCTGATGGCACTGGTGCTTGCAGTCAGTCTCGCCCGTCTGCCGCATCCCCTGACCATGCCGCTGGCGCTGGCCGGAGCCATGGCAGCCTTTTTTGCCGTGCTGGCCACTGCCGGAATCTCGACGGATCAGGCTCGTGCCTGGACATGGCTGCCGGATATTCCGGCCGATGCCATGGTCAGTCTGCCGTCACCGCTCTGGATCGCAGGGCAGGCTGACTGGGCAGCCGTCGTTCAGGCGATCCCGCTGATGCTCGGCATCGCCATCCTCAACATCATTGGCCTGTTGCTCAACACCAGCGGGCTGGAGGCGGCTTTCGGCCGGGAGGTGGATGCCAATGCGGAGCTGCGCGAGAGTGGCGTTGCCAATCTTCTGGCCGGGTGTTTCGGCGGCGCGCCGGGCTACACCGGTCTCAGCCTCACCTTGCTCGCTGCCAGGATGCAGGCGGCAACCCGGCTGACGGGCATTGCTGCCGGGGTGATCCTGCTCATCAGCCTCGCCTTTGCCGGGACGCTCGCTGCCGCCATGCCCGGGTTCCTGGCTGCCGGGCTGATGATGTTTCTGGGCGCGGAACTGATTTACCATTGGGCCATCGCAGCCCGCCGCAAGCTGCCGCAGGGCGAATGGCTGATCGTTCTGGCCATTCTGGCCTCCATTGCCGTGCTGGGCTTCCTCTATGGCCTGATGCTGGGGCTCGCCTTCTCGGTGGTCATGTTCGTCTACAATTATGCCCGCCTGCCGGTGGTGCGCATGGCTGCCGATGGCCGCCAGCTGCGCAGCGGCGTGGACCGTTCGGCGGAAGCCGTGCGCGCTCTCGACCGGGAAGGGGAGCAGATCCATGTGCTGCGTCTGCAAGGCTATCTCTTCTTCGGCACGATGGAGCAGGTTGTGGCCCGTGTGCGCAAGCGGGCCGGTCAGGTATCCGGCACACCGCTGCGGTTTCTCATCATCGACCTCAGCGGCATGAGCGGCATGGACTCCGCCGCGGCTGCCGGCTTTGCCAAGATCCACGGCATGACGGAGCGGGCGGGGGTGCGCCTGATCTTCAGCGCCATGCCGCAGAATGTTGCCGCAGCGCTGGCCCGTTCCGGTCTGAACACGGGAACCGGAGCGGAAGACGGCGCACATTGCGTCACCTGTGCCGCCGATCTCGACCATGCACTGGAGCTCTGCGAGGACGTGCTGCTGGTGGAGGAAAAGCTGCTCCCTGCCGGGGCGGAGATATCCCACCATCTGGAATCGATCCTTGGAGCGCATCCGCGCCTTGCCGATCTTGCTGGCGCCATGGAGCGGCTGGAGCTGGAGCCGGGCACGGCCCTGATACGGGCGGGCGACCCGGCGGACGACGTTTTCCTCGTCGGCGAAGGCCGCGTGCGTGTGGAAATGACGCTTCCCGATGGCCGCAGCCTGCGCCTGCGCACCATGACGGCCGGTGCGGTGGTGGGTGAGGTTGGCCACTGCCTCAACGGCAAGCGCACCGCCGATGTGGTGGTGGAAAGCCCCGCCACCGTTTACCGTCTTTGCCGCGCGGATCTCGAGAAGCTGGAGCGCACCGACAGCGAACTCGCCCTCCTCTTCCACCGCCTGCTTGCCGTCACCCTTGCCGAAAAGCTGGTGCTCGCCAACCGGCTGGTGCAACTCGCGCACGGATAAGACAAGAGGTGGCCCCCAAACGCGCGTTTTGAGGCCACCTCTGGAAATGTCCCGTTCCTTCTTACTCTCCGCCGGCCGGAGCCGGTTTGGCAGCTTCCGCCACAAGGGCGGCGAGGCGGAAGAAGCCGTGCACCATCTTGGAGAAGGGCATCAGCAGGAACAGCACCATCACGCAGGCCAGATGAATGGCAAGCAGCGGTCCGGTCAGGTCCGTGCCGGTGGCGGCATAAAGCGCAAGCCCGGTGAGAGCCACGGCCCCCAGCAGCAGGATGAAGGCCATTTCACCGCCCCAGACCCGGACCGCACCAAGCGTGGCATCGGCCCGCAGCTTCAGCCAGGCCAGCCCGGCGGCGCCTGCCACCATCATAACCCCGCCCGGCACGCCGAGCAGTTTGGGCAGGGAGAACAGCGGGTAGGGCGCTTCCCAGCCGAAGGCATAGTGCATGACGGTTCCGCTGGCGGTTGCCGCAAAGCAGAGCATGAAGCCATACATCATCAGCTGGTGGAACACCCGGCGCCGGTTGCTGAAGCGGTCGCCATCCTCGAAGTTGCAGCCTTCGCCGTGGCCGCCTGAGAGGTTCTTCATCCGGGCGGCATTGTCAAAGGCCCGCAGCACATGGATCAGCCGGAAACGGCCACCGCCGGTCTCGCGCCAGTAGTCACGCACCGACAGGGCAATGAGCCCGAGCGGGGCCAGAAACGCGGGCACGAAGATCGCCACCATCGTATTATGCGCCAGATGGGCGTAGAAGCCCGCGCCATCCTGCGGCTTCCAGGCGGCAAGAGCCCAGAAGAAGAAGGCCAGCGCGGCAGCCAGAAGCCCGGCCATGGCAACGCCATGGGTCTGGAACAGCCGTGCGATTGCCTGCGGGCGGGCCAGCCGTTCCCAGCTTTCCACCCTGACTTCGGCCAGAGCCGCCGGGATGTTCAGGTTGAACTCATGCGGCGCGGTGTACTGGCAGGCATAGTAGCAGCCCCGGCAGTTGTGGCAGAGATTGGCCAACTGCGTCAGGTCGCCATCAGCAAAGGCCTTCTGCCGGGTCATGGCCGGAAAAACCGAGCAGAACCCCTCACAGTAGCGGCAGGCGTTGCAGATTTCGATCTGACGGCGTGCCTCGTCGAAGGAAGATGTGGTGTCAAGCGGCATGGGCGGCGGCCTCCTTGCCCGCAATACGTCCGAAAACAGTACCAATTGTCATGCCAAAGCCGGCCAGATAGCCCTGGCCAAGAATGGAGCCAGCCATGATCTCGCCGGCAGCCCAGAGATTGCTGATGGGGCCGGCTGCGCTGTGCACCTGGGCACGGCTGTCAACCTTCAGGCCGAGATAGGTGAAGGTCACGCCGGGGCGCAGCTCGTAGCCATAGAAGGGGGCCGTATCCAGCGGCCGCGCCCAGTTGGTCTTGGGCACATTCAGCCCTTCCGTACGCAAACCGTCGAGTTCGGTCGGGTGGAAGGACCCGGGGCGGCATGCGGCGTTGAACGTGTCGACGGTGCGGCGCACGGCTTCCGGCTCCAGCCCCATCTTTGCGGACAGTTCCTCGATCGTGTCCGCCTTCACCGGCGGGAAGACGGAGGGCATGAACAGGTCGATCGATTTCGCATCAATGAGCGCATAGCCGACCTGATCGGGCTGGGCGGCCACCAGACGGCCCCAGATGGCATAGCGTTTCGGCCAGACATCCTCGCCTTCATCGTAGAACCGCTCGCCATCCTTGTTGAGCACGATGGAGAAGGGCACGCAGTCGAGGCGGGTGACGATGCCGCCGTCATATTTCGGGGCGCGGCCGTCAATGGCAACGGCATGGCACTGGGTCGGGTCGCCAACGGATTCCGCACCCTGATCCAGCATGTCCCGCAGCACGGTGCCGCGATTATAGGGTGTGCCACGGATCAGGAAGTTGCGGGCCGAAGGCCCCCAGGCGCGGGCCAGCCAGTCGATGTCGGCCTGAAAGCCGCCCGAGGCCAGAACGAAGGTGCGGGCCTGCACGGTGACCGGCTGTCCGGCGATCTCCACCTCCAGGTGGCTGATGCGGCTGCCGTCCAGATGCACGTGCTTGACCTGCGCCTCATAGGCGATCTTCACGCCAAGGTCGCTGGCGGTGTTGTAATAGGCGTTCACCAGTGCCTTGCCGCCGCCCAGGAAAAAGGCGTTGGTGCGCGACAGGGACAAGGTACCGGAGAGCGAGGGCTGAAACCGCACGCCATGCTCCTGCATCCAGGGCAGGCACTCCTCCGAGGTGCGGATGGCAAGGCGCGCCAGGCCTTCATCCGTCTTGCCCTTGGTCACCAGCATGAGGTCGTGGAAATATTCCTCTTCCTCGTAGGTGCCGGTGAGGGGAAAGGCGGGTCCCTTGTGCATGCAGCGGAAATTGCGTGTGTGGCGGGAATTGCCGCCCCGGTAAGGCTTTGGAGCGCCTTCCAGGATCAGAACGCTGCAGCCCGCTTCCGCAGCGGTGATGGCAGCGCAAAGCGCTGCATTGCCGCCGCCCACAACAGCAACGTCAAATGTGCCGGGCCAGTCTTTCATACGTCATCCTCCAGCGGAATTTCGCGGCCACGCATGCTGCGGATCCGGGCCGACAAGGCAGCTTCCACATGCGCACGCATTGCCGCTTCAGCGCCCGCGCCATCGCGGGCCTCAAAGGCGGTCAGCACCGCCGCATGTTCGGCCACGGCCAGCGCAGCGCGCTCCGGGTCTGACAGGGTGCTGGGGCCGAGAATGAGCAGGGTCTTCTGCAGGGCACTGATCGACTTCAGGAGAAACCGGTTGCGCGCTGCATCGAACAGGGTGCGGTGAAACTGCCGGTTCAGTTCACGGGCCTGCGGGCCTGCGGGCGCAGCCGCCAGCTCGTTGTTGAGGGCGGCCAGTTCCGCCAGCTCGATGCTGGAAGCCGCGCGTGCGGCCAGCCGCGCCGCCGTGCCTTCAAGCACCGCCCGCATTTCATAAAGCTCGACTACTTCCGCATGGTCCAGCGTGCGGATCGAAGCGCCCTGCCGGGGCAGGTGAACGACGAGGCCGTCGGCTTCCAGCTGCCGGATCGCCTCACGGACCGGCGTGCGGCTGATGCCCAGCCGCTCGGCCAGCTCGGTTTCGCGAAGGCGCATGCCGGGAACCAGGCCGCCATCGCGGATGTCTTCCAGCAACCGGCGGTAAGCTGCCTGGCCCTGCGGGATTTCATTGTCCTCAGCCATGAGGTAAACTCGCTTGTGTCCTTTTGTATCCGGTCGTATACATCTGGATACAAGAAAGCGCAAGGAGGGAAATGTGCCGGCGGACCTGACAAAAAGGATGATGACGCTCGCCATTGCGGGGCTGGGTGTGGCGGTGTTTTACGCGCTCGGCCTGCCGCTGCCTTTTCTGTTTGGCCCGATGGCCGCATGCCTGCTGGCGGCCCTGTGCGGTGCGCCGCTGAAGGGCATGGGCACGGTTTCCATCCTGGCGCGGACGGTCCTTGGCGTCGCCGTGGGTGCCTCCATTACCCCGGAGGTGGTCGGGCGCATTCCCCAGATGGCTGGCAGCGTTGCGCTGGTGCCGCTTTATGTGGCGATGATCGGGGTTGTTGGCGTGCCCTTCTTCCGGCGCCTCGGGTATGACCCGGTGACAGCCTGGTACGCGGCGATGCCCGGCGGCCTGCAGGACATGGTGATTTTCGGTCAGGAGGCCGGGGCGAATGTCCGGGCGCTGGCCCTCATCCATGCCACCCGCGTTCTGGTCATCGTCACCCTTGCACCCATCATTCTGACGACCTTTTACGGGGCCAATATTTCGGGTGCCGTCGGCGCTCCGATGCGGGATCTGCCGGTGAACGAGCTTCTTTTGATGGCAGCGGCAGCTGTCATCGGGTGGAAAGGCGGGGAGCGGATCGGGCTTTTCGGCGCAACGATCCTGGGGCCGATGATCGTGACCGCAGTCCTGTCGCTGAGCGATCTCATTCACAGCCGCCCGCCCGCTGAAGCCATTCTCGGCGCCCAGTTGTTCATCGGCATCGGGATCGGTGTTCAATACATGGGGGTGACGCTGCGCGAGCTGCGCAGCTTCATCCTGTCCGGCCTTGCCTTCGTCGTGCTGCTGGCCGGGCTTGCGGCCCTGTTCACGGAGATTGTGACGCTCTCAGGCCTGGCTCAGCCGGTGGAAGGCTTCCTTGCCTTTGCGCCGGGCGGACAGGCGGAGATGACGGTGCTGGCGATCGTGGCCGGTGCGGATCTTGGTTTCGTCATCCTGCACCATCTGACCCGCATCGTCATCGTGATCCTGGGCGCGCCGTTTGCGGCGCGCCTCTTTGGGGTCAAAGCACCTCCGGATTGACCAGGTGCACCGGCTTGCCGGCGGCAAAGGCATTGACCTGATCGAACACGTCGGCGAACTGCAGGTCAAACTCCTCCTCGGTGACGAAGCCGATGTGCGGCGTTGCGATCACGCGTGGATGTGACAGAACCGGGTCGCTGGCATCGGTCAGCGGCTCTTCGTCGAACACATCCAGCGCCGCAAGTCCGGGACGGCCCGCATCCAGTGCCGCGCGCAGGGCGCCGGGGGCGATCAGGCCGGCCCGTGCGGTGTTCACCAGAATGGAGCGGGGCTGCATCAGGGCGAGGTCTGCGGCCGTGATGATGCCCTTGGTCTCAGGCGTTAGGCGCAGATGCAGGGTCACGATGTCCGATCCAGCGAAAAAGGCCTCACGGCTTGTCGCGACTTCACCACCTTCTGCGGCGGCTCTCGCCCGTCCGGCCTCCGATCCCCACCAGATCACTCTGGCACCGAAAGCCGCAGCATAGCCGGCGATCAGCCGGCCTATCCGGCCATGGCCATAGATGCCGATGGTCTTGCCCTGCAGCGTGCGTCCAACCCCGGCCTGCCACTGCCCAGCCTTGGCACTTGCCATCTGCTCCGGCAGGCCGCGCAGCGCTGCCAGAATGAGGGCCCAGGTCAGCTCGGCCGCGGCGTGGTTGGGAACCTCAGCCGGTTTCATGGAGGCAAAGGCCACACCGCGGGCCGTGCAGGCGGCAACATCCACATGCGGCCAGGCGCCCCGCCCGGAAATCAGCTTCAGGCCCGGAAGGGCCTCAAGCAGATCAGCGGTCACACGCGTCCGCTCGCGGAAGAGGCAGACAGCTTCCGCTTCCTTGAGCCGCTCGGCCAGCGCAGGCCCTTCCACGTGATCTGTCCAGACCGTCACCTCATGCCCCTTGAGCCGCTCAAAGCAAGGCAGGTGGCGCAAGGTATCGGACCAGTCGTCCAGAATGTGGACCTTCATTTGCCGCCCCACACCTCAGCCGGAACCATCACCTCTCCCTTGGCGAGCAGGCGCGCCGTGCGCAGCAGCCCGGCCGACTTCAGCGCAAAGCCGCCGGGGCCGTTTTCATAATCGACGGTCACGTCAATCACGCCGCCGGGATGCTCGATGAGCACCAGCGCAGGCATGCCCTGCGGAGCGGTGAACAGTCCTTCGGCCACGGTGCCGGGGGTGAGCACGCAGGAGGCAAGGCACTGCGCGCCGGTGACGGCCATGGTGGGATGGCAGTTCCAGGGCATGAAGTAGCGCGCCGTAATCGTGCCGCCATTGCGCGGGGGAGACAGAAGGGCAAACTTCGGCGTCACGGACTTTTCCACATTGCCCATGCCCATCAGCTCGCCCGCCTTGCGGCGGACCGGCTCCATCCGGTCATAGAAGGCGCGGTTGGCGTCCAGTTCCTCGACTGTCTCCGCGCCGCTCAGGCCGAAATCGGAAGCGCGGGCGATGACGATCGGCATGGCCACGTCCATGCAGGTCACTTCGATGCCGTCAATCACGTCCCGCAGATTGCCGGTCGGCAGCAGCGCGCCGGTGGCGGAGCCCACCACATCCATGAAGTTGAGATAGATGGGCGCAGCCGTGCCCGGAACGCCGTCGATCGCGGCATCGCCCGCATATTCGACCTGCCCGCCGGAGGTGCGTACAACGGCCTCCACCTTGGCTCCGGTGTTGACCGAGAGGATGCGGATGCGGGTTTCGTCACCCTGCGGGGCAATCAGGCCCATCTCGATGGCCGCCGGGCCGACGCCCGAAAGGATGTTGCCGCAGGTGGGCTTGAAATCAACGAGACCGTCCTCGACGCTGACCTGAGCGAAGAAGTAGTCGATATCGCAGCCGCTCGTTTCGGAGCGGGAAAGCATGGCGACCTTGGTCGTCACCGCGGCGCCTCCGCCGATGCCGTCAATGTTCAGCTTGTGCCCTGAGCCGAGCGCCGCCACGAGAACCCGGGCCAGCGTCTCGCGGTCCTGCGGCAGGTCTTCCCGCCGGAAATAGGGGCCGCGCGAGGTGCCGCCACGGAAAAAATGGAAGGGAATGGCTGTCTGCGCCATCTTGATCTCCTGAAGCCGAAGAGAGGCTGACCCGCCCGTTTGTTTTGGGCGGGTCAGGTTTTGCTTAGCGGAATGGCCAGGGCAGGTCCACCGCGTCCTGCAGCATGCCTGACGGGAAGTTGAGGGACAGGGCCCATGCGAGGATGAGGATGATGCCGGCGGCCCCTGCGGTCATCAGGAGGGTTGCGAGCAGCCCTGCCCTTGCCCTGACGATGAGGAAGAAGGGGAAGAACAGCAGCAGCGCGGCATAGAAGCCGATGAGGGCTGTGAGGCCGACGAGGCCACCGATCCAGGCAAGGCCGCCCCACAGGCTGCCGATGCCCGGCTGGCCGACATGCTCCCCTGTCAGTTCCGCATCGAAATGCGAATGATGCCCGGCCTTGCCCCGCACCAGCTGCGGGATCAGGATGGCCAGCATCACCAGCCCGATGATGGAGACGGACAGCGGGAAGACCTGGGCGAGGAAGTCATGCTTGAGCGCGTCGTTGAGGGCGATCAGCAAGGCCCCTGCCATGGCCACGGCGAAGGTGATCTGGGGCAGATGCGCACGCAGGGACGGCACGTCCGGCGCATCGTCCTCGTTGGGCACCACATGGCCGTGCTCGTCGATGCGGTTGCGCAGGCCGAACCAGATGGAGGCCAGCGTCATCACGGCGATGACGATGACGCCCGGGCGGAAGACGAAGTCCCAGCCGTTGAACTGCAGCGCCTGATAGAGATAGGTCTCGGCCTGGGGGGCGAGCACATAGCCGATCAGCAGCGCCGGGCGCGGCCAGCCGAAGCGCTTCATCAGCACGCCGAGGACGCCGAGGCACAGCAGCGCGACGAGATCGGCGAGCGAGCGGGTGGCCTGGAAGGCGGCAAAGCAGATCAGCACGATCATGAAGGGCGCAAGGCGCTGGAACGGGATCTGGGTCAGCCGCGAGATCGGAATGGCCAGCGCCAGACAGATGCCCGCGCCCATGACATTGGCGAGCGCCAGCGACCAGATCACCGAATAGGTGATGTTGAGGTCCGCGCCCACCATGGAGGGGCCGGGCTGGATGCCGAGCAGGACCATGCCGCCGAGGAAGACGGCCATGGCGCCGGAGCCGGGGATGCCGAACAGCATGGTGGGCAGCAGGGCGCCGCCCTGCATGGCGTTGTTGGCGCTTTCCGGGGCGATGACGCCGCGAATGTCGCCCTTGCCGAACTGCGGGTCCTTCTTGACGGTCTGGACCGCATGGCCATAGGCGATCCAGTCGACGACCGAGCCGCCAAGGCCCGGAATGGCGCCGATGATGCAGCCAAGGCCCGAACAGCGCATGGACAGCCACAGGTTGCCCCACCAGTCGCGGAAGCCCTGGAACCAGCCCGAGCCAAGGGCACTGCCCGAGGCGATGGCGGAGTTCTTGCGCAGGAGATCGGCGATCTCGGGAATGGCGAAGAAGCCGAGGCCGATGATGACCAGCGGAATGCCGTCATACAGATAGTCGAAGCCGAAGATCATGCGGAACTCGCCGGTGGCGGGCGCCCCGCCGATGGAGCCGATGATCAGGCCGATGCAGCAGGCCGCCAGCCCTTTGGCAAGGCTGCGCCCGGCCAGCACCGCCACCATGGACAGGCCGAAGAGCGCCAGCATGAACAGCTCCGCCGAGCCGAAGGAGAGGATCAGCGGCCGGGCGATGACGACAAAGCCGGTCAGCACCACTGCCCCGAAGACGCCGCCCGCCATGGAGGAGATGAAGGCGGCCGACAGGGCCCGCGCCGCCTGCCCCTGCCGGGCCAGCGGAAAGCCGTCCAGCACGGTGGCCTGGCTGGCGGAAGAGCCGGGAATGCCCATCAGCACCGAGGAGAACGTGTCCGAGGTCGGGATCACGGCCACAAGCCCGATCAGCATCGCCAGCGCGCTGATCTCGTTCATGCCATAGAGAAAGGGGATCAGCAGCGACAGCCCGGCGATGCCGCCAAGGCCGGGAATGACACCGATCACAAGCCCAACGGACACACCGATGAGCATGTAGAACAGGTGCTGGAAAGACAAAAGCGCGCCTAGCGCAGACAGTAACGTGTCAATCACGGCGGATGCTTCCGTGTTATGCCATGGCGCAGAAACATGGGCGTATCATGCCCCGGCAGGCTCAGGCTGCAGGCGCCCGGAAGGCAAGAGAGGCCTGTGCACTGCCCGGTGCGCCGGGCTCATACAGCCCTGTCACGGGGGCCGCGCTGCCGCCAAGGATGCGGCATCCATAAAAAGATGAGAGACGGACCCCGGGCGGGGTCCGTCTGATGCGAGGCGGTGGGAGGCGTTACTCGGCGCCCAGCTTCACGCCGTATTCGCTGGCCAGCATGTCGGCCACCTGCGTGCGCAGGTCCGGAGCGATGGTCGTGCCCTTCTCGAACAGAGCCTGCGCGAGCGGACCGGTCACCTGCTCGTAGGTGCCCAGAACGGCCTCGGCATTGGCCTTGTAGTCCGGGTCCGCCTTCATGTCCTCGAAGGCCTTCTGGTAAGCGGCAACGATATCGTCCGGCGTACCCTTCGGCAGGAAGACCATCTTCTGGGCCGGGAAGCCGGCGGTGAAGAAGGCGAAGTAGGCGTCATATTCCGGGCCGGACGGCTTCTGGCCGGTCAGGGTCTCGTAGGCCTCGACGAAGGACGGCAGGTCCGGGAAGGTCGGGTCACGCACCACGTCGCCCGCTTCATTCAGGACACCCCAGCTGAACAGCGGAACGGCCTGGCCTGCATCGACCAGCGGCTGCACGTTCTTCAGATAGGCAGAGGAGGTCTGATAGTCGATGTTCACTTCACCGCGCTCAAAGGCGAGGCGGCCATCACCGCGGCCCTTGAAGCCGAACACGTGCTGCACCTTGAAGTCCATCAGACGGAAGCCGAGCAGCGGCACAAGGTCGAGCGAGGTCGCGCCCTGGCTTGCATAGACCAGGTCCTTGTCCTTGAGCATGGCAATGTCTTCCGGGCCCTTCAGGCCCAGCTTCGGCGTGGTGTAGACGACGCCGCCGGTCGGGCCGGCCATGGCGATCTTCCAGTCCTTGTATTCGTAGCGTACGCGCGGGTCGCCCAGCAGATAGGGGAACTGGGTCGAGCCGGAGGTGCCGAGGATCATCAGGCCATCCGGCTTGCCGCGGGCTGCGAACAGGTTGGTGCCCTTGGTGGAGCCGCCGCCCGGCTCGTTCACCACGACAACCACCGGGTTGCCAGGGAGATACTTCGTCAGCAGCGGTGCGTTGAAACGCGCCCAGGTGTCAGAACCGCCGCCGGCGGAGAACGGAATGATCCACTCGATCGTCTTGCCTGCGAAATTGACCTCTGCCGCTGCCGGGCCCGCCAGTCCAAGAGCCATGGCGCCAGCCGCCAGCCCCAGAGCCACACGGCGCGTGATGTTAAGGTCTTTGATCATTCAGTCCTCCCGTAGATGCGTTACAGCGCTGCCGGACATGGCCCGTGGCAAGCGTGCCACCGTGCTTGGTATCTCCTCCATAGCCCGGCAAGGCTCAGGATCATTAGGCATCTTTCCTGTCCGGAACCTGTCCGGATTGTAAAAAGATGCGCCCCATGCGTGATGTTCTCCTCAGATCATCCCGCTCTTCGCTGGAGCACCAAGAATGTTGTGAAAGATCATGCGGCCAAGGTCAAGCATCTTCAAGGCCTCGGCCCGGGCGGTGAAGTGCATCCGGCAGGAGTGAGGAGGGACATATTGCAGGGGTGATTCAAACATCAACGTTACCCCATGGTTATTGTTGAGCCCAGCAGGCAGGAAAGCCCCGTTACGTTTCCTTAGCCAGTCTTGGGACGGGAGCTGACGAGCCTCCCTCACCGGAATGCGCTCAAGCCCATGGGCCGGCTGAGCAATTTCAGGATATGACGCCGCAGCACCGCAGCATCCCGGCGCCAAACGGCTCCACCCGCGTCCAAGCTGACGCAGCGTGGATCGATTGGTTCCGGCTGGACCGCGGTTTCTGAACTGATAAGCTGTTCGC
>NZ_KB908216.1:0-60874 GCF_000382365.1 Pannonibacter phragmitetus DSM 14782 | reverse complement strand
GAAAGGGGAATTGGGCAGTTCCCTGCGCACAAAACGGCCAGAACCATCAGAACAGGGCAAGCTGTTCCGGGTTTTTCTTCCGCTTCTTGCGGGCCTGATCCGAGAATCGGACGATGTTTTCATACTGGCGGTCCGTGAACTGGAAGATGTAGATATCGCCCCATTCCGGCAGCGCCTGCTCGATCTGGCGGACATAGGCGTCAAATTTTTCCTTGCCACTGCAGAATCTCAGGTAGTTGGAAAGCTGGCTCATTTCGAAGCCGATATCCAGCAGAAACTGGCGGAATTTGGTGGCCGCGTGCCTCTGTTTCTTCGTCTCGACCGGCAGGTCGAATGTCACCAGCATCCACATGATCCTGTATCCGCTCAAATGGGTTGCGCCGCTGTTGGCCCTGAGGTTCCGCTTGTTCATGCCTCCTCCATGTCTTCCCGGCCAGATTCCCGCTCTGGCTCTGCCTCCTGAGGCCAGCCCAGTGTCTGCAACTCGCCGGGATGGGGCAGGGCGGGCAGGGCAAGAACCGGCTGTCCGGTCTCGAAGCTGACCGCAAGGGAATGGGTCAGCCGCTGCACCTGCACGGACAGCGGGCTTGTGCCTTCCGGCGTCTGCAGGTCGAAGCCCGCCAGTGCCGCCAGCCTCTGCTTGGCGGTCCGGTCCACTTCGGTGATGCCTTGCCGGATGAGGTTCAGCACCAGCTGATCCACGAGAGGGCGGTAGGGCTCCATCAGGTCGTCGGACAGAGGAAAGGCATTGCCCCGGTTGGCGTGGAAAATGCCAAGGCCGGGATGCAGGCCGGAAGCGCAGATGGAGCGGGAGACGATGGCACGCAGCACCGTGTAGCCATAGTTCAGCATGGCATTGGCGCCTTCCGCATTCTGGTCTCGCCGGAAGTCCGGCCCCATCAGCGCCTGCCAGTAGCGCCGCGCTGCCTGCGCCTCGATGTTGTCCGGGTCGCCCGAGCGCACCTTGCGGGCCAGCAGGGAAAAGGCCCCGGCCTCCTGCCCGTTGCAGGCCAGAACGTGGCCCTGCATGCGCACCTTGGCGGTGACAACCTGCTGCCAGAGCTGCTTCTTGAGAGGTTTTGAAGCGGCGGCCTGCGCCTGCATGCGCCCGCCCTGCGCATGATGGCCTGCCAGTGGCCAGACCACGGAAACCGGCGCATGATTGGGCGCACAAAGCACTACAGGCACATTGCGCTCCGCCATCTGCACGAAAACATGATTGGACCATGTTGTGCCATGCGCATGCACGATCACGGCGCCAAGATCATCCAGCGCAATACGGCCAATTTCGGCACCGCTGTCCGAAACCGTCAGAAAACCGCGATGGACCGCGAGGTGCAGTCCATCGCTGGAAATGTCTAACACCCTGTTCATGCGCCAAGGCTGGCACAGGCAGGTAAATCAACCGGTAAGCGATATATTTGAAATTTATCGCTTGGATTGTTTTTTCGGTTTGGAGGCCCGGTCCTGCGGGCCGGGGTCAAACACCTTGCCGGCTGCATCGATGCGGATCTGGCGGCAACCGCTGTCCTTCAGGCTGCTGGCCATGCGCGAGATGTATTTGAAAGGGTCCTGTTCGTTGCTAGCCGCATCGCGGGCCTTCAGGTTTCCACTCTCGTTATGCCCGGCGAAGGTTATCTGCCCGTTCTGCCGGAACTTCACCACACGCACCAGAAGACGGCCGCCGTCAGGCGCATTCAGGGCCACCATGTCATCCTGCTGCAACCTCAGCACCCGGCGGGCAGTGGGGTTTTCCGCATGGAAGCGCGATTGCCAGCCCGGCTGGTGCGCGTCGAACATGGACACGACTTCCGCATGCCACTTGCCGTCCAGCGTTTCCCACACATCGTAGCGCTGATTGGCGTCGCCCTTGTAGCCCTTGTAGACCCTGCCGTCCCGGTCCTTGATTCCGATGACCGAAAGCGGCTCCGTCAGGCGCACATGGCGGATGCCGTGATAATGGTGGAAGCCCTTCTGCTTGCGGAAGGCATCCAGCGCAGCCTGAAACTCCTTGCCATCGGGAATGCCGCGCAGCGCCTGCTCCAGCACCGCCCGCAGCGCTTCATCCCGGATGGACGGAATATCCTTGGAGGTGAGCGACAGGAACGGTTTGCGCCGCACCACAATGGTGTTGCCGCGTGCATCGGTTTCGCCGGTCAGGCCATAGGCCGTGTCATTGTGCAGCCGCCCGGCCGTCTGCTGCCGGGCCGGGTCCTTGGCCCTGCGGCCTGCGGTGCCGTGGTCGGGCTTGTGGCTGACGATGATGCCGCCCACCACCTTTGCCACATCGTCACGGAAGCCGTCCCAGGGTTTGTTCGTCGCAGCCGCCGCCTTCACCAGCGTTTCCAGCTGCTGCGCCTCCAGCCGGCCGGCAGCGTTAGAAATGCGGTTGAGCAGGCTGCGGCCAGTGACGCCAATGACAATGGCATCAATGGCATGGTGCCGGTGGTCCTTGCGGTTCTTCTCCTGCGCCGTTTCGCCCAGATGGCTGTCCGCCAGAATGCTGTTCAGCCCCCAGTTCCGCCGCAGCATTTCTGTCAGGCGGCCGGGACAAACATTGATGTGCCTGTGCCGCCTTAGCTCCCCGAAGCCATCCAACTCCTCGGCCGGAAACAGGCAGGCGAGATATTCCAGCGCCATCCGCGAGAGATATTGCGTGTCCGTCAACTGACGGGCGAGGAAGCCGCCAGCCTTCTCGAACCGTTCCATCGCATCTGGGGCGAAGCGCTCCTGCTTGTTCCTCGGCAGGCGCGCGGCGCGGGACAGGATCTCGTCATAGCGGTCCCGCCATTCGGTTACATCAGCCGGGGCCCGGTTGCGTTTCACCCGGTTTGCCTCGCGCAGGCACAGCAGCTTGTTGCCATGGCTGTCATCCAGCGTGCGGGACCAGGGCAGGATGTGGTCAATGTCCACCTCGCCGGAAAACAGCATGGAAATGCTGATCGGCTTGCCGGTGTAGATGCAGCACCTGTCTTCAACCTTTGGGTTCAACTCCTCCCACAGCCGCAACAGGCTGCGATTGTAGCCAGTATTCAGTTTCCTGTTCTCTTCCAGCGTTTTGCCCCGGCGTTCCGCATCGCGGGTGTTGCGGGCAATGGTGCGGTTGACCTCTTCCTTCTGCCGCTCAGAGAGCTTCAGATCACGCGCCAGTTCCACCGCGATTTGCGCCGGCTTGCCATAGCGCCGGATCAGCGCGTTCATCACATGGCGCAACTGGTTCAGGGCGATATGCACCGTGGGATTGGTGAAGCGGCCTTTTTCGATGTCATAGGGATCATCCGGGTTGTTGGTTCCCGGCGGAATGCGGTGCTGCAGGATCTCCTGATAGGGCGGCAGCTCGTCCTCGCCTTCGTCGCTGCCGCCGCCAAGACGGGCATGATCATAGCCGCAGCGCTTCGCCGCCTCGGCCTCGGGGATGACCTCCTCCTTCAGCTCCTCCAGCATGGCCTCCAGTGCCGCCTTGCCCAGCCGCCCGTGGCCTTCCGGCAGGTGGACATTGGCAATGGCCGCCGCCTGTTCACCTTCAATGCCGAACTCACCGCGCAGCCAAGCAAACAGGCGGATGGGGTCTTCCTCCTCCTTCAGCCGCTCGATGATGGCCCATTGCTCCGCCTGGCTGAAGGTGCCCCAGCGCGGGCCGAAGCAGGTCTTGCCGCTCAGCACGGCATAGACTTCATTGCCCTTCAGCTTCGTCCGGCTTTCGCTTTCCTTGTTGAGGCGCTGGTCGGGGCGCAGCTTCAGTACCTTGCGCAGCGCGGCAAAGCTCGCCTCGCGGCTGACCTGCAGCTTCTTCACCAGTGCATTGCGCTGATCCAGCGTCAGCTTCTTGTGCGTCAGGTCCGGCTCGACGATCTCAAGCTCGTTGACCTCCTTGTAGAGGCGGAACTCCTGAAACAGCGGATGCGCCTTCGGCACGCGCTCTTCTTGATTGTTGAAGGAGCATTTGCCCACCTGCGGCTTTTTCAGCGGGCGCTGGAAGAACATGACCGTGAACAGGTGATCGCGCCGTTCGGGCGTCAGAATGTCCGGATAATGGCTGGCCTGCGCCTCCCAGATTCGGTGGAACTCGTCCTCCAGCAGCTGCCGCTCAGGGTAAAAGGCATAGCCCTCCCCCTCCAGATCCAGCGCGCCGGAGCGCAGCCGCACGGTCTGCCCCAGCGCATGGCGCCGGGCGAGCCACTGGCCATAGGTCTGTGCCCCGTCCTGCCGCATGGCGGTGCGCAGCTCCTCGATGCCAAGGGCGATCTTGCCCTTGTTGTTGTCCTTGCGGTCCGTCTTGCGGTTGGACTTGAAGCCCCGCCGCTGGCCAAGGTGATACAGCGCACGGCCAATGTGGAAGAGCGGCAGCTTCTCCTCAAGCGCAAGGGCGCGCAGCGCATAGGGGTTGCGGGTGGGCTGGCCGGAATCGCTGCGGGGGTCAGAGGTTTCCCGCAGCAGCGCCTGCCGTGCAGAGGATGTGTCCGGCATAAGGCCAATCTCGGCCAGTGTGCGCAGCGTTGCCCGCTTGCGCCGCAAGGTCCGGTCCCGCCGCCGCGACATGGCCCGCGCCATCCGCCGCGCTTCCGCCAGCGAAGCATTGGACTTCGGGTCGCGCCCGTCCGAGAAGATCCGCACCCCGGCACCTATAATCCGCACCGGATCGCCATTGCCATCGAGAGCCAGAACGGCCCAGCCGATCGAATTTGTGCCGATGTCGAAGGAGAAGAGGTTCTTCATATGGATATGTTGGGGGTTTTTCAGATTGACAGACAAGCGAAGAGCTCGCTAAGTTTGGTTGTGCTTGCGGCAGTCGATTCCACTCACAGCCGCAAGCACAACTTCTAACCCCAGCGCAAGCCGGTTCAGCCCAGGCGGGAGGTGGAACATGAGATTATATGCCGTATAGTTATACACGGCAGACTTGCATCCTATTGGTTTGAGTTTTCAAGTCAATGGATATGTTGTTCCGGCTGGATTGACGGACGGCTGGTTATGCTGCAATCTATGCGTATATCAGTTCAGAAATCGCGGTCTGGTCGATAACACGCTCTAGACAGCACCAAATAAGGCGGCTCCTCCGGGGGCCGCTTTTTCATTTGCGCAGCAGCCTGCCCCGGGCGGTCTGCAAGCATGGGTGCAGAGCATCGCAGCGCGGCCTGAACTGCGGCGGCTTCCGCCGCCGGTGCTGACGGCGGTTCATTTGCCGCTTTGCGGCGCCGGTGCGGTTGACTTGCGGGGGATCAGGGTGGGGGTGGCCATGCGGATGAGGTCTTGCGGCTTCAGGTCTTCGGCGGCCAGAAGCTCGAAGGCGACGGTGGCTATCTGGTCGAAGGGAACCTTGACCGATGTCAGCGGCGTCGGCAGGTGGCTGACGATGGGTATGTCGTTGTAGCCCGCAAGAGAGACATCGCCGGGCACGGACAGGCCCATGCGGCTGAGGGCTGACATGGCGCCGATGGCCGTGTTGTCATTGATCGCAAAGATGGCAGTCGGGCAGTCGCTCAGCTGCATCAGCGCACGGGCCGCTTCTCCGCCTGATTCGATGCCGAAGGTCGATTCCCGCACCCAGCCGGGGTTCACCTCAAGGCCCGCCTCCGCCATGGCGCTGCGGTAGCCTTCGGTGCGGCCTCTTGCACTGGAGGCGAAGGCCGGACCGGCGATCAGGCCGATCCGCCGGTGGCCGAGGTCGATCAGGTGGCGCGTGGCCAGGTATCCGCCAAGGGCGTCATCGCCAACGGAGGACCGGCACAGCCCGTTGGTGCGCAGGGTGAGCACAAAGGGCACGTTCCGGTCCATCAACTCGCCGGTCAGCTCCTCGCCATCGCGCGCTGTCGCCAGGATCAGGCCATCCACCCCCCGCCGCAGCAGCGCATCGGCGGCGCGTTTGTCGGCTCCGGGCTCGTCTTCGGTTGTTGCCACGATGGTGAAAAGGCCGGCTCTTGCCGCAGCACGGGACAGGGCCTCGTAGACCATCGCCATCACCGTATCCGTCAGCCGCGGAACAATCACACCCACCATGCCGGTCTTGCCGCGCCGCAGCGATGAGGCGGAAACATCCCGCACATAGCCAAGGTCTGCCGCCACCTGCCGGACCCTTCGGGCCGTCTCGCTGTCCGACTTCGGCATGCGCTCATCCAGGAACCGGGAGACGCTGGATTTCGACACACCAGCGGCCTTCGCCACGTCCAGAATCGTGACGCGCGCAGGGGAAGTCACATCACGTTTGTCACTTTTCATCGAATCGCCCTCTGTCCCTCGCGCCAGGATTTTGAGGTTCTACCACTTGACAGCACCAGCGATCAAACAGATATTGGGAACGTTCCCAATATCGTTCCCTTTGCTGATGGACGGCTGTCTGCGGCAAAGTTTGAGGAGGAGAAACTCAATGAACCCGATGGATCTGCGCGGCCTCAGCCCCGCCCCCGTGACCGTGTTTGACCGCGATGGCAACGTCGACTATGCCGCCAATGCCCGTGTTGCCCGTTGGCTGGCCTCAATCAACGGCGTCAAGAGCCTCGTGATCCTTGGCCATGCAGGTGAAGGCACCTTCCTCACCGAGGAAGAGCGCCTGAAGCTCATCGAAGTCTATGTGGAAGCGGTGAACGGCCAGATCCCCATCATTGCCGGCATCACTGGTGAGGGCACCAAGGTGGCAGCAACCGAGGCCCGCAAGTGCAAGGCGGCCGGAGCAACTGGCGCGCTGGTGTATCCGAACCATGGCTGGCTGCGCTTCGGCTACCAGAAGGGCGCTCCGCAGAGCCGGTACAAGGCCATCTGGGAGGAGTCCGGCCTGCAGGAAATCCTGTTCCAGTATCCCGATGCCACCAAGGCCAGCTATGATCTGGACACCCAGCTGGACATCGCCACGCAGGAAGGCGTTGTCGCCACAAAGAACGGCGTGCGTAACATGAAGCGCTGGTACGTCGAAATTCCGCAGCTGAAGAAAGCCAATCCGGATCTGCAGATCCTGTCCTGCCATGACGAATGGCTGCTGCCGACGATGTTTGACGTGGACGGCCTGCTGGTCGGCTACGGCAACATTGCCCCGGAACTGCTCATCGATCTGATCGAGGCCGGCAAGGCGCAGAATTACCCCGAAGCCCGCAAGATCTTCGAGCAGCTTCTGCCCGTCACCCGTGCCGTCTATCACCGCGGTTCGCATATGGAAGGCACCGTGGCGCTGAAGCTCGGCCTTGTCCATCGCGGCGTTCTGGATCATGCCACGATCCGCGAGCCGCTCAAGGACCTCGGCGAAAAGGCAGAGCAGGAAATCTTCGCAGCCTTCGAGGCGGCCGGCATCGGCCGCGTCGATCAGCAGCTTCTGGCCGCAGAATAAGGTACAAAGCCCCCGCAGTGAGGCGCGGGGGCTTTGCCACAGGGGAGCAAGGGAGGAGGAAACATGATCAAGTTTATCAGCGGGCACCTGAAGGCCGGTGCCGGAGCACTCGCCGCAGCGGTTCTTTTCGGGTCGCTGGCTCAGGCCCAGGACATCCGCATCGGCGCCATGCGCGAGGGCACCTCGTGGTATGTCTTTGCTGCCACTCTCGAACAGATGATCGAACCGGTGCTGGGCCCGAATTCCGTCGAGGTGCTGGCGCGCGGCGGCGGTGTGGCCAATCCCATGGTCGTGCAGTCAGGCAAGGCCGAGATCGCCCTGTCCAACGTGGCCTCCGCTGTCTGGGCGCGTGACGGAAATCCGGTTTATGAGGGCGCCTCCGCACCGGATATCCGGGCGCTGGTGGGCGGGCTCAACGATGTCTATATCGGCGTGATTGCACGCAAGGCCTTTGTGGACCAGATGGGCACCAGTGACCTGGAGGCCATTCTCGCCTCCGGCAAACCGGTCCGCATTCTCATCAAGCCGGCAGGCTCAAGTGCTGTGCCCGCCGCACATATGATCCTGGAGGCGCTGGGCTCCAGTGCGCAGAAGATCAAGGCGGACGGCGGCGGCATTGTTCAGCTCGATACGCCGCAGATCCCCGATGTGCTGCGCAACGGCGGTGCCGACATCTACATCGACACCGTGGTCAAGGGGCATCCGACCATTTCCGAAGTGGCCCTGACCACGCCGATGGCCTTCCTCGACATCCCGCAAAAGGCACTGGAGGTGATGGCGGCCAGCGGCATGACGGCGGGCACCTATGGGCCGTGGTTCGATGGCCAGACCGGCGCAACGGCGGGCGCCAATCTGGGCACCATGCTGGTCGCCCATGCCTCGCTCGACGAGGAGAAGGCCTATCTGATCACCAAGACCCTCTGCGAAAATGCCGAGGCTCTGGCGAAATCCCACGCAGCCTGGGCGCAGTTCAAGCCGGAGACGGCCTGGAAGCCCGAGGCGGTCGGGATCGAGCTTCATCCCGGTGCCGTCCGCTACTTCAAGGAACGCGGCTGGATGTAACTCCGCCGCAGCCGGTGCCGTTCCCCGGCACCGGCCACCTGTCTGTTCGCGCCCTGGGAGGAGGTCCGAAAAATGCAAACCCTGTCTGTCCGCTCGGTTGTGAGTTCAACCCGGTTCGTTCTGGGTGTCTTCTTCATCCTGTTTCAGCTCTGGATCATTCTTGTGCCGCAGCAGCCGCTGTTCGAGCGGCCGGCCCATGTCTGCATTGCGCTGATCCTCCTGTTCCTCTGGTCGCCCTTGCAGAGGGATGGCCGCAGCACCTTTCCAAGGGCGCTTGTGGATGCAGCGCTGATCCTGGCAACGCTGGGCGTTGGCGCCTACTACCTCGCCGAATATGACCGGCTGACCACCCGCATGGAAAATGTGTCACCGGTGCTGCCGCAGGACATTGCGGCCGGCTGCGTCTTCGTGCTGCTGCTTCTGGAAGGGGCGCGGCGTGCGGTCGGCATGGTGCTGGTCTGGGTTCTGCTCGCCTTCATCGCCTATGCCTTTTGGGGCAATCTTCTGCCGGGCTGGCTGTCCTTCCGGGGCTTTGACCTGGACGCGGCCATCGAAATCACCACCATGACGACAGCCGGTGTTCTGGGCATCACCACGTCGACATCGGTCAACTTCATCTTCTATTTCATCATGTTCGGCGCGGCCTATGCAGTTGTCGGCGGCGGTCAGCTGTTCATTGATCTGGCGATCCGCATGGCAGGCCGGGCCAATGGCGGCACCGCGAAGGCCGCGATCATTTCCTCCTCCCTGATGGGGTCGATCTCCGGCAGCGCGGTGGCAAACGTGGTCTCGACGGGCGTCCTCACCATTCCGCTCATGAAGAAGACAGGCTTTCCGGACCACCGCGCTGCGGGCATCGAAGCCATCGCGTCAACAGGCGGGCAGATCATGCCGCCGGTCATGGGCGTTGCGGCCTTCATCATGGCCGAGATGCTGAATGTGCCCTATGCACAGGTGGCTCTGGCTGCGCTCATTCCGGCCCTGGCCTTCTATGTTGCATTGCTTCTGGTGGTGGATCTGATGGCGCGCCGTGATGGCCTGCGGGCGATGACGGCGGATGAGGTTGCGGCAACCAAGGCCATCGGCCCGCGCCTGCATCTGCTGCTGCCGCCGCTGATCCTCATCGGGGCGCTGATGAGCGGTTTTTCCGCTGCCTATTCGGCGGTGGTTGCTGCAGCATCCTGCTTCGTGGTGCCGTTCCTGCGCAAAAACACGCGCTACAGCTGGAAGGCCGTGGCCGAAGCGCTCAAGGAAGCGCCGCGCCAGGCTGCGGAGGTTGCCGTGCCGATTGCGGTCATCGGCGTGGTCATTGCTGTGGCCGTACAGTCCAATCTGGCGCTGAAGTTCGCCGGTTCCCTCGCATCCGTCGCTGAGGGCTCCCTGTTTGCTTCCCTGCTGCTGGCCATGGTGGGCTGCATCATCATGGGCATGGGCCTGCCGACGGTTGCCGCCTATATCATCGGTGCGGTGCTGTTCGTCCCGGCCATCAAGGATCTGGGCATTCCGCCCCTCGCGGCGCATATGTTCATCTTCTACTACTGTGTGCTGTCGATGGTGACGCCGCCCGTCGCCCTTGCCTCCTTCGCCGCCGCTGCCGTGGGCAAGGCGCCAGTGATGAAGACCAGCTTCTCTGCCTTCGGCCTGTCGCTGGTGGCCTTCTTCGTGCCCTTCAGCTTCATCTTTGATCCGGCAATCCTGTGGCAGGGCACTGCGGCTGAGATCATTCTGGGCGGTCTGGCGCTCTTTGCATCCACCGCGCTATGGGCCATTGCCTTCGGCGGCTGGTGCGGACGGCCGCTGTCGCTTCAGTCACGGGCGGTCATCGGCGCGCTGGGCCTCACAGCCGTCATCGCGCCCTCCGGCTCACTCTGGTGGATTGGGGCGATTACTGCGGGATGGCTGCTGGTCGCGGCTCTGGCCTTTGCTGCCCGCTCCAGCTCCTCCGGCCTGCTCTTCTCGGCACCTGCCGAATGAACCGGCGAGCCCGCTGTCGAGCGGCGGGCTCAGCGCTGCGGGCCAGGCCCTTTACGTGGCGACAGTGACCTGAACGGCCGCCTTGTCGAGGAGGGCTCGCAAGGGGGGCTCCGGCTCGGCGTCGCAGACGAGTTCGTGGATGCCGTTGAGGCCGGAGAGCTTGACGAGGGCACGGCGGCCGAACTTGCTGTTGTCCACGGCCAGCACGATACGCTCCGACTGGCGCATGGCGGCCTGCACGGCGGCGACTTCCGCGTGGTCGTCGTCGCCGATATCGCCCGCAGAATCGATGCCGCTGACGGAGATCACGGCGCAGTCGAACTTGAACCTGCCGATGAACTCGGGCGTCTCGGCGCGGAACACTCCGGCATCCACCTGCCGCACGAAGCCGCCCGGCACGGCCACGGTGAAATCCGTGCCTTCGCTGAGCAGGGTTGCCACACGCAGGGAATAGGTGACGACCCTGAGGCCCTTGTGGCCGAGCAGGGCGCGGGCCACGGCCTCACAGGTGGTCCCGGCGTCAATGAAAATGGCCGACCCATCCGCAATGCCGCGCGCCACGGCCTCACCGATACGCGCTTTCGCAGCCGCATTTTCCACACGCCGGGCACGCAGCACCAGAGGGTCGACCGGCTGGGCCAGCGCCGCACCGCCATGCAGCCGGCGCACCTTTCCAGCCAGCTCCAGATCCTGCACATCCCGGCGCGCGGTCTGCGTGGTGACATTGAATGCCTGGCTGATGTCTTCCAGGGACAGGTAACGCAGCTTTTCGAGTTGCAGCAGAATTTCCGACTGCCGCCGGGTCTTTTTATCCATTGCCGACCTTCAAGACATAATTCCGGGCTCAGCTGCGTTCCGGCGAAAGCTAACCTTCTGTCCAGGGACAGGCAATGGCAGATGGTGTGAAAAATCAAAACAAACAGGGCGGATTGCTCCGCCCTGCACTGACGTCTGGCCGATGGATGCTTAGAAGCGGATCTTCACACCGGCATTAATGCCATGGGTGCCGCCTTCGGAGGAGAAGCCGCCCGTGTACTTGAGCGACAGGGACGCATTCTCCCGCAGGTTCACATCCACACCGGTCCGGATGAAGGCGGTGTCGCGTGCAACACCTGCGCCCTCGATGCTGAAGGCGCTGCCCCGGTCGAAAGCCAGGGTGGCCTGCGGCTCGCTGCCGAAGGCGTGACGCCAGCCGGCTTCTGCGGAGACACGCGCCAGCGTTTCCCCCAGCTTCAGGTCGGTGAAGGCCCGCAGCCCCAGCGTGGTGAAGGTGGCATCGTAGCCGGATGCCGAACCGGACAGGGCCGCTGCACCGCCGCTTTCGGCAAAGGAGCCGCTGCGCACATGCACATGGGCCAGTCCTGCCAGAGGCTCGAGCGTGACCTTTTCCAGATCGAAGGCATAGGCGGCTTCACCGAACACCTGTGCGGTGGTGCCATTCACCTTGGCCCGCAGGCCGTTGGCGAAGTTGCCGAAGGCAACGGTGCGCTCCGCATCGGCGCGGGAGAAGGAGACGGTGGAGCCGTAGGTGAAGCGCAGCTTGTCGATTGCGGTCGCGCCATAAAGGCCGATGAGCCCGCTGTTGGCATCTGCCGAAGCCGCCACACCCTTGCTTGCGAGGTGGGTGTAGCCATAGCCACCCATGACGCCAAGGCGCGTGGTGCTGTCCACCGCGATGTCCGTGCCGAAGAACACGCCGCCGCTCGTCCGCTTCAGCGTGTCGAGGCCATCACCTCCAGTGCGGCCGACAGCGCCGTAGCTCTGCATCCACGGCTGCCAGCGCCCGTCCGTGAAGCCGGAGGCCGGGGCCCGCATGCGGGACGTGACGGCATCGCGGCTGAACTGGCTTTCCTCTGCCAGCGCTCCTGCCATGGAGGCATAGAATTCGCCCGAAAGCTGCTGGAAGCCATCACGTGCCGTTGTGGCATAGAGAGGCAGCAGGGCATTGAACAGCGGATCGCTGGCGCGCATGCCGTCGATGGCCCCTGCAACCGCCCGGCCGTTGGCGCTGGCCGCCACATCGGCAAAGCGCACGTCATTGCGCAGCAGCTGCAGGCTGATGCTGTTGCCGGTGTAGGTCAGATAGGGGTTGAGGAACGCATAGCTCGAGGTGACGGAGCCGAATGTGCCCGAGATGCCGCCTGCAGCCGAGAAGATGGTGTAGGCAGTCTGCGGCACGATGCTGGTGTTGACCGGCACGAAGTCGAGCGTGCTGTTGTTGATGGTGATCGTGCCTGTGGCTGCCAGCCTGTCGCTGTTGCCGCTCTGGTCCACTTCCACCCGGTAGACCGAGCCCGGATCGAATGTCACGTCACCATTGACGTTCAGCGTGCCGATGGAGTTGCCGGGCGCCAGGACGCCGCCCCGTGCAATCCGCAGTGCACCCGTTGTGCCGGTGCCGCCAAGCGTGCCGCCGTCCAGAACCGTGACCATGGATGAGCTGGCGATGGAGCCATTCACCGACAAGGTGCCGCCGGCGACGGTGGTTCCGCCCGTGTAGGTGTTGACACCGGTGAGGTTCAGCCGTCCTGCGCCTTCCTTGGTCAGCGAGCCCGAGCCGGAAACCGTCCGGGCGATGGTGAGCGAATGGCCGGCGGCTTCCACATCGATGGCACCGCCGGTGCCTTCCAGAACCACGGCGCGGTTCAGCTCGCCCATGCTGGTGCCGGCAACGCGCAGGCGGCCATCGGCAAGGCGCAGCTGGGCGTTTGAGCCGCCAAGGGCTGCATCCTCATCAACGATGACGGTGCCGCCATTCTTGACCAGGGTTTCGCCGATGAAGCTGTGATCGTCGATGCAGTAATCCTGGATGGCCTGCTGGAAGCGCGGATCCTTGCTCATGCAATCGAGCAGCGTCTTCTTTTCGGCCAGCGTCAGACTGGTGAGAAGCGGCATGCCGTCCTCATCGGCAATCTGGCCGAGATAGAGGTCGGTGCGCATGTTGTTGCGCGTCAGGTAGAAGACCTTGTTCTTCTCGTTGAACACGGCAGCTTCCGTGCCCCAGACCAGCCGGGTCTTGTCGGCTGAGCCCTGACCTGCGGCGTATTTCTGCAGGGCCGGGCCAACCCACCTCATGTCATGGGCCGTCAGTTCGTGGTCACTCAGCGGCGTGGTGCCGTTGTTGGCAAAGCCCGTCTGATCAAGGACGCCCACATAGGGGTTGCTGGCGTCACTGGACAGGTCCCACCATTTGCCGAAGGGACGGGAGACAAGGATGTGGTCAATCTTGGCGCGGTCCCAGCTGGGCCAGGTGTTGGTGGCATCCTCGCCGGCGCTGGGCCAGGTGGTGCTGCCGTCGCGCAGGTCATGCGGGGCAAACTGCTCGCGCTCGCCCGGCTTCTGCAGAAGGATGAACTGCTTCTTCAGCAGGTTCATCGTCTGCGGCGTGTTGCTTTGCACCGCATAGGTCTCGGGCACGAACATCGTGTCCGGAATGTCCGAATTGCTCAGCGTGCGGCCGTTGTTGGTGCTGATGAAGCTGTCCAGCTGCGTGCGGTCCACCGCATACTGGGTCAGCAGGTCATAGTAGAAGCTGTTGTTGGAGCGCAGATAGCTGCGCAGCAGAAGCTTCTGCTGGTCGACGTGATGCAGGCCGCGCTCGGAGACATCACCGGCGTTGAAGTCGCCCGTCACGATCAGCGGGCCATCCACGGTTCTGGCCCAGTCGAGCAGGTTGCGCGCTTCCTGAACGCGGCGCACGGATTCGTCCGCATAGTCGAAGTGAACGGAGGCCACGGTCGTCTGCGGCAGCATGTTCTGCGCGTCGAGCTGGATGAAGCTGAAGCGGTTGCCCTGGGTGCCGCTGCCGTTGACACCGCCCGCCGTGCCGCTGAGCCGCGACGTGATGCCGGTGTCACCCGTCTGGGTGCTGGTGTAGGTGCCAAGGCCAAGGCCCTGCAGCATCGGGGGGACCTGCGCTGCATAGGGGCTGTTTGCACGCAGCTCCTGCCAGGCGATGATGTCATACTGACCGTTGGCGAAGAAATTTGACATCTGCGACACATCATTGCGGAATCGTTCGTTCCACGTGTTGAAGGTCAGCAGCCGGAAGGTGCCATCTGCAGCCAGTGCCGGTCCGGCAAGGCTTGCAACCGTGGCACTGCAAATCGCAAGGGTCAGACGCGAAACACTGGCCAGCCGCGCAAGACGGCGCGTGCCAGAAAGTAAACTTTGCGACATTTTTGAATCCTGAGATGACGAAACTTATCAAAAGCGAGGAGATGCTCACCTGATGCTGCCGTTATCTCAGCCAAAAATGTAACTTTGATGACATTTTGCGGGCTGGCCGCTCTCATTGCACGGTTGATGGCTGCTTAAATCATAATCAGGCCGGCAGTCCGGCCGTGCCGGTCTTCCGGCTTCACACCTTGCAACGACCGGAGCTGCCCTGCCGCTGAGGCCTGCCGGAACGGGTGAAAGCACAGGGCGAGCCTCAAGCCCCACCATCCGGCGTTCTTCGGTAATTCTACCCAAAATGTTTCCTTGCCAATGGTGCTGCCGCCGCAAATAGTGCGCCCTCGCACGGGGAGAAATGGCCCCTCGGCATGGTGCTGTTGCAGCGCTGCGCCTTGCGCAGGGCCAGGAGAACATAAGCTGTGCTGGCTGTTCTTGAGAATGAACCAGATGCGCCCGTTGTGCCGGTCTGCGGCGGGGTGCAGATCGAGCGCCTGACGGGCGGGGCGGCGGCTTTCGCGGCTTTCGGTTATCTACGCCTTGCATGCCATCTGTCACCGGTCAGGCCGCCCTGGATTGCCATGGGCGCCCGTGCCGCAGGCGTTCCTGCGGGGCTCGCATTCGGCATTCTGATCCCATCCGGTACGGGTCATCCGCCACAGGCGCAGATGCTGTCGCTTGCCGTGTCCCCGGCGGCCCGGCGCAAGGGAATCGGCTCGGCTCTGGCCCGGGCGTTCATGGAAGAAACACGGAAGGACGGAGCCGCGGAGGTTTGCGTGCGCTACACATCCCGCCTGCAGCGCAGGGCCGCGCTGGAAGGGTGCCTGCGATCGGCCGGGTTCGATGTACCGCAACTTTCGGAACTGATCACCTTCGGCGAGGCCGGGCCGCTGCTTGCGGCGGGGGACGCATGGCCTGCGGTTCAGCGCCGGTTGCGTCAGACCGCATTCCTGACCTTTGACCCCTGGGCGCCCCTGACGGAGGCTGACCGGGCTGCAGTCGGGGACTTGCGGCGGCAGCCGGGCTATGACCCCGGCTTTGATCCTGTACCGGAGGCCGGGCGTTTCGAGCCCGCTTGTTCCATCGTGATCCGCAGAGCGGGTCAGCTTGCCGGCTGGGTTACGGCGGAGACCGGGACCGCCGTACCCCTTGCGGGCTACCGTGACCGGCCGGTCATCGTTTACCGCTCCGCATACATCTCCCGGGAGCTGTGGCAGGGCGGCTGGCTTCTGGGCGGCTACCGGGCGGTCCTTGCGGCGCAGATCGCGCATCACGGCCCTGCCTCGATTGCCCAGTTCTACACCAGCACGCCCCGGAAAATGCAGCTGGTGCGCCGGCGTTTTGGCCCGATCGCCCTGCAGGTTGACGAGCACTGGGTCATGCGCTCAGCCGCCGGCAGGCAGCAAGACCCCTCTCACATTTAACGCAGACGGAAGGCAATCAGATGAAGCCGATTGATCTCTATGAAATGTTCGGTGCCGGTCAGGTGACGCAGGTGCAGAGCCGGCTGAGCGAGGACGCGGCATTCCGGGCGGAGGCCCTTGCAGACCTGAATGATGCGGTCTCGCGCCACTACGGCATCACCCTGCCGCTGCGCCTCGCCGTGGTCGAGACAGAAGAGGGTTTTCAGGTTCTGGCCCCCGTCGAGGATGATGTGCTGAGCGAGGACGAACTGGATCTGGTCGCCGGTGGTGGTGCACAGCAGTGCGCCATCAGTCTGGTTGGCAGCAAACTCAGGACCTGAGCAGCCGCACGCTGCCGGTCTTGGCGGTGCTCCGCCAGTCTGCCAGCTGCGGCGCGGGCTGATGCCGTTTCAGTGAAGACCGAGGGGCGGGGAGAGCGCCTGCTTTTACCGCCCCCAACGCAATGGGCCGGCATGCCAGATGCCGTGAACCCAAGACCGCAGCATCTTTGCTGCGTCCAAACTCATCAGCACTGTCTGGAAGAAAATGGCGGACAGAGAGGGATTCGAACCCTCGATACGGTTTCCCGTATACACGCGTTCCAGGCGTGCGCCTTCAACCACTCGGCCACCTGTCCGTCCGCAGCGGGCTTGCCGCTTGGAGTGGGCGGAATATACCCAGATGGACGCGGAGTGCAAGGACCGGCGGCAAATTTTTTCCGGCTTTTCAGGGCGTTGCTGCTTCGGGGCTGCGATGGGTCGCGGGTTGCTGCAGGAAATGGCGGAAAGCTGCGGTCTTTTGAAGGTGTGCAGGCAGGCTTCGGGCCGTTCAGGGCCGGGGAAAACTTTGCCGTGGCGGCTTCATCCTCTTTGCGGGATGGTCTTTTGGGGCAAAATCTGAAAAAAGCAGTGAGACTGGACTGTGAGGATCAGATGAGGTCCTGGCGGACCGGTGGCCGCAGTGCCCGGCCGTGGAAATGGGAGGCTCTGGACGCATGTATGCCCTCTTGCGCCTGGTGTTGCGACTGGCCGGGTTCTTTCTGCTTGGTGTTGCCGTGGTCGCGGCGGTGGTGGATGGAAGCCGCTCTGTGGCGGCGTCCGGTTTCTCCTTCACGCCGCTGGCGGAAGTCTGGGCCGAGTTCTCTGCCGAAAGCCTCGCCCTTGCCGGCAAGGCTATCGTGACCCATGTGGGGTCCTGGGCGTGGGACTGGGTGATCGGCGCCGTCCTGTCGCTGCCGGTCTGGGCGGTGGCCATGCCTGCGGCCTTTCTGCTGCTGGCGGCGGGATCGGCCCGCACGCGCCGCGAGATCATCTGATGCCGTGAAAGGCTGTCCTGTTCCGGCTGGGCCGCCGCCATCTGTCTCACAGGGAGTGCAAGACATGTCCTTCATGACCATGCTGAGCCGGAAATTCGTTCTGCCAACGGCGGCTGAGGCCCTGCCGGGCCGGGCAGAACCTGTCCGCCTGACGCAGCCGCATGCGGTGCTGGGCCGTCCGCTGACGCCGCCATGGCCGGAAGGCATGCAGGCCGTGTGCTTCGGCATGGGCTGTTTCTGGGGGGCTGAACGGGCTTTCTGGAGCCTTGAAGGAGTCCATGTCACGGCGGCAGGTTATGCCGGCGGGCACACGCCGAACCCGACCTACAACGAGGTCTGCACGGGCCGCACGGCCCATGCGGAGGTGGTGCTGGTGGTGCATGATCCCAGGGTTCTGCCGCTGGCCGCGCTGCTGAAGCTCTTCTGGGAGCGGCATGACCCCACCGAGGGCATGCGCCAGGGCAATGATGTGGGCACGCAATACCGTTCGGTGATCTATCTGCCGGACGAGACCACGCTGGCCGAGGCGGAGGCCTCGCGCGCGGCCTATGCGGGCGATCTGCGGGTGGCCGGGCACACGCGCGCCATCACCACGGAACTGGCCACCGGCGTTCCGTTCTATTTTGCCGAGGACTATCACCAGCAGTATCTGGCGAAAAATCCGAACGGCTACTGCAGCCTGCGCGGCACGGGCGTAGTCTGTTCCCCTGCACCGGCCTTGCCGGAAAGCGCAGAGGAGAGCGGGGCCTGATGCTGGACCGCACCCGGGATATTGCAGCTGGAACTTATCTTTTGACCGGCTGCCCGCAGAACGGGCTGGCAGCGCCCCATGGCGCGCCGCCAGGCGTCATTCTGCGGGCGATGATCCTTGACGGGGTGATCACGGCACGTGCGGCGCTGAAGGGGCAGCCGGACCGGGCGGCCATCGCTGCCGCACGCCGGGAACTCAGGGAAGCGCGCTGGTGCTTCAAGGTGTTCCGCAAGGCCATGGGCCCAGCCTATCCGGCCCGGGCAGCCCGGCTGCAGGCCGCCTCCCGCGCCATGAAGCATCTGGCACGCCTTCTGGCCGCCGAAACGGCACCCGACCCTGCGGTTCTGGCGGAGCTTTCGGCGGCGGCAGACGCGCTGCTGCGCCGCTGCGAGGGGGATGCGGTGTCTTTGGCGCCGTTTCAGGCGGATGGGGCCCGCTGCAAGGCCTATCTGCGCAAGCTGCGGCGCAAGGCTGCTGACGAGACGAAAAGGCCGGATGCCCATTTGCTGCAGGAAGGTGAGGCGGCAGCCCGCTGGCAGCGGCGGCAGGCGCAGATCGCGCTCATCCAGCATGTGCTGGCCTGGGCCGGGCTCCTGCCCGAGGCAGAGGCCGTGGCCACGGCCGAGGCGGTGCAGGGTCCTTGAGGAAATAGTATAAAGGCCGGGCGCAGCGCCCGGCCGGCAAATACTGCCTCCATATGCTTGCAGTTTGCCTCGCATTCACACATCGTTAAGCATGATCAGCCTAGCGTTACCTTGGCTGGGGTGTGTCTTTCGTCCGGCTGGCGGTGCCGTCAGCCTTTCCCCGTCTGAACCTTGTGAAAACCGCTGCCGGATGACGGCTGCTGCGAGCGCGCCCCGGAGGGTGTGCTGAAGGCGAGAACGGCATGATCCGCTACGACAGCCTGCGTGCTGCAGGCTTCAGGCTGCTGATGTTCTTCCTCTGGGCCAATGTTCTGGCCGTGACGGCGGCTGGCTGGTTCAATCCGCAGACCTCTGCCTCCATGGTCTCGGGCGCAGCGCTCATTCTGGGGGCCTGCGCCACGGCCCTGTGGCTGCGGGCAGAGCAGGGCACGGCGGCCCGCATGGCTGCGGCCATCGTCATGGCCTGCCTGTCGCTTCTCCTCATGGCCTCTTTGACGGATGATCCGGCCTTCACGGCCTGGCAGCACCTTGCGCAGCTTTACGGGCTGCTGCTGCTGGCTGTGCTCGCCGCTGCGCTGGACTGGCGCATGACGGCCGCCTATGGCACTGCTACCGCCGCCCTGCATGTTCTGGCTGCGGCCTTTTACCCCTGGGCCATCCCGCCGGAAGGCAGCGGCTGGCCGCAGGTGCTGGCCTATGTGGCTGTGACGGGCCTTTTCACGGGCGCCCTTTGCCGCTTCCTTGCGCATCTTCAGCATCTGGAGCAGGCGGACAACGCCGAACTGGTTGACGCTCAGCGGCGCATCAGTGCGCTTGAGGCGGAGCTGGCAATGACGCGCCGGCCAGAGCCTTCCGTACTCGCCATGCCTCTGCCCGTCCCGGCTTCTCCTGAGCCGCTGCACGAGAGGGGGCTGTCGGCTGCCTCTGCCCTGAAACGGGCCGAGCTGGAAACAGGCCTTGCGCTGATCTCGGGCCAGATCTCGGATCTGCGCCGTCAGGCGGCAGCACTGGCCTCACGCATCGGAGACGGGGCGCAAGGCAGCGCCGGGCTGGGCGGCACCGGCAGCGCCACATCCGGCCGGATCGAGAAGATTGCCAATGCCTCGGGCGAACTGGCCGCCTCTGCCGGCGATATTGCCCGCAAGGTCGCCGGGGCGTCGGGCGCCATCTCCGAGGCGGCACGGGGCACGGAAGTCTCCAGCCAGCGCATCACCAGCCTTGCCGGTTCTGTGGGCCGCATCGGCGAAGTGGTGGGCATGATCCAGGCGATCGCCGGGCAGACCAATCTTCTGGCGCTCAATGCCACCATCGAGGCAGCCCGTGCGGGGGCTGCCGGGCGCGGCTTTGCCGTTGTTGCCTCGGAGGTGAAGGATCTCGCCACCCAGACAGCCAAGGCCACGAGCGACATCACCGCCCAGATCAACGCCATTGCGGCAGAGACAAAGGGCGCGGTCGAGGCCATCGGCGGGATCACGTCCGTCATGGGCACGCTGGATGAAAGCACGGCGGAGATCGCCCGTGCCATCGCCGCACAGGAAGAAACGGCCACCCGCCTTGAGGCAACCGCCCGCGATGTGCTGGATGGCAACAGCCGCCTTGCCGGAGAGACCGGCGCCCTTTTCGCGCTGACGGCCAGCCTCGGCGCGTCGGCCACCTCTTTGCAGCAGGGACTGGCGGAGCTGGAAGCGCAGGCGGCAAAGCTGCGCGATGCGCTGGAAACCGAGGACGGCAGAACCCACGGCGCCTTCGCCGCATGAGGCAAGGCCTCCGCGCAGGTGATTGGCGTCAGGGGATGACTTTGGCAGCCGATGCGCCTACCTATTCTTCATGAGCCAGAACACAGTCCTTGATGCGGCGCTGCGCAGGCGGCGCGGGTTTGAAAACCGGTTGCACACTGCGTTGCTTGCCGCAGGCAGCCTTCTGCTGCTTGTGGTCTGTGCCTATGTGCTGGGCGGGCAGACGGGCGTGTTGTGGGCGCTGGGCGGCGGTGGCTTCATGCTCTACGGAGCGATGAATGTGTCGCCCGCGCTGGTGCTGCGGCTCTACAAGGCGCGGCATCTGCCGGAACATGTGTTTCCCGAGGGCCATCAGGTGCTGACGGTGCTCGCCCGCCGGGCGGGCCTGCCGGCCGTGCCGAAGCTCTATTACGTGCCGAGCCGGATGATGAATGCCTTTGCCGTGGGCCAGGCGGAGGATGCGGCCGTCTGCGTGACGGACGGGCTGATCCGCGGGCTCACCTTGCGCGAATTTGCGGGCGTCATGGCGCATGAGGTCAGCCACATCCGCAACGGCGATGTGCGGGTGATGGCGCTGGCTGATATTGTGGCGCGGCTCACTTCCTCCATGTCTTTCGTGGGTCTGTTCCTGTTCTTCTTCCACATCCCGTCGATGATCGCGGGCGGTGCCGGTGTGCCGTGGCTGCTGATCGTGCTGCTGATGGCAGCGCCCACCGTGGGCACGCTGCTGCAGCTGGCGCTGTCGCGCACAAGGGAGTTTGATGCCGACCTTGGCGCTGCCGAACTGACCGGCGACCCGGACGGCCTTGCCTTTGCCCTGCTGAAGCTGGAGCGGGTGCAGGGGCGCATGTGGGAGGCGATGGCCCTGCCGGGCGCGCGCATTCCCGAGCCGTCGATCCTGCGCAGCCACCCGAAGACCGAAGAGCGGGTGCAGCGCCTGCGCGAACTGAAGCTCCATGGCGATCCGCTGGTCTTCGATCACGGGGCGCCAGTGGCCGGAAAGTCCTTCGTGCCCAATATCGGCAAGCCGCGCTTCCGCGCCCGCGGGCTTGGGGTGTGGTACTGAGCCTGCCGGCTGACGCAGAAGCGGGATGGAATGCCGCTTTGGGGCTTGCCCTTGCGGGATGGGCGCGGCATGTATCCGCCTCCATACCAGACGGATGCTCCCTTGACCGGCACTCACGCGACAGATCCCGGACACTTCTTGGCGCCCTTGCCCGCCGGCACGGTGCTGCTGGTGGATGCGTTGAAGACGGGCAGGGCGAAGTTATTCTCCGCGCCGCGCCGTGTGCTCATCTGCCGCGCACTGCAGGAGGTTCCGGCGTTCCTGGCACAGCTTGAGGCGGCCCGGAAGGACGGCGCGCATCTGGCCGGGTTCTTCGCCTATGAGTTCGGCTTTGCCTTCGAGCCGAAGCTGGCGGCAAGCCATCAGGATACGGGTGAGCTGCTGGCCTGGTTCGGCGTCTACGATGCACCGCAGGACTTGACGCTGGCAGAGGTCTTTGCGCTGCTGGCGCAGGCCTCCGGCGGGGCAGAGGCGTCTGTCTCCGGCTTGAGCTACGACATGGACCGGACGCGTTATGCTGAGGCTTTTTCCGCCGTGCAGCACCATCTGGCGGTGGGGGATATCTATCAGGCAAATCTCACCATGCGGGCCCGTTTTGCCCATCACGGGCCGGTGGAAGCGCAGTTTGCCCGGCTGCTGCGCCGCCAGCCGGTGCCTTATGCAGCTTTCATCAAGCTGGAGGACCGGGCCATCCTCTCTCTGTCGCCGGAGCTGTTTCTGGAGCGCAGGGGCGAGGCGCTGCGCACCCGGCCGATGAAGGGCACTGCTCCGCGCGGGCGTGATACTGCGGAAGACGCCGCGATTGCGGCAAGGCTCGCCAGCGATCCGAAGCAGCGGGCCGAAAACGTCATGATCGCCGATCTCATGCGCAACGACCTGTCGCGGGTGACGGAGGCCGGTTCGGTTGCCGTGCATGATGTCTTTGCGGTGGAGCGTTACCGCAGCCTGCACCAGATGGTCACCGGCGTCTCTGGCCGCCTGCTGCCGGGCATAGAGCTTCCCGCCATCATCGAAGGCCTGTTTCCCTGCGGCTCGATCACGGGCGCGCCGAAGCTCAGCGCCATGCAGATCATCCGGGCGCAGGAAACGGGGCCGCGCGGCGTTTACACCGGCTCCATCGGCGCCATCGCGCCCTCCGGTGATTTCAGCTTCAACGTTGCCATCCGCACGCTGGTGCTGAAAGAGGATGGCACCGGCGAGGCGGGCATCGGCTCGGGCGTGGTGTTCGATTCCGGCGCTGCGCCCGAATATGACGAATGCCTGCTGAAGCTGCGTTTCCTGACCGCGCCGGACGAGAGTTTCGAGCTGATCGAGACGCTGGGCTGGACGCCGGAGGAGTGCTATCTGCTGCTTGCCCGGCATCTGGCGCGGCTCACAGACAGCGCCCGTTACTTCGGCTTTGCCTGCGATCCGGCGGGCATCGAGGCACAGCTTGCAGAGTTGGCCAGGGGCTTCACCGGGCCGCAGCGGGTGCGGTTGCTGCTGGCGGCAGATGGGGCGGTGACACTTACCCATGCGGATTTCGTGCCCACGGCAACGGGCGAAGTCTGGCCCGTCACCCTCTCGTCCACACGCACTTCGGCTGAGGACCGGTTCTTCTTCCACAAGACCACCCGCCGCGCTCTGTATGATGAGAGCCTCAAGACGGCCATGGCAGCAGGGTTCAAGGAAATCCTGTTCGAAAACGAAGATGGCTTTCTGACTGAGGGCAGCTTCACCAACCTCTTCATCGCCCGCCATGGCCGTTTGCTGACGCCCGCTCTGAAGCACGGCGTGCTGCCCGGCACGCTGCGGGCGGCCTTGCTGGACAAGCGCCTGGCCGCAGAAGCCGACCTGACGTGCGCCGATCTCTTCTCTGGGGCTCCTGTCTATGTAGGCAACTCCCTGCGCGGCCTCGTGCGGGTGCAGCTGGTGCTGCCGGAGGAAAAAGCCTGAATTTTCCTGCCTGTGCGCTTGTGCACAAGGCTGGTTTGCGGGAACCAGAGGCCGTTTGCCAAAACAAAGGCCCCGCCGGAGCGGTCTCCGGCGGGGCCTTTTGGGTTCGAGGACTATCCCGGTCAGCCGCGCAGCGTGCCGCCGGTGGCCTTTTCGACGGCAGCGACGATCTTCTTGGCCACGGCTTCGATTTCCTCTTCCGTCAGCGTCTTGGCTTTGGGCTGCAGGGTCACGTCGATGGCGAGCGACTTCTTGCCTTCGCCGACGCCTGCGCCTTCGTAGATGTCGAACAGCGCCACGTCGCTGATCAGCACCTTGTCAGCGCCCTTGGCCGCTTTCAGCAGCTTGTCGGCAGTCACGTCGGCATTCACCACGAAGGCGAAGTCGCGGCGCACCGGCATCAGGTCGGCCACGTCCAGCGCGCCCTTGGAGCGGGTGGGCTTCGCCTTGGATTCCGGCACGGCGTCGAAATGGATCTCGAAGCCGACCATCGGGCCTTCCGCATCCATCAGACCGAGGGTGCGCGGGTGGATCTCGCCGAACACGGCCAGCGCCACCTTCGGACCCAGCTTCAGCGCGCCGGAGCGGCCCGGATGGAACCAGCCCGGGGCACCGGTGAAGACCTGCAGCTTGTCCACCGGCGCGCCGATGGCGGCGAGCACGGCTTCCGCGTCGGCCTTGGCATCGAACACGTCAACGCTCCCGGCTGCGCCCGTCCAGTGGCGGCCGCCGCCGGTCATCTTGGCCGTGCCGCGGCGGATGCCGGCAGCCACCATGCGCTGGCCTTCCGGCGTGTCATCCACGAAGACCTGACCGACCTCGAACAGCGCCACATCGGCAAAGCCACGGTCGGCATTGCGCTGGGCAGCGGCAATGAGGCCCGGCAGCAGGCTGGGGCGCATGTTGGAAAGGTCAGCCGAAATCGGATTGGCCAGTTCCAGCGCCGGATTGCCGCCGCCGAAGGCTTCCGCCTGATCCTTCGAGATGAAGGACCAGGTGACCGCCTCGTCCATGCCGCGCGCGGCCAGCGTGCGGCGGGCGCGGGAGCGGCGGATCTGGCCGGTGGTCAGAACCTTGGCGCCGACAGAGCCGGAGCGCGGCAACGGCACCGGGGCCACACGGTCGAGGCCGACAATGCGCACCACTTCCTCGGCAAGGTCCGCCTTGCCTTCGATGTCCGGACGCCAGCTCGGCGGGGCAACGCGCACCACCTCGCCCTGGCCCGTGGCCCAGAAGCCGAGAGCCTTCAGGATCATGTTGATTTCCACCTTGGAAATCTCCAGCCCGGTCAGGCGCTTCACTTCCGCATAGGGGAATTCGATGATGCGCACGTTCTCCGGCACGGTGCCGGTGGTGACGAGTTCTGAAGCCTCGCCGCCGCACAGGTCGAGCACCAGCTGCGTTGCCATTTCAAGGCCGGGGATCATGAAGTCCGGATCAACGCCGCGCTCGAAGCGGTAGCGCGCATCGGTGTTGACGCCGAGCTTGCGGCCCGTGCGGGCAATGCCGTTCTCGTCCCACAGGGCCGATTCGATCAGCACGTCGACGGTGGTCTCGTCACAGCCGGAATGCTCGCCGCCCAGAATGCCGCCCAGGGATTCGACGCCCTTGTCATCGGCGATGACGCACATGCTGCTGTCGAGCTGATAGGTCTTGCCGTTGAGGCCGAGGATCTCCTCGCCCTCCTTCGCCCGGCGCACCACCAGATTGCCCGCAACCTTGGCCGCGTCGAACACATGCAGCGGGCGGGCCTGATCGAAGGTCATGTAGTTGGTGATGTCCACCAGCGCGTTGATCGGGCGCAGGCCGATGGCCTTCAGCCGGTCCTGCATCCACTTCGGCGAGGGGCCGTTCTTCACGCCGCGCACCAGCCGCAGGCCGAAGGCCTTGCACAGGGCTTCCGTATCGCCGAAGTCGAACGTCACCTGCGTGGGGCAGGGGAAGCTGCCGCGCACCGGGGTGATCTTGCGCTCCTTCAGCTTGCCAAGACCGGCCGCCGCCAGATCGCGGGCAATGCCATAGACGCCCGTGCAGTCCGGACGGTTCGGCGTCAGGCCGATCTCGATCACCGGATCATTGAGGCCGAGATAATCGGCATAGGACATGCCGACCGGCGCATCTTCCGGCAGGTCGATGATGCCGTTGTGCTCTTCCGACAGCTCCAGCTCACGCTCGGAGCACATCATGCCAAAGCTTTCCACGTCGCGGATCTTGCCAACGGACAGGGTGACATCGAGGCCCGGCACATAGTCGCCCGGCAGGCCCAGCACGCCGACAAGGCCGGTGCGGGCATTGGGCGCGCCGCAGACCACCTGCATCAGGGTGCCGGAGCCATTGTCCACCTTCAGCACGCGCAGGCGGTCCGCATTCGGGTGCTGCTCGGCGGAGACGACCCTTGCAATGCGGAAGGGCGCGAGTTTCGCGGCCGGATCAGTGACTTCCTCGACTTCGAGGCCGATCATGGTCAGGCGCTCGACGATCTCGTCCAGCGTTGCCTCGGTCTCCAGATGCTCCTTGAGCCAGGACAGGGTGAATTTCATCGGTGCAATCTCATCTTGTTGCCGCCAGGCTGCCGCCTGAAGGGGCGCCCGGCGCAGTCAGAAAATCAGGTCTCAGCTCGACAGGCCGCCGAACAGGGTCGGCAGGTCGAGGGGGCGGAAGCCGTAGTGCTTCAGCCAGCGCACATCGGCATCGAAGAAGGCGCGCAGGTCCGGCATGCCGTATTTCAGCATGGCGATGCGGTCGATGCCCATGCCCCAGGCAAAGCCCTGATACTCGTCCGGGTCCAGCCCGCAGTTGCGGATGACATTGGGATGCACCATGCCGCAGCCGAGGATTTCCAGCCAGTCATTGCCTTCGCCGAACTTCACCTCCGCGCCGGAGCGGTCGCACTGGATGTCCACTTCCATCGACGGCTCGGTGAAGGGGAAGAACGACGGGCGGAAGCGCATCTTGATGTCGCTCACCTCGAAGAAGGCCTTGCAGAACTCTTCGAGGATCCACTTCAGGTGGCCCATGTGGCTACCCTTGTCGATGACGAGGCCTTCCACCTGATGGAACATCGGCGTGTGGGTCTGGTCACTGTCGCAGCGGTAGGTGCGGCCCGGAATGATGACGCGGATCGGCGGCGTTTGCGAGCGCATGGTGCGGATCTGCACCGGCGAGGTATGGGTGCGCAGCAGCAGGCGTTCGCCGTTTTCCTTCGGGTTGAAGAAGAACGTGTCGTGCATGTCGCGCGCCGGGTGGCCGAGCGGGAAGTTCAGCGCGGTGAAGTTCAGCTCGTCCGTCTCGATGTCCGGGCCTTCGGCAACCGCAAAGCCCATGTCGGCGAAGATGGCAGTCAGTTCGTCGATCACCTGCGCGATCGGATGCACGCGGCCCGTTTCGGCGGGGGCGGCGCGCAGCGGCAGGGTCACGTCCACCCGCTCGCTGGCAAGGCGCGCCTCAAGGGCCGCTTCCTTCAACACCTCCTTGCGGGCGGTGATTTCATCGGTAACGCGGGTCTTCAGGCTGTTCAGCGCCGGGCCCTTGCTCTGGCGCTCTTCCGGGCTCATGGAGCCCAGCGTCTTCATCAGTTCGGAGATGCTGCCCTTCTTGCCGAGGGCGGCAATGCGCACCTCCTCAAGGGCGGCCTCGGTTGCCGCCGCAGCAATGGCTGCGGAAATCTCGGAGTACAGGCTGTCGATATCGGACATGAGCTCTTCGGTCGTTGGTTGGCTGTGGCCGCCGGAGCGGGCCACGGGCTGCAGGCGAATGCAGGGATTGCGGGTCTTTTAGCAGAAAAGGCAGGCGATGCCACAGCCATGCCACAGGGATGTGACGGGCGGCAGGCCTGACGGCGGCCTTGAACGGGGCAGGGGCGGGAAGGTGCGTGCGCCCGGCTCAGGCCGAGCGGCTAAATCGTCCGCAAGCGGAGCCCTGTGCTGCGGTGTTGCGCAGACGGCGCACGGCAAAACGGCGCGCGCAAAGCTCATGCGCGGTGCCAGTCATGTTTGCGATGCAAGGTGCCAGTGTCACGGCCGTTTCATCCCGCAGTCCGGTTTGGAAGCAGCGCGAGTATACGTGCCCGCCGCCCGATGGCAAGCCCGCAGGCCAAAGAACCAGCCGCAGCGTGCCACCGCTGCGGCTGGTGCCGGATCATACCAACTCTCGATGAGCTTGAGTCATCGAGAGTTGGTTAAGCCTGTGCGGCGCTTGAGCAATTTCAAGGCGTGATGCGTCAGCATCGAAAGCCTTGGTATCAGACGCTCTTGAGGTAAGCCGCGATGATGTCGCGGGCGGCTTCCAGGTCCTTGCGGGCGATCATTTCGGTGACCGTGTGGATGTAGCGGGTGCCGACGACGATGCCGACGGCACGGGCACCTGCGGCGGCCTGCTGGGCAGCTGCGCCATCCTGACCGCCCGAGCGCAGCATGGTGCGCTGGTAGGGGATCTTTTCCTTGATGGCCAGGTCCTCGATCTCGCTGACCAGTGCCCGGTCGGCGATGAAGGAACCGTCCTTCACATGCAGGCCGAAACCGCCGCCCATCACCGTGGTGCGGTCCTGCTCCGGCACGCCCGGCGTGTCGCAGGCCAGCGTCACGTCGATGCCGAGGCCGATGTCCGGCTTGATGGCATAGGCCGCCGTGCGGGCGCCGCGCAGGCCCACCTCTTCCTGCGCCGTGAAGGCCACGTGGATCTCGCATTCGTGCTTGGCCTTGCCAAGCGCACGGATCGCCTCGATGCCGAGCCAGCAGGCGATGCGGTTGTCCAGCGCCTTGGAGACGATGCTGTCGCCCATTTCAAGGAAAGGCTCGTCCATGGTCACCATGTCGCCGATGCGCACGATGTCCTTCGTCTTCTCGCCAAGGCCCATGTCGATGACGAATTCATCCGGCTCCGGCACCTTCTTGCGCTCTTCCGGCGAAGAGATATGCACCGGCTTGCCGCCGGGGTTCATCACGCCCTTGAAGTCGCCCTTGTCGGTCGACACCAGCACGCGGCGGGAGAAGAGATTGCGCGGATCAAAGCCGCCGACCGGATGCACATGAACGAAGCCCTTGTCCGTCACATGCGAGACGAGGAAGCCGATCTCGTCCATGTGGCAGAGCAGCATCACCTTGAGCGGCGACTTGGACTTCTTGCGCGGATCGCGCCGGCACAGCAGCGAGCCCATGGCATCGGTGCGCACCTCGTCGAAGAGATCCTTGATCTCGGCTTCGATGAGGGCACGGACCCGGTGCTCATGGCCGGGCACGCCCGGAGTTTCGCAAAGGCGGCGGAGCAGGTCGATATTCATGGAAAGAGGTTCCCGAAGGTGATTTGACGCCTTCAGATTAGGTCATGCCGGAGAGAGACGGAAGTCCCTGCCTTTGGACGGCAGGCCTGTTGGCAGGCGCGTCTTTTCGCTGCCCGGTTCAAAGCAAAACCCCGGCACCGGCGCAGGCCGGAACCGGGGTTGAAACATTCAGCGGAGTTCCGCCTGCCTTATTCGGCAGCGTTCGCCGGCTCTGCCTGCAGCAGGCCGTAGCGCTCGATGCCGATGCGCTCGATCAGTTCCAGCTGGGTTTCGAGGAAGTCGATGTGGCTCTCTTCGTCGCCCATCAGCTGCTCGAACAGGGCCATGGTCACATAGTCACCGGCCTCGTGGCAGACTTCGCGGGCCTCCTTGTAGAGGGCGCGGGCGGAATATTCACCGGCCAGATCGCATTCGACGCATTCCTTCAGGGACTGGCCGATGCGCAGCGGGTCAAGCGTCTGCAGGTTCGGATAGCCTTCGAGGAAGAGGATGCGCTCGATCAGCTTGTCGGCGTGCTGCATCTCCTCGATGGATTCCTCGCGCTCCTTCTTGGCGAGCTTGGTGAAGCCCCAGTCTTCCAGCAGGCGGCCATGCAGCCAGTACTGGTTGACGGCCGTCAGCTCGTGGCGCAGGGCCTTGTTCAGATATTCGATGACCTTGGTATCGCCCTTCATGGCAGCCTCTCTCTCGGTGGTGCTTGTCAGTTTTAGCGGTCTTCTGGCTCGCCTTCCAGTGGCGTTGCCGCTTTTGTTACAGCCTTATCGGCATTCTGGTGAATGATATCAATGACATTCGGGAAACATCCGCCGCAGCGCGGCCGGCAGCCCAGCTTGCGGAACACGGCGCCGGGCGTGGGCAGCCGGGCGTCCGGGTCTGCGCGCATCTCCTCGGCCGCCTGACGCAGCTGCTTGTCGGACAACACATTGCAGGAACAGATGATCATGAACCGGACTTGTCTGGGTTACGGCGCCTGACGTCAATGCGCTGACGCCCCATCTGGCTATCACGCGACCGGCGGGATAAACTAAAGTTTCCACGCCAAGTCAACTTTATCTAGTGCATCTTTCCGTCAAAGGCCAATCATGAGTGAAGCTGTCACATCTGCCGCTGCTCCCCGCCGGGTTCTCGTGCTCACGGGGGCGAGCCGGGGCATTGGCCATGCCACGGTGAAGCGCTTTTCTGCCGATGGCTGGCGGGTGATCACCTGCTCGCGCCACCCCTTTTCGGACAAATGCCCCTGGCCGTCCGGGCCTGAGGATCACATCGAGGTCGATCTGGCAGATCCTGTGAGCCTTGCCGGTGCCATCGAGGAAATCCGCAGCCGGCTGAAGGCCGATGGCTCACGTCTCGACGCACTGGTCAACAATGCCGGCATCAGCCCCAAGGACCAGGGCGGTCAGCGGCTGGATTCCTTCTCCACGCCGCTTGATGTGTGGCACCAGGTGTTCCAGGTGAACTTCTTCGCGCCCATCACGCTGGCGCGGGGGCTTTTTCCGGAATTGAAGACCGCGCAGGGCTCCATCGTCAATGTCACATCGATTGCAGGCGTGAGGGTGCATCCCTTTGCCGGCACGGCCTATGCCACCTCAAAGGCGGCGCTCGCCTCGCTGACACGTGAAATGGCGGCGGATTTCGGGCCGCATGGCATCCGAGTCAACGCCATTGCGCCGGGGGAGATCGATACCTCGATCCTGTCGCCCGGCACGGAAAAGCTGGTGGACGGCCTGCCCCTGCGCCGCCTTGGCCAGCCGGCTGAAGTTGCTGATACAATTCACTTTCTCTGCAGCAGTCCTTCTTCCTATGTCACGGGTGCAGAGATCCACATCAATGGCGGGCAGCATGTCTAGGGCTGGCCTTCATCGTATTCGTCATGGTGAAAATACGGGATATTTGAGTAATAATACGCAGAGGCTGGGGTTGTGCCTTGTCTGCGGGAGAAACTCTGTCCGTGTGCTGCTTTAAGAAGGTTTCGCCGGCTTTTACGCAACGTTAAATAGACTAAAGGATAGTGGTATCAGTATTACTCCCTATAGGCTTTTTCGATGAAGAACCCCTTCTCCCGTTTGCGTATCTCGGCAGCCCTTGCCGTCACCAGCTGCCTCATGGTCGCCGCCTCGCTCGCTGTCGTCGGAACCATCGTTTATTCGGTGATGGTCAGTGGTGCTGCGGATGATGCCGTGACCAAGCAGAACGCCAGTCTGCGTGTTGCGGCGACCATCCTTGAACGGGATGTGCCCGGGGTGAAGGTGACATGGGCAGCGGATGGCAACGTGAGCCGCATTCAGGCCGATGCCATTCCTGAATTCGCAGACCATGCGATGATCGACACGATTGGCCGGATGACGGGTGAGACGGCGACAGTCTTCGTCTGGGATGCGCAGCAGCGGGACTTCATCCGCAAGACAACAAACATCATCAAGGCTGATGGCAATCGGGCGGTCGGCACTCCGCTGGGCCAGAGCGGCGCGGTCTATCCGGTGGTGATGAAGGGGCAGACCTATCGGGGCGAGGCTATCATTCTCGGCAAACCCTATTTCACCATCTATGCACCGGTCATGAGTTCCAGCGGCACGCCGGTTGGTATCCTTTATGCCGGCGTTGAGCGCACGAAGATCATGGCTGGCGTCGATACGATGATGACCCGCCTTGGCATGGCGGTGCTGCCGGTCCTTCTGGTCGCGATTGGCGTTGCCGTGTTCACATCGCGGCACCTGCTGGCTCCGATCACCAAACTGTCTGAAGTGACGGGCCAGATCGCGGCGGACGATCTTGAGGCGGATGTTCCCTTCACGGAGCGGGGCGACCAGATCGGTACGATGGCAAAGGCTGTCGCCACATTGCGCGAGAGCTCGATCGAACGCCGCCGCCTTGCCGAAACCGAAGCCTCTGCCGGTGAGGAGCGTCAGGAACGCCAGCAGCGGATGGAAGATCTGATCGGCAGCTTCCGCCAGCAGATCCAGTCCATGCTGAACGCAGCAGGTGACACGGCACAGGAACTGACGGGAACGGCCAGCAAGCTGGCTGACCTTGCCCGCGCCGGTGCAGCGCGTGCCAGCGACACCGAATTTGCCACCCACGAAACCAGCGGCAACGTGCAGACGGTGGCCAGCGCTGCTGAAGAGCTGTCCGCCTCCATCGGCGAGATCCGCCGTCAGGTGGGCCAGACCACAGGCGTGGTCGGCAAGGCGACCGAAGGCACCCGGGTGACCAACCAGAAGGTTGAAAGCCTTGCCGCTTCCGCAGCCAAGATCGGTGAAGTGGTGACACTCATCCAGGCCATTGCCGAGCAGACGAACCTGCTGGCACTGAATGCCACGATCGAGGCCGCCCGCGCGGGCGAGGCCGGCAAGGGCTTTGCGGTCGTGGCCGCTGAAGTGAAGGGGCTGGCCAACCAGACCTCCAAGGCAACGGAAGAGATCGCAGGGCAGATTGCGGCCATTCAGTCGGCCACCGAAGAGGCGGTCGATGCCATTGGCGCCATCACCCGCACCATGGAAGAGGTCAACAGCTACACCTCCGCCATTGCCTCTGCCGTCGAGCAGCAGGGCGCCGCGACCTCGGAAATCTCGCGCAATGTGCAGAGGGCTTCCGCCGGCACGCAGTCGGTTGCGCGCAATATGAACGAACTGGCCCGCACGGTTGATCACACCGCAGAATCCGCCGACCACGTGCTCGGCGCTTCCGCCGATCTGGCTGGCCATACCGATCTGCTCCGCAGGGAGATCGAAGGCTTCCTGACGAAGGTCGCCGCTGCCTGATCCCGAACCGCAGCCTTCCCGGATACGCATCGCAGCTGTCCGGGAAGGCTGCATCTCTCATCCGGCTTCCGCCTGCGTCTTGCGGCCGGCCAGCCGCATGATGACGACGAAGAACACAGGCACGAAGAGGACCGCCAGGACGGTGCCCGATATCATGCCGCCGAAAAGGCCGGTGCCCAGTGCGTTCTGGGTTTCGGAGCTTGGCCCCTTGGCGATCACCAGAGGCAGGATGCCGAGGGTGAAGGCAAGCGAGGTCATGACGATGGGCCGCAGCCGCAGGCGTGCCGCCTCGACAGCTGCCTCATGCAGGCTCGCCCCTTCGCCGCGCAGCTTGCGGGCGAACTCCACGATCAGCACGGCATTCTTGGCAGAAAGGCCGATCAGTGTGATCAGGCCGACCTTGAAGAACACATCGTTGTCGAACCCCCGCAAATGCACTGCAATCACGGCACCCAGCACGCCGAGCGGCACGACCAGCATCACCGAGAGCGGAATGGTCCAGCTTTCGTAAAGGGCTGCCAGAACCAGGAACACGACAAGGAAGGAGAGGGCGACAAGCAGCGGTGCCTGTGCGCCTGACTGGCGCTCCTGAAAGGACTGGCCGGTCCACTCCACCGAAAAGCCGGACGGAAGCTGTGACGCAAGGCGCTCGATCTCCTGCATCGCCGCACCGCTCGATACGCCGCTCGCGGCCTCTGCGGAGATGCTGAGCGAGGGGTAGCCGTTGAATCGGTTGAGCTGGAGCGGGCTCACCGACCATTCCGGCGTCACCATTTCGGAGAGCGGCACCATGCCGCCCCGGTCGTTGCGGACGTGGAGCTTCAGAATGTCTTCGACCTGCATGCGGTCCCTGGCCTGTGCCTGCAGGACGACCTGCTGCAGATATCCGGCGCGCGGGAAGTCGTTGACATAGGTCGAGCTCATGGTCGCGGCGAGCAGGTCGCTGATGGCGGAAAAGGGAACGCCGAGGGCGCCGGCCTTTTGCCGGTCGATGCGCAGGTTCACGCTGGGCCCGCTTGGCAGGCCATCAACGCGGGCATTTCTCAGGAGCTTGCTCTGGTCAGAGAGGCCGATGAGCTGATCTGCCGCCGCCTGCAGCGCGGCCGCGCCGCGTCCGCCCCGGTCGGCGAGGCGCAGGGTGACGCCCGAGGTTGTGCCCAGTTCCTCGATGGCAGGCGGCTTCATGATGAGAACCTCGCCTTCCACCGCGTCCTGCATCGCCTGTTCGGCTGCGGCCATTTCGGCGGCGGTGCTGCCGCTTCGCGCGTCCCAATCGCGCAGCGTGGTGAAGGCCATGGCCGCGTTTGCGCCCGAGCCGGAAAAGCCGAAGCCCATGATGGACAGATTGTTGTCAATGTCAGGACGTGTTGCCGCATGCGCATCGAAGAGCTGGACGAGCTCCCGCGTCCGCTCGGATGTTGCATCGGCCGGCAGCGTGAAGGAGGTCATGAATGTTCCCTGATCCTCTTCCGGAACAAAGGCGGTCGGCAATGTGCTGTATCCCAGGGCCAGGGCGCCGGTGAGGGCGCCATAGATCAGCATGACGCGGGCCGTGCGGTTCACCAGCCAGCCCGCCCAGACCGTGTAGCGCGCCGTCAGCCGGTCGAAGCCCCGGTTGAACCCGGCAAAGAAGCCCTTGCGCTCGTGATGCGGTGCGACCGGCTTCAGGATCGTTGCGCAGAGGGCAGGCGTCAGGCTGAGTGCGAGGAAGGCCGAAAACAGGATCGAGACCGCCAGCGACACCGTGAACTGCCGGTAGATCGCCCCGACAGAACCGCTGGCAAGGCCCATGGGCAGGAACACGGCCGTAAGCACCAGGGTGATGCCGATGACCGCGCCGGTGATTTCCCGCATGGCGCGGCGGGTTGCCTCGCGCGGGCTCAGCCCTTCGCTGGCCATGAGCCGCTCGACATTTTCGACGACGACGATGGCATCATCCACGATGATGCCGATCGCCAGCACCATGCCGAACATGGTCAGCACGTTGATCGAATAGCCAATCGCCCACATCACGGCAAAGGTGCCCAAAAGCGCGATGGGCGCGACGATGGCCGGGATCAGCGTGTAACGGATGTTCTGAAGAAACAGCAGCATGATGAGGAACACCAGGCCCATCGCTTCGGCCAGCGTCTGAACGACCTTGGTGATCGAGAGCTTCACGAAAGGTGCCGTGTCGTAGGAGACAGCGTAGGCAACGCCTTCCGGCATCGAGGGGGCAAGCGCAGCAAGGCGCGCCCGCACGCCTTCCGAAGTGCTGATGGCGTTGGCACCGGGAGCAAGCTGAATGGCGGCGGCCGTCGCCGGCTTTCCGCCGTCGAAGATCGAGAACCCCATGGTCTGTGCACCGATCTCGATCCTTGCGATATCGCCCAGTGTCAGTTTCGAGCCATCGGGATTGGAGCGCAGCACGATGGCAGCGAACTCCTCAGGTGTCTTCAGCTGCCCGTCGAGGCTGAGCGGAACGCTGACCGCCTGACCGGGAAGAGCGGGCGCCTCGCCCAGCCGTCCGGGAGAAACCTGGACATTCTGCGACTGGATGGCCTGCGTGATCTCGGCCATGGAGACCGAGTAGGCAGCAAGCAGGGAGGGATCAAGCCACACGCGCATGGCGGCTTGCGAGCCGAAGGACTGCACGCGGCCAACGCCGGGCACCTGCTTCAGTTCCAGCGCCAGCTGGCGCACGAGATAGTCATCCAGCGCCAGCGGGTCTGTCTTTCCTCCTTCAGAGCGCAGGGACACAATCATCAGGAAGCCGGATGTGGCAGCCTCCACGGACAGGCCCGCCCGGCGGACAGGTTCCGGCAGGCGCGGCTCGATGGCCTTCAGACGGTTCTGGACATCGATCTGCGCCAGTTCCGGGTCTGTACCCGGCTTGAAGGTGACGTTGATGGTGGCCGTACCGGAGGAGTCCGACGAGGAATCGAAGTAAAGCAGGTTCTTCACCGCCGTCAGCTCACGCTCGATGGGGGCCGTGATGCTGTCGTTGATGGTTCGGGGGCTGGCGCCCGTGTAGGTGGCGCTGATGCTGATGCTCGGCGGTGCAATCACCGGGAAGCGGGAAACCGGCAGCTGCGGGATCGCAGCGAGACCGGCAAGCACGATGAAGATGGCGATGACCCAGGCAAAGACCGGGCGCTCGATGAAAAACTGAGGCATGAACGGTCTTCTCAGATGTGGGGTTCGGGAACGGATGGCTGGTAGGGGACGGGGTCCAGCGGCGCGCCAGACCCGGCGCGGTCCTGACCCCGTACCACGACCGTCTCGCCCGCCTTCAGGCCGGACAGGATCACGTAGCGGCCTCCGGTCAGCGCACCCAGTTCGACAGGGCGGCTGCTGGCTGTGTTCCCGGCTTCCAGCACGATGATGCGCGGCTCTCCCGATGGATCCCGCAGAACGGCTTCCTGCGGCACGGTCAGAGCCTGCGGATAAATGGCGCTGGGCACACGGGCACGAAGATACATGCCCGGCAGCAGCTGGCGGTCCGGGTTGGGCACTTCCAGGCGCATGGCAATGTTGCCTGTCCCCTGATCCACCGTGCTGTCAGAGAACAGAAGCTTGCCCTTGAAGCCATAGGGCTTGCCCGTCAGGGTCAGAATGTCGACGGGCAGGCTGTCCGCAATTTCGCCTCTCCTGTCTTCGTCCATCTCTTCCAGCTGTTCCCGGCGCATGGAGGGCTGGCGGACATCCAGATAGACGCTGTCGATCTGCTGGACTGTCGCAAGCGCTGTTGCCGTGCCGCTGGACGCTAGGCCGCCCTCGGTGATCAGGGCCTGACCTATCCGCCCCGCGATGGGGCTGCGAACGGTCGCATTGGCCAGTTCGAGTTTGCGGCGTGTCAGGTTGGCCCTTGCCTCTGCCGCATTGGCCCGTGCCCGCGCCAGATCGGTTGTTGCATCTCCCAGCGCTGCGGTGCTGGCCGTGTGTGTCGCCGCCAGCGCGGTTATCCGGTCGTATTTGGAAAGCGCGTTGACGAGTTCCGCTTCCGCCCGCGCGAGCACGGCAGCCGCAGCTTCAACATCTGCAGCAAAAGGCGCGGGGTCGATCTGAAACAGCGGCTGACCGGCCACGACATCCGAGCCTTGGGTGAAGAACACCTTCTGCACGATGCCGGTGACCTGGGGCCGGATTTCGGCCGTGCGCACCGCCGATACCCGGCCGGGAAGCTCGTCGTAAACCACCACGCGGCCAGGCTGAACCGTCTGCACGGCAATGCGGACAGCAGCTGCTGTCGCACCGGCGGGTGTCTGGGCCGCTGCGCTGCCCGCCTTCTGGCCATCTGTATCGTCCGAGCAGGCGGCAAGGCAGAGCACTGTTGCAGCAATGAAAGCATGTGTCAGCGTGTGGCGAAGGCGCATGGCTGAGGTCATCCCTTGTGCCGCCCTCCGTATCAGGCGGCTTCGGCACCTCTATCGGCCCGCCGGGTTGGCGCTGTGTGGAGACTGTGTTGCGGTTTGATGGAGAGGAGCCCTGCGCGCTCGACGCCAGCCGCGCCTGATGGCATCAATGGCATAAGGAGAATGCCATGACAGCCCTGGTTCTGATTGCCGAAGACGACGAAGAGATTTCCGCGATTCTGGATGCCTATCTCGTCCGGGAAGGCTTCCGGACCGTGCAGGCCCGTGATGGCCGGACGGCGCTTGATCTGCATCTCGCGCTGAAGCCCGATCTCGTGCTTCTCGATGTCACCATGCCCCGGCTTGATGGCTGGGAGGTGCTGGCGGAGCTGCGGCGCAGGGGCAATACGCCTGCCATCATGATCACCGCGCTCGACAAGGATATCGACCGGCTGCAGGGCCTGCGCATCGGGGCAGACGATTATGTCGTCAAGCCGTTCAATCCGATTGAGGTTGTTGCCCGCGCCAAGGCCGTTCTTCGCCGCTCGGGCCTGGCCTCGGCCGCAGGGGTTCTGCGTGCCGGCAATCTTGCCATCGATCTTGATGCCTACGAGGTAAGCTTTGATGATGGAGCCGGGCCTGTGCGGCTGTCTCTGACACTGACGGAGTTCCGCATCCTCGCGCATATGGCCCGCAGTCCCGCCCGCGTCTTCACCAGAAGCGAGCTGGTGGATGCCTGCCTGCCCGGGTCCGATGCGCTGGACCGCACGGTGGACAGCCACCTCAGCAAGTTGCGCAAGAAGCTGGAACAGGCTGGTGCCACCGGCCTGCTGCCCGGGGTGCGCGGCATCGGCTACCGGTTGTCGGCGTGACATCATGAGAGCGCGAAGCGGATTGAGCCGCCAGATCCTCATCGCCATGTCGGCCATCACGGTGATGGCCGGCTTGCTGGTGTTCTTCGGATCCTATCTCACCTACAGCGTCATCATTGCCCTGTATCCGGCACCTGAGGATCTGGACAGCTGGCTTACGGTCACTGATCTGGTCATCCTCGGCTGTGTTATTCTTCCCGCGCTTGCGATTGCAGCCTTTGTTTCCCTGCGCCTGTCGCGCAGGATTCTCGCGCCCCTTGAATCGCTGGCCCGCAGTGCGCGCGAGATCACGGCCGGTGACCTCTCCTCACGCGCTTCAGCCGGAGACAAGGCACTCGGAGAAACGGCTGCGCTGATTGGTGACTTCAACACGATGGCACAGCGCCTTCAGGACATGGCGGCAGAAATGGCCCTGTGGAACGCGACCATCGCCCATGAACTGCGCACGCCGCTGACCATCCTGAAGGGCCGCTTGCAGGGCATGATTGATGGCGTTTTCGAGCCGGATGAAAAGTCGCTGCAGGGGCTGATCCAGCAGGTGGACGGGCTTGCCCGTCTGGTGGAAGATCTGCGGACGGTGACATTGGCCGGAAGCGGTCACCTGGATCTGCAGATCGAGCCGGTTCATCTCGCGCAGGAAATCGCGAGCGTGGCCAATCTTGTCGCGCATGACTTCCGGGCAGCCGGTTTCCGGCTGGAACTCGCTCTGGAGGACCTGGTGGTTGCCGTTGATGCAACGCGGATCCGGCAGGCGCTGCTGGCGCTGCTCACCAATGCGCGGCGCTATGCCGTGCGCGGCCGGATTACGGTCAGCCTTGCCGGGGTGGACGGCCGGATCGTCTTGTCTGTCGCAGATGAGGGGCCGGGGCTGCCACCTGATATTGTCTCCCGTGGCTTCGTGCCTTTTGTCCGTGGGGATCCGGTCCGCTCTCGTGAGCTTGGCGGCAGTGGCCTCGGGCTATCCGTGGTGCGCGCCATTGTGGAGGCGCACGGCGGACGTCTTAGCTACCGGACCGGACCGGATGGCGGGGCGCTGTTCGAGATGGTGCTCCTGAAGAAGAAGCCTTCTGCCGCATTTGACGGTATGTGAGGGCGGTGCAGCGTTTGAGGCCCTCCGGGCAGCCGCAAAGTTGTGGATGCTGCCATTGAGCGGGAGCGGATCAGGACAGTGCTGCGGCGCAGTATCGGGCTGGGCCAAGCTTAAAACCTTACATTGTCATTTTTCTCAATAAAGTCGCCATTGGGCGCAAACTGCGTCTGACGCAGGTGCAGTCTGGTTTTTCTGTTTGAGACAATGGCGCCAATTGCGTTGTCATTCGTCTATCTCTGAGAAATTTACGTTTAGATTTTGACGTTATCTATTTTTTCATGGTGTTATCCGCAAAAAAATTAGTAATATCCATGTATTTTCAAATGAAAATACATGATTCACGATTTGAATGTCATATAAATTTCATGATATTTAGGTCCCGGATTAAGATCCGGTTCATTCAATGATGTGATCCAGTGCGCCGGGAGATGAAACTCTTCGGAGCAAACGGATATCATGGGCAGACTATCCCTTTCCTTCACCAACCTCTCGTTCCTGTACAAGGTCTGGGGCGGCTTTGGTGCGATTCTGGTTCTGACTGCGCTTGTCGGCGGCCTCGGCATTGTCACGCTGACGGGTCTTTCGCAGCGCAGCGAGATCGCTGATGAGGCACTGGCCACGATCACCGAGCTGAAGGCGCTGTCGGCCGCACGCGAGGCCTTCCTGCGGCAGCCGGATGCAGATGGTGCGGTTCAGGTTGCGGCGGCGCTCAGGTCTCTGGATGCGACGCTGGAGGGCCTTGCCAGATCGCTCGTCAGCAATCCGCAGCCTCTGCAGAATGTTGCCTCTGCCCGTGGCATGGTTGCCGAATTCGGTACGACATTCTCATCTGTCGAGCAGGACACCCAGTCACTGAAGGACAAGCTGGAAGTGATCGAGCGCGCAACGGCGCAGCTCGACAGCCTGACCCGCACCATCGCCAACGAACTGCAGCGCCAGCAGCGTGATGCGGCGGACGCGGCCACGTTGAGCACGTCGTCTCAGGAAGACCTGCGTCAGCTCGGCAGGATCGCGCAGGACATGCAGGACCGCGTTGCCTTCCTTCATCCGATGTTCGGCATGGGCGCCGAATTCAAGCTGAGCGAAGTCACGCCGGAACTGCGGGCGCAGATTGGCGAAACGCTCGATACGATCAAGAGCCAGGCTGAAAAGCTTGAGGGCTCCCGGTTCAAGGTCGTGCAGGGAGGACTGCTTGAGCAAGCTACTGCCCTGCATGCTGTTCTGCCGGTGATGCTGGACGAAACCAACCTCTTCAACCGCATGGGCCAGAAGAAGGAAGTGGCAGACCGGATCGGCGCCCTGACCACCCGGATCATGGACGCCCGCTTTGCCATCTATGGGGCGCTGGACCGGGCACTGGATGACGCCAACGGCCTGCAGCAGAAACTGGCTGCCCTGACCCGGATCGGCCAGCAGGCGCTCGAAATCTCCGGCTCGATATCCAGCGTCAAGACGGACACCACCAGCTTCGTTGCCGACATGGGCGATACGGACCCCAATGCGGTGGAAGCGGAAATCGACATGCTGAGCATGCATGCCATGCAGCTGGACGGGGCCTCGGCCTATGTGCCTGCCGCGGCCAGTGCGATCGCCTCCATGCCGCAGGCGCTCGATGACTACGCCAGCGCTTTCACGGCCATCCGGGAGGCGAGATCCAGTCTGGAGGCCAACCGTGCGGAACTGGACCGTTTGAGTGTCTTGCTGCAGACCACAGCGACCGACCTCGCCCGGGCCCAGTCTGCGGCCAACCGCGCCGCAGGGCAGCGCGCCGTTACCACCATTGCTGTAGCGGTCATTGCGGCCATCGCGCTTGGCCTTGCCCTTGCGATCGGCCTCAACCGTCTGATCACACGCCCGATCCGTGCCATGACCAGCTTCATGCGCCGTCTGGCCAATGGTGACACATCTGCAGACGTGCCCGGCCTCGGCCGTGGCGATGAGATCGGCGGCATGGCGCAGGCGGTGCAGGTCTTCAAGGACAACGCGCTGGAGCGGCTTCGCCTCGAGCAGGAGCGGGCCGCCAGCCAGGCTGTCAGCATGGCGCGTCAGCAGAAGGTGGACGCGCTGATCTCCGGCTTCCGTGCTACGGCGCAGAACCTGATTACGTCTGTCGGCAGCACGGCCGGCAATCTGGACGCCACGGCACAGCGCCTTGCCGTCATCGCCCGCGAAAGCTCGGAAAGCGCCAGCCAGACGGCCAGTGCCTCGGAAGCGGCGCTGGCTGGCATGGACAGTGCGGCTGCTGCAGCCGAGCAGCTGTCCATGTCCGTGCAGGAGATCGGCAACCAGGTTTCCCGCACCACCCAGGTGGTCAGCCGTGCAACGCATGCCACGCAGGAAACCAGCGCCAAGGTGGACGGGCTTGCATCAGCGGCGGCCAAGATCGGCGAGGTGATCACCCTCATTCAGGCTATCGCTGCCCAGACCAACCTTCTGGCCCTCAACGCCACCATCGAGGCGGCTCGAGCCGGGGAGGCAGGCAAGGGCTTTGCCGTTGTGGCTTCCGAGGTGAAGGAGCTGGCCAACCAGACGTCCAAGGCAACCGAAGAGATCGCCGCTCAGGTCAATGCCATCCAGCATGCTACAAGCGATTCTGTCGCCGCCATCACCGGCATCAGTGAGACCATGGGGCAGGTAGACAGCTACACGGGCGCCATCGCCACGGCCATGACCCAGCAGAACTCGGCCACCTCGCACATCTCCCGCAGCGTACGGCAGGTGGCGGACAGCTCTTCGGCTGTTGCCGGAAACATCCAGGAACTGTCCAATGCGGTTGCCGAAACCAGCAGCTCCGCTGATGTGCTGCTGAACGCTTCCGAAGAGCTGAACAGCAAGACGCGCATGCTCAAGGACGAAGTCGACCGCTTCCTCGCCGAGGTTGCGGCGGCGTGAGACGGGGGAGGGCCCCCCAATCTCAGTGTCATCCCCACGAAGGTGGGGATCCAGTATCCACGGTATTGGCCATTTCTGGCACAGGGCTTACTGGATCCCGGTCTTGCCGCGAGGCGGCAAACCGGGATGACGGCCTGAAGGTTGATCAGTTGCCCGAAGCGGGGCGGTGCCCCGCTTCGGTCTTGCCTCAAGCCGCAGCGACGGCGCGCTTGGCCATGACGGTGACGAGGTTTGCGCGGTACTCCGCAGAGCCGTGGATGTCAGAGAGCATGTCATCCGCCTCGAGGGCAATACCGGCAACGGCATCTGCCGACCACTTGGCCGCAAGGGCCGATTCCATGGCCTCTGCCCGGAACACGCCGCCCTGACCGGCGCCGGTGACGGCCACGCGCACGGAGCCATCTTTGTGGCGGGCGACGAATACGCCGGCCATGGCATAGCGGGAGGCCGGGTTCGGGTATTTGGCGTAGGCCGACTTCTCCGGAACCTTGAAGCTGATGGCGGTGATGATCTCGCCGTCTTCCAGTGCCGTTTCGAACATGCCCACGAAGAAGTCTGCGGCGGCAATGTCCCGCTTGTCCGTGTGGACGGTGGCATCCAGCGCCAGCACAGCGGAGGGATAGTCCGCTGCCGGGTCATTGTTGGCGACGGAGCCGCCAATCGTGCCCATGTGGCGCACATGCGGATCGCCGATGCCGCCCGCAAGGCTGGCAAGGCCGGGGATCAGGCGGCGGACCAGATCGGAACCGGCCACATCGGCATGCTTGGTGCCTGCACCGATACGCAGCGTGCCACCGCTTTCGGTGATGCCCTTCAGCTCGGCCATCTGGCCGATGTCAACGAGGTCACTCGGCGCGGCAAGGCGCTGCTTCATGGTGGGGATCAGGGTCTGGCCACCGGCCAGAAGCTTGCCGTCATCCGCCTTGGCGATCAGGCTGGCAGCATCTGCGACCGAAGCGGCCCGGTGATAGCTTGTCTCATACATCGTGTTCGTTCTCCTCAAAGGAAAGCGTCAGCAGAGGGCAGGGCCGGGTGCAGCCATGGGGCGCGCCCGGTCCCGCTTATGTCATGTCACTCAGCTGCCAGAGGCTGGCTGGCGTTGCGGATCGCCTCCCACACCCGCTGGGGCGTGGCGGGCATGGCAAGGTCGCGGATGCCGAGCGCATCCGTGATGGCGTTGATGACGGCCGGGGGCGAGCCGATGGCACCGGCCTCGCCGCAGCCCTTCATGCCGAGCGGGTTGCCCGGGCAGATGGTCTCGGTCGTCAGCAAGGTGTAGGACGGCACGTCATCGGCGCGCGGCATGGCGTAATCCATGAAGGAGCCGGTCAGAAGCTGGCCGCCCTCGTCATAGGCGGCATTTTCCAGCAGTGCCTGGCCGATGCCCTGCGTCAGCCCGCCATGCACCTGGCCTTCCACGATCATCGGATTGATGATCTTGCCGAAGTCATCGGCGGCGACGAAGTTGATGATGGCTGTCTTGCCGGTTTCCGGGTCGATCTCCACCTCGCACACATAGGTGCCTGCCGGGAAGGTGAAGTTGGTGGGATCGTAGAACGCCCCTTCCTTCAGCCCCGGTTCCATGCCAGCTGGCAGATTGTGGGCGGTGTAGGCCGCCAGCGCCACCTGGAAGAAGGGCAGGGACTTGTCGGTGCCGGCCACCTTCAGTTCGCCGCCTTCAAACACCACATCGCCTTCGGCGGCTTCCATCAGATGGGCGGCGATCTTCTTGGCCTTGGCCTCCACCTTGTCCAGCGCCTTGACGATAGCCGACATGCCGACCGCGCCGGAGCGCGAGCCATAGGTGCCCATGCCGAACTGCACCTTGTCCGTGTCGCCATGGACGATGGACACGGTGTCCGTATCGACGCCAAAGCGCTCGGCGACGAGCTGGGCAAAGGTCGTCTCGTGGCCCTGGCCATGGCTGTGCGAGCCGGTGAGCACCTCGATGGTGCCGACCGGATTGACCCGCACTTCCGCCGATTCCCACAGGCCGACGCCTGCACCCAGCGAGCCGACAGCCGCTGACGGGGCAATGCCGCAGGCCTCGATGTAGCAGGACAGGCCGATGCCGCGCAGCTTGCCCTTGCGGGCCGCTTCCGCCTTGCGGGCGGGGAAACCGGCATAGTCGATGGCCTTCAGCGCAGCATCCAGCGTCGCGTCATAGTCGCCCGCGTCATAGCACATGATGACGGGCGTCTGATGCGGGAAGCTGCGGATGAAGTTGCGGCGGCGGAACTCGGCCGGGTCGAGCCCAACCTCGCGCGCTGCCGTCTCCATCATGCGCTCGATCAGATAGGTGGCTTCCGGCCGTCCCGCACCACGATAGGCATCGACCGGCGTGGTGTTGGTATAGACGGCCTTCACGTTGCAGTGGATGGCCGGGATATCATACTGGCCCGAAAGCAGCGTCGCGTAGAGATAGGTCGGAACGGAGGAGGAGAACAACGACATGTAGGCGCCGAGGTTCGCCACCGTGCTGACCCTGAGGCCGATGACCTTGTGATTGGCATCGAGCGCCAGTTCCGCATGGGAGCGGTGATCGCGGCCATGGGCGTCGGTGAGGAAGGCTTCCGTGCGGTCGCAGACCCATTTCACCGGACGGCCCGTGCGCTTGGAGGCCCACAGGCAGACCATCTCTTCCGGGTAGATGTAGATCTTGGAGCCGAAACCGCCGCCCACATCCGGCGCGATCACGCGCAGTTTGTGCTCGGGCGCGATGTTGTAGAAGGCGGAGAGCACCAGACGCGCCACATGCGGGTTCTGCGAGGTGGTGTGCAGGGTGAAATGCTCTTCGGCACTGTCATAGTCGGCGAGCGCGGCGCGTGGCTCCATCGGGTTGGGCACCAGCCGGTTGTTGGTGATGTCCATCCGCGTCACATGGGCGGCCTTCTCGAAGGCGGCATTGGTGGCGGCTTCATCGCCGATCACCCAGTCATAGATCAGATTGCCCGGCGCTTCCGGATGCAGCTGCGGCGCGCCTGGTTCAAGGGCGGCGACCGGATCGATCGCCACCGGCAGTTCCTCATAGGACACGAGGACCGCCTCGGCCGCATCGCGGGCTTGCCCTAGCGTTTCGGCGATGACCACGGCCACCGCCTGACCGGCATAGCGCACGGTCTCCGGCTCCAGTGCCCGCCAGGCGCCCATCTTCATCGGGCTGCCGTCGCGCGAGTGGATCATCCAGCCGCAGATCAGATTGCCGACGCCATCACCCACCAGCTGCTCGCCGGTCAGCACTGCCTCGACGCCTTCCATCTCCAGCGCAGCGCTGACGTCGATGCCGGTGATACGGGCGTGGGCGTGGGGTGAACGCACGAAGGCCGCATAGGTCATGCGCGGTGCGGTCATGTCATCCGTGTACCGGCCCTTGCCGGTGATGAAACGCTTGTCTTCCTTGCGCAGCGCACGTGCGCCAATGCCTTGAACTCCCATGGCACAACTCCCTCAGACAGGTTTCCTGCCGGGCTTTTGCCCGTAGGCCGTTTCCTTGTTCCGCAGTGCCGGACACCGCCTCCTCACGGCATTTGTCCGGCTCTCCGGCTTGTCATGTGCCGCGCAGGTTTCGCGTCCGCGCGGATGGGGATGCTCGGCGGCGCCTTGAGAGGCTCAAGCGCCGCAAGGGCCGGTCTTATTCGGCTGCGGTCCGCAGGCCGGCCATCTGGTCAGCAGCCGCCTTGATGGCCTTGACGATGTTGTGATAGCCGGTGCAGCGGCAGATGTTGCCTTCCAGCTCGTTGCGGATCGTGGCCTCATCCAGATTTGCGCCATGCCGCTCGATCATGTCCACGGCGGCCATGATCATGCCGGGTGTGCAGAAGCCGCACTGCAGGCCATGATGCTCGCGGAAGGCCGCCTGCACGGGATGCAGCTCGTTGCCATTGGCAAGGCCTTCGATGGTGGTCACCGTGGCACCTTCCGCCTGTGCGGCCAGCATGGTGCAGGACTTCACGGCCTTGCCGTTCACATGCACCACGCAGGCCCCGCATTGGGACGTGTCGCAGCCCACATGGGTGCCGGTCAGGCCCTGCGCCTCGCGCAGATAGTGAACGAGCAGGGTCCGGTCCTCGACAGCGGCCGAGACCTTCTTGCCGTTCACGGTCATTGACACTTTTGCCATTCATACCTCCCTCAATTGTTCCCGCTCTCCGGTCGCGTCACCAGCGGGCTAAAAGATGTTCTGCTCCTTACCTGCTCATGATGGCGAGGATGACGATGATCGCCGCCAGTGCGGCGAGACCCCAGACCATCGGCCCGCCAAAACTTCCCTTCACCGCCGCAGCTTCGACTGTCTCCTCAGCCTCATGCACGGCGTGTCCGATCGTTTTCTCCACGTCCTCAACCGCATGGACAACGGCGTCGCCCGCCTGTTCCATCGCAATCGACCGGGCTTCTTCCAGCGTGCCCGCGTCCGGTTCACCGTCTTCGGCCGTTGCCGTGGCAGCCGCGTTTCCGGCAACCATCTGCGAGAAATTGCCGAAGAACTCGTCGGCCATCTTGCGGGCGGTGCTGTCGATCAGGCGGCTGCCCAGCTGGGCCAGCTTGCCGCCCACCTGTGCCTTCACGGTGTAACTGAGAATGGTGTCCCCGCCGTCTTCGGCAAGATGCACGTCGGCGGATCCCTTTGCAAAACCGGCAACGCCGCCCTTGCCTTCACCGGCGATGGTGTAGCTTTCCGGCGGGTTGAGATTTTCAAGCGTGACCGCGCCCTTAAACTTGGCCTTCACGGGGCCGATCTTGGCGGTGACGGCCGCCGTCATTTCCGTGGGCGAGGTCATCTCCAGGCTGTCGCAGCCCGGAATGCATGCTTTCAGCACGTCCGGATCGTTCAGGGCATTCCAGACATCGGTTCGCGGTGCCGGGATGCGGTATTCCCCTGTCATGTCCATCGTGTTTCGTGCCTCTCTCTCCTCGGGGGCAGGCTTGCCGCAGCGCTGGCGCCTATCACGGCTTGCCGTCCGCAGCCTGCCCTTCCCATATGGCTCTTGTCTTGCGTCTTCCCAAGGGTGCCGGACTGGAACGCAGCTGGCAAGCCCATGGAGAGAAAGAAGAAAGATTGCGGCCAGAGCCTGGCAGATGTCACCGTCGCGCGCCTGGTCCACCCCTTGCCACATTGCGCCCCGCCCTGAGCCGCCGGGCTGCCATCTGCCCGGCCAAGGACCTGAAGTGTGCGCTGCTCCGGCATAAGGGAAAAGACCTGTGCGGCAATAAAACATGCCGGATCTGTCGCAGATTTGAGACAGGTACGGGAGGGTCAGCCGTCGAGGCCGAGCTGGCCCATCTTACGGTACATGGTGGCCCGGCTGATGCCGAGGTCACGGGCGGCGGCCGAGACATTGCCTTTCGCCCGGGCGAGTGCCCGGCGCAGTGCGGCCTTTTCCGCGGCGCGTGGGTCCTCCTCCGCTGCCGAGCCGAGATAGGCGGCTGCGCCGGGCGCAGAGGCAAGGATGGCGTCGGTCAGGCCCAGCATCTTGCGGGCAAGACGGGTCGCGCCGGTGATCACATCATCGGGATCCAGCGCCAGAAGAGAAACGCCGCCGTGTCCGTGGCCCTTGGCCACGACAATCCGGCAGCCGGGATAGGCCATCCGGAACAGATCGCTCTCCATGGCACGGGCACTTTCCGTGACCACCATCCCGAGCACCTGCGCATAGGCGAGGGTGAGGTCGCGCCTGCAGCTGGAAATGTCCAGCACCGCGGCAAGGTCGCCAAGATGATCGAAGATCGGGGCGGCAATGCAGCTTATTTCCGTGTTGCTGACGCGGAAATGCTGATCCTGATGCACGATCACCAGGCGTTTCTCGATGGCGCATGTGCCAATGCCATTGGTGCCCTGCTGCGCCTCGCTCCACACGCCGCCAGCCGTCAGGCCCCAGCGCGCAAATTCGCTCTGATCGCCGGGCGCTTCGCGGGTCTCCAGCAACAGGCCCTCCTTGTCACTCAGCAGGATGCTGCAGCCGCTGGGCGCAAGCGTTGCATTCAGCCTGTCGAGGGCAGGCACGGCGATCTCCAGCAGGCTTCCCATCCGGTCGCGCGCTTGTGCCAGCGTGTGTTCTTCCACCCGCACCGCAGGCTGGTCCAGATTGGGATCAAGGCCGTGATACAACATCGAGCGGCGCCAGGAAGCAGCAACAAGCGAATGTGCAGCGCAGCCGTTGTTCTCGACTGTTTCCCGCACCCTGTCAGCGTGCCTGCGCGTGGGATCATGAGAACCTGGCAGCATCTAACTCTCCCAATACATGCATGCATCATGCACCCTGCATGGGCACAGCCGATCAAATTCGCACCAGCTTGTCAAAGTAATTTCTGTAGGAATTTCAATCCCAAGTCCAGTAAGCTGTGTCCCTTAGGGCAGTTTTCGCGGGGCGCATAAATCAGGGTTAGCCGATTGACCGCAGGCCCGCTCCGCCCTAATGGCTGAGACAATACCGTGTTATCGAGACTTCCGGAAAGTTTTGCCCGTGGCCCAGGCCCCTCAAACCCCGCAAACGCCCGCCGCCGCCGTTGAAACCGGCCATGCTTCCCTGCCAGAGCGCGGGGCTGCCGTTTCCGCTGCGGCCCGCCCGGGGCTGCCGCCTGCGGCCCGCTGGCCGGTGATCCTCGAAACGGCCGGGTGGAAGGACTATGCTCTGCTGGACATGGGGCGCGGGCAGAAGCTGGAGCGCTATGGCCGCTTCACCGTCGTCCGGCCCGAACCGCAGGCGATGGGCCTGCCGCGCCTGAAGCAGGCGGTCTGGGACCGTGCGGATGCGGTCTTCACCGGTGACGTGGACGAGGAAGGTCCCGGCCGCTGGAAGTTTGCCGGCAGTGTGCCCGAGACCTGGGAAATGGCCTATGGGCCGGCGCGTTACTTCGGCCGCTTCATGTCCTTCCGCCATGTGGGCGTGTTCCCCGAGCAGGCCCCGCACTGGGACTGGGTGATGGAAAAGGTCCGCGAGGCGCGCGCCGCCGAACCTGGCCGTCAGGTGAAGGTGCTGAACCTCTTCGGCTACACCGGCCTTGCCTCGCTGCTGCCCGCTGCCGCTGGCGCCCATGTCACCCATGTGGATGCCTCCAAGAAGGCGATTGCCTACGCCCGCGAAAATCAGGATCTGTCCGGCCTCGGCGATCTGCCGATCCGCTGGATCCTCGAAGACGCCAGCAAGTTTGTGGCCCGCGAGGTGCGGCGTGGCAGCACCTATGACGGCATCATCCTTGATCCGCCGAAATATGGCCGCGGCCCCAAGGGCGAGGTTTGGGACCTGTTCGTCAACCTGCCGGAAATGCTGGACATGCTGCGCCAGCTGCTGTCTCCCAACGCGCTCTTCATGATCCTGACAGCCTATGCCATCCGCGCCTCTTTCCTCTCCGTCCATGAGCTGATGGCCGAAACCCTGTCGAAGCAGGGCGGCCTGCTGGAATCCGGCGAGCTTGTCATCCGTGAGGAAAAGGGCGAGCGCTGCCTGTCCACATCCCTCTTTTCCCGCTGGAGCGGCGCATGAGCGAGCAAAGACCCCGCATGGGGGCGGTGAAGCAGATCACCAGCCATTCCAATCCGATCATCAAGGAAATCAAGGGCCTCGTCGCGATGCGCAAGCACCGCACGCAGTCCGGTCTCTTCGTGGCGGAAGGGTTGAAGCTGGCGACGGATGCGCTCGATGCCGGGTGGACTGTCCGCTATCTGGCGCTGGGGCCGGAAGCGCGGGACAACCCGATTGCGCAGAAGGCAGCCGCTACGGCCAAGTCGCGCGGCGCGCTGATCCTGGAGGTGAACACGCCCATTCTGGAGGCGATCACCCGCAAGGAAAACCCGCAGATGGTGGTTGGCGTTTACGAGCAGCAGCTGACACCGCTGGAGCGCATCGACCCGGCCCTGTCTACCGTCTGGATCGCCCTCGACCGGGTGCGCGATCCGGGCAATCTGGGCACCATCATCCGCACGGCGGACGCGGTGGGGGCTTCCGGCGTGATCCTCATCGGTGACTGTACCGACCCCTTCGCGGTGGAAGCGGTGCGCGCCACCATGGGCTCGCTGTTCCATGTGCCGCTGGTCAAGACCTCTGCAGACGCTTTCAAGACGATGATGGCGAAATGGCCGGGCACGGTGGCGGGCACCCACCTTGCCGGTTCCGTCGATTACCGGACGGTGGACTACCGCGAGCCGGCGCTGCTCATCATGGGCAACGAGCAGCAGGGCCTTTCCGATGACCTGGCTGCCGCCTGCAAGACGCTGGTGCGCATTCCGCAGGCCGGGCAGGCGGACAGCCTCAATCTGGCGGTCGCCACCGGCATCACGCTTTACGAGATCCGCCGCAAGAAACTGAGCCTCTGAGCATCAGGGAGAAGCCCATGCGCCTGTTCATCTTCGGAGTTGGCTATTCCTCGAAGGCTTTCGTGGAGCGTGTCCGGCACCGCTGCAGCTGGATCGGCGGCACCACGCGCTCGCAGGCCAAGGCGGAGCAGCTGAAGGCGCTGGGCGTCGAGCCCTTTCTGTTTGACGGCACGCAACCGGGTGAGGGCATTCGTGAGGCTCTGGCCAGCGCAACCCACGTGCTCCAGTCGATTGCGCCGGATGAGGCAGGCGATCCGGTGCTGGTGCATCACGGCGCGGATGTTGCCGCAGGCCGTCCGCAGTGGATTGGCTATCTTTCCACCGTGGGTGTTTATGGCGACCATGATGGCGCCTGGGTGGATGAAGACACGCCCTGCCGCCCGGTGTCACGCCGGTCGGTGCAGCGCGTGGCGGCTGAAAACGCCTGGCTGGAATTTGCCGCGAAGACGGAGCTGCCGGTGCAGATCTTCCGTCTGTCCGGCATCTACGGGCCCGGCCGCAATGCGCTCATCAACCTGCGCGACGGTACGGCCAGACGGCTTGTGAAGCCGGGTCAGGTGTTCAACCGCATCCGTGTCGAGGACATTGCGGGTGCGTTGGAAGCGTCGCTCGCGCAGCCGAAAACGCGCATTTACAATGTGACGGATGATGAGCCCGCGCCGCCGCAGGATGTGGTCACGTACGGGGCGGAGCTTTTGGGGATACAACCGCCACCGGAGCAAGATTTTGAAACGGCGGAGCTTTCGCCTATGGCGCGTTCTTTTTATGGCGAGAACAAGCGCGTTTCAAACGAGCGCCTTAAGCAGGAACTTGGATACCGGTTCCTCTATGAAAACTATCGAGTGTCGTTGCGTCATTTGCTTGAATTTTGATTATTGTCATATTTGACGATGCGTGATCAGCGAGAGTTGCGTGCAATTTTCATCTGTTTGACTTCAGATTGAACATTTTTGACATAGTGTGCTTTTAAATTGGTCGTTGTGACCTTTAGCTGTGCAGCTTCATTCATTCTTAACTGGCTTATTTCAGCCTTGTGCATGTAAAAATGCACGAGGCTCATTATGAAAAACGTTTGCGCCGCCGCGGTTCTTGTTTTGATTGCAACTGGGTTGCATTCTGCTGCCCAGGCGCAGCCTGCCGCTCCCGATCCTGCGTCTCTGATCACCCCTGCCGTGATTGAGAGCGTGAGGGAGGCGCTGGGCAATCCCATTGTGCCGCTTTCGATCAAGGCGCAGAACGGCAAGCGCGGCACGATCTCGCAGGCGGAGATTGATACGCTTGACAAGCAATGGGTGGACGAGCGCAAGGCGAGCGACAAGCCCCTGATCGCGGCGACGCTGTCTGCCCCGCTGTCCACCTATCTTTTGCGCATGCAGGCGGGAAGCCTGGGCCTCTATGCCGAGATTTTCGTGATGGATGCGAATGGGCTCAACGTTGGCCAGAGCAGCATCACCAGTGACTACTGGCAAGGTGATGAGGCCAAGTTCCAGAAGACATTCCCTCTCGGTGCCGATGCCATTTTCATTGATGAGGCGGAATGGAACGAAGAGCTCAAGGTCTGGCTGTCCCAGCTGAATGTCACGATCGCCGATCCCGAAAGCGGAAAGCCCATCGGCGCTGCCACCATTGAAATTAACCTGACCGAGCTCGAGCGCCGCTCTGGTACCGGCAGCTGACGGGAGGCTGAGAATGCTGAAGAATCTTTCTGTTGGCCAAAAGGGCATTGCTGCCTTCGCCGGTTTGTCGCTGATCAGCCTCGCGGCGGGCCTTACCACCTACTACAAGACCGTCGCCGCCGCCGACGCGGTGACGGCCATGTCGCGCCACTATCAGGTTGCCACGCAGATCGACAACCTTGAGGTGTCCGTCATTGAGGAAAACCTTGAACTGAAAGTCTTCCTGCTGACAGGAGACCGGGAGGCTCTTGCCCGTGCAAAGGCCATGGGAGAGGAGGTCAAGGGACTGCTCGCCACGCTTGGCAGCAGTGTCGCGGATGTCTCCCCATCCGATTCCGGTCTGGTGTCAGACATCTCATCGACATTGAATGCCTGGCAGGTGCAGTTTGTCGACGCGCAGATCCAGAACATGCGCACGCCGGAGACAGTGGATCTTGCCCGGGCCATGGAACTGTCGGGTGAAGGCAACGCGCTTCAGGCCAAGGCCACTGAGGCCATCCGGGCGCTTGAAGAGACAATCGACGCGAAGATCGGGAGGCTGGCTGAAATCGAGAAGGCAGCCTTGTCCGATGCACGGACAATCGCGCTGGGCAGCGCTGGGCTGATGCTGTTCGTGGCCATGCTTTTCGGCTACCTGAACTTCCGGCTGGTTTCGCGGCCCTTGAAGACCCTGTCGGTCGTGCTGGGGCGTCTTGCCAGTGGTGATCTGAACGCACAGGTGAACCTGAGCGGCCGGCGTGACGAGATTGGCGACATGGCCGGCGCCATGGAGATCTTCCGCGAGAACATGCTGCGGACCCGCGATCTGGAAGCTGCTGCAGAGCACCAGCGTGCCGAGGCCGAAGAAGCGCGCAAGCGCGGCATGGGAGCTGTTGCCAACTCCTTCGAGCAAGCCGTGCTTTCCATCTCCGACGAGATGATTGGCGGGCTGACGAACCTCAAGGGCACGGCCTCCTCTCTGGCCACCATCGCCAGCGAGACAAACCGTCAGGCTGCGTCCGTCGCCGAGGCTTCCCAGCACACGACGAACAACGTCAACACGGTTGCCAGTGCCACGGAAGAGCTGTCGGCTTCCATCGCCGAGATCAACGAGCAGGTGCACTCCGCCTCGAAGGTTGCTGCCAAGGCGGAGACCGAGGTGGACCGTTCCAATCAGGCGGTCGGCAAACTGCAGGATGTGGTGGTTCGCATTGGTGATGTGACGCGTCTCATCAATGACATCGCCAACCAGACCAACCTGCTGGCCCTGAATGCCACCATCGAGGCTGCCCGTGCGGGTGAGGCTGGCCGGGGCTTTGCCGTTGTCGCTAGCGAGGTGAAGGCGCTGGCAGAGCAGACAGCCAAGGCGACGGAAGAAATCGACAGCCAGATCTCCGAGATGCGCGTGGCTGCATCCGAGTCCATTGAGGCGACGGCTGCCGTGGCTGAAATGGTGAAGCTGATTTCCGAACGTACCACGGCCATGGCTGCGGCGACCGAGCAGCAAAATGCAGCCACCAACGAGATCGCCCGCAACGTCTCGCAAGCTGCCAGCAGCACCCATGGCGTGACGGACTCCATCGGCACTGTGAGCAACTCGGCGCAGCAGACGGGGGTCATCAGTGAAGACATGCGCCAGGCTATCGAGGAGCTGCATGACCGGTCGGCCCGCATGCGTCGGGCAATGACGGACTTCCTCAATCAGGTGCGTGCCGCCTGAGGATGGGCAGAAAGCGGACGGCCGGGCTGGAAAGCCCGGCCGTTTTTCATTTTTGCAGTGCGTGCATGGGCTTGTGCAGTCTGTTGATCGGCCTTTTAGGAGAAGATTGTAATATTTTTACTTTTTGAATAGATAAAATGCCTTGATCAAAAAAACATGCGGCCGGGAATTGCCTAAGATTTTAAGCAAAATTTTCAGAAATCTGGATCTTTCTCGTGCGGATGTTTCTGAATGGACGCCCGCCGGCCGGTACAACCTGCGAATCCGGCTGCTGATCGTCTATGGAGGAGCGGTTACTGTTGCGGTGAGCGCGGCCTGGTGCGTGTTCTATCTTCTCTACGGCGCCCTGTTTCACGCGACCTATGCCGGGCTTTCCGCCCTTTCGGGTGCCGTGATGATGCTCCTTGCGTTACGCTTTCATTTGAGAGCGGCCGCCATTGTCATGTCTCATGCGGTGCTTGTGACAACATTGCTCGGGAGTTTCTTCGACGTGCCGCCTGACGGGCAGGTCCGTGCCGTGCATTTCAACCTTTTCCCGATCGTTGCCGCCACTTTTCTGGTCTTCAGCCATGAGGGCCTTTATCTGCGTGTGCTGCTGCCGGCCTTCGGCGTTCTGTCGTTTTTGGTGATCTCGCTGGGTATGGCTCCGCTGCCTCCGCAGGAACTTGTCAGTCCGGTTGCCGGCTTGACGGCCGTCGTCTGGCTGCACACCATCACCGGCATCTTGGGTCTCTGCGTGGTTGCCATTGCACTTCAGACCAGCGTAAGCGCCCGCCATGCCATGGAGGGAGAGATCCGCAGGGCGATCGCCCGGGGGGAATTCCATCTCCAGTATCAGCCTCAGGCCGATGCGGGAGGGCGGATCCTGGGCGCCGAAGCTCTGCTTCGCTGGAAGCACGGCAAGAAAGGCAACATCCCGCCGGGTGAGTTCATCCCGCTGGCGGAGGAAACGGGGCTGATCATTCCCATCGGCGAATGGGTGCTGCGCACGGCCTGTGCCCAGCTTGCAGCATGGGCTGCCTCTCCGCTGACAGCCCGGCTGACGGTGTCCGTCAATGTCAGTGCTTCGCAGTTCCGCCAGCCGGATTTCGTCGAGCAGGTGCGCAGCATTGTGCGGCTGAGCGGCGCACGTCCCGAACTTTTGAAGCTGGAACTGACAGAAAGCGCCCTTGCCGAAGATGCTGAGATTGCCGGCAGCAAGATGCGGGCGCTCAAGGAACTGGGCATCAGCTGGTCGCTGGATGATTTCGGCACGGGCTATTCCTCGCTCAGCACCCTGAAGCAGTTGCCGTTTGACCAGCTGAAGATCGACCAGTCCTTCGTCCGTGACCTCCTGAACGATGACCGCAACCTGGCGATTGTCAGCACCATCCTTCAGCTTGGCCAGAGCCTTGGGCTCGAGATCATCGCCGAGGGCGTCGAGACTCAAGCGCAGTTCGCCCTGCTGCAGCAGGCAGGCTGCTCCAGTTTCCAGGGCTATCTGTTCAGCCGCCCGGTTTCTCCAGGCAGTCTTGCGGATCTCATCGAGCAGGGCCCCGCCGGTTTGCGCCGAACCGTTCCGGATTTTGCACCTATGCGCGCGGCTGAGCTCGCCACCACTTGACATTGCCCCTCCCAAGGCCCATCTGTGTATCCGTGCAGCAATGCCGCAGCCCCGCGAAAGGGTGCGGAGAAGAGGCCGTTAGGCTTCTGTTAACCACGCAAGTGAGAAGCTGACACAAGGCAGTCACCAGTCAAGCCTGACAAAAGGTGACGATCCTCCAATGACAACTGTCATCGAGCCGTCGAAAAAGCCAGCTATAGAGCTGGCCGATGACCTATGATGTGACGTAAAGAAAGAAGAAAAAATGGACCACGGAAATGTAAAGTGGTTTGACATGCACCGGGGAATTGGTGCGATCGAACCTCAGGAAGGGGACGACGTCCTCGTTGATCTGGCGAGCCTGCGCCGTTCCGGCATCGGCAGCCTGCATGAAGGCCAGCTTGTTGCCTTCGACATGGCCTTCCGCGCCGGCCGCAGCATGGCCGAACATGTGAAAGTGCTGTAAGCCGCCGCATTCCTGCGGCTTGCAGCTTGTTCCTTGCCCTCGCGTTTCTGCCTGTGGATGGATGACGTTTCTGGAAGACGGACTGATGCAACGTTCGCCCGGAAATGCCTGCAGGATTACCATCAGAAACGCGCAAGGCTCCCCCGGCGGTCTCACCGGCCGCCGCCCAGCCTCCCTCCCTCTCAAATCGGCAGAACGTGGGTGTCCTTGACATCCTCCATCACCGCGTAGGTGTGCGTTTCGCGCACGCCCGGCAGGTTCAGGATCACCTCTGCCAGAAACTGCCGGTAGTGGGTCATGTCGCGCACGCGGCTTTTGATGAGATAATCAAAGCCGCCTGCGACCATGTGGCATTCCAGCACTTCGGCCGAGCGGGCCACCGCTGACGCAAAGGCGTCGAACACGTCCGCCGTCGTCTTGTCCAGCTTCACCTCCACGAACACCAGCAGCCCGAGATTGAGCTTCTGCGGGTTCAGCTCTGCGGTGAAGCGCAGGATGTAGCCCTCGCGGATCAGCCGTTTCATCCGCTCGGAGGTGGCGGTGGCGGACAGGCCGATCTTTTCGGCCAGATCCGTGTTGGTGATCCGCCCATCCTCCTGCAGTGCGCCCAGGATTTTGCGGTCGATCCGGTCGAGATCCGGAATATTCTCCATCAAGAGGCCTCACTTCCAGAAAATATCAGGTTTCATAACCTGTCTTTGGCGAAAACCAAAGCAGGATTACAGGTAATCTGGCGGAAAGCCCTGTTGCGCCCTGCGCCTGCCGGAGATCCGATCTTGAAGCCTGCGTCTGCCCCGCTTGCCCCTGCTCTCACCGCTTCCCCTTTTCGCGCGGAGTTCGCCCCCGATGATGGCGCACTGGTGCGCCGCATGCTGGCGGAAACCCGCCTTGCTGCTGATGCGGAAGCGCGGATCGACGCGAAGGCCACGGCCTATATCGAAGAGATGCGCGGCGCCCGTTCTGGTCTTGGCGGCGTCGAAGACTTCATGCGGGAGTTCGGCCTCACCACCCGCGAGGGCCTTGCCATGATGGTGCTGGCCGAGGCGCTGCTGCGCGTGCCGGATGCGGCCACCGCCGACAAGCTGATCGAGGACAAGCTGGCCGCCGCCAAATTCGGCGAGGGGGAAGGGCGCAAGTCCGACACCTGGCTTGTGTCCGCCTCTTCCTGGGCGCTGGGTGTCACCTCGCGGCTGCTGCATCCGGGCGACACGCCGGACAGCATCCTCACCAGCCTTGTGCGCCGCATCGGCATGCCGGCCGTGCGCACGGCGACGCGGCAGGCCATGCGTCTTCTCGGCCACCAGTTCGTGCTGGGCGAAACCATCGAGGATGCGCTGAAACGGGCCAAGGTTCTGGAGCCGAAGGGCTACCGCTTCTCCTATGACATGCTGGGCGAGGGTGCGCGCACGCAGGCCGATGCGGAACGCTATTTCCGCTCCTATGCGGCCGCCATCGAGGCCATCGGCAAGGCGGCCGGATCCCGCCCCCTGCCGGACCGGCCGGGCATTTCCGTCAAGCTTTCGGCGCTGCATCCGCGCTATGAGGCGGTGAAGGAAGAGCGGGTGATGACCGAGCTGCTGCCCCGCGTGCTGGACCTTGCCCGCATGGCCCGCGCCCATGACCTCAACTTCACCATTGACGCCGAAGAGGCCGACCGGCTGGAGCTATCGCTGGACCTGATTGCCCGGCTTGTAGCTGACCCGGTGCTGGACGGCTGGAACGGTTTCGGCCTTGCTGTGCAGGCCTATCAGAAGCGCGGGCAGGAGGTCATTAGCTGGCTTATTGATCTGGCGCGCCTTCACAACCGCCGCCTGATGGTGCGGCTCGTCAAGGGCGCCTATTGGGATACGGAGATCAAGCGGGCGCAGGAGCGGGGGCTTGCAGACTATCCCGTCTTCAGCCGCAAGGCCGCGACGGACCTGTCCTATCTCGCCTGCGCCCGCCGTCTGCTGGCCGCGCGCGATGTCATCTATCCGCAGTTCGCCACCCACAATGCGCTCACTGTCGCCCAGATCCAGGAGATGGCGGGCAAGCCGGAAGGCTTCGAGTTCCAGCGCCTGCATGGCATGGGCGAAAGCCTCTACAAGGCGGTGGTGGAGCGCGACGGTTATCCCTGCCGCATCTATGCGCCCGTCGGCGGGCATAAGGATCTGCTGGCCTATCTGGTGCGCCGCCTGCTGGAAAACGGTGCCAATTCCTCCTTCGTGTCCATCGTCGGGGATGCCAGCATTCCCGCAGCAGACTTGCTGAAGCGCCCTGCGGAGTTGCTCGAAGGCGGCGAGCGTGCCCGCAACCGCTCCATCGCGCTGCCCGCCGATCTCTATGCGCCCACCCGCCGCAATGCCGCCGGGCTGGAGCTGGGCGTGGAAATAGAGCGCAACGCGCTGCTGTCCGGCATGGCGCGTCAGAGCTTCCCGGCTGTCACCGCCCGTCCGCTGGTGCCGGGCCATGAGGGGGCCGCCCGCCCGCGTGCCCTGCTGTCGCCCATCGACGGCAGCCTTGTGGCCGGTGAAGTGACCGAGGCGGACGCGAAGCTGGCGGCAGCGGCCATGGAGGTTGCGGCCAAGGGCTTTGAAAGCTGGTCCCGCACGCCGGTGGAAGACCGTGCTGCCGCGCTGGACCGGATGGCGGATCTGATGGAAGAAAACCGCGACCGGCTGATGGCGCTGCTGGCCGCCGAAGCCGGCAAGACCCTGACTGATGGCATTGCCGAAATCCGCGAGGCGGTGGACTTCTGCCGCTATTATGCCGCGGAGGCACGCGGGCTCTTCGGCGAAGGCCGCCTGATGCCCGGGCCGACGGGCGAGGAGAACCGCTACCGCCTGCGCGGGCGCGGCGTCTTCGTCTGCATTTCGCCCTGGAATTTCCCGCTCGCCATCTTCCTCGGGCAGGTGGCCGCCGCGCTTGTCGCGGGCAATGCGGTGGTGGCCAAGCCCGCCGAGCAGACGCCGCTGATCGCCCATGAGGCGGTGCGCCTGTTCCATGCTGCCGGTGTGCCGGAAACCGCGCTGCTCTATGTGCCGGGCGACGGCGCAGTGGGCGCAGCGCTGACCTCCCATCCGCAGGTGGCGGGGGTTGCCTTCACGGGCTCAACGGAAACGGCCTGGGCCATCAACAGCGCCCTTGCCGCCCGGCGCGGGCCCATCGTGCCGCTGATTGCGGAAACCGGTGGCATCAATGCCATGCTGGTGGATGCCACCGCCCTGCCGGAACAGGTCTGCGATGATGTGGTCACCTCCGCCTTCCGCTCCGCCGGGCAGCGCTGCTCGGCCCTGCGGCTTTTGTTCCTGCAGGAGGATGTGGCGGATCACTTGCTGGAGATGATCGAAGGCTCGGCGCGCGAGCTTACTCTCGGCGACCCGCGTCTTGCTGAAACCGATATCGGCCCGGTGATCGACCGTGAAGCGCGGGACAACATTCTCACCCATGTGCGGGTGATGGAATCGGCCGGGCGGCTGAAATTCTCCGGCAAGGAGCCGGACGTGACCCTTGCCGGTGGCACCTATGTGGCCCCGCAGATCATCGAACTGGAACGGCCCGAGGACCTGACGCGCGAAGTCTTCGGCCCGGTGCTGCATGTGGTGCGCTACAAGGCAAAGGACTTCGGCGCCATGCTGGAAAAGATCGCTGCCTCAGGCTACGGCCTGACGCTCGGCGTCCATTCCCGCATCGACGCCACGGTGAAGCAGGTGGTGGACCGGCTGCCGGTGGGCAATGTCTATGTCAACCGCAACATCATCGGTGCCGTCGTCGGCACCCAGCCCTTCGGCGGCGCGGGCCTCTCCGGCACCGGCCCCAAGGCCGGCGGCCCGGCCTATCTGCAGCGCTTCGCCCTCGAACAGGTCATCTCCCTCAACACCGCCGCCTCCGGCGGCAACGCCAGCCTGCTGGCCCATTCGGGGGAGTAGGGGAGCCATGTGTCTCCCGGTGAGCTTGTCTCACCGGGACGGCATAGCCCTGCGGCGCACCGGCCTTTGCAAGGCGTGGTGGGCCGGCATCCCGGAGCCTGCCATAAAACGCTCCCTCTGGCATTGCGCCAATCTGCATCATAAGTATGATGAAGTATGATCATGCTGCAGGAGGTTCCGTCATGGGCGCTGTCGAACGAATGACGATTACCGTGCCGGCTGAGATGGCCGAGACATTGCGCCAGACGGTAGCGTCGGGCGAATATGCCTCGGCCAGCGAAGTGGTCCGGGAGGCTCTTCGTGCCTGGACCCGGAGCCGGGACACGGAGCGGCAGGATCTGGAGGCCTTGCGGGAGGCGATCAAGGCTGGGCTGGACAGCGGGCCGGGCCTCCCGGCGGATCAGGTGTTCGCAGAGCTTCGTGCAAGATATGCAGTGAAGCCCTGATCCATGGCGCGGCTGATCATCCTGCCAGCCGCCATGGCCATCTGATCGAGATTGGTGACTTCATCGCCCAGGACAATCCTGCCCGGGCACTGTCCTTTGTGGCCGAAATCGAAGCCAGGATGCTTCAGGCTGCTGAACGTCCGGATGGTTTCCCTGCCCGGGACGATCTGTGCAAGGGGCTGCGTTCAGCCCGGCATGGGCGCTATCTGATTTTCTTCCTCGATGCTGGTGAGGAGGTACGGGTTGTGCGGGTTCTCCACGCCATGCGAGATCTGCCGGATCTGCCGGGTTGAGCCCTCAGGGCCTGCCATTTTCAGCCGCCCCCTCACCCCCCTGCGGCGCACAGGCCTTTGCGCGGCTTGCCGGATCAGGCAGGCAGCAGCGGCGTTCAGGTCTTCTGTCCGCCGCCACTCCAGTCGGCAAAGAAGGCCCCAAGGTGGCCAAATGCGGTCACTGTGGCCAGTCCCTTGTCCAGGGCTTCCTTCACCGCCCCGGTGGACTGCCTCTCAAGCGTCCATTTTTCAGATATGCCGAACTCGTTCTGGGATGTTGCTGCGGTGTAGGAGAGATTGAGGCCTTCAACCTCGTCCGGGTCTTCAATCCTGAGCGTGCCATTGGCCACCGCATCACGCAGTTTCTGAAACTCCTCGGTCTTGCCTTCCCGTTCCAGTTGGGCCGCATCTCGGGCCAAACGATAGAGAAAATCCTGAACGAGCTGTTCCTGTTCGGAGTCGGTGGGACCTGTCCCGCCAATGCCGCCTCTGTCGACAATCCTGTGTTGCTCGATCAAGTGCTCGAAGTCGAAACCCTTGAAGCCGCCAGCGGCTGCGTCCTTGAGAACCTTCAGCGGTTCGAAGGAGCCATCTGTCTTGCCGGAGCCCGGAGCCTGGGTGAAGAGGGCCTTGCCTGCCTCTCCGGTTCTGGAGGCGGTGCCGCCCTTCTGTGCCGTGAGGATTTCCTGCAGCTTGTCGGCCACTTCCTTGTCGGAGCCCATCCGGGACAGGGCTTCCTGTGCCTGCCGGGACAGGTCGACAATGGCGGCCGGGTTGCCGGCGGCGGCGCCAGCCTGTTCTGTGCCAGAGCGCCCGCCCGGCTGCCGCCCTTCCGCCTCCGCCGCGCCGGACTTGCGCAGCGAACTCAGCAGATCTGACCCCGAACGCGGGAGACCGGAAGCAATCTGTGTCATGG
>NZ_KB908215.1 GCF_000382365.1 Pannonibacter phragmitetus DSM 14782 | reverse complement strand
CTGGGTGAAGAGGGCCTTGCCTGCCTCTCCGGTTCTGGAGGCGGTGCCGCCCTTCTGTGCCGTGAGGATTTCCTGCAGCTTGTCGGCCACTTCCTTGTCGGAGCCCATCCGGGACAGGGCTTCCTGTGCCTGCCGGGACAGGTCGACAATGGCGGCCGGGTTGCCGGCGGCGCCGCCAGCCTGTTCTGTGCCAGAGCGCCCGCCCGGCTGCCGCCCTTCCGCCTCCGCCGCGCCGGACTTGCGCAGCGAACTCAGCAGATCTGACCCCGAACGCGGGAGACCGGAAGCAATCTGTGTCATGGTATCACCTTGTTGAGGTGTTGGGGAGAATCGTAATCACAGGTTGCATATTGGGGCGGCAAAAGTTAACAGCTGATTAACATTTACCGGGAAAGCGCGGGCCGCAGATCCCCCCTCACCCCCCGAGAAATCCTTCGAGCACGTTGACGCAGTTGGAGCCGAGGGCGTCGACGGCGTAGCCGCCTTCCATGACGAAGAGGGTGGGCTTGCCGAGGCGGGCGAGCCTGGCGCCGAGGCGCAGGAAGTCTTCCGGCACGAAGCGGAATTGGGAGATCGGGTCCTTCTCGTAGGTGTCGAGACCCAGCGAGACGATCAGCACGTCCGGGGAGTAGACCGTCAGCCAGCGGCAGGCTTCTTCCAGCGCTTGGGCGTAACGGGCCCAATCGGTGCCGGGCGGCAGCGGCCAGTTCTGGGTGAAGCCCTTGCCTGCCTTTTCGCCCGTCTCGTCCGCATGGCCGAGGAAATAGGGGTATTCTTCCTTTGGGTCGGCGTGGATGGACAGGAACATCACATCGGCGCGCTCGTAGAAGATCGCCTGCGTGCCGTTGCCGTGGTGATAGTCCACGTCAAGGATGGCGACGCGCGCGGTGCCCTGATCACGCAGCCACTGGGCGGCGATGGCGGCATTGTTGAGGAAACAATAGCCGCCGAAGTAATCGGCTGCCGCGTGGTGCCCCGGCGGGCGGCAGAGGGCGAAGGCCGAGCGGTCGCCCTCGCGCAGGAAGCGGGCGGCGGTCAGCGCCGAATTGGCGCTGGCGGTGGCTGCAGCCCATGTGTGCTCGCCCAGCGGCGTGCCCGCATCAAAGGAGAAGCGGCCCAGCAGCCCGTCGATGTGGGTGGGTGTGGGCGAGGAACGCAGCTGGCGCACGGGCCAGACGAAGGGGAAAGCCTCGCCCTGCCGCCCGGCAGCCGTCCAGCGGCTCCAGAAGCTTTCGAGGAAGTCGAGATATTCGCCTGTGTGCACCCGTTCCAGCGGGGCGCGGCCAAAGTCCTGCGGAGTCCACAGCGGGCCGATCTTGCGGGCAAGGATTTCGTTGCGGACCATCTCGGCCCGGCTGGGAATTTCCACGGCGGGTTTCAGCATCCCGTCCGAGATTTCCATCTTCGGGTCATGGGTCAGCTGGACGGGCGAAAAAACGGTCTTCATGCGGTGCGGCTCACGGCTGGAAGCGGAACTCGGTCACCTGACTATAGGTTGTTCCGGGCCGCAGCACAGCCCCCGCAAACTCCGTATGGTTAGGGCTGTCGGGCCAGCGCTGCGGCTCGAGGCACAGCCCGGCATGCGGGCCGTAGCGGCGCCCCTCCAGCCCCTCGTAAGGCAGGCCCAGGCCGGAGGCATCATAGAACTGGACGCCCGGTTCGGTGGTCCAGAGTTCCATGGAAATGCCGGAGGTCTCGCCTTCCAGCACGGCCGCAAGGCGCAAGGCTTCCGAGGGTGTGTCCGCCACGCAGAAATTGTGGTCGTACAGCACCCGTGCATGGTCCGCGCCGGTCTGGCGGATCGGCCGCTTGGTGCGGAAATCAAAGGCGGTGCCCTCGACAGGCAGGATCTCGCCGGTGGGGATGCAGTCTGCATCGACCGGCAGATAGCGGCCGGCAAGGATCTGCAGCCGGTGGCCGCTGATATCGCCGGAACTGTCGAGATTGAAATAGCTGTGGTGGGCAAGGTTGACCAGCGTCGGCTGGTCCGTCTCTGCGTTCATCTCAAGGCGCAGCGTGCCGTTTTCCAGCAGCGTATAGCGGCAGCGCAGATCCACGTTGCCCGGATAGCCTTCCTCGCCATCGGGCGAGGTCAGCGTCAGAAGCAGGCTGGAGGCGGAGAGTTCGGCAATCTGCCAAAGCTTCTTGTCATAGCCGCACTGGCCGCCATGCAGATGATTGCGGCCTTTCTCGTTGCAGGTGACCTGACGGGAAACGCCATCCAGCGTGAAGCGGCCAGCGGCGATGCGGTTGGCATAGCGCCCGCAGGTTCCGCCGAAATAGGCACCGTGGGCCTGATAGTCCTCAAGCGTGTTGAGCCCGAGAACCAGCGGGCGGCCATGCAGGCGCAGATCCCGGAGGGTTGCGCCGTAGGTCAGGACGGCGGCTTCGAGGGAACCGGCCCTCAGCGTGACTTCATTGACGGTTTCACCGCCGGGAAGGGTGCCAAAGGGCCGGATCATGTTGTTGCCGTCCGTTCAGATCTGGTCAGGGTTAGAGGGTCTGGTTGTAAGCACCCACTTCCGGGTTCTCGCGCAGCACCGCATCCACGGCCTTGAACATCTCGTGCAGGCGGGCTTCGGAAGCGGGGCTTTCCACCACCACCACAAGCTCCGGCTTGTTGGAGGAGGCGCGGACGAGGCCCCAGGTGCCGTCTTCCGTGACGACGCGCACGCCATTGACGGTGATGAGATCGGTGATGGCCTGTCCGGCCACCTTCTCACCTGCGGCCTGCATGGCCTGGAAGCGGGCGACCACCTTGTCGACGATGCCGTATTTGATCTCGTCCTCGCAGTGCGGCGCCATGGTGGGCGAGCCCCAGGTCTTCGGCAGGGCACGGCGCAGGTCGGCCATGGACTTGCCGGGGTTGCGGTCCATCATGTCGAGGATGGCGATGGCCGAGACGAGGCCGTCGTCATAGCCGCGGCCAATCGGGGCGTTGAAGAAATAGTGGCCGGACTTTTCAAAGCCGACGATGGCTCCCAGCTCCGTCACGCGGCGCTTGATGTAGGAGTGGCCGGTCTTGTAGTAGTCGGTCACCGCGCCATTGGCCTTCAGCACCGGGTCGGTGTGGAACAGGCCGGTGGACTTCACGTCCACCACGAACTTCGAGTTCGGGTAGAGCGAGGAAATGTCGCGGGCGAGCATCACGCCCACCTTGTCGGCGAAGATCTCTTCACCCTCGTTGTCCACCACGCCGCAGCGGTCGCCGTCGCCGTCAAAGCCGAGGCCAACGTCTGCACCGGTTTCCAGAACCTTGTCGCGCAGGGCATGAAGCATCTTCATGTCCTCCGGGTTCGGATTGTAGTTCGGGAAGGTGTGGTCGAGTTCGGCGTCGAGCGGAATGACTTCCGCGCCCAGCATTTCCAGAACGCGCGGGGCGAAGGCGCCGGCTGTGCCGTTGCCGCAGGCGGCCACAACCTTGATCGGGCGCTTCAGCTTGGCACGGTCCGTCAGGTCCTTGATGTAGACATCCGCGAAATTGTCGACATAGCGGTAGGAGCCGGAGCCCTTGGCGACAAAGGCGGAGTTCAGTACGATGTCCTTCAGGCGGCCCATTTCTTCCGGGCCGAAGGTCAGCGGGCGGTTGACGCCCATCTTCACGCCGGTCCAGCCATTGTCATTGTGCGAGGCGGTGATCATGGCAACGGCCGGCACGTCCAGTGCGAACTGGGCGAAATAGGCCATCGGCGACAGGGCAAGGCCGATGTCATGCACGTTGATGCCCACAGCCATCAGCCCGTTGATGACCGCCATCTTGATGGAAGCGGAATAGCCGCGGAAGTCATGGCCGACGACGATATCCGGACGGATGCCGCGCTCATGCATCAGGGTGCCGATCCCCATGCCGAGGGCCTGCATGCCCATCAGGTTGATTTCCTTCTCGAACAGCCAGCGCGCGTCATACTCGCGGAAACCGGTGGGCTTGACCATCGGCTTGGATTCGTAGGCGTAGGTATTCGACTTCAGAAATGCTTCGGGTTTGGGAAACATGAGCAACCTCACAAGAGCTTTTGCCGGAAAAGACTAACGAAATGAGCGGTATCCGAGCGGCTGGACATTATTGAACCAGAAGCATCGTGTCACCAGAAATATCAAATCGTTTGAACCGGCGCAGCGCTGACATGCCAAGCAGTGGTGTCGACAATGAGGCATCCGGAATGACCACTGCATCCACATCCCGAAGATAGAGAGGGCCCAGCTCCAGGGTTTCGATCTTCACCGGTGCAGCGGCAATGATGCCATTGGCGGTGTTGACCCGGGCGGTGAAGTCCTTGTCCTCCGGCTGGATACCGGCGCGGCGGGCGTCAGACTGAGGCAGGGCGACGAGCGTTGCGCCCGTGTCCACCATCATCTTCAACGTTCTGCCGTTGATGCGGGTTCCCGCGATAAAGTGGCCGTTCTGCTCCGCCTTCAGTTTCAGGCTGCCACCTGTGGCTTGTGCGGCTTGCTCTGCTGTGGGGGAGAGGTCTTGCGCTTCCGTCCAGCGCTCCACCAGCCCCGGCACGAAAGGCACCAGAGCTGCAAGCAGAACGAGGATGACGAGATAACGCAGCATGACCTTGCCGGACACACGGAGGATGGACGGGAAATCCTTGTCACATCCGGCTTAGCATCCGGTGAACGGGATCAGCTTCGGGTGGTGGGGAGCGTTGCGGCAAGCTGGCTGATGGCAGCGGCATCCGGTGCGCTGCCCTGCGCGCCATTGGCCGTGCAGGCAAGGCTTCCGGCGGCAACACCAAAGGCCAGCGCTGCCCCCAGTTCGTCCCCCCGGTCGAGTGCGGCTGCGAATGCCCCGCAGAAGGCATCGCCCGCACCGGTGGTATCCACCACGTTCACCTTCGGCACCGGCACACTGTAGAGCGCCTTGCCGTCATGGGCGATGACGCCCTTTGCGCCCAGCGTCACGACGGCGAGACGTGCAGTGCCCAAGCGGCCTTTCGCAACTGTGCGCACGAAGGCCTCGGGTTCACCCGGCAGGCCAAGCTTTCCGGCAATTTCCATCGCCTCGCTCTCATTGGCGATGACGATATCGCTGAGGCTGGCAAGCTCGCTGACGGCCGGGTCTCCGGCCGGGGCGGTGTTGAGGATCACCGTTGCGCCAGCCTCACGTGCAGCGGCGATGGCTGCGCGGATCTCAGCGGCAAGCGTTTCCATCTGCATCAGCAGGATCGAGCCCTTGGGCAGCTTGCCCTTGAGCCAGTTGGCAGATACGCGGGCATTGACGCCGCTGGCGACGATGATGAGGTTCTCGCCGCTGGCCTCGACGCCGATCATGGCAATGCCGGTCGCCCCATCGAGGCGGCGCACGCCGGACAGATCGACACCGGCGGCTTCCAGATTGGCAAGGGCAGGGGCGGCGAAGACATCCGTTCCCACCGCAGCGGTCATGGCCACGTCCGCTCCAGCGCGGCGGGCGGCCAGCGCCTGGTTGGCGCCCTTGCCGCCGGGAAAGTTCTGATGGTCCGGCCCGGCTGCGGTCTCACCCGGCAGGGGCAGGCGCTCGACCGCCGCCACGAGATCAAGATTGATGGACCCGAAGACGGTGATCATGCGGGGCTGCTCCTGCCGGTGTCTGTCTTACTTCGTGCCGTACATGCGGTCGCCCGCATCGCCAAGGCCGGGGACGATGTAGCCGTGGTCGTTCAGCTTGGCATCGATGGAGGCGGTGTAGACCGGAACGTCCGGATGGGCGGCATTGAACTTGGCAACGCCTTCCGGGGCTGCCAGCAGGCAGAGGAAGCGGATGTTGTTGGCGCCGCGCCCCTTGAGCTTCTCGATTGCGGCAATGGCCGAATTGGCGGTGGCCAGCATCGGGTCGACGACGATCACGAGGCGCTCGCCCAGATCTTCCGGGGCCTTGAAGTAGTATTCCACCGGCGTCAGGGTTTCCGGGTCGCGGTAGAGGCCGACATGGGCAACGCGGGCGGAGGGCACCAGATCCAGCATGCCTTCCAGCAGGCCGTTGCCGGCGCGCAGGATCGAGGCAAAGACCAGCTTCTTGCCCGCCAGCGTCGGGGCCTGCATCTCGCAGATCGGCGTTTCGATGGTGATCTGCGTCAGCGGCAGGTCGCGGGTCACCTCATAGCACAGCAGGGTCGAGATTTCGCGCAGCAGGCGGCGAAAGCCCTGGGTGGAGGTGGCCTTGTTGCGCATGATCGTGAGCTTGTGCTGGACCAGCGGATGATCAACTACGATGGCTCCGGACATGTCTGCCTGTCTCCTGTTCTTGCGGCTTTTGGCCGTTATGTCTTCTGGTATCTCTGTCTTTTCCTATGCACCGAAGAGCGCTCAAAAAACAGTCCCGGCGGCGGCAATTTTGCCGAAGTCCTCAACAGCTGCCGGGTTTTCCCGCAAAAGCATGGCAGCAAGCGGCAAGGTGCCCGCTTCCTCGATGCAGGTCAGCGGCAGGTCTCCGGCCTCCGTTTCCAGAATGTCCCGGACCTTGTTTGCCAGCTCAAGCGTCAGCGCTCCGGCAAGGCCGCGCAGCATGGCCGCCTGCACCCGGGCATCGCCGTCCTGCAGGGCGAAGGAAATAACGCCGCCTGCCAGCATCAGCTGCACATGCGCGGTGTCCGTCGGCCCGCCGGGGCCATCAAGGTCCAGCGGGGCAATGCCGGCCCAGGCCAGCGGCTCGACGAGGGAGAGCGCCAGAAACCTTGCCCGCTCATGCAGCGGCAGCAGAGGCTCGCCAGCCACGCAGCCCTCGAGCGCCGGCACGCGAACCGTATCGCCCAGCGGCACACCGTTGAGGCTTTCGGAGCCCTCCCACAGCGGCACCAGCCCTTCCAGCACGAGCGCGAAAATCCGCGCGAGGCTCAGGCTGCCGTCTTCCTGCCCTTCATCGAACAGCACGTCGAACAGCCCGCCGGGCCTTGGTTCGTCATCACGGGCAAAGAGATCGGGCCGCATGCCTGCGAGTTCCCCCAGCCGGTGCAGGCGGGCGGCGAGAGTAGCCGCATGGTCCTCATCCACCTGTAGGGCCCGGGCAAGCTCTTCCGTTTCCACCCGGATCAGCGCATGGGCATCGGCGCGGATGGGATCGGCGGGCACGGCGGAGAAAAGCCCGCTGGCGAAAGCGGACAGGGTGGCTGCCGTCATGCCTTCAGCGCCTGCAAGCCTCTCCCCGGCGAAAGGGTCATCGAACCGCCAGCCCGGATCCGCAGGCGGCGTCATCAGCACTGTGGTTATGGCCGCATCAAAGGCGGCGCGTCCCATCATCCGCACATCGGGAAAGGCACGGGCACCGGCAATCATGCCCCAGCGGTCTTCTCCGCCTGCCTCTGCCAGCCGCCACAGGGTGTGCGGGGCAAGCCCGGCTTCCGGCGCCGCAGCGCGCAGGATCGAAGCCACCTGCTGGGCCAGCGGCTCCAGCTTGCCCTCATCCAGACGGATGCCGGCAAGCGCAGTCTGCCTGGCGAGATCCAGCAGGCGGGCGGCACCTTCGCGCAAGGCTTGCGCAGTAAGCAGGCTGATGGCCTCGGAGGGTGTTTCGGTGGCGGCGGGCGTTGTCATCGGCTTTGCGTCCTTTCAGTGGAACGCACTGCTCATACCAGTTCCCGATGAGATTTGCTTATCGGGAACTGGTCAAGCCCGAGCGGTGTTTGAGCATTTTCAAGGCGTGATGCGTCAGCATCAAAAGCCTTGGTATCATGATGCCGTTGGACCTTCAGGTCATGTCAGATTGTGCGGGAGGGGGGCTGCCATGTTGCTGCCGTGAAATCATGAACGGTTGATAAACCAGCATCATGCACGATCCGTGGCAAGCTTGTCCTGTTGTCTGATGTCCGTTTCGGGCAGCATGAGTTGCGTCCTTCATGCAATACGTGCTGCTGCGCCATAACAAAATCACTGCTGCTTTCCGGGTTTTTTCATGTCGACCGTCTTCTCCATCGCCGCCCTTCTTCTCGGTTCCGGCCTGCTGCTGATGGCAGGCGGGCTGCATGGCCTGCTGCTGCCGGTGCGCGGCCTTGCCGAAGGGTTTTCCGATACGTCCCTCGGCATGCTGGGGGCAGGATGGGCGGTGGGCTATATCGCCGGCTGCCTGCTGGTGCCGATGATCGTGAAGCGCGTCGGGCATATCCGCACCTTTGGCGTGATGGCTTCCATAGCCGCCATCTCCATGCTGCTGAACCTGTTGTTCATGATGCCGGAAGTCTGGATTCCGCTGCGCGCGCTCACCGGCTTCTGCTTCGCAGGCGGCGCCATGATCGTGGAAAGCTGGCTCAACGAGCGCGCCAACAACAAGACGCGCGGCCGCGTGTTCGGCATCTACACCATGATCAACCTGGGCTCGACCACCATCGGCCAGATGCTGCTGACGCTGGGCGATCCCACCGGCTTCGTCTTCTTCGTGGTGGGCTCCATCATCTATTCCCTGTCGCTGCTGCCCACGGCCCTTTCCACCGCCGCGACTCCCACGCCCCTGACGCAGGCAAGGCTGGACCCGCGCCAGCTCTGGAAGAATTCGCCGGTCGCAGTGGTCGCCGTGGTTCTCACCGGCATTTCCAACGGCGCCTTCGGCACGCTGGGCGCAGTTTATGGACGGCGCATCGGCCTTGAGGTGGGGGATGTCGCCATCATGATGTCGCTGTCGCTGCTGATCGGGGCTCTCATTCAGGTGCCGGTGGGCATGATCTCCGACCGCATCGACCGCCGCCTCGTGCTGATCGGCATGGGACTGGTCGCCATGGTGGTGGAAATTGTCCTGTCGCTGCTCTCCGCCCCCGGCAGCACCACGGTGATCATCTTTGTCTCGCTGTTCGGCGGCATGATCTATTCCATGTATCCGGTCATCGTCGCCCATGCCAATGACCATGCGGCACAGGGGGAGTTCCTGAAAACCAGCGGCGGGCTGTTGTTGCTATATGGTGCCGGCACCATGATCGGACCGATCGCGGCGGCGGCTCTGATGACGGCCAGCTCACCCTCCGCCCTGTTCCAGGTGACAGCGGCGTCGCATCTGCTGATGGTGCTGTTCACCATCTGGCGCATGACCCAGCGGGCCAGCCTCAGTGTTGCGGAGAAGTCGGACTTCGTGCCGGTTCTGACCACCGGCCGCCTGTCCACCCCGGAAACCGCCGCCATGGACCCGCGCTCGGACGAAGAGCAGCAGAAAAAGGAAGCTGCGGCCTGAGGGGGAAGGCCGCAGTTTGTTTTCCGGCTGCAATCCCCTATGCCCGCAATCAATTAGCTGAGCTTCTGGTTGTCCACTTTGGCCAGCAGCCGTTCCTTGGTCGCCTTGTCGCAGAAGGCGGCTTCGATGGCGGTGCGGGTGAAGACGCGCTGGTCTTCCTGCGTCCAGTTGAAGGTCTTGGCGGTCAGGCTGTATTCCCGGCCCAGCGTGGTGCGGAAGAAGGGGGGATCATCCGAATTGAGGGTGATGCGCACGCCCGCCCGGCGCAACAGGTTGACCGGGTGGAAGCGCAGCACCGGGTAAAGCCCCAGCGCCGCATTCGAGCCGGGGCAGACCTCCAGCACGATCCGCTCTGCCGCCAGCCGGTCCACCAGTGCCGGGCTTTCGATGGCCCGCACCCCATGGCCGATGCGCCGCACGCGCAGGAAATCGAGGGCAGCGCTGATGCTCTCCGGCCCGCCGAACTCGCCCGCATGGGCGGTCAGGCCCAGCCCGGCCTCGCCCGCCATGCGGAAGGCGCGGGCGAAATTGGCCGGATGGCCCTCGCGCTCGTCGCCAGCAAGGCCAAAGCCGGTGACCAGCGGATGCGGATTGGAGACAACCTCTTTCGCGGCCCGCTCCACCGAGGCCGCACCGAAGTGGCGCACGCCAACGGCGATCATCCGGCCTTCGATGCCGGTCTCCGCCTTGGCCCGCTCAAGGCCTGCCGCCAATCCTTCCACATAGGAGCGGTAGGAGAGGCCCGCCGATGTGGCATGATCGGGAGAGATGAAGATCTCGCCGTAAATGGCCCCTTCGGCGGCCAGCATGCGGAAGTAGGTTTCGCTCAGCTGCGCATAGTCGCCGGGGCGGCGGAAGACGGAACTGGCAAGGTCATAGGCCGAGAGGAATGTGGTGAAGTCGCTCCAGCGGTACTGGCCCTTGGCGTCGATGATCGACGAAACGTCGATCTCCTCGCGCTTTGCGATCTTCTGAACCAGTGCGGGCGGGGCTGCCCCTTCGATATGGCAGTGCAATTCCGCCTTGAGCACCTGCTCCTGCACTGCCATGGGCCGCCCGTCCTTCCTTGAAAGCTGCCTGCCGGGTCCATTTCATGACCCGGCTCAATCACTGACAAAGTTGTTCCCGCCGCCGCACGCTGCGTCAAGAAGAAGCGGCGCATGGAGGCCGCTTCCCGGTGGAAAGTCAGGCGCTCAGGAAGCTGCGGCCATGGCGCCCGGCGGCAATGCCCAGATGCTCGGCGATGGTCTCGCCGATATCCGCATAGGTGCTGCGTCCGCCGATGCTGCGGCCAGCGATGCCAGGAGCAAAGCCCAGAACCGGCACATGCTCGCGCGTGTGGTCCGTACCGCGCCAGGTGGGGTCGCAGCCATGGTCGGCAGTCAGCAGCAGCAGGTCGCCGGGCTTGAGCTTCGCCATCAGCTCCGGCAGGCGCCGGTCAAATTCTTCCAGCGCCGCCGCATAGCCCGGCACATCGCGCCGGTGGCCATAAAGGGAATCGAAGTCGATCAGGTTGGTGAACACGAGATCGCCGTCTTCCGCCATGTCCATGGCTTCCAGCGTCTTGTCGAGAAGCTGGCCGTTGCCGGCGCCCTTCAGCACCCTGGTGACGCCCTGATGGGCGAAGATGTCGGAGATCTTGCCAACACCGATGACCTTGCGCCCTTCGGCGGTCAGCCGGTCCAGAAGGGTGGGCTCGGGCGGCAGCACCGAGTAGTCGCGCCGGTTGGCGGTGCGCACAAAGTCTGCCGCAGTCTTGCCCGTGAAAGGCCGGGCGATGACGCGCCCGATGTTGTAAGGGTCCGCATGCTTGCGGGCGGCTTCGCACAGGGCATAGAGCTTTTCGAGGCCGAAGGCCTCCTCATGAGCTGCGATCTGCACGACGGAATCTGCTGATGTGTAGAAGATCGGCTTGCCGGTGCGCAGGTGCTCCTCACCCAGTTCTGCAATCACTTCGGTGCCGGAGGCATGCTTGTCGCCGATGATGCCGGGAATGCCCGTCTCCGCCACGATGGCGGCGATCATCTCCGCCGGGAAGGTGGGGATGGTGGCCGGGAAATAGCCCCAGTCGAACGCGACGGGCACGCCCGCGATTTCCCAGTGGCCGGACGGCGTGTCCTTGCCGTTGGACACTTCCGCCGCATAGCCCCAGAGGCCCGTGGGGGCAGGATCCGGCGCAAGGCCGGGCAGGGTCTTGCCGGTGGAAAGCGTGGCGGCGGCGCCAAGGCCGAGGCGGTTCATGTTGGGCAGATGCAGTGGCCCGCTGCGCAGGCCTGGCTTGTCACCTTCTCCTGCCGCGCAGTGTTCCGCGATATGGCCCAGCGTGTCGGAGCCCTCATCGCCGAAGCGCGCGGCATCCTGCGCACCGCCGATGCCAAAACTGTCGAGCACAACGAGAATGGCGCGAGGCATGCTCTGTTTCCTTTTGTCCCGAGGCCAAAGCCTCTCATCTCATTTCACGGCAGCTCTTGCGGCTGCTTGTCGTTTGGCTTGAGGGAGGTGATGATCCGTAGCAAGTATCCGGCGCTTCAGCCTCACCCCCACCCCTAACCCCTCCCCACGAGGGGGAGGGGGACTTTGCTTCCGAACCGGCCCCGGTTCCTCTCCCCCCTTGAGGGGGAGATGCCCCCGGAAGGGGGCAGAGGGGGGTATGCAGCCTCTCCAGTCTGCCTAGAGGCTGTCATGTGTGGTGGCGCTGACACCCCCCTCTGTCTGCTGACGCAGACATCTCCCCCTCAAGGGGGGAGAGGGGCGCTGCGGCCACTATGAAACACCTCAGACGAACCAGTCCGGATCTTCCACTCACACCGCCCCTTACGGCGCGATCCCATTTTCGCCCTGTATCGCGCCTCATGGCGCGATGTCATTCTTGCCCTGTATCGCGCCTCATGGCGCGATGTCATTCATGCTTTGTATCGCGCTCAAGGCGCAATACGGGCAGCCACGATCGGGTGGTCCTCGACGCTGCCGGAATCGCCGGTGCGATAGGCGGCGTTGAGGGCCTCGGTTGCGCGGCGGGCGGCGTCTTCGGTGGCGGCATGGACGATGGCGAGCGGCGCATCGGCATCCACCCGGTGACCAATACCGGCCAGTTCCGTGAAGCCAACCGACGGGTCGATCACATCGGCAGCGACACGGCGGCCGCCGCCCAGTTCCACCACGGCAACGCCGATGGCGCGGGCGTCAACGCCGGTGACCACGCCCGGCTCTTTCGCATAGACCGGAGCAATGACGGGCGCCTTGGCGAGATAGAGCTCGCTCTTTTCCATGAAGTCCGCCGGGCCGCCGAGGGCGGTGACCATTTCAGCGAATTTCTCTGCCGCACGGCCGCTTTCAAAGGCGGCGCGCATCAGATTGCAGCCTTCCTGGGCGCTTTCGGCAATGCCGCCGGTCGCCAGCAGCTCGCCGCCCTGCGCCACGGTCACGTCCCACAGGCGGCTGTCGATGGAGGCGCCCTTCAGGAAGTCCACGGCATTCTGCATTTCCACCGCATTGCCTGCGGCAGAGGCGAGGGATTCGTTCATGTCCGTCAGCAGGGCGGTGGTTTTGAGGCCGGCGCCATTGGCGACGCGCACGAGGCTTTCGGCGAGCGCCTTGGCGTCCTCGAAGCTCTGCATGAAGGCGCCCGTGCCCCACTTCACGTCGAGCACGAGGCCCTGCAGACCCGCCGCCAGCTTCTTGGACAGGATCGAGGCGGTGATGAGGTCGATGCTCTCCACCGTGCCCGTCACATCGCGGATGGCGTAGAAGCGCTTGTCGGCAGGAGCAAGGTCACTGGTCTGGCCGATGACGGCGCAGCCCACTTCCTTCACCACCTTGCGGAACAGGGCATTGTCCGGCTGGGTCTTGTAGCCGGGGATGCTGTCGAACTTGTCGAGCGTGCCGCCGGTGTGGCCAAGGCCGCGTCCGGAGATCATCGGCACGGCCGCGCCGCAGGCGGCAAGGGCAGGGGCCAGCATCAGCGAGACGTTGTCGCCAACGCCGCCAGTAGAGTGCTTGTCCAGCACCGGTGCGTCCACATCGGACCAGTCCAGCACGGTGCCGCTGTCACGCATGGCCAGCGTCAGGGAGACGCGCTCGTCAATGGTCAGGCGGCGGAAGAAGATGGCCATGGCCAGCGCCGAAACCTGCCCCTCGCTGACGCTGCCATCGGCAAGGCCCTTGACGAAGAAGGCGATTTCTTCCCGCGTCAGCTGGCCGCCGTCCCGCTTTTTGCGGATGAGTTCCTGTGCCAGCATGTCAGTATCCCTCGCGTGCGCTGCCTGCGCCGCCCTTGATGACGTCGATAAGCGCATCCAGCAGCCCGCTGGCGCCAAAGCGGAACGTGGCCGCCGATGCCCAGTTGTGCCCCAGAATCCGGTCGGCCAGCGCCAGATAGGCAGCAGCCTCGTCCAGCGTGCGGATGCCTCCGGCAGGCTTGAAACCCACCTGACGGCCGGGCTGTTCGGTGCGCACTTCGTCGATCACCGTCAGCATGATTTCGGCAGCTTCCAGCGTGGCGTTGACCTTCACCTTGCCGGTGGAGGTCTTGATGAAATCGGCACCGGCGGCAATGGCCACGAGCGAGGCCTGATGAATCAGCAGCGGATCGCCGATCTCGCCGGTTTCCAGAATGACCTTCAGCTGGGCCGGCGCCGGAATGGCGGCCTTGACGCGGATGATCATCTCTTCGGCAAAGCCGCGGCGGCCTTCCACGAAGGCGCGGTAGGGCATCACGAGGTCGATCTCGTCCGCGCCATCGGCAATGGCCCGGGCTGTCTCTTCCACCACGGCGCGGGTGTCCACGCCGCCTGCGGGGAAGTTGACGACAGTTGCGACCTTCACCGGCGTTCCAGCCAGCTTTGCCTTCGCCTGCGCCACGAAGGCGGGATAGACGCAGACGGCGGCCACATGGCCATGCTCCGTCACGGCGCGGGCGCAGAGCGCATCGATGTCGGCGGCGGTGCAGCCGTCATTCAGGTTCGTCAGATCGACAAGGGCGAGAGCACGGGCAGCAAGTTCCGCCCTGGTGGCTGCATCAGCCATGGGAAATCTCCTTCACGAAGCCGCGCACAAGTTGCTTCATGCGCGCAAGGCCGAGTTTGGCGACGGACTTGGTCTCGTCGTGGGACAGGCCATGGGCCTGCATGCCTGCGCCCAGATTGGTGATGATCGACATGGCGGCCACGCGCATGCCGAGGAACCGTGCAAGGATCACCTCCGGCACAGTGGACATGCCGACGGCATCAGCACCCAGAATGCGCGCCATGCGGATCTCTGCCGGGGTCTCGAAAGACGGGCCGGAGAACCACATGTAGACGCCCTCTGCCAGCGCATGACCATCGGCCTTCGCGGCGCGGTGCATGGCGGCCTGCAGGTCCTTGTCATAGGCGGCGGTCATGTCGAGGAAGCGCTTTTCGTCTTCCTCGCCGATCAGCGGATTGAGGCCGGACCAGTTGATGTGGTCGGTGATCAGCATCGGGCTGCCCGGCTGCACCTCTTCGCGCAGGGACCCGGCGGCGTTGGTCGCCAGCAGGATCTCGCAGCCTAGCGCCTTCAGCGTTTCGACCGGCGTGCGCATGATGGAGGGATTGCCGCTCTCATAATAGTGGGCGCGGCCCGAGAGGATCACCACCGGCACGCCTTCCAGCTCGCCCGCCACCAGCTCGCTGCCGTGGGAGGAAACGGTGGAGACTGGAAAGCCCGGAAGCTTGCTGTAGGGAATGCGCACCGCATTCTCCATTTCGCCCGCCAGTTCACCGAGCCCGGAGCCCAGGATCATGCCGATGCGGTAGCTGCCCGGACGGGCGGCGCGGACGATTTCCGCGCAGTCATTGCCATAGCTGCTCATGGCGTTCGTCCCTTGTGTTGTTCTGTTTCAGCCTCAACGGTCCGCTTCAGTCGAGAAGCTGGAAACCGGCGGGCAGCAATTCGTCGATGGTGAAGGTGCGGCGGATGCCGTCGAGATTGGCGATATGGACCTTGACGGAACCGGCCGCGAATTCCTTCAGCTTCTGCCGGCAGCCGCCGCAGGGAGTGCAGAGGGCGGCGTCGGCGATGACGACCACTTCCTCGATCTGCTGCTGACCGGCCAGAACCATGGCGGAGATGGCGCCGGCTTCGGCGCAGACGCCCTGCGGATAGGCAGCGTTTTCCACGTTGCAGCCCGGATAGATCTTGCCATCGGCGGCAAGGATCGCCGCGCCGACCTTGAAGTCCGAGTACCGGGCATAGGCGTTTTCGCGGGCAGCTTTTGCCGCCTCGAAGAGCTTGTCCACCGCGCTCATGTGCGCTCCTTCAGATAGGGGATGCCGCTGGCCTTGGGCGGAATGGCCTTGCCGATGAAGCCCGCCAGCAGGATGACAGTGAGAATGTAGGGAAGGGCCTGGAACACCTGCACCGGCACCTCACCGATGCCCGGAACCTGCTGGCCCTGAAGCCGGATGGCCATGGCATCGAGGAAGCCGAAGAGGAGGCAGGCGTAGAGTGCGTTCACCGGCTTCCACTTGGCAAAGATCAGGGCCGCCAGCGCGATGTAGCCGCGCCCGGCGGTCATGTCCTTGATGAAGCCGGAGGACTGGGCAATCGCCAGATAGCTGCCAGCCAGGCCGCAGAGAATGCCGCACATGATCACGGCACGGTAGCGCAGGAAGGTGACGGAGATGCCCGCCGTATCCACCGCCGCCGGGTTCTCGCCAACGGCGCGCAGACGCAGGCCGAAGCGGGTGCGGTAGAGCACCCACCATGTGGCCGGAACGGCAAGGAAGGCGAGGTAGACGAGAATGTTGTGGCCCGAAATCAGCTCGAAATAGAGATAGCCGATGACCGGCACGTCCTTGAGGGCGGCGGCAAAGGGCAGTTCGATGTCGAGAAAACGCCCGCCAGCCGACAGGGACGGTGTGCGTCCGCCCTGATTGAACCAGGCTTGCCCCAGAAGGGCGGTCAGCCCGGCCGCCAGGAAGTTGATGGCAACGCCGGAGACGATCTGGTTGCCCCGGTTGGTGATCGAGGCAAAGCCGTGGATCAGCGCAAGGCCGACCGCGACCACAATGCCCGCGCCAAGCCCGGCCCATGCATTGCCGGTGATGAAGGCAACGGAGGCTGCGCCAAAGGCGGCGCCCAGCATCTTGCCCTCAAGGCCGATGTCGACGATGCCCGAGCGTTCCGAATAAAGTCCGGCAAGGCAGGCCAGCAGCAGCGGCGCTGACAGGCGGACGGTGGAGTCGAGGATGAGGATCAGGGTCTCGAACATGGCTCGTTCTCCCGTCAGGCCGTCTTGCCGGCAGCAGCGGCCGGCTTGGCGGAGAAGCTGAACAGACGCACCAGCGCCGGGCGGAACATGTATTCCAGCGCCCCGGCGAACAGGATGACGAGGCCCTGGATGACCACGATCATGTCACGGGTGATGGCCGGCATTTCGAAGGCGAGTTCTGCCCCGCCCTGATAGAGCATGCCGAACAGGATGGCTGCCAGCATGATGCCCACCGGATGCGCCCTGCCCATCAGCGCCACGGCGATGCCGACAAAGCCGTAGCCGGCAACATATTCGATCAGCAGCCGGTGCTGCGAGCCGACAAGCTCGTTGATGGCCATCAGCCCGGCGAGCCCGCCGGAAATCAGCATGGTGATGATGGTGATGCGCACCGGCGAAATGCCGGCATAGACGGCGGCAGCGGGATTGGCACCGAAGGTGCGGATCTCATAGCCAAGCCGCGTGCGCCAGATCAGCAGCCACACCAGCACAAGGGCCGCCAGCGCCAGAAAGACCGCAAGGTTGACCTGCGACGAGCCGAAGAAGCTGGTGCCGAAAAAATCCCCCAGCAGCGGCAGCTGCCCGCCTTCAGCAAAGGTGCGGGTTTCCGGCTGCATGGAGCCGGACTTGTTGATCACCTTCACCAGCAGATAACCCATCAGCGCGGTGCCGATGAAGTTGAACATGATGGTGGTGATGACGATATGGCTGCCGCGCTTGGCCTGCAGCCATGCTGGGATGGATGCCCAGGCTGCGCCAAAGAAGGCTGCCGCCAGCACCGCGACCGGAACAGTGATCCACCACGGCGCATACTGGTCCAGCGCAAGGCAGGCAAGGGCAGCGCCGAGGCCGCCGAGATAGGCCTGACCCTCGCCGCCAATGTTGAAGAGCCCCGCATGGAAGGCCACGGCCACGGCAAGACCGGTGAAAATGAAGTTCGTGGCATAAAACAGGGTGAAGCCAATCCCCTCGCCATAGCCGATCGAGCCCCAGATCAGCACTTGAACCGCATCCAGCGGGTTCTCGCCGATCAGCAGCACCACAAGGCCGGAGACGAGGAAGGCTGCAGTGAGGTTGAGAAGCGGGATCAGGCCAAAGTCGATCCAGCGCGGCAGGGAACCGGCACTCATGCTCTGCCTCCATGCGCGGCGCGGGCGGGTACGTCATCCGTGACACCGGCCATCAGCAGGCCGCATTCGTTTTCGGTGGCATCCGGTCCGCGCTCGCCGACAAGGCGGCCGTCGAACATGACCAGGATGCGGTCGGAGAGGGAGCGGATCTCGTCCAGCTCCACGGAGACGAGCAGCAGGCCCTTGCCCGCATCACGCAGCTCGATCAGCCGCTTGTGAATGAATTCGATGGCGCCGATATCGACGCCGCGCGTCGGCTGGCCGACCAGCAGCACATTCGGGTCCCGCTCGATCTCGCGGGCCAGAACCACCTTTTGCTGGTTGCCGCCGGAGAAATTGGCCGTTTTCAGCAGCGGATTGGGCGGGCGGATGTCGTATTTGGCGATTTCCGCTTCGGCCGCCTTGCGGATGGCCCGCATGTCGAGCAGGGGGCCCTTCGAATAGGCCGGATCGTTGTGATAGCCCAGGATGGCGTTCTCATATTCGGCAAAGGACGTGACAAGCCCCATGCGGTGCCGGTCTTCGGGCACATGGCCCATGCTCATTGCACGGATTTCCGCCGGATTTTTCGGATTGGCCGCAAGATCGATGGTTTCGCCATTCAGCCACATGCGGCCCTTGCGGGCACGGCGGATCCCCGCCAGCGTCTCCAGCAGCTCCGACTGGCCGTTGCCCGAGACACCGGCAATGCCGACGATCTCGCCGGCGCGGATCTCGAAGGACACGTCCTTCACCACATCGACGCCCCGGCTGTCGGTGACGGTGAGGTTCTCGACGGCCAGCACCCGCTCGCCGGGCCTGGCAGCCTGCTTGTTGACCTTCAGCAGCACGCTGCGGCCCACCATCAGCTCGGCCAGTTCCTCCATGGAGGTGTCTGCCGTCTTGCGGGTCGCCACCATTTCGCCGCGGCGCATGACGGACACCGTGTCGGTGATGGCCATGATCTCGCGCAGCTTGTGGGTGATGAGCAGGACCGTCTTGCCCTGCGCCTTCAGAACTTTCAGAATTTCAAAGAGATGGTCGGCCTCCGCCGGGGTCAGTACGCCCGTCGGCTCATCGAGGATGAGCACCTCTGCGCCACGGCAGAGTGCCTTCAGGATCTCGACACGCTGCTGCAGGCCGACCGGCAGGTCACCGACAACCGCATCCGGATCGATCTTCAGATCATATTCGCGCTCCAGCCGGGCAAGTTCCGCCCGCACCTTGCCCGCACCGCCCGCCAGCAGGCTGCCGCCTTCGGCGCCCAGCATGACGTTTTCCAGCACGGTGAAAGGGTCCACCAGCATGAAGTGCTGATGCACCATGCCGATGCCAAGGCCGATGGCATGGCGGGAATCGCGGATGGTCACGGCCTTGCCATCCACCAGAATGTCGCCGCTGTCGGCATTGTAGAAGCCGTAGAGGATCGACATCAGCGTCGACTTGCCGGCACCGTTCTCGCCGATGATGCCGTGGATCGATCCCTTGCCCACCACAAGATCGATGTTCTTGTTGGCATGCACAGGCCCGAAGGACTTGTTGATCTTGCGAAGCTCGATGGCGGCGGTCATGGATGCTCCCGCGCGTCTGGCCACAGGGCCGGCGTCAGTCGGTGAAGGGGCCGGGCGCATGGCCCGGCGTCACAAGGAAAGAGCCCTTGCCCTGGCCTTCCGGCACAGGGCAAGGGCCGCAGTCCCTCAGGGTGTTACGGGCAGGTCTTGTCCGTCATGTAGTCGTGGACGGCGATCTTGCCCGAGATGATGCCGGCCTTGGCCTGCTCAGCCGCCGCCTTCATGTCGTCGGTGACCAGGGACGCATTGTATTCGTCCAGAGCGTAGTCCACGCCGCCTTCGGCTAGGCCCAGAACCTCGATGCCGCTGGTCCACTGGCCGTTCTTGGCGTCGGTGAAGGTCTTGTCCACGGCGACGTCCACGCGCTTCAGCATGGAGGTCAGAACCTTGCCCGGATGCAGGGCGTTCTGGTTGCTGTCGACGCCGATGCCGAGCTTGCCCGCGTCAGCGGCCGCCTGCAGCACGCCAATGCCGGTGGCGCCGGCTGCGTGATAGACAACGTCTGCACCACGGTCGAACTGGGACTTGGCCAGCTCGCCGCCCTTCACCGGGTCATTCCAGGCAGCACCGGTGGTGCCGGTCATGTTCTGGAAGACTTCGGCCTGCGGGTTGGTGGCCATCACGCCCTGCTTGTAGCCGCAGGCGAACTTGTGGATCAGGTCGATGTCCATGCCGCCGACGAAGCCGACCTTGCCGGTCTGCGAAGCCTTGGCTGCCAGCAGGCCGACGAGGTAGGAGCCTTCATGCTCCTTGAAGACGATGGAGCGGACGTTCGGCAGGTCCACGACCATGTCGATGATGGCAAACTGGATGTCCGGGAATTCCTTGGCGACCTTCTCCACGGCATTGGCATGGGAGAAGCCGATGGCGACGATCGGGCTCATGCCGCGCCGGGCGAAGTTGCGCAGGGCCTGCTCGCGCTGGCTGTCGTTCTGGATCTCGAAGTCGCGGTATTCGACGCCCGTGTCCTTCTTGAACTTCTCGGCGCCCGTGTAGGCGGACTCGTTGAACGACTTGTCGAACTTTCCGCCAAGGTCATAGACGACTGCCGGCTGGAAATCCGCTGCAAAGGCGGTGCTGGCCATCATGACGCCTGCAATGGCGGCGCCCGTCATCAGGAACTTCTTCACGTTACATCCTCCGGCACTGGACCCAGCCACCATGGCTGGTCCCGGTTTACTTCCCCTCTTGGACACTGCGGGGCAGCAAGGCTGCCGTCACAGGGCCGCTCGATCCGAGCCGCTGCTTCAGAGCCCTTGCCAGGGTCTCATCCGCGATCAGGTCGGTGATGACACCGGTGCGCAGCGCTGCAAGCGTGGCGTCTGCCTTGCTCTCCCCGCCCACCAGTGCAATGACACGAGAGCCGCGGACTTCTTCGTAGTGAAGACCCACGGCGCACTCGCCAAGACTTACGGGCACCTGCGCGCCCTCGATGCTGACAAAGCGGCCCATCAGGTCGCTGACGGCGCTGCTGCGCATCAGGCCATCCTGATCTTCCTTCTGGATGATGCCGCGCTGCACCAGATGACCGTCGTCATCGATGGAGCCGATGCCGACGACAAAGGCATCCGAGCGCCTGGCGCGGGCCAGAAGATCCTGCACGCTGCGCTGGCCGAGGAACATGTCACGCTCCTCCAGGCTTTCGGCAAAATAGGGCACCGGCAGATAGTAACCTTCCCCGCCCGTGCGCTCGATCAGCGGCTGCACGATATCGAAGGGGTTGGCCGAAAGCTTGCGCATCAGCGAGCCGGAGATGGAGATGATGGCAAGGTCCGGCCGGGACAGGCGCGGCATGGCCGCAACCGAAGCCTTCAGCGTCCGGCCCATGCCGACGCCGAGCTGACGGATTTCCGGCCCCGAGAGCAGGTTGGACAGGAAGGGGCCTGCGACGGAAGCAACGGCGCGGATGGCCGTCGTCTGGTCACCGCCGCCAAGGTCCGGCGCAATGATGCAGCTCGTCAGGGCAAAATGCCGGGTCAGCTCGTCTTCCAGCTCGAGGCATTCAATCGGGCGGCCCTCGATCTGGAAACGGACGAGGCCTTCCTTCTGGGCGTGGGCAATAAGACGGTGTACCTTGGCCGGCGAGACACCAAGACGCGCGGCAATCTCACCCTGCGTGCTGCCCCCCCACGAAGGAGAGCCACGCGGCGCGGATCGAGAGGTAGGTGGTCCAGTCCTCGTCCTGCACGGATTGCCCCGCCTGCTGCGCCCAGGTCTTTCGCCCGGATCTTGAGCCTCTGGTTGACTGAAAATTTCTTCAGCCGCTGTGAATTCTTTCAGGAAAGATGCCTGCCTGCTTGCCCGCCGTCAAGCGGATTTGGCGTGTTTTCCGGCTGAAACTTGGGCTTTTTCGTTTGGCGTATGGATGGCTGTGCGGGTGCTGCCGTGTGATGCAGTTTGCACGGTCATTGGGCAGGAATTGCCCTGCTGGCGCGCTGATCCGGCAAAATTTGCCTATTGTTGGGCAAATTTTGCCGAGTGGTTCAGGCGGGTGCATTCTGTGCGTCTTTTGATTTGCTGGCACAATTTTCGCCGCCTTACCTGTGGCATAGTGCTTGCTTGGAACAGTTCTATCCGGCGCGTGTTCAAGGCTCTGAAAATATCGGCAAATTGCTGAGATTCTCGGATTAACCGTCTGTTTAGCCGCAACAACAAAAGTAGAGAGGGAGGTGTGGGAAACCGGCTTCGGCCAAGACATGGAGAACACCATGCGTCTCACACTGTGCAAAACCGGACGTGACGTCTGCTGTGCCGCCATTGGCAGTCTTGCCATCTTGGCATTTACTTCAATAACAGCTTTCGCTGAGCGCTCACTCTCGGGCATCTTCTCCACCGCCTACTCGGCTGATGCCGAAGTGGACGTCGAGCTGGTGCTGGCCGTTGACATCTCCCAGTCGATGGACCGGGACGAGCAGGAGGTTCAGCGGGCCGGATATGTCTCCGCCCTGACCTCGCGCGAGGTTCTGGCCGCCATTCAGGACGGCCCCACCGGGCGGATTGCCATCACTTACTTCGAATGGGGAGGGGTGGGCGAGCACTTCATGGTGGCCGAATGGTCCATCATTCAGGACGAGGCCACAGCAGCGGCCTTCGCCGCCCGGATCGCCGAAGCCCCCCTGCGGCAGGTCCAGAGAACGTCCATCTTTGCCGCGCTGGAAAAATCGGCGGACATGATCGCTTCCAACGAATATCAGGGCCTCAGGAAGGTGATCGACATTTCCGGTGACGGGCCGAACAATCAGGGCGGCACTGTCACGCAGATGCGCGACAAGGTCATCGCTGCGGGCGTCACCATCAACGGCCTGCCGCTGATGATGAAGTCGGAAACCTCCGCCTGGCAGGCGATGCTCCATCTCGATCACTACTACGAGGATTGCGTCATTGGCGGGCCGGGGGCTTTTGCCATTCCGGTGCGCTCAAAGGAGGCTTTCGCCGAGGCTGTGCGGATGAAACTGGTGCTTGAGATTGCCGGGCTGATGGAAAATCAGCCTCTGATCATCCCGGCCGCAGGCCGCAAGTCAGTCAGCTGCAATCTGTTTGACTAGAGGAGTGGCGGCCAGCCGCCACCGCTCACGAAGATGCGCCCCGTGAGGCGGTGGCTTGCCGCCGCTCACGAAGTTGCGCCCCGTGAGGCGGTGGCTTGCCACCGCTCACGAAGTTGCGCCCTGTGAGGCGGTGGCTTGCCACCGCTCACGAAGTTGCGCCCTGTGAGGCGGTGGCTTGCCGCCGCTCACGAAGTTGCGATTGGGTTTTAGGTGGCAAGGCTGACAAGCTCTCCCGTGTCCGGTGGTGTATTGGCACTGCCGGAGCAAGGGGAGGTCCGGCATGACGCCCTTCAACATTCTGCGATGGTTGCGCTCGTGCGCCGGAGGTTTCCGCGCGGCGCTGGTGCTGCTGGCCTTGCCGGCCGTGACGGGCAGGGCAGATGCCCAGCAGAAGCTGCTCCAGGAAGTGGATGTGGCCCTCGTTCTGGCGGTCGATATCTCTTATTCCATGGACATCGACGAACAGCGGCTGCAGCGGCAGGGCTACATGCAGGCGATCACCTCGCCGGAGGTATTGACCGCGATCCGCAGCGGCCTGACCGGCAGCATCGCGGTGACCTACGTGGAATGGGCAGGCACCCTGTCCCGCTCGGTCCTGATTGACTGGCACGTGGTCTCGGACGGGGCCAGCGCGCAGCAGTTTGCCGATGCGCTGGGAGAAGCCCCGATCAACCGCGCCTACCGCACCGCCATCGGCGATGCGTTGCTGTTTTCGGCAGAGCAGTTTGACACGCTGCCGCATAGGGCCTTGCGCAAGGTGATCGACATTTCCGGGGACGGGCCGAACAATCAGGGCACCTATGCGCCCGTCGCCCGCGATCAGGTGGTGGCGCAAGGCATCATCATCAACGGCCTGCCGCTGCAGCTGAAGGATGTGCGGCCCGGCTGGTTCGACATGGAAGACCTCGACCGTTATTACGAAACCTGCGTCATCGGCGGTCCCGGCTCCTTCATCGTGCCGGTGCGCGGGCCGGAGCGTTTTGCCGAGGCGGTGCGCCGCAAGCTGGTGCTGGAAATCGCCATGCCGGTGCTGCCGCAGCGGCTGGATCAAGGCGCTGCCCGGCTGATCCGGGTTTCGGACGGCATCGATCCCTTCTGCCTCGAAGGCGAGCGGCGCTGGCAGCAGCGGCGGTTCATCTACGAGGAGCCATAATCAGCTCCGCTCCTTGCGGCATCTTCCTGTGACCGGGCGTCAGCTCGCGCTTTGCGTTTCCCGCGCAAGGCGCTAAAGCTGTTGCCGTGATTTTGATGGCGCTTCTGCGCCGGTGAGAGCTTGCGGGAGATGATGCGGATGGAGGCGGTACGTCCGGTGCTGGCCCTTGTGGCCCATGACGCCAAGAAAGACGCCATGGTTGCCTTCGCGCAGCGCAATGAGGAAAAGCTTGCGGCCTTCCGGCTTGTCGGCACGGGCACCACGGGCGGGCGCATCAAGGCCGCTTGCCCCAGCCTCAACCTCACGCCGCTGAAAAGCGGGCCTCTGGGCGGTGATCAGCAGATCGGTGCCATGATCGCCGAGGGCCGTCTGCACGGGCTCATCTTCTTTGCCGACCCGCTGTCGCCCATGCCGCATGATGTGGATGTGAAGGCCTTGCTGCGCCTCGCGCTGGTCTACGACATCCCCATGGCGCTCAACCTTTCGACCGCCGAAATCCTGCTGCGCTCGGCCCGCCTGACCGGCCTGCGCAGCTCCTCCGATACGCCTGAAGTGGCCGGCCCGCGCACATGAGCCTGACTGAGACCCGCCAGCGCCCGTTCGCTTTCCCCGTTCTGGTCGGGGATGTGGGCGGCACCAATGCCCGCTTTGCTCTTGTGCTGGATGAAGACGCACCTGCCATCAAGCTGCCGTCCCAGCCGACGGCCGCCCATCCGGATATCAACGCGGCCATCCGCGCCTGCCTTGCGGGGCAGGATGTGCCGGCGCCGCGCTCGGCCGTCATCGCCGTGGCCGGTCCCGTCACCGGTGACCGCATTCCGCTCACCAATGCCAGGTGGGTGGTGGAGCCGCTGCAGATGATCGCCGGCCTTGGCCTCAGGGACGTGGTGATCCTCAACGACTTCGAGGCGCAGGCGCTGGCGCTGCCCGGTCTGTCCGGTGAGGATATCGAGCAGATCGGCGGCGGCGAGCCCCTGGCGGGCGCCTCCAAGTTCGTGGTCGGCCCCGGCACCGGCCTGGGTGCGGCGGCGATGATCTATGCGGCAGACACCTGGGTGCCGGTGCCCGGTGAAGGCGGGCACGTGGAACTGGGGCCGGTGACGCCGGAAGACTACGAGATCTGGCCGCATATCCCGCGCAACGGGGGGCGCATCGGCGCCGAGGAAGTGCTGAGCGGCACCGGCCTGCCGCGTTTAGCCGGGGCTGTTGCCCGCGCCCGCAAGGCGGAGCCGCATTTCACGTCTGCGGCGGACATCACGCAAGCGGCCAATGCCGGGGACCCGGTGGCAGTGGAAACGCTTGAGATCTTCGCCCGCTGCCTTGGCCGTGTGGCAGGGGATTTCGCGCTTTCGGTTCTGGCGCGCGGCGGTGTCTATATCGCGGGCGGCGTGTCGTCCCACATTGCGCCGTTCCTGCGCAAGGGCGGCTTCCGCGCGGCTTTCGAAGCCAAGGCTCCCCATGCCAAGCTGATGGCCTCGATCCCGGTGTTCCTGATCCATCACCCCAACCCGGCGGTGGACGGACTTGCCGCCTACGCCCGCACCCCGGACCGCTTCGCCGTCGGCACCAAGGGCCGCCATTGGTCCGCACAAGGTTGATGGTTTGGGCGGTGTGATCTTTATGGGGGACCTTTCCGCCCCTCCTGATTCTGCCGTGTTTATATCTGACCGTCAGTCAGGCACCAGTTTCTCTCCCCCCTTGAGGGGGAGATGCCCCCGGCAGGGGGCAGAGGGGGGTATCGGACTGTCCGCTCATATGAGAGGTGGTTCTGTGCTGAAGCGCAGCTACCCCCCTCTGTCTGCTCACGCAGACATCTCCCCCTCAAGGGGGGAGAGGGGCGCTGCGGCAAAAGGAGAGAGCATCTGATGTCTGACTGGCGGTCGCCGCCCCTGCCCATTGATGCGGCGCTGCCGGAGTTGCTGGCGGCGCTTGAGGCGGGAAGCAATGCGGTGCTTGTGGCTGAACCGGGCGCCGGCAAGACCACCCGTGTGCCGCTGGCGCTGCTCGACGCGCCCTGGCGCGGTGATGGCCGCATTCTGCTGCTGGAGCCGCGCCGCCTTGCCGCCCGTGCTGCGGCCCGGCGCATGGCTGCAAGCCTTGGCGAGGAGGTAGGTGGCACTGTCGGCTACCGGGTGCGCATGGAAAGCCGCGTCAGCGCCCGCACCCGCATCGAGGTGATCACAGAGGGTGTCTTCACCCGGATGATTCTGGATGATCCGGAACTCACCGGCGTTGCCTGCGTGCTGTTTGACGAGTTTCACGAACGCTCGCTCGAAGGCGATCTCGGTCTTGCGCTGGCGCTCGATGTGCAGGGCGCGCTGCGCGATGACCTGAGGCTGGTGCCCATGTCGGCAACGCTGGATGCTGCCAGTGTCGCAAGGCTGCTCGGCGGAGCGCCTGTCGTCGAAAGCAAGGGCCGCAGTTTCCCCGTTGAAACCCGTTATCTAGGCCGCAAGGCGGAAGAGCGGATCGAGCCGCAGGTGGTGCGGGCGGTGCGCAAGGCGCTGGCCGAGGAGCATGGCTCGCTGCTGGTGTTCCTGCCCGGTCAGGGCGAAATCCGCCGGGTGGCCGAAGCGCTTGAGGGACAGGTGCCAGCCAATGTGCGCATCGCCCCGCTCTATGGTGCGCTGGACGGCAAGGCGCAGGATGCTGCCATCCGCCCGGCAAAGGAGGGCGAGCGCAAGGTGGTGCTGGCCACCTCCATCGCACAGACTTCGCTTACCATCGAAGGTGTGCGCACGGTGATCGACAGTGGCCTCTCCCGCGTGCCGCGCTATGAGCCGCAGACAGGGCTGACGCGGCTGGAAACCGTGCGCGTGTCCCGGGCAACGGCAGACCAGCGCCGTGGCCGTGCGGGCCGTACGGAGCCGGGCGTTTGCTACCGGCTCTGGGACGAAGCGCAGACACAGGCGCTGATGCCAGCCGAACGGCCGCAGATTCTGGAAGCGGACCTCTCCTCGCTGGTGCTGGATCTGGCGGCCTGGGGCACGGGGGACCCGGCGACGCTGTCCTTTCCCGATGCCCCGCCCTCCGGCGCCTGGGCGGAGGCGCGCAGCCTGCTGACGCAGCTTCATGCCCTTGATGCCGAAGGCCGCCTGACGCCGCATGGCCAGCGCCTTGCGCGCCTGCCCATCGAACCGCGCCTTGCGCATATGATTGTGGAAGCGCAGGCGCTGGGTCTTGGAAGGCTGGCGGGCGAGGTGGCTGCGATCCTGTCCGAGCCCGGCCTTGGCGGCATGGATGTGGACCTGCGCGAGAGGGTGAGACGCCTGCGCCGGGACAATGATCCGCGCAGCCGCGATGCCCGCGCCCTTGCTGCACGCTGGCAGAAGATGGCGGCCGAAGGTGGCGCGAAGACCGGGCAGGACAGCGATGGCGGGGCGCCGGAGCTGGCCGGCGAAGTGCTCGCGCTTGCCTTCCCCGAGCGGGTGGCGCAGGGCCGGGGCCAGCGCGGCCGCTTCCGCCTTGCCAACGGGCGCGGGGCAGAACTGCCGGAAGAACATGCGCTGGCGGGCGAGGCCTTCCTTGCCATTGCCGACATTCAGGGCAAGGCCCAGTCGGGCCGGATCATGCTGGCAGCGCCTCTTGGACTTGAAGCCATCGAGACGATGTTTGCCGCAGATATCACTGAAACCGATGACGTGCGGCTGGAGCCTTCCGGTCTGGTGCGGGCGCGCCGTGTGGTCCGGCTGGGCGCGCTGGAACTGGCCTCCCGGCAGATTACCAATCCGGATGCGGCGATGGTGGCAAAGGCGCTGCTGGGGGAAATTGCCCGGCGCGGGGTTGCCCGTCTGCCCTGGACCAATGATCAGCTGCGCCTGCGCGCCCGTGCCGGTTTCGTGCGGGCCGCTGGTGCAGAGCATCTGCCGGACCTTTCCGACGCTGCCCTTCAGGAGACGCTGGAAGACTGGCTGCTGCCCTATATGGCCGGGTTCACCCGTGTTTCGGACGTGGATGCCGCCTGCCTCGGCAATGCGCTCGCTGGGCTGCTGGGCTATGGCGGCGCGGCGGAGATTGACCGGCTGGCGCCATCGCATTTCACCGCGCCCACCGGCTCGCATGTGCCCATCGATTATGGCGCAGAAAGCGGCCCCTCCATTTCCATCCGCGTGCAGGAGCTGTTCGGCCTCGCCCGGCATCCGTCCGTCGCCGATGGCCGCATTCCGCTGACGCTGGAGCTTCTGTCGCCTGCCCACCGGCCCATCCAGATCACGCGGGATCTTCCCGGTTTCTGGGCGGGGTCCTGGGCGGATGTGAAGACGGAGATGAAGGGCCGCTATCCGCGCCACCCCTGGCCGGATGACCCTGCCTCCGCAGAGGCGACAAGACGCGCCAAACCACGTGGAACGTAAGTTCAAGCCCGTGCGGCGCCTGAGCAAGTTCAAGGCGTGATGCGTCAGCATCTCAAAGCCTTGGAATAAGAGCTTGGCGGTCGCTTATCGGCGGCCTTCGTGGTAGATCTGCGTCAACTTCAGTTCCAGGAGAGTATCTGCCATGACCGCCGCCGCCTTTGACCCCAAGGACATCATTGCCCGTTTCACTGCAGGCGAGGGCTTTCCGGAGGCTGACGTCCGCGAATGCCTGTCCACTCCGTCCGCCTCCGTTCCGGCGCTGATGGCCATCCTGGAAGACCGCGTTGCCGGTGGCACGGGTGAGCTCAGCCAGCTCGACGAGAAGGGCGATGCCTGCTTCCTCGCACTGCATATCCTTGCCGACCTCAAGGTTACCGCGGCCTTCCAGCCCTTGATGCGCCTGCTGCGCAGCACGGATCAGGACCTTGAAGCCCTGTTCGGCGACTGCCTGATCGAAACCATGGGGCCGATCCTGATCGCCCTCAATCCCGGCGGCTACAGCGTCTTCGAGGAAGGATTCTCCGATCGCAACGCTGACGATTACGCACGCGATGCCATGATGGTGGCCTGGGTCTATGGCGTGCTCTCCGGCGAAGTGCCGCGCGAGCATGCCCTCTCCGTGCTGAAAGCCTTCCCGAAGACCGTGCGCCCGGCGCCGGACAGCTATCTTTGGGGCAGCTACATCGGTGCCGCCGGTGACCTCGGCTTCGAGGAACTGGAAGAGCCGATCGCAAAGCTGTTCACCGATGGCTCGATCATGATGGACGAGGGCGGCTTCCGCCCGGTGGACCCGGAAGACTTCGCCCTTCATCTGGAAGCGGCCAGCCTGTCGGAAGAAAACGAGGAATCCCGCGAGCTCTGGATGGCGTCGAACCGTTATTTCCCCTTCGAGGACACGGTCGAGCTTCTGGGCGAATGGTCCTGGGATGGCGATGAAGACGAGTGGATGGATGTGCCCTTCCTGGAAGCTGCCGAGGACGAAGAGCCCTATCTGCCGAACTGACGGCGGCTGGCTGCCGGTCCTTGCCATCTACTGCCTTGCCGTCTGCTGCCTTGCGGTGCTTGCCCCGCTGGCCGCAGGGCAGGCACTGGCGCAAGACATGGGCAGCCGCTTCCGCATAGGCGTGGTCACGGCCGGGCGCGATGATGCCCGGTCCGAGGCCGAACCCTTCCGCGACGAGCTGGAATACCGGCTGGGCCTTCCGGCCGACCTGTTTCTCATGGACACCTTGGGCGAACTGACGGACGCCCTCATCGCCGGTCATGTGCAGTACGGCCGTCTGTCTGCCACGGCCTATGCGGCTGCACGCAAGGCCTGCGCCTGTGTCGAGCCACTGGCCGCGCCCCGTGACGGGGATGGGGCAGACGGATTTCACGCCATTCTGATGACCAAGGCCGGCGAAGTGCCCTCTCTTGAGGCGCTGGCGGGAAAGCGGCTGGCCATTGGCCCGGCCCGCTCCACGGCAGCCTTCCGTGTGCCGCTGGCCGGTCTTGCTGCTTCAGGACGCGATCCGCGCCAGTTTTTCTCCGGGCTTGTTCCCGTTTCCGGTCCTGAGGAGGGGCTTGCTGCGCTCTATGACGGCCTGGCCGAAGCTGCGCTGGGCTGGTCCACATTGCTGGGCGAGGCAGACACCGGCTACAGCTCCGGCACCCTGCTTCAGGCCTATGACAGGATGCGGCTGGATGTGGGCCGGCTGACGGTCGTCTGGCAGTCGCCGCGCATTCCCTTTGCCGTGCATGTGGTGCGCTCCGATGTGGCGCCCGAGCTGAAGGACAGGCTCCGGCAGATGCTCTCCGCTCTGCAGGACGAAGCGCCGGGCGCCTATTTCGCCATCGAGCCGGATTTCGGCGGCGGTTTCGTGCCGGTGCTGCCGGAAGACTTCTCCGCCGTGATGCTGCCGCTGGAGCCGCAATGGCAGGCGATGCTGAAGGACATCGCGGACCAGCAGGCTGCCGCCCCCGCGCCCTTGCCGGAAGACGGCGGCGAAGGGGATCTGCCGCCGCCGTGATGCCGGCTGCCGCTTATGCCCCCAGTGCCTTCACCGTATGCCGCCGGATCATTTCTTCCTCGTTGGTGGGGACCACCATGAGGGTGACGCGGGAGGCGGGGGTGGAGATGATGCGGGCGCTGCTGCGGTTGGCGTCTTCATCAAGGTCTGCACCCAGCCAGCCGAGTGGGGCGCAGACGGCGCGACGGACATTGACCGCATGCTCGCCGATACCGCCGGTGAAGACGATAGTGTCCACGCCATCGAGAATGGCCGCCATGGCGCCCATCTCCCGGCGGACGCGAAAGGTGAAATAGTCGATGGCCTTGCGGGCCGCTTCCGTTCCGGCAGCTTCCAGCTCGCGCATGTCCTGGCTGAGGCCGGACAGGCCCTTGAGGCCGGACTGCTTGTAGAGCAGATCCGATATTGCCTCTGCCGTCATGCCCTTTTCCTGCATCAGATAGAGCAGCACGCCCGGGTCCAGCTGGCCGCAGCGGGTGCCCATGGGCAGGCCGTCGAGCGCGGTGAAGCCCATGGTGGAGCCGATGCTGCGGCCATCCTGTATGGCGCACATGGAAGCGCCATTGCCGAGATGGGCGACGATCAGCCGGCCCTTTGCAGCCTCCGGTGCCGTCTCCGCCAGATGCTGCGTGATGTATTCATAGGACAGGCCGTGGAAGCCATAGCGCCGCACGCCCTCGTCATAAAGCGAGAGCGGCAGGGCGAAGGCATCATTCACCCAGGGGTGATTGCGGTGGAAGGCCGTGTCGAAACAGGCGACCTGCAGCGCATCCGGGAAGGCCTTTTGAGCGGCGCGGATACCGGCCAGATTATGCGGCTGGTGCAGCGGGGCAAGGGAAACGAGACGCTCCAGTTCCGCCGTCACGCTGTCATCAATGACGGCAGGGGCCTCGAAGCCGATGCCGCCATGCACCACCCGGTGCCCGGCCGCTGAAATTCTGAGGCCCTCGAAGGCCTCGCGGATCAGGCCCAGAACCGCAGCAAGGGCCGCTTCGTGGCCGGTTGCCGAAGCCGCCCCGGCAGGGGCTTCCAGTGTCGCGTCAAGCCGCGTGCCATCGGAGGGCCGCTGCGCCTTCAGCCGCATGGCCGTGCTGCCGATGCCTTCGACCTGGCCTTTCAAAAGCTCTGCCGTGCCCTGGTAGAGGTTGAATTTCAGCGATGAGGAGCCGGCATTCAGCACCAGCACCGCCTGACCCATCTGTGCGCTGCTCATTCGGCGGGATCCATGTCACCGGTGACGATGGATGCGCCCGTGGTCAGCCAGTGCTGATAGAGCAGGGCGAGCGCACAGGAGGCAAGGCGGGCGCGGTCATCATCGGCACGGCTGGTCAGGATCACCGGCACCTTGGCCCCGGCGACAAGACCGGCCGTTTCGGCATGGGCGAGGAAGGTCAGTTCCTTGGCCAGCATGTTGCCGGCCTCAAGGTTCGGCACGATCAGCACTTCCGCCCGGCCTGCCACCATCGAATTGATGCCCTTGGTGCGGGCGGCCTGCAGGTCGATGGCATTGTCCATGGCCAGCGGCCCGTCCACGAGCCCGCCGGTGATCTGGCCGCGCTCGGCCATCTTGGACAGGACTGCCGCGTCGAGGCTGGAGGCAATGGCGGGGTTCACCGTTTCGATGGCCGAGAGAATGCCCACCTTCGGCTCGTCCAGGCCGATGGCAAGGCCAACATTGATGGCGTTCTGGATGATGTCGACCTTGGTTTCCAGATCCGGCGCGATGTTGATCGCCGCATCGGAAATGAGCACCGGCGTCGGGTGGCCGGGCACATCCATGACGAAGACATGGCTGATGCGCCGCCGTGTGCGCAGGCCGCCGTCGCGCTTCACAACATGCTTCAGCAGAAGATCGGTGTGCAGGTGCCCCTTCATGATGGCCGAGACGCGGCCCTCATGCACCAAGGCAACGCCGCGCGCTGCGGCATCGGCTTCATCGGGCACATGCTCGATCTCGAAAGCTTCCAGCGAGGCTCCCAGCGACTGGGCCGTCTTTTCGATCTTCGCCCGGTCGCCGATCAGGATGGGGCGGATCAGGCCTTCGTTGGCGGCGAGCAGGGCACCGCCCAGCGAGTTGGCGTCTTCGGGAGAAATCACCGCAGTGACCAGCGGCGGCAAACGCCGGGCGGCGCTGATGAAGCGGTCGAAATGGCGGTGCCGCTCCAGCAGCAGCGACGGCAGGTCCGCGGTGTCGAAGGTGATCTGCTCATCAGGGGCGGTGACGATGGCGATGCCGTCCGCCACGGCCGTACCATCGGCACGGGTGACACGCGTCGCAAGCCGCACGATCCGGTCAGCTTCCTTGGCCAGAACCTGCACGCTGACATTCAGCGTGTCGCCCAGAAGGACGCGGCCGTGGAAGGAAAAGGTCTGGTTGCGGTAGATCGTGCCGGGGCCCGGCAGGATGTTGCCCAGAACGGCGGAAACAAGCGCGCCGATCCACATGGACGGGGCGAAAGGCGGCTCACCGTCGCGCTGGCTGCCCTCAGCCTTCGGCAGGTGCAGCGGGTTGGTGTTGCCGGAGGCATGGGCGAAAATATAGAGGTCGTTCGCGGTGCAGGTTCTTGAAACGGTTGCCGTTTCGCCAATGGTGATCTGGTCGTAGGTGCGGTTGCTCGCCATGCGTTCTGCCTCGGTCTTGCCTGTGCCTGCCGTCTGTCACAGCATCGCACGGCTTTTCGCAGCGATGATGACAGCTGCCCATGACACAGCTCAAAGGCGCCTGACGAAAATTTTGGCACCCTAATTAAATGTCACCTTGTCGCTCAGCCGCGGCAGCAGGAAGTAGGTGTCTTCCATGAAGATTGACGCGGCCCTCGGGAAAATGCTCTGCGCCATGCTGGCGAACAGGGGGGTGTAGGTGCTGCTGGCGCGGCCAATGACGATGCTGGTCCCCGCTCTTGCGGTCCCCGCCGGGAAGGTCACCGGAGGAGCGGAGCCCTTGCTCCAGGGAGTGCCGCCAGACTGGTTCACACTCCAGTCCACGCTTGCCTTGCCTCTGGAATCGAAGCTCACGCTTGCAATCACCACGTTGAGACCGTCAGCGGGGAAAGGCTCCATAATGGCCCGTGCTGCCACCATGATGTCGGACATGTCGCCGGATGAAAGGCTGGACGATTGCGACACAAGATCAGCCATTGAGAAAGCGACCTGTGAGATCTTGCGCTTGTAGTTGAGCGCCGACGTGGTCTCTGCCGTGCCGATCATCACAATGAGCAGGAGCGGCAGGATGAGTGCAAACTCGACAGCAGCCACGCCCCGCCGGTCGCCGGTCAGATCGCGCGCTGAAAATCCGCACGCGGCCAAAGCCTTGCGCAGGGGGGCAAGCAGGGTGCGGAGGCTCACCATGGGAAGGGCTCGTTACGGAAGACGGCGGTGGAAATCAGCAGGCGTTCCATGTTGCCGGTGTCTCCGGCATTCGTCCGCAGCAGGGAGGTGAACATCGGCCACCGGTAAATCACCCGCGCGACGACAATTTGTCCGCCTCTGCCGGCGGCATAGCTCGACCGGCCGGTCGATTTGCCGTCTGCATCGACAAGATCCGGCAAGGCAATCTGCGAGAAGCTGTTGAAGACCCGGACATCCACTTCAAGCCGGCTTTCGTTGCAAAGGGCCGTTGTAAGCTGCCGGCAGACGGCCGTCTTGAACTGAGCTTCGTTAAGACCTTGCTGCTGTGCCTGGCCTGTCTTGATCAGCCGGGTCGCATCGGCCACCGAGTTGTCCAGGATCCGGTTGACGAAGAAGGCAAGGCCAAACTCGATGATGGCAAAGACAACGGCCAGGAACGGCATCGCAACGATCGCAAATTCGATCGCTGTTGCCCCGGAACGGTCGCGCCGGAACGCGCGGAACAAGCCTCGTCCCTGTTTGCGCTGGCTTTCCTGCTGCACCTTCTACATTCCTCTGCCTAGAGCACTTCCGATGAAAGCGAAGCTGCCTGACGTGTTCCATCCATTTGGTTTCAAGCTAGTCCCGGCCCGAAACCAGTTCCTGGTTCTGCTGGACCTGCTCTAGCGCTGCACCGGCTGGCCTGCGGCTTCCTTGCCCGCAGCCTGAAGTGCCATCTGGTCGCGCTGGGTAATCTGCTCGGCAGCCGTCGAGAACGCTTCCTTTCCGTCACCCGGCACTGGTATCGCGTCGCAGTTTGGTGCGCAGCTGTAGCTGAAGCGCGTGTCTTTGCGCGTCACGGTGACGGTGTTCTGCGATCCGGCGGTCACGAAGAGGGGCTCGTCGATGATCGGCTGGGAGTTGGCATCCAGTATGATCAGGTTCGTGGTGCCCGCAGACTTGCCCGTCACAACGACCGTGTGGCGGTCATGCATCGTGACGGCTGCAAAAACCGGGTTCCCCACGATCACGGTACTTGCCGGCTGCTCGATCCGGAAGACCTTCGACTGATCCACAGGAACCGAGACGCCCTCAGCGGCAGCCAGCGCGGCCGGCAGCAGGACGGCCAGTCCAGCCAGCGGTGCAAGCGCCAGTGCTGCAAGCGAATGTGTGATGCGCGGCATGTCTCACTCCATCAGGGCCATAAAGGTCATGAATCCAGCCAATCATGACGTTGTTTGGTGAATGAAACCCTAATGCGAAGCTTCAGTTTTTCCGCGGCACAAGCGCGCGGCCAAGTATCGATACTTCTGGTTGTTTGAAAAATTATAGGAAAATTTTACCTAACAAGTCATTTTTTCATTAACCAATAAAGTAACCCAAGGTCCGTTTCTGATAAATGCGGATAATTTTAACTAGATGGAAACATCAGGGTCGTAGCGTCAGCTCAAGTTCGATCGGCCGGAAACAAGGCCGGCGGGCGGAGCTGTCAATCATGTGACTATGGAGCAAACCAGATGAAGAAGCTTTTCGCGCGTTTCGCCAAGGATGAATCCGGCGCAACCGCCATCGAATATGGCCTGATCGCAGGTCTCATTTCTGTCGTGATCATCGTCGCTGTGCAGTCGATTGGCGGCAGCGTCAAAGGCATCTTCGAGAGCATCGACACGGCGCTCAAGGGTGCGGCAGGCGGCAGCTGATCAATATCAGCCAATCGCATGCCTCGTCTTCTGGACGGGGCGGGGCATGCGTCAGCTGAAGGCTCGGGGCCCTGAGATGCCTGAGTGTGTCAGGGCCTGGCCTGCCAGCATGTCTCTAACCTGCTATTGATGCTCCAACCCGGTGGAACAGGATGATTGAAGCAGCCCTTCTCGTCGTCTTTCCGGTTCTTGCCGCCTTTGCTGCCTCGTCTGATCTGTTGACCATGACGATCCCCAACAGGGTGTCTCTCCTGCTCGCCGGTGCCTTCTGCATCCTGGCGGCCGCGACAGGCATGCCTGCTTCCGTGTTTGGCTTGCATTTCGCAGCCGGCGCGCTGGTGCTTTTCGTCTGTTTCGGGATGTTCGCCCTGGGCTGGATGGGGGGCGGTGATGCCAAGTTTGCGGCCGCTGCCGCACTCTGGTTCGGCTTTGGACAGTCCCTGACAGAGTTTGTTCTTCTCACCGCAGTCTATGGCATGGTGCTTACGCTGGGTCTCTTGCAATTGCGCCAGATGCCATTCGTTCCCGAAATGCTCGGACGTCATGACTGGTCTGCGCGGTTGCTTGATCATAAATCCGGCATTCCCTACGGAATTGCCATCGCAGCCGCGGCACTTCACGTCTATCCTTCCAGTTATTGGTTCGGCTTGATCGGTTAGTATGCCGGCCGTAACCTTTGCATGACTGAATTTACTTCTTCAGCTGAACGCAGGAGAGAGCCGCAAGCGGTTAATACGGGTTAACCAATCTTCCTCACTCTTGGTTAACTATGTTTTGACGAATTGCCTGCCACACTGTCAACAAGCCTGCGAAGGGCTGGATTGTGTTGGTGGATGAGTTGCGATGAAACATGCAAGGCTTCTGGTGCTCGGCATCGCGATCGGCGCGGGACTTCTCGCGGCGCGCATGGTGATGTCGTCGCGTGCTCCCGAACAGCCAGCACCGGTTCAGGCAGAAACTGCCGTCCAGCCAACGGTCCCTGTTCTCATCGTCTCCCGTGATGTCAAACCGGGCGAGCTCCTTCAGCCTCAGGATCTGAAATGGACCGACTGGCCGCGCGATGTGGTGCCGGCCGGTGCCATCACCCGCGACCAGCAGCCTGAAGCAGAGAGTTCGATGGCGGGGCAGATTGCCAAGGCTCCGCTGTACAACGGCGAGCCGCTGCGTGAGCAGCGCCTGATCACCGCAGCCAATGGCTACATGGCATCCGTTCTGCCCAAAGGCATGCGGGCCATTGCCGTCTCGGTCGAAACCGAGACGATGGCCGGTGGCTTCATTCTGCCGGGCAACAAGGTCGACGTCATTCTCACCAGAACGGTGCAGGGCGGTGTCACGACCGCCGTGACCGAGACGATCCTGCAGAACGTCAGAGTTCTGGCCATCGACTCGATCATTGCCGGGGAGCGGGACACCAAGACGCTGGAGCCGGACCGCACGGCCACGCTGGAACTCTCTCCCGAACAGGCCGAAGTCGTTGCCCAGGCGCAGCAGCTCGGCAAGATCTCGCTGACGCTGCGCAGTGCGCAGGATTCTGCAGATGACACTGTTGATGACGCGCCGCGCAGGGATAAGGGCGGCGTCAACTTCGTGCGCTACGGCGTTTCCAGCAATGGCGCAGGACAGTGAGGCCGCGATGCGTAGTGATGGCGGGACAGCAAACGGGAAGGAAAAGGCCATGACTGGGAGATGGCTCGCCGTCATGCTGCTGGCAGGGCAAGTGGCTTTTGGTGCTCTCCTTGGTGCTCCTGCGCCCGCCGTGGCGCAGGGCTTCCCGAAATCGGTCAGCATTGCCTCCGGCGAAAGGGCAGGTGAGCGTATCCTGCGTGTCGGCCTTGGCCGCTCCGTGGTGGTCGATGTCGCCGAAGATGTGGCCGATGTGCTGGTCTCCGAGCCGGAAATCGCCAATGCGACGGTGCGCAGCCGCAACCGCATCTATGTGGTCGGCAGCAAGGCCGGTCAGGCAAGTGTCGTGCTGTTCGGCACCACAGGCCGCGAAATTGCAAGCTTCAGCGTGCGGGTTGAGCCGGATACGTCGGACCTGAATGCCATCATCCGCAAGCTGATGCCGAACACGGACATCCGCGCCGATTCACTCAATGGCAGCGTGGTTCTGACGGGCACGGCCCAGAGCACTGGCGACGCCCAGAAGGCGGCTGATCTTGCAGCACGGTTTCTCGCGCAGTCCGGAGGCAGCGGCAGCCAGGACAGCTCCACTGCCGTGCTGAACATGATCACTGTCGGCGGCAAGGACCAGATCCAGCTCAAGGTGACGGTTGCCGAAGTCGACCGTTCGGTCATCAAGCAGCTGGGCGTCACCATGTCCGGAACGCTGTCGAGCGGCAGCTTCGGCTTTGGTATTGCCAATGCGGCCAGCTTCCCCGTCAATACCGGGATTACGTCCCAAGGCAATCTTCTGGGGGGCTTCTCCTCCGGCGGGTCCAGCTTTTCGGCGCAGCTGCGTGCCTTGCAGCGCGACGGCGTTATCCGGACACTTGCTGAACCGACGCTGACCGCTATTTCCGGCGAGAACGCCAGCTTCATCGCCGGTGGCGAGTTCCCCATTCCGGTGAGCTATGACAATGACAAGATCGGCGTCGAATTCAAGCAATTCGGTGTGGGCCTCGACTTTACACCCGTTGTGCTGAACGAGGGCAATGTCAGCCTGCGCATCAAGACGGAAGTCAGCGAGCTTTCGGATGAAGGGGCTGTGACGACCGGCGGCATCACGATCCCGGCCATCAAGGTGCGCCGGGCGGAATCGACGGTTGAGCTTCCCTCCGGCGGCACGCTGGTGATGGCGGGTCTGCTGAAGGAGAGCTACCGCCAGACCCTGAGCGGCGTGCCCGGCCTCATGCAGATCCCCGTGCTGGGGGCGCTGTTCAAGAGCCGCGACTTCCTCCGCCAGCAGACGGAGCTGGTGGTTTTTGTCACTCCCTATGTCGTCAAGCCGGTTGCGCAGAGCGCGCTTGCCCGGCCCGACAGCAACTTTGCGCCCGCCTCCGATGGCGAGACCATTTTCTTCAATCAGCTGAACCGGGTGTTCAACACCGCCGGTGCGCCGGTTCCGGGCAGCTATCAGGGCCAGGTGGGGTTCATCTATGAATAGGGAACAGACCAACCGCTCCTTGAAGGGGAAAGCTGCCCTGCTCGTCTGTGCGGCAGCGGTTCTGGCCGGGTGCCAGACCCAGCCCACACCCTCAGCCATGGCATCCAATGACTACCGGGTCAGGCACCCGATCATGATCACCGAACAGGCGGAGGTGCTCGACATTCAGCTCGCCGCCTCAGCCCGTAATCTGGGGCGCGATTATTCGGCCCGCATCGCCCAGTATGGCGCGGAAGCGCGTGCCTCGGGTGCGTCCACGGTCGAAGTGCTGGTGCCATCCGGCTCCGCCAACGAGATTGCAGCGAGCACCGTGGTGCCTCAGATCCGGGCGGCGCTTGTGCAGGGTGGTGTGCCGCAGCGGAACGTGCAGGTCCGCAGCTATGGTGTCGCGGATGCCCGGCTCTCGACGCCCGTCCGCCTGTCCTACGCCCGGGTGAAGGGGGCGGTGGGGCCTTGCGGTACCTGGCCGGACAATATTGCCAGCACCATCGGCCCGAACACCGACTATCATGATTTCGGCTGCGCAACGCAGTCCAATCTTGCCGCCATGGTCGCCAATCCGGCGGATCTCATGGGCCCGCGTGCCGTTGGAGCTTCGGATCAGAACAGGCGCGGAGTCGTGCTTGAGAAGTACCGCAAGGGCGAGCAGACGGCAGCGGAATACAAGGAAGGGACTGGTGCCAATGTCTCCGGCGTGGGCAACAACTGACGGCTTGGCAAGGAGGGCGGCATGAGCAATGCAAGCGGCCAGAACTGGGCCATGCAGGAACCGGAAGACGGGTTCGCCGGTGAGGCGCCCTACAAGCCTGTGCCGGACATCCGCCCGGTGCCGCGCATTTCCATGCAGGCCTTCTGCATGGATGCGGAGACGGCGCGCATCATCGAGGCTGCCGGCGAAGACCGCCGCATGACCAAGGCGCACCTGAAGGTGCACATGGGCGGCATCCAGGCGGCAATCGAGCATTTCTCGCAGGCCCCGACGCCCAATCTGATCGTGATCGAGTGCGGTGCAAATCAGCAGAGCCTTGTCGCGGATCTGGACCGGCTGGCCGAATATTGTGATGCTGGCACCAAGGTCATTATCATCGGCCGCATCAACGACGTGGCGCTCTACCGTGACCTGATCCAGCGTGGTGTCAGCGAGTATCTCGTGGCCCCTGTCACGATCCTGCAGGTCATCGGTGCTGTCGGCTCGCTCTACAGCGATCCCCAGTCCGAGCCGCTGGGCCGGACCATGGCCTTTTTCGGGGTCAAGGGAGGATGCGGGTCCTCGACCCTGTCTCACAATGTGGCCTGGAGCTTGGCCCGCGCCTTTGGCAGCGAGGTCGTGCTGGCAGATCTTGACCTGCCATTCGGCACGGCCGGCCTCGACTACAATCAGGACCCGCTCCAGGGTGTCTATGAAGCCGTCTCGGCACCTGAGCGGCTGGACGAGACTTTCCTCGACCGCATTCTGTCGCGCTGCACGGATCATCTCAGCCTGCTGGCGGCACCTGCATCGCTGGAGCGCGGCTACGATTATTCAGAGACCTCGTTTGACCCGCTGGTGGATGTCATGCGGCAGGGCACGCCTGCCATCGTGCTGGATCTGCCCCATGCCTGGAACAATTGGGTCCGCCATCTGCTGCAGATTTCCGACGATGTTGTGATGGTCGCCGAACCGGACCTCGCAAACCTGCGCAATGCCAAGAACCTGGTCGATACGCTGAGGCAGATGCGTCCCAACGACCATCTCCCGCATCTGGTGCTGAACCGGGTCGGCATGCCGAAGCGGCCTGAAATCAAGCCGGAAGAGTTTGCCAAGGCGCTCAATCTGCCGGTCCTGGCATCCATTCCCTTTGATCCGCATCTGTTCGGAACCGCAGCCAACAACGGCCAGATGATTGGCGAGCTGGATTCCCGCCACGCGGTGAATGACCTGATTTCGCAGATTGCCCATTCGGTTTCGGGCCGGGGTGAAATCAAGCGGGGCCGGCGCTCGCCGGTGGCGGCCCTTATGGATCTGCTCAGGAAGGGCAAGTAACGGCCTGAGAGCCGCAGGAGCAAGAGCTGCAGATGTTTGGCAGGCGCGGTACACCAACAAGCGGAACGGAGCAGGGCGGTCAGATCCGTCCGGCAGCCCCTGTTTCGCGTGCGCCGGATCAGGCATCTCAGTTGATCAACGATCTTCGGGATGCTCCGGCCGCCTCTTCAAGACCGGCTGCGCAGACCTCTGCCTCGCCGGCGGAGCAGCAGGCGGAAGACCGCCTGCGCAAGCGTTCGGCTGAATACTACGCCACGAAGGCTGCCATCTTCAGTGCGCTCGTCGAGGCGATCGACCTGTCGCAGCTGAGCCGTCTCGGGCCGGAAGATGCACGCGACGAAATCCGCGATGTGGTGAATGACATCATCGCGCTGAAGAACGTGGTCATGTCCATTTCCGAGCAGGAAGACCTGCTGGAGGACATTTGCAACGACGTTCTGGGCTATGGGCCGCTGGAGCCGTTGCTGGCACGGGACGACATTGCCGACATCATGGTCAACGGCGCCCATACGGTTTACATCGAAACCGGCGGCAAGATGCAGAAGACGGGCATTGCCTTCCGCGACAATGCGCAGCTGATGAACATCTGCCAGCGCATCGTCAGCCAGGTGGGACGCCGCGTCGATGAATCGAGCCCGATCTGCGACGCCCGCCTGCCGGATGGCTCGCGCGTCAACGTCATTGCCCCGCCGCTTGCCATTGACGGGCCGGCACTGACCATCCGCAAGTTCAAGCGCGACAAGCTCACGCTCGACCAGCTCGTCCGCTATGGGTCGATCTCGCCGGAAGGTGCCGTGGTGCTGCAGATCATCGGCCGGTCGCGCTGCAACGTGCTGGTCTCGGGGGGCACGGGCTCGGGCAAGACGACGCTGCTCAACTGCCTCACCGCCTATATCGACACCACCGAACGCATCATCACATGCGAAGATTCGGCCGAACTGCAGCTGCAGCAGCCTCATGTGGTGCGTCTGGAAACCCGGCCGCCAAACCTTGAAGGGGAAGGCGAGATCACCATGCGCGATCTCGTCAAGAACTGCCTGCGCATGCGGCCGGAACGCATCATCGTCGGCGAAGTGCGCGGACCGGAAGCCTTCGATCTGCTGCAGGCCATGAACACCGGCCATGACGGCTCGATGGGCACACTGCACGCCAACTCGCCGCGTGAGGCCCTGTCGCGCCTGGAGTCCATGATCACCATGGGCGGCTTCTCGCTGCCCTCCAAGACGCTGCGCGAGATGATCGTGTCCTCCGTTGACGTGGTCGTGCAGGCTGCGCGCCTGCGTGACGGGTCCCGCCGGATCACCCATGTCACCGAAGTGATGGGCATGGAAGGCGATGTGATCATCACGCAGGACATCTTCCTCTACGACATCCTTGGCGAAGATGCGCAGGGCCGCATTCTCGGCCGCCACCGGTCCACCGGCATTGGCCGCCCGCGGTTCTGGGACCGTGCCCGTTACTACGGTGAGGAACAGCGGCTGGCAGCGGCACTTGATGCCTCCGAAGCGCCGGAGATGGGCTGATGGAGATCTTTGGCATCACCCTGAGCCCGGAGACGGCCAACATGGCAGCAGCGCTGCTGGTTGCCCTCAGCATCGGCGGTGTTCTTTATGTGCTGCTGGAGCCGCTGCTCAACGGATCACGCAAGAGCAAGGAGCGCCTTGAGACCATCGCGGCGCGGGACGTGATTGCTGCCGACCGCCGTCCGCAGCGGGATGCGGACCGGCGCCGCAAGTCGGTGCAGGACCAGCTCAAGGAATTCGAGGACAAGCAGAAGGCGCGGCAGAAAAAAGCCAGCAGCATGCCGCTTGCCGCGCGTCTGGAGCAGGCGGGTCTCGACTGGGAACGCAAGCATTTCATGTATTTCAGCGCCGCATGTGCTGCGGTTTTGCTGTTTCTTGGGTTGATCATCTCGGGCGGGTCGTTGCTGATCACGCTGGCTCTGGGGTTCGTCGGCGCCTTGGGCGTGCCGCGCTTCTATCTCAACATGCGGCGCAAACGGCGTCTCAACAACTTCATCGACGAGCTGCCCAACGCCGTGGACATCATCGTGCGCGGCGTGCGCGCGGGGCTTCCGCTGACGGACTGCATCCGGATCGTGGCCGCAGAATCGCGGGAGCCGGTGGCAACCGAGTTCCGCAAGATCGTCGAGGCTCAGGTCATGGGCATATCCCTGACGGATGCCGTCGCCCGCATGCCGGACCGTATCCCCCTGCCGGAGGCCAACTTCTTTGCGATCGTCGTGGCCATTCAGCAGCAGGCCGGTGGTGGCCTGTCAGAGGCGCTCAGCAACCTTGCCAAGGTGCTCCGCAGCCGCAAGACGTTGAAGGGTAAAATCAAGGCGCTCAGTGCCGAGGCCAAATCTTCTGCGGCAATTATTGGTTCCTTGCCAATTATTGTATCTCTCATCCTTTATGCGATTGCTCCGAAATATATCATTCTGCTCTTTACGACGACGGGAGGGCATTACATCCTTGCGGGAAGTGCTGTGTGGATGTTCATGGGAATTCTCGTGATGCGCAAAATGATCAATTTCGATTTCTAGGGGGAAGACATGGCGTTTTTCGGCTTCTTCCTCGACACGCAGTTCCTCATCGCAGTGCTGACGATGGTCGCGGTCGCCGGCACGGTGTTCGCTTTGGTCCTGCCTGTGCTGGAGCGCGATGGCCTGAAAAGCCGGATGAAGTCGGTTGCGCTCGAGCGCGAGAAGATGCGCGCCCGCGAGAGGGCCCGCCTTGCCACGGAGAAGGCGGAGACCCGGGTCTCCTTGCGCAACCAGCCGAAGGACCGGGTCCGCAATCTGGTGGACAGGCTCAACCTCAAGACGGCGTTTGCGGACGAGCAGACGAATGACAAGCTGCGCATGGCCGGATTCCGCGGCCCTGCGCCGCTTTATACTTTCGTGCTCTCCAGGCTCGTGGTGCCTGTGGTGCTTTTCCTGCTGGTGCTTTTTTACGGTTTTGCGGTCATGCCGGCCTCTCTGCCGCCCTTGACCAAATTCTGCATTGCGCTCTTTGCCGGTGGAGTGGGCGCGTTCCTGCCCAATCTCTATGTGCAGAACCTCATCACGAAGCGTCAGCAGTCGATCCGCCGTGCCTGGCCGGATGCGCTGGATCTGATGCTCATCTGCGTGGAATCCGGCATGTCCATCGAGGCGGCTTTCCGCCGGGTGGCAGAGGAGATCGGTGTACAGTCGGTGCCGCTTGCCGAGGAACTCACCCTCACCAATGCCGAACTGTCGTTCCTGCAGGAGCGGCGGCAGGCCTATCTCAATCTGGCAGCGCGCACAGGTGTTCCGGCTGTGAAGAACGTCACCATGGCGCTTATTCAGGCCGAGCGCTACGGCACGCCGGTCGGTCAGGCCTTGCGGGTCATGTCTGATGACGTGCGCGAACAGCGCATGCAGGAGGCAGAGAAGCGGGCAGCCTCACTGCCGCCGAAGCTGACCGTGCCGATGATCATCTTCTTTCTGCCGGTTCTGTTTGCCGTGATCATGGGGCCTGCAATCATGCAGGTGATGGCAACCTTCCGCTGACTGCAGTGCCGCTCAGCCCTGTCTCTGGGGCTTGCCCTGCCGCGGGTTCTGGGCGGCGAGGACGGCACGCAGATAGGCGATGTTGGCTTCTGCCTGCTGCGGGTCCAGCTCATTGAGCGCCACCTGCTGGGCCTCGGCAAACTTTCCTTGCAGCCCCAGTGCCAGCGCCAGATTCTGGCGGATGCGGCTGTCGGCGCGCGGGCTCGCGGCTGCACGGCGCAGATAATATTCCGCGTCCGGCGCTTGACCTGCCAGAAGGAAGGAAAGACCCAGATTGTTGAGCACAGTAGGCTCTTCCGGCACGATCTTCAGGGCCTGATTATAAAGCGCCCGTGCCCGCTGCGGATTGCCCATCTGGTCATGTACGGCGCCTTCTGCCGACAGCAGGCGCCAGTCCGGGGTCGCCGGGGTCTGGGCATTCTGAAGCACATTCAGCGCTTCCTGCAGGTTGCCGTTCATCGCGAGGATCTTGCCATAGGCCGATGCGATTTCCCGGTCAGAGCCGTGCTTGATGATGGCCGTGCGCAGCACCGCCATGGCCTGCTCGGCCTGCCCGTTGCGGCGCAGGGCATTGGCAAAACCGATGATCACCTGCCGGTCATCCGGGCTGCGCTGATAGGCGCTGGACCATGCGGAAACCTCGCGCATGGCCTCGGCCGAGCCGGGCTGTACATAAGCGGCAGTGGCAGAGGAGTTGGTGCTGGTCTGCTGCCGGGTGGAGTTGCAGCCCGCGGTCAGGACCACGGCGAGCGCGGCCATGGCAATGCGGCCAGCCTTTGCGGCGCGATACCCTGTCCGGAGTTTCCCAGCCTGTTCCATGATCAGCTCCCTGTGCGGCCTGCTGCTGCGGCGAGGCCCGCCGATTTGACCAGATGACAGAAATAGCTTGTTAACCCTAATGCATGGTTAACCTGCCGCAGATTGCGAAAGCTTAATGTCTGGAAGCATTTGCACGTGATTGCATTCGCCGCCCCGGGGCATTACCACTGGTAACAATCCTGAGGGTCATTGGAAGGAAATGAACATGCCTCATGCTCTTCTGCCTGGCGATGCGAGCCTGACGCCCGTGCCGGTCGAGGCCGTAACCCCGGCGACTTTGCCCGATGTTCTGGCCCGGATCGGCGGGACGGCGGAGGCCTGGGCAAGCCTTCAGGGCTACAAGGCAGCGGCAGGGTCCGTCCTGCTGGTTCCGGCCATCGATGGCACGCAGGCCGCTGTTCTTTTCGGGCTTGGGGACAATGGCCTGACCGATCCCTTTGCGCCGGGCGCACTGGCAAATGCCCTGCCGGAAGGGGACTACGTGCTGGCCGAAGGTTTCCCGGATGCCGAGACGGCACTCGTCGCCATCGGTCTGACAGCATACCGCTTCTCCCGTTACCGCTCCGAAATGCCCAAGCCGCTGCCGCGCTTCCGCGTTGCCGATGAGGCGGTGCTGAGCCGGGTGGCCCGGATCGTACGGGCTGTGTCGCTGGCCCGTGATCTGGTCAACACGCCCTCTAACGACATGGGGCCGGACGAGCTGGAAGGCGCGGCCCGCGCCTTGTTCAGTGCTCACGATGGTGCATCCCGTGTCATCAGCGGTGAGGCACTGCTGGAAGAGGGCTTCCCGATGATCCACGCAGTGGGCCGTGCCAGCCCGCGGGCGCCGCGCCTGATCGATTGCAGCTGGGGTGAGGAAAGCCATCCGAAGATCACGCTGGTGGGCAAGGGTGTGGTGTTCGACACCGGCGGCCTCGACATCAAGCCGTCCAGTTCCATGCTGCTGATGAAGAAGGACATGGGCGGCGCCGCCAACGTGCTGGGCCTTGCCTCGCTGATCATGGATGCCCGCCTGCCGGTGCGCCTGCGCGTGCTCATTCCGGCGGTGGAAAACGCCGTCTCGGGCAATTCCTTCCGTCCGGGCGACATCCTGCCGAGCCGCAAGGGCCTGACCATCGAGATCGGCAATACCGATGCGGAGGGCCGTCTCGTGCTCGCCGATGCGTTGACGCTGGCTGATGAGGAGGAGCCGGATCTGCTGATCGACATGGCGACCCTGACCGGTGCGGCGCGAGTGGCGCTGGGCCCGGATCTGCCGCCCTTCTACACCGGTGATGAGGCTCTTGCGGGCGAGATTTCCGCACATGCGGTGAAGGTCAATGACCCGCTGTGGCGCCTGCCGTTGTGGCAGCCCTACATGAAGTATCTCGACAGCAAATGTGCCGACATGAATAACGTCAACCAGTCTGGCGGCGGCTTTGCCGGGTCGGTGACTGCGGCGCTGTTCCTGTCCCGCTTTGTAGCTAAAGCCAAAGCCTGGGCGCATTTCGATATCTTCGCATGGACCCCGATCGAGCGGCCCGGCAAGCCCTATGGCGGCGAGGCGCAGGCAATCCGTGCGCTGTTCTCCCTGCTGGAAGCGCGCTACGGCGCAGGTAAATAACGCATCCGAAACGATTTCGTGCTCTTCTCCGGATCTGAACAGGATTCGGGGAAGCGCCTTACATGGCAGTGGAGATCCGCGCCTCGCAGGCGCTCAGGCTGTGGCACGAAGTCAATCTGGAACTGGTGCGCGACGGGGAGCAGGATCTCTCCGCCCGTCAGATGACGATTCTGCTCACGGTCTATCTGGAGCCGCCTCCGCACACCGTGCGCGGGCTGGCGGCAAAGCTGAACGTGACCAAGCCTGCCATTACCCGTGCGCTGGACACGCTTGGCAGCATGCGGCTTCTTTCGCGCAAGCGTGACGAGGCCGACAAGCGTAACGTCATCATCACCCGCACCGTTGACGGCGCGCTTTATCTTGACCGGCTGGGCGATCTGGTGTCCGAAAAGGCCAAGGAACTGCCGCGCTGATCTTCCAGCATCGATTGCCTTTGAGGAATGTCCATGTCTGACACGCTCGACCGCCGCCGCCATCCCGTGCGCCCGGATCTTGCCGCCCGCGCCTATGCGGGCCGGGTGAGCCCGCGCCGCTTTGCCGATGGCGAGCGCATGCGCATTGCGGCGGATGTGGTGGCGCTGCGCAAGGAACCGCGCCCCGATTGCGGGCTGGATACGCAGGCGCTCCATGGGGAAACGGTGATGGTCTATGAGACCACATCCGAGGGCTGGGCCTGGGGCCAGCTGGACGGCGACGGCTATGTCGGCTGGCTTCCTTCCGATGCTCTGGCGCCGGTGGAAGAGGCGACGCATGTGGTGCGGGCACTTCGCACTTTCCGTTACCCGGGCGCGGACCTGCGCTTTCCGGCACTCGGGCATCTGTCTCTCGGTGCGAAGGTGCGTGTCGTGGGGCAGGCGGAAACACGCGGTCTGGCCTATGCGCTGTTATCTGACGGCTCGGCTGTGGTGGCCGGGCATCTGGTGCCGGTTGGCAGCTTCGAGCCGGATTGGGTGGCGATTGCCGAAAGCCTTTTGGGCGCGCCCTATCTGTGGGGAGGCAAGTCCTCGCTGGGGCTCGATTGTTCGGCGCTGATCCAGCTTTGCGCGTCTTTTGCTGGCCACGCCCTGCCGCGTGACAGCGACATGCAGGAAGCCGAAGCGGGCGAGCGTCTGGATTTCACGGAAGGTGGCCCTCTGCCGCAGGATCTGCGGCGGGGAGATCTTCTGTTCTGGCGCGGCCATGTCGGCGTGCTGAGCAGCCCCACCATCCTCACCCATGCGAACGGCTACACCATGACCGTTTCGCAAGAACCCCTCAATGCCGCCGTTGCCCGCATCGGCGCCAAGGAATACGGCGCGCTGACCTCGATCCGGCGGCTTTGACTGGGGTAGACGCGGGAACCGTTCCTTATTTTGCGCCGTCCCGGCCTTCGTGCCGGGACCTGTCAGGGGGTGCACTGCCTTCCAGCTCACTCAGGCGGCAGCCCTTATTCCTCGCCCGCCATCAGCCGCACTCGTTCCCCTGACGAAGTGGCGGCCTCCCCACGCACCTCGCCAAGATCCAGATCCTCGATCTTGCGGCCGCGCTTTGAGATCTTGTCGGTGGAGATGAGGATCTGGTCGATGTCCTTGCTCGCCTGCGCAAAATGCGCCTGCAGCTTGCCGGTGCGGTCGTTGAGGCGGGCGATATCGGCGGTGAGATGGGCGACTTCGGCCTGAATGAGATGCGCCTGCTCGCGCATGCGGGCATCGCGCAGCACCGCCTGAATGACCTGAATGGACAGCATCAGCAGGGAGGGCGAGACGATGACGACGCGGGCGCGGTGGGCTTTCTGCACCAGATCCTCGAAATTCTCGTTGAGCTCCGCAAAGACGCTTTCCGAGGGCACGAAGAGGAAAGCCGTATCCTGCGTTTCTCCGGGGATGAGGTAACGCTCCCGGATGTCCTGAATGTGCTTGGTAAAGTCGCGCCGGAACTGCGTCTGCGCCTGTTTCAGATCCTCCTCCGACTGGGCCTTGCGCAGGAGATTGAAGGCCTCCAGTGGAAACTTGGCGTCGATGGCCAGCGGCGGCGCGCCGTTGGGCATGTGCACCAGACAGTCGGGCCGTGAGCCGCTGCTGAGTGTGGCCTGAAAGCTGTAGCCGGAAGGGGGCAGCTGGTCCTGGATGATGGCTTCCATCCGTCCTTGCCCGAAGGCACCGCGCGTCTGCTTGTTGGCAAGGATCGCCTGCAACTGGCCGACCTGACCGGACAGATCCGTGATGGTCTTCTGCGCCCGGTCGATCACCGCCAGCCGTTCGTGCAGCTGGCGCAGGCCGTCATGGGTCTGGCGGGTGGTGTCGGCCATGGAGAGGCCCAGTTTATGGCCCATGCCATCCAGCCGCTCGTTGACGGCACGCATCATGTCGCCCTGACGGCTGGAGAACACCTCGGCCATGGTCTGCATGCGCCCGGTGATTTCCCCCTGCGAGCGCAGCATCCGGGCCAGATGCTCCTCCAGATCCTCGATCCGGTCTGCGGCAATGGCCTCGCTCGTGGCCCGTGCCTTGATCTGGCGCAGGGCGCTGACCACCAGAAGGGTGATAAAAGCCAGCAAAAGAAGCGCGGCGAGAACGCTGGCTTCCAGCAGGCTGACGGGTCGGGTGCCGAAGGTGAAAACTGTGTCTTGCATGAAACAAACATAGAACGATTCGGGTGTGGGGGCAGCCTTGGCCTTGCGTGGCGGGCATGGAGGGCACAGAAGACCGAAACACGCCCATCAACAGCTGAAACCTTGAGGAAACGCGTTGACCGGCTAACCGCCTTTGCCTATCTGGATCACATGACGAAACGCACCATCATCACCCTTCCCGATCCCGTGCTGCGGCAGGTCTGCGCGCCTGTTGCCGCCGTTGGCGATGACATCCGCCAGCTGGCCGACGACATGCTGGACACCATGTATGACGCGCCGGGCATCGGCCTTGCCGCCAGCCAGATCGGGGTGCTGCAGCGCATCTTCGTGCTGGACGTGGCCAAGGAAGACCAGCCGAAGGCACCCATGGTCTTCATCAACCCGGAAATCGTCTGGTCCTCGCCGGAACTGTCAGTCTATCAGGAAGGCTGCCTGTCGATTCCCGAGTATTACGATGACGTGGAACGCCCGGCCTCCGTGCGCGTGACCTTCCAGAACCGGGAAGGTGCGCAGCAGGAAATCCTCGCTGACGGGCTGCTGGCCACCTGCATCCAGCACGAGCTGGACCATCTCAACGGCAAGCTCTTCATCGACTATCTGTCGAAGCTGAAGCGCGACCGGGTCGTGAAGAAGTTCCAGAAACAGGCCCGCACCACGGGCAAGTCCTGACACGGCAGACGGCCCATAGCGGGCCGTTCGCATTTTCCGGGCCATCGCGGCCCCGCCCAGATTTTCGGAAGCAGCGCATGACACTTCGCATCGTCTTCATGGGTACGCCTGATTTCTCCGTGCCTGCCCTCATGGAAATCGTGGGGCAGGGGCATGATGTGGTGGCCTGCTACAGCCAGCCGCCGCGCCCCGCAGGCCGTGGCATGGAGTTGAAGAAGTCGCCTGTGCATGAGGCGGCAGAAGCACTGGGCATTCCGGTCTTCACCCCGCTCAGCCTCAAGGGCGCGGACGAGCAGGGCGTCTTTGCCGGGCATGATGCCGATGTGGCCGTGGTCGTGGCCTATGGCCTGCTGCTGCCTAAGGCTGTTCTGGATGCCCCGCGTGAGGGTTGCCTGAACATCCACGCCTCGATCCTGCCGCGCTGGCGCGGGGCTGCCCCGATCAACCGGGCGATCATGGCCGGTGACACGGAAACCGCCGTGCAGGTGATGCGCATGGAAGAGGGGCTGGATACCGGCCCCGTCTGCATGTCCGAAACCGTGGCGATTACGCCGGACATGACCGCAGGTGACCTGCATGACCGTCTGTCGGCGCTGGGCGGGGACCTGATCGTGCGGGCGCTGGCCGCCCTGTCACGCAATGCGCTGGCGCAGGTGCCGCAGGCGGAAGAGGGCGTGACCTACGCGAAGAAGCTCAGCAAGACTGAGACGCGGATCGACTGGACGCGGCCTGCCCGCGAGGTCCACAATCACATTCGCGGCCTCTCGCCCTTCCCCGGCGCCTGGTGCGAGCCGGTGATCGCCGGCACGGCGGAGCGGGTGAAGGTGCTAAGGTCTGCAATTGCCGAAGGGCAGGGCGCACCGGGCGAGGTGCTGTCCGTGGACGGTGCGCCGGTGATCGCCTGCGGCGAGGGCGCGGTGCGTCTCGTCAACGTGCAGCGTGCCGGCAAGAAGCCGATGGGCGGCGAAGAGTTCCAGCGCGGTGCCAAGCTTGCAGCTGGCGAGCGGGTTGGCTGAGCGGCATTTGTTGAGATTGAGGGAGCATCCGGTGATGACTGCAGCGCAGAACAGCCCCGTCTTCACGGTCCGTCCTGTCACTGAGGCTGACGAGAAGGAGGTAGCCGGTGTCATTACCGCTGCCTTCAACCAGCAATCTGAAGTCCGGCTGGTTCATAACCTGCGCCACTGCGGTGCGCTGCTGGTGGAGCTGGTGGCGCAAGGGGATGACGGGCGGCTTCTGGGCCATGTCGCCTTCAGCCGGGTGACCGGGGCTGGCGCCGGCCACCGGCTGCAGATTTCCTGCCTTGCGCCGGTCTCCGTGCTGCCTGAGGTGCAGAAGCTTGGGATCGGCTCGGCGCTGATCACGGCCGGGCTGGATGAGCTGCGCTCGCAGGGCGAGGATCTCGTTCTGGTTCTGGGCCCGCCCGCCTATTACCCGCGCTTCGGGTTTGATGCCGAGCTGGCAAGGCAGGTGCAGGCGCCCTATGCCGGGGCTGCCTTCATGGCGCTGGCGCTGACGGATGCCGGGCGTGAGCATTTGCCGGTGGAAGTGAGTTTCGCCACGCCCTTCCAGGAATTCGAGTAGCCTGATGCCCCGCTACAAGCTGACCATCGAATATGACGGCCGTCCCTTCTGCGGCTGGCAGCGGCAGGCCAATGGCCCTTCCGTGCAGGCGGTGCTGGAGCGTGCCGTCAAGGCCTTCAGCGGTGAAGAGGTGGCCATCGGCGGCGCCGGGCGAACCGATACGGGCGTGCATGCCACCGGGCAGGTGGCGCATGTGGATCTGGAAAAGGACTGGCCGGCCGAAACCGTGATGGGGGCGATGAACTTCCATTGCCAGCCGGACCCGGTCGCCATTCTCGCCTGCGAGAAGATGCATGAGGGCTTCGACGCCCGCTTTTCTGCCATCCGCCGCGCCTACCGCTACCGCATCCTCAACCGCCTGCCGCCGCTGACCTTCGAAAAGGGGCTGGCCTGGCATGTGAAGCAGCCGCTGGATGTGGAGGCGATGCACGAGGCCAGTCAGGTTTTCATCGGCCATCACGACTTCACGACCTTCCGCCACACCCGCTGTCAGGCGAAGAGCCCGGAGAAGACGCTGGAGACCTTCAGCGTGCGCCGGGAAGGGGACTTCGTGATCGCGGAATGCTCCTCCCGCTCCTTCCTGCACAACCAGGTGCGCTCCATGGTGGGCACCCTGCGGCTGGTGGGGGAAGGGCGCTGGACGGCAGATACCGTGCGCGAGGCTCTTGCGGCCCGCGACCGCAAGGCCTGCGGCCCTGTGGCTCCACCGGACGGGCTCTATCTCACCCGCGTCGACTACCGCCCCGCCGCCACCGACATCGCCTCCCACGCCGAATGGCACGCCCGCTCTGCGGCTGTGGAGGATGACGGGGATGACGTGGAAGTGTGACGGAGGGCTTTGATCGGCTTTTGCTGTGAGGTTCACACGGCAGTTGCAGATGGTTCATTGCGATGACGAGCGAGTTTGCAACAGAGAGTTTCAGCCTCGCTCCCCGCAAGAGGGTCGTTTTTACATCGGACGGCCAGTCCGGCTTCCCGGTCATGGTTTGAGGAAAGCCTGCGTTCTGGTCATTCCGGCCCGGCGTTTCAGCCCCCTCCCCACGAGGGGGAGGGGGGCGGAGGGGGCCTGCCGGAAAGCAGTTGCATTACTGCGGTCGACGTCAGAACCTGATGTGTGAAGCCGGTAGGACGCCTGAACCCCCTCAACACACGGCGGCCCCTCGCTTGCCCCTTACCCCGCCTCCGGCTCCACCGCGATCCTGTAGATGTGCCAGGTCGTGTGGCCGAGGATGGGGAGGGTGAAGATGAGGCCCATGAAGGAGGGGATCATCGAGACGATCAGCGTCAGCGTGACCGCGATGCCCCAGCCGATCATCGGCAGGGGTGAAGTGGCGACGGTGCGCACGCTGGTGATCATGGCGGTGATGAAATCCCGGTCCCGGTCGAGCAGCAGCGGGAAGGAGATGACCGTCAGCGAGAACAGCAGCAACGACAGGATGGCCCCGACAATGTGGCCGGTGAGCAGGAACATCAGGCCTTCCGGCGTCGAGATCACCGTGTCGATGAATTCGGGGAAACTGGCGAAGGACTGGAAGCCGAGGAACAGGGCCAGCAGCAAGCGCACCTGATACATCCACATGATCAGCACGAACAGTACGGCAAAGGCCATCCAGCCGATTTCCCGGCTGCGCTGCGCCCAGATGACGCCGAGCACGCCGCCCCAGGTGAGCGGCTCGTTCTGCTCCAGCCGGCGGCTCACCTCATAAAGGCCGCAGGCGATGAAGGGGCCGACGAGGGCAAAGCCCGCCGCCAGCGGATAGCTGAGATAGCTCATGTGCAGCGCAGAGGCCGTCAGCAGCACGAGGATGCCGCCGAGGGCATAGATGCCGCCGAAGAACAGGCCGAATTGCGGGGCCCGCCGGAAATCGCGCAGGCCCTTGCCAAGGGCGGTGATGATGTCGGCGGAGCTGATCTTGCGCACCTTGGGATCAGGTCTGTGCGCCGGAGCCGCTTGCGGATGTGTGCCGTCTGTTTTCTCGATACTGGTCTCTTCCATCGCCGGTTTCTCCTCCCTGCGTTGCAGACCTTCGCGGCAACAGTGACGTGAAAACCGCAAGCCGCCAATCGTATTTTCCGGTAGGAGGGGCCGAAATTTTCCAATCTGCACCTACATATGCGTTGCGGTGCTGCTTTTGCTTGATCCCCGCTGCTTGCCGCAGTACCTGCCACGTCAGGACCTGTCCTCACCCACTGGAGCAACAATGGTTTCCGGACTTCCCCCTGCCCAGCTGAGCCCCGGCATCCGCTGGCTGCTGCTCAGCCCGATTGGCCGCCTGTCGCGCAAGGTCTATTGGTACGGGCTTGCCTTCAACTGGGTGATCATTGCCATCGCCGCCAACATGTGGATGAAGTCCCTGCCGGGCGATGTGGACCTCGCCTCGCTCACCTTTGGCGACTTCATGGGCTCCAACCCGCTGTTTCCGGTGCTGTTTGTGGTGCTGACCTGGTTCGAGATGGCTCTGCTGATCAAGCGGCTGCAGGATGTGGGGCTGCCCGGCTTCTTTGCGCTGGTGGCCTTCGTGCCGGTGATCAATTTCTTCGCGGTGCTGACGCTGGGCTTCCTTCCCAGTGCCGCAGGGCCGAACCGCTATGGCCCGCAGCCCGACAGCTATTACCGCCGCCGCTGACACGGCACGCATTGACCCGCTCCCCCAACCGGGGCTAGGACTCTGATCATGACCCAAGCTCTGTCTCCCGCCGTTTCCATCGCCCGTGATCTCATCCGCTGCCCTTCCGTCACGCCCGCTGAAGGCGGCGCGCTGGCGTTTCTGGAACAGCTTCTGGGCAATGCAGGCTTCTCCGTCTCCCGCGTCACCTTCTCCGACACGGATACGCCGGACGTGGAAAACCTCTTTGCCACCATCGGCAGCGGCGCGCCGCATTTCGTCTTCGCCGGCCACACGGATGTGGTGCCGGCAGGTGCGGAAAGTGACTGGCAGCATGATCCCTTCGGCGGCGAGATCCGCGACGGTGTGCTCTACGGGCGCGGCGCGGTGGACATGAAGGGCGGCATCGCCTCCTTCGCCGCTGCTGCACTGGGCTTCATTGCAGAGCGCGGCAAGGCCTTCGGCGGCACCATTTCCTTTCTCATCACCGGCGACGAAGAAGGCCCGGCGGTCAATGGCACGTCGAAGCTTCTTGCTTGGGCGAAAGAGCAAGGCCACGTGTTTGATGCCTGCATCGTCGGCGAGCCGACCAATCCGGCAGCGCTTGGAGATGCCATCAAGATCGGCCGCCGTGGTTATCTCTCCGGCATCGTCACGGTGGAGGGTACGCAAGGCCACGCCGCCTATCCGCAGCTCGCCGACAACCCCATCCCCGGCCTTCTGGCGCTGATGAGCGCGCTGGATGCGCTGGTGCTGGACGAGGGCAACGAGCGGTTCGAGCCCTCGAACCTTGAGATCGTCAACCTGCATGTGGGCAATCCGGCTTTCAACGTCATCCCGGCCCGCGCCGAGGGGCGCTTCAACATCCGCTTCAACGACGAGTGGACGCTGGACGCCCTGAAGGCGAAACTGCAGGACACGCTGGCGGCTGCGGCCCGCCCGGGCCTGCGCTACAGCCTCGACTTCCGCCGCGATGCAGGCGAATCCTTCCTCACCCGCGATGATGCGCTGATCACGGCGCTGGCGGACGCGGTGGAAGCGGTGACGGGCCGCCGCCCGGATCTGTCCACCAACGGCGGCACTTCCGATGCCCGTTTCATCAAGAGCTACTGCCCGGTGGTGGAATTCGGCCTTGTCGGCCAGACCATGCACAAGGTGGACGAATGCACCCCGGTCGCCGACCTCGACCAGCTCGCCGCCGTCTACCGCCGCTTCCTCGACAGCTATTTTACTGGCTGAGGCAAGGCATTCTGCCCCTGCGTTAATCGGCAATTATCAGTAGCCTGCCATAGTCCCGGTCATTGGGTCCCGGCACCGGCCGGGACTGCAGAGCCTTTGCTGTGCCCAGATCCGGGAGTTGTCCCTTGCTCGATGTATCGCCGGTTTCAACGCAGAACTCGTTCCGCAAGAAGCGTGTGCAGTCGCTTGCCCGCATCATTGATGATTATATCGCCGCAAAAGGCCACTGCAGGATCATCGATCTGGGAGGCACGCGCGGCTTCTGGGATGTGTGGAAGAGCGAGCTCGATTTCGCCAATCTCTCGGTCGATTGCGTCAACCTGTTTCCGGACAGCGATCCCAACACCACCGACATGCCCAATGTGCGCATGACGCAGGGCAATGCCTGTGACCTTGCCGGGGTGGCAGACGGGGCCTATGACCTCGCCTTCTCCAACTCGGTCATCGAGCATGTGGGCTCCTGGAGCAACAAGAAGGCCTTTGCGCGGGAGGCGGGCCGTGTGGCGCGCAGTTACGCCATCCAGACGCCCAGCTTCTCCTTCCCCATTGAACCTCATGCCCGCAGCCTGTTCCTGCACTGGCTGCCGGATCCGGTCCGCTACCGCATTCATCTGGCGCGGACCACCGGCTTCTATCCGAAGGCTGCGAATATCGACGAGGCCATGGCATCGCTGGAAGACGCCCGCATGCTGGACCTGCGCCAGATGCGCTATCTCTTCCCCGATGCGGTGATGGAGAAGGAAAAGTTCTTCGGCCTCACCAAGTCCTTCACCGCCGTGCGGCATCTGCCGCTGCGCTGAGAACGCCGGGAACTAAAAATCCCCCGCCGGAGCACCCTCCGGCAGGGGCTTTTGCTTGAGGTCAGCCTTGACGCAGGGTCTTGACGAACTCAACCACTTCCCGCTGCAACGTGCCGGACTGATCGTTCAGATCCGAGGATAGCGTCATCAGCTGGGTTGAGGCGGCGCCGGTCATTTCTGCGGCAGTGCCGACACCCGCGATGTTCTGCGTCACGTCATCGGCGCCTGTTGCAGCGCGCTGGGTGTTGGCGGCAATCTCGCTGGTTGCTGCCCCCTGCTCCTCGACGGCAGCAGAAATTGCCTGAGCCACTTCCTGAATATGTCCGATGGTGCGGACGATGCGTGAAATCGACTCCACCGTCGTGTTGGTCGAGGACTGGATCTCGCCGATCTTCTGGCTGATTTCCTCTGTGGCCTTTGCGGTCTGGCTGGCCAGCCCCTTCACCTCGGAAGCAACAACCGCAAAGCCCTTGCCGGCTTCGCCTGCGCGGGCAGCTTCAATCGTGGCGTTGAGAGCCAGAAGGTTGGTCTGCTCGGCGATGCTGGTGATCAGTTCGACGACCTCGCCGATCTGCTGGGCAGCAGCCGAGAGGTTCTGAACATTGCGGCTGCTGGCCTCCGCTTCCAGGGCTGCATCATTGGCAATCTGGGCGGAGCGGGCAACCTGGGAGGAAATCTCCCGGATCGACGCGGACAGCTCTTCTGCGCCGGAGGCGACGGTCTGAACATTGAGGGAGGCTTCCTCAGCCGCACCTGCAACGACCTGAGCCTGGCGGGACGTCTCTTCCGCCGTGGCCGAGAGATTGCGCGCAGCTTCTGCGACCTCGTTCGACGACCTGACGAAGGACGTGGCCAGCTGGCCCATGGTCGCCTCAAAGCGGTTGGCGATCGAGTGGCGTTCGCTGGTCAGCTTCTCCGCGTTCAGGCGCTCGGTTTCCAGCTGCTCGGCGCGCAGGCGCTCGGTTTCAAGCAGATTGTCCCGGAAGGTTTCCAGCGCGCCAGCCATGCTGCCAAGCTCGTTCTTCTTGTCCGTGTAAGGGATTGCCGTTGCCAGCGCGCCGGACGCAATCTGACGCATTGCTTCCGTGATCTGGTTGATGGGGCCCGTCACCTGGAAGACCACGAAGTACAGGCAGACCAGACCGATGAGACCGGCGATGACGGCACTGATGATCGTGGTGTTCATCACGCTGGCGTAGACGGCCTGGCTCTCCTCTCCTGCTTCCTGCGAGCCGGCAACATTCATCTCGGTCAGCTTCTTGAGCAAGTCTGAGGCGGCGTTATATGCCGTACGCAGTTCCCCTTGAAAAAGCGCGCCAGCCTGTTCTTTGTCCCCGGTCCGGGAAATGGAGACAAGTGTATCATTCAGCTTGGCATATTGTTGCCATGCGCTCTGGAAGTCCATGAAGATTTTACGCTCTGATTCAGATGCAATCAGAGGCTCGTAACTACGCTTGGCGGTTTCGATGTTCTGTATTTCTTCTTGCAGGCGGCGCTCCGCGCGGTTCATCTCTTCCGGGCTTTGAGCGATGACATGATTTGAACCACTGATACGATAGTCTGCGGTTGCAGTGTTCATCTCTCCCAGATACCGGACGCTTGGCAGCCAATTGTCCTTTATCTCGAGGAGGTTGCCATTCAGCTGATGGCTGCCGCGAAGCGCGACCACTGCCAGTGCGCCGGTGAGGGCGAGCATAAGAATTGTAAGCGTGATTAATAAATTCCGGATCGAGAGCTTCATCTAACAGACTCCAATACACTGCCCGGCATGTAAATCTCTGATTCCGTGTTAAAAAATTATGAATAATGAAATATAAATCATCCGAATTAATCCCGATAACCTAGAGTTGCTATGTAATAAAATGGTAAATTTCAGAAAAGAAACTTTGTCTCGATGTGGATGTTGATGTGAAATATCGATACTCATACATATGGTATCGTTTTCATTCTTGTGGGTATGATTTTAGAGGAAGTATGATGGAGGATACAGGGTCATGTTTGGGGTATGCCTTGTTTTTGGGCGGATGCCGCTTTTGTACGCTACGGCAGCTCTGCAGAAGCTCCGTTGATCGACTTGGTTTGCCAGCTCATCCGCTGCCGGGAATCCTTTTGGGCTTGAAGGAAATGTGAGGTGCGCGGGGCTGAATGAAGTAGCGCAACAGGAAATGCAGTTTTTACGTGTATTTTGGTTGTGTCGAGCGATCCTGATGCCGGAACTCTGGCCGTCCCACGCAAAGAAAAAGCCCAGGATAGAGTATCCTGGGCTCGGTGACCGCTTGCTCTGCAGAGCCTTGGAGCTGTTACTCCAAGGCACTTGATTTCAATCGCGCAGCAGCTCGTTGATGGCGGTCTTGGCGCGGGTCTGGGCGTCGACGCGCTTGACGATCACGGCGCAATAGAGGCTCGGGCCGGGGGTGCCATCCGGCAGCGGCTTGCCGGGCATGGAGCCGGGCACGACGACGGAATAGGCCGGAACCTCGCCGATGAAGACTTCGCCGGTGGCGCGGTCAATGATCTTGGTGGAGGCGCCGATGAAGACGCCCATAGACAGCACCGCGCCCTCACGCACGATCACGCCTTCCACGACTTCCGAGCGGGCGCCGATGAAGCAGTTGTCCTCGATGATCACGGGGCCTGCCTGCAGCGGCTCCAGCACACCGCCGATGCCGACGCCGCCGGACAGGTGCACATGCTTGCCGATCTGGGCGCAGGAGCCCACGGTGGCCCAGGTGTCCACCATCGTGCCTTCACCCACATGGGCGCCGAGGTTGACGAAGGAGGGCATCAGCACCACGCCCTTGCCGATGAAGGCCGAGCGGCGGACGATGGCGCCCGGAACGGCGCGGAAGCCGGCTTCCTCGAAGTCCACACCGCGCCAGCCGTCAAATTTGGACGGCACCTTGTCCCACCAGGTCGCATCGCCGGGGCCGCCCTTGATGACGTCCATCGGGTTGAGGCGGAAGGAGAGCAGCACGGCCTTCTTGGCCCACTGGTTCACGATCCAGCCGCCGTCCTGCTTTTCTGCAACGCGCAGCTGGCCACGGTCCATCAGGTTCAGGGCAGTGTCCACGGCCTGACGCACGTCACCCGTCGTGTGCGTGTCGATATTGGCGCGGTCTTCAAAGGCGGCGTCAATGGTGGCGGCAAGTTTCACGAGATCGGTCGACATGGAAATGATCGGCTCCGCAATGGGGTCGGTTAGGGTTCGCCGGATAAAAGGCGGGTGCGGGGCTTGAGTCAATGGTTCATGCGGCTTGAGAAGCGCTCAACTGCGCAAAGGCCGCAAACAGGCGACATTGAGGACGGTTTCTTCCGCATCTTCTCAAGCCCGCAGGCCGCCTCTCATGGAACTCTGGATTCCCATCACTCTCTTTGCCGCCTTCTGCCAGAACCTGCGCTCGGCGCTGCAGAAGCACCTGAAAGGCCGCCTTGGCACCAGCGGGGCGACGCTGGTGCGATTCGCTTATGGCTTTCCCTTTGCCCTTGCCTATGTGCTGGTGCTGCATCTGGCCTTCGGCATGTCCTTTCCGGACATGAACGGCCGCTTCCTTCTGGCGGCGGCTCTCGGCGGCCTCGCCCAGATCATTGCGACCTTCCTGCTCGTCCACCTCTTCTCCTTCCGCAATTTCGCGGTCGGCACGGCCTATTCCAAGACCGAACCGGTGCAGGCGGCAATCTTTGGCGTGGTCATCCTTGGCGAGCACGTAACCGGGCTGACGGCAACGGCCATCGGCATCGGCGTTGCGGGCGTGATCCTCATTTCCATGGCGCGGGTGCCGCTGACGGGCCGGGCGATCGTGGCCTCTCTGGCCGGGCGTCCGGCGCTGATCGGGCTGGCTTCGGCTGCCTTCTTCGGGGGCTCGGCTGCGCTCTACCGCATGGCTTCGCTCTCGCTGGAGGGGCCCGGCTATCTCATGCAGGCCGCCTACAGCCTTGCGGTTGTCACCCTGATGCAGACGGTGGCCATGGGGCTCTACATGGTCTGGCGCGAGCCGGACCAGCTGGCCGCCTCCGTCCGCCACTGGCGGCAGGCGGTGTGGGTGGGGCTTGCCGGTGTGGCAGGCTCTGCGGGCTGGTTCACCGCCATGACGCTTCAGCAGGTTGCCTATGTGCGGGCACTGGCGCAGGTGGAACTGGTCTTCACCCTCATCGCCTCCTGGTTTTTCTTCAAGGAGCGCATCAATGGCCGCGAGATCACCGGCTGCGTGCTGATCGTCGCCGCCATTCTGGTGCTGCTGTCCGGTACCTGATCACTACCCGGCATCCGCCGCCGAGGTACCGATCAGCCAGTCGCGGAAGCCGGAGATGGGGCGGGAGAGGGGGCGGTTGGGCGAGCGTACGAACCAGTAGCCGCTGTCGAGCTGCAGCACCGGCCAGTCGGGCATGACGAGATGCCCGGCCGCCAGCTCCAGCATGACGAAGCGCCGGTCGATGACAATGGCGCCCATGCCCGCGATGGCGGCCTGAATGGCAAGATCCCGGCTTTCCAGCACCATGCCGGAGCTGGCATCGGGCAGCTTCAGCCCCGCATGGGCCAGCCAGCGGGACCAGTCGTCACGCCGGGAGGCACTGTGCAGCAGCTTGAGGCCGGGCAGGGCGGCGTCCGGGCCAGCATCTTCGCGCATCAGGCGCGGGGCCATGGCAACGGCCAGATGCTCGCGCCACAGCAGCGTTGCGTCGATGCCCGGCCAGTCGCCCCGGCCAAGCCGGATAGCACAGTCGTAATTTTCCCGGTCGAGATCAACGACGCGGGTGGAGGCCGAGAGCAGCAGCTCCACATCGGGCTGTGCGGTCTGAAACTGCGGCAGGCGCGGGATCAGCCAGCGGGTGGCGAAGGTGGAGACGGTACTGATGCGCAGCTCCGTCCGGCCCCGGCGGCGGAAACCGTCCACGGCCGATTCAATGCGGTCAAAAGCATCGCCGAGCCCGGCGGCCAGGCGCTTTCCCTCTTCGGTGAGTGACAAGCCGCGTCCGTCGCGCAGAACCAGCGTGGCGCCCAGCTCGCTTTCCAGCTTGCGCAGCAGATGCGACAGGGCAGAAGGCGAAATGCCGAGGTCGTCCGCTGCCTGCGCGGCGCGGCCGTTGCGGGCCAGAAGAGCAAAGGCATGCAGGGCGCGCAGGGAGACCATGGTTCACTCGCGGGCTTCGGTTCGCCGGGCTGGCGGCCGGGATTGTTGAGATTACATCAATAAACCGGCGAAGCTCCCGCGGTCCAGTGCCTCACGCTTCAATCGCTCCCAGAACCCCTTCGAGGAAGCCGGCCAGATTGCCGGTGACGAAGTCGATATGCGGGGCGTCGTGGCCTTCCATCTCCCACTCCTCGCGGAAGACTTCTCGTGTGACCTTCGGCACGATCAGCGCCGTGCGCATGCCAAGCTTGTGCGGCACCAGCAGATTGCGCGGCAGATCCTCGAACATGGCCGCCCTGGCGGGTGATACGCCTGTCCTTGCGATGAAGGTCTGGTAGGTCTCAAGGTTCGGCTTCGGCATCAGGCCTGCGGCAACGATATCGAAGATGTCCTCGAAATGATCGCTGATGCCGAGCGCGGCAGCGGTGCGCTCCGCATGGGGCCGGTCGCCGTTGGTGAAGATGAACTTGCGGCCCGGCAGACGGCTGATCGCTACCCCAAGCGCCGGGTCCGGCTTTACCGGCGAATAGTCAATGTCATGCACATAGGCGAGGAAGTCATCCGGATCGATCTTGTGCTGCATCATCAGCCCGCGCAGCGTGGTGCCGTAGTCGCGGTAGAACTCCTTCTGCTTCGCCCGCGCGGCATCCCTGCCGATGTCCAGCAGCTTCGCGATGTAGTCGGAGATGCGGATGTCGATCTGCGAGAACAGATCAATCTCAGCCGGGTAGAGTGTGTTGTCGAGATCAAAGACCCAGGCCTCCACACCGGTGAAGGCCCGAAGATCATGACGATGGGCGCCCTGGCCCTCGCCCGGTGTGGGGATGGTGTCTGTCACTTGCTGATCAGGGTCCCGGCGCCCCGGTCGGTGAAGAGTTCCAGCAGGACGGCGTGCTTCACCTTGCCATCAAGGATGACCACGCCCTCGACGCCGCGGTCCAGCGCCTCGATGCAGGTTTCCACCTTCGGGATCATGCCGCCGGAAATGGTGCCGTCGGCGATCAGCTCGCGCGCATGGGCAACGGTGAGGTTCTTGATCAGCTTGCCTTCCTTGTCGAGCACGCCCGGCACGTCGGTCAGGAACAGCAGGCGCGAGGCATGCAGCGCACCGGCAATGGCGCCGGCGAAAGTGTCGGCGTTGATGTTGTAGGTCTCCCCGTCCGCACCAGGCGCCACGGGGGCGACCACGGGGATCAGGTCTTCCTTCAGCATCAGGTCCAGCATCACCGGATTGACATGCGCGGGCTCGCCGACGAAACCAAGATCGAGGATCTTCTCGATGTTGGAATCGGGGTCCTTTTCCGTGCGTGTCAGCTTGGTGGCGGTCACCAGATTGCCGTCCTTGCCGCACAGGCCAACCGCACGGCCGCCCTCGGCATTGATCAGCTGGACGATTTCCTTGTTGATCGAACCGGCCAGCACCATCTCGACGATCTCGACGGTTGCCTTGTCGGTAACGCGCAGGCCGCCGCGGAACTCGCTGACGATGTTCAGGCGCTTCAGCATGTTGCCGATCTGCGGGCCGCCGCCATGGACGACAACCGGATGCACGCCGGACTGGCGCAGCAGGGTGATGTCGGCGGCAAAGGCCTTGCCCAGATCCGCATCGCCCATGGCATGGCCGCCGTACTTCACCACGACACGCCGCTTGTCATAGCGCTGCATGTAGGGCAGGGCCTGGGCGATGATATGGGCGTTGTTGCTGAAGTCCGGGGTGCTCATGTGCGGGAACACTCGCTGCTGCGGTGGCGGGAAAAGGCGCGGAGGCCCTTGATCGGAAGCAAGGGCTTGCAGCGTCTATAACCGGTTTGGCCGGGTATCTCAACGGATCGCATGACCGGACACGAAAGCTTCAATCCAGTCCCGGCTTCGGCGCGCCTCAGGGCAGCGCGCAGATCTCCGCACGCAACAGGTCGATGCCCAGACCCTTCTCGGAGGACGTGGGGATGAGCACCGGGTGGGCCGCCGGCCGCTTGCGCAGGATCTCGGCTGTTGCCGTCATCAGCGTGGCCAGCTGGCCGGGCTTGATCTTGTCCGCCTTGGTGAGAACCACCTGATAGACGACGGCCGCCTTGTCCAGCAGCTGCATGGCCTCAAGGTCGTTCTCCTTGATGCCGTGGCGGCTGTCGATCAGGAGGAACACGCGCCGCAGGTTGGGCCGCCCGCGCAGGTAGGAGAACACCAGCCGCGTCCAGGCATCCACCATCTCCTTCGGCGCCTGGGCATAGCCATAGCCCGGCATGTCCACCACGGTGACGCTCGCGCCCTCCGCGCCGAAGAAGTTCAGCATCTGCGTGCGGCCCGGCGTGTTGGACGTGCGGGCAAGGCCCTTGCGGCCTGTCAGTGCGTTGATGAGGCTGGACTTGCCCACATTCGAGCGCCCGGCAAAGGCGATTTCCGTGCCGCGTGAGGCCGGAAGCTGGCGCATGTCGGCAACGCTGGTCTGGAAGGTCCAGGGGCGGTTGAACATCAGCCGGCCGGCTTCAAGCTGTTCGTCGGTGTATTCGGGCAAGTCGGTCATGATGTGCTTTTAGCTGGCTGCGGCCGCGCCGTCGAGCGCAGGTTGAGCATGTGGCAAACAGAAGGGCCTGCCGTGTGGCAGGCCCTTTGATCTTTGGTGCTGAAGAAGGCCGGATCAGCTCTTCTTTTCCGCTTCGGGTTCGCCCTTCTTGCGCTTGAACGTCTCCCTGAGGTTCCCCCACAGTTCCACCTTCACGCCCTGGCGGCGCATGATGATGTACTGCTGGGTGATCGACAGGCTGTTGTTCCAGGCCCAGTAGATGACCAGACCTGCCGGGAAGGAGGCCAGCATGAAGGTGAAGAGCACCGGCATCCAGGTGAAGACGATCTGCTGGGCCGGATCGGTCGGCGCCGGGTTCATCTTCATCTGCAGGAACATGGTGATGCCCATGATGATCGGCCAGATGCCCAGCATCAGCAGATGCGGCGGGGTCCAGTCGATCAGGCCGAACAGGTTGAAGATCGTCGTCGGATCCGGGGCGGAAAGGTCCTGAATCCAGCCAAAGAACGGCGCATGGCGCATTTCGATGGTGACGAACAGCACCTTGTAGAGCGCGAAGAACACCGGGATCTGGATCAGAACCGGAAGGCAGCCCGCCAGCGGGTTGATCTTCTCGGTCTTGTACAGCTCCATCAGCGCCTGCTGCTGCTTGGCCTTGTCGTCCTTGTATTTCTCGCGGATGTCCATCATCTGCGGCTGCACGAGCTTCATCTTGCTCATGGAGACATAGGACTTGTTGGCCAGCGGGAAGAAGATGGCCTTGACCAGAACCGTCACCAGCAGGATGGCGATGCCGAAGTTGCCGACCAGATGGAACAGCCAGTCGATGACGTAGAACATCGGCTTGGTGAGGAAGTAGAACCAGCCCCAGTCGATCAGCAGGTCGAAGCGGTCGATGCCGATGCTCTCTTCATAGGAGGCAAGGAGCTTGGTTTCCTTGGCGCCGGCAAAGAGATAGGTGCTGGCCTCCTGCGTGCTGCCGGCTGCAATGGAAACCGCGTCGCCCAGGTAATCGGCCTGGAAATTGTCGGTGGCCTTGTTGTAGCTGAAGCTCGGCTGGAAGCTGGTGCCCGGCTCCGGCGCAACCGTTGCAGCCCAATACTTGTCGGTGAAGCCGAGCCAGCCCCGGTTCGCTTTTGCCGGCATGGTCTTGCCGTCTTCGGCGAGGGTCTTGTACTTGATTTCCTGCAGGCCTTCGTCACCGGTCACACCGATCAGGCCTTCATGCAGAATGTAGAAGCCTTCGGTGTGCGGCGTGCCGTTGCGGACAATCAGGCTGTAGGGATAGAGCGTCAGATCAGCGCCCGTGTTGTTGGTCACCGACTGGGTGACCTTGAACATGTAGTTCTCGTCGATGGAGAAGGTGCGGCTGAACACGGCGCCTTCACCATTGTCCCAGGTCAGGGTGACCGGGGTGCCGGGGGTCAGATTGCTTTCGCCCGCAACGGTCCACACCGTGTCTGCACCCGGCAGCTTCACCTGTGCGCCCGGCTCAGACACCCAGCCATTGTCGGCATAGAAAGCGCCCTGCGTGCCCTTGGGCGAGAACAGGGTGATGAGCGGGCTGTCCTTGTCGACCGTCTCGCGGTAGTCCTTCAGGCGCAGGTCATCGACCCGTGCACCGGTCAGGCTGATGGAGCCGCTCAGGCGCGGTGTCTCGATGGAAACGCGCGGAGCCGCTGCAATTGCCTGCTCGCGGCTGAGGGGGCCGGTGGCTTCACCTGCAGAGCCGGGGATGCCAGCCGTGCCGGGTGCGGCACCGGGCGTTGCGCCGGGTGCCGGAGTGCCGGCCTGCTGTGCCTCTGCCTGCTGCTGCGCGGCCTGCTGAGCCTGCTCCAGCTGCGGCCGGGCGACAAAATACTGCCACCCGAGAAGGACCACCAGCGACAGCGCGATGGCGATGAATGTGTTGCGGTTGTCAGCCATGAGCTGCGGTTACCCCTGTCTCTGTCCTGACCCCTGTGCGGGTTCCTTGCCTTGTGCCTGCCCGCCTGCCTTTGGCTTGCGGTTGTCACGGCGGCCCTGCCATGATCCGTTGCCCTTGCGCTCCAGAGCAGGCTTGAGCCCTGAGTTAAGCTCTCTGACCAGATCTGCAAAGGGCTGATTCAGCGCGGCGCGGCGTCCGATGATCACAAAATCCGCACCGGATGGTACGGTCTCGTCCTCAAGTTGCGCAACAGCCGCGCGCAGCCGTCTCTTGATCCGGTTCCGCTCGACCGCATTGCCGGTCTTCTTGGTCACCGTGTAGCCGACGCGGGCCGGGCCTTCATCCGCGCGTTTCAGGCCCTGTAACGCAAAAGCGCGCCGGTCTGTCCGTCCACCTTTGGCGACGGCCAGAAACTCGGAGCGCTTTTTAAGAGTTTTCATGTGCTGCGGCGTTCTGAAATCCAGAGCCTCGAAAGGGTGGTCCGAAGCGCCGCTGCAGGGCGCTATCAGGCGCTCAGGCTCTTGCGGCCCTTTGCCCGGCGGCGGGACAGGACCAGACGGCCATTCTTGGTCGCCATGCGTGCGCGGAAGCCATGACGGCGCTTGCGGACGAGGCGGCTGGGTTGATACGTACGCTTCATTTTTCTATTCCGCGCCGTCGCGCGGCCCTTTTATTTGAAACTTGAGGCTGGATGCATCCTGCCGCCACAAGGCAAGCCTGCTCCATGAGACAGGCCGGATGCCGGTCCGAGTCGAGCGCGCTTATACGAGGGCTCTGGCGGTGAGTCAACGCAGAACCGCCTTTTCCTGCGCCATTGCACGGCTTTGCCCTGCCTGCGGGCCGCAGGAGGCAGGATTTGCACAGCTGGCTCAGGTTCTGCCGGGCATCTGCTTCCTGCGCCTGCCGGCCCGCGAAGGGGAATCGCCACTCTGCAACGGCTTGATGGCGGGGTAGCTGACATACCGCTTGCGCCGGGTTATAAAGCTGAAGCAGGTGCTTGGGGCGGATGAGGGGCGCTGGAGCAGAGTGATGAAGCACGAACAGCCGCCCATGGTGCCCGGAGGGGCCGTTCCGCCCCCCGGTGAAGGGCTGCCCGCCGTCCCGCCTGCGGTTGTCCCCACAGGGGCCGCTGTCCGGCGCCGTTCGGCCGGCCTGTCCGGCAAATTGCTGTTTCTGACGGTGCTTTTCGTCATGCTGTCGGAAGTCTTCGTCTATGTGCCGTCAGTCGCCAATTTTCGCAGCACCTGGCTGAAGGACAAGCTCAACACCGCCGGTGTGGCCGCCGCCGTCCTGTCCGAAACCAACACCATCGCACCGCGCCTTCAGGAAGAGCTGATGCGGGTGACGGGGGCCGTCGCCATCTCTCTCACCCACAAGGGCCGCCGCAGCCTGATCGCCATGAGTGGCCTGCCGGAGGAGATCCGCTATGTCATCGACATGGAGGAAGAGTCGCCCTGGAGTGCCATCCGCGACAGCGTCGGGGTGCTGTTCTCCGATGGCTCCGGCCTGATGCGCGTCAGCCAGCCGCTGCCGATGGGCTCCAGCGCCGGGGATGACGTGCAGAAGGTGGACATCGTGCTTCCGGTCGCCATGCTGCGCAAGGACATGCTGGCCTTCTCGGGCCGCATCCTCGGGCTGACGCTGATCATCTCGGTGATCACGGCCAGCCTCGTCTATCTGGCGCTGCGCTGGATGTTCGTGCGCCCGCTGCAGCGCCTGTCTGCGTCCATGGCCCGCTTTGCCGAAGATCCCGAGGATACGGCGCGGATCATTGTGCCGGGCGGACGTGACGACGAGATCGGCGATGCGGAAAAGCGGCTTGCGGATATGCAGACGGCACTCTCCCGCGCCCTGCACCAGAAGCAGCGGCTGGCTGATCTTGGTCTTGCCGTGTCCAAGATCAACCATGACCTGCGCAACCTTCTGGCCTCGGCACAGCTGTTCATGGAGCGTATCGAGCATGTGCCCGATCCAACCGTGAAGCGGCTGGTGCCGAAGATCCTGGCAACGCTGGATCGTGCGGTCGGCTACACCCAGGCCGTGATGGCCTATGGCAAGGCGCGGGAAGAGCCGCCGCGCCGCCGCCTGATCCGCCTTGAGCGGGTGGTGAGCGACGTGGCCGAGCTGCTGGCGCTTGCCGAGCATCCGGACATCGAATTCGAGAGCCGCGTGGCCGAAGGCTTCGAGCTGGAGGCAGATCCGGAGCAGCTGTTCCGGGTGCTGGTCAACCTGTGCCGCAATGCCGTGCAGGCGATGGAAGCGGGCGCAGATGCCGCCCATGTCTGCCGCCTGACCATTGAAGCGGCGCTGATTGAAGGCGAATGCCTCATCCGTGTCAGGGATACCGGGCCCGGCATTCCCCCTGCCGTGCGTGCAGGTCTGTTCCGGGCCTTCCAGAGCGGAACAAAGAACGGCGGCACCGGCCTTGGCCTTGCCATCGCCCTTGAAATCGTCCGTGCCCACGGTGGACGCCTTGTGCTGGAAGACACGGGCCCCGGCACCACTTTCTGCATCCAACTGCCGCAGCGCGCCGTGCCGGAGGCGTGACCGGCTGCCAATGAGCCCGGCAGGCCGGGAGCTTCTCAAGTTCGTTTGGTGCCTGAGTCTTTTCAGCGCGTGATGCGTGAGCGTCCAAAGCCTCGGCATGAGATGCAGGCCCGTGGGGCATGCCTTCACCGGCGCCTTCCGGCAGAGCCTTTGCGGCGGGGCAGGGGCTGCTCCGGACCTCAGGCCAAATCAGATCTGAGGGCTTTTGCCAGGGCGGGAGGGCGAAGGCCCTTTGCCGGATATGTTATCCACCGCCATGCACAGCGGCTTGCCCGTTATTTTTCCGCAAGAGGCTGCGGTTTTCCGGCGCCGGATAAAAAAACTCGAAAACGCCCCTTGCATTCCGTCCGGGAGGCCGGTAGATACCGCCTCGTTCGCAGCCGCCGCGGCAACGCGGTGAACGAACAGCTGTCCGGTTCCTTCAACGGTTTATCCTGAAGGCCAGCAACCGGACACTGCCTCACACAGGCACTGCGCGCCCGTAGCTCAGCTGGATAGAGCACCAGACTACGAATCTGGGGGTCAGAGGTTCGAATCCTTTCGGGCGCGCCATTTTTCTCTCCAAATCGACCTAAAAATATCAAGGCGCTTGGCGATTTTTATCTTGAAGGCCGCGATGCCTTGCTCTGCTTCGCCAGCACTGCTCTCGCAGTTTATTTTGTTCTCTTTCATTCGCCCAACTGCTGTGTTGCCGCGCAAGAGAAAAAGAAACCGCTTCTTTGAAACAGCTTGAACATGTATATTACCTTACGTTACACTGTATGCGCGTAATGAAAGTATTTCATTGGGGAGTGTGCAACTCGTTGACGAGGGGGATGCTATGCGTAGAGTCAAGATTTATGGTAGTATTTTTATCGCGGTATTTGCCGTAGCATGTCATAGACATCCGATAGATCAGGTCGATAAGTCCAATTTTTTTGGTGCCGACGCAGCGATCGCGCCATTTGAAACAAAACTGACCATCGGTGGTATTTATACGACAATCGGATCGCCCAAAAAGCTGGTTTCCGGAGCTCGAATTGATCAATTCTGCGATGTTGACACGAAATATGCTTCGCCTGAGGTTGATGAGTCGGGCGTAATTGTCGCGGCAAGCGAAGAAAAAATCGATGGCAGCTCAATGGCCAAGCTTGGCGCGCAAAAATTCCCCGGGTTCTCTGTGTCACTTGCAGCTGGGTCAGATTACTCAGCAGCATATACACTGAAGAATGTTACGAGGACGAGGCTTGCAAATAGTGAATTTATTATTGAAGACATAATCACAAAGATTGGTAGTAAATGTCGAGGTTACATACGCGCGTATCAACGGCAAGGCCGAGACGTCTTTGTTCTTCTTGAAGGATATAAAGCAGAACGCGTCGAAGGTACGATTAATCATAAGCGAAACGCTGAGGCCGGTGTAACTGTGCAGATTGCAGGCCAGAGGTCCTCGCCCATCGATGCAGGCGCTGACTGGGAAAGACAGAAACGGATGGCTGCTGAGAACGTCTTTATTGAGGTCAGTGGGTTCAAGATTGAACCTGGGTCGATATAGTTGCATTAGAATAGTAAGTAGTTTTTTCTTTTGAACTGGGCGTGCCCCAAAAAAATCCCCCGGAGCGTGCCTGCTCCGGGGGATTTGTGTTTCAGTCTGCCGCTATCTTCAGATGCTGAGGCAGAGGTATTTCATCTCGGTGTAGTCCTCAAGGCCGTAGCGGGAGCCTTCGCGGCCCTGGCCGGACTGCTTGATGCCGCCGTAGAAGGCGCAACGCCAAACCGGGCCGCAGCCGCCCGGCAGCTCATCCCCTCATCAATCGCCGCGATCAAGCGAACACGCAAATCCATCGAAAGAGGCTGTCCCATCCGATTCAAGACGCTCGAAGACCTTTTAAGACGCGCCGTACGGCGAAGCGCTAAATTGTATAGAGCACTGTCATGGCTACGCCCCACATAGAAGAGCGATGGAGAGCAAAAGGGCATTCGACTGCCTGATCTGCGTCCGCGAGGGTCTCAACAGTGATTGAATGCCGCCAGTCGGCGCAGAATTCATGGATATAATTGAAGGCAGTGATACTGCGGTCCACAGTTCATGACGCCGCAGATTTGCTTCCGCAGGCGCTTGGTGCTCGGGTTGGCGAGCTGAAATAGGCTTCGGTAAAGGCTGTAAAAGCCTGAATGACTGGCCGCCGAAGCGTCGCGCCGCGATGGGCAATGGCAATCCGGTGCGGTGGTGGATGGCCAGCCAGAGGCACACGGACTACCGGACTGCCATCGTAACAGGTGTCGCCAGGCAGGTCAGTTGCCAACAGGCCGATACCGAACCCGTTGGCCACCATTGATCGCAGCATTTCAATCGAGCCGGTTTCGTGGGCGACACGTACCGGGACGCTGGCATTCTGCAACAGCGACAGGAAATAGCTGCGGCTGTGCGGCAGGTTCACCAGGATGACCGGCTCCTGTGCCAGCTCTTCGCCGTGCAGGCTGCTCCGTCCGGCGAGCCTGTGTCCCTGCGGCAGCAGGGCATAGGGCTCGGCCGCGGCCAGGGGCCTGATGACGAAGTCGGACGGAATACCGAAATCGTAGAGCAGCGCCAAGTCAATCCGGCCCTCGCTGAGCCAGTCGAACAGCGTTTGCAGGTCGCCTTCAAGGATACGGACTTCGGTGTTGGGGTGGGCCTTCAGAAAGTCTCGCACCAACTGCGGAGCGTGGCGCGGCCCCAGGGTGGAAAACACCCCGAGATGCAAGAATTCCGGCGTTCCTTCACCGCCGCTCAGGACCCAGCGCGCCTGCTTCTCCAATTCGCGCAACTGGGCGAGCTTGTGCTGCCCGAACGGGGTCAGTTCCATCCCGCGTCCGGGGATACGGATGAAAAGCTTCTGCCCGAACACTTCCTCGCAGCGGGAAATGGCCAGCGAAACTGCGGGCTGCGAGGTATTCAGCGCGCGGCTTGCCGCAGCGGTGCTTCCGGTGTCCGCGACTGCCAGCAGGACTTCGACTTGACGGAAGTTCAATGGTATATTCAAACGAGAATATCCTTTATATCGCGCTCTTATTTCCGAGTATACCCAACCGGACGCTATCCTCCAGTAAACAAATGATGGGGGATGCATGTTCGAAACTGACAGAACCGCAGGCCGCAAGCCGCTCGAGGGTGTTCGGGTGCTGGATTTCTCCCGCGTTCTGGCCGGGCCCTACTGCACGGCGCTGATGGCTGATCTGGGTGCGGAGGTGATCAAGGTCGAGCCTCCTACGGGCGACGATTACCGCCATATCGGTCCGTTCAGGGACGGCGAGAGCCTGCTGTTCCAATCGGTGAACCGCGGCAAGAAATCGATCATTCTGGATCTGAAATCCGAAGAAGGCGCGGCGGCGGCCCGGGCGCTGGCGGCGGAGTGCGACGTACTGGTCGAAAACTTCCGCCCCGGTGTGATGGAGCGGTTCGGGTTGGGGGCGCAAGCGCTGTGCGAGGCCTGTCCCCGGCTGGTCTATGTTTCTGTGTCCGGGTTCGGCCAGACAGGCCCGAACCGGATGCAGCCGGCCTATGACATCATCATCCAGGCGATGAGCGGGCTGATGGATATGACTGGCGCCGGAGACGGGCCGCCCATGATGGTCGGCGAAGCCTTTGCCGACGTTGCCGGCGGCATGTTCGCGGCCTTCGGGGCGATGGTAGCGCTGTTCGACCGCAGCTGCAGCGGCAGGGGGCGGCATGTCGATCTGGCGCTCTACGACTCGTTGGTGTCGATGATGCCGGTTGCGGCCTGCCGGGCTCTGATGGCGGGTGAGACGCCAAGACGGACGGGCAACAAGCATGCGCTTTCGGCCCCCTTCGGCACCTATCCGGCGAGTGACGGCGGGTTCACCGTTGCGGTGCTGAACGACCGGCTGTTCGAGCGTTTCGCGGCCGCCATCGGCGCGCCGGACCTGGCGGACGATCCGCGTTTTGCCAGCGATGCCTTGCGGCGGCAGAACGAGCCGGCGCTGGCGCAGCACATCGAAAGCTGGGCCGCCGACCGCAACGCGAAGGAGGCTGTAGCGGTTTTGTCCGAGGCGGGCATTCCGGCTGCTGCCCTGTGCTCGGTATCCGAGGCCTGGAACTCGCCGCAAGTGCGGGCTCGCGGGCTGGCATCAACAGTGGAGCATCCCGCCCTCGGCACTGTCACCGTGCCAGAGCAACCGGTGCATTTTAGCGGTGCGCCGCGGGGCGGACGCCGGCCGGCGCCCGCCCTGGGCGCCCACACCCAGGATATTCTGCAACAACTGCGGCACAAGCAGGGAGAGCCCCGATGAGCCTTGACCTGAACAGCGAAGAACAGGCCGTCATCGGCCAGATCGAACGGTTCTCCAGCAAGATACTGGCGCCTGCCGCCGCCGAAATCGATGCAAAGTCCCGATTTGCGACCCTGCATCGTCCGGCGTTGGCCGGGATGGGCATCATGGGGATGAACCTGCCCGAAGCTTATGGCGGCATCGGCCTGTCCGGGCCGGCGCTCTACTGTGCGGTGGAGGCCATCGCGGGGGCCTGCGGCTCCACCGCATCAATGCTGACCGCGCATTTCCTGGCCACGGATTCGCTGCTTCTGGGCGCCGATGAGGCGCTGAAGCAGCGCATTCTGCCTGCCGCAGCGGCGGGTGAGGCTCTGGGGGCCTTTGCCCTGACGGAACCGATGGCCGGCTCCAACCCGGCGGACATGCGCAGCACCGCCACCCGCGACGGCGACGGCTACCGGCTGAAGGGCTCCAAGTGCTTCATCTCCAATGCGGGGGAGGCGGATTTTATTGTAGTCTACGCCAAGACGGACAGCGCTGCCGGCGCCCGCGGGGTCAGCGCCTTCGTGGTGGAACCGGCCAGGATCGAGGGGGTGGAGATCGGCAGGCACGAGGAAACCATGGGCCTGCGCGGCGGCCATGTGTTCCCGGTCTCGTTCGACTGCCACGTGCCTGCGGAAAACCGGCTAGGCGACGAAGGCACCGGGTTCCGCACCGCGATGAAGGTACTGGACAATGGCCGTATCGAAGTGGCTGCTCAGGCCACCGGCATTGCGCGCGCCGCGCTGGATGCGGCTGTGTCTTATGCAAGGGAACGCGAGGTCGGCGGACAGCCGATCGGCAGTTTCCAGGGGCTGCAATGGATGCTGGCCGACTGTGCCACCGAACTGGCGGCTGCGCGGGCCCTGGGGTTGCAGGCCGCCCGCAAGCGCGGAACGGGAGAGCGCTATTCGCGGGACTCCGCCTTTGCCAAGCTCTACGCTAGCGAGGCGGCCTGGCGCATTGCAGACCGGGCGCTGCAGATCCACGGCGGATACGGCTACACCCGCGACTTTCCGCTGGAACGCCACCTGCGGGACCTGCGGATCTTCCGGATTTACGAAGGTTCCTCTGAGATCCAGCGAACCATCATTGCCCGTGACCTGCTGAGCTAGATATTTAGTCCCGGGAATTGATGGAGCAGATTGAAGTTGAACCTTTCTGGCTCCGAAGTCCAGACTTTGCAGATGTATTCGTAAGGTGTGCTCTAGTACTGTCATACCTCGACTGCCCAAAACACAAAATCCCCCGAAGCCTGTCAGCTCCGGGGGATTTGCGTTTCAGTCTTTCGCGCTCCTCAGATGCTGAGGCAGAGGTATTTCATCTCGGTGTAGTCCTCGAGGCCATAGCGGGAGCCTTCGCGGCCCTGGCCGGACTGCTTGATGCCGCCGAAGGGGGCGACTTCGGTGGAGATGAGGCCGGTGTTGATGCCGACCATGCCGTATTCCAGCGCCTCGGCCACGCGGAAGATCTTCGACACATCGCGCGAGTAGAAATAGGAGGCGAGGCCGAATTCCGTGTTGTTGGCCATGGCGATCACGTCCGCCTCGGTCTTGAAGCGGAAGAGCGGCGCGACGGGCCCGAAGGTTTCCTCGCGGGCGATCTTCATGGCCGGGGTCACGTCTGTCAGAACGGTCGGCTCGAAGAACAGGCCGCCGCGCTGGTGGGCCTTGCCGCCCAGCATCACCTTGGCGCCCTTGGAGGTGGCGTCGGCGATGTGATTGTTGACCTTGGCAAGGGCAGCATCGTCGATCAGCGGGCCTGCATTCACCCCGTCCTCGAAGCCGTCGCCCACTTTCATGGCCGACACCTTGGCCGCCAGTTTTTCGGCGAAGGCGTCGTAGACATCCGCATGCACATAGATGCGGTTGGCGCAGACGCAGGTCTGGCCGTTGTTGCGGTACTTCGAGACCATGGCGCCTTCGACGGCAGCATCAAGGTCGGCATCCTCAAAGACGATGAAGGGCGCGTTGCCGCCCAGCTCCAGCCCCAGCTTCATGATGTTGTCGGCGCCCTGACGCATCAGGATGCGGCCAACCTCGGTGGAGCCGGTGAAGGTGAGCTTGCGCACCTTGGTGTTGGTGGTGAACTCCTGCCCGATAGCGGGGGCATCGGTGCCCAGGATCACGTTGTAGAGCCCGGCTGGCAGGCCCGCGCGCTCGGCCAGAACGGCGAGGGCAAGAGCGGACAGCGGCGTTTCGGCGGCGGGCTTGGAGACCATGGCACAGCCGGCTGCCAGCGCCGGGGCGAGCTTGCGCGCCAGCATGGCATTGGGGAAATTCCACGGCGTGATGGCGGCCACCACACCCACCGGCTGGCGGATGATGATGATGCGCTTGTCCGGCTGGTGGCCGGGGATGGTGTCGCCATAGACGCGCTTGGCCTCTTCGGCGAACCACTCCACATAGGAGGCGCCATAGAGGATTTCGCCGCGGGCCTCGGCCCAGGGCTTGCCCATTTCCATGGTCAGGATGGTGGCGAGGTCATCAGCATTGGCGACCATCAGGTCGAAGAGCTTGCGCAGTACTGCGGCCCGGTCCTTGCCTGTGCGGGCGGCCCAGGCAACTTGTGCAGCGTGAGCTGCGTCAATCGCCTGCGCGGTTTCCTCGCGGCCCATGTCCGGCAGGGTGGCGATGACCTCGCCATTGGCCGGGTTGGTGACCTCGAAGGTGGTGCCGCTTTCGCTGGCCGAGCGCCAGGAGCCGTTGATATAGGCCTTGTCCGTGGCGAGCGAAGCGTCCTTCAGGCGGGACAGGAGAGAGGTGGAAATCGTCATGGTTCAGCCTTCCTTCGCGCTGAGAAGCGCGGCTTCGAGAATGTCCAGCGCCTCGCTGAACACATCATCGGGAATGGTGACGGGCGCAAGGAAACGGATGACATTACCGTAGACGCCGCAGGTGAGCAGGATCAAGCCGCGCTCCAGCGCCTTTTCGCGCACCCTGTTGGTGAACTCCGGGTCCGGGGTCGAGGTTCCCGGAATGTTGAACTCCACCGCATTCATGAAGCCGGGGCCGCGCACATCGGCGATCTGCGGCACGCTGGCGGCAAGGCCGGAGAGGCGCTGCTTCAGCCGGTTGCCAAGGCTGACGGCGCGCTCGCACAGGCCCTCTTCTTCGATCACTTCCAGCACGGCAAGACCTGCTGCAACGCCAATCGGGTTGCCGCCATAGGTGCCGCCAAGGCCGCCGGGGGCAGGAGCATCCATGATCTCGGCGCGGCCGGTGACAGCGGCAATCGGGAAGCCGCCGCCAAGGCCCTTGGCCATGGTGGTGATGTCCGGCACGACGCCGTAATGCTCCATTGCGAAGAGTTTGCCGGTGCGGGCGAAGCCGGTTTGCACTTCATCGGCAATCAGCAGGATGCCGTGCTTGCGGGCGATTTCCTGCAGCTTCTCCATAAAGGCGCGCGGCACTTCATAGAAGCCGCCTTCGCCCTGCACGGGCTCGACGATGAAGGCGGCAACGCGGGCCGGGTCCACATCCGCCTTGAACAGCTTGTCGAGCACGGAGAGCGAATCCTCGACGGAAACGCCATGCAGCTCGACGGGGAAGGGCACGTGGAACACGTCCGGCATCATGGCGCCGAAACCGGCCTTGTAGGGCTGCACCTTACCGGTCAGCGTCATGCCCATGAAGGTGCGGCCATGGAAGGCGCCGGTGAAGGCGATGACGGCAGGCCGGTTCGTGGCGGCCCGGGCGATCTTGACGGCATTTTCCACCGCCTCGGCGCCGGTGGTGACGAAGATGGTCTTCTTGGCAAAGTCGCCGGGCACGGCTGCGTTCAGCTTTTCGGCCAGTGCCACGTAGTTCTCGTAAGGTACGACCTGGTGGCAGGTGTGGGTGAAGCTGTCGAGCTGCGCCTTCACAGCCTCGATCACCTTCGGGTGGCGGTGGCCGGTGTTGACCACGGCGATGCCTGCGGCAAAGTCGATGTAGCGGCGGCCCTCCACATCCCAGATCTCGGCATTCTCGGCCTTTTGGGCATAGACCTGCGTCGTCACGCCAACGCCGCGCGAAATGGCAGCAGCCCGCCGGGCCGCGATCTGAGAATTCTGCATCTTCATCTCCAGACAGGGCGGACATGGCGAAAATTGCCAGTCCGTATCACCGGATCGAAACTCTACATTTTTTCTGTAGAGTTGCAATCCCGTCCGTGCCACTTTTTAGTGGCTCGTGGATTCGAACAGCGGAGCGGCGCAAGGCCATGACAGAACCGGTGCGTTTCAAGATCGCCGAAGCGGCGCGCATGGCCGGGGTATCTGCCTCCACGCTGCGGCTGTGGGAGAGCCAGGGCCTGATCGAGCCGCTGCGCACGGACAAGGGCCAGCGGCTCTACAGCGAGGCGCATGTGGAGCAGCTGAAGAAGATCAGCTGGCTGCGGCAGGAAAAAGGGATCAATCCGGCGGCCATCCGCGAGGGGCTGGCGGAGACGGCGGGCAAGCCATCCCGGCAGCGCAAGGCCGTCCGCCGTGCCGCTGTGCCGCAACTGGGGCCGAAGTTCCGGCATCTGCGGCGCGAGACCGGGCAGACACTCGGGCAGGTCAGCGCGGCCATTGGCGCGTCGTCTTCCGTGCTCTCCACCTTCGAGCGCACCTCGCAGGGGCTGTCGTTGAAGGCGCTGCGCGATCTGGCCGGGCATTTCGGCACCACGCTGGCAGCTCTTACGGGCACTGAAGGCAACAGCACGGGCGAGTCACTGGTGCGCAGCGGCACCTGGGCCAGCTGGCCGCCCACCGCCTCCGGTGTGGTGGTACAGGTGCTGGCGGAAGGGCCGTTCCAGATGGAGTGCCACCGCTTCGTGCTCGCCCCCGGCGCGTCGAGCGAAGGCGCCTATGCGCATGAGGGCGAGGAATTCGTCCATGTGCTGTCCGGCGCGCTGGAAATCATTCTGGAGCAGGACCGCTTCATCACGCTGCAGACGGGCGATTCCTTCTATTTCGAAAGCCGCCGCCCGCATTCCTGGCGCAATCTCAGCGATGGCGAAACCGTGCTCCTGTGGGTCAACACCCCGGCGTCGTTCTGATACCAGTTCTCGATGAGCTCGACTCATCGAGAACTGGTTAAGCCGGTGCGGCGCTTGAGCATTTTCAAGGCGTGATGCGTCAGCATCGAAAGCCTTGGTATGAGGCAGATCAATCAAAAGGGAGGCCGGGAGGGAACGGCCAGTATGGTGCGGTGGTGCCGCCCCCTCCCGTCCCGGACGGGCGTTACCGCCCGCCGGTCAGCATGCGGTAGCGGTATTGGTCCGCCACCACGGCAAGGATGAGCAGCCCGCCCAGCAAAACCATCTGCATGTAGGAGCCGATCTGCATGATGTTCATGCCGTTCTGCACCAGCACGATGAAGAAGGCGCCCAGCACCACATTCTCCACCCGGCCGATGCCGCCCCGCAGCGACACCCCGGCGATGACGCAGGCAGCGATGGATTCCATGGCAATCGTTCCGCCCAGATTGGTCTCGCCGCTTTCCACCCGGGCCGTCAGCAGGATGCCGGCAATGGAGGCAAGGGCGGCGCAGATGAGATAGGCGATGAAGAGCGTGCGCGCCGTGTTGATGCCGGACAGCTGCGCCGCCTTGATGTTGCCGCCGATGGCATAGATGCGCGCGCCCGTGCGGGTGCGGTTCATCAGCACCCACATCACCGCAATGGCAACGAGCGCCACCAGCACCGGCACGGGAACGCCCGCCACCCGGCCGAAGCCGAAGAGGTTGCCGAACTCATAGGGCAGGTTGCCGACCGGCACGCCGCCGGTCAGAAACAGGGCGGCGCCCGCGCCCGCAGATTGCACGCCCAGCGTCATGATGAAGGGCGAGACGCCGAATTTTGCGACGCCAAAGCCGTTGACGGCGCCAATGGCCAGCGCAGCGGCAAGGCCGGCGAGAAGGCCGGGCAGGATCACCAGCCAGCCGGCATCGGGGAAGATGCCGGCCAGATGCACCATCATCATGGCCGAGACCACGGATGTCATGGCGATGGCGGTGCCGACCGCCAGATCAAAGCCGCCGGTGATGAGCACGGTCATCTGCCCCAGCGACACAAGGATCAGATAGACCGACTGGCGGGCGACGTTGGTCAGGTTGCCAAGCGTCAGGAACTGCGGCGAGGCGAGGGTGAAGATCACCACGGCAGCGGTCATGAACAGGGGCAGAACCCCGGTTCGGAGGAATGTTTCCCGCGCAAGCGAGCCTGCGCGGCTGGGCAGCGTTCTGGCCGCCATGGGGGCGGTCCCGGCGTCGAGCGTCATGCGGCATGCCTTTCGTTGCTGAAGAAGGCGCGCAGAACCGCCTCTTCGGAAATCTGGGTCTGATCAAATTCGGCGGAGATGCGCCCTTGCGAGAAGACGATGAGCCGGTGGGCGAGGTGCATCACTTCATGCAGGTCGGAGGAGATGACGACGACCGCCTTTCCCGCTTCCGCCACCTGCTTGATGATGCGGTAGAGTGCGGCGCGTGTGCCCATGTCGACGCCGACAGTCGGCTCGTCGAAGATGTAGATCTCCCGGTCTTCGGCAAAGCCCTTGCCGAAGAGGATCTTCTGCTGGTTGCCGCCGGAGAGGCTGGAGGCCATGCGGCCTATATAGGCATCCGCCAGATCCACCTTGCGGCCAATGCGGCCCGCCTCCGCCGACAGGCGCGAGGGGGAGAGCAGCCCTGCGGCGCTGCGCATGTCCGCCCGATCCATCAGCGCCAGTTTCAGGTTGTCGCGGGTGGTGGCGCCCAGCACCAGGCCTTCGCTTTTGCGGTCCGAGGGCAGGTAGAAGATGCCTTCGCGCAGCAGGCGGCGCACCGGCTTGCCCGTCACATCCCGGCCCTTCAGCCGCACCTCGCCCGCCTCGATGCGGTTGAGGCCCAGCATGGCGCGGAAGCAGCGGGACTTGCCCGAACCGACCAGCCCGGCGACGCCCAGCACCTCACCCCGGCGGATATCAAGATCCACTCCTGCAACGCCCCAGGCATGAAGGCCGCGGATGGTGAGCACGGGTTCAGGCTCTGCGGCGCGGCTTATGGCCGGGTAGATCTCGTCCACCGGGCGGCCCGTCATCATCTCCACCAGCGCCTTTTCGCTGATGCCGTGTGCGTCCACCGTGCCGATCAGCCGCCCGTCGCGCAGCACGGTGATGCGGCTGGCGATGGCCTGAAATTCCTGGATGCGATGGGAGATGTAGACGACACCCACGCCTTCGGTCACGGCGGAGCGGATGAAGGCAAAGAGCCGTTCCGTCTCGCGCTCGGTCAGGGAGGCGGTGGGCTCGTCCAAAATGAGAATGCGCGCCTTGCGGTGCAGCGCCTTGGCGATTTCGACCATCTGCTGCTCGGCGCGGGAAAGCGACAGCACCCGGCGGCTCACGTCCACATCGAAGCCGAGGCGGGCAAAGAGGGCGCGGGCCTCGCGCCGCATGGCGCGCCGGTCGATGAAGGGGCCGCGCCGGGGTTCATCGCCCAGATAGATGTTCTCGGCCACCGTCATGGTGGGCACGAGCGAAAATTCCTGAAACACCGCGCCGACGCCTGCGGCCTGTGCATCGCGCACGCCCGCAAAATGCACCGGCTCCCCGTCAATGCGGATCTCTCCGGCGCTGGGCTGGTTCACGCCCGCAAGGATCGAGATGAGCGTGGACTTGCCCGCGCCGTTCTCGCCGAACAGCACATGCACTTCCCCCGCTTCCAGCGTGAGATTCACGCCATCGAGGGCCTTCACGCCGGGATAATGCTTGGCAATCCCGGTCATCTCGACGAGCGGCTTCCGGTTCACGGACATCTGCCATTCTCCTTCAGGACTGTGCCTGTGGTGTCTTCCGGGCTGTTGCGGCTGTGCTCCTGACAGCGATCCGGACACCAGCTCCTCTCCCCACGAAGAGGCAGTGTTTACATTGGACGCACAGAGTAGGATCGGGCCCTTGTTTTGCCGCAGCGCCCCTCTCCCCCTCAAGGGGGGAGAGGAATGGGAGCCTGCCTCACTGGCAGTCCGTTGCAAACACAGCGCCTTTGAAGGGAGGTGAGGCGCTATGTCACCAATGGCGCCTCACCATCTGCATCACTCCACCGTAAACACCGGCTTGAAGCCGTCCGGGGGCAGGATGCTGGTCTTGGAGACGGCGGCGATGTTGTCCCCGTCCACGACGAAGATCTTCGGCCCCACGTGCTTGATCAGGTCCTTGCCTTCGAGGGCGCGGACGGCCTGGTCGATGGCGATGCGGCCCTGGATAACCATGGAGTCGGCGGGGGCGGCGGCGATGAAGCCGCGTTTGATGCCCTCATAGACGCCCGGCGTCATGTAGAAGGCGAGAAGGTCCACCTTGCCCTGCAGCCCGCGCTCGCGGATGAGGCCCTGTGCGGCTTCGGCGGTGACGGCGGTTCCGGCGATGTAGCGCACGTCCGGTTCGGCCTGCAGCACGTCCTCCACCAGTTTCAGCTGGGCTTCCTTGCCGGTGTCGCCATATTTGGGGTCCAGAATGGTGAGGCCGGAGTCCTTGACCGCCTCCATGAAGCCCTTGTTGGCGGCTTCCACCCAGCCGGCGCCCGCAGGACCGGGGAACCAGCCCACCTTCACCGGATCGCTGCCCTTCGGGTGCTTGGCGGCAAGGTATTTTCCGGTCTCGAAGCCCATGGTGTAGAAGGAAACGAGGGACTTGGCCGTCAGCTTGGGGGAGGACATGCCGTTGACGACATCGATGACGGGAATGTTCTTTGCCGCCAGTTCTGAAACGAGGTTGTTGAGCCCGTCATAGGAAATGGCGCCGATCACCACCGCCTGCGCTCCGCCGGCGACGCAATCCTCGATCTGCGAGATCTGCTTGGCGAGCTCGGTGTAGCCGCCCGCTTCGACGAGCGTCATCTTGACGCCGAGATCCTTCGCCTGTTCGGCAACGCCATAGTCAACGCCAAGCCAGTAGGCATCCTTCATGTGCGGGAAGGAGACGCAGATCTTGTAAGGCTGGCTGGCCTTTTCGAGCGGTGTGTATTGCACGTCCGAGGGCGTGCCGTCCGCCGAGAAGGCGGGGGTGATCTCGGTGGCATCATAGGGATACCAGGTCTCCGCCAGAGACGGGGCCATCGAGGCAAGCAGGATCATTGAGGCCGAAAGCCCCTTGAAGGCAGTGCGTGTCATGTTGTCTTCCCCGGTTGAAAGGTTGCGTCTTGTTTTTGTTATGCGAAGTCAGAAAAGCGCCCTGATGCGGCTGATCAGCTCTGCCCGTTCCCTGCGGGCTTTCAGGGCGTTCTCCATGTCCACCTGGACAAAACGGGTTGGGGTGTTCGGCTGCAGCTGGCCGATAAGGTCCATGTCGGCCGAAATCACCGTGCCCACCATGAAGTAGCCGCCGCCCGACACCGCATCGCGGTGCAGGATGATCGGCTCGCTGCCGCTGGGCACCTGAATGGAGCCATAGGGGTAGCAGCTGTCGACGATGTTGGACGGGTCCGAGCCTGCGCCGAAGGGCGGCTGGCGCGGTACGAAATCAAGCGGGCGTCCGCCGCGGAAGCGGTAGCCCATGCGGTCAGCCTCAGGCGCCACCTTCCACTCATCGGCAAAGAAGGCCTGCTGTGCCTCTTCGGTGATGCGGTGCCAGTAGAGCCCCGGCAGCACGCGCAGCTCCGCCGGAGTGCCCGGCTTGCGGCGCAGTTCTTCCGGAATGGTCCGCCCGTCCGTGCTGGCTCCGGCGTCTCCCACCGGCAGCTCGTCACCGGCGGCAATCGCCCGGCCCTGGAAGCCGCCGAGGGCACCGATGGCATAAGTGGAGCGGCTGCCGAGCGCCAGCGGCACGTCGATGCCGCCCGCGACGGCGATGCAGATGCGGGCGCCGGATTTCAGGAAATCGAAGCTGAGCACCTGTCCGGCCTTCACGGCAAAGGCGGTCCAGCCGGGCCGGGCCTCGCCGTCGAGTTTCACCGGCATGTCCGCGCCGGTGACGGCGACGGTGGCATCGCGGGTGAACTCCAGCTTTGGGCCGATGAAGACCGCCTCCAGACCGGCCGCGCCCTCGTCATTGCCCACCAGCAGGTTGGCCGCCCGCATGGCGAGCCGGTCCATGGCCCCGCCAATGGGAATGCCGAGATGGAAATATCCGGGGCGGCCGAGGTCCTGAACCGTGGTGGCAAGGCCGGGATGGAGAACCTTAATCGCCATAGAGGACGCCCTCCAGTTTCTGGTTGTAGCCGTCGATGTCCTTGCTGAATTCGGTGAGGTCAAAGCTCACCTCGCGGACCGGCGGGGTGAAATGCCCCTTGGCCACCTCTTCCACCGCCGTGTCATAGCCATCCCGGTCCACCGGCTTGAACTTGACGATGTCGCCCGGGCGGAAGAACACCATGAAGTCCTTGAGGTAGCTCGTCTCCTGCGCCGGGTCATAGATCGGCATGGGGGTGATGCCGAACATCTGGTAGCCGCCTGCGCCGCGCACCGAATAGATGCAGCCGAAGCAGCCGCCATGGCCCACGGTCAGCCGGGGCGTGTCCGTGCGCGGGCGCAGGTATTTCGGCACCTCGATCTGCCGCTGCCGCTCCACCATCTGGTACATGAAGGGCAGGCCCGAGACGAAGCCGACCATGGAGACGAACCAGGGCGAGCCGGAATGGGCGGTGATGAAATCACTCACCGTGTCATAGCCGTTGATCCGGGCGGCATAGTCGAGATCGGTGCCGGTCGGGTCCTGATGGCGCTCGCGGAAACGCATCAGCGTCTCATGCGTCCAGGGATCGTTGTAGAAAACCGGGATCTCGACGATGCGGGTGCGGATCACCGGTTCGGCTTTGGCAGCGGCGGCCTCGATGGCCTTCACCTCGCGCATGAGGTCGTCCGGATGGATCACGTCCGGATTGAACTTCACCTGAAACGATGCATTGGCCGGGCAGATTTCCGTGACACCGCTGATGCCCGCATCACGGATGCCATTGGTCATGGACAGGGACTGGAAGAATGCATCGAGGGACATGTCCTCGCTGCATTCCACGAAGAGGTGCTCGTCACCGCCGAATGTGTAACGCATCGCCATTACGCAACCTCCTCAAGTCCGGCATCCGGCTGGAAGCTCTCTTCGAGCCAGGGTTCCAGGAAACGTGTGTGAACGGCACCCGTCCTCACGCTGTCATCGCGGCACAGGGCCAGATGCAGCGGCACGGTGGTGGCCAGCCCGCCGATCTTCAGGCCCTTGAGGGCCTGTTCCAGCCGGGCCATGCAGGCCGCCCGGTCCGTGCCATGGACGATCAGCTTGCCGAGCAGGGAATCGTAGAAGGGCGGCACCGTGTAGCCCTCGTAGAGCATGGTGTCGAAGCGGATGCCCTCGCCCTCCGGCACGCTCAAGCTGGAGATGGTGCCGGGACCGGGGACGAAATTGCGGGCCGGGTCTTCCGCATTGATGCGGCATTCGATGGCATGGCCCGACAGGCGGATGTCCTCCTGCCGCAGGCTCAGCTTTCCGCCGCCCGCAATGCGGATCATCTCCTGCACCAGATCCACGCCGGTGATCATCTCGGTCACCGGGTGCTCCACCTGAATGCGGGTGTTCACCTCGATGAAATAGAAGGCGCCCGCGTCCTCATCATAGAGGTATTCAACCGTGCCAGCGCCCTTGTAGCCAACCGACTTTGCAAGTGCCACGGCGCTTGAGCAGAGCGCATCGCGGATATCATCAGGCAGGCTGCAGGAGGGGGCTTCCTCCCAGACCTTCTGGCGGCGGCGCTGCAATGAGCACTCCCGCTCGAACAGGTGAATGGCATCAACGCCGTCACCCAGGATCTGCACCTCCACATGCCGGGCGCGCTCGATCACCTTCTCGATATAAAGCCCGCCATCGCCGAAGGCAGCCTTGGCCTCGGCGGAGGCCAGCGGAAACTGGCGCTCGAATTCCTCCATGCTGGCGGCAATGCGGATGCCGCGCCCACCGCCACCGGCTGCGGCCTTGATCATCACCGGAAAGCCGGTGCGGGCGATAACTGCGCGGGCGGCCTCGATATCTGCAATGAGGCCGTCGCTGCCCGGAACGGTGGGCACACCGGCAGCCGCTGCCACTTCGCGTGCTTTCACCTTGTCGCCAAGCAGGCTGATGGCTTCGGCGCTGGGGCCGATGAAAATTAGCCCTGCATCGGTGACGGCCTGCGCGAAGGCGGCATTCTCGGACAGGAAGCCGTAACCCGGATGGATCGCATCAACGCCGGCCTCCTTGGCGGTGGCCACGACACGCTCGATGTTGAGATAGGATTTGGCGGCAGACGGCGGGCCGATATCGACAGCTTCATCCGCAAGCTTCACCGCCAGCATGTCCGCATCGGCAGCGGAATGGACCTGCACGGTGCGCAGGCCCATGGCCTTGGCCGCCTTGACGATCCTGACGGCGATCTCGCCCCGGTTGGCCACAAGGAGGGAGCGGATCGTCATGCGTCAACCTCGGCCAGAACCTGACCTGCCATCACCGGCTCGGCATCTTCCACATGAAAGGTGATGTTGCTGCCGGACAAGCCTGCCGGGATCTCGTGGAAGGTCTTCATCACCTCGATGAGGCCGATCACATCCGCCTCGCCAACGCTTGCGCCGTCCTGCGTGAAAGCTGCCGCATCGGGGGAGGGCTTGCGGTAGAAGATGCCCGGAAGGGGCGATCTGATCTCGATCTTGCTCATGCGCTTCTCCGGAAGGTTTCTTTTGCGAGTTCAGAGACGGGAATGATCTTGATGCCGGCGGCCTTCAGGCCCTCGCGCATGGCCAGGCCGATCTCCTGCGCGCCCAGCGTGTCGGAATGGAAGCAGATGGATTCGAACGGCACCTTGATGTCGGTGCCGGTGACGGTCGTCACCACGCCTTCCTTGCAGGCGCGCACCACCTTGCGGGCAATGGCCTCCGGGTCGGGCCGGCCCACGTCCCGGGTGAAGACGATGGAGCCGCTGTCGTCATAGTCCCGGTCGGCATAGAACTCACGGATCACCGGCTGGCCCGCCTCAAGCGCGGCGGTTTCGGTGGCCGAGCCCGACATGCAGAAGACAAAGGCGTTCGGCGCCACGGTCTGCATGTAGGTCATGAACAGTTGGGAAAGCTCGGTGTTGACCGCCATCTCCATGTAGAGCGCGCCATGCGGCTTCACATGCTGCAGGCTGGCGCCATGGCGGCGGGCGAATTCGCGCAGTGCGCCGACCTGATAGATGATGTCGTTCAGAAGCTCGCGTGCCGTGCCGTCGATCCGGCGGCGGCCAAAGCCCTTGAGGTCATTGTAGCCGGGGTGCGCGCCGATGCCGACGCCATGCTCCACGGCCATGCGCACGGTGCGGTCCATCAGGTTGGGATCGCCTGCATGAAAGCCGGTGGCAATGTTGGCCGAGCTGATCAGGCCCATCAGCGCGGCATCCTCGGTATCGCCGATGCGCCAGCGGCCGAAGCCCTCTCCCAGATCACAATTGATGTCGACAGCTTCGAGTGCCAATGTCCGCCCTTTCACCGCCTGCCTGCCTTTTGAGCAGGAAGGTGGGGTGCCTCTGTTTTCGTCATGGATGACGCTAGGCGAAAAAAGAGCGTTTGAAAATTTTTATGTTTTGCGCTTCTCTATCTGAAAAGAAGAATAGTGATGTCCAGGCAGCTGGGGAATTAGAGAATAAAAATCAACAAGATGCTGGATCGTGAGCAGAATTTGACAGCTCGCTGCTCAAGATGAAGGCGGTCTCATCTGAAAATCAGATGGGCTCTGATTGGAAAATACGGGAGGGGTGCAATCATGTCGATCAGCCTGAGGCAGATCCGCTACTTTGTGGCGACGGCGGAGCAGGGGCAGGTGTCGCAGGCGGCCATTCATCTGTCGATTTCCCAGTCGGCCGTGACGACGGCGATCAAGGAGCTGGAGCAGATTGTCGGCTCGCCGCTGTTCGAGCGGGTGTCCCATGGTATGGAGCTGACGGAGGCCGGGCGGCAGTTCCTCTCCCACGCCTATGAGATCCTGCGCAAGGTGGAGGAGGCAACGCATCTGTCGCTGACGGGCAGCGAGCTGACCGGGCGGCTGACGGTGGCTGCCACCTACACGGTCATGGGCTATTTCCTGCCCCTGCATATCGAGCGGATCCGCCGCCGCCTGCCGGGGCTGGACATCCAGCTGCTGGAGATGAACCGGGAGTCCATCGAGGAGGGGCTGCTGACCAACCGGCATGATATTGCCGTGCTGCTGACCTCCAACATTCTTAATCCGGAACTGACCACGGAAAAGCTGATGAGTTCGGCCCGCCGCCTCTGGGTGCCGGGCCAGCACCGGCTGCTGTCCGCGCCCTCGGTCGGCCTCAGGGAAGTGGCGGACGAACCCTACATCATGCTGACGGTGGACGAGGCCTCGCACAGCTCGCTGAAATACTGGAGCCAGTCCGGCTATCAGCCGCACATCACCTTGCGCACCTCGTCGGTGGAAGCGGTGCGTTCGCTCGTCGCCAATGATCAGGGCGTTGCCATCCTCTCCGACATGGTGCACCGCCCCTGGTCGCTGGAGGGACGCCGCATCGAGACCATCAACCTGCGCGATCCCGTGCCGTCCATGGATGTCGGCCTTGCCTGGCGCAAGAACGCCGAATTCACCCCCGCCATGGCCGCCATCCGCCGCTATTTCCGCCAGACCTTCCATTTGCCGGGGTGAGGGGGCACCAGAAGGCTGGTAAGAGGGGGTGTAAATTATAATTTACACCCCCCGGCCGCTGGCACTATATTCCTCGCATGATCGAAGTCCGCCAGACAGCCGTCTTTCGCGGCTGGTTTGCTGAGCTGAAAGACTTGCGCGCCCGAAGCCGGATCGCCAGACGGATTGCCACCGTGCAAAGTGGTTTATTGGGCGATGTAAAATTCTTCGATGGCATAGGCGAGCTTCGTATCGATTATGGCCCGGGCTATCGCGTTTACTTTGTCCGCAAGGGTGCTGTGGTGATCATCCTGCTGTGCGGGGGAGACAAAGGCAGCCAGGCCCGCGATATCCGCAAGGCCAGGATGATGGCTGCGGATCTGGAGGAATGACCATGGCACTTGAAACCTTTCCGTTCGATGCCGCCGAGCACCTGACAGATCCGGTTGATCAGGCCGAGTTGCTGAACGAAGCCTTGGGAAGCGGAGATGCCGCCGCTATCGCTTCCGCCCTCGGGATTATTGCCCGGGCGCGCGGCATGACTGAAGTCGCCCGCGAGGCCGGTGTAACCCGCGTCGCACTTTACAAGTCCCTGAGCGAAGAGGGAGACCCCCGCCTGACAACCTTGCTGGGAGTGATGCGGGCTTTGGGGATGAAGCTGTCTGCAGAGATTACGCCTGCTTCCTGACTGAAGCGGAGATACTGCCATGACGATGATGCACTACAAGGGCTACGAAGCCGTTGTCGAGTTCGATGAAGAGGCTGAGATCTTCCATGGCGAGGTGATGAACCTGCGTGACGTGATTACCTTTCAGGGAACGTCCGCCGCCGGGTTGAAACAGGCTTTTGCAGAGTCCGTCGAGGATTATCTGGCCTTTTGTGCAGAACGGGGCGAAGAACCGGAAAAGCCCTTCTCTGGGCAGTTTGTCGTCCGGGCTGATCCGGGTTTGCACAAGGCATTGACGGTCGCCGCCCGCCGCGCCGGGGTCAGCCTCAACAAGTGGGTGACCTCGACGCTGGAGCGTGCTGTTAGCTAAAACCGGTATCACCCCGCCTTGCACGCAAGGCCGGTGATCACGTCAAAGGCCAGCATCACGTCATCGCGGGTGGTTTCGAACTGGCCGGCCTGGAAGCGCAAGACGAAGCGGCCGTCCACCAGCGTCTGGGTGAGGTAGATCCGCCCGTCTGCATTGATCGCTTCCAGCAGCGCCCGGTTGGCGGCGGCAATGGCCTCCTCATCGCCGGAGAGATGTTCCGGGCGGTAACGGAAGGTGAAGAGCGAGAGCATGGGATCGGTGACGATCTCGAAATCCGGCTCTTGGCCAAGTTTTTCCGCCAACTCCACCGACCAGGCCACGTGGTTGCGGATCATTTCACGCAGGCCGGTGAGGCCATGGGCGCGCATCAGGAACCAGAGTTTCAGCGCCCGGAAACGGCGGCCCAGCACCACGGACCATTCGGAATAATTGGTGATTTCGTCCTGACCGGATGTCTTCAGATATTCCGGCCGGATGGCGAGGGCGCGCACCTGCTGGGACGGATCGCGCAGGAACTGCACCGTGCAATCGAACTGGGCACCCAGCCACTTGTGCGGATTGATGACGATGCTGTCCGCGCCCTCGATGCCATCCCACAGATCACGGAACTCGGGGCAGATCATGGCGGAGCCGGCCCAGGCGGCATCGACATGCAGGTAGAGGTTTTCGCGAGCAGCAATCTCCACCACGGCGCGGATATCGTCCGTACCGCCGCAGCCTGTACCGCCGACGCAGGCGATGATACCGGCCGGCAGATATCCGGCCTCACGGTCGGCGGTGATGGCGGCTTGCAGCGCCTGCGGGTTCATCGCCCGCCCCTGCCCGTCGATGGGGATGCGCACCAGATTGTCCGCGCCAAGACCTGCAAACCACACTGCCCGGTCGATGGAGGTGTGCACCTCGCCCGAGCAATAGACCCGGAGCCGCGGCTGGCCGGACAGGCCTTTGCTGTTGCCGTGCCAGCCAAGGGCGCGCTCGCGCAGGGTCAGAACGGCAGCCAGCGTGGCGGACGAGGCCGTATCCTGCAGCGTGCCGGAAAAATCTGCAGGAAGGCCAATCGCCTGACGGAACCAGTCCGTCACCCGGCCTTCCAGCTCGGTTGCCGCCGGTGAGGTTTGCCAAAGCATGCATTGCGCGGCCATCGCGCTGACGAGATACTCGGCAACCACAGAGACCGGCGCGGCATTGGCCGGGAAATAGGCGAAGAAGCGCGGATGCTGCCAGTGGGTCATGCCGGGCAGGATATCGGCCTCGAAGCTCTGGAAGATCGCCTCCATGGCCTCCGGCTCTTCCGGCGGGCTGGCAGCAATGCGGGCGGCAATTTCGCCGGGGGCTGTCTGGGCCCGCACCGGACGATCCCTCAGGCCTGCCCTGTAGTCAGCACCCCAATCGGCTGCGCGCCGCGACCAGTGGCGGAATTCTTCGCCGTCCATTCCATCCTCCCCGGAAAGATTATTCGCGCATACTGTTATCTCCCGTCATTCCTGCCTGCAAGCTGCGCGCTTTCAGTTTGGCAACCAGCGGATGGCTTGCTAAAAGATGAGTTTCCGAGTTAGGTATTGGCGCGCGAGGGACGGCTGCCGCCTGGCAGCTGCTGCCTGCAGGCTGATACGAAAACATGCAGCCCCTCAAGGCCGGTGCGTGACGCATGTCTTGAGCTGGCCCTCCTGCCGCAGATGAATGAACGGGTCCATGTCACTCAGGGAAAGCGACAGCCGGTATGCTGCTTATCTGGCACATCGCAGTGCCCTGATCGACTATGGCACCCGGCTGCTGGGCTCGCGCGCCGATGCAGAGGATGTGGTGCAGGAGGCCTTCATCCGCTTCGTGCCGGAGAACAGCCCGCCTGCCTCGTCCCTCAGGGCCTATCTCTTCCGCATTGTCCGCAATCTTGCCTTCGACATCCGCCGCCGCCGCCAGCTCGAATCACGTGAGGAGCCGGCCGACCTGCCGCACTGGACGAAGCCGCAGGATGTGCAGACGCCGGAAGAGGACGCCCTGCTCTGCGAGAATCTGCGCCACATCTCGGAGTATCTGGCCACGCTGCCGCCAGAGGTGCGTACCTCGCTGGAAATGCACCGCTTTGGCGGCTACACGCTGGATGAGATCGGCTCTCATCTGGGCCTGTCCACTGCCACTGTGCACCGTCATGTCACCCGGACACTGGCGGCTCTGGCTGCCCTGCTGGAGCCTGAAACGTGATTTTTTGGAGCCATTCTGAAAAATTCTTGCGGCTCGCTCGTCTTGGGGAGAGTAAGGGACATCCGGCACGGCAGAATTTGCCGCTGCGGAAAGAGACGCGCGCGACATGCCAGTGACACCGGCCGGAGACATCAAGGATCCTGCGCTGCTCGAAGTGGCGGCAGACTGGCTCGTGCGCCTGCGTGAGGCGCCGGAGGATGAGGTCCTGCAGCAGGCCTTTGAGGTCTGGCTGACGCAGACCCCTGCCCATGCGGCGGCCTGGGCCCGGATGAACCGGACCTGGGACCTGCTTGGCCATGCGGGCGCAGCATCAGCGGAAGAGCCTCTGGCCGGTTCCGTACCACCCATCACCCGCGAGCCCATCATCCACCAGTCTGTGGCGCCTTCCCGCCGTCCGGTCTCCGGCAGACTTGCCGCAGGTCCGCGGCGCTGGCGGCGCGCGGTTCTGGCTGCAACAGCCGGAGCGATGGCGGCCTGCCTTGTCCTGCTGGCCGCACCAACCCTTCTGCTGCGTCTTGAAGCCGATCATTACACCGCAGCAGGCGAGCAGCGCGGCGTGACGCTGGAGGATGGCACGCGGGTGACCCTCGCCGCTGCCAGTGCGATTGCCACGGGATTCACGCCGCAGGCCCGCAACGTCGAGCTGCTGTCAGGGGATGCCTATTTTGATGTGGTCAAGGACGCTGCCCGGCCCTTCACCGTCGGGACAGGGAATGTGCGCATCACAGTCCTCGGCACGTCCTTCGATGTGCGCGCCACCAGCGGCATGATCGATATAAGCCTGGCGGAGGGTTCGGTGCAGGCCGAGGTCAGCGCGGGCGGCAAGGTGCAGCTGCGGACGCTAGTACCCGGCGAGATGCTGAGCATCGACCGGGCGACAGGACATCTCGTCATCCGCCAGATTGCGCCGGAAGATATCGGCTCCTGGCGGCAGGGCCGCCTCTATGTGGTGGATGCCACCGTCAGTTCCGTGCTGGAGGATATCGCCCGCTATCACTCTGCCTGGCTTCGTCTCACTGACGAGTCTTTGGGCCGCCAGCGTGTCACCGGCGTCTTCGATCTCAACGATCCGGACCGGGCCTTGCGTGCCCTTGTCGAGCCATTTGAGGGCGAAGTGGTGGCTGTTTCGCCCTATGTCCGGCTGATTTCCGGACGCTGAAAAGAAATATGAGTTTTATTTTCAGATTTTTTCGTCCGGGATGCCGGAATCCTGAAAAATTTGACAGAGCCGTTCGTCTCTAGGGTCGGAAGCGCAGCACCGGGGAGGTCTGCGCCAGGACGTAAAGAGACAGGGCAGGCATGTTTTCGAGTAGCGGGTCTGGGGCAGCCAACAGCCGGCGCAAGGCTGGTTTTCCCCATCGGGCAAGACTTCTGGCCACCATTGCCATGGTGCCTCTGGCAGCCGTGGGGGTGAATCATCTGCCGCCGCAGGCGGCACAGGCGCAGACGTCAGCCGTGCGGAGCTTCAGCATTCCTGCGCAGGGGCTGGCCAGTGCCGTCAGTGCCTTCGGCCGCCAATCCGGCCTGCAGGTGACGCTTGCAGCCAGCGCGTCAAACGGGGTGACGACGCAGGCCGTGCAGGGGGCCATGACGCCGCAGGAGGCGCTGGGCCGGATGCTGCAGGGCACTGGCGTTCCCTTCCGGATCACGGGCGATGGCACGGCGGTGATCGGTGCGGCCCGCCCCTCTGCCGCGGCAGGCGAGGGCGTGGAGGGCGCTACGCAGCTTGAGACGGTGACGCTGACGGGCGAGGGCTCCAGCGGCTACATGGGCGCGCCCGACTGGGTTTACGACACGCCGTCGAGTGTTGCCGTGGTTTCGGGTGAGGCCATCCGCGATGCGGGCGTGAGGGATATCCGGGAGGTGTTCAATGCGGTTGCCGGCGCCTATGCCGGTGAGGGTGTTGCCAGCTTCCCCACCGTTTCTCCGAACCTGCGCGGTGTGCAGGATGCCGGGCGCGTTGCCGTCTCCATCGACGGAGCGCGGCAGAATGCGCAGGACGGCGGGCGTTACGGCTCCTCCAGCATCGGCGCGGGCGGTACGGCCATTGTCGATGGCGCTTTCATCCGCCAGGTTGAAATCGACAAGAACCCTGGCGCAACGGCTGGGAACACGGGCACGCTGGCCGGCTCCGTCGATTTCCGTACGGTTGGCGCCGCTGACATCATTCAGGACGGCAAGTCCTGGGGGGCGGAGGCCGATGTGGCCACCGGCAGCAACGGCTATGACCTGCAGACATCGGTGATCGGTTCCGCCCGGCTGTCGGACGTCTTTGCCCTGACCATGGGCCTCAGCAAGACCGAACTGAATCAATACCGCGCCGGCCGGATGGGCGAGGCGACGTCGACTGCCGATGCCACCGGCATCCGCAAGGACTTGCGCGGACGCGATACCTGGGGCTCCATGCTGAAGCTGGAAATGGAGCATGAGGACATGAGGGCCTCGGCATCCTGGATGCATCAGCAAAATGATTATGCCTACAGCGCCGGCGGCAACGCCGGCGGTGCGTATAGCGATATCAGCCGGTTCGAGAACACCAATGATAGCGGTTCCCTGAACTTCGGCTGGGATCCGGACAGCGAATGGGTCGACTTCAAGGCTAACCTCTGGCTCAACGATTCTTCCGTTCTGGAAACCCGTGATGCCCGTGGCAACCTGTCTCCCGAAACGGAAATCGGCAAGAGCCTGACCAGCTTCGGCATCACCCTGCAAAACACCAGCACGGCAAACACGCCTCTTGGTGGCCTTGCCCTCAACTATGGCGTCGAGGCCTTCCGTGATGTGGCCAGCAAGTCTGCCTCAAGCACGTCGATCTCGCAGACGCCTTACTATGCGGACAATTATGGCGTGTTCAACCCGCCAGGCCGCCGCGACATGGCCAGCATCTTCCTCAATGGCAAGCTTGAACCCGTCCGCTGGTTCAACGTGTCCGGCGGCCTGCGCTATGACTGGTACCGGCTGAAAGGTACGGCCCGCTACTATAACTTCGGCAAGCTTATAGCTCCGGCGGCGGTTGTGCGTGCAGGGTGCGTTGCTACTTTTCAGCAAGCTTACCCTGTCGGATCGTCGACTTATGATACTAATCTTAGGTTGCGAAATTCCAGGAATTCAGCCCTAAGACGCCGGGGAACCGAATGGTTTGCCACATGGAATTCCAATCCCTGTGGCGCATACAATTCCAGCGGAACCTGGGTTCAGGAGGGTTCGGTTCTCTCCTCGACTGCAGCCGTCCGCGAGGACGTCATTTACGACGAGGAGATCGACCGTTCCGGCGGCAAGCTGCTGCCCTCGGTGACGTTGGAATTCGTTCCGGTTGACTGGTTCAAGCCCTATGCCAGCTACAATCAGACCTACCGTCCGCCCACCATCACCGAAGCCTTCATGAGCGGCGGTTTTCAGCCTGGCGATGGTCAGCCCGCCCAGACTGCGCCCAATCCATGGCTGCGCCCGGAAACGGCGGAAACCTACGAAATCGGCGCCAATATCGTGACGGACGGCCTGATCACGGAGCGAGACCGGCTGCGGATCAAGGCGGCCGCCTTCTACCGGGAAATCGACGACTACATTGTTCTGGGCACGATCTATGCCTCGCAGGAGACAGCCAGGACCTATACGAGCTTCGTCAACATGGATGGCATCACCCGCACCCGCGGTGTGGAGGTGGAAGCCAATTATGATGCCGGGCGTTTCTGGTTTGGCGGTTCGGCGACATTCCTGTCCACCAACTGGCCGAGCAAGACTGAAGTCTTCAGCAATGGCACGGATGTGACCAGCGGCAACGTTTTCGCCTGGAACGGCAACATCCCGCCGCGCTTCAAGGTGACGGGCGACGCGGGGCTGCGCTTCTTTGAAGAAAAGCTCAGCCTTGGTGCGCGTGTCACCCATGTGACGCCCAGCCAGACGGCGGTGCTGGACGTGGATACCGGCATGCTCACCGAATACAGCGATAGCTACACCACGCTGGATCTCTACGGCTCCTACAAGGTCAACAAGAACGCCACGCTGCATCTTTCAGCCAACAACGTCACGGATGTGGCCTACATCCCGGCCAACAGTTCCATGGCAGCGGCCGGGCGCACCCTGCAGGCGCGGTTCAATGTGAAATTCTGAAGGTTTGCGGAAGGCATCCCTTCCGCCCGTCATTCCTGGCCGGGTGGCAGCCCGGCCAGGAAACCGCTGCCCCCCGAAACGGGCGGCACGCCACAGCCAACCAAGGAGATTGAAATGGCTGCGACTATCGAACTGAACGGAACGTCTTTCGACATGGTGAGCTTCTTTGCCGACTGGCTGGCAAGTTTCACCCCAAGCTACGGTGCATTCTGGTCCGCTTCGTCCGGCATCACCACCGCCCCGTCCAGCACGGCTGTTTACGACCAGTGGGGCAACGGCGCAACCGGAGGCTCCGGCGTCGTCATGAGTGGTGACATGCAGTACAGCCAGGGCAACCTGACTGGCTCAGTGGACACCGTTGCCCTTGGCTCCAACTACAGCGAATCCAACGCAAGCGGCTTCGCCGTTGATGCGGGGCTGACGATCACTGCAGATCCGGACTACTCCCTGGCTGGCCGTGGAGATCTCTTTGACTATGCTATCTACTATCTCTCCCAAGGCTCTCTGACCGGGATCTACAACTATCTGGGTGCCGTTGGCACCGAGATCGTCGGCACCACCGGGGATGATGTCCTTGTTGGCTTCAGCGGTGCCGATACGTTCATTTTCCTTGGTGGCCATGACACTGTGACCGCAGGCGGTACCGGCACCTATGGCTACCAGGATGGCACGGACACGCTGGATGTGTCGATCTGGGGGGCCACGGCCTACAGCGATCTGGCTGTGGCAGCCTCCGGTTCCGATACCGTCATTTCCTACGGCGGCAACTCGGTGACGCTGGCGGGCGTGAGTTCGAGCGTCATCGACGCATCCGACTTCCTGTTCGCCTGACCGGTTGACCCCCATGTTGGCATCCTGCCAGCATGGCTTGCGGCCCCGGCGCAATGCAGGGGCCGCTGGCCTTCCGTTGAGGGGGGTGGTGGTGGCGCTGTTCTGCGCCAGTGCCGTCCTCAACCTGCTCGCCCTCAACGGCTCGCTGTTCATGCTGCAGGTCTATGACCGGGTGCTCGCCAGCCGCAGCATCCCGACGCTGGTTGCCCTGTGCGTGCTGTCTGCCGGTCTCTTCGGCTTTCAGGCGCTGCTCGACAGCCTGCGCGCCCGGCTGCTGCTGCGTCTTGGCGAAAGTGCCGATGCGCGCCTGTCGGCCTGTGTGATGCGGGCCATTGCGCGGCTGCCGCTGATGTCGTGCGGGCAGGGCGATGGCCTGCAGCCCTTGCGGGATCTCGACACGATCCGCTCCTTCTTCGCAACGCCCGGCCCGGCAGCCCTGTTCGATCTGCCGTGGATCCCGGTCTATCTCGCCATCTGCTTTCTCTTTCACTTCTGGATTGGTGTGACCGCACTGGCCGGTACCGTGATCATGGTGGCGATCACCGTCTTTGCCGATGTGTCGGCGCGCCGTCCGGCGCGCATTGCCGCCGAGCGCGGGGCCTCCCGCTCCAGCCTTGCCGAGCAGACCCGCCGCAACGCCGAAAGCCTGAAGGCCATGGGCTTTGCCCGCCGCATCTCTGACCGCTGGCAGGTGGAGAACGATGCCTATCTTGCCGCCAACCGAAGCGCGGGGGACACCAGCGGCACCATGAGCGCCATCTCCCGTGCCATCCGGCAGGCGCTGCAATCGGCCATTCTTGCCGTGGGTGCCTGGCTCGTGATCCAGCAGGAAGCCTCTGCCGGCGTGATGATCGCGTCGTCCATCATGATGGGCCGCACCATGGCCCCGGTGGATTCGGCCATCGGCAGCTGGCGCAGCTTTGTGGCGGCCCGTCAGGGCTGGGCGCGCCTGCGCAAGCTGGAGCCTGTCTTCCAGGAAGCGCCACCTGTGCTGGATCTTCCTGCGCCTTGCCGGGACCTCAGGGCCGAAGGGCTCGTCATCGCGCCGCCCACCGCCGCAGGCAGCGGTGTCTTGCCAACCGTGACGGACATCTCGTTCCGGCTGGCGGCCGGCAGCGCGCTCGGCGTCATCGGGGCTTCCGGTTCCGGCAAGAGCACGCTGGTGCGCGCCCTGACCGGTGTGTGGCCGCTGCTGCGCGGCCATGTGCGGCTGGACGGGGCGGCGCTCGATCAATACGGCCCGGAGGCGCTTGGCCGCCACTCCGGCTATCTGCCGCAGCAGGCGGAGCTGTTCGAGGGCACGGTGGCGGAGAATATTGCCCGCTTTGACCCCGATGCCGCACCTGAAGCGATCATCATAGCGGCTGAAGCTGCCGGGGTGCATGGCTTCGTCACCAGCCTGCCGCAGGGCTACCAGACCCGCATCGGCCATGACGGCGCCGGGCTTTCCGGCGGCCAGCGTCAGCGTATCGGTCTGGCGCGGGCGCTTTATGGCAATCCGTTCCTGCTGGTGCTGGACGAGCCGAACGCCAATCTCGACGCAGACGGCGAGGCCGCCGTGGTGGAGGTGATGAAGCGCCAGCGCGAGCGCGGCGGCATCGCCATTGTCGTGGCGCACCGCCCCAGCGCGCTGGGTGCCGTGGATCAGGTGCTGATGATGGAGGCAGGCCGGATGAAGGCCTTCGGTCCCCGTGACGAGGTGCTTTCCCGCGTGCTCAAGGGCGCCCCAGCCGCAAAGCAGCCGGGGGCGGGGTTCGGCAGTATGTCCGCCCGCCTGCAGCCGCCGCTGAAGGTGGTGGCCGCACAGGCCGGTGTGCAGGCCGGGACTCCTGCTGACGCGGGTGCAGACAAGGAGGCGGCGGAATGAACGCGGCACCATCCTATTCGCTCGCCCGGTCCCTGCGCCGCCACATGCTGGCAAGTGGTGCCGTTGCCGTGCTGCTGGCCGCTGGAGTGGGCGGCTGGGCCATAGCCTCTACCCTTTCTGGCGCCGTGGTGGCGCCGGGAACCTTCGTCGTCGACAGCTATGTGAAGGCGGTACAGCATCCGACCGGCGGCGTGGTGGGCGAGCTTTTGGTGACCGAGGGGGCCTATGTCGAGGCCGGCGAGACCGTGCTGCGGCTCGACGCCACGCAGGAGCGGGCGGCCCTTGCCATCGTCACCAAGCGCCTTGATGAATTGACCGCCCGCCAGGCGCGGCTGCTGGCCGAGCGGGACGGCCTGCCGGAGCTGCGCTTTCCGCCGGAGCTTCTGGCGCGGGCACACGAGCCGCTTGCCAGTGAAGCCATGGCCAGCGAGACACGGCTCTTCGCCATCCGCAAGGCAGCCCGGGAGGGCAACCGGGCGCAGCTGGAAGAGCGGATCTCCCAGCTGGAGCATGAAATCAGCGGTTACGCCAGCCAGCAGAAGGCCTTCGACCGGTCACTTGCCATCCTGACGGACGAAACCGGCAAGCTGCAGGGCTTGTATGACCAGCGCCTTGTCTCTGCCCAGCGGCTCAACGCATTGGAGCGGGAAGCGGCATCTGTCAGTGCCGACCGGGCCGAAGCGGCCGCCTTTCAGGCGCGGGCTGCCGGGCGCATTGCCGAAACACGGCTGCAGATCCTTCAGCTGGAGCAGGACCTCAGCGCCGAAGCCGGCAATGAGCTGCGCGACATTGACGTTCAGCTTGGCGAACTGGTGGAGCGCAAGATCGCGGCGGAAGACAAGCTGGCCCGCATCGAACTGAAGGCGCCCCAGTCCGGCACGGTGCATCAGCTGGCGGTGCATACGGTTGGCGGTGTCATCTCGCCCGCGGACAAGATCATGCTGATCGTGCCCGGCAATGACGATCTGAGAGTGGAGGCGCGGATCAACCCTGCCGATATCGACCAGATCGCTCTAGGCCAGAAGGCCCTCCTGCGCCTTTCCGCCTTCAACCAGCGCACCACGCCCGAGCTGAATGGCGAAGTTGACCGGGTGGCCGCTGATCTCAGCGAGGATCAGCGCACGGGGCAGGCTTACTACCTCGTGCGCATCCGCATTCCGCAAGAGGAACTGGCGCGGCTGGACGGCCTTGGCCTCGTTCCCGGCATGCCGGCGGAAGCCTTCATCCAGACAGGAGAGCGCACGGCGCTGTCCTATTTCCTCAAGCCCCTCAACGACCAGATCGCCCGCGCCTTCAGAGAGGACTGACGGTGCCTGTTCCAACCCCAGGAGACACATATGGACGCGCATACCCTGGACAATCCCGCCCCCAACGAGCCCGCCGCCATCGAACCCGGCAGCCGGGCGAAGATGCTGAAACAGGCAACCCATGACATTCACGATGGCCTCGACAAGGACATCATGAGCCGCGACCCGTTCGGCAGCATTGGCAACTACGCCCGGTTTCTTGAGGTGCAGTACCGGTTTCATACGGTGATGGACGGCATCTACCGCATGCCCGCCCTTGATCCTCTGCTGCCGGATCTCGACGGCCGCCGCCGCCTGCATCTGGTGGCGCAGGATCTGGCCGGCATCGGCATGCCGCTGCCGGAGATCACGCAGGGCTCTGATGAGGCCGGGCCGGGCGATGATATGCCCGCCGCCATGGGCTGGCTCTATGTGGCTGAGGGCTCGAACCTGGGTGCGGCCTTTCTGTTGAAAGCGGCGGCAAAGCTGGGCCTGTCCGAAACCCATGGCGCGCGCCATCTGGCTGGCCATCCGGAGGGTCGCGGCCTGCACTGGCGCACTTTTACAGCAGCTCTGGATGCCATCCCGTTGCCGCCGGAGGATGAGGCACGGGTGATTGCCCATGCGAAACAGGCCTTCGCGCTTGTGCGCCGCTACGTGGGGGAAGCCTACGCCTGATCTCAGATCCCCGTTTCAGATCCCGGTGCCTCCCAGGCGCCGGGACCTGAAACCGTCTGTCAGTTATTTGACGCTGTTCAAGCCCGCAGGTATCCAGACCCGCCATTTCGGGCAGGAGATGATAAAATGAGTTTGAAATAGTTTTTCACGCCGGACACTTCATTTCACGCTGGTACCGCTTGTCTCCCGATGAGATATTTATTATTGATAATGCGGTAATATCATTACATCGCAGCGCCTCCACTCCTACGAGCGGTGCCTGTGCCATCCGCAGATGTGGTTCAGTGGAGGGGTCGAGGTGACGCCTGAGCAGATCCGACTTGTGCAAGCGAGCTTCGACCGGCTGCGTCCGCAGGGGGCATCGATTGTATCCGGCTTTTACTGCCGCTTCTTTGAGCTTTCGCCCACCTTGCGCCCATTGTTCCGCACCCCGCTGCCTGCTCAGGAGTTGCGTCTTCTTGAGGCTCTGTCTGCAGTTATCAGCATGCTGTCCAATCTGCAGATGCTTCTTCCGGAGCTTGAAGCCCTCGCCAAGCGCCATGTTACCTATGGCGTCAGCGCCGCCCATTATCATGCGGCTGGCGATGCCCTGCTGTGGACACTCGAGCGCCACCTTGGCGAAGCCTTCACACCTGCGGTACGCTCTTCATGGATAGCGGCCTATGCAACGCTGTCTGACATCATGATTGCGAGCGCGGAGTACCGCGCAGCCTGAGCAGGCGCGCAGAACGGTAGCTTGCCGGGGTGCCGCGTCCGCGCCGGCAAACCGGAGTTTCAGCCATGGATCCGATTACAGTGCTTGGCACGATCAGCGGCACGTCTGCTGATGGCATCGACATGGCCCTGATCACGACAGATGGTGAGCGGCTGCTGTCGGCAGGGCCAGCAGAGACCGAAGCCTATGCTCCCGAAACCCGCGCCGCCATTCTTGCGACCATCGCGGCAGGCCCATCCCGCCGGGATCTTTGGCCGGGTCTGGCCGAAGCCGTCACCCGCGATCACGCCGTGGCCATTGCCGCCTTTCTGGCACGGCTGGAGCGCAAGCCGGATCTCGTCGTCTTCCACGGCCAGACGGTCTGGCATGATCCCGCCGCTGGCGAGACCGTACAGCTCGGCAACCCGCAGAAGCTGGCGGATGTGCTGGGGCTGCCGGTCGTGGGCGATGTGCGGCAGGCGGATATGGAAGCGGGCGGGCAGGGCGCGCCGCTGGTGCCTGTCTATCACCGGGCACTGGCCGCAGGCCTGAAGCAGCCGCTGTGCTTCCTCAACATCGGCGGGGTGTCCAATCTCACCTATATCGGCGGTGAGCATCTGATGGCCTTTGACATCGGGCCGGGCAATGCGCTGCTGGATGACTGGATCCGTCAGTCCGGCCTCGGTGATTTCGACCGGGACGGGCGCTGGTCCGGGGCAGGGCATGTGGAGGCCTCGCGGGTGGAAATCGCCCTGCGCCATCCCTATTTCGCCCAGCCTGCGCCCAAGTCGCTGGACCGTAATGCCTTCTCGCTGAAATGGGTGGAGGGGCTGTCGTGGCTGGATGGCGCGGCAACACTCGCAGCCATCACGGCAGAGGCTGTGGCCCGTTCCGCCGCGCTGCTGCCGCGCACGCCGAGAAGCTGGATCGTCTGCGGCGGCGGGCGGCGCAATCCGACAATCATGGCGGAGCTGGCGCAGCGGCTGGATGCGGAAGTCGTGAGCTCTGATGTGCATGGCATCGACGGGGATGCCCTGGAAGCGCAGGCAATGGCTTTCCTTGGCGCGCGGTTCATGGCAGGTCTTCCTACCAGCTATCCGCATACGACGGGGGCGCGCGAGCCGGTGATCGGCGGACGCCTCTACCGCCCCTCAGCCTGAGGCGCCTGAAGATACATGGACAAGAGCAGACCCATTGACGAAGACGAGGTCTTCGGAAACCGCGAGCGGCAGGACGAGCGGCTGAACGGAGCCGAAATCTACCGGCGGCTGGTGGAGGCCATCGAGGACCGCACACTGAAGCCGGGAGACCGCCTGCGCGAGGCAGAGCTTGCCGAGATTTTCGGCGTCAGCCGCACACCGATCCGCGAAGGCCTCAAGCGGCTGGAAGCGCAGGGCCTTGCCATACACGAGCCGAACCGGGGCATGGTGATCCCGACGCTGGATCACCGGCAGATTTCCGAGGTCTATTACATGCGCGAGGTGCTGGAAGGCACAGCCGCCCGCCTGGCTGCCCAGCACGCCTCCAACGCCGAAATCGAGATCCTGACCGAACTGGTCGAGGCGGACCGGCAACGGGTTGCGGACGAAAAGTCCATGGTGCGCTCCAACAGGGAGTTCCACCGGCGCATTTATCTCGCCTCCCACAACCGCTATCTCGTCGGCCAGATCGACCATCTGCGCCTGTCGATGATCCTGATGGCCGGCACGACGCTGGACACACCCGAGCGGCGCGAGACGGCCATTGAAGAGCACGCAGCCATCGTGCGGGCCATCGCCTCACGCGATCTGGATGCAGCCGAGACGGCGGCCCGCCGCCACATCGAGCACGCCCAGAAGACCCGCCTCAAGCAGAACTGAGGCTCGCACCCGATCATCTTATCCACCCGGAAAGAGCCGGCAAAAAGGTCAGGGGCATCTGGTCAAGTGGCCGTGCTGCGGTCTACGATCAGGAGTGGAAATTCTGCTTCGGGCCCAGAGCCCGCCGGGAGGTCAATCAATGAAACGCCGTGATTTTCTGAAAACGGGCGCGCTTGCGGCTGCGGCTGCGCCTGCCCTTGCAGCGCCCGCCCTTGCGCAGGCAACGCTGAACCTCAAGCTCGTGGGCGGTTTCCCGCGTGGCTTCCCCGGTGTGGGCACCGGGGCTGAAAAGCTTGCCAAGCGCATCGAGGCGATGAGCGATGGCAAGGTGAAGATCACCTATTACGGCGGCGGTGAACTGGTGCCTCCCTTCGAGGTGTTCGGCGCAGTGTCGAGTGGTGCAGCCGACATGGGCCATACGGCGTCCTATTACCATGCGGGCAAGGTGCGCGCGGCCATGTACTACACCACCGTGCCTTACGGTCTGGAGCAGTCGGAACTGTCCGGCTGGATCGCCTATGGCGGCGGTCAGGCGCTTTGGGACGAGGCTTATGCCCCGTTCGGCGTGAAGCCGTTCTATGCGGGCGGATCGGGTGCACAGGCTGGCGGCTGGTTCAAGAACCCGGTCACCAAGCTCGATGATCTGGCAGGCCTCAAGATGCGCATTGCCGGTCTTGGCGGCGATGTGATGCGCAAGCTCGGCGTTGTCACCGTGCTGACCCCGCCGCCGGAAATCTATCCGGCTCTCCAGTCCGGCGTTGTCGATGCGGCCGAGTTCGTTGGCCCGTGGAACGATGTGGCGCTCGGTCTCTACAAGATCGCACCCTACTACTACCTGCCGGCCTTCCACGAGCCGGGTGCCGCGCTGGAGATGATCGTGAACCAGAATGTCTGGGGCAACATGTCTCCGGCATTGCAGGCCATCTTCGCCAGCGCCGCGCAGGCCCAGGGCGAGGATACGATTGCCGAATTCCGCTACAACAACACCCGCGTTCTGGCCGATCTCGTCAGCAAGGGTGCCAAGGTCTCGGCCTTCCCGGATGATGTGGTGGCAGCGCTGGGCAAGGCCTCGCGCGAGGTGCTGGAAGCCTATCCGCAAGGGGATGCCGTAGCCGAAAAGGTGCACGCCTCCTACATCGCCTACATCAAGGAATGCGCGTCCTACACCAAGGCCATGGAAGAGCGCATGTATCACGACCGCGCCGCCGTCTGGGGCGTGTAACATGATAGGGCCCGGACGGCCGTTCGGCTGTCCGGGCTACCTGATTCACACCACCGCCAGCACGATGCCCGTGACCGCAGAGATGGTGAGGGTGGCGAAGGTGAGGATCATGCCGGTCATGCGGAAGATCAGCTGCTCCTTCGGCTGGGAAACGCCATAGGCGTGCGATACGCGGCCGATCGTGAATGCAAGACCGAGGGCATGCACGAGCAGAACCGGAGCCCCCTGCAACTCGCACATCAGGATCAGGATCAGCACCAGCGGCACATATTCGGCGAAGTTGCCGTGGACGCGCTGACGGCGCAGCAACTCCGTGTCGCCGCCATCCCCCAGCGCCAGCTGAAGGCTCTTGCGGCGGCCGACGACGCGGAAACTCAGGTAGATGTAGATCAGCCCCAGAACCCCTGCATAGATGGGGGTGGCGCTGAGAATAAGTGCTGTCTGCTGCAAAATGGTTCTCCCGGTGCGTGCCGCCGCATGCTGCCCTTGCCCTGACGCGACAGGACCGTCCGTCTCCCGTCAGGGTTTCAGCCCGCGACAATATTCGCGGCAAGGCCGCCGGTCGAGCTTTCCTTGTATTTTTGGGCGCGCCAGTGTGATGCTGTGTCCCATATCTGGCTGGGTCCGGCGGCACCGCGCAGGTTCAATCCGGCAAGCAGCGCCACGCCCTCCGAGCAGAGTCAGGGACTCAGGACCACAAAGCCTCAAAGACGGCGAGTGAAAAGCCGATATGATCCGTCAGAAGGCGGGCTGCACGGTCCGGGTCCCGGTCGAGAGCGGCCTGCATCAGCTCCGTGTGCGGGCCAAGGCCAAGCGTCTTCTGGTAGGTTTCCCGCAGCCGCCCTTGCGGATCATCATCCATGCGGGCGCGCACCTCCGGTGAGCTGAGCATATGCCGCTGGTGGCGCCGGAGCTGGTCATTCACCTGGCTGGCAAAAAGCTGCAGCCACGGTGCCTGCGTGCCCGAGAGAAGGGCGGCATGGAACGCATCGTGCCGCCGCTCCCACAGGTGGATGGCATCGCGCGCCGCATGCGGCACCGGTACGGGCGTTGAAGCCAGCTGGTGATGGGCTGCGACCATACGCCCTTCCCACTCTTCCCCGCCCTCGGCAATGGAGCGGATGAAAAGCCTTGGCTCTATGGCAAGCCGCGCGTCCTGAAGATCGCGCAGGCTTTCCGCCGACACGCCGCAGACCCTGTAGCCGCGATTTGGCATCAGCACCACCAGCCGCTCGGCCTCCAGCCGCGACAGCGCCTCGCGCAGCGGCGTCCAGCCAAAGCCGAACCGCTCCTTCAACAGGGAAACGGTCAGCGGCGCATCCGGAGGCAGGGTGCATTCCAGAATGGCGGTCCGCAGGGCGTTATAGGCGTCTTCGGTCTTCGGCATTCCGCTCGTGGGTCCCGGTTGAGATTTCCGGTGCATCTGATCAGGAATATATGACCTGTCAAATTATATATAATCCTTGCGGGCGTGCAGGTCCGCTGTTAGCGTGACCGCATGAGGCAGCCGTTGCTGCGGCAGTACACCCCAGAGGGTGCGGCAAGCCTGATTGAGGGAGATTTTATGTCCGGAACATCCAGCGCTCATCCGCTTGATCAGGGCGATCCGCTTGGCCCCAAGCGCGCCGCCTTTGCCCTGCCCGAGGGCGTCATCTATCTGGATGGCAACTCCCTTGGCACGTTGCCGGCCCATGTGCCGCAGCGGGTGGCCGATGTAGTGACCAAGCAGTGGGGCGAGAGCCTCATCCGCGCCTGGAACGAGCATGACTGGGTGGATCTGCCGCGCCGTGTGGGCGACCGGATCGGCCGTCTGGTGGGCGCAGCGCCCGGCACGGTGATTGCCGGTGACAGCACTTCCATCAACCTGTTCAAGGTGCTCTCGGCTGCTCTTGCCCTGCGGCCGGAGCGCAAGGTGATCCTCTCCGACACGGGCAATTTCCCGACGGATCTCTACATGGCGCAGGGCCTTCGGGATCTGCTGGACGCCGGCCATGAGCTGCGCCTTGTCGCGCCGGAAGAGGTGGCAGGCGCCATCACGGATGAGATTGCGGTGATGATGATCACGCAGGTCGACTACCGCACGGGCCGCCGTCATGACATGGCGGCGCTAACCCGGCTTGCCCATGAGGCCGGTGCTCTCGCCATCTGGGATCTTGCTCATTCCGCCGGTGCTTTCAAAGTGGAGCTGGATGCCTGCGGTGCCGATTTTGCCATCGGCTGCGGCTACAAGTATCTCAACGGTGGCCCCGGTGCTCCGGCTTTCCTTTATGTGGCAGAGCGGCATCAGGCCGTTGCCCGCCAGCCGCTGAATGGCTGGATGGGGCACGATGCGCCCTTTGCCTTCGACCTCGATTACCGCGGCGCCAAGGGCGTCGATCAGTTCCGTGTCGGTACGCCGCCGATCTTGTCGCTCTCGGCCCTCGATGCGGCGCTGGATGTGTTTGACGATGTAGACATGGACGTGCTGCGGGCCAAATCCGTTTCCCTGTGCGAACTGTTCATCCGTGAGGTGGAAAGCCGCTGCGAGGGGCTGGAGCTTGCGAGCCCGCGCAATCCGGATGAGCGTGGCAGCCAGGTTTCCTTCCGCTTTGCCGAGGGCTATGCCCTGATGCAGGCACTGATCGCACGCGGCGTCATCGGTGATTTCCGGGCGCCGGACATCGTCCGCTTCGGCTTCACGCCGCTCTACCTGTCGCATGCTGATGTGGTGAAGGCCGTCGACATTCTGGCGGACATTCTCGCCACCCGCAGCTGGGATGCACCGCAGTTCAAGACCCGCGCCAAGGTGACCTGATATGACCGCCAAGACCCCCTATGATCCGTCGGAAGACGGCGCGCAGATGCGTTTTGACGGGCGGATGTCCTATGGCGACTACCTGTCGCTGGACAAGATCCTGACGGCACAGTCGCCCCTGTCCGAGGCTGATGACGAGCTGCTGTTCATCATCCAGCATCAGACATCCGAGTTGTGGATGAAGCTGGCGCTGCATGAGCTGGCGTCGGCCAAGGCCCATATCGCCAGCGGCAACGTTCAGCCGGCCTTCAAGCTGCTCACCCGCGTGGCGCGGATCTTCGAGCAATTGAATTCGGCCTGGGATGTGCTGCGCACGATGACGCCCAGCGACTACACCACCTTCCGCGCGGCGCTGGGCCAATCTTCCGGCTTCCAGTCGTTCCAGTACCGGGCGATCGAGTTCATGGCCGGCAACAAGAACGCGGCCATGATGCGCCCGCACGAGCATGTGCCCGGCGTTCATGGCTGGCTGGAGGCCATCCGTCAGGAAACCAGCCTCTACGATGAGGCGATCCGCCTGCTGGCCCGATCCGGCTTCGAGATTTCGGACGCGATGCTCAACCGGGATGTGTCTGAGCCCTATGCCGCCGACGAGACCGTTCGCGCCGCGTGGATCGAGGTCTACCGCGACCCGGCACGCTACTGGACGCTTTACGAGCTGGCTGAAAAGCTGGTCGATTTCGAGGATTATTTCCGGCGCTGGCGCTTCAACCATGTGACCACGGTGGAGCGGGTGATCGGCTTCAAGCGCGGCACCGGCGGCACCAGCGGTGTCGTTTATCTGCGGCGCATGCTGGAGGTGGTGCTCTTCCCCGAACTGTGGGATCTGCGCGCAGATCTGTGACCTTGCTGCAAATCCCGATGAGCCAGTCTCATCGGGACCGGATCAGGCCCGGCGGGTAATGGCCTGCCGGGGCTTGCGCACTTTCAGCACCTTGGACTGATCGCGCCGGCGTTCCTGATCCTCTTCACACTGCTGGATGAGATTGGCAAAAGGCACCGGCCGGCTGAAGAGGAACCCTTGATATTCATCGCAGCCATTGGCCCGCAGCCATTCAAGCTGCTCGTCCGTCTCGACGCCTTCCGCCACGATCCGCACATTCAGCACATTGCCGAGGGAAATGATCAGCCGGGTGATCGGAGCTGCCGTCTTCAGGTCATTGATGAAGGTGCGGTCGATTTTCAGCACATCGATCGGATAGTTCTGCAAGTAGGCCAGATTGGAATAGCCGGTACCGAAATCATCGATCAGGATGTTGTAGCCGCACTTCTTCATGCGCGAGAGGGAGAAGCGCATGGAGGGGCTGTCCCCCAGCAGCATGGATTCGGTGATCTCGAAACCGATCTTGTGGGGATCGCAGCCGGTCTCCTGCGGCAGCAGCAGCAGCTTTTCGATCAGCTCCTGATCCTGGAACTGGTGCACGGAGAGGTTCAGTGACAGGCTGATGTCAATGCCTGCATCCTGCAGGTGCTTCTGGTGCAGCGCCACCTGCCGGTAGACCCATTCGCCCACCTCCACGATCATGCCGGTCTCTTCGCAGGCCGGGATGAAGCTGCCGGGGCTCAACAGGCCGCGCCTGGGATGCTGCCACCGGATCAGGGCTTCGGCGGAAAGGATGGCTCCGGTCCTGACGCAGACACGCGGCTGGAAATGCAGGAGGAACTCGTTGTTCTCCAGCGCCCGCCAGAGGTCCTGTTCCAGCGCCACACGTTCATCAAGACGCTGGCGCAGGTCCATTGAGAACGGGGTGACCTTATTGGCACGTCCGCCCCGCGCCTCGTACAGCGCAAGATCGCCGTGACGCATCAAGGTGTCCATGTCCTTGCCATCGTCCGGGCAGACGCTCATGCCTGCGGCGGCGGTGACCTGAAGCATCTGGCCGCCGATGTCCATGGGCTCGATGAACAGATCCAGCAGCTGGCGGCCGAAGTCCTGCGGGCTCAGGCCAATCATCCGCTCCGGAATGCAGACTATGAACTCATCACCGCCGAGCCGTGCAATCGTTCCCCTCTCGCCGGCGAACCCGGACAGCCGGGCTGCCGCAGCGCTCAGCAGCAGATCGCCCGTGACATGGCCCAGCGTGTCATTGATGACCTTGAAGCCATTGAGATCGATGAAATAGAGGTACAGGCGCCGGCCCTCGGTCAGGGCGGCATTGATCATGGCCGGAAGATGAGACTGAAGATAGAGCCGGTTGGGCAAGCCAGTCAGGAAATCGTGGTCGGCGAGAAATCTCGCCCGCTCCTGGGTTTCCTTCAACTCGGTGACATCAATCTCGCTGACGAGATAGGCCTGCACACCGGTGACGGCATCGCGGCAGGTTCTGGCGGTTATCTCGTGCCAGCGGATGCCATTCGAGGTGCGGGTCTGCGCCACCACCTTGCAATCCGAGCCATAGTCCAGGGCGCCCATCATGGCCTCTGCGATAGACCCGTCCACAAGCCGGTTCTGGAGCGTGAGATCGGCTTCGATCTGCGAGGCGCGTGAGGCGGGGTTGCGGTAAAGCGGAGCGCCGTTGCGGGAGAAGAGGGAGATCATGACGGGCGTGTGCAGCAGCGCTTCGGCGCTGCGCAGCGTCTCCGGCCGGATCTCGTGATTGACGATGCCTTCGCACAGCATGCCGGTGCGGCCGTCCTTCAGACGGATAGCCCGGAAGATGACCTGCAGCGTCTTGGGCACACCGAGAGGATACAGCGTCCAGGTTTCCGCGAAGCTTGAGTCACTTCGCTGGAAATCGGCCTTGTACTGGTCCAGCCGCTCGGCGACTGTCCGCGACATATCCGAGCCTAGATCGCGGGACCGCAATTGTTCGAGGCTCGATGCCCCCCACACCTCAAGGCCGCTGGCGTTGGCCCACACGATACACTTCAGATCGAAGTCATAGATCCACAATGCGGTCGCGATCCGTCCGAGCTGGTCAAGCAGCTCATCTGCTTCCACCTCGCAAGTCCGGAAGATATCGTCCGTCTCTGACTTCATTTAGCTGGTGCCGTATATCCTTGGGGTCAATTCCCGAAAATCAGAAGCTGCATCTGCAATGACGATTGGATGTTCGCATTGTGAGGTTTTGCAAGGGTTGGGGCGTCCAAAGAAATGCAAAGCCTCTTTCAATCTCTAATCGCATTCTCATGTGTCAGTATTCATTGAATGTGTTTTTCAAGGCTTAATCGGGATAGTTACGAATAGGTAAATTTTAATGCATGCCCGCCGCCAAATTCATTTGAAATGAGGCAGTTTCGTTGGCTCTCCGCTTTCCCTGTGTGTGCTTATGGTAAACAGAAGTAAGCCGCCTGAGCGTGGAGAGGTTTGAAATTACTTGGAAATTCTGATGCTTGATGTTCTGGATGGGGCGGTTTGGTGCGTTTTACATACCTGTGATTGAATAATGGTAGTGCGATGTGGCGCGCTCCAGGGTCAAAAAAACGTTTCCATCCAGCCGGGCCGGCCTTGTCAAGAAAGCCGAAAAGGCACCCTTGATATGTTTTAAATTTAAAGTAACCTCACTTTCAGACTGCTTCCGCGCTGCATTGCGCCCTGCTATGTGGAGGCCTTGGGCTTTTGCCGCATCACGCCTTGATTGCTCAGCCGCGGCAAGGGCTTGACCTGGTGTCACTGTGTCAGGCCCAAATGAGCGTTGGTATCACTGGCCGTAACCGGAGTTCGCTTTGTCCCGTCTTATCGACATAACACCGCCGCTTCGGGCCAGTTCTGCCGTTTTTCCGGGCGACGCAGGTTTCGAGCTGCGGCAGACTTTTTCCATCGGTCCCGGCTGTCCGGTCAATGTGGCGGCTTTCTCCATGTCCGTGCATTGCGGTGCCCATGCGGATGCGCCGCTGCACTATGCGAAGGAGGGCGCCACGATCGATCAGCTGGCGCTGGAGGATTACATCGGTCCCGCCCGGGTGATTGACGCAAGAGGTGCTGGCCCCCTCGTCGAGCCGCAGGACATCGAGGCAGCTCTGGTGGACGTGCCGCCGCGTGTGCTCCTGCGCTGTGAGGAGAGCCTTGATCCGGATGTGTGGCCTGAAGGTTTCCGCACCCTTGCGCCGGAAACCGTTGAGCTGCTGGCCTCCAGGGGCGTGCGGCTTATTGGTGTGGATGTGCCGTCGGTTGACCCGGACACGTCAAAGGATCTTCCTTCTCACATGACCGTGTTTCGCCATGACATGCGGATTCTGGAAAATCTGGTGCTGGCAGGCGTTGAACCGGGGGATTATGAGTTGATTGCTCTACCTATCCGGCTAGAAGGATTGGATGCTGCTCCTGTCCGGGCAGTCCTGCGTACGCTTGCGAGGGACTGAGGGAAATCCGGGCACGGGGCGCAAAAAGAAACAATAAGGGCGCTGTCAATTGCAGCGGCGGGGAAAACAGATGCTGGAACTCAACCAGCTTGTCATGCAGTTTGGCGGCTTCACGGCTGTTGATCACTGTACCTTCCAGGTGGCGGAAGGCACGATCACCGGCCTGATCGGACCCAATGGCGCTGGCAAGACAACGCTTTTCAATCTTATCGCAGGGGCATTTCCTCCGGTTGCAGGCAAGATCCGCTTCTGCGGCGAGGATGTGACCGGACTTCCGGCCAACAGGCTGTTCCACAAGGGGCTGGTGCGCACCTTCCAGATCCCGCATGAGTTTCACCGGCTTACGGCGCTGGAGAACCTGATGATGGTGGCCCCGGATCAGCCGGGCGAGAGCCTCTTCGCCAACTGGTTTAACTGGGGCAAGGTGGCAGGCTCCGAGGCCGAAGTGACGCGCAGGGCCTGGGAGACGCTGGAGTTTCTGGAGTTGACCCATGTGGCGGGTGAGCGGGCCGGCAATCTCTCCGGCGGTCAGAAGAAGCTGCTGGAACTGGGCCGCACCATGATGACGGATGCCAAGCTCGTGCTGCTGGATGAGCCTGCGGCCGGCGTCAACCGCACCCTCTTGCGCAAGCTGGAAGAGAAGATCCTGATCCTCAACCGCGAGCGCGGCTACACCTTCATTCTCATCGAGCACGACATGGAGATGATTGAAAAGCTCTGCGATCCCGTCATCTGCATGGCCGAGGGCAAGGTGCTGATCGCCGGTGACTTCCAGACCGTGCGCTCCGATCCGCGGGTGCTGGAAGCCTATCTCGGTGAAACGCAGGGAGATGCAGCATGAGCGCGCTCCTGACGATGCAGTCCCTCACCGGGGGCTATGGCGAGACCAACATTCTCAATCAGGTGTCGATGACGGTGAATGACCGCGAGATCGTGGTCATCGTCGGCCCCAACGGGGCGGGAAAGTCCACCGCGATGAAGGCCATCTTCGGCCTTCTCACCATTCGCGGCGGCTCCATCACCTTCGATGGCACCGATATCACCAACTGGGCGCCGAACCAGATCGTCCAGCGCGGCATCTGCTACGTGCCGCAGGTGGACAATATCTTTCGCGAAATGAGCATCCACGAGAATCTCGAAATGGGTGCCTTCCTGCGCAAGGGCGATCTCTCGGCCGCCTTTGACCGGGTCTACACCCTATTCCCGGACTTGAAGGCGCGCCGCAAGACACCCGCGGGCAACCTCTCCGGCGGTCAGCGGCAGATGGTGGCCATGGGCCGGGCCCTGATGCTCGATCCGAAGCTCCTGCTGCTGGACGAGCCGACGGCAGGTCTTTCGCCGAAATACATGGAGCAGATCTTCCAGATCAGCCGCGATGTCCGCGATACGGGCGTTGCCATCCTGCTGGTGGAGCAGCATGCCAAGCAGGCCCTTGCCTTTGCCGACCGGGCCTATGTGCTGGCGGCGGGTGCCAACCGGCACGAAGGCACGGGGCAGGCGCTTCTCGCCGACCGCGAGGTCGCAGAAATGTTCCTGGGCGGGTGAGGCTGAGACAAGATGACCTTTCTGGATTTCATCAATTTCTACATCGTGCCGGGGCTCGTCATGGGCTCCATCTATGCGCTGGGTGCCGTCGGCATCACGCTGGTATTTGCGATCCTGCGCTTTGCGCATCTGGCCCATGGTGATCTGGCAACGCTCGGTGCCTTCCTGGCGCTGGCGCTGGTAACGGCCCTCGGCATTCCGCCTCTGGCGGCGCTGCCCTTTGCCATCCTGGCGACAGCGGGCGTGGCGGTCGGGCTCGACAAGGTGTTCTACGAGCACCTGCGGAACCGGCCCAAGATCATCACCGTGATGGCAACGCTGGGCGCGGCGCTGATGGTCCGTGCCGTGGTGCAGGTGGTCTGGGGTGTCGATACCCAGACCTATTCCCGCGGGCTGGTGCGGCCGGAGGATTACTTCGGCATCCGGGTGCGCGACCGGGAGATCTACACGCTCATCGCCATGCTGGTGCTGGTGGCCGGACTTCAGCTGTTCCTGTCCCGCTCCAAGTGGGGCAAGGCGATGCGCGCCATGTCGGACAACCCCAATCTGGCGCTGCTTTCGGGCATCGACAACCGCAAGGTCGTCATGCTGACCTGGGTCATCGCTGGCGGCCTTTGCGCGGCCTCCGGTGTCTTCCTCGGGCTCAATACCGAGCTGAAGCCGATGATGGGCTGGTCCATGCTGCTGCCTATGTTTGCCGCAGCCATTCTGGGCGGCGTTGGCCGCGTGGAAGGGGCAGTGCTTGGCGGGCTGATCGTCGGCATCGCGGAGGAGATGTCCGTAATGTTCATTCCGAGCGAGTACAAGGCGGGCATGGCCTTTGCCATCCTGCTGTTCATGCTGCTGGTGCGGCCTACGGGCCTGCTGCGCGGCAAGGTCCTCTGACAGGGAGATTGCGCCATGGAACTCATCGGCCTTGCAAACTATGCCCTGTTCATGGGCGTCTTCATCGGCATCTATGCGCTTCTGGCGCTGGGGTTGAACATTCAGTGGGGCTTCACCGGCCTGTTCAATGCCGGTATCGCAGGCTTCTTCGCCGTCGGGGCCTATACCTCGGCCATCCTGACGAGCCCGCACGTGGATGGCCGGATCGGCGGCTATGACATGCCGGTGCTTGTGGGCTGGGCCGGCGCCATGCTGGCGGCGGGCGCCATCGCCTGGCCGATCGGCAAGATCTGTCTGCGCTTCCGCTCCGATTATCTCGCCATTGCCACCATCGGCATTGCCGAGATCATCCGCCTCGTCATCAAGTCGGAGGACGCGCTGACGGGCGGGGCCCGAGGCATCACCGGCATTCCGCGTCCCTTCGGCGATCTGCCCTATGTGCAGTCGCAGATGGCCTATCTGGCCATCGTCATTGCCGTGCTGGGCGTTGCCTACATGCTGATCCAGCGGCAGATCAATTCGCCCTGGGGCCGCATGATGCGCGCCATCCGCGACAACGAGCTGGCCGCCACCGCCATGGGCAAGGACATTGCCTACCGCCGCCTGCAATCCTTCATCTTCGGTGCGGCGCTGATGGGGCTGGGCGGGGCGCTGTTTGCCCATTTCAACCGCTCGATCACCCCGGAAGCCATCGACCCGATGATTGCCACCTTCCTTGTCTGGATCATGCTGATCCTCGGCGGGTCAGGCAATAACAGGGGAGCAATCCTGGGTGCGGCGATTGTATGGATCATCTGGTCTGTTTCAGAGATTGCAACGGACCGCCTGCCGCATGAATATGCGGTCAAGGCCAAGTACATCCGCGTCTTCCTCATCGGGTTGATGCTGCAGCTTGTCCTGCGCTTCCGCTCCGAGGGGCTGTTGCCGGAAACCCTTCCGGACAACCCGCCCAGGCCGCAGAAGCAGGGGACTGCTGCCTGACCTGGCCGCGGGATTGAAGTTTGCAATGAGGGGCAAAAGCCCCCGCTTTGTGGAGGTAATGAAATGACGCATAAGCTTCTCGCTCTGGCAGGGTCTCTCCTGGCCGCAACTGCCCTGGCCAGCGTTCCGGCCAAGGCAGATGTGAAGATTGGCCTGCTCGGCGGCATTTCCGGCCCGATTGCGGCCATGGCCCCGGCCATGATCGATTCGGCCCAGCTGGCGATTGCCGAAGTGAACGGGCAGGGCGGCATTCTTGCCGGTGAAAAGCTCGTTCCGGTCATCGGCGACAGCGCCTGCAACCCGCAGAACGGCACGGACGCCGCCACCAAGGCCGTGAACATTGACGGCGTCGTCGGCATCGTGGGCCCGCATTGCTCGGGCGCCGTGATTGCCGCAGCCAACTCGGTTTCCATCCCGGCCGGTATCGCGCTCATCACCCCGTCGGGCACCTCGCCGGAAATCACCGGCCTGAAGGACAATGACACCGTGTTCCGCACCGTGCCGTCCGACGACTTCCAGGGCCGTGCCCTTGCCCGTACCCTGAAGGAGCAGGGCTATGGCAAGGTCGCCGTTGCCTATCTCAACAATGACTACGGCTCCGGCCTCGCCAATGCCTTCAAGGCCGAGTACGAAACCATCGGCGGCGAAATCGCAGGGTTCGCAGCTCACGAGGGCGAGAAGGCCTCTTACCGCTCCAACCTTGCCGAACTCGCCAAGGGCGGCGCCGACACGCTCGTCATCTTCGACTATGGTGATGGCAGCGGCCTGACCATGCTGCGCGAGGCGCTGGAAAATGGCTTCTTCGAGAAGTTCGTCGGCGGCGACGGCATGAAGTCCGACGCTCCGATCCGTGAGCTGGGTGCTGACAACCTCACCACCTTCGTGGCTTCTTCTCCGGTCGGCGAGCAGTCCGCAGCCCTCGAAGCCTTCAATGCAGCCTTCAAGGCCAAGGGCGGCGATCCGGATGCGATCTTCGTCACCACCTCCTATGACGCAGCCTTCCTGATGGCTCTGGCCATCGAAAAGGCGGGCGGCGACAAGACCAAGGTGGCAGCTGCCATCCGTCAGGTTGCAGGTTCCGAAGGAGGCGAGCCGATCCTGCCGGGCGAGTGGAAGAAGGCCAAGGAGCTGATCGCCGCTGGCAAGGCCATCGACTATCAGGGCGCTGCAGGCGAGCATTCCTTCGACGAGGCCGGTGACGTTCCGGGAGCTTACTCCCTGTTCAAGGTCGGCGCCAACGGCTTCGAAGTCCTGACCGAAATGAAGTGATCTGGTTTCCGGCCCCGTTGCGGGCCGGTACCTGGCACATGCGGCCACACAAGACCGGCGGCCCCAAAGGCTGCCGGTTTTTGTTTGGATGCGGCGGTGATCAGCCGCGGAAGATGAACCCCGCGCCGAGGGCGATCAGCGAGAAGCCGATCAGGTGATTGAAGCGCAGCGGCTCGCCCAGATAAAATACGGAGAACAGCACGAAGACCGTCAGTGTCAGGACTTCCTGAATGGTCTTCAGTTCGGCGGCATTGAAATAGCCGTAGCCGATGCGGTTGGCAGGAACCTGCAGGCAATATTCGAAAAAGGCGATGCCCCAGCTGACCATGATGACGATCCAGAGCGCTGTGCTCTTGAACTTCAGATGGCCGTACCAGGCGAAAGTCATGAATATATTGGAGGCAAGCAGGAGACCGATGGTCACCAGCGGAACGGGAAGGGAAGCCATGTCAGGATGCACTCCGGCAAGAAAAGGCGCTGGCCGGGCATGATTCCTGCCGCGTGCCAGCGCCTTCACTTGCGCGCAGTTGGCGGCGCGCGCAAGGCCTTCGTGACCCCTCCCTGCGTCATTTTGTCAGAATCAGCTTGCCGAGCTTGGTGATCGTCAGCCGGTAGGTCTCGTCATTGTGCCGGATGCGCACTTCGCGCGAGCCCTTGAACAGGGATGTGCTTTCCAGCGTGCCGTTATGGTCGGCGGCACCACTCTTGCGCATGCCCGGAAGGCTCAGCTTTTCCTGGCGCAGGCTGTTCTGGCTGGGCACGGCGTGGGAGGGGGGAACGTGGCGCATGAAATTACCTCGACAGCTCAACAGTTTGGACAAGTTCCAATGTGCGGTGCGCCCGCAACATTTAACTTGACTGTAATACTCATAATAAGCTATCAAGACAAGGCCTGAGCGGCGGTGCTTCGGAAATCGCGTCCTTCGAACCACACGTCCTCAGGAGGCTGACCTTCAGTCAAAATGCCTGGCAAGCCAGCTGTTTTCTCCTCTCCCTCAGACAGCAAGCCAGCCCGGCGTTCCCCGCTTCAAGCGGGGAGGCCTGCGGGCCCGTTACCGCCCTTTGAGGCGATCTCTCCCCGACCAGATTTCCCGCAACAGACAGTCATCTGAGCACAACCCTGCGGTTGATGCTGCGTGGCCGCCTGACCGTTGCTGTCCAATAAAAAACGCCGGACCTGTCAGGACCGGCGTCTCAATGCAATCGCCTTGCGGCCTGCCGTCGCGGGGAGCCGGTCAGCTGGCGGCGGCGAGAGAAATTTCGCCGATGTTCAGCAGCTGGCGCAGGTCCGTGCGGTTCTCGGAGATGTCTTCGATGGTCTTGCTGTCCAGCACGTCCATGAAGGCCTCCAGCGCTTCGTGCAGCACGCCGTTGAAGCCGCAGGTCGTCAGGATCGGGCAATCCTTCCGGCCGGAGTTGAAGCATTCCGCCAGATAGAAGGATTCTTCGGCAACCCGCACAACCTCGCCCAGCGTGATCTGGTCGGCGGGTCTCGCCAGAACGATCCCGCCATTGCGGCCGCGAAGGGTCTTGATGAGGTCCGCATCCACCAGGATCTTCATGATCTTGAACAGGTGCGTTTCGGACATGCCGAAGCTGGCGGCAATCTCTGCCACCTTGCTGGGACGGCCCGGGTTCGCTGCGCAGTACATCAGCGTGCGAACGGCATAGTTGGTTTGTTGAGTAAGACGCATAGGTTTTAATATGTCCTCAAGAGGGGCAACCGTCAATGGGGTAAACGCGTAAAGATCGCAGTATTCTGCGGCTTACGGACTTGTTGCCGTTGCGTCAGGTTTTTGCGTCCTCCGGGGGCAGATTACCCGGCAAAAAGATGTCGATGCCGATCCGCTCCTGTTCCGCGATCACCGGTGTGCCGTCAATCAGCGCCTTCAGCACCCGGACTGCACTGCGGATCTCGTGGCCGGGGTTCTGGGCGATCAGCGCATCAATGGTGCCGTCGAGCAGCGCCCGGCGGGTGTATGGCGTCAGTTCATGGGCGATGAAGGTCACCTGCCGCGCCACGCCGCGTTCCTCCAGCGCCGAAATGACACCCCGGTTGCCGCCGCCCGCATTGTAGAGCCCTTCGAGGTCCGGATGCTCATCCAGCAGCCGCAGGGTGATGTCGCGTGTCCGCTCGTTGTCATCGCGCCCCTCGCGCACCTTCAGCGCCTGCAAGCCGGGCTGAAGCTCTTCCAGCACCTCAAGGCAGCTGCCGTGGCGCTCCGCATGGTCGCGCAGGCCCAGCGAGCCTGCAATGAAGCCGACCTTGGCCGTGGAGCCGGGACGGTTGCCGGCAATGAACCGGGCGAGCAGCTGCCCGGCAGAGCGCCCCGCCGCCACATTGTCGATGCCGGCGAAATGCGCGCGCGCCGAGGCCGGATGATCGGAGATGAGCGTAACCACAGGCACGTCCCGCATGGCCAGCCGGTCGATGGCGGCGCGCACTTCCGGCGAGCTTGGCGCCACGACGGCCACCCCGTCGCAGATGCTCTTGTCGAGCACGGCCAGCGTTCCGGCGACCGAATGGCTGTCGAAGGCATCGATGGGGGTGATGGTCATCACCACCCGCTCGCCCGCAACACGCAGCGCCACCTGTTCCGCCTCCCGCTTCAGGTCTTCCATGAAGGCGTTGGTGCTCTGGGGGATGAGGAAATGCAGCCGGTAGCGGCGGCGTTTGGCCAGGTTGGCGGCATGGACATCGGGCGTATAGCCCAGCTCCCGCACGGCCGTTTCAACCCGCTCCACCGTTGCGGCCCGCACTCCCGGCCTGCCGTTCAGCACCCTGTCGACGGTGGCAAGGCTCACTCCGGCCCGCGCCGCCACATCATGAATGGTCACACGCTGCATCATCACTCCCCAGCTGCCCTGACTATAGCGGCCGCATCGGGCTTGTCAGCAATTTTGTGCAATGCAGCAAGTGCTGCTTTCAGCCGAGCACTGCCTGTCCTGCCGCATGGCCCGAGGCCCAGGCCCACTGGAAATTGAAGCCGCCGAGATGGCCGGTCACATCCACCACCTCGCCGATGAAATAAAGCCCCGGCACGTCATTGGCCTCCATGGAGCGGGAGGAGAGGGCGGTGGTGTCGACGCCGCCCAGCGTCACTTCCGCCGTGCGGTAGCCTTCTGTGCCTGCAGGCAGCAGCTGCCAGCTGTTGATGGCGCTGCCCGTCTTCTGCAGCACCTTGTCGGGCTGGTCGGCCAGCCGTCCGCCAAAGCCATGGGCGGCGCTCAGCTCTTCGGCCAGCCGTTTGGGCAAAAGCCCGGCAAGCGCAGTGCGCACATCCTGCTTGCCGTGGCTGGTCTTGCCCGCCTTCAGCGCGGCAAATACATCCGTCTGCGGCAGCAGGTCGACGGTGATCGGCTGGCCCTCGCGCCAGTAGGACGAAATCTGCAGGACCGACGGGCCGGAAAGCCCCCGGTGCGTGAAGAGCAGCCCCTCGCGGAAGCGCGTCTTGCCGAAGCTGACCACCGCATCCACCGAGACACCCGCAAGCTTGGTGCAGAGGATCTTGTTGTCGTCCGAAAATGTCAGCGGCACCAGCGCCGGGCGGGGCGGAACCACGGCAAGGCCGAACTGCTTGGCAATCTCATAGCCGATGCCGGTGGCGCCCATCTTGGGGATCGACGGCCCGCCGGTCGCCACCACCAGCGCCCGCGCGCGCAGGGCCCCGCGGGAGGTGGCAACGGAAAACCGGTCATCCGGCTTGCTGACGGCGGTGAAGGACGTCTCCATCCAAAGCTTCACCCCCGCCGCCTCCGCCTCGCGCAGCAGCATATGGATGATGTCCATGGCGGCGTTGTCGCAGAACAGCTGGCCCAGCGTCTTCTCGTGCCAGGGAATGCGGTGCGCCTCCACCAGCTTGAGGAAATGCTGCGGCGTGTAGCGCTTCAGCGCGGAAACGCAGAAGCGCGGGTTCTGCGACAGGAAATTGGCCGGCGTGGTGTGCAGGTTGGTGAAATTGCACCGCCCGCCGCCGGAAATGCGGATCTTCTCCGCCGGGCGTTTGGCATGGTCGATCACCAGCACGGAAAGCCCCCGCTTTCCCGCCTCAATCGCACACATCAACCCGGCCGCCCCGGCGCCGAGAACAAGAACATCAATATCGGTCATGGGCTGCTTATAGGGCTTTGCCGGTGGGACGGCTAGCGGGGCGCGTTGTTCAAGAGGGGCGTCCATACTAGCTGTTGGCCCGGTTGTGAGGTGTAGCAGGACGTTTCCTCTCCTCTCCCTTTGGGAATTGGGGTGGAAGCGCCCTGCTATGCCCTATTTGTTTATTCTCAGTATTCGATCGGTATAGTTACACCAGATCAAGTCTGGGTAATAAGTCGAGGCTGATCCGTGCTGCCATGGAAAATTCAAAAACGTCATAGAGAACGTAACATTTTTGTCCTTCCGGGCTCTAATAAATGGAACCCGACAGAACTAGTGCCGTTTAATGCCAATTTTCCAATGACTTGATCGCCAAGTCTATCTTCTTGGTCAAGTCATTCAGTGGTTTCGATTCTGGATAGGCGCTAATAAGGATAGCTTTGGCGCTCCGCAGGCGCGCAATGCTCTGGGCTCGACTTGCAACGCCTCGCTCAGCATCAGGTACCTTCCCCCCCTCGCGATAGTAGAGATCGAAGAACTCGCTATCTGGCAAGGTCTCACGGTCATATTCGAGTTGAACCCAGTTATCGAGTTCGGACCTGACCAGATCGACACGATTGGTAACGCCCGCCCTGCCTCGGGTGGCCGTTAATACTTCCTTGAGAAGCTTCCCGACCTCTGAGTGCTTCTCAATGGGCATCTTTGCATTCGGTCGTCTGCCTGAGGAAAAGAGCATCTTGTACGAAACGGTGCTCGAAGCTTTCCCAGCAACGCGTGCCGGTTTCGGCACCCGTGCTTTCGCAGCCTTCTCGGCTTGCGCCTGAATTTCACCAGGCGTTCTGAAAGACTCAGCTTCGGCCTTAGCAATGCGCCGACAATTTCCGGGGACGATCGGCGCTCCCAACGCGGACAGCGCTGCCTCAATGGGTTCCAGGGCAGCACCTTTATCTCGATCGGAAAGGAGATAGAGCTCGCTGCCAGCATCTGGGAAGTAAATCCCACGCCATGCCGACTTAAGAATCTGCCAGTTGTTGCGGTCCGCCCAAGCGGTGCGCTCAAGCTGACGATCAGAAACCGCTGCGGCATATGGCTCGTCAAGCATAATTCTCTTCTTCGTCGCCGGATCGAACCATGAGCTGCAATGGTCAAGACCTGGCAGGCGGCCAGTGCTCTTGCTGTTAAGTAAAGCGTCACTTGTAGACGGCTTTAACCCTGTTGCAGCCATGAATTGGAGGGTGCGAGCAGCAGTGCATGCAGCAAAAATGGCCCCATCCTCGCTTTGAGGATTGGTTTGATAAACGATTAAGTCCGGTGCCCGGCGCTTGAACTTCCATAGGCCGTGCGCATTCTTGAAGTGTCTTGCCTCGACGATTTCATCTAGAGGCTTCGGAAGTGAGACTTCAATGATCTCTATTCCACGCGACTTTGTTTCGGGATCTCGCCACCGAACGCTGATGAAGGTTTTAAAAGTCGGTCGCTTGGCAGTGGTAGATGACATGAGGACACGCCGAGCATTCGTGTAATTCGCAAATCCTGCACGAATAGATGCACGGTCCAAACCAACAGCGTGAGGCACGCCGTCCTGCTTAGATATCGTTTTGGCGAGGCGCTTGATGCCGTCAAGGGTGGTGGGCGTAATGTTTGCCGTAGACATGTTTCTTCTCCCGGACTCGTGAGAAGCGTCACCCGTCAACCACCTCGTGAGCCCGAACAAGAGACATGAACGGGTCATCAAACATCAAAGGCAGTGCTGTCTACAGCTTTGCAACTGACGGGTGGCATGCTTCTGCCGGAAGCAGAAATGATTTAATAACACGTTTCGGTCAGTTCAAGAGCGATCATCAAAAAAATAATCATCTCAACATCGTCGCGGCTGCCATTCGAACTTGTTTCTGCCACCGGCAGCTCACGAGGTCACTCCCCCCTCAATAAGCCGCCTCAGTCCGTCCCATTTCCACGTAGACGCTCTTGATCTGGCTGTAGTGGGCAATGGCTGCGTGGCCGTTTTCGCGGCCGATGCCGGAAGACTTGAAGCCGCCGAAGGGCATCTGGATGGGGGTGAGATTGTAGGTGTTGATCCAGCAGGTGCCGGCCTGAAGCTGGCCGATGACCCGGTGGGCGCGCTGGATGTCGCGGGTGAACACGCCAGCGCCGAGGCCGAATTCGGTGGCGTTGGCGCGGGTGATGACTTCTTCTTCCGTTTCGAAATCGAGCACGCACATCACCGGGCCGAAGATTTCCTCACGGGCAATGCGCATGGTGTCCTCGACATCGGCAAAGACGGTCGGCTCGACGAAGAGGCCCTGCGGGAACTGCGGCACCTGCGCGGCCTTGCCGCCGCAGACGAGTCTTGCGCCTTCGTCCTGGCCCAGCTTCATGTAGCCCAGCACCTTGTCATACTGCGCCTTTGACACGAGCGGGCCGAGGTTGACGGCCTCTTCCAGCGGGTCACCCATCACCGCATTGGCGGTGCGCTCCGCAAGGCGCTTCAGGAAGGAGTCCTTCAGGCCCTTCTGCACGAAGACGCGGGTGCCGTTGGAGCAGACCTGGCCGGTGGAATAGAAATTGGCGTTGATTGCCGCCGAGACGGCGCTTTCCAGATCGGAGTCATCGAACAGGATCAGCGGCGACTTGCCGCCCAGTTCCAGCGTCAGATGCTTGAGGTTTGCCCCCGCAAGGCCCGCGACCTTGCGCCCCGTCGGCACGGAGCCGGTGATGGAGACCTTGGCGACAGCCGGATGGGAGACGAGCTTTGCCCCCACATCGCCCGCGCCCTGCACCACGTTGAAGACACCGGCGGGAACGCCAGCTTCGGTGAGGGCTTCGGCCAGCTTCAGGGCGGAGAGCGGCGTCACTTCCGAGGGCTTGAAGATCATGGCATTGCCGCAGGCAAGGGCGGGAGCGGCCTTCCAGCAGGCGATCTGGATCGGATAGTTCCAGGCGCCGATGCCAACGCAGATGCCCAGCGGCTCGCGGCGGGTGTAGGCGAATGAGCCGCCGAGATCGATGTGCTCGCCGGTCAGTGTGGCAGCGAGATTGCCGAAATATTCAAGGCAATCCGCGCCGGAGGCCGCATCGGCGATGAGCGTTTCCTGCAAGGGCTTGCCGGTGTCCAGCGTTTCAAGCTCGCTCAACTCCCGGTTCTGCCGGCGCAGGATGTCGGCTGCCCGGCGCAGCACCCGGCCACGCTCGGCGGCAGGCGTTGCGGCCCAGAGCTTCTGTCCCTCGCGGGCGGCTGTCATGGCGGCTTCGATGGTGGCGTCATCTGCGCCATGCAGCCGGGCGATCACTTCGCCGGTGGCTGGGTAGATGCTGTCGAATGCAGAGCCTTCGGGGCTCTCCACATAGGCGCCGCCGATATAGTGGGAGGCTGCGGGTTGCGCGCGCATGGGCTTGGCTCCGTTCTGTTCACTGGGTGCCGCTTCGGGCACGCTCCTGTTCGGTCTTTTGGCTCAACGCTGGCTGATTTGCCAGTCCGGATGGATCCACGGCTCCTGATTGGAGGCGGGCAGGGGCGTGCGGCCGAGGATATGGTCCGAGGCCTTCTCGCCCACCATGATCGAGGGGGCGTTGAGATTGCCGTTGGTCACCTGCGGGAAGATGGAACTGTCGGCCACCCGCAAGCCCTCGACGCCGATCACCCGGCATTCCGGGTCCACCACGGCCATGGGATCGTCCTTGGCTCCCATGCGGCAGGTGCCGCAGGGGTGGTAGGCGCTTTCTGCATGCTCGCGGATGAATCCGTCCAGCTCATCATCGCTTTGCAGGTGGCTGCCGGGCTGGATTTCCTTGCCCCGGAAAGGGGTGAAAGCCTCCTGCCCGAAAATCTCCCGCGTCAGGCGGATGCAGGCGCGGAAATCGGCCCAGTCATCGGCATGGGACATGTAGTTGAAGCGGATCGACGGCTTGTCCAGCGGATCTGAACTTTTGAGCCGCACCGCGCCGCGAGACTTGGAGCGCATCGGCCCGACATGAGCCTGGAACCCGTGTCCCTCCGCCGCCGCCTTGCCGTCATAGCGCACGGCAAAGGGGATGAAGTGGAACTGGATGTCCGGATAGTCGATGCCGGCCCTGGAGCGGATGAAGGCGCAGGCCTCGAACTGGTTGGAAGCCCCAAGCCCCTTGCCGGTGAACAGCCACTGCGCCCCGATCAGCGCCTTGGAGATGAGGTTCCAGTGCTTGTAGAGCGTGACCGGCTGGGTACAGGCCTGCTGCAGGTAAAGCTCCAGATGGTCCTGCAGGTTGGCGCCGACACCGGGCCGGTCCGCCACGACGTCGATGCCGTGCTCCTTCAGATGCTGCGCCGGGCCAATGCCGGAGTGCATCAGCAGCTTGGGCGAGTTGATCGACGAGGCGGCGATGATCACCTCGCGCCGGGCATGGGCCACTTGCGGTGCTCCGCTGCCGCGCTGATATTCCACGCCTGTTGCCCGGCCATTTTCGATCACCACCCGCCGAACAAGCGCGCCGGTGATCAGGTCCACATTGCCGCGCTTGAGGGCGGGCTTCAGATAGGCATTGGCGGCGGACCAGCGCTGACCGTTGTAGACGGTCATCTCCATATCGCCGAAGCCTTCCTGCTTCTCGCCGTTGTAGTCGGCGGTGGTCTCGTAACCGGCCTGCCGCCCGGCTTCGATGAAGGCATTGAACAGCGGATTGTGCTTTGGCCCGCGCTGCACATGCAGCGGGCCGTTGCGCCCGCGCCAGCCATCGTCACCGGCCTTCGCGTTCTCCATCCGCTGGAAGTAGGGCAGCACATGCCGGTATCCCCAGCCACTGGCGCCCATCTCTTCCCAGGTGTCGAAGTCCTTCGCGTGGCCGCGCACATAGACCATGCCGTTGATGGAGGACGAGCCGCCGATCACCTTGCCGCGCGGGGTCGCCAGCACGCGGCCACCCAGATGCGGCTCCGGCTCGCTGGCAAAGCCCCAGTCATAGCGGCGCATGTTCATGGGATAGGAGAGGGCGGCCGGCATCTGGATGAAAGGCCCGGCATCCGTGCCGCCAAATTCCAGCACCAGCACGCGGTTTGCAGGATCTTCCGATAGGCGCGCGGCCATGGCACAGCCCGCAGACCCGGCGCCCACGATGATGAAGTCATATCCGCTCATGGCTGCACCTCGTTCCCGGCTCCGGACTGACGCATGCGGATCTGCGCTTCCACATAGTCCTCGACCATGCGGATGGCGGCTTCCCGGTCCGGCGATTTCCGGCTCAGGGCCTGACGGATCCACACGCCGTCAATCATGGATGCGGTGCCTTCGGCGACCTCGGCCGCATCCTTTTCCGGCAGGAAGGCCTTGAGGCTGAAGGTCAGGTTGGAGGTGAGGCGCGCGGCATAGATGCGCAGCAGGCGCTGATTGGATTCGGCCGTCTGGGCCTGCGCGTAGAACGACAGCCAGGCCGCAATCACCGCCTCGCGGAACTGCTCGGGGTCGAAGTTCCCGGCGATGATCGCCGAAATCCGCTCGCGCGGGGTCGAGGCTGCGGCAAGGCGCGCGCGGATGCCCTGACCCAGCTCATGCAGCAGGTGCCGCATGGTGGCCGCAAGCAATTGATCCTTCGAGCCAAAATAGTGGTGCGCCAGACCGCCGGACACACCCGCACGGCGGGCGATCTGCGCAATCGTCACGTCGCAGAAGCCTGTCTCGTGAATCGCATCCACGGTTGCTTCGATAAGGGTGCGGCGGCGTTCCGCTTCCATCCCGATTTTCGGCATCAGGCACTCCTTTCCTCACCCTATGGATATTTTTAATTGATCGATCAATCAATCAAAACTTGCCAAGCCTGCGGCAAAATGTTTCAGTAGCAAAATCCAGAGGGGCAAACCGCACCGCAAAGACGGTCGTAGAAAAGGTTCCCCATTGCATAAGGGGTCCTGCCGGGTTCATTTGGGCGTGAACACCGGGGGCGAGTCCTGTTATTACAGGGCGTCAACGCGAAAGCAGGAGAAAGAACCGGATGAAGCGTATATCCACTTTCATCGCCGGGCCGGCAGCGGGTTTTGCCCTTGCCGTGACCTTGACGGGCAGCGCCCTGGCGCTGGAACCTGAGAGCTGCAAGATGGTGCGGTTCTCGGATGTGGGCTGGACCGACATCACCGCGACAACCGCCGTCACCACCACGCTTCTCCAGGCGCTGGGCTACGAGACGGACATCAAGATCCTCTCCGTCCCGGTCACCTATGCATCGCTCAAGAACAAGGACATCGACGTCTTCCTGGGCAACTGGATGCCTACCATGGAAGCCGACATCGCCCCCTATCGTGAGGATGGGTCGGTCGAGACGGTCCGCGCCAATCTGGAGGGCGCCAAATACACGCTCGCCGTGCCGCAATACACCTACGACAAGGGCCTCAAGAGCTTTGCCGACATTGCCAAGTTCAAGGACAGTCTGAACGGCAAAATCTACGGCATCGAGCCTGGAAACGACGGAAACCGTCTCATCATCGGCATGATCGATCAGGATGAGTTCGGCCTGAAGGATTTCGAGGTGGTGGAAAGCTCCGAGCAGGGCATGCTGGCGCAGGTCGCCCGGGCCACCAGCCGGAAGCAGGATGTGGTCTTCCTCGGCTGGGCGCCGCATCCGATGAATGCCAATTTCGAGATCGCCTATCTGGAAGGCGGCGATGACGTGTTCGGCCCCAACTATGGCGGCGCCACCGTCTACACCAATGTGCGCCAAGGCTATGTTGCCGAATGCGCCAATGTGGGCAAGCTGCTGACCAATCTCGAATTCACCCTCGAGATGGAAAACGAGATCATGGGCGCGATCCTGAACGAGAGCGCCGATCCCGCCAAGGCGGCCGCCGAATGGCTCAAGGCCAATCCGGCCAGCTTCGAAGGCTGGCTTGAGGGCGTGACCACCCGCGACGGCGGTGAAGCCATTCCGGCTGTGAAGCAGGCCCTCGGCCTCTGAACCCACCCGTACCACTCCGGTGAGCTGGCCCTGCGGCCCGCTCCCTGCAGGATGCCACGAGATCGGCCGGGCTCCCCGCCCCGGCCGGAAGGGGGTGCATATTGTCTTTTCCCGGTCTTTCTCTTGCCACCGCCGCACAGGCTGCCGCCTCATGGCCAGCTCAGGCGGTGGAGTGGCTGACCAGCCACAAGCTTCCCATAGGCCCCTGGGCAAGATCGGTGGTCGACTGGCTGACCACCAATGCCTACATGGTCTTTGATGCCATTTCCTACACAATCGAAGCCTTTATCGGCAGCCTGCTATGGGTGCTGAAGACGCCGCATCCGCTGACAGTCGTCGCAGTCGTGACCGTGCTGGCCTATGTGGTCCGCCGCAACATCGGTTTCCCGCTGCTGGTGCTGGGCTCGCTGCTGCTGATCATCAATCAGGGCTACTGGACAGCCACGATGGATACGCTGGCGCTGGTGCTTGGCTCGACTGCAATCTGCATGGCTGTTGGCGTGCCGATTGGTGTCGTGGCTGCGCATAATCCGCGCTTCTATGCCTTTCTCCAGCCGGTGCTGGATCTGATGCAGACGATCCCGACCTTCGTTTATCTCATTCCTGCGCTCATTCTCTTCGGCCTTGGCATGGTGCCGGGGCTGATTGCCACGGTGATCTTCGCGCTGCCTGCGCCGATCCGCCTGACGCAGCTGGGGGTGTCTTCGACGCCCACGCAGTTGATCGAGGCGGGCGAGGCCTTCGGCACCACCCGCTGGCAGCTTCTGTGGAAGGTGGAGCTTCCCTATGCCCTGCCGCAGATCATGGCGGGGCTGACGCAGACGATCATGCTGTCCCTGTCGATGGTGGTGATTGCCGCGCTGGTGGGGGCCAACGGCCTCGGCGTGCCGACGCTGCGGGCGCTCAACTCGGTCAACATTGCCATGGGCTTCGAGGTGGGTGTGGCCATCGTTCTGGTCGCCATCGTGCTCGACCGATTCTTCAAGGGCCGTTCGGGCAAGACCCGCAAGGGAGGCGCGAATGACTGAAGCTGCCGTTTCCTTCCGCAATGTGGATATCGTCTTCGGCTCGGACCCCAAGTCCGCCCTGCCGCTGATCGATGCGGGCCGCACCCGCACCGAAATCCAGAAAGAAACCGGCCAGACGCTGGGCGTTGCCGGTGCCACGTTCGACATCATGCCGGGCGAGGTGATCGTGCTGATGGGCCTGTCCGGGTCGGGCAAGTCCACGCTGCTGCGCGCCGTCAACGGGCTCAACCCGGTCATCCGGGGCGAGGCGCTGGTGCGGGATGAGGACGGGCTGGTCAATCCGGCCACCTGCGGCCCGGAGCGCCTGCGCCGCCTGCGCCGCAGCCGGGTGGCCATGGTGTTCCAGCAATTCGCCCTGCTGCCCTGGCGCACGGTGGCGGAAAATGTCGGCTTCGGTCTTGAGGTCGCTGGCATGCCGGTGGCCGAGCGGCGGCGCAAGGTGGCCGAACAGCTGGAGCTGGTCGGCCTTGCGGGCGTGGGCGGCAAGCAGGTGCACGAGCTGTCCGGCGGCATGCAGCAGCGCGTTGGCCTTGCCCGCGCCTTTGCCACGGATGCGCCGATCCTGCTGATGGACGAGCCCTTCTCGGCACTGGACCCGCTGATCCGTGACCGGCTGCAGGATGAGCTTCTGGAGCTGCAGAGCAAGCTTCACCGTACCATCATCTTCGTCAGCCATGATCTCGATGAAGCCGCCAAGATCGGCTCGCGCATCGCCATCATGGAAGGCGGCCGCATCATCCAGCTCGGCACGCCGCAGGAGATCGTCCGCTCTCCGGCAACGCCCTATGTGGCGGATTTCGTCGCCCACATGAACCCGCTCAACGTGCTGCGGGCGCAGGATGTGATGGTGCCGGTGGAAGGGCAGGCCGCTGACGCAGACGACTGCTCCCGCTGCGATCTTGCCACGCCCTTGCGCGAGGTCATCGCCCTCAAGCGCCAATCGGCAGGCCCTGTCGTCGTGCTCGACGGCGGCGTCCCCGCCGGCCTCATCCGCGAGGGGGAACTGCTGGCGGCGATGGGGTGAGGGGAGGCAGGCCTCTGCCTCTCTGCCGTCTGCCATGACCTTGATCATGGCATCTACTTCCTTTGCTGCGGCTGTGTTTACAACGGACTGTAAGTCAGGCTCCAGTTCCTCTCCCCCCTTGAGGGGGAGATGCCCCCGGCAGGGGGCAGAGGGGGGTGTGCAGCCTGACCGTTTATGCCAGAGATACTGCCGTCTTGAGGCGCTGCTACCCCCCTCTGTCAGCTTGCGCTGACATCTCCCCCTCAAGGGGGGAGAGGGGCACTGCGGCAAAAAGAAGTCCCGTTCCTTTTTCCTGCGCCCAAAGTGGACATTGGCCTTCCCTGCCGGTTGGCGCAGTGGCTGACGCGAGAGAGAGAAGCCCTCTCGCGGCCGTGACCTGCGGTGAGGGTACGGCATGGATGCCATTGTCTGGGCAATGGCATGACGGATACGGAGAGGGGGCTCCGCTCTAAATCCGCCGCGCCCTCAATCCGCCGGGCGTTCCGGGTCGCGGGTGTGGCGGAGGGATTCGAGGGCTTTCATGCGCTGCTCGCTGCGGGCCCAGTTTTCCTGGGTGACACCGGCAATCAGTGCCTCGGCAATGGCCATCAGCGCGGTGGAGGAATCCCAGGGGGAGGGAACAGCGACGCGGGCAGGCAGCACGTGGGCGGCAATGCGGGCGATGGGAGACATCCAGCTGTCGGTGATCAGCCCCACCGTCACCCCCTGCAGGGCGGCAGCCTCGGCAAAGCGGATGATTTCGGCCTGATAGCGGCGGATGTCGAAGACGACCAGCACATCCTTCGGTCCCATGCCGATGAGCTGGTCCAGCCAGTTGCCCTGCTGCCCGGCCACATGCTGCACGCCGGGGCGCACGATGCGCAGGTGCGCGGCCATGTAACGGGCGAGGGCATCGGTGAAGCGCCCGCCAATGAGATGGATCGTCCGCTTTTCGTCCGCGAGCAGCCGGACGAAGGCTTCGATGTCCTTCTGCGGCAGATGCAGGAATGTCTCGCGCAGGTTCTCGACCAGCTTGTCGGCAAAGGCATTGCCGCAGCCCGAACCTGATTCCGGCAATGCCGGGTCGCGGGCAAGAGGAGATTTCAGCTGGTTCTCAAGCTCTGCGCGCAGCCGCTTCTGAAAATCGGCAAAGCCGGGAAAACCAAGCCTTGCGACAAAGCGCAGGATCGTCGGCGAACTGACACCGGCAGCTTCCGCGAACTGGGCGACCGTCTCCAGACCCAGCATGGGGTAATTGGCCAGCAGTGCAACCGCCGCCCGCCGTTCGGTGGTGGTGAACTCGTCCAGCCGCTCCCGGATTTCCTCGGTCAGTGCGCGTTCCATGGGCTGTTCCCGGTTCTGTCTGCCGCTTGAGAAGGCAGGTGGCACATGTTGGGCAGGTGCCTTCGTTTTGTGTTTGACACGGCTTCAAACTGTGTATCAAATCATACACAGACAGCCGGACTTCGCAAATCTGTAACAAAAAATACAAGCGCAGATCCGGCCGCCAGAGGTATCGGGAGCAGCTATGGGGCAGGCAGGGGAACCGCAGCCGGAGCACGGCACAGGTGCGGCCATTTCCATCGAGAACCGCGAGGGGCAGAGCGATTTTGTCCTGCTTGTTGATCATGCCTCCAACGTGATCCCGCCCGAATATGGCGATCTTGGCCTCAGCGCGGAAGCCCGTGTGGCCCATATCGCCTGGGACACCGGTGCACTGGGTACCGCCCGCGAGATGGCGCGGCTGATGGATGCGCCGCTGATCTATCCGCTGGTGTCGCGTCTCATCATCGATTGCAACCGCCAGCATGATGCCCATGACCTGATCCCGGCCGTCAGCGAGACGACCCGCATTCCCGGCAACGAAAATCTGACGGACGAAGAAAAGCAGAAGCGCATCGCGCTGGCGCATGCCCCGTTCCATGCAGCGGCGGAAGCCGTGCTCGCCGAACGGGATGCACGCGGACAGGCCAGCATCGTCGTGTCGGTGCACACCTACACCCCGGTCTACAAGGATGTCAGCCGCCCTTGGGAAATCGGCATCATCGCTGCAGAAGACCGGCGGCTGGCCGATTTTCTGATCCGGGAACTCGAAGCCGAAGGCGGGCTGACGGTGGGCGACAATGAGCCCTATTCCCCTGCTGACGGGGTCTATTACACAGTGAACCGGCATGGAGAATCCCAGGGCCGGGCGTGTGTCATGATCGAGGTGCGCAACAACGAGCTGGTGACGGCAGAGCAGGAGCAGCTGTGGGGAGCAAGGCTTGCCCGCATGCTGGAGGCCGCCCATGCCGGAATTGGCCTGTCCGGCAGCAAGGGGAGCGGCAATGCCTAGAGCGGCCCTTGCCTATATCCGCTGGGTGGATGGCTTCAACCGGGGGCTCGGGCGGCTCGTCATGTACGGGCTGTTCATCCTGATGGCGATCCTGTTGTGGTCCTCCATCTCCAAGACTTTCTTCCAGCCTTCGCTTTGGACTCTGGAAGCGGCGCAATTCGCCATGGTCGCCTATTATGTTCTCGGCGGCCCCTATGCCATGCAGGCGGGCGGCAGCGTGCGGATGGATCTTTTCTATGCGGACTGGTCCCTGAAGAAGAAGGCCTGGTTCGACGCCTTCACCGTCTTCCTGCTGATCTTCTATCTCGGTGTGCTGTTCTATGGCGCCATGGGCTCAGCGGCCTATTCGCTCGGCTATTTCGGCACCCAGCCGTTCCATTTCTTTGGTGATCTGATCTACGCCTATGTCACCGGCGGCAGCGAGGCAGCCGGAAAGGTACTGGGCTTTTTGGAGCGCAGCCGCAGCGCCTGGCGGCCTGAGCTCTGGCCGATCAAATTCGTCATGTGCTTCGGTTTCCTGCTCATGCTCCTGCAGGCTTTCTCCGAGTTCCTGAAGGACGTTGCGCGCATCCGTGGGGAGGAAATCTGATGTCCTACGAGATGATTGCCATCCTGATGTTCTCCTCGATGATGCTGATGCTCCTCACCGGGCAGCGCGTCTTCGGGGCCATCGGCGGCATTGCCACCATCGCCTCGCTGGCCCTGTGGGGCACCGGCTCCTACGACATTCCCTTTGCGCAGGCCATGAAGCTGATGGCCTGGTATCCGCTGCTCACCCTGCCGATGTTCATCTTCATGGGCTATGTGCTGTCGGAATCGAGGATCGCCGAAGACCTCTACCGCATGTTCCATGTCTGGATGGGGCCGGTGAACGGCGGTCTGGCCATCGGCACGATCCTCCTCATGGTGCTGGTCTCGGCCATGAACGGGCTCTCCGTCGCCGGCATGGCCATCGGCGCCACCATCGCCCTGCCGGAGCTATTGCGGCGCGGCTATGACAAGCGCATGGTTTCGGGCGTCATTCAGGCCGGGTCATCGCTCGGCATCCTCGTGCCGCCATCGGTGGTGCTGGTGCTTTATGCCATGATCGCCCGCGCACCCGTGGGCCAGCTGTGGCTGGCAGGTGTGTTGCCGGGGCTGATGATGGCCGCCATGTTCATCCTCTATGTGGCGGTGCGCTGCGCCCTGCAGCCGAGGCTCGGGCCGGCGCTGCCGGTGGAAGAGCGCAACATCCCCATGGCGGAAAAGCTGCGGCTGCTCTCCGCCGGCCTCCTGCCCATCGGCATTTTCCTCGTCATGATGGTGCCCTTCGTCAAGGGCTGGACCAGCCTTGTCGAAAGCTCGGCCATCGGCGCGATTGCGGCCCTTGCCGTGGCGCTGGCCAAGCGGCGCATGACGCGGCAGATCTTCCAGTCCTGCGTGCGCCAGACGCTGCTGATCTCCTGCATGTTCATGTGGATCATCCTCGCCGCCCTCGGCTTCGGCGCCGTGTTCGACGGGCTCGGGGCGGTGAAGGCGATCGAGAGCTTCTTCACGGTGGAACTGGGGCTCAACCCCTGGACCATCCTGATCCTGATGCAGGTGTCGTTCCTCGTCATGGGCACGTTCCTGGATGACACGGCCATGCTGGTGATCGTCGCGCCGCTCTATGTGCCGCTGGTGGCCAAGCTTGATCTCGGCCTGCCGCCCGATCAGGTGCTGATCTGGTACGGCGTGCTCTACACGGTCACCACGCAGATCGCCTATATGACGCCGCCCTTCGGCTACAACCTGTTCCTGATGCGCGCCATGGCGCCGCCGGAGATCAGGCTCAGCGACATTTACGCCTCCATCGTCCCGTTTGTTCTGGTGATGATCCTGGCGCTCGTTATCATCATGCTGTTTCCGCAGGTGGCGCTCTGGCTGCCGCAGCAGGTCTACGGATAGGGCACGGGCGCGAGCCCGCGTGCAGGCAAGGCAAACTGCTTCACCCGCCGTCACAGCGGGCGGGAAGCGGACGGGGAGGACTGAAACCGGACGGGCGCACGGGGCAATCCGCAAGGCCGTCACTTCGGGGAAGCCGGACAGGCAAGAACAAGGCCGCAAAGGCAGCTGTCCGGGACACCATGATCATGACCAACAGGGGAGTTAGCAGACATGACCAGCAGACGTGAATTCCTGAAGAATGCGGGCCTTGGTGCAACGGTTGCAGCAGGCGCCACCACGCTGGCCGCTCCGGCGGTTCTCGCCCAGGCCCCGATCAAGTGGCGCCTGCAGACCTATGCCGGGCCTGCCCTTGGCGAGCACGTGATCAAGCCGGCCATCGATGCCTTCAATGCGGCTGCCAACGGCCAGATGGAAATCGAGCTGTTCTACGCCGACCAGCTGGTGCCGACCTCCGAACTCTTCCGCGCCATGCAGCGCGGCACCATCGATGCGGTGCAGTCGGACGATGACTCCATGGCCTCGCCCACCGAAGTGACCGTTTTCGGCGGCTACTTCCCCTTCGCCACGCGCTACTCGCTCGATGTGCCGGTGCTGTTCAACCAGTATGGCCTCAAGGAAATCTGGGAAGAGGAATATGCGCGCGTCGGCGTGAAGCACATTTCTGCCGGTGCCTGGGACCCGTGCCACTTCGCCACCAAGGACCCGATCAACTCTCTGGCCGATCTCAAGGGCAAGCGCATCTTCACCTTCCCGACTGCTGGCCGCTTCCTGTCGCAGTTCGGCGTCGTGCCGGTCACCTTGCCGTGGGAAGACATTCAGACGGCGGTGCAGACCGGTGAGCTGGACGGCATCGCCTGGTCCGGCATCACCGAGGATTACACTGTCGGCTGGGCGGATGTGACCAAGTACTTCCTCACCAACAACATCTCCGGCGCCTGGATCGGCCACTTCTTCGCCAACATGGACCGCTGGAACGAGCTGCCGGATCACCTGAAGATCATGCTGCAGCTCGCCATGGATTCCTCCCATCTCTACCGTCAGTGGTGGTACTGGGGCGGTGAAGCGGACCTGCGCGTCAACGGCACCAAGCTGCAGCTGACCTCCATTCCGGACGAGGAATGGGCAACGGTGGAAGCTGCTGCGGGCAAGTTCTGGGACGAGATTGCCGCCGAGTCCGAGACCAAGGCCAAGGTGGTCGAGATCATCAAGAAATACAACGCAGCCATGGCCAAGGCTGGCCGTCCGTACCGTTACGGCTGATCCACTGTCCAGCCTGCAGCGGCGCGGAGCTTCGCGCTGCTGCCTGCGATCAACGGCGGCGCGGGAGGCTGCGCCGCCCGGTCACTTTCAAGAATGAACGGAACGATCATCCAGATGGCTGCCAACATGACATTCGACGCCCTGAAACAGGCCGTTCAGGAAGGTACGGTCGACACGGTTCTGGCCTGTATCATCGACATGCAGGGCCGCCTGATGGGCAAGCGCTTCCACGCGCGTCACTTCATCGACAGCGCCTATGACGAGACCCATTGCTGCAACTATCTGCTGGCAACGGACCTCGAAATGTACACGGTCGAAGGCTATGCCTCGACCAGCTGGTCGCGTGGCTATGGCGACTATGTGATGAAGCCGGACCTGTCCACCATCCGCCGTCTCGGCTGGCTGGAGGGCACGGTGATGGTGCTGTGCGACGTGCAGGATCACCACACCCACGCTGACGTGCCGCATTCGCCCCGCGCCCTGCTGAAGGGGCAGGTGGCCCGGCTGAAGGACATGGGCTTTCAGGCGATGATGGCGACGGAGCTGGAGTTCTTCCTGTTCGAGAAGAGCTTCGAGGAGATACGCAAGTCCGGCTTCCGCGATCTGGAGCCGATCTCCGCCTATAACGAGGACTACCACATCCTCGCCACCACCAAGGAAGAGCATGTGATGCGCCCGCTGCGCAATCATCTCTACAACGCAGGCATCCCGGTGGAGAACACCAAGGGCGAGGCCGAGGCCGGGCAGGAGGAGCTGAACATCCGCTACGCCCCCGCCATGCTCTGCGCCGATTATCACACCATAGCCAAACATGCGGTGAAGGAGATCGCCTGGCAGAAGGGTCATGGCGTCACCTTCCTGCCCAAGTGGCACAAGGACCGCACGGGCTCATCCGCCCATATCCACCAGTCGCTGTGGACGCTGGACGGCAAGCCCGCCTTCTTCGATGCGTCGGACAGCCTCGGCATGTCGGCGCTGATGAAGCACTACATGGCGGGCCTCATCAAATATGCGGGCGACTACACCTATTTCCTGGCGCCCTATGTGAACAGCTACAAGCGCTTCCAGCGCGGCACCTTCGCGCCCACCCGCACGGTCTGGTCCATCGACAACCGCACGGCTGGCTTCCGCCTTTGCGGCGAGGGCTCGAAGGGCGTGCGCGTGGAATGCCGTATTGGCGGCTCGGACCTCAACCCCTATCTGGCCCTTGCGGCCCAGATCGCAGCCGGTATTCGCGGCATCGAGGAGAAGCTGGAACTTGCCCCGCCGATGACCGGCGACATCTATCAGGCGCAGAAGGCGAAACAGATCCCCCGCACTCTGCGCGATGCGACGGAGACCCTGCGCAAGTCAAAGATGCTGCGCGAGGCTTTCGGTGACGGCGTTGTCGAGCATTACGCCCGCGCCGGGGAATGGGAGCAGGAGGAATTCGACCGCGTGGTCACGGATTACGAGCTGGCCCGCGGGTTTGAGAGGTGCTGAAATAGGTACATTATATGCACTGTTGATGGGTGTGTTGTTTTCCCGTACGATTGTGACAGATGATGCACAGCGTGCGAAGGAGCTTGGCGATGCACAAGTATGATCCGCTTGGAGCCTATTTGAAGTCCGGAAAGTTCGAGACTCTCTCGATGACCTTTTCGGAAATCGAAAGGTTGATCGACGGCAGCCTGCCGGCCTCGGCGCGCAAGCACCGGGCCTGGTGGAGCAACAACCCAAGCAACAGTGTTATTACAAAAGCATGGCTCGATGCCGGCTATGTGACGGCCAATGTGGATCTGGCGGCGGAAAGGCTGACTTTCCGCAAGGCGCATAAGGATCAAACCGTGCAGACAGTGAAGGCGGTCCGTCCGGCGGCCAGCATCTTCGGCTGCATGAAGGGAACGCTGACGGTGCTGTCGGAGGACGATCTGGTGCAGCCTGCCGACGGGGAGTGGGGGAAGGTCTACGAGGATGTCTGAGCCGCTGCTGCTCGACACATGCGCCATGATCTGGCTGTCGCAGGGGGCTCCGGTCTCTGATGCGGCGATGAAGGCCATTGGCGCGGTGGATACGGCGAAGCATCCCCTTCGCCTGTCTGTCATGTCGGCGTGGGAGCTTGGCGTGCTTGTGGCCAAGGGGCGGCTGGCATCGACCAAGCCGCCGCTGCGCTGGTTTGAGGAATTTGTCGATGTGGCAGGCATTCAGGTGGAAGAGGTGACGGCGGGCATTCTGATCGCCTCCTCCTATCTGCCGGAGCCGGTTCACAACGACCCGATGGACAGAATTCTGATTGCAACAGCCCGTGAACACGATCTCACCATCGTCACACGGGATCGTGCCATCCTCGCTTATGGCGAGGCGGGCCATGTCAGGACACTTGCCTGCTGATGCGGGCACAACGGCTTTTGCCAACTGGAAGAAGAACATGACCGAAACAATCAAGCTGATATCGCCGGTCGATGGATCGGTTTACGCCGAAAGGGCGGCGGCTGATGCTGCAGCGGTTGACCGGGCGGTCACGGCGGCGAAGGCAGCACAGCCGGGCTGGGCAGCCATGCCTCTGGATGCGCGCATCGGCCTGTGCCTGAAGGCGCTTGAGGCGCTGCTGGCGATGAATGAGGAAATCGTGCCGGAACTGGCCTGGCAGATGGGCCGGCCGGTGCGTTTCGGCGGCGAGAAGGGCGGCGTGGAAGAGCGCGCCCGCTACATGGCCAGCATCGCCAAGGATGCACTGGCCAATATCGTTCCGCCGGAGCGCCCCGGTTTCAAGCGCTACCTCAAGATGGAGCCGCTCGGCCTCGTCATGGTCATTGCGCCCTGGAACTATCCGTTCCTGACGGCCGGAAACACCATCTTCCCGGCGCTGATGGCAGGCAACGTCGTGCTGCTGAAGCATGCCGCCCAGACCCTGCTGGTGGGCGAGCGCTTTGCCGAGGCCTTCAAGAAGGCCGGACTGCCGGACGGCGTGTTCCAGAACATCGTTATGACCCACGAGGGCACGGAAAGGCTGCTCGGCTCCGGTCTTGTCGATCACGTCAACTTCACCGGCTCGGTCGCAGGCGGCAAGGCCATTGAAAAGGCGCTGGCCGGCACCTTCGCCACCATGGGGCTGGAGCTGGGCGGCAAGGACCCTGCCTATGTCATGGCCGATGCCGACCTCGACTATGCCGTCGCCAATCTGGTGGATGGCGCCTTCTTCAACTCCGGCCAGTGCTGCTGCGGCATCGAGCGCATCTATGTGCATGAAAGCCGCTACGACGCCTTCGTTGACGGCTTCGTCGACCTGACGAAGCAGTACAAACTTGGCAATCCGCTCGATGCGGAAACCACCATCGGCCCCATGGCGCAGACGCGTTTTGCGACCTGGGTGCGCGAGCAGACCGAAGAGGCACTGCGCAAGGGCGCCAAGGCGCATATCGACACGTCCGCCTTCCCGATGGACAAGGCCGGAACGCCCTACCTTGCCCCGCAGGTTCTCACCAGCGTCAATCACCAGATGTCGGTGATGCGTGAGGAAAGCTTCGGCCCGGTCGTCGGCATCATGAAGGTGAAGGATGACGCGGAAGCCATCCAGCTGATGAATGACAGCCCCTATGGCCTCACCGCCTCCATCTGGACGGAAGACCTCGACGCGGCCGAGCGGATCGGCGGCGAAATCGACACCGGCACCGTCTTCATGAACCGTTGCGACTATGTGGACCCGGGCCTTGTCTGGACCGGCGTGAAGGACACCGGCAAGGGCGCCGCCCTGTCGCAGGTGGGCTTCGCCAATCTGACGCGGCCCAAGTCCTTCCACCTGCGCAAGGAACACTGAACCGGATTTGCGGCGCTGGCTGGACAATGATGTGAAGGTACGCAGTGTTGCAAATGCCTTCGATCTTGCCGCAGCGCCCCTCTCCCCCCTTGAGGGGGAGATGTCTGCGTGAGCAGACAGAGGGGGGTATCAGCGCTGCAGCAAAATGGCCTTCCGGGTGAATCGGAAGGCCGATACCCCCACCCCTAACCCCTCCCCTCAAGGGGGAGGGGACGTTCTGCGGACTGATTTCGAGACCTTCAATCTGAAAGCCTGAACCATGACCACCGTTCCCTCTGTCAACTGGTCCTATCCGACTGCCGTGCGCTTTGGTGCCGGGCGCATCAAGGAGCTGGCCGCCGTCGTGAAGCTTGCGGGCATGAAGCGCCCGCTGCTGGTCACCGACCCCGGCCTTGCCAAGCTGCCGATGACGGCAGCCATGCTCGACCTGCTCAAGGCCGATGGCATCGAGGCCGCCGTCTTCTCGGACGTGAAGCCCAACCCGGTCGACAGCAACATTTCCGCAGGCGTTGCCGCCTACAAGGCAGGCGGCCATGATGGCGTCATCGCCGTTGGCGGCGGCTCGGGCCTTGATGCGGGCAAGCTGATTGCCTTCATGTCCGGCCAGACCCGCCCGATCTGGGACTTCGAGGATATCGGCGACTGGTACACCCGCGCGGATCCGGCCGGGATTGCTCCCATCGTCGCCGTGCCCACCACGGCTGGCACGGGCTCGGAAGTCGGCCGCGCCGGTGTGGTCACCAATGAGGAGACCCACACCAAGAAGGTGATCTTCCACCCGAAGATGCTGCCCGCCTATGTCATCTGCGATCCGGAACTGACCACCGGCATGCCGCGCATGATCACCGTCGGCACCGGTATGGACGCGCTGGCCCATTGCCTTGAGGCCCTGTGCTCGCCCTTCTATCACCCGATGTCGGAAGGCATCGCGGTGGAAGGTGCCCGCCTTGCGCTGGAAAACCTGCCGCTGGTTGCTGCCAATGGTCAGGATCTGGTGGCCCGCGGCAACATGATGAGCGCCGGTGCCATGGGCGCGGTGGCCTTCCAGAAGGGCCTTGGCGCCATCCACGCCCTGTCCCATCCGGTCGGCGCGCTTTATGACACGCACCACGGCATGACCAATGCGGTCTTCATGCCCTATGTGCTGAAGTTCAACCGTTCCGCCATCGAAGCCAAGATCGAGCGTCTGGCCGGTTTCTGCGGGATCAAGGGCGGCTTTGACGGCTTCCTGGAGCATATCCTGAAGATGCGCGCCGATCTCGGCGTGCCCCACACCATCGGCGGCCTCGGTGTCGATGATGCCAAGCGTGACCTCATCGCGGACATGGCCATCGTCGATCCGACCGCAGGCGGCAACCCGGTCGAACTCACCCGCGACGCCGCGCTTGCCATCTTCGACGCAGCCCTCTCCGGCGAGCTGTGATCTGCGGGCGAAGATGACCTGAAATGACGGAAGGCGCGGCCCGTGAGGGCTGCGCCTTTTGCTGTTGGGCTCAGACTGACGGGTGTGCAGCATGCACCGGAGCAGGCTGGCTGGGGCCGGAGGGCGCCCGCAGGTCCGGAACAATTTCTGCAAATCGCCGCAGGATGTGCCGGTAGTCCTCGATGCCAAACTCATAAGGGAGTTCGAGCCTGAGTTCCCCGGTGATTTGCAGGACCGGGTCTTCCCGCAAGGCCTTGGCAATCTCGTCCAGCGTTCCGGCGATGTCCGGCAGGAACATGGTACGGCGCGGCCCATTGGGCTGACGGGTGCGCTCCAGCCGCGATGCGGCAAAGTCCTTGAATTTTTCACGCCTTTCCGGCCCGGCTCCATCAAGCGGGAGGATGACACGGCCAACCGCCACACGCCCTCTGCCAGTTTGTGCGGGAGGCAGAGATTGGCGGAACGTTCCGATAAGCCTGATCTGCTCGGCCAGATAATCCTCGCTGGCTTCCGCCGTGATGACGTTCCCTGTCAGCAGATGAAAGCCGCTGCGTCCCGCCCAGGCGGCTGACCGCTGCGATCCGGCGCCATACCAGAGCCGGTCGAGCAGAGCTGGCACATGCGGGTGCAGGCGGGGAAGCTGCGGGCCGGCGGCATTTCCGGCAAGGGCCTCATTGGCCAGAACCGGGCTTGAAAGAGCATGCCGGAGCCTCTCAGCCCGCCCATATGGTTCATCGGGGGCAAAGAGCGGGGGGAGTACATCCCCTAGCAGGCTGGCGAAGGGGGCCGGACCGTCGCTGAAACCTGCGTTGAGTCTTCCGCCTGACAAAGCCTCGACGGTTGCCAGATCCTCCGCGAGGCGGAACGGGTTTTCGTAGCCGAGTTGAATGACAGCCGTCCCCAGACCAATGCGGGATGTACGCTGGCTGGCTGCGGCCAGAAAGGTGGCGGCCGAGGAGATGCCGCGTTCCAGATGACGCTGGCGCACCCATGCACTGTCGAAGCCCAGGTCCTCACCTTCCGTGATCAGCCTGAGCGTCTCCTCAAGCCCCGCACCGGGCGCTGCCGCGCTGAAGTTGCCGGGGGTGAGGAAGGCGAAATGATGAAAGCTCATGGCTCAATACTTCGGCAGGCCGCGAGGATTGACCTCTGAGCGAGGCAGGATCTCATCTTCAAGTCCCCAGCGGACCAGGACCTTTGCAAGGCTGCCGTCTTCGATCGAGGCGTTGAGAACCTGTGAAACCGGGTCAGCCAGACCCGAGCCCTTTCTGGTGACGACAGCCACATCCGACCGTTCCGGCCAGCCTGCGCTCAAGGTTCCAACTTCCCGGATGTTCCGGTCGCGGGCCGCGATGAAGATCAGGGAAGCGCGCGGTTGAACGATCACATCTGCGCGGCCTGACTGCAGCGAGAGAAGACGTGTTGCCTCTTCGTCATAGGACTGGAGATCGGCCCCGGCCAATCCGGCCTTCACGTTGATCGCGTCCCACTCTCTCAGGATGCGTTCCTGATTGGTGCCAACCCCGACGATGATGCGCAGGCCAGCGATGTCTGCCGGTTCGGTTATCGATGTGACCGGACTGTCCTGTTTGACGTAGAAGCCGTGCAGGCCCTGACGGTAGGATGAAAAGTCGTATTTCTCCTTGCGTTCCTCCGTTACACCCACGTTGGAAATCACCGCGTCGTATTTGCCTGAGACGATGCCCAGCGGCCAGTCCGGCCAGGCAACAGCCTCAAGCCGAAGCTCCAGTCCGAGCCCATCCGCAACAAGCTGGGCGACATCGGGCTCTGCACCAACCAGCGTTTTTGCGTCCGTCGCATAGGTGGAAAGCGGTGCCGTTGCGCCGGTGGTTGCCACGGTGAAATAGCCCGGATTGGCAAAGCTGTAACCGGCAGGGATGGCTGCGATGGCGGCCTGAACAGGCTCGCGGCGCACCTTGCCTGGTGCGTCGGGGCTGAGGTCAAACACATCGCTGGCAAGCGCCGGTGCCACCGACAGGGTGAGCAGGGCAAGCGCATGGAAGAACTGTTTCATGATGGACTCCGTGAATTCAAATAACGGAGGCGGCTGTGGGATTCCCCGCCGCCGCCGTGCCGGGCAGCGTCAGTTCTTCTTCGGCAGGCCGGGAGGATTGGTGCGGGATTCGCTGATGGCCTCGGCCGTGTTGTTCCAGCGGGCGAGATACTTCTGATAATTTCCGTTCTTGATCTGGGCATTGACCGCTGCGGTCACGGCATCTGCGAGGCCGGAGTCCTTGCGGGTGACGACGGCGATCTCGGCTGTCAGCGGCCATCCGCCGGGAATATTGCCCGCAAGGCGTGTCGTGCCCTTGAGCTGGGCCTCGAAGGCGGCCAGAACGTTGGGACCGAGATAGGCGTCGGCGCGTCCGGACTGGAGGGTCAGTTCCCGCACGGCGTCGTCGTCGTGATACTGAACTTCTGTATCAGGCAGGCCCTTGGCCTTGTTTTCCTCGATCCAGCGCAGCAGAACCTGCTCCTGATTGGTGCCGGAGCCAACGATGATTTTCTTGCCTGCCACGTGCTCGGGCTGGGTGATCTCCTCGATATCGCTGGCATTAGCGACCCAGAAACCGAGGTCGTCACGGCGGTAGGTCGAGAAGTCGTACTTCTCCTTGCGCTCCTCCGTGACGGTGACATTCGAGACGACGGCATCATACTTCCCGGAGACAATGCCGAGCGGCCAGTCGGCCCAGGCAACACCGACTGATTCAAGCTCCAGTCCGAGCGAGTCAGCCACAAGCTGCGCCAGATCCGGCTCGGAGCCGATCACTGTCTCGTTGTCGGTTGCGAAGGTGCCGAAGGGCAGGCGGGCAGCCGTATGTGCCACGGTCAGCTTGCCCGGCGTGACGAACTTGTAGTCCTTCGGGATCAGGGCGATCGCTTCCGGCACCTTTTCGGCGCGGATGCGTCCGGCCTGTTCCGGGCTGAGGTCCGGCCCTGCCGCGAGCGCGGGAAGCGGAACGGTGAGCGAAAGGCCGAGTGACAGGCCAACTGCGGTAAGTGTGAGCAGATGTTTCATGCGGAATGCTCCATGGTTAGGCATCGAAATGCGGTGTGGCTTGGTATTGGAGGATGCACTCCCCCGGTCCCGGCCACCTGGGGCGGCCGGAATGCGTCATGTCCGGGGACATATTCTGGTGCTGAAGCTGTGCGGGCTCAGAGGACCTTGGCGATGAAGTCCCGGGTGCGGGGATGCTGCGGGTCTGACAGGACCAGCGCAGGCGGCCCTTGCTCGATAATCCGCCCCTGATCCATGAAGACCACGGTGTCTGCCACTTCGCGGGCAAAGCCGATTTCGTGCGTTACGATGACAAGCGTCACACCTGATCTTGCCAGATCCTTGATGACATCCAGCACTTCCTGCACCAGTTCCGGATCGAGTGCCGATGTCGGTTCATCGAAGAGCAGGACCTTGGGCTTCAAGGCGAGGGCGCGGGCGATGGCAACGCGCTGCTGCTGGCCGCCCGAGAGCTGCCGGGGATAGGCTCCGGCCTTGTCGGCCAGTCCGATCCGGCTGAGCAAGGCAAGCGCCAGTTCCCTCGCATCTGCCTTCGGCAGGCCCTTCACGCTGACCGGTGCCTCAATGATGTTCTCCAGCACGGTTAGATGGGGGAAGAGGTTGAAGCTCTGGAACACCATGCCCGTATCCGTGCGCTGGCGCAGGATTTCGCTCTCGGGCAGCTCGTAAAGCTTGTTGCCCTCGCGGCGGTATCCGATGTAGCGGCCATCAATCTGCACATGCCCGCTGTCCGCGCGCTCCAGATGGTTGATGGTGCGCAGCAGGGTGGATTTTCCTGAGCCTGACTGGCCGATGATCGCCGTTACGCTACCCGATGGAAGTCTGAGCGAGATGTTGTTCAGAACCTTCAGTTGTCCGTAGGACTTGGAAATGTTCTCGATCAGGATTTCGCCGCCTCTGGGCAGATTTGCAGCAGGAAGAAGCGCGTTGCGTGTGATGGCCGGTGCGCTGACTGGGGCGCTGACTGGGGCGCTGACCAGTGCGCTGGCCGCGTTTTTGTCCGTGCCGGCGGCAGGGGCATTGATTCTGGCTGCAGCGCGGCCCTGCTGCCATTTCGCCGGCAGGACAGTTCGTACCAGACTGGTGAGCAGGTCAGGTGCGAGGGTGCGGACCGCGCCCCTGGCATAATGCCGCTCGACGTAATGCTGGATGACCGAGAGGACGGAGAGGATGATCAGATACCAGACCGTTGCCACCATCAGCAGGGGGATGACCTCAAGATTGCGGCGGTAGATGATCTGGATCGTGTAGAACAGCTCGGGAAGCGCAAGGATGTAGACCATCGACGTGCCCTTGGCGAGACCGATGATCTCGTTGAAGGCCGTCGGCAGAATGGCACGCATGGCTTGCGGCAGAACGATGCGGAAGGACTGGCGCCGCTTCGGCAGGCCAAGGGCTGCGGCAGCTTCCAGTTGCCCCTGGTCAACGGACAAGATGCCGCCCCGGATCACTTCCGCCGAAAAGGCGCCCAGGTTGAGGCTGAGGCCAAGCACAGCGGCTGCGAAAGGCGTGATGAGATTGGTTGTCTGCCAGCTGTAGAAGGTGATGTCCGTGAAGGGGACGCCGAGGACGATCCGCTCGTAGAGATAGCCGATGTTGTAGAGCAGCAGCAGCAGCACAATGAGCGGCAGCGAGCGGAACAGCCAGATGAAGGACCAGCTTGTTGCTGCCAGCAGCGGCGAGGATGAGACCCGGGCAAGCGCCAGCACCGTGCCGAGCGCAAAGCCGAAGACCGACCCGAGCAGCGTGAGAAGCAGCGTTCTGCCAAGTCCAACGAGGACGGGCTCGGCGAGGAACCATTCTGCGAAGACCGGCCAGCCCCATCGGGGGTTGCCCAGAATGGAATTCAGAACGGCGCCAAGAATGACAATACTCAGTGCAGTTCCCGCGATGCGCCCGTAGTTGCGGACGGGCACGACCGTCAGGCCGGCGGCGCTGCCGGTGTGAGTGTCCCGGGGGAGGGAGCCGATGTCAGTTGCGGTCATGTGAAAGTCCCTCCCTCACGGCAAGTGCGTGCTGCTGAAGCAGTGCAGCGGCTTCTTCAGGGGTAAACTCAGGTTGTTTGAAGGGGGCGGTTCCGGGTTTTCCGGCCTCGCTGCCGATGTGTTTTTCAAAGGGAAGCGAGCGGTAAAGCGCCGGATCCAGCTCAGGATCAAAGAGCCGCCTGTAGCCCATGCTGACATAGAGCGCCGCCGCCTCGGGCTGGCGGAATCCCGTGGTGAGATAGATCCGTGTGTATCCCTGCCGTGCGGCCTGATCCTCCAGAGCCTGAACAATCCGCCGGGCGAGGCCCTGACGGCGCAGGTCGTGGCGTGTCCAGATGCGCTTCAGTTCGGCAGTGCGCTCGTCCTTGCGCATGAATGCACCGCCCGCGACAGTCTCACCCTCGCGCAGGACCAGCAGAAAGTTGCCGTTTGGCGGGGTGAAAGCATCCGGCGGATAGCGGTAAAGCTCCGCCCTTGCCCCTTCCGGGTTGAACACGGTGCCATAACGGCTGTCGTATTCGCGGATCAGATCCTCCACGAGGGGCAGGGCGCGTGGATGGGCTGGACTTGAGAAAATCAGCTGTTCACTGGTCATGCGTTTCCTCCTGAAAGGTAATGCCGCGACAGTTGCACCCAGAACCAGGCTGCCGGTTCGATGATGCTGTCATTGAACTGATAGAGCGGGCTGTGCAGCGGGGCGCCGGGGCCGGTGCCGACAAACAGATAGCTGCCCGGCACCGCTTCGAGCAGGAAGGCGAAGTCCTCGCTCGCCATGCGGGGCGCAAGATCCGGCTCGACGGCGTCAGTGCCGAAAAGGGCGCGTGCGAGACGGCGCGCTGCCTCCGTTTCCTGCGCATGGTTGGTGACGGCGGGAATGCCGCGCCTGTAAGACAGGACTGCTTCACCGCCGAGCCCTTCAACCACACCCCGCAGCACGGTTTGGACCCTTTCGCCGAGGAGGTCGCGTGTCTGCGGGGTGAAGCTGCGCAGTGTCAGCTTCAGGTCCACCTCGTCAGGAATGATGTTGGAGGCAGACCCGCCATGGATTGACCCCGCCGTGACCACGGCGCTCTCCAGCGGATTGACATTGCGCGAGACGATCGACTGCAGGGCGGTGACCGCATAGGCGCTGATGACGACCGGATCGATAGCTTCATGCGGTGCCGCGCCGTGCCCGCCCCGGCCCTTCACTGTCAGGCTCACCTGATCGACAGCCGCCATTGCCGGGCCTGTGATGAAGCCGAACTGGCCCTCCGGCAGGCCTGGCCAGTTGTGCAGGCCATAGATGGCGTCGATGGGGAAACGTTCGAGCAAGCCGTCCGAGAGCATGGCTCTGGCCCCGGAAGCGGTTTCCTCCGCCGGTTGAAAGATGAGCCGCAGCGTGCCGTCGAAGCCGCGTGTGCGGGCCAGCCAGGATGCGGCAGCCAGCAGAATGGCCGTATGCCCGTCATGGCCGCAGGCATGCATGACGCCTTCGGTGCGGCTGGCATAGGGCAGGCCTGTCTGCTCGTGGATTGGCAGCGCATCAAAGTCGGCCCTGAGCCCCAGTTTGCGGCTGCCGGATCCGGACACGAGCGATCCCACGACACCGTGGCCGCCAACGCCGGTTTCCACCTCGTAGCCCCATGCCTTGAGCAAGGCGGCGATCCGGGCAGATGTGCGGACTTCGGAGCCGGACAGTTCCGGCTCCTGGTGCAGTTCCCGCCGCAGTTCGGCAAAACCGGGGACCGTTGCGGCAAAGAGATCCCGTTCAGCCGCGGGGGCGGCTGTTCTCAAGGTCGTCAGGGTCATGTGGCTGGTCCTACTCGGCTGCTGTCCGGCTGGTCAGGCGCTCGGAGTACCGGCTCTCCCTGAAGGGCAGTCCCAGATTGGCGCGCAGGGTTGTTCCGGTCAGTTCCCGCTGGAACCTGCCAAGCCTTTCCAGTTCCGGAATGACAAGCTCCACAAAGTCATCAAGTCCTTGTGCCTGCACCGGAAAGCCGAGGATGAAGCCGTCGGATGCTCCAGCATCGATCCAGCGGATGATCTCGCGGGCCACTTCCTCTCCTGTTCCGAGGAAGCCGGGGCGGGGCGTTGCGGCTGCCAAAGCGGCTTCACGAAGGGTCTGGTTCTTCTCCTTCGCATCGGCCTTGATCCGGTCGGTGGTGGAGCGGAAGCTGTTGCGCCCGATGTCTCCAAGCTCCGGGAAGGGAGCGTCGGGATCATACTGCCGGAAGTCGTGATGATCGAAGTAGCGGCCGAGATAGTCGAGCGCTTCTTCCAGCGACAGAAGGCCCCGGATGACCTCGTATTTTTCCAGAGCCTCTTCCCTGGTGCGGCCCACGATTGGTCCGATGCCGGGGAAAATCCTGACGCTAGACCGCTCCCGTCCGAATTTCTGTGCTGCGTCCTTCACCTTGTTGGTGAAATCGCGGGTCTCCTCAAGGGAAGGCGAGTGCGTGAAGACTGCATCGGCATAGCGGCCGGCAAGATCAATGCCCGCATCCGAGGAGCCTGCCTGGAAGATCACGGGCTGTCCCTGCGCCGAGCGCTGGATGTTCAACGGCCCTTCCACCTTGAAGAAGGTGCCTTCGTGATTGAGCCTGCGGAACTTCTGCGGGTCAAAGAATGTCCCGCTTTCACGGTCCCTCGGGAAAGCGTCCTCGTCCCAGCTGTCCCAGAGGCCCTGAGCCACTTCGAGATATTCGCCGGCAATCTCGTAACGCAGGGCATGGTCAGGGTGTTCGGCGCGGCTGTAGTTGCGCGCAGAACCTTCAAGCGGCGACGTGACCACGTTCCAGCCAGCGCGCCCGCCCGAAATCAGGTCCAGCGAGGCAAACTGCCGGGCAACCGTATAGGGGTCGGAGTAAGACGTGGAGACGGTTCCGGCAAGGCCAATACGGCTGGTCACCGCCGCCAGGGCAGACAGAACGGTCAGCGGCTCGAACCGGTTGAGGAAATGCGGAATGGACTTTTCGTTGATGTAGAGCCCGTCGGCGACGAAGCCGAAGGCAATTCCGTTCGCTTCCGCCTTGCGGACAGTCTTGAGCAGGTAGTCGAAATTGACCGAAGCGTCAGGTGTCGATGAGGGATGCTTCCACGCATTCATGTGGCCGCCCGGCCCGTGGAGCATGATGCCGAAGGGAATGGATTTGCTGGTCATGGGTGTCTCCGTGTCAGGCTGCGGTGAGATGGCGGTGGGTCGCGAGAGCCTCGAGCGCCTCAAACCGGGCCCTGGCTCCTGTGGTTGGAAGATCAAGCACGAATTCATCGATGCCCTGGGTCCGGTGCAGCTCGTCCAGCCTGTCCAGAACCTGGGCCGGCGTTCCGGCAATCAGCTGGGGCGTCAGGGGCTGCAGGGTGTAATTGTTCTCTCCGGACTGGCGGGCGTATTCGCGGGCGGCATCTTCGCTCGGCAGGTTGACGCTGTGGCCATCCGGGAGGGTCACCTTGAAGACACGCGCCTCCTGCGTCAGGCGCGCCGCCTCTGATGCAGATCCGGCAATCACGACACTCACGGCCACGGAAAAGGTCCGGCCGCCAGCCCGTGCATGGGTGGACTTCACCTCGTTGAGAAGGCTGGCGTCACCGTTGTGGTGTCCGGAATAGCCGTAGTTCCAGCCAAGCTTGCCAGCGAGCCGGGCGCTTTCCGCGCTTGCCCCCAGCAGGAACAGTTGCGGCAGGGCTGCAGCTGCCGGAAGCGCCTGAGCCCCTTCAAGCGGGTGGCCAAGCGGCAGCGTTCCCCGGATGAAATGGTCCAGCTCACGCAGCTTCTGCTCGAATGGCCGTTTTTCGGCTGCCAGCTCCCACTGAAGTGCCCTGCGGCCCGCAGGCATGCCGCCGGGAGCCCGGCCAATGCCAAGATCCACCCGGCCCGGTGCCAGATTTGCAAGAACGCCGAATGTCTCGGCTACCTTGTAGGGGCTGTAGTGCTGCAGCAGGACCCCGCCTGAACCAACCCGTATGCGTGAGGTGATGGCCAGAACATGGGCGATCAGCACCTCGGGCGCAGAGCCGGCCAGAGCTGGAACACCGTGGTGCTCCGCAAACCAGATCCGGTGATAGCCGAGCTGGTCCGCCAGGCGCGCCAGCGCCAGCGAGGTCTGGAGCGCCCTCGTGGCGTTGCCATCTTCGCCGGTGGGGGACTTGTCGAGGATACTCAGTCTGAATGTCATGGGGATGTCCACGGCGCTTCCGGAGGCAACTGTCGTGCAGCTGCAGTCCGGAGTTGTATTTGTCTACTTTATTTGTAGACGATAAGCGCGAGGACAGCGGGCGTCCATTCCATATTCAGGGGCTGAAAGGGGAAGTCTGTTTGCTTTCAGAGAGGGCAGGGAGGCAAAAATCCTGGCCTTGCCGCCTGCCATTTTTTCGTCAGCGCAAGGGCGTGGGCCGTTGTTTCGGACGGTTGAATGGCCGGCAGAGCGGACCTGTACCGCTGCCGGCCGTTCAGCTCGTTCAGTTTTCCGAAGCCTCGCCGAGGGAGAGCATGAGCCGGTTGGCCCAGTTGAAGAATGCGCTGGCGTAGATGAGGTCAGCGATTTCTTCTTCCTCGAAGCCTGCGTCCAGAAGCGCTTCGGCATTGTCTGCCGTGAAGGACGATGGGGTGAGCGTCAGAGCTGTGGCGGCTTCCACGACAGCGGTCCAGCGGGGATCCTGCCCCTCTGCCGAACCAGTTTCCAGGAAACGGTCGATATCCTCCGCCCGCTTGGAGTAGGTTGCCGCAAAGCGGGCATGAACCGACGCGCAGTAGATGCAGCCATTGACCCGCGAGACTGCGGCTGCCGCCAGTTCCCTTGCATCACGCGCAAGTCCGCCGGACGTGTTGTAGAAAACATCCTTGTCGAGCCGGGTGCGGGCGCCGAGCACTTCCGGGTCGCGTGCGAGAAGCATGAAGTAGGGCGAGCGTGACCGCGCACGATCCACGAGACCTGTCCAGTGCTTCTCTGTCAGATGCTCCTCCTGCAGAGGCTCCAGCCAGGGAAGCCAGCCCAGTTCGTCACGGGTGAAGACAACCGGTTCGGTGTTGCCGGGATGGGTAAGAACAGTGTTTCCCATGATGATCCTGCCTTTCACTCTGCTGGAATGGACCGCTCAAGGCGGCGTTGACGGGCGGCTGCAAGCGCCTTGAACCCGGTGACGGCCCGGATCTGGAAACTCAGGAAGGCAACGAGCTGTGACAGGATGACAATCCCGGTTTCCGTCCAGCCGGCATCAAGCAGGCGCTGCAGCGCTGATGGGCTTGCATCGCGGGGATGGAACACGAGCAGGTGGACGTGATGCAGGGCTGCGGTGAGGCGGGCACCCAGAATGACAGCAGCCTCCGGCGGGATTTCCAGACCGTGCCCTTCCGTGTTCTCGCGGCTCAGCGGCCCTTGCGGATAGGCACCATAAGGTCCGGACGCGCGGCTTACGGCTGCGGTCGCCTTCACGGCACGGCGCAGGGGGCCATCGGTCGGGTCCGATCCTTCAAGGATCTGGCGGTAGTGCGATGCAATCGCAGGGGCGCCATGAAGCAGGGCTGTGAAGTAGGCGACGGCGTGCCGCTCGGCAAAGGAGACGTCGCCCGCGATTTCCGGCTCAACCAGCAATGTATAGGCCAGCTGTGCTTCCGCTTGGGCCACAGCGCGGTTCTGGCGGATGCGGCTGAGCGCAGAGCCCGGTTCGATGCCGGCAAGTTCGCCGATAATGTCTTCTGATGTGGTCGTCATCAGTGCCTCCGTTGTTTGTCAGTCTGTTCAGAAGGGCCGCAAGCCCGAGAAGATGCGCTCCTGGGCAAAGACGGGAGAGCGCCATCCCAGTGCGGGGGCGGTGACTTCGGCCAGCAGTTCGATGGAGCGCAGGATCAGCTCATGCGGCGGGTCGATGGAATGCACCTGCATCGACACGTCCGTGGCCCGCTCGAGCGATGTGTCGCGGCTCAGGCTTTCGCTGACTTCGTCCGGGGTGCCCGTATGCGTGTCGAATGTTGCCAGCAGGTCTTCCAGCGAGTTGCCCCTCAGCGTATGTCCGGAAGCCTCGAACCGTTTGGCGACGCGGCGCAGGCCAGTTTCGGCATGGAGCAGGGCTTCTTTCCGGCTGTCTGCGATGAAGATGCTGCGGGAGGCCAGAATTCGGGGCTCAACGCCATCGGGAAGGGCTTCGAGATAGGCATCGATAATCGGGTTCTGAATGTCATCCAGAGCCAGAAAGGGCCTGTCCTTCGGCCGGGGCTGCGTGCGCGAGAGCATCAGTCCGTCACCGGCGAGGCCTGCGCGGCGCCCGCCTTCGACCGAGAAGGTGGCCTGCCACACACGGTTGTTGAGCTGGGGTGAGGCCGGATAGAGGCGCCGGCCATCCGTGATTTCCTGCCCGTTCCAGGCCTTGCGCAGCTTTGCAAGCTTGACGGCATGAACCTGCCCCCGTTCTTCGGGTGCGAGGCCAAAGGCTGTGAATGTGGCCGGTGTGCCGCCGGTGCCCAGGCCGATCTCCAGCCGCCCACCCGACAGAAGGTCCAGCACTGCTGTGTCTTCGGCAATGCGCAGCGGGTCTTCCACCGGCAGGGTGATGACGCCGGTTCCAAGGCGGATGGTTCTGGTACGGGCTGCCACATGGGCCAGGAAAACGAGAGGGGAAGGCAGGCCGCCTTCATCCGGGTCGAAATGATGCTGGGCGATCCAGGCCGTGTCATAGCCATGCTGCTCTGCGGCCTCGATCTGCGCCAGCGCAAGCCTGTAGCGCTCTCCCGCCGGAACATCATCGAGAAGCCGTGTGAAGAACCCGAGCCTTTTGGTGGTGAATGAAGTCATTTTGCGGTGCCTTCGATGGAGCGTGCAGTGAAAGGTGCCACCCGTGTTGAGCCAGACTTGCCAACTGCCGGGATGGCTTCGATGAGTTCGCGGGTGTAGGGCTGGCGCGGGTTGGAGAAGACCTCGGCTACGGTGCCCTGTTCGACAATGCGTCCGGCCTGAAAGACGGACACGGTGTCTGAAATGGCCCGCACGACCGCGAGATCATGCGAGACGAAGAGGTAGGTGAGCCCGAGCCCACGCTGGAGATTGCCGAGAAGCGTCAGAATGCGGACCTGAACGGTGACGTCCAGTGCAGAGACAGCTTCATCGAGCACGAGGATGGAGGGGCGCAGGATGAGAGCTCTGGCAATCGCCACACGCTGCTGCTGCCCGCCGGAGAGAGCCGCAGGCCGCCTGTCGAGCAAGTGAGGTTGCAGCTGGACACGTTCGGCCAGTTCTTCCACCTGCCGGAGCCGTTCGGCGCGCGAGGGGCGTTCGAAGTTGAGGAGAGGCTCCTCAATGATCTGACGCACCGTCTGCCGGGGATCGAGCGACTGAAGGGGATTCTGATACACCAGCTGGATCTGGCGGCGGAAACGGCGCAGCTCTTCTGCCGCCAGCGAGCCGGTGGCCGTTCCGTTGATGCTGACCGTGCCGGCGTCCGGGCGCAGCAATCCGGCGATGATCCGGGCCGTGGTGGTTTTCCCCGATCCGGATTCCCCCACGAGTGCATGGGTGGTGCCGCGGGCAACGGAAAAGCTGATGTCTTCCGCTGCTGCCACGGGTGAACCCTTTGCCGAAGCATAGATCTTCCGCAGGCCCGAAACCTCGATGACATTGCCGCTGCCCTCCGGAACCGGCGGCCGGACCGCCGGGGCTGCAAGGGCGGGGGCATCTGCAAGCAGCTGCTGCGTGTAGGGCGAGCGGGGGGCATCGATTACCTGCCGCGCCGGACCGGAATCCTGAATTTCACCGGCCTGGAGCACCAGCATTCTGTTTGCTCTTTGGGCTGCCACTCCCAGGTCGTGGGTGATGAGGAGAACGGCGGTGCCTGTCTCGTGCCGCAGCGTGTCGATGAGGTCCAGAATGCGCTTCTGGACAGTTACATCCAGCGCGCTGGTCGGCTCGTCTGCGATGATCAGATCCGGTCTGAGGGCAATGGCCATCGCGATCAGAACACGCTGGCGCATACCGCCTGACAGCTCGTGCGGATACTGGCTGTAGCGCAGCTCAGGCTGGCGTATTCCCACCCGCTCCAGCAGACTGATCACCTCGGTCTTGACCGCCACAGTGGAAAGATCCGTGTGGAGATGAAACATTTCTGCAACCTGGGACCCTATGGTTCTGACCGGGTTGAGCGAACTGCCGGGATCCTGAGGAACAAGGCTGATCCGCGTGCCCCGCAGCGCCTGCAGCTGCCTTTGGCTGCGGCGGGTGATGTCGTCTCCGCCCAGGAGAATACGGCCACTTGTGATCCTGCCGCTCGCAGGCAAAAGGCCAATCAGCGCCTGGGCGATTGTCGATTTGCCGGAGCCTGACTCCCCCACCAGAGCGACGGTCTCGCCAGCCTTGATCGAGAAGGAGATGTTGTGAACGGCCTGTCTGGTGCCATAGGCGATGCCAAGCCCTTCGGTGCGCAGGACCTCCTTCGGAAAAAGAAGGCGAGCGTCTGGCGTGATGGGGGCATTGATCCGGGCTGCGAAAGTCATCCCCGCCTCCTTTGCAAGATGTGGCCGATGTGGTTTGAGGCAAGAACGACAAAGATCACGGCGGCGCCGGGGAACAGGGTGAGCCACCAGGCGATCATCATGTAATTACGCCCTTCTGCGATCAGCAGGCCCCATTCGGGCGTCGGAGGCGGCGCGCCGTATCCCAGAAAGCCGAGCGTCGAGATCTGGAGGATGGCCCAGCCGAATTGCAGGGCAGCCAGAGCCAGCACCGATGTCAGGGCATTGGGCAGCACATGGCGCCACAGAACGGCAGGCGTGCGGGCGCCGCTGGCAAAAGCGGCTTCCACATAGTCTGCCCGCCAGACCGAGATCACATCGGAGCGCATGAGACGCGCGAAGCTGGCGATTGCCGTAGCCCCCACCGCTATGGCTGCCTGCACGTGGCCAAAACCGAGGATGATGATGATGGCCAGCGACAGCAGGAGGGTCGGGACGGCAAGGAGCACGTCGATCATCCGCATCAGCAAGGCATCCACCCGGCTGCCGGACGTTCCGGCGATCAGCCCGATCAGCGATCCGGTCACGAGGCCTATCGATACGGCGACGAAGGCGCCCGAGAGGGAATAGCGCGTGCCATGGATGATGCGCGCCAGAAGATCGCGGCCGAGTTCGTCTGTGCCCAGAAGATGGGCCTCAGAGGGAGGCTGCAGCTGGTTGCCCTTGAGGCCGGCGGTTCCGCTGTAGCTCGTGAAGAGGTCAGGCGCCACGGCCCAGGCAGCGGCGGTGATCAGGATTGCCAGCGGCACAAGCAGCGTCAGCGGAAGGCGCTTGGCGGCCTCAGGGCCAACGGTGGCTGCAGGACTGATGCTGAAGCTTGTCATGGTGTCAGCCTCCGGGGGGCACGCGCCGTCTTCAGGCGCGGGTCGGCGAGCGGATAGATGAGGTCCACCGCAAGATTGATTGTCAGGAAGGCAAAGGCGGTGATGACGACGATGGCCTGCAGCACGGCTGTGTCCTGCAGCCGGACCGAACGCTCGGCCAGTCTGCCAAGTCCGTTCAGGCCGAATACGGTCTCCGTCACAACCGCACCTGCGACCAGCTCTCCGAACAGCAGGCCAGCGATGGTCAGTGTGGGAAGGATTGCGTTACCGATTACATGCCTTCGCAGAATGTAGGCTTCACTTGCGCCTTTGGCCCTCGCCACCTTCACAAAGGGCCTGCGTGAAACTTCCTCGATGTTGCGCAGAAGGACCTGGGCAAGGGGGGCAGAGACAGGCACTGCGATGGCGAGAACCGGAAGCAGAAGCTTCTCCACCGGCCCCGGATTGATCACCGGAACCCAGCCGAGCTGGAACGAGAATATCTGGATGAGGACGATCCCCAGCCAGAAGACGGGGACGGAGACCAGAAACGATGGCAGGCTTTCCAGCAGGCTGCGCAGCCATTGAAAACGCGACAGGCTGGCAAGGCAGGCAATGGTGAGCGCCAGGATGACGGCGGCTATGAGGCTCAATCCGGCAAGCTTGAGAGTGAAGGGAAGCGTGGTGGCGATCTCGGCGGCAACCGGTGTCCCGGAAATGACCGAGTAGCCGAAGTTCCCGGTGAGGAAGCCCTTGAGGGCCGTGAGATATTGCTCCCACAGGGGCGCATCGGCGCCGTAGAGTACCTGCAGTTCCGCCAGCTGGTCCGGCGTCAGCCCGAAATCGCCCCCCAGAAAGCGGATCAGGACCGCATCACCGGGCAGAGCCTGCAGCAGGACAAAGGACAGGGTGAATGCCGCCCAAAGGACGAACAGGGAATGCCCTGAGCGGCGCGCTATGCTGATCCACATGAAAGTGCTCCCGGTTGATCGGAACAAGCCGCCGCCTCAGGCTTTCCCGTGGCGGCGGCGCAGGCCTCAGCGGTCAAGCCAGGCGCTGTAGAACCAGGGGCGTCCAACGGCTTCGAACTGGATGCCTTTCACGTAAGGAGCACTGCCGTAGACCTGCGGCTCTTCGAAGATCGGAACGGCATAGGCCTCGTCGATGACGTAGTTCTGGACATCGGCGACCAGTTGCAGGCGTTTTGCCGCATCGGTTTCGGCAGCAATGGCTTCGAGCAGGCCATTGAGCTTGCCGTCCCGGAAGCTTTCGACCTTGGTGCTGACACCGCCGGTCTGAAGCAGGACATTGCGGTTTTCATAGTGGTAGTGGCTCTTGATCACGTCCGGATCGGCGCGGCCCACCATGCCGGGAGAGACGGGTGTCTTCTGCGGATCAAGGCTGTCCTGCACCCGGCTGCCGGCGTCTCCGGCCAGCACATTGAACTTCACCCCGGCTTCACCCCACTGCTGGGCGATGAGCTGGAGGGTGGCCTTGTTCTGGGGCTGGGGCGGGGATTCATAGGCTGTCAGCTCCAGCAGCTTTCCGTCCTTCTCGCGCTGGCCGTTTGCGTTCAGCTTCCAGCCGGCCTCATCGAGCAGAGCGGCTGCCTTTGCCGGGTCGTAGGTCAGCTTGCCGCTGATATCGGTGAAGCCCTGGGCGGAGGAGGCAATGATGGAGCGCGCTGCGTGATAATTGTCCGAGAACAGCGTCTTGATGATGCCTTCACGGTCGGTGGCGTGCAGCAAGGCCTGCCGGACGCGCTTGTCTGCCACGAGCGGATTGTCCGGGCGGAAGACAACCGAATTGTTGACGCCGCGTGTCGCTGCAGCATGGATCTGGTATCCGCGGGCCGTGACTTGCGGCTCGTCATAGGCCTGGATCTGGCGGACGAAATCGGCTTGTCCCGACAGGAGCGCGCCAATGCGCACGCCATCTTCCGGCACGATGAGATAGCGGATGCCATCCAGATAGGCGCGGCCCTGATGGGCGAGGTTCTTCGGACCCCAGTTGTAATCCTCACGTGCCTTGAGCACCAGTTCCCGCCCGGTTTCCTGGCTGACGGCAATGAAGGGGCCGGAGCCGATGACGAGCGTTGCATCCCCCAGTTCGTCAAGGTTCCGGTCCAGCGTAGACAGGGACACCAGTCCCGAGCCGATCACCGAAGTTCCCTGCAGGAAACCCGCGCTGGGCTTCTTGAAGTGGAAGCGGACCGTCAGATCATTGATTACTTCGGCGCGGTCGAAGTTGTTGACCACTTCCGATACCGGGAACTTGCGCTCCCTCTTGCCTTTGCCAAAGGCCTCGAAATTGGCTGCAACTGCGGCGGCATCAAGGGCCGTGCCGTCGGAGAATGTGACGCCCGGACGCAGCTTGAAGGTGAACTGGGTGTAGTCCGGGTTGATTTCCCAGGACTCTGCGATCCAGGGCTCGATTTCGAGCGTTTCCGGATTCTGCCAGGTCAGCTTGTCGGTGATCTGGTTGAGAATGCCGCCATTGGGATAAAATCCGCCCGCCGGCGGGTAAAGCACCGTGTGGGGCTGCTGCTCAAGATAGACCAGCGTTCCGCCCTGCTTGGGCTGCTCGCTTGCCGCAGCACTGCCCAGTGCCGTTCCGATGAGTGCTGCCGCCAAGGAAGCCTTGAGAATTCCTGCATTTTTCGTGAGCTGGCTGATGACCATGCTGATATCTCCCCGAGACCGGTTTTCTGATCTCAAAGGATCGTCAGCTGGAGATAAAAGTCTATAGAATTTATAGATCATTTATATCTGTGGCAGCAGTGGATCTCTTTTCCTGAAGAGGGTGCCTGCAGGCGATTTGTTCTCCTGGCCGGTGGGGCGCTCCAATGATTGATTGCCAGGTTCTGCAAGTCATGCAGGCGGTTGCCTCACGAGCGTAGCCTGATAGGCTCCCCGTCCAGTCTCAATCATCCCGTCAGGAAATCCCATGAACAGCGAAAATGATGCCGCCCGCCGCAAGCGCATTTCCGTGCGCGCCCGCCGGATGGTCTATGAGGGCCGCTGCACGGTGGAGGAGATCACCGTGGATCAGGCCCGCAGCGATGGCGCGCAGCAGACCATTGTGCGCGAGGTGGTGCGCTATGGCCGCAATGTTGTGGCCATCCTGCCGGTGGACCGTACGCGCAAATGCCTGCTGCTGTGCCGCCAGCTGCGGGTGCCGGTGATGGCCGATCAGGATGACCCGTTTCCCTGGGAGGTCTGCGCCGGCCGCCTTGAAGAGGGCGAAGACGTGCTGGACGGGGCAAGGCGCGAGCTGATGGAGGAATTCGGCGTGGAAGCACAGGCTCTGAAACTGGCCTGTTCCAGCTATTCCAGCCCCGGCATTCTGGGTAGCCGTGTCGATCACTTTCTGTGTGACTATGCCGGGACTGAGCGCCATGGCGGTGGCGGTCTGGTGGAGGAGGGGGAGGATATCACCGTCCACGAGCTGACCTGCAGCGAGGTGGCTGCGCTTTGGCGGCAGGGCGCAATCCGCGATGCCAAGGCCTTGATCCTGTTGCAGCATCTGATGCTGACAGAACCGGAGCTGTTTTCCGGTGCGGATTGATTGCACCGGCGATTTTCATCCGTTAGCGTGCAAACCATGTAACAGCGCGGAGGAGAGAGGCGGCCTGAAACTGCGGCGCCCGCTTATACCAACTCTCAATGAGCTCGACTCATCGAGAGTTGGTATAAGCCCGTGCGGCGCTTGAGCATTTGCAAGGCGTGATGCGTCAGCATCTCAGCGCCTTGGTATTATCCGTCTGCGAGCAGGGAGGAAGTCATGCCATTACGGACCATTGCGGCAGGGGAAGTGCTGAAGCCGGCGGCCATCATCGATGGCGAGCGGGTGTTCACGCCGGACGGGCAGGTGTTTGAAAGCCTGTGCCCCTCGGATGGCAAGGTCATCGCCCTCATCCCGCGCTGTGATGCGGCGGAAGTTGGCCGGGCTGTCGCCGCTGCCCGCAAGGCCTTCGAGACTGGCCCCTGGCCGAAGCTGACGGCGGCTGACCGTGGCCGCCTGCTGATGAAGCTGTCGGCATTGGTCACGGCGCATCATGACGAACTCTCCGCTCTGGAAAGCCTTGATGCGGGCAAGCCGCTGAAGCAGGGCAAGGCGGATATCACCGCACTTGCCCGCTACTTCGAATTCTATGGCGGAGCGGCAGACAAGGTGATGGGGGACACCATCCCCACCGCTGACGGCTTTCTGGCCATGACACTGCGTGAGCCGCATGGCGTTGTCGGCGGTATCATCCCCTGGAACTATCCGGCGCAGATCATGGGCCGTGTCGCCGGTGCGGCGCTGGCCATGGGCAACACGCTGGTGCTGAAGCCGGCGGAAGACGCCTGCCTCAGCGTGCTGCGCGTCGCCGAACTGGCGCTGGAAGCGGGCTTTCCAGCGGGCGTCTTCAACGTGGTGCCGGGGCTGGGCTCCGAGGCCGGGGCTGCCCTCTCCAACCATCCGGGGCTCGATTACCTCACCTTCACCGGCTCGCCGGAAGTGGGGGTGATGATCCAGACGGCAGCGGCCAAGAACCATATCGGCTGCACGCTGGAACTGGGCGGCAAGTCGCCGCAGATCGTCTTTGACGATGCCGACCTCGGCGCGGCCCTGCCGGTCATCGTCAATGCCATCATCCAGAACTGCGGCCAGACCTGTTCGGCCGGCAGCCGCGTGCTGGTGCACAAGGGCATCTGGGATGCGGTGGTGGAGGGTCTGCGCGCCCGCATCCGCACCCTCGTGTCCGGCCCGCACAGCGCTGACCTTGATCTTGGGCCGCTGATCAATGCGGGCCAGCTGCGGCGCGTGCAGTCCTTCGTGGACCGGGCGCTGGCCGATGGCATTCCGCTGATTGCGGAAGGGGCGATTGCGCCGGACGCCTCCAGCGAAGGCCATTTCGTGCCTGCCCGTGTCTTTGGTCCGGTGCCCGTGGACCATGTGATTGCACGTGAGGAAATCTTCGGCCCGGTGCTGTCGCTGATCCCCTTCCGCGATGAGGAGGAGGCGCTGCGCATTGCCAATGGCACCGAGTTCGGCCTCGTGGCAGGCGTGTGGACGCGCGATGCCCAGCGGGCGGTGCGGGTGGCCAAGGCCGTGCGCGCAGGTCAGGTCTTCGTCAACGCCTATGGCGCGGGCGGCGGCATCGAGCTGCCCTTCGGCGGCTTCAAGAAGTCCGGCCATGGCCGCGAGAAGGGCTTCGAGGCGCTCTACGATTTCTCGGCAACCAAGACACTGGTGCTGCGTCACGGCTGACGCAGCACACCTCAATACGTCAGCAATTCAGGGAGGAATTCATGGCAGACCGGCTCAAGGGCAAGGTGGCAGTCATAACCGGCGCAGGCTCCGGCTTTGGCGAGGGCATGGCGAAGCTATTTGCCAGCGAGGGGGCGAAGGTCATCGCCGCCGATCTCAATGGCGAAGCGGCGGCGCGTGTGGCCTCGGAAATCGGCGAAGCCGCCATTGCGGTGACGGCAGACGTGACGGTGCGTGCCGATGTGGAAGCGATGGTCAAGGCGGCCACGGGCCATTTCGGGCGGCTGGATATCCTCGTCAACAACGCAGGCTATTCCCACCGCAATGGCTCCATGCTGGGCGTCGATGAAGAAACCTTCGACCGCATTTTGGATGTGAACGCCAAGGCGATCTATCTGGCGGCCTTGGCCGTTGCGCCAGTGATGGAAGCGCAGGGCGGCGGCGTCATCATCAACACGGCCTCCACCGCAGGCCTGCGGCCGCGTCCGGGCCTCACCTGGTACAATGCCTCCAAGGGCTGGGCCATCACGGCCACCAAGTCCATGGCGGTGGAACTGGCCCCGGCGAAGATCCGCGTCAACGCGCTCTGCCCGGTGGCAGGCGAGACCGGCATGCTGCATCTCTTCATGGGTGAGGACACGCCGGAAAAGCGCGCCCAGTTCCGCGCCTCCATCCCGCTTGGCCGTCTCTCCACCCCGCAGGACATCGCCAACGCGGCTCTGTGGCTTGCATCGGACGATGCGGAATTCATCACCGGCGTGGCCCTCGAAGTCGACGGCGGCCGCTGCATCTGAGTGTGGGGGCTTCAAATCGGGACCGGTGGCCATATGGCCGCCGGTTCCGTATTTTTCCACCGCGCTCCTGCGAAAGAGATTCTTTTTCTCCCCCCTTTCAAGCTTTGAAAAACGATGCCCGGCATAATCGCCCGGCAACGGCTATTGTGCGTGCGATGATTGATGCAGGAGTGCCTTCATGTCCGTGACCGGGTCCAGCTCCGGCGGCGAGCCCCGCGAGAACAAGCGCCACCGGCGCCTTGACGTGTTCCCGGCCTTTCACAAGGTCGCGGACCGGCGCGTTGTCGTGGTTGGTCATGGCGGCGAGGCGGCGGCCAAGGTGCGGCTGCTGGGCGAGACCAATGCGCTGATCGAGGTCGTTTCCGCCCACATCGAGCCGGAACTGGCCGAGGTGATGGAGACGGTTGGGGCCACCCATGTGGCGGAGGATTTCCGCCCGCGCCATCTCAACGGCGCTGCGCTGGTGTTTTCCGCCCGCGAGGATGAGATGCTGGACCGTGCCGTGGTGCAGGCGGCGCGCATTCTCGGCGTGCCTGCCAATGCGGTGGACAAGCCGGAACTCTGCGATTTCTACACGGGCGCACTGGTGAACCGTGCGCCGATTGCTGTTGCCATCACCTCCACCGGTGTCGGCCCGGTGCTGGCGCGCCACATCCGCGCCCGTATCGAAGGCATGCTGCCGCGTGCGACGGGCGACCTTGCCCGTCTGGCCGAAAGCCTGCGCGACACGGCAGCGAAGGTGCTGACCGATGGTGCGCTGCGCCGCCGCTTCTGGGCGCGGTTCTTTTCCGGTTCCGTTGCTACCAATCTTTACGCCGGGCGCGCCGATGCCGCCCGGGCCGAGGCACAGCGCCTGCTCAACAGCGCCACGGATGACCGGGGTTTTGTCTGGCTGGTGGGTGCTGGCCCCGGCGCCGAGGATCTTTTGACCCTGCGCGCCCAGCGGCTGCTGCAGGAAGCGGACGTGATCGTGCATGATGCGCTTGTGCCGGACCCGGTGGTTGCCATGGGCCGCCGCGATGCGCAGCGCATTTCCGTTGGCAAGCGCAAGGGCGCCCATTCGGTGCCGCAGGGTGAAATCAACAAGGTGCTGGTGGAACTGGCCGAAGCCGGGCACAAGGTGGTGCGGCTGAAGGCAGGTGATCCGCTGGTGTTTGGCCGTGCGGGTGAGGAAATGGCAGCGCTGCGCGAGGCCGGGATCGGCTTCGAGGTGGTGCCGGGCGTGACGGCAGCCTTTGCGGCGGCTGCCTCCGCGCAGATTCCGCTAACGCTTCGTGGCGTCGCATCCACGCTGGTGTTTGCGACAGGACACAATGCCGAGAGCGAAACTCTGCCAGACTGGGCCAATCTCGCCCTGCGCGGCTCTACCGTTGCGGTCTATATGGGGCGCAGCGTGGCGGCGGCCGTGTCGGTGCGGCTGATGGCGGCGGGGCTGAAGCCCACGACGCCGGTGGCGATCATCGAGAACGCCGCCCATCCGGACGAGCGCCAGTTCGCCGGAACGCTGGCCGACCTGCCGCAGCTTGCCGGGCGCAAGGATGTGAATGGCGCCGTGCTGATGGTGATCGGCGAGGCCGTGGGCCATGGCGTGATGGAAAAGGCCGTGCCGATTGCGGCGGCGGCAGAAGCGATCAAGGCGGCCTGACGCGGGCCTGCCGGAATTTTGCAGGCAGCGGGCCCGCCCGCGCCTGGTGAGGAGAGAGGCATGAAGGTGATCACCGCCAACCGTCTGATCGACGGCGAGGTCGTGTTTCAGGGCGAAAACGGCGCCTGGGTCGAGCTGATCGGCGAGGCGCGCCTGCTCGAGGGCAAGGACGTGGTGGCCGAGGCGCTGGCGCTGGCTGCAAAGTCGGTTGCTTCCCGCGAGATCGTTGATCCTTACGACATCGAGATCAAGGACGAGAATGGCAAGCGGGTGCCCGAGCGCCTGCGCGAGAAGATCCGCGCCGCCGGCCCGACCACCCATCCCGCCCTCGGCAAGCAGGCCCGTTCCTGAATAGAACGGCCTGAGTGAAACAAAGGCGCTGGTGCACCGGCACCCGCCCTGCCAGATGACAGATTTTCGGCGCAGCCCGGCTGCCGCCCTGGAGACGCAACATGTACCGCTACGATGAATTTGATCAGGCTTTCGTCAAGGAGCGCACCGCACAGTTTGCCGATCAGGTGCGCCGCCGTCTGTCCGGCGAGCTGACTGAAGACGAGTTCAAGCCGCTGCGCCTGATGAACGGGCTTTATCTGCAGCTTCATGCCTACATGCTGCGCGTCGCCATTCCCTACGGCACGCTCAACAGCCGCCAGATGCGCCGGCTGGCCCACATTGCCCGCACCTATGACAAGGGCTACGGCCACTTCACCACGCGCCAGAACATCCAGTTCAACTGGCCGAGCCTGAAGGACACGCCGCGCATTCTGGAAGAGCTGGCGGAAGTGGAGATGCACGCCATTCAGACCTCCGGCAACTGCATCCGCAATGTCACGGCCGATCATTTCGCCGGTGCTGCTGCCGACGAGATTGCCGATCCGCGCCCCTATGCGGAGATCCTGCGCCAGTGGTCCTCGCTCCATCCGGAGTTCTCGTTCCTGCCGCGCAAGTTCAAGGTGGCCATCACCGGCGCCCCGCATGACCGCGCGGCGGTGCAGGTGCATGACATCGGCCTGCAGCTGACCCGCAATGACAAGGGTGAGATTGGCTTCACCGTCTTCGTCGGCGGCGGGCTGGGCCGCACGCCGATGATCGGCCGCAAGGTGCGCGACTTCCTGCCCGAAGAGGATCTGCTGGCCTATTCGGAAGCGATCCTGCGCGTTTACAATCTCTATGGCCGCCGCGACAACAAGTACAAGGCGCGCATCAAGATCCTGGTGCACGAGACCGGCCTTGAAGAGCTGAAGGCCGATATCGAGGCCGAGTTCGAGAAGATCCGCTATGGCGTGCTGCGCCTGCCGGATGAGGAAGTGCGCCGCATCGAAACCTACTTTGCACCTCCCGCCCTGGAGCCGCGCAATGCGGTCAGCGCCAAGGTGGAAGCCCGAGTGGCGGGCGATACTGCCTTCGCACGCTTCGTGGCGCATAACCTCAACCCGCACCGGGTGCCGGGCTACACCAGCATCACCATCTCCATGAAGCCGATTGGCGGCATTCCGGGCGATGCGACGGATGCGCAGATGGATGTGGTGGCGAACCTTGCCGAGGCCTATGCCTTTGACGAGATCCGCATCAGCCACGAGCAGAACGTGATCCTGCCGCATGTGGCGCTGGATGATCTGCCGGAAATCTTCGACGTGCTGGTGAAGAACGGTCTGGCCGAAGGCAATGCCGGGCTCATCACCGACATCATCGCCTGCCCGGGTATGGATTATTGCGCTCTGGCGACGGCCCGGTCCATCCCGGTCGCGCAGCGCATTTCCGAGCGCTTCGGTGCGCCGGAGCGGCAGAGCGAGATTGGCGAGCTGAAGATCAAGATCTCCGGCTGCATCAATGCCTGCGGCCATCACCATGTGGGCCACATCGGCATTCTCGGCCTCGAAAAGAAGGGCGAGGAATTCTACCAGATCACCCTCGGCGGTTCGGCCAACGAAAGCTCGTCCATTGGCGAGATTATCGGCCGCGGCTTCTCCTCCGACGAGGTGGTCGATGCCATCGAGACGCTGGTGGATGCCTATCTCGGCCTGCGCCAGTCCCCGCAGGAAACCTTCCTGGAGGTCTACCGCCGCGTTGGCGAAGATCCGTTCAAGGAGGCCCTTTATGGCTCTGACTGAGTTGAGCGGCCTCGCCTTCGATCCGGAGCTGGGGCTCGGCGCGGAAGCGCTGGCCTTTGCCCGGCAGTATGAAGGCGAGAACCCGCAGACGATCCTGCGCGATGCCATCCGCAATCACTATGCTGGGCGTATTGCGCTCGTCTCCAGCTTCGGCGCGGATTCGGCTGTGCTCTTGCACATGGTGTCGGAGATTGATCCGTCTGCGCCGGTGATCTTCGTCGATACGGGCAAGCATTTTCCGCAGACACTGCGCTACCGCGACCTGCTGGTGGACCGTCTCGGTCTGACCGGTGTGCTGGATATCCGCCCGGAATCTGAGGCTCAGTCGGCGGCCGATCCCGGCGGCATGCTGTGGATGGTGGATACCGATGCCTGCTGCCACGTCCGCAAGGTCGTGCCCCTGGCAACCGCGCTGAAGGGCTTTGATGCCTGGATTTCCGGGCGCAAGCGCTTCCAGAGCAGCACCCGTGCCGCGCTGCCGGTGTTTGAGGTGGAAGAGGGGCGCGTGAAGGTCAATCCGCTGGCGGGCTGGACGGCCTCGGACATTCTGGCCTATGCCAAGGAACATGATCTGCCACCGCATCCGCTGGTGGCCGAGGGGTACCCTTCCATCGGCTGCCTGCCCTGCACCAGCAAGGTGGCGCCGGGCGAGGACCCGCGCTCGGGCCGCTGGCGCGGCATGGACAAGACCGAATGCGGCATTCACCTGTCTCTGGGCTCCTCCGGCCTGTAAGGCTTGATGAGGCTGCCGGAACCGGATGCCTGACGAATTTTGCGAAGGACGCAACTGATGACCTCGATCTACGCCAACGGCGGCTTCACGCAGGAAAGCTGGGAACGCCTCGACAAGGACGCCGAGCTGCCGGCACATCCCTTTGGTGATGGCCTGAAGCTTCTGGTGCCGCAGGCGCGCTTTCTGGCTGGCCCCGATGCCTTTCTGGCGGTGGCTGCCGATATCGCCGTTCTGGTGAGCCCGGGTGATGACGTCGAGGCGCTGGCGCCCTTCGCCGCCCGCCTGCCGCGCATTGCGGTGGAGTTCCCGAAGTTCAGTGATGGCCGGGGCTTCTCCTCCGCACGCGTCCTGCGCGAACATCTGGGCTATCAGGGTGACATCCGCGCCATCGGAGACTTCATCCTCGACCAGATCCCCCTGATGCTCCGCTGCGGTGTTTCCAGCTTCGAGATCAGCAAGCCGCATGTGGAAGCCGCGCTCAAGGCAGGCATCTGGCCGGAAGTGACCCACTACCTTCAGCCGGTCGGCACCGTCACCGAAATCCCCGCCGGCACCCGCCCCTGGGCCCGCCGCCCCAACAGCGAGCGCAAACTCACCACGGGCGCCGTGGTGGAGTGAGGCGAGGGGTGGCTTCCTGGCCCACGTGCTGTTCTTCCTGATTGGTAAGTCAGACGCCAGGTCTTCTGCCCCTTGAGGGCAGTGTTTACAACGAACGGAAAGAGGATGAAGGGGCTCTCCTTTTGCCGCAGCGCCCCTCTCCCCCCCCTTGAGGGGGAGATGTCTGCGTCAGCAGACAGAGGGGGGTAGCAGCGCTTCAAAATGGCAGGATCTCTCTTGCAAAAGGACAGCCCGTTACCCCCCTCTGCCCCCTACCGGGGGCATCTCCCCCTCAAGGGGGGAGAGGAGTTGGAGCCTGACTGGCAGTCCGTTTCCAGCACCTTCCCTCAATTGCAGAAACGCACGAAATCCCTCACCCCGGCCCATCCATCGTGGCCGCTGCCGATTTGACGGAGAGGGTGACGAGGGCGATGGCGGGGTCGTCGGGGGAGGTGGACATGGTGAAGCCGAGGGATTCGCACATGGTCAGCATGCTGGTGTTTTCCTTCAGCACCTCGCCCTTGATGGTGTCGATGCCATCCACCTCCGCATAGCGGATGATCAGCTTCATCAGCGCCCAGCCAAGCCCCCTGCCTTTCAGGTCCGAGCGCACCATCACCGCATATTCGCCGGTCTTGTGGTCCGGGTCCGCATGCAGGCGCACGACGCCGAGAAGGTCGCCCGTCTCCGGATCAATCGCCGCCAGCGCCATGGCGCGGGCATAGTCGAGCTGGGTCAGCCGAGACAGGAAGCGGTGGTCAAAGTCCTTCACCGGTGCAAAGAAGCGCAGGCGCAGATCTTCCGGCGATACCTGTTCGAAGAAGGCGCGGAACAGATCCTCGTCTTCTGGGCGCACCGGCCGGACGAAAACCTTCTCCCCCTCTCTAAGCGTCAGCGTCTGTTCCCACTCCTGCGGGTAGGGCGCGATGGCAAGACGGGAGGAGCCGGCGCGGCCCGCCTGCACCGGTGCTTCACCCACCACGATGCGCGCATCCAGCGCCATTACGCCTTGTGGCAGGGCGACGAGCGGATTGATGTCCAGCTCCCGCACTTGCGGCAGATCAATGGTGATCTGTGACAATTTCATCAGGGTGAGGGCGACTGCCTGCATGTCCCGTTCCGGCTGTCCGCGATAGGCCTGAAACAGCCGGGAGACCCGGGTGCGGCGGATGAGCTGGTTTGCAAGATTAAGGTCCAGCGGCGGCAGTTCCAGCGACACATCGCCGGAGACTTCCACGGATGTTCCGCCCTGTCCGAAGGCGATGACCGGCCCGAAGGATGGATCATCGCCAAGGCCTGCAAACAGCTCCAGCCCGTGTTTGGCTTCCAGCATCGGCTGCAGGGTGAAGCCCTCGATCCGGGCCTTGGGATGGGTGCGGCCGACCAGATCAATCAGCTCCTGTGCCGATTGCGCGGCGGCATCGGCGCTTTCGATGCCAAGGCGCACCCCATCGATATCGGACTTGAAGGGCAGGGCAGTGGACCACGCCTTGACCACGCAGGCGGGATGCCGCTCCAGCAGGCTGCCCGCCATCTGCCGCACCTGATCGATGGTGCGGGCGAGATGGGTCTCGATCATCGGCACCCGGTAGGCAAAGAGCAGGGCCGCCGTTTCCGCCGGGTCCAGCATCGTGCGGCCTTCCTTCAAGGCAGCAGCCACAATGGCGCGGGCATCCTCCACATCGGGCGAGAAATCGGATGGCAGGCTCGGCGGCGCGGCCATCAGAGCCTCCTGTGCCTCGGCACTGCGCTTGAGGTAGAGGATGCTGCGCACGGCTTCTGCCGGGCTGGCATAGACCGGGACGCGGGCGAAATCGAGGGCGGCACGCGGCAGCGGATCTTCCCCCACCATGGCGGCGACCACAGCCTTGCGGCGGCCTAGGCGGCGCTTGTCCTTGCCGGCGGCATTGGCAATGGCACGGGCCACATCTTCGCCCAGCACAAACGGATTGGGCGCCGCCAGAACCAGAACGCCGTCCACCGCCGTGCTCGCCAGCATGGCCGTGACCGCCTGTTCCACGGCCTCGGGCGCGGCGCCTTCCGGCAGGGTCAGCGGGTTGCCGGGCTGGGTGCCCGGACGGCTCAGCGGCTGCAGGCTGGCAAGGGTTTCGCCGTCCAGTTCGGCCAGTTCCGCCCGGCCATCGTGCAGCCGGTCGGCGGCAAGGGTGGCAAGGCTGCGGCCATTGGCGATGACGCCGAGCCTCTGGCATTTCGGCACCTTGAGCCGGGTCAGGGTCTCGACCGCCTCGAACAGTTCATCAAGATCGGCAATGCGCAGGATGCCGGCGCGGCGCAGGGCGCTTTCATAAACCGCATCGGCGCGCGTCAGCCGCCCCGCATGGGTGTTGCCGCTGGCCGCCGCATCGCGGCTGCGCCCCGAGCGGATGAGGATGATCGGCTTGCTGCGCGCTGCAGCCCTTGCGGCAGAGAGAAACTTGCGCGGATTGTGCACCGCTTCCACATGCAGCAGGATGGCGCGGGTGCGGTAGTCCGAGGCGAAATAGTCGATCAGGTCGCCTCCGTCCACGTCGCTGCGCTGGCCGAGCGAGGCAACCCCGGAAAAGCCGATCTTGCGGGACGAGGCCCAGGACAGGATGCTGTTGACCACGGCGCCGGAGCGGGCGATCAGCGCCAGTTCGCCCGCCTGCGGCGCTTCGCGTGTGGCCAGAAGGTTCAGCCCGGAGTGAGGGGCGGCCACGCCGAGGCTGCCGGGGCCGATAAGGCGCACCGCATGGCTGCGGGCGGCCTGCATGGCGGCGGAAACCGTTGCGTCGGGCCAGGATTCATAGCCTGCCGACTGCAGTGCCACGGCCTTTATCCCGCGCGCCGCCGCTTCGGCGATTGTGGCCGGGGCTGCTTCTGCCGGTCCGAGATAGATCAGCAGGTCCGGCGTGAATGTCAGGTCCGCGATGCTGGCAAACACGGGCCAGCTGTCTGCCTCGTCGGGGGCTTCCAGATTGATCAGCGCGGTGCGGCCCCGGAAGCCTGAGGCCTGCAAGCGGCTGATGATCAGGCCGGGCAGTCCGGCGGCCTGGGCATTGGGCCCATGAATGGCAAGGCTGCCGGGTGCGAAGAGGCCTTCCAGATTACGGATGGTCATGGTCTGAACACTCCGGCAGGACGTGTGATCGGGCTGCGCGGCCGAAGGGTGCCGGGTGCGGCCTCAACAGTCAACAGTGCTGGCTGCTGGCACTGCCTTTCCGTTCCTTCTCCCCTCGAGCTATTGCATGCACGCATCGTGCTTGAAGCCGGAGGCGGCTTGAGGAAAGCCTGCAATCTGCCCACTCCGGCACAGCGGTTCAGCTCCCCTCCCCCCTGGTGGGGAGGGGCAAGGGGGTGGGGGGAAAAGCCTCTCCGTCTGGCAGGGTATCCATTGATCACAGACAGCTTTCCCTCCTGATGCCTCTCCAGGAAAAGCTCCACTTTTCAAATCCTTGCAGGCTCAGAGCCCCCCACCCCTTACCCCTCCCCACCAGGGGGAGGGGGGCGGAGTCGCCCTGCCGGAAAGCAACTACATCATTGCGGGCGATGTCCGAACTTGATGTGTGAATCCGGTATTCCTAGAGGGGGGAGAGGGGGCTGCGGTCAAGAGGAAGCCCTTCAGCCAGAGGCCCCCGCCCCCTCAATGCGCCATCAGCACCGGAACGGTCATGGCGGCGAGGATGTCGCGGGTGGCGCCGCCGAAGAGGAATTCGCGCACGCGGCTGTGGCCGTAGCCGCCCATCACCACCAGATCCTTGCCGTTGTCGCTGACATAGTTCAGCAGCGTTTCGGCGACGGTGGTCTGGGTGTTGGTGATCACGTCCACGGTGACGTTGAGGCCGTGCCGGGCCAGATAGGTGGCCATGTCGGCACCTGGCTCACCGGCCATCTTCGAGCCCTTGTTGATGATCAGCACGGTCACCTTCTTCGCCATGGCAAGGATCGGCAGCGCCGCATGCACGGCACGGGTGGAGGTGGAACTGCCATCCCAGGCAATCAGCACGTTTTCGAATTTCGGAGACGGGGCGCCGATATAGGGCACGATCAGAACCGGCACGCCGCTTTCAAACAGGGCGGTTTCGATCAGCAGTTCGCGCATGGGTTCCGGCTTGTCCGGGTTGTCCTGTCCGACGACGATCAGGTCCGTCAGGCGGCAGTGGCGCAGCACCGGTTCCATCGGGCCGCCGGTGATGACTTCGGCCAGCCGCCCTTCGGACTTCACCGCGCCAAGACGGGCCAACTCGTTGAAGGTGTCCAGGGATGCCTTTGCCGAGGCCAGCGCAAATTGCCTGCTCTGCTCGATGAAATCGACCGGAACGGGCGCTGCCGCAAAGGCCGGAACCACGGGCTCATAGGAAAGGGCCAGGCCGGTTGCATGGGCGTCGCAGCGGGCAGCAAGATCAATGCCGTATTTCACGGCCTGCTGTTCGCCCGACAGATCGGTCACCATCAGAATGTCTCTCAAAGCCATTTCAAGTCTCCCGTCGCTTGGCCCCTCATGAGCCCTTCAGCTCACAAGCTAGGCCGGCAAGCATGACCGGACATTGACACGGGTCAATCCCGGTATTTTCAACCCTTGGTCAGATACCGCTGGCCAAGGGGAAAATGCCGTTCAACACATGTTTGTTCCGTGGGCAGCCGGACGGGAGACGAAATGTCTCAGCCCTTTGCGGCCTCTGCGGCGGCACGGATCTGGCTGAGCGAGGCCGCAGGCGTCAGGGCCTCCGGATCAAGCTTCAGATGCAGCAGCGACAGTCTGCCGCTGGCCCGTGCCCGCTCGAAGGCCGGGCCGAAGTCTTCCGTCGCCGTCACGGTTTCCGCATGGGCGCCATAGGCACGGGCGAGGGCGGCGAAATCCGGGTTCTCCAGCTTCGTGGCCGAGATGCGGCCCGGATAGTGCCGCTCCTGATGCATGCGGATGGTGCCATACATGCCGTTGTCGATGACGAGCACGATGACGGCCGCCCCTTCCTGCGCTGCGGTGCCCAGTTCCTGAATGGTCATCTGCAGGCAGCCGTCACCGGCAAAACAGACCACATCCTGCTGCGGGAAGGCGAGCTTGGCGGCAATTGCGCCCGGCAGGCCATAGCCCATGGAGCCGGAGGTGGGAGCCGCCTGCGTGCCGAACTGGCGGAAGCGGTGGAAACGGTGCAGCCAGGTGGCATAATTGCCCGCGCCATTGGTGAAGATGGTGCCCGGCGCGGCGTTGGCCTCCAGATAGTCCATGACGCCAGCCATCTGCAGCGCGCCCGGCGTCTGCGGCCTGGCGCCCGACCATGCGAGGTAATCCGCGTGAGCCTCGGAAGCGGTGCCCGCGCATTTGTTGCTCTCCGGCGGCTGCAGCCCTTCGGCTGCCTTGCAGAAGGCGGTGGGGGAGGCGTTGATGGCAAGGCTGGGGCGGTAGACGCGGCCCAGCTCATCCGGGTCCGGATAGACATGAATGAACTGCTGCGACGGCTGGGGAATGTCCAGCAGCGTGTAGGACTGGCTCGGCATTTCGGACAGGCGCCCGCCCACCAGAAGCACGAGGTCGCTGGCCTTGATACGGGCCAGCAGCTTCGGATTGGCGCCAATGCCCACGTCGCCCGCGTAATTGGGATGCAGGTTGTCGAAGAGCATCTGGCGGCGGAAGGAACAGGCGACCGGCAGCTCGAAGCGCTCGGCAAAACGGGTGAAGGCTGCCACTGCGTCTGCCGTCCAGCGGCTGCCGCCGAGAATGGCGATGGGGCGCTCTGCCGCCCACAGGCGCTTCTGCAGATCGGCCATCTGGGTCAGGCCCGGATGGGTCTCCACCTGCTTCCACGGCTCGGGCTGGCTCACATCGGCCAGTTCCACCAGCGTATCTTCCGGCAGAGCGAGAACCACGGGGCCGGGGCGGCCCGAGGTAGCCACGTGATAGGCGCGGGAGATGAATTCCGGCACCCGGTCCGCGTGGTCGATTTCGGCCACCCACTTGGCGATGCCGCCGAACATCTGCCGGTAATCGACTTCCTGAAAGGCCTCACGCTCGCGCATGCCGCGTTCGATCTGGCCGATGAAGAGGATCATCGGGGTGGAATCCTGCGCCGCCACGTGCACGCCCGCCGAAGCATTGGTGGCGCCGGGGCCACGGGTGACCATGCAGATGCCGGGGCGGCCCGTCAGCTTGCCATGGGCCTCGGCCATCATCGCCGCACCGCCCTCCTGACGGCAGACGGTGACCGGGATATCAGCATCGTGCAGGGCATCGAGAACGGCGAGATAGCTTTCACCCGGCACACAGAACACCCGCTCCGCGCCATGGGTTTCCAGAGCTTTCACGAGGAGCTGACCGCCGGTCTTCTGTGCCATATCCGTTTTCCCGCTGTTGGTGCAGATGCGCAAGTCTGCCTGCTCTATAGCGCAGGTGAGCTGTGATTGGCACCGGCATGACACCGGCCCCGCACGGCTTTTTGCAATGACTTCATTCCGGTTTAGAATGAATTGCCGTACGGAGCCGGAATTTCATCAAGGATCAGACGGGAAGAACGGTGACCACCTGGAATGTGTGAAGCTCACCGTCCTCGTCGCGGATCGACACATATTCCCCCGGCTCGAAGGCATGCGAGCCGAAGCGGTAGCCGGCTTCATCGTCATCATCGCCATCAATGTCATAGCGGAAGGCCCAGGAGCCGCCGGGGCGGTGGACCAGATGGCCGATCTCGTCTTCCTCGCTGCCCCAGAAGCGGCGGACACGGCAATGGTCGCGCGCGGCTTTCCAGGCCACTGCGTCGATATGGCCCGTGCCGTCCAGCGGCGCGGTGAATTCATAGCCATGATGTGCCGAGCCATTGGGGAACTCTTTGGTCCGGGCGAGGTTAAGTCTTATCTTCTTCAGGCCGTGGCTTGCGGTCATGGGCGGGTCCCTCCTTGCTTCCTCCGGCGTTCTGCCGGTTCTTCTGGCCCTAGACTGGCACAGGACGGCGGCGGGTCATTGAGCAGGATCAATTCGGCAGACCGGTATCTGCCGCATGGTGAGAGCTGCTGCCGCAGCGGAAAATGGGAGATGCACATGCCCCCGTCCGAAGACCATCACCCCGGTGACCAGAGCGAAGCCTACGCCTTTCTCGATGCGCTGGCGCGGGCGGAGCCCGGATCGCGGCGGATCGACACCCACGCCAACACCGTGTTCCTGATTGGCGGTGATGCCTACAAGATGAAGCGCGCCGTGCGTTTTCCCTTTCTGGATTATTCCGCGCTTCCCCTGCGCCGCCGGGCGGTGACGGCGGAACTGACCCGCAACCGCCTGTTTGCGCCGGAGCTTTATCCGGGCGAGACAGCGGTGATGCGGCGCGCGGACGGAACGCTGGCGCTGGGCGGAGACGGCGAGCTAGTGGAGCCGCTGGTGCACATGCGCCGCTTTGATGAAAGCGCCACGCTGGACCATGTTGCGGCCAGAGGGCCGCTGCCGCAGAGCCTCACCTCGGCACTGGCGAAAACTTTCTCTGCTGCCCATGCGGTGGCGCCGGTGCGGGATGCGGCGGAGTGGTTTGCCGGGCTTTCCAGCTACGCCGTGCAGAACGAGGCCGCCTTCCGCGCCGCGCCGGAACTGTTTCCTGCCCATGAGGCCGGGGCGCTGGTCTCCGCCACCCGTGCCGCGCTGGCCCGTATCGAGGATCTGGTGCTCCAGCGCGGGCGCAAGGGGCTGGTGCGGCTGGCGCATGGGGATGCGCATCTCGCTAATGTGGTGCTGATTGACGGCGCGCCGGTGCTCTTCGATGCGGTGGAATTTGATGACGGTATCGCCACCGGCGACGTGCTCTATGATCTGGGGTTTGCGCTGATGGACCTGATCGAACGCGGCCAGACGCCTGCCGCCTGCCATCTGCTCAACCGCTATCTCGATCTGACGCAGCTGCCGGAGATGGGCGAGGGGCTGGCGGCGCTGCCGCTTTACATCTCCATGCGCGCTGCCATCCGGGCCAAGATCGCCGCGGCCAGCATCGCCACCCAGCAGGATGCTGCACTGGCCGATGCGCAGCGCAAGGCGGCGCGGGCCTATTTCGCGCTGGCCTGCCGGGCGCTGGAGCCGGCCACGCCCCGCCTTGTTGCCATCGGCGGGCTCTCCGGCACGGGCAAGTCTACGCTGGCGGGGCTGATTGCACCGCATCTGCTGCCGCTGCCGGGGGCGCGGGTGCTGCGCAGCGATGTGCTGCGCAAGCGCATGCTGGGCCTTGAGGAAACGAGCCGCGCCCCCGCCTGCGCCTATACGCCGGAGGCGAGCGATGCGGTCTATGCGGCGATGATGGCAGAGGCGCGGGCAGCGCTTGCAGCCGGACACAGCGTCATTCTCGATGCCGTCCACGCCAGGCCGGGCGAGAGGCAGGCGGTGGCGGATCTGGCGGCGGTGATGGAACTGCCTTTCACCGGGCTCTGGCTGGAGGCTGAGGAAGCCACGCTCAAGGCCCGCGTCAGCGCCCGCAAGGGGGATGCGTCGGATGCAACAGTTGAGGTCGTGTCCCGCCAGCTTGCCTATGATCTGGGACCGGTGGACTGGCAAGTGATCGGGGCCGGTGCTGCCATCGAGGACACATTGGCCGGTGCGCTCAAGGCGCTGGCTTCAGAGCCCTAGAGCGCGTGCGCCCGCTGCTGCGGCGATAGCCAGCACGACGGCGGCAATATCCTTGCGCAGCACTGCCATGACGGCGGCAGCCACCAGAAGGCACAGAGCGGCGGGTATGCCGCCCTTCAGCGCGATGGGCAGGATGGTAGAAACGATGATAGCCCCCGGCAAGGCCTCCAGCCCCCGGCGGATGCGCGGGGTCAGCGGCACCTGCCCCATGATCCAGTATCCTGCAGCACGCATCAGATAGGTCACGCCGGTCATGGCCATGACCGTCAGGAAGAACAGGAGATCGACGGAGAAGGGGCTCTCAGCCATTCGGCTTCTCCGGTGCGGCGTCAGCGGCATTCGGGTCGCTGGCATAGGCCCCGGCGATGGCGCCCGCAATGGCACCCGTCAGTACGAACCAGTAGCCGCCGATCAGCTGCCAGCTGGCGAGGGCCACAACAGCGGCAACGCCCCAGCTCAGTGTCTGGCGGCGGCCCTTCCACAAGGGCACCAGCATGGTGATGAAGAGGGCCGGCATCACCAGATCAAGGCCCCAGCGCTGCGGCTCGGCAAAAAGCTGGCCGAGGAAATAGCCCGGAATGACTGCCACCGCCCAGAGCACCCAGATCAGCAGTCCGCTGCCGAGGTAAATGCCCCAGTCGCTGCCCCCGCCAGCCCGGTAGCGCAGAGCAAGCAGCCAGTTCATGTCGGTGAGGAAATAGAGAGAAGGGTAAACCTGCCAGGCGGGGGAGGTTCCAAGCCAGGGCCGCAGCGAGGCTCCCAGCAGCAGCATGCGCAGGTTGACCGCAGCGGCGATCCCCGTCATCGCCAGCAGGACGGCAGGGGTGACCGGGTCACGGTAGAGCTCCATCGCCACGAACTGCGAGGCGCCGGCGAAGACGAAGGCGTTGATCAGCAGGGTTTCGGCCAGCGTCAGCCCCTTCTGGGCGCAGACCGTGCCGAACACGGCCGCAAATGTGATGATGCCCGGAACGAGCGGCAAGGTCTGCCGCACGCCGAGCATCATGCCGCTTTGGGTAATAGGGGCGCTGTTGTCCGTCATCCTGCCAGTACGCTGTAGATCATCCTGGCTCCGGTAAAGGCAAGAAATGCGGCGAAGACGAGCCTCAGCTTGGCTGGCGGCAAGGTGTGCGCCAGCTTCGCGCCCACGGGGGCCATGAGAAGCGAGCCAGGGATGATCAGAATAAAGCCAAGAAGATTGATATAGCCGAGTGAAAACGGCGGCAAGTCCGGATTACCATAGCCGAAATAGATGGAGCTGAGCGTGCCGGGCACCGCGATGATGAGGCCGATGGCTGCTGCCGTGCCCACGGCCTTGCGGATCGGATAGGAGAACAGCGTCAGGATCGGCACACCCAGCGTGCCTCCGCCAATGCCCATCATGACGGAGACGCCGCCGATGAGGGCGCCCAGCATCTCGCGCACAGGCGCGCCGGGCAGCTTGTCCGAAATGCCGCTGCCTTCCTTGCGCAGCACCATGTTGGCCGAAACCAGCAGCGCCACCGTGCCGAAGACGAGCGACAGCGCGCCGCCGCTGAGATTGCCGGCCAGCGTTGCGCCGGCAATGACGCCAGCCGAAATCGGCAGCCACCAGCGCTTCAGCAGGTCCATGTCAACGCTGCCGCGCAACCAGTGCGCCCGTGCGGAGGAGTAGCCCGTGGCGACGATGGTGGCGAGTGACGTGCCCACCGCCAGATGCATCACAACTTCCTGCTCCACGCCCACCAGCGGGAAGACGTAATAGAGCACCGGCACGATGACGATGCCGCCGCCGACCCCGAGCAGCCCCGCCGCAATGCCGGCGATGGCGCCTGTGGCCAGCAGGGCGGCGGCCAGGGACGCCAGTTCCATGATGTTCGCGTTGTCCATGAGTGTCCGTTTCCTCGATGCAGCTGCTCTCTACAGGCTTTCCTGTCGGCAATGATGCATCAAAAGCTATTTATTGTATACAATAAACCCTATCCGAAGGACTCGCCTGTTTTCAAGGAAGATTTCCCGCCACGCGATGAACGGGTGAAATTTCACAATGACGAAAGTATATCTTGAGTTATATCAATAATGACATGCAACTTACGATAATAAATGCTGACGTTTGAACAATTTGCCCGATGGCTGACGTTCAATTCTAATATTCAAGCGAGATTTATCTATATTTGCGACTAACTATTTCATCTTAAGTCTATATCGGGCAGATTTGCTGAATATGTCCGCTAGGGTAGGTGGTGTATATTTACATTCTTATGATGAAATTATATCTAAACTATGTTTTTTACTATATTATCATTAATTTAATTAGTGAAAAAACTTATCGTCGGGCGAAATTAAGATGTTGTTAGGGTGTGTCTATTTAAGGGCAGTTGTGGGGGGATGGTCTTGCAGGGGTAGATGTTGTGGGTATCTCCGTTCGTACAAAGCTCTTCAGCGGCTTCGGCTTATCGGTCGCGGCCCTTATTGCCGTTTCCTATATCGGCTATGGCGGCTTGCAGTCGGCTGCTCATTATTTTTCGCAATATCGAACAGCGGCGATTCAGTCTGAAGTGGTGTCTGATGTATCCGCGTCTCTCACTGAGATGCGTCTTGCTATTGTCCGGTTCATGGCGCAGCCGACCAGCGACAGTGCCGCAAAGGCTGATGATGCCATTGAAAAACTGAAAAATGCGAAGGCACAAGCGGCAGAGGCCCTCGCTAACGCACCTCTTTACACCGAACTGCGTGACGCTGAGCGCTCTGTAGACCGCTACATCGAGACCTTTGTCTCCTTCAGGGGGGAGACGGCAAAGGCCGGCGAGAATGTGAAGGCCATACAGACGGCGAACACCGAGTTCAACACGCTGCTTTCGCAGGTCATCGCAGACAGCATTGCTGGCCAGAATGCTCAAGTGGCCACCGCGGCAGTGCGGGCGCAGGAGCAATTTCTGTTGTCCCGCCTCTATATTGCCCGCTACGGCCTTACGGCTGGCGGCAGTGATCTAGAGCAGGTCAAGACACGTTACGCTGCCGCAGAAGAACAGCTGAAAGCCGCAGCTGATGCGTCTCAGAGCCCTGGGCTTGCGCAGCAGACAGCACGGCTGCGTCCAGCCTTCGACAAGGTCAAGGCGCAAGGGGCCGTGTTTGAAGCGAGCGTAAAGGCTGCCGATTTGAAGCGGATGGAAATCCTTACGCAAGTTGGCCCTGCCACTTCTGCAGCCTATCAGGCCATTGAGGACAAAGTGCTTGCGGCACAAAATGAGATCGGTCCGATAGCCTCCGCCGGTATCGAGGGCACGATCTCCACGACACTCACGCTGGCTGCAATCTTCACGCTGGTGATGGCGGCGATTGCTGCTTTCCTCGGTATGTCCATCTCCCGTGCCATCAAGGCGATCACCGATTGCATGAAGGCTGTCGCAGGCGGCAACCTGACGATGAAGGTCTTTGGCTCTGGCCGCTCCGACGAGATCGGCGAGATGGCGGCAGCTGTCGAGGTGTTCCAGGCCAATGGCATCGAGAAGGAGCGGCTTGAAAGTGAGCAGGCCGCCGTCAAGGGGCAGCAGGAGGCCGAGCGCCGCCGGATGATGAACGAACTGGCCGACAGTTTTGAGCGGGCAGTTGGCGGGATCGTCGAGACGGTGTCTTCTGCCGCGCAGGAAATGCAGGCTGCGGCCAACACGCTGAGCGCTTCTGCCGAAGAAACGGCCCAGCAGTCCACCGCCGTCTCTGCTGCCTCCGAGGAAGCCGCCACCAATGTGCAGACGGTTGCCTCGGCGACCGAACAACTGGCAGCTTCCGTCAACGAGATCGGCCGCCGGGCAGAAGAGTCGTCCAATATGTCTCACCGGGCAGTTGGCGATACCCAGACCGCAAGCGAACGCATCGCGTTCCTCTCCTCTGCCTCGCAGAAGATTGGTGATGTTCTGGGCATGATTTCCGATATTGCCGGTCAGACCAACCTGCTGGCGCTGAACGCCACCATTGAAGCGGCGCGTGCCGGGGAGGCTGGAAAGGGCTTTGCGGTCGTGGCCACGGAAGTGAAGGCGCTGGCGGAACAGACGTCCCGCGCCACGCAGGAAATCTCGGGCCAGATCGCCGAGATCCAGGCTGCGACCAGTGCGTCCGTAGACGCGATCCAGAACGTGGGTGATACGGTTGCGCAGATGAACGGCATCGCGGCAACGATTGCGGCGGCTGTCGAAGAGCAGAATGCTGCAACGTCCGAGATTGCCCGCAATGTTCAGCAAGCCTCTGCCGGCACGGCCGAAGTCTCTGCCAACATCACCGGCGTCAGCCGTGCGGCGGAAGAGACGGGGGCTGCGGCCTCGCAGGTTCTGGGTTCCGCCGGCGGCCTTGCCCGCGATGCGGAGATGCTGAAGATGGAAGTTGCCCGCTTCATTGCACAGGTGCGGGCGGCGTAAGCCTCACGGGATCAAAACGACCACCAGAGGCCGGGCTGCAATGCCCGGCCTTTGCCGTTTGCAGGTATCCGAAAGACTGCTTCAGCTGCTCAGCAGGAAGTCGTGCCGCCGGGAGGACTGGGTGACAACAGCCAGCAGCGTCTCCAGCTCCCGGGTGTGCAACTGCAGCAGGGCCAGAGTGTCGACGGCGTGGCTGAGTTCCTGCAGGACTTCCGATGCAAGCTGGAGGCAGCAATCCGGCGCGGTGACCGTGGTTCCGGCAAAGGCTCTGCCTAGGATGTATCCTTCGCTCAGAACCCGCAGGTTCTGGTGCCTCGTATCTCTCGAAATGCGGCCGAAAGTATCTTCAACGTCCTCCGGCTCACCCTCGAGTGTCTGGAAGAACTTGTTGCCCGTGAAGAACAGGCAGCCCGTCAGTCCCAGCCTCGCGTTGTTTCTGAGGCATTGCTGGCCAATGGCACGAATGCTTCCGCATGTGTCCGGCCCCAGAGCATGGGGCTTTGCATCGCTCATGTATGAGATGTGATAAAGCTGCGGCATCTTATCCCCTCCGCTTGATTGCGAGCGAATTTACGTAGGGGAAATTCAACCGGAGTTAAATGTAGAGATAAAAATTAAATTTTTGCGATAGATGTATTTCTGGAAGACACAACCCATATGCAGCCATGCCTAGAAAATTCTGGCAAGCGCAGAATTCTGACAGGAGCCGTGCCGGGCGGAGCTCCGCCTCCAGAGAGGCGGGATCGCCTCCTGATCTATCCGGCCAGAAGCGCATCCTGCTTGCGGCTTGGTTGTGTGAGAACCGAAAGCAAGGTTCGAATTTCCCGGATGTGCAGCTGATGCTGGGGGTAATCGAGCACGGCACTGATCTCGGCCAGCGCTTCCGCCGTCAGGGTCTCATCACCGCCGCAGTTGACAGCCATCTCGGGGAAGTCGCGTACCTCGATGGGGCCTTCGCTCAGAACCCGTACATCGGTGTGCCGGGTATCACGCGAGATCCTGCCAAATGTGTCTTCCACGTCTTCCTGAATGCCTTCGATCACCTGCAGGAAATGCTGCCCGGTGAAGATGATGCAGCCTGTCAGGCCCGCTGCGGAATTGGCCTTGCGGGTCTTTTCCTTGATGGCCTCAAAGCCGAGTTCGGGCGTTGGTTGAAGGGCGGACAGCTTTGCTACGCTCAGGTAGCAGATGTGATAAAGACCCGGCATGGAAACCTCCGTGTTCCCGTCGATATCAGGAGCTTACACGCAGGCCTCTCTTCTTCGATTAAGCTTTCAGATAAAATTTAAGGATTTTTCTTTGCGGAAGATTTCAGAATTCACGCTCTTCACCTGTCCATCGGAAGAAGCGCCCCGTTCGTGTAATGTCAAAATTCTCGATAAGCCCAACGATGCCGCTGGCCACTTCTTCCGCCGTCAGGTCAGCTTCGCCGCCGCCCATATCCGTGCGCACCCAGCCTGGATCGATCAGGCCGACGGCAATGTTCTCGGGCTCCAGATCGCTGGCAAGGCATTGCATCACCTTGTTCACCGCAGCCTTGGACGCCCGGTAGGCAACCCGGTCGGACTTGGCATAGCCCATCCAGGACATCTGGCTGGAGATGGTCAGGATTCTCGGCTGGACTGCCTTGCGCAGGCGCAGCAGAAAAGCCTGCGCCACGGCGAGAGGGGCGAGGGTGTTGATTTCCAGCGTCCGCAGGAAACCGTCAAAGTCCATATGGAGGGAGCTTTGATCCTGTCCGTCCGGCCCGATGATCCCGGCGTTGTTGAGCAGAACGTCAATCGCCTGCGGGCTGGAGGCGGCCGATGCGGCAAGGGCGTCCCGGTCTGCCACATCAAACAGCTGCGGACGGAACAGAGGCCCGAGTTCTGCCGCAAGCCTGTCAGCATCCTCTTCCCGCCGCATGCTGCCGAGAACCGTCCAGCCCCGCGCGAGGGCAACCCGTGCAACAGCCAGGCCGATCCCTCTGTTGGCACCTGTGATGAGCATGACTGGCATGGGCAAAACACCTCCTGCACGTGAAAGAAAACGCCGCCGGATGTGACCGGCGGCGACCCGTTGCATGTCAACCTAGGGCGGCCCGGACCACCCGGCAACCGCATGGATCAAATCCGGACCTCTCAACTCTGCTGGCGGGGTGGCCGACGTCAGTCTCCGGGAAACAGGACGTCTTCATAGTCCTGCGCTCCGTTGAGGATGTGAAGAACATCGATCCGCTCTCCGGCAACCCGGTAGAAAATCAGGTAACGCCCATGCGGACGGCGGCGTATGCCGCTTGCAGCATGCCGCGGCACGAGTGGAAAGGCGTGCGGCATGGCGGAGAGAGAGCGGCAGCCTTCCAGAAGCTCCTGTACGAAGCTGACAGCGCGGACAGGGTTATCCTGCGCGATATAGGCCGCGATCCGGTCAAGGTCTGTCCGTGCCTCATCGGTGATGAGGACGATCACTTGTCCCGGTCTTCTGTTTGGTCTTCTGTCTGGACTTCCGCCATGCGCCGGTATTTCGCCAGAAGGTCACGCTCGACCGCGTCCACCGGCTGGCTGCGCCCGGCATCGGCATCGGAAAGGCCGCGGTTGAGGGCGGCATCAAGGGCGGCCAGTTTCTTTTCCCGCTCTTCAACAAGGCGTACGCCTTCACGCAGAACCTCGCTGCGTGAATTGTAGCGGCCTTGCTTCACGAGGCTCGTGACATAGGCTTCCAGCCTGTCACCAAGATTTGCGCTGCTTGCCATCCCGGTTCCTTCACATGGTTCCGGACCATACCATGGGCTGATAACAGTTATCAACGCAGCGGAGGAAGCCCGGACGGCAGGGGGCGCGATACACCTTGCCGTCCGGAGGGATGCGGATTCCTGGCCGCCGCTCAGAGCGTGATGCGGTAGCGGGCGAAGCCGTCGGCGCCGTCGCCTGCCGGTTCAATCTTCACGCCCTTGACGGAAGCCGCATGGGCCTTGCCGCCGGGGCCGGTGTCGAACAGGACCGTGGTGCCGGGCATGGGCTTGAAGGTCCAGTTGTCATCGGCGCTGGGGCTGATCGTGCCCTTCTCGACGATGTAGCGGACCAGCGCATCGCGGTTGGTGTCGGGACCGGCGAAGATGACGACGCTGTCGTTGATGCCCGGGAAGCTGCCGCCGCCGCTGGCACGGTAGTTGTTGGTCACGACAACGAACTTCTGCTCCGGGTCAACCGGTGCGCCGTTGTAGGCGAGGTTGACGATGCGGTTCGCTTCCGCATTCAGCACCTCGCCCTTTTCGCCATATTTCGACGGCTGCGACAGGTCGACCTGATAGGTGACGCCATCGATGATGTCGAAGTTGTAGCTCGGGAAGGTGGGCTCGATCAGCATCTCGTCGCTCGCGCCCGGCGTGATCTGGCGGAAGATGCCGGCAGAGCGCTCCAGCCATTCCTTCACATCCTTGCCGGTGATGGCCACGGCCTGAACCGTGTTGGGATAGAGGTAGAGATCGGCAACGTTCTTGATGGCGACATCGCCCACCGGCACATCGGTGTAATATTCGGGGCCGCCGCGTCCGCCTGCCTTGAAGGGGGCGGCAGCGGAAAGGACCGGCAGGCTTTCCCACTCGGTGCCCTTGAGCATTTCGGTGATGTACCAGATCTGCGCCTGCGACACGATCTGCACGCTCGGGTCATCGGCCACCAGCGCGAAATAGGAATGCAGCGGTGCGTCGGTCTTGCCGACCGGGCGGCGCACATAGGCAAGCGTCGCCTCATGCTCGGCCTTCACGGCGTCCAGCACATCGTCCTGGCTGTCCACGGTTGGGGTGACCGTGCGGCCTTCCTTCGTGTAGATCGGCCGCGCTTCGGTGCTGAAGCCGGTGATGCGCCAGCTGTTGCCGTCCCGCGCCAGCATCAGGTCGATGACGCCCAGATGCGAGCCCCAGAAGCCGCCCATGGCAGCGGGCTTGCCGAAGAGCGTGCCCTTGTCCGTGTCCACGCCCTCAAGGCCGTCAAAGGCAGTGCCGGGGAAGACGAGGTGCTGGTGGCCGGTGAAGATGGCATCGATGCCCTCGACAGCGGCGAGGTGCAGCGAGGCGTTTTCCATGCCGCCGGCATAGGTTTCGGCCGAGATGCCGGAGTGGGAGAGGGCGATCACGATGTCGCAGCCCTGCTCGCGCATTTCCGGCACGAAGGCCTTGGCCGTCTCCACGATGTCGCGGGCGTTGACATTGCCTTCCAGATGCTTGCGGTCCCAGTTCATGACCTGGGGCGGCACGAAGCCGATGAAGCCGATACGGATCGGATAGTCCTTGCCCGAGCCGTCGCGGATGGTCTTGTCGACGATGACATAGGGCTTCAGCAGCGTGGTGTCGCTGCGCGGACCGGCGGAAAGCTGACCCTTGGCAAGGTTGGCGCAGACGACCGGGAAATTGGCGCCAGCCAGCACCTTGTCGAGGAACTCGAGGCCGTAGTTGAACTCGTGATTGCCCAAGGTCGCCGCGTCATAGTCCAGCACATTCATGCCCTGGATCACCGGATGCAGGTCACCGGCCTTCATGCCGCGCTCATAGGCAATGTAGTCGCCCATCGGATTGCCCTGCAGGAAGTCGCCATTGTCGACCAGCACAGAGTTGGTGGCTTCATTGCGGATGGCGCGGATCAGAGAGGCCGTGCGGGCAAGGCCTGCGGTGTCCACCGGCTTGTCGGAGTAATAGTCATAAGGGAACACGTGGACATGGAGATCGGTCGTCTCCATCAGGCGCAGGTGCGCCGTGCCTTCCTGCGCACGCAGGGAATAGGGGTGAAGGGCGGCGGCAAAGCCGGTGGCAGCTGCACCCAGCAGCAGGCCGCGCCGGGTGAGACGGGGTGATAGCAACTCGTTCATGCCGAAATCTCTTCGCAAGGCCGTGGCCTGTGGAACGGGGAAGGACAGGCTGCCTGGAGCCTGCAGGGACAAGTTGTAGGCCCGCAATCTTGTCGCTGCAATGACGGTTGCGGCACCTGGTGCGATTGACGGGGGCGGGTGAGAGGATAAGTTACGGCACAAGGAGAGCGGGGTGCTTCGCACAAGCCCGCAAGCAGACAGGACGCCATAAGCATGAGCGAACAGATCAAGGCGGCAGTGCATCAGGCGCTGTCGCGCATTCCCGGCCCGGACGGAAACGGCGACATCGTATCGCTTGGCCTTGTGTCCGATGTGTTTGTTTCTGACGGCCGCGTGGCCTTTTCCATCACGGTGCCGGCGGAAAGGGCCCGCCAGATGGAGCCCCTGCGTCAGGCCGCCGAGACTGCGGTGAAGGCCGTGCCGGGCGTCGAGAAGGCGATGGTGGCGCTGACGGCTGAGCGCGCCTCCGGCTCCGCCTCTTCTCAGGCGCCGCAGGCGCACAGCCATGCTCACGGTCATGCTCATGGCCACTCCCATGCCCAGCCGGCTGCTCAGCCGCGCGCGCCGCAGCCGCAAGGCGCAGGGCCTGCCAAGGCAGGCGTTCCGGGCGTGGCGCATATCATTGCCGTGGCTTCCGGCAAGGGCGGCGTCGGCAAGTCCACCACCACGGCCAACCTTGCGCTGGCGATGAAGGCCAACGGCCTGAAGGTCGGCGTGCTGGATGCCGATATCTACGGGCCTTCCGTGCCGCGCCTCTTCGGCGTGTCCGGCCGGCCGGAGCCGGTGAGCGGGCGCATCATCAAGCCGCTGGAGGGTCATGGGCTCAAGGTCATGTCCATCGGCTTCATGGTCGAGGAAGACACGCCGATGATCTGGCGCGGGCCGATGGTCATGTCGGCGCTGACCCAGATGCTGCGGGAAGTGGCCTGGGGCGAGCTGGATGTGCTGGTGGTCGACATGCCCCCCGGCACGGGCGACGCCCAGCTGACGATGGCCCAGCAGGTGCCGCTGTCGGGTGCGGTCATCGTCTCCACGCCGCAGGATCTGGCGCTGATCGATGCCCGCAAGGGGCTCAACATGTTCCGCCGCGTCGATGTGCCGGTGCTCGGCATCATCGAGAACATGAGCTATTTCGTCGCCCCGGATACGGGCAAGCGCTACGACATCTTCGGCCATGGCGGCGCCAAGGCAGAGGCGGAGCGGCTGAACCTGCCGTTCCTCGGTGAAGTGCCGCTCGACATGGACATCCGCATCAACTCCGACGCTGGCACGCCGATTGTTATGGCTGACCCGCAGGGCGCACATGCCGCCGTCTACCGGGACATTGCCGCGAAGGTCTGGGCCAGCGTGACGGGTGAAACGGGCGAGGTCCGCCGCGCCCCGCCGCGCATCGTGATCGACTGACGGCGTTTTCCGCCTGTGCCGTGCTGCCTCTTGCAGTGCGGCACAGCTGGAAGGTTGACCTTTGCACATAAAGGCGGGAAAGATTTCCCACGTCTTCCGCTTGTGGCACCTGTTCCGTGCCCGGCGCTCCCGGATCAGGATTGTCACGTGGATCTTCGAGAAAACAGCAAGGCCATCACGGCAATGTTGCTGGCTATGGCTGCATTCCTCACGAATGATGCCATCGTCAAATTCATTCATGACGAGCTGCGGCTCGGTCAGATCATCGTCATGCGCAGCGTTTTTGCCTGTGCATTGATGTATGCGGCATCGGTCGCCACGGGCGTGCACCGGGAGTTCCGGCATCTGGCACATCCGACCGTGGCTATTCGCACGCTCGGCGAGCTGGGATCGACCTTCTTCTACCTGGTGGCTCTCATCCATCTGCCGATTGCCAACATCACCGCGGTGCTGCAGTCACTGCCGCTGCTGGTGACGGCCGCAGCTGCCATCTTCCTCGGCGCGACGGTCGGCTGGCGGCGCTGGACGGCGATCGGCATCGGCTTTGCCGGTGTGCTGATCATCATCCGGCCGGGTGTGTCTGGCTTCAACGAATGGTCGCTCGTTGCCCTGTGCGGCGTGTTCTGCATGGTGCTGCGCGATCTTTCGACCCGGCGCATGCCGCAGGCCATTCCCACATTCGGCGTCACACTCGTCACCTGCTTCGGTGTCATGGCGCTGGGCGGGGTGATGGTGATCTTCGAGGGGTGGGAGCCGATGACGGCCCGCCAGCTCGGCATCATTGCCGCTGGCTCCCTGTTCCTCCTCGCCGGTTACATCTTCATCATCATCGCCATGCGGCTTGGGGATATCGCTGTCGTGTCCCCCTTCCGCTATTCCAGCATCCTGTGGGCCATTCTCATTGGCTACATGGTCTGGAGCGAGGTTCCCGATGCGCTGACGCTGGTTGGCACCGCCATCGTTGTGTCAACCGGCGTGTATACCTTCATCCGCGAGCGCAAGCTCTCGCAGCAGGGGCAGGGCTGAACCATGGATGCGGCCGCGAACGCGCAGATGCAGGGTGCCGGGCAGACGCCCTCCGGCGGGCGCCGTCCTCCGGTGGCGATCCTGATTGCCATCTCCACGATCAGCCCGTTGGCGATGAACATCTATCTGCCGTCCCTGCCGGGCATGATCAAGGCGCTGGAGAGCACGGCTGCCGAGGTGCAGCTCACCATGTCGCTCTATCTGGCGGCGGTGGGCCTGTCACAGCTTGTGCTGGGGCCCATATCCGACCGCTATGGCCGCCGCCCGGTGGTGGTGACCGGCATGGCCGTCTTTGTGATCGGCACGCTCATCTGCCTGGCCGCGGCGACGGTCGAAACCGTCATTTTCGGGCGCATCGTACAGGCTGCGGGCGGCTGTTCCGGGCTGGTGCTGGGCCGTGCCATCGTGCGCGATCTTTATGAGCGCGAACAGGCCGCCAGCATGATCGGCTACGTCACCATGGGCCTTGCGGTGGGCCCCATGCTCGCCCCCGCCATGGGCGGGGCGCTGGATGGGGTGGCCGGGTGGAAGGGCGGCTTCTACCTGATGCTGGCCATCGGCATTGCGGTCACACTTGCGGCCTGGGCCTGCCTGCATGAGACCCATCACGACCGCAGCCAGACCACCAGCCTCAGAAGCCTTCTGGCGAGCTACAGGGCGCTGAGCCGGGAGCGGCTGTTCTGGGCCTATGCCTGCACCTCCATGTTTACCTCGGCCGTCTATTTCGCCTTCCTCGGCGGGGCTCCTTTCATCGCCTCGCAGGTGCTGGGGATGACGCCGCTGACCATGGGCCTCTATTTCATGATGGTGGCTGGCGGCTATATTGCCGGCAATGGCCTGTCGGGCCGCTTTGCGGCACGCATCGGCGTGCTGCGCATGGTCACCATCGGCTCGCTGATGCCTGTGATTACCGTTGTGCTGGCTGCGGCTCTCTTTGGGGCGGGTATCTATCACCCCTTCTCGCTGTTCCTGCCCATGTGCATTCTGGGCCTCGGCAACGGCATCTGCCTGCCCAGTGCCCTGTCCGGTGCCATCAGCGTGCGCCCGGATCTGGCTGGCGCGGCCTCTGGTCTTGCCGGCAGCATGCAGATCGGCCTTGGCGCCGGTGTTTCGGCGCTGGTGGCCTGGATGCTGTCTCAGAGCATGTATCCTGGCACGGTCTGGCCGCTGCTGGTGGTCATGGGCGGCTGCGTGACGCTGACACTCATGTCCGTCATCGCCTGCTACCGCAGCGAACGGGTCTAGGATGGGGCAGGAAGAGCCTCCGCTCAGCCACCGGTCACGCTCATGTGGCGGGAGACGGAGGGGCGGTTGGTGCGCCGGTCGATGATGAAATCGTGCCCCTTCGGCTTGCGGCCGATGGCCTCATCAATGGCGCGCGACAGGAGCTCATCGCCTTCCGAGGCACGCAAGGGCGCGCGCAGGTCGGCGCTGTCGTCCTGGCCGAGGCACATGTAGAGCATGCCCGTGCAGGTGATGCGCACCCGGTTGCAGCTTTCGCAGAAATTATGCGTCATCGGCGTGATGAAACCTATGCGCCCGCCGGTTTCCTCGATCTGCATGTAGCGAGCGGGTCCGCCGGTCTTGTAGGGAATGCTGGTGAGCGTGAAGCGCTCCGCGAGCCGCGCCCGCACTTCGCTCAAGGGCAGATACTGGTCCGTGCGGTCGCCGTCGATCTCGCCCATGGGCATGGTCTCGATCAGCGTCAGGTCATGCCCTTCGCCATGGGCCCATTCCAGCATCGGGACAATTTCGTCCTCGTTGATGCCCTTAAGCGCCACCATGTTGATCTTGATCGACAGGCCTGCCGCCTTGGCGGTCTTGACGCCTTCCATCACCTTCGGCAGATCGCCCCAGCGGGTGATGGCGCGGAAACGGTCCGCATCCAGCGTATCGACGGAGACATTGAGACGCCGCACGCCTGCATCCGCCAGCTCGGCGGCATAGCGGGCGAGCTGCGAGCCATTGGTCGTCAGCGTCAGCTCGTCGAGCGCACCCGACTGCAGGTGGCGGGAAAGGGAGCGGATCAGCCCCATGATGCCCTTGCGTACCAGCGGCTCGCCGCCGGTCAGCCGCAGGCGGCGCACGCCCTTGCCGATGAAGGCGCTGCACAGGCGGTCCAGTTCCTCCAGTGACAAAACCTCGCGCTTGGGCAGAAAGGTCATGTCCTCCGCCATGCAATAGACACAGCGGAAATCGCAGCGGTCCGTCACCGAGACGCGCAGATAGGAAATGTCGCGGCCGAACGGATCGGTCATACGCGGAAAGGCCGCGGCGTCATTCATCTGTCTCTCCCTCATCAGCAATCTCTGGCCGTGTCTGCGACGATGTTTCGTTCTGTTTGTTGGGGAATAACGTAGACGGTTTTTCCGTCAGGGCAAGATGGCATCCGGCAATGTGATCTCACAGACGGGGAATGACGTACAAACAACCACTTGATATTTATCCCGGACAGCCTTGCCATGCCCTCTCAGCCACGTGACCGCACGACGATCGTCTGGTTCCGCCAAGACCTGCGCCTTGGCGACAATCCGGCCCTGTTCGAGGCGGCAAAGGCAGGCGCCGTGGTGCCGGTGTTCATTCTGGAAGACCCGAAGGACTGCGGCGAAACCCACCCGATGGGCGGCGCCAGCCGCTGGTGGCTGCATCATGCGCTGGCGGCACTCGACGAAAGCCTGGGCGGCAGGCTGGTGCTGATGCGCGGGCCCGCCGGCAAGGCGCTGGATGCGCTGATCAAGGAGACGGGTGCCTCTGCCATCCATTGGAACCGGTGTTACGAGCCGCATGCGATTGCCCGCGACAAGCGGCTGAAGGCGGATCTCATGGCTGCCGGCGTCGAGGTGCGCAGCTTCAACGGCTCGCTGCTGCATGAGCCATGGGAGCTGGAGACGAAGACCGGCGGTCCCTTCAAGGTCTATTCGCCCTTCTGGCGGGCGGCGCTCGCCAAAGCCGTGGCGGCGCCTTTGCCGGTGCCGGAGGTGCTGGACATTCCGCAGGTCAGTCAGTCTCTGCCGCTTTCAGACTTCGCGCTGCTGCCGGTGAAGCCGGACTGGGCGGCGGGCTGGCTGGATCTCTGGCAGCCGGGCGAAAGGGGCGCGGCAGCACGGCTGACAGCCTTTCTTGCGGAAGGGCTTGATGGCTATGGCGAGCTGCGCAACCGGCCGGACCTGCCCAATGTCTCGCGCCTGTCGCCGCATCTGCATTTCGGTGAAATCTCCCCCCGGCAGATCTGGACGGCCACCCGCTTCCACACGGAGCAGCATGGGCACCTGCAGAAGGATCGCGACAAATTCCTGTCGGAAATCGGCTGGCGGGAGTTCTCCTATCATCTGCTCTACCATTTCCCGCATCTGCCCGAGCGCAACTGGAAGCCTGCCTTCGATGCCTATCCCTGGGCGGAGGATGAGGCCGCGCTGAAGGCCTGGCAAAAGGGGCTGACCGGCTACCCGATGGTGGATGCGGGCATGCGCGAGCTGTGGGCCACCGGCTACATGCACAACCGGGTGCGCATGCTGGCCGCGTCCTTCCTCGTCAAGCATCTGCGCCTGCACTGGCACCATGGCGAGGCCTGGTTCCGCGACACGCTGCTCGATGCGGATCTGGCCAACAATTCCGCCAGCTGGCAGTGGGTGACGGGCAGCGGCGCTGATGCCGCGCCCTATTTCCGCATCTTCAACCCGGTGGGGCAGGGGCAGAAATTCGATCCCGATGGCGTCTATGTGCGCCGCTGGTGCCCGGAGCTTGCGAAGCTGCCGGACGAATTCCTCCACTGCCCGCACGAAGCGCCCGAGCGCATCCTGAAGGCGGCAGGCGTCATTCCGGGCCGCACCTATCCCCGGCCAATCGTCGATCACGCTGCGGCACGTGCCGCGGCATTGGCGGGGTACGATGCGGTGAAGCAGGCGGGGCTTGAGGCGGCAGGGTGAGGCGGTTCGGCAGGCCGCTCCCTCTCCGCAGTCATCCCGGCCAAGCGCAGCGCGAGCCGGGACCGGAGGGCCGGGGTGGAGGTTGGGTGAACGCGGGAAGTGGGCCGAAAGACCTTGGCTCACCGGTACCGGATCTTGGCTTCGCTCTCGTCCGGTATGACGAAGGAGGGCTTCTGCGGTCATGCCTCAGCAGTTGCCCTGCCACCAGCCTTGACCTTTGCGGCCACGGGGCTATCGTCCGGCACAATTCCTCATCCATCAGGACAAGCCCGAATGACCGCCGCATGGCCCACCGAACTGCGTCTCTCCAGTGACAAGCGCACCCTCACCGTCAGCTTCGACAATGGCGAGACGCATGCCTTTCCGGCGGAATATCTGCGTGTCTGCTCGCCCTCGGCGGAGGTACAAGGCCATGGTCCGGGGCAGAAGAAGACCGTGCCGGGCAAGCGCAATGTGCTGATCTATCAGGTCGAGCCGGTCGGCAACTACGCCGTCCGCCTGCACTTCGACGACATGCATGACACGGGTATCTTCACCTGGTCCTATTTCCTCGAACTCGCCCACGAGGAAGACCGCCACTGGGGCACATATCTGCGCGAACTCGAAGAAAAAGGCCTCAGCCGCGACCGGTGAGGCCAGTTCCCCCTCAGCGCTTCACGACCACCGTCGCACCCACATCCACGTTTTCATAGAGGTGGGTCACATCGTCATTGGCAAGGCGGATGCAGCCGGATGAGACGGCGGTGCCGATGGTCCAGGGCTGGTTGGTGCCGTGGATGCGGTAGAGCGTCGAGCCGATGTAGAGCGCCCTTGCGCCCAGCGGGTTGTTTGGCCCGCCTTCCATATGCACCGGCAGGATGCGCCCCTTGGCGCGCTCACGGGCGCGCATCTGCGGCGGCGGCGTCCAGCCCGGCCATTCGGCCTTGCGGGTGATGCGGTGGGTGCCTGCCCACTGCATGCCTTCCAGCCCCACGCCGACGCCGTATTTCATGGCCTTGCCGCCCTCGCGCACGTGATAGAGGCGGCGCTCGGTGGTGTCGACGATGATCGTGCCCGGCTTGTGGGGGCCGTCATAGCGCACCATCTGGCGCTCGATGGGTGACTTGCCGCTGTTGTGCAGGCCCGGACCGTATTCCACCCAGCTCTTGCTCACGGGATCAAAAAAACGGCTGGCCTGAGCTGCGGCAGAACCGGCTGCTGCGACAATCATCAGCGCTGCCAGGGCGCCCGTAAGTCTTTTCATTGCTGTCTCCTCCGTCCACTCATGGCCGGTTCATCACTCCACTCCGCTGATGACGCTATGTCACATCACATTTCCGCGCGCTTAACGCTGTAGCGAAGACATGAGAAAAACATAGAGAAGACTTGGGCAGGGGATGTGCCGCCCGTCACACCCTTGACGGTTGTGCGGACGGGGCTGTTCCGGAACTGAAAAAGGGGCCGCAGGGGCCCCTTTTCCGGTGTCTGTGCGGTGGTGCCGAAGGCTCAGGAGTAGAACTCCGGGGCCTTCTTGAAGTTGGCCCAGGCGTCCGGATCATGGCCGGTGACAACCAGGGCGCCGGTGCGCTCCGCCAGGGTGCGCAGCTTCTGCACCGAACGCACCGTGTCGACGGTGGAGGCGAGGAAGCCCGGCAGTGCCTTCTCTTCCCAGTGATCCACCGTATAGGCGGCATCAATGGTCAGGAGGATCGGCTTGCTGTTCGGCAGGCGCACGAGGAAGGACTGATGCCCCGGCGCATGGCCCGGCGTGAACACCGTGGTCAGCGTGCCGTCGCCGTAGATGTCGTAATAGTCATCCTGGGTGCCATTGAGGAACTGCCACTTCAGGCCCGGACGGTCGAAGTCCTTGCGGATATAGCCGCCGCCGGCAAACCAGTCCGGCGTGAAGGCATATTCATATTCGCAGCGCTGCACGATGTGCGTGGCGTTGGGGAAGCGGCCGATGGCGCCGGTGTGGTCAAGGTGCAGGTGCGACTGCACCACATACTTGACGTCTGCCGGGTCGATGCCGAGTGCCTTAACCTGATCGACGCAGCCCTTGTCCTTGTCCAGAACCGGCGTGTAGACGTCGCAGATCGAACCCCAGTAGCCATAAGGGTCGGTCGCCACCTCAATGGCATTGCCGCCGTCGATAATGGTATGGCCCTCAGGATGGGTGATCAGGAAGAAGGGCACCGGGATTTCATAATCCGCGCCATTGCCCTGGTTCATCTTGATGTTGTGCACCTTGCACTTCAGGGTGCCGGACTGGAGCATGTACAGTCTGATATCGGTCACGTGGATCCTCCCATGGGTTGTGACGTGTTGATGGAAATCTGTCTGCGCGGGTCAGTAGGCTTCGCGGTAAAGCGCGAGCGCGTCCTCCTCGCGGACTTCGACGGGATTGTTGACCAGAAGGCGCGTCTGCTTCATGGCATCGGCTGCCAGCATGGCGAGGCTGTTGTCCGTGACGCCCACATCGCGCAGGCGGCGGGGCGCACCGCTGGAGTCCATCAGCTTTTCCATATGGGTAACGAAGGCAGCCGAACGCTTCTCCGCATCGCCTGTACCGGCAACGCCCAGCACATCAGCCAGTTCCGCGTAGAGCGGCGCGGCGGCCTTGGCGTTGAAGCGCAGGACCGGCCCGAGCATCAGCGCATTGGAAAGGCCGTGCGGCACGTGATAGTGCCCGCCCAGCGGATAGGCGAGGGCGTGAACGGCGGCCACCGGCGAGTTGGCGAAGGCCTGACCGGCCAGCGTTGCGCCCAGCAGCATGCCTTCGCGCGCGGCGCGGTTGCTGCCGTCTTCGCAGGCGGCAATGAGATTGGCACCGAGCAGCCGCAGCGCCTCTCGGGCGAGCGCATCGGACAGCGGGTTCTTCTTGTGGCGGCTGGTATAGGCCTCGATGGCATGCACCATGGCATCAATGCCGGTCGCTGCCGTGTGTACCTTCGGCAGGCCTACGGTCGTTTCCGCATCCAGCAGCACATAGTCGGCATAAAGCTGCGGCGAGACGACGCCCATCTTGGTGGTCTCGCCCGTGGTGATGATGGAAATGTTGGTCACTTCCGAGCCGGTTCCGGCCGTCGTCGGCACCAGGACCAGCGGCAGGCGGCTGCCCTTGACGTTGCCGATGCCATACATCTCCGCAAGCGGCTGATCGGACTGCAGCAGCACGGCCACCAGCTTGGCAATGTCGAGCGACGAGCCGCCGCCAAGACCCACGACGATGTCAGTGCCCGCCTGGCGGGCCTCATCGACGCAGCCATGCACCACGTGCTCCGGCGGATCGGCCACCACCTTGTCGAAGATGGTGACGCCGAGCCCGGCGGCCTTGATGTTCTGCGCAATCGGCGCGATCAGCCCTGCCTTCACCAGCCCGGCATCGGTGACCAGCAGCACGTTCTGCGCGGAGAACCGGGCCTTCAGGATTTCTCCCAGCCGCTGCGCACCGCCCCAGGCCACTTCCATGGCCGGAACCGTCCGGAATTCAAAGGGGTTCATGGTCATCTCGTTTCCTCCTTTGTGCCCGTTTTCTCATGCAAGGAATCTCATGCAGGGACCGGACACATTTTTGCTTTGGGAATTGTCTTCAGTGCTGCAGCGGGCGTTTGTCCGCTCTGCTGCAGGTTCCGCTTTCGAGGCCCGATGGGCGGGCAAGAAAGCGAATTTTCAGATTGACCTCCCGTTCCTTAATCCATAAAGTTCAATATATTGAACTCATATCAACTTGTTGAACTTATGATGACGGGATGTGCTGAAAATTGTCAAGGCAGTTAAATGCTCCCGCTGAAGCGGACAGGGATCAGTCCGCCGCCGATACGGTGCCCGCGCTGCGGCGCACGGTGATGGTGCTGGACCTGATTGCCGGATCGCCCGCACCGATGACGGCAGCGGATATCACCCGCGCCCTGAAGCTGCCGAAGAGCACGGCGCACGGGCTTTTCGCCGTGATGCAGGAGCTGAACCTTCTGGTGAAAAAGTCCGATGGCACGTTCCGGCTGGGCCCGCATCCTCTGCGCTGGGCCAACAGTTTTCTGTCGGAACTGGATGTTCTGACCGTCTTCCGCGCCTATTTTGCCAAGGATACGGCCTTCGCCAGCTACACGCTGACCCTGACGGTGCTGGACGGGCAGGAGGTCGTCTATATCGGCTGCCGCAACTCCGACCAGCCGCTGGGGCACACCTTCCGCCTCGGCATGCGCCTGCCTGCGCCCTTCACCGCCACTGGCAAGATGCTGCTGTCACAATTGCCGCCGGAGGAGCTGCAGCGCTTGTTCGCCGATGGCTTCCCCGAGCCCATGACTCCGCGCAGCGTCACCAGCCTTGCCGCATTGCAACGGGAGCTGCCGGCAACGGCGGCGCGTGGATATTCGATTGACGACGGCCAGATCCGCGAAGGCATGGTGTGCCTGGGAGCTGCTCTGCGCGATCACTCGGGCCAGGCCGTCGCGGGCATCGCCATCAGCCTGCTGAGCAGCGAAGCAACGGCGGAAACCATCGCCGGCCTCGGCATCCGCATCCGCACCACCGCCGAAGACGTCTCCCGCCACCTCGGCCACCACGGCGGGTGAGGGGCGCCATTTAGCCAGCGGTCACATAATTTTGGCTGGAGCGGCTGGCGCAGCCGTGCTGCTGATCCTTTGAAAACCCCTCCATCGTCATCCCGGCCGAGCCGCGCGAGAGCCGGGACCGGTGAGCCGGGGGGCAAGTTGTTTGAACGAGGTGGGTGAGCCGAAAGGCCTTGGCTCACCGGTCCCCGATCTCCGCTTCGTTGCGCCGGGGATGACGATGGAGATGGGATGCCAAAAGGTACGGGCGGCCCAATGAGCCGCCCGTTTTTATGCCAGAAATAGCGCCGCTGCTCCGGCGGGCGGGATTTACCCCAGGTTCAGTTCCTGGAAGAAGTCGTTGCCCTTGTCGTCGACGACGATGAAGGCGGGGAAGTCTTCGACTTCGATCTTCCAGATGGCTTCCATGCCGAGTTCCGGATAGGCGACCACTTCCACCTTCTTGATGCAGTCCTGTGCGAGGCGGGCAGCCGGGCCGCCGATGGAGCCGAGGTAGAAGCCGCCATGGGCCTGGCAGGCGCGGCGGACGGCCGGGGAGCGGTTGCCCTTGGCCAGCATCACCATGGAGCCGCCCGCAGCCTGGAACTGGTCCACATAGGCATCCATGCGCCCGGCGGTGGTGGGGCCGAAGGAGCCGGAGGGCATGCCTTCCGGGGTCTTGGCGGGGCCGGCGTAATAGATCGGGTGGTTCTTGAAATAGTCCGGAAGCGGCTCGCCCGCTTCCAGCCGCTCGCGCAGCTTGGCGTGGGCAAGGTCGCGGGCCACGATCAGCGGGCCGGTCAGCGACAGGCGAGTCTTGATCGGGTGGCGCGACAGCTCGGCCAGAATTTCCGGCATCGGACGTGTCAGGTCGATCTTGACCACATTGTCCGAAAGGTTGTCATCCGTGACTTCCGGCATGTAGGTTTCCGGATGCATCTCCAGCTGCTCAAGGTAGATGCCGTCCTTGGTGATCTTGCCGGTGGCCTGACGGTCGGCCGAGCAGGAGACGCCAAGGCCGATGGGCAGCGATGCACCATGACGCGGCAGGCGGATGACGCGCACGTCGTGGCAGAAATACTTGCCGCCGAACTGGGCGCCGACGCCGGTGGCCTGGGTCAGCTTGTGAATCTCGGCTTCCATCTCAAGATCACGGAAGGCGTGGCCAAGCTCGGAGCCTTGCGTCGGCAGGTTGTCGAGATAGCGGGCGGAGGCCAGCTTCACAGCCTTCAGGCACATTTCCGCCGAGGTGCCGCCGATGACGATGGCAAGGTGATAGGGCGGGCAGGCAGCGGTGCCGAGCGTCAGGATCTTTTCCTTGAGGAAATCGATCATCCGGTCATGGGTCAGCAGCGAGGGCGTGCCCTGGAACAGGAAGGTCTTGTTGGCCGAGCCGCCGCCCTTGGCCATAAACAGGAACTTGTAAGCGTCATCGCCTTCCGCATAGAGCTCGATCTGCGCGGGCATGTTGTTGGAGGTGTTCTTCTCCTGGAACATGGAGATCGGCGCCAGCTGCGAGTAGCGCAGGTTGCGCTTGAAATAGGCGTCACGCGCACCTTCCCCGAGAGCCTTCTCATCGGAGCCGTCGGTCCACACGCGGCGGCCCTTCTTGCCCATGACGATGGCCGTGCCGGTGTCCTGGCACATGGGCAGCACGCCGCCCGCGGCGATGCTGGCGTTCTTCAGCAGGTCGAAGGCGACGAACTTGTCGTTCGCGGTTGCTTCCGGATCATCGAGAATGGCCCGAAGCTGGGCGAGATGGCCCGGACGCAGATAGTGGTTGATGTCGATGAAGGCCTGTTCCGCCAGAAGGCGCAAGCCCTCGGGCTCCACCATCAGCATCTCCTGGCCGTTGAAGGTGGTGGTGGAGACGTAATCGGACGTCAGCTTGCGATACGGCGTCTTGTCCTCGCCGAGCGGGAACATGGCGCTGTGCTGGTAGTCCGGAGGCGTGACGGGAGCATTCATGGCGGTCTCTCGCATCAGGGTCTTGGAAAACGTCCACCCTTGGGCAGTGCCCCGGGCAGTTCTGTCTTTGGCTGGCTCTTCTTTACGGCAAAAGGGCCGGTGGCAACAAGCGCCCCGGCCCCTTCTGGCATCGCAATTTTGGATGAGGCTCAGCGCGTGGCGGTGAGGTCGACCGTGACCGCTACGTCATCCTTGAGATTGTCCTGGCCAACGCTTGCGCCAATGCCATAGGCGCTGCGCGACAGGGTGGCCGTGCCCTTGGCGACGGCGGTGTTACCGGTGATGTCGAGGGTGAAGGCCAGCGTGACCGGCTTTTCCTCGCCGCGCAGCGACAGGGTGCCTTCCGCCTCATACGCATTGCCGCCCTTGGCCGTGACGGACGTGGAGGTGAAGCGGGCTTCCGGGAAGGCTTCCGATGCCAGCCAGTCCGCACCCGGCAGCATGCCGGCAAACTGGGCATTGGCCATCTGGGCACTGCCGGTGGCGATGGTGGCTTCGATCTTGGCGGCGGAGACATTCTCCGGGTCGAAATCGATCTTCGCGGTCCAGGAGCCGAAATTGCCGGAGACCGGCGCGCCACCCTGTTCGACGGTGAAACCGATGCTGCTCTTGGCCGGGTCCACGGTCCATTCAGCGGCAGAGGCGGTGCTGGCGGCGAGGATCAGGCTGGCGGCGGTGAAGGCGGCTGCGAAAGTCTTGCGCATGGGAAACTCCATGGAAACAGGAGGGAGCGAGGGAATGTCTCAGCCCTTGACCGGGTGGACAATGCGCTTCAGCATCCCGTCCCGGGCGATGAAATGATGCTTGAGGGCCGCGCCGATATGGGCGGCAAGCAGGGCAACCAGCGCCCAGGCAAACAGGCTGTGCAGCCCCTTGAACAGGCCCTCCGCCTCTTCCTTGGTGCCGAGCGCTCCAGGCACCGGAAGGTGCGGCACGTGCACTGTGTTGAACAGGATGGTCGGGATGTTCCAGGGCGACGCGGACACCATCAGCCAGCCGCTGAGCGGAATGGCGAGGATCAGCGCGTAAAGCCCGATGTGGCCGAGATGCGCGGCGGCCTTTTCCCAGGCGGCCATGCTGTCGGGCAGGGCCGGGGTGGGGTTCATGAACCGCCAGACAAGCCGCAGCACGGCAAGGGCCAGCACCACGAAGCCGATGGACTTGTGCAGCTGGAAAATGGCGAAGGTCGAGGGATCGGACATGGGCAGACCGTCCATGTAGAGCCCGAGGCCGATCATGCCGATGATGAGCACGGCCATGGTCCAGTGGAATGCAATGGCCAGCCAGCCGTAGCCTTTGGTGCTGTTGCGCATCATGGAAACTCTCCCTGCAGCATGCGCGCGGGGCAGCGCGTCACCGCCCCGCGCTTCAATGCTTACTGAGCCTTGGATGCCTCGGCATGCAGCACGATGGTCACGCCGTCACCCACATACGGGGTGTACATGTCCATGCCGAAGTCAGAGCGCTTGATGGTGGTGGTGCCGGCAAAGCCAACCCACGGCTTCTTTTCCATCGGGTGTTCGCCCATGGCGGTCACGGTCACGTCCAGCGTGGCGGGCTTGGTGATGCCCTTGATGGTCAGGTCGCCGTCGATCTGCAGCGTCTGCTCACCAGTCTTGGTCACCTTGGAGCTCTTGAACGAGGCTTCCGGGAACTTGGCGGTGTCGAAGAAATCGGCGCTCTTGAAGTGGGTATCACGTTCGGCCCAGAAGGTGTCCAGGCTGTTGGTGTCGATGGTCATTTCGAGCGAGGAGTTCTCCGGCTGATCGGCATCGATCATCAGCTTGGCATCCCAGGTGCCGAAACGGCCATCGGTGGTGGAATAGCCAAGGTGGTTGTAGGAGAACGAAAGGTTGGAATGGCTCTTGTCGAATTCATAGGCCACAGGAGCGGCCAGAACCGGCGCGGTCAGCAGGCCGAGAGCAAGGGCAGAGGCGGCAAGACGGATCATCAGAAATCTCCGGACAGAAAAGTGTCTGAACAGGGCGCTTTGTCGCAGCCCAAGGGACTATGTAATGATTTTTCCGCACTGCACAACTTGACGCACCGTTTCCATTAAATGAACAGTTCTCAAATGCAGGCGCGAACAGGTAAAATATTGTTGATCAATTGATTGTCCAGGAAACCACATTTTTCAAGCGGAAAATGGCAGCTTGACCCGTTTCTCTCCCGGTCCCATATGAGGGCATCAGAGGACGGCCTCGCTGCCCGGTCATGGGCGCCAGAATTCCGGGACGGCCCGCAAAGAGGTCAATATGTCCTGGATTTATCTGCTTGCTGCCGGAGTTCTCGAAGTCGTCTGGGCCTATGCGATGAAGCTGTCAGACGGTTTCACAAGGCCTGTCCCGACCCTTGTCATGATCGTCGGCATGATCGGCTCCTTCGCGCTGCTGACGCTTGCCATGCGCGATCTGCCGCTTGGCACGGCCTACACCATCTGGACCGGCATTGGCGCTGTGGGAGCCTTTGTGCTTGGCGTCATCATGCTCGGCGAAGTGGTCTCGCCTGCGCGTGTGGCGGCAGCGCTTCTCATCATCAGTGGCATCGTGCTGATGAAGGTCTCTTCCTGAGCTGACACGTCTTTGGGCCAGAGCCTCTGCTCCGGCCCAAAGACAGATTCAAATCACTTCAGCGCCTGCAGGATCGACACATAGTTGGCGACGGCCGCGCCGCCCATGTTGAAGATGCCGCCGACTTCGGCATTCTTCACCTGAATGCCGCCCGCTTCCCCAGTCAGCTGCATGGCCGTCAGCACGTGCATGGACACGCCCGTGGCGCCGATCGGGTGGCCCTTGGCCTTCAGACCGCCGGATGGGTTGACCGGCAGCTTGCCGTCCATTTCGGTCCAGCCTTCAAGGATGGCACGCGCGCCCTGGCCTTCCGGCGCAAGCCCCATGGCCTCGTATTCGATCAGCTCGGCGATGGTGAAGCAGTCGTGTGTTTCAACGAAGGACAGGTCCTCCAGACCCATCCGCGCCTGCGTCAGGGCCTGCCCCCAGGCATGGCGGCAGCCATCGAACTTCAGAATGTCGCGCTTGGACATGGGCAGGTAATCCTGCACATGGGCGAGCGAGCGGAAGGCAACAGCCTTCTTCATGCCAAGAGCAGTGGCCGTATCCGTCAGCACCAGAGCGGCTGCGCCATCCGAGACAAGCGAGCAGTCCGTGCGCTTCAGCGGGCCTGCGACGAAGGGGTTCTTCTCGCCTTCATTGCGGCAGAACTCGTAGCCGAGGTCCTTGCGCATCTGGGCATAAGGGTTGTTGACGCCGTTCTTGTGGTTCTTGGCGGCAATGCGGGCAAGTGCGTCCGACTGGTCGCCGTGGCGCTGGAAATAGGTCTCTGCAATCTTGCCGAAGACACCAGCGAAGCCGCCTTGAACGTCACCTTCTTCAGCAAGATAGGAGGCTTTGAGCAGGTTGCGGCCAATTTCCGGCCCCGGCGTCGTGGTCATCTGCTCGACACCCACGACCAGCACGAAACGCGCTGCGCCCGCACTGATGGCACGCACGCCCATATGAACCGCCGTGCTGCCGGTTGCACAGGCGTTCTCCACGCGGGTGGCGGGGGTGAAGCGCAGGGCAGGGTCCGCCTGCAACACCAGCGAGGCCGTGAAATCCTGGGCAGAGAAGCCGCCGTTGAAATGGCCGAGATAGATCTCGCCGATATCCTTCGGCTCCAGACCTGCGTCACTGATGGCGTCAACGGCCACCTTGACGATCATGCTCTCGACGGTTTCCTCCGCGTGCCGGCCAAAAGGCAGGTGCGCCCATCCAACGATTGCCGCTGTCATTCCGGGATCCTCCACTGGCATCCGGCAGCTCCGGCTGCGGATGTCCTTTTCTGTCACGGGGCAAAGCCTCAATTGACTTTAACGTAACATAAGCCCGTCCCGCGCCGCATGGCCAGCAGGTTTTGCCTCCTCTGTTTGGGGGAGTGTCTGGCACCGTCAGAACCCGGTCGCGGGCGGAAAATGTATCTGACTGCCCCCCAGGTCATACGCCTGTCATCAAAAGCCCCGATAAGAGCGTCATTCCATACGTAAAAATTACTTAAAGTGTTGCCGAAAGTTTTGAGGCCGGGTTCCGTCGGAACCCGGCCTTTTTGTGCGTATGGCTGGTGGCGCGCCAGCCGGTTGCCAGCCACATGGCCAAATGGTATCTGCGGCTTATTCCGGCCCCGGTGACGCAGTTGCGCAAACTCCGGTGGCTAGGTCCTCAAATGCGCAAAAGAGGCATGCAAATCCGATGACTGCTGCGGCCGAAATTCCCGGAACTGTCACGATCTGCGTCACCAGCTGCGGGCGGCTGGATCTGCTGGCCGAGACGCTTGCCTCCTTCCGCCGGTTCAACACGGGCGGCAAATTTCTGATCCATGAGGATTCCAGAGACGGCGCCATCATCGATGAAGTGCGGCGGACCTACCCCTGGGCGGAAGTTATCTCCAGTCCCGAGCGCATGGGCCTGATGGCCTCCATCGACAGGCTCTATTCGACGGCCACAACGCCCTACATCTTCCATCTGGAAGATGACTGGCAGTTCGATGGTCCGGTCAACTGGGAAGCTGCGATCCGGGCACTGGAGACCCATCCGGAAATCGCCAATGTGTCGCTGCGTGCCTATGACGAGATCAAGGAAAAGTTCCGGGAGAAGTCGGATCCGCTGGCGGTTGCGGGCGTTGATTTCCGCCTGATGCGGGCTGATGCCCATCCCGAGTTCTTCGGCTGGTCCAGCAATCCGGGGCTGATCACCAAGGCGCTGTACGAATCCTATGCGCCTTTTGCCCAGCATTTCCATGACAAGATGTCGGCCGTCATCAAGCAGGATGGCAAGCGCGTTGCCTATCTGCTGCCGGGTGTTGCGCGGCATATCGGCCAGAAGCGCAATGTAACTGACCCGACGATGCCACCGCGGCCGAAAAGCAAGCTCGGCAAGCTGATGCGCTCCATCCGCAAGAAGCTCTATTACGCGGGCCTGCGCAAGGATCCGTTCTGACGCGGATGCTCGTCCCTTAAAGACGGGTTATACCAAGGATTTCGATGCTGACGCATCATGCCTTTAAAATGCTCAAGCGCCGCGCGGGCTTAACCAATGCTCGATGAGCCAGGCTCATCGAGCATTGGTATTAGTCGGTCTTCACATGATTGGAGATGAACCGGGACAGGCGCAGCCGCATGCCTTTCAGGAACGTGCCCTTCTTGGTCCGCTTCACATTGTAGAAGTAGCGGTGCCGGTAGCCGAAGTCCTGATGCTCGCAGACGAACGTCCCGTAAAGCTCGTATTCCGAGAAGTGGTCTGCCCTGTCCTTCACCAGTGACTGAAGCGCTTCCAGCCAGGGCTGGTTGAAGCGCTGCTCAATGTGAGCCTGCAGGGCGGCCATGGCCCCGCGCCGGAAGATCATCGTGTGCGCCACCAGTGACCATGGAAACTGCTTCGGGCGGCCGAGGGCTTTCTCGACAAAGCTGTTCCAGCCGGGGTTTTCATCGTCTGCCGTGAACAGCCAGTAGTGTCCTTCGGCGCTGATATAGCTGGCCGGGCGGTTGATGAAGGTGTCCGCATCCAGAACGATGCAGCTTTCTGACCCGATGTAGGCAGGCCAGCTGAGCTTGATGATCTGCTGGGTGATCCAGCCGCTGCGTTTCTTGCCCTCACTGTCCGTGAAGCCCTGTGCGGAGAAGTCTGCGGGCAACACCTGCGCTTCCGGGATGATGCGCACCGCGCAACCGTCGACCGAGAAGCCGTCCAGCTCTGCGCAGGCTTTCGCCGTGCCCACAAGGACGAGCTCATCAACAGGCTGAACAAGGTTTTTCAGCGTCGTGCTGATATGCTCGCGGAAGAAGGGCAGGTCCTTTTCATGCAAGGGGATCAGCAGCGCGCTGGCAAAGGGGGAGGGTTTGTCGCCGCGCAGGAACCAGATCAGCACATAGTTGCACAGATTATGCCGCAGCCTGCGGAAGCGTCTGAGAAATGCGCCTTGCATCATGTGCCTGCCGTCCTGTCTCTCGGAGGAGTTTCCTCTCGGGGGCTTCGCCGTGTGGGCCTGTTTATCCATCCCGCTTGATCCGATCAAACTTTTCCGCAATACCTCGCAGCCGGACAGCCCGTGACGCAGTGCTTCCCGTTTCCGCCTGTCCGCCTGCTTTCAAGCCCGTTTCTCCGGTCTGGTGGTTGCATGTCCGACGTTTCTGCCCCGATCTCCGTCCTGATCCGCTGCTTCAACGAAGGAGACCGCATCGGCCGCACCTTGCAGAGCGTGCAGGGGCTGGGGCGGGAGATCGTCGTCATCGACTCCGGCTCGACCGATGGCACGGTGGCCATATGCCATTCTTTCGGGGCACGGGTGATCAGCAATCCGTGGGCCGGCTTCGGGCCGCAGCGGAGCTTTGGTGAAAAGCAGTGCCGCAATGACTGGGTCTTCTACATCGATGCCGATGAAGTGGTGACGCCGGAGCTGCGGCAGGAGATTGCTGGCCTGTTCCGGAACGGTGAGCCACAGCACGCCTGCTATCTGGTGCGCAACACCATGGTGCTGCCGGGCGATGACCGGCCGCGCCCCTTTGCCGACTACCGCAAGGTGCCCCGGTTGTACAATCTGAAACACGCCCGCATCCGGCTGGAGCCGTCCTACGACCGCATGGATGTGGATGAAGGCTTCACCACCGGCATCCTGAAGGGCCGGCAGCATCACTTCTCGTTCCGCACCTGGGGTCACGCGATTGCCAAGCTGAACTACACGTCAGATCTGGCGGCTGCCACACAGAAGAAAAAGAACGGGCTGCTGCTGCGCCTGCGTCTCGTCACCGAATTTCCGGTCGAGATGCTGAAGTACCTGATCATGCGGCGCTTTATCTTTGCAGGCTGGAAGGGCTATGCCTTTGCGACGATCCAGTCCTTTGGCCGGTTCGTGCGCATCCTCAAGATGCTCGACAAGCAGCGGTCCTCCAGTTGAGAGCACTGGTTCTGTCTGCCTAGCCGATAAGGTTTTCTGTCACTGCGGTCATGCCCTGCTGCTGCTGCGAGCCATCCAACTGGGCGTGGACCTGCTGTCCCTGGCCTGGCGACGGCATCTTGCTGCGGTCGGCCGGAGCTGCCGAGGGGGCTGAGGTTGCACCAGACACAGGATCTGCAAAGAGCACTTCCTGCCGCTTCACCCGGATTGGCTGACGCAGGCCGGTCAGGCGGTCGAACTGCGACAGGCGCTTGATGGTCGTTTCCGTCAGCTGGTGACCGCGTGACAGGACCAGTTCATGGCTGCCATCAGTGATGATGTCGTCGATGAGAATGTCACCGGGACGCAGGGCGCGGATATGGCAGGCGACGGTCTGGAAGCGCTCGGTGAGGCTTTGTTCCGTTTCCAGCAGGCATGCCCTGACGACTTTCAGCAGCGCCGGATCGTATTGCCGCCGGTTGATGTTCAGCGCTTCAAAGGCGGCCAGATCGACGCCCGTGTCCGGGCTTGCGTACCACAGGTCGATCAGGATCTTGAGAATGCGCGAGTGCAGCGGAATGTCCTTGCCGGTCGGGCCATCCGTGGGAAAGCCCGAGCCATCAAAGCCTCTGCCCGAGTAATACAGCACCTCGGCAATCCGCTCGAACTGGGGAATGTTGCGCAACAGATCCCGGCTCTGCTCCGGAGCGCGGGCGAGCAATTCACGCTGGGGGTCCGTCAGGGTCTTGGCCGAACGGTAGCGGGAGAGGATTTCCCGCGGCAGCAGCGCCTCACCGAGCGGCGAGAACATGACCGCCATCTCCAGTTCCCAGATCTTCTTGAGCCCGAGCGCCTTGGCCACCTTCAGTGCCTGCTGACGCATGACGGTCGTCTTGCGGAAGGCGTCCGTGTGGAACAGGGCCAGCATGTCGATCAGCAGCTTCACCGAACCGGAGAGTGTCTTCTCCAGCAGGTTCTTCTCCTTCAGAACCCGGTTGTGGTAGGCAAGTCCGGAACGGATGGCATTCTCGATCTCGTCGGCCGGGCATGGCTTCAGCAGATGCATGAGGACATTCGCCTCATTGACCGCCCGTCTTGCCACTTCCAGTGAGCGGTCGGCCGTCAGCATGATGCGGGCCGCAACTGGTGCGAGTTCTGTTACGGATCTCAGAAACTCGATGCCGTTGATGTCGGGCAGATTGAGACTGGAAATGACGACAGCGACAGACGTGTTGCGCTCGATCCAGGCGGTCGCCTCGACGCCGCTGCGAGCCGTGGCTATCTGGAACTTGCTGCCAAGCAGCTGCTGAAACGCCGTCAGCACCTTGACGTCTGCATCGACAACAAGAATAAGCTTCTGTGTCTCCGCCATGATCCAATCTCCATGCATCTGGCCGGGGCTCTGGCGGGCTGATGAGTTCGAAAACCGATTCCCGCCACTCGGGCTCCTGACATCAGCAAGCAGCCCTATTTGCTAATAAAATCCTGTTTGCTGCAAATTTTTAGGGGTAAGCAAAAGGGAAAATGAAATTTTTCCGTAAAATTTTGCGATGCGGCAAGAAATAGGTCTGGAACATCAGGATAAATTGGTAAAATGACGGATGTGGTAATCGTAGGGTCTGGTCCTGCGGGTTTGGCAGCTGCGGATAAACTTTCGGCGGCAGGGAATAAAGTTACGGTCCTCGATCGTATGGCTTCACCTGCGCGCAAGTTTTTGCTGGCAGGCCGCGGCGGGCTCAATCTGACGCATTCCGAAGACATCGGAGCCTTTCTGGAACGCTACGGCAGCGGCCGTCCCTTTCTTGAGCCTTTGATCCACCGGTTTGACCCTCAGACGCTGCGCCGATTTGCCGAAGATCTGGGGCAGGAGACCTTTGTAGGCTCCAGCGGACGTGTGTTTCCGAAGGCGATGAAGGCCTCGCCGCTGCTGCGTGCCTGGCTCGCCAGGCTGGAGAAGCAGGGGGTCACATTCCGCCTGCGTCAGACCTGGGAAGGGCAGGACGCTGAAGGCCGCAATCTCTTCCGCGCTCAGGACGGTTCGCTGGAGGCTCTGCCGGCCCGTGCCACGCTTCTGGCGCTGGGCGGTGGCAGCTGGCCCCGCCTTGGCTCGCGCGGGGACTGGCTCTCCGTGGTGGAAGGCTGGGGTGTGGACGTGGCGCCGCTGCGCCCGTCCAATTGCGGCTTCCTGTGCAACTGGTCACCGTTCTTTGCGGAGCGTTTTGCCGGTCAGCCGCTGAAGCGTATCGAACTGGCGCACGGGGATATCCGCCAGCGCGGGGAGGCGATGATCAGCCGCACGGGCATCGAGGGCGGTGCGGTCTATGCCTTGTCGGCTGCTCTTCGCGAGGCGATCGCCAGCGAGGGAGAAGCTGTGCTCTCCATTGACCTGCGCCCGGACATGGACGTGGCAACGCTCGCCAGCCGCCTGTCGAGGCCACGGGCCAAGCAATCGCTTTCCACCTTCCTGCGCAAGGCTGCGGGCCTGCTGCCCGTGGAAGTGGCGCTCCTGCGGGAGTCCGCAACGCCTCAGGATAGCTCCCCGGAGGCCCTTGCAGCCGCCATCAAGCAGGTGCAGCTGAAGCTGACGGGCACCAGCGGCATGGAACGGGCGATTTCGACGGCCGGGGGCATCCGGCTTGAGGCGCTCGATGAAGGTCTGATGCTGCGCCAGCGTCCCGGTGTCTTTGCCGCCGGGGAAATGCTGGACTGGGAAGCACCCACCGGCGGCTATCTGCTGCAGGCCTGTTTTGCGACGGGCATGGCAGCAGCCGATGGCATTCTCGCCTATCTGGCTGCCGGAAAGGCCTCTGCATGACGGTCATTTACATCGATGCGGATGCCTGCCCGGTGAAGGAAGAGGTGGTGCGCGTCGGAGAGCGGCATGGGCTGCAGATGATCTTCGTCTCCAACGCCTTCATGCGCCTGCCGGAGAGTGAACTGGTGCAGCGGGTGGTCGTGTCCGAGGGATTGGATGTCGCCGACGACTGGATCGCAGAGCGCGCAGCGCCCGGTGATGTCGTCGTGACGGCAGACGTGCCGCTGGCATCCCGCTGCGTCAAGGCAGGTGCCATCGTGCTGGGCCCCTCGGGCAAGCCCTTCCGCGACGTGGGCCTTGCTTTGGCCATGCGGGACCTGAAGACGCATCTGCGTGAAATCGGCGAGATCCGTGAAAGCGGTCCATCCTTCTCCCGGCAGGACCGGTCCCGCTTTCTGCAGGCGCTGGAAAATGCGGTGCGCGGGGCGTTGAGAGCCGCGCCAGGCGGCCAGTCCTGAGATCTGTCAGCTGGCTGGAGCGGAAAAGAAAAGGCCCCCGTCCCGAAGGACGAGGGCCGGTTGGGCTGGCAGTCGTTTGCCAGACAAGATTTTGGGCAAATCAGGCAAGTGCCTGATTCCAGCGCCTCCTGACGGCGCAGGCCTGAAATAAGGCCGCCCTTCGCGAAATTTTAAGTCAAAAAGTCTGGTGCCTGGGCGGCGGGCCGTCCAGGCTAAAGGTCTGCTGAAAACAGTGGTGCCTACTGGCAGAAAACGTAGCGGCCGGAGTAGCTGCGGAAGTAGCCGGTTCTGGGGTCAAACGACCGGTACCGCGACGAGCAGTACTGATACCAGGCCGGGCTCCATGGCGCCGGGCGGTAATGAACCGGTGCCGGCTGCTGGTAATAGACGCGGGGCGCCGGACGGTAATGATAGACCGGTGGCGGCGGCGGGGCCACGTAGACCGGTGCAGGATAGCGCGGCGCAGACAGGGCCGAGCCAATGAGCGCCCCGGCTGCAAGCCCGCCAACAATGGCAGCGCCTGTCTCCCAGCCATGGCCGTGATGACGGTGGTGGCGGCGGCCTGCCTCCGCCGTAGAGACAGCTGCAAGCACAACGGCTGCTGACAGAAGCGATGCCGACGCTATTCTGGTCGCTCGGCTCAACATGGCGAAGCCCCCTTCTCCGGAAGATTCTGCCTTTCTGGCCGGGCCAGACGGGCAGCTCTGTCTTGAGTTCATGGTGACAACGTAGCCGGAGCCGTGTTGTTCCACTGTGATGGCGGTCACGTTACGGAATGATAATGTTCAACAGGTTTGTGGCAGGAGATGGGCGCGCAGTGAAATGAGCCTTGAATGCAAAATCCCCCGCAGGGCGGCGGCCATGCGGCGGACCATGCGATCTTGCGAAGTTGGCCGTTTCAGGCGGCGACCTTGCCCTGACGCTTCAGCTCGGCCCAGGTGTCGTCCAGCGTCTTGCGGGCGAGGGCGACGAGCTGGTCGGCTTCATCGTGGCTGATGACCAGCGGCGGGGAGATGATCATGCTGTCGCGCACGGCGCGCATGATCAGCCCGTTGCCGAAGGAAATGTCGCGGCAGAGGGTGCCGACGGTGCCGGTGTCGGCAAAGGCCTTCTTGCGGTTGCCCTTTTCCGGTACCAGCTCCAGCGCGCCGACAAGCCCGGTCATGCGGGCTTCACCCACCAGCGGATGATCGCCAAGCGCACGCCAGCGGGCCTGCAGGTAGGGGCCGATGTCATTGGCCACCCGCTCCACCAGCTTCTCGCGCTGGATGATCTCAAGATTGACCAGAGCTGCGGCCGCGCAGGCCGGGTGGCCGGAGTAGGTGTAGCCGTGATAGAACTCGCCGCCCTTGCCGATGACGCCTTCTGCCACCTTGTCCGACACCAGCACGCCGCCCATGGGCAGGTAGCCGGAAGTCAGGCCCTTGGCGATTGGCATCAGGTCCGGCTCAATGCCGAAATACTCGGAGCCGAACCAGGTGCCGAGGCGGCCAAAGCCGCAGATCACCTCGTCGGCGACGAAAAGAATGTCGCGTTCCTTCAGGATGCGGGAGATTTCCGGCCAGTAGGTCGAGGGCGGAATGATGACGCCGCCAGCCCCCTGAATCGGCTCGGCGATGAAGGCAGCCACCTTGTCCTCACCGATCTCGTCAATCGCACGCTCAAGCTGGCGGGCGACGGCGATGCCGAAGTCTTCCGGAGACATGTCGCCGCCCTCGCCGAACCAGTAGGGCTGGTCGATGTGGCGCACGCCCGGCACCGGCAAATCGCCCTGCTCGTGCATCGCCTTCATGCCGCCAAGGCTGGTGCCGGCCAGCGTCGAGCCGTGATAGCCGTTCCAGCGGCCGATGATCACCTTCTTCCCGGGCTTGCCCATCTGGTCCCAGTAGAAGCGGACCATGCGGAATACGGTGTCGTTGGCCTCGGAGCCGGACGAACAGAAAAAGGTGCGGTTGAAATTCGGCGGGGCGATTTCCGCCAGCTTCTCCGACAGGGCGATGACCGGCGGATGGGTCGTCTTGAAGAAGGTGTTGTAGTAGGGCAGTTCCAGCATCTGCTTGTAAACCGCCTCGGCGACTTCCTCGCGGCCATGGCCGATCTGGGCGCACCACAGGCCGGCCATGCCGTCCAGAATGCGGTTGCCATCGGAATCGGTCAGCCAAACGCCCTTGGCATTGGTGATCACCCGGCTGCCTTCCGCATTGAGCTGGAGCGTATCCGTGAAGGGATGGAAATGATGTGCCGCATCAAGGGCACGCAGCTCTGCGGTCGGGTAGCGGTTGGATACACCGGTCATTTCAGGCTCCGTCGGGCGTTAAGGCCGGGCAGGGGCTGGAGTTGCGCCCCCGCCCGGCGGGATTTCAGACATTGAGCAGGAGGTATTCCCGCTCCCAGGGGCTGATCACGGACATGAAGGTCTCAAACTCTTCCTGCTTGATCGCCCGGTAGGTGGCGACGAACTTCTCGCCGAAGACCTCGGTGAGTTCCTCGCATTCCTCGAAAAGCGTCACCGCCTCGATCAGGCCGCGCGGCAGCGACTGCTGGATGTTGCTGGCATCGGACATGCGCGGCTCATCCGGCTGCAGCTTGCCCTCGATGCCGAGATAGCCGCAGGCGAGGGAGGCCGCGATGGCGAGATAGGGGTTCACATCCGAGCCGGGCACCCGGTTTTCGAGGCGGCGTGCATCGGGCTTGGAATAGGGCACGCGCAGGCCGACCGTGCGGTTGTCGTAGCCCCAGTAGACGTTGACCGGTGCCGCCGTGTTGCGGGAGAAGCGGCGGTAGGAGTTCACGTAAGGGGCCATCAGGCAGGTCACGTTCGGCAGGTACTGCTGGTGGCCGGCGATGAAGGACAGGAACTCGCGCGTCGCCTCGCCATCCTCGTTGGAGAAGATGTTGCGGCCGGTCTCCATGTCCGTCAGCGACTGGTGGATGTGCATGGCAGAGCCCGGCTGGTTCGACATGGGCTTGGCCATGAAGGTGGCATACATGTCATGCCGCAGCGCTGCTTCGCGGATGGTGCGCTTGAACAGGAACACCTGATCGGCCAGTTCCAGCGGATGGCCGTGGCGCAGGTTGATCTCCATCTGCGCCGCGCCTTCCTCGTGGATCAGCGTGTCGATTTCCAGCCCCTGCTTTTCCGACAGGTCGTAGATATCGTCGATGAGATCATCGAACTCGTTCAGCGCCGAGATGGAATAGGACTGGCGTCCGGCTTCCGGGCGGCCCGACCGGCCGGTCGGCGGCTCCAGCGGGTAATCTGGGTCGGTGTTGGGGCGCACGAGATAGAACTCGATTTCCGGCGCGATCACCGGCTGCCAGCCCTTTTCCTCATAAAGGCCGAGCACGCGCTTGAGCACGTTGCGCGGCGCGGTCTCCACCGGAATGCCGTCACGGGTGTAGGCATCGTGGATCAGCTGCGCCGTCGGATCGGTTTCCCACGGAACGGTGGTCAGCGTCGAATAGTCGGGGCGGAAATAGAGGTCGCCGTCGATCGGATTGTGCTGGAAACGGTCATCATCCTCCGGATAGTCACCGGAAATCGTCTGGGCGAAGATCGAGGACGGCATGGTCATGACCGGGCCGGAGAGAAATTTCTCCGCCGGCATCATCTTGCCGCGTGCAACGCCGGCAAGGTCCGGGGCAATACATTCGATGTCTTCGATGCCACGCTCGGCAAGCCAGGTCTGGGCCGCCGCCATATCCGCCACGCCGCGCGGGCTCGTCACGGGCTGGGCTTTCTTCTTCTTGCTCACGCTGGGCTCCTGCATATCGGTGTCAGCCCGGATTGGCGCATGCCGCATTGCAACGCCGGGCGCAGGCATCTTGCGCCCGGATGGCGTTCCGTCAAGCAGATGCAGTTTTCCGGTTCCTCTTGCCGGTTGATGAGCTGCATCCTCGTCCGTCCAGTTATTCTGATTTTGTGATCACAAAATGCGTGCGGTCAACTGTTTTCTGTTCGAGCCGGTTGGCCGGTCCGTCCCTGGGCCTGTTCGATGAAGTCCATGCCATCCTGAATGTCTGCAGCAATGGCGGCGGCGAGCGCCTCGTCCTTGCGCTGGCGGATGGCAGCTATGGCCTCCTTGTGATGGTCCACCAGAACGGCCGTGCCAAGGCGCCCATAGACGGTGCGCATGAAGGGGGCGAATTGCAGCCATAGGCTCTCCACCAAAGGCAGCAGCACCGTGGAGCGGGCGGCGGAATAGATGCGGAAGTGGAAGGCATGGTTGAGCCGCATGTAGCCTTCCGCATCGCCGCTGGCGATGCTGACATCCATGCGGTTGTCGATGTCCTCGAGCTCCTTCGCATCGGCCTTGCCTAGGGCGGGAAGGGCGCGGCGGGCCAGCTCCGGTTCCAGCAGCAGACGGGCGCGCAGGATCTCGTCAAAGCGCTCGGGCGTCATGTCCGGCACCTGCACCCGGCCGCTGGCCCGGATCGACAGGGCGTTTTCGGCAGCCAGCCGCTGGATCACCTCGCGCACCGGCATCGGGCTGACGCCAAGCTCGGCAGCAAGGCCGCGCAAGGTCACGGCCTTGCCGGGTATGAAGCGGCCCGTGATCAGAGCGTGGCGGATGCTGCGGTCCACATGGCCGCGCGCCACACCGCGCTCGGCGGTTTTTTCATAGCCCTGCTCCTGGGGGCGGTGTGCTGCAGCACCCGCTGGCGGGGGCTCGTTCGAGGCTCCGGTCTTTGCCACTTTGGCTGGCCCTTTCGGTCTTGCATTTCAGGCAGGCATGCTTGCCGCTTGGGCAGACGCGCTTGACAGTCCTTCTGCAACGTGATCACAATTTGCCTCACGGTGCAACTGCGGGCCACAAGGCCGTGCGGACACCGCTGACGCCGGAAGGAGAGCCATCATGCATACGATTCCCCGCCAGACCTGGGTGCGCCCGGAGGATGAGGGTTGGGAGGAGGTGCTGGAGCGCTTTCTGGCTGAGCACCCGGACATCGACACCTTTGAGGTGATCCTGCCGGACACCAATGGCGTGCTGCGCGGCAAGTGGCTGCCTGGCACGGCAATCCGCAAGGTGTTCGAGGAAGGCGTTGCGCTGCCCTTCGCGCTGTTCGGCGTGGACGTCTGGGGGCGTGAGGTGGAGGAAACCGGCCTTCACATCGAGACGGGCGATATGGACGGCGTGTGCTGGCCGATTGCCCGCACGCTGACACTGGTGCCCTGGGCCGCCCGCAAGACGGCACAGGTTCTGATGCACATGTATGACCGGGAGGGCAAACCCTTCCTCATCGACCCGCGCCATGTGCTGGACCGGATGAACGGCAAGCTCGCCAGCCACGGACTGTCGGCGACGGCGGCCTTCGAACTGGAATTCTATCTCTTCGAGGAAAGCGAAGGCGACTGGAGCGGGCCGCCGAAGCCGGTCTTTGCCACCCATCTCGGCCCGGCCCGGCAGAACATGTATGCCCTGTCGGATCTTGAATCGCTGATGACGCTGGTGGACGAGATCCGGCGCGGTGCCGAGTTGCAGGGCATTCCGGCCGATGCGGCCGTGTCGGAAGCAGCGCCCGGACAGTTCGAGCTTAACCTGCATCACCGGCGCGATGCGCTGATGGCCGCCGATGATGCCGTGCTGCTGCGCCGGCTCGTGGCGGGTGTTGCCCGCAAGCACAGCCTCAAGGCTTCGTTCATGGCCAAGCCGTTCGTCGACTGGCCCGGCAACGGCATGCATGTGCACGTGTCGCTGGAGAACGAGCAAGGCAACATTTTCGCTGACCCGGTGGAGGGGGAGACACGCCTCCAGCACGCCATCGCCGGTCTGCTCGACACCATGCCCCAGTCGCTGCTGCTCTATATCTCCACTTTCAACGGCTTCCGCCGCATGCAGCCGGGTTCCTACGCACCGACATCGATCTGCTGGGGCTATGACAACCGCTCGGTGGCCTTACGCGTTCCGGCCAGCAAGCCGGCTGCCTCGCGCATCGAGCACAGGATCGCGGGCGCAGATGCCAACCCCTATCTGGTGCTCACCGGTGTCATTGCAGGGATGCTGGAAGGCATCAGCGCCGGGGTGATGCCGCCGCCGCCGGTCGAGGGCAACGCCTATGAGAAGGGCTACAAGCGCCTGACGCCCTGGATGGATGAAGCCATCGATGCCTTCGTTGCCTCGGAGCGGATGAAGGAAGCGGTCGGGGCCCACATGCACAAGGTCCTGACTGACATCAAGCGCGAGGAACTGACGTCTTTTGGCCGCGAGATTTCCAGCCTGGAGCGGCAGACATATTTGTGACGTGCAACCGTGCTGAAAGGAAAGGCGGAGGGTGCCGCAAAAATGATCGCCGGAGGGCTATCAAGCTGTTGAGCCTTTGAGATTTCGCTTCTAGTCTCACTGGCAATGGCATAGACGCTGGCCGGTCGCGGCCACGCCTCCGGCACGGCGGCTATGCGAGAAAAACCGGGCGCAGGCCCGCTGCAATCAGTGGAGACGGAACAGATGTTGAAGGTCATTCTTTCAGGTGTCGCGCTCACCGCCATTCTGGCAGGCACTGCAACCGCGCAGGAGCGCGTGGTGAATGTCTACAACTGGTCGGATTATATCGACGAATCGATCCTGACTGACTTCACCAAGGAGACCGGCATCCGCGTCGTCTACGACGTCTTTGACAGCAACGAGACGGTCGAGACCAAGCTGCTGGCCGGTGGCACCGGCTATGACATCGTGGTTCCGACGGGCACTTTCCTTGGCCGCCAGATCCAGGCTGGTGTGTTCCAGAAGCTCGACAAGTCCAAACTGCCGAACCTCGTGCACATGTGGCCGGAAATTTCCGAGCGCCTGACCAAGTATGACCCGGGCAACGAGCATGCCATCAACTACATGTGGGGCACCACCGGCATCGGCTACAACGTCGACAAGATCAAGGAGCGCATGCCTGACGCTCCGATCGGCAGCTGGGATCTGGTGTTCAAGCCGGAGGTAGTCTCCAAATTTGCCGACTGCGGCATCTTCGTGCTCGACACGCCGGAAGAAATCATTCCGGCAGCGCTGAACTATCTGGGTCTCAACCCGGACAGCGACAATGCTGATGACATCGAAAAGGCCGGCGAGCTGCTTGCGACGATCAAGCCGTACATCACCAAGTTCCATTCTTCGGAGTACATCAACGCACTGGCCAATGGTGATGCCTGCATCGCCGTGGGCTGGTCCGGGGACATCCTGCAGGCGCGCGACCGTGCCGCAGAAGCCAACAATGGCGTCACCGTCGAGTACACGATCCCGAAGGAAGGCGCGCTGATGTGGTTCGACAACATGGCGATCCCGGCTGACGCCAAGAACGTTGCCGAGGCGCATGAGTTCCTGAACTACATGATGCGTCCGGAAGTCATCGCCAAGGCGTCCAACTATGTGTTCTATGCCAATGGCAACAAGGACAGCCAGCCGCTGCTGAACAAGGAAGTCCTGGAAGACACCGCCATCTACCCGGATGCGGAGACGATCCAGAAGCTCTACACCGTGTCGACCAAGGATGCGAAGATCAACCGCATTCAGAACCGCGTCTGGACCAAGGTCAAGAGCGGCCGCTGACAGTCTCTGCCCCGGCGCGGCACGGGCTGCGCCGGGCTTCTGACCAGGCATCCCAAGGGGTGGGAAGCTGGATTATTTCCGGTAGCGTTGGGGGTGGAATTTGGCCAAGAAACCGATCGGACCGGTACGGCGGTCCTTTGCACCCTGGGAAAATCCCCAGTCGGTCCCTTTCATCGAATTCCGCAATGTGACCAAGCGCTTCGGTGACTTTACCGCCGTTGATAACCTCAGCCTCAAGATCTATGAGCGCGAGTTCTTCGCCCTGCTCGGTGGTTCGGGCTGCGGCAAGACGACGATGATGCGCATGCTGGCCGGCTTCGAAACACCGACCGAAGGCGAGATCCTGCTGGATGGCCAGAGCCTGTCCGGCGTGCCGCCCTACCGCCGCCCCGTCAACATGATGTTCCAGTCCTATGCGCTGTTCCCGCATATGAGTGTCGAGGCCAATATCGCCTTCGGTCTGAAGCAGGACGGCATGGCCAAGGCGGACATCGAGGCGCGCGTGGCCGAAATGCTGCGCCTGACCAAGCTGGAGAAATTCGGCAAGCGCAAGCCGCACCAGCTCTCCGGCGGCCAGCGCCAGCGCGTCGCGCTCGCCCGTTCGCTCGCCAAGCGGCCGAAGGTTCTGCTGCTGGACGAGCCGCTGGGCGCTCTGGACCGCAAGCTGCGCGAGGAAACCCAGTTCGAGCTGATGACGCTTCAGGAAGAGCTTAAGATGACCTTCCTCGTCGTCACGCATGATCAGGAAGAGGCCATGACCATGGCCGACCGTATCGCAGTCATGGATGCGGGCAAGATCATTCAGGTGGCAACGCCTGCCGAAATCTACGAAACGCCGAACAGCCGTTTCGTGGCCGATTTCATCGGCGACATCAATCTGATCGAGGCCACCGTGGCCGAGCGCGGCGAAGGCGGAACGAAACTGTCCGTCAGCGGAGACCATGGCGGCTTCGTCATCGATACGCTGCAGGAAACCGGCGCCGCCGTAGGTGAAACGGTCTGGTATGCTGTCCGTCCCGAAAAAATCACCATCGAGCACGGCACGCACGAGCCGGGCGCGGTCAACAAGGTGAGCGCCGAAGTCTGGGACATTGCCTATCTGGGCGACATGTCCGTCTACCATTCGCGCGCCGGAGAGGGCATGACCATGCGCTCGACAGTGACCAACCGCACCCGTCTCGTCGAACGGCCGATCGGCTGGGATGACAAGGTGGTCCTGTCCTGGGGGCGGGATGCAGGCGTGATCCTCACAAACTGAGGCAGAAGCGCAGAGCGCTGGGCGTCACAGGCCGCAGATCCTGCAGGCATCTGCGGAACGGCTTCTTGGAAGGGACGGGGGCGATGGAAGAAACCGGTCTTGAAAAACTCAAGGGCAAGCTGGGAAAGTGGCTGGTCATCAGCATTCCCTATGCCTGGCTGATGCTGTTCTTCCTTGTTCCCTTCTTCATCGTCTTCAAGATCTCGCTGTCGCATGTCGCGGTCTCGATCCCGCCTTATGCGCCGGTGTTCGACTGGTCTGCCGGCTGGGACGGCTTCAAGGAAGCCTTCTCGGAACTCAGTTTCGAGAACTATGTCTGGCTGATCGAGGATGACCTCTACTGGCGCTCCTATCTGTCGAGCGTCACTATTGCTGCTGTTTCCACCTTCATCACGCTGCTGGTGGGCTACCCGATCGCCTATGGCATGGCCCGCAGCCCGAAGTCCTGGCGGCCAACGCTGCTGATGCTGGTCATCCTTCCGTTCTGGACCTCGTTCTTGATCCGCGTCTACGCCTGGATCGGCATCCTGAAGAATGAGGGCCTGCTCAACCAGCTGCTGCTGTGGGTGGGTGTCATCGACCAGCCGCTCAGTATCCTGAACACCAACATCGCCGTCTATATCGGCATCGTCTATTCCTATCTGCCCTTCCTGGTGCTGCCGCTTTATGCCAGCCTTGAAAAGCTGGACGAGAGCCTGCTCGAGGCTGCTCAGGACCTGGGCTGCCCGCCCTGGAAAGCCTTCTGGAGGATCACCTTTCCGCTGTCGCTTCCCGGTGTCATCGCAGGCTGCTTCCTGGTGTTCATTCCGGCCGTCGGCGAGTTCGTCATCCCCGATCTGCTTGGCGGCTCGCAGACGCTGATGATCGGCAAGACCCTGTGGCTTGAGTTCTTCAACAACCGTGACTGGCCGGTTTCCTCCGCTGTGGCGGTGGTGCTGCTGCTCATTCTGGTCATTCCCATCGTGCTGTTCCAGCGGCAGCAGCAGAAGGCATCGGAGAAGGCGGCATGAGAAACGGTCCCTCCTGGTTCAACGTCACATCGCTGGTTCTGGGGTTTTCCTTCCTCTACCTGCCGATCGTCATTCTGGTTGTCTTCTCCTTCAACGAGTCGCGTCTTGTGACCGTCTGGGGCGGGTTTTCGACCAAGTGGTATGCGGAGCTGATGAACAATCAGCAGCTTCTGGAAGCGGCCGGAGTTACCTTGCGGGTGGCCTTTCTCTCCGCGACCTTCGCTACCATTGTTGGCACGCTCGCGGCCCTTGTTCTGGTGCGTTTCGGCCGGTTCCCGGGCCGCACGCTGTTCTCGGGCATGATCTTCGCTCCGCTGGTGATGCCGGAAGTCATCCTCGGCCTGTCGCTGCTGCTGCTCTTCGTGGCCATCGATCAGGCGCGCGGTTTCTGGACAATCATGCTGGCCCACACCACGTTCGCCGCCTGCTATGTGGCGGTGGTGGTGCAGTCGCGCCTTGTCGGGTTTGACCGCTCGCTGGAGGAAGCCGCGCAGGATCTCGGCTGTCCGCCCGCTCGCACCTTCTTCGTCATCACCCTGCCGCTGATCCTGCCGGGTGTCATTGCCGGCTGGATGCTGGCCTTCACCCTGTCACTGGATGATCTGGTGATCGCCAGTTTCACCACGGGGCCTGGCGCCACGACGCTGCCGATGAAGATCTATTCGCAGGTGCGCCTCGGCGTAACGCCGGAAATCAATGCGGTCTGCACGATCCTGGTGACCATTGTGACCGCCGTCGTCATCGCCACTTCGGTTCTGACGCGGCGCAGCGAGCTGCAGCGCGAGCGTGACCAGCGCCGGGCGATCGCGGCAAAGGGCTGACCATCCTTGAGGCTGAAGTCATCCCGGGCGGCAGATCATCCGGGGTGATACCTACTGCCTGCTGTCTGAAATCGCGCCGGGTGCCCGGTGCATGAAGGGTTGCTTTAGAATTCTTCCCTAAACTCCTGCACACCGGGTCCGCTGTATTGGATTCGGCCTGTTTCATGTGTTTGCGTATCAGGAGTTCCGGGTGGAGAGCGTTTCCGCGGAGCCGCAGATCTTGGGCTCGGCTGCTGTTGAGGCAGCGAGCGGCGTTCGTGGCGTCCTCCACCGGGAGGTCACACGGCCTCTGCTGGGGCGTCTGTTTGCCTCTCTTCCGGGAAATGCCATTGCCACCGCATTTCAGCGCCCGGACGTGCTGGACGCCCTTAACCGCCATGTGGCGGCCTCATCGGGCGCGCAGATGCGCCTTCTGGAGGTGCGCGATGCGGTGACCGGCCGTACCCGGATGCTGGTTCCCCTGATGGTCTCCCGCCGCGGTCCGTTGCGGATCGGCGGTATGCCCGACTTTGATCTGGCCGATCTTTGCGCGCCCGTACTTGCCAGCGAAGCACCGTTTCAGCCTTTCGAGGGCGGAGCCGTCTGGCCGTTGATCGACGAGGCACTGCGCGATGTGGATCTGGTCCGCTTTGCCAAGATGCCGCCGCGCATCAGTGGCTTTCCCAACCCGCTGTTTCATGTGCTGCGCCAGCCCGAAGCCGAACCGACATATGTTCTGGACCTCGAAGGCGGCTATGGCGCCGGTGGCTGGCGCAAGAGGTCGGTCTACAAGGAGGCGCGGGGCAAGTACCGCAAGCTGCAGGCCGAGGGTGTAAGCTTCGTTCAGGCCGGTGGCGTGGAGCAGAAGGCTGACTTCCTGCGGGAATTGCGCCGCCAGAGAGCGCTGCGCTTTGCGGAAAAGGGCTGGGCGAACCTGCTGGAGCAGGATGCCTCGCAAGGACGTTACTACGATGACCTGCTGGAAGGGCCTGTCGAGGTCTTTGCCCTCCAGGCGCAGGATGGTGAAATCGCCGGGGCCATCTGCGTTCTGTGCCACAACAGCATGGTCAGCGCGACACTCATCTCCATGGGAGATGCAAAATGGCACCGGTTCTCGCCAGGGCTGGTGCTCTTTGCCAAGCTGATCGAATGGGCGGAAGCCTCAGGCTACAACGAGCTGTGCTTTGGTGCGGGCGTCCAGTTCTACAAGCAGCGCTTTGGAGGCGACCCAGTCGAGACGCTGTATTTTGAGCGGGCGCTCACGGCGGCAGGCAGCGCCTATCTCGCCCTCCGGCGCCTGAAACGCATTGCCCGCCGTCTGCGCTCCGAGACGAGGGCCCAGTCCGGGGCGGATGAATAGGACCTGCGCTTTCCATCCGGATGCGCCGCCTTCTGAAATGTCTCATGACTTTCACCTGCCTGATGGGGCGGGAAAAGCCGTTCCAGCCTTTCTGCCAGTTGACGCCTGCCGAAAATCTTAGTCTTGTTGCGTTGCAACCTGGCCAGAGGGCCGAACCGGACTGTCCGGTGCGGCCGGGGCTGCGGGAGGACTGCCGTGAGCGCGCGCGCGCTGTGCCGGGCAGGGCTTGAGGGCCATGGCCAGACTTGAGGAGACAACGATGAACAAGGTGTACCCGAACGCAAAGGCCGCCCTCGAGGGGCTTGTGTTTGACGGAATGACCATCATGGCCGGTGGTTTCGGCCTCTGCGGTATCCCGGAAAATCTCATCACGGCCCTGCGCGACAGCGGCACGAAGGATATTACCGCCATTTCCAACAATGCGGGCGTGGATGACTTCGGCCTCGGCCTGCTGCTGCAGACCCGCCAGATCCGCAAGATGATCTCCTCCTACGTGGGCGAGAATGCCACCTTCGAGCGCCAGTATCTCAATGGCGAACTGGAGCTGGAGTTCAATCCGCAGGGCACCCTGGCCGAGCGCATCCGTGCTGGCGGGGCGGGCATCCCCGGCTTCTACACCAAGACCGGTGTCGGCACGCTGATTGCCGAGGGCAAGGAGCACAAGGACTTCAACGGCGAGACCTACATTCTGGAAACCGGCCTCATCGCCGATGTTTCCCTCGTCAAGGCCTGGAAGGCCGACAAGGAAGGCAACCTCATCTACCGCAAGACCGCGCGCAACTTCAATCCGATGATGGCGACGGCTGGCCGCAAGACGCTGGTGGAGGTCGAGGAGATCGTCGAGGTGGGCGAACTGGACCCGGACCAGATCCACACCCCCGGCATCTTCGTTGACCGCATCATCTGCGGCACTTTTGAAAAGCGCATCGAGAAGCGCACCACGCGTGCAGCCTGAGGGGAGTTGGATAGATGGCCTGGACTCGTGAAGAAATGGCCCAGAGGGCCGCGCAGGAACTGGAAGACGGCTTTTACGTCAACCTCGGCATCGGCATCCCGACGCTGGTTTCGAACTATATTCCTGAAGGTGTCCACGTGACCCTGCAGTCGGAGAACGGCATGCTCGGCATGGGGCCGTTCCCCACGGATGACGAGGTCGATGCCGACCTGATCAATGCCGGAAAGCAGACGATCACCGAGCTGCCGCACACCAGCTACTTCTCCTCCGCCGACAGCTTCGGCATGATCCGCGGCGGCCATATCGACCTGTCGATCCTGGGCGCCATGGAAGTGTCGGAGAAGGGCGATCTCGCCAACTGGATGATCCCGGGCAAGATGGTCAAGGGCATGGGCGGCGCCATGGATCTGGTGGCGGGCGTCAAGCGCGTCATCGTGCTGATGGACCACACCTCCAAGGCTGGCGAAAGCAAGCTGCTCAAGGCCTGCAGCCTGCCGCTGACCGGCGTTGGCTGTGTCGACCGGATCATCACCAACCTTGGCGTCTTTGACGTGAAGGAGGATGGCCTGCATCTGGTGGAACTGGCCTCCGGCGTGACCCTTGATGAGGTCAAGGCTGCGACAGAAGCGGCACTCGTTGCCTGATGTGACCAGCTTTCAGCTGGAAGCTTGAGAACAGCAGGAAACACCCGGATGACGCAGGTCATCCGGGTGTTTCCAAATGTGCCAAATCGGGCCGTATCATTGACCTCAACCGGCTCAACTGCGCCATTTGTTAATGGCAATACTGGTCACGAAATCCTCATTTCAATCAGCTTTCCGTTGGCTGCCGCCGCATTCCGTCGCCTTTCATTAGCTGAATAAGCAGCCATCATGGTTTCCTGCCGATCCGCATTTTTCTCTAGACCGTCAATCGCAATGATAACTTTTCATGAGATCATGCGACTTGTGGGGTTGGGTAATGCGACGGGATTGGCCGGGGAACGATGGCACTCGCACTGGGCAAGGCGTGGAAGCGGCGAACGGGCCAGCGGTTTGGGCTGCGAATGCGGTTTACGCTGTTCGTGGTACTGCTGTTTGCGTGCCTGACGGCCATTACATTGGTGACAGCCAGTGTTCTCGACTATCAGGATGAGCAGACGAAGTCCGTCGCTCATGTGCATTCTATTGGGGCTACCGTCAGCCGGCTCGCGGTGCCGCAACTGGCCAACCATCACTATCTGATCCTTTCCCAGGAACTTGAAAGCATCGCGGCCAGCGGTCTGGTGCAGCAGGCCTATGTCTGGGACCCGCGCCGGACGATCCTGGTCGATTCTGACCCGAAAACCGGAATTTTCGACCAGCAGGAGGTCAATCCGCTGCTTCTGGCGGCTTATTCCGCCGAGGAAGATCAGGTACTCGTCGAGACAGGGCGCATTTCGGTTGCCATGCCGGTCTGGTCCACCGATGGCGCTGCAGTGGCTGGTGCCGTTCTGGTTTCGGTTGAACGGACGGCCATCTCCAGCCAGTTGCACAGCATCTGGCTGCGCAATGCCATTGTGTCGGTCTGCCTCCTGGCTGTTGCCGTTCCCGTGCTGCTGCACTTCGGCAGTGGTTTTCTGAAGCCGATCAAGCGCCTGACGTCCATTGCCCATCAGGTGTGTGCCGGGGAGTTCGATGTGAAGTTCCCGGTCGAGCGCACCGACGAGATCGGCGTTCTGGCCCGCGCCTACCGGGACATGGTGAGTGAGATCAGCTCCAACATGGAGCAGATCAACAAGCTGGCCTTCACCGATTCCGTCACCGGCCTGCCCAACCGGGAAGCTTTCCGCCAGCATTTCGCCCGATACATGCGGCAGGCCGATGGCAGTCCGCGGCCGCTGACGGTGATGTTCATCGACCTTGACCGCTTCAAGCGCATCAATGACAGCTACGGTCATGAATGCGGCGATATTCTCCTGCGCGAAGTGGCGTCGCGCTTTGAAACGGTTCTGCAAACCTTCGGGCGTTCCGAGACCGGGTTTACGGCTGGTTACGGCATGCAGATCCGTTATCTGGCGCGGTTGGGCGGTGACGAGTTTGCGCTGATCTATCCTGCCGGAGAGGACAGGCGGGAGGAGATCCTGGCGCTGGCTGGCGAAATCCTGAAGGCCGTGGAAGAACCTTGCGATGTCAACGGGCTGCAGCTGTCCATCGGCGCGAGCATCGGGATTGCAAACTTCCCCTCCAATGGACGGGACTTCAGCGCCATTCTCAAGAATGCCGACATCGCCATGTACGCGGCGAAAAACTCCGGTGGCAGCAACTGCTTCACCTTTGGCCAGATCGCTGCAGATGTGAAGGCACAGGAACGGCTTGCTCTGGAAGCCGAATTGCCAATGGCGCTCGCCGCCGGCCAGATAACCGTGTTCTTCCAGCCGAAAGTCTCCGCGGCGACCGGCGAGGTGACGGGGGCGGAAGCTCTTGCGCGCTGGAACCACCCGGAGCGCGGGCTGCTGACACCGGCAGCCTTCATCGCTATTGCCGAGGAAACGGGATTGATCCTGCGCCTCGGCGACAGGGTTCTGGAGCTTGCCTGCCGTCAGGGACGGGAGTGGCTTGATCAGGGCAGGGGGCTGTCCCTGGCGGTCAATGTCTCGATGCGTCAGCTGGAATGGCCAGAGTTCCCCTCACGTGTGCTGGAGATTCTGGACCGGACGGGCTTCCCGCCTTCGCTTCTTGAGCTGGAAGTTACGGAAAGCGTTGCCATGGCCGATCCGGAGCGTGTGCGCAGTGCGACAGAGCGCCTGCGCATGGCCGGGATCCGCTTTGCCATTGATGACTTCGGCACCGGCTATTCCAGCCTTGCCCATCTTCAGCGGATGCACTTCGACACGTTCAAGATCGACCGCTCCTTCGTGGCCGGCCTTGGCGAGGACAAGAGCAATCGTGCCATCGTCCAGACCATTCTGGCCATGGCACAAAGCCTTGACTATGACGTGGTGGCAGAAGGGGTCGAGACCGAGTTCCAGCTCGACTTCCTGCGCCTGTCCGGCTGCAAGACGGTGCAGGGCTATCTGCTTGGCAAGCCGATGGCGGCTGACACCTTCATCAAGTGGCGGGCCGCGCATGAGGGGGAGGGTTGTGAAGATCTGTCCGCCCTGACGCCGTCCACCAACTTGTCCATGGAAAACGCGGGCGGGGCGGCCATTCACGCGGCGTGACGGAGGCGGCTGCTCGTGGCGGCCTTTCCTTAAGACGTGGACGCAAGCCCCCGCTTGCTGATGCTCTGCCGGAAGCTGCGCGCGCTGGTGCTGGCCAGCAGGATCACCGGAACAAGCCCCGTCAAGACGATCGCCAGAGCCGGCAGGGCTGCCTCTTCGAAGGCCTCGCGCGACGCCGCTTCGTAGACGCTCGTCGCCAGGGTGTTGAAGTTGAACGGCCGCAGCAGGATCGTTGCGGGCAGTTCCTTCATGCAGTCAACAAAGGTGATGAGCAGCGCCGACAGCAGCACCGGGCGCAGCAGCGGCATGTGCACTTCGCCCAGAATGCGCGTTGAACCGCGCCCCAGCGTGCGCGCTGCCATGTCGAGGTTGGGCGAGATCTTGCCGAAGCCGCCTTCCACCTGTCCATGCGCCACCGCGAGAAAACGGCAGAGATAGGCGTAGACGAGTGCGGTTCCGGACCCGATCAGCAGCAGTCCGGTGCCGAAGCCGAACATCTGCTTCATCATCGCGTCAATGGTGTTGTCGAGGCTGGCGAGCGGAATGAGAATGCCGACGGCCAGAACCGTGCCCGGCACTGCATAACCGATCGAAGCGATGCGGCCGCTCATATACAGCAGCTTCGACTTGTGCAGCCTTGCTGCATAGACAAGCGTGATGGCTAGGCCGGTGATGAGGCTTGAGGCGATGAGCGCCATCACCACGCTGTTGCGCACCGCCAGCAGGAATGCCGGATCCTGTGCCTGCTCAAGGCGGCGGAACGCCTGTCCGGCCAGCATGCTCGCGGGGACGATGAAGCCGAGCACCACGGGAAGGGCGCAGACGGAGATGGCCAGCAGCGCCCGCAGGCCGGTGAGCTGGTACCGCGCCGGGGCGTGGTGCTTGCCCCGGCTGCTGTCGAAGCGCAGATGCCGCCGGGCGCGGCGCTCAAGCGCCAGCAGGATCACGACGATGATCAGCATCGCGCAGGCAAGCTGCGCGGCTCCGGCCAGGTTGGAGCGGTTCAGCCAGGTGTCATAGATCGAGAAGGTCAGCGTCCGCACGCCGAAGAAAGTGACGGCGCCGATGTCGTTGAGGCATTCCATCAGGGCAAGGGCGATGCCGGCGGCAATGGCCGGACGCGACAGCGGCAGGGCAACGCGCAGGAAAAGCCGCAGAGGCCCGGCCCCCAGCGTGCGCCCCACGTCCAATGCGCTGGCGGATTGCAGCAGGAAGCTCGCCCGGGCCGAGAGATAGACATAGGGGTAGAGCACCGCGCTCATCACGAAGATGGCGCCGCCCAGCGAGCGGATCTCGGGGAACCAGTAGTCCCGCGCCGTGCGGAAGCCGAAGATGGCCCTGAGCGTGCTCTGCACGGGGCCGGAATAGGCCATCACGTCCACATAGGCAAAGGCGATGATGTAGGTCGGCACGGCCAGCGGGATCAGCAGCGCCCAGTCAAACAGGCGACGTCCGGGAAAGCGGCACATGGTGACAAGCCATGCGGTGATGACGCCCGTCACCCCGGTCAGGATGCCGACACCCAGCAGCAGCAGGGCGGTCGTCTGCAGGGCGCGCGGCAGGACAGTGGAGATCAGATGGCCCCAGCTGCCACCGGAAGACCCCAGCGCCATCAGGAACAGCGCCGCGACAGGCATGAGGATCATGACAGCGGAAAGAATGGCTGAGGTCAGCCAGATCCGGTCTTTTCTGGGGGCTGCGTTCATGCGCGCTCTTGTCGGGGCTCTTCTGGATGGACCGGCATCTTCACGCCGCGTCATAGCACATCACGGGACGGCAAATGCAAGCAGGGTGCCGGAAATAATCTTCCGGCACCCCTCTTGATCAGCCCAGGTCAGGCGGTCAGGACTTCGGGCCTTCGTCGAAGGCAACCTTGTCTACCAGCTCACTGGCTTCCTTGCGGAACTTCGCCACTTCCGAGAGCGGCAGGCTGTCAGCCTTCAGTTCGCCCCAGGACTTGACCAGATCGGACGGCTCCACACCCGGGGTCACCGGATATTCGAAGTTCGCCTCGGCATAGATCTTCTGGGCCTGGCCGGTGGTCAGGAACTCGATCAGCTTGACCGCATTGTCCTTGTTCGGCGCATTCTTGGCCATCACGACGCCGGAGATGTTGACATGTGCGCCGCGGTCAGCGGCGTTCGGGAACAGAATCTTGGCAGAAGCGGCCCATTCCTTCTGTTCCGGCTCCTTCTCGTTGTTCATCATGGCACCCATGTAATAGGTGTTGCCAAGTGCCAGATCGCACTCGCCATTCATGATGCTCTGAACCTGGGACCGGTCGTTGCCGGCCGGCTTGCGGGCGAGATTGTCGCGCAGGCCAACCAGCCACTTTTCGGTCTCTTCAGTACCCTTGTTGGCGATCATCGAAGCGACGAGACCAATGGTGTAGACGTGCTGGCCCGAACGGGTGCAGATCTTGCCCTTCCACTTCGGGTCGGCCAGTTCCTCATAGGTGATCGTGTCCTGTGCGACGCGGTCCTTCGAGGCATAAACGATACGGGCACGCGACGTCAGGCCGATCCAGTGGCCTTCCGGATCACGGAACGCAGCCGGGATGTCATTGGCAACCACTTCCGAAACAACCGGCTGGGTGATGCCGGCCTGCTTGGCGCCATCAAGGCGGCCAATGTCCACGGTCAGCAGCACGTCGGCAGGGGAGTTTGCTCCCTCGGCCGCGATGCGCTCTTCCAGGCCTTCGCTGGCGAAGATGACGTTGGTCTTGATGCCGGTCTCTGCCGTAAAGGCATCGAGCAGCGGCTGAATAAGCGTGGGCTGGCGATAGGAATAGATGTTCACCTCGCCATCAGCGACAGCAGCCGTGGAAGCGGTTGCAGCAAGAAGTGCTGCCAGCAGGCTGGTGCGGGCAAGGGAATTCATCTTCGTCAGTCTCATTGTAATCCTCCGGTCTGCAGAAATGACATTCCGCATAACTTGTCTCAGGCGGCCACCTGAGGCGCGCGAAATATGAGTTTTAAATTCCGGTATGTCAACAAGTCTATTAAATCAACAGGTTAGAATAGTTCTAAAAGTGGATGTTGCAGTTCCCCTTTTCCGAGCGGCAGACAGACAGTCCTGCCTGCGCTCCCGTCTTGGGCTCGCTGGGGCAGGAGCTGGCGGAGCGCTCCGGGAGGTCTTGTAACCTGCGGAAAATGCTGATGCCGTTGCGATATGCCCTGTCAGGGCCGGTGCAACGCAAACGAGGTCCTTATCCGGGCATGTGCGCCGGCTGCCCGTCCCGTGAGGCGGGTGCCGGGCCGGATCACGAAGCCGTGATAAATGAAAAGCCCCGGATGCGGTGCATCCGGGGCTCACGTCTGGCTTGGCCTGAAGACAAGCGTCAGGCCATCGTGCGAGGCTGCCTCAGGCTGCCTTCAGGTCCTTGAAGGACTTCTCGACAGCTTCCTTGACCGGCGCGGTAACGTCGGTGGTCAGCTTGGTCGCGAATTCCTGCATGTCCTTGGCCTGGGCGCTCAGCGTATCAAACTGCTGGCGGGCGAAGGTGGACTGCAGCTCGATGGCTTCAGCAACGGTCTTCACCGACATCAGGTCCTTGATGAAGGAGAAGGTGGCGTCGGTGTTGGTCTTGGCAGCGTCGAGAGCCTTCATGTTGAACTCGACAACGCCCTGACGGGAGGTTTCGAAGGTGTCTTCGAGCAGGTCGGTCGCCTCTTCGGCGGCAGACTTCACCTTGGTGTAGGCGTCGCGGGCCTGTTCGATGCCTTTTTCGGTCATTTCACGGACCATCGCGGGAACTTCGATCTTGGGCATGGCAAAAGCCTCGAATTCAGCAAAGGGGGAAGCGGCAGTGGCCGGCTTGGTGGTCTTGGTGGCACGCGCCTTCGGCGCAGCCTTGGCCGGGGTCTCCGGCGTCAACATTTCGCTCATGTGTCATCTCCTGCTTGGGCCGGAGTCGATCACGTGACAATCGCACCCGGCATGAGGGCGGCAGGCCCGTATGGCCCCACCCTCGTCATCCGCATGCTTAATATAGGTGAGATTTTGCTGCATTGCAATATTATTTTGCAGTGCACAAAAATCCAGTAAACCACAGCGTCTCCTGCATCGCTGCAAGAGCTGGCACGGGATCTTCGGTGCAAGGAACCCGGCAAGAGCCAAAGAGTTCCGCAGCGGGAGCGCCCGGGCCTTCAATCCGGAAACCTGCTGGTTCCGTGCTGAAAGGCGCGGGCGGTTTGTTCTTATTCCTTCACGGCCTTGGCGGCGTCCTGAGCGGCGCGGGTGGCTGTGTCGCTGAGGTCACGCGCCTGCTCGCCAAGCTGTTCCATCTGGCGGCGCAGATAGTCCTGCTGCAGCTTCATCATTTCTTCCACGTCCTTGGCCCGCACCATCTGCTGGGCGAAGCGGAAGGCCGCATCCACGTGCTCTTCGGCGTAGCTGAGGGTCTTGCGGTTGATGTCGGATGCACCGGACTGCACCACGGTGGCGGAGCCTTCAACATTCGAAACCGTCTTGTGGGTCAGGGAGATGAAGTCGTCAAAGGCCTTGCGGGCCTGATCAACGCTCTTCTCGGCAAAGTCGCGCATCTGATCGGGAATCTCGAACGTGTTCTTGTCCGCAGCCATGTGGTATCACTCCCCTGTGTTTCACTCGGCGGGGCGCAAGTGCCTGATGCCGCAGTGCCGCAACTCCCTAAGGTCCGCGGACTGGTTTCCATCTGCACTGCACGATGTCCCCGTGGAGGGATCAAAACACGCGGGGGCGGCGTTAGGCAAGTCTCGCGTCCCACGGGTTTGAAAAATACGGAATTTCCCGCAGAGCGTGTGTGGTTCCGGCTGTCCTGCGTGGCAAGGCCGCCAGGCAGAATATTCAAATTGGAATACCGTTGTTATGGTCTTGTTTACCCTGAGATAACAAGGCCGTGGACGCAGCCGGATGACGCCTCCGGATTAACCACAAGGCAAGGCCGTTCCTGCGATTGGGGGCTCTGGCGTGGACGCTGGCTGGCTTTGACGGTATTTAACTAGATATTTACCGAAAGGCCCCGGCTGACCACGCATGATTTTGCTGGCCTGAGACCGTCCGGGTTCGCAGGTTCCTTTCCGGCGTAGTGGAGTTGACCCATGGACGAGCACCTGACGACCTTTCTGGAGCTCGGCAGCCTGGCCCCGGTGGCGCGGCTGGCTGGCTCCGGCCGTCCGGCATGGATCTGGAACGCAGCGGCGGACAGCATTCTGTGGGCCAATGCCGCAGGCGCGGCCTTCTTTGATGCCTCTTCCGCCGAAGACCTGGGGCAGGTGCCGGGACTTGAGCGTTCCCAGGCGCGCCCGCATCTGGCGCGGATCGCGGCTGAAGGCCCGGTTGGCAAGCCGGTGCTGGAGCGGCTGCGCTTCTACAAGGGACTGCGCGCCATTCTGCTCACCTGCCAGTGCCAGCGGCTGGAACTGCCGGATGGCAGCTACGGCGCCCTGATTGCTGCTGTCGATGGGGCCGAGGCGCCAGGCGATGCGCTGGCGGCCTATGCCAGCCTTTTGCAGGGACCGGAGCACAGCGCCTTCATGCTGGACGCAAACGGCACTGTTCTGGCTGCTGCCGGGGTGCTTGGCGCGCGCCTGACGGCCGGAGAGGCGGCTGGGTTCGAGCCGGACACCGGCACCTTGATGATCGCGGGCGCCTTTCACGATGCCCTGCGCCTGCCGCTTGCCGATGGCCGCAGCCTGATGCTGGTCGATGACCAGCCGCTTGAGCTTGATGCCCCGGATGAGGTTAAGACGGCAGCCGCCATCGTTGAGGCCGCAGGAACTGAGGCCGTTGAGCTGGCCGCAGAAGAGGGTGCCCGGAGCGGGGAGGCTGCGCCCGAAGAGGCTGCAGAGGCCGCCGCTCCTCAGTCCGTTGAAGAGCCGGTGTCTGTTTCCGGGGCGCCTGCCACGGAAGCAACTGAAGCGCCCGTGGAAGATGCCCCGGCATCTGAAACGCCCGCGCGTTTCGAGCCCCGGGAGCGCTCCGTCCGTTTTGCCTGGAAGATGGATGTGGACCAGCGCTTCACCTTCGTTTCGCCGGAGTTCACCGATGCGCTTGGCCCGGATGCAGGCGCCATCACCGGCATGACCTGGGCCGAGGTGACCGAACGCTTTGGCCTTGATCCGCGCGGCAGCATTGCCCGTGCCCTGCTGCGACGCGACACCTGGAGCGGCAAGACGCTGGACTGGCCCGTCGATGGCGGGCGCCTGCGGGTGCCGGTGGATATGGCGGCCTTGCCTGCCTTTGACCGCCGCCGCGTGTTTGAAGGTTATCGCGGTTTCGGCGTGGTGCGCCTTGGCGACGCAGAGCCTCAGGCGGGAGTACCTGCGCAGGCCATGCCGCTGGCAACGGAAGCCGCTGAAAGCCCGGAGCCAGCCGCCGCAGAACCCGCCGCCGTAGAACCTGTCATTGAGACGGCGTCCGTTGCAGCACCGGTGCCTGAGGCCGGTGCTGTGGTTGCTCTGCCGGAAGTCATTCTTGCGCCCGCGCTGGAACTGGCTGATGAGGCGGCCGGTGAGACGGCTCCCGAGGACGTTGAGGCCGTGGCCGAAGACGAGGCGGAAGAGGCCGCTCCCGTTGCGGACGAGGCCGTAGAGCCCGAGCTTGAAGCTGAAGCCGTTTCAGCTGCTGAGGAGACCGATCAGCCCGAAGAGGATGAAGCGCCTGAAGAGGATGCGCGTCCGCAGGCGGTGGCGTCCGCGGCACACAGCTGGATCGAGGATATCAAGGCGACGACTGCAGCCCGCAAGGCGGAGGCGCCGCGTGAAGCGGATCTTTTCGGCGATGCGCCGAAGGTCGGCATCACCGGTGATCAGCCGCTGAAGCCGAAGGAAATCGAGAAGGCGGTGCGTACGCTCGCCCGTGAGTTTGATGCCGCCGTCGAGCGCCGGGCTGCGGCCCGTGAAGCCGCCAATGCAGCTGCCAGTGCGGAGCCGCGTGCCTACCGTCAGAAGGTGGAGGACACTCTGCCGGAAGATGCGGCCGCCCAGGCCGCGCCGGAAGAGGCTGCCCCGCAGGCTGAGGCAACGGTGCAGGAGGCAGCCCCGGAGGCTTTGGCTCTGCCGGATACCGGTTTCGCAGCCGGGGAAGAAGCGGTTGACGCCGCTGAAGACGTGACTGTCTTTGAGGCGGAGGGTGACGCTGAAACGGCTTCTGAAACCGAAGCTGCCGAAGCTCAGGACGAGCCTGCCCTTGAAGAGGACGCTGACGTCCGGCAGGACGAAACTCCGGCGCCGGTGGCTGACGAGGCCGGTGACAGCGTTGCTGGCGAGGTTGCAGAGGCAGCCCCTGCGGCGGATGATTTTGCAGCGCTGGAAGAGGCTATGCAGATTGCCACCGCAGAGGCGCAGGCGGAACCGGAAGCGGAGCCGGAAAGTGAAGCTGCTGCCGTTGCCGAACCTCAGCCTGAACCTGCTGCCCAGCCGCGTCCCGACAGCCGCGTCGTGCCTTTCACCGGCAAGCCCACCCGCGTGGTGCCGGTTGATGCCTCGCGCCTGACCAAGCCGGAGCGGGCCGCTTTCCGCAAGATCGCCGAAGCGCTGGGCGCAAGGCTTGAAGGCGACTTCGGCCTTGACGACGATACGGAAGAGGAGATTGCGGAAGCGGCTGCCCGGCTGCGCCCGGTCGCTCCGCCTGCCGCCCCTGTCGATCCGCGTCTTCTCGACCGGTTGCCCATCGGCATTGCCATCGTCCGCGACCGTGAGGTGCTCTACACCAACGAGACGCTACTGGCGCTGCTCGGCTATCCCAATCTGGAGGCTCTGGACGAGGCCGGCGGCTTCGAGGCGCTGTTTGCCGGTCCCGATCATCTGCCGGGTGACCGGCTGGAAGGCACGCTGGACGAGACCATGAAGCTGCGGCTGGCCGATGGCCGCCTGAAGCCGGTCTTCGCCCGCATGCACACCGTGCCGTGGAATGGCGGGCGCGGACTGATGGTCTCCATCATCGAATGCCGCCAGCCGCCGGCCGGCGAGGCGTCTCCGGCGCCTGCTGCTGCTGCCGTGGCTGCGCAGCCCTCTGGCATTCCGGCACATGTGGAGCGGGAACTCGCCCGCGCCCGTGAGCAGATTGCCGAAATGGACACGATCCTCGAAACGGCGACGGACGGCGTCTTGCTGCTGGACCGGTTCGGCACCATCCTCAAGGCCAATGGCTCTGCCGAAGCGCTGTTCGGGGCCGCGCGCGTCGATATCACCGGTGCGCCGCTTACCGAGTTCCTCGCCCCTGAAAGCCACCGTTCGGCGCTGGACTATCTCGATGGGCTGTCCCGCAACGGCGTTGCGAGCGTCCTCAACGACGGGCGCGAGGTGATTGGCCGGGTGTCCTCTGGCGGGCTCATTCCGCTGTTCATGACCATCGGCCGGTTAGGGCAGGGCAATGATACGCTGAAGTTCTGCGCGGTGCTGCGCGACATCACCCAGTGGAAGGCGGCTGAGGAAGAACTGACCAAGGCCAAGCGCCAGGCGGAAACCGCCAGCTCGCAGAAGTCGGATTTTCTTGCCAAGATCAGCCACGAGATCCGCACCCCGCTCAATGCCATCATCGGCTTCTCGGAAGTGATGATGGAGGAGCGTTTCGGCGCCATCGGCAACGAGCGCTACAAGGAATATCTGAAGGACATCCGCACCTCCGGCTCGCATATCATGAGCCTGATCAACGATCTTCTCGACCTGTCGAAGATCGAGGCGGGCAAGATGGACCTGACCTTCGCCGCCGTCTCCGTCAACGAGATCGTGCGCGAGTGTGTGGCGCTGATGCAGCCGCAGGCGAACCGGGAGCGGGTGATCATCCGCGCCAGCCTGCCGGCTACGGTCCCCAATGTGGTGGCAGACCTGCGCTCCCTGCGCCAGATCGTGCTGAACCTTCTGTCCAACGCCATCAAGTTCAACCGCTCCGGCGGGCAGGTGATCGTGTCCTCGGCGCTCGAGCCGACGGGCGAGGTGGCGCTGCGGGTGCGCGACACGGGTACGGGTATGAATGCCAAGGATCTGGCCGCCGCGCTGGAGCCCTTCCGCCAGCTTCACACCGCCCGCCCCGGCAGCGGCACGGGCCTTGGCCTGCCGCTGACCAAGGCGCTGGTGGAAGCCAACCGCGCCGCGTTCCGCATCGACAGCGTGCCGGATCAGGGCACGCTGGTGGAAATCATCTTCCCGCCCCAGCGAGTGCTGGCTGAATGATCTGAGAACAGGCCGCAAGTCTGCGGCTTGTCCGGCTTGCCCACAGGGCAGGCGCCTCCATGTTGATGACGCTGCTTTTTTGCTTGCCGCAGCAGCAAAGCTCGATTAGAAGACCGCTTGTAAAGACGGACCGCAGCGCTGACGGTCCGCGCCGTTGTTTTGCGGGCTAAGGGCCTGGAATGCTGGAAGCGCTGATGCGGGAGGCTTGCCTCTCAGCCCGTGCAGACGTAGCTCAGTTGGTTAGAGCGTCGGATTGTGGCTCCGAAGGTCGGTGGTTCGAATCCACTCGTCTGTACCACTTGTTTTCCATGAATGATGTGTGTGAAGCGCCGTTGTCATGACACGGCTGTCATCCCGGTTTGGCGCGCAGCGGCAAGACCGGGATCTAGTATGCCCTGTCTTCGCCGTCACGGCTTCAGGGGCTACTGGATCCCCACCTTCGTGGGGATGACGGGAGAGGCAGGGCCTCACCGCACAACAAAAAACGCCGCAGGGTGAGCTGCGGCGTTCTGGTGTCATATCCGTAAAGCCTCAGGCTTCCAGGATTTCCGTGGATTCGATCTTGATGTCGAAGCCTTCGAGGCCGACGTAGTGGCGCTCGCGGGAGGAAAGGAGGCGGATGGAGGTGACGCCGAGATCCTTCAGGATCTGCGCGCCGATGCCAACCTCACGCCACTGTTCCTGCCGCACCTGTGCCGAGCCGTGCTCTTCAAACTCGGCAGCTTCCAGATCCGTGCGCTGGCGGCGGGACTGGCGGGCAACGCCTACCGAGCCCTCGCGCAGGAACACGATGACGCCGCGGCCCCGGTCCGCAAAGCTCTTCATCACTGCGTCGAGCGGCTGGGCGGCGCCGAACACATCATCCAGCACCGATTCCAGTTGCAGCCGCACGGGCACGCTGCGCCCGTCGAGGATGTCTCCATAGACGATGGCGACATGGTGCATCGGGTCGTAGGGCGTGGAATAGGTGACGGCATAGGCCGGGCCTGCGACGGTCTGGATCGGCTGCTCGTTGACGCGCTCGATCAGCTTTTCGGTGCGCTGGCGCCAGGCGATGAGGTCGGATACCGACACCATCTTGAGGTCATGCTCGGCGGCAAATTCCGCCACCTGCACACCGCGCTTCACCGTGCCATCGTCGTTGACCAGTTCGGAAATGACGCCCACCTGCTCCAGCCCGGCAAGGCGGCACAGGTCCACGGCGGCTTCCGTATGGCCGGAACGGATCAGCACGCCGCCTTCCTTGGCGATCAGCGGGAAGATGTGGCCGGGGCGGACAAAATCGGAAGGTCCGGCATTCGGGTTCGCCAGTCCGCGCACGGTGGCGCAGCGCTCGTCCGCCGAAATGCCGGTGGTCAGGCCGTGGCGGTAATCAACGGAAATGGTGAAGGCGGTCGAAAGCGGTGCATCGTTGTTCGACACCATCGGGTCAAGGCGCAGGCGCTTGGCGGCGGCCAGCGTCATCGGCGCGCAGACGATGCCGGAGGTGTGGCGCACGATGAAGGCCATCTGCTCCGGCGTCACCTTGGTGGCGGCGACGATCAGGTCGCCTTCGTTTTCGCGGTCGTCATCATCGGTGACGACAACAATCTCACCGCGCTCAAAGGCACGGATCGCTTCGGCTACACGGGCCTGGGACACGGGATGCTCCTTGGTGATGGAAAGGCCGAGAAAGTCATTGGGCGTGACGCCGCCGCCGGTTGCCTCGGCAATCTTGCGTGCCATGTCACGCGATACCCAGGCGCCGGGATCGTTGCACAGAGCCGTCACCGAAGCCGGTGACAGGCCAGCCCGCCGCGCAAATGCGCTGCGGCTTTCTCCATTTGCTGCAAGCCAATGATCTAGTCTCATGCGCAGACGCTAGCGCATCGCGCTTTCAGCTGCAAGGAAAAGAACATCCTGTTTTCAGTGTCGCTGAAAGATTATCCAACCTGTCCGCGATGGCGCAGGAAATGGTCTGCCAGCACGCAGGCCATCATCGCCTCGCCCACCGGCACGGCACGGATGCCGACGCACGGGTCGTGGCGGCCCTTGGTCATCACGTCCACTTCGTCCCCCTGCCGGGTGACCGACTGGCGGGTGGTGAGAATGGAGGAGGTGGGCTTCACCGCAAAGCGGGCCACAATCGGCTCGCCGGAAGAGATGCCGCCCAGAATGCCGCCGGCGTGATTGGAGAGGAACAGCGGGCGGGCATTGCCGGCGCGCATCTCGTCGGCGTTTTCCTCGCCGGTGAGGCTGGCGGCATCAAAGCCGTTGCCGATCTCTACGGCCTTCACCGCGTTGATGGACATGAGCGCGCTGGCGATGTCCTGATCCAGCTTGCCATAGAGCGGCGCGCCAAGGCCTGCGGGCACGCCTTCGGCCACAACCTCGATCACCGCGCCAACGGAAGAGCCTGCCTTGCGGATGCCGTCGAGATAGTCCGCGTAGAACTCTGCCATCTTTGCATCGGGGCAGAAGAAGGGATTGTTGTCCACCTCCGCCCAGTCCCAGTTGTTGCGGCCGATCTTGTGCGGGCCCATCTGCACCAGTGCAGCGCGGATGGTGACATTCGGAATGATCTTGCGGGCAACAGCGCCAGCGGCAACGCGCATGGCGGTTTCGCGGGCCGAAGACCGTCCGCCGCCGCGATAGTCACGGATGCCATATTTGGCGTCATAGGTGTAATCGGCGTGGCCGGGGCGGTAGCGGTCCTTGATCTCGGAATAATCCTTGGAGCGCTGGTCCGTGTTTTCCACGTAGAGGGAAATCGGCGTGCCGGTGGTCTTCTGCACGCCGTCCTCATCCACCATCACGCCGGAGAGGATCTTCACTTCGTCCGGCTCGCGGCGCTGGGTGGTAAAGCGGTTCTGGCCGGGCTTGCGCTTGTCCATGAAGCCCTGAATGTCGGCTTCCGTCAGCGGGATCAGCGGCGGGCAGCCATCCACGACGCAGCCGATCGCCGGCCCATGGCTTTCGCCCCAGGTGGTGAAACGGAAGAGGTGGCCGAAGGAATTGTGCGACATGGAAAGCCCGTGGCGGTTCGTGCAGGTTCGTAACAGTTCTGGGGCCAGTGTCTTAGGTGGGAATTGCCTTGCGGTCAAATGGCCTGCGCGGAGTAGAGCTGCTGATGCCGCTCCTTGAAGGCCCTTGCGGCAACGGAGAGCCCGCCATCGGCGCCATCCACGAAATGCACGTGCTGGCGCCCGGCCATGTCGGAGACAAGGCAGGTCATCAGCGCGGTGTCTGACTGATGCAGGCCATAGATGATGCGCCCGGCAGCGAACTCCGCCTGCAGAAACGCTTTGAGGCCACTGATCTGCTGTTCGTTCAGGTCCAGCACCAGCCGCAGCGTGTCATCGAACTTGCGGTAATCGGTGTTGGTCAGCATGTCCTGCATATATTCTGAAGGTTTGAGCGGCCCGATGGTCCAGCCGGTCCAGCGGGAAAAGCGCACGGCGGCCACGCCGAGAATGATCTTCAGCACCTCTTTCAGGCGGATCTTGCCGCCGCCGAGCAGCCGGGCTTCCCGGGTCAGGGTGTCCGGGGCCGCACGCAGCGACAGGGCTTGCGGCGTGACCGGGGCCTCCGGCATCTGCGCTGCCTGCGGATCGCTGCCCGTTGCCTGGCGCAGGCCGCTCATCAGGGTCTTGAGCGCTGCCGGATCGCTCGTCGTCGCAGGCCGCACCATCAGGCTGACCATCTGCCCATGGCGGGAGGGCAGGGGCTCCCAGCGGCAGGAAAAGCCGGTGAGGTCGGGATCGGCAGGGGCCTCGACGCCGGAGAGGAAGGGGCGCACCGCGTCCGGATCCTTCAGGATGGTTTCCGCAAGCTGCAGCCCGTCGCCGGAGAACATGGCCAGATAATTGCCGGGGCTCAGCTCGAACTTGCGCACCAGCACATCGGTGCCACGGGCGCGCAACGCGCTGACGGGGATGAGTGCCGTGCGCAGATCGAGCGAAAAGATCTGCTCTGCCAGCCGGACGACACCGGCCAGAGCCTCGGCCGCAACGCTGCGCGCTTCCGGCGGCACCAGCACGGTGGCTCCATCGCCGCCGAAGACGAAGGGCACCTGATCGACGCCGAGCTTGTTGGTGAGGGCGGAAATCACCGCCACACCCACCATGTTCACATCCTTGTAGCGCCCGGCGGCAATGGCGGCGGTGGACTGCAGGATGTCGGCGATGCAGACGATCCAGTCATCGGGAACCGGGGCATAGCCGCCTGCATCGGCAACACCGGCAAACTCCGTGAAGGCCGGCAGGAGGGCATAAAAACTCGCGGGACTGCGGGTCTCTGCGCCGATTTTCATGATGGTGCCATGCCTTCCTCCGGTGATATCCCGATCCTGCCAAGAAAACGCCTTCAGTTTCCCTTACAGGTTTGCTTAAAGTCGTGCCGGTGCTTCGCATGCTGACATAGGCAGGTCATGGAATGCGGGCAAGGACTGGACGGCCAAACCTTCGGATGCCCTACCCATGGCGGACCTGCCATGAGCGGCCGGCACCCGCCGAGAGACCGGAGAAGAGAATGAAGCATGTGCGTGCAGGTTTGATCGCCCTTGGCCTGTTTGGGCTGGTGAGTTCGGCAGCTCTCGCTGACGAAGCAACTGGGGAGATCGCCCAGATCAACGTGGACACCGCCACCATCACCATGACCGACGGGACGACCTACACCTTCCCGGTGGATTTCTTCGTTGATGACATCAAGCCGGGCCAGAAGGTGCGCGTCTTCTATGACGTCGAGGGCAGCCAGCGGAAGCTCTACGATCTGCAGATCGAAAGCTGAAGGCAGCCTCTCAGATCAGGCTGAGCTTTCCATCTTTCCACAGATAGACAACATCCTGAGGCACATCGAGCCTCGGGATTTCAGCCGGGGCAATGTCTTCCAGCAGGCCGCGCAGCACGCGGATCACGCCGCCATGAATGACAGAGACCGACGGCTCCGTCTGTTCCGCCAGCCAGCCGCTGATTCGCTGCGACAGGATGGCGTAGCTTTCGCCCTGCGGCGGCACGAAGCCCCATTTGTCGGACCGGCGCTGCGCAACAAGCGCGGGATCGCTCGCCGCGAGTTCTTCAAGGGTGCGCCCTTCCCAGTCTCCGAAGGTGATTTCCTTGACGCGCGGCTCCAGTTCGTAGCCTCCGGCGGGCAGGCCCATGGCCTCGCGCATCAGATCCATGGTCTCGCGGGTGCGGCCGAGGGGCGAGGCAATGAAGCGCAGTCCCGCCGGATCAATGCCCTCATGCGCCAGGAAGGAGGCCAGTGCCTGGCCGTTGCGGCGGGCCTGACCACGGCCTGTATCATTGAGCGGAATGTCCTTCTGGCCCTGCATCCGGCCTTCCGCGTTCCAGTCGGTCTGGCCGTGACGGATGAAGATGAGCAGTTTGGAGACTTGCAGCTTCATGCGGAGCGTTCCGGTCTCGGTGAGGTCGGCCATGAGGTCTCTTTCGGGAAGATACGCAGCGTGCGGGGCACTGGATGCTGCTGTGCGAGAATGCCATGGCTTTGTAAACGAGGCATTTGCCTGGCGGAAGCCACACCGGTAAATTTTGCGAGACCGGAATGCGGGCAGTCCAAATACAAAAAGGGCACCCGGTGGGGTGCCCTTTCAATCATGCTTCAGGTCCGGCCCTGAAGATCACTCCTTGACCACCGAAATATCCGGTGCGTCCACGGCCTTCATGCCGACGACGTGGTAGCCGCAGTCCACATGCTGGATTTCGCCGGTGACACCGCGGCCAAGGTCGGACAGCAGGAACAGGGCTGCATCGCCCACTTCCTCGATGGTGACCGTGCGGCGCAGCGGGGCGTTGTACTCGTTCCACTTCAGAATGTAGCGGAAGTCGCCGATGCCGGAGGCGGCGAGCGTCTTGATCGGACCTGCCGAAATCGCGTTGACGCGGATGTTCTGCGGGCCGAGGTCCGCGGCCAGATACTTGACGCTGGCTTCGAGGGCGGCCTTTGCAACGCCCATGACGTTGTAATGCGGCATCACCTTTTCGGCGCCGTAATAGGTCAGCGTCAGCACGGAGCCGCCATCGGTCATCAGCTTCTCGGCGCGCTGCGTGACAGCGGTGAAGGAATAGACCGAAATGTCCATGGTGCGGGCGAAGTTGCCTGCCGTGGTGTCCACATAGCGGCCGGTCAGCTCTTCCTTGTCGGAGAAGGCGATGGCGTGGACGAGGAAGTCGAGCTTGCCCCAGGTCTTTTCCAGATGGGCAAATACCTCGTCGATGCTGGCCGCGTCCGTTACGTCGCAATGGCCAGCAACGATGGCACCCAGCTGCTCGGCGAGCGGCTCGACGCGTTTCTTAAGGGCTTCGCCCTGATAGGTGAGGGCAATTTCAGCGCCTGCATCCGAGAGGGCCTTGGCGATACCCCAGGCAATCGACCGGTTGTTGGCAACGCCCATCACGAGGCCGCGTTTGCCTTTCATCAGTCCGTGCGTTTCCGCCATGTTTTTCTCCAGATGACTTCCTTAACCGTCTGCCCGGCGGGCTGGCTTCCTATGGCACACGCGGTTGCCCGCTTCAAGCCTGCTGCCGCGCCTGTGGCAAAGCTCCGGCTGGACCGGCGGCCTGCGATATGATAGCGGCGCGCTGTCGTCAGTTTTGCCCCCTGCCGGGGCCGGACCTTCAGGGAGCCCGTCATGGCCGATACTGCCCACGCCGCCCGCTTTGCCGAAATCATCGGCGCTGCCAATGTTCTGACTGCTGCCTCAGACAAGGCGCCCTACCTCGTGGAGTGGCGCGATCTTTATCAGGGTGTGACGCCCATGGTGCTGCGTCCCGGCTCCACGGCAGAGGTCAGCGCGGTGCTGCGCTATGCCGATGAGCAGGGGCTCAAGATCGTGCCGCAGGGCGGCAACACCGGCCTCGTCGGCGGCCAGATCCCGCAGGAATCCGGGGATGAGATCGTCCTCTCGCTCGGCCGCCTCAACAAGGTGCGCAACGTCGATCCGGACGGTTTCACCATTACGGTGGAGTCTGGCGTGGTGCTTGAAGCGCTGCAGCGCGAGGCGGAAAAGGTCGACCGGCTTTTCCCGCTTTCCCTCGGTGCGCAAGGCTCCTGCCAGATCGGCGGCAACCTCTCCACCAACGCCGGCGGCACCGCGGTTCTGGCCTATGGCAACAGCCGCGATCTGGTTCTCGGCCTCGAAGTTGTGATGGCAAACGGGGACATCTGGAACGGCCTGCGCGCCCTGCGCAAGGACAACACCGGTTATGATCTGAAACAATTATTTATCGGCGCAGAGGGCACTCTGGGGGTCATCACGGCCGCCACGCTGAAGCTTTTCCCCAAGCCGAAGAAGCTGGAAGCCGCCTTTGTTGGTCTGGCGAGCCCGGAAGATGCGCTGCAGCTGTTCTCGCTCGCCAAAGGGCAGGCCGGACCGATTCTCACCGGCTTTGAAATCATGCCGCGCGTCGGCCTGGAGTTCTGCCTCCGCCATCTGAGTGGCGCCCGCGACCCGCTGTCCGGCAGCCATCCCTGGTATGTGCTGATGGAGCTTTCCTCCGGCACCGAAGCCTTCCCGGTGCGTGACCTGCTGGAGTCCATTCTGGGCGAGGCCTTTGAGAAGGGTGTGGTCGAGGATGCGGCCTTTGCAGAAAGCCTGCAGCAGGTGAACGACTTCTGGCACATCCGCCACGGCATGTCGGAAGTGCAGCGTGCCGAAGGCGGCTCGATCAAGCATGACGTGTCCGTGCCGGTCGCCTCGATCCCGGCTTTCCTCAACAAGGCCATTGCCGCCGTTGAAGCCATGGTTCCCGGCTGCCGCCCGGTGCCTTTCGGTCATCTGGGAGATGGCAACATCCACTTCAACGTCAGCCAGCCCATCGGCGCCGACAAGGAAGCCTATATCGAGCGCTGGGACGAGATGAACGAGCTGGTGCATGGCATCGTGCACGAGTTCAACGGGTCAATCTCTGCCGAACACGGCATCGGCCGCCTGAAGCGCGATCTGATGAAGCAGGTGAAGAGCGAGCTGGAACTCGACCTGATGCAGCGCATCAAAACCGCCTTCGACCCGAAGAACACCCTCAATCCTGGGCGTGTGCTGTAAAGCGAATGAGTGGGGCTGGCCTGTGTTTCGTGACGCGGGCCAGCCCCGTTCGGGGCAGTGTTTATGACGGACAGCCCGTCAGGCACCAACTCCTCTCCCCCCCCTTGAGGGTGGAGAGGGGCGCTGCGGCAAAACGTGGGCCCGATTCTGCTCCGTGCGTCCAATGAAACATTGCCCTCTTTCGGGCTGCAAGCCCCCCATTTTCGTCCTGCCATGGCTCGACCATGGCACCCACCCCGTTCCCCGTCAGCGCGCACGCTTGTGACAAGTCGAAGGGCCAGCCCCGCCAGACCCCTTGGATAGGCAAGGGCATGGATGCCATGGTCAAGCCATGGCAAGACGGAGAGAGGACGAGAGGCGCGTGCCTTTCCGCCAATCTCTGCCCCTCAAATCCCCTTCAGCACCTCACGGGCGATGATGAGGCGCTGGATTTCGCTGGTGCCTTCGTAGATCGTCGTGATCCGGGCGTCGCGGGCGTAGCGCTCCAGCGGGTAGTCCTTGATGTAACCGGCGCCGCCGTGCAGCTGCAGGGCTGTGTAGGTGGCTTTCTGCGCAGCTTCCGAGGCGAATAGCTTGGCCATGGAGGCTTCGCGGGCGAAGGGGCGGCCCTGATCCTTCAGCCATGCGGCCTGCAGGATGAGAAGGCGGGCAGCTTCCAGCTCGGTTTCCCTATCGGCGATCATCCACTGGATGCCCTGCATGTCAGAGAGCGGCGCGCCGAACTGCTGGCGCTCCTTAACATAGGCCTTGGCCGCGCTCATGGCGGCGCGCGCAATGCCGAGCGACAGGGCGGCGATGCCGATGCGCCCGCCTGCCAGTTCTCCCACTGCAACGCGGAAACCCTGATTTTCATGCCCCATCAGGGCAGATGCGGGCACGCGGCAGTCCTGAAAGAGCACCTCGTTGGTCGCAGAACCCGTCTGGCCCATCTTCTTTTCCGCCTTGCCGATGATGAGCCCCGGCGTCCCGGCTTCAACGAGGAAGCAGGAAATGCCCTTGCCCTTCGGCGCGACGGGATCGGTGACGGCCCAGACGACGAAGACGCCCGCATATTCGGCGGAGGTGATGTAGAGCTTGGCGCCGTTGAGGATGTAGCTGTCCCCGTCCTTCACGGCGCGGGTCTTCATGCCGGCCGGATCAGAGCCCGCACCTGCTTCCGTCAGGCAGAAGCCGCCGGCTGCATAGGTGCCATCGGTCAGCTTCGGCAGATAGGCGGCGCGCTGGGCCTCGTTGCCGACAGCCTGGATGACCTCGCCGACCATGTTGGTCACCGACACGGTGACGCCGGTTGAGGCGCAAGACTGGCCCAGAGCCTCGACGGAGAGCGCAAAGGCCAGCGTACCGGCTTCCGTGCCGCCGTAATCGCCCCGCACATTCAGGCCCATGAAGCCGTTTTCGGCCAGAACCTTCAGGTTCTCCAGAAACGCCTCGCGTCCGCCGCCGTGGTCCAGCGTTTCGGCCAGCGGCGCCAGCCGGTCTGCCGCCAGCTTGCGGGCGGTTTCGGCGATGAGGCTCTGTTCCTCGGTCAGGTCGAAATGCATGGCTTTTCTGCTCCCGCAATGAGGCCGGGTCCTGCGCGAAAGCTAGCGAAGGGGGCAGGGCCTGTCCATTGGCCGGGAGCCCTCCAAATGGCGGACAAGCCTGCGAAATTCACCCGGGATCTTTGCCCTCAGAACAGGCTGCCCTGATTGGAAGCCGGTGCATCCGGCTTCGATGCGGCGGCTTTGGCGGCGCGGGGCTTCTTTGCAGGCGGCACGGTGCTGCTGCCGGCGGAAGAAGATGCGGGGCCGTCACCCTCCACCACTTCGGCGGAGATCTGACCGCCTGCCAGTTCGATGGAGAGCAAGGTGCCTGCGGGGGCATCGGCGGGGTTGCGCAGCGGCTGGCCATCGGCGGCGCGTACGAGCGCATAACCGCGCGACAGCACATCCTTGTAGGACAGAGACTTCAGCAGCTTGGACAGACTGTCGAGCCGTGCGCGGCGTTCCTGCGTCAGCTGCTGGCCGGTGCGGCCCAGCCGGGTGGAGAGCGTGCCGAGCCGCTCCTGCCCCAGCCGGATCTGACGGATCAGCGGGGCAGGCGTCAGGCGGCCTGAAACGGCGTTGAGCCGCTGCGACTGGCTGGCAATGGCAACGGTGAGGGCACGGGCCAGCCGCTCTTCCAGACCGGTCAGCCGGTCACGGGCCTGCGTGGTCCGGCGGGCCAGCGTCAGCGGCGTGAGCAGCGCCTCGGCGCGCATCAGCCGGGTGCGGTGGGCGCGGGTGTTGACGGACAGCCCACGCTCCAGATTGCCGGCAGCAAAGTCGAAGCGCTGGCGCGGCAGGGCCAGAAGATCACGCGGGGCGGGCAGGGCGGCGGCGGCGGCGCGCAACTCCGTCCGGCGGCTGGCCACCAGCCGCAAGAGCCCGGCGGAAAGGCGGCGGTTCAGGTCGTTGAGCGAGGCCAGCAGTTCCGCCTTCACCGGCACGGCGATTTCGGCTGCGCCCGTGGGCGTCGGGGCGCGCAGATCTGCGGCCAGATCGATCAGCGTCCAGTCGGTTTCGTGGCCCACGGCGGAGATCAGCGGGATGGCGCTTTCGGCAGCTGCGCGCACCACGGCCTCGTCGTTGAAGCCCCAAAGGTCTTCGAGGCTGCCGCCGCCACGGGCAACGATGATGAGATCCGGCCGGGGAATGGCCCCGCCCTCGGGCAGGGCGTTGAAGCCACGGATGCCGTTGGCGACTTCCGCGCCGCAGGTCTCGCCCTGCACGCGCACGGGCCAGACCAGCACATGCAGCGGGAAACGGTCGGAGATGCGGTGCAGGATGTCGCGGATCACCGCGCCGGTGGGCGAGGTGACGACGCCGATGACGCGCGGCAGGGTGGGCAGCGGCCTTTTGCGCTCGGGCGCGAACAGGCCCTCGGCGGCGAGCTTGCGCTTGCGCTCTTCCAGCAGCGCCATCAGCGCCCCGGCACCCGCCGGTTCCAGCGCATCGATCACCATCTGATACTTGGACTGGCCGGGGAAGGTGGTAACCTTACCGGTGGCGATCACCTCCAGCCCCTGTTCGGGCTGGATCTTCAGCTTGGAAACTGCGCCTTTCCAGATGACGGCGGACAGCACCGACCGGTCATCTTTGAGATCGAGATAGATGTGGCCGGAGCCGGGCCGCGAGATGCGCCCCAATTCGCCGCGCACCCGCACATAGCCGAAAGCATCCTCAAGCGTGCGCTTGATGGAAAAGGAGATATCGGAAACCGTGAATTCGGCGATGTTGGAATTCGGGGAAGCTTCAGTCACGCCACTTGTCCTGCCAGTTGGCGGTAAGGTGGACGGACGGGCAGCCGGGGTCAAGAGCGCGGGTCGTCCTGCTCCCGATTGCCTGTGAATGCGGCCGGAGGATTGGCCAGAAGCTCGGAAAGGCGGTCGAGCCGCTGAAGTATCTCTTCCTCCGAGAAGGGGCAGACGGAAAACATCATCAGCTGCCAGACGCCCTCGATCGCCAGGAAGGCAATCTCCGCAAGCTCCGGCGTTTCGCAGGTCGCGCGGATTTCGCGGACAAGGCTGACGTGGTGGGCCTTGACCGGGGCCAGCAGCTCGGGCTCCTCGGCAATGGCGGCAAGCATTCCGGCAGGCGGTTCGCTCAAGGGGCAGACGTCCCGCGCCACGGCAATCAGATAGGCCCGCATCAGGGCATTGGGCTTGTTGTCGCGCGATGTTTCCTCGAAAGCCTCACTGACCGACTTGCTGACCATCGCCATGTGCCGCTCGACCATGGCGCGCAGAAGCTCTGATTTGGACTTGAAGTGATAGAGCAGCCCGCCCTTCGAGACGCCAGCTCTTTCGGCAACAGCCTCAAGCGACAGCTTCCGGGCACTTTCTGCGTAGACGAGTTCCACGGCCGCATCAATGAGTCGCTCCCGTGTCGCTTCCCGCTTTGCCTGCCTTGAACCCTGTTGCACTTCAGTCACATTCACCGCCGATGTTTGTCATTTTCCGCACTGCGTCATCTTGACTTTACCGTCCGGACGGTAAAGTTTGCAAGCCAATGAGCGCAGATTGGTGATTACCCCTATAAAGAGTGATCGAAAATCCGCCGCTCCAGCGATACTATCCGCGGCAAAGCCCGGCAGGAAACTGCAGGGGGGCAGTCGCATTAGAAAGCGGCCGGTTCGCCGCATGACCGGGAAACAGATGAAACGTTTCATTATCGGGCTTATTGCCATTGCGATCGTAGGTGGCCTTGGATACGGCGCCTGGTGGTTCGACAACTTCCGCGCCAGCATGATCCAGGCGTTCTTCGCGCAGCCGCGTCCGCCGATCACCGTTTCGGCGCTGACCGTTGAACCGGAGCGGGTAGAGCCCGTGATCCAGTCCATCGGCACCATCCGCGCGCGTCAGGGCGTGGACGTACCGGCCAGAACGTCAGGCATCATCAAGGAAATCCTGTTCACCTCCAATCAGGACGTTGAAAAGGGCCAGCTGCTGGTGCAGCTCGATGATGAAACCGAACAGGCCGACATGATCGCCGCCAAGGCGAACGAGGCCCGTGACGCACAGGCGCTGAGCCGTGCCTCTGCGCTGAACACCCGCGGCTTCAGCTCCACTTCGGAGCTGGACAATGCCACGGCAGCGCTGGATGCCTCCCGCTCGCAGGTTGAGCGCGTTCAGGCGGCCATCAATCTGAAGAAGATCGTTGCGCCCTTCTCCGGCACCATTGGCATTGCCAAGGTTGATGAGGGCCAGTTCCTGCAGGCCGGCACCACGATTGCCACGCTTCAGGATCTGAAGGTCATGAAGGTGGACTTCACCATCCCCGAGCAGCAGCTGCCGCTCGTCAGCATCGGCCAGGAGATCAAGGCCGGCCTGACGGAAGGCGAGTTCAGCCACCGCGGCAAGATCACAGGTATCGATCCCAAGATCGACCCGCAGTCGCGCCTCGTCTCGCTGCAGGCGGAAGTGGACAATTCGGAAGGCCTGCTGCGCCCCGGCCAGTTTGCTTTTGTCGACGTCGTGCTGCCGGCGGAGGAGAACGTCATTGCCCTGCCGCAGACGGCGGTGGTGCAGAGCCTCTATGGCACCTACGTCTTCCGCGTCGTCGACGCCAAGCCAGAGGAAGGTGCCGCAGCTGATGCGCCGAAGAAGCAGATCGTCGAGCAGGTGTTCGTCACCGCAGGCCGCCGCTTCGGCACCCAGATCGAGGTCAGCAAGGGCGTTTCCGCCGGTGATGTGATCGTCAATGCCGGGCAGAACAAGCTTGCCGCCGGCAACAGCGTGACCATCGACAATACGATCATGCCCAATGCCACGGGCATGACGACCGGAGAGTAAGAATGAATTTCTCCGAAATTTTCATCAGGCGGCCAGTGCTGGCAATTGTGGTCAACGTGTTGATCCTTTTGATGGGCGCGCAGGGCATCCTGAACATGACCATCCGCCAGTATCCGAAGATCGACGAAACGGTGATCACCGTGACGACGGCCTTCGTCGGTGCCAGTGCGGACCTCATTCAGGGCTTCATCACCACGCCCATCGCCAAGGCTGTCGCCTCGGCGGAAAACGTGGACTATGTATCGTCCAAAAGTACGCTCGGCGTGTCGACCGTCACGGTCAACATGAAGCTGAATTCTGACCCGGACAAGGCGCTGACGGAGGTCATCTCCAAGGTGCAGCAGGTGCGTGGACAGCTTCCCACGGAGGCCGAAGATCCGATCATCCAGAAGGGCACCGGCCAGTCCTTCGCCATTATGTATCTGACCGTGCTGTCGGATGTGATGTCGCCGCAGGAAATCACCGAGTTCACCTCCCGCGTGATCCAGCCGCAGCTTTCGATTGTCGAAGGCGTGGCGGATGCGCAGATCCTGGGTGAGCAGACCTTCTCGATGCGCATCTGGATCGATCCCATCAAGCTCGCCGCCCGCAATGTGACGGCAGCAGAGGTGCTTTCGGCCATCCAGAGCGCGAACTTCCTGTCTGCTCCCGGCAAGACGGAAAACGAATACGTCGCCTATCAGATCGAGACGAAGACCACGCTGCAGACGCCGGAAGCCTTCGGTGCACTGCCGATCCGCTCCGATGGCACCGAAGTGGTGCGCCTGCGTGACGTGGCCCGCACGGAACTCGGCTCGAAGAGCACCGATGTGCGCGTGTCCTTCAACGGGCAGGGCGGCATCTTCCTCGGCATCATGCCGACGCCGTCCGCCAACCCGCTCGACACGGCACAGGGCATCCGCGATGCACTGCCCAAGCTGCAGGAAAACCTGCCTGAGGGCATGTCGGTCGTGATCACCTATGACTCGACCCAGTTCATCAGCGCCTCGATCACGGAAGTGTTCAAGACCATCGGCGAAGCCGTGATCATCGTGATTCTGGTGATCCTGCTGTTCCTCGGGTCCTTCCGCTCGGTGATCATCCCGATTGTGACCATCCCTCTGTCGCTCATCGGTGTGTGCTTCTTCCTCTGGGCGCTGGGCTATTCGCTCAACACCCTGACGCTGCTGGCCATGGTGCTTGCCATCGGCCTCGTGGTGGATGACGCCATCGTGGTGGTGGAGAACATTCACCGGCATCTGGAGGAAGGCCTCAAGCCCATTCCGGCGGCAATCATCGGCATGAAGGAAATCTTCGGGCCGGTGGTGGCCATGACGATCACGCTGGGCGCCGTGTATGCTCCGATCGGCTTTGCGCAGGGGCTGACCGGCGCGCTGTTCCGCGAGTTCGCCTTCACGCTGGCTGGTGCTGTGTTCATCTCCGGCTTCGTCGCGGTGACGCTGTCACCGATGATGTCCTCGCGGCTTCTCACGGCAGAACAGAGCCGCTTCCAGAAGTTCGTGGACCGGATCTTCTCCCGGCTTACGACCTGGTACGGGCGCCGCCTCAAGGCCTCGTTCAACTACAAGCCGGTCACCCTCATCGTTGTCATCGGTCTGATGGGCCTGACGGGCTTCATGTTCGTCAAGATTTCCTCCGAGCTTGCTCCGGAAGAAGATCAGGGCGCGCTGTTCTCGCTTGTGACGGCTCCGCAATATGCGACATCCGACTACACCCAGCTTTACACGAACCAGTTCTATGGACTGACCGATCATGCGCCGGGTGTGGACACGCGGTTCCAGATCGTCGGTTTCGGCGGCACCAACAGCGCGTTCGCGATCTGGGTGCTGAAGCCCTGGGGGGAGCGGGAACAGTCGCAGAAGGAGATCCAGCAGATCGTGCAGGCAGGCCTGCAGAAATCTGCGGGTGTGGAAGCCTTCGTCTTCGCGCCGGAATCCCTTCCGGGCGGCGGCGGCGGCCTGCCGATCCAGTACGTCCTTCAGACCACCGGCTCCGCCGAACAGGTCTATGAAGTGGCGGAGCAGGTCAAGCAGCGTGCCATTGCTTCGGGCAAGTTCATCGTGGTGCAGAACTCGATGTCCTTCGAGAAGCCCCGGACCACGGTCACCATCGACCGCGACCGTGCAGCCGCCTTGGGCGTGCCGGTTTCGACCATCGGTCAGACCCTCAACATCCTTGTGGGTGATGCCCAGGTTGCCAAGTTCGACCGTGATGGCCGCGCTTACGAAATCATCCCGCAGGTGGACAAGCAGTTCCGCATGAACCCCGAACGTCTGGCGGAGCTCTATGTCCGCTCGGCGGGCGGAGCCATGGTGCCGCTGTCTTCCGTGGTGAAGATCGAGACCAATGCAACGGCCGTGGCCGAAGAGCAGTTCAACCAGCTCTATTCGGCAACCCTGTCGGCCCTGCCGATGCCGGGCGTGACCACGGGTGACGGCCTTGCGACCCTTCAGCAGATTGCCCGCGAGGAAATGCCGGAAGGCTTCTTCGAGGACTATGCCGGACAGTCGCGCCTTGAGGTGAACGAAGGCAACACCATCATCATGGCCTTCGGCCTCGCGGTGATCGTGATCTATCTCGTGCTCGCCGCCCAGTTCGAAAGCTTCCGCGATCCCTTCATCATCATGATGTCGGTGCCGCTGTCGATTTTCGGTGCCGTTGTGCCGCTGTTCATGGGGGCGGGAACGCTCAACATCTATACGCAGGTGGGCATGATCACGCTTGTGGGCCTCATCACCAAGCACGGCATTCTCATGGTCGAGTTTGCCAATGCCCAGCGTGAGCAGCACGGCCTGAGCAAGCAGGATGCGATGATCGAAGCTGCGCGTGAGCGTCTGCGCCCGATCCTCATGACCACCGGCGCCATGGTGCTGGGCGTCCTTCCGCTCGTCATGTCGGAAGGTGCCGGCGCTGCGGCCCGCTACTCGATCGGTCTGGTGATCAGCACGGGCCTTGCGGTCGGTACGCTCTTCACCCTGTTCGTCGTGCCGATGTTCTACATGTACATCGGCCACGGCGACCACAAGAAGACGGACGAGGACGATGAGGTGCCCGCAGCCGGCCACCACAAGCCGGCGGGCCATGGCAATGCCCATGGCGCAGGCGAGGGCCCGGCAACGGCCTGACATGAGCCTCAAGGCTTGAATGATTGGACGCCGCCCCCCACAAAGGGGCGGCGTTCCCGCTTGTTCTGCAAGCCACCAGCCCCCTGCCCAATCAGGATGACGCCATGGCCAAATACGAATTCCGCATGCAGCGCCTGTTTGTGGAGGCTGCGCTTGCCCCGGATGCAGAAATTGCCGCAGACAAGACGCAGGCCAATTACCTTCTCAACGTGCTGCGGCTCGCAGAGGGTGATGAGGTACTGCTGTTCAATGGCCGGGACGGGGAATGGCGTGCACGCCTGAAGCTGCCCAGCCGCAAGAGCGTCCTGCTTTGCCCGCATGAGCAGACGCGGCCGCAGCCGTCCTCTGACGGCCTTGTCTATCTCTTCGCGCCGCTGAAGCACGCCCGCCTCGACTACATGGTGCAGAAGGCGGTGGAGATGGGAGCGGCGCGGCTGGTGCCGGTCATCACCGCGCACACTCAGGCAGCCCGCGTCAACACCGAACGCATGACCGCCAATGTGATCGAGGCAGCCGAGCAATGCGGCATCCTTGGCCTTGCCACGGTCGAGGAGCCCCGGGCTTTTGCTGCCGTGCTGGCGGACTGGACAGCGCGGGAAGGGGAGCGGCGCATCATCTTCTGCGACGAAAGCGATGATGGTGCCAACCCGCTGCAATTGCTCTCAGCCCTCAGGGACGAAGGGGGAGCCGCTGTGCCGCCCGCTGTCCTGATCGGCCCGGAAGGCGGCTTTTCGGCAGCCGAACGCGCGCAGCTGAAGAGCCTTCCCTTCGTCACCGCCATTCCGCTTGGACCGCGGATTCTGCGCGCCGACACGGCCGCTGTGGCCGCGCTGGCGATTGTTCAATCGGTAATTGGCGATTGGTAACCCCATTCATCAAACAAGTTTGATTGTGTGGCGCGCAGGCCCCCGGTAATGTGCGCGCCGATCTCAAGTTTGAAAGACGACGCATGGCCCGCGATACCGTTGATTCCACGCCGATTTCGGGCGCCCGTGAACTCGCTGAACATCTGGAGTCGGGCTGCAAGCCGGAAGACGGCTTCCGCCTTGGCACCGAGCACGAGAAATTTCCCTTCTACAAGGCGGATTTCTCTCCGGTTCCCTATGAGGGGCCGCGTGGCATCGAGGCCCTGCTGACGGGCATGGAGAGCATGCTGGGCTGGGAGCGCATCTCGGACCGCGACAAGATCATCGGCCTTGCCGATCCGGTCGCCGGCGGTGCGATCTCCATCGAGCCGGGCGGGCAGTTCGAGCTGTCGGGTGCGCCGCTCGACAATCTGCACCAGACCTGCCGCGAAACCCATGCGCATCTGGCACAGCTGCGCGAGATTGCCGAACCGCTCGGCATCGGCTTCCTGGGCCTCGGCTTCACGCCGGACTGGCGGCGGGACCAGATCCCGGTCATGCCCAAGTCGCGCTATGCGATCATGACCAACTACATGCCGAAGGTCGGCTCGCTCGGCCTCGACATGATGTACCGCACCTGCACCATTCAGGTGAACCTCGACTTCTCCAGCGAAGCCGACATGGTGAAGAAGCTGCGCGTCAGCCTCGCGCTGCAGCCGGTGGCCACCGCGATCTTCGGCAACTCGCCCTTCACGGAAGGCAAGGTGAATGGCTTCCAGTCGTTCCGCGCCGAAATCTGGAAGGACACGGATGCGGACCGCACCGGGCCGATGCCCTTCGCCTTCGAGGACGGCTTCGGCTTTGAGTCCTACGTGAACTGGGCCATCGACGTGCCGATGTATTTCGTCAAGCGCGGCGATACCTATCATGACGCGACGGACACCACCTTCCGCCAGTTCATGAACGGGGCGCTGAAGGACCGGCTGCCGGATGGGCTGCCGACCATCGGCGACTGGAACAACCACCTGTCCACCCTTTTCCCGGACGTGCGCCTGAAGAAATATCTGGAGATGCGCGGCGCCGATGGCGGCCCCTGGCGCAAGATCTGCGCACTGCCCGCGCTCTGGGTGGGTCTGCTCTATGACAAGGGCATCCTTGAGGATGCCTGGCAGATGGTGAAAGACTGGACGGTGGAAGAACGCCTTGCCCTGCGCAATGGCGTGCCCATCCACGGTCTTCAGACGCCGTTCCGAAAGGGCAAGGTGCTGGATCTCGCCCGCCAGATGACGGCCCTGTCGCTGGAAGGCCTGAAGCGCCGCGCCCGCCTGAATGACGGCGGCCAGGATGAGCGCGTGCATCTGGCAACCGTGGAAGAGACGCTGGCCCTCGGCATTTCCCCGGCAGACCAGATGCTGGCGAAGTTCCACGGCGAATGGCAGGGCGATGTAACCCGCGCCTATGCGGATTACGCCTACTGAAGAGGCCCGTTTGACCGGCCTGCCCCTCAACTCCCTGTTGATGGGCGGGCTGGAAGCGGCTCAGGCGCAACGCGCCATTTGACGTGCGCCGCCGTTGCGCGGATCATGGGGAAAGCTCACGATCCGGTGCGAGGCATTATGAACGGCATGGCAGGTCATCCCTTCTCCTTCGATCCCGCACAGGTTGTCGATGCCGTGCGCCAGCAGTTCGGCCTCAATGAGGCAGATGTGGCCCGGGCCATGGGGGCGCTGATCCCCACCGCCTTCACCGGCCTCAAGCACACGACGGCCGCGCCCAACGCGTTCCAGTCCTTCATGAGCTTCCTGCAGGGACAGGGGCCGTCCGTGATGGCCGAACCCTTCTCGGCTGCGCCCGTGCCGTGGTTCTATGGCTCCGATCCGCTGCAGAAGGCGGTGGCTTCGCAGATTTCGGCTTTCACGGGCGTACAGCAGGAGGCGGTGGCCGCGCTGATGCCCGTTGCCGCAACGCTGGCGCTTGGCAATGTGGCCCGGCCTTTCCTGCAAGGGCAGGCGCGTGACCTGCTGGATGCCTTCATGGCCGGTTATGCCCGCGGCCGCCCGAAGCCCATGCCGGGTGTGGCGATGATGGCAGGCTATGGCGAAGCGGTGCAGTCGTTCTGGTCGGGCTTCTTCGGCTCTGCCGCAGATGCGGCCGGCAAGGCGGCCAGCTTCTGGGGAATGCCCGCCGCAGGGCAGGGCAGCAGCGCGCAGCCTGCGCCGGCGCCAGCCGCGCCTGAGGCCCCGGCCCGCCCCGCTGCAGCGGCACGCAAGCCTGAACCGGCTCCAGCCCCCGAAAGCGTACCCGAGCCTGAGGCGGCCGCACAGGCGCCTGCGCCGGGTGCATCCATTGTTGAAGACTGGCTGTCCGCCGGCCGCGCCTTTCAGGAAAACCACATGAAGACGATCGAAGGCCTGTTCGAGCGTTTCGGCCCCTCTGCCTTGCCGGGCCGGGCGTGAGATAAAAAAAGGCCCGCCGGGGGAGGCGGGCCAGGTATTGTCGGCAAGGCAATCGCCGACGGGGTAAGGCGATGGACCAGACCTCAAAGCCTGCGCGGGGGGACGGCGGCAGGCGAGATCCCGTCCATCAGTCTCAGGCAGCCATTTGCGGGCCTGCGTTGGAGCCAGCGGCAACCGTTGCGGCGGTTCTGCGGGTCTGGGGGATCAGCACGATGCTGGCCGGGACCTTGACCTGCGGCGCATGCGTGTTGCGCTGGGAGGCCTTGGTCAGGGCAAATGACGGATCACGGAAGAAGGGCGCCGCAAGAGCCGTGCGAACATCCCCCCTTGTCAGCCCGATATCCGCGAGCTGAGCATCTGTGAGGTCATTGAGTTTGCGCGCCTGATGGCGGTTACGCAGCACGCGCCATGCTCGCGCTGCGATACCGGCGATGCGGTGGATCAGCTGCGTCTTGAGCGGGGCGTACATGGCGTCAAACTCCTTCATCTCCGGGAGGCTGCGCTCCCGTCAGTGTGTGTCATATTCATCCGGCCGAGCTCAGTAGTTTTACGCTCTTCCGATAGGGGGACCATGTCAGAGCCGCTTGAATTTATCTAACGAATGTTTTTTAATGGGTTTGATCAATGTTGGTGATGGAAGGCGCCGCAATGCAGGAAAAGTCCTGTATTTCCGCGCCTCCGGCATCTGTATGGCGAGGGTTTGATGCTCGATCTCGATCAATTGCGCACGTTTGTGGCCATCGCCGAATATGGCAGCTTCACCCGCGCGGCGGAGATGGTGCACAAGACCCAGTCAGCCGTGTCCATGCAGATGCGGCGGCTGGAGGAGAGAATCGGCCGCCCAATCTTCATGCGTGACGGGCGCCTGTCCCGGCTCACCGAAGAAGGCGAGAAGCTGCTGCACTATGCCCGCCGTCTGGTGCAGCTGAATGACGAGACGCTGGCCGCCTTCGACGAAACCGAAGTGCAGGGCATGGTGCGGCTGGGCACGCCAGATGACTATGCCGATCGCTTCCTGCCGGAGATTCTGGCGCGGTTCTCCCGTTCCAATCCCAAGGCGGAGGTCAGCGTGGTCTGTGCCCCGACTGCCAACCTCATCGATCTCGTTGTTGCCAATGAGCTGGATGTGGCGATCATCACCCACGTGGAAAAGCCCGGCGGCCAGCGCGACGAGGTGATCCGGCGCGAGCCGCTGCTCTGGGTGACGTCAGCCCGCCATGCGGTGGAGAATGAGGACGTGCTGCCGCTGGCACTTGGCCGTGCCACCTGCGGCTGGCGGCGTGCGGCGCTTCTGGCGCTGCGCTCGGTCGGGCGTGAGCACCGGCTGCTTTATTCCAGCTGGAACTCCACCGCCGTGGGTGCTGCCGTTCTGGCGGGTCTGGCTGTCTCGGTGCTGCCTGAATCGGCTCTGCGTCCCGGCATGAGGGTGCTGGCGGAAGCTGATGGCTTTCCCAAGCTGCCGGAGTGCGAGATTGCCGTCATGCGCTCCTGGCACCAGCATTCCCGTGTGACGGAAGCGCTGGTGGAACACATCATCTCGTCTCTCGACAACCTGTCGGTGCCGCAGGCGGCGGAATAGGCCTGCCGCTTACCGGCTGCGCAGCATGATCACATTGCCTGCAATGACGAGGACGAGGCCGAGCAGGGCAGCGAAGGTCCAGACATAGCCTTCAAAGATGGTGGAAACTGTCAGCGCCACCACTGGGAAGATAACCGTGGAATAGCCCGCCCGCGCCGGACCGATGCGGCCAAGCAGCGTCAGGTAGGAGGCAAATGCCAGCACGGACGCGATGATCGACAGATAGGCGAGGCTGCCGAGATAGGTGAGTGTCGGCTCCACCGCAAAGCTGTCGCCACGCAGCAGGCTGAAGGTGCCGAGCAGCCCCATGCCGTAAATCATGCCCCATGTGGTGGCGGATGTGATGCTGATGCCCGCCTTCTGGTTGGACGAGGACACCATGTTGCCGAGGCAGAAGGACAGGGTGCCGGCCGTGCACAGGGCAAGGCCCTTCAGCGCATCAAGGTTCAGTTCAGCCCCTGCAATCTGCGGCCAGAACATCAGGGCAATGCCGGTAAAGCCGATGAGCCCGGCGCCCAGAATGATCAGCTTCGGCCTCTGGCGGAACAGAACCACGCCGAGAATCAGATTGAAGACGGAAGCCAGCGAGAACACTACGGCCAGCAGGCCGGAGGGCAGATATTTGGCACCGTAGTAGAACAGGGTGAAGTTGGTGGAGAAAATGAAGAGCCCGAGCGCGGCAAAGCGCAGGTGTGTCTTCAAGGGAAAGGCCAGCCTTTCCCGCCGGATCACGCTCCAGCCCAGCATCACGGCGGCAGCCAGCACGAAACGCCAGAATACGGAAACTTCGGGGGCGACATTCGCCACCTGCCCCTTCATGGCGATCCAGCTGAAGCCCCAGGAAAAGACGGTGAGGCCATAAAGGCCAAGGTCCTTCGAGGTCAGCGGGGAGGCAGGGGCGGTAATCCGGCTTTCAGCCATCGTCATTTCAAATCTCTCTTCTGCCGGGTATCCGGGCCGGGAGAATGCGCCGTGGTGGCAGGAATTTCAAATGATAGTCGTTGAAGCAACCGATCTGGTTTGTGAATGAAACCGCAATGAAGCTTCAGGATGTGTGATACCAGATTGGCTGATATCCGCCAGACAGGGCCGCAAGAGACAGCGCCGGGGTGATGACCTGCAGCCCGTCGGGCAAGTTCGTGGCCGCATATCCGTCCGGGCTCCAGCGCAGCAGGCGGCCTGATTTGAGGGCGAGAAATCCGGCTCCGTCCGTCAGCATGGTGCCATCCGGCAGGGTCCGCAGGGCCGCGCCGTCAGCAGGCTTGCCCTGCCAGCGCGGGCCGCGCTCGGGTGCCAGCTGCAGGTCCATCCAGTCCGCACCGGGCGCGGCCTCAAGGCCAAGATGCCGGGCGGCTGCCCTGGCATAGGCCTGCGCCTCTGCCCGCCTGCATTCAAAGCAGGGCCGGTGCCCGGCGGCAAGAGCCGTCACCTCATCCAGAAAGAAGAGTTCCGTGTAGCCTTTGCCCATCACCTCACGGCGGCGGTTCTTGAAGGAGAGGACGCAGCAGATCCAGCGCCGGGAAGTCTGCCACCGCCTTATGGTCTTCGTTGCCGGATCATGCAGCCGTCCACCCCGGTTGCCCATCAGCAGGCCCCGGCAAGGGTGAGAGACAAGCTCTCCATCGGGCCAGACCCGGTTCTGCAACGGCATGTCGAAATCTCCATTCAAAGGGAGGGCAGCGCGCCGTCGTCCCTTGACTAGGGTAGGGATACTGCCACATTCGCAGGCGCAGCCGATACCCGCCGGAGACCTCATGCGCGTTCTTGTCATCGAAAACTATCCGCTCACACCCCATGGCCAAGTGGGCCGCGCCCTTCAGGATGCGGGGGCCGAAGTGACCGTGGTGAAGGCCTTCGAGGGGGAACCGGTGCCACAGCGCGCTGAGCGTTTCTCCGGCCTCGCCGTCTTTGGCGGCGGGCAGAACGCGCTGGATGACGAGGGCTCGCCCTTCCTGCCAGGGATCTGTGATCTGATCCGCAGCTTTCACGGGGAGCAGAGGCCGGTGCTGGGCATCTGTCTTGGCTCGCAGCTCATCGCCCGTGCCTTCGGCGGGCGCAACATCATCGGCAGGCCCATAGAATTCGGCTGGCATGACGTGACGCCGACCGATGCGGGCAAGGCGGATCCGGTGCTGTCGGCGCTGGGGGAGGGTGCGCCGCTGTTCCACTGGCACAATGACACATTTGATCTGCCCGAAGGCGCGGTGCATCTGGCCACAAGCGCCCAGACACGCCATCAGGCCTTCCGCATGGGCGCGGCGACCTATGCCATCCAGTTCCATTTCGAAGCAGCCGAACCGGAAGTGCGCGACTGGTCGCGGGATTTCGCCGGCATGATCGCCGAAAACACTGCGGACTGGGCGCAGCGGCTGGAAGCCGAGATTGCCCGGCACGCGCCCCGTGCCGATGCCACCGGCGCCCGCCTTGCCGCCAACTGGGTCCGCCTGCTGAGGTGAGGCGGACCCGGACGTTCGTCAGCGCCAGCGGTCGGCGAAGTCTGCGGGCAGCAGCAGGTTGTGGCGGCCCAGATCCTTGACGTTGCGCTCGCCGCAAAGCGCCATGGTGACGTCCAGCTCCTTGTGGATCACCTCAAGGGCCCGCGTCACCCCTGCCTCGCCCATGGCGCCCAGGCCATAGACGAAGGCACGGCCGATCATGGTGCCCTTGGCACCCAGCGCCAGTGCCTTCAGCACGTCCTGACCGGAGCGGATGCCGCTGTCGAGATGGACCTCGATCTTGTCTCCCACCGCATCCATGATCTTCGGCAGGGTCCGGATGGAGCTGAGCGCGCCGTCGAGCTGGCGGCCGCCGTGGTTGGACACGACGATGGCATCGGCGCCCACATCCAGCGCCTTCTTCGCGTCTTCCGCGTCGAGAATGCCCTTGAGGATGACCGGACCGTCCCACCAGCTGCGGAATTCGCGGATGCGCTCCCAGTTCAGCGAGGGATCAAAGGCTTCCGCCGTCCAGCTGCTCAAGGAGGTGGGGTCGCTCACGCCCTTGGCATGGCCGACGATGTTGCCGAAGAAGCGCCGCTTGGTCTGCAGCATTTCCAGCCCCCACGGCACCTTGGTGGCAAGGTTCAGGATCGAGGAGGGCGTCAGCTTCGGGGGGGCGCTGAGCCCGTTCTTCAGGTCCTTGTGACGCTGGCCAAGCACCTGCAGATCCACCGTGATGACAAGGGCCGAGCAGCTTGCCGCCTTGGCGCGGGCAAACAGGCGCTTCATGAAGTCATCGTCCTTCAGGGTATAGACCTGAAACCAGAACGGCTTGCTGGTGTGCTCCGCCACGTCCTCGATGGAACAGATGGACATGGTGGAAAGCGTGAAGGGCACGCCGAATTTTTCGGCCGCGCGCGCGGCCTTGATCTCGCCATCAGCAGACTGCATGCCGCAGAGCCCGACGGGTGCCAGCGCAACCGGCATCTTGCAGTCCTGCCCCACCATCTTGGCCGCAGTGCTGCGTCCGGCCATGTCGACGGCGATGCGCTGGCGCAGGCGGATCTCGTCAAAGTCCGACGAGTTCTCCCGGAACGTCTGTTCGGTCCAGCTGCCGGTCTCGGCATAGTCGTAGAACATCTTCGGCACGCGGCGCCTGTAAAGCCGCTTGAGGTCTTCGATCTCGGTTATCACGGGCATGCGTTCAGATCCTTCCCAAGGTAACGGGACTTCGGTCCGGGGTTCATGTCTGGCGGGCGGCCACCGGTTTGGCTGTTGATTTGGCTGTTGATTTGGCCTTGGCGCGCCGGGGTTTCGGCAGGCTGGCAATGCGCTGGTCAAGCCTGAGGTTCGACAGGGCGCTGCGGGCGCCTTCCTGCCCGGCTTCCGTCAGCGCGCGGCGCACAAAGGCAATGTGTGCTTCTGCGGCCTGCTGCGCGCCTTCGCTGTCGTCGGCGGTCACCCTGGCGAGGATGGCCCGGTGCTGGTCCAGCAGCGCCTCGCGGGCGCCGGGATGGCGGAAGAGCTTCTGCTGGCTGAAGTAGACGCCGGTTTCCAGCAGGCGGTAGCAGGCCCGCAAGGTGTGCAGCAGGATCATGTTATGGGCTGCTTCTCCGATGGCCTGATGAAACTCCACGTCAAGCCGGGCCTCTGCTTCATGGTCTTCCGCCTCGAAGGCAGCGGCCATGGCCTCCACAATGCGAGTCAGCAGCGCATGATCGGCAGCGGTGGCCCTTGCCGCCGCCTTGGCGGCTGCAAGGCCTTCAATATCGCTGCGGAAGTCGAGATAGTCTTCGATGGCGGCGGGATGGCGGGCGATGAGGTCCAGCAGAGGTTCGGAAAACACTGAGCCGGTCAGGTCTGCCACATAAGTGCCACCGCCCTGGCGGCTCACCAGAAGCCCGCGCTCTTCCAGCGTCTTCAGAGCCTCACGCAAGATCGGCCGCGACACATCCACCAGGTCCACCAGCTCCCGCTCGGGCGGCAGCCGGTCGGCCGGGCGCAGCACGCCATTGAGGATCAGAAGCTCGATCTGATCCACCACAGCATCGGCGGTGCGGGCATGATTGACCTTCGCGAACATGCGAGTCTCCGTTCTCCCTGCTTTAATTGGTCAAATTTCTTGTCCAATTGCAAGACCCGCTTTGCGTGTCCCCTTACATTGTGTCGCAGCTTGCTTCCGTCGCAATTTTGCGCATGACAGATGCGAGGATACTGCGTCACTTTGGGGCAGGAAGACGGGGGCGAGAATGAACGCGGACGCAAACACGCAGCAGACCGGCGGCTTGCTGCCATTCGGCAAGCATCACCTTAGGGCAGCCGTGCTGGGCGAGCTGCATGCCCGCCCGTTCCGGGCGCTGGAAAGCCCGCGCATCCTTTTGCATTACGCCTTCACCTGCGATCCAAAGGCCATCAGCGAGGACCGGATCTGGTTTGCCGATCTCTGCCGCAGCCAGGGTGTAAAGGGGCCGGGGGAGAGCGACCGCTCGCATGTTCTGCCGATGGCAGGCGGCTCGCTGCGCTGGGAGCAGCATTCGGAGTTCATCACCTACACCTTTGACGTGGCGCCGGATGGCGGCCATCCCTTCGGGCGGATTCCCGCCGGTCATCCCTTCGGATCGGGCTTCCGGGCTCCGGGACCGATGCTGGTGGCCGCAAGGCTGGATGCCGTGCCGGAAAATGGTCACGACGAGGCTGCGCAGGCCCGGTGGTTTGACCGGGCAAGCCTGGCCGCTCTCCAATCCGAGGAGGGGCGGGCCGTCGCCATGACGGATTTCCGGCAGGACGGCGAGGGGCTGACACGTATTCTACTCATCGACAGGGGCATGGCGCCCAGCCAGACCGGCGCGCTGGCACAGCGTCTCATCGAGGTGGAAACCTACCGCACGCTGGCGCTGCTTGGCCTGCCCATGGCGACGGAGCTTTCTCCGGATGTCCGGCGGATCGAGGAAGAGCTTGTGCGGTTGACCGGGGAGATGCGCGGGGCCTCGGACATGGACAGCAACCGCCACCTGCTGGAGCGCCTCTCCGATCTGGCGGCTGATCTGGAAGCGGGGGCGGCAGCCAGCGCCTACCGCTTCGGGGCGAGCCGTGCCTATCACAGCATTCTCAAGGCACGGCTGGAGACCATCGAGGAAGCCCCGGTTCCCGGCTATCTCGGGCTGGCCTCCTTTCTTGCACGCCGCATTGCCCCGGCGATGCGCACCATCGAGTCGGTGGAGAACCGGCAGATCAACCTGTCGCGCAAGCTTGCCCGCGCCACGACGCTGCTGCGCACGCGGGTGGATGTGGACATGGAACGCCAGAACCGGGATCTGCTCGATTCCATGAACCGCCGCGCCCGCCTGCAATTGCGCCTGCAGCAGACGGTGGAGGGACTCTCGGTGGCTGCCGTCAGCTATTATGTGGTGGGGCTGGTGGGCTATCTCGCCAAGGGCCTGAAGGAAGCGGGTGTGCCCATGCCCGATCCGGGACTGGTCTCGGGGATGTCGGTGCCGCTGGTGCTGCTCGCTGTCTGGTGGACCGTCCGCCGCATCCGGGCGCATCACACGGATACCGGGGAGCCGCATTGAGGGGGGAGCAGCAGAGCGCTCAATACATCAACGCCGTCATGCCATGACTTGATCATGGCATCCATCCCGTTGCGTATTGTTACGTTTAATAAAAGTAAAGATGTTATATTGTGCGCCGAGTTTGTTGTTACGTATCGGTGTGGATGCCATGGTCGAGCCATGGCATGACGAAAATATTTGATTTTTAATGATAAATATCTTCATGAAACGCAAAAGGCCGGGCGCTGGGCCCGGCCTTGCAAGTCCGGAAATCCGGATTACTTGGTTGAACCGTCCGCGTTGAACTGGTTCATGTAGGCGATCACGTCCAGGACTTCCTGATCCTTCTTCAGACCGGCAAAAGCCATCTTGGTCTTGGGGACGAGGCCCTTGGGGTCCGCCAGATAGGTGTGAAGGGTTTCCGCGTCCCACACCTTGCCACCGGCACCGAACTCGGTCATGGCAGGCGAGTATTTGAACTCGGCAATCGCGGCGACCGGGCGCCCGACGATGCCGTTCAGTTCCGGCCCCACCTTGTTCTTGGCACTCGCGCCAACTTCATGGCAGGCCATGCACTTCTTGAAGACCTTTTCGCCCGCAGCGGCATCGCCGTCGGCACGTGCCCCCGTCGCCGCAGCAGCCAGCATGGCTGCAGCAAGCACTACATATTTCATCGCGTTTCTCCCTCAGTCACGGCCGCCAAGCCGGTCACAGAGAAGATATTCTACTCTTTTCAAGCTGCAAGCGGGTGCGTCACTGTGGCTCATACGCAGAGCTACGCCGTCAGCCCGCCGCGCGTTCCATGCTGCCGAGCCAGCCGGACAGGCCCTCGTCCCAATAGGGCTGCGGACCGTAGAGCTGGGCCAGAAAGTCGATGAAAACCCTGACTTTGGCCGGCAGGAAGCGCCGGGTCGGATAGACCGCATGCAGGCCCACGTCCTTGGAAGCGCGGTATTGGGGCAGCACGATCTTCAGTTTGCCGTCCCGCAGTTCCGGGCCCACATCCCATGTGGAGCGCAGGGCAATGCCCACGCCGGAAAGTACTGCTTCGCGTACCACCTCGCTGGAATTGGTGCGCAAGGGGGCGTCCGTCTTGACGATTTCCAGGCCACGCGGCCCCATCAGCCGCCAGGGATCCTGCGCGGCGGCGGCAACCCGGACGTGGTTCTCGACGAGATCATCGATGCTCTTCGGCTCGCCATGCCGCTCGATATAGGACGGGGCGGCGCAGAGCACCCGGTGCACGGGGGCAAGGCGCCGGGCAACGAGGCTGGAGTCGGACAGTTCGGCAATGCGGATGGCGAGATCGTAGCCGTCACCGACGATGTCGGCGAACTCGTCCGACAGATCGAGGCTGACATAAAGGTCCGGATTAGCTTCGAGGAAGCGGGCGAGATAAGGCGCCACGTGCATGCGGCCGAAGGATGTGGGCGCGCTGACCTTCAGCGTGCCGCGCGCCTGGGCCGATCCACGTGTCACAAAGGTCTCGGCTTCCTCGACTGAGGCAAGAATGGCGAGAACCCGGTCATAGAAGCCATGGCCGGCCTCTGTCAGGGCAATCTGCCGGGTGGTGCGTTGCAGAAGGCGGGTGCCGAGCTTGTCCTCCAGCCGGCGGATGCGTTTCGACACGACGGCGGGGGAAAGCCCCATCTCCCGTCCTGCGGCCGACATGCTGCCGGCTGTGACGACCCGGGCGAAGATTTCCATATCGGTCAGATTGCTCATTTTATTCCCGCCGGAAAGAGAGCTAGTAAGGGACCGGATATTCCGCTTGCGCCGGTTTTTTGCCAGACTGCCTTTCCGTAAGGCTGACAGAGGGCATTTCCGGGGCGGTGGAGCCGGTCCGTTTGCTGTCTTACGGGCAGGAGGGCAAGAATGGATCACATTTTTGCCGGAGAGGAGAGAAAATGGCCGGACTTGCCATGCCGCAGCCGGATGGCGCCATTCTGGCGCGCCGGGCGGAGATCGTTTCCGCGCTTCAGGCCATCGTGCCGGGAGAGGGTGTGATTGCCGATGACACCGGCATGCGCCCCTATGAGACCGATGCGCTGACCGCCTACCGCCAGATGCCGCTGATCGTCGTGCTGCCGGAAACGGTGGAGCAGGTCTCGGCTGTTTTGCGCTACTGCTATGACAACGGCGTCAAGGTGGTGCCGCGCGGGGCCGGCACCTCGCTCTCCGGCGGCGCACTGCCGGTGGCCGATGGCGTGCTCATGTCGATGATGAAGTTCAACCGCATCCTCGATATCGACTTCCCCAACCGTGCCGTCACTGTCCAGCCCGGCGTGACCAACCTTGGCATCACCCGCGCCGTGGAGCACGAGGGCTTCTATTACGCGCCGGACCCGTCCTCGCAGATCGCCTGTTCCATCGGCGGCAATATCGCGGAAAACTCCGGCGGCGTGCACAGCCTTAAATATGGCCTCACCACCAACAACGTGCTGGGCCTCGAAATGGTGCTGGTGACGGGGGAGGTCATCCGGCTTGGCGGCAAGCATCTGGATGCGGAAGGCTATGATCTTCTGGCCATGATGACCGGGTCCGAAGGGCTGCTTGGCGTCGTGACGGAAGTTACCGTGCGCATCCTGCAGAAGCCGGAAACGGCCCGCGCCGCGCTGGTCGGTTTCTCTGCCACCGAAGATGCCGGACGCTGCGTAGCGGATATCATCGCCGCCGGCATCATTCCCGGCGGTCTGGAGATGATGGACAAGCTGGCACTTGAGGCGGCGGAGGATTTCGTCCATGCCGGTTATCCGCGCGAAGCCGAGGCACTGCTGATCGTGGAGCTGGACGGGCCGGAAGCGGAGGTGGACTATCTCCTCGCCCGCGTCGAGGAAATCGCCCGCGCCAACAACTCCGGCTATTTGCGCGTTTCAACCAGTGAAGAAGAGCGGATGGTGTTCTGGGCCGGGCGTAAGGCGGCTTTCCCGGCGGTGGGGCGCATTTCGCCCGACTATCTGTGCATGGACGGCACCATTCCCCGGCGCGAGCTGCCGCGTGTGCTGGCCGGCATGCGGGCGCTGTCGGAGAAGCATGGGCTAAGGGTCGCCAACGTCTTCCACGCCGGAGACGGCAACCTGCATCCGCTGATCCTCTATGATGCCAATCTGCCGGGAGAACTGGAGGCTGCCGAGGCCTTCGGCGCCGACATCCTGCGGCTTTGCGTCGAGGTGGGGGGCGTGCTGACCGGCGAGCATGGCGTCGGCATCGAAAAACGCGACCTGATGCCGGAGATGTTCACTGAGGATGACCTGAAGCAGCAGCAGCGGGTCAAATGCGCCTTCGACGAGCGCCAGCTCCTCAATCCCGGCAAGGTCTTCCCCGTGCTGCACCGCTGTGCCGAGCTTGGCCGCATGCATGTGCACAAGGGGAAAATGCCTTTCCCGGACATTCCGCGTTTTTGAGCAGGTGGAACAGATGACCCCAGACCAGACCACCTTGGCTCCAGATGCTGCTGCGCTGAAAGCCGTGCGGCCCCGCAATGGTGAAGAATTGCGTGACCTGGTGGCCCACGCGGCTGCCGGGGATCTGCCGCTTGAAATCATCGGTCAGGGCTCCAAGCGGGCGCTGGGCCGTCCGGTTCAGGCTGGACTTGTGGCGGACCTGTCGGCTCTCTCCGGCATCCTCGTCTATGAGCCTGCCGAACTGGTGCTGACTGCGCTGGCAGGCACGCCGCTGGCCGAAATCGAGGCAGCGGTCGCCGCTGCGGGGCAGGAGCTTTCCTTCGAACCGATGGACTATGGCCCGCTGCTGGGCGGCGCTGCGGCGAGAGGCACGCTGGGCGGAACGCTGGCTGCCAATCTCTCCGGGCCCCGGCGCATCAAGGCAGGCGCTGCCCGTGATCACGTGCTCGGGATGGAAGCCGTCTCGGGGCGCGGGGAGATTTTCCGCGCAGGCGGCAAGGTGGTGAAGAACGTCACCGGCTACGATCTGCCCCGTGCGCTCTGCGGCTCCTGGGGCACGCTGGCGCTGTCCACCGAGCTGACGCTCAAGGTCAATCCACGGGCGGAGACCAGCGTCAGCCTGCTGATCGAGGGGCTGGATGATGCCACGGCGGTTGCCGCCCTCTGCCGGGCGATGGGCATGCCTGCCGAAGTGTCGGCGGCGGCGCATCTGCCCGAGGGCCTGTTTGCAAGGCTCGGCCTTGCCGGGCAGGACCGGGACAAGGCAGTGACGCTGATCCGGCTGGAGGGCTTCGGTCCCTCTGTCGACTACCGCTTTGCCGCACTGTCCCGCCTGCTGGCTGAGGACTTGCCGGATGAGGCTGCCGTGGAGCGGCTGGAGGACACGGCGTCCCGTGCCGCCTGGGCCGCGATCCGCGATTGCCAGCCCTTTGCAGGCGGCAGCCTGCCGGTCTGGCGCGTGTCGCTGCCGCCAGCTTCGGGGGCAAGATATCTCGCCAGCCTGAGGCAGAGCATTCCGGTGGAAGCCTTCTTTGACTGGAGCGGCGGGCTCGTCTGGCTGCAGTGCCTTGATGGCAATCTGCATGACGTGCCCATTCGTGATGCTCTGGCGGACCACGGCGGCGGCCATGCCATGCTGGTGCGGGCCGATGCCGGAGCGCGGTCCAGCGTGCCGGTGTTCGAGCCGCAGGAACCGGCGCTGGCAGCATTGTCGCGGCGGCTGAAAGCCCAGTTCGACCCGAAAGGCATTCTCAATCCCGGCCGTATCGCGCCGGATCTGTGACCCTTGACCCTCAGGTGATGCATGCAGACCAATTTCACCGCCGAACAGCTCGCAGATCCGCATGTGGCCGAATCGGAGAAGATTCTGCGCAAATGCGTGCATTGCGGCTTCTGCACGGCCACTTGCCCCACCTTCACCCTGCTGGGCGATGAGCTGGATAGCCCGCGCGGGCGCATCTACATGATCAAGGACATGCTGGAAAACGGCCGTCCGGCGGATGAACAGATCGTGCGCCACGTGGACCGCTGCCTGTCGTGCCTGTCCTGCATGACCACCTGTCCCTCGGGCGTGAATTACATGCATCTGGTGGACCACGCCCGCGCCCATATTGAGCAGACCTGGCGCCGTCCGCTGGCTGACCGGCTGATCCGCTCGCTGCTGGCCGCTGTCCTGCCCTATCCCGGCCGCTTCCGGCTGGCGCTGGTGGGGGCCTATATGGGCCGGCCGCTGGCGGGAGCCTTCAAGGCGCTGGGCGGTCCCTTTGCCAAGCTGGGCGCGATGCTTTCGCTTGCTCCTTCCAAGGCGCCAGGACGTGGCCAGTATGAGGCGCCGGGCAACTTCCAGCCGCAGGCGGCGGCGAAGAAGGGCAGGGTCGCCCTGCTCAACGGTTGCGCCCAGCCGGTACTGGCCCCCTCCATCAACGATGCCACCATCCGCCTGCTGACGCGGGCCGGATATGAGGTGGTGCTGCCCAAGGGCGAGGGCTGCTGCGGTGCGCTGGTGCATCACATGGGCCGGGAGGAGGATGCCCTCGCCAATGCCCGGCGCAATGTGGATGTGTGGATGCGCGAGGCGGACGGCGAAGGGCTCGACGCCATCCTCATCACCGCTTCCGGCTGCGGCACGACGATCAAGGATTATGGCTTCATGCTGCGCAATGATCCGGCCTATGCGGAGCGGGCGGCGCAGGTGTCTGGTCTGGCCAAGGACATCACCGAGTTTCTGACCGGGCTGGATCTTGGCGCGCCGGTGCGTCCCGGCGGGCTGACGATTGCCTATCACTCCGCCTGCTCCATGCAGCACGGGCAGAAGATCACCCGCCAGCCGAAGGACCTGCTGAAGGCCGCAGGCTTCACCGTGAAGGATGTGCCGGAGGGGCATCTGTGCTGCGGCTCGGCAGGCACCTACAACATTCTCCAGCCGGAAATTGCCACGCGCCTCAGGGACCGAAAGGTTGCCAACATCCGCAAGACGGTGCCGGATCTGGTCGCCACCGGCAACATCGGCTGCATGACGCAAATCGGAACCGGGATTGATATCCCCGTGGTGCATACGGCGGAGTTGCTGGACTGGGCCTATGGCGGGCCCTGTCCGGAGGCTCTGGAGGGCAAGGGGCTGACCGTCGCGTACTGATGCCAACTCTCGATGAGCTTGACTCATCGAGAGTTGGTCAAGCCCGCGCGGCGCCTGAGCAATTTCAAGGCGTGATGCGTCAGCATCTCAGCGCCTTGGTATGAGTCGGCTCAGCTTCCCGGAAGGCCGAGCTGGATGGGCGTGCGGTCCTTCTCCGCTGGCGGCGGCGTCTCGCCTGCAAGGCGGAGCGTACGTTCCAGCAGCATTTCATAGATTGGCCGCCCGTTCAGGGCATGAGCGGCCAGCGTTGCGGCAGCGCAGGTGACGAGCACCGGCAGCAGCAGCGGATAGGCGCCCGTCAGTTCCAGCACCAGCACGACCGCGACGAGCGGCGCCCTTACCGATGCGGCAAAGAAACCGCCCATGGCGGCGATGGCAAAGGCCTGTGCCGGAAGGTCCGCGCCGGGAAGCAGCTGGCTGGCCACAACGCCGAAGGCAAGGCCCGCACAGGTGGCGATGGAAAGCATCGGCGCGAAGATGCCCCCCGGCACACCGATGCTGTAGGATACCAGCGCCCCGGCAAAACGCAGCGCTGTCAGCAGCAGAAGCAGGCCAAGGCCCAGATGATCGGCCGTGACGAAGCTGACCAGCTGGTCACCGCCTCCCGTTGCAAGGGGAAAGGCAATCAGCAGGGCACCGGCGAGGCCGCCCGCAGCAACAGGCGGCAGCCACCAGAGCCGTTTCGGCAGCTTCTGGACCGCGTCGAGACTGGCAAGGACAGCGCTGTTGAAGCCTGTGCCAAGCGCCCCCAGCAGCGCGCCGAGCAGGATGAACAGCGGAAAGCTCAGAACGGGCAGGGCACTGGTGTCGATCTCCAGCGCCGGGCGGGTGCCCAGAAGGCCCTCCACCGTGAGGCCGCTGGCGATGCTGGCGAGGATCACTCCCATATAGGTGCGGTAGCCATAGGGGAACTGGCGGCGTGTTTCTTCCACGATGAAGAGAATGGCTGCGAGCGGGGCCGAAAAGGCCGCAGCAAGACCAGCCGCCGCGCCTGCGGCGAGCAATCCGCGCCGGTCATCTGCGGTAAAGCCCAGGCCTTGCGAAATGCCTGCGGCGGCGGCAGCCGACATGTGGATCGTCGGGCCTTCCCGGCCAAGCACCAGACCGGAAGACAGGGCCAGCAGCCCGCCGGTGAACTTCGCCACGAGAACCCGGAGCCAGCGCATGGGCCGCAGGCCCTCCATGGCACCTTCCACTTCCTGGATGCCGCTGCCCGCGGCTTCCGGCGCGATGCGGCGCACGATCAGGGCAGCAAGAAGTGCGCCAAGTGCGGAGATGGCGGCCGTCATGAGGGCCGAGAGCAGCGGGTCAGTCACCGCAAGGCGCAGATCGCGGTACAGGCTGGAGAGGGCATCCACGCCAAGGTGAAAGGCCGTGCCAGCCAGCCCGCCGGAGATGCCCGCAGCAACGGCTGCCAGCAGATAGACCGCGCCCGCATGGGGAGCGGCAGAGTGCCGGGATCTGGAGAAGGGGAACATGGCCGGGATCTTTCGCCGCAACCGGCAGCAGCACCGTTGCCGGGGCTGCGCCGCCAGATCAGATGACGATCACCGTCGCACCGACGCCGACACGCTCGTAAAGATCGGTCACGTCCTCGTTGCGCATGCGGATGCAGCCGGAAGACACCGCATGGCCGATGCTCCAGGGCTCGTTCGAGCCATGAATGCGGTAAAGCGACGAGCCGAGATAGAGTGCCCGGGCGCCCAGCGGGTTGTTTGGCCCGCCTGCCATGAAGGTGGGCAGTTCCGGGCGGCGCTTGCGCATGGAGGCCGGCGGGCGCCAGTCCGGCCACTCCGCCTTGCGGGTGACCTTGTGGGTGCCGGCCCATTCAAAGCCCGGCTTGCCGACGCCGATGCCATAGCGGCGCGCGGTGCCGTCATTCTGCACCAGATAGAGATACCGGGTGTTGGTATCCACCACGATCGTGCCCGGCTTGTGGGGGCCTTTGTAGTCCACCACCGCAGGCAGGAATTTCGGGTCGATCTGGCGGGTGGCCTGCGGTGCCTTGCGGGCTGGCTCGGCGTGGGCCAGCTGCACGGGGGCAGGGGCAGCTCTTTGACCGAAGGAGAACCAGCTCTGCTGCGGCGGCTGCGGCCTTGGCGGCTGGATGCCATGGGGGCGCAGCTGCAGCAGCCAGGGCTCTGCCAGATCCGGGCTGAGCACCACGGGCGGCGGGGTGGCGCTGTGCGTGCTCTGGGCCATGGCACTGCCGCAGACGGCAGGCATCAGCATAAGGCCGTTGATAAGCCCCATGGCAGTCAGGATCAGGATCCGCTTCATTGGCGTTACTCGCAAACAGATAGCCTTCGGCCGGAGACCGGCATTCGTTCAAATTTTAGGTATCTGACCGCGTGGAAAGGATGAACGGCGCGCTAGCCAGTCCGGCTATCTGGAATCACGGTAAAGGAACGGTTTGCGGATATGGTGAACGGCTGCTTACCCGCCGGATGCGGGCCCGGTGGCTCAGGGCTGGATCCGCCGCCGGGCATCCCGCACGACCACCGGCAGCACCTTTTCTGCCTCGGAAGGGGACATGCCGGGCTTGATGCGCGGGTCATAGAGCATGTTCAGGATAAGCTGGTCGAAAACGGTGAAGCGGTTATGGCGCGAGCCGTCGTTGAAGACCGAATGTACAAGGCGGTCATCATCATTCATGGGGCCGAGCCCCTGCAGCAGTTCCTCCACCAGACAGCGGCGGAACAGAAAATCGCCTTCATCGGAGACAATGACGGCACGGGAGTTCTTGATGCCCCGCCGCCCGGACTCCACCCGCACAAGGCAGCGGCCCGGCGCATCGGCGGTCATGTCCTTGTAGACCGACTGGCGCACCACGTCCTCATACTGGTGCCGGTCAACGATGTAGACGTCAAAGTTCGGCTCTTCCGTGGCGCTGGCCACCTGGATCGAAACGCCTGCGATCTTGCGGTCCATTTCGGCAATGAAGGCCTCGACTTCGGCCCGGCGGTCCTTGTGCGACAGGCTGAAGATGCGGAAACGGACGGGCTTGGCGAATTTCTTCACCAGATAGGGCTGCCAGCTCCAGGTGCGGTACTCGAGGCCGAAGACGGTCGCGTTGAAGCCGGTCACGAGTTCCTCCGTCGTGAAGGTATCCGGCTGCGCCACAGCCTTGCCGGCGAGGCTGCCGGCAAGCAGAAGGGCAAGGCATGTGATGGAAATGCGCGGCATCTGAAACTGCTTCACCGGGCTGCGGGACCTTCCTCACGCGGCGTTAACCATCCACGCCCGCGGACTTTAATCGCTTGCGCTGCAGCTTGAAAACCAAAATCGCATCAATAGCCTGAATCCGTATCATCTGCGCGTTTCAACGTAACCCGGGAACATTTCCTTAAACATCGGCGGTTATAAATCACCCTAAGGATGGGCAATCTCCTATAGTATTTGCGTGATAGCAGGAGCAGTTATGGCGGCGGCAAAACGTGCATTCCGGGTTGAAAGTCTTTTCCGTGATGCGACGGCTGCAGCGCAGCCAGAAAGACTGGAGGAGTACCGTCATCAGGAACTGATGGCGGAGATCCGGGCGCTCAAGTCGCTTGTGCAGGGCAACGAGCCCGCCGACAGCAAGTCCATCAGCGATCAGGTGCTGAAGGAGTTCCGCAAGGAACTCAATGAAGCTGCCAAGCTGAAGGCAGAACTTGACGCGATCTACGAGGCCATCAACGCCACGAAGAAGGAAATCGCAGCCCTTCACCACACCACCGGGTCGGAAGGTGAGGAGATGGCGCGCGTTTCCAACGAGCTGGATGCTGTTGTCGAAGGTACGGAAGGGGCGACCGACAGCATTCTGTCCGCCGCCGAATTCATTGACGAGACCGCCAATACGCTGTCTGCCCGCGTGAGCGGCCATGACCGTGAAATGGCTCAGGATATCCAGGAAAAGGTCATCCTGATTTTTGAAGCCTGTAACTTCCAGGATCTGACCGGCCAGCGCATCACCAAGGTGATCAATACCCTGCGCTTCATTGAAGAGCGCATCATCGACATGATGAACATCTGGGGCGGTATCGAGAGCTTCAACGATCTTGAGGTCAAGATGCGTGCGCAGGCCGAGGGCGATGCAGCCCTGCTCAACGGCCCGTCGCTCAAGACCGACTCCAACGTTGCCTCGCAGGACGACATCGACGCGCTCTTTGCCTGAGGCAAACCTCTTTCATTTTGGGAAAAGCCGGCCTTCGCGCCGGCTTTTTTCGTTTGCGGCATGGATGAAAAGAATATAGAACAAAAAAAGAACAAATACCTGTGCCGGAGGCGGTGATGGATGGATTGATTGAGGGCGCCGATGGCCAGCACCGCTGCAAATGGTATGGGGGGCTCGAGGATTACCGCATCTATCACGATGAGGAATGGGGCTGGCCCGTCAGGGACGATCACCGCCTGTTCGAGAAGATCTGCCTCGAAGGCTTCCAGTCCGGCCTGTCCTGGCTGACGATCCTGCGCAAGCGTGAAGGCTTCCGCGCGGCTTTTGCCGGGTTTGATTTCAACAAGGTCGCCGGGTTCGGGGATGAGGACATTGCCCGCTGCCTTGCCGACACCGGGATCGTGCGCCACCGTGGTAAGATCGTCTCCACCATCAACAACGCCCGGCGCGCCATAGAGTTGAAAGCCGAGTTCGGGTCGCTTGCCGCCTATTTCTGGCGTTTCGAGCCGAAGCCGGAGGCGCGTCCCTTGCGCTGCGACCGTGCCACCCTGTCGCAAATCACCCAGTCAGCGGAAAGTGTGGCCCTGTCCAAGGACCTCAAGAAGCGCGGCTGGAGTTTCGTGGGGCCAACCACCGTCTATGCCTTCATGCAGGCGATGGGACTGGTGAATGACCACCTTGAAGGCTGCTGCCGCCGGGCGCCGCTTGAAGAATACCGGGCTACGTTCGTGCGGCCGGTTGCCGTGCCGGTCTGATCCACCGGGCAGCCTTCCGCGTACATCTCATACCGTGAAGCTGTTGCAGAAACGGTTGCCGGTGCCGCAGCCCCCCGCGCGGCGCACCGGTCTTCCCCCGATGAAACTGGCCGCCTTGCGTTTTCTAGCCCGCAAGGCGGCCATTTTTTTCAGCGCCGCACCTTCTCCGCCAGCGGATCGAACAGGCGGTTGGTGCTGCGGAAGATGTAGTCCGGCGTCTCGACGCTGACCGTCTGGGCGCCATGCTCGATCAGCTTCTGGGCACAGTCGGCCACCTGATCCTTGGGGCAGAGCAGGGCGAGAACCGTTTCGTCGGCCGGATGACCGAAGGCAAGTTCAGCCCCCAGCGGCAGCACGGCCTTTACCGCGCCACGCGGATCGGTGACGAGCGCACGGACAATGCGCAGGCCCCTTGCGGTTTCTTCTGCCGCCACCCGGTCCAGAATGGTGCGTGCCGCGCCCAGTGCCGTTTCGCTCCAGTCCGCCTTCAGCGAGGCGACAAGATGCGCCTGGCTCTTCAGGATGACGCCGTCCTTCAGGATCTTCAGCGCGTTGGCTTCCAGCGTCGAGCCGGTGGTGGTGATGTCGACAATGAGTTCCGCAGAGCCGGCCGCAGGAGCGCCTTCCGTGGCGCCGGCGCTTTCAACGATGCGGTAATCGGCGATGCCCTGACGAGCGAAGAAGGCGCGGGTCAGGTTCACGTATTTGGTCGCCACCCGCAGGCTGCGGCCATGGCGGGCGCGGAAGTCGGACGCAACGTCGCCAAGGTCGGCCATGGTCTCCACGTCGATCCAGGCCTTGGGCACGGCGGCGACAACATCCGCCGGGCCGAAGCCGAGCGGAGTGACGACATGCACGAGGCGTTCCGGCGCGGCGATGCTCTCATGCACCAGATCCAGCCCGGTAATGCCGAAGTGGATGGTGCCTTCCGCCAGTTCGCGCGCAATCTCGGAGGCGGAGAGGAAGGCGATTTCCGCATCCTCCAGCCCCTTGATGGCACCCCGGTAGTTGCGGTCGCCGCCCGGCTGGACGATCCGCAGCCCGCTGGCTGCGAAGAACTCGGAGGTCTTTTCCTGCAGGCGGCCCTTGGAAGGAATGCCGATGATCAGACGGGTCATGCGCGTGCCTCCAGAACGGTCTGCAGCCGGTCGAGCCACAGCGAAAAGCCGACTGCAGGCACCTCGTGCGGGGCGCCCAGCAGCCGCAGAAGCTTGTCATAGCGCCCGCCGCCGACGATCTGCCCCGGCAGGTCATGGCCTGCGGCGGTCATCTCGAAAACGAAGCCGGTGTAATAGTCGAGGCGGCGGCCGAAGTCGGCGGCAAACTGCATGCGCGAGGCGGCAAGGCCGTGTGCATTGATGGCCGTAAGCCGGGCCTCGAAGGCGGCAAGCGGGCCGGAAAGATCCAGTCCATGACGGCTGGCGAAGGCCTTCAGCTCGCCAAGCGCCACATCCGGCTGGCCCTTGATGGAGAGATATTCGCGCAAGGTGGCCGCCGCGCCCGCATTGGCGCCCGAGCCGTTGGCAAGGGCGGCCTGCTCCAGAAAGCGTTCGGCAATTTCGCTGGCACTGCGCCCGGCCACGGCGGTGATGCCCGCGATGGACAGAAGATCGGTGACCACCTGCTGCGCGGCTTCATGGTTGGCGCCGTCGAGCGCGGCGAGGAAGCCGAGGCGGGTGGCGCTGTCATCCTGCACGGCTTCGCCACCCATGCGGGCGATGGCCGCGTCCAGCCGGGCCGTCTCGCCGAACAGGCCGCGCAGGCGGCGCTGCCACACCACGGGCAGGTTCAGCCCGGCAAGAACGGCGGTGAAGAGCGTTTCGTCGCCGATGCGGATCACCGGATCGCTGATGCCAAGATCGGCCAGCACGCCGGTCGCCAGCGCCAGCATGGCAGCATCCGCCTGTTCCCGGTCGCTACGGCCAAGGCTTTCGGCGCCCACCTGCGGGATCTCGCCAATGCCGCCGGGGCGCTGGCGGAACACGGGGCCCGCGTAGCAATAGTCATCGCGCCGGTTGGCCGGTTCGCTTTCGAGGTGCTGGCGGCAGACGGGAATGGTGAAGTCCGGGCGCAGGCACAGCTCCGGCCCATCGGCACCGTTTGTCAGGAACAGGCGGCGGCGGATGTCCTCGCCCACCAGATCCAGAAACGTGTCCGCAGGCTGCAGGATCGGCGGGTCGATGCGCGTATGCCCGGCGGCCTGCAGCCGCGCCAGTGCGGTTGCGGCCAGCCTTGCGGTGCCGGCATCAGCCCCTGATCCGTTTGCTGCGGTGCTTCCCGTCATCGTCCTGTCCTCAGCTTGCCGCACGGGCGCGGTCTTCGGCCTGCCCGGCCAGCATGCGCTTCACGGTTTTCACCAGCTCGCCTGCGGCCACAGTCACCTGTGCCGGGCGGCTTTCGCGCCATGTTACATTGTCGGTTATTTCACCTGAAAGACGCTTGCCCTCGATCAAGTCCTTGATCTGAATTTCGCCGTTGGCTCGCTCATCGGAACCTTGAATGATGGCGAGGGGGCAGCCGCGCTTGTCGGCATATTTCAGCTGGTTGCCGAATTTCTTCCAGTTGCCCTGATACATCTCGGCGCGGATGCCGGCCTGCCGCAGCTGCTGGGTCATGGCCTGATAGCTGGCCATGGCGTCTGCATCGCCGTCCATGACGGTGACGAGAACCGGCGGCAGCGTCTCGCTGCCCTGCAGCTTGCCGAGGTTCTTCAGCGCGCTCATCAGGCGCGACACGCCGATGGAAAAGCCCGTGGCCGGAACATCACGGCCCGTGAAGCGCTTCACCAGCCCGTCATAGCGCCCGCCGCCGCCAACGGAGCCGAACTGCACCACCTCACCCTTTTCATTGGTGACGGGGAACAGCAGCTCGGCCTCATAGACAGGGCCGGTGTAATATTCGAGGCCGCGCACAACGGAGGTGTCGATCTTGATGCGCTCGGCACCATAGCCCGCAGCGCGGACGAGGCCGGAGATGGCGCGCAGCTCCGAGAAGCCATCGTGCAGCGCGGCATTGAAGGGTAGGGCCGCCAGAGCCGGGGTCTTGAAGGCGAGGTCCTCGCCATCAGCCAGCAGGGCTTCCAGCGAACCGCCTTCCAGAATTTCGATGATGGCGGCGATGGCAGCGTCCGCAAGCCCGGCGCCCTTGGTGAAGTCGCCGCTCTCGTCCTTGCGCCCGGCGCCCAGCAGCAGGCGCACACCTTCGCTGTCGAACTTGTCGAACTTGTCCATGGCGCGCAGCACGGTCAGGCGCTGTTCGCCGTCCGCCTCGCCGCCAAGGCCGATGGCTTCCAGCACGCCGTCCAGAACCTTGCGGTTGTTGACGCGCACCACATACTGGCCCTTCAGCCCCAGGGCCTCCAGCGTGTCGGCGAACATCATGCACATTTCCGCGTCAGCCCCGACGCCCGGCGCGCCGACGCTGTCGGCGTCGAACTGCATGAACTGGCGGAAGCGGCCAGGGCCGGGCTTTTCGTTGCGGAACACCCAGCCCGCCCGGTAGCTGCGGAACGGCAGCTGGATCTCGTTGATGTGCTCGGCAACATGGCGGGCGAGCGGGGCCGTCAGGTCATAACGCAGGCTCAGCCACTGTTCGTCATCATCCTGCACGGAGAAGACGCCCGCATTCGGCCGGTCCGTATCGGGCAGGAACTTGCCGAGGCAGTCGGTGTATTCGAACATCGGCGTCTCGACCGGATCAAACCCGTAAAGCTCGTAAACCGCCTTGATCTTCGCGACCATTTCTTCCGTGGCGCGGATATCCGCTGCCGAACGGTCAACAAAGCCGCGCGGCAGCCGCGCCTTCAGTTTCTGGGTCTTCGGATTTGACATGGAACAGGCTGCTTTCCGGGATGCTGTGCAACAGGCTTGCGGTCATGTCCAGCGGCTTTCATGCCCCTGAAACGTCTGGCTGTTTCCTAGACGAAACCAGCCCGCCGGGCAAGGCATTGGGCGGGGAAGGGGGAGTGCCTGTTTTCAGCCTGCATGCCCTCTTCCTGTGGTGGGCGGCGTTTGAAATGGGTGGCAGGGGAAAAAGGCTGTTTGCCCTGCACAGCACGGCGGTTCAGTTTCCCTCCCCCTTAAGGCTACCGGATTCACATATCAGGTTCGGACATCGCCCGCAGTGATGCATCTGCTCTGTGACAGGGTCTCTCCGCCCCCCTCCCCCTCGTGGGGAGGGGTAAGGGGTGGGGGGCTCTGAGTCCGCAAGATTTTGAAAAAATTAGCTTTTCCTGAAGAGGCTGGAGAGGAGAAGAGAAGCTGTCTGTAATCAATGGAGACTTTGCCAGACGGAAAGGTCTTTCCCCCCACCCCCTTGCCCCTCCCCACCAGGGGGAGGGGGGCTGAAACGCCGTGCCGGAGTAACGAGACTTCAGACCTTCCCCATCTGTCTCTGGCTTCATCCACGAAGCCTGCATATCGTAGCTCAAGGTGGAAAAGGGGCGCTGTGCTCAAAAGAGCGCGCCTTCCCCCTATTCCTCCCCGAACAGAAATCCCGGCGGGCGGTCGAAGGGGGTGCCGAGCATGGCGAGCCAGAGGCTGGTGGCGATGCGTTCTGCCTGGCGGATGACGATGGCGGCAGCTTCCGGGTTGGCAAAGACGTGGCGGGCGGTCTGGCGGAAGAGGGCGAGCCAGCGGCGGAAATCATCGCTTTCCACCTCCTGGCGCATGGGCAGGTGGGTAGGCACCGGCCGGCCCTTGTACTCACCGGTTTTCAGCAGCACGGAGCCCCAGAAGCCCTTCATCCGTTCTAGATGCGCGTCCCAGTGCCCAGCCATGCGGGCCTCGAAAATGGGGCCGAGGCGTTCGTCGGTGCGCACGGCATCATAGAAGCTGTCCACCAGCGTGTTGATCTCCTCGCGGGTGATGCTTTCATGCATGGGCACGCGGGTGACGGCGGGGCGGATATCGACAGAGGTCATGGCCTGCTTTCCTGATCAGGCCGCCAGTCTAGCGGCGACCCTTTACAAAGGCACGGTAAAAGCTGCGCGGGCGGCAAGGGGCCGCAGGCTGGCGTCAACCGCGCCTCGCTTGCAAATGGCGGCCTTTTGGCTATGTTCCCGGCCAAACAGACCGGCAGGCAGATGGCCGCCGCAAGATGATTGAAGAACGGATTTTCCGCATGGATGTGAGCCTGAACCGGACAGAGGCGCAACATGGCGCTGCGCCGGAACTCACGGTGGTTCTGCCGACCTATAATGAGCGGGGCAACGTGCCGCTGGTGATTGCGGCGCTGCGCAAGGCGCTGGAAGGCGTGGCCTGGGAAGTCATCTTCGTCGATGACAACTCACCGGATGGCACCGCCGCCGCAGCCCGCGCCATTGCCGCCGAAGATCCGCGCATCCGCGTCATCCGCCGGGTAGGACGCCGCGGGCTTTCGGGCGCTTGCGTCGAAGGCATGCTGGCGTCGTCTGCCCCCTTTGTGGCGGTGATGGATGCGGACATGCAGCATGACGAGACGCTGCTGCCGCGCATGCTGGCGGCGCTGCGCTCCGGCGAGGTGGATCTGGCGGTCGCCAGCCGCAAGGTCGAAGGCGGCGATATCGGCGAGGGCCTGTCCGCGATCCGCAAGGCGGGCTCCAACTTCGCCAACGCGCTGGCGCGCAAGCTGCTGAAGGTGACGCTCTCCGACCCGATGAGCGGCTTCTTCATGCTGCGGCGGGAAGTGGTCGATGAACTTGCCCCGCGCCTCTCGGCTCAAGGCTTCAAGATCCTGCTGGATATCGTGGCAAGCGGCGAGGGGCGCCTGCGCATCCGCGAGCTGCCCTTTGTCTTCCGCGAGCGGCAGGAGGGGGAAAGCAAGCTCGATACGCTGGTGACGCTGGATTATCTGGGCCTTCTGGTCTCGAAGTATCTCGGCGACATGGTCTCCGTCCGCTTCCTCATGTTCAGCCTTGTGGGCGCCAGCGGCGTGCTGGTGCATCTGGTGGCGCTGCGCGCGTCGCTGCTGGCGCTGGAGCTAGACTTCAACCAGGCGCAGATTGCCGCGACCTTCGTCGCCATGACCACCAACTTCCTCCTCAACAACCAGCTGACCTACCGCGACCGGCGCCTGACCGGCTTTGCCATGCTGCGCGGCCTCGTCACCTTCTATGCGGTGTGCAGTGTCGGCGTGCTGGCCAATGTGGGCGTTGCCAACCTGATCTATGAAAACGAGCCGGTGTGGTGGATTGCTGGCGCTGCCGGGGCGGTGATGGGTGCAGTGTGGAATTACGCTGCCTCCTCCGTGCTGACCTGGCGCAAGTCCTGAGGGTGACCTGATCATGGCTGGACAGACGGGCGCATTGGGAACAGGCCGCGAAAGCGTGGCAGACCTGCCGCTTTGGCTGCAGCCGAAACTGCTTGTCCTTCTGGTGCTGGCGCTGACGGCACTGCGCCTGTGGACGGGCGCCAGCGCCTATATCGTCGAGGACGAGGGCTATTACCGGCTCTGGGGCCTCTATCCGGCTTTCGGCTATTACGACCACCCGCCGATGGTGGCCTGGTGGATCTGGCTGGGTCAGCAGATGGCCGGTGACACGGCGCTGGGGCTGCGGCTCGTCAGCATCCTGTCGGCGGCCATTGGGTCGCTGGCGCTGTGGCGCACGGCCTTCCTGCTGTTCGGCCCGCGCGTGGCCGGGCTGTCCGTGCTGTTCCTCAACGCGACGCTGCTCGTCGGCGTCGGCGCTGTGCTGGCGACGCCTGATGCGCCTTCCGTGTTCTTCTGGGGCCTGACGCTCTGGGCTCTGGCGGAACTCACCGCTTCAGGAAAACCCAGCTGGTGGCTGGCAGTGGGGCTGTTCGCAGGTTTTGGGCTCGTCTCCAAATATTCCGTTCTGTTCCTTGGCGCCGGGATCGTGCTGTGGCTGCTGATGCCCGCCAACCGCCGCTGGTTCCTGTCCTGGCAGCTGTGGGTGGGCGGCCTGATCGCCCTTGCGCTGCTATCTCCGGTGCTGATGTGGAATGCGGACCATGACTGGGCCTCGTTCTACAAGCAGTTCGGCCGCGCCGGGCGCGGTGACTGGACGGAAAAGTTCATCATCGAGTTCATCGGCGCCTTCCTCGGCCTGCTCAATCCGCTGGTGGCCATTCCGGCGCTGGCCGGGCTGTGGCAACTGATCCGGCGCATGGGCAAGGGCGAGACAGGCGCAGGGCTGATCGTGCTGACCACGCTGCCGTTCCTTGCCTATCTGCTCGTCCATGCGCTGCATTCGCGCGTTCAGGGCAACTGGCCAGCGCCCGTGTTCCCGGCTTTCTGCATCATGGCCGCTGTGTTTGTGGCTGCAAGCACAGCACGCTTCTGGCGCGGGCTTGCCGCGGTGGCGGTCGTGCTGGGGCTTGGGCTTGGTGCTGCGGTACAGGTGCATGCGGTGTCGCCCTTCACCGGCAAGTTCGCCCGCAAGGACCCCACGTTCCAGATGCGCGGCTGGCAGCAGATCCATGATGAACTGCGCCAGATCGCCGATGCGCAAGGGGCAGGCTACATCGCCACCATGGGCTATGGCCTCAATGGCCAGATGGCCTTTGCCTTCCGGGGGGAGATTCCGGTCATCCAGCTCAACGACCGCATCCGCTATGTGATGATGCCGCAGCCGGGGGCGGAGCTGTTCTCCGTGCCGGGGCTCTATGTCACCGAAGCGCGGCGCGATGCGGCGGAGCGCGTGTCGGAGACCTTTGGCCGGGTGGAGCTGGTGGCAACCCTCACGCGCAAGGTTGAGGGCGTGCCGCTGGAAGATCTACTGGTCTATGTCATCGATCAGCCGGAAGGCTCGCCGCTGGAGCCGATTGACCCCGTGCTGTGGATGGGCGCGCAATAGGCTGATGCCGCGAAGGCGTGCCTGAATTCTGTTTCCGATTGTATTCCAAGCCTTTTTGCGGTTAGCAAAGAGGCATGGTGCCCCGCGATAAATTGCGGGTAGGGGGCGGAATGAAAAGGATCACCCTGGCGGCAGTCGATTATGGCTTCGCGTTCGGCACGGACCGGGCGATCCGCGAGCTTTTGGTGCAGGGCCGTCTGAGTGCCGTGGGGTGTCTTGCTTTCTCCGAGCTCTGGCGGCGTGAATATGCGCCCTTGCGCGAAGTGGTGGAGGGTGCCGCGAGCCACGCGCTCGTTGGCCTGACATTGACACTCACGGGCCCTTTCGGTGAGCCGATGAGCCCGCGGTGGCGGCAGGAGCTGGGGCCATCGTTCCGTAGCCCCGGCTGGTTCGCCCGCCGCGCAGGCTTCGGGCTGCTGCCCGACGAAATCATCCTTGAGGAGATGGCCGCCCAGCTCCGCAGCTTCATGGAGCATTTCGGCGCTGAGCCGCAATTCATCACCCTGCCGGATGGCCTGATGCGCCACCGGGCTCTGGTTCGGCTGCTGGCGGGGGCGGTGGAGGCTGAGGGCCTAGCCACCCGTCCGCTTCTCATCTACCCGCAAGGGGAAGGGCGGGCGCTGCGCCGTTTCAGCCGCTTTGCGTTGAAGCTTGGCTTTCCGCTGCTGGCCAGCGGCCCCATGCTGCCGGACCCGCCAACCGAGGCGGAACTGCAGGAGGCGCTGAGGCATCACTTCGACGGACTTCCCGAAATGGCCTTCGTTGTGGCGCGGCCCTCGATCATTGATGACCGTCTGCGGCGGCAACTGCCAAAGGTGGAGCTTGCACGGCGCGAGCGGCATTTTGCCGTGCTCAAAAGCCTCAAGTTCTTCAACACGCTGGCAGAGAAGGACATCTTCCTTTACTGAGGGGCGTACCAGCCGGTCTTCTCTTGCCAGTCCTCAATCTGCCTTCCGCAAACGGAAACGGCTCCAGTGGGGGCTGGAGCCGTTCTTCGGGAGGAGGCAAACAGCTCTCGCTGTCTGCTATTGTGGATGTGGGTTGTTTTTGCGAGATTGCCAGAGGCAGGGCAGGGAATTTTTACAGGGCAGGCGGGCGGCGCAAAGCTGCAGGTCTGTCATGAGCAAGGGGCGTGTCTCGTGTCGGATCTAAAGGGCTTTCTCGACAACAGCTTCACTCTCGAGGGGTTGCCGTCAGAACTGGCGGATGGGCTCACCCGTCTGGCGCGCCCGATGAAGGTGAACCAGGGGGCGATCCTTTTCGAAACAGGCGATCCGGGCAATGGCTGCTATGCCATTCTGGAAGGCTCCCTCAAGGTCTCCATTCTGTCCGTCGAAGGGGATGAGCAGCTTCTGGCCGTGCTCGGGCCGGGGGATCTGGTGGGTGAACTTGCGCTGCTCGACGGGCGGCCGCGCTCGGCCACCGTGACGGCGCTGAAGGCGGCACGGCTCGCCTTTATCGACAAGTCAGCCTTCGAGCGCTTTGCCGATGAGAATCCGCAGCTCTACCGGCACATGCTGGCCATCGTCGGCAAGCGGCTGCGCCAGTCCAACGATGTTCTGGCCGCCCGTTCCTTCCTGCCGCTGCCGGGCCGTGTGGCCCAGACGCTGATGCAGCTGGCGGAGACTTTCGGCAAGCCGCTGGATAACGGCCGCATTCTCATTCACTACAAGCTCAGCCAGTCCGAGATTGCCAATATGGCAGGCGCTGCGCGTGAGAATGTCAGCCGCGTGCTGAACGACTGGAAGCGGCTCGGCACGATCAGCCGCATTTCCGGCTATTATTGCCTTGAGCGCCCGGAAGTGCTCAAGCAGGCCGCAACCCTCTGATTTTCCTCCCCACCGTCTTTCATGGAGAGCCATGTGACAGCCACTTCGGACGCAGAAACCGAACAGCCAACCGGTGACCTGACCCTTCGCACCATGGCCATGCCGGCCGATACCAACGCTTCGGGCGATATCTTCGGCGGCTGGGTGCTGTCGCAGATGGATCTTGCAGGCGGCATTGCCGCCGGCCAGCGCGCCAGCGGCCGCGTGGTGACCATTGCCATCGACCGGATGAAATTCATCCGCCCCGTGCATGTGGGTGATGTGCTGTGCATCTACACCCGCGTTGGCCGGATCGGCCGGTCCTCCATGGAAATCAACATGGAAGCCTGGGCCCTGCGCCACCGTTATGGCCAGCGGGAAAAGGTGACCGAAGCGATGTTTACCTTCGTCGCCGTGGACGAGGATGGCCGTCCGCGTCCGGTTCCGGCGGAGTGCTGAGGTCACCCTCCGGTGAACCCGGCTCATTGAGAGGGGAACTCCTCCCCACTTTCGTCTTGCCATGACGAATAGAAGGAAGAAGCCGGTCAGGCGGACCTGACCGGCTTGCGGCCTGCCTGGGGCAGGCGGAACAGCACGGAGCGCAAGGCTTTTCAGCCAAGGCACGTGAGAATAGCGTGGTTCGGGAGAGGTTTCCGCGGCGGGTCAGCCGGGAAGGGTCTGCCGGGCGCGACGCTCGAGATCGGCGTAAAGGCTCTCGTCGACCGCTTTGGAACAACCTGTTTTCCACAGTGCGATCAGCCCTTCCACCCTTGTCTTGCGCATCTCTGAGGTCAGCGGCGCATGTGTACGGCGGAGCGCGGCGGTCAGTTTCAACTGACGCAGGCGCTGCAGGACATAAAATTCCGAGGCGGTCAGGGAAGAACGGGCGGCAGGTGCGGCCAGGTCCTTCAGCTGTGCCCCGGCCAGGACAATCTGGACGGATGCGTTCACGGCGTTACTCTCTCTTCTCGACATTAAAAAATCCTCCTTCGGTTGCCCGAGGAGGACTGGCGCATTGACATTCTGACCGCTTGGTTGCCCTGGGTTTTCCCATGGCCACATCCCTTTGCGGGGACCACCTTGCCCGGCCGGGCAGGTTGGCGAGGGCGCCAGCCCTTCTCTTGATGATGGGCGGTTTATGCCACGGACCGTGCATGGGGTCAATCACCTGTAACGTCCGGCTGCAACTGTTTGCCGGTGGTCAGTTCGAGCCACGCGTGCGGTGGTCAACACCTCCTTAACGGGATGCGGGCAGGGTGCTAGTGGAATAGGTGTTCAGCGCCTCCCGGGATGCACAAGCGGCCGGGGAACAACGGGAAAGGGGCAGATGACGGAAGAGAGAGCAAGCCGCCTGGGGCTGTTTGATCCGGCCCGGCCGTTGACCGCGATAATGCTGGCTTTCTGTGCCTGCTATGTCGATGTGATCTGCGTCCTTGGCCTGTTCCACACCTTCACAGCCTTTGTCACGGGCACGCTTGTCGTGCTGTGCACGGAGATATTTACCCTGCCGGAGGATGCCAAGCTGAAGCTGGTGGTGCTTGCCACCTTCTTTGCCGCAACGCTTGGCTGGTACCAGCTGATCGTCCGCCTGAAGGCGGCAGGGCACCTGCGGCTGGCGCCATTGCTGGTACTGGAAGCTGCGCTGCTGGCCGTGTTCCTGCTGGTCACCGTGCTGGCCGGTCCGCTGGAGCACCCTCTGGCGCTGGCGACAATTGCCGCCGTGATGATCTCGACCCTCGCCATGTCGCTGCAGAACGTGATCATGAGCGAGCTGCTGAACTATCACGCGCCGACAACCTTCATGACCGGCAACACGATGCGCCTGATTGCCGGACTGGTCTCCGGCTGGCTGGCCACGGAACCGGCTTCACCCGGGGAGGTGGCGGATGCACGGGCGCGTGCCATCCAGCATGCGCAGGTGATCCTGGCCTTCGTCGGCGGGGGCCTGATGGCGGGCTTCGGGATGATGCAGGCCGGCTTCTATGCGCTGCTTCTGCCGGCCGGCATTCTGCTGACCATGGCGGCGGCACAGCGGCCTGTATCCTCCGGGCAAGGCTGATCCGTCACAGCTTTCTGGCGGGCGCGTCCCCACTCATGACCCTGTCCATATCGGGAGGCGCGGCCTCCCGCAGTCATGAGGACCTGCCCATGCCGGCACAAAACGATGCTACCCTGCAGATGATCAATGCCAATAATGCGGGTTTCGGGACGATGCGTTTCGATCCGAGGGCTGATTCTGGCAACTACCAGGATCACCTTGTCATGCAGGGTAATCAGCTTCCCAGCGTCTATTATGGTCTGGCGGGATCTGATGATACGACGAGGTTCAGGCCGCTTCATCGCGCTGGCTTTCTGGCGACTACCGCCCGCACGCGCGTCTATTTTGCGGTGGCGGGGATGATCAATCAGATCACCAATCCGCGTACGGCACTTTCGTCCAGTCTTCAGCAGGTTCAGGGGCCGGTCTACAAGAGCAAGTATTACGTCTTCGTCCGTCTCGGCGTTAATCTCGTTGATTTCCAGGCGTCGATTGCCGCCATGATTGCAAATGCGCAGGCGATCACGACTGACGATCTGGTGGACATGAACGCCCGTTCGCAGGCAACGGGCCCAACTGGCCTCTATTATGTAAACGCCGGAGCGCTGACGGGGACCTTCTGGGCCCGCAAGCACGCGGGCTGGGAAAGTTCCTTCTTCCCATCCAATGTCAACAAACGCCTCCGGCCGCTTTGCCTGATGGATTTCCGGATACAGCCCAATCAGGTTGTCACGGCGCAGGGCACGGGAGCGGCCTATGCCGCCAGCATTGCGCTGGTGCCTACGGCGCGCAATCAGGTGCATACAGGACACACGCTGATCACGCCGGGTGCATTGGCCAACTGGTACGCCGCACAGAATTTTGCGTCACTGGGAGCCCCTGTACCGGGTGCCACGATCTGGAACAAGTATGACTGGCTTGGCCAGTACCAGCAGAATGCGTCCTTTGCGACGAACAACTACGACATTACCGGCCCGCAGATTGCCAGCGGCAACGAGTATTATGCGCGTGATTTCTTCAATCTGTTCCCGGTAACGAACCCGAATGCCAATGCCGGCACCGCACAAAGCCAATCCATCGTCTCGATGATCGATGGCTTCGTGAATAATTGAGCTTTCGCAGTCAATAATGCGGCGGCCGGGTGACGGGATGGGCAGAAACGCCCGTCTCGATCAACTCGTCGATCTGGTCGGTCATCTCCCGCAGCTTGCGCGTCAGCCGCTCGATCTGCCTGCCCTGCTCGATGACCACAGCATTGAGATCGTCAATGGTGCGGATGGCGTGGGCAAGGCCGATTTCAAGGTTCACGACGCGGTCTTCATCCATCATGGCATGGGCCTCTCGTGACGGGCGGCAGAACGGCTGCCGCCGCAGGCTTGGGGAAATCTGACAAGGCACGGTCTTGGCAGGGCAGGCAATATGCTTAAGTTAGGGACGCGGGGCGCCCTGCCTCGTGCCTTATCTCTTCTCCCGCCTTATGGCACAAGTGCGAAAGCCAGAACATGACAAGCCTTGCGGATTTTCCGATCACCCGGAAGTGGCCGGCCCAGCATCCTGACCGTATTCAGCTCTACTCCCTGCCGACGCCGAATGGCATCAAGGTCAGCGCCTTTCTGGAAGAGGCAGGTCTTGCCTATGAGCCGCATCTGGTTGATTTCGGCTCCGCCGATCAGATGACGCCCGAGTTCCTGTCGCTCAATCCGAACAACAAGATCCCGGCGCTGCTCGATCCCGATGGCCCGGATGGAAAGCCCTTCGGCATCTGGGAATCGGGCGCCATTCTCATCTATCTGGCGGAAAAGACGGGCAAGTTCCTGCCGAAGGATCCGGCGGCGAAATACGAGACCATCCAGTGGCTGATGTGGCAGATGGGCGGCCTTGGCCCCATGGCTGGCCAGCTCGGCTTCTTCAATAAGTTCGCAGGCCGGGAATATGAGGACCGCCGTCCGTTCGAGCGTTACCGCGATGAGGTGAAACGCTTGCTCGGCGTGCTCGACCAGCGCCTTGAGGGCCGCGATTTCATCATGGGCGCGGACTATACCATCGCCGACATGGCCTCATGGCCCTGGTTGCGCACCATCTCCGGCTTCTATGAAGCGGCAGAGCATGTGGACCTTGCCACCCGCAAGAACGTGCTGCGCTGGTTCGAGGCCTGCATGGCCCGCCCGGCCAGCCAGAAGGCGGTCAATATCCCGGCGCGGGACTGAGAAAATCTATGACCAGTCTGGCCCGGCGAGAAAACCGGGCCAGACTTCATCTGGCATCTCAGATCACGTAAAGATCTTCCACCACGGTGCCCAGCCGGCAGTCTGCATCTGGGACGGAGAAACCTGCGCGGTCTTTTGATTGATCTGGCCGGTCTGTACCAACATTGATTGCAATGTTGTCGCATGTATCATGGTACAGCCGAAGTCGGCCGGGTTCTCGTCCGCGAAACTGTTGTAGAAAACGTAGAACGGTATTGCCGGGCTGGTGCCAAAATAACCGTTCTTCGTGGTGGCAATCAGCGTGTTCATCTGGTTGATGTCGATCGTGTAGTAGGGGAATTTGTTCACGACATCGAGTTTCTTGGCCTGAACGAGCAGAACCGATCCCTTGTAGTTCCAGATCCAGTCGCCGCCGAATTCGATCTCCAGCTTGGCACCTTGCAGGCTCGTCGTGCCGAGCCCGAGATTCTGGGCAGTGGACTGGTCGTTGATGACGGCCAGATTGACGCTTGTGATCGCGTCTTCCCGGATGACTTCGCCCAGATTGGACGAGGCTTTCATGATGTTGTAGGTCCAGGTGGACTGATCTTTGAGAACGTCGGTAAGAGACATGGGGTGCTCCCTGCGCTGGTGTCTCTTGCCTTGACGCAGGCAGGGCCGGGCGCGTGAGCATCCGGCCTCACTTCATTGGGAACATTTCGTACCAGGGCCGGGCGCCGGAATGCTTTGCTTCTTCAAGTGTCACGATGGCGGGATGAAGCGTCAGGCGGTTGCGGTTGAACAGGAAGTCCTGCATCCGCCGTGCATCGATGAAGAGGCAGCCCTCGCTCATCCGGTGCTCCGCCCCGGTGAAGCTGGTGTAGAGCACGAAGACCGGATGCACATGCCGGTGCCCGTGGGACGCAGATTCGGCTGCCGCGATGAGGCTGCGGATGCCATCCACCTCGAAGGGGAAATAATTCAGTCCCAGATGCCGCTCGCGTTCCAGCCGCAGGGCGCGCACCAGATAGTGCCGGTCCTCCAGGCTCCACGCCCAGCTCGCCCCCAGATCCTCCGCAAGGCCGGGGTCCTCCTGCCAGGCTGTCACCAGCCCGATCTTCGCCGCCCGCGTCATCTGGTGGATCGTCACCAGATTGACCGTCGTCAGAAACGGCTCCGCCACATGCGCCCCAAGATGGGCGGTGGCTTCCATGAAGTCCGAGGTCCAGACCGACCTCTCGGCGAGAATTTCCTGAATATTCATGACCATCCCGGCACCAGCTGTCCTGCCTTGAAGGACGCTGGCGGGGGAGGGATGTGAATATAATCCGCAGAGTGATTGGTGGGCGGCCATGTAAAAAGGGCGGCCCGAAGACCGCCCTTTCCGTATGTCTGAAGCGTCTGGACTTCTTAGAAGTCCATGCCGCCCATGCCGCCCATGCCGCCGCCCGGCATTGCCGGAGCGTCCTTCTTCGGCAACTCGGCAACCATGGCACCGGTGGTGATCAGCAAGCCGGCGACGGAAGCGGCGTCCTGCAGGGCAGTGCGCACGACCTTCGTCGGGTCGATGATGCCGGCTTCGATCATGTTGACATAGGTCTCGGTCTGAGCGTCGAAGCCGAAGGAGACGTCGTTGTTCTCCTGGATCTTGCCGACGACGATGGAGCCTTCCACGCCGGCGTTCTCGACGATCTGACGGATCGGGGACTCAAGAGCGCGCAGGACGATCTTGATGCCGGCCTGGATGTCAGCGTTGTCGGAGGACAGCTTCTCGACAGCGGCCTTGGCGCGCAGGAGCGCGGTGCCGCCGCCCGGGACGATACCTTCTTCAACGGCCGCACGGGTCGCGTTCAGGGCGTCGTCGACGCGGTCCTTCTTTTCCTTCACTTCGATCTCGGTCGCACCGCCAACGCGGATGACGGCGACGCCGCCAGCCAGCTTGGCCAGACGCTCCTGCAGCTTCTCGCGGTCGTAGTCCGAGGTGGTGTCCTCGATCTGCGCCTTGATCTGTGCAACGCGGCCCTGGATGTCGTCCTTGGAGCCAGCGCCATCAACGATGGTGGTGTTTTCCTTGGAGATGGAGACCTTTTCGGCCTTACCGAGCATGTCGAGCGTGACGCTCTCCAGCTTGATGCCGAGGTCTTCGGAGATCACCGTGCCGCCCGTCAGGATGGCGATGTCTTCCAGCATGGCCTTGCGGCGGTCGCCGAAGCCCGGAGCCTTGACGGCAGCGATCTTGAGGCCGCCGCGCAGCTTGTTGACGACGAGGGTCGCCAGGGCTTCGCCTTCAACGTCTTCAGCGATGATGAGGAGCGGCTTGCCCGACTGCACCACAGCTTCGAGAACCGGCAGCATGGCCTGCAGGTTGGAGAGCTTCTTCTCGTGCAGGAGAATGTAGGGCTTCTCCAGCTCGGCAAGCATCTTCTCGGCGTTGGTGACGAAGTACGGGGACAGGTAGCCGCGGTCGAACTGCATGCCCTCGACGACTTCCAGCTCGGTCTCGAGAGACTTGGCTTCCTCGACGGTGATCACACCTTCGTTGCCGACGCGCTGCATGGCTTCGGCAATGTCCTTGCCGACCTGCACGTCGCCGTTGGCGGAAATGGTGCCGACCTGAGCGACTTCTTCAGACGTGGTGATCTTCTTGGAAACCGACACCAGGTACTTCACGGCTTCGGCAGCAGCGAGGTCGATACCGCGCTTCAGATCCATCGGGTTCATGCCGGCGGCAACGGCCTTGGCACCTTCCTTGACGATGGACTGGGCCAGCACGGTGGCGGTGGTGGTGCCGTCACCGGCGATGTCGTTGGTCTTCGAGGCCACTTCGCGCACCATCTGGGCGCCCATGTTCTCGAACTTGTCTTCCAGCTCGATTTCCTTGGCAACCGACACACCGTCCTTGGTGATGCGCGGAGCGCCGAAGGCCTTGTCGAGGACCACGTTGCGGCCCTTCGGGCCGAGGGTCACCTTGACGGCGTTGGCGAGGATATCGACACCGCGCAGCATTTTTTCGCGGGCATCAGCACCGAACTTTACGTCCTTGGCAGCCATTTTATCGTCTCACTCTAATTTGGGTTGATGTCATTGAAATCCGGAGGTCCGCCTGATCAGGCGATCACACCCATGATGTCGGATTCCTTCATGATCAGCAGGTCTTCACCGTTGATCTTGACTTCAGTGCCGGACCACTTGCCGAACAGCACGCGGTCACCAGCCTTAACGTCAACCGGGATCAGTTCGCCGTTGTCCTTGCGGGCGCCAGCGCCGACGGAGACGACTTCGCCTTCCTGCGGCTTTTCCTTGGCGGTGTCCGGAATGATGATGCCGCCAGCGGTCTTCTCTTCGGAGGTTACGCGACGAACAACGACACGGTCGTGCAGCGGACGAAACGTCATTTGGCTCTTTCCTCTCATGCGGCGTGCCCCCATATGAAGCAGCACGCAATCCATAATGTTGATGGCTCGAGAGATCGCGGGTTGCCCCGCGTCTTGTTAGCACTCCTCAACAGCGAGTGCTAACAGCCCCGATTTAGGAGCGCCTGCGGGCCTTGTCAATGCCGGACCAAACGAAAAAATCCTCCGGCTGATTGGCCGGAGGACTCGGGTTTTCGGACTTTCGGGGGCTTGCGCCGCTCTGCCTGCGCTCACATGGCGGCAGAACGCTCCGACCAGGACTGCTTCTTGCGGTAGATGGTCGAGGGGCTGATCTCGAGCGCTGCAGCAGCCAGTGCGATATTGCCGTCAAAGGCATCCAGCGCATCTTCGATGATCCGCCGCTCCTGCGCCCAAAGGGGCTCTATGGCAGCCAGCGGCCGGGCACCGCGTGCGGGGCGGCGGCGCTCGCGGGCTTCATCGCTGCCCAGCCGGGCGCGGGCCGAGGCCTCCCGGATGAAATGCGGCAGCATGTCATAGGTGACCGCCGTGCCGTTGTTCATCACCACGATCTGCCGGATGGTGTTTTCCAGCTGGCGCACGTTGCCGGGCCAGGCATAAGCCTCAAGCCGCGCTTCCGCGTCGGCATCAAAGCCGCGGAAGGATCTGCGGTCCTCTCCGGCAAAGCGGGTCAGGAACTCCAGCGCCAGCGGCAGGATGTCCTCGCGCCGCTCGCGCAGGGGCGGCAGATGCACAGGCAGCACGTTCAGCCGGTAATAAAGGTCTTCCCGCAGACGGCCCGTGGCGACTTCCGCCAGTGGATCGCGGCTGGACGAGCACATGATGCGCAGGCTGGACGGCGCGCCCGTTTCGGACTTCGCCAGTCCCTTGTCCTGAAGCAGCAGCAGAAGCTTGGCCTGAAGCGACAGGTCCAGCTCGTTCACCTCATCAAGGAACAGGGTGCCGCCGGCCGCCTGTGCGGTTGCGCCCGGATAGGCCTCGCTGCCGTTACCGAAGAGCTCCGTGTCGATCCGCTCCACCGAAAGCCCGGCGCAGTTGATGGCGACAAAGCGGTTGCCAGTCCGGCCGGACAGAACGTGGATCGCCTCCGCGCACAGGCTTTTGCCCGTGCCGGATTCACCGGTGATGAAGACCGGGGCATCAGAGGGCGCAAGACGGCCGATCTGATTGTAGACGCCCGTCATCAGCTGCGAGGTGCCGGTGAAACGGCCGACCGGCACGCGGGAAGCAGGATCCAGCTGGCGCATGGCCGGAGTGTCCCGGCGTGTGGACTGGGGCTGAAGCTGCGGGCGGCGGCCGTCGAGCTGTGCCTGCACCTTGCTCAGCAGCGCATCCAGCGTGAAGGGCTTGGCGATGAAGTCATGCGCTCCGGCGCGCATGGCATTCATGGCCTGCGTGACGGAACCGTGGGAACTGGTGGCGATGATGATCGCACCGGGGCTGCGCACGGCAAAACGGGCAAGCGCCTCGTCTCCACCGGCTGTCTCGATGTCGATGATCAGCACATCGGCCGAAGCGTCGCTCAGCGCATCAAGGCACTGGCGCGGATCGGAATAGACCAGCGGTTCGGCAACAGCACCGCTCAGCCGCGCACAGACCGTGGCTGCACGGGTTGCATCCGCCGGGCTTGCGTCAAGAACGCGCACATGAATGGACCGTATGAGGTCCGGAAGGCTCCCCATCCCCGGGTTACTCCCGCTCTTGTCAGATTTCTTCAGGCAGGTCTTGTCTGAACTGTCGGCTGAGTGTTGTGCAAACGTGGTAAACAAAGCGTTGTCAGCCTCGTAAATAGTGACGGCAAAGCCACCCAATCGGCTGCGGCCTCAGGATTTCATGGTTGATTTCTCTGCGGGATTTTCTCCGGCGCCGCGCCGTCCCGGCCAGAGCCACACCATATGATGGTGCTTTCGATGACTGGAACCGGCTAAAGGTGTGCGGCGGCGTAACCTGCAGCGAAGGCAAGCGCCATCAGCGGAAAGAACACCGCCGGGCGCAGCAGAATGACAGGAAAGCTGCGTATCTGCGCCGTTTCCATCACCCCTCTGGAAGACGCCGGAGGCGTCAGTGCCGGATCATCCGGGAGGGGCGGTTCTGGGCTTGTCTCCGGCCCGGCTTGCGGGGCTCCACTCGCCTCTGGCGCTGGCATGAGGTGAAAGCCGGGCTGGTAACTGCCCCTGGGGATGATGATGCGCACCGGATCGCCGTGTCCGGTGCCCGCATAATAATCCTCAAGGCGTTTGCGCAGTCTCGCCGCTTCCACCCGGACGATGGGGTCTGTCGCAGGGTTGAAACTGTCGTCACGTCCCAGCGCCTGCGTGGCGATGGTGTAGCCTTTCAGGGGCACCGGCGGATCGGCGATGGAGGCCTCCACCACGAAGGTCAGGAACTGGCGCAGTTGCAGGGATGCCGAAAACTCCGGACTGCCGGTGATCTTGTGCAGGGCGAGGCGGACGAGGTCGCGGTTGACGGCTGCCTGCGGGGTGTTGCCGGTGCCGGATGCGGGCAGAGCGGGACTGCCTGCGCGGGGAAGGCGCACGTCCGGCTCCCGTTCACTGGCCAACTGTCCTTCCACTCCGCCAATCTCCCCGTTTGTTCAAGAGATAGCGGGCCTCCCGTTTCAGCCCCTAGGGATAAGGCTATGGCTCTCACAGCGAATTGCAAGGTTTTTTGCGGCTGGCCGTTGTTGCGTTGCAAGAAGGCCTCAGCGCCGCACTGTTAACCATTATTAATGCGCTTTAATGAGAACTAGGCAAAGTTTTCCCCGTAAAGGCTGGCTTCGAGAGTCGGAACTGCAGCGGCTTTCGGGCAAAATCGTTAACAGAGTATTGATTCGGGGTAGTGCGGCCAAAGGCATGGGGCGTTTAGCGACCATCATCATTCTGATCTGCATGGGCGTGATTGCCCTGTCGGCTGCCGCTGTGCTCGTTTATCAGTTTGGCCGTCCGCCGGGGGAAGCGCTGTCGCTGTCGCTTGCGCTGATGTGCACCATGATCGTGGTGCAGATGGTGCTGGGCCGCGGGCGTGACCGGGGCGAGGTCAGCGACGTTGTCGAGCGTCTGGAAGACCGGCTTCTGGAGCTGGATGAGGACGTCAACAACCTCGAAGGCCGCCTGACGGGTGTCGAGCACACCATTCCGCGCCGCACCCGTGAGGAAATCGACCCGCTGTTTGCCGAGATCGAGGTGCTGGGCACGCTGGTCAAGCAGATGGCGGAAGCCATGTCCGACATGGAAACCCGCATCGAGGACCAGCGCGCCATTGGCGGCCCGGCTCCCGTGCAGGGCCTTGCCTATCATGGCCAGCCTTATGAGCAGGCGCCGCAGCACATGCAGCCGCAGCTGGCTGCGCCCCAGCAGCCCCAGTATCAGCAGCCGGCCTACGCCCAGCAGCCTTATTATCAGGACGCGCCGCAGCAGCCGCAGGCCTATGCCGCGCAGCAGCAGCCGGCGTATCAGCCGCAGCATCAGGGGCATCACGCTTCCGAGCCGCAGCGCCAGCCGGAGCCGCAGCACGCGCCGCATCAGCCGCATCAGCACCAGCCCGAGCACATGCCCGGCGGGCGGATCGAGCCTGTCTTCGGCGGTTTCGAGCAGCCCGGCTTCCGCAACGAGCCGGAACCGCAGCGTCCGGCATTCCAGCCGCAGGCCCCGGTTTCGCAAAAGGCCGATCCGGCCATGCGCGAAATGATCCGCTCGGCGCTGAATGCCAACCGCGTGGATCTGTTCCTGCAGCCGATCGTCACCCTGCCGCAGCGCCGGGTGAAATATTATGAAGCCTTCACGCGCCTGAGAGACGGCAACGATCAGGTTCTGGAGCCGGCCGTCTTCCTGCCGGAGGCGATCCGCTCGGGCCTGATCCCGCGCATCGACAATCTGCTGCTGTTCCGCTCCGTGCAGGTGATCCGCCGCCTGACGACGCGCAACCGCGATGCAGCCCTGTTCTGTAATGTTTCCTCCATTTCGCTGGCGGACGAGACGTTCTTCCCCGGCTTCCTGGAGTTCGTGCGCAACAACAAGAGTTTCAGCGACCTGCTGATCCTCGAGTTCACGCAGGATGATGTGGCGCAGATGGGCGTTGTGGAGATGGAAAGCCTCGGCGCGCTGGCCGAGATCGGCTTCCATTTCTCCGTCGACCAGATCCATGACCTGAAGATGGACTTCAAGTCACTGGCCGAGCGCGGGTTCCGCTATGCCAAGCTGCATGCGGATTATCTCATCGGCCGCCGCAGCTCCGATCACGGGCATATCCATCCGGGCGATTTCGGCAATCTGCTGCACCGCTACGGCATGACGCTGATTGCCTCGCATGTGGAGACGGAATCGCAGGTGCTGGAGCTTCTGGACTTTGATGTCTCCATGGCGCAGGGGCATCTCTTCTCCCCGCCGCGCCCCGTCCGCGCCGAAGTTCTCCAGGGCATGCCTGCACCCGCGCCGCGCAAGCGCGCCAGCTGAGATGCTGCCGCGTAAGCGCGCAAGCTGAGATGGCGCCGCGTAAGCGCGCAAGCTGATGATGCTGCCACGCAAGCGGCTCGAGTTGTTTCCTCTGAGCATCCACCCGCGCCGTCCCGGCCTTGTGCCGGGACCTGTCAGGGTTTCGAGGCCGTGACCGCCTGATACCAGCTCTCGATGAGCTCGACTCATCGAGAGCTGGTTAAGCCCTTGCGGCGCTTGAGCATTTTCAAGGCGTGATGCGTCAGCATCTCAGCGCCTTGGTATGACGGGTCCCGGATCTTCGCTTCGCTGCGTCCGGGACGGCGCGGCGGGGGCGGCTGGCTTTCTGGAAAAAGAATTGCACCAAACAAAAAAAGCGCGCCGGCCGGGGCCAGCGCGCTTCCTGGGAGCTCTGAATGATCTTTGGGGCCTGATACTTATTCGCCGACTTCGTTGGCCGGTTCTGCCTGCAGCATGCCGTAGCGCTCTTCGCCGATGCGGCCGAGCAGTTCGAGCTGGGTTTCGAGGAAGTCGATGTGGCCTTCCTCGTCCTTCAGCAGCTCTTCGAACAGCTGCATGGAAACGATGTCGCCTTCCTCGCGGCAGATCTCGCGGGACTTGGCGTAGGAGGTGCGGGCGTCGTATTCGCCGGCAAGGTCACACTCGAGCACTTCCTTGATGGTCTGGCCAATCCGCAGGGGAGCCAGCTTCTGCATGTTGGGGTGGCCTTCAAGGAAGATGATGCGCGACGTGATCTTGTCCGCATGCTGCATCTCTTCGATCGACTCGGCGCGCTCCTTCTTGGCGAGGCGCGTATAGCCCCAGTCATCCAGCAGGCGGTAATGCAGCCAATACTGGTTGATGGCGCCCAGTTCGAGGAACAGGGCCTCGTTGAGGCAGTCGATGACCTTGGGATTGCCCTTCATGATGAGACTCACTTCATTCAGCGGGGTTGAACTGGAGCTACATTAGAATGGTTCTACGTTTTGTGTCCAGCCCCCGCAGCGGTGAAAATGCAGTTTTTTCTGTGTTGCGGCATGACGTTGCGTCAGCGGAAGGATGGCCCATGGCACCAGCATGTCAGCGAGTAGCGCCGCCCGCGCGTGACGGGCGCGACCCGGTGCAGCATGAAACTGGCGAAAAGAGTGGCCGAGCCCTGATCCCGGGGTGCTGACCATTCGGCGCTGCCGATGTTGATGTCGAGGCTGCCGCCGTCAAAGAGCGCGGGCGGTGTCAGCTGAACAACGATGGTGAGCTTGCGCTGGCGGGCGATGGGGCCGTCGCCGATGTCAGAATGCCAGTCGTAATGGCCTTCATCCGTCTCGTCGTAAGCGGCGACCTGCAGCCGCTCCTTGAAATCGGTGATGTCGAACTGAAAGGCCTCGCGGTTGGCGGCCGCGACCGTAGCAAGAATGCGGTCCATGACAAAGGCGGCGCTGCCTTGATCATCGAGCCAGGAGATGCGTGCGCGGCGGATGGTGTGCTGTACACCGCCGACCAAGCCCCCGTCCGTCATCTCCGCATTCTCGGCGAGGGCTATGATCTCTGCGCATTCGGCAGGGGTGAAAACGTCCTTCACAGTATGCTTGAACATGTGCCGATGACTTTCTGATCGACGCGAAATGGTGCGCGATCAATCCTGACGGCATGGAAAAAGCAAGGGGAATCGCAAAGGCTTGATCGATAAGGGAAAATAGCCGCGTCCGCTGGGCCTCACCGGCGGGCGTGCGAGATGATCTTGCGCATCACGGTCGGCAGGGCTTCGCCCTCCACATCGCCCGGTTCTGACCACCAGCAGCCTTCGGGCAGGGGCGTGCCGGCAGGCAATGTGGTGCTGTAGACAGTCACCTCCAGATGGAAGTGGGTGAAGGTGTGGGTGGCAACGCCCAGATGCTTGTGCCAGCGGGCCTTGAGGGGGGCGGAGGAAAGCGCCGTCTCTTCGGCAAAATCCGTGCTCCAGACAGTGCCGGGCACTTCGGCCATGCCGCCAAGAAGACCCTTGGGCGGGCGCTTGCGCAGGGCCAGCGCGCCATCACCATCCCGCAGCATGACAAAGGCCGCGCCCCGCCGGGCTGGCTTCTCTGCCTTTGCGGCCTTGCGGGGCAAGGTATCGGCGATGCCCTGACGGCGGCCTACGCAAGCCGCACTCCAGGGGCACAGGGCACAGGCGGGGCGGCGCGGGGTGCAGATGGTGGCCCCCAGATCCATCACGGCCTGCGCAAAGTCGCCCGGCCTTTTTTCAGGGGTCAGCGCATCCATCGCCGCACGGATGGCGGGCTTTGCGCCCGGCAGCGGCTCTTCGATCAGATGCAGCCGCGACAACACCCGCTCCACATTGCCGTCCACCACGGCAGCGCGCTGGTCAAAGGCAATGGCGGCGATGGCCGCCGCCGTATAGGGCCCGATGCCAGGCAGGGCCTTGAGGCCTTCCTCCGTCTCGGGAAAACGGCCGCCAAGCTCAAAGGCCACCTTTTCCGCGCATGCCTTGAGGTTGCGGGCGCGGGAATAATAGCCGAGCCCGGCCCAGGCCTTCATCACGTCATCGGTCTCGGCGTTTGCCAGATCCGTGACCTTCGGCCACTTGGCGGTGAAGGCGAGGAAATAGTCCTTCACGGCTGCAACGGTGGTCTGCTGCAGCATGATCTCCGACAGCCACACCCTGTAGGGATCGGGGACAACGCCCACCGCCCGCTCATGCGGGGGCACGCGCCAGGGCAGGGCACGGGCGTGGCGGTCGTACCAGGCCAGAAGCTCTTGCGCGCGCTGAGCGGCGGCCTGATCCTGCAGAAGGGGCGGAGATGATGCGTCCATGGCGCAAAGCTTGGCCGGGAGCGGCGGTAAATCAAGGCTTGCCATGTGCGGCAGCTGGGGAAAAGCGGGTGAAAATGCCCCGCCATTCTGGCGTTAAGAGGCTGGTCTTGATTTCGGCGCAAACTGCAAGGAGGAGTTTGACAGGCACATGCGGGCGCAATGCGCCGGCCGCAGAGGGAATTGGGCAGACCGATGAGCAGCTTGGGCGGATCAGGCAGACAGGGACGGGTGCAGTCGCGCCCGCTTGCCGATCTGATCGGCAAGGCGATGGAGCCCGTCTTCCGCAAGCGTGGCTTTGCCTCGGCCGATCTGGTTGCCAGCTGGCCGGATATCGTGGGCGACCGCTACGGTGAAAGGGTGCGGCCCGAACGGCTGATCTGGCCGCGCACGCCGGACCGGGATGGCTCGGGCGTGCCGGAGCCCGCAACGCTCGTGGTCAACACCGATGGTGCAACGGCCCTGATGCTGACCCATGACATGCCCATCGTTCTGGAGCGCATCAACGCCTATTTCGGCTGGGCTGCAATCGGCCGCATCCGCATCGTCCAGAAGCCGGTGACAGTGCCGGTGAAGAAGCAGCGGCCCGCCCTGCGCGCCCTGACGGATGACGAACAGAAGAAGCTGGATGCCAAGCTTGACGGGCTGGAGCACAAGGGCCTGCGCCAGGCGCTGGAGACCCTTGGCAAGCAGGTCATCGCCCGCTCCTCCGGCAGCTGAGCAGAGCCTTCAACAGGACAAAACACCGCTTGCCATGCGGTTTTCTGCCGCTGCGGCAGGCTTTCGATATCACGGACACGTGTGTTTCCCACTGCTGCCACAATTGCACTGTCCGGTTGACGTGTCCCTTGCAAGCGGGCACATGACTGCGACCGCCAAACAGTATCAGGCAGGATATGATCGTGAACCTTACCCGCAGACAGCTTCTGGCCAGCGCCGCCGCAACCACTTTTGCCGCCGCCCTGGCAACCTCCGTCCCGGCCTTTGCCCAATCGGCAGATGTTGCGAAGCTGATGGAGCCGGGCCCCCTCGGTGACATGGTGCTCGGCAACGAAGATGCGCCGGTGACCATCATCGAATACGCGTCCCTGACCTGTGGCCATTGCGCCAACTTCCACAAGAACACCCTGCCCGAGCTGAAGAAGCAGTATATCGACACGGGCAAGGCCAAGATCATCATGCGCGAGTTCCCGCTGGATCCCGTCGCTTCCGGCGGCTTCATGCTGGCCCGCTGCGCGCCGCAGGACAAGTATTTCGACGTCCTCTCGGCCATGTTTGCAGATCAGCGCAGCTGGGCCTTCACGCAGGACCCCTATAACGCGATGCTGAACTTCTCCAAGCAGCTCGGCTTCACGCAGGAAAGCTTCGAGGCATGCCTCGGCAACCAGCAGCTTCTCGATGGCATCACTGCCGTACAGGAGCGGGCCTCCAAGGAATTCGGTGTCAATTCGACCCCGACCTTCTTCGTCAACGGCGAGCGTATTGTCGGCGCTTCCTCCTTCGACGAGTTCTCCAAGGTCATCGAAAAGCACCTCTGAGCCCAAGGGGCCAGTTGAGCAAGGCTCCAGTTTAGCTTCCGCCCCGCCGCAGCCGGTCTGCGGCGGGGTGTTTTATTGCCGTTTTCCCCGCTATTCCCGCAGTTGGCGGTTAGATCTGCGCGGGCAGGAGCGGCTTTTCCTTGACAAGAGCCCCCCTCGTCAGCCGGAGTCTGCGCCAAAGGGCATGGCTGGGGAGCCGTGTCCTGCAGCGATCCGGCCTTCTGGGTCGGGCGGCATCTTTCCGGGGGCGCATGCGCGTGACAGAAATGCTCGACAGGGTAATGGCTTCTGCCTGCCCGGCCGTTTGGCCGGTGCGGGAGAGCCGTGCCCTGGCGGTGGCGGTGATGTTGCGTGACCACGGCTTTGCGGCTGTCTCTCCCTTCCGGAACAACGTTTCTCCTGAACCTTTCGGCAGGCTCAGATCCTCTCCCCCCTTGAGGGGGAGATGCCCCCGTCAGGGGGCAGAGGGGGGTATGCAGCCCCTCGTTAACTCCGGACACTTGCGGCGTGCGGAGAGGCTTTCACCCCCCTCTGTCTGCTGTCGCAGACATCTCCCCCTCAAGGGGGGAGAGGGGCGCTGCGGCCAGATTTCGGGCGTGCCGGCCCGTTCCCTCCTCCTCACCGTTGGAGGCGCGGCGTGAAGTTCAACAAGCTGCGCGTGGCCGGGTTCAAATCCTTCGTCGAGCCGATGGAATTCGTCATCGGCGACGGGCTGACCGGCGTTGTCGGCCCCAATGGCTGCGGCAAGTCCAATCTTGTCGAGGCGCTGCGCTGGGTGATGGGGGAAAACTCCTACAAGAACATGCGCGCCTCCGGCATGGACGATGTGATCTTCTCCGGAAGCCTCAACCGTCCGGCCCGCAATACGGCGGAAGTGACGCTGTTCCTCGACAATGCCGACCGCAAGGCGCCCACCGGCTTCAACGACAGCGACATGCTGGAAGTGAGCCGCCGCATCGAGCGTGAGGCAGGGTCCGTCTACCGCATCAACTCGCGCGATGTGCGTGCCCGTGACGTGCAGCTGCTGTTTGCCGATGCCTCCACCGGCGCCCGCTCGCCCGCCATGGTGCGGCAGGGGCAGATCGGCGAGCTGATCTCCGCCAAGCCCACCTCCCGCCGCCAGATCCTGGAAGAGGCGGCCGGCATCTCGGGTCTGCACAGCCGCCGCAACGAGGCGGAGATCCGCCTGCGGGCAGCGGAGCAGAATCTCGAACGTCTGGAAGACGTGCTGGTGCAGATCGACGGCCAGCTCGACAGCCTGCGCCGCCAGTCCCGGCAGGCCTCTCGCTACCGCAATCTGTCTGCCGAAATCCGCTCAGCGGAAGCTGCGATCCTTTACTTGCGCCTGAATGAGGCCCGTGAAGGTCTGGAAGAGGCGGACCGCATGTTCACCGCCTCGCGTGCCGAGGTGGTGGCTGCAGCGGAAGCGCAGACAGAGGCCGCCAAGACCCAGGCCATTGCGGCCCACCGCCTGCCGGAGATCCGCGATGCTGCGGCGCGCGCCGGGGCTGCCTTGCAGCGGCTTGTCATCGCCCGCAACGAGCTGGATGCCGAAGACCGGCGCGTGCGCGAAAAGCTGGTGGACCTCAACCGCCGCCTTGTTCAGCTGGCAGAGGACCTTGCCCGCGAAGAGCGGATGATCGAGGAAAACAGCGAGGTTCTGGAACGGCTGACCGAAGAGCGGGCCGAACTGCTGGAAGAGGGCGAAACCGCCGCCGAACGCGCCGAACTGGCTGCAGAGCGCGTCGAGGACGCGGGCAGCAAGGTGCGCGATCTCGAAGAGGTTCTGAACGAGAAGACCGCTGCCGAAGCGCGGGTGACAGCGCAGCGCCAGCAGATGCAGCGCACGCTGGATGAAGCGCGGGGCAAGGCTGAGCGCTTGCGCTCCCAGTCCGCGGACGCTTCGCGCATGTATGAGGCGCTGCGGGCAGAGATGGATGCCGCCGACGGCGTTGCCGGGCGCGCCGAAGAGGTGGAGCTGTGCGAAGCCGCCGTTCTGGAGGCCGAGGAGCGGCTGGAGACGGCGGAGCAGGACACCCGCAACGCCCGCGAGGCAGAGCAGGGCGCCCGTGCGCCGCTGGCCGAGGCCGAGCGTGTGTTGCAGCGGCTGGAGACCGAAGCGCGCACGCTGGAAAGCGTGCTCAACATGGTGGCCGCCGGGGCGCATGCGCCCGTGGTGGACCGCATGACCGTGAAGCCTGGCCTGGAAACGGCGCTGGGTGCAGCACTGGGTGATGATCTGGAAGCCTCGCTGGACGAGGGCGCGCCCGTGCGCTGGTCCGGAACGGCGGAAAGTGCGGCGGCTGGTGATTCTCCCCTGCCACCCGGCGCAAGCCCGCTGGCGTCAGACGTGGAGGCTCCCGCCGAGTTGCGCCGCCGTCTGGCGCAGATCGGTGTGGTTCCGGCTGAAGATGGCCCGCGTCTTCAGGCGCTGCTGAAACCTGGCCAGAGGCTTGTCTCCCGCGAGGGGCACCTTTGGCGCTGGGATGGATTCACCGTTGCCGCTGACGCCCCGACGCCCGCTGCCCAGAGGCTGGCGCAGCGCAACCGTCTGGCGGCGCTGGCCGGTGAAATCGACATTGCCGGAGAACGGGTGGAGACTGCCCGCGAGGCGCTGGAGGCGGCTTCTTCCCGCGTGCAGCAGGCAGCAGACCGGGAGCAGGCGGCACGCCAGCAGCTGCGCGATCATCAGAAAGCCCTGAGCGAGGCTCGTGAGGCCTTGATGGCGGCAGAGCGGGTGCTCTCCCAGCTGGCGCTGCGCCTGCAAGGGGCAGAGGATCTGGCCCGGCGTCTGTCTGCCGAGGCCGAAGAAGCTGCCGAACGAGTCGAGGAAGCGGCTGAACGGCTGGAGGAGCTGCCCGATTCGGGCGGGCTGACGGAGGAAATCCATCAGCTTCACACCCAGCTGGCCGCAGCCCGCAGCGCCCTCTCCGAAGCGCGGGTGATGGCCGATGGCATTGCCCGTGAAAAGCAGATGCGCGACCGGCGGCTGGAGGCGATTGCCCGCGAGCATGAAAGCTGGCGCAGCCGCGCCGCCAATGCGGCCTCCCAGATCGAAACCCTGCGCGCCCGCATGGGCGAGGCGGAGGATGAGCGGCAGGAGCTGATCGAGGCGCCGGAGGACATCGAGATCCGCCGCCGCGACCTCTTCAGCGCCATTGCCAAGGCGGAAGCCGCCAAGCAGGAGGCGGATGACACACTTGTGAAGGCCGAGGCTTCCCTGTCGGACGTGGACCGCATGGCGCGGGAGGCGCAGGAAGTGCTGTTCCGCGCCCGCGAAGGCCATGTGCGCGCCGAAGAGCGTGTGGCTGCTGCCCGCGAGCGTGTGGAGACGGTCATCGGCCGCATCTCCGAGGCGCTGGATGTGCCGCTGATCCAGCTGCCGGAACTGGCGGGCTTCACCGAAGGCGCACCGCTGCCGGACCCGGAAAGCATGGAGCGCAAGCTCGAACGGCTCAAGGCCGAGCGCGAGCGGCTGGGCGGGGTGAACCTGCGCGCCGATGACGAGCTGGCGGAAATCGACACGCAGCGCGAGACACTTGCGCGCGAGCGTGATGATCTGATCGAGGCGATCAAGCGCCTGCGGACCGGCATTTCCAACCTCAACCGCGAAGCGCGCGAGCGCCTGCTGGCCTCTTTCGAGATCGTCAACGGCCATTTCCAGCGGCTGTTCACCCATCTCTTTGGTGGCGGCACGGCGGAACTGCAGCTGGTGGACAGCGACGATCCGCTGGATGCCGGTCTTGAAATCGTCGCCCGCCCGCCGGGCAAGAAGCCGCAGACCATGACGCTGCTGTCCGGCGGGGAGCAGGCGCTGACGGCCATGGCGTTGATTTTTGCCGTGTTTCTCACCAATCCGGCGCCGATCTGCGTGCTCGACGAAGTGGATGCGCCGCTGGACGATGCCAACGTGGAGCGCTACTGCGATCTCCTGGAAGAAATGGCGAGGCGCACGGAAACACGCTTTGTAGTGATCACCCACAACCCGATCACCATGGCGCGGATGAACCGGCTTTTCGGTGTCACCATGGCCGAGCGCGGTGTGTCGCAGCTGGTGTCCGTGGACCTTGAAACGGCAGAGCGATTCCGCGACGCGGTATGACGCAGCACCGAACTGTGGCAAGGCAAGGGCGAATGGCGCGGAAAAGTCGCGCTGGAACTTGTTCGCGGAAGCAGAAAAATCAATCGTTTCAATAAGTTGAATTCCTAACCCATGTTCTTGACAGGGCAGGTGGTGCCGACTATTGTGCGCCCGGCTTAAGGGGGCGACGGAGGGTCGGCGTTTCCTTTGTTGGATGTGAGGGACCTATGGACCGTTCGCCGCAACAAGGGGATGCCAAAGAAGGATCCTCTGAAATTTCCGAAGCTGACCTGTCGTCTCGACGGGAGAAGCTCAATCAGCTGCTGGAAGAGCGCCGCCAAAGCGAAATACGCGCAGAGGCAAAGGCGAACCGCAGTTCGACGGCCGGCATGGCACAGGCGATGAAGCTCTCTTCGGAGTTCATTGCCGGGATCGTGGCGGGTGGCATGATTGGCTTGCTCCTGGATCAGTGGCTGGGAACGATGCCCATCGGGCTTGTCGTTTTCATTCTGCTGGGGTTCGGTGCGGGGATTCTCAATGTGCTCAGGTCGGCCGGAGTGGTGCCTGAGCAGGGGGAAGCCTGGCGCAAGCCGGTCACACCGGGTGGAAAAGATGAAGATTCTGACGAGTCTTCGCAGGATTCTCCCCGAAAGTGACTTGACGTGACGGCGGTGCGACGACTAAGAGCCCGCGCAAACAGCGCTTTGTGAACGATAGAACGAAGGTTGACCGGTGGCGAACGATCCGATCCATCAGTTTCATATCAAGACGCTCGTCCCGATTGAGGTCGGCGGTATCGATCTGTCCTTCACCAATTCCGCCCTGTTTATGGTGGTGACGGTCATTACCGCTGCGGCGTTCCTGATTTTCTCGTCTTCCAGCCGCGGCCTGATCCCGTCCCGCTGGCAGTCCATGGCAGAGCTGAGCTACGAGTTTGTGGCCGGGATGCTGCGCAATGGCGCCGGGACGGAAGGCATGCGCTTCTTCCCGCTGGTGTTCTCGCTGTTCATGTTCGTGCTGGTCGCGAACCTGCTCGGCATGTTCCCGTATTTCTACACGATCACCAGCCAGATCATCGTGACCTTCGCCCTGGCGCTGCTCGTGATCCTGACGGTCACGATCTACGGCTTCGCCCGTCACGGCCTGCACTTCCTGCACCTCTTCGTTCCGGCCGGTGTGCCGGGCGCTCTGGTGCCGCTTGTTGCGCCGATCGAAGTGATCTCGTTCCTCTCCCGCCCGATCAGCCTCTCGGTTCGTCTTTTCGCGAACATGCTGGCGGGCCATATCACCCTCAAGGTGTTCGCCGGGTTCGTTGTCAGCATGAGCGCCATGGGTGCAGCTGGCATGTTCGGGGCCGTCCTCCCGCTCGGGATGACGGTGGCGCTGACGGCACTGGAGTTCCTCGTTGCGTTCCTGCAGGCGTATGTGTTCACGCTGCTGACCTGCATGTACCTCAACGACGCCCTTCATCCGTCTCACTAAACTCACCAACTCATGTGGCCGCAAAGGCCGCCTGACAACGCTGACAAACGTCAATTAGGAGCACGTGTCATGGAAGCAGAAGCAGCAAAGTTCATTGGCGCTGGTATCGCCGCTCTCGGCATGGGCCTCGTCGCCCTGGCTCTGGGTAACATCTTCTCCAACTTCCTGTCGGGCGCCCTGCGCAACCCGTCCGCTGCTGATGGCCAGTTCGGCCGTCTGGTGTTCGGCTTCGCCGTGACCGAAGCTCTGGGCATCTTCTCGCTGCTGATCGCCCTTCTGCTCCTGTTCGCCGTCTAATCGTCCCTAACGGCGTATTGGAACGAATGAGACCGGGGGCGGCGCACCTGCGCCGCCTTCCCGGTATCCGGAGGCGATAATGGCAGGCGAAACCCATACTACTGTGGACGGGCAGGTTATCCTGGACGTTCCGGCATCAGAACACGGGGCAGGTTTCCCGCCGTTCGACCCGACCCATTTTGTCTCGCAGCTGTTCTGGCTGTTCGTCACCTTCCTGGTCTTCTACTGGATCATGAAGAACGTGGCTCTGCCGCGTATCGCTGGCATTCTCGAGGACCGTCATGACCGCATCGCGGGCGACCTGTCGGAAGCCGAGCGCCTGAAGCGGGAGACCGACGAAGCCATTGCCGCTTACGAGCAGGCCCTGTCCGAAGCCCGTGCCCGTGCACGCGGCATTGCACAGGACACCCGTGAAAAGCTCAAGGCTGAGACGGATGCACGCCGCGCCACCGCCGAGCAGGGCCTTGCGGCCAAGCTGGCAGAGGCCGATGCGCATATCTCGTCCATCAAGGACAAGGCTCTGGCCCAGGTTGGTGAAATCGCCAGCGAGACATCTTCCGCCCTGGTGGAAGCTCTGATCGGCGTGGCTCCGGCCAAGGCTGAAGCAGACGCTGCCGTTCAGTCTGCGGCGAAGTAAGGAGACCGGTCATGGATGCATCATTCTGGGCACTGGTCGGCCTGATCCTGTTCTTTGTCCTGATCGCCTGGCTCGGTATTCCGGCCAAGATCACGGCAGCGCTTGACAGCCGCGCAACCAAGATCCGCACGGATCTGGAAGAGGCCCGCAAGCTTCGTGAAGAAGCCCAGGCGCTTCTCGCCGACTATCAGCGCCGCCGTCATGAAGCGGAAGCGGAAGCTGAAGCAATCGTGGCTGAGGCCCGTGCAGAGGCAGAGCAGCTGACGCTGGAGACCACCCGGTCTCTGGAAGAGCTGATTGCCCGGCGCACCAAGTCTGCCGAAGACAAGATTGCCCAGGCCGAAGCCCATGCCATCGCGGAAGTGAAGGCAAAGGCTGCTGATCTGGCGGTCGCCGCTGCTGAAAGCATGCTGGTGGCCAAGGTGACGGGTTCCGTTGCCGAGGGCCTGACGGCCAAGAGCATCGAGCAGGTCAAGGCTGGCCTCAACTGAAGCCTGCCGGATCACTGATCTCATGAAAGCGGCCCCTGCGGGCCGCTTTTTTGTTGGGTAAGGTGAAGCTCAGTCCCGCACGGCTGCAGCCACGGGCCGGAATGACATGCGGTGCAGGGGGCAGGGGCCGAGCGCCGTCAGGGCGGCGGCATGGGCAGGCACGCCATAGCCCTTGTGCACGGCAAAGCCATAGCCGGGAAAAAGCCCGTCCGCCCGTTCCATCATCCGGTCACGGGTGACCTTGGCGACGATGGACGCCGCAGCAATGGCAAGGCACCGCCCGTCGCCCTTGATCAGCGGCTGCCCGTCCACCCCGAGCCCCGGCGGCACATCGCGGCCATCCACCAGGACATAGCCAGCTTTCCGGGAGAGGCCCGCCACGGCCCGGCGCATGGCGTCCAGCGTTGCGGCACGGATGTTCATCCGGTCGATTGTGGCGGCCGAACTGCTGGCAACGCTGACGAAAGCCGTGGAACAGATCTCGTCATAGAGGGCATTGCGCCGGCTCTCGGTGAGCTTCTTGGAATCGTTGAGCCCCACCGGAAGGTTTGAGTAGTCGAGGATCACGGCAGCGGTGACGACCGGTCCGGCCCACGGTCCGCGCCCGGCTTCGTCCACGCCGCAAAGTGCGCCGCCGAGGCCTGCGGCATGTCCGGCTTCAAGTGCGGCGTCCAGCGTGTCGCCGAATCGCAGATCAAAAAGGGAGGGGGCCTTGCTCATGAAGCGGATCGTGATGATTCCCGGCGGCAATGCAAGAGCAAGGACCTGTCCCGTAGCAGATCAGAACAGGGAGAGCTGCACGCCGCCTACCTGCGGCGGGGTGAAAAGCTCCGTGTTCAGCTTCTTGCGCCGCTGGTTCAGCCCCAGCCGCTTGCAGGCGAGGCTGAAGCGCTGGCCGATCTGCTGGGCATAGGGGCCGAGCCCGCGCATCCGCTGTCCCCATTCGGCGTCATAGTCCTTGCCGCCGCGCATCGACCGCAGGATGTTCATCACATGGCGGTAGCGGTCCGGCCGGTTGCGCAGCAGCCAGTCGCGGAACAGCTCGGATACTTCCAGCGGCAGGCGCAGCAGAATGTAACCGGCCTCGGTGGCGCCATGCTCTGCGGCGGCTTCCAGCAGTGCCTCGATCTCGCTGTCCGTAAGGGCCGGGATCACTGGCGCCATCATCACGGAAGCGGGAATGCCGGCTTCCGACAGGCCCATCAGCGCCGCAAGACGCCGGTGCGGGGCGCTGGCGCGGGGCTCCAGCGTGCGCACCAGGTCCTTGTCGAGCGAGGTGATGGACAGCGCCACCTTGGCCAGCCCCTTCTCCGCCATGCGCGACAGGATGTCCGCATCGCGCAGCACCAGCGCCGACTTGGTGACGATGGCGACCGGGTGATTGTAGGTCTCCAGAACCGTCAGGATCTCCCGCATCAGCTTGTAGCGCCGCTCGATGGGCTGGTAGGGGTCCGTGTTGGTGCCGATGGCGATGGTGCGCACCTGATAGCCGGGCCGTGCCAGTTCCCGCTCCAGCAGTTCCGCAGCATTGGGCTTCGCAAAGAGCCGTGTCTCGAAGTCAAGGCCGGGGGAAAGGCCCATGAAGGCGTGACTGGGCCGGGCAAAGCAGTAGATGCAGCCATGCTCGCAGCCCCGGTAGGGGTTGATCGAGCGGTCGAAGGAAATGTCGGGCGAGGAATTGCGCGTGATGATGGTGCGGGCCTTCTCTTCCTGCACCGTGGTCTTCAGCGGCGGCAGATCGTCCGGCGTCTCCCAGCCGTCATCAAAGCCTTCGCGCTGCTGGCGCTCGAAGCGGCCGGGCATGTTGAGCGCAGCCCCGCGGCCGCGCCGCAGATCCTCATCGAGGCGCAATGCGGCCATGGCAGCTTCCCGGGTGTCCTGTTCCGTCTGATCAATCCGCGCCATGCTTCAGCGACTCTCCAATGAGAACATAACTAGAACATTAGCTGAAAATGCAAGCCGGGCAAGGCCTCTCTCGCCAGACCCCCGAAAAGGCGCTACAACCCGTTTCATGATCAGTGTTGTCCTTGCCACACATGACAATGAAGCCCAGCTGGCGCATGCGCTGACGGCCCTTGTGCCGGGCGCGGCGGATGGCCTCGTGCGCGAGGTTCTGGTTGTGGATGGCGGCTCGTCCGATGCCACGCACCAGGTGGCGGATGCGGCCGGTTGCGAGTTCGAGGTGCTGGCGAAGGGGGAGGGCGCACGTTTCGCGCACGGAGCGGCGCTGGCGCGCAAATCGCCCTGGCTGCTGTTTCTCAATGCCTCCACCGTGCTGGAACACGGCTGGCATCAGGATGTACAGACGTTCATCGAGCGGGTGGAGCGCTCCGGTCAGGCGAACCGCTGCGCGGCTGCTTTCCGGCTGAAGCTGGATGCCTTCGGCTTCGGGGCGCGTCTGTCCGAGTTCGGCGCGATGCTCCGCAGCCGGATGCTGGCGATGCCGAACGCGGATCAGGGGCTGCTGATTTCACGCAGGTTCTACGAGGAACTGGGCGGCCATCGGGATCTGGCCGGGATGGCGGATTTCGATCTGGTCCGCCGCATTGGCCGCAGCCGCATCCGTCTGCTGCGCAGCAGCGCGATTGCCGGGATGCCTGGCGGGGAGACGCGGATGGGACTTCGCCGCTCTGCTGCCCGCATGGCCGTTGCCGCGCTGCGCGTGCCGCCTGCACTGGCGGCGCGTCTGCACGGCTGACCGGGAAGTTTCTGCGCGCCCGAGGTGCCCGGTGCCGTCAGGCTGCTGTGGCCCTGCCGGGAAGCGGATATGTGATTGACGGGAATGTGGCACCAGCTCAACGCCGGAGTTCTATGCTCGAATGAGGCTCATTGCATTTGCGCTCGCCTTTGCTCTCGGCTTGGCTGCAGCACGCGGAGATGAGGCGCGCGACAGCTTCATCCAGTCCAACATCATTTCAACGCTTTATCACGAGTTCGGCCATGCCCTTGTGGATGTGCTGAAGCTGCCGGTTCTGGGACGCGAGGAAGATGCGGCGGACGCTCTGGCCACGCTGCTGATCCATCAGCTGTGGGAAGAGGATGCGGCGGTCACGATCGTCTATGATACGGCCTATGCCTACAGTCTGGCCCATGACGAGGCGGAGCGGGAAGGCGATGGGCCGGTCTATCACGGCCAGCACGGAACGGACCTTCAGCGCTACTACATGCTTGTCTGCCATTTCTACGGCGCCAATCCGGATGAGCGCGCCGAAGTGGCACGGGAGCTGGAACTGCCCGAGGAGCGGATGGAGGACTGTCCCGATGAATGGGAGCTGATGGCTTCCTCCTGGGGCAAGGCGCTTGATGCCATCGAGAAGAAATCCGGGAAGAAAGGCAAGCTGGTGCTCGTGCCCGGAAAGGGCGGCGAGCCGGCCCGCTCGCTGGTTGCGTCGGAAATCAAGGATCTCAACGCACTGTTCAGCCTGCCGGTGACGGTGCAGGTGCGGATCGAGGACTGCGGTGAGGCCAATGCCTTTTACTACCCGGGCGACAAGGCGATTGTCGTCTGCACCGAATATGCCGAGGATCTGGGCCGCATGTGGGACGAAGCCCCTGATGAGACACAGGACGAAACAGCCGGCACCGGGGAGTGACGGCGGCGCTCCCTGGCACGCGTTTCTCGCTGCTGGCGCAGCTTTTCAACTGGTGCTTTTGCGCAGTGCCCGCAGGGTTTCAGCGGGTGTCTCGCCGAACAGGTCCCGGTAGGCACCAGCGGCCCGTCCGGCATGCTGCAGCCCGCAGGCCTGCATCAGCGTGGTGATATTGGCCGTTCCATCCCTGCGGCCGCGCGCGGCCATCAGGTGCTGGCGCAGCATGCTGAGCCGCCGCTCCTGAAGCGCCTGCGATATCGTCTGGCCCCGCTCGGCCTGAAAGGCGAGCTGCAAGGCGCGCAGGCTGTAGCCGCAGGCGCTGGCAAGCTCAGAGAAGTCAATAGGATCTGCCAGATGGGCATCGATGTAGTCGAGCGCCCGGGCGACCTTGTGCCCGGCGCCCGCGATGTCCTGAGGCGTGGCGCAAAGCCTGTCCCGTGCCGTGCCTGCATGGGTCCACAGCAGCGCATGGGTGGTGGACCAGCCCAGCCGGTTCAGCGCGTCTGCTCCTGCCGGATCACCGCGGGGGATCTGGTCAGCCAGCCGGGCCAGCGCAAGGATTTGCGCCCCCAGCGTCCGCCCCGGCTCGCTGTCGAGCCGCAGCTGCGGATCAAAGACGATTTCCTGCGCCTCACTCTCCGTCAGCGCGGCGAATATGTCCTCCACCGCCTGCCGCTCCAGCTTCAGGATCACCTGCCCGCAGCTGGCCTTCCAGCGCATCAGACTGGGCCGGGTGGGGGAGAGAACGGAGGCAGCGCGTGCGGCCCCGGTTGTGACCGTCTGGCTGCCGATGCGCACTTCCGCGCCACTGGTCAGCGGGATCTGCACCAGAAAGAACCGCTCCAGGCAGCCCGGATCAATCTCCACCTCGCCGCCATAGGCAACATAGTTGATGGAGCCGCCGGAAAAGGCGCGGCTGTTGTGGCAGGCGAAGAAGTCACGGCCATGATCGCGCGGACGCAGGTGATGGGAGCAGAAAATCCGCCCGACCTCCTCCGCCGCCTGATCCACGTCCTGCGTCGCCACCCGGGCGTGGCCGGAGAGTGGCATCTGGATCGCTTGCATCTGCATGGCTTGCACCAGCGTTCTCTGGCCCGTCCCCTCGGCTTTTTTCGCTCATTGCTGGACCAGTCAGTACAAATGCTAACACCGGAGAGCCGGCGAAGGAAAGTGGTAAACGGCGGTTTTTCGCGCAGCGCATGGAGCCTTTCGCCCAGCGGATAGACGGGAGGGGGCAGAAGCGCGTCTCGTAGGGGCAGGCCGGAGACAGGCACGGGGCAGGACCCCGTTACAAGTGCCGCCCGGCCCTGAGGAGAACTGCGCGCCCGCAACGGGCCAGGACGGAGAGAACCAGCATGAAGACCGCCATTGCGAACATGGTTCAGGTGAACACGGAACCCGGCATCACCCGCGCCGGAAACGGCCTGGACGACGTGGAGTGGAGCATTCTCGGCCATACCTACTGGATGAAATCCGAGGGTGAGGCCTGTTTCTCCTTTGAAACGCTGGACCCACCCGGCACCTTCGTGCCGCCGCATGTCCATCCGACGCAGGATGAATTCATCTATGTGCTGGAAGGCCGTTTCGATCTTTATCTGGGCGGCGAGCACCATGTTGCCAATGCGGGCGATGTGGTGCGCATGCCGATGGGCATTCCGCACGGCTATTACAATCTGACTGACAAGCCCACCCGCGCCATCTTCTGGGTGTCGCCTGCCCGGCGCCTGCGCGAGCTCTTCGACAATCTGCACAATGTGGGTGATCCGGCTGAAGTGGTGCGCCGCTCAGCCCTGAGAGAGGTTCACTTCCTGCGCCCGGATGAAATGACCTTCGATCCGCTGACCCTGAAGATCTGACGGCCCCCGGCCAACGGGAAAAATCAGGCGTCCGGTGCGGCCGGAGCAGTCCGGCCCGCCGTGCGGGACAGGAGATTTCGATCATGACCAAACGCAAACAGGTCTGCGTCATTGGCGCGGGCGTGAGCGGGCTTGCCGCCGCGCATGCCTTTCAGGAGCAGGGGCATGCGGTGACAGTGCTGGAGCGCAGCCACGAGCTTGGCGGCGTCTGGGCGCCGCACCGTTCCTATCCGGGCATCCGCACCCAGAGCCCGAAGGATCTTTACCGCTACACCGATGCTGCCATGCCGGAGGCCTATCCGGAGTGGCCATCCGGGGCGCAGGTCCATGCCTATCTGGACAGCTATGCCAGAGAGAAGGCGCTGCTGCCGCTGATCCGGTTCAACACCAGCGTCACCGGTCTGTCCCGGCGGGATGGCGGCGGCTGGTGGGTAGAAACAGCGGAGGGCCGCACCGGCTTTGATTTCGTCACCATCGCCAGCGGCGTCTTCAGCGACCGCAACGAGCTGGTCCATCCGGGCATGGATGAATTCAGGGCAGGCGGCGGGCAGATCCTGCACTCCAGCGAGTACACCGACCCGGCATTGGTGAAAGGCCGCAAGGTGGTGATCCTCGGCTTCTCAAAGTCGGCAACCGACGTCGCGGTCAATGCTGTGCAGCAGGGGGCGGCATCGGTCACCATCGTCTATCTGGAGCCGGTCTGGCGGGTGCCCTATCACTTTGCCGGGCTGATCAACTTCAAGCGCATCCTCTATTGCCGCGCTTCGGAGGGCATGTTCCCCGGCTGGGAAATGTCCTGGGGCGAAAAGCTGCGCCATGCGCTGACGAAGCCGCTGGTCTGGGCCAACTGGCGGGCGCTGGAAAGCCTGCTGACCCTGCAGTTCGGGCTGAAGAAGCTCGGCATGCGGCCAAAGCAGCCGATCGAGAACGGCATTGCCTGCGGCCTGTCTCTGGCAACGGAAGGCTTCTACCCGATGCTGAAGGACGGGCGGATCAAGGCCATTCAGGGCACGATTGCGGGATATGAGCCGGGAACGGTGATCCTGTCGACAGGAGACCGGTTGCCGGCGGATGTTGCCCTTCTGGCCGTTGGCTGGAAGATGGGCGTGCCCTTCCTGCCGCAAGAGGTGCGGCAGAAGCTGGTGGAGCCGGACGGGCAGTACAGGCTGTACCGGCTGGCGGTGAACCCGGATGTGCCTGATCTGGGCTTTGCCGGTTTCAACTCTTCCTTCGCCACAGTTCTGACCAGCGATATGGTGGCCCGCTGGCTGGTGCGCTACGCCGATGGCAAGCTGGCTCATCAGCCCTCAGGCAGTGAGATGAACGGCTGGATAGACCGGCATCTGGAATGGCGCAGAACCGTGCGCCCTGCGGCAAAAGGCTATGGCGGTCTATGCTCTGCGCCTTATCACTTCCGCCATCTCGATGATCTGCTGGCGGACATGGGGGCAGTGCAGCGCAGGCGGGCCAACCCGCTGGCGGAAACATTTCTGCCACCGGACGCTGATGCCTATCGCAGCCATTTGGCCACCGTTCCGGCCTACAGTCTGTAAGCTTGAGGCGCCGTCAGGCCTGCTGCAGCATGCCGCGCTTCAGATGCTCATCGAGGCGCGGCATGATCTCCACGAAGTTGCAGGGCATGTGGCGGTAGTCGAGCTGCCACTTGAGAATGCCGTCCCAGGCATCCTTGCAGGCGCCCGGTGAGCCCGGCAGAACGAAGATATAGGTCGCGCCCGCAACGCCCGCCGTCGCCCGTGACTGCACGGTCGAGGTGCCGATCTTCTCATAGGAGATGCGGTGGAAGACATAGGAAAAGCCCTCCATCCGCTTCTCGAACAGGGGCTCAAGGGCCTCCGGCGTCACGTCACGCCCGGTGAAGCCTGTGCCGCCGGTGGTGATCACCACATCCACGGTGCTGTCCGAAATCCAGCCGCGCACGGCCTCCCGGATCTGTTCCGCGTCATCGGGGACGATGCGCCGGTCCGCCAGTGTGTGGCCAGCGCCCGCAATCCGCTCCGCCAGCACCGTGCCCGAGCGGTCATCCTCCAGCTGCCGCGTGTCCGAAACGGTCAGCACCGCAATGCGCAGGGGGATGAAGGGGCGGCTGTCGTCTATGCGGCTCATGGCTCGGTCCTTGCGGGTTGGCATGGGCAGAGAGATAGGGGTTCCGCTGCCATGATGCCAGCGGTGTCTCGAACAGGCACCGTATCAACAAAATTGCGTCAGCGGGACATGAGAAGAATTTTTGCTGCTTATAGGTAAGCAATATTGACGTTTTTGAACACCTGTGGTTCTGTCTCTGAATCAGACGGGCCGGATTCCAAGGCCCGCAGAACGCCGGGAAGAGACCCCCATGCTGGACTGGGAACATGTGTTCGCGACGCGCTCGAAACGGATGCGCGCTTCGGAAATCCGTGAACTTTTGAAACTGCTTGACCGCCCCGACATCATTTCCTTCGCAGGCGGCATTCCTGACCCGGCTCTCTTCCCCAAGGACGTATTTGCTGAAAGCTATGCCCGTGTGCTGACCAGCGAAGGCGCAAACACGGCGCTGCAATATTCGGTCAGCGAGGGCAATCTGGCCCTGCGCAAGTGGCTGGTGGGCTACATGGCTAGCCTCGGCATCACCTGCCAGGTGGAAAACATCATCATCACCTCCGGCTCCCAGCAGGGGCTGGATTATCTCGGCAAGCTGCTGCTTTCGCCGGGTGACACAGCGCTGGTCAACTGGCCGACCTATCTGGGCGCACTGCAGGCCTTCAACGCCTACGAACCGCATTATGACCGCCTGATCCCGCTCGGCAACCGCCCGGCGGAGGACTTCGTCAAGGCGGCGCAGGAGCGGGGCGGCGCGGTGAAATTCGCTTATGCTTCCGCTGATTTCGCCAACCCCACGGGCGAGACGCTGGACCGGCAGACGCGCGAGCGCATCCTGGATCTGGCAGGTGAGCTGGACATTCCGGTGATCGAGGACGCCGCCTACCAATCGCTGCGCTATGACGGCGAGCCGGTGCCGCCGATGCTGGCGCTGGACATTGCCCGCTGCGGTCATATCGATGCCGCGCGCACCCTCTATTGCGGCAGCTTCTCCAAGACGCTGTCCCCCGGCCTGCGCGTGGGCTGGATCTGCGCGGCCGCCCCCGTCATCAGCCGTCTGGTGCTGATGAAGCAGGCGGCGGACCTCAACACCTCCACCATCAACCAGATGGTTCTGGCCGATGTGGCTGAGCGTTACTTCGACACGCAGGTGGCCACGATCCGCAAGGCCTATCAGGCCCGCCGAGACTGCATGCTGGATGCGCTCAGCCGTCACATGCCGCAGGGGTGCAGCTGGTCACGCCCGGATGGCGGCATGTTTGTCTGGGTCACCTTGCCCGAGGGGCTGGACGGCGCGGGCCTGCTCGCCCGTTCGCTGGAAACGGTCAAGGTCGCCTTCGTGCCCGGCAAAGCCTTCTTTGCCGATGGCTCCGGCGCCAACACCCTGCGCCTCAGCTTCTCCTGCGCCAACGAGGCGATGATCGAGGAAGGCATCTCCCGCCTCGGCAAGCTGATTTCGGAAGCTTGAGGGCTCAGGCCATTGTATTGGAAGAAAGGGCGGTCTGCGGGCCGCCTTTTTTATTGCAGGAACGGCGATTAGCGGCGGTTGATGGTTCTTGCCCGCCGGCCCCGGATTGCTGCTGCCAGCGCACTTTGCAGGATTTTGGTGAAGCTACGGCTGAAGGCGCCAAGCCGGGCGCGTGGTTCGAAGTAGTAGGAGTGCTCGGGCAGATCGGCGTTAAACTCGTCGCAGATCACCCAGAGCCGTATCTGTTCGTCCAGACCGGCGCGCTTGCGCTCAATTTCGGGAACCTCGACACATGAGCGTTCCGCTGGTGGCTGCTGCGAAGTGACCGGTAGCAGGATCACTTCCGTCTGGCCGTGGTGCTTGCGCAAAGCCAGCGCAACAGCGCAAGGGCGGCTTTTCCGCCCCTCTTCCTCGCCCCGTTCTGCCTGCCATGCCCAGAGATAGGGGTAGTCCCAAAGATCTCCGGGCTCGGGCAGCGGAGGAGCAGGGCGCTCAGTCATCCTTCATGCTGTCCGCAAGGGCTGTGAGCAGTTCGCTGGCTTCGCTGTCGGACAGCGAAGACACGTGAACGGCCCGGCGCGTGCCGTGCGGCGACGTCAAGCGTTCGTATTCTTCTGCTGACAGCATGACGAAACGCGGTTTGCCATGCCGCTGAATGGCAACAGGCTCCTGCGCCGCTGCAGCAAGAACGTCTCCGGTCTTGTTGGCCAGTTCCGTGGCGCTGAAGATGCGCATGCTTGGTCTCCATGCTGGATATGAAAATCACTATATTAGCTAAAATGGGTGTTTTCAATATATCTGGTTGGGGGAGGCGGCCATGCCCTTCTGCTTGAACTGGTGCGGTCTGGATGACATGCTCTTTTTGATTGCAATTGCGCATTGGGAGTGTTCCGGAGATCATGCGCTGCTTCTGGGTCTACATCCTCGCCGGCCGCAAGAATGGGACGGTTTATACCGGCGTGACCAACGATCTGATCCGGAGACTGCATGAGCATCAGAGTGGAACCGGTTCCCGCTTCACGGCCCGGTACTCGGTTCAGCGTCTCGTCTGGTATGAGCCGCATGGAACGGCGGAGGAAGCGATTGCCCGCGAAAAGGCGATCAAGAGCTGGCCGCGAGCCTGGAAAGTCGAACTGATCGAAGCCACAAATCCCGAATGGTATGATCTTGGCCGGTTCCTGAATGCATGAGGCTGCGAGTTTGTTCGACGGGGACTGTGCCGTTGACTTGAGGGGCAATCCGCGTGGATTGGGCACGGCGTGGATGCCATGATCAAGTCATGGCATGACGAATATTTTTGAGTTTTGAGCGAGTTGATTGCTTGCAGGGGGGGGGCTTATTTTCGATTATTATGAAATAATAATTCCAGAAGTTTTATATTCACTCCGTCATGCCATGACTTGATCATGGCATCCACTCCCTTGCCTTTCTGCTTGTACTCTGCGGTTTTGGCTTGCGAGTTGAAGGTCTGCCCGTATGCACGAGGTGCTGTATGACGAAGGCCTGGAGACTTGAGCAAGTGGGGCTTGCTGAAGGTTTCTGGTATTCCCCCGAGAAAACACCAAGGGGCAGCCAGATGGCCGCCCCTTGGGCATACGTTCATCCATCGCTGAAAGTCAGCTCGCCTGCGGCCCAACCGTGACGATCAGCGGTGTCTTGCCTTCCAGAAGGCGTTTGGCGATGCGCTGGACGTCCTCGAGAGTGACGGCCTCGATCTCCGCATTGCGGCGGTCGAAATAGTCGATGCCGAGGTCTGCGAGCTTCAGGGCAACCAGCTGGGCTGCGATCTTGCCCGAAGTGTCGAAGCGCAGGGCGTAGGAGCCGGTGAGGAAGCTCTTGGCCTTGTCCAGCTCTTCCTGTGTGGGCCCCTGTTCCGCCATGCGCTTGAACTGCTCCTCAATGATGCTGATGGTCTCGTCCGCCCGGTCAGCCCGTGTTGCAGCAGATGCAACCAGAAGGGCGGAATGGTCGTCCGGAGCCAGATCAGAGCCGACACCATAGGACAGGCCGCGCTTCTCGCGCACTTCCTCGAACAGCCAGGACGTGAAGGTGCCACCGCCCAGAATGTGATTCATCACGAAGGCTGCCTGATAGTCCGGATCGTCCCGCTTCAGGCCCGGCAGGCCGATGAGGATCGTGGTCTGCGGCACGACCAGAGTGCGGGAGATGCGCTCGCCTGTCTTCGGCTCAACATCCGCAACTTCAGGCAGCTTGTGCTTTTCCGGAAGCTTGCCGAAAACCTCGTCCAAGAGCGGTGCCAGCGTCTTTGCATCAATGGCACCGACAACGCCGATGGCGAGCTTGTGGCGGGAGAGAAGCCGGCCGTGCAGGTCCTTCAGGTCAGCGGGGTTAAGCTTTTCGACCGTCTCCACCGTGCCGTCGCCGGGCTTGCCATAGGGGTGGCCGCCAAAGGCAGCATTGCGGAAGGCCTCCGAGGCGATGGCGTCAGGATCTTCCTGCTGCTGGCGCAGGCCCGCCAGGATCTGCGACTTCACCCGCTCCACCGGCTTTTCGTCAAAGCGCGGCTCGTTGATGGCAAGGCGCAGCAGATCGAAGGCTTCGTCCCGCGTGCCCGTCAGCGTGCGCAGGGTGCCGAACAGCTGGTCCTTGCCCGCGTTGAAGCGGATGGACACTGCGAGTTCTTCCAGCTTGCCCTGAAAGGCTTCGCTGTCCAGATCGCCCGCGCCTTCATCCATGGTGCTGGCCAGAAGATTGGTCAGCCCTTCCTTGCCGTCCGGGTCCTGGGCAGAACCCCCGTCGAAGGCAAAGTTCATGGAGATCATCGGCAGGGTCTCATCCTGCACCAGCCAGGCCTCGATGCCGCCGGGGCTGACCACCTTCTCGATGGTCGTGGCGCCGGCGGGCAGGGCGCCAAGCATCAGCAGGCCAATGCCTGCAACAGCCCGGGTGAAATGGGCCCGTGCAAAACGGGCAGGAGCAAAAAACTGCGTCATGCGCGTGTTTCCTCGTCTAACGGGCTGGTTCAGGACTTCTGGTCGCTGACGGCGGCATCCGGCGACTGGCCGGGGGCGGTGAGATAGCCGGTGACCGGATCCTTCAGCAGATAATCCTGCGCCACCTTCTGGATATCAGCCGGAGTGACCGCTTCGATCTGGGCGGGCCAGGTCTGCACATCCTCGATGGTCTGGCCGCTGGTCAGCGCGGCGCCGAAGAGGCGGGCGAGGGTGACCTGACTGTCCTGCGCATAAATCGCGGAGGACGTGAGCGAGTGTTTGGCCCGCGCCAGTTCCGCCTCCGTGACGCCATTCTCGGCAATGTCCCGGATCGTGCGCTCGAAGATGTCCTGCAGCCCCGTGAGCGTGCCATCGCCGCGCGGGGAGCCATAGACGATGAAGCGGGTCGTATCGAGCGAGGTGTCGAGATAATAGGCGCCGACGCCGATGGCCACCTGTTTCTCCAGAACCGCTTCCTTGTAGAGGCGGCTGGACGGGCCGCCGGTGAGAATCTGGGCCAGCAGCTCAAAGGCTTCCGGTTCGCGGTCCTTGCCGGTCGCCTGGCTTGGGACCAGCCAGCTTTCGGAGACGGACGGCTGACGGACGCGCTCGTCCTCCAGATGCACGCTGCGCTTGCCGTTCAGCGGAGGTTCGGCAGGGCGGATGCGCGGACCCGGCTCGGCCCGGCGGGGCAGCTTGCCATAGGTTTCCTCGGCCAGCTTGCGTACATCGGCCTCTTCCACATCGCCCGCCACCACCAGAACGGCATTGTTGGGCGTGTAGAAGCGGTCATAGAAGGAGATGATGGCGTCGTGATTCAGCGCCTCGATCTCGCTCTGCCAGCCGATCACCGGCGATCCGTAAGGATGGTTCACATAGGTGATGGCGGAAAGCGTCTCCTGCAGACGCGAGGAGGGATCGGCATCGACGCGCATGCGCCGCTCTTCCAGCACCACCTGCTGCTCCGGCTTGATCACTTCGTCGGTGAGGACGAGATTCTGCATCCGGTCCGCTTCCAGTTCCATCATGCGCGGCAGGTGCTCCTTGGCCACGCGCTGGAAATAGGCGGTGTAGTCGTTGCTGGTGAAGGCATTTTCCTGGCCGCCGATATCGGAGACGATCTGGGAAAAGATGCCGTCCGGATTGTCCTTCGTTCCCTTGAACATCAGGTGCTCAAGGAAGTGGGCAACACCGGACTGGCCGGCCGGCTCATCGGCGGCGCCCGTCTTGTACCAGATCATATGGGTGACCACGGGGGCGCGGTGATCGGGGATCACCACCACTTCAAGACCGTTGTCCAGCGTGAAGCTGGACAGGTTCGGCGCAATGACCGGCGGCGCTTCGGCCGCAGTCTGGGCAAGCGACAGGCCGGAGCCCAAAACAAGGCAGGACAGCGCCGTGGCAAAGAGAAGGCCGCGCCGTCTCGCAGCGGGAAGTGTCATCTTGGGGATCTCCCGGAATGGAACAGGGCGCGAATCCGGTCGCGCCGGCAGAGGAATGCGTCGCCTGCAATATAGGCGCTGGCGTGGCTCCGGTGCCTTAAATTTTCGTCATGTAGGGAAAGGGCCAAACAGAAACGGCGGCCCGTGGCCGCCGTTGAAGACAATGCATGAGAACCGTCGTCAGTAGACGCAGGTTTCCGTTGCAGTGGGGGTGCAATTCGGCTTGATGCGGCCGCCATCCATTTCCAGCTGCTTGCGGTCCTGAATCTGCTGGCGGTCGTTCGGCATCGCCAGCGGTGCGTTGCCGGCAGGCGTCGAATAGGCGATCGGCGGCTCCACCAGATAGCGGCGGACCGGCTTGCCATCGGGACCAAACAGATCCGACGTGTCGACACGCGTCAGCGGGCCCTGGCTCTGCTTCTTCATTTCAGCCGGCGTCATGCGGGCGCCGTCCATGATCTCGCCATCGCGCACATCGGCTGCGGTCTTGGCCTGGCGCTGTGCGCCGGTAATCTGCACGCCGCGCATCTGTTCGGGGGTCAGCAATTCGCCATCGCTGCCGCGTCCGGGCTGTGCATAGACAGCGCGCACATCCTGAAGCGACTTGTCTTCAGCCGTCGGCCAGTTGGCGGCTGTTTCCGTCACCGGCTTTTCAGGCTGCGGCAGCTGGTCCAGCTTGGCCGGCATGGCCAGCGGAGCGCGCGGCTTGTATTCGATCGGCTTGGCCTGCGGGTCAACCGCGCCAATGCCTTCCATGATCTTGCGGACGGCGACCTTGTCGACGGCTTCCTGCTCGCCATAGGAGTTCGTCACGCAGCCAGCCGCCAGAGCGCCGAGCATGACAGCAGATACGACACCACGCAGCCCGCCGAGGCTTACGGTCCGGGAACTTGCCAGAGAAAACTTGAACCGCACGTAACCTATCCCGTTTCCTGTGAGCGCAAGGCTGCAAGGGCGGCTTCAGGCCTGCCCGCTCGCACTCGCTGTCCCAATTATCCCGCTTTACGGCCTTTAGAACCGCCCTTTGAGGCTTTATTGGGGCTTCCTCGCCAACCGTCATACAGGAGAGCAGCCACTCCGGCAACGATTGCAGCATCCGCAATGTTGAAGACATACCACGAGAAGCTGCCGAAGTGGATGTGGAGAAAGTCGTAGACCGCGCCATAGGCGAAACGGTCAACCCCATTGCCAAGGGCGCCGCCGATGATCAGCGCCAGGCTCACTCCGGCAAACTTGCTGGTGCTGCGTACCGCCCAGACCCACAGCGCGATGGCTGCCAGAACGGTGAAGATGGCCAGAGCCCAGCGGCCCAGATCCGTCTCCTGCTGCAAGAGCCCATAGGAAATGCCACGGTTCCAGACGGTGACGAGCTCCAGAAAGGGCAACAGGTCGATGTTGCCCTGCCGGGGCAGGTCGTAGACGAACAGCAGCCAGAGTTTGCTCGCCTGATCGGCGGCAAAGATGATGGCGGCAATCACCGCCACCATCCGGCTGAGCGGCCCCCACAGCCATCTGCGGGTAAAACCTGACGGGGGAGCCACCTTACTCATGCTTCGTCCTTCACCGTTTCCAACTGAAGCAACCGTCAGGCTGCCGTGTGGGCTGCGTCCCATTCACGCAGGGCCGCGGCATCGCGCAGGGTCACGTCCGGATAGTCCGGGTCAGACCCCACCTCGGGAAGGATCTTCCACGAGCGGGCGCATTTCGTGCCCTGAGCAAGGCCCGGCACCACGGCCACGCCCTTCACGTCATCCAGCGTGAAGGCGCCTTCCGGTGCTGCCTCGCCGGTGAGCGTGAGCTGGCTGGTGATGCAGACATCCGCCATGTCGGTGCCGGCAAGGGCAGCCATCAGCTCTGCGTCGGTGACATGCACCACCGGGTGAGCTTCCAGCGACGAGCCGATGCGCTTTTCGCGGCGCTCGATTTCGAGAGCGCCGGTGACCACGCGGCGGACTTCGCGGATCTTTTCCCACTTGGCCGCCAGCGCCTCATTGCGCCAGTCTGCCGGAACGGCGGGGAACTGCTGCAGATGCACAGAGTTGTCCTCACCCGGATGACGGGCCAGCCAGCTTTCCTCCATGGTGAAGGGCAGCATCGGTGCCATCCAGGTGACGAGGCAGGTGAACAGCTGCTCCACCACCTGCAGGGCAGCCTTGCGGCGTACCGAAGAGGCCGGGTCGCAGTAGAGCGTGTCCTTGCGCACGTCGAAATAGAAGGCCGACAGCTCCACCGTCATGAAGGTGAAGAGGTGGTGGAAGACCTTCTTGTAGTCGAAGTCCTCGTAGCCCTTGCGCACGAGGGCATCCAGCTCGGCGAGGCGGTGCAGCATCAGCTGCTCCAGCTCCGGCATGTCCTTGAGCGCGATTTCCTCGCCGGTGGCATGGGCCAGGGTGCCCAGCATCCAGCGCAGGGTGTTGCGCAGCTTGCGGTAGCTGTCCACCGAGGTCTTGAGGATCTCCGGCCCGATGCGCTGGTCTTCGGCATAGTCGCCGGAGGCCACCCACAGGCGCAGGATATCGGCGCCATACTGCTTGATCACGTCCTGCGGGAACACCTGATTGCCCAGGGACTTGGACATCTTGCGCCCGTCCTCGGCCATGGTGAAGCCGTGGGTCAGCACCGCGTCATAAGGTGCGTGGCCACGGGTGCCGCAGCTTTCCAGCAGGGAGGAATGGAACCAGCCGCGGTGCTGGTCCGAGCCCTCGAGATAGAGAACATAATCTTCGCCGCCATCAACCTTGCGCTTCGGGCTGAGGTCGGGGCGCTTTTCCAGGCAGAAGGCATGGGTGGAGCCGCTGTCGAACCAGACATCGAGGATGTCGTCGACCTTGACCCACTCATCGGCTTTGTAGTCAGCACCCAGGAACCGCTCCTTGGCGCCTTCTGCGAACCACACATCCGCACCTTCCGCCTTGAAGGCTTCGAAGATGCGGGCGTTGACGGCTTCGTCCTTCAGCACTTCCGCCGTGTCCTTGTGGATGAACACGGTGATCGGCACGCCCCAGGCGCGCTGGCGCGAGAGCACCCAGTCCGGGCGGCCCGCGATCATGGAACGCAGGCGGTTCTGGCCGGTTGCGGGCACGAAGCGGGTGTCGTCGATGGCCTTCAGCGCGCGGCTGCGCAGGGTGTCGCCCGGGCCTTCCAGCGTGCGGTCCATGTAGACGAACCACTGCGGCGTGTTGCGGAAGATCACCGGCTTCTTCGAGCGCCAGGAATGCGGATACTGATGCTTGAGGCGGCCAAGGCCGATCAGCGCGCCCGCTTCCTTCAGCTTCTCGATATTGGCCTTGTTGGCTGTGCCCTTTTCACCCTTGTGAGTGATAACCTGCTGGCCCTCAAAGCCCGGCGCATCCTTGGTGTAGAAGCCGTCATCGGCAACGGTGAAGGGGATGGCCGTCTCGATGCCGCGCTCTTCCAGTTCGGCGCGCTTGGCGATCCAGATCTCGAAGTCATCGGCACCGTGGCTGGGTGCGGTGTGAACGAAACCCGTACCGGCATCATCGGTGACATGATCGCCATCCAGCATCGGCACGTCGAACTGGTAGCCGCCAAGCTCCAGATCCCGGTAGGGATGGGCGCAGGTCATGGAAGCCAGTTCATCGGCGGTGACCGGCCGGACAAGCGTGAAGTCGGTGATGCGGGCGTTCTTGAAGACGTCGGCAGCCAGCTTGTCCGCAAGGATCAGCTTGTCGCCCTTCTGCACCCAGTTGTCATCCGCAAGGCCGTCCTGCGTCACCTCATAAAGGCCATAGGAGATGGCCGAGGAGTAGGAGATGGCGCGGTTGCCGGGGATGGTCCAGGGGGTCGTCGTCCAGATGACAACGGCGGCGTCCAGCAGGTCCTCGGCGGCAGCTTCATCCAGGCTGCCAGCCTCGATCACCGGGAACTTCACCCAGATCATGTCGGACTGGTAGTCGTGATACTCGATCTCGGCTTCGGCCAGCGCGGTGTTTTCCACCACGGACCACATCACCGGCTTGGAGCCGCGGTAAAGCTGGCCGGATGTGGCGAATTTCATCAGCTCGGAAGCGATCACCGCTTCGGCTTCGAAATTCATGGTCAGATACGGGTTCTCCCAGTCGCCCTCGAGGCCGAGGCGGCGGAATTCCTCGCGCTGGATGCCGACCCAGTGCTCCGCATAGCTGCGGCATTCCTGGCGGAAGGCGATCATCGCGGCGGAACTCTTCAGGTCCGGCTTCTGCTTGCCCTTGGAGCGGTAGTTCTCTTCCTCGATCTTCCACTCGATCGGCAGGCCGTGGCAGTCCCAGCCCGGAACATAGTTGCTGTCAAAACCCATCATCTGCATGGAGCGGGTGACGATGTCCTTCAGCGTCTTGTTCAGCGCGTGGCCGATGTGGATGTTGCCGTTGGCATAGGGAGGGCCATCATGCAGCAGGAACTTGCGGCGGCCGGCAGAGGCGGTGCGCAGGCGCTTGTAAAGGTCCATCGCCTTCCAGCGCGCGATGATTTCCGGCTCCTTCTGCGGCAGGCCGGCGCGCATCGGGAAATCGGTCTCGGGCAGGTTCAGCGTCGTGGAATAGTCACGGGCAGTCGTTTCGGTCATTGCATGCAATCCGCAAAAATCAGGAAGGGCAAGGCGGGCGCCTTGCAAACTGTCAGGGGAGGCGGACATTGCCGCTTCCCGTCACGAAGGGATCCCGGTCCCTCGGCGCGCCATCGCGTCAGCCGAAGGCCGGGCAGCTAATTCGTGAGATCGCGGGGCCGGAAAGGCATCCGGCAGGAAGAATGACTGTCATGGCCGATCTAGTATCAGCCCTGACAGGGCGAATAAAGCGGCAATTGCAATGGAAGGCGTTCAGCTGCGCGCGTTGGCTGTGGGCAGGGGCGAACGGCTGGTGCTGGAGTGCATTGCTTGCAAGGTAGCTTCAGACAGTCATCTTCTCTCTGGTAAAGAGGTACTCCGTCCCGTGCCTTGCTCTGATCATGCGGGGCTGAAACACAAGGTAGCCCCCCATCTGGCGGATGGGAGGCTGATAAGTGATCGCCATTTCGGGACGCTGGTAGCGCTGGCATGCCCCGACCCGGCTGGGGCCCAATTCCTTTGGGCCGCTGAATGAATGTCTTGGCCGGCTCTTGCCAGATATTGACCCAGTCATGAGGTGACGGGATCAAGGCAAAGAGCTCGTCGTACCGTTCAACCCATCCATCGCCGCCGTATCCCCCCGCACCGGCACGCGTTGGCTGAAGCCAGATGCTTGTACCGTTTGCCGGGAGCTTCCCGGTTCAAGGGGCAAGCGTCATCGCGTTGCAGGAACAGCAGGACGTTGCTTCTTCCCTGGCATTCGTTGCAGATGCAGCCTGATTGCCGGTGCCGTTCCATCGGCTCAGCCGTCGCGCTCGACCTCGTTGCGGATGTCCGCAACGCTGCGTCCAGGATTGCGGCGCTTTTCTTCGACCACGCGCGCCTGTTGACGGGCCTCGTGCTCCGCATGGGCCTGCTGCTCCTGCGCTTCCCGCATACCTTGATAGGCCTCGGTGGCTTCGTTGATCTTTTCTCCGACCTTTTGACCGCCCTGGAGAGCACCTTCGATGCCGCCGCCGATGATGCCCTTTGCGGTTTCTCCAGCTGTCTCGCTGATTTTACCCATTTTAATCTCCCTTTGATTGCTGCAGGTCTTTTATTTTCAAAGTTACCTGCGGCATAAAATAGATAGGAAGCCTCAAAATCATGAGCTGATGTGTATCAGTTTGATGTTGCAATTTTTCATTCATACAAGCTCTCTATGAGCCTGACTCTCCGGGACTTGTTCAAGACCCGGCGGCGCTTGGGCAATTTCAAGGCGTCATGCGCACACATTGCAGAGTCTGGGTATTATTGTTGCAGCCCCATTGCAGTTCTGTGCAGCGAGTCTTGCTCAGCCTTCGTGGCGGATGCGTTCCCGGTGGGCAATGTAGATGCCGCTGGCAACGATCAGCGCGATGCCGGCCCAGGTCATCAGATCGGGAAAATCGCCGAAGACCAGAAAGCCGAACAGGGTGGCGCTGACGATTTCCAGATAGTTGAACGGGGCAATGACCGACGCTGGCGCCAGCGCCAATGCCTTCACGATCAACCCGTGCGAGACAAAGGAAATGGCACCGATGGCAAAGAGCAGCGACATTTCGATGCTGTTGGGCATGGCCGCCACAATGCCCGTCGTCTCCGCGCCAAAAGCGGCAATAACCGCAATGACGATGGCCAGCGTCACTCCGCCTCCCAGCGAGGTCGTGAACTGCATGGACAGCATGCTGTCCTCACCTGCCAGAATGCGGGTCGTCAGCAGGTAGAGCGCAAACAGGCAGGCGGTCACCATCGGCAGCAGCGCGGCCGCGCCAAAGGCATCAAAGCCCGGGCGGATGATCATGATCGCCCCGATCAGCCCCACCACCACGGCGGCCCAACGGCGCGGGCCGACTTGCTCCTTCAGAAAGATCGCGGAAAGAGCAGTCAGCACCATCGGCTGGATGAAGAAGATGGCAATGGCATCGGCGACCGGCATCACCTTGAGCGCCGTGAAGAAGGCGAAGGTGGCGCCCGCCAGAAAGATGCCGCGCAGCATGTTGACGCCCCAGCGCTTGGGCATCAGGGTGCGCAGGCCCCCTGTCATGATCAATGCGCCGAGCAGGGTAAAAACCGCCTGGAAGAAGAAACGACCGAAGCCGATAAGCAGCGGCGCGACCGTGGCAGACAGGTACTTTGCGACCGTATCCATGCCCGGCACGATGATCATCGCCAGCGTCATCAGCAGGATGCCCTGCAGGATATCCGCCTTGCTTGAGATCCGGCTGGCAGGCGAGGATGCGCCCGTCATGACAGGGGCACGGCGCCAAGCGCCAGATCGAGGGCCGACAGGGGCTGGATGCTGGCAAGGGCGGCGCGTGCTTCGGCGCTGTCCTGGTCCATCTGCGCAATCAGCGCCTCGATGCTGTCAAAGCGCTCTTCGGGCCGCAGGTAGGAGACGAATCGCACCCGCAGCGTCTTGCCATAAAGGTCACCGGAGAAATCGAACAGGAACACTTCCAGCAGCGGCGCGCCGTTGTCGAAGGTCGGGCGGCGGCCAAAGCTGGCAACCCCATCATGACGCTGGCCGTCCACTTCCACCCGCACCGCATAGATGCCGTGCTTCAGCGTGCAGTCATCGGCAAGGCGCAGGTTCGCGGTGGGATAGCCGAGATCGCGGCCGCGCTTTTCGCCATGGCGCACCTCTGCCTCGGCAAACCAGCGGTAGCCAAGCAGGCCGTTGGCCAGTGCCAGATCGCCCTCTGCAAGGGCAGCCCGGATGCGGGAAGAGGAAATGACCTCGCCGCTCTCGTCATTCTCCGCCGCAACGATGGTGACGCCGAAGCCGTGCTTTTCGCCTGAGGCACGCAGGAAATCCGGCGTGCCGGCCCGGCCCTTGCCGAAATGGAAATCATAGCCAGTGACCGCGTGGCGGATGCCGAGGGCGCCGATCAGGATCTCCTCGACGAAACGCTCTGCCTCAAGGCTGGCGAAATCGCGGGTGAAAGGCAGAACGATCAATCCGTCGAGCCCAAGCGCTTCCATGACTTCCGCCTTCACGTGGGCGGGCGTCAGGCGGAAGAGTGGCACATGCGGCGTGAAAACCGAGCGCGGATGCGGCTCGAACGTCATGGCAATGACCGGCCGGCCATGGCCGTGTGCTTCATCAATCGCCGCCTGCAGCACGGCCCTGTGGCCCCTGTGCACACCATCGAAGTTGCCAATGGCAACGGCGCTGCCCTTGAGGTGCGCCGGTAACGAGGCCAGATCCTCGACAACTGAGAAAGGCGTAACGGTCATCAGAGATGAGAACCTGCGGGCTGGACTGCGGGCGGATCTGCAGCAGACATGAAACTTGCGGCCTGACACGGGGCGCCGCCCTTGTCAGGATTTGCCGGACCCTGCCGTTTTCATGGCCTCTCGTCAAGCGCGCATTGGCCACTGCCCGTGCTGTCTGCCCCCTCAACTCTGGTGGCCGGGAAAGTCCCGTTCGGTCCCCCGGGCAGGGACCTTGACCATGGCTTCACCTTCCAGAACCACTGTCTCCCCGACGCGGCAGATGCAGGACAGACGGGCCCGGTTGCCCTTGGGCAGAAGCTCCGCGACCTTCACCTCCACCGTCACATCATCACCGATCCGCACCGGTGCCTTGAAGTTCAGGGTCTGCGACAGATAGATCGCGCCGGGGCCGGGAAGACGCGTGCCAAGCAAGGCTGAGATAAGGCTCGCAGTATAAAGCCCATGGGCGATGCGCGTCCGGAAGGGCGTGCGTGCGGCAAAATGCTCAGACAAGTGGATTGGATTGCGATCACCGGACACCTCGGCAAAACCGACAATATCAGATGCGCTCACGTGCTTCGTCAGAGTCTCGCTCATGCCCTCGCTCAGGTCCTCGTAGCAAAGCTGACGCAGCTCAAGCATTTTTCCCTCCCAATACCAGAAACGTGCCCTTAAATACCGGTACGCACGCTATGGGGCAGAGTGCTCGGGCACAATACGCCTTTGGGGGAAGAAAATGGCTGGCGCTATTAACGGTCTTTTCAGGGGAACCGCTTAGATTGCCCAAGTATGGGGAGGTGGGAACACGACAGTCGTGTCTTCCTCCTGAACGTCAGATCTCGTCATTTCCGGCCCAGAGGGTGGGCCCTGTAATTGACAGTATGGAGTAGACAATGGCCCTTGACCTTTCGATGCCGGTCCTGGTGGTCGATGATTACAAGACCATGATCCGGATTATCCGGAACCTGCTGAAGCAGCTTGGTTTTGAAGATATCGACGATGCAGCCGATGGTACGGAAGCCCTGGAGAAGATGAAGCAGCGCAAGTATGGCCTGGTCATCTCCGACTGGAACATGGAACCGATGACCGGTTACGAGCTTCTCAAGCAGGTTCGTGCTGACGCCAGTCTCTCCAAGACGCCGTTCATCATGGTGACTGCTGAGTCCAAGACCGAAAACGTGATCGCCGCCAAGAAGGCCGGCGTGAACAACTACATCGTGAAGCCGTTCAACGCGCAGACGCTGAAGGGCAAGATCGAAGCAGTCTTCGCGGACTGACAGAATTCGCTCACCCCGGCGGACTGCGCTGCTCCTCTCGCAGCCACGTCCGCCTGAGTGACCGGTCAGCCGATCCTCTCACGTCTGTCATGGTCCGGATGGCACTCCGGCATGTGGCGCAGGGCGCTGGGCCTGTTCTTGGCAGCAGAACGGGTGATCGTTGCTGGCTATGCAAAACGGAGGGCTGAACAATGGCCACAATGACTAAAGAGAATGTGGTCCGTGTCATCGAGTTTTTGGAAAAAAACAAAAGCCGTGACGGGGAAGTTGGCCTGAATGACGTCATGCAGCTTGCTGAGGTGATGAGCGGCTCCATGCACGACTTCCTGCTGGCGGTGCAGCCGGCGGTGACGGGCGAACTGAAGGCAATCGCCGGCGAAATCACGCGGATGAAGGAAGAGATCACCGCGCTGCGTGCCAACGACATGAAGCAGCAGAAGATTCCCGATGCCGGGCGCGAACTCGATGCCATCGTCGAGGCGACCGAATCGGCAACGCACACGATCATGACGGCTGCCGAAGAAATCATGGGCGCCGACACGTCGGATGGCTTGGCCTATCAGGAACTCGTCAACAACAAGATGATCGAGATCTTCGAGGCCTGTGCCTTCCAGGACATCACCGGCCAGCGCATTTCCAAGGTTGTGGGCACCCTCAACTACATCGACCAGCGCGTCTCCGCCTTCGTTGAAAAGCTGCGCATCGTGGAAACGATGGAACCCGCGGCCGAAGAAACCGAAGCCGACCGCCGCAAGCGCGAGCTGATCCTGCACGGCCCTCAGATGGCTGGCGAAGGCGTCTCGCAGGATGATATCGACGCCATGATGAATGGCGGCGGTTCTCAGGACGACATCGACAAGCTGTTCGGCTGACGTCCGCCTGTCTTACGAATTCAAGAAGGGCCGCAGCGGTGAAGCTGCGGCCCTTTGCGTTTCAAAGGCTTACCAGCTGAGGCGCGGCAGCGCGGCGCGGGCGGAGAAGCCCTCTTCGGCGAGACGGCGGCGGATCAGGGCTTCATCCGGCGTATCGGCCGGGCCGAAGTCCGAGGCATGGATGCCGCCGGTGATGAACAGCACGTCCAGATTCTGGGCGTCTGCGCCGCGAATGTCCGTCGGCAGGCCGTCGCCGATGGCCAGCACCTTCGAACGGTCGAAGTCCGCACCCTGGATCTGCTGCAGGCGGGCAAGCGCTGCATCATAGATCGGCTTGTGCGGCTTGCCCGGCTGGGTGACGCGGCCGCCCAGATCTTCATAAAGGCGCGCAAGGGCACCGGCGCACCAGATCAGCTTGTCACCGCGCTCCACCACGATATCCGGGTTCGCGCAGACCATCAGCAGCCCGCGTGCGGCAAGCGCTGTCAACTGGTCGCGGTAATCGTCCGGGGTTTCGGTTTCATCATCAAAGAGGCCTGTGCAGCTGATCAGATTGGCATCCGTCTCGCTCACAATCTCAAGCCCGGTGCCGTCATAGAGGGAAAGATCCCGCTCCGGCCCGATGTGGAACAGCTTGCGCTCTGTGCTGCTGGCCAGCAGGTGGCGTGTCACATCACCGGAGGTGACGATATCATCATAGGCATGGCGCGGAACGCCAAGCAGTGCCAGCTGCTCGTGGATGGGCTCTGACGGGCGGGGCGCATTGGTGATGAGCACCACCGTGCCACGCTGCTCCTGGCGGAAGCGGGTCAGCGCCTCATGAGCGGCCGGAAAGGCGGCGACACCATTGTGCAGCACGCCCCAGACATCGCTGAGAATGCCCCTGTAATCAGGCGCAATGGCACCGAGGCCGGGGATGAGCAGGGGGGCTGTTGCGTTCATGGGGGCCTCTTCCGGGCTGATCTGGTAACATTGGCGGGAATCGGGACGTTGTCCCGCGCAGGCTGGCGGACAATATACGAAGCCGCGCGCGGGAGAAACCGGGCATAACAGGCGCTTCAATCAGGCATCAGCAGGCAGGCGCCACAGGACGGGCAGATGGCAGTCAGACAACTGGGCGAGGCGGTGATCAACCGTATCGCGGCAGGCGAGGTTATCGAACGGCCCGCCAGCGTGATCAAGGAACTGGTGGAGAATGCGGTCGATGCGGGCGCCTCCAGCATCGACATCGTGACGGCGGCAGGCGGCAAGACGCTGATGCGCGTCTCCGACGATGGCCTTGGCATGACGGCCGCCGATCTGGCGCTGGCCGTGCGCCGCCATTGTACGTCGAAACTGCATGAGGAAGACCTGTTCGACATCCGCACCCTCGGATTCCGGGGTGAGGCTCTGCCCTCCATCGGCTCCATCGCAAGGCTGGGCATTACCACCCGCCATGCGCAGGAGCCTCATGCTTGGCGCATCGAGGTGGAGGGCGGAACGGAGAGCGATGTGCATCCGGCTGCCCGGCACAAGGGCACGCAGGTGGAAGTGCGCGATCTCTTCTTTGCCACGCCCGCCCGCCTGAAATTCCTCAAGACCGACAAGGCGGAAGCCGCCGCTGTGACGGATGTGGTCCGCCGCATCGCGCTGGCCTATCCGGAGGTAGGTTTCCAGCTGTCCGGCTCGGACCGGACCGCGCAAAGCTGGCCAGCTGCGCGCGGCGAGGATCCGCGCATGGCGCGGCTGGCGCAGTTGCTGGGCAAGGGGTTTCTCGACAATGCCATGGAGATCACGGCAGAGCGGGAGGGCGTGCGCCTGACCGGTTTTGCCGGTCTTCCCACCTACAACAAGGGCACGGCACAGCAGCAGTTCTTCTATGTCAACGGCCGCCCGGTGCGCGACAAGCTGCTGCTGTCGGGCCTGCGCGGCGCCTATGCGGATGTGCTGGCCCGTGACCGGCATCCGGTCGTGGTGCTTTATATCGATCTGGACCCGGCTCTGGTGGATGTGAATGTGCATCCTGCCAAGGCCGACGTGCGCTTCCGTGACGGGCAACTGGTGCGTGGACTGCTCGTCGGGTCGATCAAGCAGTCTCTGGTGATGGCAGGCCACCGGTCGTCCACCTCAAATGCCGCTGCAGCCATGGAGGCTCTGCGGACCGGCATGGCGCCGGGCATGGGCGAAGCGGCCGGAAGTGATGCTCAGCGCTCTGCCGCCTATCAGGGCAATTATGGCGGAAGTCCGCGCAGCGGCATCGCTGGCTGGCGCCCTGCTGCGGGCCCTTCAGCGGCGCAAGGCGGCTGGGACTGGCGCAGCTCCGCCTACCGGCCATCAGAAGATGGCACCGCTCCGGCAGATGAGGCGGGCTTTGCCGAAGCTGCTCAGGCAGCACTGGCTGACATCGTCATGCCCTCCGCCGATGCGCGGGCGCATAGCGAGCCGGCCGGCCAGGAGAACATGCAACGCCCGCTTGGCGCAGCCCGGGCGCAGGTGCACGAGACCTACATCATCTCGCAGACCATGGACGGCGTTGTCATCGTTGATCAGCATGCCGCACATGAGCGGCTGGTCTATGAGCGGCTGAAGGAAATGCTGGCTGCCCGTGACGTGCCGCGCCAGATGCTGCTGATCCCGGAAATCGTCGAGTTGCCGGAAGAAGACGTGCACCGGCTGGCCGAACATGCGGATGAACTGGAGGCTGCCGGGCTTGTGCTGGAGCCCTTCGGCCCCGGCGCCATCGCCGTGCGGGAAACACCTGCCATGCTGAAGTCGCTGAACATCCGGGCGCTGGTGCAGGATCTGGCGGATGAACTGACCGAGTGGGAAACGGCGTCAGGCCTCAAGGAAAAGCTCGATCACGTGGCGGCGACGATGGCCTGCCATGGCTCCATCCGCGCCGGCCGCCGCATGCGTCCGGAAGAGATGGATGCATTGCTGCGCGAGATGGAAGCAACACCGCTTTCCGGCCAGTGCAACCACGGACGGCCGACATGGATCGAGCTGAAACTCTCAGACATCGAAAGGCTGTTCGGCCGGAAGTAGCGATCCGGTTCGGGTCTGGACCTGCTTCATAAAGAAGAGGGCCGCACGGTGGCGGCCCTCTGGTCTCGTCCTGGGAGGGACTGTGTCAGAACGTGGCATGGCGCAGGTGCACCATGCCACAGAGCTTCATCATCAGAACACGCGCTCGACGCGGATCGTGGTGTAGAACTCGTCGCGGTCACGGCGGCCCGAGCTACGGTTGTAGTCGAAGCTGCGGTAGGCGAATTCGGTGCCGATGGAAAAGTCGGAAACCGGCTTCCAGTTGACGTTGAAGTTGGCGCCCCACTGCTTGAAGTCGTTGGCAGTGCCAGCTGCATCGGCGGAGTAGTAGCCGCCTTCAATGTTGGCATCCCACTGCTCGCTGAAGTTATGCAGGAAACCAGCGCCAATGCCCCAGGCCTTGGTGGTCTTGAGTGCAGCACCGGTCAGCGTTGCGTCAGAGATCGACGCATCCCAGGAGTCGAGCACATAGCCCGATGCACCATCGCCATACATGGCCTGCAGCGCAAAGGCGTCACCCTGAGCGAAGTAGGGAACGTTGATCTGCACACCGGCGCCGACGGCGTAGCCAACCTTGCTGTCGGAACCAGCGGTAACTGCGCGTGCCTCGTGGAGGGCACCCATGACCTGTGCGGAGCCCCAGGCCTGATCAAGGCGCAGGTTAGCGACCAGATCCGGCAGACGATGTCCGGCGTAGGCGCTGCCGTTGATGCCCCAGCGGCGGACGGTGCCATCCTCGATCGAAACGGTCGCGCTCAGGCCATTGCCCAGCGATGCCGTATAGGCGGCAACCCAGTTGCGCACATCGGTGTACTGGGTCTGGAAGTTGCCGTAGGAGTAGCCCGTCCAGAAGTCATACATGGACGCGGTGCGGCCGAAGGTGAAGTTGCCGAACTGGACGAAGGCGTGCTCGAGCGTGGTGGAGGTGCCGGTGCCGTTGTTCGAATTGTTTTCGAAGTAGGTGTTAATGTAGGCGCGGACGAGGCCGTATTCGCTGTTGGTGCGCGCATCCAAACGGATGGTGCCACGGGCACGCGTGTAGGTGCTGAAGTCCGTGCGGTCATCCCAGGCATTGTCACTGTCGCCGAAATTGTCAAAGCGATACTCGGCGCGGACACGTCCTTCGACGCGCAGGCAGGTTTCGGTGCCGGGGATATAGAAGAAGCCGGTGCCGAAAGCATCACAGACGCGGACGTAATCAACCGGCTCGGGAGCAACCGGGAGATCGGCTGCAAGGACGCCAGCAGAAGAGGCAGCCAGAAGTGTCATTGCAGAAATCAGTCGTGCACTGCGCATTCAGAGATCCTTCCCAAAGAGCCAGCTCCCCGCCCCAAAGGCGGCTGGTGAGTCGGTGTTCGATACCAAGATGATACGCCGGCTTGAAAAAAAGAAAATCGGCAGAACAATGAGATTTACTTATTTAATCGGGTAGATGCAAAAAAGACACGCGCCTGTTTACAGGGCTGCATTCTGATTGTGAAAAATGCAAATGGATGAAAGCTTTGGCAGTCAAGTAAGGTGTTGTCTGCCTTGTTTTTGACCATATGACTAAGGGGCGTGCGCCTCCCGTGGTTGATCGTTTTCCGCAGCAGGCAGGGGAGAGCGGGCCGGCCGGTCCCGGGCAGGAGACTGAGCTGATTGCCCATCATGCGCCCGTCACGCGCCCGTCACGCGCTTGTCTTGGACGCGTGGCAATCAAGTGGGAGGCAGGGAATCCGCCGGCTTCGGCGAGGGCGCTGCGGCGGAGTGCCGGGAGACTTCAGATCCGTATGAAAAGCATTGTCTGGCTGGCCGCACTTCCGGTCCTGCTCGCGGGGCTTGTGACATTGCCCCTGCCGCTGCCAACCGGGCTTCCTCTCATCGCCCTGAGCCTCTTCATGGTGCTTGCTGCCAGCCCCTGGGCCATCCGCCTGCTGAGACGCCTGCGGCGGCGGTCGCTGCGCCTGAACGGTATCTTCATGAAGCTGGAGGACAAGGCTCCGCTGCGGCTGGGGCGCGTGCTGAAGCGCACCCGTCCCCGCATCAGGATGCCGTGACCGCAAAACCGCAGCCTTTAGCCTGAAAAGGGGATCAGCGCGGCATGCAGCGCGCGAAAAGCACCTGACTGTCGCCGCTTGTGCGCTGGTCGAGAAGCTCGAAGCCAGCCGGAAGCGTGACCGTGTTGCTGGCCCGTTCTTCCAGAATGCAGATGGCGCCACCGGCCAGCCAGCCGCCTTCGCGGGCAGAGGCCAGGGCCAGTTCGCCGAGGCCCTTGTCATAGGGCGGATCGGCGAAGAGCAGGTCAAACGGCTCGATTGTTCCGGCTGCACCCAGTTTCGTGGCATCCCGGCGCAGGATCTTGGCGGCGCCGTTGAGGCCGAAGGCTTCCATGTTGCGGCGGATCACGCCGCGCGCATCCGCGCCTTCCTCAACGAAGGTGGCGTGTTTTGCACCACGGCTGATGGCCTCGAAGCCGAGGGCGCCGGTGCCGGCAAACAGATCCAGCACCCGTGCGCCCTCAAGATCCGCGCCGACGCCATGCAGCAGGATGTTGAAGATGGTTTCGCGCAGCCGGTCGGAAGTCGGGCGCGTGGCGTCCGACTTCGGCGTGGCAAGGCTTGCGCCCTTGAACCGTCCGGCAACGATGCGCATAACCGGTCCTCTTAGCCGCGCGAACGGGGCTTGAAGCCGCCGCCACCGCCGCGCTTCGGCCCGCCGGGGCCGCTGCGCACGGGCCGGTTTCCACGGTCAGGCCGGTTGCCGTGGTCCGGACGGGGACCGCGATCGTCGCGCTGGCCACGCTCAGGCCGGTCACTGCGTTCGAAACGGCTGCCGCCTGCGGGGCGTTCGAAACGGTTGCCGCCTTCGGGGCGCTCGCGCCGCTCCGGACGCTCGGGCCGCTCGGAACGCTCGCGCGGACGGATCGGCCGGTCATCCGGGTCACGGAAGGCGGGCTTGCGGTCACGGCCGGTGCGCTGTTCCTGCTGCTTGTCCTCAACCAGGCCCTCTGCCCCCCAGATGCGGCGGGGGCGGGGCGTGCGCTGCGGACGCTCGTCTTCAGCCTTGCGGACGGAAGGCTCGCGCGTCAGGCGGAAGCGGCTGCGCGGGGAGACCTTCTGCGGACGCTGGCTCTCACCGCCTTCACGCTTGCCACCCTCCCGGTTGCCATCACGGCCACCGTCTTTGGCGCCAAAGCTGCGCTCGCCGCCTTCAGGGCGCGGCCTGCGCGGGCCCTTGGGGCGGTTCACGGCTTGTGCGCCGTCACGTGCGGTCATCCACTCGCCACGGGTCTTGGGACCCTGCTGCTGCGGCTTCTTCTTTTTCGGCTCTTCCTTCGGAGCGGCCTGGGTCAGCACCGGAGCTTCAAAGTCGGCCCCTGCGGCTTCCGCCAGCTTGTCGCCCAGCTGGTCACGCAGCACGCGGCCCTTGATCTCGCGGGCCTCACCTTCGGGCAGGTCGAGAAGCTGAAACGGGCCGAAGGAGAGACGGATCAGCCGGTTGACCGACAGGCCCAGATGCTCCAGCACGCGCTTGACTTCGCGGTTCTTGCCCTCGCGCAGGCCCAGCGTCAGCCAGACGTTGTCGCCCTGCGTCTTGTCCAGAACCGCTTCGATGCCGCCGTAAAGCACGCCGTCAATGGCAACGCCATCGGCCAGCGCGTTCAGCTGGTCTTGCGTGATCTCGCCAAAGGCACGCACGCGGTAGCGGCGCAGCCAGCCGGTGGCAGGCAGTTCCAGCACACGGGCAAGGCCGCCGTCATTGGTCAGCAGCAGCAGGCCTTCGGTGTTGATGTCGAGGCGGCCGACGGACACTACGCGCGGCAGGTCCTCGGGCAGCTTCTCGAAGACGGTCGGACGGCCTTCCGGGTCGAAGTTGGTCGTCACCAGGCCGCGCGGCTTGTGATAGAGCCACAGGCGGGTGCGCTCCTTCTGCGGCAGCGGCTCGCCATCCACCAGAATGATATCGTCTTCCGTCACGGTGATGGCCGGAGTGGTCAGCACGGTGCCGTTGACGCTGACGCGGCCGTTCGTGATCCACACTTCCGCATCGCGGCGCGAGCACAGCCCGGCGCGGGCCATCACCTTGGCGATACGCTCGCCGTCATGGGACGACACTTCGGGCGCAACGCGCACGGCCTGCGGCTTGGGAGCCGCCTGGCGCTTGGGCGCAGGCTTGCTGTCTGCGCGCTTGGGCCGGTCGTTGCGCATCGGGCGGTCATCACGATAGGGGCGGTCGCCGCCACGGGGAGCCCAGCCATCACGCTGCTGCGGGCGGTCGCCGCCACGCGGGGCCCAGCCATCACGCTGCTGCGGGCGGTCGCCGCCACGGGGGGCCCAGCCGTCACGCTGCTGCGGGCGGTCGCCGCCACGGGGAGCCCAGCCGTCACGCTGCGGACGCTCGCCGCGCGGGGCACCGTCATTGCGGTCGCCGCGCTGGCCGCCACGCGGGCCGTGCCCGCGCTCGTCAAAGCCGCCTTCGCGGCCCTGACGGTTGTCCTGGCGGTTATCTGGGCGGTCACCCTGACGGTCGCCTTGGGGGCCGCTCTTGCCACCGAAGCGGGGGCCGGAAGAGCGGGGGCCAGAAAAGCCTTTGCCGGGCGCGCGGTTGCCGCCGCGTCCGGAAGAGGAAGAGCCTGCGCCATCGTTACGGCGCGACGGGCCGCCGGGGCGATTGCCGCGGGGCCGGGAAGGAGTTTTATTGCCGGTCATGGCCGCCTCATAGCAGAGCTTGCACGGTTTAGGAATCAAGCAAATGCGGCTGCCGCACAAAATTCGCAGCTCTTGGCAAACGCCTCAGGCGACGGAGCGGCTGACGCGCGGCTTGCTTTGCTCTAAAAGCACCAGAAAGACAGGCAGATAGCAGCGTAACCGGACATGAACCCACCCAAGGCAACAGAGCGCAACGCCCCCGTCCGGTCCTTCATGGATCTGGCACTGGAAGAGGCGCGTCTGGCCGCCTCGCGCGGTGAAGTGCCGGTGGGCGCCGTGCTGGTGTGTCAGGGCGAGGTTCTGGCAAGGGCGGGCAACCGCACGCTGGAACTCAATGATCCCACGGCCCATGCCGAGGTGCTGGTCATCCGCATGGCCTGCGAGGCACTTGCCTCCCAGCGGCTGCCGGGGTGCGATCTCTATGTCACGCTGGAGCCGTGCCCCATGTGTGCAGGCGCCATCTCCTTCGCCCGCATCCGCCGGCTCTACTACGGGGCGGGGGATGAGAAGGGCGGCGCTGTGGATCATGGCGTGCGCTTCTACGCCAGCCCCACCTGCCACCACGCGCCGGAGGTCTATTCCGGCTTTGCCGAAGCCGAGGCGTCTCAGCTGCTGAAGGATTTCTTCCGCAGCCGCCGGGAGGATTAAGGGGTACTACCCGCCGCCCGGCATCATCACCATGACTGTTCGCTGCTCCGGCTGCAGCTTGCGGGAGAGAACGGCAGAGGAGGTCGGGTAGGGCGTCACGGCCCAGCCATCGCTTGCAGCCCGTGCGAGGAAGCGCTCCAGCGCGCCGGTGAAGTGAAAATGCATGGGCACGACCACGGTTGGCTTGATGCCGTCCAGAACGGCCATCAGGCTGTCGAGGCGCAGGGTGGCGGCATTGTCCACGGGTGCCAGCACCACGTCGATCCGGCCGAGCGTGGCCAGATCATCCGGCGTCAGCTGGTGATGCAGGTGACCGAGGTGGGCAATGCACAGGTCCGCCAGTTCGAAGATGAAGATGGAATTGCCGAAGGCGCGCGTTTCCCCGTCCCAGCCGCGGGCGTTGGTCGGCAGGTTGCGGATGCGCACGTCTTCGACACGGATGTCGTGATGGATGGGGCCACCTTCCGGGTTCCAGCCCGTGAGCACATGCTCGATGGACGGGTCCGGGTTGAGCGTGAAGTGCGTGGAATGGGCGTTGTTCATGGTCGCAACGCGCGGCGGCAGCGCCGGTTTTTCCCGGTCGTTGTAGTCCGTTGCGATGCGCACGCCCTTGGGGCTGGTGATTTCAAAGGTCGAATGACCGATGTAGCGCAGGCCCACCTCGTCCTGAGCCAGGGAAGCTGCCTGCGCCAGCTGCAGCGCAAGGTCAGGCGACGCGCTGGCGACCTTTATGCCGGAGGGCAGCACCCAGCCGCTGGTCTGAGGCGCTTGCGGGCCGGAGGCGATCAACTGGCAGCTGGCGGCAGCCGGAGTGGCAAGGCTGAGGCCTGCCAGAAGCGGGGCTGCGCGCCACAGGGAGGACCGGAGTTGCCGCCATGCGGCGTGGAGCTGTCCGGCAGCTTGCCTGAGACTTGCAGATCTGCGGTGGCTTTCGGAACTATCCCTGACCATGGCGCACCCCGTCCTGATGCGGTGATGGAAAGAGCGTAGGCCAGATCGTCCGTCAGGCAAGCTCACTTTTGCGTCAGAGCCCGGCAGGCGGACAAAGAAAAAGCGCCGCTCCGGATGTCTTGGCTGGGGGAAGACGGAGCGGCGCGAGGCGGGGGCAGGCGGGAGGAAAGACCTTACCCCTTGATTACACAGAGAGTTACCGGCGGCCTTGCACCGCGCTGAGGCTGGAACTTGTCGCAAGGCAGGCTGGCCTGCATCTCGCGGGACTGGCGGTAAAGAATTTCACCGGCATGACCGGCTTCGTCGAGCAGCGCGCGCAGGCTGCAGCCTGCTGCGATCATCAGCCCGATGGGCCGCAGATGCGCCTTGCGGTAGCAGAATACGGCAAGCCGGGCTTTCTGCTCTTCCGGCAGATCTCCGGCGGCGCTTGCGGCCGAGGCTGCGTTCAGGTGCATAAGGTGCTGGAAGGTCTCTTCCGAGACCGGGCAGGTGTCCTCATCCAAGGACCGGGATGCAACGCGGGTCATGCGGTTTCTCCTTCTGGATACAGGAGAAATTCTCAATCGCGCATATTAAACAATGGTTAATTTGGCATTCTGCGTCAAATAATGGCATGAAAAGATATCATAACACCGGACGAATACACGGAAGCCGCGCAATTTTGCGGTTTACGCCGCTTTTTCGAGCAGTTTTGAGAGCCGGACTTTCACAAACTCACGTAGCGGCTCTGCGGATTCGAGCACCATCCGGGTCTTCATGAAGTCGAGAACGCGTATGTCGTCGACGGCTGGCCGCACAAGTATATCCGGCCGCTTTTGCTTGAGTTTTTCTGCAGTAATTGTACGCATCAGGATCTGGGACGAGCCGAACAGGGCATCCAGCGTGGCCGGAGCATTCCGGTGGGTTTTGCGCGGCACGGGCACGCCCACCACATCGACGGCAACGGTGATTTCGCAATCGGCAGGCAGAATGTCAAAGGGCAGGGGATTGGCGATGCCGCCGTCAATCAGCACTTTGCCGCCCATTTCGACCGCCCGGAACACGGCCGGGATGGCGATGGAGGCGGCGATGGCTGGGCGCAGCGGACCTGTGGTGATGTCAATCTCGCTGCAGCCGTAGAAATCAGTGGCCAGCACCGTCAGCGGGATCTTCAGATCCTCGAAATGATCCGGGATCAGATCTGCGGCAAACAGATTGACCACCTTCAGCGGGTCGAACTGCGCAATCCCGCCGCTAAACATATCGGTGAAGCGTTTGGGCCGCAGCTGCCACAGGCGGGCAATCAGCGCGTTGCGGTGGCGGAAGGTTTCAAGCGCATAGTCATACAGTTCCGTGCCTGACAGGCCAGCCGCATAACCGGCCCCCAGCAGCGCGCCGATGGATGAGCCGGTGATGTGGCAGGGCTTCACGCCCAGATCGTCAAAGGCCTGAAACACCGGGATATGGGACATGCCGCGCGCTCCGCCGCCGCCAAGGGCAAGGCCGATCCGGGGGTAGGTCATCTTGAAACTCGCTTCCTGCATCTGCGCGGGGAGATGTTCCTGTATCAGGGTTGCGCCTGTCTTGCGTGATTTATCCGGCAGGAAAATGACAGGAACGCCGGCCGCTTATTCTCCCTGCAGAAACGGCAGAAGGGCCGCCAGCGTTCCAACCGGGTTCTCCTCGGCGAGAAAATGCCCGCCGGTCACGCCTTCGCCTTCCGCCTGCGGTGCCCAGCGGCGCCACACATCCAGCGGCGTGCCAGCGCCCGGTGCAATGCCTGACGTGCCCCAAAGCGTCAGCAGCGGGCAGGCGATCTGCCGTCCTGCGGCGATGTCGGCACCGTCATGCTCCAGATCAGTCGTGGCGCCTGCCCGGTAGTCCTGACACATGGCGTGGATGCGGGCGGGCTGGCGGAAGGCGAGCCGGTAACAGTCCAGCGCCGCCGGATCAAAGGCAGCAAGGCTTCTGGCGGCTGTCCAGCTCGCCATGGTGTGATCGATGTAATAGTCCGGGCTGCCGCCGATCAACGTTTCGGGCAGGGGTGCAGGCTGGGCAAGGAAGGCCCAGTGGTAGACCTTGAGCGCGAACTGCCGGTCCATGCGGGCCCAGTAGTCATGGGTGGGCAGAATATCCAGCACGGCGGCGCGGCTGACGGCTTCCGGATGATCCAGCGCCAGCCGGTAGGTGACACGTGCGCCCCGGTCATGGCCGCAGACCATGAAGCGCTCGTGGCCAAGGCCGCGCATCAGTTGAGCCACGTCCTGCGCCATCTGCCGCTTGGAATAGAGGCTGGCACCCCCTTCGGGTGCATCGCTGGCGCCATAGCCGCGCAGATCCGGGATCACCAGTGTGAAATGCCGCACAAGCTCCGGCGCGATGCGGTGCCACATCACATGGCTTTGCGGAAAGCCGTGAAGCAGCAGCAGGGCTGGCCCTGAGCCGCCGAGACGGCAGAACAGCCGGACACCGCCAGCCTCCATCATTCTGGCGTCAAATCCGGGAAAAAGATCTGCCTCGGGTGCTGTCATCATCCGGCTCCTTCCTGTGCTGACGGCAGGATGGCCGCAGCGCAGGGCGGGCGCAAGGGAGATGCGGTCTTGCGAGAACAAGAAGCCCGGCACAGCGGATGCCGTGCCGGGCTTCTTCAGAACAATGCGTGCTGTCTGCTCTCAGAGGGCGCGCCAGGCGATGTCGCGGCGGCAGAAGCCTTCGGGCCAGTCGATCAGATCCACGGCCTTGTAGGCCCGTTCGCGGGCTTCGGCGACGGTCTTGCCGGTGGCGGTAACGTTCAGTACGCGCCCGCCCGTTGCCAGAATGCGCCCGCCATCAGCCTTGGTGCCGGCGTGGAAGACTTTGACACCTTCCACCTTGCCGGCAGCCTCAAGGCCACGGATCTCGGTGTTCTTTTCGTAGGCGCCCGGATAGCCCTTGGCGGCCATGACGACGGTGAGGGCCACGTCATCGCTCCAGGTGGCCGTGTGCTGGTCCAGCGCGCCGTCTGCGGTGGCGATCAGCAGCGGCAGCAGATCTTCCTTGAGGCGCAGGGTGATGACCTGGCATTCCGGGTCGCCGAAGCGGGTGTTGTATTCGATCAGCTTCGGGCCATTCTCGCCGATCATGAGACCTGCGAAAAGCACGCCCTTGAACGGGGTGCCGCGCTTTGCCAGCGTTTCGATGGTCGGGAGGATGATCTCCTCCATGGTGCGGGCGATGATGGCATCGCTGGCGACTGGAGCGGGCGTGTAGGCGCCCATGCCGCCGGTGTTGGGGCCTTCGTCGCCGTCAAAGGCGCGCTTGTGATCCTGTGCAGCCACGAGGGGCAGGGCTGTCTTGCCGTCGGACAGCACGAAGAAGCTGGCTTCCTCGCCGGTGAGGAATTCCTCGATCACCACTTCCGCCCCGGCTGCGCCGAAGCTGCCGTCGAAACAGGCGTTCACTGCCGCTTCGGCCTCGTCCAGCGTCATGGCAACGACCACGCCCTTGCCCGCGGCAAGCCCGTCAGCCTTCACGACAATCGGCGCGCCCTGCTGGCGCAGATAGGCCAGCGCCTTGTCCTTGTCCGCAAAGCGGCCATAGGCAGCGGTCGGAATATTGGCTTCGGCGCACAGATCCTTGGTGAAGCCCTTGGAGCCTTCCAGCTGGGCAGCGGCCTTCGAGGGGCCGAAGGCCTTGATGCCGGCCTCCGCCAGATCATCGACGATGCCTTCCACCAGCGGGCCTTCCGGGCCGACGACAACGAAATCGATCGCCTTTTCCTTGCAGAAGGCAATCACGGCAGCGTGGTCTGCAACGTCCAGAGCAACGAGTTCGGCCTCTTGCGCAACACCGGCGTTGCCGGGTGCAGCGTAGAGCCGGGAGGTGAGCGGCGACTTGGCAATGGCATAGGCGAGGGCGTGTTCACGGCCACCGGAACCGATGAGGAGAATATTCATGGGCAAGCTCTCACGTCTGCGCGGCATCGCCGCTGGGCCTTCCAGAGTTGCGGCGCGGATTAGCACGGCAGGCCGGGGGCGGCAATCCGCTGAGACGCCGGAGAGCTCCCGATGATGCGGCCCGGCGGCTTTTCGCTGATGCTTGGAACGGCTGTCACGGCGCCGCGTATTGTCGAACTCGCGGGCCGCATGCGCGGTGAAACGGGGCTGCCAATGACACGGGCGCAGGAAAGCGCGCTGCGCATGCTGATGGTGGATGCAAATCTGGGCCGGGCGTGGCTCGCCAATTTCCGGGATCAGCCTGCGGGCTATGCCGTTGCGTTCTTCCGTCATTCGGTGGAAATGGCCGGCCGTCTGGCGCTCTTCGGCGAGTTCTACATCGCCCCGCAGGCCCGCGGGCGCGGGCTGGGCCGCCGTCTCCTGCGCGGGGCCTGTGCCGATCTTGCCGATTTCGGCATCCGCCATTTCCAGGCCGCAGCGCCGCAGAATTCCGTGGCAGCTGGATTGATCCTGTCCGAAGGCTTTGGCCTCAGCCCGCTTACGGTCTATGAGCGGGAGATCGGCGAGGAAGACGATCTGGGGCCATGACTGCCCATGCTTGATGAGGCTGGCAGCCGGGAATGGGATTGGAAGATCCGGTTACATGGCGGACGTAAGGCTTCAGGCCGCTGCCAAGGGCTCGCCAGCAGCGGCAGGGTCGTGGTAACGAAGGAGCATGAGTCTCAAGATTTTCGGCACCCGCGACACGGGCCCGGTTTCTGATGCTGTGAAGCGTCACTGGGTCGACACCAAACTGCCCGCCTGGGCCCGGCCTTATGCGCGCCTTGCGCGCTGGGAGCGGCCCATCGGCTGGCAATTGCTGCTGTGGCCGTGCCTGTGGTCATCCGCGCTGGCGGCGGTCGCGGCCGGAAATGCCTATCCCAACCCTTGGCATATCCTGCTGTTCCTCATCGGGGCGGTGGCCATGCGCGGGGCAGGCTGCACCTATAACGACCTTGTGGACGAGAAGATCGACGCGCAGGTGGAACGCACCCGCTCGCGGCCGATCCCCGCCGGACAGGTGACCCGCGCACAGGCCAAGCTCTTCATGGCGCTGCAGGCGCTGGTGGGCGGGCTGGTGCTGATCCAGTTCAACCTGTTCACGATCGTGCTTGGCCTCGCCTCGCTGCTCGTCGTGGCCATCTACCCCTTCATGAAACGCTTCACCAACTGGCCGCAGCTGTTCCTTGGCTTTGCCTTCTCCTGGGGCGCGCTGATGGGCTGGGCAGCCCTGTTCGGCAAGCTCGATACGGCGCCTTTCCTGCTTTATGCTGGCGGCATTCTCTGGACGATCGGCTATGACACGATCTACGCCCATCAGGACAAGGAAGACGATGCGCTGGTGGGTGTTCGCTCCACTGCAAGGCTGTTCGGATCCTGGACGAAAGCGGCGCTGGTGGTGCTTTATGCCGGCGCAACGGTGCTTTTTGCCCTTGCTGCGGCGCTTGCGGATGCGGGGCCCTTTGCCTTTGCCGGCATTGCGCTGGGCGCGCTGCATCTGTTCTGGCAGATCGTGGTGCTGGATATCGATGATGGCGATCAGTGCCTGAAGCTCTTCCGCTCCAATGACCGCTATGGCTGGATTGTCTTCGCAGGCCTCTGCCTGGAGGCGCTGGTCAGCCGCTTGTGATGGCTATTGGGCGGCAGATGCCACGGGCAGATGCAGCACCTGAATAACGGAAGCGTTCGCCTCCATCTCTTCTTGCTGGCCCGTTACGGGTTTGTCATGGCCGTTGCGAACCATGTTTCTGCCCGCACGTTTGGCTGAATAAAGCCCACGGTCAGCGGTGGCCAGCGTCTGCTCCAGGCCATTGGCGCCGCTTCGGCCTGCGGCGATGCCTGCACTGACGGTGACGGGCATGGCACCGCCTGATCTGCGCAAGGCCTTTTCGGCAAAGTCAGAGCGCAGCCGGTCAGCCACCGCTTCAAGTGTGCGGATGTCCGTATCCGGCAGGAAGACGGCAAACTCCTCGCCGCCAAGCCGGGCCGCGAAGTCGCCTTTGCGGGTGTTCTCGCGCAGAACATCGGCAAAAATCGTCAGCATTTCGTCGCCGGCAGCATGCCCATGAAGGTCGTTCACCTGCTTGAAGTGGTCCAGATCGAACAGGGCCACGGCAAAGGGCTTGCCGGCAAATGCATGCTTCTCCAGCCAGCGGCCTGCATCATCGAAAAAGGCGCGGCGGTTGGAGAGCTCGGTCAGCGGATCGCGCAGAGCCTGTTCCCGCAGCAGCCGTTCTTCCCTCTCGATGATCATCGCAAAGGCAGAGATGATGGTCGCGAGTGTGGAGATGATGAGCGTGAGAAGGTAGATGGCCGTCATGTTAGACCTGAGGGCAGCATCAAAGCTATCCAGCCCAGCGAGCGAGAAGCCGAGAGCCATGGCCATCTTCGACAGGACCTCGAAGGCCATGCTGTCGCGAAGCCATTTCGCTGATCTCAACCGGTCGTGATTGTACTTGCGGGTGACCTGGATCGAAGCGAGCAGGAGCAAAATGACCAGTGAGTTGACCAGAACCACGCGCGCCAGGAAGTTGTCGTAAAACACAGGCACAAGGCACATGGACGTCCAGAGAGAGGCAGGCGCTGCCGTCACCATCCAGCTTTCATGCTTGTTCCAGAACATTTTGATGGCCCTGAGGCGCAAGCTCATCGCCAGCAGAATTATGCCATTGCCGGCTGCAATGCTCGAAAAGTCCGGGATGTGTCCGCGCAGGCTCACGAGGAAAATTCCAGCGCCCATCAGGCCAAGAGCAACAGCCCAGTAGCGGACGCTGTCGGCGTGGGCGCTTGGTCTTCTGACAGAAAAGCGGAACACAAGCATCAGCATGCCTGCGCCCATCAAAAGCATGAGCGTGACAGCAGTCGAAAGCGTGACTACATCAAGTTGCATAAGATCTTGTTCCTGCCCGGAAGGTGGCAGATCTAGCGCAGAAAATGCTAAAATATCCGTTAGGTCAAATGCGTAGAGTGCGAAAAAATTTGCTTCGCTGTGACAAGCAGCCGGTGATCTGAAAACAGAAGATCATAGACAGAAGAGGCGGCCCCGGGCCGCCTGACTGCTTTCTGCCGCAAGCTCTGCCGAACTTCTGAACTCAGTGCCGCGCGATGATCTCGCGCTCGCCGCGATGTACCGGCTGCAAGGCAAGGCCACGGCCCGGCTTGCGGCGGTTCAGGAAGCGGGGGCGGTGGCCGGTGAGGGCATAAACCTTGCGCCGCAGGCAGGACCTTGCGGGGAAATGCGGCTGCGCCGCATCCTGAATGGTCGAGACGCTGCCGTCCGGCTCCACAATCTGAAGCGGCAGGTTGAGCGCTTCAGCCCAGCCGGCCCAGTCCTCGGCCAGATCCTCGGCATTGTCCGCCTCGCGCAGTGTAAGGCACAGAGCGGGGTCCGGATGGCGCAGGAAGAGCCGCGCCACCAGCGTGCCAAGAAGTCCCGCCGGGCGGATTTCCACGGCAATGCCTTCAAAGACATTCAGCGGAACCACCAGCGTCAGCGGCAGTCCGGCCAGCGGGCGCTTGATGATGGCGGTGTCACGGTCCAGATAGACCCTGGCAGCGACGCGGGCGCTGCCGGCAGCAGGCGGCGCGCTCATGGTGGTGTCGAATCTGACGGGGAGGGTTGCCGGGTCGAGCCGCTCTGCGCGGCCCGCCCCGGCCTCCAATGCTCCGTCGATAGCTGTCTGACGTCCCAATTGCCTCTCCATCGGGCCCTTGTTTTTGCGGTGGGCCTCGTGAATGACATCAATCTACGCAGCAGCCGGTGGGCATTGCCTTAACAGGCGTGGTTAAGAAAAGATGATCTGATTCAGGGTTATCAAAGACTAACCAGTTACTTAAGGAAAAACTTACTTTGCTTGTCCGCCCCGGCGGTCACGCCGGTCTTGCCGCCTGTGCGCCCGCGCCTTAAACAGGGGCATGACAAGGAGAAAAGACCAGCCATGAGCGATCTCGTCGACAAGCGGGTACTGGAAGAGCGGGCAGCGCGCCTTGTGGAGGCTGCGCGCCGTGCGGGCGCCGATGCCTGCGATGCGGTGGCCATCACAGGTGTTTCCCTGGGCGTCGAGGTGCGGGAAGGCAAGGTCGAGGAAACCGAGCGCGCCGAGGGCGACGACGTCACCCTGCGCGTCTTCGTGGGAAGGCGCACCGCCTCCGTCTCTGCCAACACGCTGCAGGACCTGGACGGCCTTGCTGCCCGCGCCGTCGCCATGGCCCGTGTGGCGCCGGAGGACCCTTATGCCGGTCTTGCGGAAGAGGAGCGTCTTCTGAAGACGCTGCCGGAGCTGGAGCTTCTGGATACGCATCAGCCGTCCGCCGATGAACTGAAAGAGATGGCGCTGGCTGCCGAGGCCGCAGGCCTGTCCGTTGCCGGTGTCAGCCGGTCCGGCGGGGCGAGCGCCTCCTGGCGGCTGGGCGGCATGGTACTGGCGACGAGCCACGGCTTCACCGGCTCCTACACCAGCTCCCGCTTTGGCCTGTCCATGACGGCGGTGGCCGGTGAGGGCACGGCCATGGAGCGTGATTTCGACTTTGATTCCCGCACATTCTTCGCCGATATGGACGCCCCGGCTCTGATCGGCCAGCGCGCGGGCGAGCGGGCGGTGCGGCGGCTCAATCCGAAGAAGCTGTCCACCCGCAAGGGGCATGTGATTTATGAAGCGCGTGCGGCGCGCAGCCTGCTGGGGCATCTGGCCGGAGCCATCAATGGCGCGGCCATTGCCCGTGGCACCAGCTTCCTGAAGGACCGGATGAACGAACGTGTCTTCGCGCCGGGCATCCGCATCAGCGACAATCCGCACAAGCCGCGCGGCGCAGCCACACGCCCCTTCGACGGCGAGGGCACCGGTGCGCTGCCACTTGATATGATCGAGGACGGTTTCCTGCGGCACTGGTTCCTGGACGGGGCAACCGCGCGCGAGCTTGGCCTTGCTGCCAATGGCCGTGCCCACCGGGGCGGTTCCGGCACTTCGCCCGGTGCCACGAACCTGACGCTGCATCCGGGCACGGAAAGCCCGGAGGAGATGATGCGCGCCCTCGGCTCCGGCCTGCTGGTGACGGATCTGATCGGCCATGGCGCCAATGGCGTGACGGGTGACTACTCACGCGGGGCGTCCGGCTTCTGGTTCGAAAACGGCGAGCTCGTCGAGGCGGTCAGCGAGATCACCATTGCGGGCAACCTCAAGGACATGTTCGCCCGGATGCGCCCGGCCAATGACCTGGATGCGCGCTATTCCACCGCCACGCCCTCTGTCGTCATCGAGGATCTGACCATTGCCGGAAACTGATGCTGGCCTTCTGGCGGATCTTGCGCTTCTGGAAGCGGCTGCCCGCAAGGCCGGGGAAATCACCCTCGGCTTCTTCGGGCGCGATCCGCAGACCTGGATGAAGGCGGGCAGTTCGCCCGTCTCCGAGGCCGACATGGCGGCGGATGCCTATCTGCGCGAGACGCTGCTCGCCGCCCGGCCGGATTATGGCTGGCTGTCGGAGGAAACGGCGGATACACCCGACCGGCTCAGCAAGGCGCGTGTCTTCGTGGTGGACCCGATCGACGGCACCCGGGCCTTTCTCGCCGGCAAGGACGAGTGGACGATTTCGCTGGCGGTTGTTGAAGACGGACGTCCTGTGGTGGCGGTGCTGCTCAATCCGGTGCGGGGCGAGCTTTTCAGCGCCGTCACGGGCTGCGGCACCCGCCTCAACGGGCGGCTGGTGACGGCACGTGTGCGTGAGGACCTGACGGGGGCAACGCTGTTGGGGCCTCAGGGCCTGCTCAACCGGGCGGCCGAAGAGGGCGGCATCGTGCCTTCCGGCACCATCGGCTCGCTGGCCTACCGCATCGCCAAGGTGGCCGCCGGAGATGTGGACCTTGCCGCCGCGCGGGCCAATGCCCATGATTGGGATCTTGCGGCTGCCGATCTTTTGGTGCAGGAAGCGGGTGGACGGCTGACGGACTGGTCCGGCGCTGCATGTCTTTACAACCGCGAGGCGCTGCAGCACCCGGAACTGGTGGCCGCCGGTGAGGCGCTGTCGGTGAAGGCTTCAGCCTTCCTGCGCGGCCTGAAGCTGCGCTGAGGCCCCGCGCCACCTGATTGCCGCAAGACAAGACGCAAGGAGCACATCGTGACGAACAGCACCGGAAACGAGCCCAAGCAACTGCTGCATCTGGTTTTCGGCGGTGAGCTGGAAAGCCCGGAGGGCCTGACCTTCCGTGATCTCGAAAAGCTCGACATCGTCGGCATCTACCCGAATTACGCGACGGCCTACACCGCCTGGAAGAGCAAGGCGCAGGCCACCGTCGACAATGCGCATATGCGCTATTTCATCGTCCACATGCACCGCCTGCTGGACCCGGAAACCGCCGCCTGAGAGCCTCTTGATCCCTCGGGCGCGACGTCAGGAACAGAATGCTTAAGAAACTCGGCCGGAATCCCGCGCTGTTGAAGGCCGCTGGCTTGCTGCTGGCGGCTTACCTGCGTCTTGTGCGCAAGACGAACAGCATGGTCATTGATCCGCCGGATGCCTATGAGCGGCTGCAGCCGCACCGGCCCTTCATCTGCGCCATGTGGCATGGCCAGCATTTCATGATGCCCTTCACCCGGCCGGATGACTGGGACGTGCATGTGATGATCTCCCGCTCTGCGGATGGCGAGATCAATGCCACGGCGGCTGAAAAGCTGGGCCTGAAGCTGATCCGTGCCTCGGGCAGCCAGAAGTCCTACCAGATCACCAAGCGCGGCGGCATGCGCGGCTTCATCGAGGGCCTGCGCGTGCTGAAGGAGGGCGGCATCATGGCCCTGACGGCCGATGTGCCGAAAGGCCCGGCCCGTGTTGCCGGGCAGGGCATCGTGCAGATGGCCCGCTACTCCGGCCGCCCCATCGTGCCCTTCGCCATTGCCACCAGCCGCTTTCTCTCCTTCAACAGCTGGGACAAGGCGAGCCTGAACCTGCCGTTCGGCCGCGCTGCCATCGCCATCGGCGAGCCCATCTATGTGGCCAATGATGCCGATGACGCGGCGCTGGAAGTGGCCCGCCTTGCCGTCGAGGCAGGCCTCAACGAGGTGACCGCCCGCGCCTATGCCCTGACCGGGAAACGCCATGGCTGACGCGCGCGCCGCTGCCGCCGCCTCTTTCCCCTTGCGCGCTTATGGAGCCGTGGCAGGGCTGGCCCTGCCGGTCCTCAAGCTGCTGCATGCCTCCCGCGTGCGGGCGGGCAAGGAGGATCCGGCACGGCGCGGCGAGCGTTTCGGCATTGCCACCCGCCCGCGCCCGCAAGGCCGGCTGGTCTGGCTGCATGCGGCCAGTGTTGGCGAAACCAACTCGGTGCTGCCGCTGATAGAGCGCTTGACGGGCGAGGGCACCAGCGTGCTCCTGACCACGGTAACGCGCACATCGGCGGAAATAGCCGCGCAACGCCTGCCGCAGGGCGCCTTCCATCAATACGCCCCCTTTGATGCACCGCAGCTTGTCCGACGGTTTCTGGGCCACTGGCAGCCGGATCTGGCGCTGGTGGTGGAATCGGAGATCTGGCCCGGCACCTTCGCCCGGCTGGCGCGGATGGGTGTTCCGCTTGCCATCATCAACGGGCGCATGTCGGCCCGTTCCGGCGCCAAGTGGGAGAAGAGCGGCGCTTTCGGCCGTGCCGTCTTCGGCTGCGTCAGCCTGTGCCTCGCCCAGAGCGAGGCGGATGCCGCACGCTACCGCAAGCTCGGCGTTGCTGATGTGCGCTCCCCCGGCAACCTGAAATTCGACGCCGCCGCACCGCAGGCTGATCCTGCCGCCGTTGCAGCCCTGTCGGCGCAGATGGCAGGCCGTCCGCTTTGGCTCGCCGCGTCCACCCACCCGGGCGAGGATGAAACCGTGCTCGCCGCTCACAAGCACCTGGCGGAGCGCTTTCCCGGCCTGCTGACGCTGCTGATGCCGCGCCATCCGGTGCGCGGCGGTGATATCGCGGCACTCGCCTCAGGGGCTGGCCTTAAGGCGGCGCAGCGCTCCTGCGGGGCGTTTCCGGACGCGGATCTTGATGTCTATATCGCCGACACGCTGGGCGAGATGGGATTGTTCCTGCGGCTGGCGCCGGCTGTCTTCCTCGGCGGGTCCTTTGCGCCCGTGGGTGGCCACAATCCTGTGGAGCCGGCGCAGCTTGGCGTGCCGCTGGTCACCGGGCCGCTCGTTGCCAATGCCCGGGCCGTCTACCGCGACCTGTGGGATGCGCAGGCGGCCGTGCGCGTCGATGATCCGGCAGAACTGGGCCCCGCCATCGCCCGGCTTCTGGCCGATGAGCCGGGGCGCAAGGCCATGGCTGCACGCGCCTTTGCGGTGGCGGAGGCGGGCGCAGGCGCGCTGGATCGCACGCTGGAACATCTGCGGCCTTTGCTCTACGCTGACAGTGGTGCAAGGGACGGGATTTCCGGGGAATGAGAACGGCTCCAGCCTTCTGGTGGCATGACAGGATCAGCCTGAAGGCCGCACTGCTTTCGCCTCTCTCCTTCATTTACGGCGCGGTCTCCGGCCGCCGGATGCGTCAGGCGCCTTCCGCCCATGCCAGCCTGCCGGTCATCTGCATCGGCAATTTCGTCGTGGGCGGGGCGGGCAAGACGCCCTTTGCCCTGAAACTCTGCGCCCTGCTGCAGGCTGAGGGGCACAAGCCGGTTTTCCTGCTGCGCGGTTATGGCGGGCGGCTGAAGGGCCCGGTGCTGGTGGACCCGGAAAAGCACAGCGGCGCCGATGTGGGCGACGAGGCCTTTCTGCTGGCCGCCGCAGCGCCCACGATCGTCGCTGCCAACAGGCCGGAGGGCGCGGCCTTCGCTGCTACGCTGGAAGCAAGCCTTATCCTCATGGACGACGGCTTCCAGAACCCGGCGCTGGCCAAGGATCTGACGCTGGCTCTGGTGGATGCTGAAGTCGGCACCGGCAACGGGTTATGCCTGCCTGCCGGGCCTTTGCGCGCGCCGCTTGCCACCCAGATCCGCAAGGCCGATGCGCTGGTGGTGGTGGGCGAGGGCGCCCGCGCAGCCAAGGCCGTGCATCTTGCCGCCCGGCGCGGCCTGCCGATCATCGAGGCAAAGATCACGCCCACCAATGGCACAGAGTTCGAGGGGCAGAAGGTGATGGCTTATGCGGGCATCGGACGGCCGGAGAAATTCTTCGCAAGCCTTGCCGCCACGGGGGCCGAAGTGGTGGAGGCCCGCGCCTTTGGCGATCATCACCCCTATTCGGAAGCCGAAGCCCAGAGCCTTCTCACCCGAGCCGAGACAGACAACCTGCAACTGGTGACCACCGCCAAGGACATGGCCCGCATCGAAAGCGCCGAGGGCGAAATCTACCGCTGGCTTGCCAAGCGCTCCGCCGTGCTGGAAGTGGACATGCGCATCGAGCCGCAATCCCGCCTCATGGACCTCATCGCCGAAACCCTCCGCCGCCGCCCCTTCCGCAGCCGGTGAGGGGGCTGCAGCGGAGATCTGGCAGTCATGTCACGGAAGCGCGTATTCTGAGCGCAGATCCTGCCCTCTTGCCATGACTGCGGCGCAGTTGGCTGAACCAGCGGGCAGAGAAACCCTCACAGGTCCCGGCTCAAGGCCGGGACGGCACAGTGGGGATGGTCAGGCTGCGTTCTTTGAACTTGGAGAAGGTGGAATTGCCCCAGAAGGCAATCATTTCTCCGCGCCGTCCCGGCCTTGAGCCGGGACCCGCAAGGGACGCAGGGCATGTCATGCCCGATCCCCCGCTGTCCCGCATGCACAGAGGGGCAAATCCGCCCCGGACAGAAAAAACCTCAGAGGTCCTTGCCCTCGAACTGCACGAAGCGGGTGTGGGCGGCGGCGGGGTCCACATAGGCCTCCTGGCGCTCCACGTTCCAGTATTTGAGCTCATCCAGCGGAATGGCCTGCCCGGTCACGGCACAGCGCACGAAGGTGCCGGGAGACTCGATCTGGAAATCACCATCCAGATAGCGCAAACGCGCCTCACCCGGCATGCGCGGGGTTTCCATACGGTTCATCACATCTCTCTCCTGCATCCGGCCCACCCCTGAGGCAAGCCCCAACTCTTGCGCCGGTTATGGCCGGAAGCCGGGGGATGGTCAATGCCGGGGGCTTGAGACTGGCGGAAGTGAATGCCGGGGCTCATCCACAGGGGGATGAATTCCCCCACCTGACCCGCTATGTTACCTCAAAACCGGTGCCGCCTGCGCCGGGTCCCTATTCCGCCGTTCAGTTGAAAGACACCGATGAGCCAGTCCCCTTCTGCCGCCGCAATTCCGGATCTGATTGAAGCCACGGGGCTTGGGATGGAGGCGGCGCGGCGGATTGTGGGGGAGGCGCTGGCGGGGGCGGATGACGGGGAGCTGTTTGTGGAATACCGGCAGTCGGAAGGGCTGGTGTTCGACAATGGCCGCCTGAAGGGCGCCAATTACGACACGTCGCAGGGCTTTGGCCTGCGGGCTGTCTGCGGTGAGGCGGCTGGTTATGCCCATTCGGGCGAGATTTCGGAAGCGGCGCTGAAGCGGGCGGCGGATGCGGTGTCTGCGGTGCGCTCCGGCCATGCGGGCAGCTATGCCGCCGCGCCCGCCCGCACCAATGTGCAGCTTTACCCGGATCTCAACCCTCTGGCGGGGCCGAGCTTCGAGGAGAAGGTGAAGCTGCTGCAGGAGATTGATGCCTTTGCGCGGGCGCGTGATCCGCGCGTGCGGCAGGTCACGGCCTCCATCGGCGGCTCCTGGCAGGTGGTGGACATTCTGCGGGCCGATGGGCACAGGGTGCGTGATGTGCGGCCCATGGTCAGCCTGTCCATCTCCGTGGTGGCGGCTTCTGGCGAGCGCATGGAAACCGGCTCCTTCAGCTGCGGCGGGCGCGAGGGCTTTGCCCGCTTCATCACGCCGGAGGCCTGGCAGGCGGGTGTGGATGAGGCGCTGCGCCGGGCGCTGGTCAATCTGGAGGCGGTGCCTGCGCCCGCCGGTACGTTTGATGTGGTGATGGGCCCCGGCTGGCCGGGCATCCTGCTGCATGAGGCGGTGGGCCACGGGCTGGAAGGGGATTTCAACCGCAAGAAGACGTCCGCCTTTGCCGGGCTGATGGGCCAGCGCGTGGCGGCCCCCGGCGTGACCATTGTGGATGACGGCACGATTGCCGGCCGGCGCGGCTCCATCACCGTGGATGACGAGGGCACGCCCTCGGCCTCAACGCCGCTGATCGAGGACGGCATTCTGGTGGGCTACATGCAGGACCGGCAGAACGCCCGGCTGATGGGCATGAAGCCCACCGGCAATGGCCGCCGCCAGTCCTTTGCGCATATTCCCATGCCGCGCATGACCAACACCATCATGATGGGCGGCGACAAGGACCCGCAGGAAGTCCTTTCCTCGGTGAAGAACGGCATTTATGCCGTGTCCTTCGGCGGCGGGCAGGTGGATATCACCAGCGGCAAGTTCGTCTTCTCCTGCACGGAAGCCTACCGCATCGAGAACGGCAAGGTCGGCGCGCCGCTGAAGGGGGCGATGCTGATCGGCAATGGCCCGGATGCGCTGACCCGCGTCAGCATGATCGGCAATGACATGGCGCTGGACCCGGGCATGGGCACCTGCGGCAAGCAGGGGCAGGGGGTGCCGGTGGGCGTCGGCCAGCCATCCCTGCGGCTCGACGGGCTGACCGTCGGCGGCACGGCGGTCTGATTCTTTGCCTTTGCTCCTGTTGCGGGACCTTGCATGACCATCAGCTTCGTCATCTTCGACATGGACGATGTGCTCTATGATTTCGACCGGCAGGCCCGGTGTGAGGCGCTGGAGCGGCTGACCGGCCGCCCGCGCGGCCTGTTCGAGCCCGCCATCTGGGGCTCGGGCTGGGAGGCACGGGCAGAAGCGGGCGATCCGGCAACGGCGGAAGCCTATCTGGCGGGCTTCGCGCAAGGCCTTGGCCATCCCATTTCCGAGAGTGACTGGGCCCGCATCCGTCAGTCCGTCATGCGTCCGCGACCGGCTGTGCTGGCGCTGGCCAATGCGGTGAGCGAGCAGGCCGATACGGCGCTTCTCACCAACAATGGCATGCTGCTGGGCAAGGTGCTGGGCCACTGCGCACCGGAGGTGATCGACATCTTCGGCGAGCAGGCGCATGTCTCGGCCGAATTCGGCGCCCGCAAGCCTGACCCTGCCGTCTATCTGCGCCTGTGCGAGCGCTACGGCCATGATCCGGCGGCAACGCTGATGGTGGACGACCTGCCGGAGAATATCGAGGGCGCGGAGGCTGCGGGCCTCAAGGGGCATCTCTATGAGACACCTGAGGGCCTGCGCGCCGCTTTGCGCGGCTTCGGCTTCGAGGTTTAATACATCCCATACATGAGGTTGCTGCTCCCCAGAGCGGGGGAGATCATCCGCCTTGGTTTGTCGAAGACCTAAGGAGAGCAGCGATGGAATATTACGTTGGATTGGACGTCAGCCTCAAGAGCACACATATCTGCGTTATGGACCAGGAGCGGCAGGTAGTGTGGCGTGGGAGCGCGGATACGCAGCCGTCGATGATTGCGGAACGGCTGAAGAGATGGCAGGGCCATCTTGCGAAAGTTGGTCTTGAGACGGGTTCTCTGACGCCTTGGCTCTACCACGAGCTGAAGGGTTTGGGTTTTCCGGTCATCTGCATGGATGCGCGGCGTGCTGCGGATGCGCTGAAGGCACGGCCAGAGAAGACGGACAAGGCAGATGCGCAGGCGCTTGCCGAGATGCTGGCGAGCGGCTGGTATTCACCGGTGCATGTGAAGACGATGGAAAGCCATCGGCTGAAAGCGCTGCTTGGTGCGCGCGAGCAGTTGGTCAACGTCAAGCGCCAGCTTTACGGGCAGGTGCGGGGGCTCTTGCGCCCGTTCGGCATCAAGATTTCGGCACGTGCCGGTGCAAAACGGTTTGACGAGGAGGTCCGTTCTTCCTGCAATCAGCACGAGGTGCTGTATATCGGGATCAGCGCCCTGCTCGACACGCTTGCGCGGGTTGAGCTCGAACTGGCAGGACTGGACAGGAAGGTGCGCCAGATCACGGCGGCATCGAAGCCGTGCTGGCATCTGATGTCGGTGCCAGGTGTTGGCCCGCTTACCTCTCTGGCCTTTGTGGCGACGGTGGAAGACCCTGAGCGGTTTCGAACCGCCAAGTCGATCGGCTCCTACATCGGCCTGACACCCAAGAGGTATCAGTCGGGTGACCGGGATGTGACAGGCTCGATCTCCAAGCAGGGCGACGAGATGTTGCGGCACTATCTCTATGAGGCGGCAGGCTGTCTGCTGACGACGGTGACCGCACCTTCCGCCTTGCGAAGCTGGGGTTTGAAGCTGGCCAAACGGCTGGGTCCCAAGCGTGCACGCACGGCGGTTGCCCGCAAATTGGCGGTCCTGCTGCTTGGGCTTTGGAAGAGGGAGGATCATTTCCGCGCCGCCCCTGGTGGCAGAGCTTTATAGAAATCGGGATCGTGAAGTTCGTTCGCAAACAAACCCTCAGTGTCCATGAGGTGAAGCGACCGGACCGGGACGGACGAATGCGAGACAGTTGGATGCGGGCCAAAGTTAAGACCCCGTTTGATACACTGCATCGCCCCCCCCTGGATGTGAAGCGAAAAGCCCCGGATAGTGGTGACGGACTGGGACAGACCGCACACCGAAGAGAACCATGGGACGCTTTTAATCTTCGACCGGAGTGGACTGGGAAATGCGAACAAAAATCTTGACGCAGCAGCCAAATGTAGAGAACCAGCACTCAATGAGCTTGACACATCGGGAGTTGGTCAAGCCCGTGCGGCGCATGAGCCAATTCAAGGCTTGATGCGTCAGTATCGAAAGCCTTGGTATGAGGCGTGGTGGTTGTCTTTTGCCGCCGGCCAGAGATGCCGGATTGCCCCGTTGGCAGTGATGGCACGCGCGGGGGCGCGGGCCATCACTGGAGATCGTGTCAGCCTGGGTGATCAGGCGCCGGCTGCGATGCGGACGGCGATCAGACGGGCGGCATCGCCCGTTAATGGCCCCTGACGGCAGCGCTCGCCGGAAGGGCCTGCATCACACAGCGCGCTGATGGCGCGGATGGTGTCCCGGGTGAGCAGGCCGTTGAGCGGCCCCTTGTACAGCCCGCGCGCCTGCATCTCATCCTGCACGAGATAGACAAAGGCATTGGCATTGGACCAGCGCAAGGTGGTGAGCAGGTTGAGGCGCGTCTGCTGCGGGGCCTGCCTGAAAGCTTCGGCCAGGGCGGCGAAATCGGCGCGGGAACTGGCGGAAACACCGCGGATCATAAGTTCTTCGCGCGCCACAAAATCCGGCCTCAGAAGGGCGGCATGGGCGGCGAGTGCGGCCCGCGCCTTGGCCGGATTCGGCTTCAGCTGCTTGCCGGCGCCGCTGCGGTGGAGGCTGACGAGCCGCCGCGCCGCATCCGCGTTGCCGGAAGCTGCCGCTTTTTCCAGCCTGGCCAGCGCACCGGCAGGATTGGCCCTGGTGCCCTTGCCATGCAGCATCCACTCGGCGGACAGCACGGCGGCCGCCGTAATGTTCCGCGCCTCCGCTTCCTTCAGATAGGCCGCGGCCTTTGCTTGGCTCGACTGGCGGCCGAACTGGCCGTCCATATGCCCCCGGGCAAGATCAAGCAGTGCGCTGCTGTTGCCTTCCGCTGCTGCGCGCTCCAGGTGGGAGAGGGCCTTGCCCGGGTTCTGCCCGGCCAACTGGCCGGTCCGGTAGGCATTGCCAAGGCGCAGCAGGGCCGTGGCATTGCCCTGCGCTGCGGCCTCCTCAAGCAGCCGGATTCCTTCGCCTCTGTCTGCCGGGATGAGTTCGCCGCGCAGCAGCACATCCGCAAGGGTCAGCATCGCGGAGGCATTTCCAGCCTCGGCCTGCTCCCGCAGCAGGCCGATGCCCTTCTCCGTGTCCTGCGGCTCGCCCTGGCCCCAAAGCGCGGCCTCGGCCAGCCGGAGTGCTGCGTTTGATGCACCGGCCGACTGGGCCGCCTCGAAGGCGGCCAGCGCCTTCGCCGCATCGGCCGGCACGCCGATGCCATCGCGGTAGATTTCCCCAAGGCGGAGAGAACTGGCGGCGTTTCCGGCCTCTGCGGCCTGGGTCAGGTATTCCACGGCCCTGTCGCCATCCACCGGAATGGGGCCGCCGCGCGAATAAAGATCGCCCAGGGTGTGAAGCGCCCAGCGGTCGCCGGTCTCCGCCACTTTGCTCAGCAGGGCAAGGCCCTCTTCCGGGCTGGCTTCAACGCCCTCGCCGTTGATGAGAGCTAGAGCATAAGCACGCTTGCCGCCGGTATTGCCGTTGTCTGCGGCGGACTTGAAGAAGGCGGCTGCCTTGGCCTGATCCTGTTCAACGCCAATGCCGTTCCGGTAAATTTCGCCCAAGCGGAGAGAGCTGGCGGCATTTCCAGCTTCTGCCGCGCGGGTCAGATAGTCAACCGCTTTTGCGCCGTCCATCGGAATGGGGCCGCCGCGCGAATAAAGGTCACCCAGAGTGTGAAGCGCTCCGCGGTCACCGGTCTCCGCCACTTCGGTGAGCAGGGCAAGGCCCTCTTCCGGATTGGCTTCAACGCCCTCGCCGTTGATGAGGGCACGGGCATAGGCGCGCCTGCCGGCGGCATTGTCATTGTCTGCGGCCGATTTGAAGAAGGCGGCTGCCCTGGCCTGATCCTTGTCAACGTCAATGCCGTCCCGGTAGATTTCCCCCAGGCGCACCTTACTCCAGTCGTTCCCGGCTTCGGCGGCACGGGTCAGATAGTCAACGGCCCTGGCGCCATCCACCGGCACCAGGCCGCCACGCGAATAGAGATCACCAAGGGCGTGGAGGGCATCCTTGTCGTCCGCCGAGGCCGCGTCTTCCAGGTGCTGCAATGCGGTCTGCGACGCGGCTTCGTCCGTGCCCTGCCGCACGACCTCGCGCAATTCCTGTATGCTTGGCGTCTCCGGCGCTGTCTGCGCGAGGCTTTCAGAGACTCCCGGCAGGACTATTGCTGACGAGAGCAAAAGACATGCGGCGGCCATCCTGCCGAAACGGGGCAGAGCGGCACGGCGCCAAAAAGAACTGGTCTTTCCACTATTTAGGTCAAGATTTAGATCAAGGTTCAGGTATGGTATTGGCATGACAAATTGCCTCCGGAATGCAGGTGAAAATCAAGTATGAGAATGATCGTGATCATTAAAATTTTAAACAGGCATGTCAACCTTTGTCATTTGATTTGACGGCTGTTTATTTCTAGGCGTTTCCTAAATATAGTGGGCGAACTTTATTTGGTGGGATTTTTTACCGCATCAATGTTCGTGCCGGGTGATAAATAAAACAGCAAGTCTTACGGTTTGTTGCCGGGGCGGGCAGGTGATACCAGCTCCCGATAAGCTTGACGCATCGGGATCCGGTACAGCCTGAGCGGCACCCGCGCATTTTCACGGCGTCATGCGGCAGCATTGCGGCGCCTTGAGATTGAACGGCGTCATACCCGTCCTGACCGGATGCCACGGGCACATGACCCCGCGGGCCAGGACCGGATTTCCAGAAGACGGGGCATCGTCAGACGGGGCACTGTCCGCTGGCTGCGCCTCCGCCGCCCGGAGGGCGTTGAAACCGGTCATGCGAATACGGGCGAGCAATGCAATTGCCGCAGCCTGATTTCTGCGGGCTGTTTTTTCCGAAGAAAAACATGCGGTTGCCGGAAATGAGATCGGCCCGTGTGTTGGCCGGTGAGCTGGATGGATCTGCTGAAGCGGCGCTTGCAGTCTGCCGCCGCATGGGGCAAAGCTGCCATGATTGCGCTGGAGCTCCGCCCGCCGGTACGGTCCTGGTTTCGAAGGAAAGACAATTTGCCATGACGACACTCATCACCGGCGGCGCCGGTTACATCGGCAGCCACATGGCCCATTGTCTTGTGCGGTCGGGGGAGAGTGTCGTGGTGCTCGACAATCTCACCACCGGCTTCGGCTGGGCGCTGCCTGCCGGGGCGCATCTGGTGGTGGGCGATGTGGCCGACACCGCGCTGGTGGGCCGTCTGCTGGCGGATCACGGCATCGAGGCGGTGATCCATTTCGCCGGGTCTGTCATCGTGCCGGAATCGGTCTCCGACCCGTTGAAATATTACCGCAACAACACTTCCGCCTCGCGCAGCCTGATCGAGGCCTGCGTCACGGCCGGGGTGGACAAATTCATCTTTTCCTCCACCGCTGCGGTCTATGGCGATCCGTCGAGCGTGCCGGTGCCGGAGGATGCGCCGCTGGTGCCGCTTTCGCCCTATGGCATGTCCAAGCTGATGACGGAACTGATGCTGAAGGATGTCAGCGCCGCGCATGACTTCCGCTACACGGCGCTGCGCTATTTCAATGTGGCCGGGGCTGATCCGCAGGGCGCGACGGGGCAGAGCACGCCGCAGGCGACGCATCTCATCAAGGTGGCCTGCGAGACGGCCCTTGGCCAGCGCCCGCAGATGAGCCTGTTCGGCACGGATTATGAGACGGCAGATGGCACGGGTGTGCGCGACTACATCCATGTAAGCGACCTTGTGGAGGCGCACAGGCTGGCGCTTCTGCGGCTGCGGGCGGGTGGCGGCAGTGCGGTGATGAACTGCGGCTACGGCGAGGGCTATTCCGTGCGGCAGGTCATCGAAACGGTGAAGGCCGTTTCGGGCGTCGATTTCAAGGTGGTAGAGGCTCCGCGCCGGGCGGGCGATTCGCCGCTGGTGGTGGCCGACAGCGCCCTTGCCAGGCAGGAATTGGGCTGGCAGCCGAAATACAATGATCTGGAGCTGATCGTCCGCCATGCCTTTGCCTGGGAAGAAAAGTTGAAGGCCCGCCGCGTCAACTCTGTCCAGCCGGACTGACGAGGCCGGGGCAGGGGATTTCCCCGCCCCGCATCAGCCGGTGGCATGGCGTCATCAGGCCGCAGCGCCGGCCTAGGCCCATCCGGTGGCGCTGACCAGCGGGACGGCGCCAAAGGGGCTGGAGGGCACGGCGATGCTGGCCGGACCTGCGGAGGTTTCGGCGGCAGTGCCGAGTTCCAGTGTGGCGCCGGTCCCGGCAGTCAGCACAACGGCACGCGTGCCCCGTGGCAGATGAAGGGTCAGGGCATCGGCTGGCCGCGACACGGCCGTGCCGCGTGCCGGCACCGGGGCGCTGAGGCCGCGGGCCGCGAGTGTTGCGGCTGTTGTGGCTTCCAGATGCGCGCCTGCCAGCCGCAATGTCATGTCAAACGTGCCAAAAAGACCAAATTCCAGGCCAGCCCTGACGTCTGCCGTAGCGGCACTCTGAACGGTGCGGTTGATCTCGAAACGCGCAAGCCCCGCCTGAGCGTGGGCCGGAGGCACAACAGTCTCCAGATGTTTGAAGAGAAAAACATTGCTGGCGTTCATCTCAGAGAGGCGCAGGCGGCAGCTGACATTGGCGAGGCTTCCGCCAGTCACGCCCAGATGGATGCCGAACAGCACCGGGCTGCCCGGCGTCACCGGCATGTGTGTGAGTTCGGAACTGGAGAAGAAGATCTGCAGATCCGAAGCCGTCGATGTCCCCCAGAGGCGGATGTCCACCGAGGGCAGCCCCCTGTCGCTGCCCACCTGCACGATGCGGCCGGAAATAGCCGCTCCATCCACCCGCGATTGACGCCAGGTGGCGGGCATGCCGTTCAGGGTGTCCGTGGTGGAAAGGGTTGCGCCTTCGCCCGTATTGTCAGGAATGGCATTGCTGACCGAAGGGGAGAGGAACAGCCCCCGGTCCGTGCGGGCAGGCTCATGGGCGGCAAAGCTCTGATGGCTGCCGTCCAGGCTGGGCGCCAGCGCTTCGCCGCCGCGCGCCAGGCTGAAGGCAGCCGCCGGGGAGATGTTGCGGTTGCCCGCCATGTAGCGGTGCTTGCGGAAGTCGGCGGCATAAACGGCCCCGCGCGGCCACCAGCCGCCGCGCCGTTGCGGTGTGGCAAGGGCAAGGCCCAGCACCGGCCCCAGACAGAGGCTGGGTGCCGCGAGAGAGGAAGCCGCGGCGCTCACAGCAGGCCGACCAGGCCCGAGGCGGTGGTGCCGGTGGCTTTCACCGCCGTGGCGCGCAGCGGCAGCAGGCAGCCATCGGGCACATTGGTGAGGGTGATGGCCGCCCCGCTGCGCAGCGTCAGGACGATTGACCCGCCGGTGCCGACATAGATTGCGCGCACCACTTCGCTCAAGGTGGTGCTGTCGCTGGGGGTGATGGAAAAACCGTGGCTGGCGGGGGCTGTCAGGCCGGCGCCATGGCTGTCGAAGCGGTCCGTCATCGCATCTGTCTCCTTGCAGCAGGCCGCGCCTGCGAGGAGGACAGAATAGGGCTGCCGGAGGAGCAGGGGATAAGCGGCCGGCAGCGTGACGCTGGCAGGCGCTTGAGCGCAAACAGGCTGGCGGTGGGGCGGAGCCGGGGCCGCGGAACTGGTCCTTCCGGAGCAGCCTAACTAAAATTTTCGAATATTTTCAGGTGCTTACAGGTGCCGTTTTTCGGCGGGCTTCGGCAAAATTAGCGAAGACGGATGGCTGGGGCGGGAGGATTCGAACCTCCGAATGTCGGTACCAAAAACCGATGCCTTACCACTTGGCGACGCCCCAGAATGAGGAACAAGCGGTGTGTGACCGCGCCTCAGGCGCGCTGTATGCCTCAAGCCCGGCGCGGGCGCAAGTCTTCCGGTCAAACACCTTCCACACATCCACATGATGCGCAGGGCCGCATTTCGTGAAACAGGAGAGGCGGTCAGGGACTTATCCACCGCCCGGCGGCAGATTGTGGAGCACTGGCAAACTTTCTTTGCCGATGTGCGTGAGGGGGGCTTGCGGGGCAAAAAAAGCGGTGCTAATACCCGCCACATCGACGGGGCAGCGCCCCGGCGGTTCCCGGCCCGGGCTTCCCGGTGCTCGACTGGATCGGAGTGTAGCGCAGCCTGGTAGCGCACCTCGTTCGGGACGAGGGGGTCGAGTGTTCGAATCACTCCACTCCGACCATCCAGTTTTCTTCCAAAAAGTTCAGATAGATAGCCGCCCTTGGGCGGAACAATCATGCCGTTTGCGCCGCCATTGCGGATAGCGCCGCACACTCTGCGCCGCCCCTGACTCATCCACAAAGAAAAAGCCGGAGACATGCGCCTCCGGCCTTATGTGTTCCCGTTCCAGTTTCCCGAACTGGATCAGAGCGCTTCCAGCATCGCGGCGGCACCGGAAACGGTGGCCTGGCCGGGGGCGTCTTCCACGTTGAGGGCGGAGACAACGCCGTCCTTGGCGATGAGGGCGAAGCGCTTGGAGCGGATGCCCATGCCGAAGCCGGAGGCGTCCAGCTCAAGGCCCAGTTCCTTCACATAGGACGCGCTGCCATCGGCGAGGAAGAGGATCTTGTCACCGGCGCTGGTGGCCTTCTTCCAGGCATCCATGACGAACATGTCGTTCACGGAAACCACGGCGATGGTGTCCACGCCTTTGGCCTTGAAGGCATCGAAATGCTCGACGAAGCCCGGCAGGTGATTCATGTGGCAGGTCGGGGTGAAGGCGCCCGGCACACCGAACAGGACAACGGTCTTGCCGTTGAAGATGTCGCTGGCCTTCATCTCCACCGGGCCGTCGCCGCCGATGACCTTGAATACGCCGTCCGGCAGACGGTCGCCAATCTTGATGCTCATCCGGATCTCTCCACGTCCAAATAAAAACGCTTAAGGCACGCCGCAGCTCGGAAGTGCAAAAGCGGGCCGCCCTTCGACATAGGGTCATATGGCGGCGCCGTCGAGCCTTTTCAGCGGAAGGGGCGCTAGTGTGCCGGGCCGTCCGTCCGCCGGATGCTGCGGGTCCTGCCGTCGATCTCGTAGGTGGCCTCGACTGCGCGCCCGTCCGTCACCAGCATGAGGCGCAGGGGCAGGGCCTCTTCTGGTCCGCTCAGTCCCTTGAGGGACAGGCTCCAGCGGGCAGTGCTGCCGTCCCGCGCGCCCGGCTTGGGCAGGCCGGTGGTGGAATCTGCTGCGCCTTCGGCAAAGAGATCGGCCGTGGCGGCATCTCCCACATCAGCGGTGATGTCGAGCTTCAGCGCAGTTTTGCCTTCCCGGAAACTGAAGCCGGTCAGGCGCGGGCCTTCAGTCTCCTGCATGGCAACGGGCAGGGCGGCCCGCGCCGTGCTGATGAGCCGGGCGGCAATACGGTCGGGCTGGGGATCGGCAGCCAGATCCAGCGCAAAATGCGCTTCGGCGGGCACGCAGATCTGGTTGCAGACGCCGAAGAAGGCCTTGGCCTCCAGCCTGAGCGGCTTATCCGCTGCTGCTGGCGTCAGTTGCAGGGGCAGCAGAACGCTCTCCGTATAGACAATGGACTGGCTGAAGCCATCGTCATAACGCTCCGGGGCGGGGAAGGAGAGACTTCCATGCGCCAGATTCGTGCTTCCTTCGAAGGTGAGTTCCGGCGGAATGCCTGTCTCGCCCGGATAGCGCCAGTAAGTATGCCACTCCGGGTCAAGGGCGATTTCAAGGCCGGCCTCGTAGCTGCCATCGGGCGCCTTGCCGGCCACCACCAGCCGCACGGCGCCGCCCTCCACCATCTGCCACTCGGTGATGACGGCACTGGCCGGCGACGTACCGGCCAGCAGCAGGACGGAGCAGGCCGCTGCAAGGCGCTGTGCTGCAGAGCGAAGGGATGTTGCCGTCTGATCGTGGGGCTGAGATGAGGACATGCGAAAGGTGATAGCGCAAAGCCTGCACGGCGTCCTCCCCTTCTGTGGCCGGAGGGCGCTCATAACTCTGTGAACGTTGCAAAAATTGCCGGTGGTCAAAGCGTCAAGCAAGTTAACAAATCACCTGGCAGCAGGTAATCTCTACAGGGGTGCAATGCAAAAGGGAGGCTGCATGACACAAGGTTCGGACACAGGCTGGCTCGACGGGCAGTTTCTGATTGCCATGCCGAACATGCCTGACAGCCGGTTTGCCCACACTGTCATCTATCTCTGTGCTCACTCTTCTGATGGGGCGATGGGGCTGATCATCAATCAGCCATCCAACAGCCTGTCCGTGGCTGATCTTCTGGTGCAGCTCAACATCGTGCCGGAAGGCCAGTCGATCCGCCTGCCCAACGCGCTGCGCGGCATGAGCGTCTATCGCGGCGGCCCGGTGGAAACCGAACGCGGCTTTGTGCTCCATTCCGATGACTTCCAGCTGGAAAGCTCCACCTTGTCCATTCAGGACGGCATCTGCCTGACGGCAACGATGGACATTCTGAAGGCTCTGGCCGAGGGGCGCGGACCGTCGCAGGCCATGCTGGCCCTGGGTTATGCCGGCTGGGCGCCCGGCCAGCTGGAGCAGGAGATCCAGTCCAACGGCTGGCTGACCGGCCCGGCCGATCCGTCGATCCTGTTTGACGCCGAAATCGGCACCAAGTGGCAGAGAGCCTTGTGGCAGATCGGTGTTGATCCTTCCATGCTCTCCGGCGACTCAGGCCATGCCTGATGCGGGACGGGGCACCTGCAAGCCATGCTGAACCGGGCGGGCTGGTGTTCTCAAATGCAGTTTGCGCGCCTTGGCAAACTGTCTTATGGGTCATGGTCCCGGGACGCCCGTCCCGCCGAAGATCAAACGCCTGTTGACTGCGCCCGCCGCAAATTGGCCAGGGCGCAGGACTGTAGCCAGACATAAAGGGATCCGGCGCGGTGAGATATGTCAGTACGCGTGGTGACGCACCTGTTCTCGATTTCGCAGATGTTCTTCTTCAGGGCCTTGCCCGTGACGGCGGGCTTTACCTGCCCGAGACCTGGCCGCAGTTTGACGCCAAAACCATCGCAGGCTTTGCCGGCAAGTCCTATCAGGACGTCGCCTTCGAGGTGATCCGCCCCTTCACCGGCGGCACCATCAAGGATGCCGATCTCAAGCGCATGATCGATGAGGCCTATGCCACGTTCCGCCATCCGGCTGTGACGCCGCTGGTACAGATCGCACCGAACCGCTTCGTGCTGGAGCTGTTCCACGGCCCGACGCTGGCCTTCAAGGATGTGGCCATGCAGCTGCTGGGCCGGCTGATGGACCATGTGCTGAGTGAACGCAACCAGCGCGCCACGATCGTTGGCGCCACGTCCGGCGACACGGGCGGTGCGGCCATTGAGGCCTTCCGCGGCCGCGAGCGCACGGATGTGTTCATCCTCTTCCCGGAAGGGCGCGTGTCCGACGTGCAGCGCCGCCAGATGACGACGCCCACGGAAGCCAATGTTCATGCACTGGCGGTGGAAGGCAATTTCGATGATTGCCAGGCCATCGTGAAGGGCATGTTCAACCATTTCGATTTCCGCGACCGGGTGGGCCTGTCGGGTGTGAACTCGATCAACTGGGCGCGCATTCTGGCGCAGATCGTCTATTACTTCGTGGCAGGCGTTGCCGTTGGCGCGCCGCACCGCCCGGTGTCCTTCACCGTGCCGACCGGCAATTTCGGCGATATCTTTGCAGGCTACGCCGCCATGCGCATGGGCCTGCCGGTGGACAAGCTGGTGATCGCCACCAACCGCAACGACATTCTGGTGCGCACGCTGGAAACGGGCCGCTACGAGATGCGCGGCGTCTCGGCCACCATCTCCCCGTCCATGGATATCCAGATCTCGTCGAACTTCGAGCGGCTTCTGGCGGAAATGCATGGCCGCGATGGCGCCGCCGTGAAGGCCATGATGGGCAGCCTCTCCCAGTCCGGCAGCTTCACCATCGCTGATGGTCCGCTCGCAGAGATGCGCAAGCTCTTCGCAGCCGGGCGCTGCGGCGAGGATCAGACGGCTGCCACCATTGCCCGCACCCATGCGGAAACCGGCTACCTGCTCGACCCGCATACCGCCATCGGCGTGCATGTGGCCGAGGAGCTGGGGGAGAGCGAAGCGCCGATGGTTGTGCTGGGCACGGCCCATCCGGCCAAGTTCCCCGCCGCCGTCAAGGCTGCCAGCGGTGTCTATCCGGCTCTGCCCGAACAGCTGGAGCCGATGATGACCGCGCCGGAGCGCCAGAGCGTGCTGCCGGCGGATCTGGGCGCCATCGAGCGCCATGTCGAGGCAAACGCCCGCGCCGTGAAAGGCACGGCCTGAAACTGACGCGGGGAGGGGCGCAAGGCTGCTTGCGCCCCTTTCTGCTTGAGCTGCCATCTGGCCGTGCCCTAGGGTATGTGTCACAACAATGACAAGGGCTGGCAAAGGCCCGCAAGCCGTGAAACAGTATTGCCACAGCCGGAGCGCCGGAATGCCTGAGGGCAGGAGGGCTGAAACAAGGGCAGGCGTGACACGCCACCCGCTCCCCTGTGAGCCCGGGAGGACCGCATGGAAGTAAGGACGACCCGGTTGGCCAATGGGCTGACCGTCATCACGGACCGGATGCCGAGCCTGAAGACTGCGGCGCTCGGGGTGTGGGTGAGGACCGGGTCACGGGCGGAGGCACCAGAGCAGAATGGCATCACCCATCTGCTGGAGCACATGGCCTTCAAGGGCACCGCCACCCGCAGCGCCCGCCAGATTGCCGAGGAAATCGAGGCCGTTGGCGGTGAGCTGAATGCCTCTACCAGCGTCGAACACACCAATTACTATGCCCGGGTGCTGGCCGAAGACGTGCCGCTGGCCGCAAATCTTGTGGCCGATATCCTCAAGAACTCCGTCTTTGATGCGGAAGAACTGGCCCGCGAGCAGCACGTGATCCTGCAGGAGATCGGTGCCTCACTCGACAGCCCGGACGATCAGGCCTTTGATCTGTTCCAGTCCACCGCATGGCCGGGTCAGCCGTTGGGCCGGCCGATCCTTGGCACGCCCGAAACCCTGATGAGCTTCGACCGGGATTCGCTGACCCAGTATCTGGCCAACCGCTACCGGGGGCCGGACATGGTTCTGTCGGCGGCAGGCGCCGTGGATCACGACGAACTGGTGCGCATTGCGGAGGATCAGTTCTCCAGCTTCAGCGGCGAACAGGCGGCGCCTGTGGGCGAGGCCACCTATGCCGGCGGCGAGGGCCGTCTGGAAAAGGAGCTGATGGAGGCGCAGATCCTGCTGGGCTTCAAGGGCCAGTCCTATGCCTCGCCGGATTATTATGCCTCGCAGATCCTGGCCTCTGTGCTGGGCGGCGGCATGTCCTCGCGCCTCTTCCAGGAAGTGCGGGAAACGCGCGGCCTGTGCTATGCGATTTACTCGTTCCACTGGGCCTTCAACGACACGGGCCTTTTCGGCCTGCATGCGGCGACGGGCGAGGACAACCTCGAAGAGCTGATGCCGGTGATCCTGGGAGAGCTGGAGCGCGCAGGCAGCGACATTTCCGAGGAGGAGGTGGCCCGTGCCCGTGCGCAGATCCGCGCCGGACTGATGATGGCACTGGAGAGCCCTGCCGCCCGCGCCGGTCAGATCGCCCGGCAGATGCTGATCCATGGCCGCACGCTGAGCCTTGAGGAAGTGTCGCAGCGCATCAATGCGGTGACGGCCGAGAGCGTGCGCCGTGTGGCATCGGACATCTTCACCTCCAGCCAGCCGACGCTGACGGGCCTTGGCCCCATCGGCAAGATGATGACACTGGACGAGGTGCAGCAGCGCCTCAGCGGCCCTGTGCCGCAGCGCGCCTTCGCCTGAACCGGGCCGGGATAAGGAGGGCGTCAGGTGGCCTTGCTTCTGTCCTTCGGAGCGTCGGAGACAGAGCCCACATTGCGGGGGCAGGGATTCTATCTGCGCCCGCCCCTGATGGCGGACTTCCCGCAGTGGTCTGTGCTGCGGGAAGAAAGCCGCAGCTTCCTGACCCCTTGGGAGCCGCTCTGGCCGGTGGATGATCTGACCAAGCCTGCCTTCCGCCGCCGCCTTCGCCGTTATGCCAATGACCGCAAGGAGGGGCGCAGCTATCCCTTCTTCCTCTTTTCACAGGATGGAACGCTTCTGGGCGGGGCGACCTTGTCCAACATCCGGCGCGGTGTCGCCCAATGCTGCTCGCTCGGCTACTGGATGGGCGCACGGCACGCTGGAAAAGGTTACATGTCCAGCGCGGTCGCCTTGATCGCGCCATTCTGTTTCGATGTGTTGCGCCTGCACCGGATCGAGGCGGCCTGCCTTCCCAGCAACGGGCCGTCGATCCAGCTTCTACGCAAGAACGGGTTCACACGCGAAGGTTATGCGCGCCGCTACCTCAATATCAACGGTCAGTGGCAGGACCATATCCTCTTCGCGCGCCTTGCTGATGATCCGGTGCCGGCCGTTGCGGCCGCCTCTCCACAATGGACCAGTGGCGCCTCGAAAGAAATCTTGTGACATGGCCGACAACCCTTTAACTGTTCGAGCCATGCTCGCCACTCCGCTTCAACTGCCGGTGACATTTCTCCGGTTCCTGGCTGCCGTACTGCTGCTGCTGACTGCGACCCTGTTCGCAGGCCGCGCCCTTGCGCTTGAGCCGATCCCGGTGCCGCTGGATGTGGAGGCGCTGGAACTCACCGGCGCCATCGATCTTTACCGCGATGCCGGACCGCGCCTGCAGGTCTCCACCGCGCCCGGTGCCGATGGCATTGTCCGGCGCATCGAGGTGGCCTCGCGCGACGGGCAGAACACCAACTGGGCGGTTTTCTCGCTGACCAACACCTCCGATGAGCAGGTCGACCGGCTCATCGTCGCGCCTTTCTATCAGCTGGCCGGATCACGCATGATCTGGCCGGATCTGGGCACCTCCCGTGTGGCTTCGATCACGCCCAGCCAGGGCATTGCCCCGGAGCGGCAGAAAAGCCTTGAGGCCGATGTCTTCCTGATTACGCTCGATCCGGGCGCCATCGTCACCTATGTGGCCGAACTGCGCACGCCCGAGCTGCCGCAGATCCGCCTGTGGGAGCCCGATGCCTACAAGGAAACGGTCAACGCCTACACGCTCTACCGCGGCATCATTCTCGGCATTTCCGGTCTGCTGGCGCTGTTCCTGACCATTCTGTTCGTGGTCAAGGGTACGGTGATGTTCCCGGCAACGGCCTCGCTGGCCTGGGCGGTTCTGGCCTATCTGTGCATTGATTTCGGCTTCTGGAGCCGGGTCTTCAACCTCACGCAGGGCGAGGACCAGCTCTACCGGGCGAGCGCCGAAGTGATGCTGGCGGCCAGCCTGATCATCTTTCTCTACGCCTATCTCAACCTGAACCGCTGGCACATCCGCTACAGTCACCTCGCACTTGGCACGCTCACCCTGCTGCTGGGGCTTCTGGGTGTCGCGGTGTGGGATCCCTCGATTGCGGCCGGCATCGCGCGCCTGTCACTCGGCTTCATCGGCTTTGCCGGTTTTGCTACGATTCTGGTGCTGGCGCTTCAGGGCTATGACCGGGCGATCATGCTGATCCCCACCTGGTTCCTGCTGATCGTCTGGCTCATTGGCTCGGCGATGACCGTTCTGGGCGTGCTCAACAACGATATCGCCCAGCCGGCGCTGGGCGGCGGGCTGGTGCTGATCGTGCTTCTTATCGGCTTCACGGTGATGCAGCACGCATTTGCAGGCGGCGCCATCGTCCAAGGCCTGATTTCGGATGTGGAGCGGCGCGCTCTGGCCCTGACCGGCGCAGGAGATATCATCTGGGACTGGGACATCGACCGTGACCGCATCTACACCGGCCACGAAGTCGAGGATCTGCTGAACCTTCGCCATGGCACGCTGGATGGCCCGGCGCGTGACTGGCTGGATGTGCTGCACCCGCAGGACCGCGACCGTTTCCGCGCCACGCTGGATGCAGTGGTGGATCAGCGGCGCGGCAAGGTGCAGCAGGATTTCCGCCTGCGCTCCGAGGATGGCCATTTCCGCTGGTTCCGCCTGCGTGCCCGCCCCATTCTGGGATCGGATGCCGAAGTCATCCGCTGCGTCGGTACGCTGCTGGACATCACCGAGCAGAAGACGGCCGAAGAGCGGCTGCTGCATGATGCGGTGCATGACAACCTGACGGGCCTCGCCAACCGCGAACTGTTCATGGACCGGCTGGAGGCCGCTCTTGCCCGCTGCAAGGCGGACAGCAGCATCGCCAAGCCGACGGTGCTTCTGCTCAATCTCGACCGGTTCAAGCAGGTGAATGACGGCATCGGCCTGTCGGCAGGGGATTCGATCCTGCTGACCATCGCCCGCCGTCTCGACCGCATGCTGCAGCCGCAGGATTCCCTCGCCCGGCTCAACGGCGACCAGTATGGCATGATCCTTCTGTCGGAGCAGGAGGCGGGGCGCATTGCCCAGGTGGCCGACGCCTTCCGCAAGGCCGTGCGCGCGCCGGTGACCTATGGCGACCGGGAGGTCTTCCTCACCTGCTCCATCGGTTTTGCCTTGTTCGAAGGCGGACGCCAGACGGCGGAAGAGCTGGTGACGGATGCGGAAATCGCGCTGAACCATGCCAAGCGTCTCGGCGGTGACCGTCAGGAAGTCTTCCGCCCGATCCTGCGCCCGCTGGGCCGCAATGTGATTGATTTGGAAGGCGACCTGCGCAAGGCGATCAAGGACGGCGAACTCGCCGTCCATTTCCAGCCCATCGTGCGCCTTTCGGATCAGTCCGTCGCCGGGTTTGAGGTTCTGTCCCGCTGGAAACACGCCAAGCGCGGGCCGATTGCTCCGAGCGAATTCATCCCGATTGCCGAGCAATCCGGTCTCATCAACGAACTGGGCGTCTATGTGCTCGACAAGGGCGCGCGCCAGCTGGCCGAATGGCAGGACAAGATCCGCACGCCGGTGCCGCTGTTCCTCTCGGTCAACATCTCCTCCCGCCAGCTGCTGCGTCATGACCTCATCAATGAAGTGAAGGCCATCCTGTCGCGCTCGCGCATTGTTCCGGGCACGTTGAAGCTGGAGCTGACCGAATCCATGGTCATGTCCAACCCGGAATATGCCGCCAAGGTGCTGGAGCGCCTGCGCGGTCTGGGGGCGGGGTTGTCGCTGGATGATTTCGGCACGGGCTATTCCTCGCTTGCCTATCTGCAGCGCTTCCCCTTCGATACGATCAAGATCGACCAGTCCTTCGTGCGGCACAACGGCCAGTCGGCCCGCCCGGTCATACTGCGCTCCATCATCGCTCTCGGCCATGATCTGGGCATGTCCATCGTCGCGGAAGGGGCGGAAAGCGAGTCCGATGCGCTCGAACTGTTCCAGCTCGGCTGCGAATATGCGCAGGGCTATTTCTTCGGCGAAGCCATGACGGCAGAAGAGGCCACCGTGTATCTGCGTGAGCACCACGAGGCTTGAGGCTGCGGGATTGAGGGCGAATTTAGGGTCGCTATTTTGCAGACCAAAGAGCAGAGCCTTTCGATCGTCATCCCGGACGCGCCCCGCGCGATCCGGGACCGGTGAGCCGAGGTGAAAGCTTTTTCTCTTACACAAATAGATAGACGGTGACTCACCGGTCCCGGATCTCCGCTTCGCTGCGTCCGGGATGACGCCGGAGATGTTTGGCCTGCGAGCTATGCTCGCCAAGCTCGGAACGCTCTTCCAGTAACCCCTCACCCCACCAGCAGGGCCAGCGGACGGTTGCCGTCCGTCAGGGTCAGCGGCGTGACGCCGAAGGGATCGCCGTCGATCTGGGCGGGCACGGCTCGGCGGCTGGTGAGGGTGAGGCTGTTCACCGGCACCAGCGTGACCCCCTTCGTCTTGTGCAAGCGGCCTGTCAGCAGCGCGAGGCCGAAGCGCAGGGCGGCCAGCGGCGTGTCCTTTTCCAGCGCAAGAAGATGCAGGCCGGGCCTTGTCACGCCGCCATCCGGACAGATGACGAAAGGACCGCCATAGTGGCGCGCCTTGGTGACGACAGCGAGGCGGCACGTGAGTGTCCGGCCGGCATGGTCGCCGTTCTCTGGCTCATCGCCGATCCGCACGAAGAGGTCTTCCCCATGGCGCGAGAAGGCGATGTCGAGCGCGGTGAGTACATAGGCGAGCTTGCCGAGGCGGCGCTTCAGCGCCAGCGGCACCGCATGCACCACTTCCGCATCAAACCCGGCAGAAGCCATCAGTACGAAAGGCCGGCCGTTGGCGAGGCCGTAATGCAGCGGCACACTGCGCCGTTGCAGCATCATGCGGGCGATGCCCTCGGCGCTGCGCGGAAGCTTCAACTCGGCGGCCAGAACATTGGCCGTACCGCAGGGAATGACCGCCAGTTCGGGAGCAGCCGCTGCCGTGTTCTGCTGAAAGCCGCGGATCGCCTCATTGACCGATCCATCGCCGCCAGCCACTGCCAGAATGCCGGTCCGCAGGGCCGGATCGGCGCAGATCTCACCGATTTCTCCGGCCCGGCGCGTCAGGCGGATGGTCACCGTGCAGCCCCTGGCTTCCAGCCTTGCGGCAATGTCCTGCAGAAGGCGGGGGCGGTAACCGCCGGAAGCCGGATTGGCGAGGATGAGGACGCTGCGCGCAAGGGCGGCGGCACTGTCATGCGCGCCGGAGCCGCCTTCCTGGGAATGAGCAGCGGCCCGAGCCTCTTCCGGCCCGGAGCTGTCATCTCCCGCCATGAAATCTGCCTTGCGCAGGGGCTTCATCCGTTGCTGTCTCCAGCTGCCTTGCGGCCTTTCTGATAGGGCTTCATGCCGAGCCGCGCCAGTTCGTCGGCCCGTTCATTCTCCGGATGTCCGGCGTGGCCTTTCACCCAGTGCCAGGAAATCTGGTGCTGGCGCTGCGCGGCGTCGAGAGCCTGCCACAGGTCGGCATTCTTCACCGGCTTCTTGTCCGCCGTGCGCCAGTCGTTGCGCTTCCAGTTGAACATCCACTTGGTGATGCCATCACGCACATAAACGCTGTCGGTGTAAAGATCGATGGTGCAGGGGCGCTTGAGGGCGCTTAAGGCTTCGATGGCGGCCGTCAGTTCCATGCGGTTGTTGGTGGTGTCCGCTTCGCCGCCGTTCAACTCCTTCTCGTGCGGGCCGAAACGCAGGATCGCGCCCCAGCCGCCCGGACCCGGATTTCCCGAGCAGGCACCGTCCGTGTAGATGACGACCTTCGCGTCCTCGCTCATGCGTCCAGCCCGTAATCATGAGCGGAGATGGCGCCCCGGTGGAAGCGCAGCTTGCGCAGATATTCGGTGGGGTCCTTCGGCGTCACCAGCGCGCCGGGGGGCACGTTGAGCCAGTCGTAAAGCCGCGTCAGCAGGAAGCGGATGGATGCGCCGCGCGCCAGCAGGGGCAGGGCCGCGAACTCTTGCCGCGTGAAGGGGCGGATCTTGCGGTAGCCATTGAGGAAGGCGCGGGCCTTGGTGACGTTGAAGGCGCCATCTGCCTCGAAGCACCAGGCGTTGATGCAAATGACCGCGTCATAGGCGAAGCTGTCGGTGCAGGCGAAGTAGAAGTCGATCAGGCCGGACAGTTCGCTGCCGAGGAAGAACACGTTGTCGGGGAAGAGATCTGCATGGATCACCCCGCCCGGCAGATCCTTCGGCCAGTTGGCTTCCAGATAGTCGAGTTCGCTTGAAAGCTCTTCGGCAAGACCGGGCACCACCGTACCGGCGCGCTCGGCAGAACGGTTGAAGAGGGGGCGCCAGCCGCTGACATCCAGCGCATTGTGCCGCTTCATCGGGAAATCGGCACCGGCGATATGCAGCCGGGCAAGGGCTTCGCCAAGGGCGGCGCAATGCTCAAGGCGCGGGCGGCGCACCCACATGCCTTCCAGGAAGGTGACCATGGCAGCGGGGCGGCCTGACAGAGTGCCCAGCATGGTGCCGTCTTCGGCCACCAGCGGCTGCGGGCAGTTGATGCCCTTCTTCGCCAGATGCTGCATCAGGTTGAGGAAGAAGGGCAGATCGTCCGGGTTCACCCGCTTTTCATAGAGGGTGAGGATGAAATTGGCCTGATCCGTGCGCACCAGAAAGTTGGAGTTTTCCACGCCCTCTGCAATGCCCTTGTAGGACAGGAGACGGCCAACGCCGTATCGGGCGACAAAGGCGGCAAGGTCTTCGTCGGCAACTTCGGTATAAACGGCCATTGGGGGCTACTCGGCTGCGCTGGGAACGTCTGCCATGGTGCGAAGCTCGCGCGGCAGGTTGAAGGCGATGGTTTCTTCCGCGGTGCGCACCTCGTTCACCGTCACGGTGAAGCGCTCTGCAAAGGCGGCGATGATTTCCTCGACCAGCGTTTCGGGCGCAGAGGCGCCTGCCGTCAGGCCAAGGCTGGAAATGCCCTCGAAATCGGCCCAGTCGATGTCCGAGGCCCGCTGCACCAGCACGGCCTTGCGGCATCCGGCCCGTTCGGCCACTTCGCGCAGGCGCTGGGAGTTGGAGGAATTGGGCGCGCCGACCACGATCATTGCATCCACCTGCGGCGCCACCACCTTCACCGCATCCTGGCGGTTGGTCGTTGCGTAGCAGATGTCTTCCTTGTGCGGGGCGACGATATCAGGGAAGCGCAGCTTCAGCACCTCGACAATGCCCTTGGTGTCGTCCACCGAAAGGGTTGTCTGGGTGATGAAGGCAAGCTGACGGCCGGTGCGCGGCTGATAGTTGCGCGCATCCTCTTCCGTCTCGATCAGGAAAACCGTGCCCTCCGGCAGCTGGCCCATGGTGCCGATCACTTCCGGGTGGCCGGCGTGGCCGATCAGCAGGATCTCACGGTCGCGCCGGTCGTGGATCTCTGCTTCCTTGTGCACCTTGGAGACGAGCGGGCAGGTGGCGTCGAGGAAGAACATGTTCCGCCCGCGCGCGTCTTCCGGCACGGACTTGGGCACGCCATGGGCGGAAAAGATCACCGGGCGGTCGCGCTGGTCTGCCGGGATCTCGTCAAGCTCTTCGACGAAAACGGCGCCCTTGGCCTTCAGCCCGTCAACCACAAACCGGTTATGCACGATCTCGTGGCGCACATAGACCGGGCGGCCGAACTTCTCCAGCGCCAGTTCGACGATCTGGATGGCACGGTCCACCCCTGCGCAGAAGCCGCGCGGTGCACACAATTTCACGTCCAGCGCCGGAAGAGCGCCATGATTGCCGGTCATGTCAGGTCCTTGAGCGTGGCTCATGGGGGCAATAGAGTGATCACCCCATGGCCTGTCAAGGGGAAGCATGCGCATTGCTGCGGGGCAAGCCCTGCATTCTGCGCCGTGCATCCATACAGGCAGGCTGCGTCTCGCCAAAACGGATGTGGCCTGTTATAGACCGGCGAACAGGTTTCGAGTGAAGTGGAACTTCTGAATGCTGCAAGTCGAACGCATTTCCGCCCGTTCTGCCGCAGGCCGCGTGGCCACCTTTGCCGCGCTGGCGGGGCTCCTTTCCGGCTGCATGTCATTCGGCGGCGGTGATTCCGCTGATGCGGGCGGTGCGCCGGCAGGCCCCAGCCTGACGCAGAAGATCGTGACCGGCGGCAAGGGGCCGATCGAGGTTGATCCTCAGGCCTTCGAAAAGCAGCCCTATTGCCCGACGATCGAGCTGCAGTCCGACACGTTCCTCATCACCAAATACGAGCGCGGCAAGGAGCATGATGCCCGTGCGCTGCTCTATCAGGCCAATCTCGAGGATTGGGCGCGCGAGTGCCGCCGCGAGGGGGAGCAGACCCGCATCAAGGTTGGTCTTGCAGGCCGCGTGACGCCTGGCCCTGCATGGCCGGGCGGTGAAATCAAGCTGCCGGTGCGTGTTGCCATCATCCCGCAGGGCGTTTCGGATGCCACCCCGGTGGTCTCTCAGCTTCTGTCTGTCTCCGTGTCGGCTGCAGCTGGTGCTCCGGCCGCGACCTGGTCGCTGGTTGAAGATTCCTTCGTGGTGCCGCGTGATACCTCGCTCAAGATCGTCTTCGGCTTTGACGAAGGCGCACCGCAGCGGACGAAGCGCCGCTGAGGCCTGTGGGGACGTTCTTAACCCTTGCCGTCAAACGGGACGGGAATACCTATCCGTCTCAGGATGGCGCATATTGACAAGGGCAGGACGGAAATAGACAATCGCGTTGCTCACCCGGGTCGTGACGGGTGGGCGGAGCGGCAGCGGCTGCATTTGGTGATGCAGACGCTGGCGGTTCAAAAAGGCGACAGCGGGAGAGGCTGGAGAGGTGCCCTGCAGCAATGCGGGGGATCTGAGACAGCGCCGAAGGAGCAACCACCCCGGAAACTCTCAGGCAAAAGGACCGCTTCGCTTTGACGCTCTGGAAAGCAGGCCTCGCATGCTGATGCGTGAGGTCTCACCGAAGGAGTAACCTTCCGGCTGCATTCGTGCGCCGGGCGGGAAATCTCTCAGGTACTCGGACAGAGGGGGTGCGGATGGGCCGTTACAGGTCTGTCCTTGCGCCACTGACGACGAGGACCCTTGATGGCCACGACTGATTCTGCGGCCGCCCCTGAGGCGGACCTGAAGCGTACCCCCCTTCATGACCTGCATGTGGCGCTTGGCGCCCGCATGGTGCCTTTCGCGGGCTATGAGATGCCCGTGCAATATCCCGCCGGCATCCTGACCGAACATCTCCACACACGCGCCGCTGCCGGGTTGTTCGACGTGTCGCATATGGGCCAGGCCTGGCTCATCGGCCCGGACCACGCCACCACCGCCCGTGCGCTGGAGGCTCTTGTGCCCTCCAACATGGTGGAGCTTGGCCGCGGCAAGCAGCGCTACACGGTTCTGCTCAACGCAGAAGGCGGCATCGTTGATGACCTGATGGTCACCCGCCCTGTGGCGGAAGAGGATGATGGCCGCCTGTTCCTGGTGGTCAATGCCTCGCGCAAGGACGTGGACTATCCGCTGATCGCCGCAGCCCTGCCTGAGGGCGTGCGCCTTGAAATTGTCGAGGACCGCGCTCTGATCGCCGTGCAGGGGCCGGAGGCTGTTGCTGCCGTTGCCCAGCATGCGCCGGAAGCGGCCAGCCTCGGCTTCATGAGTGCGGCCTGGATGGACTTCGACGGCATCCGCTGCCATGTGTCGCGCTCCGGTTATACCGGCGAGGACGGGGTGGAAATGTCCGTTCCCGCAGACGCTGCGGAGGCCATCGTCAAGGCGCTGCTGGCGGACGAGCGGGTGAAGCCGATTGGTCTTGGTGCGCGCGACAGCCTGCGCCTTGAAGCCGGGCTCTGCCTTTATGGCCACGATCTGGACGAGAGCACCTCGCCGGTCGAGGGCGACATCACCTTCATCCTGCAGAAGCGCCGCCGCGAGGAAGGCGGCTTCCCCGGCGCCGCCCGTGTTCAGGGCGAACTCGCTGCAGGCCCGGCCCGCAAGCGTGTCGGCCTGAAGCTGGAAGGCCGTGCTCCTGCCCGTGAGGGGGCTGAGATCCGTCTGCCCGGCGGCAGCGAGGCTATCGGCACCGTCACTTCCGGCGGCTTTGCCCCGACCCTCGGCCAGCCCATCGCCATGGGCTATGTTGCCGCTGCCCATTCCGCCCCCGGCACGAAGCTTGCGCTCATTGTGCGCGGCAAGGAGCTGGAAGCCACCGTTACCACGATGCCTTTCGTGGAGCACCGTTACGTGCGCGCCGCCAAGGCGTGAGCCGTTCAGAAACAGAAGATCATCCAGTCTGGAGACCAGAGAATGACGACCTATTACTCCAAGGATCATGAATGGGTTGCCGTTGACGGCGGCGTCGCCACCGTCGGCATCACCACCTATGCCCAGAGCCAGCTTGGCGATGTGGTCTATGTGGAACTGCCAGAAGTTGGCCGCACCGTCTCGCAGGGCGATGATGCCGCCGTGGTGGAATCGGTGAAGGCCGCCAGCGAGGTCTATGCCCCGGTCAGCGGTGAGGTTGTCGAGGTCAACACCAAGCTTTCCGACAATCCGGCCAATGTGAATGAAGACCCTGAAGGTTCGGCCTGGTTCATGAAGCTGCGCATCTCCAACGAGGGCGAGCTTTCGGAACTGATGGACGAAGACGCCTACAAGACCTACGTGGGATCGCTTTAAGCCATGCCCGGCCACCTCTACACCGCCGAAGTGATCTGGCGCCGCGAGGGCGAGTTCCGCACTGGACGCTACTCCCGCGGCCATACCTGGCGCTTTGACGGCGGTGTGGAGGTGCCAGCCTCTGCCTCGCCCACCGTCGTGCCGCTGCCCCATTCGGTGCCCGAAGCCGTGGACCCGGAAGAGGCCTTTGCTGCGGCCATCTCCTCCTGCCACATGATGACCTTCCTTGATCTGGCCCGCCGCGACGGGCTGCTGATCGAGGCTTACGAGGACAGGGCAGAGGCGGAAATGAGCCGCATTGCGCCGGGGCGCATGGGCATCACCCGTGTCACCCTGCGCCCCGTGATGGCGATCATCGCGGACAGCCAGCCAGACCCGGCCCGGCTCGCCGAACTGCACGAGAAGGCGCATGAGATGTGCTTCATCGCCAACTCGGTGAAATGTGAAATCGTCGTGGCGCCCGGCCCGGTGCGCCTCGTTGCTCCGCAACCGCATGAAGGGACGTAAACCCGATGCGTTATCTGCCGCTTTCCGACACAGACCGCGCCGACATGCTGGCGCGCGTCGGCGTGTCTTCGATTGATGACCTGTTTGCCGATATCCCGGAAGCCGCCCGCCTCAAGGGCCTCGTCGACCTGCCCAGGCGCAAGTCCGAGATCGAGGTGGAGCGCCACCTGAACCGCATGGCCGGCAAGAATATCGCCGCCGGTACTGTGCCCTTCTTTGTGGGGGCAGGCGCCTACCGCCATCACGTTCCGGCGACGGTGGATCACCTGATCCAGCGCTCCGAGTTCCTCACCTCCTACACGCCCTATCAGCCGGAAATCACGCAAGGCACCTTGCAGTACCTCTTCGAGTTCCAGACGCAGGTCGCGCGCCTCACCGGCATGGAAGTGGCTAACGCCTCCATGTATGACGGCTCCACCGGCACCGGCGAAGCCGTGCTGATGGCGCACCGCGTCACCCGCCGCAACAAGGCGGTGCTCTCCGGCGGGCTGCATCCGCAATACCGTGCCGTGGTCGAAGGCCTGTCCAACCTTTCCGGTGACAAGGTGGAAGCGCTCCCTGCCGACCCGATGGGCACCGAGGACATTCTGGCGGCCATCGACGGCGAGACGTCCTGCGTCGTCGTGCAGTCGCCGTCCTTCTATGGCCAGATCATCGACCTGAAGCCGATTGCCGAGAAGGCCCACGCCCATGGGGCGCTGCTGATCGCCGTCTTCACCGAGGTGGTGTCGCTGGGTCTGATCGAACCGGCTGGTACGCAAGGCGCGGATATCGTCGTCGGCGAAGGCCAGTCCATCGGCAATGGTCTCAATTTCGGCGGTCCTTACGTTGGCCTCTTCGCCACGAAGCAGAAATACATGCGCCAGATGCCGGGGCGCCTGTGCGGCGAGACCGTGGATGCGGAAGGCAAGCGCGGCTTCGTGCTGACGCTCTCCACACGTGAGCAGCACATCCGCCGCGAAAAGGCGACGTCGAACATCTGCACCAACTCCGGCCTCTGCGCGCTGGCCTTCACCATCCACATGACGCTGCTGGGCGAAGCCGGTCTGACGCGCCTTGCCCGGATCAATCACGCCAATGCGGTGAAGCTGAAGAAGCTGCTGGCCGCCGTGCCGGGCGTTGACGTGCTGAACAAGGCCTATTTCAACGAGTTCACCATCGCTCTGCCGAAGGTGGCGGATCAGGTTGTCGAGGCGCTGGCCGAACGGGGCATCCTCGCCGGTGTGCCGGTGTCGCGGCTGGAGCCGCGCAACAAGGACCTTGCGAACCTTCTCGTTGTCGCTTCGACCGAAATCAACACCGATGAAGACCGCGCTGCCTTCGCAGCCGCGCTCAAGGAGGTGCTGGCATGAGCATGAACACACAGGGACGCCCGACCGCTGCGGGCGATGCGGGCGCGGCTTTCCGGCCCAAGACCTTCACCGGCAACCGTGCGCTCGACATGGAAGAGCCGCTGCTGTTCGAGATCGGCCGCCTCGATGTGGCGGGCGTTGATCTGGACGAGCCGGAGGCTTTCGAGGCGGAGCTGGGCACCCACGCCCGCACGGCGAAGATCGGCCTGCCGGGCCTTTCCGAGCCGGAGACGATGCGCCATTACGTGCGTCTGTCGCGCAACAATTACGCCATCGACAGCGGGCTTTATCCGCTCGGCTCCTGCACCATGAAGCACAACCCGCGCCTCAACGAAAAGATGGCGCGCGTGCCGGGCTTTGGCGACATTCACCCGCTGCAGCCGCTGTCGACCGTCAAGGGCGCCGTGGAGCTCATCTCCGAGCTGGGCGACTGGCTGATGGAGCTGACCGGCACCACCGCCGTGGCCATGAGCCCGAAGGCCGGCGCCCATGGCGAGCAGTGCGGCATGATGGCGATCAAGGCCGCGCATATCGCTGCGGGGCGTGATCCGAAGATCGTGCTGGTGCCGGAAAGTGCCCATGGCACCAACCCGGCCACCGCTGCGCTCCTCGGCTTCAAGGTCGTTGCCATCGACGCCAAGGACGACGGCACGGTGGATCTGGCCTCGGTGAAGAAGGCGATTGCGGAGAATGACGGCAACATCGCCGCCATCATGCTGACCAACCCGAACACCTGCGGGCTGTTCGAGCGCGACATCATGGAGATTGCCGCCGCCATCCACGCCGCCAACGCCTATTTCTACTGCGACGGCGCCAACTTTAACGCCATCGTCGGCAAGGCGCGTCCGGGGGATCTGGGCATCGACGCGATGCACATCAACCTGCACAAGACCTTCTCCACCCCGCATGGCGGCGGCGGACCGGGCTCCGGCCCGGTGGTTCTGTCGAGCCGTCTTGCCCCGTTCGCGCCGCTGCCCTTCGTTCGCAAGTCGGACAGCGGGCTGGAACTGGTGGAAACGGAAGCCGGCCTCAAGGATGGCGAAAAGCCGTTCGGCCGCATGACCGCCTTCCACGGCCAGATGGGCATGTTCGTCCGGGCGCTGACCTACATGCTGAGCCACGGCTCGGACGGGCTGCGTCTTGCCTCCGAGGATGCGGTGCTGAATGCGAACTATGTCCGCGTTGGCCTGCAGGACCTGATGAGCCTGCCCTTCGGCGAGCGCCCCTGCATGCATGAGGTGCTGTTCGATGACAGCTTCCTCAAGGACACGGGCGTCACCACTCTCGATTTTGCCAAGGCGATGATCGATGAGGGCTATCACCCGATGACCATGTACTTCCCGCTGGTCGTCCATGGCGCGATGCTGATTGAGCCGACCGAGTCCGAAAGCCGGGCAGCGCTGGATCTGTTCGTCGCCACGCTGCGGGATCTCGTCATGTCCGCCAAGCGCGGCGAGACGGAGCGCTTCACCGGCGCGCCCTACCTTGCCCCGCGCCGCCGCCTCGATGAAACCCGCGCCGCCCGTAGCCCGGTTCTCACCTGGAGCGAACCTGCCCCGGCCAGCGTCACCCCGGCTGCGGCGGAGTAAGCACGCAGCCAGTCTGAATGCACCAAAGGCCCGGCGTAACTGCCGGGCCTTTTTCTTGCGGCCTTGCGCTTCTACGCAAATTTCACGGGAGTAAATTATTGATACTTCCATGCGTTGTATATGCTCTGCCGGGGCTGGGAGGACATGGCGGGCGCACGGGGATGCCAGGGCAGGTATGGTTCATCAATTCAAGATCCCGGACGGCGAACAGGCGGTGCTTTACGGTAATGCCGAAGATCTGGGGTTTCACCGGTTCACGGTCGCGGGCGAGTTTCTGAGTTTTCCGGCAACGGGCTGCGCCATTCATCCGCTGGTGGTTTCCATGATGCCGGGGGAGGTAACCGGCTGGCACCAGCACCATTGCCCGGTGTTCTGCTATGTGCTGGAGGGGGAGATTAGGGTCACCTATCAGGGTGGGCAGACGCGTCTTTTCCGGCAGGGCGAGTGCATGGTGGAGGCCATGCGTGTGACGCATCAGGGTGAGAACACGGGCCAGAGCCTGGCCCGTATCCTCACTGTCTTTCTCAATGGTGACGGCCTTCCGGAGAAAGCCGTCATGCCGGAACCGGCGGAACTGGAGCACTGCTCACCGGCTTCCTGCTGATCTCAGCTCTTCATCGCCGCGGCCATGGCGCTGCCCCAGGCGTTGGCATTGGCCGATGAGCTTGTGTCGAGCGAAAATTCCCAGCCCATCACGCCGCCAAAGCGCGAGCCGAAACGCTGTGTCAGCGGCTGAACGAGGCTGGCTGCGGTGGTTGCTGCATCCAGATATCCGGAGCCGCCATTGTCGGTCGAGGTGACGCGGCCCAGCACCAGCTTCTCCGGCGGAATCGAGACGGAAAGGTCTGCGATGCTGGACGGGAAGCCGCCGCCACTGAGACCTGCCACCTTCTGCTGCTGATCGGCAGCTGAGGCGCCAACATACCACGGATTGTTGTAATACTGGATGTTGAGCCAGTCGATCGCGCCCTGAGCAGTGGTCATGACCCGCTGATACGGCCCCTCCGGATAGGAGGAATAGGCGCCCGGATAGAGATAGGGCGGCTGAGGGGCGTGGCTGATCAGACGCGTGCCGGGGGCTGCCTTCACCTGAGTAGACAGGCCCGCGAGAAAGGCCACAGGGTCGTAGCCTGAGCCTGAAGGGTTGGAGATGGCTCCCGTGTCCTCGTAGTCGATGTCGATGCCGTCAAGGCCATAGGTATTCAGGAAGCTGACGATCGAGGCCGCCGCTGCCGGCAGATTTGCTGCCATTGCCTGCCAGCCGCCGGCCGGGACGTTTTCGCCGCCAATGGAAACCATCACCTTGCGCTTGCCGCCTTCCTGCAGCTGGCTCACCAGATTGGGCTTGGCCAGAAACTGCTGCAGCTCCCAGCTCGGCGCGACGGTGCCGTTGGTCTGGGGCAGAAGAAAGCACAGGATCACATGCGTGAAGTCGCTGCCGATGATGCCGGTGATGGGGGTGTTCTGGCGCAGGGCATAGATGATGTTGCGCGGTGTTGTATCAGACATTTCCGGGTCTCCCGTTGATATGGTGTTTTGCTTGCGTTCACTGACGCAAACAAGGAGACCTGCCGGATGTAATGATTGTGACAGCTTTGGAAATGCAACCTTTAATCGTGGTTATCAAGGTGTTGACTTTGTGTCTTTCATGCAAGCCGCTGACGGTACCGGGGACATGACACTCTTCTTGCCCTGCATGCCCGCTTGACAGGCGGGATGGTTCCGGGGCATCTATCCTGCCATGATCAAGACCGCCGCCACCTTTGTGTATTTTTATTACGTCACCTCCATACCGGCGGCTGCGTAGGATCTTGCTCATTTGATCAAACCCGAAAAAGCCGCCGCGTCAGGCGGCTTTTTGGTTTTCAAAGGCTCTCCTGACAGGGGCAAACTCCCGAAGGAAGCCGTAAGTGACCCAGCATATGATCGAGGCCGGAAAACCGGCCAGCCCGCTCAAATCCGAAGCTCTGCAGGTGCTGTTCGAGCGTGGGCTCGTCAACCAGACCACGGAACTGGAGGCGCTGGATGCGCGCCTCGCGGAAGGTCCTGTCACGGTCTATGCCGGTTTTGATGCCACGGCTGCGAGCCTGCATGTCGGCCACCTGATGCCGCTGATGACCATGCGCTGGCTGCAGAAACTCGGCCACCGGCCCATCATCGTTCTGGGCGGCGGCACCAGCCAGGTGGGTGATCCCAGCTTCCGCAATGAGGCCCGGCCTATCCTCGAAAAGCAGCAGATTGCCGCCAACATCGCCGGCATCCGCCGCTCGGTGGAGACGCTGATCGACTTCTCCGGCGCAGAAGGCGCTCTGCTGGTGGACAATGCCGACTGGCTGACGGAAGTGAAGTTCCTCGAATTCCTGCGCGACTACGGCAGCCATTTCACCGTCAACCGAATGATGACCTTCGACAGCGTCAAGTCCCGGCTAGAGGCGCAGATGCCGCTGACCGTGCTGGAATTCTGCTACATGATGCTGCAGGCGGTGGATTTTCTGGAGCTCTCCCGCCGCCATGGCTGCAGCCTTCAGGTTGGCGGTTCGGACCAGTGGGGCAACATCATCAATGGTGTCGAGCTTGGCCGCCGCGACGGGCGCAAGCTGCACGGGCTGACCGTGCCGCTGGTGACCACGGCGAGCGGGGCCAAGATGGGCAAGACGGCGGCGGGCGCCGTCTGGCTGCATCCGGAGCACCTGTCACCCTTCGGCTTCTGGCAGTTCTGGCGCAATACGGCAGATGCGGACGTGCCGCGCTTCCTGCGGCTTTTCACCGAGCTGCCCCTGAGCGAGGTGGAGCGCCTGTCCGATCTGCAAGGCGCCGAACTCAACGAGGTGAAGAAGCTGCTGGCCACCCATGTCACCGGCATCGTCCACGGTGCCGATGCCGCCCGCCACGCGCTGGAGCAGGGCGATGCGCTGTTCTCCGGCGACGAGATGAGCGCCGAGCCGACGCACACCCTGCCGCTCGCCATGCTGGCACAGGATCTGGGCTTGCTGGAGCTTCTGGTCGCCACCGGCTTTGCCGCCTCCAACAGCGACGCCCGGCGTCTGGTTGAAGGCAGCGGCGTCCGCCTCAACGGCAACGTCGCCGACGACCCGCGCCGCCGCATCTCCAGCGGCGATCTGGGCGCGAACGACCGCCTCACCCTTGCCGCCGGCAAACGCCGCAAGGCACTGGTGGCGTTTGGGTGAGGATATACCAACTCTCGATAAGCTTGACTTATCGGGAGTTGGTCAAGCCCGTGCGGCGTTTGAGCCGTTTCAAGGCGTGATGCGTCAGCATCTCAGCGCCTTGGCATTGGCGGCGAGGCGGCGGGCAACAACCCGCCGCCTGCCAATCCGTCAGGAGAAGCTGCGGATCATTGTCATCAGGAAGGATTGCTGCTCGGCGCTGGAATCGAACATTGTGCGCGGGAAATACTGCACATTGCTGCGGATCGGGATCGACAGGCTGCGTCCGGTGGAGGGCAGGGGAATGGTCAGTTCCTGCTTGCTCTGGCCTGCTTGCAGCAGGGCGGTCATCAGCCCGGGGAAACGGCTCTCATAGAAGCTTGTGATTGACTGGGGCATGGCAACCGAATGACCCCAGTGAGCGCCAGTGGTGGTGTTGATGTTTGCCAGATCCAGATCCAGCATGTTGAGGGGCTGATACTTATTATTTGTCGCGGTTGCGCTGCCACCGAAGAACAAACCCTGCAAGGGACCTGCGTTGATATAGACCGTGTTTTGTCCCATCGGTATCGGATTGTTGGCCGCGTTGAATGTGTTGAGCTGCTGGGTGCTCATCTGATTTGCTTGCGAAGCCAGCAGGTTGGCATTGATCGTTGTCTTGTTGTTGCCAAGCTGGACCGAGTAGATCGTGTTGGCTGCAAGGTTTGCCTGAATCGTCAGGGCATCGTTCCACTGACCTGCATACATGTAGACTTCGCGGCCCGCCTTCTCGGAGATAAGAAAGCCGTCCCGGTGCAAGGGGCGGTAACGGATGAAGTTCACGACATTGTCGATGAAGTAGAGGCTCGGAAACTGGCCGTCTTCGATGCTGTACTGACCGGCATTGTTGGCAAGGCGCAGGGTGCCAAGCAGGAAGTTGGCCGGAATGACGGGCCGGATCGGCGTGGGATTTGCAGGCATGTCAGTGGTCCTTTCGGCAGGAAGGCTTGGGGAAGGTGGCAAGCTGTCCTGGGGAAGGGCCGGCAGAAGCGAGGCCAGCATGGCGGCAGCCGCTTCCCCGGGAGAACGAGGCTGTGTCTGCTGGCGGTTCTGCCTGAAAAAGCGGTAGGCCAAAGCGGCCAGCATCAAGTCCATCTGGGTCACCGTTCCGGGCAGGACATGCCCACACGTGCAAGGACGCCTGATGCTCATTCATGTGAAAAAGGCCCGGAGTGGGTTCTCCGGGCCTTGAAAGCTGCGTGCAGAAGCGCGCTCAGCTGATCCGCTTGCCGTCCGCGTCCAGAACCTTTTCACCGTCTTCCTTGGTGAAGGCGCCTTTGTGGGTGTCCGGAAGGATCTCCAGCACCACTTCCGAGGGGCGGCAGAGGCGGGTGCCGAGCGGGGTGACGACGAAGGGGCGGTTGATGAGGATGGGCTCGCGCATCATCGCGTCGAGCAGCGCCGCATCATCAAGGTCCGGGTTGCCAAGGCCCATTTCCTCGTAGGGCGTGCCCTTCTCGCGCAGGGCGCCGCGCACGGTGAGGCCTGCGGCGGCGATCATCGCGGCCAGATCCTCGCGGCTGGGCGGGGTCTTCAGATATTCGATGACCGTGGGCTCGATCCCGGCGTTGCGGATCATCTCCAGCGTGTTGCGCGAGGTGCCGCAGGCGGGATTGTGATAGATCGTGGCATCCATGGTTCAGGCCTGTCCTTCTGTGATGCTGCGGGCAGAAACGGCGCGGGAGGCCTCGTACCAGCCTTTGCTGCGGTTGACGACGGCGACCAGCGCCAGCATCACCGGCACCTCGATGAGCACGCCGACAACGGTGGCGAGCGCTGCGCCGGAATTGAAGCCGAAGAGGCTGATGGCTGTGGCGACGGCCAGCTCGAAGAAGTTCGAGGCGCCGATCAGGGCGGAAGGGCCTGCGATGCAATGCGCTTCGCCGGTCACCCGGTTGAGGATATAGGCAAAGCCGAAGATGAACACGGTCTGCAGCAGGATCGGCACGGCCAGCAGGGCGATCACCAGCGGCTGGGCAAGGATCTGGCTGCCCTGGAAGGCGAAGAGCAGCACGACGGTCAGCAGCAGCGCACCGATGGACAGAGGCTGGATCTGCTCCTGAAAGCGCGCCAGCGCCCGGCCATCTCCAGCCCCAAGCGCCTTGCGCAGCATCTGCGCGGCAATCACCGGCACGACGATGAACAGGGCAACCGAGATCAGCAGCGTATCCCAGGGCACGATGATGGAGGAAACGCCCAGCAGCAGCGCCACGATGGGAGCGAAGGCCAGCACCATCACAGCGTCATTGAGGGCAACCTGCGTCAGAGTGAAAGGCGCGTCGCCCCTTGTCAGGTTCGACCAGACGAAGACCATGGCCGTGCAGGGCGCGGCCCCAAGAAGGATCAGCCCGGCGATGTAGCTGTCGATCTGGTCCTGCGGCAAAAGCGGGGCAAACAGCCAGCCGATGAAGATCCAGCCGAGAACCGCCATGGAAAAGGGCTTCACCGCCCAGTTCGAAAACAGCGTGATGCTCATGCCGCGCCAGTGCTGGCCGACTTGCCGGATGGCGGCAAAGTCGATCTTCATCAGCATGGGGATGATCATCAGCCAGATCAGCACGGCGACGGGCAGGTTGACCTTGGCGATTTCCAGCGTGCCGATCACCTCGAACACCTGCGGCAGCAGGTGGCCGAGGGCGATGCCGGCGATGATCGCCAGCCCCACCCACAGCGTCAGGTAGCGTTCAAACAGGGACATGGATCACTTCACCTTTTCAGCAAGGGTGGTGGCACCTTCAAGGGTGCCGATGTCGGTAAGCTTCTTCTTCAGGGCCATGGCGTCGATGGAGGACAGCGGCAGATTGAGGAAGGCGCTGATGCGGTTCTTGAGATAGCGGGCGGCCTGGCTGAAAGCCTGCTCCTTCTCGAACGCTGCGCCTTCAAAGGCTGCAGGATCCTCGATGCCCCAATGGGCTGTCATCGGCTGGCCGGGCCACACGGGGCAGGCTTCGCCAGCGGCGTTGTCGCAGACTGTGAAGACGAAGTCGAACTGCGGTGCGCCGGGCACGGCGAATTCGTCCCAGCTCTTGGAACGGAACCCTTCTGCCGGATACCCGAGCGCTTCCAGTGTCTTGAGGGCCAGCGGATGAACCGCGCCCTTTGGCTGGCTGCCCGCAGAATAGGCGTGGAACCGGCCGCCGCCTGTCGCGTTCAGAATGCCTTCGGCGAGGATGGACCGGGCGGAATTTCCGGTGCAGAGGAACAGCACATTGTAGGTTTTCTCGGTCATGGCAGGCTCCTTATGGCATCCGGCTGCTGGCTGGTGTGGCACAGGCCGGAGAACAGGTATCCGTGTAGCTTCCGGTCAGCTCGGCGATCAGCGGCTCGCATAGGCTGGCCTTGCCGCCGCAGCAATCCTTCAGGAGGTAGAGCATCATCTGCCTGAGCTGCTCGGGATTCGCGTGGTAGACGATAGAGCGTCCTTGCCGCAGTCCTGTGACAAGCCCTGCTTGCGAAAGAACCGTCAGATGCGCGGAAAGCGTGTTCTGTGGCACGCCGAGGCGCTGGGCGAGGTCACCGGCGGCAATGCCATCAGGTTCTGCCTGCACGAGTGCGCGGAAGGCCTGAAGGCGGGTCGCCTGAGCAAGGGCTGCAAGGGCAGCGATGGTTTCTAGTTCATCCATATATCCAGAATTATGGATATATAAGGAGCGAGTCAATCCCCCTGCGCCGGGCTGGCGCACAAAAAAACACCCCCGGCCTCGGGGAGCCGGGGGTGTTCCGGGAATTCGCGGGGACGCGAATGTCCAGCCCTTCGCCTATGGATCAGGCGAAGAGGCGGGATCTGAGTTCCTTGCGCAGGTCATCCACCGGGTTGAAGCTGCCCCGGTCCTTCAGATGCCAGAAGGTCCAGCCATTGCAGCTTTCCGCGCCCTGAACGAGCGCACCCACCTTGTGGATGGAGCCGGAGTGCTGGCCGCTGACCAGCGAACCGTCAGCGCGCACAATGGCCAGATGCTTGCCCTTCGGGCAGATCAGCTCCGTGCCCGGTTCCAGCAGGCCGGCTTCCAGCAGCGAGCCGAAGGGAATGCGCGGCTCGGCGCGCTTGCCCTTCTGCATGTCGAGGGACACGCCCTCGGCCGGCACGATGGCATTGATGCGGGCAGTGGCTGCATCGATGTAGCTCTGCTCGCGCTCGATGCCGATGAAATTGCGGCCAAGGCGCTTGGCGACGGCGCCGGTGGTGCCGGTGCCGAAGAAGGGGTCAAGCACCACATCGCCCGGACGGGACGAAGCCGTCAGCACCCGGTAGAGCAGGGACTCCGGCTTCTGGGTCGGATGAACCTTCTGCCCGTCCTCATCCTTCAGCCGTTCCGCACCGGTGCACAGCGGCAGGTGCCAGTCAGAGCGCATCTGAAGGTCTTCGTTGAAGGTCTTCAGCGCATCGTAGTTGAATACCGGCTTGGAGGCCTTCGACTTCGACGCCCAGATGATCGTCTCATGGGCATTGGTGAAGCGCTTGCCCCGGAAGTTCGGCATCGGGTTGGACTTGATCCAGACGATGTCGTTCTGGATCCAGAAGCCCAGATCCTGCAGGATCGCGCCGACGCGGAAGATGTTGTGGTAGGAGCCGATGACATAGAGCGAGGCATCGTCCTTCATCACGCGGTGCACGGCCAGCAGCCATGCGCGGGTGAAGGCATCATAGGCCTCGAAGCTCTCGAACTGGTCCCAGTGATCGTCGCAGGCATCCACCTTCGACTGATCGGGACGGTGAAGATCACCGCCGAGCTGAAGATTGTAGGGCGGATCGGCAAACACCAGATCCACCGACTTCGAGGGCAGCTTGCTGAGGGCGGCAACGCAGTCGCCCTTCAGGATCGTGTTCAGCCAGGCCGGAGTGGCGGCATTGTCTTGGGTTTCAAGGGGTGTCACAGAGGACACCCCAGTACGCAGAACTTTCATTGCGACGCAGCACCTCACGCAATTTCGAGGCTCATGGTTACCGGATCTGGTAAATCGCGAGTTAAGGCGCGCTCTAATTTTTCTTTTTGATTTCAATGCTTTCTTTAGGTTTGTGAAACCCGGTCGGCAGGTTAACTTTTGGCCTTGGAAAAACTGGCGGAAATATCGTGCTTTTCCGCAAGGCAGGGCCGGGAAGCGCCCGTCCGCATTAACCATCATCCCGGGCAGCCGGGATGGTCAGAAAGTGGCGCTGGCACCCGATTGTGCGCTGCACGATTCACCATGTTGGTTTTTGTCATCGCCGTGCCATTGAGTTTGGCCAAAAATGCAAAATCATTCGCTGGGTGAAAAATATTTCAAAATTTGACTTCCAAGGCTTGACGAGAACGGGTCTCTGTTAGAGCCTGTCCGGTTAAGAACAATAAGGAGAATGCATTTGAAAGACCGGCCCTACCGAAATCCCCTCACGGATCCCCGCCCGTTCGTGCTGGCGCCCGCTGCGCCGCTGGAACCCTTCACCGATGCGGCCGCTGCCGTCGCCCGGTTGATGGACCTGTTCGAGCGCAACACCGCCTTCATCCGGGACGCGTTCCGCGATCTCGTGGCAGGGACGGCGCCCGAGGGCCGGGTGAGGGCCTATTATCCGCAGATCCGTCTGATCACGGAGAGCCATTCGCGCCTCGACAGCCGCATGCCGTTCGGTTTTGTTTCCGGCCCCGGCATCCATGCCACCACAATCACCCGGCCGGACCTGTTTCAGCAGTATCTGACGGAGCAGGTCTCGCTATTGATCCGCAATCATGGTGTGCCGGTGCATGTGGGGGACAGCACGACGCCGATCCCGCTGCACTTCGCCTTCTATGACGGTACTCACGTCGAAGGTGCTGGGGCCATGCCCGGTGACCGGCCACTGGCGGACATGTTCGATCTGCCGGACCTGACGCTGATGGATGACGCCATCGCCAACGGCACCTATGAGCCGGTGGACGGCATCATGCCGCTGGCGCCTTTCACCGGCCCGCGCATCGACTATTCGCTCCACCGCCTGCAGCACTACACCGCGACGGCGGCTGAGCATTTTCAGAACTACGTGCTTTTCACGAACTACCAGTTCTACATCGACGAATTCTGCCGCATGGCGGAAGTTGCAATTGCCGATCCGGAGAGCGGCTACACTGCCTTCGTCGAGCCCGGCAACCTGCTGACGCTGGCTGGCTCGAAGTCGCCCGCGTCGGGCACGGCGCCGGCCAAGCTGCCGCAGATGCCAGCCTATCACCTGAAGCGGGCGGACAATTCCGGCATCACCATGGTCAACATCGGCGTGGGCCCTTCCAACGCCAAGACCATCACCGACCACATCGCTGTGCTGCGGCCGCATGCCTGGCTGATGCTGGGCCACTGCGCGGGCCTGCGCAACAGCCAGACGCTGGGTGACTATGTGCTTGCCCACGGCTATGTCCGCGATGACCATGTGCTGGATCAGGACCTGCCGCTTTGGGTGCCGATCCCGCCTCTGGCCGAGGTGCAGGTGGCGCTGGAAAGCGCCGTTGCCGAGGTCACCGGTTTCTCCGGCTATGAACTGAAGAAGGTGATGCGCACCGGCACGGTCGCCTCCATCGACAACCGGAACTGGGAACTGTGGGACCAGCGCGGCCTCGTGCAGCGCTTCTCCCAGTCCCGCGCCATCGCGCTGGACATGGAGTCCGCCACCATCGCCGCCAACGGTTTCCGCTTCCGTGTGCCCTACGGCACGCTGCTCTGTGTCTCCGACAAGCCGCTTCATGGCGAGTTGAAGCTGCCGGGCATGGCGACGGATTTCTACAAGCGGCAGGTGGCGCAGCATCTGGAAATCGGCATGCGGGCCATGGAGCAGCTACGCTCCATGCCGCCGGAGCGCCTGCATTCGCGCAAGCTGCGCAGCTTTGCGGAGACGGCTTTCCAGTAAGGTCCGGATCTGACGGCAGGCTGGGGACGCCTGCCGTCTTTGCCTTGTAAAAAAGGGCATGTACTCTTGCCACTGTCCGTCCTGTGTCACATTTGACCTGATGCACAGGCATGGAGGCGAAGACATGAACTGGACGGAACCGCTGAACAATTACTGCGAGCGGCTGGACGCCGGTTTCTGGTCCGAGCCGGTCAATGCCATCACCAATGCCTCTTTCATTCTGGCGGCGCTGGTGGCCTTCCTGATGTGGCGCAAGCGGGCGCCGGGCGACTGGCTGGCTCTGGCGCTGATCCTGATCACACTGGCAACAGGCATCGGCTCCTTCCTGTTCCACACCTTCGCCAACCGCTGGTCGCTGCTGGCGGATGTCATTCCGATTGCCCTTTTCATCCATGTCTATCTCTTCGCGGCGCTGAACCGGTTTCTGGGGCTGCGCTGGTACTGGGCGGCAGGCATAACCGGCCTCTTTTTTGTGGCCTCGCCTTTCGCCGGGCGGCTTTTTGCCCCGCTGGTGGGGTCTTCCGCCGGCTATCTGCCAGCGCTTGCCGCCATCTTCATCGTTGCGGCTCTGGCCTGGCGTTCCAGCGCCCGGCTGGCGAAGGGACTTGCGGCGGCCGGTGTGGTGTTTGCTGCCTCGCTCACCTTCCGCACGCTCGACATGCCGGTGTGTGACAGCCTCGCGCTGGGCACCCATTTCATGTGGCATATCCTCAACGGACTGGTTCTATTCCTGCTTTTGCGGCTTCTTTTGCCTGCAACCGGTGGAGCAGGTGCGAAATAAGGTTGAACCGCGCGCGCGGATGGGCCATGCCTCCTTGAGGGAAAAGGCGGCCAAGACCGCTGTCGAGACGAGAGGCGACATGAGCGACAAGAAACCGGCTGGAAGCGATCTGACCGAATCCGCACTGTTCTTCCACAGCCACCCGCGCCCGGGAAAGCTTGAGATCAAGGCCACCAAGCCTCTCGGTAACCAGCGCGATCTGGCTCTGGCCTACTCCCCCGGCGTTGCCGCTCCCTGCCTTGAAATCGCCCGCGATCCGTCCACGGCTGCGCTCTACACCTCCCGCGCCAATCTTGTGGCCGTGATTTCCAACGGCACCGCCGTGCTGGGCCTCGGCAACATCGGCCCGCTCGCCTCCAAGCCCGTGATGGAAGGCAAGGCGGTTCTGTTCAAGAAATTCGCCGGTATCGACGTCTTCGACATCGAGGTGGACGAACTCGACGTCGACCGGTTCGTCGATGCGGTTGCTGTTCTGGAGCCGACTTTCGGCGGCATCAACCTTGAGGACATCAAGGCGCCGGAGTGCTTCCAGATCGAGGCCAAGCTGCGCGAGCGGATGAACATTCCGGTGTTCCATGACGACCAGCACGGCACGGCGATCATCGTCGGTGCAGCGGTCAAGAATGCGCTGGAACTGGCTGGCAAGCCGATCGATCAGGTGAAGATCGTCGCCTCTGGCGCCGGTGCCGCCGCGCTCGCCTGCCTCAATCTCATCGTCTCCCTTGGCGCAAAGCGCGAAAACATCTGGGTTTCGGACATCGAGGGCGTGGTCTATGAAGGCCGCGAAGCCCTGATGGACCCTTGGAAGGGCATCTTCGCCCAGAAGACGGACAAGCGCACGCTGGGCGAGATCATCGAGGGCGCCGACGTGTTCCTCGGCCTGTCTGCTGCCGGTGTGTTGAAGCCGGAGATGGTCGCCAGGATGGCGCCGAACCCGCTGATCCTGGCGCTCGCCAACCCCAATCCGGAAATCATGCCGGAAGCCGCGCTGGCCGTGCGCGACGACGTGATGATGTGCACCGGCCGTTCGGATTTCCCGAACCAGGTGAACAACGTCCTGTGCTTCCCCTACATTTTCCGCGGCGCGCTGGACGTGGGCGCGACGGCGATCAACGAAGAGATGAAGCATGCGGCGGTGAAGGCCATCGCGGATCTGGCCAAGGAAGAGCCGTCCGACGTTGCGGCCCGTGCCTATGGAGGGGCAACCGAGACCTTCGGGCCGAAGTTCCTGATCCCGTCGCCCTTCGATCAGCGCCTGATCCTGCGCATTGCACCGGCTGTGGCCCGCGCAGCGATGGAGACTGGCGTCGCCACCCGGCCGATTGAAGACTTCGACGCCTATCTCGACACGCTGAACCGCTTCGTCTTCCGCTCCGGCCTCGTGATGAAGCCGATCATTCAGGCAGCGACCCGTGAGCCGAAGCGCATCATCTATGCGGAAGGCGAGGATGAGCGCGTGCTGCGCGCGGCTCAGGTGCTGATCGAGGACAAGGTGGCCGTGCCGGTCCTCGTTGGCCGTCCGGACGTGCTGAAGGCCCGCTGCGAGCGCTTCGGCCTGAAGATCCGCCCCGGCGTCGACTTCGAATTCGTCAACCCGCAAGACGATCCGCGCTACCGCGACTATGTGGACGAATATTTCTCCTGCGTTGGCCGCAAGGGTGTGCCGCATGATGCGGCGCGAACCATCGTGCGCACCAACTCCACCGTCATCTCGGCGCTGGCCGTGCGGCGCGGGGAAGCTGATGCGGTGATCTGCGGCCTCGAAGGGCGCTTCATCCGGCATTTGCGCGACATCCGCCAGATCATCGGCCTCAAGGCCGGCGTGCGGGACCTCTCGGCCCTGTCGCTGCTGATCAACGACCGTGGTGCGATCTTCCTGACCGATACTTTCGTGACCGAAGACCCGGATGCGGAAGAGCTGGCCGAGATGGCACGGCTCGCAGCCGAGGAAATCCGCCGCTTCGGTATCGAGCCCAAGGTGGCTCTGCTGTCGGCCTCCAACTTCGGCTCGCGCGAACTGGCCTCAGCCGACAAGATGCGCAAGGCGCTGGACATCCTCTGGAAGGAATGCCCGGAGCTGGAAGTGGACGGCGACATGCACGGCGATTCGGCCCTGTCCGAGCTGCTGCGCCAGCGCGTCATGCCGGACAGCCGCCTGAAGGGCGAAGCGAACCTGCTGCTCTTCCCGAATCTGGATGCGGCCAATATCGCGCTTAACCTGCTGAAGGTGGCAACGGAGGCCCTGCATGTCGGCCCGATCCTGCTCGGCACGGCCAAGCCCGCGCATATCCTTACCGGCTCGGTGACCTCGCGCGGCGTGGTCAACATGTCGGCTCTGGCCTGCGTCGAGGCGCAGAAGAAGGCGGAAGCCTGAGCCATCCATCCCTTGCGCCTGCCGGAGCCAACCGCACCGGCAGGCGTGACGGCGTTCATCCTCTCCGGCTTGGACAGGCAAAGGGCCTTTTGGAATGAAACCTGCAAAGGACTGCGTCACCAAGGGTGACATCCGGACCGAGATCGACCGGATCGACCAGCTTCTTCTGAAGCTTTTCGCCGAGCGGCAGACCTATGTGCGCCAGATGGCGCAGATCAAGCAGCATCCGGACGAAGCCTTCGATGCAGAGCGGATCGAGACCATGATCGAGCGCCTGCGCGGGCGGGCGGAAGACCTCGGACTGGAAGCCGGTCAGGCCGAAGCCGTCTGGCGTGTGCTGATCGACTGGAATGTCGATTATGAACGCCGCACCATTGCCGCCCGGCTGGGGCTTGCGCCGCAGGGCGCCGTTTTATCTTGACTTTCCGGCTTCATGCGCCGATACAGGCGCCAAGATACGGTTTGGCCGCCGCGTGAGCGGCCTGCGTCCTCTCCACGCGCCTGCCCCTCACATGTTGTTGCGGGGCACCCGCAGATCCTGCGGTCTGGCAGATCCGGCCCTTCCCGAAAGGTGATCCGTGACGGAGACAGACAGGATGCGTGAGCCGTTCCGCGTCGCGCCAGAGGCTGCGATGCCTTTTCCCAGGTTCCCATTTCACGCGGGGTTCTGACGGTCCGGATTGCCATTTGGCCCGTGCCGTAACCGCCACGAAAGGCTGGTCCATCATGGGCCGGTCCACCTTGTGCGCGTGCCCTTTGATGCGGCAGGCGCGACAGTTGAAGGTTTTCATTTGACTCAGTTTGAAGCTCTCGGGCTTTCCCAGTCGATCCTCAAGGCCATCGCCGCTATCGGCTACGACCAGCCGACCCCGATCCAGCGCGAAGCCATCCCGCTCATTCTCGCCGGCAATGACCTGATGGGCCTGGCCCAGACCGGCACCGGCAAGACCGCCGCTTTCGGCCTGCCGCTGGTCGAGCGCATGCTCGCCAACCCCAAGCCGGCTCCGGCCCGCGCCACCCGTGCCCTGATTCTGGCGCCCACCCGCGAACTGGTGAACCAGATCGCGCAGAACCTCATTGGCTTCATCAAGTCGACGCCGCTGCAGGTTGCCACCATCATGGGCGGTGTTTCCATCGGCCCGCAGATCAAGCGCATGTCCCGTGGCTGCGACATTCTCGTCGCCACGCCGGGCCGTCTGCTCGATTTGATCGACCGCAACGCCCTGCGTCTTGACCAGGTGGAATATCTGGTGCTGGACGAAGCCGACCAGATGCTGGATCTCGGCTTCATCCACGCCCTGCGCAAGATCGCCAATCTGGTGCCGAAGAAGCGCCAGACCCTGCTGTTCTCGGCCACGATGCCGAAGCAGATCGAGGAACTGTCCCGCTCCTACCTGACCGATCCGGTCCGCGTGGAAGTGGCTCCGGCTGGCCGCACGGCAGACAAGGTGACCCAGTGCGTTCACTTCGTCTCGAACGGCGACAAGATCAGCCTGCTGATCAACTGCCTGTCCGAGCGCCCCGACGATCTGTCGCTGGTCTTCGCCCGCACCAAGCATGGTGCGGACAAGGTGGTGCGCCGTCTGGAAGCTGCCGGGTTCAAGGCCAATGCCATCCATGGCAACAAGAGCCAGAACCAGCGTGACCGCGCCATCAAGGAACTGAAGTCCGGCGAGACCCGCATTCTCGTGGCCACCGATGTGGCCGCACGCGGCATCGACATTCCGGGCGTCAGCCACGTCTACAATCTCGACCTGCCGGACGTGCCGGAAAGCTACGTGCACCGTATCGGCCGCACCGCCCGTGCAGGCGCCGATGGCGATGCCATCGCCTTCTGCGCACCGGACGAAATCGGCCTGCTGCGTGACATCGAGCGCCTGACCGGCATCCGCATCCCCGTCGCCAGCGGTGAAGCTCCGGCCGAGGGCCGTGCTGCTGCCAAGCGCCCGGCGCGCGGCGGCGGCCAGCAGGGCCGTGGCCAGGGCCAGGGACGCGAACAGGGCCGTGGTGAACAGGGGCGTGGCTACGGTGCCCGTTCCGAAGGCGGCCGTGGCCGTGGTGAAGGCGGCAAGAGCGGTTTCGGCAATGGTCATGGCAAGCCCAATGGCGGCCAGGTCCGCAAGCCCGGCAGTGGCCAGCGCCGCCCGCAGAACGGCGGCCCGGCCCAGATTGCCGCGCAGGTTCAGTCCCGCGGTGACCGCCGCGACGCCCGCCCGTAAGGGTGAGGCTGCTTCCGGTGTGAAAGTTTCAGGGCCCGGCGGGAAACCGCCGGGTCTTTTGTTTGTGCGCCTGCCATGATCAGGGAGGGGGGGGCGCTGCCTTCGGGCTCGCTCAGGCGGCGCGGTGTGAGTGGCCAGCATGTTCTCCAAACAAAAAGCCCGCAGCGGTGGCGTTCCGCTGCGGGCTTTTTGTTTCAGGTGGCTGAACTCAGCCGGCGACCTTGGAGAAGTCGGCGACGAGGCCGGCGATGTCGCGGATTTCGGCGAGGAGCTTCAGGCGGTTGGCACGCAGCTCCGCTTCATCGGCGTTGACGAGGATACCGGCAAAGAACCGGTCGACCGGAGCGCGCAGGGCGGCGAGGGCTTCCATCGCGGCGGCGAAGTCTTCGCCCGAAAGCGCCTCGCTGACCGCAGCGCGGGCCGTGTCGATGGCGCTGGCCAGCGCAATCTCGGCCTCCTCGCGGAAGTGGCTGGCGACCGGGCGGCCGGAAACGGCGGCGCCGTCCTTCTTCTCCTCGGCCTTGAGGATGTTGACCGCACGCTTGTAGCCCGCCAGCAGATTGGCGCCGTCCTCGGTGGCAAGGAATGCGCCCAAGGCCTCGACGCGGCGGACGACCATCAGCAGGTCATCCTGCCCGCCAAGGGCAAAGACCGCATCGATCAGATCATGCCGCGCGCCTTCTTCCTTCAGATGGACCTTCAGGCGGTCGGCGAAGAAGGAGAGAAGGTCTGCCGTGATGGCGGAGGCATCGGCGCCGCGCGCACCGATCTGCGGCGCAGCGATGCCGCCAAGCCGCAGCCGCAGCTTGTTTTCCAGAATGATGCGGATGACGCCAAGGGCCGCACGGCGCAGGGCGAAGGGGTCCTTGGAACCGGTCGGCTTTTCGTCGATGGCCCAGAAGCCGGTGAGCAGATCCAGCTTGTCGGCCAGCGCAACGGCGATGGCAACCGCATCGGCTGGCACACGGTCGGACGGGCCTTGCGGGCGGTAATGGTCCTCGATGGCCGTGGCAACGGCGGCGCTTTCGCCCTGGTGGGTGGCGTAGTAGCGGCCCATCAGGCCCTGCAACTCGGGGAACTCGCCAACCATGCCGGAGACGAGATCGGCTTTGGCGAGGCGCGCAGCGCGGCGGGCCTCGTCAGCATCAGCGCCGCATGAGGGGGCCAGTTCTGCGGCCAGCGCCTCAAGGCGCTTCACGCGCTCGCCCTGCGAGCCCAGCTTCTCGTGGAAGACGATGCTGTCCAGCTTCGGCAGGTTGTCTTCCAGCCGGGTCTTGAGGTCCGTTTCCCAGAAGAAGCGCGCATCGGACAGGCGGGCGCGGATCACCTTCTCGTTGCCGGCGATGATCGTCTTGCCGCCATCGGCCGCAATCAGGTTCGAGGTCAGCACGAAGCGGTTGGCAAGGCGCCCCGTTGCCGGATTGCGCAGCACGAAGCACTTCTGGTTGGCGCGGATGGTCAGGCGGATGCACTCGTCCGGGATCGACAGGAATGCCTCGTCGAAGGAGCCTGTCAGCACCACCGGCCATTCCACCAGTCCGGCGACTTCCTCCAGCAGGCCTTCGTCTTCCACCAGTTCCAGCCCAAGCGCCATAGCCTGATCGCGTGCATCATGCACGATCACGTCCTTGCGCCGGTCGGCATCGAGGATGACCTTCTGCTTTTCCAGCTTGGTCATGTAGTCGTCGAAGCGGCGGACGGTGAAAGTGTCGTTGCCATGGAAGCGGTGGCCGCGCGTCGTGTTGCCTGCGGTGATGCCGTCAATGTCGAAGGCGATCACTTCCGGCTCTTCCGTTTCCGGGCCGAAGGTGGCGACGATGGACTTCAGCGGGCGCACCCAGCGCAGGGTGCCGGAGCCCCAGCGCATGGATTTGGGCCAGGGGAAGTTGCGGATGATGCCGGGCATCACGTCCGCAATGATTTCCTCTGCCGGGCGGCCCGGCTTTTCGATGACGGCGATGTAGAATTCGCCCTTCTTCGGGTCGCTCTGGATCGTGGCTTCCTCGATGGAGGAGAGGCCTGCGCCGCGCAGGAAACCTTCCAGCGCCTGAGCCGGGGAGCCGACGCGCGGGCCCTTGCGCTCTTCGCGGGTGGCCTTAGAGGCAACAGGCAGGCCGGCGATATGCAGGGCAAGGCGGCGGGGCGTGGCAAAGGCCTTTGCGCCCTCATAGGTCAGACCGGCTTCCACCAGCGCATTGGTGACCAGCGACTTGAGGTCATCTGCAGCACGGCGCTGCATGCGGGCAGGGATTTCCTCGCTGAACAGTTCAAGCAGGAGATCGGGCATGGGTCTGAACCTTCGATAGAAAACATCGGGGCAGGGCGCGGGCTTGCGCTTGCACACTGCAGCGCGTGTGCCTACCAAGCCCGGCCAAAAATGTCACCCCCAACCTTGTAGAGGAGCCCGGGAAATGGCGCTTTTTCAGCCTTAGCTGCATATGTCATCCTGCCAGCTTGCCGGATATATTTACAGGTTTAAGAGAACTGTTTCATGCTTTCTCAATGGGCTTCAAGAGATAATTGGCAAGGTGTAGATTGGAGCTGGCCCGGACGTGGCAAAAATATCAGTAAGAAATAGAATAGAGAATTTTATATTTTTGATTGTCAGAAATAAATTCTGCTTACCTGTAATTGTGTCTGCTGTTCTGTTTGCGGTGTCCTTAATTTCCGCTGCGGCCGTTGCAAATGAGCAGGAGGGCTGGCCCGATGCCATCGTGATCGTCCTGTCTGCTCTTTTCAGCGCTGTTGCCGGAGCGTGGGCCGGAGCAGCGCTCAAGAAACACGAGTTGTCCAACGCCCTCGAGGAAGCAGACGCCGCGCTGACGGAAGCGCAGGCTCAGGCTCAGCATGATCCGCTGACCGGCCTGCCGAACCGGCGTCATATCGAGATGGTGTTTCCATCCATGGTGCACATGATGGAGCCGGATGAGTTCCGCGCCGTGATCATGTTGGATATCGACGGCTTCAAGCCGGTGAACGACGTCTATGGCCACAGCTTCGGCGATCTTCTGCTCAAGGAGTTCGCCGGCCGCCTGACAGATGCGGTCGGCGAGGGCGGGCTTGTCGCCCGGCTGGGCGGCGATGAGTTTGCCATCGTCACCGGCGTGCTGGCCCACAAGGATGCGGCAGCCGGCATTGCGCGGCGGGTGCTGAACCGGGTGCAGGAGCCGTTTCTGATCGGTGCCCGGCAGGTCACGGTAGGCTCGGGCATCGGCATCGCCGTTTTTCCGGACAATGGCTATTCCATCGTCGAGCTGCTGCGCCGGGCTGATGTGGCGCTCTACCGGGCCAAGACATCCGGCCGCTCCGCGTTCCGTTTTTTCGAAACGCAGATGGATGCTGCCATTCTTCACCGGACGCTGCTGGAGCAGCGCTTGCGCGGTGCCATTGCCAGCAACCAGATCAGCCCCCACTTCCAGCCGATCTGGAACCTGCGCAGCGAGAAGATTGCGGGCTTTGAAGCTTTGGCCCGCTGGACGGACCGGGACTTCGGCAAGGTGCCGCCGTCACATTTCATTCCCATCGCGGAAGACTGCGGCCTGATGCCGGAGCTGACGGACCATCTCCTGACCAAGTCCTGCGAGGCGGCGCTGCAATGGCCGGGGGATGTCTACCTCTCCTTCAATCTCTCCCCGGTGCAATTGCATGACCGGATGCTGCCCTTGCGCATCCTGACCATTCTGGGCAACACCAGCTTTGCGCCGGAACGGCTCGAGATCGAGATTACGGAGAATGCCCTCATCAAGGACCCCAAGACGGCGCGGGAGATCCTTGGCCAGCTTTCGGATGCGGGCATCCGCATCGCACTGGATGACTTCGGCACCGGACATTCCAGTCTCAGGTATCTCAGGGACTTCCGTGTCGACCGTATCAAGATCGACCGGTCTTTCATTGCGGGCATGGCAGAAGGCGGCGAGAACGCGGCCATCGTCCGTGCCATTCTTGGCCTTGCGGCGGGCCTTGGGATCGAGGCCATCGCGGAAGGAATCGAGATGCAGGAACAGCGGGCGCAGCTGCGCCATGAAGGCTGCAACTACGGGCAAGGCTTTCTGTTTTCTCAGGCAGTCAGCGCGGAAGATGCTCATGCGCTGATCTGTGCCAACATTGCCCGCCAGCAGAGCCTGGACACGTCGCAGCCAGCCTGAGGAACGAAAAAGGGCACCCGCCGTACGGATGCCCCATTCCAGTCAGTCCTGAAACTCTGCTTGTCTGGCCTGTTTCAGCCGGAATAGCCGACGCCGCCCGCTGCCGTCTGCAGGAAGGCGCCGCCACAGGCCTTGGCCAGCTCGCGCACCCGCAGAATGTAGCTCTGGCGCTCGGTGACAGAAATCACGCCGCGCGCATCCAGCAGGTTGAAGGCGTGGCTGGCCTTGATGCACTGGTCATAGGCGGGAAGCACCATCTGATGCACTTCGGCGCCTGCAGCCTTGCGGGCGGCCTCACCGGCAGCCAGCAGCCGGCGGCATTCCTCTTCCGCGTCACGGAAGTGGCGGAACAGCATTTCCGTATCGGCATGCTCGAAATTGTGCCGGGAATATTCCTGCTCGGCCTGCAGGAACACATCGCCATAGGTGATCTTGTCCGCACCTTCCCGGCCGTTGTAGTTCAGGTCATAGACGTTATCGACGCCCTGAATATACATGGCCAGGCGCTCCAGACCGTAGGTCAGCTCACCGGAAACGGGTGAGCACTCGAAACCGGCCACCTGCTGGAAATAGGTGAACTGCGACACTTCCATGCCGTCGCACCAGCACTCCCAGCCAAGGCCCCAGGCGCCCAGCGTCGGGCTTTCCCAGTCGTCTTCCACAAAGCGCACGTCATGCACCGACGGGTCGAGGCCGATGGCATAGAGGCTGTTGAGATACAGCTCCTGCAGGTTCTCCGGCGAGGGCTTCAGGATCACCTGAAACTGGTAATAGTGCTGCAGGCGGTTGGGGTTTTCGCCATAACGGCCATCCGAGGGGCGGCGGGAGGGCTGCACATAGGCTGCCTTCCACGGGCGCGGCCCGAGCGAGCGCAGCGTCGTCGCGGGATGGAACGTGCCGGCGCCCACTTCCATGTCATAAGGCTGCAGCACGACGCAGCCCTGATCCGCCCAGTAGCGCTGCAGGGTCAGGATCAGCGCCTGAAAGGAATTTTCAGGGCGCATGTGGTCCGGAAGGGTTTCATTCGGCATCTGGCATTTCCCGGTCGTTCGAGACGGAGAGGGCACGGCGCAGCTGGCCGCTGCCCTGATTGGCCGGAGAGGTGCCACGGAGGCGGGGCAAGGTCAAGCCGCCCCGCACGCAGGCGCGTGATTTGGGTGCGAGTCTGCCGGAGGCAAAGCCCCGCCTATGGCCGCAGCGACCCTCTCCCCCCTTGAGGGGGAGATGTCTGCGCCAGCAGACAGAGGGGGGTAGCAGCGCTTCGGAAACGCAGGAGCTGCCCCACGAACGGACAGTCAGCTACCCCCCTCTGCCCCCTGCCGGGGGCATCTCCCCCTCAAGGGGGGAGAGGAACTGGTGCCTGGCTGACAGTCCGGAATGAATGCTGATAGCCGCCGGAGGATCAGTCCTGCGGCCGGTAACGTCCGGTGCGGGGGTCGAGCTTCAGCGTCACCGGAATGGGCGTGCCCGGCGCGGGACGACCCTTCGACAGGCGCTGGTCCACCTTGGCCATCTCACGGCGCATGGCGCGGGCAAGAAGGAGACCGGCGGTTCCGGCAAGGGCGAGGATGGCGAGAGGATGCATGCGGAATATCTCCAGATGATGTGCAATCCTCCCGCCTGATCGTGGCGGAGACAAGGCACAAAGTGCCTCAACTTGCGGCGTTCCGGTCAAAAAATGTCACAGACCGTAACGGGCCCAAAGGCTGCGGCTCTCCAGGGCGCCCAGCACGTCCTCCGTCAGGGCGCCTGCGCCCAGCGTGGCCCCGAGACCGCCGCCGACGCCGCCTGAGGGCCTGCGGCCAAACAGCCCGCGCGGCTGACCGATGAGAACGGGCTCAGCCTTGTCTCCGAAGCGCTGCTTCAGCACGGAGACGATGTCGCCCTCCCTGTCGGCGAGGCCAAGGCTGCAGGCGGTCCTTCCGGTCCAGAACAGGCCGCTGAACAGATCCGGATCCTGCGAGAGAAGTTCCCCGCGCCGGGCCTTGACCATGGTGATGAACACGTCATGGATTTCGGCCTGCAGCGACTTCAGATGCGCCACGTCTTCCGGATTTTCAGGGCTGAAGGCATCCAGCGACACCTTGCGGGTGCCGGCTGTATAGACGCGCCGTTCCACGCCGATCTTGCTGATGAGTTCGGTGAAGCCAAAGCCAGCGGAGACGACGCCGATGGAGCCGACCACGGACGAGGGATCAACGATGATTTCATCGCCCGCGATGGCGATCATGTAGCCGCCGGATGCCGCCACATCCTCCACGAACACCAGCACCTGCTTGCCATGCTCTTCGGCAAGGGCGCGGATGCGGGTGTAGATGAGGCGGGACTGCACGGGCGATCCACCGGGCGAATTGATGATCAGCGCCACCGCAGGCGCCTTTTTCATGGAAAAGGCCCGTTCGAGCGGCTTGGCCACCGAGGCAAGGGTGAGGCCGCTTCGCAAGGGGCCGCCGCCGCCAATCACGCCCTGCAGGCGCACAACGGGAATGGCGGTGCCGCCGCGTCCGAGGAGCTTCTGAAGTCTGTTCTTGAGTGCTGTCAGCATGAAATCCCGTTCCGGCTTGGATTGGCAGGCCCGTCCTGGCTGCCTTTCCTCTTAGATAGTGCCGCGCGCGAGAAAATCAGCCTTTGTCTTGGCCGCCAGCTGGTTGACGGCTTCCCAGTTGAGGCGCAGGCCTGCGGCCTCATCGTCACACCACATCACCTCCGCAACGATGGCCCGGGGCATGCCCAGCACGCGCAGATGGATGGTCTTGCCCAGATGTTTGACACCTGGCGCCTGCACACGGCAGCCGGAGCGCGCTGCATCCACAATTCGTCCCGTGACGCGGCGCGTGCGTTCAGGGTCCGTCAGCACCACCTGAATGGAGACGGCGCGGCGCGCTTCCGCACGCTGGCTGGCGGCCTCATTCTGGACGCCCGCAAAGACGATTGTTGCGTCATCACCGTTGATGGAGGTCACGGTTGCCGCGCGCAGGCTCTTCTCGTCTCCGAACCGCAGGGCAATGTTCTTCTGAAGCAGCTTGATGTCGGGCGATGTCAGCACGCATCCCCATTGGGTGAGATTGGCAACCGTCACCGGAATGCAGGTCAGGCGCTCCACATCAATGGCTAGAATGGCCGGAGCGCTGGTCTCCGGCGCTGCCGGAGGGCGCGCGCGGCGCGGTGATGCATAGCCGGATTGAGCGGGAGCCGGTTCCTGCGCCTTCTCCGGCGCCGGTTGCGGGGGCCGCTTCGCCGGCACGGGTGTGCGTGCTTCAGCTGCCTCCGGTGCGGGCACCTGAGCCGGTTTTGTCCGTCTTGTTACGAATGCTGTATCCGTCATCGCAGCCGATGCCCCGCCCACTGCAATAAAGCTAGACGGAACAACTTTAAGAATGCGTATATTCACCAGTGCGCCTCACCGGCAAACTGCGTCAGTTCAAGCAGAAAGTGCCTGTTTCAACGCAAGAAAGTCACGCCAGGCCAGCCGCTTTTCCAGCGGGCTGCGCAGGAGATAGGCCGGGTGATAGGTCGCGATGGCGCGGATATTGCGGCTGCCCGCATCATAATCCATCCAGTGTCCGCGCATGCGGCGGATTCCATCCGTGTTGCCTGTCAGTGCCTTTGCGGAGGCTGCCCCGAGGAAGACTAGAAAATCCGGATTGGCCAGTTCGATCTGCCGGGCGATGAAGGGGCGGCAGATTTCGGTCTCCTGTGGCGTTGGCGTGCGGTTGCCCGGCGGGCGCCAGGGCACGACATTGGCGATATAGACGGACGATCTGTCGAGCCCGATTGCGCCCAGCATCCGGTCCAGCAATTGGCCGGAGCGGCCAACGAAGGGCACGCCGGACAGATCCTCGTCCCGGCCCGGCGCTTCGCCCACCAGCATCACCCGGGCGGACGGATTGCCATCGGCAAAGACCAGCGACTTTGCGGTGAGGCGCAGATTGCAGCCGTTGAAGGCAGCAAGGCACGCCTTGAGGTCTTCCAGCGTTGCGGCAGAGCGCGCCGCCTCGCGGGCAGACTTCACCGCCTGCTCGCCGGGGATGACGGCCGGATCGCCTGACAGGACAACCGGTGCCTGCGTCTGCGGCTCCGGCGCTGCAGCGCGCGAAAGGGACGGCAGATTGAGCGGCGGCGGTGCCGCCTGACCGGCGATGCGTGACTGAACCGGTCCCTGGCCATAGTCCTGTGGGCTGTAGCCACTGCTGCGCGGCTCCGGCATGCCGTGGCCGGCATCATGGCTGCGGGCTTGCGGAGCCTGCATGCCCTGCGGCCCCAGCCCTGCGCGTGACTGCCGCGCCATGGCGGCCTGCTCGGCTTCCAGTGCGGACTGGGCGAAGCGGTCGATGACCTCATCTTCCACCCAGCCGTCCACACCCGCACCCTGGAGGAAATCCAGAAGCGCCTCGATGTGCCGGGCCGTCAGGCCAGATGCTGAGGAAGACGTGATCATGCCGCCAATGTAACGGCAGATGGCGCAAAGACAACACGCCTTACCCCGCTCTCCCGTGATATCCGTTCCATTCCTGCGGCAAGCTGGCGGGTTGACTTACGCTTACGTTAACGTAAAGTCGCAACCAGCCAAAACGGAGGAATTGCAGGTCTACTTGAGCTGCTCTAAAGAGGGACGCGACGCTTAGACAGTCAAGCGGGCAGGGTGGGGCCGCCTGCTGCAATTGCGCCAGTCTGTTCGCAGCCTGGCGTGCTTGAGAGGGAGAGTGCGATGACGGAAGAGCTTGAGCTGCCCGAGCGCGAAAGCATGGATTTTGACGTGGTGATTGTCGGTGCTGGCCCCGCAGGCCTTTCCGCCGCCATTCGCCTCAAGCAGATTGCCAACGAGAAGGGCGAAGAGCTGTCCGTCGTGGTCCTGGAAAAGGGCTCGGAAGTGGGCGCTCATATCCTGTCGGGCGCGGTCATTGATCCGATCGCCCTGGACCGCCTGCTGCCGGACTGGCGCAGCGAGGATACGCCCATCAAGACAGCGGTAACGGCGGACCATTTCCTTGTGCTTGGGCCTGCCGGCTCCATGCGCCTGCCGAATGTTTTGATGCCGAAGCTGATGAACAACCATGGCAATTACATTGTTTCCCTGGCCAACGTCTGCCGCTGGCTGGCCACCAAGGCCGAAGAACTGGGCGTGGAGGTCTACCCCGGCTTTGCCGCCGCCGAAGTGCTCTATGACGGCGAGGGCAAGGTTGTCGGCGTTGCCACCGGTGACATGGGCATTGGCCGTGATGGCAAGCCCAACCACAGCTACACCCGCGGCATGGAGCTGCGCGGCAAATACGTGCTGATTGCCGAAGGCGTGCGCGGTTCGCTGGCCAAGCAGCTCATCTCCCGCTTCGCGCTGGACAAGGATGCGGATGTGCCGAAATTCGGCATCGGCATCAAGGAACTGTGGCAGATCGATCCGGCAAAGCACCAGCTGGGTCTGGTGCAGCATTCCTTCGGCTGGCCGCTGGACAACCGCACGGGCGGCGGATCCTTCCTCTATCATCTGGAGGACAATCAGGTCGCCGTCGGTTTCGTGGTGCATTTGAACTACCAGAACCCGCACCTGTCGCCCTTTGACGAGTTCCAGCGCTTCAAGACCCATCCGGCGATCCGTGACACCTTCGAGGGCGGCAAGCGGCTTGCCTATGGTGCACGCGCCATCACCGAGGGTGGCTACCAGTCGGTGCCGAAGCTGTCTTTCCCCGGTGGCCTGCTGATCGGCTGCTCCGCCGGTTTCGTCAACGTGCCGCGCATCAAGGGCTCGCACAACGCCATGCTCTCGGGCATGATCGCTGCCGAGCATGTGATGGAGGCTCTGGGGCGCGGTGAGGCAAATGCCGAACTGACGGCCTTTGACACCGCCTGGCGCGAAAGCGAGATCGGCAAGGACCTGAAGAAGGTACGCAACGTCAAGCCGCTGTGGTCGCGTTTCGGCGCGGTTGTGGGCGTCATGCTCGGCGGCCTCGACATGTGGACGAACGAGCTGTTCGGCTTCTCCTTCTTCGGCACCATGAAGCATGGCAAGACCGACGCGCAGAGCCTGAAGCCGGCCGCCGAATGCAAGCCGATCGCCTATCCCAAGCCCGATGGGGTCGTCTCCTTCGACAAGCTGTCCTCGGTGTTCCTGTCCAACACCAATCATGAGGAGGATCAGCCGATCCATCTGAAGGTGAAGGACATGGCGCTTCAGAAGTCGTCGGAGCACGACGTCTACGGCGGCCCGTCGAACCGCTATTGCCCGGCTGGTGTCTATGAATGGGTCGAGGAAGGCGAGGGTGCGCCCCGCTTCCAGATCAACGCGCAGAACTGCGTCCACTGCAAGACCTGTGACATCAAGGACCCGAACGGCAACATCACCTGGACGGTGCCGGAAGGCTCCGGCGGCCCGAACTATCCGAACATGTAAGACCTCTTCAGCCCCCGGCGAGCCCAGCTTTCCGGGGGCTGTTTTTGGTGGGGGGAGGAGCACACAGGAACACTCCCTCGCCGTCCCGTAGATTCTGCGCCGTCCCGGACGAAGCGAAGCGGAGATCCGGGAACCACTCGCTTCCAGAGCGATGAGATGTGTTGACGCCGGAACGGCTTGCATCGGGCGAGAGCCTGCCGCCAGGCCGTGGGCAATCGCCCTTCTCTGCAAACGAATAGTCCCCGGCTCGCGCTACGCTTGGCCGGGGTGCCTCTGTGCCGGTCATAGCGCCGGTACATGGGCGTATGGCGGCAGGTGGGGCGTGGCTGTGCAAATCGTTCAACGCCTTAACCATAGCCAGCGTGCCGAAGAAAAATTAACGCAGGGGCAGACTGGAAATTTCGCGGCATTAACTCCTTCTCAAGGTTAACAGGACAAACTCAAGATCAAATCTTGATGGGATGTCCCCTGTTGCGTTCGCGGCCCTGTAAAGGCGCGGAAGGTTGGAGTTGCGTTGCGTATGTTTGGCCCGGTTTATCTCTGCGGCAAGCCTATCCGACCGCGCCGGCGCTTCAAGCTCCGTCACGCGCTGGCAGTCGCCCCCCTCGCTTTCATCGGCCTCACGGCGTCCACCGGTCAGCAGGATATCAGTGCGCTGATGTCTGCCGGAGGCAAGCCTTCCTGGATGCAGGCGCTGGAAACCGTTGATTTCAGCTCTCAGCTTCCCCCCACGCTGACCTTGGCACAGGCAACACCCTTGCCGTCCTCAGAGCCGGCGCAGGAAGGTGCCACTGTTTCGGCACCGCAGGGCATGCAGAATACCGCGATCAAGGGACTGGAGCCTCTGGTGCGAGAGACGCTGCCCACGGAAGTGCCGGACGAGATCCGGATCAACCGTACCGGCAAGGGCGACCGTTTCATGTCCATGGCACCGGACCGGGAAATGCTGGAGCAGGCCTCTGGCTCGGTCTATTCCATGGCCAGCCTCATCGGAAACGGCGGCCAGGCCGACATGCCGCGCGTTGCCTTCGTCAAGCCTGAGCCGCTGACGGCAGATCAGCGCAATCAGTTCGCCAGCGCCGCAAAGCAGCCGAAGGGCGGACGCCGCAAGGGCACGGAAGAGGCGGGCGATCCGATGGATCTGCAGCGCATGATGATGGCGCGTAACGCGGCAGCTGCAGGCTTCTCCCTTGTGTCTGCCTATGCGCCCGAGGCGGCCGACACGTCCCGCGATCCATTTACGGCTTTGTTCGGCCCGCAGTATGAAGTGGACCTGCCGCCACCGGAAGATCCGCAGAATCCGCATTGGTGGGCGCAGAAGCCGCTGCCGCTGTCCGTGGCAGAGCCGAAGGAACAGCGTTGCATGGCAGAGGCGCTGTACTTTGAAGCACGCGGCGAATCTGAGGACGGGCAGATCGCCGTTGGTCAGGTGGTTCTGAACCGGGTGAAGAACCCGGCCTATCCCAACTCCATCTGCGAAGTGGTCTACCAGAACCGGACAAAGCGCAACCAGTGCCAGTTCTCCTTCGCCTGCGACGGTATCCCTGACCGGATCACCTCGCCGGATGCCTGGGCTACGGCACAGCGCCTCGCCAAGCAGGTGATTTCAGGCCAGCAGTATCTGAAGATGGTGGATGCCTCGACGCATTATCACGCCACCTACGTGAAGCCGCGCTGGGCCGGTCAAATGAACAAGCGCGGGCAGATCGGCCTGCACATCTTCTACAAGACCAAGGCCGGCGGCTGGAACTGAGGTTGATCAGGAAAGACTGAGAGGCGGCTATGCCGCCCCTCAGCTCATTCGATGCCGATATCGAGCCCCAGATCGAGAACAGGGGCGGAGTGGGTGATCCAGCCGGAGGAGATGAGGTCAACGCCAGCCTCGGCTACGGCTCGCACGGTGGTCTCGTCGATGCCGCCGGAAGCTTCCAGCAGCACCTTGCCGCCGGCAATGGAAACGGCCTCGCGCAGGCGGTCCGGGCCCATGTTGTCCAGCATGATCACATCAGGTTTGGCGTCCAGTGCTTCGCGCAGCTGGTCCAGCGTGTCCACTTCCACCTCGATCTTCACCAGATGCCCGGCAAAGGCCTTGGCCGAGTGGATCGCCTTTGCCACACCGCCTGCAACGGCGATGTGATTATCCTTGATCAGGATCGCATCATCGAGGCCGAAGCGGTGGTTGGAGCCGCCGCCACAGCGCACGGCGTATTTTTCAAAGGCGCGCAGGCCGGGCGCCGTCTTGCGGGTGCAGACGATCTTCGCCTTCGTATGCGCAATGGCATCGGCAAAGCGGGCAGTCGCCGTGGCTATGCCGGAGAGGCGGCCCAGATAATTCAGTGCCACGCGCTCCGCCGCCAGCAGCGCCCGTGCAGGGCCGTCGATGCGGGCGACGATTGCGCCCGGCGTCAGTCTTGCGCCGTCACGGGTCAGCACGTCTACCTTCAGTTTTGGCGACGTGAGGGCGAAGGCGGTTATGGCAAGGTCAATGCCTGCCAGAACGCCGTTCTTGCGCGCAGCGATGACGGCGCTTGCCGGTACATCCGGGCCGATGGTGGCCTGCGAGGTGATGTCCCCGGCACGGCCCCAGTCTTCCAGCAGGGCAGCGTGCACGGCGTCTTCCACCATCAGATGCGGCAGTTCGGGCAGGAAGGAGGTCATGCGCCTTCTCCGGCCATGTTGGCGAGGTCAAAGGCAGACAGCGGGTCCTTCACCGCTTCGCTGGCGCCTGCTGCGGCCGCGTTGACCTGATCCAGCGTCAGATAGCTGCGCTTGGCCTGTGCCGCATCGGCCTGCGGGAAATCGGAACGGTAATGCGCGCCGCGGCTTTCCTTGCGCAGGTAAGCGGCTGCGGCCACGATCTTGCCCGCAAGCATCATGTTGCGGATGGAGGTGCGCTGCACCCGCGCCTCAGCCGCGGCAATGCGGGCAAGGGCGGTCTGAAGCCCGTCCGCGTCCCGCTCCACTCCGACCAGATCATTCATGGTCTGGCGCAGGATGGAGATGGCCGTGCGCTCATCATGGTTGCGCTGGCTGGGCAGGCCCGGCTCGTCGTCCAGCTCTTCCCAATAGGCGGTGCGCGGGGTCGGCATCAGGCCCTGAATGTCTTCGGCGATGCGTGCGGCAAAGACGACCGCTTCCAGCAGCGAGTTGGAGGCCAGCCGGTTGGCGCCATGGGCACCGGTGGAGGCGACTTCGCCAGCGGCCCACAGGCCGTCCAGCGAGGTGCGGCCGTTCGCATCCGTCAGCACGCCGCCCATGTGATAATGCTCTGCCGGGGCAATCGGGATCGGCTGCGTCACCGGGTCGATGCCGGCAGCCATGCAGGTGGCGTAAACGGTCGGGAAATGTTCGGCAAAGCCTGCGCCGATTGCCTCCCGGCAATCAAGGAACACACCACGCCCGGCGGCCCGCTCGCGGAAGACGGCGCGGGCGACGATGTCACGCGGAGCAAGCTCGGCCAGCGGGTGCACGTTCTGCATGAAACGCTCACCGGCGGCATTCACGAGGATCGCTCCCTCGCCGCGCAGGGCTTCGGTGGCGAGCGGTGCCGGATCACGGCCAAGGTCCAGCGCTGTCGGATGGAACTGCACGAATTCTGCATCCGCCAGCACGGCACCGGCGCGGGCGGCCATGCCGAGGCCGTGGCCATTGGCCTCACCCGGATTGGTGGTGACCGAATAGAGGTGGCCGATGCCGCCGGACGCCAGAACAACGGCGGGGGCCTGAAAGGCGAGGCGCTCCAGCCCGCCGCGGCGGCGGGCCATCACGCCCGTGACATAGCGGCCTTCGGTGATCAGGCTCTCGCCGAGGTATCCTTCGATGACACGGATGGACGGCGTGTTGCGCACGGCTGCGACCAGCGCATCCATGATGGCACGCCCGGCCATGTCGCCGCGCACGCGCACTACGCGGCTCTGGGAATGGGCGGCCTCGCGGGAGACCTGCAGGCGTCCTTCCAGATCCTTGTCGAACGGCACGCCATAGCTCAGCAGGTCATGCACCCGGCGCGGCGCTTCCGCCGTCATCATGGCAACGATTTTGTCCTGGCAGATGCCGCCGCCCACGGCCAGGGTATCTGCGAGATGGCTTTCGGATGTGTCCCCGTCGGAAACGGCAGCGGCAATGCCGCCCTGCGCCCAGGCCGAGGAAGCCCCTTCACCAATCGGTGCATTGCTGATGATGGTGACGGGACGCGGGCTGAGTTTCAGCGCGCAGAACAGGCCCGCCAGACCGCCTCCGAGGATCACCACATCGTCCACGCCGCGCGCAGACAGGGAGGGGGCCAGGAATTCGCTACGTATTGCCATCGCAGGGGCTTTCCAAACGGCGCCGGAAGGCAGCTCCGCCTCCGGCCGCAAGGCCGAACCCGGACAGATGGGGGGAGGAAAGGTCCGGGCCGGTCAGAAAACAGGACAGGCCGGCGCGCCAGGGTGACGCGCCGGCTTGCCGGTCAGCTCTTCAGGTTGATCATACGTTCCACCGCCCGGCGCGCAAGGCCGGCAACTGCGGGATCAACCGTGACTTCTTCCTTCATCTCGATCAGGGCATCGAGGATCTTGGACAGGGTGATGCGCTTCATGTGCGGGCACAGGTTGCAGGGGCGGATATAGTCCACGCCCGGCGTTTCGCTCGCCACATTGTCCGCCATGGAGCACTCGGTGATCATCATCACCTTGGCGGGCTTCTTTTCCTTCACCCAGTCGATCATGTGCTTGGTGGAGCCGGCAAAGTCGGCTTCATCCACCACTTCCGGCGGGCATTCCGGATGGGCGATGATCTTCACATCCGGATCGATCTTGCGGTAGTCGCGCAGCTCCTGCGCAGTGAAGCGCTCATGCACCTCGCAGGCGCCATCCCAGATCAGCACTTCCACGTTGGTCTTGCGGGCGACGTTGGCAGCCAGATATTTGTCCGGGATCAGGAACACCCGGTCCACGCCAAGGCTTTCCACCACCTGCACGGCGTTGGAAGAGGTGCAGCAGATGTCGCACTCGGCCTTCACGGCGGCAGAGGTGTTCACATAGGTGATGATCGGCACACCGGGATTGCGTTCACGCAGGCCGCGCACATCCTCTGCAGTGATGGACTCGGCCAGCGAGCAGCCGGCGCGGCTGTCGGGGATCAGCACCGTCTTCGACGGATTGAGGATCTTGGAAGTCTCAGCCATGAAATGCACGCCGCACTGGACGATCACGTCCGCGCTGGTGCGCGTTGCCTCGATGGCCAGCTGCAGGCTGTCGCCCACCACATCCGCCACGCCATGATAGATGTCCGGCGTCATGTAGTTATGCGCCAGAATGACGGCGTTGCGCTCCTTCTTGAGCTTGTTGATCGCATGGATCGTCGGCGCAAGGGCGGGCCATTCGATGGCGGGGATGATGTGCTTGACCTTTTCGTAGATGGGCGCCGTCTCGTGCGCCACCTCTTCCGTGTAGGCCAGATCCGGACGGTTCACCGCACCATGACGGTCAATCGCCAGTTCCGCTGCAGGCCTGACCTCGCAGGCGGAACGTGAGGAAATCAGCGTGGTAGCCATAGGGCCGTACTCCCTTTGGAGCTCAGATCTATTATGCTCAGTTTGAGCATATTGCCGGTAAAAGAAAACGGGACTTACCGCCCCTTGCCTGCCATCGTCTTTTGCTCTTCCTGAGCTTATATAGTCCTGCCCGCAGACCAAATCCACACTTTCTGCAGAAAAGTGTCATATTTTTGAAAAGATGATATTTTCCAGAGGCTTGTTTGTGTGCTGGCAATGGGTTGCGGATTGGAGGCGAGGCCGTTCCAAAACAAAGCCCCGTTCAAACGGCCCATAAGAAGCTCTCATCCCTGCATCACAAACATTCACTTGAGCAAAACTACTCCAGGGTCATAGTAGCGGGCGAGGGGCTTATCACACGGCCCGGAGTGTGTGAATCGGAGAAACCGGGCATGTCTGCAGCGTCAACGCCTGCAAGGGCCAATATTCCGCTGATCATCATCTGCGGCTGTGCCATTGCGCTTCTGTCCTTCGGGCCGCGCTCGACCATGGGCATGTTCTTTCAGCCGATGACGGAAGCGCGCGACTGGTCGCGGGAGATCTTCTCGCTGGCCATTGCCATCCAGAACCTGATGTGGGGCATCGGCCAGCCGGTGGCAGGCATGTTTGCCGACCGGTTCGGCACCTGGAAGACGATTGCGCTCGGCGCAGTGTTCTATGGCTCGGGCCTGTGGCTGATGGCGGATGCCACCTCGCCGGTGGCGCTGCACATGACCGGCGGCGTGCTGATCGGCCTTGGCATTGCCTTCTCCAGTTTCTCCATGGTGCTCGCCGCCTTTGCCCGCACGGTGACGCCGGAAAAGCGCTCCCTCGCCTTTGGTGTCGGCACGGCCTCCGGTTCGCTGGGCCAGTTCCTGTTTGCGCCGCTGGGTGCGGGGCTGATTGCCGAAATCGGCTGGCACAACACGCTGCTGGCCTTTTCCGGCCTGATGGCGCTTCTCCCGCTGCTCGCCATCGCCCTGCGCGGCAAGCCGGATGCAGCCGCCTATGCCGGCACCAGCGCCGACCAGAACCTCGGTCAGGCCATCGCCGAGGCCTTCAAGACGCGCGGCTATCTGCTGCTGACGCTGGGCTTCTTCGTCTGCGGCTTCCATGTGGCATTCATCACCGTACATTTGCCGCCTTACATCTCTGACCTCGGACTTGAGGCGCGCTGGGGCGGCTATGCCATCGCCCTCATCGGCCTGTGCAATGTCGTGGGATCGCTGGCATCGGGCTATATCGGCACGCGCCATTCCAAGCCGCATTTCCTGTCGCTGATCTATTTTGCCCGCGCGGTGGCCATCACCCTGTTCCTCATGGCCCCGGCCTCACCGGCCTCGGTGCTGATCTTCTCGGCAGCCATGGGCTTTCTCTGGCTGTCCACCGTGCCGCCCACGTCCGGCCTAGTGGCGGTCATGTTCGGCCCGCGCTACATGGCAACGCTCTTCGGCTTCGTCTTCCTGTCGCACCAGCTCGGCTCGTTCCTCGGCGTCTGGCTGGGCGGCAAGCTTTATGACGAACTGGGCTCCTATGACGCGGTCTGGTGGCTCGGCATCGCCCTCGGCCTTCTCGCCGCCATCGTCCACTGGCCCATCCGCGAGCAACCCGTCGCCCGCCTCGCGGCGGCGGAGTGAGTGATCTGCACCTCAACCTCTCCATCGTCATCCCGGACGCGCCTGCGCGATCCGGGATCGGAGAGCCGGGGTGCAAATTGGCTGGTTTTACAAGTAGATAAGCCTCGGCTCACCGCCCGCCAACCCTGAGCCCTGGCGCAGGGCGTTCCTTCAGGATTTCGCGGCGGAAGCGGAAGAGGGCGGCGGGGCGGCCGCCGGTGGCGGTGGAGGTGGCGCCGGTGGGCTCCACCAGTTCGGCGTTTTCCACGAGGCGGCGGAAGTTCTGCTTGTGCAGGTGCCGCCCGAAGATCGCTTCCACCGTCTGCTGCAATTCGGTGAGGGTGAAGGTGTCGGGCATCAGCTCGAAGATCACCGGGCGGTATTTCAGCTTGCCGCGCAGGCGCGAGAGGGCGGTGGCCAGCACCCGGCGGTGATCGAAACGCATGGGGCGGCCGAATTTCGGCAGATCCGGGCAGGCCAGCGCCTCGGGCCGCCCGTCACGCAGGGCCTCCTGCACAAGACCGGCACCATAGATCAGCTCATAGCGGTCAAGCGCGCGCTCTTCGTCCCAGCTGCCTTCATCCTCACCAAAGGCAAGGCGGATGCGCTCGGCCCGGCCAAGGCCGCTATGCGGCGCCTCCGGCGGCATGCGGCCGGAGGCGGCGTGCAGCGCGGGCAGAAGATCGCGGTCGAGCATCGCAGGCCGCCCGTCGCGCCAGTCTTCCCAAGGGAAATAGTCATACCAGGACCGCCAGGACGAATGATGCTGCGACAGCACATCCTCGCTGTCCGCGCTCTTGCGGGTAAGGGCGAGATAGCCGACGGACACCACATGCGGGCCACTGTCGCCGGTGGTCATGTGGCGGCCCCGGTCGCCGAAGGTGTAAAGCTGCTCCACATAGCCGATGGTGAGGGCAGTCTGTTCCTCCACCCAGGTGCGCAACCCGCTTTCAAAGGTGCGGTGATGCAGCGGATCGAAGGGGCCGAAGGGCAGGCCCTCGGCCTCGTCCTCTCCGCCGCCGGCAAAGGTGACGACCTGCGGCACGCCCTCGCGCACGGCCACGATCACGGCATTCAGGCCGATCTCGATGGTTGCCGTGGTCTGGTTCATCCGCGCCCGCTCCTTCAGGCCAGAGGCATTTCGAAGGGCGTGCCCTCAAAGGCATCTGCCCCGCGGCCGATGGCACGGATCGCCTCGATCATGCGCCCGTCGCGGGCAAGCATGCGGTCGGCAATCGCCACCAGCCTTGCATTGGGTGTGGCGGAGGGGGCACGGGCACGCAGAACCGAGGCAAGCTCCGCCTCATCGGCATCCGGCGTCAGCGCACAGGCGGTGATGAAGGCGCCCGCCGTGGACCGGCTGATCCCCGCCCAGCAATGGATGACCAGCGGGGCGGATTTGTCCCAGTCCTGCACGAAGTCCAGAAGCGAGCTCACATGCGCTTCGCCGGGGGGCACAAGGCCTTCCACCGGGTCCACGATGTCGTTGAAGCCAAGGAACAGGTGATTGGCCGCCGCAATGGACTGGGGCCGTTCCACCGGCGTGCCGGCATTGATCAGGCTGACCATGCGGGTGGCGCCCGTCCGCTCCACCGTTTCCTTGAGGCGGGAAAGAGAAGACACGTAAAGCATCAATCGGTCATCCTGAAACTGTGTCTTTGGAGAGTAACCTTTTTACACCCCTGCGTCACCGCCCGCGCGCGGCCTTCTGCGGCATGTTTGCGGCAAGGGCGGCTATGGCCTCGAAGCGTTCGGTGAAGGCAATCTGGGCAGTGGCGGCGGGCATTGGCTCCAGCCCGAGGCGCGGTGCATCCGCCGGGCCGGTCCCGAAGCCCTTGGGCCGCCCAAAGATCTTGCCTGCCTCCTCATCGCCGAATCCCGCCAGTTCCACCGCCTCGAAATAAGCGCAGATGATATCCGCCTTCTTCGCCAGTTTCTTGACAGCCTCCGGCAGCTTGCCCGGCAGGCCGAAACGCCTGTGGATGGCTTCCTGGAGGCGGCCTTCCACCAGCTTGTAGTCGCCGCCCATCACGGACTTGAACGGGGAGATCATGTCGCCGATCACATATTCCGGCGCATCGTGCAGCAGCACCGCAAGGCGCCACTGCGGCGTCAGGTCCGGCTTCAGCTGCAGGGCGATGTCTTCCACCACAAGGCTGTGCTGGGCGACGGAAAAGGCATGGTCGCCGTGCGTCTGGCCGTTCCAGCGGGCGACGCGGGCAAGGCCATGGGCAATGTCGGACAGCTCCACATCCAGCGGCGAGGGGTCCAGCAGATCGAGCCTGCGGCCGGAAAGCATGCGCTGCCAGGCGCGGGGCGGAAGTTCGGGGCGGTCGGCAGCCATGGATGCTCCGTCAGTCTGGGGCCGGTCAGTCTGTGGCCCGTCAGTCTTGGGCCGGTGCGGCGAAAGGGTTGAAGGGCTGGTCAGGCGCCTTCAGCACCTGCGCCGCTGCCGCTTTCGGGCCAGGTGAAACGCGCCCAGCCGGGCAGCGTGACATCAAGCGCCGTTCCGGCAGCGGTCAGCTGGACGCCCTTGTCGAGGGCTGCCTTCACCTTGTCAAGCCGCAGCAGCGCCAGTCCCCGGCCATGAGAGGATGAGCCAAGCGTGCCCACCTCCTGCTCCCCGGCCAGTACCGGGCTGCCCATGGCGGGCAGGGCCTCTGCCGTTTCCACCCTGACGAAGCGCTTGCGGGCCGTGGACCGGTGCTCCATGCGCGAGACGATCTCCTGCCCCACGTAGCAGCCCTTGCGGAAGGAGACCCCGTTCAGCTGGTCCATGTCCGCGTCATGCGGGAAGATCTCGCCATAGGCAAAGTCCATCTCCGCCTCCGGCACGCCAAGGCCGATGCGGTGGGCATGCCAGTCTGCGGGCTCTGCCGCCTGCAGGCCAAGGCCTTCCAGAACGTTCGCCATCCCCTTCGGCCCGGCAACCCGCAGCCCCAGTTCAGCAAGGCGGGGGTCGGTTGCGGCCAGTACGTCCGGCGCCAGTGGCATAGCGGGCAGGGCATCGCCGAAGACCACCGCCACCTCATGGGTGGCGGAGCAATCCTCCAGCGTCACCTTGGCGCGAAGCCGGTAGAAACCGAGCCGTTTCACAAGCGCTGCTATTTGCGAGGCCGGCGTGTCGAGCAGGAAGCCGTCCGCATCCTTCAGCACCAGAAAATCGAACAGGATCTTGCCCTGCGGTGTCAGCAAGGCGGCAAAGGCGGCTTCGCCCGCGGTCAGGCCTTCCACGTCGCGGGTCAGCAGATTCTGCAGGAAATGCGTGGCTTCCGGCCCGCTCACCCGCACCAGGCCACGGTCAGGCAAAAGGGCAAAACGGGCAGCGGACATGAAGGCCTCCAGTGAAACTGCGTATATCTCTCCCCTTGAGATAGCCCCGCGTCCGCCCGGCGGCAAGGCGCGGTGTTGCAGGGCAGGCTCTTTCCCGAAAAGCCTGTGGACCCGTGCGCCCTGCCAATCGTATAAGCGCGCCAGAAAAAGCCGTGCGCCAAGGCCCGCACCGAAGATGGAAGAGGAGTCATCAATGTCTGCTGCCCATGATCTCATTCTCACCGGCGCTACGGTCGTCAATCAGGACGGAACGGCAATTCGTGATGTTGCGGTGCGCGGCGGGCGCATTTCCGCTATTGGCGATCTGCGGGGCGCAAAGGCGGCAGAGGTCATCGACTGCAAGGGCTTGACCATTCTCCCGGGCGTCATCGACACGCAGGTGCATTTCCGCGAGCCGGGCCTCACTCACAAGGAAGACCTTGAAACCGGCTCCCGCGCGGCCGTCATGGGCGGTGTGACAGCGGTGTTTGAGATGCCGAACACCAGCCCCAACACCACCACGGCCGAAACGCTGGCGGCAAAGGTCGCGGCCGGCCATCACCGCATGCACTGCGACTTTGCCTTCTTCGTCGGCGGGACGGCGGAAAACATCGAGGAAATCCCGATGCTGGAAAAGCTGCCGGGGGCAGCCGGCATCAAGGTGTTCATCGGTTCGTCCACCGGCAACCTGCTGGTGGAGGATGATGAGAACCTGGCGAAGATCCTGAAGAAGATCACCCGCCGCGCCTCGTTCCACTGTGAGGACGAAATGCGCCTGCGCGACCGGATGAACTTGCGCGTGCCGGGTGATCCCCGGTCGCACCCGGTCTGGCGCGATGAAACGGCAGCACTCCTTGCCACCCAGCGTCTCGTGACGCTGGCCCGCCGCCTCGGCAAGCGGGTGCATGTGCTGCATATTTCCACCGGCGACGAGATGGAATATCTGGCGGACCACCGCGATGTGGCCAGCACGGAAGTGACGCCGCATCACCTGACGCTGTTTGCCCCGGACTGCTACGAGCGGCTGGGTACCTATACCCAGATGAACCCGCCGGTGCGTGATCTGTCGCATCAGAAGCGCCTGTGGTGGGGCGTCAATCAGGGCGTTGCCGATATTCTCGGATCCGACCACGCGCCGCACACCCGCGAGGAAAAGGACCACGCCTATCCGGGTTCCCATTCCGGCATGACGGGCGTGCAGACGCTGGTGCCGACGATGCTGGACCACGTCAATGCCGGGCGTCTGACGCTGGAGCGTTTCGCCGACATGACCAGCGCCGGCCCCGCACGCCTGTTCAACATGGCACGCAAGGGCCGCATTGCGGTGGGCTATGACGCCGATTTCACCATCGTCGACATGAAGCGCAAGGAAACCATCCGCAACGAGTGGATTGCCTCCCGCGTTGGCTGGACGCCTTACGACGGCGTGGAAGTCACCGGCTGGCCCGTCGGCACCTTCGTGCGCGGCCACAAGGTGATGTGGCAGGGCGAACTGACCACCCCCTCGCAGGGCGAAACCGTCCACTTCCAGGACGCCCTCCAGCCGCAGGGCTGAGGGAAGTAGCCCGAGCTGTCAGGCTGGCAGGGCGGGGCGGCGGTCTGGCCTTTCCGGCGCGGCGTTTCAGCCCCCTCCCCCTGCCTCCCTCAAATCCGGCGAAAATGTGACGGGCGCCACAGCGGGTTCAGGGTTAAACTTCTATGACCGGAACCGGTCAAATTCGCATACTTCGGTAACCCTGTTCCCTAACCCTAAGTACACGGAGCGGGGCTAAGGTGAGTGCGGGCTGACGGGTATGGCGTAGATGAGGCTCGCATGGTGATGGACACGGCAACTGGGTTTGATCGCGGAGTTGAGCATGGCAGCATCTGGCGCGTCGCGCTGATGACGGGCTGTGCTCTTGCCATGATGCATTTCGCAGTTCCGCAGGCGAGAGCGGAAGGCGCGGCCGGGCTGAAGCAGATCGCGGGGCTGGCGAAGCCTGCCAATGCCTCCATGACTGCCAGCGCGTCAGAACCGGTGCAGGGGGCCGCAGAGATCAGCGATCCCGAGCATCCGATGCAGATCGTCGTGTCCTTGCGCGAGCAGAACCTCAAGGTCTATCGCGGGCTTGAGCTTGTCACCTCCACGCCGGTCTCCTCCGGCAAGACCGGGCACAGCACGCCGACGGGCGTATTCTCCATTCTCGAAAAGCGCCGCAAGCACTTTTCCAACATCTATGACAACGCGCCGATGCCCTTCATGCAGCGGCTGACCTGGTCCGGCATCGCCCTGCATGAAGGCAAGCTGCCCGGCTATCCAGCCTCGCACGGCTGTGTGCGCATGCCCATGAGCTTTGCGCAGGACCTCTTCACCATGACCCGGCACGGCATGCATGTGGTGATCACCGATGGTGAATCCTTGCCCGCCGCGATCACCCATTCTGCCCTGCCGCAGCCCTATCAGCCGGGCACGGCGGTGGCGAGCCTTGATGAGAGCATCCTGCCGGAAGGGCAGGGGCTGCGCGGCTCCATCATGACGGACAGCGGCACGGGATCGATCGTCACCGGCTCCATCGAGCCTCAGACCCCGGTGCAGGCCGCAGTGCCGGAGAATTTCGGCACGCCGCTGCGCATGATCATTCTGCCCCGGCCCTCGGGGCGTGAGATCCACGACCTGCAGGCCATGCTGAACCGGCTCGGCTTTGACGCCGGCCCGGTCGATGGCGTCATGGGCCGCAAGACGCGGGACGCAATCCGTCTGTTCCAGGAAGGCTACGAGCTGCCCGTCACCGGCAACTACAGCCACAGTCTGTTGAAGCGTGTTTACCGCGAGGCGGGCGAGGATCTGCCTCTGAACGCGGAACTGCGCATCCGCACGAAGTTCAAGGACATCTATCAGGCAGGCGTCACCCTCAAGGATCCGAAGGCGCCCATCGGCACCGTCATCTTCACGGCGCTTGGCTTTGAGCCCGGCGCCAGCGAAACCGGCTGGATGGCCGTGGCGGCGGAAGAGGCCGAAGGCATGACGCCGGCGCGCATCCTCGACCGGATCGACATGCCCGCCACTGTGCGCAAGGAGGTTGGCGCCATGCTGACGCCGGGCTCCTCGCTCATCGTCACCGACCGGTCCTTCCTGCGCAACACTGGCCTTGGCACCGACTTCGTGGTGACGACAACGAACTGACCTGACGAGCAAAAGACGGCGGAGCCGGGGCTACACCTACGCCGTGGATATCAAAAAGCTTGAAATTAGTTTGGCGCCATACTATATGGCGACTTATGAGTGAGAAGCTTGAGAAAAAATACATGGCGCTGCTGGACGAAGCCGAACGGCGGGCCATCGCGCCGACGGATAACATCCGCGCATGTTTCGGGCTGCTGGCATTGGCTGGCGCGATTGATCGCGATTGTGCTGTACGGCTCGCGCGCCATCGCCTGTCCGAAGGCAAGTTCGTCCTGCTGTTCCTTCTGTATGACAAGCCCGGCGGGCTGTCGCCGCACGAATTGGCCGACCGCGCGGGGGTGACGCGAGCAACAGTCACTGGACTTCTCGATGGTCTCGAACGTGACGGGTTCATTGTCCGGCGTGGAGGCCTTGATGACCGCCGCAAGATTGCCGTCACATTGACCGGGACCGGTGAGGCCGCTGCGTGTGACCTGTTCAACGAGCATACCGAATGGGTCGCGTCCCTTTTCCGGGGCTTTACGGTAGACGAGCGCGAAACACTGAACGGTCTGCTCCAGCGCATCTCGCGCAACCTGGATGGCGGCGGCGAGCTAACCGGCCAGGATATGGATGCGCGCGCATGAGCGGCGCAAAGACCACCGGCCGTGGCGTCAAGGACATTGTCCCAGACCGCCTTGCCAGTCTCAACGCGGGAACGGCCGAAGCCGCGACGCTTGCCGAATGTCTGGCGGTCGATTTTACCGCGCTGATGCACAATGTCCTGCCGGAAATCAGTACGGACGCCTTGGCCAAAATGGAGAGCGGCGCGGCAACCGGGATATCCAAACGAATGTCGCTTGCGGCGCAGTTGATCCACGAGGAACTCGGTAGCGCCGCTCTCGACCGGCTTGGCCGGCATCCGTCGGACACTGTGCGCGGCTGGGCTTGCTTCATGATCGGTGCAGCCGATGGCATGCCGCTCCGTGAGCGGCTTGAAGCGATCCGGCCCTATGCAGATGACCGGCATTTCGGTGTACGGGAATGGTCATGGTTGGCGGTTCGGCCACATCTTGCCGTCGCTCTCGAAGCCGCCATCGCCATTCTCGCTAAATGGACTGCTGATCCTTCCGGCCATATTCGCCGCTTTGCGTCAGAAGCCACCCGTCCGCGCGGTGTGTGGTGCGCACATATCCCAGCCCTCAAGGCGCAGCCAGAGCTCGGACTTGCGATTCTCGAACCGCTATGCGCGGACCCGTCCAGCTATGTGCAGAACTCGGTTGGTAACTGGCTGAACGATGCCGGCAAGGATCGGCCGGACTGGGTGCAGACGCTCTGTGCCGGATGGTCTGCCGAAAGCCCGGTACCCGCGACAGCGCGTATCTGCAAGCGTGCATTGAGATCAATCAACCCTGCTGCCAAACATTGAAATGGATGCAAAGAATGTCCCACTATCTCGCTGAACTCTACACGCCGAAACCTGCCTGGCTGGATTTGTCTGGCGCTGAGCGCCAAGAGTTCTTTGCGGTGATCGGCTCGGCGATACCTGCCTTGGTTTCCCTCGGAGTGGAAGCCCTTGCGCTCGGCAAGGTCGATCAGAGCAAACTGCATTGCGCACCCCAAACATTCTTTGCGGTCTGGCGCTGCCCCGATGACGCGGCGCTCGGTGTGCTTGTCTCCGGCATCGCGCAATCGGGCTGGCACGACTATTTCGAGACCGTCAATGCCGGCGGCGAAGCAACCGATCTGGCCGGTCATCTCGCGCAGCTCAGCGAAGTGGGGCAGTCATAGCCAGAAAAATGCGATTGCCGCCGACAGATGGGCTATTGCCGGTGACAATCGGGGGAGCCGCAGAATGGCTGTCCTCTCCGTCATGTGTCTGTCGCGTGTCTGCAGTATCGCTCCCCCTCAGGTTCTTATCCGGCGGAAGAATCGCCGGTGGGCAGTCCCTGAGGGAGCGAACAATGCCGGTGAGCACGCTTGAAGCATCGAAAGCAAGACTGAGTAAGGCCGTCCACCGGTCCAGCGCCACGTCCCGCGAGGGCTTTCTGGAGCGCATGTTCACCTTTGCCTTCAAGGGGCTGGTCTATCCGCAGATCTGGGAAGATCCGGATGTGGATCTGGAAGCGCTGCAGCTCAAGCCGCATTCACGCATGATCACCATCGCCTCGGGCGGCTGCAACGTCATGTCCTATCTGACGGCTGATCCGGCGGCGATCACGGCGGTGGATCTCAACCGCGCCCATGTGGCGCTGGGGCGCTTGAAGCTCGCTGCCGCGCAGCACCTGCCGAACCATGACAGCTTCTACCGCTTCTTCGGCGAGGCCGACGAGAAGGCCAATATCGCCGCTTACGAGCGCTTCCTGCGTGACAAGCTGGATGAGGAAACCCGCAGCTACTGGGAAGGGCGTGGCATCAGCGGCTTTGGCCGCCGCCGCATCACCCTGTTCTCGCGTGATCTCTATCATCACGGCCTGCTGGGCTATTTCATCGGCGTGGGCCATTTCGTTGCCCGGCTTTATGGCATCGACCCGAAGCATTTCGTCCGCGCCCGCACGCTGGATGAACAGCGCAGCTACTTTGAAACGGCGCTGGCGCCCCTGTTCGACAAGCGGCTGGTGCGCTGGGCAACGTCGAAGAAGATGTCGCTCTATGGCCTTGGCATTCCGCCCGCCCAGTATGAGGCGCTGGTCTCCGCCAGCCCGACGGGCGACATGTCCGACGTGCTGAAGCAGCGGCTGCAGAAGCTCGCCTGTGATTTCTCGCTCTCGGACAACTATTTCGCCTGGCAGGCCTTCAACCGGGGCTACGCGCCGCAGGGCGGACAGGAGAGCACGGGCGCTTCCGGCCCGCTGCCGCCCTATCTGAAGCGCGAGCATTTCGATGCCATCCGCGAGCGGGCTTCCCGCGTCGAGGTGGTCAACCGCAGCTTCACCGAACATCTGGAAGGCGAAGTTCCAGCCACACTCGATGCCTATGTCCTGCTGGATGCGCAGGACTGGATGACTGACGAGCAGCTGAACGCTCTGTGGACCCAGATCACCCGCACCGCCCGCCCCGGCGCCCGCGTCATCTTCCGCACCGCCGCAGAGCCGACGCTGCTGCCGGGCCGCGTGCACGATGCCATTCTGGACCGCTGGACCTATGAAGCGGACAAGAGCCTTGAGCTGGGCCGCCGCGACCGTTCCTCCATCTATGGCGGGTTCCATCTCTATGTCTTCAATGGATGAAACCCGCAGCCAGAGCGGCGCTTCCGCTGCGCTGATGGACAGCGTGTACCGCAACCAGCGGCACATCTATGACCTGACGCGCAAATATTACCTTCTGGGCCGCGACCGGCTGATCGCCCGGCTGGCGCCGCCTGCGGATGGCTGCGTGCTGGAGCTGGGCTGCGGCACGGGCCGTAACCTGATCGAGGCGGCGCGGCTCTATACCGGAGCCCGCTTCTACGGCCTCGATATTTCGCGCGAGATGCTGGCAACGGCAGAAGCCAACATCCGCCGCGCCGGGCTGGAGGGGCGTATCACGCTTGCCTGCGCTGATGCTTCGGCTTTTGACGCAGAAGCCCTGTTTGGCCGGGACAGCTTCGACCGGGTGTTCATGTCCTACACCCTGTCGATGATCCCGCCCTGGCGCGAGGCGATGGCAGCCGGCTTTGCGGCGCTGGCACCGGGCGGGCAGCTGTCGGTGGTGGATTTCGGCCAGCAGGAGCGCCTGCCAAGTCTCTTCCGCCGCCTGCTGCATGCCTGGCTGGCGAAATTCCACGTCACGCCACGGGCAGATCTGTCCGGCGCCGTGGAGGCTCTTGCCGGACTGCACAAGGCTCGCTGCGAGGCCGGTTCGCTCTATCGCGGTTACGCGGTCTGGGCGGAAGTCACCCGAGTTTGAACCGCTGGGAGGGCTTCGCCAACTCCCGGTCCTTCGAACTCACCGGGAGTTGGCTTCATTCGCCCGCGACGAAATAATGCAGCGTGCCGTCCGGGCCAATGCCGACACGGTAGAACAGCCAGGCGCCGTAAGCATCCATTTCCGCGAAATCGGCAGCTGTGACGACACGGTACATCTCCACCTTCTGGGCTGGTGTCAGCTTGTCGAAGGGGTAACGGGCAAAGTAGGGCCAGATGTACATTTCCTGCGGAGTTCCGGCATCCACATGCACCCAGCCCGCTTCCATCACGTCGAGAAGGATCGCGAGGATTTCCTGACCCTGTCCATCCCCGGAGCTGTTCTTGAGGTATTCGATCGGGTCTCCGATTTCCGCCAGAGACAGGGTCGGCATCATCTCGTTGCCTTCCAGAACCATGCGCATGCGCTCGACGTCGCCGCTGCGGGCCGCTTCCAGCAACTGGTCACGCATCCGGGCGACGGGCGCAGGCAGCCCCTCGGGTCCGTAATGCACCTCAGGGACGGGGAGCAGGTTCTGGGGAGAGGCTTCAGAAGACTGGCCTTCCTCCGGGCTTTCGGCACCTTCGGCAGGATCAGCCTCTTCCGCGCTGGTCTCTGCAGGGGAGCCGGGCAGGAGGTCCTCCGGCGGAATGGCCGGGTTGCCGGACGTGTTCTGGTCCGGCGGAGTGACCAGGATCGTCTCGGTTCTCACCGTCGCTGCGTCCGCAGCCGGAAGCAGCAGGAGAGCAAAACAGAGGGTGGCAATACAGTTGCGCAGCATGGTCAGACTCAGCCGGGAGAATTTTCAACGACTATACGCAGCCGCTGCGGAAAGGCCATTCAAAAGAGCCTGCGTGCTTGGCATCCGGTCCTGCTTTCGTTAAACCGCTGGCACATGTGCCATTTTTGCCAGAGTTTTCCTGCATGACGCCATCGCTTTCATATGCCCTGCTTGGACTGGCTATTGGCGTGATGACCAGCGCTCCCGTTGGGCCCGTGAACATCATGGCGCTGCGACGGGCCCTGCACAGGGGCTTCCGGTCGGGCTTTCTGGTCGGTATGGGGGCGGTTGCAGCAGACACGCTGTTCGCCGGTGCCGCTCTTTTCGGCATTTCAGTTGTGGCCGAATTCGTGGAGCTGCACGAGGCAGCCATCAAACTGGTGGGGGCGAGCGTTCTGGTCGTGTTCGGCATTGCCGTGCTGCGCAGCCATCCGCACATGGACACGCAAAAGAGCAAGTTCGACCACACCCTGCTGCGCGACGCCTTGGCTGCCTTTGCCATGACAATCACCAACCCGGGTGCGGTCCTGGGCTTTCTGGCGATTTTCGGAAGCCTGGGCGACTGGGCCCCGCAGCCGGACAGGCATCTGGATGCGCTGACCATGATCTGCGGTGTGGCGGCGGGGGCTTGCCTGTGGTGGGCCGTTGTGGCCGGTGGGGCAAGCGCATTGCGTGACCGCTTCACAGACCGCTGGCTTGAACTGGTGAACAGGGCCGCCGGTGCAGTGCTGATTCTTTTCGCAGCCGGAATCCTTGTCAGCCTGCTCGGCGTTTTCTGACTGCCCGGTATTGAAAGAGTCTGATCAGGGGATCAGAAGAAAGATCACCGGGGGAGCGCAGGGGCAGTGTCTCGCGCTCCGCCGTGTTCCAGCATCACTGAAGGACGCGATTGACCGAATAGTCGCCGCGCAGAATGCGCTCCGGCAGACCTTCTGCCAGCTTGGCAACGGCATCTTCGCCATACGTGGTGACAAGATCAGCAAGGGCAGTAAACATGGCTGCGTGAGCAACAGCATCCGTATCAACGCCGCAGGCAATCGCCTCGGACCATGCATCCTGAATGAAACCAAGCGCAGCACGGCGAATATCGTCGTCTTCAAGGTATTGGACGTCCGCAGACATCTCGCTGAATTCGTCGTTGGTCATGCTGTCCCTTAGGTCTTTGCCGCTTTCGCTTCGGATGAGTCGGTGCCGTTCCCCGAATCTGCGAAGACCTTACCATGGGAAGACTACGCGGGAAGCGAGTGTGAAGGCCTTCTTAACGTCCACCCACAAATTATACGTGGAGGGTTAAGCCTTTGGTAACGGAGTGCCGCTAGCGCGCATAACGGGCCGCAACGTCGCGGCTCAGCTTCTCGCCTTCCTGAACATAGCTGTTCATGGCAGCTCGGGCTGCCGGCGTACAGCTTTGATACACCGAAGAAAAACCGCGATAGCCGAGGTTGAAGCGCTCGATGTGGCGGCGCTTGCGCACTTCCCCCTGCATTTCGGCTGCCAGCAGCTCTTCCATCCGCTCCCGCCAGCTTGGTGCATCATCGCGTCCGCACAGGGGACGCAGGAAATGCAGGGCGCCGAGGATTTCCGAGAGGCGGAGCAACTGCCGCTCATAAGGGGCTTCGGATAGCGGATCCTGAGCGCGAACCGGCAAAGCCGTGATCATCAGGACAGCCGCAGCAAGGCCGGCAAGTGCTTTTGTGATTGTGCGGCGCCGGGCGCTGGTGTGTGTGCTGGAGTCCATCGGGTCCCTGCCTGTCCGGCAGGATAATGGGCTGCAAGGCCCGGCGGTGCAAGGCCGCGGTTGCCCCGTCAACAGGCCATCAGTTGCCGGATGCGTTCGGCAGTGCCGGGAGTCATTTCAAGGAGATCAATCGCGCAGAGGGGCTTGAAGCAGGCCTCTGCGGCATCATCGCCCGCGACGGGTTCGCCTGAGACATGGGCGCCCATGAAGATGGTCAGATGAAACCGGGCGCGAATCGCGCCGTTCTCGTCCCGGCTGTCGATGGTAAGCGTTCCGGCCGGCTCCCCCAGCTCTGCGGTGACGCCGGTCTCCTCCAGAAGCTCGCGCTGTGCCGCCTGCAGAAGTGTCTCACCGGCCTCCAGCTTGCCGCCCGGCAGGCTCCAGTATCCCGCATAGGGCGCCTTGCCCCGCCGGATGAGCAGAACGTCCCCATTCCTGTGGCAGAGGATGCTGACACCGGGAACAAGTGGATGAGGAGGGAGTGTCCCGGACATGGTTCAAGCAAACCGTCTTCAGGCAAACAGGGCGTCGATTTCCGCCTGCGCTTCCGAGCCTTCGTGGGCAGGAACATCCCGTGTGCTGATATGGCCATGAATGACACCGCTGGCCATGGCGATCAGCGGCTTGATCTCGTTTGTGGCCTTCTCCGCCAGCTCGAACGCAATCTCGGATGGCGAACCAGCGCTGCGAATCATGTCCTGCGCATTCAGCACAGCCGAATTGATTCCTGAAACGAGCGTTTCCAGATGCGCGCGCAGACGCACCGGGGCGGCATGATAAGCAAGGATGGCCAGCTGGCGCTCGGAGAAGGTGGAGTTCTCGAAGTGAGTTTCGTAGTCCGCCGGGCTCCAGGCGAGCACGTCCTCGGCGCATTCCGGCATGGCCGGGAGCATTTCGAGCAGCATCACCACTTCGTTGAAGTGGTTCAGATAGTCGGTTGCAAGGCCAGTCGCCGGGTTGATATTGGCTTTGACAAGCCGCTCGGCGGACAGATCGCCGGTGCCCAGCACTGGATCCTCCTGCGTCATGCCATCCCCCCGGTTGAACTCTACTTCTCCCGAACCTAACCTGCCTTTGTTGCCAAAGAACTAATCAGATCACTGCAAGGATTTTCATGTGCGGACGCTTTACGTTGACGTCACCCCCGGAAGCGGTCGCCCAACTCTTCGGTTACCGGGACCGGCCGGATTTTCCGCCGCGCTACAACATTGCCCCCACCCAACCGGTTGCCACCGTCCGGCATGAGCATGGCCAGCGGCGGTTTGCTCTGGTGCGTTGGGGGCTGATTCCCGGCTGGGTGAAAGATCCGGCCAGCTTCACCCTCCTGGTCAATGCAAGGGCAGAGACGGCAGCGGAAAAGCCATCGTTCCGTGCGGCCATGCGCCATCACCGCTGCCTCGTGCCGATGGATGGCTTTTATGAATGGCGGCGGACGGGCGGGCAGAAGCAGCCCTTCTTCATCCGGCCTGCCGGCGGCGGCTTGATGGCGGTGGCCGGGCTGTGGGACACATGGTCCGATCCGTCGGGCGGCGAGATCGATACGGGTGCCTTGCTAACCGTGCCAGCCAACCGGGCCATGCAAGCCGTGCACGACCGTATGCCGGCCATCCTTTTCGAACAGGATTTTGCAGCCTGGCTGGATACGGGGCAGGTGAGGGCGGAAGAAGCGCGCCGCCTTCTGCGGCCGGTGGCGGATGATTATCTGGAGTTCATTCCGGTCTCGTCCCGTGTCAACAGTGCCGCGCAGGATGATCCGGGGCTGACCGAGCGTGCTGCCGAGGTGACATCCGGGGCAGACTCGGAAAAAGAACCGAAAATCCGTCCTCCCCGCAGAAAGGCGCAAGAAGGCGGCGGCAACTCCGGTCAGCTTGATCTTTTCTAGGAAAATTGCTGTTTTCTTTGGCGTGCTATACGAAAATGTAAATGCCTTTGCGTTAAGTTCTTGGATGACGAAAGACGGAAGGGGCAGTATGCGGGCCGCGTTGAATGATCATCTGGCCGAAGTGCCGGAGCCGAAGGCTGCCCGCCTGGTGCGCCCGATGCGCCAGGATGATCTTCCGGTGGTCGCTGGGCTCTTCGGCCGCGTGTTCCGGCCCTCCGGGGTCAGGGATGCTGCCGCCCTGGAAGCCTATCTTGCCGAATTGCTTTTTGGCAGCCCTTCCTACAGCGAAGCGCACGGCAGTCTCGTGCATGACCATCCCTGTACCGGCATCAAGGCGGCGGTGCTGGCTATTCCCATGGCCTTCAGTGTGGAGGGGCGGCCTGTCACGGCGCGGCTTTTGTGCTCCTTCATGTCGGAAGGGCGGGAGGGGCAGTCGGGCGCCGCGCGGATTGCGCGTTCCTTGAGAGCCAGCACACAGGATCTCCTTTTGTCCGACAGTGCCTCACCGCTCAGCGCCAGCCATTGGATTGCCGGTGGCGGTCATGTGCTGACGACGCAGAGCCTGGCATGGCGGCGGGTGATGCGGCCCGCCTCGGCAGCCCGGCTGATCGCGGGCCAGAGTGTGCCGCGTCTGCGTCCCTTGCTGGCGTTGCTGCCTTGTGGTGCGGTTGACGCTCTTGCCCGGCGGCTGAAGCCTGCGCTTATCCCGGAAGTGCGGACCGGGCTCGGTGTGGAAGAAACAGATGCTGCCGGTTTCCTGCAGGCCGCAAGACCGCTGCTTGCCCGCTTCCCGGTTCATCCCCTGTGGCCGGATGAAGAGTTCGCCTGGCTGACCGGCCTTGCCGCCCGGAACCTTGCGCTCGGCACCTTGCGCTTTGCCCTGGCCAAAGATGGCAAGGGCAGCTTTGCGGCTCTGGCCTGGTACAGCGACGGGAGCAAGGCAACGGTTCTGCATCTGTTGACGGAAGATGGCCGGGAGCTTGACGCCGCTGCCGCCATGCTTGCCGCCTTTGAGGCTGAGGGTCTGATAATGGCCGAGGGCATGGCAAAACCCAGCCTGATGCGTGCGCTTCTTTCCCAGCGCTGGATCAGCTTTTCCCCGCGCGGCCTGTTCTGCATTGGCAGCCGGTTTGCCGGTGTCAATGACGCCGCGCGCCGCGGGGATCTTTATGCGGGTGGCTTTGCCTCCGAAAGCTGGAGCCGGCTGTTGACGGATCTTTGATCCGTCCTCCAGCACGGTGATTGCGCCTGTCCTTTTCGGGTGGAGAGCGGTAAGAGGCGATCAGAATTACCGCACGCAGGAAAGGGCTGACCATGGCCGAAGAGGAAGAGACCGCATCCTTTGACGAGGAAGCGCTGGCCGAGGTCTATAACAGGGGCCTTGATCTGGAAAAGGCCGGAGATCTGGATGGTGCGGAAGCCGCCTACCGGGAGGCCTTGACCATCGATCCGGAAGACCACTGCGGCGCCAGCGTGCGCCTTGCGGCCATGGGCCGCGATGCCGCACCCGATGCCATGCCGGAGGCTTATGTGGCGACGCTCTTCGACCAGCATGCAGATGTGTTCGAGGCCATTCTCGTCGATCAGCTCGGCTACTGCGTGCCGCTTCTGCTGCGCGAGCAGCTGCGCACCCATGCGCCCGGTCCTTTCCAGGCGGGGTTGGACCTGGGCTGCGGTACCGGTCTGACCGGTGAGGCGCTGGGCGATATCTGCAAGGCGATGACGGGTGTTGACCTGTCCGAAAAGATCGTCGAGATCGCCTTCGACCGGGAGGTCTACACCGACCTTTACGTTGGCGAGGCGGTCGCCTTTCTGGAAGAGTTCGAGGACGATGACGGCCAGCGTCCGGTCTATGACCTGATCGCGGCGACAGACGTTTTCCCCTATCTCGGCAAGGTTGAGCGGATCGTGGAAGCTGCCGCAGACCGGTTGAATCCCGGCGGTGTCTTCGGCTTCTCCACCGAGACCCTGCCGGACGACGCGCTGGGCGGTAAGAACTATCTTGTCGGCCCGAAGCGGCGCTATGCACATTCGGAAGGCTATCTGCGGCGGGTGCTGGAAGCCTCCGGCTTCTCCATTCTGGCCATGGACCCGATCACCGTGCGCCTTGAAGAAGGCGAACCGGTCCCCGGCCATCTGGTGCTCGCCCGCCGGGCGTGACGCGGTAACGGCAGGGCGCATGTTCGTTCAGCTGGAGAGGGCTACGCCCGCTCCAGTGCCGCCACCACTTCCACATGCGGGGAGTAGAGGAACTGGTCCACCGGCGTCACGCGGGTGACCTTGAAGCCGCCGTCGATCAGGATGCGCAGATCGCGGGCGAGGGTGGCCGGATTGCAGGAGACCGCGGCAATGCGCTTCACCTTGGAAAGGGCCAGCTGCTCGGCTTGAGCTTGGGCTCCAGTGCGCGGCGGATCAAAGGTGACGGCATCAAAGCCTGCCAGCTCTGCCGCCATCAGCGGGCGGCGGAACAGGTCACGCCGCTCGAAGGTGATCTGCCTGAGCCCCGACGGCTGGCGCGAGGCCCGGTCAAGTGCAGCCACGGCTGCGGCCTCGCCTTCCACAGCATGCACGGACATGGTTTCGGCCATGCGGAAGGTGAAGGTGCCAATGCCCGCGAAAAGGTCAGCAGCCTTCTTCGACTTGCCAAGGGCAGCAAGAACCAGAGTGGCCAGATGGGCTTCGGCTTCGGCAGTAGCCTGGGTGAAGCCGCCCGGCGCCGGAACGGCTGCCACCTTGCCCATCGGCAGGGCCGGGGCGCGGGCTTCCAGAATGATCTCGCCATCGACGGAAAGACGGGCAAGGCCCAAGTCTGCCGTCAGGCCGGAGAGCTGCACCAGCTTCTTCTCGATGCCGGGCGCCACATTGGCCAGCGCGACATCAAGACCCGCCTGTGTTGCCAGAACGGTCAGCCGCAGCTCGCCCTTGCGCGGCATCAGCACTTCGGCAAGGCGCTTGAGGCCCGGCACGGCAGCTACGATCTTCGGATCAAGAACGGGGCATTCGGTGATGTCCACCAGCCGGTTGCTGGCGCGCTCGTGATAGCCGAGCAGCAGCTTGTGGCCAGCGCGCACGGCTGTCAGCACGGCACGGCGCCGGGAGCCCGGCGCACTGGGGATGACCTCATCCACCGGCACCTCGATGCCCCTGTCTTCCAGCGCGCGGACCACCTGATCCCGCTTGAAGGCGAGATAGTCAGGCTCGGCCATATGCTGCAGCGAGCAGCCGCCGCAGGCCTCGAAATGGCGGCAGGTGGGCTCCACGCGAGCCGGGCTGCGGGTGAGGATTTCGAGGATGGAGGCCCGGTCCCCTTGCGCCTTCACGCGCAGCACGTCGCCCGGCAGGCCGCCGGGAACGAAAAGGGGGCCTCTCGGGCCAGAAGCCAGCCCGTCGCCCAGGTGGCCGAGGGCGGTGATGGTGATGTCGATTGTCGCGTCCGTCATCGCCGTGCGATACCCCGCCCCGCCCTCAACCGCAAGCGCGGAATTGCGGGGTTTATGCAATAGGCTCGCCTTCCTTATACCAAGGCTTTGAGATGCTGACGCATCACGCCTTGAAATTGCCCAGACGCCGCACGGGCTTGCCCCCAATGAGTCAAGCTCAGTGAGGGGGCTCAGCCGTCCTTGCGGCCATAGAGCAGAAACTCGCGGTTGCCGTCGCCGCCGGTGACGGGGGAGGGGATGAGGCCGTGAGACTTCCAGCCGGGCAGGGCATCGAGCCAGAGGCGCAGGTCTTCGGCGCAAGGCTCCACCAGATCCGGCTGCACCAGACCGCCCTTGCCGATGCCCTGACGGCCCACCTCGAACTGCGGCTTGACCAGGAGAATGGTTTCGGCACCGGGGGGCGCAAGCTCCAGCGCCGGAGGCAGGGCGAGTTTCAGGGAAATGAAACTGACGTCCGAGACGATCAGCTGCGGCGCCTCGCCCTCAAGGTCCGCCAGCGTCAGGTCACGGGCGTTGAGCCCGTCGCGGCGGTTGACCTTCGGGTTGGAAGCAATGCGCTCATGCAGCTGGCCGTGGCCCACATCAATGGCGTGGACACGGGCCGCACCACGCTCCAGCAGCACCTGCGTGAAGCCGCCGGTGGAGGCGCCGGCATCCAGACAGGTCTTGCCGGCAGGATCAACGGGAAAGGCGTCCAGCGCTGCCAGAAGTTTCAATGCGGCGCGCGAGACGTAGTTCTGTGCCGGATCGGCCAGCGTGATCTTCTGGGCGGGGGAAACCAGCTGCCCGGGCTTGGTGATGACCACGCCATCGACACTGACCGTGCCGCGCAGAATGGCATCGCGCGCACGGGCGCGGCTGGGGGCAAGGCCGAGGTCGGCAAGGCACTGGTCAAGGCGCTGGCGGCTGGACATGCGGACGGGGTTCCGGAGGGGTGATACCGGTGTTCAGAGGCAGCCGGCGAGGCCGGCCGCCAGAACATCGAAATAGAGCTGTTCGCCATAGCGCAGCCAGCCGAAACCGGCCAGCGCAATCAGCGCTCCGCCCGTCAGTCCGCCTGCCGCGATCCAGCGTCCGGATACCACGTCCAAGTCTCCCGTTGTCCTGGCTCCCGCCTCTGCAGGGGCTTGGCTGTCAGGCGCCGTTGCGGGCGATCAGGTTCTTCAGCTTCTGCAGCGCAGTTGCCGGATCTTCCTCATAGGCGATGGTGCCGACGAAGCGGTTGCTGCCATCCATGAGGTAGATCATCGCCGAATGATCCATCGTATAGCCGCCGCCGTCCAGCGGAACTTTCTTGGCATAGACGCGATAGGCCTTGATCACCTCGTCGATCTGCTCGCGCGAGCCGGTCAGCGGCGTGATGCGCGGGTCGAAGGCCGCCACATAGTCGCCGATCACCTGCGGGGTGTCGCGCTCCGGGTCAACCGACACGAAAGCATAGTTCATCTTGTCCGCATCAGGCCCAAGCTGCTCTATCCAGCCCTGCAGGTCCGACAGGGTGGTGGGGCAGACATCCGGACAGAAGGTGAAGCCGAAGAAGATGGCCAGCGGCTTGCCGGCAAAGTCCTTGTCGGTCACCGTGGTGCCGTCGCCGCGCACGAGCGTGAAGGGGCCGCCGATGCTGGCAACGGAGGCAACCTGCGCCCCGCCGCTGCCGTTCTGCATCTGCGAGACGGTGACATATCCTGCGCCGATGGCGAGGGCGGCAACTGCCGCCCAAGCGCCGTAGCGGATGAATTTCAGAGAAGACATGTTCCCTCTCAGTGGCTGTGGGCTGCCCCGTTGTGGCTGCCGTGGTCATTGCCCTTGGCGCCCATCTTTTCGACTTTCAGCGTCACGTCGATGGGGCCTGCCTTTTCAAAGGTCAGGGTCAGCGGGATGCTTTCGCCTTCAGTGAAGGGCTGCTTCAGCTCCATGAGCATGATGTGCAGGCCGCCCGGCTTCAGCTCGGTGTCCTGACCGGCCGGCAGGGCGATGCCGCCTTCGACTTCCCGCATCTTCATGATGCTGTCGATAACCGCCATTTCATGCAGCTCGACGCGGCCAGCGGCCGGGGAACTTGCGGAAATCAGCTTGTCATCGGCAGCCCCGCCATTGTGCACCTTCAGGAAGCCGCCGGCTGCCGGAGCATTCGGCGGAGTAGCGCGGGTCCAGGGGTGGTTGATGACGAGATCGCCGAGCTTGAACTCATGCGCCATGGCGGAGGAAGCGAGCAGGGCGAGTGCAGCGGCAGCGCCGGCGAGGGTCTTCAGAATGGTCATGTGTCTTCCAGTCAAAGAGGGCGGCAGCATCAGGCATGCCGCAGATCATCAGGGGTGAATGCGTGCGGGATGTCAGACCGCAGGCGGTGCCCTGATGGCCTTGCCGGTCAGCAAGGCTTCGGTGACGGGAAGGGACTGGTTTTGCAGCAGCGGCAGAAGTGCCGCTTCCGGAATGCGCAGGCTTGAATCGCTTAAGGGCGCGGCAAACAGCGGGCCGGTGATGGCAATGTGGCAGCCCGTGGCACAGACGCAGGCTGCCGGATCATGCGGCGCCCTGGGTGCTTCAGCTGGTTTATCGCCGGGCAGGGAGGCCTCAACGCTCTGGCTCATGCCGAGACAGATGCTGCCGAAGTCCACATCCCCGGCCAGCGTTGCCGCATGAACAGGGGACGCCAGCAGGAAGAGCCTGAAGACAAGGGCAATCACCGCCATCAGCGCGAATGGCGTGCGTTCCGTGCGCAGGATTGCAAACAGGCTCGAGGGCGTCTTCATGGGCGCACTATGACTATTTCCTGTGCACCGTGCGAGCGCAAATTTGCCGCACCTTGCAAGTTAGCGCTGTGTATCGGTCCTGTCCTGCTCCTGTCCGGCGCCGGGAACATTCTCCTCCGTGACACCGGGCTCCGCCGGATCGAAGGCCTGTGTGTCATAGGCCGGGAATTCTTCCGGCGGAATGATGAGCGGGTCGGCCGTGTCCAGCGGGTCGGGGGCGATGACCGAGCCGACCTGCGCGGTCGCGGCATATTCGAAGCCGGTCTTGTCGGCGCGCGCAGGGGTCTTGCGGGCCAGCAGACGGCCGGAAACGAACAGGATCGTCACCACCTGCACCAGGGCCACCTGAGCATAGAGCCCTTCCGAGCCCATGACATACATCAGCAGCGAGGCTGACATGGGGCCCAGGATCGAGCCGATGCCATAGGCGAGCAGCAGGCCGGAAGAGGTCTCCACATATTCCGCCGGGTCGGCATGATCATAGGCATGGGCGACGGCGACGGAATAGGCGGGCTGCAGGAAGGCGCCGACGCTCATGGTCATCAAGGTGGCGATGAGCGGGCTTGAGGGCTTGAAGACAACAATCAGGCAGGCCATCGTCAATGTCGCCATGGCAAGGCCGACGAGCACGAAACGCCGGTCGATACGGTCCGACAGGCGGCCAAAGGGCCACTGGGCAAGCACGCCGCCGCCGATGAAGGCTGCGGCATAGAACGCGGCCTGATCATTGCTGAGGCCGATCTGCGAGCCATAGAGCGGCGTCAGCGTCCACATGGCGCTGCCGGCGACACCGACAAGGAAGCAGCCGACAAGGGCGGCGGGCGAGGTGATGTAAAGCTTCACCGGGCGGAAGCGCACCAGCGTGATCGGCGCAGGCTGATTGGCGTTGGTCAGCGACACGGGGATGACCGCGAGGCTGACCATGACGGAGGCCACGGCAAAGGGCAGGAAGCTGGTGATGCCGGTGGCGGTGATCGACACCTGACCGGCCATCATCGCTGCATAGAGCACGACGATATAGACCGACATGATGGTGCCGCGGTTGCGGTTGTCGGCGGCCTCGTTCAGCCAGCTTTCGACGATCATGTAGAAGCCGGCGAGACAGAAGCCCGAGATGGCGCGGATGAGGCTCCACGAGATAGGGTCCATCAGCACCGGGTGCAGGATGACGGCAGCCGACATCAGCGAAACCAGCGCCGCGAAGGCCCGGATATGACCGGCGCGCATGATCACGTAGGGCGAGCCAAGGCAGCCGAGCACCATGCCGACAAAGTAGAACGACGACATGAAGCCGATTTCGAGATCGGAGAAAGACGCCTGCTGCGCGGCAAGCGGCAGCAGCGTTCCCTGCAGGCCGTGGCCGACGAGCAGCAGCGCCACCGAGGCAAGCAGGGCGGAGATGGAGGCCAGAGCCTTGATCATGATGTCATCCTCAACGCACGCAAGGCAGAAGTCTACCCGGTGGTTGTGAAAATTTTCGTGCGGTGATGCGGCAGCCGTCAGGCGCGTAAGGCGAGTCCGGCAGCGTCCTTGCCCAGCACCTCGAAGACCTTGCGCATGATGCCCTCGGCGGTGAGGCCTGCGTCACGGTACATCACGTCGGGCTTGTCATGGTCCTGATAGCGGTCCGGCAGGGTCATGGTGCGCACCTTGAGGCCCCGGTCCAGCGCGCCAAGCTCGGCCAGCGCGCTCAGCACATGGCTGCCGAAGCCGCCGACGGAGCCTTCCTCGACGGTGATCAGCACCTCATGCTCGCGGGTGAGCCGCGTCAGCAGGTCCAGGTCCAGCGGCTTGGCGAAGCGGGCGTCGGCCACGGTCGTCGAAAGACCGGCCGCATCCAGCTCATGAGCAGCCGTCATGCACTCCGCCAGGCGGGTGCCGAAGGACAGAAGCGCCACCTTGGTGCCTTCCTTGCGGATGATGCCCTTGCCGACCGGCAGCACCTGCCCGCGTTCCGGCAATTCGATGCCAAGGCCTTCACCGCGCGGATAGCGGAAGGAGATGGGGCCTTCGTCATATGCTGCAGCGGTTGCCACCATATGCTTCAGCTCGGCCTCGTCGGCGGCTGCCATCACCACGAAGCCGGGCAGGCAGGCGAGGAAGGCGGTGTCGAAGGCACCCGCATGCGTGGGGCCATCGGCGCCCACCAGCCCCGCACGGTCGATGGGGAAGCGCACGGGCAGGCCCTGAATGGCCACGTCATGCACCACCTGATCGTAGCCGCGCTGCAGGAAGGTGGAATAGATGGCGACGAAAGGCTTGTAGCCCTCACTGGCAAGGCCCGCACCAAACGTGACGGCATGCTGTTCGGCAATGCCGACGTCGAAGACGCGGGTGGGGAACACCTGCTGCATCAGGTCAAGGCCGGTGCCGTCGGGCATGGCTGCGGTGACGCCGACGATCTTCTCGTCACGCTCTGCTTCTTCCACCAGCGCACGGGCAAAGACGCTGGTATAGCTCGGCGCGTTGGCCTTGGGCTTGTCCTGCTTGCCAGTGATCACATCGAAGCGCGCGACGCCGTGATACTTGTCCTTGGCGCCTTCTGCCGGGGCGTAGCCCTTGCCCTTCTGGGTGACCACGTGAATGAGCACCGGCCCCTGATGGGTGTCGCGCACATTCTTCAGGACGGGCAGCAGATGGTCCATGTTGTGGCCATCGACCGGGCCGACGTAATAGAAGCCCAGTTCCTCGAACAGGGTGCCGCCGGTCCAGAAGCCCCGGGCATATTCCTCGGCCCGTGCCGCCTTTTCCTGAAGCGGGCGCGGCAGGGTGTGTGCAATCTTCTTGGCCGCATCGCGCAGCGACTTGTAGGCCGGGCCCGAAACGAGCCGCGCCAGATAGGCTGACATGGCACCCACCGGCGGGGCGATGGACATGTCGTTGTCGTTGAGGATGACGATCAGCCGCGAGTTGAGCGCCCCGGCATTGTTCATGGCCTCATAGGCCATGCCGGCCGAGATCGACCCGTCGCCGATGACGGCGATGACATTGTTGCTGCGCCCGTCCAGATCCCGCGCCACGGACATGCCAAGGCCGGCTGAGATGGATGTGGAGGAATGGGCCGCACCGAAGGGGTCGAACTCGCTCTCGGTCCGCTTGGTGAAGCCCGAAAGGCCGCCCGGCTGGCGCAGGGTGCGGATGCGGCCGCGCCGTCCGGTCAGGATCTTGTGCGGGTAGCACTGGTGACCCACGTCCCAGATCAGCCGGTCATCTGGCGTGTTGAAGACATAGTGCAGCGCCACCGTCAGCTCGACGACGCCAAGGCCTGCGCCAAGGTGCCCGCCGGTCTGGGAGACTGCATCAATTGTTTCCGTGCGCAGTTCTTCGGCCAGCTGGCGCAGGTCGCTCTCGGGCAGGGCGCGCAGGGCGTCCATGCCGGTGATCCCGTCAAGCAAAGGGGTATGCGGCTTAGAAGACACGCTTTGGGTCACTCCATGACACGGCAATGATGCGGCGCAAACAAGGTTCGAGCCTTACACCAACCATCTGGGCGGCGCAAACCGTTCGGCAAGGTGTCTTGGCTCCAGGAGCGGTAATAGTGAAGCAATCAGCGATTTATGGGCGAAGAAAACATATCAGAAGTCGCTCGTTGTCACCCGAAAGGGTGATGCAGCAAGGTTTGAAATGTCCTAAGGGTTACGCGTGGTCGATGGGGCCACGTGCACAGTGATAACTTGGACCGTGTTTCGGCACGGTCCTTTTTTTGTGGCTATGGTTGACCTTACGTCAATTTACGGCAGGTCAACTGGTTTAGACTGGTTCGGCAGCTTCGGCAGTTTTACTGAGGGGTCAGTAGTATAAGCTTGCCAGCCTGTAGACTGTCTGCGCCAGTTCCAGCTGGGAGCGGGTGCCCGTTTTCTCGTAGATACGGCGCAAATGCGTCTTGGCCGTGTTGCGGGTGACCGACAGTGAGTCCAGCGTATCGGTCAGCGACCCGCTTGCGACCAGAAACTGCACCAGCCGGGCCTCGCTCCGGGACAGCCCGTAAACCGCCTGCAGAGCCGCACTGATCTCGGCAGGAATGCCGCGCGGCAGGTGTATGCGTATCACCAGTTGTGGTGGCCCTTCCTGAACCTCCTGGCCGCTGAGTTTCAGCACGATGCGGCAAGGTGTTCCGCTTTCGGTGATCAGAACAAGTTCCTGCTGATTGTTCGTGTCTGATTGCCGTTTGTCAGGCCGGATCGCGCCAAGCAGAAGCCCCGGAGCCATCTTGTCGGCCATTGGCTCGAAAAGCTCTTCCAGTTCCCGTGACAGAATGTTGAGCCGCCCGTTGCGGACTTCGAGAATCTGGTTCAGCCCGAGTTCTTCCAGAGCTGGCCCCCGGCTCGCGATGATGCGGCGCATCGGGTCCATCAGCATGGACAAGTGGCAGCCCGAGCCTGCCATCAACGCCGCCTGTCCTGCGTCCAGACGCGCCTGCCTGACGCGGGATGCGCATTCAAGGGCGATGTTGAGCCGCTTTGACAGCAGGTCAACGTAGTGGAACTCCTGAACGTCAAAAGAGGGCTGCGATTGGGAGCGGCAGGCGACGAGCAACGCCTTGTATCCGTCCTTTTCGTAGACGCGGGTCATCAGCGCCTTGGTGTAACGCAGGCTGTCCCTTGCAGGCGAGGGCTCCAGCTCGTGCTGCAGCGACGGGCAGATGATCTTGCGCTTGCAATGGTAGGTCAGCAGACCGGCATCATGCAGCATGTAGGCTATGACAGATTTGCCGCTCTCCACCTGACTGCGGGCCAGGTGAATGAGCATCGGCTCGGCGGCAGAACGGTCACAGAAGCGGGCATCGTGACGGCCATCCGGGCCGAACGTCATGAGAAGCAGTTGCGCCTCAAGATGCTGTTCCAGGGCAGCGCACACGGCGCCCCACCCGGCAGGTTCAAGCACCGCCTCAAACACGGCATCGAGCATCTGGTTGAAGGCAGAGGCTGCATCCTCAGGGCCGCCGCCGCCGAAAATTCTCTTGCCTCCGTTTGCATCCATGATCACTCGAGCCTCACATGACGGGCCGTTCAGGCCTCGGGGTCAAGCGGCACGGTCTTTGCGGCGCGGCCGTCAGCGCCAAGCTGGATCTTCTCCACCTTTTCTTCCGCAGCTTTCAGAAGCTGGTCGCAGCGTGCGCGCAGCCTGTCTCCACGCTCGTACATTTCGATGCTCTTTTCCAGCGGCACATTGCCCTGCTCCAGAGCCCGGACAATGCTTTCCAGCTGACTCAGTGCCTCTTCAAAGGACAGGGCGGCCAGAGCCGCAGCTTCGTCGTGGGAAAGCGTTCCGTTCGCCATGGTGTCATCCTCGCCGGTTGGTCAGGCTGGCGACCCTTGCCGGAACGCTGCCGGGCGTCAAGCCTGACAATCCTGTTTTGCCGAAGTTTCCTACCCTGTCATCAGCGTCATGACATGGGCGGCGGTGGAGCGGGCCAGTCCCTCAAGGTCGTAGCCGCCTTCCAGCAGGGAGACCACACGTCCGCCGGCATGCTGGTCCGCCACATCCATCAGCACTCGGGTGATCCAGCCGAAATCGGCTTCCACCAGATTGAGCCCGCCGAGCGGATCGCGGGCATGGGCATCGAAACCGGCGGAAATGATGATCAGTTCCGGCTTGAAGGCCTCCAGCCGCGGCAGGATGCCGGCTTCCACAGCTTCACGGAAGATGGTGCCGTCATCGCCTGCGGACAAAGGCACGTTGACGATCGTATCCGCTTCGCCGCGCTCGCTGGCGGCACCGGAGCCGGGGTAAAGCGGCATCTGGTGGGTGGAGCAATACATGACGGACGGATCGGCCCAGAAAATGTCCTGCGTGCCGTTGCCGTGATGCACGTCGAAATCGACGATGGCGACGCGGCCAATGCCGTGGACGGCCTGCGCGTGGCGCGCGGCAATCGCGGCGTTGTTGAACAGGCAGAAGCCCATGGCCCGCTCATGTTCCGCGTGGTGGCCGGGCGGGCGCGATGCCACGAAGGCATTGCTGACCTTGCGGGTCACCACTTCATCGACCGCCTGACAGGCCGCGCCTGCACCGCGCAGGGCCGCTTCCCAGCTGCCGGGGGAAAGCGTCGTGTCTGCGTCGAGCCGCACCAGCCCTTCTTCCGGCGCCGCCTTGTAGAGCCGGTCCACATGCGCCATGGGATGGGCACGGGCGATGGCCTCCACCGTGCCCATTGCTGCCGTTTCCCGCTCCAGTGCCTGAAACCGCTCGTGCTCCAACACCCTGTCGATGGCCCGCAACCGGTCCGGCCGCTCCGGATGGCCGATGGGCGTCAGGTGATCGAGAAAGCAGGGATGGGAAATCAGAAGGGTGGACAAGGAACTGCGCTCCTCCGCAAGAACAGGGGTGCCAGTGAGCGGCATTTCATCCCGGCCTGTCAATCCGTGAGGTCACGCTTGCGTTGATTGCTGAGGAGAAGGGAACTTGAGGGGGAGGCAGACAAAAGAAAGGACTTGGCCGTGGGGTCAAGTCCTTCTGAAGGTGCGAGCATCGCTATGCTCGGGGGAGGTCCGCTGCATCTCCTGTCCTCAAGACTATTGGTAGCTGATTCTGTGCCGCCTCACGCAGGTGATTACAGTAAAAAATGCCGGACAGGCTGTGCATAAGCCAGCTCATCAACGGCGTTCAGCCGGTTTGATATTGGCGAAATATTCAGGCAGGTAAAATGCTTACGCGGATCAGCCTAGAAAATTTCAGCAGGATGACGTCCTGGTTTGACCGTCGTGCCCTTACCTTGGGGCAGCAGCGCGCCGCAGCCTGTCGTTGATCGCTTCGCCCAGTCCTTCGCCGGGGATCGCCTGCACCGCGATGACAGCGGCACCGCTTGCATCCAGCTGGCGCAGGGCGGAGAAGAGATTGGCGGCTGCTTCCACCAGATCGCCGGTGGGGGAGAGGTTGAGGCAGGCCTGTGCCTGATCTGCACCGGGCAGACCTTCGGGGCCAAACAGCAGCGCGGCTTCACCGGCGGCGATGCTTTTCGCCTCAAGCCGCACGGCGGCGGCGGGGGCGTAATGGGAGGTCAGCATGCCGGGGGCCTGCGGCGCGTGATCATCGGCGGCGGCGCGGATCAGGCGGCAGCCCAGCACCGCTTCGATTTCTTCCGCCGGAACACCGCCGGGACGCAGCAGCGCCGGAGTCTCGCCGGTCAGGCTGACGATGGTGGATTCGATGCCGATGGGGCAGGGGCCTGCGTCGATCACATGGGCAACCTTGTCCCCCAGATCCGCAATCACCGCATCCGCATCTGTTGTTGAAATGCGGCCCGAGAGATTGGCGCTGGGGGCAGCCAGCGGACGGCCGAGCCGGCTGGCCAGCCAGCGCATGACGGGCGCGGCAGGCACGCGCAGCGCGACGCTGTCGAGGCCGGCGGTCGTCAGGCTGGCGATGGGGGATGCTGGATTGCGCGGCACCACCATGGTCAGCGGCCCCGGCCAGAAGGCTGCGGCCAGCGCTTTCGCCCGCTCATCGAACAGGCCGTGGCGCTCCGCTGCTTCGAGGCTCTCCACATGCGAGATGAGCGGATTGAAGCTCGGCCGCCCCTTGGCTTCATAAATGCTGGCACAGGCGCGCCCGTTCGTGGCGTCGGCGGCAAGGCCGTAGACCGTTTCCGTCGGCACGGCCACCAGCTTGCCCCCGGCCAGCGCCTCCACCACCGGCTGAAGCAGGCCGGACATCATCCAGTCGGTGGACTTCAAATCGATGGGCCAGCGCTGCATTCTGGGGCTCCGGAAGCCGGGGCGGCTGCGCTGTGCCAACAGAAAACGGCGCGGCCTGCCTCTGGGTAACGTATTGACGTTTACGTAAACTGCGGTACGTTCGCAGGAGACACATGAGATGCGCGGCTTTTGCGGACTTCAGCGGTCCACGTCAAGCACCAAGCGCGTCCGCATCAGGGAGAAACAGGATGTATCGCGCGCCGCTCGCCGAAATTGCCTTCACGCTCAAGCATGTGGCCGGACTGCCGCAAGTCCGGGACGCCTATGGCGCGGAAGAGCTTGGCGAGGATCTTGTCGAGGCCATTCTGACCGAGGCCGGGCGTTTCGCCGCCGAGGAAATCGCCCCGCTCAACAAGATAGCCGACAGGCAGGGCACCCCCTTCGCCAACGGCACGGTGACGACGCCGGAAGGCTGGCGCGATTGCTATCATCACTGGATCGAGGGCGGCTGGAACGCGCTGGCCGCCACCACGGACTTCGGCGGGCAGGGCCTGCCGGTGATGCTGAACATCGCCGCGCTGGAAATGTGGAACTCCGCCTCCATGGCTTTCGCCCTTGGGCCGACGCTGACCATGGGCGCCGTCGAGGCGCTGGAGAAGCATGCGGCGCCGGAGCTTCAGGAAAAGTACCTCGCCAAGCTCGTTTCCGGCGAGTGGATGGGCACCATGAACCTGACCGAGCCACAGGCAGGCTCCGACCTCAATGCGCTGAAGGCAAGGGCCGAGCGCAACCCGGATGGCAGCTACCGCATCTTCGGGCAGAAGATCTACATCACCTATGGCGAGCACGATCTGACGGACAACATCATCCATCTGGTGCTGGCCCGCCTGCCGGATGCGCCTGCGGGCACGCGGGGTATCTCGCTCTTCCTGGTGCCGAAGTTCTTCGTCAATGACGACGGCTCGCTGGGCGCGCGCAATGATGTGCGCTGCGCCGGTATCGAGCACAAGCTCGGCATCCACGGCTCGCCCACCTGCACCATGATCTATGGGGATGAGGGCGGCGCCACCGGCTGGCTGATCGGCGAAGAGAACCGGGGCCTCGCCTGCATGTTCACCATGATGAACAACGCCCGCCTTGCGGTGGGAGTGCAGGGGCTGGGCGTGTCCGAACGCGCCTTCCAGCAGGCGCTGGCCTATGCGCTGGACCGCCGTCAGGGCCGGGCTCCCGGCGACAAGGGTGAGGGCATGAGCCCCATTGCCCAGCATCCCGACATCAAGCGCACCCTGCTCGCCATGCAGGCGCGCACGCAGGTCGCCCGCGCCATCTGCTACTCCTGCGCCCATGCCATCGACATGGCGCATCTGGCCGCAACGCCGGAAGAGCGGGCGCATTGGGCAAGCCGCGCCGGGCTGCTGACGCCCATCGCCAAGGCGCTGTCCACCGACTTCGGCGTGGAATCGGCCTCGCTCGGCGTTCAGGTTCACGGCGGCATGGGCTTCATCGAGGAGACGGGTGCCGCCCAGCACCTGCGCGATGCCCGCATTGCCCCGATCTATGAGGGCACCAACGGCATTCAGGCGATCGACCTCGTGCAGCGCAAGCTGCCGCTGGAGGGCGGGGCGCATGTGGACGGGTTTATCGCCGAACTGAAGGCGATTGCGGACGCCGCCGCTGCCCATTCGGATGCAGATATCAAGGCCGCTGCCGCCCATCTTCTGCCCGCCCTCGACGGCCTGTCCTCCGCGACAGCCTGGCTGAAGCAGGCGCAGGCCGATGGCCGGGTGGCGGAAGCGCTGGCGGGTGCAACGCCCTATCTGCGGCTGGCCGGTCTGGCGCTGGGCGGCGCGCTGCTGGTCAAGGGCGCGATGGCGGCTGACGGGCAGAACCCTGCCGCTGAGGCCCACCGCCGCCTGCTGGCGCGGCACTTTGCCGAAACGCTGCTGGGCGAGACGGCGGGCCTTGCCCGCGATGTCACCGGGGCGGCAGGCGCAATCCTTGCCTTCGATCCGGCGGCTCTTTCAGCCCGCATCGGCTGATGGCTGACCTTCTGACCATACATGAAGCGGGGAGGGCGGCATGATCCGTCATGAAAGCAGGGATGGCGTGAACCTTGTCAGGTTCGACCGGCCGGACAAGAAGAATGCCATCACCGGCGAAATGTATCTCGCCCTCGTGGACGGGTTGATGGCGGGGGAGGCGGACGTAGGTATCGGCTGCCACCTCATCAGCGGCTCGCCCGGCGCCTTCACCGCAGGCAATGATATTGCCGACTTCATGCGCTACGCCTCGCAGGGCGACCTGTCGGACACGCCGGTGCTGAAGTTCCTGTCCGTCCTTGCCCGGCTGGAAAAGCCGCTGGTTGCGGCGGTGGACGGGCTTGCCATCGGCGTCGGCACCACGCTGCTGTTCCACTGCGACATGGTCTATGCAACGCCCCGCACGGTGCTGCGCACGCCGTTCGTCGATCTGGGTCTGGTGCCGGAAGCCGGCTCCAGCCTGCTGGCGCCGCGCATCATGGGCCACCAGCGGGCCTTTGCGCTTCTGTGCCTTGGTGATCCCTTCACGGCAGAGGCGGCGCGTGAGGCGGGCATCGTCAATCATGTGGTCAGCGAGGCCGATCTTGAAACGGCTGCCTTTGACTGCGCCAGCCGCATTGCCGCCCGTCCGCGTGAAGCCATGGCCCTCTCCCGCCGCCTGCTGCGCGGAGACAGGACGGAAGTGCTGGCGCGGATGGACGAGGAAGCCCTCATCTTCGGCCAGCGTCTCTCCTCACCGGAGGCCGCGGCTGCCTTTGCAGCCTTCATGGGCAAGGGGAAGGGGTGATCTGGGAAGGTGCGGGACTTGCTCTGCCCAGTCAGAGATATGCTGCCTTTCTGCTTGCTCAGGTGTCGCCCCGGCCCTTTGAGCCGGGGCCCACTCGTTTGCAGAGGTGTGCCGTTGTTTGAAAGGGTCAGGCAACGGAAGCTGCTTTTTGTTAGCCTCTACGGCGGCAATTCGATCTCGCCGCTCTGGGAGCGAGTGGTTCCCGGATCTCCGCTTCGCTTCGTCCGGGACGACGGCCTCGAACGCTTGACAGCAGCAACTCCCTGACAGGTCCCGGCACGGAGGCCGGGACGGCGTGGTGTGGGCTGAAAGCCTGCGGGAACCTGACCAGCAGAAGCCTGCAGACCCAAACAAATCAGCCCGCCGGACCACTCCGGCGGGCTGTTTCAGTTCAGATTGCCCAAACAGGCCGGGGTCAGTCGAACTCGGGGCCGCGGGCCGGGTAGGGGGTGACTTCCCGCCAGGCCTTCATCAGCGTTTCAAGCTCTTCATCCGCATGCGGTGGCAGCACGATTTCGAGGCGGACCAGAAGGTCGCCATGGCCGCCGTTTTTTGTCGGCAGGCCCTTGCCCTTGAGCCGCATGGTCTTGCCGCTGCTGGAGCCGGGCGGGATGGTGAGATAGGCCGCGCCGTCGAGCAGCGGCGTGCGCACCTTCGCGCCCAGAACTGCCTCGTAGAGCGCCAGCGGCAGATCGAGATGCAGGTCGTTGCCCCGCACCACGAACAGCTTGTGCGGCTTCAGGCGGATCTCGATCACCGCATCGCCCGCAGGGCCGCCATTGATGCCTGGATGCCCCTGACCGCGCAGGCGGATCTTGTCGCCCTCCACGGTGCCTGCGGGGATCTTCATGTCGATGGTCTTGCCAGTGGGCAGGGTGACGCGGGCCTTGCCGTCGCGTCCCAACTCTTCAACGGTGACGAGCGCGATCATCTCGACCGTCTGGCCTGAGCGGGGGCCTGCGCTGCGGGCACCGCCCGGATCTCCGGCAAAGCCGCGTGCACCAGCACCAGCGCCAGCACCGGGCCCTGCACCTGCACCGCCGCGCCTTGCGCCGAAGCCTCCGAGAATGTCGTTCAGGATGTCGTCAAAGGCGCCACCTGTGAAACCGCTGCCACCGCGTGAACCTGCGCTCTCGCGGAAGCCGTCGAAACCTTCAAAGCCATGAGCCTGAAAGCGCGGCTTGCCGTCGGCGCCGATCTCGCCACGGTCGAACTTCTGGCGCTTCTCCTTGTCGCCCACGATCTCATAGGCCTGGTTGATTTCGGAAAAGCGTGCCTGTGCATTCGGATCACTGGCGTTCTGATCCGGATGGTACTGCTTTGCAAGCTTGCGGAAGGCCCGTTTGATGTCCGCTTCGCTTGCCGTTTTGGTTACGCCAAGAACGGAGTAAGGGTCTTTCATTGTCAGTCCGCTATGTGGTGAAGGCGCCCGGAGCATCCGGACGCCTGATAAGTCTAGTCACGTCTCATATGGGAAGCGACAGGAAATGATGCCAGTACAAGCTTGCACGTAGCTCATGCAACGCGGCAGCGGGAATATCTTCTTTCAAACCCCAAGTGCGGCAAGGCTGATGACGGCAAGGTTCTGGCGCAGATCGCGGCAGGCACTTCCCTCATAGGCTTTTACCCCCTGAAAGGTGTTGGCCGTGGTGCGGAAACTCATGCAGCCGGGCACCTGCGCGCCTTCTCCCGTCACCTTGGTGATGGTGCCGGAGTTGCCGCTCTCGGGGTTGAGCCAGGGAATCTCAACCTCGCCGCCCCCGGCAGGCGCGGTCCCGGCAAGGGCAAGAGCGATGACCTGACGGTCCGTCGGGTCTACGCCTGCATTCGCATCTGCGGGCATGCCGTTGATGGAATTGGTCAGATCCAGCGGCGTGACCATGTCGTTCGTGGCAATGGGCGCGGAGGTCTGCGCACAGCCAGCGGCAAACCAGCCCAGCGACAAAATCACACCAAGCGGAACCAGCCGCTTGGAAAGCGGCCGGGGATATGAAAGGTTACGCATCACAAAAGCCCTTCTTTCCCCGGGTCGGACTTTCCCGCCCGGAGGCAAAGCGCCCATCAGAAGCAGTCGTGAAAGCCGATGACCCATACAGTAAACACTCCCCCGGAAGCGTTAACAAAAGGTGACTTCACGGAAGTAGCGGAACCATTTCAGCTTTTTGCTGAATGGCTTGCGGACGCCACGGAGAAAGAGATCAATGATCCCAACGCCGTAGCGGTGGCAACCGTCGATGACAGCGGATTGCCGAATGTGCGCATGGTGCTGCTGAAGGATTTCGATGAGCGCGGCTTCGTGTTCTATACGAATCTGGAAAGCGCCAAGGGGCGGGAGCTTCTGTCGGCCGGCAAGGCCGCCATGTGCTTCCACTGGAAGTCTCTGCGCCGTCAGGTGCGGGTGCGCGGGCTGGTGACGCAGGTCAGCGCGGAAGAGGCGGACGAGTATTACAAGTCCCGCCCGCGCGGCAGCCGCATCGGCGCCTGGGCCTCGAAACAGTCCCGCCCGCTGGAAAGCCGATTTGCGCTGGAAAAGGAAGTCGCGCGTTTCACGGCCAAATTCGGCATCGGCGACATTCCCCGCCCGGACCACTGGTCAGGCCTGCGTATTGTGCCGGTGGAAATCGAGTTCTGGCACGACCGCCCGTTCCGCCTGCACGACCGGGTGAAGTTCACCCGTGCATCGGAAGCAGACGCCTGGACGAAGGCCCGGCTCTATCCGTGAGAGACTGGAAGCTGGCCTGACCGCGTCATACCGGCTCCCGGTGAGCTTTTCTCATCGGGAGCCGGTATAAGACCTTGCGGCGCATGAGCCATTTCAAGGCGTGATGCGTCAGCATCGAAAGCCTTGGGATCAGAGCAGCTTCTTCCAGCGGAAATAGAGGAAGGTCAGCAGGATGGAGAGAACCATCAGGCCGATCGAATAGGGGTAGCCCCAGGCCCATTCCAGCTCGGGCATCTTCGCAAAGTTCATGCCGTAGATCGAGGCGATCAGCGTCGGCGGCAGGAACACGACGGCCAGAACCGAGAAGATCTTGATGATCTGGTTCTGCTCCAGATTGACGAGGCCGACGGTGGCGTCCAGCAGGAAGCTCAGCTTGGCATCAAGCGCGTCGGCATGCTCCTTGATCGAATTGATGTCCCGGCCCAGCATCTTGCAGGCGGCCACCTGCTCGTCCGTCAGGTTTACGCGCGAGGAGCGTGCCGCAAGGAACAGGAACAGCCGCGTCAGGCTGGCGCAGACATCATGCATGCGCGCGACCTGCAGGCCGATGCGGCCCTGCGTGCGGATGGCCGAGCGGTAGGTCTCCGCCTTGCGGGAGCTCAAGCCCTCCTCGAACACATGCATCGACATGCGGTCAAAGGCATCGGAGGCCTCCTCCATCACATCGGCGCAGCGGTCGCAGATGATGTCCAGCAGCACGAACAGCACGCCGGGGCCGTTGCGCGGGATGGTTCCATCCTGCTGCACGCGCCGGGCGCATGTCTGGATCGACTGGGGTTCGCCATAGCGGACGGTCACTAGGCGGCGGGCACTGAGCACAAAGGTCACGGATGCCGTGCGCGGATCCGGCATCCGCGCAGCCAGAGGCAGAACCGCGGTCATGACGATGGCGCCAGGCTCTTCATAGAGGCGTTCGGAGGTCTCGATAGAGGAGATTTCCTCCCGCGTCGGGATCTCGGCCCCCATGAGCTTTTCCGCCAGCCGCTGTTCCTCGAAAGTCGGATTGAACAGGTCAATCCACACGGCCGATGGCGGGATCTGTGCGCTGCCGGTGACCTCCACCCGGGCCATTGCGGCAGCGGTAGGCGTGTATGCAATGATCATGAAGGAACTCCCGCCCGATGCGCCGGGGTGACGATGCCACGCCGCATACGATTCCACCATGACAGAAAGACGACGGATGGCGGCTGATGTGAAAGCGCGTTCTGCGGGGAGGGGGCGGAAAATGCAAGAGCCGGGCACCCTCCTCAGATGCCCGGCTCAGAAATCAGCGGTCATGCGCGTTACTTGGCGGTTGAGCCGGCCTTGGCGGCCTTGCTCTGCTTGAAGCACATGGCAGCAGCGGTCACGGCCTGAATACCGAGCGGCTTGTAGAGATCCGCAAGGTTCGGGGCAGCGGCGGCTTTCGGGGTCTGCTTTGCAAGGGTCGACATTGTTTCTGGTCCGTTGGGCGTTGAATGGCGCGCTCAGTGATGCCCGATTGCGGCATCTGTGTGGCTTTCGCGCGGGCTTTTTCTTGTCTTTCCCGGAAAAACACAGAGGAAAGACAATGAATGAAACGTAAACTTCGACAGTTTACGTCTGGTAAAGACTTAATCACTCGGCAGGGCGAGTTGAAGGCTAAAGCCGGTCAAATAAAGTGTCGTCTTGTTACAATCCGCTCACGCCTTGAAAAAGGGCAAGCGAGGTTCGCCGTTCTGAAGGCGGCAAAAGGCAAATGGATGGTTGCACCGGGATAAAATCCAAGGAAACCGTCTTCTCCGTTCAGTCGGGTCTTGCATGGGCGGGAAAGTCATGTCTGTCTGCGCAAAAGGGTGGAATCAGCCCGCAACAGAAGTTTGGTCCCGTTTCCGGCCTTTCGTGTCCGGCTCCGGGCATCGGAGACGCAAGGCATGAGCACACGGCCGCAAACCCCGGTCAAGGCAATCCTGTTCGACAAGGACGGCACGCTGATCGACTTCCAGCAGACCTGGTCGCCCGCCTTTGCCCGGCTGCTCGACACGATGGCGGCCGGAAATGCGGTGGTGAAGACCGAATTGGCGCGGATCACAGCCTTCAATCTGGAAGCTGGCCTGTTCGAGCCGCATTCTCCCTTCGTGGCGGGTGCGAATGATGCGGTCATCGGTGAATGGGCGCAGGTGATGGGCATTGCCGACACCACGGCGCTGCTGCGCGAGATCGAAGCGCATCTGAAGGCCTATGGCCTTGAAAGCCTTGCGCCGTTCCCGGCGCTGGAGCCGACGATCCGCACGCTGCATGACGCCGGCTACATCCTCGGCATTGCCACCAACGACACGGAAAGCTCCGCCCGAGCCCAGATGCGCGCATTGGGCATCGAGCAGTGCTTTGCCCAGATCTACGGCTATGACAGCGGCTTCGGGGCAAAGCCTGCACCCGGCATGGTCATGGCCTTCCAGGAGCAGAACGGCCTGCACCCGCACGAGGTCGCCATGGTGGGGGACAGCCTGCATGACATGCATGCGGGCCGTCAGGCGGGTGCCGTTGCGGTGGCCGTCGCCACGGGCACCATCGGTGCAGATGTTCTGGCGCCGCATGCAGATCATGTTCTCACCGGTCTTGATGATCTTCTGGACTGGCTTGATGCGATGATGCCGGTGCACTGAATGCATCCCGGTCCGGGAGCTGCGTTTCTTCTCTTGCTTTTGCCGGTGACAGACGGCACCCAGATAGGGATGCTGCCGTCCGGCGGCCATTCCGGCAACGGGCCCAGTCGGGCCGGGCAGGGGAGCAGGTGGTGAGAAAGCGGTATCCCGTTCCGCGATCCGGGCTTGGACGCACCTCGCGCTTCATGGCGGCGATGGGCGTTCCGACCCTGCTTGCCGCCGCCGTGGCCTATCGAAGCGGGATCATTGCAGCCAACCAGCTTGAACTCAGCCTGCTGCTCGGCGCCGCGCTCGGGCTTTCCGGTCTTTGTCTGGCCATTGCGGCCATCGTGCTGTGGTGGCAGCGTGGCGGGACCGGCGTCGGCGATGCCGTGCGCGCGGTGTTTTACGGCCTTGTTCTGCTGGTGCCGCTGACGCTTCTGGCTGCCGGCTGGAACATGTTTCCCCAGCTCAATGATATCAGCACGGACCCGTCCGATCCGCCTCCGGCAGTTGAGGCGCTTTCCGCCCGTGATGCTCTCGCGCCGCCGCGCTTCGATGCAACCCTGCAGACGCTGGCCTATCCGGAAATCGTCTCGCGCCGTTTCCGGCTGGAGCCGGTTGATCTGCATGCGGCGGTGCGCAAGGTGATGGAAAAGAACGGCTGGGAGATTGTCACCGAACTGCCGCCCGACATGCGCGATTCTCCCAGCCTGCTGCAGGCGATCGCCCGGGTGCCGTTCATCGGCCTTCCGGCCGGCATTTCCGTGCGTGTGGAGCCGGACGTGACCGGCTCCATCCTCGATGTGCGGGCCAGTTCGCGTTTCGCCGCGCATGATCTGGGGTTCAATGCCCAGCAGATCCGTGGGTTCTACCGGGATCTCGATGCGGCCTTGACCGAAGCCTATGGCAACATCGGCCGCCTCAACGTCACTGAAGAGGAAGCGGAGGAGGCCCGTGCTCAGGCCGAAGAACTGCCGCTCCTCACCGAACAGCCGCAGGAAGATGCTGGCCGTCCGGTTCCCTTGCCCGGCTTCAAGCCCTATCAGGCGCCGGAGCCTGCCGCCGCCGAGCCGGAGTTTGACGAGATTTATCAAGGGGATGGCACGCAGGGTAATACGGCCCCTCAATGAGTTTGGTACCTGTTGAGCAGGGGGCAACCCGGTGCGGCGTGTGAGCAACGTCAGGGCCTGATGCGCCAGCATCCGGGAGCCTTGATATCAGGCGTGAGATTTCAGGCGCGAGGTTTCAGGGCGCCGCCCTGTAGAGCCCTTCGAGCCGCGCCTCTCCATCGCACTGCACCGCCCCTGTCTCCACCAGCCGCTCCAGCTGTGCGAAGACGGAAAGAGCTGCGGCGCCCTTCAGGCGCGGGTCCAGACCGGTGTAAACGGCCTCGACGATCTGCGGAATGTCCGACTGGCCAAGACGATGCAGCACGCCGAGGATGGCTGCCTCGCGCTGCATCCGGTGTGCCTTCAGGGCGGCCATGTAGTCCTGCGCCCCCTGCAGCAGGCCGCCGTGACCGGGCAGATAGAGGCTTTCGCTGCGCTCCATCATCCTGTCGAGGGACTGAAGATAGGCCTGCATCGATCCGTCCGGGGGAGCGACGATGGAGGTGGACCATGCCATGACATGATCGGCGGAGAATATCACCCCGTCATCCGGCAGGGCGAAGGCGAGGTGATTGGCCGTGTGGCCAGGTGTTTCCACCGCCTCGAACAGGCGCCCGCCGGCGGTGAAGCGCTCTGCATCCGCCAGCTGCCGGTCCGGCCGGTAGTCCATGTCGGCGCTGGCATCCAGCGGATTGACCTCGTTGCCATGCAGGGCACGTGCAGCCCGGTGGGGCGCGCAGCCGAGTACCGGAGCACCGGTGAGCGCGGCAAGCCGTGCAGCGGCGGGGGAGTGATCCTTGTGAGTGTGGCTGACGAGAATGGCGGTGACGCTCTGGCCGCGGGTTGCGGCCAGAATGGCCTGCAGATGCGCTTCATCCTCCGGGCCCGGGTCCAGCACGGCCACCTCGCCCTCGCCGATCAGATAGGTGTTGGTGCCATGAAACGTGAAAGGGCCGGGATTGTTCACCGTCAGCCGCCGGATGCCGGGGGCCACCTCCACCGGCTCGCCATGGCGCGGATCGAAGGAAAGATCGTGCTGCAGTTTCGTCATCACCGGTATCTTTGGAGCGGGAAAGCCCTTGCGGCGCCTGAGCAATTTCAAGGCGCGATGCGTCAGCATCTCATAGCCTTGCTATCGCCTGTTCCGGCCCATCTGTTCAGCGCGGGACAAGTCAAGTCAAGCAATTGTCAGCTCCGGCACACAACCGTTTCCCGTTTTGATTGACCGGTCGCATTGGCGCCACTGGCATGAAGCGGTAATGTGGACGGGTTAGAAAGCGATGGGCGGCGCTGTCTTTCCCCGAAGGAGAGGTGTGCGCGGCCGCTCACACGACCAGCCAGATGAGGACAGGCAAGGCCCCATGCCCGAACATGCTCTTTCCCTGGAAGCCGTTCTTCCCCTCAAGCGCGAAGCGGCCTTTGCCCTGACTGTGGACAGGATTGCCTCCTGGTGGCCAAGGCACGACCCCTTCTTCGGCCAGTCCGCTCAGGACGTCATCATTGATCCGCATCTGGGCGGGGCCTGCTCGCGGGTGGGTGAGGATGGCCGCCGCGTCATCTGGGGCACGGTCCTGTCCATTGAAGCGCCGCTCTATCTGCGGCTTGCCTGGCAAATCGGCCCGGACGGGAAGCCTGTTGCCGATCCTTCGGCAGCGAGCCGGGTGGTGCTGTCCTTCCGCGATGCCGGAGAGACGACGCGCCTCGAAGTCGCTCACGGGGATTTCATCCGCCACGGCGCGGCAGGCGAGGATTACCGGGCGTTCATGGCCTCCGGAGCTGGTTGGCCGCGTTTGCTGGAAGCCCTGACGAAGGCAGCCTCGTCACGCTACATCACCTCCGGCTGAGTTCTGCCTGTCCGGCCGTTGCAGCCTGGCCCCGAGAGGCTTGCGCGCGTGTCATTTCGCAGAGCGGCAGAACCTGGGAAATGCCGTTAAAATGACACGGGACATTCATCTGGGCGTTGGTTCGATACGCTAATCTGGTTTTTGTCGTGTGAGTGACATAGAGCCGGGTTATTTCACCGGCTCATGATATTCCCTTGAGGCGGCGGGGCGGAAGCAGGCACAGGTTCGCGATGACCGATACACAGACTGAAGACGAAAAGCTGCCTCCGCGCGAGCTGCAGGCAAGGCCGTCGCAACGCCTGAAGGATGCGCGCTGGGTTCTGTTCACGGCAGGTGCCGTTCTGATTCTGCTTTGGGCCGTCTTCCGCATTCCGCTTGTTGCCGTGCTGTGCGGGTTCTTCGCCATATTCCTGGCTGCAGCCCTTGGCCCCCGCCGCAGCGATTCCGTGCGGGCCCTGCAGCTTGAGAACAAGCGCGATCTTCGCCGCATGTGGCCCGGAACCGGCATCAAGGTGACGGCCGACGCGCTGCCCATGCCCTGTTTCATTGCCGACGGGCGTGGCATCACCCGCTATGTGAACACGCTGGCCCGGGATCAATATCCGGCTGTCCGTCCGGGAGACCCGATCTCCTTCGGCCTGCGCACGCCATCCCTGCTGGAAGCCTTCGACCGCGCCCGCTCGCAAGGCACGGTGGAGCGGATCGAATGGGCGGAAAAAGTGCCGACCGAATCCTGGTTCGAAGCCAGTATCGCGCCGATCTACCTGCCCTCGCTGAAGCCGGGGCAGCCTGAGCCTGCCACGCCCGATTTTCTGCTGGTGGCCCTGCGGGACCTGACCGAGCAGCGCCGGCTGGAGCGCATGCGCACCGATTTCGTCGCCAACGCCAGCCATGAGCTGCGCACACCTCTGGCGTCGCTCACGGGCTTCATCGAAACCCTGCAAGGGCCAGCCAAGGACGATGCGCGGGCACGGGAGCGGTTCCTTGGCATCATGCTGGAACAGGCGAACAGGATGCGCCGACTGATCGATGACATCCTGTCCCTGTCCCGCATCGAGCTGAAAGCCCATGTGCGTCCGGACAAGCTGGTGGATCTGCGCGAGGCTGTACACCACACCAATGACGCCCTGTCTCCGCTGGCCCGTGAACTTGGCATGGAGGTGCACGTGGAAGTGCCCGAGCAGGAGGCGGTCGTCCGCGGTGACCGCGATGAGCTGATCCAGGTGACCGAGAACCTCGTGGAAAATGCGTTGAAATACGGGAGCACTGGCAAGCGTGTGGATGTCTCGGTCCGCCCGCAGGCAAGCGGGCAGGGCTGGGTGCTGACCGTACGGGACTATGGCGAGGGCATTTCGTCTGAACACCTGCCGCGGCTGACGGAACGCTTCTACCGCGTCGATGTTGCCTCCAGCCGCGCCATGAAGGGCACGGGGCTCGGGCTCGCCATTGTCAAGCACATCCTGACCCGGCACAGGGCCCGGCTGGATATCGAAAGCCAGCCGGGGCAGGGGGCCGCATTCTCGATCACCTTCCCCGCTGACGGGCAAACGGGAGTGGCAACTGCACGTTGACGCCTTTATATCTGCAGGACGTCACATAACTCTCACATCGTCTCATTAGGACATGTGCTATAGGCAGTCCTGCCGAGTGGCCATCACACGAACAAGGTCACGCCAGACAGAGCCGCACGCCGGAGATCTTCAGCATGACAAGAGTTGGTCTTGGAGTTGCACTGCTTCTGACGGTCTTCCTGGGCGCAGGCGAGCTGGCGCTGGCGCGTGACAAGGTACAGATTGTCGGGTCTTCTACTGTCTATCCCTTCGCTGCCGCGGTTGCTGAACAGGTTTCCCTGAAAAACGGCGGAAAGTTCCCGGTCATTGAGTCCACTGGCACCGGAGGCGGTATCAAGCTGTTCTGTGCTGGATCCGGAGATGCCACACCTGATGTGACAAATGCGTCCAGACCGATGAAACCGGCCGAACTGGAGGAATGCCGCGCAAATGGCGTGACACCGGTTGAAATCCGCTTCGGCTTCGATGGCATCGTGCTAGCGGGTGCAGCCAGCGGCGCTGACATGAATCTTTCCCTGGATCAGGTCTTTCTGGGTCTGGCCCGCAAGGTTCCGGTTGAAGGTAAACTGCAGGATAACCCCTTTCAATCCTGGCGTCAGATCGGCAGCACGCTACCGGACAAGCGTATTGAGATCCTCGGCCCGCCGCCGACTTCCGGCACCCGTGATACATTTGTCGAAATTGCCATGGAGCAAGGCTGCGCCGCACTTGCGGACGCAGGCAGCCTTGGCCTGAAGGGGGCCGCCTGTCATGAGTTGCGGCAGGACGGATCGTTTCTGGAGACGGGCGAGAACGATGACCTCGTCGTGACAATGCTCGAGCAGAACCCCAAGGCGCTCGGCATCTTCGGCTACTCGTTCCTCGAACGGAACCGTGGCGACCTGAAACCTGTCAGCATCTCAGGAGTAGAGCCGTCTGCAGGAAATATTGCGGCTGGAACCTATCCTCTGTCCCGGCCGCTCTATTTCTACGTCAAGAAGGAGCATCTGGGAAAGGTTCCGGGGCTTGAGGAATATCTCCTTGAGTTTGCATCTGAAAAAGCTCTGGGGCCCGACGGATATCTGGCTATGATCGGCCTCATTCCGCTGCCGAAGCACCAGCGGCTTGAGAACGAGAAGCTGGCCGGGGAGCTTGCGGCCGCCCATTGATGCTGCCTTGCCGGGAGTGCCTGGCGCAACACTGCAGTTCTCCGCTGCAGCGAGTGGCCCCGGAAGGGCTCTTGCCATACAGCCGGCAAAGAAAATGACCCAGACCTGCAGGGCTGGCGCCAGCCCGGGCGCAGCCTTGTGACCGCGCGTGTCACAAAACTGCGGTCTTTCGAGTAGGGGTTTGGAAATTATCATTATTTTACAACGGCTTAAATTGTCACAAAAGTGATATGGAACTGACATAGAAGTCTCATCTGTGGCCGTTAGGTTCCGCTCGTCGCCAGGGCCTCAGGGGAGGCTGGGTGGCGCGCCCAAAAACCTTGACATTCAAAGGGAGTGGTCAAGTGAAGTTCAAAACCCTCGTAAGCATGGTTGCCCTCGCGGCTGCCGCCACCGCCGTCGCCGGCGCCGCTCAGGCTCGTGACCAGATCCAGATCGCCGGCTCGTCGACGGTTCTGCCCTATGCTTCCATCGTTGCTGAAGCTTTCGGCGAAAACACCGACTTCCCGACCCCGGTCGTGGAATCCGGCGGTTCGGGCGCTGGCCGCAAGAAGCTCTGCGAAGGCGTTGGTGTGAACACCATCGACATCGCGAACTCCTCCAGCCGCATCACGCAGTCGGACATCGATACCTGCAACGGCAACGGTGTTACCGAGCTCATGGAAGTGCGCATCGGTTACGATGGCATCGTGTTTGCTTCCGACATCAACGGAAACAAGTTCGAGTTCACCCCGGCTGACTGGCACTCCGCTCTGGCCGCCCAGATCGTGAAGGACGGCAAGCTCGTTGCCAACCCGAACAAGAAGTGGAGCGATGTGCGCGCTGACCTGCCGGAGCAGGACATCCTTGCCTTCATTCCGGGCACCAAGCATGGCACCCGCGAAGTGTTCGACGAGAAGGTTCTGCATGCTGGCTGCAAGGCCAATGGCATCGAAGAAGCTCTGAAGGCTGCCAACGGTGGTGACGCCAAGGCTGCTGCCAAGGCTTGCATGGCGCTGCGCACCGATGGCGTGTCCATCGACATCGACGGCGACTACACCGAGACCCTGGCTCGCGTTGCTGCCAACCCGCATGGTATCGGCGTGTTCGGTCTGTCCTTCTACCAGAACAACACCGACAAGCTCCAGGTTGCGACCATGGGCGGTGTTGTTCCGTCGGTCGAGAGCATTGCCAAGGGTGAGTATCCGGTTTCCCGTCCGCTGTACTTCTACGTCAAGAAGGCACACATCGGCGTGATCCCGGGCCTGAAGGAATACGTCGAGTTCTTCGTCTCCGACGATATCGCAGGCCCGAATGGCCCGCTCGCTCAGTACGGCCTCGTTTCCGATCCGGAACTGGCTGCGACCCAGAAGGCCGTTGCTGACGAAGTCGTGATGGGTCCGCTCAAGTAAGCGGTTCGAGCCTATGGAAGACCAGGGTGGCGCGATAGCGCCACCCTTTGCTCTGTGGATTGGATAGCTCATGAGCCTCGGTGCCCTTCTCCTTATAATTGTTGCTCTTGCCTTTGTTGGGGCGATCGCTGGCAGAAGCCGGGCGGTGGCTCTTGCTGGCGGAGATAGACGGAAACTGCATTCGCTGCCGGGCCACTATGCTACGGTTGTGTTTCTGTTCACGGCCGTTCCTGCGCTCGTGCTGATGGCTGCCTGGCTGTTTTTGTCGCCGGTGATTATTGAAGGAGCGGCGTCCCGGAGCCTTCCGGAAGCGTCATCCGAAAGCTCGACTGCCATGACGCTTGTGATGACCGACGTCCGCCGCATTGCCGGCGGGCTGCAGGTTCTCGCCAGCCGTGGCGATCTGTCTGACGAAAGCATCGCGGAAATGCGCGGTGACCTCAGCCTCATTCGCGGCCGGATGGCGGAAGCGGGTGTTGCCTTGGGGGCCGATGTGCGCAGCGAAGTCTTTGAGGCTGCCAAGTCATACCGGGCGATGACCAATTCCTCCCGGCTCATGATGGCCATTGCGGTGATTGCAGTTGCTGCCGCAGGGTTTGTATGGTCGTTTTTCCGGATTAATCCGGCTTTCCGCGCCAGAAATGTCTCCGAGCAGTTCACGCGTTCAATGCTTCTTGCTGCATCGCTCGTCGCCGTGCTGACGACTTTCGGCATTGTGTCGTCCTTGCTGTTTGAGACCTATAATTTCTTCAACATGTACCCTGCGACCGAGTTCTTCTTCGGTACAGTCTGGAATCCGCAGTTCCGCGGCGGCTCCGAACTGGGCATTCTGCCGCTGCTCTGGGGTACCTTGTATGTCTCGGCTGTAGCCCTCCTGTTTGCCGTGCCGGTTGGCCTTTATGCGGCAATCTACATGTCGGAATATGCGTCCAAGCCGGTGAGAAGCGTCGCCAAGCCGCTGCTTGAGCTGCTTGCGGGTATCCCGACCATCGTCTACGGCCTTTTCGCCCTGATCACGGTTGGCCCTTTCCTGCGCGACTACTTTGCACAGCCCATGGGCCTTGGCAATTCATCGTCTTCGGTGCTGACTGCCGGTCTCGTGATGGGCATCATGCTCATCCCCTTCGTGTCATCTCTTTCGGATGACATCATCAATGCGGTACCCCAGTCTCTGCGTGACGGCGCCTATGGCCTTGGGGCCACCAGATCCGAGGCGATCCGGCAAGTTGTCTTTCCTGCCGCCTTGCCGGGCATTGTCGGCGCCATCCTTCTGGCAGCAAGCCGCGCCATTGGCGAGACCATGATTGTGGTGATGGGCGCCGGGGCTGCAGCCAAGCTGGGGCTCAACCCCTTTGAGGCCATGACCACCGTCACTGTGAAGATCGTCAGTCAGCTGACAGGTGACACGGAGTTTGCCTCACCGGAGACACTGGTTGCCTTCGCGCTTGGCATGACGCTCTTTGTCTTTACTCTGGGACTGAATGTCGCCGCTCTTTACATCGTCCGTAAATACCGGGAGCAATATGAATGACCAGCGTCGATACTGTTCCATTCAAGTCTATCTATAACCCGGATGCACGGACAAAGCGGAGAAACGCGGCAGAGCGCCGGTTCCGCTTCTATGGAATGACAGCCATTTGCATTGGCTTGTTGTCCCTCGTCATCCTCTTGTCTTCTGTCCTTTCAACTGGCCTTGCTGCATTCAATCAGGCCTTTGTTGAGTTCGATGTGCAGCTGACGGAATCCGCCCTCGACAAGTCGGGCCAGCGGGATCTTGAGGAGATGAAGAAGGTCAGCACGGTCGGCTACGGGAATGTCATCCAGAAGGGGCTTCTGGAGGCTCTGAACCGTGCGGGCGTTGAGACCGGCGGTTTGTCCGGCAAGGAGATTTTTGATCTCGTCTCCAAGGAAGCACCGGCGACACTGCGCAACATGGTGCTGGCGGATCCGAGCCTTGTTGGCCAGACAATCAAGTTCAAGACCTACGCCAATGGCCGTGTCGATGGCTACTTCAAGGGCCGCGTCACGATGGACAGCGCGAAGCTGGATAGCAATATCTCGCCTGAGCAGCTGGAACTCGCCGACAGAATGCGCGCAGCCGGCATGATGTATGAAGGCTTCAACTGGGGCTTCTTCTTCGGGCCGGATGCCTCCGACTTGCGTCCTGAAGCGGCAGGTCTGGGTATCGCCTTCCTCGGCTCCATGTACATGATGATGATCGTTCTTGTCCTGGCAGTTCCGATTGGCGTGGCAGCGTCCATCTACCTTGAGGAATTTGCCCCCAGGAACTGGTTCACTGACCTGATTGAAGTCAACATCTCGAACCTGGCAGCCGTTCCTTCAATCGTGTTCGGTATCCTTGGCCTTGCGGTTTTCATCAATTTTGCCGGTCTTCCTCAGTCGGCCTCGCTGGTTGGCGGTCTTGTCCTGACGCTGATGACGATCCCGACGATCATCATTGCCACCCGTGCTGCGCTGCGTGCTGTGCCGCCGAGCATCCGGGATGCGGCGCTGGGGGTCGGCGCGTCGAAGATGCAGTCGATCTTCCATCACGTGCTGCCGCTTGCCGCGCCCGGCATCCTGACTGGAACGATCATTGGCTTGGCTCAGGCCCTTGGTGAAACCGCGCCCCTGCTGCTGATCGGCATGGTTTCATTTGTTCGCAGTTTCCCGTCTGCTCCGCCGGAAGGCTTCTTCGAGCCGGCAGCTGCCCTGCCCGTTCAGGTCTTCAACTGGACACAGCGCGGTGACCCGGCTTTCGTCGAGCGCGCATCCGGAGCCATTATCGTGCTGCTGGTGTTCCTGATCGTAATGAACCTGGTTGCCATCATCCTGCGCCGCCGCTTCGAGCGCCGCTGGTAAGAAAGGGATTACCGATGAATGTCAGCGCAAAAGTGGAGAACGGCGTGACCCACGCAGAACCCAAGATCGTCGCCCGCAAGGTTCAGGTCTATTACGGCGACAAGCACGCCATCAAGGACGTGGACATCAAGATTCAGCCCCGTTCCGTGACCGCCTTCATCGGTCCGTCGGGCTGCGGCAAGTCCACCTTCCTGCGCACCCTCAACCGGATGAACGACACCATCGACATCTGCCGCGTCGAGGGTGACATCCTGATTGACGGCGAGAACATCTACGACCCGAAGGTTGATCCGGTGCAGCTGCGCGCCAAGGTCGGCATGGTGTTCCAGAAGCCGAACCCGTTCCCGAAGTCGATCTACGAGAACGTGGCCTATGGCCCGCGTATCCATGGCCTGACCCGCAACAAGGCAGAAATGGATGAAGTGGTCTCTGCCTCGCTGCAGAAGGCCGGTCTGTGGAACGAAGTGAAGGACCGTCTTGATGGTCCCGGCACGGGCCTGTCCGGTGGGCAACAGCAGCGTCTCTGTATCGCCCGCGCCATCGCCGTCAGCCCGGAAGTGATCCTCATGGACGAACCGTGCTCGGCCCTTGATCCGATCGCGACCGCCAAGGTCGAGGAACTGATCGACGAACTGCGCACCAACTTCACGATCGTGATCGTGACGCACTCGATGCAGCAGGCTGCCCGCGTGTCCCAGCGCACTGCCTTCTTCCATCTAGGCAATCTGGTTGAGGAAGGCGCGACGCAGGACATCTTCACCAATCCGCAGGACAAGCGCACGCAGGATTACATCACCGGCCGTTTCGGCTGATACTGGATCTTGCGCTCGAGAATTTGAGAGGAACACGACATGTCCGAGCATACCGTAAGCTCGTATGACGAGGAACTGCGCGCCCTGGCTGGCAGGGTCGCCGAGATGGGCGGTCTGGCGGAGAAGCTGGTGAATGATGCTGTCAGCGCTCTGCTGACGCATGATCTGGCCAAGGCGCAGGCCACGGTTCAGGCCGATGCCAAGCTGGACGAGATGCAGCAGGAAATCGAGGCGAAGTTCATCCGCATCGTCGCCCTGCGCCAGCCGATGGGCCAGGATCTGCGCGAGATCATGGCTGCCGGCCGTATTGCCAACGACCTTGAGCGCGTCGGCGATCTTGCCAAGAACATCGCCAAGCGAGTGATCGCCATCGACGGCATTTTCAATTCCAAGAAGGCCGCTTTCGGCGTCGAGCACATGTCCGACCTGGCGCTGAACCAGCTCAAGTCGGTGCTGGACGCCTATACGGGCCGCGATGCGGAAGCCGCCAAGGCCGTGCGCGAGCGCGATGACGAAGTGGACGCCATCTACACCTCGCTGTTCCGCGAGCTGCTGACCTACATGATGGAAGACCCGCGCAAGATCACCCAGTGTGCCCACCTGCTGTTCTGCGCCAAGAACATCGAGCGCATTGGTGACCATGCCACCAACATCGCCGAGAACGTCTACTTCATGGTGACCGGTGACCAGTTGCTGGAAGCCCGCCGGAAGATCGACGAGATGGGCATTGCCGAGAACGAAGGCGCCTGATCTGCCTGCCTGCAAGTGACGTCCGGAGCATTTTGCCATGCCCAAGGTTCTGATCGTTGAAGACGAAGAGCCCCTGAGCCTTCTGCTGCGCTACAATCTGGAAGCGGAAGGCTACGACGTGGACTCCTGTGACCGGGGAGATGACGCCGAAATCCGGCTGCGGGAAACGCAGCCGGACCTGCTGCTGCTGGACTGGATGCTGCCGGGGCTTTCCGGCATCGAACTGTGCCGCCGCGTCCGGGCCCGGTCCGAAACCGAACGCCTGCCGATCATCATGCTGACGGCACGCGGCGAGGAGGCCGAGCGCATCCGGGGTCTGGCCACCGGCGCCGATGACTATGTGGTGAAACCCTTCTCGATCCCGGAGTTGATGGCCCGCGTGCGCGCCATCCTGCGCCGGGCCCGTCCGGAAGTGGTGTCCACCATGCTCAGGTCCGGCGATCTGGAGCTGGACAAGGAAACCCATCGCGTCCGCCGCAACGGCAAGGAAATCCACCTGGGGCCCACCGAGTTCCGCCTGCTGGAATTCCTGATGACCTCGCCAGGCCGCGTCTTCTCCCGCGAGCAACTGCTCGATGGCGTGTGGGGTCATGATGTCTATGTGGATGAGCGCACCGTCGACGTTCACGTCGGCCGCCTGCGCAAGGCCATCAACAAGGGCAAGGTGAAGGACCCGATCCGTACGGTCCGTGGCGCTGGTTATGCCTTCAACGATCAGTTCGCCGTCGCCAGCTGATCCACTTCGCAGTCTCAATCATTGAAAGGCCCGCCATCCGTGCGGGCCTTTTAGTTTTTGGAGGCTCTCTGTGCCGCCGTTATTCTCCGTGTCATCCCCACGAAGGTGGGGATCCAGTGCGCTCTGAAGCCAAGGCTCTGAGATGCTGCCCATCATGCTCAATCGCCACAAGGGCTTGAGCAGCACACGGTGAGCCAGGTTCGTTGTGAGTTGGTCTGAGTTTGAAATTTGAAGACGGGGGGTACTGGTTCCCCGCATGCGCGGGGATGACAGCGGAGAGGTTTCGGCGGTGGCTCTCGTCCCTTCTGACGGAGCCTTTTGCGCCGGTACTCAATACCGTCCCCACCTTCAGCCAACAAAAAAGCCTGCCGCAGCGGGCAGGCTTGATTGGGTGAGGGAGCCGTTTGGGGTGCTGGTTGGCCCCCTCTGAAGCATCAGCCGCGAAGGGCCTTCTTGTCCGGGGCGGCGCGGCGGCGGTCGTTGACCGGCTGGTAGGCGATCCGGCAGTGCTGCGGGCAATAGGGAACGCCGGGTTCCGAATGGCGGCCGCAGAAATAGAAATCTGAAGAGGACGGGTCACCGATCGGCCATTTGCAGGTGCGCTCGGTGAGGGTGAGGATCGTGGCGCGCTCGGTGAAGGGCACCAGCTCGGCGAGCGGTGCAGCTTCCACGTCAATGGCCACATCTTCCTGCGGTGCCATCTTCAGCGCCGTGGCGCCGCGCAGCTGGGGCGTTCCTGCCGAAGGCGTGCGGATGGTGGAGGTGGCCTGCACCGTGGTCTGCTGCGGCACGGCGGCTGCCGTCACCGGCGCCGTTGCGCTGCGCGGGCGGCGCTGCTTGGTGACCGGGGCCGCCGTCTTGGCACGGCCCGACAGGCCAAGGCGGTGAACCTTGCCGATGACAGCGTTGCGCGTGATGCCGCCAAGCTCGGCAGCAATCTGGCTCGCGCTCAGACCGTCCGTCCAAAGCTTCTTCAAGAGATCTACGCGTTCGTCAGTCCAGCTCATCTGTCGCACCCCGTCGTTTGCGGCTGTAGAATTTTACGCATTAACCATGAATTAAGGCACGCGTGGTCCGCGCCTTAGTGGCCATATCCAGTATGATTTGGTGAACTACAGCACGACATGTCGTATCCGACTGGTTGGACACTACAATGGGCGGCGAAGGCGAGGCAAGTTGAGGGCAAACATGAACCGGGGACGAAACGACTTTTCCCCAGATAACCGGGGTTGACTTTTACCTTCTGCGGCAATGGCGGAAATGCGCCATTTGCATTGACACCCATAGGCAAGAGCGTTGTATAAACGGTCCTTGTTCGGTGTGCCGCCTGCGAGGGCGGCACAGTTCGTTTTGAGAACCCGTTGATGGTAGACGCCCTGGCATGAACCCCATGCGGAAGGCGCGCTTAACTACCTGAAGGAGCAAGGGAAATGACTGCGTCGGCACTTTTCGGCACATACGCACGGGCGGACCTGGATTTCGTCCGCGGAGAAGGCGTCTGGCTGGAGACCGCTGACGGGCGACGCTTTCTCGACTGCGGGTCGGGAATCGCGGTGAATTCGCTGGGTCATTCCCATCCCCATCTCGTCAATGCGCTGAAGGCGCAGGCCGAGAAGCTGTGGCACATCTCCAATCTCTACAAGGTTTCGGGGCAGGAAGAGCTCGGTCAGCGGCTGGCGGATGCCACCTTTGCGGACCGGGTGTTCTTTTCCAACTCCGGCGCGGAGGCAATGGAAGCCTGCATCAAGACGGCGCGGCGCTATCACTATGTCAATGGCCGCCCCGAGCGGATCGGCATCATCACCTTTGAAGGCGCCTTCCACGGCCGGACCATTGCCACCATCGCGGCGGGCGGTCAGGCCAAGTATATGGAAGGCTTCGGCCCGAAGGCGCCGGGCTTTGATCAGGTGAAGACCGGTGACCTTGATGCGCTGAAGGCGGCCATCGGCCCCACCACTGCAGCGCTCTGCATCGAGCCCATTCAGGGCGAGGGCGGCGTGCGTGAGGTGGATGCAGAGTTCCTGCGCAAGCTGCGCGGGATCTGCGATGCCGAAGGCCTGCTGCTGATCTTCGACGAGATCCAGACCGGTGTGGGCCGCACGGGCAAGCTCTTTGCTCATGAATGGGCGGGCGTGACGCCGGACCTGATGGCCGTTGCCAAGGGCATCGGCGGCGGTTTCCCGATGGGTGCCTGCCTTGCGACGGAAGCCGCTGCCGCCGGCATGGTGCCTGGCACGCATGGCACCACCTTCGGCGGCAATCCGCTGGCCATGGCCGTGGGCAATGCGGTGCTGGACGTCATTCTGGAGCCGGGCTTCCTGGAAGAAGTGCAGCGCAAGGGCCTGCTGCTGAAACAGCGGCTGGCGGCCGTGATCGACGCCCATCCGAACGTCTTTGCGGATGTGCGCGGGCGCGGGCTGATGCTCGGCATCAAATGTGTCCGCCCGAATACGGAAGTCCTGGCCAAGGTGCGCGCCAATGGTCTGCTGGTGGTTCCCGCCGGTGACAACGTGCTGCGTATCCTGCCGCCGCTGACGATCACGGATGAGGAAATCGGCGAGGCTGTGGCCCGCATCGAGGCGGCCGCAGCGGCCGTGGAGGCCGATCTGGCCAAGGAAGGGGATGGGGTGTGAACATGTCTGCGAATGGGCGTCATTTCCTCGATCTGACGCAGTTTGACGGTGAGGAACTGCGCGGAATTCTGGCCCTCGGGCGCAAGCTGAAGACTGAGCGCAACGGTGTCCGCCGCGGTGAAGGCCCGCTGGCCGGCAAGGTGCTGGCGATGATCTTCGAGCAGCCCTCCACCCGCACCCGCATTTCCTTCGACGTGGGCATGCGTGAACTTGGCGGTGAAACGCTGATGCTGACCGGCGCGGAAATGCAGCTGGGCCGGGGCGAGACCATCGCCGATACGGCCCGGGTGCTGTCCCGCTTCGTTGATGCCATCATGATCCGCATCCTCAACCATGATGATCTGACCGAACTGGCGGAGAACGCCACCGTTCCGGTCATCAATGGCCTGACGAAGCGCTCGCATCCATGCCAGATCATGGCCGATCTGATGACCTTTGAAGAGCATCGCGGCTCCATCAAGGGCAAGTCCGTGGCCTGGACCGGCGACAGCAACAATGTGCTGGCTTCATGGGTCCACGCGGCTTCGCGCATGGATTTCGAGCTGCGCATCGCCACTCCGCCGGAACTGGCGCCGCCGTCTGCGCTCATTGAAGCCGCGCGTGCGGAAGGTGCTTCCATCGTCGTGACGGATGATCCCTTCGCCGCCGTGAAGGGCACCGATTGCGTCATCACCGACTGCTGGGTTTCCATGGGCGACGACGACGAGGCAACCCGTCACAACCTGCTGAGCTCCTATCAGGTGAACAAGCGGCTGATGGCGGAAGCCCATGCGGATGCCCTGTTCATGCACTGCCTGCCAGCCCATCGCGGCGAGGAAGTGACTTCGGACGTGATGGACGGACCCAATTCTGTGGTCTTTGACGAGGCCGAGAACCGGCTGCATGCCCAGAAGGGCATTCTGGCCTGGTGTTTCAACGGCCTTTGAGGACGTAAACGTGGCACTTGATCTTGCATCCTATGGCGTGACGCCTGCGGGCACCGATGCCGTCCGGCCCTTCTCCGTGGAAGGGCTGGATGTGCGCGGCCGCGCCGTGGCGCTTGGCCCCATCCTGAACCAGATCCTTGACCGGCATGACTATCCTGCGCCGGTGGCCCGCCTGCTGGGTGAGGCGATTGCGCTGACGGCGCTGCTCGGCACCTCGCTGAAGTTTGAGGGCCGCTTCACGCTGCAGACCCAGACCGACGGTCCGGTGAACATGCTGGTGGTGGATTTCTCCTCACCCGATGCCATCCGCGCCTATGCCCGCTTCGAGCCGGAAGCCTTTGCGCCGGGCGCGGCAGGGGAACATGGCGATGCGGCAGCGCTTCTGGGCCGTGGCCATCTGGCGATGACCATCGACCAGGGCAAGCACATGCAGCGCTATCAGGGGCTGGTGGAGCTGGATGGCATTTCGCTGGAAGAGGTGGCCCGCCGCTACTTCGCCCGCTCCGAGCAGATCCCGACCGAAGTTCGCCTTGCTGTTGGCCGTCTCTTCACACGCCGTGAGGGCGAGGCCCCGAGCCAGCAGTGGACTGCCGGCGGCATTCTCGTGCAGTTTCTGCCGGAAGCGCCGGAGCGCATGCGTCAGGCCGATCTCCACCCCGGAGACATGCCGGAAGGCGTGGAAGAGCACAGCATTGATGAGGATGATGCCTGGACCGAGGCTCGCAGCCTCACCGGCACCGTGCGCGATGACGAGCTGACCGATCCGGACATCCCGGTCGAGGAGCTGCTGTTCCGCCTGTTCCATGAGCGCGGCGTGCGCCTCTATGACGCCCAGCCCATCGCCGACCGCTGCCGCTGCTCGCGCGAGAAGATCGAAGGCATCTTCCAGAGCTTCTCCGAAGAGGAGAAGGCGGAGATGGTTGTGGACGGCAAGGTGGTGGTGACCTGCGAATTCTGCAGCGCCGTCTACGAGTTCAAGGCCGAGGCCGTCTGAAAGTCATGGAGGCTGCCCGCCCTGTGGAAGGGCGGGCGCTTTTTCAGGCTGCCTCCGGCCCGGCAATGACGGCGCCTTCCGTCCTGTTGCTCTCCAGAAGCTCCGCGATCAGGCCGGAACTGCGGGAGCGGGCAAGAAAGGCGTTGAGCACCCCGGTCAGGCGGGGATCCCGGCCTGCGGGCACGCCGAGGGCCTGCTTGATCACCATGAAACGCTCGGGCAGCAGCCGCAATCCCGGCACGCGCCGCTGATCTGCTTCCAGCTGCTGGCGGACACCTGCCGCGACTTCCAGGTTCTCACGCATGAAGAAGTCCACGACCTCTTGTGACGTGGTCACCTTTTCCAAAGTGGCTGATTGGATGGCGCGGCTGAGATAAAGGTCATAGGCGCTGCCACGGCCCACGGCGATCCGGATGCCCGGACGGTCCACCTGCTCCAGCGCCGTGATGGGTGAGTTCTCCCGCACCAGATACCAGCCCTCGATCAGGAGCCAGGGGTTGGTGAAGGCAACCACCTCTGCCCGTGTGGGATCGACCGCGAAGAAGCCGATGTCGGCGCGCTCCTCAGCCACCAGAGCCACGGAGGCTGCGGCATTCGTGACCGGCAGAAGCTCCAGCTCCAGCCCGCGTTCGGCGGCAAAGGCCCGGGCAAGGTCAACCGAAACACCGGCGGGAAGCTGCCCTTCGCCTGGCCTTGTCAGGATTGCGTTCCCGGTGTTGATCACCACCCGCAGCACCCCTGTTGGAGCGAAAAGCGCGTTCAGTCCGTCATTTGTCATTCGGCGTCTCCTCAGATGCTGCTGCTCTCAATAGCCTCAACAATACGCGCAGTGAAGGCTGCAGTTCCGAGCGGACCTCCCATGTCGCCGGTTCTCCATTCCGGCACGGCGATGACGCGGGTGACCGCAGCTTCGATCAATCCGGCTGCTTCATCCAGCCGCGCGTCCTGCCGCCGTTCCGCCAGCCACCGCAGAAGCATGGCTGCAGAATTGATCAGAGACGCAGGATTGGCCCGGTCCTGTCCCGCGATCGAAGGGGCAGAGCCGTGCTGGGCCTGTGCCATTGCATGGTTCGTCCCCGCATTCAGCGAGGCTGCCAGGCCGATGCTCCCCGCGATTTCGGTTGCCTGATCCGAAAGAATGTCGCCGAACATGTTCGTCGTCACGATCGTGTCAAAGGCGGAGGCATCCCGCACCAGCAATGCCGCCATCGCGTCGACGAGCACTTCCTCCACCTGAACATCGGGATATGCCTTGGCAGTCTCGCGTGTGCAGGACAGGAACAGCCCATCGCTGAGACGCAGGACATTTGCCTTGTGCACCACGGTCAGCTTGCCGCCGCGCTGACGGGCCATGCGGAAGCCGGCCTCGGCAATGCGCAGGGAGCCTTGCCGCGTGACCTTGCGCATGGCGATGGCCACATCCTCGGTGGGCATGAACTCTCCGGTCCCGGCGAACATGGTGCGGTCGGCGTAAAAGCCTTCGGTGTTTTCCCGAACGATGACCAGATCCACCGGCACGCCGCAGCGGGCAGGGAAGTCGGGATGAGATTTCGCGGGGCGGATATTGGCAAACAAATCCAGATGCTTGCGCAGATGCCCAGACGGATTGATGCCGCCTTCCGAGGCGGGGGGATAGTCGTTGTGGGACACCGGGCCCAGGATCACGCCATCGGCCGCCCGGGCCAGCTCCAGCAGGCCAGCGGGAAAGGTGGTGCCTTGTGCGGCGAGCGGGCGCAGCCCGACCTCGGCACGGTTTACCTGAAACCGCAGGCCAAGCCGGCGCTGCACCGCATCCAGCACCTTCAGCGTGGCCGTGGTGATCTCGGGGCTGATGCCATCGCCATTGAGGACCAGCAGGGAAACAGGGGCGGATGGCTGGGCAGTCATGCGTGGCTCCAGTGTTGCGTTCGATCCTGCATATATCCATTTTTAGATTTAAAAATGCAATATCAAAACAGGGTGCCGCCGTGATAGGGTGCAAGCCTGTCTTCCCATGCATAGCCAAAGCACTGCCATTGACCGCTTCGTCCACCTCGCGCAGCAGCATAAGTTCCCATCTGGCGGCCGATATCGCGGCCTTCATCGAAGCCGAGTCGCTGCCTGCAGGAGCGCATCTGCGCACCGGTGAGCTGGCGCGCCGTTTCGCGGTGTCCCGCTGGCCGGTTGAGCAGGCGCTGAAACAGCTGGCTGAGGCAGGACGTGTCAGGCACGAGCCCAATCGCGGCTTCTTCGTTCACGGCACCCATGCCGCCGCGCCCCCTGCGGCGCAGGATCCGATCCACGCCGCCTATCTGAAACTGGCAGGACTGCTGGCCAGCCGGACCATCGGGCCGAGGGTGACGGAGCAGGAACTGCGCGACCGGTTTGCACTGACAAAGAGGCAGACGGCGGATCTGATGGGCCGCATGATCCGCGAAGGCATTGCCGAAAAGCGCGCCGGCTATGGCTGGGACATCAACACCGAACTGACGGCGCCGGATGCTCTTGCCCATACGACACAGTTGCGGCTGATCCTTGAGCCGGGTGCCCTGCGGCTGCCGGGCTACCGTTTGCCCCTGGAGGACATTGCCCGGTTGCGCCGCGTGGAGCACGATCTGCTGGAGGGCGGCATCGACCGTGTTCCGCCCGACACGCTCTATCTGCGGGGCGCACAGTTTCACGAGACACTGATGACGGGTGCGGGAAACCCCTTCATGCTGCAGACCCTCGTGCGCGTGAACCGGCTGCGCCGGCTGCTGACCTATCAGGCGATGGAGGACCGGGAGCGCTATTACCGGCAGGCCCGGCAGCACTTGCGCATTCTGGAACTGCTTGAGACGGGCGATTGCGAGGGCGCGGCACAGGAGATGGAGAGCCATCTCCGCCAGGTGCGTGACAGCCTGTCGGCGCTTGGCTTCATTGTGCCGCCGGACGGCCCGGAGCGTTCCTGAAAGACGGTGGGCCTGCTCTGGAAACAGGCTGAGGCAGATCTATAATGGCTGGCATGAATCTCATCTTGCCCGCCGCCCCGCCGCTTCCTCCTGTTGTCCATCATCCGGCTTATTGTGCCGAGCTGCCGGAAGAGCACCGCTTTCCCATGAACAAGTTCCGCCGTGTGGCGGAGCTGGCGCTGGCCGAAGGGCTGGTGCCCGCCGGCAAGTTCTTGAAGCCACGGGCTGCTCCTGCCGAGTGGGTGGCGCTGGCCCATGATCCGGCCTATGTGGAGCAGGTGTTCAGCACGGCAGTGCCGCCTGCCATTGCCCGCGAGATCGGCTTTCCGATGACGCAGAGCATTGCTCTGCGCGGGCGCTGCGCCACCGGCGGCTCGGTGCTGACCGGCTATCTGGCGCTGGAACACGGCCTTGCCTGCAACACGGCAGGCGGCAGCCATCATGCCCGCAAGGCGCATGGCGCAGGATTCTGCGTCTTCAACGATGTAGCCGTCGCCATCCGGGTGATGCAGGCCGATGGCGTCATCCGCCGCGCTCTGGTGGTGGATCTGGACGTGCATCAGGGTGATGGCACGGCGGATATCTTCGCAGACGATCCCTCCGTCTTCACCTTCTCCATGCATGCGCAGAAGAACTATCCGGTGCGCAAGGTGCCATCGGATCTGGATTTGGGGCTGGAAGACGGGCTGACGGACGCCCCTTATCTGGACCTTTTGGCGGAGCATCTGCCGCAGGTGATAGACCGGGCCGAGCCGGACATCGTGTTCTACAATGCCGGAGTTGATCCCTTTGCGGGCGACAAGCTCGGGCGGCTGGCGCTGAGCCATGAAGGGCTGCGGCTGAGAGACGAGCATGTCATCCGCACCGTGCGCCGTCTCGGCCTGCCACTGGCCGGGGTGCTGGGCGGCGGCTATTCCACGGATATTGACGAACTGGTGTGCCGGCATCTCACCTTGTTGCGGACGGCAGCCACGGTCGCCCGCGAAACATCCGTTCTGTCAGCTTGAGCGGCTGGCCATCAGCCGCATGACCAGCCACACCGGCACCACCACGACGGCGCCAAGCACCAGATAGCGCCAGACCTGCTCGATGGCGGAAAAGCCCATGTTCCAGAGGCGCTGGACGAAGGAGATCAGCAGATCGAAGAGACCCAGCGGGTCAAGGTTCAGCGCCGACAGGATGACGCCGACCACAAGCGACAGGAACACGAGGCGCAGGAGCACCCGCGCCGGACTGTCACCCAGAAACTTGTTGAGGCCACCGGACATGCCGAACTCCCTTGAAGCAGCGTCTGCGCCTCAACATAGGGATTCGCCAGCCGTTCCGCATCCCCCAAGTGAGTTTCAGTCGGCAGCTTGCCAGCTGAGCGGCGCCGGAGTTGCCCCATGCAGCCGCACAGCCTTGGGCGGCACGCCGTACCAGGTCTTCACCGCGCGGGAAAAGGCCGAGAGCTCCGAGAAGCCCAGAAGGAAGGCGATTTCCTTCAGCGGCAGTGACGTGTCGCGCAGATAGCGGGCGGCCATGTTGCGCCGGATCGTTTCCGTCAGCTTGCGGAACGAAGTTCCCTCCGCCTCCAGCAGGCGCTGCAGCGAGCGCTGCGACATGCCCAGTTCGCTGGCCACATGCTCGAGGCTGACCGCGCCTGCCTTGAGGCTTTCGTTGATGGCATCGGCCACGCGCACGAGGGGATCGCTCTGAACGCGGAACTCTTCCATCTCCCGGATCGCAGCCTGCTCCACGATGCTGTAGAGGTTCTGCTCGCTGTTCGGTGTTGGCCGGTCGAGATATTTCGCGGGGATGAGGATCCGGTCGACAGGCTGTCCGAAGCGCAGCCGGCTGCCGTAGCGCTCCTGAAAGGCGGACCGGCATCGCGGCGCTGGCTGGCTGATGTCGATGCGCAGCTGCACCTGCGGGTCCTGCGTTGCATATTCGACCCGGCTGGCCGCCCAGGCTATCCGTTCAAATGTGTGCTGGGTGCGGGGCATGTTGCGGTCCGGCACAATCCACTCGATGATGCCCCAATCCTCGTCCTCACGGAAACTGAGGCCGTAGCTGTTGGAGCGCAATGGCAGGAAGCGGACCCAGTTGCGTATGCCCGCACGCAGGTTGGGGGCGCACAGGCCCACGTAGTCGAAGGTTGAAAACACGCCTGTGGGCATGCTCGAGGCCACATCCAGAATGATGGCGTCGTCCCGTGTTTCAGCCGCCACGAATTCGCAAATGGAAAGAGCGATCCGGTAGGGAACGGTCGCACCGGTCTGATGAACCGTCTCCGGAGCAATGCCAAAACGCCGGGCAATGCGGGGCCAATCGAGGCCTTTTTCCTCGCAGATGAGTTCCAGTGACTGCAGCGTGTCTGCGCGGCACCAGTCCTCTACCATGCGGCGAGGCATCGACTTATCCATTGGTGCTCCCCCGTCTTCATCCTGTGATTGCATAGGATGATACAACTCCCGCGCTGGCGCAACATGTCAATTTTCCGTCAGCTTCAATCAACAATCCCGGCATGCTGGGCGCTCACGCTTCATCGCCGGTCAGCCGCCGCTCCCACAGTGACCGCTCATCATGCCTGAGCTGTTGCATCAGGAAAGAAGGGAAGATTGCCTAGTGGATTCTGCCTCGGCCATTAAGGGGAAGGCAGAAGGCGGCGGGCATCGGCAGATGGTATCTCCGGTCCTTCCGCGGAACCCGCCTCCGGCACATCGAACGGATTTTCCCACGCAGGGATCTGAGCGGCTCCGGCGGGCTCCCCGGTCCCGTTTGCCCCGGCGCTGGCCGGCAGCTGCGGTGGTGCCGCTTCATCCGGAAGGCCCCTCATTACTGACTGAGGGGGCAGGATGGTCTGAGGAAGTGGCTCAAAATCCATGCGCTGCCATTGGCCCAGCCCTGCGCTGCGGGCCGCAGCTTCAGCTGCTGCGTAACCTTCGGGCGCACCGGCAGTGGCCTGTGCCCAGCCCTGTTGCAGCATCCAGAACCCAAGATCCACTGAACCTCTGCTGCAGGTTGCGGAGATCTGTCCGGGTCCCAGCGGCGCCACCGGCTCACAGTCTACCCTGTGACTGCGCAGCAATGCGCGCAGAGCCGTCAGAGCCCTTGCGCCGCAGGGCCATGACTGGCCGCTGTCGCTCTGACAAGTCTCTGAAGCAGCCAGTCCGGCAATATGGGCGAGTTCGACGGTCAGCTTGCCGGAGGTGAGTGTTGCCTTTTCCAGCACCAGAGGCCGGGCGAGGTAAAAATTGCGCTCAGGCAGGGCCGCAGCTTCGGTATGACGGGCGGCCTGAGGGCGGGGATGCTCGATCCGCTGCAGCGGGGCCGTCACCTGAGGAATAGCAACCCCGGGCGGTGAAACATTGCGCACGGCTGATTGGCCGAAGACAGGTGTGGCTGCCGCCGCCAGCATGCAAACCAGTGCACCGTACAGCACCTGATGCCACGGGAGCACCCGTCCGATTTCCCTTCCGGTCATGCAGTTCCGTTTCTTGCCATCCTGATCTACTGACTGGCCCAGACGATCCGCGCCATCCAGGCGATGCTGTCGAGGTCCATTGCGGTAATGGTGCCCGACGCGCCCAGCGTATGCAACTCCAGCCGCCGTGCCGTGCGCATCACGAAGCTGCCGACCATCATTTCACCGCTCAACAAGCGCAGCACAACCCGGTCGCCCCGGCGGATGGGAATGCCCGGTGCGATGACGATAATGTCCCCGTCCCGGTAAAGCGGCAGATAGTCATCGCCGCCCACACCCAGCGCATAAACCTTACTGCCCAGATCATCCGGAAAGGAAATCTCGTCCCAGCCGGCGCCTGCCGGGTGGCCTGTTGCGTCGAAAAGGCCTGCGCCGTCTCCAGCCTCGCAGAGGCGGGCGAAGGGCATGGTTATGCCGTTTGCTGTTTTCACGGGTGTGAGGATTGCGTCACCCTCCACAAGTTGTGCAAAGTCGGACAGCTGCGCACCTGTTGCCTCAAGTATCTTGGCAAGAGACTCTGTCGAGGGCCAGCGGGGGCGGCCATCGCCGGCGACCCGCTTTGACGGATTGAAGGTGGTCGGATCCAGCCCGGCACGGCGCGCGAGGGCCGAGGGCGAAAGACGCTTGCGTGTGGCCAGGGCGTCGATCGCTGCCCAGACGCGCTCGTGCGAGAGCATGGTTCTTTCCTCCACGTGCTGCCTCATCAGGAATAAATCCCTTTGAATGCCATTGATATTGGCAAATATTCCTGATGCAAATGAATAGGCGGTTGATCCTGTGGTGCGTGCTGGTTGTCCAATGCAAAATCCCGGACTAGGGTCCGCCTCAACCAACGCACAGGGGCCAGTTCAGAGGCTCCTTCAAAGCACATGGGCGGACCGGCATGACGGTGATTTTCAAGATACTGACGCGCAACCTCTGGGATGATGCCGTGAGCCGGGGCAGGTTCGATGGCGCGCCGGTCGACCTTGCCGATGGCTACATCCACTTCTCGACGGCGGAGCAGGTGCGCGAAACGGCAGCCAAACATTTTGCCGGACAGGAGGACCTCTTGCTGGCAGCCTTCGACAGCGAGGCTTTCGGGCAGCCGGTCAAGTGGGAGCCCTCGCGCGGCGGCGCGCTGTTCCCGCATCTTTACGCCAGCTTCGATCCGGCCTGTGCCCTGTGGGTCGAGGCGCTGCCGCTCGGCCCGGATGGGCAGCATGTGTTTCCTGACCTTACGAAGTGATCTCACGCCCATGTTCCAGTCCCTTGCCAATCGCCTGACCCTCCGGGCTCTCCATTGTGTCGACGCCGAAACGGCCCATGGCGTGACGATCCGCGCGCTCGCCAGCGGGGTTTATCCGCGCTTTTCCAACACCAGCCTGCCCTCCCTGCGGCAGGACGTGCTGGGTTTGAGCTTCCCGAACCCGCTTGGCATGGCTGCCGGCTTTGACAAGAACGGCGAAGTGCCGGATGCGATCCTCGGAATGGGATTTGGCTTTGCCGAGGCCGGAACCGTGACGCCGCGCCCGCAGGAGGGCAATCCGCGCCCGCGCCTGTTCCGCCTGCCGGCCGATCAGGGGGTGATCAACCGCTTCGGCTTCAACAACGAGGGGCATGCGGCGCTGCTGGCCCGGCTGGAAGCGCGCAAGGGCAGGGACGGCATCCTTGGCGTCAACGTGGGGGCCAACAAGGATGCGGCGGACCGGGTGGCCGACTATGTGGCCGGCATCCGCACCTTCGCGCATCTTGCGTCCTATTTCACCGTCAACATTTCCTCGCCCAACACGCCCGGCCTGCGTGATCTTCAGGCCAAGGCGGCGCTGGATGAGCTGCTGTCGGCCGTGATGGCCGAGCGCGATGCGCAGAGCTTGCTGGCGGGACGCAGGAAGGTGCCGGTGCTCCTGAAGATCGCGCCGGATGTCTCCGCCGAAGGGCTGGAAGACATTGCCGAAGCGGTGCTGACCCACAAGGTCGACGGGCTGATCGTCTCCAACACCACGCTGTCGCGCGCAGGACTGCAGGACACGCAGACAGCGCAGGAAGCGGGCGGGCTTTCCGGGCGTCCTCTGTTCCGGCGGGCCACGATCATCCTGGCCCGCGCGCGCAAGCTGGTGGGGCCGGATCTTCCGATTGTCGGAGTTGGCGGCATCGACAGTCCGCAGACGGCTCTGGTCAAGATCACCGCCGGGGCAACGCTGCTGCAGATCTATTCATCACTGGTCTACAAGGGGCCGGGACTGGTTCCCGCCATCCTCAAGCATCTGGATGGCGAACTGAAACGCGGTGGCTTCTCCAGTCTCGCCGCGCTGCGCTCGGTCAATGTGGATGCCTGGGCGAGCGAAAACCTCGACTGAGACCAAATCCCGACGAGCTTGACTCATCGGGATTTGGTCAAGCCCGCGCGGCGCTTGAGCAATTTCAAGGCGTGATGCGTCAGCATCGAAAGCCTTGGTATGGAAACTGCGAAGAGGCCGGAGTTGTTGAACTCCGGCCTCTCTCATTTGTACTTCGAGAAAGTCCCCGTCAGCGGCCTGCCGCCTGCTGCCGCAGCGCCTCGACTTCCCGGCGCAGGGCACGGATTTCTTCGAGGATGACGCCCGTTTCGTCATGGATCGCCTGCCGGTCAGCTTCGGCAATCGTCTCCGTTTCGGACTGCATGGCCGAAACGATGATACCGATGAAGAGGTTGAGCACGGTGAAGGCGGTGCAGACGAGGAAGGGCAGGAAGAAGGCCCAGGCATAGGGGTGAACTTCCATCACCGGCCGCACGATGCCCATGGACCAGCTTTCCAGCGTCATCACCTGGAACAGGGTGTAGAGCGAGCGGCCCATGTCTCCGAACCACTCGGGGAATGTCTCGCCATAGAGCTTTGTTGCCATGACGGCGAAGACGAAGAAGACAAGGCTCATCAGCACCATGATGGAGCCCATGCCGGGCAGGGCGGTGATCAGCCCGCCGATAACCCGCCGCAGCGACGGCACCACCGAGATGAGGCGCAGCACGCGCAGGATGCGCAGTGCACGCAGCACGGCGAAGGGGCCGCTTGCGGGCACAAGGGCAATCGCCACGATCAGGAAATCGAAGATGCTCCAGGGATCGCGGAAGAAGGACAGCCGGTGCACATAAAGGCGCAACGCAAGCTCGATCACGAAAATGCCGAGGATGATCTTGTCGAGCGTGTGCAGCAGCGGGCCGATGGCGGCAACAACGCTCGGGCTGGTCTCGAGACCGAGCGTGATGGCATTGACAACAATGATCGCAATGATGGCCGCTTCCCAGCGGCTTGAGGTGAGGAGTGCCTTTAAAGTCTGGCGCATGTTGAGAAATATCCGTCTGGAAACACGGCAGGGCGCCGCCCGCGCAAACTGGCAATTCCGCTCTTGATACGCAATAGGCCGCATGGGACCGGAACCGAAAATCTTCCGGCTTTGCCCGCAGCCATCCACGTTTCCCGCCGCCGGGCACGTGGCGCCGGTCAGGTGCGGTTGAAAAGCCTGCCAGCCCCGCTTGACAGATCCGCCGCCGCAGGCGATCTAATGCGCCAAGGCCACGGCATGCGGGCACCCTTTGCCCCTTCTGATGCCGTCATGCTCCTGCGGGTATGATGTAATGGTAGCCTGTCAGCTTCCCAAGCTGAACGCGCGGGTTCGATTCCCGCTACCCGCTCCAGATCCTTTCCTTTCTTTCGTCATGGCCGGGCTTGTCCCGGCCATCTGCAAGTCATTGATTTGTATAGATCCTCTGCACAGGGCCGAGGATGACGATGGAGGAGTTTCTGGTTTCTCAGCAGTCTGGCGTCACTGGTGCTATTCTCGTGCCTGAAAACGGAGGCCGGATCATGAAACTGACAATCAATATTGATGACGAGCTTCTTGAGGCCGCCCGAGACCTGACTGGCACAATGGAAACCGCTGCCATGTGCATCAGGCGCTGGAGACGCTGGTGCGGGTCGAGACGGGCAGGCGCCTGATAGCGCTGGGTGGCACAATGCCGGATGCTGAGACTGTTTCCGATACCTATGAGCGCCGGATCGAGGAACGGATTGAAATGGCATTGGCCGATCGCCGTCCCTCCGTTTCAGGGAGCGATGCTGACCTTCAGATCGAAGCGATTCTTGCCCTCAAGAAGTGAGTTCAATGGCAGGACGCGTCAGAAGCATATCATGAGAAATAACGGCCCAGCTTCAGCGTTTGAGGTTCGATAGCCCTCTATCCGCTCCCGTCCTCCCCTTTGTTTCCGAAGTCCGGTGTCTTGCGCTTGCGGGCGGCGCCGTGGGTGGTCTTGTGCCAGTGGTGGGGGCGGATGAAGAAGTCCCAGACGGCGCGGTAGAAGGCGAAGCTGGCGCAGAGCCAATAGGCGGGGATGAGGGCGAGATCGCTGAAACGCGGGTCGAAGCCGCGGGCGCGGGCGGCGCTGCGCCCTGCAATGACGGCGGCGCCATAGCCGGAAATGGCGGCCAGCGCGCTGAGGCAGACGGTGATGTCGGACATAAGCCCATCGGGCACGGGCATGTTCCAAAGGCCGATCAGGTAACCCATCAGGATCATGCAGAAAATGGGATGAAGGGCGAGCGTCAGCAGGCTGCCGCCGATGAGGAAGGCGATGGGCACCGCGCGGCGCGGGCTCATGTCATGCCACAGCATGGACGGATCGCGCAGGTGGACGAGCACTGTCTGCAGCCAGCCCTTGTACCAGCGCGCCCGCTGCGCATACCAGACCTTCCACGTCACCGGCGCTTCTTCATAGGTGGCACTGTCGAGGGCGGCACTGGAAAAGCCGAAGCGGGCAAGGCGCAGGCCAAGGTCGGCATCTTCCGTCACATTGTAGGGGTCCCACCCGCCTGCGGTGACGAGGGCCGCGCGGCGGAAATGGTTTGAGGTGCCGCCCAGCGGAAAGGGCCATTCCTCGCCGGAAAACCACGGAATGACCTGATCGAACAGGCTCGCATATTCCATCGCAAACTGGCGGGTGAAAAAGCTCTCCTCCGCATTGTCGATGACAAGGCTGGCCTGCAGGCAGGCAAGGCTTTCCGGGCTTTCCCGGAACTTGCGCACCGCCTTTTTCAGCTGGCCGGGTTCGGGCCGGTCTTCCGCGTCATAGATGGTGACGAACTCGCCCATGGAGGATTCCAGCCCATAGGCCAGTGCCCTTGGTTTGGTGCGCGGATGGCCCGGGGGCACCACCACCACTTCCATGCCCTCGCGCAGCAGGCCCCTGAAGGCCACGCGGGTTTCCCGGTCGTCCTGCTCCACCAGAAAGCGGATGTCGAGCCGGTCCGCCGGATAGTCGAGCCTGGCAAGGCCTTCCACCAGCGAGGGCACGACCCCCGCTTCCTTGTAGAGCGGGACCAGCACCGTATAGAGCGGCCAGTCTTCCGGGTGTTGCCGGGCATGGCGCTCTGGTGCCGTCTGCCGGGTCTGAAAAAACGCTTCCTCGGCGGCAAGACGGGCCCGATCCTGTGCCTGCCTTGCGCTCGAAAGCCGGGCGATTGCGGTGAGAATGCAGGTGAGGCCCACAACAAGGCTCAGCAGCAGCATCTGCACATCGAAGGGCAGAACCATGCCGGCGAAAAAGCTGGCGGCCATGGCGCCCGCGCCGATTTGCTGGCGCGGCGTCACGCGGGTGCGGGCCGACATGTGGGGAAAGCGCGCTTCCAGCTCGCCGGCGGGCGCATTCAGCACCGTCAGGGCGTGGCGCAGGGCAGAGGGCGTGGCAATGCGCACGGCGGCACTCCAGTCCGGATGGCGCAGAAAGAAGGCGCGCAGTTCGGCGACGTGCTCAGGTTCCGGCGCAACCACATAGACCGGCCCGCCCCGGCCGAGACCGATCATCATCGGCCCGGCCTCACCCGGTCCGCATTGCAGCACGTGACCGTTGACCAGCAGCGGGCGGAAGCTGCCGGCTGGCAGAAAGGGGGCGCCGCAGACTTCCGCCACAGCGCTGTAATAGGCCTCTTCCGTGAGGATGGAGTTGCGCATCATGTAGTGCGCGGGATGGACACCGTGATAGGATGCCAGCTGACAGGCAGACCGCAGCGCAGAGGCAGAAAGACCCCGTGACACAAGGACATGCATCTCCTCTTGCAGCAATTGCTGCGGCGCGCCTCGTTCAGTTTTCGGGACTGGCCCGTCTTCTGAAGGGGCCGGACAGGCTGCGGTCTGCCACCGGGGAAACGGAGTTTCACATTGCAGGAAAGCGTCGCCGGGCTCCGCTGCCAGCCCTGGCAGCTTCACAGTGTCTGACGCAGTCTCCTCTGCCACCACAGACATCGCCCGCCCCTTCCGAGGCCGCCGGACACACACTCGCCCGGCCGCTGCAAGGAGTACGTCAGAAGATATTCCCACAATCAACAGTTTTATACTTTTTATTCTCAATTGCGGTTGGTTTTATACCGGCCCAGGCTCCCGCTCAGGAAACGGCAGCTCCCTTGCCGTTGAACGGAGCGGGCATGGCCGTTGTCATTCCCAACTTCCGTGATCCGCGCGCGCTGGCCGAACGCCCCGCGCAGCCGCCGGAGAAGATTGAATTCCTCGCCTCGGATGATTTTCCGCCTTTCTCTTTCCGTGATCCGCAAGGCCGCCTGACTGGCTTCAACGTGGATCTGGCGCGGGCGGTCTGTGAGGAGCTTGGGGCGTCCTGCAGCCTGAGGGTGAAGGCCTTCGAGGCTCTGCCGGAAGCGCTGATGGCGGGGGAGGGTGACGCCATTCTCTCCGGCCTTGCCAAGACGGAGGCTCTGCGGCGGGAGATGGCCTTCTCCGACACCTACATGCGCCTGCCCGCCCGGTTCGTGCTGGGGCAGGGCACGGACAGCTTTGATCCCGGCATGCCATCCGCAAAGCGCATCAGCGTGGAAGCCGGCAGCCGCCACGAGGCCTTCCTGAAGGCTGCCTTCCCGGGCCTTGCCATCGAGCCGTTCTCCACAGCCGGTGAGGCAAGGGCTGCGCTGAAGGAGGGAAAGGCCGATGTGCATTTCGGCGATGGCATGGCGCTGTCCTTCTGGCTGGCCGGCAAGGAGGCGGACGGCTGCTGCCGGTTTGCGCCCGGCCCCTGGCTGGAGCCGCGCTACTTTGGCGACGGGCTTTCCATTGCCTTGCGCCGTGATGAGCAGGCACTGCTGGAGGCGCTGAATTATGCCCTGCGGCAGGTGCAGGACAAGGGCATCTATGGGGAGCTTTACCTGCGCTACTTCCCGGTAGGGTTCTACTGAGGCCTTGGTCCGCCAGCAAAGCCATTGCCAGACCGGCCCGTTCTGGCTAAGCCGGGTCACTCTTTGCGCGCGGAGCCCATCCGCCGCCACAACAGGACAGCCTGATGACCGAATTTCTCTGGACCCGCCCGGAAGGCACGCCGGATGCAACCCTGCTTCTGGCCCATGGCGCCGGTGCGCCGATGGACTCCGCCATCATGAACCGGCTTGCCGCAGCCCTTGCAACTGAAGGTATCGCGGTGGCGCGGTTCGAGTTTCCCTATATGGCCGCCCGCCGCACCACAGCCAAGAAGGCTCCGCCGCCGAAGGCCGAGCTGCTGGTCGGTGCCTATCAGAAAGCGATGCAGGCCCTGATGAGCGAAGTGGAAGGCCCGTTCCTGATCGGTGGCAAGTCCATGGGCGGGCGCGTTGCCGCCATGTTGACGGCCGGCGCTTCGCTGCCGGGCCGTGTGAAGGGCGTTGTCTGCATCGGCTATCCGTTCCACCCGCAGGGCAAGTCCGATGTCTGGCGCCTTGAGCCGCTGGAACAGTCCCGCCGGCCCATCTTCATTGCGCAGGGCGAGCGTGACCCCTTCGGCAGTCAGGCCGAGCTGGAAGACGTGGCCCTGCCGGGCAACTGCGAAATCCTGTTCCTCGAAGACGGCAACCATGACCTTGGGCCTCGCGGCCAGTCTCCTGCCACCTGGGACAGCAACATCACCGCTACGGCCAAGGCCGTTGCAGAGTTTGCCCGGAAGCTGATTGCCGCCTGACGTTGCAAGCCCGGTGCGCCAGCCGCACCGGGCCTGTCTCATACCAAGGCTTTCGATGCTGACGCATCACGCCTTGAATTTGCTCAAGCGCCGCGCGGGCTTGACCAACTCTCGATGAGTAAGGCTCAGTGAGAGTCCGTATCAGCTGAGCGCGCGGAAGTGCTTGGAGAGCTTCAGCTCCTGCCCCTGATAGTTGGAACCGATGCCTTCGCCATAGAGCCGGTGCGGGCGTTCGGCCATGTGCTCATAGACAAGCCGCCCAACCGTCTGGCCATGCTCCAGAATGAAGGGAACGTCGTGCGAGCGCACCTCCAGCACGGCGCGTGAGCCTGTGCCGCCAGCGGTGCTGTGGCCAAAGCCGGGGTCGAAGAAACCGGCGTAATGCACGCGGAATTCTCCCACCAGCGGATCGAAGGGCACCATCTCGGCAGCGAAATCCGGCGGCACATGCACCGCCTCCTGGCTGACGAGGATGTAGAACTCATTCGGGTCGAGCACCAGTTCGGCCGCCCCGCGCCGGTAGATCGGGTCCCAGAAGTCGAGCGGGTGATGCGCATCCTTCAGGTCCACGTCGATGACGCCCGTGTGGTGCTTGGCGCGGTAGCCGACGAGGCTGCCATCGCCGGAGCCTTCCAGATCGATGGACAGCTGCACGCCGCCGCCGATGCGCTCCATGCCGCCGGAGACAAGGCGCAGGCGCGCATGCACGCCTTCCAGCTCGCTGTCCGGGATCAGCGGCTCACCGGCACGGAAGCGGATCTGTGACAGGCGCGAGCCGCTGCGCAGCAGAATGGGGAACGTGAGCGGCGAGATTTCCGCATAGAGCGGCCCGTTGTAGCCGGCCGGCACCGTGTCAAAGGCGCGCCCGCCATCGGTGATGACGCGGGTGAAGACATCAAGCCGCCCGGTGGAGCTTTTCGGGTTGGCGGTTGCCGAGATGGCATCGGGCAGCGTCAGGCTTTCCTGCAAGGGCACGATATAAACGCAGCCCGTTTCCAGCACCGCGCCACGCGTCAGGTCGATGGTATGCAGCGCGAAGGCATCCAGCTTGTCGGCGACGGCGACGCCATTGCCCGGCAGGAAGCTGGCGCGCACCCGGTAGGCCAGCCCCCCGAGGCGCAGGTCAAGGCTGGCCGGCTGAATCTGGCCGTCGACAGGCGCCAGCTCGCTGCGGATCGTTCCGGCGCGGAACATGTCCTCGATCATGTGGGCGGGCAGAATGCCGTCTGGGCGCATGGCAAGCCTTTCATGGAGCCGGGGGGAGCCGGGGAGGGGCGTTGTCTTCCTCTGCGCTGTCATTAGCCGATGGCAGGGTCTTGGCCAACCCTTTCATGGAGGGGCCATGGCTGGCAAAGATTGACCACCGGCCCTGAATGGCGTATTTGGCGGGACAGGATCCGTGGTGATTTGAGCCGGCCGGCTTGCAGCCACGTTAAAGAAGTTGCTAAAGAGGCCGGGGAGAAACACCCGGCCTTTATGGCCGGTTTTTTGTTTCTGGAGCGAAGACCGATGAGCGCATCCGATACCCCGTCCTCCCGCCCCCTGCGTCCGGCTACCCGCCTTGTTCATGGCGGAACGATCCGCTCCCAGCATGGCGAGACATCCGAAGCCATCTTCCTGACGCAGGGCTTCGTCTACGCCACCGCAGAAGCCGCCGAGGCGCGCTTCAACGGCGAGGACCCGGGCTATGTCTATTCGCGCTATTCCAACCCCACCGTTGCCATGTTCGAGCAGCGCATGTGCGAGCTGGAAGAGGCGGAAGCGGCCATCGGCACCGCCAGCGGCATGGCCGCCGTCAATCTGGCGCTGATGGCTTCCGTCAAGGCCGGTGATCATGTGGTTGCCGCAAAGGCGCTCTTCGGCTCCTGCCGCTATATCGTCGAAACCCTGCTGCCGCGCTTTGGCGTGACCAGCACGCTGGTGGACGGTACGGACCTGGATCAGTGGCGCGCTGCAGTGACGGCGAACACCAAGGCCGTGTTCCTTGAGAGCCCGACCAATCCGACGCTGGATGTGATCGATATCGCCGCCGTTGCGGAGATCGCTCATGCCGTTGGCGCCCGCGTCATCATCGACAACGTCTTTGCCACGCCGATCTTCCAGTCGCCGCTGAAGCTGGGCGCCGATGTTGTGGTCTATTCGGCCACCAAGCACATCGACGGACAGGGCCGCTGCCTGGGCGGTGTCGTCCTGTCCGATGCCAAGTGGATCGAGGAAGAGGTGCTGCCGCTGGTCAAGCACACCGGCCCGGCCATGAGCCCGTTCAATGCCTGGGTGCTGCTGAAGGGGCTGGAGACGCTGCCGCTGCGCGTTGCCCAGCAGTCTTCCAGCGCGGCCCGCATTGCCGACCGCATGGCGGGTGACCCTGCCATTGCCCGTCTGATCTATCCGGGCCGTGACGACCATCCGCAGGCCGCTGTCGCTCGCAAGCAGATGCGCGGCGGCTCCACCATGCTGGCCTTCGAGCTGAAGGGCGGCAAGGCAGCAGCCTTCGCCTTCACCAATGCGCTGGAAGTGATCAAGCTGTCCAACAATCTGGGCGATGCCAAGAGCCTGATCACCCACCCGTCCACGACCACGCACAAGAACGTGGCCGAAGAGGCGCGGCTGGAGCTGGGCATCACCGAAGGCATGCTGCGCCTGTCCGTGGGCCTTGAAGACCCGCTGGACCTTCTCGAGGACATCGAGCGGGCGCTGGCGGCGGTGAACTGAAGGCAGGCCGGTTTTCAAGACAGGGTGGGGTGCTGCTTGCGTCCCATCCTGTCAGTCATTTTCACGCTTGCACTTTTCGTGTGCGTTGCTGCGCTATATATCTTGAAAATGACACGCGGAGCCGGCAACAGCCTGATCCGCTTCACGAATTGTTGAGGAGCCGGAAGGCTATGTACCGGGCCGTTACCAACGGGATACAGGTCACAGTCGAACCTTTCTATCTGGCGGACCAGTCCTCGCCGGAAGAAGGAAGCTATGTCTGGGGCTATACCGTCGAGATCGTCAATCTCGGGGATGTGCCGGTCCAGTTGCGCCGCCGCCACTGGCTGATTACGGACGGCAACGGCCAGATGCAGGAAGTGGAAGGGCCGGGTGTAGTCGGGGAAGAGCCGGTCATCAAGCCGGGCGAGGCCTTTGAATATTCCTCCGGCTGCCCGCTGACCACGCCCTCCGGCATCATGGAAGGCGCCTATCTGATGGAACTGCCTGACGGGCGCATGATGAATGTCTCCATCCCGCCCTTCTCGCTGGACACCCCGAACCGGCGCGGGTTTCTGAACTGAAACCCACTCCGCTCAAACCCGCTCCGCCGGAGGCCTCTCAGGCGAGGCGGTAGCGGGCGATGGCACCGCGCTCGATGGCCGCGCAGGTCAGCTTGTCGAGGCGGAACCGGTCGCGCAGGATCTGCAGGATGCGCATTTCCTCCTTCGAGACCGCAATGTCGGAAGCTGCCACCTCCACAGCCAGCGCATAGGCCGTGTCATAGAGCAGGTGCGGCAGGGTCTCGGCGATGATCGTCAGCACGTCGTTCATGCCGTCCTCGGCCTGCAGCAGCTGGGTGCAGCGCTGGGCCGCCGGCAGCACATTGGCCGGGTCGAAATCATCAAACACCGGCAGCATGCGGGTCACGTCGCCGATGGTGGCAAGCTCATTGTCGGTCATCAGCCCGTCAGAGGCCGATGTTATGACCATGACATAGATCAGGGCTTCCTGGATGCTGAACGGCTTGCTCATTGTGGCTGCACGGTCCTGTTGAACAGTTTCAAGGCTCAATGGGTAATGCTTCGGCAGGCGGCCTTCAAGAAGGGCCGCAAATATTTGTGCCTGCGCGGCCGTCCCGCAGGCAGAGTTTGATTGACGCAAGCCCGCGGCTTTTCTAGTGTCCGCGCTCCGGCCGCCTGCAGGATCACGCGGGCAACGGAACCGGATTCCCGAAAACATCACGGACCATCTGAGATTATGAGTGAACGTTCCCTCCCTTCGCTTGACCTGTCGCCCGCTTTTGTTGAGGCGGCCCGGACCTCCAAGGCCTGGCCGTTCGAGGAAGCCCGCAAACTGGTGAAGCGCATCGAGAAACGTGATCCCTCGATCCCGGTCCTGTTCGAGACGGGCTACGGCCCCTCGGGCCTGCCCCACATCGGCACCTTCGGCGAGGTGGCGCGCACGACCATGGTGCGCACGGCCTTCCGCATCCTCACCGAAGACAAGATCCCGACCCGTCTGCTGTGCTTCTCCGACGATATGGACGGCATGCGCAAGATTCCGGAAAACGTGCCGGATCAGGAAGCGCTGAAGCCTTATCTGCAGATGCCGCTGACGGTGGTGCCGAACCCCTTCGGCGGGGACTACAAGAGCTTTGGCGACCACAACAACGCCATGCTGCGCCGCTTCCTCGACACCTTTGGCTTCGAGTACGAATTCGCCAGCGCGACCGAGTATTACAAGTCCGGCAAGCTGGACGGCATCCTCTTGAAGGCGGTCGAGAAGTATCAGGAGCTGATGGATGTGATGCTGCCGACGCTCGGCGAAGAGCGCCGAGCCACCTACAGCCCGTTCCTGCCGATCTCGCCCATCTCCGGCCGCGTGCTCTACGTGCCGATGAAGGACGTGAATGCCCGCGAAGGCACCATCACGTTTGAGGATGAGGACGGCACGGACGTGACCCTGCCGGTCACCGGCGGCAAGGTGAAGCTGCAGTGGAAGCCGGACTTCGGCGCCCGCTGGGCCGCGCTCAACGTCGATTTCGAGATGTTCGGCAAGGACCATGGCCCGAATATGCCGGTCTATGACCGCATCTGCGAAGTGCTGGGCGGCACGCCGCCGGAGCATTTCGTCTACGAACTGTTCCTGGCCGATGACGGCTCCAAGATCTCCAAGTCCAAGGGCAACGGCCTGACCATCGACGAATGGCTGACCTATGCCTCCCCGGAGAGCCTTGCGCTCTATATGTTCCAGAAGCCGAAGACCGCGAAGAAGCTGTACTTCGACGTGATCCCGCGTGCCGTGGACGAATATCTCGCCTTTGCGGGCAAGTTCGCGGAGATGACGCCGGAACAGAAGCTGATGAACCCGGCCTGGCACATCCATTCCGGCAACGTGCCTGCGACTAGCTCGCCGGTGCCTTTTGCCATGCTGCTGAACCTCGTCTCGGCCTCCAACGCCGAAAACAAGGACGTGCTGTGGGCCTTCATCACCCGCTATGCGCCGGGCGTGACCAAGGACACCCATCCGAATCTGGATGAACTGGTCACCTATGCGATCCGCTACTTCGATGACTTCGTGAAGCCGTCCAAGCAGTTCCGTGCGCCGGACGATGTGGAGCGGGCCGCTCTCGAAGCGCTCGATGCATCGCTCGCCGCCCTGCCGGCCGGTGCCGATGGCAACACCATTCAGGATGCCGTGCTGGATGTGGCGCGCAAGATCGAGCGCTATCAAGACCAGACGAAGAAGAGCCCGGACGGCGGTCCCGGTGTGTCGGTGGCCTGGTTCCAGGCGCTCTACAAGGTGCTGCTGGGCCTCGAACAGGGCCCGCGCTTCGGCTCCTTCGTGGCGCTCTACGGCATCGCCGAGACCCGCGCGCTCATCGCCAAGGCCCTCAGCGGCGAACTGGCTGCCTGATACCTTGCCGTTCTGACATTCTCAACCGCCGCAGCCTGTAAGGGCTGCGGCGGCTTTGTTTTTTGGGACTAGCGCATTGTTTTTCGTGGTGAGGGGCAAGGGCATGGATGCCATGGTCGAGCCATGGCATGACGAAAATGGGGAGGTTTGTGCGGAAATCTCGCCTAGCATGTGGGGCCGTACCCGCAGAAGAGCTGTCTCGAAGCCTGAACCACTCGCTCCGTCATGCCATGGCTCGACCATGGCATCCATGCCGTGATCTCTCCAGACGGGCAGCCCCGCGACATGCCCGTTCCATCACCGCTTCGCATCGATGAGCGGCTAAAAAAAGCAAAACGCCCGGCACATGGCCGGGCGTCGAGGCTAACGTGCTGAACCTGTCAGGCTGCATCCGCCGTGACGGCGGCTTCAGCCTTGGGCGGGAACTTGCTGTAGAAGCTCTCGTTGGTCTTGGCCATTTCGCGCAGCAGGCGGTTGGGCTTGAAGCGCGGGCCCCACTTCTTGGTGAACTTCTTGCACAGCTCCACGAAGGCGTGGGTGCCCATCATGTCGATGTAGCTCAGCGTTCCGCCTGTGTAGGGGGCAAAGCCGAAGCCCAGGATCGAGCCGACGTCGGCCTCGCGCACGTCCGTCAGGCACTGTTCCTCGAAAATGCGTGCCGTTTCCAGCGCCTGCATCACCAGAAGCCGCTGCTTCAGCTCCTCGATGTTTAAGGCTTCGGCTGCCTTGGGCTTGCCCACGACTTCCGGAATGCCGGGCCAGAGGCTCTTTTCCTTGCCTGCGTAGTCGTAGAAGCCCTTGCCGTTCTTGCGGCCGAAACGCTCGCGCTTGACCACCATCTCTTCAAGGATGTTGTCGAGCGGGCCTTCCACATAGTTGACGCCAAGGTCCTTGCGGGTGGCCGAGACGATCTTCCAGGCAAGGTCCAGCGCCACTTCATCGCCCAGCGACAGAGGGCCGACCGGCATGCCGGCCATCTTGCCCGCATTCTCGATCATGGCTGCCGGAACGCCATCGGCCAGCATCATCAGGCCTTCGCGGACATAGGTCATCACCACACGCGAGGTGTAGAAGCCGCGGCTGTCGTTGACGACGATCGGCGTCTTCTTGATGGCCTTGATGTAGTCCAGCGCCATGGCCAGTGCCTTGTCCGAGGTCTTCTTGCCCAGGATCACTTCCACCAGCATCATCTTGTCGACGGGCGAGAAGAAGTGGATGCCAATGAAGTTCTTCGGGCGGGACGAGGCTTCCGCCAGCGAGCTGATCGGCAGGGTGGAGGTGTTGGAGGCGTAGATGGCGCGAGCCTTCATCGCCGCCTCAGCCTTTTCCGTCACCACACGCTTCACTTCACGGTCCTCGAACACGGCCTCGATCACCAGATCGCAGTCGGTAAGACGGTCATAGTTGTCCGTCGGGGTGATGCGGGCGAGCAGCTTCTCCTTTTCGTCTGCCGTGGCATGGCCGCGTGAGACGGCCTTGCTCATCAGCTCGTCCGAATGGGCCTTGCCCTTGTCTGCGGCGGCCTGATCCCGGTCGATCAGCACCACGTCGATCCCGGCCTTGGCGGTGACATAGGCAATGCCTGCGCCCATGAAGCCGGCGCCAAGAACGCCGATCTTCTTGATCTTGTTCGGCTTCACATCCTGCGGGCGGCGGGCGCCCTTGTTCAGCTCCTGCATGGAGACGAAGAGCGAGCGGATCATGTTCGCCGCTTCAGGGCTCTGCAGCACATGGGCGAAGTAGCGGCTTTCCACCTGCAGGGCGAGATCCATCGGCAGCTGCAGCCCCTCGAAGACGGACTTCAGCAGGGCGCGGGCGCCGGGGTAGTTGTCGTGGGTCTCACGCCGGTAGATGGCGTTGGCGGCAGGCCAGAACTGGAAACCGGCGGGGGAATAGACCGGGCCGCCCGGCAGCTTGAAGCCCTTCTCGTCCCACGGCTTCACCGGCTTTACGCCTGCCTGCAGCATCTTGCGGGCGGTCTCGATCAGCTTCTTCGGTGCTGCCGTCTCGTCCACCAGCTTCATCTGCTTGGCCTTTGCGGCGCGCAGGGTCTGGCCCTGAAGCAGGAACTGAAGGCCAGCCTGCGCATCGGTCATGCGCATGACGCGCTGTGTGCCGCCAGCGCCGGGGAAAAGGCCGACTTTCACTTCCGGCAGGCCCATTTTGAAGCTGTCATCCTCCGCCGCAACCCGGGCATGACAGGCGAGCGCGAGCTCGGTGCCGCCGCCCATGCAGGTGCCGTTGATGGCGGCCACGAAGGGTTTGCCGCAGGTCTCCAGCTTCCGGTAGATCAGCGACAGGCGGCGGGAGCCCTCGAACAGCGCCTTTGCGGCAGCTTCCTGGTCCTTCGCGCGCTCCGCATGGAAGCCCTTGAGCAGGCCTTCCAGCATGGTCAGGTCCGCACCACCCGAGAAGGCGGCCTTGCCGGATGTGATGATGGCGCCCTTGATGGCATCCGTCGTGGCCACATGGGCAACGATCGCTTCCAGATCGTCCATTACGGAGATGTCGATGACGTTCATCGACTTGTCCTTCATGTCCCAGGTGATCAGGGCGATGCCGTCTGCGCCGGTTTCAAGAGTGAAGTTCTTGTAGGTCATGGCTTGTCTCCTCCGGTCTCTTGTCACACGCGCTCGATGATCGTCGCCGTGCCCATGCCGGCGCCGATGCAGAGGGTGACAAGGGCAGTGTTCAGGTCGCGGCGTTCCAGTTCATCGAGAACCGTGCCGAGGATCATGGCGCCGGTTGCCCCCAGCGGATGGCCCAGAGCGATGGCCCCGCCATTGACGTTGACCACGGACGGGTCAAGGTCGAAGGCCTGCTGGAAGCGCAGCACCACGGAAGCGAAGGCCTCGTTGATCTCGAACAGGTCGATGTCCTTCAATCTCATGCCGGAATTGGCGAGCAGCTTTTCCGTCACGTCCACCGGGCCGGTCAGCATCAGCGCAGGCTCCGAGCCGATGTTGGCGAAGGCGCGGATACGGGCGCGGGGCTTGAGGCCAGCCGACTTGCCGGCCTTGCGCGAGCCGATGAGCACGGCAGCCGCGCCATCGACGATGCCGGAGGAATTGCCCGCGTGATGCACGTGGCGCAGCTTCTCCAGCTCCGGATGGGCGGCAATGGCCACCGCATTGAAGCCGCCCATGGCGCCCATCATCTCGAAGGAGGCGTTGAGCGAGGCGAGCGACTGCATGTCCGTGCCGGGGCGCATGTGTTCGTCACGGGCAAGGATGGTGATGCCGTTGACATCCTTCACCGGCACCACCGATTTGTTGAAATAGCCCTTGTCCCAGGCGTTCGCCGCCCGCTTCTGGCTTTCCACCGCATAGGCGTCGCAGTCGTCCCGGGTGAAGCCGTATTTGGTGGCGATGAGATCCGCCGAGACGCCCTGCGGCATGAAATAGGAGGGCAGGGCCACCTGCGGATCGACCGGCCAGGCACCGCCTGAGGCGCCGATGCCGATGCGGCTCATGCTTTCCACGCCGCCCGCCACGACCAGCTGATGCTGGCCGGACATGACCTGCGCGGCAGCCATGTTCACCGCATCAAGGCCTGAGGCGCAGAAGCGGTTGATCTGCATGCCCGGGACCGAGTTGTCATATCCGGCCGCAAACACCGCCGCACGGGCGATGTCGCCGCCAGCCTCGCCGATGGGATCGACGCAGCCCAGCACCAGATCGTCCACCTGACGGGTGTCCAGCTTGTTGCGGTCGCGCAGCGCCTCCAGTGCGGTGGCGGCAAGGCGGACGGCGGTCACCTCGTGCAGGCTGCCGTCCTTCTTGCCGCGCCCGCGCGGGGTGCGCACATGGTCGAATACATAGGCCTCGGGCATGGTTTCCTCCTGATGTGTTTCTTGTCAGGCCTTGGCGGGCAGCGGGTGCCCCGGCATGAGTTCATAAGGGTGCACCCAGCCGGGCAGGGCGCGGATTGCATCCAGCCAGCGGGCGATGTTGGAATAGGGGGTGAAGTCGATGCCGATCTCTTCGGGCCAGAAGAGATAGCCGCACAGGGACAGATCCGCCGTGGTCGGCCGGTCCGCCGCCACGAAACGGCGCCCCTCCAGATGCTTGTCAAGAATGGCATAGGCCGACTTGGCCCGCGCCTCGAAGAAGGCTGTGACCGGCGTTTCGCCGGTGCCGGCAAACTGGCGCAGGAAGCGGAGCGTTGCGGTGTAGCTGGTGAGCTTGTGGTTGTCGAACAGCACCCAGCGCAGGATTTCGCGGGCTTCATCTTCCGTGTGGGCGCCGAATTCGCCCAGTTCCTCGGCGAGATAATCAAGGATGACGCCAGACTGGCTGAGCTTCAGGCCCTTGTGCTCCAGCACTGGAATCTCGCCCATTTCGTTCACGTCAGCGCGGAACTCCGGCGTGCGGGTGGCGCCGTTGAAGAAGTCGCAGAAACGGGCTTCACAGTCCGCTCCGGCAAGCTGGAGCATGAGGGCAACCTTGTAGGCGTTGCCGGACTGGGCGAAACAATGCAGGACATACTCGGCCATGAAACCTCCAGCCCGCAGCGGCGGGCTTTTCTCTTGCGGGGCTGCCCCGGGCATGGCGCCCGGGGCTATGGCGTATCAGAGACTTAGAATGCGTCCGCTGCAAGGCTCATCATGGTGGCGGAACCGCTGGTGATGCGGGCCAGATGCGCGCCCGTTTCCGGCATGGTCCGTTCCATGAAGTAGCGCCCGAAGGTCAGCTTGGCTTCGAAGCGTTCCGTCTCCTCGCCACTGGCGATCTTTGCCTGCGCAGCCTTGGCCATCTGCGCCCACATGTAGCCAAGGGCGACCAGCCCGAAGAGGTGCATGTAGTCAGTCGAGCCTGCGCCCGCGTTGTCCGGGTTGCTCATGGCGTTCTGCATGAACCACATGGTCGCGGCCTGCAGATGATCGAGCCCCTGCTTCAGCGGCTTGGTGTAGGGCGCCAGAGCCTCGTCTTCCTTGTGGGCCTTCAGGAAGGCGCCAACCTCCTCGAAGAAGGCCATGACGGCACGCCCGCCATTGGCCGGCAGCTTGCGGCCGACGAGATCCAGCGCCTGAATGCCGTTGGCACCTTCGTAGATCATGGCAATGCGGGCATCGCGGACGAACTGCTCCATGCCCCATTCGGCGATGTAGCCGTGGCCGCCGAACATCTGCTGCGCATTCACCGCATTGGCAAAGCCGGTGTCGGTGAGCACGCCCTTCAGAACCGGGGTCATGAGCCCCATCATGTCGTCGGCCTTGACGCGCTCGGCCTCGTCTTCGGAGCGGTGCGACACGTCGCCCTTCAGCGCGGTCCACAGCACGAGGGCACGGGCCGCCTCGTTGAAGGAGCGGATCGACATCAGCACGCGGCGCACGTCCGGATGCACGATGATCGGATCCGCTGCCTTGTCGGTAGCCTTCGGCCCGGTCAGGGCGCGGCCCTGGATGCGGTCCTTGGCGTAGATGACGGCGTTCTGATAGGCGGCTTCGGACTGGGCCAGACCCTGCACCGCGACGCCGAGGCGGGCCTCGTTCATCATGGTGAACATGGCGCGCAGGCCCTTGTGCTCCTCGCCGACCAGCCAGCCGCGTGCCCCGTCATAGTTCATGACGCAGGTGGCGTTGCCATGGATGCCCATCTTGTGCTCGATGGAGCCGCAGGAGACGCCGTTGTGCTCACCCGGCGCGCCGCCTGCGTCAGGCACGAACTTCGGCACTACGAAGAGCGAGATACCCTTCACACCTTCCGGCGCGCCCTCGATGCGGGCCAGCACCAGATGGATGATGTTCTCCGCCATGTCGTGTTCGCCGGCGGAAATGAAGATCTTGGTGCCGGAGATGGCATAGCTGCCATCGCCCTGCGGTACTGCCTTGGTGCGGATGAGGCCCAGATCCGTGCCGCAATGGGGCTCGGTCAGGTTCATGGTGCCGGTCCAGGTGCCCGCCACCATCTTCGGCAGATAGATTTCCTTCTGCGCATCCGTGCCATGCAGGGTGAGGGCGGCGATGGCGCCAGCCGTCAGGCCCGGATACATGGCGAAGGCCATGTTGGCGGAGGACATGTACTCGGCCATGATCATGGCCAGCGTGTGCGGCAGGCCCTGACCGCCAAAGTCCGGGCTGACGGACAGTCCGCCCCAGCCGCCTTCGCAATAGGCGTCATAGGCAGCCTTGAAGCCCTTGGGGGTGGTCACCCGGCCATCCTCATGGCGGATGCAGCCTTCCCGGTCTCCGGTCTGGTTCAGGGGCTGGATGACTTCTTCGCAGAACCTGGCGCCTTCGCGCAGGATGGCTTCCACCAGATCGGGCGCTGCATCAGCGAAGCCCGGCAGATTGCTGTAGCGTTCGTAGCCGAACACATCATTGAGCAGGAAGAGGGTGTCCTCGACGGGAGCACGGTAAGCCGGCATCAATTCCTCCCAGAACGTAACCGCTGGCAGTTGACGTTTCCGTAAACGTCACCTTCCCCGATATATACGTCTCAATTTTCGGGCGGGCAAGCCATGTCCTTGGGGAAGGTACGCCTGTTTTTGCGTGAAATGAATGAAAACCGTGTCATCAAACGCGAAAACCGGAGCGTAGGCCCCGGTTTTGATGGTCTGGCGTGCTGTTTAGCGGCCGCCAGGAGAAAATGGCGGCCGGGCCGGGATCACTCCCCGCCTTCGTTTTCCTTGTGCTTCAGCATGCCGGAGACTATGGCGACGGTGCGTGACAGTTCCTCAATCGCCTGATCAATGTCCTTGCGCTGGGTTTCCAGCACGGCAATCTGCTCGTTGAAGCGGGAGAGGGCGACGCGCAACTGGGTCACCTGGCCGTCGCGCAGATCATAGAGATCCAGCATGTCGCGGATCTCGGACAGGGAGAAGCCGACGCGCTTGCCCATGACGACGAGCTTCAGGCGGGCGCGGTCGCGGCGGGTGTAGACGCGGTTGAGGCCATCACGCTTGGGGTTCAGCAGGCCCCTGTCTTCATAGAAGCGCAGGGTGCGAAGGGTGACGCCGAATTCCTTGGCAAGATCGCCGATGGTGAACTGGATCTTCTTGGTGCTGTCGTCCGCTGCGGCAACGACATCGGCAATTTCATTGCCGTCATGGATGGAAAGTGCTTCGCTCATTGCCTTGTCCTGTCCGTCCGCATGTGGCCGAACCTGCTGTACTGCGGAAAATTTGACGTGCATGCGGGCGGTTGCCCCCGGCGTCACGGCCCTTGAGGAGGGAGGGCCCGGGACTGCCTGCTTGTCTCTGCCTTACCTTACGCATACGGAATGGTCCAGTGACCTTGCGCGATTTTTTGACAGACAGCCCCGCCAGAGCGCGTTTCCGGTGGCCTGCTGTTGCAACATGCAGTGCCAGTTAACGCGGTGTTTACCCTAACACGACAAAGATTCATCAATTGCTTCGTTGCCAAGTCAGTATCGCGTTCCGGGCTTCTGCAGCATCTCTTGTGTTCAATGGTCAGCACGACCGCAAGGCCAGGTCCAGTCAATGTCCTCTTGGAAAACCCGCAAGCCTGAAAGCGGCAGCGTACGTCATGACGCGGGATATGCCCGGCGTAGCCATGACGGCTGGGATGGTCCGGGATATGACGAAGAGGATGACGGCTTTGATGAGGGCTATGGCTTGCGCACAGAGCGTCCGCAGGAGCGCGTCGAGCGTCTGACGCGCACATCCACCGCTGCCGGCAACTTTGGCCGGGCAAGCCATGCCTCTGAAACCGCGCAGGAACTGGAAGAGGTGGCGAGCGAGCTCGACCGCCTGATGAACAGCCGCCAGCGCGCCCGCCGCAAGCCCGAAGAAAGCCGCCGCCGCCCGGCCCATGACAGCGCTGAGCATGCCGAGCGCTCCCCCCGCGCGCGCCGTGAGGCTGCTCCCGCCCGCCCGGCTGCGTCCGGCCGGATCGACGCCGTTCTCGAGGCGCTGGAGCGTCTGGACCGGCGCGTGGAAACCCTGTCCTCGCCCGTCCGGCCCCATGAAGCGGCGGACGATGAGGCAGACTTCGGCAGCAGCGTTTACGGATCTCATTTCGAGGATGAGGACTACGAGGACGAGGCGCCCGCCCGTGCTTCTGCACGTGCTCCGGCCCGCCGCCCCCAGCCCCAGCGTGCCCCGGCACCGAAGAAGGGCCGTGGTGTGCCCGGTTATGACTTCGACGAACTGGCAGCCGGTGCGGAACTGGATGACGAAGAAGACTTTGCCGCCCGCACCCCGCGCCATGCCCCGGCACAGCCGCGCCGCCGCGGCAGCCCGCTGGAGCGGCTGATCGAGGACGACTTCGAGGCGCAGGACACCCGCTCCCGCCCCGTCCCGCGCCGCGCTGCGGCCGAGCAGGCCGCCCGTGAGGGGGAAGAGCAGTCCCGTCATCTCTATCAGGATCTGGCCCGCCGCATCGACGCCCTGCGCCATCCGCAGGAAGAGGCGCTGGATGTGGTGCGGCAGGAAATCGGCTCCCTGCGCGAAGCCATCGGCAACATGCCCGCAGCCCGGCGCGATGACAGCGACCGGCGCGAGATGCGGCGCCTTGCGGAAATGGTCGAGGGCCTGCGTGCCGGAGGTGGCAACGACCGTCTGGCGAAGGAACTGCGCGGCGAAATTTCCAGTCTGAAGACGCTGATCGGCCAGACCAATGTGGATGGCACGCTGAAGTCGCTGGAAATGGGCTATGCCCATGTGGTGCAGCGGCTGGACGAGCTGACCCGTTCTGCCGTTGATCCGCGTGTCGTGCGCAATCTCAGCGCCCGTCTGGTCGAGATCGAGGATGGCCTTGCCTCGCTGCCGCGTGCCGAGCATCTGATGGTGCTGGAAGGCCGGGTGGGCGATATCTCCGACCGGGTGGAAAGCCTGCTGCGCTCCCATGCACGGCCCGACATCGAGCCGCTGCGGCAGGAACTGCGCGACATGCGCAAGCTGGTGGAGCAGGTTGATTTTACCGGTCTCATCGGATCGGTGGACGACCGCATCCGCTTTGTCGCCAGCCGTCTGGACGAGCTGGAAATCCTGGCGCGCGAACAGCGCGGCCTCGATGACCGGCTGTCCGCGATGGAAGACCGCATGCCGGATGCCGAAGCTCTTGACCGCCTCAACGGGCGGCTGGAGGAGATCTTCGGCATGCTGTCGCGCGAGAACGGCCGCGCAGGGCGAGACGATGCCCGCTTCGGCCAGGTGGACGACCGTCTCGACGAAATCATGGACCGGCTCTCCGGCATCGAGCAGGGCGGCACGGCGCAGCCTGCCTATGACCGTGCCTTTGCCGAGCTGGAAAACCGTCTCGACGGCATCCACAGCCAGATTGCCCGGATCGAGGAACGCTCCAGCCAGCCGGTGAACCTGCCGTCCTTCGGCGAAGGCAGCGCGTTTGAAGCGCAGATGCTGGCCCAGCTTGAGCGGCAGATTTCGGATTTGTCCGGCCGCCTGTCCGCGCCACGTGACAGTGTCTCGGCGGAGGACATGGCCGCGCTGCGCAGCGAGATCGCCGGCATCCGCCGTTCGGTCGAGCAGCCCGCGCCCTCTGTAGCTGCGCTTGAGGCACGCATCAGCGAACTGGCGGACGCCGTCTCCCGGGGCGGCGACAGTTTCGATGACCGGCGCCTTGACCAGATCACCGGCAAGATCAGCGCACTGGCGGATCAGTTGCAGGCAACGGAAGGGCGCCTGTCCAGCGTTGCCGGCATTGAGAAGGTGCTGTCGCGCATCGAGAGCAATCTGCGCGCCACCCGCGAGGAAGTGATTGAGGTGGCCGAAAAGGCCGCACGCCGCGCCGTGATCGAAAAGGCCCCGGCCACGGACGAATATGACGGCGCCATCGGTGCGCTGCGCGACGATCTGCGCCGTCTCATGGATGCTGCACAGGGCTCCGAGACGCGCACGCGCAACACATTTGATGGCGTCCAGTCCATTTTGACCGGCATCACCGACCGGCTCGACTCGCTGGAACGCAGCACGCTGGACCGTGGTACGGCCTCCCGCCCCGCCGGTGAGAGCAGCAGCGCCCGCCGTGCTCCGCTGCCCGGCTTGCCGCTGAGTGCCGCAGCCGCAGGCGAACAAGAGCGCCCGCGCGATCGCACCCGCGACCGCAAAGCCGATTTCATTGCAGCCGCCCGCCGCGCAGCCCATGCAGCATCCGCCGAAGTTCAGCAGCAGGCCAAGCTTGAGCAGGATGAAGGTGAGGACGCTGCCGGCGATAGCCGCGCCAGCTGGTTCCGCCGCGCCCTGCGCCGGGATACGGCAAAGACTGTGGCAAGGGCTGCCGCGAAGGATGATGCCCGCAAGCCGGAGAAAGCGGCTGCGGAGGGCTCAGGCCGCGCCAAGATCGAGCCTATGGTCGGCAAGCCGCAGAAGGCCTCCGCAGATGAGGGCAAGGCTGCAGGTGATCTCGATCTGGCTGGCCTTGCTGCCGATATCCGCGATGAAGCAGCAGCGGGCAGCGGCAGCAGCCTGTTCGGCACCGGCCGCAAGCGTGCGATCCTGCTGGCGGCGGCTGCGGTCGTTCTGGCAATCGGCACGCTGCAGGTCTTCCGCATGTCGACCGGAGGCGGCGATACGGCTTCGGCTCCGGATGCTCAGGACGAAGGCAAGCAGCTGGCGGAAGCTTCCGATGGCACCGGCACGCAGCCCGTTCTGGAGCTGACCGAGCAGGACATTGCCAAGGCTCTGGACGCGGCCACGGCACAGCCCGGTTCAACGGCTGGACAGACACAGATGGCCGAAGCGCCAGCGCGCAATGTGACCCCGCCATCCAGCGGGGCCATGCCGCTGGAGCAGGTGCCTGCCGCCCAGGTGCCGCCGGCAGTCTCCGCACAGCCTTCTGCTCAGGCTCCGGAAATGGCACCTGATCTCGCCTTTGCGCCGCCAGCGATCAGCGGCAAGTTCGGCGATACACCTTTTGTCACCGGACCGCAGCAGCCGTCCGCCAGCCTCGCCGCCGCCGATCCGCAGTCCGGTGCTGGCGCCGGTGCCCTGCCGCCGGAAACAACCGGTCCGATGGCCCTGCGCAGCGCCGCTGCCGCTGGCAACGCCGCAGCGGAGTTCCAGATCGGGGTTCATTACACCGAAGGCAAGGGCGTCACGCCGGATCTGGCGGAAGCCGCCCGCTGGTATGAGCGCGCAGCTGCCAAGGGGCTTGCTCCGGCGCAGTACCGCCTTGCCAGCCTTTATGAAAAGGGCCGTGGTGTGCCGCGCGACATCACCAAGGCGCGCGACCTCTATCTGAAGGCTGCGGAAGCCGGTAACGCCAAGGCCATGCACAATCTCGCCGTCATCTATGCCGAGGGCGCCGAAGCCCAGCCGGACATGGCAGCGGCCGCCAAGTGGTTCAAGTCGGCCGCTGAACACGGTGTTGCCGACAGCCTCTATAATCTGGGCATCCTCTATGCCCGGGGCATTGGCGTCGATAAGGATCTGGTCGAAAGCTACAAGTGGTTTGCCATTGCCGCGCGTGGCGGCGACGCCGAAGCTGCCCGCAAGCGTGATGATGTGGCCAACATGCTCGACGCTAGCGGCCTTGCTGCTGCCCGCCTTGCCGTTGACACGTTCAAGCTCAAGGATCTCAACCCGGCAGCCAACACGGTTCTGCTGGATCCGGCGTGGGATGAAGCGGCGCTGGCCATGCCGGTCAATGCAGCTGCTGGCGGAGAAGTGAACGAAGTCATCCAGGTTCAGGCTCTGCTGCAGAAGCTCGGTTTTGATCCTGGCGTGGCTGATGGCTCCATGGGCCCGAAGACCCGTTCGGCGATTGAAGCTTTCCAGCGCAATGCCAACCTTCCGGTAACCGGAACCGTGGATGCTGGTCTGATCAGGGCTCTGCTCGGACGTTCAATCTGAATGTGAGCAGGCTGCTGAAATTCCAAGGTTGACAGGGCTGCAAAAGCAGCCCTTTTAACACGTGTCTTTCCGTTCAGGCGCCGCGCCCCGCGCGGCTTCCGCAAGCCGGTATTGAGCCCGTGCAACTGTATCTGCCCATCGCCGAGATTTCGGTGAACATGTTCATGATCTTCGGTATGGGTGGCGCCGTGGGCTTTCTGTCCGGGCTCTTCGGCATTGGCGGCGGCTTTCTGCTGACGCCGCTTCTCATTTTCTCGGGCATTCCCCCCGCCGTGGCCGTGGCCACCGTCACCACGCAAACCGTGGCCTCGTCGGCCTCCGGCGTGCTGACCTATTGGCGGCGCGGGGCCATCGACATGAAGATGGCCGGCATCCTGCTCACGGCGGGTATCGCCGGTTCGGCTGTGGGCGCCTGGCTCTTCGGCAAGCTGCAGGCCATCGGCCAGCTCGATGTGGTCATTGCCCTGTCCTACGTGACCTTCCTCAGCACCGTTGGCGGCCTGATGCTGGTGGAATCGCTGCGGGCGATCCGCCAGCGCCGGGCGGGCACGCCCCGCGCGGCCCGCAAGCCCGGCCAGCACAACTGGATCCACGGTCTGCCGCTGAAGGTGCGCTTCCGCAAGTCGAAGCTTTATCTCAGCGTCATCCCGATCATCGTGCTTGGTTCCGGCATCGGCTTCATCGGCACGGTGCTGGGCATCGGCGGCGGCTTCCTCATGGTTCCGGCCATGATCTATCTGCTGCGCATGCCGACCAGCATCGTCATCGGCACCTCGCTGATGCAGATCCTGTTCACCATGGCTTTTGCCACGCTGTTCCTGTCCATCAGCACTCAGACGATCGACATCGTGCTGGCCTTGACGCTGATGATCGGCGGCGTCATCGGGGCGCAGTTCGGCGCCCGCATGGGCCAGAAGCTGCGTGGCGACCAGTTGCGCCTTCTCCTGGCACTGCTGGTGCTGGCGGTCGGCGTGCGCTTCGCCGTGGATCTTGTCGTCGTGCCGGACGAGTTCTACTCGGTCGCCGTGCGCAAGGGGGAGGGCCTGTGATGCATTCGCTGCCCCGTCATCTTGCGGCTGTGTTTCTGCTGGCAGGGGCCTTGCTGCCGTCTGCAGCGCGGGCTGAAGGGCTGGTGACGGCCCTGTCCGCAGACACGGTCAGCATCGCCTCGAATTTCACCGGTGCAAAGATTGTCGTCTTTGGCCAGGTGGAACTGCCGCCCGGCGTTTCTGCGCCGGATGCCGGTTACGACCTCGCGGTGGTGCTGAAAGGTCCGCCCGAAAACGTCACAACGCGCCGCAAGGGCCGCTTCCTCGGTGTGCTCTGGGTCAACCGTGACTCGGAAACGTTCTATGGCGTGCCGTCGTTCTATGTCATGTCCTCGACCGGCCCGGCGAGTGAGCTGGGGCCACGGCCGATGCTGGAGGAAAACAGCATCGGGGCAAGCTACGTCAATCTGCCCTTGAGGGCCGATTCCGAGATGCCGCTGGCCGAGAGAGCCCATTTCCGCCACGCTTTTTTGCGGCTGCGCAAGGAGCATGGCACATATGTGGACCAGCCGGGCAAGGTGGAATTTCTGACCCCGACCATGTTCCGCACGACCATTTCACTGCCCGCGACGACGCCCGTCGGCGTCTATACGGTGGATACGTTTCTACTGAAGGGTGGAGAACTGCTGGCGCAGGACCAGAAGGGGCTGACGGTGGCCAAGACCGGCTTCGAGCAGATGACCTTCGATATGGCACATCAGCAGCCTGCGCTTTACGGGCTTGCGGCAATTGCGCTGGCGGTCTTTACCGGCTGGCTTGCCGGCGTCGTCTTCCGCAGGGATTGAGCGTAAGCCGCTGGCGGGATCAGTCTGCGATCAGCTTGGCGGCGGTGAAGGGGTAGAGCCTGTCTGCGCCAAGCAGGAAGGCCGAGAAACGGCGGGGCGGGAAAACGGCGGCAAAAGCCGGATCCATCACATTCAGACCGCCCGTCAGCGCGCCGAAGGCCGGCAGCACGAGCCGTGTGCCGTCTGTCGCAAAGCAGGGGCGGCGGATCGAGCGGCCATAGCGGCGCACCTTGGCCGCCGGATGCAGATGACCGCAGACCTCACCCTTTGCAGCGCCGTTGCCTTCTGAGGGCTCATGCCGGAAGGTGAGGCCGCCCAGCGTCAGTTCATCGACGCATTCCCCGCACAGCCGGACGGGTGCCACAGGATCATGGTTGCCGGTCACCCAGATCCATTCGCGGTTGAGCTGCAGCGTGGCGAGAAAGGCGCGGTACGATGGCGGGAGCCGGTCAGAACCCTCTGCATCATGGAAACTGTCCCCCAGCGCGATGATGCGGGCCGGGTCGAAAGCCTCGATCACGAGTGCCAGGCGTTCCAGCGTGGCCGCCGTGTCATAGGGCGGCAGCAGCACGCCCCGGCGGGCGAGGGAGGAGGCTTTTTCCAGATGCAGATCAGCGACGATGAGGGTGGCTTCGTCTGCCCACCAGGCGACGCCGCTGTCATGCAGACCGAGCTGGGTTCCGGCAACGGCAATATCGTGACACACGGGCGTGGTGCGCCGCATTAGTCCCGGCTGTCTCAGCGCCGTCATGCCATGGCCTCCCCGATCAAATCATCCGCCGCTTCTGCAAGGATGCTTTCCTGAGCCTCGCCATAAATGGGTTCCCTGCCGATTTCCAGCAAAACGGGAACGGCGAGGGGCGAAACTCTTGCGAGATGAGTATGCGTGATTCGACCCTTGATCCTTAAAAGAAGTTCACCAAGCCGGGAGATATCCAGAAGTCCTTCTGCTGCATCGTTCCATGTTGCACGCAGAAGGATGTGGTCCGGCTCGTGCTGGCGCAGCACGTCGTAAATGAGGTCCGACGAAACCGTCACCTGACGGCCGGATTTCTCCAGTCCCGGATGGCGCCGCTCGATCAACCCGGAAATGACGGCGCAGTAGCGGAAGGTGCGCTTCAGAAGGCTGGAGTCCGCCAGCCAGGCATCCAGATCATCGCCCAGAAGATCCTCCTCGAACAGGGCATCGAGGGATAGACGGCCGGTGCGGATGAGAAGATCCGGATCCCCCAGCCCCCAGATCGCCAGCGCATAGTCATTGGCGACAAAGCCCAGCGGCTTGGCGCCCAGCCGCTCCAGCCGCCGGGTCAGCAGCATGCCGAGTGTCTGATGGGCGAGGCGACCCTCGAAGGGATAGCAGACGAGGTAGTGCTTGCCGGCACGCGGGAAGGTTTCCACCAGCAGGCCGCTGCGGCTGGGCAGGAGGGACTTGGCCCGCTGCAGTTCCAGCCAGTCGCGCACCTGATCCGGCAAGGCCGGCCAGTGGTCCGGTTCGGACAAAAGCCGCCGCACGCCATCGGCCAGATAGGTGGAGAGCGGAAACTTGCCGCCCTGATAGGAAGGCACCATCGGCTTTTCGGCCTTGGCCCGCGAGACATAGGCCTCGCTTTCGATGATGCTTTCAAACCGCAGGATCTCGCCTGCAAAGAGAAAGGTATCGCCGGGGGCAAGCTGCTCCAGAAACCATTCCTCGATCTCGCCCAGCACCCTGCCGCCGCGCCCCAGCGGCGTGCGGCGGCCCTGCTCCTTGCCGCGCACCAGCCGCACCTTCAGCATCGGCGCTTCGACAATGGTGCCCACATTCAGCCGGTACTGCTGGGCAATGCGAGGGTGGGTGATGCGCCACAGCCCGTCCGGGCCCTGTTTCAGTTTGGCGTAACGGTCATAGCTTTTCAGCGCATAGCCGCCGGTGGCCACGAAATCGAGCACGCGGGCGAAGGTTTCCCGGTCAAGATGGCGGTAGGTCTGCGTCTCGCGGATTTCGGCGTAGAGCTCATCGGCATCAAAAGGTCCGGCGCAGCCCATGCCGAGAATATGCTGGGCCAGCACATCCAGCGCGCCGCGCCGCAGGGGCGGGGTGTCCTGCCCGCCGCTGGTGGAGGCCTCAAGCGCTGCCCGGCATTCCAGCACCTCGAAACGGTTGGCGGGGACGAGAACGGCACGCGAGGGCTCGTCCATGCGATGATTGGCGCGGCCGATGCGTTGGGCAAGGCGGCTCGCCCCCTTCGGCGCGCCCACGTTGATGACGAGATCGATGTCGCCCCAGTCGATGCCCATGTCGAGGGAGGACGTGGCAACCACGGCGCGGAGCTGACCCGAGGCCATTGCCGCTTCCACCTTGCGCCGCTGGCCCACATCCAGCGAGCCATGGTGCAGGGCGATGGGCAGGGTGTCCTCGTTGATCTTCCAGAGGCCCTGAAACAGGCTTTCGGCCTGCGAGCGGGTGTTGACGAACAGCAGCGTCACCCGGTGCGCCTTGAGAAGCCGGTAGATGTCATCCAGCGCATAGCGCGCCGAATGCCCGGCCCAGGGCACGCGCTCGGACGTATCGAGAATGGTGATATCCGGCGCTGCCCCGCCGGTGACGGTGACAAGCTCGCTCAGGCGGCGGCCATCCGGATCCGTCTGGGCCACAAGATAGGCGCGCAGGTCATCCGGCTCAGCCACCGTTGCCGACAGGCCGACGAGCCGCACATCCGGGGCAATACGGCGCAGGCGGGCAAGCCCAAGCGCCAGCAGGTCGCCGCGCTTGGAGGTGACCAGCGCATGGAGTTCATCCAGAACGATGGTCTTCAGGCCCTTGAACATGCCGGATGCTGCAGGGTCGGACAGCAGCAGGGCGATCTGTTCCGGCGTTGTCAGCAGGATATCGGGCGGCGCCTGCTTCTGCCGCTGGCGCTTGTGGGTGGGGGTGTCGCCGGTGCGCGTCTCGATCCGCACCGGCAGGTCCATCTCCGCCACCGGCGTTTCCAGATTGCGGGCGATATCGACGGCCAGCGCCTTGAGTGGGGAAATGTAGAGCGTATGCACGCCCCGCCGCATCGCCTGAACCGTGCCCGGCTTCGGCCGGCCCCTTTCCGTCAGCTCGACGAGGCTCGGCAGGAAGCCGGCCAGCGTCTTGCCTGCGCCAGTCGGGGCAATGAGCAGCGCGGACTGCCTGCGGCCCAGCACATCCAGCAAGGCAAGCTGATGCTCGCGCGGGCTCCAGCCGCGCGCGGCAAACCAGGCGCGGAACCGTTCGGGCAGAAGCTGATCCTGAGGGGAGGCGGTCATTTGCAAGGGCTGCGCCGGGGCCTGAGGCTGTGAGAGAGGAAAGGCCTGGGGCCATGGCTTCTGATTATAGGTCAGACGGTTGCTGCTCCAAGCTCTTTCGAGACAGGAATAATCCGCATGTTCACCGCCTCTGGCAAATGGCCGCGAAGGCCCTATGCTTCTGCCCCATGTCCATTGCCGCATCCAGCCTTCTGCATCTGACGCCGGAAGGGCTCTTCTGCCCGCTGGCGGACGCCCATGTCGATCCGGTGCGCCCGGTGGCGCGGGCCATCATCACCCATGCTCATGCCGACCATGCCCGGGCCGGACACGGGGCAGTGCTGGCGACACAGGAAACGCTCGACATCATGGCCCTGCGTTATGGCGAGGGCTTTTGCGGCCAGCGGCAGACATTGGCCTATGGTCAGAGGCTTGATCTGGGCGGCGTGACTTTGACGCTGAAGCCTGCCGGGCACGTTCTCGGATCGGCGCAGGTGGTGCTGGAGGCGGGGGGAGCGCGGGCCGTCATTTCCGGCGACTACAAGCGGCAGGCTGATCCCACCTGCGCACCTTTCGAGCTGGTGCCCTGCGATGTCTTCGTGACGGAGGCAACCTTCGGCCTGCCGGTCTTCCGTCATCCCGATGCCGGCGTGGAAATGGCCAAGCTGCTGGCCTCGCTGGCGTTGTTTCCGGAGCGCACGCATCTTGTTGGGGCCTACGCACTGGGCAAGGCGCAGCACGTCATCGCGGAACTGCGCCGCGCCGGATATGACCGGACCATCTATCTCCACGGCGCGCTGGAAAAGATCACGGCCTATTATCAAAGCCGGGGCATTGCGCTGGGGCCGGTTGAGCCGGTCGGGCGGCTTGGCAAGGAGCTTACCGGGGAAATCGTGCTGTGCCCGCCCGGCGAGCTTGCCGGGCGCTGGGCGCGGCGCTTCGGCGATCCGGTGACGGCGGTGGCCTCCGGCTGGATGCGCGTGCGTGCCAGAGCCCGCCAGCGCGGGGCCGAACTGCCGCTGGTCATTTCCGATCACGTGGATTGGCCCGATCTCACCCGCACGGTGCTGGAAACCGGGGCGGCGGAAACCTGGGTCACGCATGGCGCCGAAGAGGCTCTGGTGCACTGGTGTGAAACCGTTGGACGCAAGGCCCGGCCTCTTCATATGATCGGCTACGGGGAAGATGAAACCGAAACCGATTCTGCCCCGGCTGACACTGACACTTAAGCTTGAGGCGCGCCGCAGATCTGCCGCGCCCTTCCGGGAAGACGGCCATGGCGGACAAGAACGAGATCGAAGACACCGCAGAACCTGCCGAGCAGGAGCTGGAAGCAGCCATTGCGGAACTTTTCGAGGATTATCTCGCCGGTTTCAACGATGCCGATGCAGAGGCGCTCATCGACTGCTTCTCCCTGCCGGCGACCATCTGGCAGATGGAAAAGGGCTATGTCTTTGATGACGAGGAGGAGCTGGCGGAGAATATCGACGCCCTGCTGGATGCGCTCGACAAGGAGAATATCTCCTATTCCGAGTTCGACGTGGTTTCTGCCCACATCTCCGGCCCCACGGCGCTGGTCACCCTCGACTGGCGTCAGGAAAGCGCTGATGGCGAGAGCGTCTTCGAATTCACCTGCCACTATCACCTCGTCTCCGATGGCGAGGTCTGGCGCATTGCGATGATCGTCAACGAGCAATAAGCCTGCGGCGGGTTTTGCCTGAAGCAGATAGAAAAAAGGCCCGCGTCCGGGAAAGACGCGGGCCTTTTGATTAACGGATGGCCTGCCTCAGCCGTCCTGCTTCTTCGACTTCTTCTTCACGCCGTCGCCCTTGCGGTGGGCAGCCTTTTTCGGGCCGCCATCCTTGAAGGCCGGCTTGCCCTTGCGCGGGGCGAAGCCTTCACCGGCTGGTGCGCCGCCGAAGCCGCCGCCGTCAGGGCCGCGCTTGCCGCGCTTCGGGCCACGGTCGAGCGGGGCCTCGTCCATCGGGGCAAAGGCCGGATGCGTCGGGCGCGGTTCATCGTCCTCGAAACGCTTGCGGCGCGGAGCCGGGCCGCCACGGCCAGCGGGGGCACCGCCACCGAAGCCACGGCCGGTGTTGCGTTCACGGGCGCGCTCGTAACGGCTCGGGCCGTCCTCGTCATTGCCACGGGAGGACGGGGCAAAGCCGCCGCGCACGTCGGCGGGTTCGATCACCACACCGCGCTCGCCGGAGCCATCGCGGCGGATCACATCGGCATATTTCTCCGCATGGCCGCCCATGATCTCGAAGAGGGTTTCGGTGTTGCCGATCTTGATGGCACCCACTTCCTTCTTCGTCACATGGCCGGCGCGGCAGATCATCGGCAGCAGCCAGCGCGGGTCGGCGCGGTGCTTGTGGCCGAGGGACAGGCGGAACCAGACGCCATCTTCAAACTTGTTGCGGACTTCGAAGCTCTTGCCGCCACCGAAGTCATCACGCGGGCCACGGTCGCCCCTGTCACCACGCTCGCGCGGGCCGCGGGCTTCAAAGCTGTCTTCCGTCAGCTCTTCCGGCGGCGGCAGGCGCAGCTGGTACAGGCGCACGAAGGCCGCCGCGATGCGCTCGGCATCATGCACGGCCAGAAGCTCGCGGGCCGTCTCCAGATCTTCTTCTTCAGCCGGCTCGTTCAGAACCGGATCGGCAAGAAGACGGGCCTTGTCCTGGGCACGGATGGCATTGGCAGAGGGGGCTTCACGCCATTCGGCCTTCACACCGGCCAGCTGCAGCAGGCGCTCTGCTGCGCGGCGGCGCGGGAAGGGCACGACCACAACGCTCGATCCCTTGCGGCCGGCGCGGCCCGTACGGCCAGAGCGGTGCAGCAGGGCGGCCTTGCCGGTCGGCAGGTCGGCGTGAATGACGAGATCAAGGTTGGGCAGGTCGATGCCGCGTGCGGCCACGTCGGTGGCGACGCAGACGCGGGCGCGGCCATCGCGCATGGCCTGCAGCGCGTGGCTGCGCTCGGCCTGGCTTAGCTCGCCCGACAGCGCTACAACCGAGAAGCCCCGGTTGGCAAGGCGCGACGTCAGCCGGTTCACCGCCTCGCGGGTGGCGCAGAACACGATGGCCTTCTGGGCCTCGTGGAAGCGCAGGATGTTGATGATGGCGTTCTCGCGCTCGTTCGGCACGACCGGCATGGCGATATAGTCGATGTCGACATGCTGCTCGCGGCCGCTGATCGTGGTCAGGCGCACGGCATTGCGCTGGAAGCGCTGGGCGAGATCGGCAATCGGTTTCGGCACGGTGGCCGAGAACATCAGCGTGCGGCGGTCTTCCGGAGCGGCGTCCAGAATGAACTCCAGATCCTCGCGGAAGCCGAGGTCCAGCATTTCGTCCGCTTCGTCCAGAACCACGGCGCGGATGCCGGAAAGGTCGAGGGCGCCGCGCTCGATGTGGTCGCGCAGGCGTCCAGGCGTGCCGACGACGATATGGGCGCCGCGTTCGAGAGCCCGGCGCTCGGCGCGCGGGTCCATGCCGCCAACGCAGGACGCGGTCTGGGCGCCGGCCTGTTCATAAAGCCAGGTCAGTTCAGCCTTGACCTGCAGTGCCAGCTCGCGGGTCGGGGCGATGGCAAGGGCCACCGGCGCACCGGCGGGGCCGAGGTGTTCATCGTCTCCAAGCAGCGTCGGAGCAAGGGCGAGGCCGAAGGCAACAGTCTTGCCGGAGCCTGTCTGGGCGGAAACCAGAAGGTCTGCGTCGGCGGGAGCATCGGTCAGGATGGTTTCCTGAACCGGGGTGAGGCTGGAATAGCCCCGTTTTGCCAAAGCGGCGGCCAGCGCCGGTGCAACGGCGTGCGTCTCGATCATGTGTGTCTTTCGTGAAAAGGGGGCGGAGCAGCCTTCATGTGTCCGGCGTGCCCGTCATGTTGGAACCCCCTATACGGCAAAAGTGGCCTGCCGTCCACTGGCTGCGGAAAACCTCTCGCACACGGGCTGCGCGGCAACGCTCGCAGTGCCGGCTGCAGAGTAAGCCAAAACACCTAGATAGCGCTAAATCAGTGTTAGAATACGTGAGGTTAGTGCGCCGTTAACCCCCCCTGTCTACCCACATTTTCTATGTCTCGTAGTTCGAAATTAAGGACGGGGAATTTCGATGCGTAATATACGCCTGCAAATCGCCATGATGGCTGTTGTGCCGTTGCTGGCCGTTGTCCTCTATGCAGGAAATTATCTTTGGGGTGAATTTATCTACCTGCGAAAGATGCAGCAGATGAAACCTCTCGTTGAGGTGTCCGGTCTCATCGAAGCCGTGGTGGACGAGTTGCAGAAGGAGCGTGGCCAGACGGCGGTGATGATTGCCTCCGGCTATGACCAGGCAGCGGCAGCGGCTGTCAGCAAGCAGAGAAGCGCGACGGACACGGACCTGCAGGCGCTGCAAGCTTTCCTGACCGGCTCTGCCGGTTCCGGCGTGGATGCCTCTGCCGGGCTCGGCGCATTGGCAGATCTGCCGCGCAGCGTTGCCAGCCACCGGTCTGCAGTTGATGCCCGTTCGGTCAATGGTGCCGACAACCTCAAGGCCTATACGGGCCTGATCTCCGGGCTGATGGGCACGATTTCTGCCATTGCGCTCGATACGGGCGAGCCGCGTCTTGCAGCGGAGCTTCTGCCGTTCACGTCGCTTATTCAGGCAAAGGAAGCTGGCGGGCTGGAGCGCGCGATCGGTGCGCGCCTGTTCACGGCAGCCGGCAAGGGCGAGGTGACGGACTATGCCGTGTTCCTGTCCTTTGTCGACCGGGTGGCTGCCGGCGAGGCCTATCTTCAGAGCTTTCACATGCTGGCAACGCCAGCACAAGCCGCAGCACTCGACCGGATGATGGCTGGCAGCTCCATCCAGCAGGTCAAGGACTGGCGCAAGGTGCTTTTCACCCTGCCGCAGACCGACAATGGCCAGGGCGTGACGGGACAGCAGTGGTTTGATGCGGCGACGGCCCGGCTGGACATCATCCGCACCGAGACGCTGGACCTGCTGAAGGCGGCTGGCGAGACTGTGGCGGTGATGGAAAGCGAAGCCTATTCCCGTGCGCTGGTTGCCGGGGTCATGTCCGCTGCGGCCATCGCGGTGACGGTGATCATCAGCCTGTTCAATCTGCGTGCGATCCTTGCCAACCTGCGCCAGATCCGTGCGGCTCTGGGCCGGGTGGCGAAGGACGAGACCGACTTCACCATGCCGCTGCTGGAGCGGGGCGACGAAATCGGCGATCTTGCCCGTGCAGGCACCGTGTTCCAGGACAATGCCCGCCGCCGTCAGGCGCTGGAAAAGGAAATGGAGCAGGAGCGTTCGCTCGAAGGCGGCCGCCAGTCGCAGGTCGAGGCCATCATCGACCGTTTCCGCAGCATGATCGATGCCAGCATGCAGGCCGTGGCCGAAAAGACGGAAGCGATGGCCGGCAGTGCCCAGAGGGTGACGGAAGTGTCCGGTCAGGCCTTTGCTGCCGCCGATCAGGCGCGGGCTGCCTCTGCCACGTCCTCACGCAGTGTCCAGACCGTGGCCGCTGCGGCTGAAGAACTCTCAAGCGCCATCTCGGAGATCCTCAACCAGTCCGACCGGTCGTCTGTAGCCATTACCGCAGCCACCGAGGTGGCCCGCGAGACCGATGTGCATGTGTCGAGCCTTGCGGAAGCAACCGACAAGATCGGCGTTGTCGTCGAGATGATCCGTGCCATCGCCGAGCAGACGAACCTTCTCGCCCTCAATGCCACCATCGAGGCGGCGCGTGCCGGAGAAGCGGGCAAGGGCTTTGCCGTTGTGGCTGCCGAGGTAAAGGAACTGTCCAACCAGACGGCCCGGGCGACGGAGGAAATCGCCGCCCAGATCACCTCGGTGCAAGGCATGACCGGCAAGGCGGTGACTTCGATCCAGCGCATCACGGGTTCCATCGCATCCGTGATGGAAATGACGATGGCCATCAAGAACGCGGTTGGTGAACAGAGCGCTGCGACGCGCGAGATCACCCAGAGCATCACCATTGCCGCTGACGGATCGGATCAGGTTGCGGCCAGCGTCGCCAATGTGACCCAGACCGCACATGACACCCGCATCGAGGCGGAGATGGTCGACAGCCTGTCCCGTGATGTGAAGTCCGTCTCCGAGAACCTGTCCAGGGCGGTCGATGCCTTCCTTGCGGATATGGTTCAGGATGTGGAGGCCCGACGCGCCGCATTGCGCCGCCAGATGGCCGGATAACTCTCACCGCAGGATCTTGAACATGAAGGACGCCGGAGGAAACCCGCCGGCGTCCTTTCTACATGTGCCTCCGGCTTTGGCATGCCAGCACCGGCGTTCGAGCCAGAGGCGCGGGATGATTGCCGGGGTGATTTCTTGGAATTGTTATTTGTGACAGGGCGGGCTTGGAGGGGGATGAGTTTCACAAGGCAAATATCGCGGTTTCTCTCATGGCAATTCATTTGGCTGGTTTATTTTACCTGTATTTAACAATGGCAAGGATAACAGGGGAAAATTTTGCATCGTTGAGGATGTCATGCTGAATCGCTTGAAGATTGGTCTGAAAATCTGGCTTCCAATCGGTTGTTTCGCTATCTTTGTTGTGTTTCTGGGTATCTACAATCAGCTGCAGCTTGCAGATACGCTCGAGCGCGAGCGTATTGCCAAAGTGCGGGCTCTGGTTGAGGTTGGCCGGTCTATCGCAGAGGAGAACCACGCCCGTGAAAAGGCCGGTGAGCTGACGCGGGACGAGGCGCAGGCACTGACGCGTGATGCGATCCGCTCGATGATCTTCGAAGGTGGCGCACGTGTCTTTGCGTTCGACAACACCGGCGTTCGCGTCGTGAGCAATTCGAAGGACAAGGAGGGCGGAGAGCCTTCGACCTCCGAGATCACCCGGACGTTCATTGCCAACGCGCAGAAGGGCGGCGGTGTTCAGTACTATTCCGGTGACCGGACCCTGAAGGGCGTTACCACCAAGTTTGTGCCGAAGGCCGGATGGTCCGAAGCCTTCGTGCCTTGGGGCTGGGTGATTGCGTCCGCCGTCTATCTGGATGATGTCCAGGCCGAGTTCTGGTCCAGCACGTTCGAGCTGATCGGCGTTCTGATTGCTGGTGGTCTGGCCGTGACAGGCATCGCCGTGATTTCCATCCGCAACGTCGTGCGGCCCTTGCGCGCTCTGACCGAGGGCATGAAGCAGCTTGCCGCGGGCAACACACAGGTGACCATCGAGGGTGCCGGCCGGGGAGACGAACTGGGAGACATGGCGGCTGCCATGGAAACTTTCGTCCGCAACGAGCGTGAGCGCCGCGAACTTGAACTCGATGTCGTGAGACGCCAGCAGCAGGATGCGGAGCGGGCAGGCAACATTCAGCTGCTGTGCACCGGCTTCAGCAGCAAGATGAGCGCTCTTCTGGACGTGATCGGCCGCTCCGTCGACAGCCTGAAGCAGACATCTGGCGCACTCAGCGGCTCCGCGCTCAAGACATCGGAGCAAAGTGAGACAGTGGCTGTTGCCTCGCGTCAGGCATCGGCGAACACGGAGACCGTGGCTGCGGCTTCGGAGGAACTGGCCGCTTCCGTTGCCGAAATTGCCCGTCAGGTGGCCTCGGCCAATGAGATTGCCGCACATGCTGCCGATCAGGCGGAGCAGACCAATGAGCGCATTCAGGGCTTGTCTGCGGCCGCTGGAAAGATTGGGGAAGTGGTTTCGCTGATCCAGGCCATTGCCGAGCAGACCAACCTTCTGGCGCTCAATGCAACCATCGAGGCTGCCCGCGCCGGAGAGGCGGGCCGGGGCTTTGCCGTGGTTGCGGCAGAGGTCAAGGACCTTGCCACCCAGACCTCACGCGCGACCGAGGAAATCTCGGCCCAGATCGCCAGCATCCAGGGCGAGACAACGCAGGCCGTTGGCGCAATTGCCGCCATTACCACCACTGTTGGCCGCATCAACGAGATCAGCTCGAGCATTGCCGCTTCGGTGGAGCAGCAGGGGGCCGCGACCAACGACATCGCCTCCAACATCCAGCAGGCGGCCAGCGGCACCCAGCAGGTTTCGTCGACCATCTCCGAGGTCTCTGTTGCTGCCACCCAGACCAGCCACATGGCCGGGTCGGTGAGTGATGCTGCCAGCCAGCTGGAACAGGAAGCGCAGAACCTGCGCGATGAAGTCTCGGGCTTCCTTGCGGGGATCAACCGGAACTCTGCCGCCGCCTGAGCGTCAGCCTGCCGGGCCTGAAAATCTCAAGACCGTTTCCTCCCCGCCACTGGTCAGGGGAGGGAACGGTCTTTGTGTTTCCGCCTCCCGTCCATGGACTTGGGGCCCCGGCGCGTTATCATCCGGGTATGCGTGCCTTTTCCCGCCTTCTGGACCGTCTTGCCTTTGAAAGCTCCCGCAATGCCAAGGAGGCGCTGCTGGTGGATTACTTCCGCCGCACGCCGGACCCGGACCGTGGCTATGCCCTCGCGGCGCTGACGGGCACGCTGGAGTTCCGCCACGCCAAGCCTGCAATGCTGCGGGCGCTGGCGGGGGAGCGGACGGACCCGGTGCTTTTCGCGCTGTCCTATGACTTCGTCGGCGATCTGTCCGAGACGGTGGCGCTGATGTGGCCTGCGCCCGACCGGGCCGGCGAGGCTGATGGTGACGGGCCGGGGCTTTCCGCCGTGGTGCAACGGCTTGCTGGCGCTGGCCGCAGCGAGGTGCCGCAGCTGATTGCCGGGTGGCTTGACCTTCTGGATGAGACGAGCCGCTGGGCGCTTTTGAAGCTTGTCACCGGCGGCTTGCGGGTGGGTGTGTCCGCCCGGCTAGCCAAGACTGCACTGGCGCGGCTTGGAACAGTCAGCGTGGACGAGATCGAGGAGGTCTGGAACGCGCAGAAGCCGCCTTATACGGCGCTGCTGTCTTGGGTGGAGGGGCAGGGCGGCAAGCCGGAAGCCTCGGACCCGGCACCTTTCCGGCCGCCAATGCTGGCACACCCGCTGGACGAGGCGCGGGACATGGAGGCGCTGGACCCGGCGGAGTTTCTGGCCGAATGGAAATGGGACGGTATCCGCGTTCAGGCCGCAGCCGGGCGCGATGCGGCGGGCAAGCATGTTGCACGGCTGTACTCCCGCTCCGGCGATGATATTTCCGCAGCCTTTCCAGATGTGCTGGAGAGCCTGACCTTCGAGGGCTGTATCGACGGGGAACTGCTGATCCTGCGCGATGGTGCGGTGCAGCCCTTTTCCGAGCTGCAGAAGCGGCTGAACCGCAAGACGGCCGCGCCAAAGCTGATGCAGCAGCTTCCTGCTGCCATCCGGGCCTATGATCTTCTGATGGACAACGGAGAAGACCTGCGCGCCCTGCCGTTTGAGCAAAGGCGGGCGCGGCTGGTGGCTTTCCTGATCGCGCAAGCCCCGCCGCGCATTGACCTGTCGCCGCTGGTGCCCTTTGCGAATTGGGAGGAACTGGCCCGCTGGCGGGAGGAGCCTTCCGCGCATTTGCCGGAGGCTGATGCAGGCGCCGTGGAAGGGCTGATGCTGAAGCGGCGGCAGTCGCCCTATCTGGCAGGGCGTCTGCGCGGGGAATGGTTCAAGTGGAAGCGCGATCCCTTCAAGGTGGATGCGGTGCTGATGTACGCGCAGCGCGGCCACGGCAAGCGCTCGTCCTATTATTCGGATTACACCTTCGGTGTCTGGCGGGGCGAGGAGCTTGTGCCGGTGGGCAAGGCCTATTCCGGCTTTACCGATGAGGAGCTGCTGGAAATCGACCGCTTCGTCCGCAACAACACCATCAACCGCTTCGGCCCGGTGCGGGAGGTGGCGCATACGCGGGACCTTGGGCTGGTGCTGGAGGTGGCATTCGAGGGGCTGAACCGCTCCGTACGGCACAAATCCGGCCTTGCCATGCGCTTTCCCCGCATCGCCCGCCTGCGCTGGGACAAGCCGCCGCATGAGGCCGACCGGATTGAGACTCTGGAGGCCCTGTTGCCAGCGCCTGTCAGTGTGGCTTGAGTCTCCGGCGCGAAACCGGCAAGGTTCGCCCTGACCGGAAAAGCCGGTTCGACGGGAGACCTGCCAGTGATCGACTATTTTTACACCCACGTTTCGCCCTGGGCCTATCTCGGCCATCAGGCCTTTGTGGATCTTGCGGCAGCACATGGGCAGGAGGTGCGGTTCCGGCCGGTCAATCTGGCAGGGGTCTTCGAGGTATCGGGCGGTCTGCCGCTGGCCAAGCGCCATCCGGTGCGTCAGGCCTACCGTCTTGTCGAGTTGCAGCGCTGGCGGGAAAAGCGCGGCGTGCCGCTGACACTGAAGCCTGCCTTCTTTCCCGCCAATCCCACCCTGGCCGATTGCTGCGCCATTGCCGTTGCCGAAGCGGGTGGCCCGGTGGCGGCCTGTTCGGCGCGGCTGTTCCGCGCCATCTGGGTGGAAGACCTGAACATCGCCGACGAAGCGGTTCTGGCGGGGCTGTTGAGGGAGATGGGCCTTGATGCCGGCGCCTTGCTTGAAGCGGCAGGCAGCGTGGCCATTCAGGAGGCCTATCAGGAGAACCAGCGCCGTGCCATCGAACTGGGCGTTATCGGCTCGCCCTGCTACGTGCTGAAAGGCGAGCCCTTCTGGGGGCAGGACAGGCTGGACCTGCTGGAGGATGCGCTTGTGTCGGGCCGGGATGCCTTCCGGCCGGTCTGAGGCGGGGCAAGGTTCCTGGGCAGAACTGCCGCAGCGGCGTGCTTTTGACATAGTCCCCCGCTAGACTGAAACGTGGATATGGGCTTGCTGCTGGGCAGGGCGAATGGAGAGATGAGCGATGGCTGATCCGGAACTGGCATCATCTGCGCGCCGGCGTGGAGCAACGCTCGCCGTGGCTCTTCTGGCTCTGTCTGGCTTGCTGCATGGACAAGTGGCAGAGGCGAAAAGCGCGGCGCCGCAGGGCGGCCTTGCGGCGGGCCAAGTGGCAGGTCAAGGGGCTCCCGCAAAGACAGTGCCCTCGGGCAAGCCTGCCGCCAAGGCAAAAGCCCAAAGCCAGAGCCAGGTTAAAACCAAGCCCAAGCCTGCTCCCGCCGTTCCCGCAAGCAAGATTGCAGGCAGATCCCAAGCGGACTCACCAGCGAAAGTGCCGGTCAGCCGGCCTGCAACGGCACCTGTCCCGGTGGCGGACCAGCAGGCGGATCAGCAGGCAAATCCGGCGCAGGAGAGCGCACCTTCGGAGGCTCCGGTCGCTGATCCGCAGCGTTATGCGCTCGTGAAAGTGGACGGCAACTACCTGCGGCTGGACAGGGTGGCCGGAACGATCGCCTTCTGCAAACCGGTCAATGGGGTGTGGCGCTGCATGCCCTCTCCGGATGCGGAAGCAGCTTATCTGGGTGAAATAGACCAGCTGCGGCAGGAAAACGCAGCCCTGCGGCAAGAAATTGCGGTTCTCAAGGGTGAGACTGACAGCACCACCCTGGGCCGTCCATCCGCAGAAGCCCCTCGCGGCAACACCCGCCCGGCACCCGAACTGTCGCAAAAGGATGAAGAACAGCTCGACGAAATGCTCTCCTTCACGGAGCAGGCCATGCGCCGGTTCTTCGGTCTGATGCGGGATCTGCAAAAGGAAACGGGGCAGTAGACTGCCTTTCCCTCGCATCTCACGGACGCGCCCCGGGCTCCGGCGGGACAAGCCGTATCCTCTGGTCAGTCTGCCCGCAGACGTGACAGGGCTTCCTGAGTGCCCGCAGGAAGCCCTGCTGGCTCACCGCTCTCCCGGCAGACAGGGCCGAACGCAGTGTCGGTGATGGCGCAAAGACGGCTGGCGCGGCTTTCAAACACGAAGAATCGCGCGCCCAGCATGTTTGCCTGGGTGCCGGTCAAACTCACGGCGATCACGAAGCTTTCGCCTGCCTTGAGCGGACTGACCCAGGACAGTTTCATTTCGAAAAGACGGCGTTCGCTGCCTGTTTCCTGTTGCCAGTCGAGGTTCAGGGGCGTCTGCTGCCAGACATGAGGCAAAGCTTCTCCGATGCACTGGGCGACAAAACCGTCATCTGCCTTGTTGTCCGCCCCAAGATGCCTTGGCAGCACGGTTCCCCGGTAAATGACCGATCCACCGCTCTCAAAAATGCTATCCAGCACTGCCTTGTTGGCCAATGGAGAGGGGGGCAAGGCGCGGGGTGCTGCCGCTTCCGGCATGGCCTGCACCACGTCCTTGAACTTGCTCCGGAACGTGCGGGCGGTACCGGCAGGCGGGGTGTAGCCGTCGATAGCCGTGGCCAGAACCTCTCCTGTCACAGCATTCTTCATCTGGTGAACGATGGTCAGAATATGCGGTCCGTCGAAACAGACGAGAGAGGAAACCACGAGCAGCGTGCCGCAGGGGGCTGGAATGTGGAAGCGGATGTGCCGCACGCGGCGGGCGCCGACCAGAGATTCACTCAGCGCACAGATGAGACGGAACTGCCTGTCCGCCTCTTCGAGCCGTTGGACGCAACCATGTTCGCTCAAAACACCCCGCTCCGTGCAGTCGCTCTGGTTCACATAGGAGAACAGGGTTTCTTCTGTCAGCATCGTTTGGTTGACCTGATGATTTCTGGAGCCGGGAAAATATGTAACTTACTTTCAGGTAATAGTATATCTATTCATAATTACGCTAAGGAAATTATCAATAAGAGATTTGCTCTGGTTCGCTATTTCGAGGGGAAAGCTCTGGAAAACATGGCATCCGCCGGGGAAGACGTCCAGCGTGGCGGAGTTCCCCGACGATATCCATCGGGATGCCTGGAACAACGTATCATCCAGAAGAGGATCGCGGGTTCCCACCACGAAATAGGCGGGCGGCATGCCGCTCAGGTCTGCCATGAGGGGGGAAATGTCCGAAGACTTCGGGTCTTCGCCGTTCTGCAGATACAAACGGACAAACATTTCGATATCGCGCGTGTTCAGGACCAGCTTTTCCGTGCCCCAGGATCGGGCGCTTGGCGTCAGGCCCAGATCGAAACAGCCGGCGATGAAGACGGCGGCGCTGAAAGGTGTCAGGCCGTGCCTGTCCCGCAGGCGCAGCAGGGTGACGGCAGCCAGATTGGCGCCTGCGCTGTCCCCGCCGATGGAAAACCGTTTCAGCCCGAATTCCTGCGCGGCTGGCCCGAGGAGCCAGAGGGCCGCAGCTTCGCAGTCATCCGGCGCGGCAGGATAGGGATGTTCCGGAGCAAGCCGGTAGTCCACGGAAGCAACCAGAAGCCCCGTCCGGTCCGCCATTTCGGCCAGCCGCAGATCCTGCAGGTCCGCCCCGCCGAACGTCCAGCCGCCGCCATGGATATGCAGGAACGCCCCCTCCGGCTGGCCGGTCTGTGGCCGGAAAAGCCGCAGGCGGAGCTTGCCCGCCACCCCGCCACGGGCAGGGCCCCCGATCCAGATATCCTCAGCGCGCGGGCTGCGGACCGGGGCTGGGAAGGGGCCTATGCCTTGCTCCCGCCGGTCGCGGACCACCTGCGGGGGGAAGCTCCACTGGTCCGGCTCGGCAGCCAGCCGTGCGGCCAGAGCTTCATTGAAGGTACGGGTCTCTTCGCTCACGGCTTCGGTCAGAAAAAGGGAATGGTGAAGGCTCAACATCAAGGGCTCTCCGGTTTCAGCGGCTGCGGCAAGGCTAAAGTGTCAGACAGTGCCTGCCAATCGGCTTCAGTCACAGGAGACCCCGGAGACGCTGATCGCAGAGTTTGCCCGCAGAAGCTGCGGCGTGGTGCCGTTTCTCCCGTGTCACTTGCGCGAGATTTCGGGCAAGGCTTGATCTGGTGCAAGGTGACGTGCACTGTGAGGGTGGAGGCTATCGGCCGGGTTGGCCAGCACTGCCCTGCCGCATGGACGGGTCAAGCTGGTGTTTGCGCGTGGTGCACGTCAATGGTGCAAGCACCGCAATGCGCGCGGCCGGACAATGAAACGCGGCGGGGGAGACGTGCAGCGGCTCTGCCTCCGGCAGAAAACGCCGGGTTGGAACATCGGGGGAAAACATTGGCAGACAGCAACGGTTACCATTTCATCATTGCGGATGATCATCCTTTGTTTCGCGGCGCACTGCGCCAGGCGCTTGATCTGCTCTATCCCGGATCGGTCATCGATGAAGCCGGTACGCTCGAGGATGTGACCGCCCGGCTGGAGGATGCCGGCGGCGTGGATCTGGTGCTGCTGGACCTGTCCATGCCCGGCATGCGCGGCTTCTCGGGCCTTATGTTCCTGCGCGCCCAGCACCCTTCGGTCCCGGTGGTGATTGTCTCGGCCAATGAAGAGCCTCAGGCCATTCGCCGGGCCATCGGCTTTGGGGCGTCGGGGTTCATTCCCAAGTCCCACGGCATCGAAGTCATCCGCAATGCGATCGAGCAGGTGATGGCGGGCTCGCTCTGGACGCCGCCGGAGATCGATCTCACCATCGCCGACAAGGATTCTGATGCAGCGCGCCGGCTGGCCAGTCTGACGCCGCAGCAGGTGCGCGTGCTCATGATGCTGTCGGAAGGTCTTCTGAACAAGCAGATTGCCTATGAGCTTTCCGTCTCCGAGGCGACGGTGAAGGCGCATGTGTCCGCCATCTTGCAGAAGCTGGGCGTCGAGAGCCGGACACAGGCGGTGATAGCAGCCTCCAAGATCGAGGCCGGAAGCTGGCAGGCTTCCGAAGCAGGCTAGGGGCAGCGGCCACACAACACGGCATTTCAGCCATACCGCTTCGAAGAACTGCCGGCCGCAGGTCTTGCTGGCGAATTATTCCTTTTCTGTCTCGCAGGGAAATGCAACTCCGGCAGAAGAGGGGAATGTATTTTATCAAGTTGATTAAATTGATCCGCCCGTTTCCTGATGGGCCTGATCGCAAATGCTCTCATTCCTTAATTAAAATCGTGATTTTTACCCACTCTTTACGGAGCTATGGGAGATTACATTCCCCAGTGGCACGTGTGCCCTGTGCGCAAATATTGACCGGATAGTGGATGAGCCAGGCGAAGGCCGAGAAGCAGGTCGCATTCGGAGCAGCAAAATCCGGTGATTCCGGAAGGGCCGCTGCAGGGGAAGACGTGTGCATGAACGGGGAACTCAGCAGCACTGATTTTCTGAGACGCCCGCTTCATCATCTGGCCGAAGCCGCGCGCTTCATCTTCCGCGGATTGCTGGGCCGGGATGAACTGAGTGGCCGGATACGCGCACAGCAGATCACGTCGATTGTCCGTTTCATGCCGTATATCACGGCGTGGAACGTGTTCAGCGCCCTCATCATCGTCAATCTAAACTTCGGCGTGGCGCCTCTTTATCTTCTGCTCGCCTGGTCCGCTGCCATGATGTTTGTCATCGGCCGCGGCGTGGCCGTCTGGCAGAAGAGCCGGAAGCGGGCATTCACGACAGCGTCCTCCAGGGGCATCGTTTCCGCGACCGTGCAGGCTGGCGTGCTTGGCATCCTGTGGTGCCTTGCGCTGTTCATGACCTTTTACTACGGCTCTAACGACTCGCTCATCCTCGTCGCCTGCCTGATCACAGGATTGATCTGTGCGGGTGGCTTTGTGCTGGCGACGGTGCCTTTGGCCGGACTTGCCTGGGTCATGACGATCTGGTGCGGATCGACATTGCTGATCATGCAGATCGGCAATGGACCGATGTTCGAGCTTTCCAGCCTGCTCTCGGCCTATTCCTTCATGGTCGTGATTTGCGTTCTTGCCGTTTCCAGGGTGTTCGTAGCCCGTGTGATGACGGAGCAGGAGCTGGAACACCGGGGACAGGTGATCGGCCTGCTGCTCAATGAGTTTGAGGAAAGTGCCAGCGACTGGCTGTGGGAAACCGACAGCGCCGGCAATCTGAAACGCACATCTGCCCGGTTTTGTGAGGTCTGCGGGCGCGCGCCCGAAGACCTTCAGGGCCGTCCCCTGATCGATGCCTTGCAGACGATGGTGGAGCAGGGCGATGGCTGGGACGCAGTGCGGGAGATGATGGCCGCCTGTCAGCCCTTCCGCGACATGCCCGTGCTGACCATCGTCAACGGCGAGCGCCGCTGGTGGTCTCTCGCCGGCCGTCCCTATTTCGATCCTGCCTGCAAGTTCACCGGCTATCGCGGCGTCGGGTCTGACATCACCGATGCCCGCCGCGCGCATGACCTGGTCAAATATCTCGCCGAGCATGATGCGCTGACGGGGGTGGGCAACCGCAACTGGCTGCTGGCGCGTGCGGGTGAGTGCCTGGAAAACGCACTGGCCGATGGCAGCAATATCAGCCTGCTGATGGTGGATCTCGACAACTTCAAGGCCATCAACGACATGCGCGGTCATCCTGTGGGCGACGAAATCCTCAACATGGTTGCGCAGCGGTTCAGCGAAGTCTGCGCCGGAAGGGCGGACCTTGCCCGCATTGGCGGTGACGAGTTCGCCATTCTGCATGTTGGGCAAAGCCGCCAGAACACCGAGGCGCTGGCGAACGAACTGATCACCAGTCTGAATGCGCCGCTGCTGACCGATAGCGGCAGCTACACTGTGGGTGCAACGATCGGCATCGCCTGCGCACCGCGTCAGGCGGACACCATCGATGATCTGATGCGCTGTGCGGATATTGCCCTCTACAAGGCCAAGCGCAGCGGACGGGGGCAGGCGCTGTATTTCGAAGCCGAGATGGACCGGGAACAGCGTGAGCGGCGCGAGATGGAAGCCGCACTTCGCAGGGCCATCGAGAAAGGCGGCCTCACGCTGGCTTTCCAGCCGATTGTCTCGGCCCAGACCGGACACATCCAGTCCTGCGAGGCACTGCTGCGCTGGAACGATCCGTTCATCGGCCCCGTTTCCCCGGCTGACTTTGTGCCCATTGCCGAGGAGGCAGGGCTTATTGTTCCGATCGGGGAATGGGTGCTGCGTGAGGCCTGCAAACGGGCAGCCGGCAGCCAGCATGAAATATCCGTCGCGGTCAATCTGTCGCCACTGCAGTTCGCGGCAGCGGGCCTTGTTGATGCAGTAAAGTGGGCTCTGGAAGAAACGGGGCTGCCGGCTCAGCGGCTGATCCTGGAAATCACCGAATCCGTGCTGATCCAGGATGCGGGTTCAACTGCGGAGATCCTCGGGCAACTGAAGGCGCTGGGTGTGCGTATCGCTCTGGACGACTTTGGAACCGGATATTCGTCACTGAGCTACCTGCGCCACTATCACTTCGACAAGATCAAGATCGACAAGTCCTTCGTCAGCGAACTGGGCGATGGCGGGGAAAGCATGGCCATCATCTCTGCGGTCATTATCCTGGCGCGCAGCCTGAAGATGGAAGTGACGGCAGAAGGCGTCGAGACCGAAGAGCAGGCCAATCAACTGCGTCTCATGGGCTGCAGCAGCCTGCAGGGCTATTACTTCGGCCGGCCAATGGAGCATTATCCGGAAGCACTCGTGCCCCGCGCTGACTATGGCACGAACCGCTCCGGTTCGAGACGGGTCGTCACTCAGTAACCAGCATTTCTGCCCTGACCCGCGCCAGCTGTGCCCGGAGCGCCGCCGGACGGACGGGCTTGTTCAGCATCCCGATGTCCCGCTCCGCCGCTTCCGCCCGCACGGCGCGGCTGCGGTCGGCGGTGATGAGCAGCGCAGGAATGCTGCGGCCGAATTTCCAGCGCAGCCGCACGGCACATTCGATGCCGTTGCCCTGATCCAGATGATAGTCGACCAGCATGATGTCGGGCGTGCGGCCCAGCTGCGTCACGTGCTGGGCAGCCTCCATGTCGTTGCTGGCGGTCAGAACCTCGCACCCCCAGCTTTCCAGGAGGCGCCTCATGCCGTCCAGAATGTTCGGCTCATTGTCGATGGTCAGCACCAGCATGCCGTCCAGCTGGCTTGTGGTCACGGCAACCGGTTCGCCAGCGCTGGGCAGCACGGGAACAGGGGCTGCTGAGGGAACCTCTACGGCAAAGCATGAACCTTTGCCCATTTTCGAGCGCAGGGTGACCGGGTGATCCAGCACCCGGCTGATCCGCTCCACGATACAGAGCCCGAGCCCAAGCCCCTTGGCCGTGCGGATGCCATCGTCCAGCCGGTGGAACTCCATGAAGATGGCTTTCTGCTTGGAGGCGGGAATGCCGATGCCAGTGTCATGAACTTCGATGACAATGCGTGAGCCATGGCGGCGGCACCCAACAAGGACGCGGCCCGTCAGGGTGTATTTCAGGGCATTCGACACGAGGTTCTGCAGCAAGCGGCGCAGCAGGCGGCGGTCCGAGCGGACGGTGAGTGACGTGGGCATGAAACTCAGCCGGAGGTCTCTTTCGCGCGCCACCGGCTCGAATTCCAGCTGCAAGGCGCGGAAAATCTCATCGAGGCGGAAGGTGCTGTACTCCGGTTTGAGGGCCCCCGTGTCGAGGCGGGAAATATCCAGAATGGCGCCGATGATGTCCTCTACGGATTCGAGCGAGGCTTCGACGTTTCGCACCAGATCCCCTGCCTCCCCTTCGCGGAACCTGTCGACCAGCACGGAGGCGTAAAGGCGGGCGGCGTTCAGCGGCTGCAGGATGTCATGACCGGCGGCGGCCAGAAACCGGGTCTTGCCGATATTGGCCTCTTCGGCGGCATGGGTTGCCTGCACGAGCTGCTGGTTGACGCGGGTCAGTTCCTCGGTGCGCTCCCGCACCCGCCGCTCCAGCGTTTCGTGGGATCTGGACAGGGCCTCCTCGGCCAGCACGCGCTCGGTGATGTCGGTGAAGGTGGTGACGATGCCGCCATCCGGCATGGGGCTGACGCGCACCTCCAGAATGGTGCCGGTGATCGTCAGGCGCTCCTGGAAGGTCTCCTGGCGGATGACCAGCTTGTCGATCCTGTCGGCCACAATGGCATCTGCCGAACTGCCTCTCAATTCGCCCCGCTCGGCATTGAAGCGGATGATGGTGTCGAGCGGGGTGCCCACCTGGCCATATTCGGGGGGAAGGCCAAGCAGGTCGCGGAACTGCCGGTTCCAGCAGATCAGCCGCAGATCCCGGTCGAACACGGCAATACCCTGACGCACCTGATCGAGCGCCGTTTGCAAAAGGTCGCGGTTGTACTGGATGGCCTCGGAAGCATCATCCAGCAGCTTCATGGCGCCCTTGATGGTGGCATCGCGCCGTTTCAGCAACAGCGACAGGACCAGCCTTGCGGAGGCAGCGCCGATGGCCGAGGCCAGAAGCTGCTCCGAATAGCGCAGCACCTGCGCGTCCGCCGGAGCGTTGAGATCCAGCGTCAGGCCGCGTTCACGGGCGTAACGGTGGAAGGAGCGCTCGGAGCGCTCGACCCCCAGATAGCGGGCGACGGTGGCCTTCAGATCACCAATCGTCACATGGGTCCGCCAGAGCCGGAAGGACGGTGTCGAGGCCAGTTCCTGCGGCACGAAGAGATTGGCCTGAAGCCGTTCGGATGGCTCGGGCGCGCGGGTCAGCGAGAAGAGAATGAAACAGGTGAGATTGGCCAGAAGGCTGAAGGCAACCCCGTGCAGGAACGGGTCGGCAGGGCTGTAGAACAGGGATTGCGGCCGCAGCCACTCTATGCCGAAGGGCCCGTCGAAGAGGATCGCTTCGGCAATGAGCCCGGACTGGACAAAGGTCGGCAGCAGCAAGGTGTAGAGCCACAGGCCAAAGCCCGCCACCATGCCGGCAATCGCACCGCGCGCCGTTGCCTTGCGCCAGAAAAGCCCGCCAAAGAAGGCTGGAGCAAACTGGGCAATCGCGGCAAAGGAGAGGAGGCCGATCGAGGAGAGGGCAGCCGTGTCACCTGCGGCTCTGTAATAGGCATAGGCGAGCAGCAGGATAACGAAGATGGAGGCACGGCGCACGCGCAGCAGCATGCGGCTGAGGTCCTTGCCCCGTGCGGAGGCGATATCGTCGCTGCCGCGCTGGCGCAGAATGAGCGGAACCACGATGTCGTTGGAAATCATGATCGCCAGCGCCACCGTGGCGACGATGATCATGGCTGTTGCCGCCGACAGGCCGCCGATGAAGGCAAAGAGGGCGAGAAAACCCTGGTTCGAGGCCATCGGCAGGGCGAGGACGTAGGAATCGGGATTGATGCCGGGATCCAGCGTCAGCATGCCTGCCGCAGCAATCGGCACGACGAAGAGGTTGATGGCGATGAGGTAGAGCGGGAACATCCATGTGGCGAGGCGCAGCTCCGCCTCGGAATTGTTCTCGGTGACCACCACATGGAACTGGCGCGGCAGCAGCAGGGAGGCGATGAGCGACAGGCATGTGATGGCAATCCATTCCGCCGGCTGGAAGGGCTGGGAAAAGACGCTGGCGACCTTGGGGCTTGTGGCGATTGCCGCCACCAGATCCAGCGGCCCGTCATAAAGGGCATAGGTGACCCAGAAGCCAACCGCCAGGAATGCGAAGAGCTTGACCACCGCTTCCAGCGCAATCGCCAGCATCAGCCCTTCCTGATGCTCGGTCGCATCAATGTGCCGGGTGCCGAACAGCCAGGCGAAGACGGCCATGCCGATGGCAATCAGCAGGGTGATGTCGCCGAAGGACGTGAGCAGCGACACCCCGTCCGGCGGGCCGAAGGGGCCGATCATGGTGGTGACCGAAAGGGACAGGGCCTTCAGCTGCAGGGCGATGTAGGGAATGATGCCGATGACGGCGATGACCGTTGCCGTTGCCCCAACCGTCTGGCTCTTGCCGTAACGGGCGGCCATGAAGTCGGCGATCGAGGTGATCCGCTCCGTCTTGGCGACCCGGATGATCCGCCGCAGCAGCGGAAAGCCGAAGGCAAAGAGCAGGATCGGGCCTGTGTAGATCGCAAGAAACTCCAGCCCGTCCCGCGTCGCACCGCCAACCGAGCCATAGAAGGTCCAGGATGTGCAATAGACCGAGAGGGACAGCGCATAGATGAAGGGCCGGCTCTTCACCGCCAGCGGCAGGCGCGAGCGCCGGTCTCCGAAACTGGCGATGGCAAAGAGCAGCAGGATATAGCCCAGTGCGCTTAAGGTGACGATCCAGCCGTCCAGCATCGCAATCCTGTCCGCCCATGCCCGGTTGAACCGGAGCGCTTGTTGCCTCTGGCCGGATGCGCCGGATTTTTGCCGTGCGTCCCCGTCCTCCCGTGCTGATCGGACCATAGGTGCGCCGCCTTGTCCATTCGTCTTGCGGCGGGGGCGTGCCGGTCCGAACCTTCCCTTGCGGACGGAATGTGTTAACACTGTCAGGCAGGCCGGGCGGACGGCCCGCACTATGGGCACCAGATCAAAGGGGGCGGAAATGCTCAAGGAATTCAAGGAATTTGCCGTCAAGGGCAACATGCTCGACATGGCCGTCGGCATTGTCATCGGCGCGGCCTTCAGCGCCATCGTCTCCTCCATGGTGGACGATATCATCATGCCGCCGATCGGCCTGATCCTCGGCAATGTCGACTTTTCCGAGCTGTTTCTCGTCCTGAAGCAGGGTGTGCCCGAGGGCCCCTATCCGACAGTGGATGCCGCGAAGGCGGCGGGGGCTGTGACCTGGAACCTAGGGCTCTTCGTCAATGCCGTGGTCAAGTTCACCATCGTTGCCTTTGCTCTCTTCATTGTGGTGAAGGGCATCAACCGGCTGCGGCGGGAAGAAAAGACCAAGCCTGCAGAACCGGCCAAGCCGCCGCGCCAGGAGCTGCTGCTGGAAGAGATCCGCGACCTTCTGAAGAAGTGAAGTCCTTCACGATGGGGTGGCACCGCCGGGGCTTGCACCCGGCGGCAATCATCGCTTTGAGTGAAGTCAGCTTCACGCAGATTCATGTGCTTTTGCCGGAGAGGATTTGTAAGGTCGATGACCAGACACATCCTTCCGGCGGAGCCTGACGTGACCTTGCACACCCCCAATGATCGTATCCTTGATGCACTCCGGGCGCCTGCCCGCAATGCGCCGGAAAGCGGCATCGTCGAAGTCGTCAATGCAGCGCGCGAGCTGCCGGATGTGATCCCGCTCTGGGTGGGCGAGGGCGACCTGCCGACGCCGGCCTTCATCTGCGAGGCGGCGGAAGCGGCGATGAAGGCGGGCGAGACCTTCTACACCTATCAGCGCGGATTGCCTGAGCTGCGCAAGGCGCTGGCGGATTATCATGGCCGCGTCTTCGGCCGCCCGTTTGATCCGGAGCGCTTCTTCGTCACCGGGTCCGGGATGCAGGCCATCCAGATCGCAGTGCAGATGATCGCCGGGCAGGGGGACGAGGTGCTGGTTCCGGTGCCTGCATGGCCGAACATTGCCGCTTCCGTCGGGCTGATGGGCGGGGTGCCGGTCTCCGTGCCGCTCGATTTCACGCAAGGTGGCTGGTCGCTGGATGTGGCGCGTCTCGAAGCGGCAATCACCCCGCGCACGCGCGCCATCTTCATCAACACGCCGGCAAACCCGACCGGCTGGGTGGCGAGCCGCGAGGATCTGAAGCAGATTCTCGATATTTCCCGCCGCCACGGTATCTGGATTATTGCCGACGAAGTCTATGGCCGTTTCTACTATGGGGCCGGCAATCATGCGCCCTCCTTCCACGAAATTGTGGAAGAGGACGACCGGGTGATCCAGGTGAATACCTTCTCCAAGAACTGGGCCATGACCGGCTGGCGCATCGGCTGGATGTCGGCGCCCAAGGCACTGGGCCAGGTCATTGAAAACATGGTGCAATATTCCACCTCCGGCGTAGCTGCTTTCATGCAGCGCGGGGCGATTGCGGCGCTGTCTCCGCAAGGGGATGCCTTCCTTGAGGAGCAGAAAGCGCGGGCGCTGGCGGGCCGCAAGATCGTCTGCGATGCGCTGGCGGCCATGGATGGCGTGCGCTTCACCGTGCCGGATGGCTCGTTCTACATGTTCTTCGGCATCGAGGGGCACACGGATGCGCGCCAGCTGGCCATGGATCTGGCCCTTCAGGCGCGGGTGGGGCTGGCGCCTGCTTCGGCCTTTGGTGTCACCGGGCAGGGCTTCCTGCGGCTGTGCTTTGCCCGCCGGGCAGACCATGTGGAAGAGGGGATGAGGCGCCTTGCCGCTTGGCTAAAGCGTTGACGCAGCTTCGCAGAATGCGTTACGGATTTCCACGTAAGGACTTGTTACCCAGCGTTGTGCTTGGCCGCGCTCGGGAATTTTGGGCGGCGGGGCATGAACGAGGGACAGGGACATTGTGGTCAGGGCGCGGCTTGGACCGTATCTGACGCACGTCTGGCCAGTGTTCTGGAAACGGCCGTCGACGGCATCATTGTCATCAATGACCGCATGCGGATCCTTGCCTTCAACAAGGCTTGCGAGCGTCTTTTCGGGTATACGGCGGCTGAAGCACTGGGGCAGAACGTTACGTTGATCATGCCGGGCTCTTACGCCCGCGAGCATGACGAGTATGTCGAGCGCTATCTGGAAACCGGCGAGCGGAAGATCATCGGCATCGGCCGTGAAGTGGCTGCGCGCCACAAGGATGGCACCGAGTTTCCGGTGGAGCTGTCGGTCGGAGAGGCGAAGACCCCCGATGGCCGCCAGTTCATCGGCATCCTGCGGGACCTGCGGCACCGCAAGTCCGTGGAGCAGAGCCTTGCGAGGGCGCAGGCACAGCTCGTTCACATGACGCGGATCAGCGCCATTGACGAGATGGGCGCGGCGATTGCCCATGAACTGAACCAGCCGCTGACAGCAATCCTCTTGTATCTTCAGGCCGTTGTCCGCAAGGCGCGCAATGCCGATACGGTCGATGCCCAGTCCCTCGGCGTGATCGAGAAGGCCATGCGCGAGGCTGAGCGTGCAGGCGAAATCATCCAGCGCATGCGCCAGCTGGTGGAAAAGCGCGATCCGGAGCGGGTGCCGACGGATCTGGTCAGTTTCAGCCGGTCCTGTGTGGAGTTGGTTGAGCTGGGATCCGGCGACAGCGGCGTGCGCTTCGAGATGAAGATCCAGCCGCGCCTGCCGAAACTTCCGATCGATCCGGTGCAGATCCGGCAGGTGCTGGTGAACCTGCTGCGCAATGCCCGCGAGGCCGTGCAAGGCTCGCCGGAAAAGACCGTGCGCCTGGAAGTCGAACGGAGTGGAGAGTATATCGAGTTCCGTGTCCGCGACAGCGGACCCGGCGTTCCGTCCGAGGTGGTGCCGGAACTGTTCCGTGCCTTCTCGGGCCACAAACGCAAAGGGCTGGGGCTTGGCCTCGCCATTTCCCGTACAATCGCCCAGAATCATGCGGGTGATCTGAGCCTTGAAAAAGCGGCCGGCGGAGAAGGAGCAACGTTCGTTCTCCGCCTCCCGATTAATTGTAATATTGATCCAGATCGTCACGCTGACGGCAAGTCGTGATATGCCCGTGGGCTGTAGGCAAGAAAGAGGACTTTAGGGATGACCGAAGCCATCTACATCGTTGATGATGATCCCGCCGTGCGCGATGCATTGTCTGTCGTGTTCGAGATGGAGGGCTTTTCGGTTGAAACCTTCGAGGACGGGGACAGCTTCGTCATCGCTGCCAAGGAGCGTATTCCGGCTTGCGTCATTCTCGACGTGCACATGCCGGGGCGCTCCGGCATTGACGTGCTGAAGGCCCTGAGCGCGGAGAGCTATGAAGCGCCGATCTTCATCATCTCCGGTCAGGGCGACATCCCGATGGCTGTCGAGGCCATCCGCAACGGGGCTTTTGACTTCATCGAGAAGCCGTTTGACGCCGACACGGTGGTTGCCCGTGTGCGCGAGGGCATCGAGGCGCAGCAGAACAAGGGCGGGGCTGCCAATGCCGAGACCGGCAGCTTCCCCGGAGCTGAGCTGTTGACCCGGCGCGAGCGCGAGGTCCTGGGGCGGATTACCGCCGGGGCTTCCAACAAGGAAGCTGGCCGGGAACTGGGCATCAGCCCGCGCACGGTCGAAGTGCACCGCGCCCGCATCATGGAAAAACTCGGGGCCAAGAACGCGGCCGATCTCGTCCGCATCGTGCTTGCTCATTGAATCGAATGCGCGTCAGCCGGCACTCCGTGAGCGGGCTGACGCCGCCGATGGCGAAAATTTGATTCAGATCCCCCGTACTAGTGCGTAGATCATATTGGGCAAAAGGGCCGTATAAAGAGGGGAGTGCCAAGTGCACACGCTCTATCGCGGACCATGTACGTGACAGTTCACATTGTCGAAGATGATTTCGGGGTATCGGACGCGCTGTCCATTCTTGTTGAGGGAATGGGCCACGATGCGGTCGTATACCCCGACGCAGAATCCTTCTTTGAAGGAGAGCCACCGGTCTCCGGCGACTTGGTGATTGTCGACCTGGGCCTGCCCGGGGTCAGTGGCGCACAGGTCGTGCGCTGGCTTGGTGAATTCCGTGATCCTCCCAAGGTTATTGTGATTTCCGGACAGCCGGGAAACCGCCTGCGGGAAATGCTGAGCGGCATCAATCCCTTTGCCTTCCTGCGCAAGCCTCTGTCCGAAGAAGAGCTGGCGCCTTATCTTTGAAGGCGGACTTGCCGCCGCAAAAAAAATCCTGCACTTCTTTTGTCTTGTAAAGTGGAACTTTATCATTTTCGCAGTTGTGGTCTGATTGCAGAATTGTTTGCTGTGCCGTGTTGCCGCTCTGAGAGACGGAATACAACTCCCATGCACTACTGAATTCTACGGATGCGTCATACTGCCCTGAGTATAAGGCCTTACGCACTCGACCGGATTCCGCCCTGCAAATCTTCACGATAGCTTCTCACCATCAGCAGCAATACAGGCAGCCCGCCGGACGGGGCAGGTTGCCGGAAACGTGCCGCATGGGGAAATCCGTGCCGTGTTTCTTTGCGGGTTGAAAGCCACAGGAGGGAAACATGGCTTATCTGGAACGCAATCTCACAAGATCACCTATGGCTGGCACTATCGCATCCCGCGTTCCTGCGCCCGAGGTCACCTCTCACTTCGCCAGCTTTGGCGCCAAGAGCGTGAGCTATAAGCCGCATGATGTGATCTATTACCAGGGTGATCCTGCCGACCGCATTTTTGAGGTTGGCCGCGGCACGGTGATGCTGTTCAAGCTGCTGCCCGATGGCCGCCGTCAGGTGGTTGAGGTGCTGCGCGCCGGAGATATCTTCGGCATGCCCGCCGGTGAAGAGCAGGATTGCACCGCTGAAACCCTGACCGATGCCTGCGTCCACACGCTGGACCTGCACCAGATCGAAGTCTCTTCCGACATTCAGCGCCAGCTGACCAAATGCCTGATCACGCAGATGCAGCATCTGCATGAGCACGCGGTTCTGCTTGGCCGCAAGTCGGCAACCGAGCGTGTTGCCAGCTTCCTGATGCATCTGGTGCCGGACCGCGGCGGTAACAACTGCATGGGGCCGGTCGAAGACGGCCTGCCGGACAGCCGTCAGGTCAAGCTGCACATGACCCGCCAGGAAATTGCCGACTACCTTGGTCTGACCATCGAGACGGTCAGCCGTGTAATCTCGGACATGAAGCGCCGCGGCCTCATCACGCTGGAGCGCAACGACGAGATCCGCCTCAACCGCGTTTGCGCTGTCTGCCAGCTCACCGGCAAGCACTGATCAGACAAGCACAAGACCCCATCGATCATTGTAGGCCCTCCAGCCAGTCCGCAAGGACTGGCTGTTGGCGTTTCTGCAGGCCAAAGCGGATGCCATCCTTGCTCCTGCTTTGGCCCAGCCTGCCATCTGGCCGGGCGCCATTTCCAATCCTCACACCGCCATCGAGTGACGCGGCACCACCGCGCTGGGGGCAGCCTTGCCGAAATAGGCATCGAAGGCAGCCGCCGCGATGCGCACATAAGGCCGGCCTTCCGGCGTGATCTTCACCCAGGCGTCCTGGCAGGTCAGCAGGCTGTCGGCGCTGAGCTCCTCCAGCTTTGCGAGGCTTTCGCTGAAGTGGCTGAGGGGCAGGCCATGCCGTTCGGCAATCCGGGCCACGTCCGCGGTGTAGGAGGTCATCAGCTGCTCGATGATATCGGCCCGCGCCCGGTCATCATCGGACAGGGCAAAGCCCTTGTTGACCGGGAGTTGACCGTTTTCCACCATGCGCTGCCATGTGCCCGTGTCGCTGACATTCTGCGCAAAACCGGCAGGCAGGCGGCCGATGGAGGAGACGCCGAGGCCGATCAGCGCTTCACCCTGATCGGTGGTGTAGCCCTGGAAATTACGCTTCAGACGGCCTTCAGCCAGTGCAATGGCCATGCTGTCGTCCGGCCGGGAGAAATGATCGAGGCCGATGGCCACATAGCCCGCATCCATCAGGGCATCGCGCGCCGCATCGGCCATGGCAAGGCGCTCGGCCGGCGCGGGCAGGGTGGTCTCGTCAATGAGCCGCTGGTGCTTCTTCATCCAGGGCACATGGGCATAGCCGAAGAGGGCAATGCGCGACGGCTGCAGCGCGACGGAGCGGGCGACAGTGTCGAGAATCGTGTCGCGCGTCTGCAGCGGCAACCCGTACATCAGGTCGAAATTGAGTGCCTCAAGCCCCGCATCGCGCAGGTGATCGACGGCTGCCCGCAGCACCTCGTAGGACTGCACCCGGCCGATGGCCTTCTGCACATCCGGGTTCAGGTCCTGCACGCCGAGGCTGGCGCGGTTGATGCCCATCACGGCCAGCGTCAGCGCAAGGCGGCGGGTGACATAGCGCGGGTCCAGTTCGATGGCGTGTTCCAGATCCGGTGTCAGATCGAACAGCACCCGGATCAGGCCGGAGAGTTCCAGCAGGCTTGCTTCCGGCAAAAGGCTCGGCGTGCCGCCGCCCCAGTGGATGTGGCGCACACGCCGCTGCGCGCCCAGATGTCCCGCAACCAGCTCGATCTCGGCTTCCAGCGATTTGGCATATTGCTCCAGAGGCGCATCCTTGCGTGTTGCCTTGGTGTGGCAGCCGCAATAGTGGCACAGCTCCCGGCAATAGGGCACATGCAGATAGAGGGACAGGTCCGTCTCTTCAGGCAGGGCCGCCAGCCAGCTGCCGTAAAGGCCGGATGTCACCTCCGCACTGAAGTGCGGTGCGGTCGGGTAGCTTGTGTAGCGCGGCACGTTACGGGCCGCATATCGGGCAAGATGGTCACTCATGGGGACAATCTGGCAGATGTCCGGGAGGGGAACCTTGATCTTCCTCAACGTTCCTGAAGGTGTGTTGCAGCTTCAAGCCATGCGTCATGCGCGCAGGTGCAAGGGTTCAGCCCGGCTGCAAATGCACTGGTTGGCCTGCCGCAGACCGCTATAGTGACGTTGTATCCCCGCTTTCCCTCTGATTTCCTGATCCGCGAACCGCCACATGACATCCAGCCAGATTGATGCCGAACCGACCGATTCCCGCCGGACAGCCTTGGCGCGATTCTGTCTGACGGTTGCCATCGGCGCGGCAGGCGCGGCCGGGTTCAACTGGCTCGGCCTGCCTGCGGCCTGGCTTTCGGGCGCGATGATTGTTGTTGCCGCAGCCACCTTTGCCGGGCTGCGGGCGAAGTTTCCAAACGGCATTCAACCTCCGCTCTACACGCTGCTGGGCATGACCATGGGCAGCGGCGTGACGCCGGAAGTGGTGCACCGCATCGGCGACTGGCCGGTCTCGCTCGCAGGACTTGCCGTGGTCGTGGCGCTTGTCATGGCTGCAACGTTCTTCTTCTTGCGCAATGTCTGTGGCTGGACCCGTGAGGAGGCCTATTTTGCCGCCATCCCCGGTGCCCTGACTTTCGTGATGGCGGTTGCCTCTGACCGCAGGACAGATGTGACGCGTTTCTCGACGGCCCATATCATCCGGCTGTTCTTCCTGGTGGCAGCACTGCCGCTTTTCATTGGACAGGCTGGCGGAGCAGGTATGGGGGGCGGTGCTGCGGCAGTTCCCGTGCCGCTTCAGGACACGGCGTTAGGCCTTGTCATCTGTGCCGCGGCCAGTTTCGCGGCGGTGCGGCTGCGCATTCCGGGCGGCTGGCTGACGGGTGCGTTCTTTGCCAGCGCACTGGCGAGCGGTACGGGCCTTCTCGACACGCACGTGCCGGACTGGGCGCTGATTCCCTGCTTCGTCATTCTGGGCGCTTCCATCGGCATCCGTTTCTGCGAGATTTCCCCGGCCATGCTGCTGCGCCTTCTGGCGGCCTCTGTCGGGGCCTTTGCTGTGGGGCTCACGGTGTCAGTGGTGGGGGCGCTGGCCGTTGCGCTGACGCTGGGCATTCCGGCCGGTCAGGTCCTGCTGGCCTATGCGCCGGGCGGGCTGGAGGTGATGATGCTGCTGGCCTATCTGCTCGACATGGACCCGGCCTTCGTCGCCGCCCATCAGCTGGCCCGCTATATCGCGCTGATCCTGATTCTCCCGCCCGTGACCCTGGCGGTGCTTGGCCGCAGCCCGCGCGGTGGTACCTGAAGCAGGCTTGTGCCTCTTTGGCCGGCATTTGCTGCGTACGGCCGGTGTCTCTACCTGGTCCTAAAGGCCTTTCAGCACTCTCACGGCTTTCCTGCCTGATACCTTTTTGCCAACAAACCGAAGCCTTTCTGCCACGTTGATCTGAATCAACGCGTCTGGACCCATCCCATGCGCAAGGTCGGCCTTGGACTGCTGGCCCTTCCCTCGCCAGCGGCATTCAAGACTGGGGCGGAAGAATGGCACAATCAAAGGCCAAACTCATATCGCTCGAAGAAGGGGGCTTTGCCCTGTTCCTCGTGCTGCTCGCCTTCGCCTGCCTGATCGTGGCAGGGAAGACTTACGACCAGGTGATGGCATTCCATACGGCAATCGGCGCTCTGTTCGCTGCTGCCGGTGCCTTCATCATCTTCAAGAACTACTTCGATGACGGCGGGATCGAGATTCCGCAGGAAATCGGCGGCAAGCCGAACTACAACATGGGGCCGGTCAAGTTCGGCACCGTGGCTGCCATGTTCTGGGGCATCGCCGGTTTCACCGTCGGTCTCATCATCGCGCTTCAGCTGGCCTTTCCGGCGCTGAACTTCGATCTGCCCTGGACCAACTGGGGCCGTCTGCGTCCGCTGCACACCTCTGCGGTGATCTTCGCCTTTGGCGGCAACGTGCTGCTGGCGACATCCATGTATGTGGTGCAGCGCACCTCCCGTGCCCGTATGCCCGGCAAGATTCTGCCCTGGTTCGTCATGTTGGGCTACAACGCCTTCATCGTGATTGCCGGTACGGGCTACCTGCTGGGTGCTACGCAGGGCAAGGAATATGCCGAGCCGGAATGGTACGCCGATCTGTGGCTGACCATCGTCTGGGTGGCCTACCTGTTCCTGTTCCTCGGCACTTTGTGGAAGCGCAAGGAGCCGCATATCTATGTGGCGAACTGGTTCTACCTGGCCTTCATCGTCACTATTGCGATGCTGCATCTCGTCAACAACGCCACCATTCCGGTGTCGGTGTTCGGGACCAAGTCCTACATCGTCTGGTCTGGTGTGCAGGATGCGATGGTGCAGTGGTGGTACGGCCATAACGCGGTGGGCTTCTTCCTGACCGCCGGCTTCCTCGCCATCATGTACTACTTCGTGCCCAAGCGTGCCGAACGGCCGGTCTATAGCTACCGTCTGTCGATCGTGCACTTTTGGGCGCTGATCTTCATCTACATCTGGGCCGGCCCCCACCACCTGCACTACACGGCTCTGCCGCAGTGGGCTTCGACGCTGGGCGCCACCTTCTCCGTGATCCTGTGGATGCCCTCCTGGGGCGGCATGATCAACGGCCTGATGACCCTGTCGGGTGCCTGGGACAAGCTGCGGACCGATCCGGTGCTGCGCATGATGGTCGTGTCGGTTGCCTTCTACGGCATGTCGACCTTTGAAGGCCCGCTCATGAGCATCCGTGCCGTGAACTCGCTGTCGCACTACACTGACTGGACCATTGGCCACGTGCATTCCGGTGCGCTCGGCTGGGTGGGCTACATCTCCTTCGGTGCGCTCTACTGCCTGGTTCCCTGGCTGTGGAAGAAGAAGGGCCTCTACTCGCTCAAGCTGGTGGACTGGCATTTCTGGCTCTCCACCATGGGCATCGTCCTGTACATCTGCGCCATGTGGGTGTCGGGCATCATGCAGGGCCTGATGTGGCGCGCCTATGACAAGATGGGCTTCCTTGAATACTCGTTCATCGAAACCGTCGACGCCATGTTCCCCTATTACGTAATCCGTGCTCTCGGTGGTGCGCTCTTCGTGATCGGCGCCGTGATCATGGCCTTCAACCTCTGGATGACCGTCCGTCACGGCGAGGCCGAAGTGGCCGAAACCGGTACGGCTGGCAATCTGGCTCCGGCCGAATAAGGGGGAGAGCAATCAATGTCTGCCTGGGCAAAACACCAAATCTTCGAGAAGAACTCCATTCTTCTTCTTGTGGGCATCCTCCTGATGGTCTCCATCGGCGGTCTCGTTGAGATTGTCCCGCTCTTCTATCTGAAGAGCACAATCGAGAAGGTGGAAGGGATGCGTCCCTACTCCCCGCTCGAGTTGGCTGGCCGCAACATCTACATCCGTGAAGGGTGCTATCTCTGCCATTCGCAGATGATCCGCCCGATGCGTGATGAGCTGGAGCGTTACGGCAAGTACTCGCTGGCGGCGGAGTCCATGTACGACCATCCGTTCCAGTGGGGCTCCAAGCGCACCGGCCCGGACCTGGCCCGCGTCGGCGGCAAGTACTCCGACGATTGGCACAGGGATCACCTGATCAACCCGCGCTCTGTCGTGCCGGAATCGATCATGCCGGGCTATCCGTTCCTCATGACGGCCAAGCTCGACACCCGAGGGATTGCCGACCACCTGAAGGTGAATGCAATCGTCGGCGTGCCTTACACGGACGAAATGATCGAAAAGGCCGCTGCGGACCTGACCATTCAGGCGAACCCGGATGCTGACGGCGTGGATGAATTCCTGGCCCGTTATCCCAAGGCTGTTGTCCGCGACTTCGACGGCAACCCGAAGGACCTGACGGAAATGGACGCTCTCATCGCCTATCTGCAGATGCTTGGCACGCTCGTGGATTTCACGATCTACGACGACAAGGCGAACTTGCGCTGAGGAGGCTCACATGAACGAGACCTACATGACCCTGGCCAGCTTCGCCCAGACGGGTGGCACGATCTACTTCGTGCTGATGTTTGCAGGTGTGCTCGCCTATGCCCTCTGGCCCCGCAATGCAGAACGCTTTGACGAGGCCTCCAAGATCCCGTTCCGGGAGGACTGACAGATGAGCGACATTCACAAGAAGGAGATCGATGCTGTCTCCGGCGTTGAAACGACAGGCCACGAGTGGGACGGGCTCAAGGAGCTCAACAATCCCCTGCCCAAGTGGTGGCTCTATGTCTTCTACGCCTGCATTGTCTGGGCCATCGGCTACTGGGTGGTCTATCCGTCCTGGCCGCTGCTCAGCAGCTATACGGCAGGTGTTCTCGGCAACAGCCAGCGCGCTGATGCGCTGGCAGCTGTCGAGGCCGGTCAGGCAGCGCGTGCCCAGCTGGGTGCAGGGCTGAATGACGCAAGCCTCGAAGAGATCGCCAGCACGCCGGCCCTGCTCGACTTCGCCATGGCGAATGGCCGGGCGGCTTTTGGCGACAATTGCGCAGCCTGCCACGGCTCTGGCGGTACGGGTGCCATTGGCTACCCGAACCTTCAGGACGATGGCTGGATCTGGGGCGGCACGCTGGACGACATCCACACGACCCTGAAGTACGGCATCCGGTCGGGCCATGACGAGGCCAGATTCGCCGAGATGCCTGCCTTCGGCCGGGATGAGCTGCTCGACAAGACCCAGATCGATCAGGTTGCCAGCTTCGTCGCCTCGCGCGCCGGGCTGGAGCCGGAAGCCGGTGTGGATCTGGCCGCTGGCGAGACCGTCTACCAGGAGAACTGTGCCTCCTGCCATGGCGAGGATCTTGCCGGTATGCGGGAAATGGGCGCTCCAAGCCTGATGTCCGCGAACTATGTGTTCGGCAAGTCGGTCAAGGCGATCAAGGCGCAGGTCAATGCCCCGCGTCATGGCGTGATGCCTGCCTGGGAAGGCCGCCTCGACCCGGCGACCATCAAGTCGCTGGCCGTCTATGTGCACTCCTTCGGGGGTGGTGAGTAGTCTCACCACCCGGCCCGCGCGGCAAGAACCAGAACTGCAGAAAACCGGAGGCCGGACGCGCAAGCGTCCGGCCTTTGACATATTGCCGCATTTGATCAGGCTCAAGGCCCGAAGCGTCTGCGCCGTCTACTGTGCCTTGAAGGTCAGCATGAACCTGGGTCTGCGTTCTCGCGCTGCACCCGGAATCTCCCGGGTGCCGTTGGGGCCGGAAACCGGGGCGAAAGGACGGAAATATGCGTGTCGAGCCAAATGCCGCCGGTGCCGGCGGTGAGCCAGAAGAGTGGTTTGCGTCTGCCCGGAAGATCTATCCGATGGCGGTCAAGGGAACCTTCCGCAAGATCAAGTGGGCGCTGCTTTTCATCACGCTGGGCATCTACTATTTCCTTCCCTTCATCCGCTGGGACCGGGGGCCGAATGCGCCCAGTCAGGCTGTTTTGGTCGATCTTGAAGGCCGGCGGGCCTATTTCTTCTTCATCGAGATCTGGCCGCAGGAGGTCTATTACCTCACCGGTCTGCTGATCATTGCGGCTCTGGCACTGTTTCTGATGAACGCGGTCGCCGGGCGCCTGTGGTGCGGCTATCTTTGCCCGCAGACGGTGTGGACCGACCTTTTCCTCTGGGTCGAGCGCAAGATCGAAGGGGACCGGCGCGAGCGTATTGCACTCGACAAAGCGCCGATGAGCCTGTCGAAATTCGGCAAGCGTGCGGCCAAGCATGTGTCCTGGCTGATGATCGCCTGGTGGACCGGCGGTGCCTGGGTTCTCTATTTCTCCGACGCACCGACGCTGGTCTATGAACTCGCCACCTTCCAGGCACCGCTAAGTGCCTATGTGTGGATCGGCATTCTGACCGCGACCACCTATCTGCTGGCCGGCTTCATGCGCGAGCAGGTCTGCATCTACATGTGCCCCTGGCCACGCATTCAGGCGGCGCTGACGGACGAAAAGGCTCTGAACGTCACCTACCGCTGGGACCGGGGCGAGCCGCGCGGCCCGCTGAAGCGCAACAAGGAACTGGCGGCGCTTGGCCAGCCGGCTGGTGACTGCGTTGACTGTGCCCAGTGCTTCCATGTCTGCCCGACAGGCGTCGACATCCGCAACGGCCTTCAGCTCGACTGCATCCAGTGCGGGTTGTGCATTGATGCCTGCGACGCGGTGATGACCCGCGTCGGCAAGCCCACGGGCCTGATCGGCTATGACACGGACGAGAACATCCAGCGGCGGCTGGAGGGTAAGGACCCGACCTATGATATCGTGCGTCCGCGCACCATCGTCTATGCAGCGGTCATCGCCATCACCGGAGCCATCATGCTCTATGCGTTGCTCGCCCGCGACTTTGCCGGGATCAGCGTGCTGCATGACCGCAACCCGATCTTCGTCCAGCAGAATGACGGCTCGGTGCGCAACGGCTTTACCGTCCGCCTGCTGAACAAGCAGAACCACGAACGCACCTTCATGCTCAACGTTGAAGGCATGCCCGGCGGCACGAGGGTCGAGGCGATCGGCATTGATCACTATGTGGATGGCCGTCCCTTCATCGTTGTCGGCCCGGACCAGAGCCGCGAGATCCGCGTGCTGGTCTATTCCCCGGCCGATGCAAAACTTGCGTCCTCGACACCCGTCATCTTCCGCCTGACGGATACGGTGATGGGCGAGGTTGTCTACACCAGCGATTATTTCAAGGCCCCATAGGAGGATCAGATGACACAGACACTTGCGAGGATGGGCAAGGGTGATGGAACGGCAGGGGCGGCGCGCCGCCCCATGACCGGATGGACGGTTCTGATCTGGCTGACGGGCTTTTTCGGGGTCATCTTTGCGGTCAACGGCATCTTCCTCTGGGTTGCTCTCGGCAGCTTCCCCGGAACGGTCGTCGACAGTTCCTACAAGGCGGGACAGGCCTTCAACAATGAGGTGGCAGCGGCGCGTGAACAGGCGTCGCGCGGCTGGCAGGTCGGCGTGCATCTTGAGCGCAGTATCGAAGGCCGTGCCCAGATCGCCATCAATGCCGAAAAGGCCGACGGCTCGCCGGTTTCCGGTGTGACCTTCGAGGCGAAGCTGATGCACCCGGTGGCGAAGGGGCAGGATCAGACCGTGGACCTGATCGAAGGGGAAAGCGGGCACTACGCGGCCTTGACGCCGGAGCCGCTGGCCGCGGGCAACTGGCACCTGATCATCGAGGCCCACGGGGCCGAGGGCCGGGTGTTCCGGTCCGAGAACAAGCTGTTCCTCAAGGACTGAGTTCGACAAGCGCCATGCGCGGTTCGGGGGGCGAACCGGGCATGGCATTTTCTCCCGCGAGAAGGACGGATCATGACTGTGCATATGCGTGACTGGGACGCATTCGTCACACCCGGAGAAGAGGGCAGGGCCCATATGGACCTGGCCGTCGAGGGCATTACCTGTGCAGCCTGCATGGGCGACATCGAGCGGGGGCTGATGCGCCTGCCGGGCGTCGCCAGGGCGCGCGTCAACCTCACCTCTCACCGGCTCGCCGTGGACTGGGATGCCGCAGCCACCGGGGCGGACAAGATTGTCGCCACGCTGGCGCGCATGGGCTACAAGGCCCACCCGTTCGATCCGGCTTCGGCGCGCAACCTTCAGGACCAGACGGGGCGGGAGCTGATGCGCGCCATTGCCGTCTCCGGCTTTGCAGCGATGAACATCATGCTGCTCTCCGTCTCGGTCTGGTCGGGCAATGTCACGGATATCACCGACGAAACCCGCGACCTGTTTCACTGGATTTCGGCGCTGATCGCCCTTCCGGCGGTTGCCTATGCGGGCCGCCCGTTCTTCAGAAGTGCCTTCAATGCCATCCGCGGCCGCCGCCTCAACATGGATGTGCCGATTTCCATCGGCGTGTGCCTTGCGGTCGGGCTGTCGCTGGTCCAGACCGCGCAAAGCCAGCATCACGCCTATTTCGAATCCGCCACCATGCTTTTGTTCTTCCTGCTGGTCGGCCGCTATCTCGACCACAACATGCGCGGCCGCACCCAGTCGCTGGCGGAGAATATCGCGGCCTTGAAGGGGGAGGTCGCGGCGCGGATCAATCCGGACGGCAGCGTGCGCGAGGTGCCGCTCTCCCGCATTCAACCCGGCGACCTCGTGCTGGTCACCGCTGGTGACCGCATTCCGGTTGACGGGATCATTGAAGAGGGCGTGTCCGAGGTCGATCAGAGCCTTGTGACCGGCGAAACTGCGCTGGAGCCGGTAAGACCCGGGGACCGGGTCTATGCCGGCACCAGCAATGCCGATGGCGTGCTGCATGTGCGCGTGGCGGTTGCCTCCGGTTCCACGGTGCTGGATGAGGTGAACCGTCTGCTGGAAGCGGCCGGACAGGCCAAGTCCTCCTATGTCGTGCTCGCAGACCGGGCCGCCTCCATGTATTCGCCGGTGGTGCATGCGGCGGCAGCGCTGACCTTTGCCGGATGGGCGCTTTATGGCATTGGCTGGCAGCCGGCTCTTGTCATCGCCATTTCGGTTCTCATCATCACCTGCCCCTGCGCGCTTGGCCTTGCCATTCCGGCGGTGCAGGTCGTCGCTTCCGGGCAGTTGTTCAAGGCCGGTGTGCTGATCCGCTCGGGCGACGCCATCGAGCGGCTGGCGGCGGCTGATACCATCGTTTTCGACAAGACTGGCACGCTGACCCTGTCCGAGCCGGAACTGGTGGAAGAGCCGGATCTGTCGGACCGGGATCTTCTGCTCGCCGGGCGTCTGGCGCTGTCCAGCCGTCATCCTTTGGCCCGTGGCCTTGCTCAGGCAACGGCGGCCAGCGAGCCGCTGGCCGGTGTGGCAGAAACAAGCGGGGCAGGTGTCTCCTGCGATCTTGGGGCACGCGAAATCCGGCTTGGCAGCCCCGTCTTCTGCGGTGCGGCAGAGGCAGAAGTGGCGGCGCTGATGCAACGCCATCCCGATGCCTCGCTGCTGGCCTATCGGGTCGGCGAGGGGCCGGTGCGGCTGATCGCCCTGCGGCAGAAGCTCCGGCCTGATGCTCCGGCCGTTGCCGCAAGCCTGAGGGCCATGGGCTATCATCTGGAGATCCTGTCCGGTGACCGTGCGGGCGCCGTGGAGCAGGCCGCGAATGCCCTTGGAATCCGCGAATGGCGGGCCGGGATGACGCCTGCGGGCAAGATTGCCCGGCTGGAGGACCTGAAGCAGGCTGGCCGCACCGTTCTGATGGTCGGTGACGGGCTGAATGACGCTCCCGCTCTGGCCGCAGCGCATGTGTCGCTGTCGCCGGTGACGGCGGTCCACATCAGCCAGGCCGCTGCCGATGCCGTGTTCCTAGGTGATCCGCTGCGCCCCGTGGCCGAAGCGCTGGCCATCTCCCGCAAGGCCAAGGCGGCCATGATCGAGAACCTGTGGATCTCGGTGATCTACAATCTGATCGCTGTTCCGATTGCGGTGGCGGGCTTTGTCACGCCGCTGATTGCGGCAGCCGCCATGTCGGGCTCGTCCCTCATCGTCACGGCCAATGCCCTGCGCCTGCGCCTCGTCAATGCGCGCATGGCACAGGATGCAGTGTCCGGCCCGGCTGGAACCAGCACAGCCGCTGGCCGTAAGCCGGCGATCTCTCTCAAGCCTCGGGGGGCAGAATGACCATCCTGCTGTTTCTCATTCCGGTCGCCCTGTTCCTCGGTGGATTGGGGCTTGTGGGATTCCTGTGGTCGCTGAAAAGCGGCCAGTATGATGATCTCGAAGGCGCCGGCTGGCGTATTCTGGATGATGATGATCTGGAAGATGGCGACGGAAAGAAAGCCTGACCGGCTGCGCGATGCCTAGCCAAAGCGATGCCGGGGCACATGCCTCAGCCGACGAGCGCGGTGATCACCATGCTGGCGGAGACGATCAGCAGAGCCAGACCTGAGAAGAGGAGAATATTCTCGTGAGCAGGGCCTGAGCTGGCACTGAAGGACGGGATCTGCGCAACAGGTTCGTCCCTGCGTGCCTCCCTCTTCTTCTCGATGCGTTCGCTCTGCATGGCTGGCTCCGGAGTGTCAGGATGAAAGGCTATCGTGAAAACCCGCCTTGTCTGACTGTGACGTTTTTATAGCACGGCTCCCTGAAAGGCGCGTTAAGCCATAGCTCCGGATTGAGTTAATGCTTCGCAACTTTACCAAGGTTTAAACCCGGTGATTTGAATCTTATGTCAAATCTGCGGCATCTCCGGTTAAATGCCCTTGGGTAAAAGAAATTTTGCGGCCGCATGACCGGTTGTGCAACGGGCTGAAATTATTGAATTAATGGCTGAAGAGGCTGAAAATCGGCTGATCCTGCCTTGGAAAGGCCCGCTTGCGCAGCCAAACCCTCTCTGTCTGTTAACAGTCGGGCTTGGCAGCCGCGCTCAGAGGTGAAGGGCACGGCTGCGGCCTGAAAACGGACCGGCGGATACTGGCAGAGCTGACTAACTCTCTTTTCATCCTTTGCCCGTAGTCTGATCTGGACGAACGGAGGTTGCCGGTGAGCCTTGACCTTGCCTCGCTGACATTTCTTCTGGTGGAAGACAGCGCCTACATGCGAACGATCCTGCGGACCATGCTGCAGGGCTTTGGTGCACGGCGCATTGTCGAGGCCGAAGATGGTGCGTCGGGCCTTGAGGCCATGGACCGCGCCAATCCCGATATTCTGATTCTCGACTGGGTGATGCCGATCCTCGACGGCGCCGATATGGTGCGTATGATCCGCACCCAGAACAATCCCTTTGCCTATATTCCCATCATCATGGTGACGGGGCACACGGAGCGCAGCCGCATCATCGAAGCGCGGCGTCTGGGCGTGCATGAGCTGTTGTCCAAGCCGATTTCGGCAAAGGCGCTTTATCAGCGGGTGTCCAGCGTGATCATGCAGCCCCGCGATTTTGTGAAAACCCCGAGCTATTTCGGCCCCGCACCGCGCGAGATCCGCAACCGCCAGAAGATCTGGCAGGGCGGACTGCCACAGCCGGGAAATGCCAGCGCCCCCGCGCAGCAATCCGAGGAAACTCAGGCCATCGGCTGAGATCCGCCTGACATCTTAAATCGAGTGAAGGCAAAGAAGCTGTATCAGGCTGCGATCGAGGCGGCGCCGGGATTGGCGGCGTTCTGGTTGACCTGCTGCAGTTTCATTGCGTTGGCAAACTCGGAAAGCTGGTCCAAATCAACGAGATAGTTGTCGAGCAGGAAGCGGACCAGCAGTTCGGTGGGCAAATGTGTATAGCCTTCGACCGCTGCAAAGAAGTCGTCCAAACTCTCAAGGCGTTTGCGCAAGCGAACCATGCCGGTCTCCCCGATATCCACGATTACAGCTTCGGCATTTATGGTTAATGCACAATGAATGACTGAGTCTGGATCATCTGAAAAGAGATCTTTGCAAGGCTTTGGGGTGCGCTACCTGCTTACATGACGGAAGGCGCGGCGGCTCCCAGCAGCATCGAGGCCGCTGCTCCGGCGCTGAGCGGCAGGCGCAGCGCTGGATACCAGAGCGGAAACTTGCCCTCCCTCGATGCGGTCAGATCAAGGGCGAACATGGCGGCAAAGCACGCAGCCAGCAGCAGAAGCCCTGAAGTCTGCGGCAACAGCAAGCCCGCCCAGCCTGCAAGAGAAGGGGCGACAGCGATGGCAAGCCGGGTGAGAAGCTCCCTGTCTTCAAAAGGCCCGTCCTGTCCGGTGGATGCGGCCATGGCCACACCCCAGTGAATGCCCCCCAGTAAGGACAGGATGACCGCGCCATAAGCTGCAAGTGCGAAGGCGGCTTGCGGGCGCAACTCGGGCTGCCCGGCAAAGGTCATCAAGCTGGCGGCCACAAACGGGATCAGCCCGGCAACTCCGAGGGCAAGCGCCGGGCGCGGCACAGTGAGCGGATTGAAGGTGAGGTGCCGTGTCATCTGTCTTGCTCCTGCGGATGAGGGCGGAACACGCGCCTTGCCAGGGCTTGCAGGGCAGGGCGGATGATGAGCGTCAGACGGTAGCCGGACTCCAGGATGGCGCGCGGAACTAGCCGGTCGAGCAGGCGGGCAGCGCAGGCGAAGCGCGGCAGACTGTGCCACAGGCTGAGGAAGGCTGCCGCGCCTGAGCGCAGCTTTCCATCGGCGCCGCGCACATGGAACCGTGCAAGCGCGGCACTGCGCGTGAGCCCGTCCGGCAGGGCTTCCACGGCCTCAGAGGACACATCCACCCAGCATACGCCTTCCGCGCCGGCCTGCCGCCTGTAGACGGCGATCTCGCGCGAGCAGAGCGGGCAGGCGCCGTCATAATAGACTGTGACGGGCGGCATTTCCGGCTGTGGTGCTGCCGGGGGCGTGACGGCGGTGCTCACCATACGATCTCCTTGCCTTCCGCATCATGGAAACTGCCGGTCTGCGCAGCGCTGAGATCATCGATGGTCCGCAGCAGCAGGCGGGCGGCCTCCTGTGGCGGGCGCACAGTGAGGCCGGATCTGGCGAAGGGCTCTGACAGAGGGCTCTCCACGGTGCCCGGATGCAGGGCGATGCAGAGGCTTTCAGGGCGTTTACGGGCCAGTTCGATACTGGCGGAGCGGACAAGCTGGTTGAGTGCGGCCTTTGCAGCACGGTAGCTGTACCAGCCGCCCAGATTGTTGTCGCCGATGCTTCCGACACGGGCAGAGAGCGTAGCAAACACTGCCTTTCCCTCACCAGCCAGCAGTGGCAGGAAGTGCTTCATGAGCAGAGCCGGGCCGATGGTGTTGATGGCAAACACCCGTGCCATGGCGGCCGGATCCATCTGCCGCCAGCTCTTTTCGGGCTGGATATTGCCCTCATGGAGCATGCCGGTCGCATCGAAGACAAGCCGCACGGGAGCGGTTTTCGACGCCTCGCCAATGGCGAGCGCAGCGGCTGCAATGCTTGCCTCATCCGTGAGATCAAAGGGCACGCCGCCGCTGCCAGACCGGGAAAGCCCGATCACCCTGGCGAAACGGCCGCTTGCCTCGATCTGGCGGGCAATCTCTGCCCCTATCGCTCCCGTGCTGCCTGCAACAACTGCGAGGCCACCGGGCGGGAACGAGTTCAGGTCTTGCGCGGCAGGCTCGGTCAACTCGGGTGCTCCAGTCAATTCAACCGCGATTAATACGTTGCAGACGCGCTGCCGGTTCAGATGCACCCGATGATGCCAGTACCTTGTTTCTCCACGGAGATAATCCGCATTTTTACCAAGCCGGATAAGCTGCAACCCTGAGCGCCTGCTACCTTGTCATCTGCCTGTGACAGTGAGCCATTAACCGGTCGGGCGAGGCGATAGACCTCGTAAACAGTTTCGAGAGAGAGCTAGCCATGTCCGACATCAAGAAGAGCGATCTGTCCTGGGACGAATGGGATGAACTGCAGAACCCGCCCCCGGCCGTGACGGATTTTGACCGCGTGGTCGAAAGCGCCCTGTCCCGCCGCGGCTTCCTTGGCGGTGTCCTGGCTTTCGGCTCCGCCGCTGCTGCCATGGGCACCGTTGGCAATCTGATGTCCTCCACCGCTGCACTGGCGCAGGACGCGTCCTCGCGCTTCCAGTTCAAGCCGGTGCCGATCGCCACCGGCCACACCGTTCATGTTCCGGAAGGCTACATCTGGAAGCCGCTGGCCAAGTGGGGCGAGCCGCTGTTCTCGGGCGTGCCGGATCTGGACCCGGAAAAGGCTGTCAGCGTCGAGCATTCGGACAAGGTGTTCGGTGAAAACACCGACGGCATGGAACTCTTCGTCATCGGCGGCCATCAGGTCATTGCCGTGAACCACGAGTATGTGAACCCGGAAATCAACCTGCCGCATGCTCCGGAAGGTGTGCCGCAGAGCGCCGATGACGTGAAGATCCTGCAGCACATGCAGGGCGTCACCGTCATGGAAGTGGCGGAAGGCGAAAACGGCTGGCACATCGTGGTGGACAGCCCGTTCAACCGCCGCATCCATCACAACACCCCGATGAAGCTCTCCGGCCCGGCTGCCGGTTCCGACCTGGTGAAGACCGCTGCCGATCCGTCCGGCACGGAAAGCCTCGGCACCTTCAACAACTGCGGTGCAGGCAAGACCCCTTGGGGCACCTATCTGACCTGCGAAGAAAACTTCAACGGCTACTTCGGCTCCACCAACGCCGAGTTCAAGATGCCCGACGACTACAAGCGTTACGGCATCGCGGCTGAAACCCGCTACGCCTACGAGAAGTTCGACGAGCGCTTTGACGTTTCCAAGCACCCGAACGAGCCGCGCCGCGCTGGCTACGTGGTCGAGATCGATCCGTCGGACGCTTCCTCCACCCCGGTCAAGCGCACCGCTCTTGGCCGTATCAAGCACGAGAACGCAGCCTGCGTGATCGCGCGTGATGGCCGTGTGGTCGTGTACATGGGCGACGATGAGCGTGGCGAGTTCCTTTACAAGTACGTCTCCAACGGCATCTATGTCCCCGGCGGCGACACCTCGAAGCTGCTGGACGAAGGCACGCTTTACGTTGCCAAGTTTGCGGAAGACGGCACCGGAGAGTGGTTGGCTCTGACGCCGGAAACCACCGGCATGAAGATGGACGAGATCTGCGTCTTCACCCGTCAGGCTGCTTCCAAGGTTGGTGCCACCACCATGGACCGCCCGGAGTGGGTTGCCACCAACCCGGTGGCCATCGAAGCCTACTGCGCGCTGACCAACAACAGCCGCCGTGGTGAAGTGAAGGACGGCAAGCTGCGCACCAACGCTGGCGGCGACCCGCTGGAAGTGAACGCTGTCAACCCGCGCGAGAAGAACAACTACGGCCAGATCGTCCGCTGGTTCCCGGCGAACGAAGACCATGCCGACGCGTCCTTCAAGTGGGACCTGTTCTGCATGGCCGGTAACCCGGCTGTCCACAAGGATGCCTATGCCGGCTCCTCGAACATCAACGAAGGCAACATGTTCAACTCGCCGGATGGCATGATGTTCGACACCACGGGCCTGCTCTGGATCCAGACGGACGGTGAAGACAGCAACGAAGGTGACTATGCCGGTCAGGGCAACAACCAGATGCTGGCAGGCGACCCGGTGACGGGCCGCATCGAGCGCTTCCTCACGGCCCCGAAGGGTTCGGAAGTGACCGGCATGACCTGGTCTTCCGACAAGCGCACCCACTTCGTCGGCATCCAGCACCCGGATGCTCCGTTCCCGGACGGCGAAGGCAAGCTGCCGCGCTCGGCCATCGTCGCTATCAAGCACGAAGACAACCGCATCATCGGCTGATCTGCCGTGATCCTCTGAAACACGAAGGGCGCGCCCACCCGGCGCGCCCTTTGGTTTTTGTACCTTCCTCTGGAGCCCGCCGCGATATGGTTCCTCTCCTTCGTCATGCCATGGCTTGACCATGGCATCCACTCCGTGCCCGTGCTGCACGGTCAGCCTCTCTGAAGGCTTGCATGCTTTCGCCGCTTTTGCGTGGGGAGAGACAGGGGCATGGATGCCATGATCAAGTCATGGCATGATGGAGGTGATTTTTAAGGCATTGAAAAATATTGACTTTTAATCCCGAAACACGGTCAGCGCCAGGTGGTAGAGCAGCAGGATTGTCTTGCCGTCGCAGATGCGGCCGTCGCGGACCATGGCAAACGCCTCGTCAAAGGCAAGGTCCAGCACCTCGATGTCCTCGCCTTCCTCTTCAAGGCCGCCGCCGTCGCTCACCCGGTCATCGGGTGAATAGGGAGCGATGAAGAAGGTGAGGTGCTCGGTGACGGAGCCGGGGCTCATGAAGGGCGCAAACAGGCGCTCCACCTTGCCCAGCCGGTAGCCGGTTTCTTCTTCCACCTCGGCGCGGATGCGGGTTTCGGGGTCGAGCTTGTCGAGCAGTCCGGCGGGTGCCTCGATCATCTCCTCCTGCTGCCCGGAAACAAAAGCCGGCAGGCGGAACTGGCGGGTGAGCAGCACGTGGCGGCGCTCCAGGTCATAGGCCAGCAGCACGGCGCCGTGCCCCCGGTCATAGACTTCCCGCGTCTGCTCCTGCCATTGACCATCCGACCGTTGCAGATCAAAGCGGTAGCGGGTCAGCTTGCCCCAGTTGTCGGAAAGCAGCTCGGCTGCGCGGATGCGGACCCGGTCCTGCAGGGTGCGGGCGTGCGTATCGGTCTCTGACATGGGAAAGGCCTTCTTGTTGCAATGCAGCAGGAAGGACTTTCCCATGTCTGTCTGTCAAGGCCAACCCGAGGCCAATCAGCGCGCGATGGCCTTGGCCAGGGCCTTGAAGGAGGCCTTTGGCGTGCGCGTCAGTGTTTCGAAGTCGGTATGGACGATGCCGAAGCGCTTTTCGAAGCCCACAGCCCATTCGTAATTGTCCATGAGTGACCAGAGGAAATAGCCCTTCACAGGCACGCCTGCGTCTGCTGCCCGGCGGACGGCGGCAAGGTGCTGATCAAGGAAGCTGATGCGCCCGTCATCCTGCACTTCGCCGTTGATCAGGTGATCATCATTGGCAAGGCCGTTCTCGGTAACGTAGAGCGGCAGGCCTTTCGTGTATTCCGCGTGGGTGCGCTTGAGGAAGAATTCGAGGCCTTCGGGAAAGATCTCCCAGCCCATCTGCGTCTTAGGCAGAGGGCCTTCCACCTCCTTGTGGGAGGGCCAGGCGCTGTCCGGATCCGGGGCGATGAGCTTGCGGGTGTAGTAATTGAGCCCGCACCAGTCCACCGGCGTGCCGATCACGTCAAAGTCGTTCTCCCAGCCCTTCGGCATATGGGGGCCAAGGCCCTCCAGCACATTGGCCGGATATTCCTTTTGGAAGATGCCGCCAAGGAACCAGCGATTGTAATAGCCGTCGTAGAGCTCTGCCGCCTTGCGGGCTTCCTCGCTGTCATCGGCAGGCGCTGCATATTCGAAATTGCAGACGGCACCGAGGTTTTTCACCCCCAGCGCACGCATGGCCTGAATGGAGCGGCCATGGGCCAGCAGCACATGGTGCATGGCGCGGGCAGTGGCGCGGATATCCCGCACGCCCGGTGCGTGAATGCCGAGGAAATGGGACAGCCAGGTGACGCACCAGGGCTCGTTGACGGGTGCCACCGACCAGACACGGTCGCCGAGACGCTTCATCATGATGGTGGTGTAATCGGCGAACCAGTCCGCAATGTCCCGGTTGCGCCAGCCGCCCAGATCGAGAAGCGCCGAGGGCAGTTCCCAGTGATAGAGGGTGAGGGCAGGCTTGATGCCGCGCTCCAGCAGGCCGTCCACCAGCCGGTCGTAGAAATCGAGCCCTTCCGCATTCACCGCCCCGCGCCCTTCCGGCATGACGCGGGCCCAGGAGGTGGAGAAGCGGTAGACGTCGAAATTGCCTTGTTTCAGCAGGTCCAGGTCCTCGTCCATGCGCAGGATGTGCTCGCAGGCGCGGGCGCCGTTTTCGGCGCGGATGACATTGCCCGGCGTCGCGGCAAAGTCGTCCCACTGGCTGCGGCCCGCCCCGCCAAGGGCGCTGCCCTCGATCTGGTAGCTCGAGGTGGAGGCGCCGAAGAGGAAGTCTCCGGGGAAATCGGCACGGGTGAAGTTCATGGAAATCAGGTCCTGGCTGGCGCCGGTCCGGTGGACTGGCCAATGATGAGATCGCATTCAAGAAGGCGGGTCTGCGGCTCGCTGGCAGGCTCGGCAATCTGCGCCAGCAACATGTCCGCCGCCAGACGTCCGGCCTCACGCACGGAGGAGCGGGTGGCGGTGAAGAGGGGCACTTCCGCGCCGTTCTTAAGGTATCCAAGCTCGTCATCATGGATGATGACGGACACATCTTTGCCCAGCTTCAGGCCGCGTTCCTCGACAGCGCGGCGCACGCCGATGCCGGAGATCATGGAAGACGCAAGGAAGGCGGCCGGTGGTTCGGGCAAGGCGAGCATCGCGGAAGCGGCGGCATAGCCCTGACCTTCGGTCATCTCGGCGCTGAACATCAACTCCGGCGCAGGCTTAAGCCCGCGTGCTTCCAGCGCCTCCAGATAGCCGGAGCGCCGGCGGGCGGCGAAGTCCATGAACTCCAGGCCGTTGACCAGCCCGATGCGGCGGTGGCCGAGATCCAGCAGGAAGTCCGTGGCGCGGCGGAAGGCGCGGCGGTTGTTGATGTCGAGCCAGGCATAGGGAACCGCCGTGCCGCTGGAGCGGCCATGCACCACGAAGGGCAGGCCGATGTCCTGCAGCAGCGGAATGCGCGGATCGGCCATCTTGGGGCCATGGACGATGATGCCGTCCACCGTGCCGCGCGATTTCAGCTCCCGATAGACGCTGGCTTCCTGGTCATCCGGCACGATGGACAGAACCATCTCGTAGCCGGCGCGCGAGTAGCTCTCGCCTGCACCTGCGATGAAGTCCGCGAAGACGGGGTTCACCATCTCGTGCCGGGTGGCGATGGGGATGACGTGGCCGATGGCCATGGCGCGGCCCGTGGCAAGGCGCTGGGCGCGGGCATTGGGCTGATAGTTATGCTGCTTTGCGGCCGCCAGCACCCGCTCACGCGTGGCCTCATTGACCTCCGGATATCCGTTGAGGGCGCGGCTGACCGTTGTGGGCGAAAGCCCCAGCTTCTGGGAAAACTGCTTCAGATTCATCGGGGCACATCGCGGAAAGTCTCGGTCTGATCACTCAAACCGCTTTGAATTTTGCGTGACTTTAGCTGCCTGCGGTGCGTGCGTCAAAGATCTTTGGCCGGGTGTTTTGTTGCAATGCGGTGAGAAAGCTCAGGTTGCATGCGGTGTTGTGGCATGTCTGAAAAACATCCCCGTTGACTCGCATGCGCCGATCAGCGAGTGTGGTCATTCAAAGCGGTTTGAATGACGCTCGGTCCTGTATGTGAAGCGCAGGAACCTGGCGCGGTACTGGGAGGTAGCGATGAAGACAGTTTTGCTCGCCGGCGCGGCCGGGCTGGCACTGATGTGCGGTGCAGCCAATGCGCAGAGCCTGAAGTTCGAGCCGGGCGCCGACAGCCGTTTCAACTGGGCAAGTTATGAGGGCGTGAAGTCCGATGCCCTGAAGGGGCAGTCGATCACGGTGCTTGGCCCCTGGCTTGGGCCGGACAAGGTGCTGGTTGAAAGCGTCTTTGCCTATTTCGAAGCGGCCACGGGGGTGAAGGTCAACTATTCCGGCTCCGACAGCTTCGAGCAGCAGATCGTCATCGATACGGAAGCCGGTTCCCCGCCGGACGTCGCCATCTTCCCGCAGCCGGGTCTTGCACGCGATCTGGCAGCCAAGGGCTTCCTGACGCCGCTGGGCGAAGAGGCCTCCAACTGGCTGCGCGACAACTATGCCGCAGGCCAGTCCTGGGTGGATCTGGCGACTTTCAAGGGCAAGGATGGTCAGGATGCGCTCTACGGCCTGTTCTACAAGGTCGATGTGAAGTCGCTGGTCTGGTACGTGCCGGAGAATTTCGAGGATGCGGGCTATGAAGTGCCCACGACTATGGAAGAGCTGAAGGCGCTGACGGACCAGATCGTCGCGGATGGCGGCACGCCCTGGTGCATCGGTCTTGGCTCGGGGGCAGCCACCGGCTGGCCGGCCACCGACTGGGTGGAAGACATGATGCTGCGCACCCAGTCGCCGGAGGATTACGACGCCTGGACGCGCAACAACCTGAAGTTCGATGATCCCAAGGTCGTGGGTGCCATCGAGGAGTTCGGTCACTTTGCCCGCAATGACAAGTATGTGGCGGGTGGTGCTGCCGGTGTGGCCACCATCGATTTCCGCGACAGCCCGAAGGGCCTCTTTGCCTCGCCGCCGCAGTGCTACATGCACCGTCAGGCATCGTTCATCCCGTCATTCTTCCCGGAAGGCACGGTGATCGGTGAGGATGTGGATTTCTTCTACTTCCCGGCCTATGCGGAGAAGGATCTCGGCCAGCCGGTGCTTGGTGCAGGCACCATGTTCTCCATCACCAAGGACAGCCCGGCCGCCCAGGCGCTGATCGACTTCCTGCAGACGCCGATCGCTCATGAAGTGTGGATGGCGCAGACAGGCTTCCTGACCCCGCACAAGGGCGTCAACACGGAGGTCTATGGCGATCCGACCCTGAAGAAGATGGGTGATATCCTTCTGAACGCCACGACCTTCCGCTTTGACGGATCCGACCTGATGCCGGGGGCCATTGGTGCCGGTGCCTTCTGGACCGGCATGGTGGACTATGTGGCCGGCGGCAAGGACGCGGCCGTGGTCGGTGCGGATATCCAGAAGGCCTGGGACGCGATCAAGAAGTAAGAGAGTGGTTCGCCGCCAGCCGGTTATGCGGCTGGCGGCGGCCTCCATGACAAGAAGCCGGGAAAACCGGTGGCCGTGATCCGGCGGCGGGCGCCTTGAGCGCCGTCAAGGATCAATGCGCACGGGGAGGGGCAATGCTCCAGCAGATCATGATGGCGGGTGCGACGATTGTTGCCGGCGTGTTCGGCTGCGTCGCTTATTTCTACGGCTCCAACCTCATCCTCGACGCGGTGTTTCCGCCGCGCGGGGCCAATGCGGGGCGCAACATCAACCGGGCCGCCCTGATCCGGCCCTGGCTGTTCCTGGCGCCTGCCGTGCTGCTGCTGGGCGTCTATCTGCTTTACCCGGTGTTCGTGTCGGTGTGGCTGTCGCTGCATGACAGCTCGGGCACGCGCTTTGTCGGCCTTGGCAACTACATCTGGCTGATCGAGGATGCGAAGTTCCGCGAGTCCATCCGCAACAACATGCTGTGGCTGCTGTTCGTGCCTGCCGCCTCCACCGCATTCGGCCTGCTGGCGGCGGCTCTGACGGACCGGATCCGCTGGGGCAATCTCGCCAAGTCGCTGATTTTCATGCCCATGGCGATCTCCTTCATCGGCGCCTCGGTGATCTGGAAGTTCATCTATGACTACCGCCCTGCCGGGCAGGAGCAGATCGGCCTTCTCAATGCGGTGGTGGTGTTCTTCGGCGGCGAGCCGCAGACTTGGCTGACCATTGACCTCTGGAACAACCTTTTCCTGATGATCGTGCTGGTCTGGATCCAGACCGGCTTTGCCATGGTCATTCTCTCTGCTGCCCTGCGCGGCATTCCGGAGGAGACCATTGAGGCGGCGATCCTTGATGGTGCCTCGCCGCTGCAGGTGTTCTTCCGCATCAAGGTGCCGCAGATCTGGGGCACCATTGCCGTGGTCTGGACGACGATCACCATCGTGGTGCTGAAGGTCTTCGATATCGTGCTGGCCATGACCAATGGTCAGTCGGGCACGCAGGTGCTTGCAAACCTCATGTTCGACTGGATGTTCCGTGGCAATGACACCGGCCGTGCCTCCACGGTGGCGCTGGTGATCATGCTGCTGGTGACGCCGATCATGATCTGGAATATCCGCAACGCCCGCAAGGAGATGCAGTGATGGATCATATTGCGGGCAAGCGCTCGGGGCTCACCTGGGCCGTCAATCTCTCGGTCATCGCGCTGGTGCTGCTGTGGACGGTTCCGACGATCGGGCTTCTCGTTTCCTCCTTCCGGCAGGCGGACCAGATTGCCGCCACCGGCTGGTGGAGGGCGCTGTTTCCATCGGTTCAGAATTCCATCGTCCGGGCCGGTGATGCCGCCTCCCAGCGGGAGGAGGCGGGGCAGTTCGTCATCGATGGCAATGTCTTTGACACAGGCAGTGGCATCGTGACCGCCTTCGGCACCTCCTCGCGCGAACATGCGGCCCATGAGGCGGGAACCACGGCAAGCCTTGCCGATGGGCAGAGGCTGACGGTGGAAGCCGATGGCGCCTACCGGCTGGAAAGTCCGGCGAAGTTTGAGGGCCGCAGCCCGCGCATCTTCGTGACGGCGGAAACACCGCCGAGCTTCACCATGACCAATTATGAGACGGTGCTGTTTGCCGAAGGTTTGGGCAGGGCGTTTCTCAACACGCTGACGGTGACCATTCCGGCGACCATCATCCCGATCCTGATTGCCGCCTTTGCCGCCTATGCGCTGGCGTGGATGGAGTTTCCGGGCCGGGCACTGCTGATTGCTGCCATCGTCGGCCTTCTGGTGGTGCCGTTGCAGCTGGCGCTGATCCCCCTGCTGCGGCTGCATAATTCGCTGGGTATCGGCAAGGAGTATCTGGGCATCTGGCTGGCGCACACGGGCTTCGGCCTGCCCATGGCGATCTATCTCTTGCGCAACTACATGGTGGGCCTGCCGCGCGAGATCATCGAGAGCGCACGGGTGGATGGGGCGAGTGACTTCCAGATCTTCCTCAAGCTGATCCTGCCGCTCAGCTTCCCGGCGCTGGCTTCCTTCGCCATCTTCCAGTTCCTCTGGACATGGAACGATCTGCTGGTGGCCACCGTGTTCCTGGGCAACAACCAGCAGCAGCTCGTCATGACGGGCGTGCTGCGCGAGCTTCTGGGCTCCAAGGGTGGGGAGTGGGAAATCCTTGCGGCTTCCGCCTTCGTGTCCATTTTCGTGCCGCTGCTGGTGTTCTTTGCGCTGCAGAGATTTCTTGTGCGCGGGCTGCTGGCCGGCTCCGTCAAATAACCTTCCTCCCTCCAAGTCTCAGACGTATCAACGACAGGATTTCGTGAATGACCACCCTCATCAAGGACAAGGACTGGTGGCGCGGCGCGGTGATCTATCAGATCTACCCGCGTAGCTATCAGGACTCCAATGGCGACGGCATCGGTGATCTGGCGGGTATCGTCAGCCGCATTCCGCATATCGCCAGCCTTGGCGCGGATGCCATCTGGATCAGCCCCTTCTTCACGTCGCCGATGAAGGACTTCGGCTATGACGTGTCCGATTACTGCGACGTGGACCCCATGTTCGGCTCGCTGGCCGATTTTGACCGGGTGATCGAAACCGCCCATGCCCATGGCATCAAGGTGCTGATCGACCTCGTGCTGTCCCACACCTCCGACAAGCACCCCTGGTTCGAGGAGAGCCGGCAGAGCCGCAATAATCCGCGTTCGGACTGGTATGTCTGGGCGGACCCCAAGCCGGATGGCACGCCGCCCAACAACTGGCTGTCCATCTTCGGCGGCCCGGCCTGGCACTGGGATGCAAGGCGTGAGCAGTATTACCTGCATAATTTCCTTGTCTCTCAGCCGGACCTGAACTTCCACAATACGGATGTGCAGGATGCCCTGCTGGACGTGGCGCGTTTCTGGCTGAAGCGCGGGGTGGATGGCTTCCGCCTCGACACGATCAACTTCTATTTCTGCGACAGGGAACTGCGTGACAACCCGGCCCTGCCGGTGGAGGAGCGCAACGATCTGACGGCGCCGAAGGTGAACCCCTACAACCACCAGCGCCATGTCTATGACAAGAACCAGCCTGAGAACCTGGAGTTTCTGCGCCGCTTCCGCATGGTGCTGGACGAGTATAACGCGGCCACTGTCGGCGAGATTGGCGACAGCCAGCGCGGGCTGGAGCTTCTGGGGGAATATACCCGGGGCGATGACCTGATGCAGATGTCCTATGCCTTCGAGTTTCTGGCAAACCGCCCGATGACCGCGCCCTATGTGGCAAGCGTCTTTGAGGAGTTTGACCGGGTGGCTTCGGAAGGTTGGGCCTGCTGGGCCTTCTCCAACCACGATGTGGTGCGCCACATCACCCGCTGGCATCTGACGCCCGCTGCCGCGCGCACCTATGCAACGCTGCTCATGTGCCTGCGTGGATCGGTCTGCATCTATCAGGGCGAGGAACTTGGCCTGCCGGAAGCCGAACTTGCCTTCGAGGATCTGCAGGACCCCTATGGCATCGAGTTCTGGCCGAAGTTCAAGGGCCGCGACGGCTGCCGCACGCCGATGGTCTGGAACATCCAGCAGCAGAGCGGCGGCTTTTCGGAAGCCCGGCCCTGGCTGCCGGTGCCCAGCGAGCATTATGGGCTCGCCGTGGATGCGCAGGAGACTGATCCGGCGGCTTTGCTCCACCACTACCGCCGCGCCATTGCCTTCCGTCATGCCCATCCGGCGGTGATGAAGGGCAGTCAGTCGCCGATGACGGTGACGGGGGATGTACTCAGTTTCTCCCGGCAGCTGAATGGCGAGACCATATTCTGCGCCTTCAATCTCTCGGATACGCCAGCCGATATCCGCATCCCTTCACATGAGTGGGAAACGATCGGGCATGAGATCGGCAGTGTTTCGGAGCATGACGGCATCATCGCGCTTGGGCCGTGGGGCGTCAGCCTCATGCGCAGGCGCTGAAGGCAAGGGGAAGGGCCGGCAGATGGCAGATCTGAAGCTTACGGACGTGGCCAAATCCTATGGCGGCGTCAACGTTCTCGGCAACATCAACCTGGACATCAGGAAGGGTGAACTGATCGTCTTCGTCGGCCCCTCCGGCTGCGGCAAGTCAACCCTGCTGCGCATGATTGCCGGGCTTGAGAAGATCTCCGGCGGCACTCTGGAGATTGGCGGCGAGGTGATGAATGACGTCCCACCCGCCCAGCGCGGCATTGCCATGGTGTTCCAGAGCTATGCGCTCTACCCGCACATGACCGTGCGCGACAACATGGCCTTTGCCCTGAAGATTGCCGGGAAGAGCAAGGCAGAGATTGACGCTGCCGTTGACCGTGCTGCCGGTATCCTGCAGCTGACGCCCTATCTCGACCGGTTGCCCAAGGCGCTTTCCGGCGGCCAGCGCCAGCGCGTGGCAATCGGACGGGCGATCGTGCGCGATCCCAAGGTCTATCTCTTCGACGAGCCGCTTTCCAACCTCGATGCGGCGCTGCGGGTGGCTACCCGCATCGAGATTGCCCAGCTCAAGGAGCAGATGCCGGACAGCACCATGATCTATGTGACCCATGATCAGGTGGAAGCCATGACACTCGCCAGCCGCATCGTCGTGCTGGCTGGCGGCGGCATCAGCCAGGTTGGCACACCGATGGAGCTTTATCAGAAGCCGCAGAACGAGTTTGTCGCTCAGTTCATCGGCAGCCCGGCGATGAACCTGCTGCCGGGCGAGATCATCGCCACCGGCGAGATGACCCGGGTGCGGCTGGACAGCGGTCTGGAGGCAGTGGCCGCCATCCCGACCCGTGACGGCGATATGGGCCTCAAGGTCAATCTCGGCGTCCGGCCCGAGGATCTGCGCGAGACGGAGGGAGATCCGCTGTTCACCGGTACGGTGGATATCATTGAGGCGCTGGGCGAGGTGACGCTGCTTTATTTCCAGAAGGATGATGAAGGGCGGCAGGTGGTCGCAAAGCTGCCGGGCATCCGCTCTGGCCTGAGGCATTCCGCCGTACGACTGAGCGCAGCGCCCGAGGCGCTGCATCTCTTCCATGACGGCGTGTCGCTGCTCTACCGCTGACAGAGGCTTTCAGGCAGCCTTGCCGATGGCCTCGATCAGCGCCTCGACCTGCGGCCCGAACAGGGCTTGGGTATCAATGGTGTAGCGCCCGCCCGAGGCTGTGCGCAGCTGCAGGGCAGGCACGCCCTGCGCCCTCATGGCCTGCATCAGGTCCATGCCGTCGTTGATCCACTCCTGCATGGCAGCTTCCAGCGCCGCGTCTGCGGCTGCCAGCCTCTCAGACGCGGCCTGCAATCCCGCGTCATTCAGGATCTCTGCAAGGGCGGCCGGACTGGTGATGTCCTTGCCATCGACATATCGCGCTGCCTGCAGCGCCTTCAGGGCCTTGTGCAACTCATCCGGTTCAGTCAGGCGCACGGCGGTGAGCGCGAGATTTGCAGGGCCGCTGTCGATCCTCTGCGTGCCGCCGAACAGCACGTTCTGCCGGTATACATCGCTGAAGGGCTGGCCGGTCATCGCCGTGATCCGCTCGTCGGCCTTGACGATGTAGGAGGCAAAAGCCGGGTCCATGGGCCGCGCACCTGCTCCGGCAAACAGGCCCACCGGCTGCAGGGTGACCGTGATGCCGGGCTCTGCCGCGAGCCGTGCAAGCCCCGGACCGGCGCCGTAGCACCAGCCGCAGAGCGGATCGAAAAGATAGATGATCTCAGGGTTCACGGCATCGCCTCTGCTGATGAGGCAGGTCTTATGGCATGTTCCCTGGCGAGGAAAAAGAACGCCTGCGTGGATGACGTGTCCACGCAGGCGAGACAATCGGTGCCGGATTGAGCGTCATGCGCCAGCAAACGTAAGGCTGACCTTGATGGCTTGCGAACGGTCTCCGGCAATGCGGAAGGCTTCTTCCGCGTCTTCCAGCGCAAAGCGGTGGCTGATGATGGGCTTCACATTGATCTCGCCGCTGTCGATCAGACGCGCAGCAAGCGCATACTCCTCATGGAAGCGGTGCGTGCCCACGAACTCGATCTCCTTGCCGACGATCAGATTGACCGGGATGGGCAGATCGCCGGTTACGCCCACCTGCACGATACGGCCGCGCGGGCGGACGCATTCTATGGCCGTGCGCAGGGCAGGGGCCGCGGCGGAACATTCGAACACCACGTTGAAGTGACCCTTGTCCGCCTTGAAGGGCTCCAGCGCTGCGGGCTGGGTCATGACGTTGATGGTCTGTGAGGCGCCCAATTGTGCTGCCACAGCCAGCGTTGCGTCCTGCAGATCGGTGACGGTGATGCTGGCAGCACCCGCCCGTTTGGCTGCGGCCAGACAGAGCAGCCCGATAGGGCCTGCGCCGGTGATGAGCACGTGGCGGCCCTCAAGCGGCCCGGCCTGATTGGCAGCATGCAGGCAGACAGCCAGCGGCTCGGCGCAGGCGGCTTCCGCATGGTCTACATGCGCACCGACAGGCTCACACTGGATGGCATCGGTGACCACAAGGTCGCGGAAGCCGCCCTGTTCATGGGGGAAGCGCAAGGCGGAGCCCATGAAGCGCATGGCCAGGCAGTGGGCGAAAAGCCCTTCCGCGCAATATTTGCAGGTGCGGCACGGCCGGCTGGGATTGACGGCAACCTTCTGGCCCAGGTTGAGCGAGGTAACGCCCCCGCCAAGGGCTGCGATGGTTCCGGCAATCTCGTGGCCGAGGACGATCGGTTCGCGGACGCGGATGGGGCCGAAGCCGCCATCCTGAAAGTAGTGCAGATCCGAGCCGCAGATCCCGCCCGCGCCGATGGCGACAAGCACCTCACCGGGGCCGGGCTGCGGCACTTCAGCTGTTTCAATGCGCAGGTCATGCTGGCCGTAAAGGCGGCACACGCGAGTTTCCATGACGGTTCAATCCAGAAGATAGGCGGGCAGCCATGTCGCAAGTCCGGGGATGTAGGACACGAGCAGCAGCACGATGATGTTGGTGATGAGGAAGGGCGTGATGGCCCGGATGACCGGCGAAAGCGGCAGCTTGGCGATGTTGGCGCAGATGAACAGGCACACACCCACGGGAGGCGTGGTGAGGCCGATCATCAGGTTCAGCACCGCAAAGGTGGCGAAATGCAGCGGATCGATGCCGACGCCCTGGGCGAGGGCGAGGAGCGGCACAAAGAGGATGATCAGCGCCGCGATCGTTTCCATGAACATGCCGACAATCAGCAGCACGATGTTGATCAGCAGGATCACGACGAACTTGTTGTCGGTGATGGACAGAACACTCTCGGCAATCATCTGCGGGATGCGCTCGGAAACGAGGATCCAGCCGAAGACATTGGCAAAGCCGACGAGCGCGAGGATGGCCGCCGAGGAAACGGCGCTGTCGATGACAATCTTCGGCACTTCGCGGATGGGCAGTTCCCGGTAGAAGAACGCGCCGACGACGAATGCGTAGATGCTGGCGACAACGGCGGTTTCCGTAGGCGTGGCAAGGCCGGTCAGCAGGCCGCCGACGATGAGGCCCGTCATGGCCAGAGCCCAGAAGGCGCCGAGGAACGCGAGGCAAAGCTCGCGCACGCCCTGCCAGGGCTGGCGCGGAAAGCCTTTGCGCACGGCGATGATATAGGTCGTCACCATCATGGCGAGGCCCATCATGATGCCGGGAATGGCGCCGGCCATGAACATCTTGCCAACGGAAATTCCGGAGAGGGCGCCGACAATGATCATCGGCACGCTGGGCGGAATGATCGGCCCGACGGTGGAAGAGGCTGCCGTGATTGCGGCGGAAAAGTCCGCTGGATAGCCGGCCTTCTTCATGCCGGGGATCATCATGCCGCCGATAGAGGCCGCATCGGCCACGGCCGTTCCGGAAATGCCGCCGAAGAGCATGGACCCAGCGACATTGGCCTGTCCCAGGCCGCCGCGCATCCAGCCCACCAGCGCATTGGCAAAGCGCACGATGCGCCCGGTGATGCCGCCCCGGTTCATCAGGTTGCCGGCCAGGATGAAGCCGGGGATGCACAGGAGAACGAAGACATCGATACCGGCAAACATCTTTTGCGGCATGACGACGAGAGGAATGCCCTTGAACCAGAGGTAGGTCATGGAGGCGAGGCCCAGCGTCACCGCAACGGGGGCGCCGATGATCAGGCCGAGGGCGAAGACGCCGAAGAGAATGGCAAGGCTCACGGGGTTTCTTCTCCGGCTGCCTGCGGCAGGCCGTCACTTTCGCCGGTGGCGATGGACAGGAAGCGCGCAAGGGAAAAAATGCAGAGCGAGACGAGGGCAACCAGCATGCTGGCGTGAATGAAGTCCATCCGCCAGGTCAGGGCGGGGGATGTCTGCAGGGCGCCGATGGAGGTGAAGCGCCAGGCCGGGCCGATCAGGATCAGGCACAGCATCGCCGTCAGCAGGGCCGACAGCGCCCGCAGCAGCTTCGGCCAGGGGGCGGGCAGGCTCTCGCAGACCAGATCCACGTTGACCAGATCACCACTGCGGTAGGCAAGGCCGAGGCCGATGGCGGCAACATAGAGCAGGGCGAAGCGGGTGAGCTCCTCCGTCCAGACGGGTGACGAATGAAAGAGCGTGCGCCCGAGCACCTGAACGAGCACGGCGCCCATCAGGATGAAAAAGGCGGCTCCGGTGGCAAAACGGCTGACCGCTGCCACAAGCGCGAGGGCCTGTCTGAAAATCATGATTGTCTCCCGAAGGAGGCATGCTGCGGCCCGGGCGAGGTGCCGGGGCCGCAGCTGCCTTTTCACTTCATGAGGTCTTCAACGATCGGGCGGATTTCCGGCTTCACATTGGCCAGAACGGCCGGACGTGCCTTTTCGGCAAAGGCGGCAGCATCCACCTCGACAAAGGTCATGCCTGCGGCCTGAAGCTCCTTCACGAGGTTTTCCTCGTCGGCAAGGAACAGCTCACGCTCATAGGCTTGCGCCCGCTTGGCCGCTTCCATGACTGCCGCCTGATCTTCGGCGCTGAGCTGCGACCAGGTCATTTCGGAGATCGTGAGATAGATCCAGGAGCGCACATGCTCGGTCTTGTTCACGAACTTCTGCACTTCGGCAAAGTTGGCCGACTTGATCAGCGCCAGCGGGTTCTCCTGCGCATCGATCACGCCGGACTGCAGCGAGGTGAAGACCTCCGAGAAGGCCATCGGCGTGGGCTGGGCGCCCAGCGTCTTCCAGGTATCGACGAACAGCGGCACGTTCGGCACGCGCATGCGCAGGCCTTTGAGATCATCAGGGGTCTTGATCTCGCGGTTGGCGGTCAGGTTGCGCGGGCCGCGGGCAAAATAGGCGATGGGGCGGATCTGGGCGCGTGCCACGATCTCTGTCTTGATGTCCTCGCCGGTCTTGCCGGAGGCAACCTCGTCCATATGCTCCAGCGACTTGTAGGCGTAAGGCACGGCCAGAAGGGCTGCCATGGGCGCCCAGTTCTGCAGGCTTTCGCCGGTAATCGTCATGTCGGCCGTGCCAAGCTGCATGCCGTTGATCAGGTCGACTTCCTTGCCGAGGGACTCGTTCGGATAGACCTCGACCTCGATACGGCCGTTGGTGAGTGCCTTCAGTTCCTCACCGAACTTCACGGAGGCCTTGTGCCAGGTGTTCTGCTCATTGGCGAGGTGGCCAAGCTTGAGCACGCGCTCTGCGGCAAGGGAAGGGTTGCCAAGGGCAGTCAGGCTGGCAAGCCCGATGGCAGCGGCAAGGGCCTGCCTTGTGAAACGACGCATGTTTTTCCTCCACTTCATGTGATTATGGGGTGACTTGCACCTCTTCCATGTCGAACAGTTCCGGCCGGGCGGCCGCGATGTTCGGCAGGTCCTTCAGGATCTCCCGCAGGTGGGTCCGCATGGCCTCTCCGGCGCCTTGCGGGTTGCGGGTTTCGATCGCATCGACGATGGCCTCATGCTGGGCGATGAGGCGCGAGATCGGAAAATCGGCAAAGCTGAGATAGCGCACCCGGTCCATCTGGGCCTTGACGCTTTCCACCACGTCCCAGGCATAGGTCTTGCCGATCGCCCGGGCCATGGTGTGGTGAAAGGTTTCATCCAGCGCCATGAACACATCCTGCGCATCGGGAGCGACCTCGCGCTGGCGGGCGACCTGGGCGCGCAGGTCCGCGATGATGGCCGGTTCGGGTTCGCTGGCCAGCAGGTGAACCACATTCGCTTCGATGGCTTCCCGCACGAAGCGGATGTCCATCACGCGCTTGATGGAGATCTTGCGCACCAGGGTGCCGCGCTGCGGGCGGACCTCGACAAGGCCTTCCTCTGCGAGCTTGATAAAGGCTTCCCGCACGGGCTGGCGGCTGGAGCCGAAGCTGCGGGCCATCTCCGCCTCGGACAGAAGAGTGCCCGGCGCCAGCTCGCCGCGAATGATGCGCTGGCGCAGGTCACGATGCACCAGCTGGCCGACAGGAACGCCCGGTTCGGATGCGGCAAGTGGTCTGAGCGGCAGAATCTGACCCGTCATGTTCCCGTCCATTTTCCACACTCTCCTCTTGCCAGCATCATTTTCCATACTACCATACAAGTCAATATCAAACTACCATACTAGCCGGCAGGGGCGAGGGCATGCTATGCCTTCCCCCTGAAAGAGGCGGCAAACCGGGGCAACCGGAAGGCCCGAAGGACCGGCCGGGCCAGAAGCGGCGGGCCGGAAACAGGAGTGGAACGCGTGCGGCAGACCTGGCGCTGGTTTGGTCCCAAGGACCTTGTGAGCATTGACGACATGTTGCAGGCAGGGGTGGAGGGCGTGGTCTCCGCGCTTCATCACGTGCCGAGCGGCGCGGTGTGGACGCCTGAGGAAATTGCCCGGCGTCAGCGGGAGATCGCCACGCGCAGCGATGGCAGCCTGTCGGGGATCGCCTGGGAGGTGGTGGAAAGCCTCCCGGTCTCCGAGGACATCAAGAAGCAGAAGGGCAACTGGCGCGAGCACATCGAGAATTACAAGGTCAGCCTGCGCAATCTGGGCGCGGCCGGCATCGAGGTGCTTTGCTACAATTTCATGCCGGTGCTGGACTGGACGCGCACGGATCTGGCCTGGCGGGTGGACCATGGCGGCACCTGCATGCGCTTTGACCATGCGGATTTTGCCGCTTTCGACATCCACATCCTGCAGCGCAAGGGGGCGGCAGAGGACTTCCCGGCAGAGATTGCCGAAGAAGCGGCCCGCCGCCACGCGGGCATGAGCGAGGAGCAGAAGAAGGCGCTGGCCATCAACGTGGCCTTTGGTCTGCCCGGCGCTGCCGAACACATGACGCTGGACGATGTGCGGGCGCATCTGGCCGAATATGGCGCGATCGATGCCGACCAGCTGCGCCGCCATTTCATCGCCTTCCTCGAGGAGGTGATCCCGGTGGCGGAGCAGGAAGGCATCCGCATGTGCTGCCATCCGGATGATCCGCCCTATCCGCTGCTCGGCCTGCCGCGCATCATGTCGACGGAAGCCGACTACGAGGCGATTCTCTCGGCGGTGGACAATCCGTCGAACGGCATCACCCTGTGTTCCGGGTCGCTGGGCGCCCGTTCCGACAATGACCTGCCGGGCATGATGCGCCGCCATGGCGCCAAGGTGCATTTCCTGCATCTGCGCAACGTGAAGCGCGAGACGGATGCGCTCTTCGGCTCCTTCCACGAGGCTGAGCACCTGAAGGGCAATACCGACATGGTGGCGCTGCTGGCCGAGGTGGTGAAGGAAGAGGCGCGCCGCAAGGCAGAAGGCCGCAGCGATGTGTCGATCCCCTTCCGCCCGGATCACGGGCAGGACATTCTCGACGACCTCAAGCGCAAGGCACAGCCCGGCTATCCGGCCATCGGGCGGCTGAAGGGGCTGGCGGAACTGCGCGGCATCGTCACCGCACTGGAGCACGCCGAGCACGGGCTTCTCGCCCGCGCCTGAAACGGATTGTGTGTTTATCCTTGAACATGCGCTGCCGCAGGGCTACCTGCGGCAGCGCATTTGTGTCTGAGGGAGGAACATCAGCGGATGAATGGACTTGGCAGCCTGGCGGGGTTGTTTCTGGCTGCCTTTCTGGCGGCGACGCTGCTGCCTGCCCAGTCCGAAGGGGTGCTGGCCGCGCTGGTGATTGCCGGTGGCTGGCCGCTCTGGCTGCTGGTGGGCGTTGCCACGGCGGGCAATGTGCTGGGCTCGGTGGTCAACTGGCTGCTGGGGCGCGGCATTGCCAGTTTCCGGCACAAGCGCTGGTTCCCGGTCTCTGACAAGGCGCTGGCGCGGGCTGAGGGCTGGTATCACCGCTATGGCCGCTGGAGCCTGCTGTTCGCCTGGCTGCCCGTCATCGGTGATCCGCTGACCGTGATTGCTGGCACATTGCGCGAGCCGCTGGGCATCTTCCTGCTGCTGGTCACCATCGGCAAGGCCGGGCGTTATGTCCTCGTGGCGCTGGCAGCTTCCGGGCTGGCCTGAGTGGCGGAGGACAGGGAACCTGCATCCGCATGGGCCTGCCCCGGCCGGTAGCTGCCGACGAAATACAGCGGGCGCTGTTTCGTTTCGTTGAAGATCCGGCCTACATATTCGCCCAGAATGCCGAGCGAAATCAGCTGCACGCCGCTGAGGAACAAGAGGCCGACCATGAGCGACGCATAGCCCGGCACGTCGATGCCATGAAGCAGCACGTCGGTCACAAGGAACAGGCCGTAAATGATCGCAATGAAAGACACCAGAACACCGGCGATGGAGGCAAGCCGCAGGGGGACGGTGCTGAAGGCTGTCAGTCCGTTCAGAGCAAGCCCAAACAGACGCCGCATGTTCCAGCCGCTTGCCCCGGCGGTGCGCTCGGCCGGCTCGTAAGGGATCTGCTTCTGGCGGAAACCGACCCAGAAATACAGGCCCTTCATGAAGCGTGCACGCTCCGGCATGGATTTCAGCGCATCCAGCGCCGCCCGGTCCAGCAGGCAGAAATCGCCTGCGCCGCGCGGCAGCTTGATGTCGGAAAGCTGGGCGAGAAGCTTGTAGAAGAGCTTGACCCCGGCGCGCTTGGCCAGCCCTTCGGTCGGGCGGACAGCCTGTGTGGCATGGATGATCTGGAAGCCCTCGTCCCAGGCCGCGACAAGCTCGATGATCTTTTCCGGCGGATGCTGAAGATCCGCGTCGATCAGGACGGCTGCATCTCCGCGCGCGTGGTCGATGCCGGCGGTGATGGCAATTTCCTTGCCGAAGTTGCGGGACAGGGCGAGGATGCCGATGCGCGGGTCGGCAGCGGCAAGGCCTGCTGCCACCTCCAGCGTGCGGTCGCGGCTGCCGTCATCCACCAGCAGGATTTCAAAGCTGCGGCCAAGCCCCTCGAGCACCGGGATCAGCCGTGCCATCAGCGGCGCCAGATTGGCAGCTTCATTGTAGCAGGGGATCACCACAGACAGGTTCGGTGTGGGGATGCCCGGATTGGCCATTCTCGGATCTGTCATGAGGCGCGCTTTTGCCTTAAATGTCCCGCAGGATCGATTGAGCAGTAACTAGCCTTAGAGAGCGGGTTTTTCAAACAGTGATGTCCGGGAAAAAACAGGCTGTGCTGAGTGCTGATGACTATGGGCTGACGCCCGGCATCAGCGAGGGCATCCGCCAGCTGCTGCGCCAGCGGCGTTTGACGGCGACGGCAGCCATGACGGTGAGCCCCTTCTGGGCAGAAGAGGGGCGCCAGCTTCTGGCCGGGGCAGAGCAGATCGATGCGGATACCGGTCTGCATCTGACGCTCACCGATCACATCCCTCTGACCCAGATGCCGAAGCTGGCAGAAAGCGGGCATCTGCCGTCGAACGGGCGGCTGATCATCATGGCCCTGCGCGGCCAGCTGAAGGAAGAGGCCGTCCGGCGGGAACTTGCCGGGGAGATCGCCGCCCAGATCGATGCCTTCGTGGCTGTCATGGGCCGGGTGCCGGATTTCATCGATGGCCATCATCATTGCCACCAGCTGCCGGTGATCCGCGATCTTGTGCTGGAGGCTTTCGCAGCCCGCATCGCGCCCCAGGGCGGCTATCTGCGCCTGTGTCAGGAGCCGCTGCCGGCCATCCTGAAACGGGGCAGGGCCGTTCCAAGAGCGGCTGTCATCAGCGCGCTGGGCCAGGGCTTTGCCCGCAAGGTGAAGGCGGCGGGGTTCAAGGCCAATGACAGTTTCCGCGGCGTGCGGGATTTCACGGCGCGGGAGAAGACCGGCGATCTGTTCGGCCGGTTCCTGAGCGGCGAGGGGGAGCGGCCGCTGATCATGTGCCATCCCGGCCTCGTCGACGGGCATCTCATCGGGCTCGATCCGCTGACGGATCTGCGGGAGGTGGAGCTGGAGTATCTCGCCAGCGATGCCTTCGCCGCGCTTCTGGAAGAAAAGAACGTCCAGCTCGTCCGGTTCAGCGGCTTTTCCGTCCGCTGAACCGGAGAGCATCAGGATCAGCCGGTGATGGTCAGGCTGATCTCCAGCCGGTCATCCCAGCGGGCTGTCCAAAGACCGGGAGCAGGGGCGTTCTGCACGCCGCTCATGGAACCGGTGATGATCCAGTCACCCGCCTTGAAGCCGCCGAACCGGTCACCGCCTGCATTGACATAGGCCGTCAGCGAGCCTGCCGGGTCGATGTCGTTGGGGGTGAAGGGCTCGGCCTTGCCTTCGTGCATCAGTTCGAGGCGGGTGACCGGCGAAAGGATGTCGCCGGTAAAGGGCACGGGCGTGCCGAGGACAAGGCCGTCATTGGACAGGCAGTCGGCGATCTTCTCTTCCACTTCCACATCCTTCGCCAGCCACCGCGAGGCGCACAGCTCGAAGGCCAGAGCGTAGTGAGAGACAGCCGCAAGGACTTCGTCACGGGTATAGGGTTCGCCGTCGCGGAAGGGCAGATCCTGGCCAAGCTGCAGGGCGATCTCCGTCTCCAGAGCGTTGACGCGGGCAACGCTGGCGGGGCTCGTGAAGATGCGGCTGCCGTGGATCGGGGCCGTCATTGCGCCCTTCGGGCCGGTTTCGGAGGTTTTCCAGTGGCGGACCGGAGCGTCGCCCAGCAGCGCATGGACGCGGCGCTGGATCTCGTAGCCTTCCAGCATGGATTGCGGGCGGGCTTCTTCCGGCAGTCGCTCCAGCGCGCCGCCCTGGCGGCGGCATTCGGCAAGCATGGCACTGGCCTGGGTCAGGCGGGCTTCAAGGGCGGCATCAAGTTTCATTGTTCCAGGTATCTCCGGTTCGGGGCCGTGAGGTTAATCAGGTTCATGCGGGCTTGAGAAGGTCAATTCTGCCAGGGATCATCGCCCGATACCTTCGCCGCTGTTCCTGAAAGGAGACCTTTCGCCTTTCCCGAAGCTGTGACAGCATCGCGCCCGGGAGATTCTTCAAGATGAAAGAACTGACACTCCGGCAGGTCGAGGTCATCCGCGCCGTGATGATGGCCGGGACGATTGCGGGCGCCGCCAAGCTGCTGAACGTGTCGGCGCCCGGCGTCAGCCGCCTGATCAAATACACCGAGGATTCTCTCGGCGTGCGCCTGTTCGAGCGCAAGGCGGGCCTGTTCGTGCCGGTGCCCGAGGCGCAGAAGGTCTTCGACATGGTGCATCAGGTCTACCGGCAGATGGAGAACCTGAACCAGGCGGTGTCCTCCCTGCACAAGGGTGAGGAATTCACCCTGTCGATTGCCTGCGCCCCCTCGATTGCGCAGTTCATTGCGGCGCGCGCCATCCGCAATGTGCGCCAGCGCTTTCCCGATCTCTTCATCGACCTCAACATCCTCAAGATCGAGGAAACACTTGATTATCTGCTGCTGGAGCGCGGCGAGTTCGTGATCATGAGCTCGGCCATGGACAATCCGGCGGTGGATTGTCAGAAGCTGGTGGAGGGGCGCCTTGTTGCCGTGGTGCCGGAGGGGCACCGGCTGGCGGAAAAGCCTGTTATTTCCGTGCATGACCTGATGGAAGAACCAATCATCGGCATCGATGAAAGTGATCCATACGGGCGCATCCTGTCTCACCCTTACCGGGATGCCGGGCTGGAGCCGCGCTTTTCCATGCGCGGGCGCTTTGCCCAGACCATCGTCAGCCTCGTCCGGCATGGGCTGGGTGTTTCGGTGATCGACGAATTCTCGGTGGCGGAGGTCTACATGCCTGGCCTCGTGCGGCGCCCGCTGAAGGAGCCCGCGTCAATCAACGCCTGGGTGCTGACCAAACATGGACGGCAGCTCTCCAGCTTCGCCGAATTCACCGTCGAGCGTTTCCGCCACGAACTCCAACGCGCCCGCGCCCGCGAGGCTTGGGACCCCGCACCTTCAGCAACGGGAACGGGCTGAGATGCTGGATTAACATCATGTTACTATGACGGCAAAATCGGTATTTGCTGTTATCTCTGACTTCTGGCAATCAAGAGTTCGGGCGGCTCAAAAGGAGAATGGGCCGGGACCGTTCAAATGGGAGGATCTTCATGAAGAAGACGCTTATCGGCGCAGCTCTTGCGCTTGGGCTTGCTGTTGTTCCGGCTCTTGCCGAATATCCGGACAAGGAAATTCAGGGCATCATCCAGTGGGGCGCAGGCGGCTCCACCGACACGGTGATGCGCGCCGTCACCCCGCATGCCGAACAGGCGCTGGGCGGCAAGATCATCATGCAGAACGTCACCGGCGGCGTTGGCGCCCTGGCGCTCAACATGGTCGAGGCCGGTGATGCCGATGGCTACACCATCCTGTTCGGCGCGGAAAACCCGCTGCTCTACAAGGTGATGAAGCTGGGTGAGAAGGACTATTCCGACTTCACCCCGATCAATGTTCTGGCGCGCGGTATCCCGATCCTGGTGGCCCGTCCGGATGCTCCGTTCAACACCTTTCAGGAGATGATCGCCTACATCAACGCCAATCCGAAGGCGGTGAAGTTTGGCTCCACCGGTCCGGGCGGCCTGCCGTCTGTCGTGACCGCGATGATCAACCAGAAGACGCCGATCGACGTGACCTTCGTTCCCTACGACGGTGACGGCCCGGCCCTGACCGCCCTGCAGGGCGGCGCCATCGACGTGATGCCGGCGGTGCTGGGCGCTGCGGTCGAGAACATCAAGGCCGGCACGATGAAGCCGATTGCCCTGTTCGACGTCGAGCCCACCCCGGCCCTGCCGGACGTGCCGACCATCGTGTCCACCAACCCGGAATTTGCCGAACTGCTGCCTTGGGGCCCGTTCTTCGGCATTTTCGTGAAGAAGGGCACCCCGGATGACGTGGTTGCCAAGCTGGTGGCCGCTTATCAGGAGGGCGCCAAGAACGAGGACTTCCTCAAGCTGATGGACAGCCGCGGCTTCAAGATGATGTCCTATTCCGGCGCCGAGGCGGAAGACTTCCTGTCGAAGTGGCAGTCCACCACCAGCTGGCTTGTCTGGGAAGCGGGCCTTGCCAAGGCCTCGCCCGAGGAATTCGGCATTCCCAAGCCCTGATCCTCGCCATAAACCAGAGAACGCCGCCTGATCTTCCGGGGCCTGGCCGCCGACGGTAAAGGGAAAGCACCCTGCCGGGCCCCGGAAAACGCTTCTGAAGCAGCCTGCATCATGCATGATTTCATGTGACGCAGGCTGCCGAAGAGGGGCGGCGTTTTGCATGGGCAGGTGGTAAAACCCTGCCTGCCTGATCCGGCTGCTGGAGGTCACATGGAAAACCCGCAACCCCGCCGCTCCTTTGAACTGGTTTTCAGCTTCTTCATGTTCGGCGCCAGTCTGTTCCTGTTCTACACCGCTTACGGGATTTCCGGCTTTGAGGCCTTGTCCGCACCGGGCGGCGTGCCGATGATGACGACCGGTCTGATGACCGTGACCTCCGGCATGGTGCTGATCCAGACCCTGCGCAAGCCCGCGGAAGGTAACCAGTGGGCCCTGCGGGAGATCCTGCCGCTGCCGGTGGTGCTGATGACCGTGCTGATCACGGCCTATGCCTTCCTGCTGAAGCCGCTTGGCTTCATCCCCACGTCCTTCCTGTTTCTGGTCATCGGCATCCGCATCCTGACCCGCCGCAACTGGGGCTGGACGGTGATGGTCTCGGCCTTCAGCATTCTTCTGATCTGGGTGATCTTCCGGCTGATCTTCTCGGTGCTGATGCCCGCCGGCATCGTGCCGGAGGCGGAAATCCTCGCCTTCTTCCGCAAGCTCATGGCGTAAGGCAGAGACCCTGATGGATATTCTCAACGCTCTTCTCGTGCCGCTGCTGGACATCAAGCTGCTCGCCCTCATCGCGGCAGGCACCATGGCCGGCATCTATATCGGCGCCATTCCCGGCCTGTCGGTGACGATGGCCGTCTCCATTCTCATCTCTTTCACCTTCTCCTGGGATGTGCTGCCCGCCCTGTCGCTGATGATCGGCATCTTCATGGGCGGGGTGTATGGCGGCTCGCGCACGGCGATCCTGCTCAACATCCCCGGCGCGCCTTCGGCCATCGCCACGGCGCTGGACGGCTATCCCATGGCCCAGCGGGGCGAAGCGGGTGAGGCCATTGGCGTCACCACCGTCATGTCCTTCTTCGGCGGCCTGATCGGCATTCTGGTGCTCGCCCTGGCAGCGCCTGCCGTATCCGATTTCGCCATCCGCTTTCAGCCGCGCGACTTCATGCTGCTGGCCATTCTCGGCCTGCTGCTGGTTGGCTCGCTGTCGGGGGAAAGCCTGGTGAAGGGCGTCTTCGCAGGCTCTCTGGGCCTGATGATCGGCTCTGTCGGCCTCGACCCGCTGACCATGGACCAGCGCTTCACGTTTGGCTCCCCGTCGCTGATGGGGGGCATCTCCTTCATTGCCGTGATGATCGGCATGTTCGGCGTGTCCGAAGCCCTGATGCAATTGCACACGATCAAGTCCGAAGCGGTGAAGCAGAAGATCAGCCGCATCGTTCCGCGCTTCAGCACCATCCGCAAGCATCTGCCGCTGTCGCTGCAGACCTCGGCCATCGGTGTCGTTGTCGGTGCGCTGCCCGGCACGGGCGGGGATATTGCCGCGCTGATGGCCTATGACCATGCCAAGCGCGTGACGAAGGATCCGGAAGTACCCTTCGGCAAGGGCGCCATCGAGGGGCTTGTCGCCCCCGAGACGGCGAACAACGCCGCTGTCGGCGGGGCCTTCATCCCGATGATGACGCTCGGCATCCCCGGGGATGCGGTGACGGCCATCATGATCGGCGCGCTGTTCATCCACGGCCTCAACCCCGGGCCGCTGCTGATGGTGCAGCAGCCGCACATGTTCTGGTTCATCGTCAGCGCGCTGATGATCGCCAACTGCTTCATGCTGCTCTTCGGCCTCACCGGCATCCGCCTCTTCGTCAAGGTGGTGGAACTGCCGCGCGGGCTGCTGATCCCGCTGATCCTGCTGCTGTCCATCGTCGGCGCCTATGCGGTGAACAACCGGCTGGGGGATGTCTACTGGATGCTGGGCTTCGGCGTGCTCGGCTATTTCATGCGCCTTTACGGCTATTCCCTTGGGCCCGTCATTCTCGGCGTGATCCTGTCGCGCCTTCTGGATGACAACTGGCGCCGGGCCATCATCTCGGAGCAGGAAAGCCTGCCCATGCTGTTCAAGGGCATTCTCACCAGCCCGCTTTCGGCCACGCTGATGGCCGGTGTGGTGCTGATCCTTCTGTCCAAGACGCCGCTCTGGCGCCGCATTTTCCGCAAGCGAGCCTGACACGCCATGTCCGCATCCTCTCCCGCTGCCGTGCCGCAGACCGGCACCATCCGCCTCGGCCTCATCGGCGACAACATCGCCGCCTCATCCTCTCCCCGCCTGCATGTGCTGGCGGGGCTGCAGAACGGGCGCACGGTGACCTATGACCGGCTGGTGCCACGGGAGATGGGCATGGAATTCGACCCTCTCTTTGCCCATGTGGCGGCAGATGGCTACCGGGGCGTCAACGTCACCTATCCCTACAAGGAGCGGGCGGCGGCCAAGGTTCAGGTCGATGATCCGCTGGTGCGGGCCATCGGGGCGGTCAATACGGTGATCTTCGAGGACGGCAAGGCGCGCGGCTTCAACACCGACTATTCCGGCTTCATCGCCGCCTACCGGGCCTTGCGCGGCGATGCGGCGCCCGGTCCCGTTCTGATGATCGGGGCAGGGGGTGTCGGCAAGGCGGTGGCCTTCGGCCTCATCGCCCTTGGCCTTTCGGAGATCCGCATTGCGGACCGGGATGTGGCCAAGGCCGATGCGCTGGCCGAAGCGCTGAAAGCCGTGCGGCCGGACCTCGTCACCCGCACCGGACCGGAGGCAGCAGAGCTTGCCGCGGGCGCCAGCGGCCTCATCAACTGCACGCCCGTCGGCATGGTCGGCTACGGCGGCACGCCGCTGGAGCGGGCATTCATGACGGGCGCTGCCTGGGTGTTCGATGCGGTCTACACGCCGGTCGATACGCCTTTCCTCAAAGATGCGGAAGCCGAAGGCCTGACCATCATCTCGGGCTATGAGCTATTCTTCGGGCAGGGCGTCGATGCCTGGGCCATCTTCACAGGACTGCCGCTCGATCATGGCCGCCTGCGCCAGGATCTTCTCAAGCCGGAGTGAACCGATGCTGAATTCGATCGCCACCGTTTCCATCTCGGGCAATCTGCCGGTCAAGCTGGAGGCCATCGCCAAGGCAGGCTTCCAGGGGATCGAGATCTTCGAGCAGGATTTCATCGCCTCGGACCTGAGCCCCGCCGATGTGGGCCGCATGGTGCGCGATCACGGGCTGACCATCACCCTGTTTCAGCCCTTCCGCGACTTCGAGGGCCTGCCGGAACCCTACCGCGCCCGCGCCTTTGCCCGTGCGGCGCGCAAGTTCGACCTGATGAACCAGCTGGGCACCGACCTGATGCTGGTCTGTTCCTCCGTGCATCCGGCGGCCATGGGCGGTATCGACCGGATGGCGCAGGACTTCCACGAACTGGGCGAGCTTGCAGCCCGTTTCGGCGTGCGCGCCGGATTCGAGGCGCTGGCCTGGGGGCGGCACGTCAACGACCACCGCGATGCCTGGGAAGTGGTGCGCCGTGCGGACCATCCGCGCATCGGTCTGATCCTCGACAGTTTCCACACGCTCGGGCGTGGCATTTCGCCGGATTCGATCCGCGCCATTCCCGGCGACCGCATCTTCTTCGTGCAGCTGGCCGATGCTCCGGCCATTCCCATGGACCTGCTCTACTGGTCGCGCCACTTCCGCAACATGCCGGGCGAGGGGGATCTGGATGTGACCGGCTTCATGCGGGCGGTGCTCTCCACCGGTTATTCCGGGCCGCTGTCGCTTGAGATCTTCAACGACCAGTTCCGCGCCGGCCTGCCGCGCCTTGTGGCGCTGGACGGCCACCGCAGCCTCATCGACCTGCAGGACCGGGTGCGCCGGGCCGAACCGGCGCTGACCGTCGACCTGCCGCATTTCCCCGCGCCTGCCCCCGTGGAAGGTGTCGAGTTCCTCGAAATTGCCACCTCGGAAGCGGAAGAACCGGCCATCGCCGCCTTCCTGACGGCGGCAGGCTTTGCGCCCGTGGCGCGACACGTCTCCAAGCCGGTGACGCGCTGGAGCCAGGGGGCGGTGAACATCCTCGTCAACACGGCCGTCACCGGCTTTGCCCACACCGCCTATGTCACCCACGGCACCACCGTGTCCGAAATCGCGCTGAAGGTGCCCGATGCCGCCGCTGCCGCCGGGCGGGCGCAGGCGCTGCTGATCCCGGCCCATCAGAGCCATATCTCCGAAGGGGAGCTTGCCATTCCTGCGGTGCGCGGTCATGGCGGAAGCCTGCTGCGCTTTGTCGATGGCGGGGAGATGCTGGGCCGCCTGTGGGATGTGGACTTCCGCCCGCTGCCCGATTCCGGCAAGGCTGGTGCCGGCAAGGCGGATGCCTCCGCAGGCGCCGGGCTGACGCGCATCGACCACATCGCCCAGACCATGGCGCATGACGAGATGCTCAGCTGGTCGCTGTTCTACCACGCCCTGTTCGATGCCCGCCGCGCGCCCATGGTGGATGTGGCCGATCCGGACGGGCTGGTGAAGTCGCAGGCGGTGGAAACCGGCGCGCTGCGCGTCACGCTCAACGGTTCGGAAGCCCGCCACACGCTGGCCGGGCGCTTCGTGAAGGAAAGCTTCGGCTCCTCCGTCCAGCATATCGCCTTTGCCACGGATGACATCTTTGCCACCGCAGCCGCGCTCAGTGCCCGTGGCTTCCCCATCCTGCAGATCGGCGCCAACTACTATGCTGACGTCGAAGCCCGCTTCGGCCTCAATCCGGCATTGGTGGCGCGCATGAAGGCGGCTAACGTGCTCTACGACGAGGATGCAGGCGGCAGCTTCTTCCAGCTTTATTCTCAGACCCGTCCGGAAGGGCTGTTCTTCGAATTCGTCCAGCGCGGCGGCAACTACGCCGGCTACGGCGCCCCCAACGCCCCCTTCCGCATCTCCGCCCAGAAACGGGCGTTGAGGCCAGCGGGTATGCCGCAGGCGGAGTGAGGGTTATGGCTGCTGATCTTGGCGCAGGGCCCTTATGATTTTGTGCCTTGGCTCCATGCTCTCATGCAGCACGCGCAGGATGATGACGCCGCTGCCTCCGTCCGGCAGGAGGCCCTTGATGTAGTAAAGGCAGTGTGCGGCGCCGCCGCGCCTGCCTGCTGCAAGCTCCAAATGAAAAAGCCGGACACCCGCCGCGATCTGTGATCTGTCAAGAGATCCGCCGCGCTCAGGATTTTTTGTGACCAATTCTATGCCACGATCTATAATCCCTGCGTAGACAGAGAGCTGCCTGACGCCGAATGCTTTGATCGTTTCCCTCAGTATGTTGCGAATGTCGCGCTCGGCTGCTGCAGTGAGGGAATGCGTCATTCGCCTTCGAGTTCCTGCCGGATCTCCTGCGCAATCTCCGCCGCAGTCTTCGACGTGGTGCGGCCTGCGCGCATGTCGTCGAGGCCAACGGAAATTTCCCGGCTGAGAAGGGCGAGGCGCTCCTGTTCGGCGGCCTTTTCATGCTGGAGCAAGCGCAGGGCATCGCGGATGACTTCGCTGGAGGTGGCATACTCACCTTGTGCGACTTCATCTTCCACGAAATCCAGCATATCGGCTGGCAAGCTTACGTTCATCGTTGCCATACGGCTTTTCTCCGGTTTCGCGGCTACTATAGCGCGACCAGCAAGTTTTGCCAAAGCTCTGCGATTTAACGGTGAAAAATGGTGCTGCCAGAGAGGATTGAAGACCCGTCCTGTGGTTCTGGTGCATTGAAATGTAATGGGTTTCCGGGGTCGTGTCGATTGCCTTGTGCATGAGTGCCGTGCCGAAGGGGCTGGGGGTCCGGCCTAAAAAATGGGGCGGATATTCGCGCGCCCATATCTCATGATGAATGCGCACCAGTTTCCCCCACGCGCCCGCCATGCAAAGGCACCCACGATCAGGCCGTGGGGGATCAGCTTTGTTTCCCCTGCAAAGCCATGCTGCCGCTGGGGCTGGGCCACCGTTCGGGGCACAAGTCCGGCCAAAAGCCTAGGCTTTCCGCTACCTGATACAGAACATGCAATTCAGGGCAGGGCACGGACAGGCGCCAAGCCGGGCGATAGGTCAGCCGTGCCTTGCTGCCCTTGAAATGGGTCAGCATTACTTACGCATATGCGCACATGCACGCAGTCTGTTTTGTGCCGAATGCCCGTAGATTGATTTTAAGGCCCGTGGAGAGGGTTTTCTGTTTTTCGCTATGCTGGGTCAAATTGTGCGACGAAGCGCTTCTGAGGGCTGTTTCTGTGGATTTTCGCGGGCGGACAGTCTAACGACACCCCTATCCATACGGTAAGCCCAAACACACAGTTATATGGTAGGTAGAGCTATAGGGCTCTGGTTAGGATGGAGCATAGGGTCATAGAGAGCCTATGCCATGGCCTAACGTTCTCCTATGGTCCAGCCTATCGCTGTATGTATGCATGGCCTAATGCAGATACAAGAGCGGGACAGGCTCAATCCATCGGAAGGCTCTTGGCGGGCGAAGGCGGGGGCTCGTCCACCCGGAACGTCTCACATGCCGATATGAGAGCGAGAAATCGCTGAAACCGTAGCTATATCAGATGCTTGTGGAGAATGTTTGCATTTAGGAATGTATTGCCGCTGTCCGGCTATTCCGGTACATTTTGGCTGCTGTAGGTCCTGCATTGTGCGGGCCCCAAGTCATCGAAAGGACCGCCTTCATGCTCATTCGTACCGCCGCTTTTGAACTGGAAATCACGCGCAGTAGCATCTATGCCGAGACGCGCGCCTTCGCCTTCTGGTGGGAATTTGCCGCCCGTCCCATCCTGAGCCGCAAGACCGCGCAGGAGGGCTGACGCTACGCCCAGCGCAAGGCAGGGCTTGAGGAAGACCCCGGCCCTGTTGGCACAAGGCAGAGCGTCCGGACATGGGGTCTTCCCCCAGCGCCCAGCGCGGAAAGCTGGCGGCTAGTCCACGGTGAGCCGGGGAACCTTCAGCAACTCCCGGTGAAGCGTTTCAAGGCTCACATGGCCGTATGCCTCCCCTGCCGTTCGGGGTCTGTGGCCTTGAAGCGCATCAAGATAGCCCGCCTCAATTCCTGCCGTCCGCCCTACAGTCTTGAACCGGTGCCGCCACGCATGGTTCGGCGCAACGTCCGGCATCTGGTCACCAAGCTCCTGAACCAGCCAGCGCCGCAGAGCGTTGCCAGCCCATTGGGCCGGTGGGGTGCCGCTGTCCGCCCGCTTGGGGTCATAGAACAGGGGGCCTTCAGGACAGGCCGCAACGAATGACAGGAACCCCAGTTCAACAAGGTGCGGATGAATGGGCACGTCCCGGTATTCGCCTGTCTTCACGCTCCCGGCTTCAGGTGTGATCCGCAGGAAGGGGATGCCCTCCTGTTCCAGAATGTCTTGCTTGCGTAGCTGGGTGATTTCAGCCACCCGCGCGCCCGTGTAGCACAGGACCCAAGGCACCCAACGCCGTGCCCGCAAGCTGTAGACAGAGCGCCGTTCTCTTGTCCCGCTGCCTGTGGGCTGGTCCGCAGCGTTCGCCAGCTTCAGAATGAGCCGGGCCTCCGCATCGGTATAGCCCTTTGGGCGTGTCTGGGGTCTGGGCGCAACGGGCATCCGCGCATCTGCGGCGGGGTTGTCTGGAATGCGCTCCCGCTCATAGCCCGCCCTGAAGACGGCCTTGATGCACGTCAGATGCTTGCCGTTCACGGTTTTCGTTGTGAGGCCGACCCCGTGAACCAGATGGTCCAGGTACTCCCGAATGATGCCGCGCGAAACCTGCCGGGGGTCATTATGCCCAAGCCACCGCTTGAACTTGTCGATCACTGCCCGATAGTCGCGGGCTGTCTTTGCGTTCCTGCCGTTCGCCAGATGGTCGCGCTTCCATAGGTCAAACAGATCATCCAGCGTTGTGCCGGGCGTTGCGGGCTGCTGTGAGAGCGATACGGCAGGGAAGCGGGACAGATTGCGGTCTGTTGTAAAATCGCCCCGCTGCATTTGATCAACGCGGCGGGCCAGCATGGGGAATGTCCTCTGCTGCAATTCGTCAACGATTGCCTTCTGATTGCCCGTGCTTGCTGCTAGGCCGTGCTCCCGCAGGGTGGCGGCTGCAAGACTGTCCAGCCATTGCCGGTCATTGGCACGGGCGCAAACCCCTTCAAAGAACATCTCCAGTTCGTGCGGGCTCGCTGCTTGCTCTGCTTCGGCGGCAAGGCCCCTGTAGATTTCTCCCGCCAGGGCGGCAATCTGGGCGTAGGGCAGTGCCTCAGGTCCGGCCTGTAGGCTGGCGCGCAGGGTCGTATATTCCCGCTCCACTTCATTGAGCTTTGCAAGGAACCGCTCCCGTGCGGCCTTGGGGTCTTTCGTGCCAAGGGAACAGGATTGCACCTTCTTGCCGACAAGGTGAACTAGGTCCGCAGGAACCCGCACGCGGAACATATAGACCCCGTACTTGTTCTTGCTTGGGTTGGCCATTCGTAGCACCATGTGTGCGACCCTTGTGCATGGGTCGGGTCACTTCAACGGCTTGCTAACACTCAACTATTTGGAAGACAATAGGAAATGATGGTGCTGCCAGAGAGGATTGAACTCTCGACCTCTCCCTTACCAAGGGAGTGCTCTACCACTGAGCTACGGCAGCATCTCCGGGCGGACCCGATGGCCTTTTGTCCGGTGAGCCGGAAGGCCGTTCGTGACCGGCGCGCTGTGGCGCCGCGAACGGGTCGGCTTGTGCCATAGAAGGCTGGACATGGCAAGCGCTTATCGTGCTGATTTTTCTGCGTGCCTGTGGACAGTTTGCCGGGAAGGGAAGGGGGATGCCTTCCGGTGGCGGAAAGCATAAGCTATTCCTTGGAAAATTCGAAACAGCAGGGATGGCGATGACCAGGCAGAACAAGCCGGACGGGCCTAAGCCCGGCTCCCGCGAGGCGCGCCTTGCCGAGGCGCTGCGGCAGAATCTGAAGCGGCGCAAGGCGGCCGACCGTCAGCGCCGCGAGACGGCGGCAGGGCCGCTTGAGGCAGACGACGGTGCTGCTGCGCCCGCCGGGCCGGGCGGGGATGCGGATGCGGTGCCGCAGGCGTGACGGCATAAGATGAGGGTGTGCGGGAGTGGCGGGAAGCTGCGGGCCCCGCATGCTGCAGCAAGGCAGAGGTAATGCAGGCAGGGCAGCGTACTGCGCTGCCTTGCCTCAGCCTTTATCCCGGTGTAGAGCCGGGCCAGTTTTCTATTTGCCGGCAGGCCTGAAACCTGCCCAATCAGGTGATTCCATGGACAGCATCAAGATCATCGGCGGCGCGCAGCTCAATGGCGTCATCCCGATTTCCGGCGCCAAGAATGCGGCCCTGCCGCTGATGATCGCCTCGCTCCTGACAGACGAGACGCTGACGCTGGAAAATGTGCCGCGCCTGCGCGATGTGGCGCAGCTGACGCATATCCTGTCGAACCATGGCGTCGACTATTCGGTCGATGGCAAGCGCACCGGCGTGGACGAGTTGCGCGGCCAGACGCTGCATCTGACGGCGCGCGCCATTGTGGATACGACCGCGCCCTACGAGCTGGTGTCGAAGATGCGCGCCAGCTTCTGGGTCATCGGCCCGCTGGTGGCGCGCATGGGCGTGGCCCGCGTGTCGCTGCCGGGCGGCTGTGCCATCGGCACCCGGCCGGTTGACTTCTTCATCGATGGCCTGAAGCAGCTGGGCGCGGAGATCGAGATCGAAGCGGGCTATGTGGTGGTCAATGCACGCAAGGGGCTGGCCGGCGCGCATATCACCTTCCCGCGCGTATCCGTGGGTGCCACCCACACGCTGATGATGGCGGCGACGCTGGCCAAGGGCGAGACCATTCTGGAAAACGCCGCCCGCGAGCCGGAAGTCGAAGACCTTGCCAATTGCCTGAAGGGCATGGGCGCGAAGATTGAAGGCGCGGGCACTTCCACCATCCGCATCGAGGGCGTGCCGCGCCTCAAGGGCCACCGCCATGCGGTGATCGCCGACCGCATCGAGACCGGCACCTATGCCATGGCCGTGGCGATGACCGGCGGCGATGTCGTGCTGCAGGGTGCAAGGGCCGATCTTCTGGACGAGGCGCTGAACGTGCTGCGCCAGACCGGGGCTGACATTACGCAGGTGGAAGACGGCCTGCGCATCTACCGCAATGGCAACGGCATTGCGCCGGTCGACATCACCACCGAGCCGTTCCCCGGCTTCCCGACCGATCTTCAGGCCCAGTTCATGGCGCTGATGACACGGGCTGGCGGCCAGAGCCGCATCACTGAGACCATCTTCGAGAACCGCTTCATGCATGTGCAGGAGTTGGCCCGCCTTGGTGCCCGCATCCGTATCGACGGCAAGACGGCCATCGTGGACGGCGTGGACAGCCTGCGCGGCGCCCCGGTGATGGCAACGGACCTGCGCGCTTCCGTGTCGCTGGTGATTGCCGGTCTGGTGGCCGAAGGCGAGACGAACGTGAGCCGCGTCTATCACCTTGACCGTGGCTTCGAGCGGCTGGAAGAAAAGCTTGGCCGCTGCGGCGCCATGATCGAGCGTATCTCGGCGTAATTGCTGCGTGCGGCAGGCGTGGTGCACGGCCTGCCGCATTGTCAAACGGTCACGGACGCGCTAGGCAACGGATTGGAATGGCGGGAGTTCTCCCGCCCTGTGCCACAAGCTTCCGGAGACAGAGCCGCCCATGGACCTGCTGAAACTTGCCGCCCTCGATGAGGAAGATCTGGCCGTGGTTTCCGCCCATGTGCAGGACGCGGTGCTGAGCGTTGGCGACATCCGCTACCTGCCGAAGGAGCGCAAGGTGGTTGTGGCCATGAACCGCTTCGTCTGGGACAAGGCGGAAGACCAGCGCTCGCGCACCCATGAAAGGCGCCGTTCGGCGCTGGCTTTTGCCCGGGTGACGGCAATGCGCGCCGCCCATATCCGGCAGGAGGCAAAGGGCGCCATCCTGTCGCTGCTGGCCATCCGCTTCGAGCAGGGCGCGGAAGCCCCTTCCGGCACGGTGCGGCTGGAATTTGCCGGCGGCGGCACGCTGGCACTGGATGTGGAATGCATCGAGGCGCAGCTGACCGATCTTGGCGCTGCCTGGGCCACGCCCAATAAACCGCACCATCAACTCGACTGAGATTTTCCGGCTGGCAGTCACAGATTTGCCAGCGATAAGCGGCGCGGAACCTTGCAAGGTGAGCCGGCGCCGCGAAAAGGCCTTGCAAGGAGACAGACGTGGCAATCCGGCTTTCCACCGCAGATGCAGATTTCGAGACCCGCTTCAAGGACCTGCTGTCCGGCAAGCGCGAGGTGTCCGAGGATGTCGATCAGGTCGTCCGCACCATTCTGGACGATGTGCGCACACGCGGCGATGCAGCCGTGGTGGACTATACCAACCGCTTCGACCGCGTGAGTGTTGGTTCCATCGCCGAACTTCGGGTCACCGCCGAAGAGATCGAGGCTGCGGCCGCTTTCGCTGATCCGGCGACGCTTGATGCGCTGAAACTGGCGCGGGACCGCATCCACTCGCACCACGCCCGCCAGATGCCGAAGGATGACCGCTATACGGATGCGCTCGGCGTCGAGCTTGGCTCGCGCTGGACGGCGGTGGAGGCTGTTGGCCTTTATGTGCCCGGTGGCCTTGCCAGCTATCCCAGCTCCGTTCTCATGAATGCCGTGCCCGCGCTCGTCGCCGGGGTGGAGCGCATTGCCATGGTGGTGCCCGCGCCGGACGGGGTGCTGAACCCGCTGGTGCTGGCGGCAGCCAAGGTAGCCGGGATCACGGAAATCTACCGTATTGGCGGTGCGCAGGCTGTGGCGGCGCTTGCCTATGGCACGGAAAGCATTGCGCCGGTGAGCAAGATCGTCGGACCCGGCAACGCCTTTGTGGCCGCTGCCAAGCGCCGGGTCTTCGGCACGGTGGGCATCGACATGATCGCCGGGCCTTCCGAAGTGCTGGTGGTGGCCGATGCGGACAACAATCCGGACTGGCTGGCAGCAGACCTGCTGGCGCAGGCCGAGCATGATCCGGTGGCCCAGTCGATCCTGATCACCGATGATGCGGCACTGGCCGCAGCCGTGGAAGCGGCGGTGGAGCGCCAGCTGAAGACGCTGCCGCGTGCGGAGGTGGCCTCGGCCAGCTGGCGCGATTTCGGTGCCGTCATCATGGTGAAGGATCTGGAGGAAGCCATTCCGCTGATCAACCGGCTGGCGCCGGAGCATCTGGAGCTGGCGGTGGAAGATCCCGAAGCGCTGCTGGCGCGTGTGCGCAATGCGGGCGCCGTGTTCCTGGGCCGCCACACGCCGGAAGCCATCGGCGATTATGTCGGCGGTTCCAACCATGTTCTGCCGACCGCCCGTTCGGCGCGTTTCTCGTCCGGCCTGTCTGTGCTTGACTTTGTGAAGCGGACGTCGATCCTTAAGTGTGATGCGCAGAGCCTTCGGGCTCTCGGGCCTGCGGCAATTGCCCTGGGCGAGGCGGAAGGCCTCAGCGCACATGCAAGGTCCGTTTCCATCCGCCTCAATCTCGGCGCGGAATAAGGGAGCGGCCGGGGGGGAGGAACGCATATTGAGGGCTCTGACGGGGAAGGTGCGAGCCGTATGACCTTGGTGGAAAGCAGTGCGTCCTCCGGCGCCGGAGAAGGGTCCGGCGAAGATGCTTCAGGACGTCTCATCGATGTCATTCTCGATGAGACGTCCATTGCCCGTGCGGGGCCCGACATCGAGCATGACCGGGCTGTCGCCATCTATGATCTGATCGAGGAAAACAGCTTCTGTCCATCCGGGGTGGCGGGCGGACGTTTCGTGCTGCGCCTGTCTGTCGTGGAAAAGAAGCTGGTGTTCCAGATCACCCGCGAAGGCGGCGAGGATGTGGCCACCCATGTGCTGTCGCTGACGCCGCTGCGCCGCGTGGTGAAGGATTATGACCTGATCTGCGAAAGCTACTATCAGGCGATCCGCCATGCGACGCCCAGCCAGATCGAGGCGATCGACATGGGCCGGCGCGGCGTGCACAACGAGGGGGCAATGGTCCTGAAGGAGCGGCTGGAAGGCAAGGTGGAGATCGATCACCCGACGGCACGCCGCCTCTTCACCCTTGTCTACGCCTTGCACTGGAAAGGCTGAGCACCATGACCGGGCCGGGCTCCCGTCCGACTGCGGTCCTGTTTGCCTGCAGCATGAACGCTGTGCGCTCTCCCATGGCCGCAACGATTGCGCGCAGCCTGTTTCCGGGGCAGATCTATGTGCGCTCGGCCGGTGCGCGCAAGGGCGAGCGTGACCCGTTCGTGGACGCGGTGATGGCCGAAATCGGCATGGACGCCAGCACCCATCAGCCCAAGACGCTGGAGGATCTGGACGAGTCCGGCTTCGACCTTGTCATCACCCTTTCGCCGGAAGCCCATCACAAGGTTCTGGACCTGACCCGCGCCGATGCGGTGGACGTGGAATACTGGCCAACCATGGATCCGACCATCGTTTCTGGCAGCCGCGACCAGATTCTGGACGCCTACCGGGGGGTGCGTGATCAGCTGATGATGAAAATCAAGAAGCGGCTGGGCTGGACGCCGCCACCCAGCGGGTGATAGAGAGAAGCGAAAGAGCTGGGAAACTGCTGCGAAGCGGCCCTTTTCCGCCCTCACGCCTGAACCGGCAAGTCCGCATGACGGCCCGCCCGATGGAAAATCACCGGCGCGGAGATTGCCCTGTTCACTTTTTTGCTTTGATCCTATAGGTTCCGCGCACCTCAGGATCGGTTTAACCGGGATACCATATGGCTAAGGAAGAAGTTCTGGAGTTTCCGGGCGTCGTCACGGAACTGCTGCCCAACGCGACGTTCCGCGTGCGTCTTGAAAATGACCATGAAATCATTGCTCACACTGCAGGGCGTATGCGCAAGAACCGCATCCGTGTTCTGGCAGGCGACCGGGTTCTCGTCGAGATGACCCCGTATGACCTGACCAAGGGCCGCATCACCTACCGCTTCAAGTAAGCCGCAGTCCGGCCGGGAGCGAGACATCCATGAGCGATACTGCAACCGTTCCTCTCGTTCTGGCCTCCGCTTCGCCGCGCCGTCTGGCTCTGCTGCAGCAGGCCGGTATCGAGCCGCAGCATCTCATTCCGGCCGATCTGGACGAGACCCCGCTGCGCGGTGAGACGCCGCGTGCCCTGGCGGTGCGTCTGGCGAAGTCCAAGGCCCGCCACGTGCGTGAGCTGCTGGCGGAAGATGCTGCGCTGTCGAAAGCCGTCATTCTGGCGGCTGATACGGTTGTCTGTGCAGGCCGCCGCATCCTGCCCAAAGCCGAGACTGTGGAGCAGGCAGAGGCCTGTCTTGCCCTGCTTTCCGGCCGTGGCCACCGGGTGCTGACCGGCCTTGCCGTGATCTCCCCGTCCGGTTCCGTGCGGACGAAGATCGTGGAGACCCGTGTGCGCTTCAAGAAGCTGTCGCGCCGGGAAGGCGATGACTATCTGGCTTCCGGTGAATGGCGCGGCAAGGCGGGCGGCTATGCCATCCAGGGCCTTGCGGGCACCTTTGTGGTCAAACTGACCGGCTCCTATCCCAATGTGGTTGGCCTGCCGCTCTACGAGACGGTCAACATGCTGGCTTCCGCCGGTCTGGATGTCCGCGCCCTGTGGCGCGATCCGCTGAAGCTGCCCGCGTGAGGGGGCCGCAATGACTGCAGCATCCGGCAATGCAGGGGACCAGGGCCGCCGCATGCGGCCATGCCCCATCTGCTCCAAACTCTCCACCCAGGCCGACTACCCCTTCTGCAGCGACCGCTGCGCCAAGATCGACCTGCACCGCTGGATGGTTGAGGGCTACAGTATTCCCGCCGTCGAGACGGATGATGCTGATGACGAGGCAGAGGGCGGCGAAGACCGCTGATTCCTGCCGTGCTAGCCTGTGCCGTGAAATTCCGGGCAGGCATGCTGAAAAAATCATCTTGCCCTGAAAAATTTTCCGCCGTCATAATCAGGCCTGCCTGTCACAATCGCTGTCACATTTCAGCGGGAGGCGGGAGGGCTGGCCTGCCATCTTGTGCGCTGCTGCGAATAAAACTGTCGCAGAGCTGTGCTAGGGCGGCTGTGTAGAAAAGCGGAGGCCGAGGCGGCTTCCATCAGGCGAGGCGAACATGAAAAAGATGCTTCTTGGCGCAACCGCCCTTTTTGCCATTGCGGCAATGGGCGGTGTGGCGCTGGCCGATTATTCGGTGACCATCCTTCACACCAACGACCTGCATAGCCGCATCGAGCAGATCAACAAGTCCGATTCCGGCTGCAGCGCCGAGGACGATGCCAAGGGCGCGTGCTTTGGCGGCGTGGCGCGCATCAAGACCAAGGTCGAGGAGCGCCGCAAGGCTCTGACGGATGCCGGCAAGAACGTGATTCTGCTGGACGCAGGCGATCAGTTCCAGGGCTCCCTGTTCTACACCACCTACAAGGGCAAGGCGGCTGCCGAGTTCATGAACATGATCGGCTATGACGTTATGGCCGTCGGCAACCATGAGTTCGATGATGGCCCGCAGGGCCTCGCTGACTTCCTCACGGAGGTCAAGTTCCCGGTCATTTCCGGCAACACCGATGTTTCCAACGAACCGCTGCTGAAGGACAAGGTCCCGGGTTCCGTGGTCATGGAAGTGGGTGGACAGAAGATCGGCATCGTCTCTGTTCTCGCCGAAGACACGGTTGAAACCTCTTCGCCGGGCAAGGGTGTGATCTTCGCCAAGGCCGAAGATTACCTCAAGGGCGCCGTCGAAGAGCTTGAAGCACAGGGCGTCAACAAGATCATCGCGCTTACCCATGTCGGCTATGTGCGTGACAAGGAAATCGCCGGTTCCGTTTCAGGCATTGATGCCATCGTTGGCGGCCACTCGCACACGCTGCTGTCCAACAGCGACGACAAGGCAGCAGGCCCATATCCCACGATCGTTGCCAACCCGGATGGCAAGGACGTTCCGGTCGTCACCGCTTACGCTTACAGCAAGTATCTGGGCGAGATCGAGCTGACCTTCAACGACAACGGTGATCTGGTGTCGGCAAAGGGGGACCCCATCCTGCTGGACGCTTCCGTCAAGCCCGACGAGACCGTCGTCGCCCGTGTGGCCGAGCTTGCCAAGCCGCTGGAAGAGCTGAAGGCCAAGGTGATCGGTTCCTCCACTGCTGCCATCGACGGATCGCGCGAGACCTGCCGTGTCTCCGAATGCCAGATGGGCAATCTGGTGGCCGAAGCCATGCTTGACCGCGTGAAGGAGCAGGGCGTCGAAATCGTCATCCAGAACGGCGGCGGCCTGCGTGCCTCCATCGATTCGGGCGAGATCACCATGGGCGAAGTTCTGACGGTGCTGCCGTTCCAGAACACCCTTGCCACGTTCCAGCTGAAGGGCTCCGATGTTGTGGCAGCGCTTGAGAATGGCGTGTCCAAGGTCGAGGAAGGCGGTGGCCGCTTCCCTCAGGTCGCCGGTCTTCGCTACGAGTGGACCAAGTCCAAGCCGGCAGGCGAGCGTATCCTCAAGGTTGAGGTGAAGAACGGTGACGGCTGGGTTCCGATCGATCCCGACAAGGTCTATGGCCTTGCCACCAACAACTACATGCGTGGCGGCGGTGATGGTTACGCCGTCTTCGCCAAGGGCGGCATGAATGCCTATGACTTTGGTCCGGGGCTTGAAGAAGTTCTGGCCGGTTATATTGCCAAGAACGGCGGTGCCTACACCCCGTTCACGGATGGCCGCATCACGGAAGTGCAGTAAAGGCCGGAGCTTCCGGTCAGGGCCGTCAGGTCCTGGCCGCTGTTCCTGACCTGCATGACCGCAAGGCTGGCACAGGACCGGCATCTGGCGATGCACCCTGAAAAAGCCACAGGCTCCGGAATGGCGCGGGAACCCGGTTTCCGCGCCATTTCTCTTTTTGCGTCAGGGGCTTGTCTTTTGCGAAGCCAGGTGTAGCCATAGATCAACGCACGGCGAGATAAGTTCTCTGTGCAGGAATGCAGGTTTGCTCCGGCGGGACTCTCATGTATCTGTTCAGGCATGGGGCAATCTTAAAATCTGGTAAAGCGTGGGATGCCGGGGAACGTGACAAGTACAGGGGCAATTTCACAGATGATGCGGGCAGGCCGCACGGCTGCATGCAAGGGCAGGGCGCGCCGGTTTGCCGGCCTTCTTGCGCTCGGCCTTGTGTCCAGCGCGGCCTGTTTCGATGGCGCAGCGCAGGCGCAGCAGGTTCCGCCGGCCAATCTCGCCGCGCGGCAGCAGCAGCTTCTGCAGGCAACGCTGGCAGAGCCGCAGAATCTGGACATCGCCTTTGAATACGCCATGGTCTCGGCGCAGGCCGGCGACCACGAAGCAGCCATCGGCACGCTGGAGCGCATGCTTGTCTATGCGCCGGGCCTGCCGCGCGTGCAGCTGGAGCTGGGCGTGCTCTACATGCGCCTCGGCGCGAAGGATATGGCGCGCAACTATTTCGAAAGCGCGATCTCCGGCCCCAATGTGCCGCCTGAAGTGACGCAGCGGGTGAATTACTTCCTCGCCGCCATTGAGGAGCAGGAAGCACCGGCCAAGGTCAGCGGTCTGCTTACGGCCGGCGTGCGCGCGCAGAGCAATGCAAATGCGGCCCCTGAGAACCGCATCATCAACCTGAACGGAACCGCCTTCACACTCGATGACGCGGGAACGGGCAAGGAGGATATCAATGCGTTCCTCTCCGCAAACGTGCGGTTCTCCTACGATCTTGCCAATCAGGGGGACCGGCTTGAGGCTGACCTGATTTTCTACGGGGCGCGGTACGGCGATATCAGCCGTCTTGATACGGAGATGGCGGAGATCACCTTCGGGCCGTCGTTTAACCTTGCCCGCTTCGGCATCGATGATGCAAGGCTCGGGATCTATGGCATCGCCAATGGCATCCGTCTGGATGGGGCGAATTACAGCGGCGGCTTCGGGGCTGGCACCCGGCTTGCCGTCAACCTGAGTGAGCGGGCCGGCCTCCAGTCCCGGATCGAGGTGCGCCAGAACTGGTTCAACGACACGGTGAAGCAGCCCAACCTCTCCGACCGGGCGGGCTATGCGGTGCGGATTGCCTCCGGATATCAATACCGCCTGACGGAAACCTTCACCGCCCGGGTGACGCTGCTTGGCGATGTGGTGACCGCGAACAAGGCTTACAAATCCAATACGGCCGGCGGCGTTTCCGTTGGCGGCACCTACCGCTTTGCGTCGCCTTTCAGCCTCTCGGCCGTGCCCTGGTCCATCGATGTGGAGGGCGGCTATCTGCACCGTGGCTACAGCGAGCCGGACGTGCTGATCAATCGTAACAAGGCTCAGCGGGACAACGAGGGCTGGTTGCGCACGTCGCTGTTGATGCCCCTTGGCGAAGGCAAGATGGCGCTCGGGCTGACGGGCGAGTTGCGCCGCCAGCAATCCAATTATGACCTGAATGATTACACCAATGCATCGGGCATGCTGTCTGTCATGCGCCGGTTTTGAGGTTTGAAGCCATGATGAGCCACCTCCGCGTCGCACGCTCTCTTGCGGTTGCTGCCAGTTTTCTGCCTGCTCTGCTCGCCACCACCGCGATGGCATCGACCGAGGTGGGCGTTGCGACGGCAGTCAATCCGCAGGCGCAAGGAACGGCGCCCGGTGCTGGCATGCGCACCATCATGCTTGGCAACAACATCTACCACAAGGAGCGCATCAAGACGGGCGGTTCCGGACTGGTGCAGGTGCTGTTTGTCGATGGATCGACCTTTACCGTCGGTGCCAATTCGGATCTGGTGATCGACGAGTTCGTCTTTGATCCGGAAGCTGGCACTGGCAAACTGGTGGCCAGCATGGGCAAGGGCGTGGCCAGATTTGTTGGCGGGAAACTCTCGAAAAACAAGGGCGGGGTGAATGTCCGCACGCCGGTCGGCACCATCGGCATCCGCGGTGGTATTGCCAATCTGGAAGTGCGTGAGGATGGCGGCACATTCTCTCTCGTTTTTGGCAAGGAACTGACGTTCACCGGCCCGAACGGCACCGAACAGCGGATCTATGAACCCGGTTACACCATGGTTGTGGGGGGAGGCGGGAGCAGCCAGCCTGACATACGCCCGACCAGCCAGGCAGATCTCGGGTCCCTGCAACAGTCCCTGACCAGCCGGCCCGGCCAGAACGGCGGCGCACCGCGCCCGCCCACCAATGAGATCGTGGCCCAAAGCGGCATTACTTCGGTCAACTCGAACCTCGCTGTCATCAACACCTTGCCGCCACCGAAGCCGGAGGTTGTCGTGGCGACGGCTCTGGCGGAAGTTGAAAAGACCATCGAGAAGACGCCTGATCCGCGTCCGGAGCAGACCGCTCAACCTCAGCCGCAGCCGCAGCCACAGCCGCAGCCTCAACCAGAGCCGCAGCCTCAACCGGAGCCTGAGCCTGAGCCTGAGCCTGAGCCTGAGCCCCAGACGGTCACATTGCGTGCCCTGAGCGGGGGCAGTGGTCTCGAGTTGCCTGGGCTTGCAGGCATTCTGTTCAATCCTGGCCGTCAGGGCATTCTTGGACGGACCATGGATTCCATCGACGAAGAGTTTACGGTCACGCTGCCTGGCTCGGGGGGCTCCTCTGGCGCCTATTCCTCGGCTGATGGCGATGCTTTCCTGACCAGTGAAATCGATGGGCAAACGATTACGGTCGGCATCCCCTCAGCTTCGGGCCTGTCCTATTTCCAGTCTGTGCTGACGGAAAAGGGCATCCATATGGGGCAGTTCAGCCAGTCCGGTGTTCCGTCCTGGCTGACGGTTGATGCTTCGGAAGATGGTGACATTGAAGCGAACGGGCGCGGTATCTTCTACCGGGGGAGCAACGGCTTCATCGCACTGCTCTACCAGAATGCTCTGCTTGCAGGGGATATGCCGGTCTTTGAGAGCGACTTCTCCGATGCAATCCTTGCATTTGGCGGAGAGCCGGGATCCTTCGAAGTGATGAACCAGTCCCGCCTGCGGACCTACACGCTGACGGCGGACCTGCAGCAGCTCCTCTCGCTGGGCACAGAGAACTCCGATGGCAGTCTCATCCCTGTCAATACGGGCGCTCTCTTCCTCAATCCGCTCGTAGCAGCGGATCTGGGCACCTCGTTCCTCGATGGCGTTGCCAACTCGGGCCTTCTGGTTCTGGAGGGTGGCGCAGATCTGGACGATAAGCCGCCGCTTGCGCTGGCCGCATCCTTCTCCATTCAGGGGCTGTCCTCGACGCAGCAGTCAGCCATTTCCCTTTTCCTTGGTGCCATCAAGGATGACGGCTCGGGTGAGTTTGCCCTGTCGGGTGCGCGGCGTGGCGGATACAAGTCCGTCACTCATGATGCCACCGGCAGTTTCTCCGGCAAGATCGGGTCTCTGGAAGGGGCGGATGGCACCTATGCCTTCGGCAGCAATGCGGAGAACTTCGTCCTCAGCAGCAATGTCAGCCCGGCACAGAATGCTGACAGCTATGTGGTGCAGCCGCCGTCCAGCCATTTGAGGGACCATTACAGCGCCACGACGCATATTGCCGGGCTATCCTCCACAGTGCCGGGTTCCACCTTGTTGGGAAGCACGCGCAACATGTCCGGCTTTGCCGCAGGCATGGTGCAGACGAACAGTGGCGGAAATCTTGTGGTTACGCCTTATGCCACGGTTGGCAGCTTCGGCAGTTCGGTCAAGTTCGATGTGGACAGCCGGTCCGTCTCGGCATCTTTCGAGCTTGAGAATGCAAACTACACGGGCGGTGGCAACGTGCCCTGGATGAAGGTGTCCTTTGGCAATAGCGCTTCAGCCCCCGAAAGCGAGCGCGCCTCGGTATTCATCGACAATGACCGCTATGCGGCGGCTGAGACCAATGACAGTTTTGGCAATAGCCTGCGCGGTGAAAGCGGCCCCAGCAAAGATGCCGACGCCACCAGCTACTTCATTCCCAACACGCTGGTGGATGGCGCGGACAGTGCCATTTTTGCCGGTGTGACAACCAAGTGCACCTGCGCCTTCCTGGAATGGGGATACTGGGGCACGCACTTTGTGATCGATAACCCTTCGCCTGCTCCAGACGAGCAGGCACAGGTCCATCTTGGAACCTGGGCTGCCGGACGTATTTTCGGGCCGAATGACCTGCCCAGCAGCGGCAGTGCGAGCTATGTCGGCCATGCGGTTGGCAGTGTGGTCAACGGAGGCGGGCAATATCTTGCCGCCGGTGATTTCAACATGAGCGTAGACTTTGACACACGTACCGGCACCGCGACCATAAGCAACTTTGATGGCCGGACCTTCGGGGCCAACATCTCCGAGCCCAACCCTTTCGCCGATCAGAACCTCTTCAGCGGAGCGATTTTTGATAGCGGTACGATGGGCGGCACTTTCAATGCCTCTTTGGTGCAGGGGCCGAACAGCAATTTTGACGGCGTCGCTGGAAGCTTTTCCGCCATTGATGGCGCATGGATGGCGACCGGTGTGGCCGTTGGCGTGCGGCAGCCCTGAAGCATTTCTGAAGGCTGTTCCGGTTAGCCGCCGGGACAGCCTGCAAGGGGCGGCCTGACGCTTGTCCACAGGCGGAACTTGGCTCTGAAGTGGTTGAAACAATGAAGGAAAGCTCACTTATGGAAATGCCTGAAAAATAATAGCCCCAACCGTTGAAAAGTTTTGCCGGGGCGCTGGACAAGGCCCGGGCGATCTCCTATAAGACCCCCACTTCCGGCGGACACGCCACATGAAGTCAGGCCCAGATAGCTCAGTTGGTAGAGCAGCGGATTGAAAATCCGCGTGTCGCTGGTTCGATTCCGGCTCTGGGCACCACTTCTCTCTCCCCTGAGAAAATCAGAAATAGCCGCTGTCTGTTCGCACATTTCCTATGCTGTGCCCGCGACTGATTGCTGCGATCACAGTAGGCCGTGAGCGTTGATATCTGTCTCAGGCTTCCCACCCGCGCCGTCCCGGCCCCCGTGCCGGGACCTGTCAGGGACGTGATGCGGGTGAGATGGGGCGGCCTTTCGACGGCAGGGGCCGGTGCTATGGCTGTGTTTCAGCTGCCCGTGCATCCATAACAGGTCCCGGCACAAAGGCCGGGACGGCGCGGAGAGGGGCGCTTGAGTCCGATGCCAAGGCATCGGGATGCATCATCCCTTCTGCCCCGTCTCCTTCGCCAGAGCCAGCGCTTCAGCCAGTATTGCCGGGTTGCCGATGTGGTTCATCAGGATGAGGATCAGCCGGGCGTTGAAGGCGTGGCTTTCGTCTTCCGTCAGGCCCTCATGGGCGGCGAGGAGGCTGGCGTAGGCGTCGTCCGGGTTGGGCAGGTTCGGGGCAGTGATCAGCATGGTTCATGTATCCCGGCTGCCGCCAGGGGCGGGCAGCCTGTCAGGGGTGATTGTTCACGTAACGCAAGGCATCTCCTGCAAGGCATACTAAGCCAGGCAGAGGGCGCGGGCGAGGGCGGTGGACACTTCGCTTGCGTCAAAGCTCTCCCAGCGGGCAGCGGTGTGCTGGTCTGGCCGCACCAGGTAAACGGCGGAGGCTGCCTGCCCGAGATAGCGCTCGCGCAGCGGCTCATTGCCTTCCGGCGAGAGCTGCAGGCAGGGCAGGGTGAGGCCGTGGGCGGTGAAGCTTTCGGGGGTATCCGTGCCGATGGCCAGCAGATGGAAGCCGCCGCCAAGCCGTGCCAGAAGCCAGTCTTCCGCGCCCGGCTCGCCTCCCAGAGGCGCATCCAGCAGCGGGGCGCCGGGTCTCGTGCGGGGTGGCATCAGCGGGTGATCCGGCCCGTTGAGCGGCAGCCCGTCATAGACGCAAGGCACGGACAGGCGCCCCGAATTGACGATGCTGCGGGCAAAGGGGGCTTGGGCGGCCAGATCCAGCACCGCATTGCGGAACATGCGCGACATACCGCTTTTCGGGGTGATGAAGTCCGTAGCGCGGGTGGAGTTGAGAATGTTCTCGTCCGCGCCGTGGATGCGCTCTGCGCAATAGCTGTCGATCAGGGCTTCGGGCGCGATGTCCTTCACCACCAGCGCCAGCTTCCAGGCGAGATTGTCTGCATCCTGAATGCCGGAATTGGCCCCGCGTGCGCCGAAGGGGGACACCTGATGGGCGGAATCGCCGGCAAAGAGCACCCGGCCCTTGCGGAAAGTCTCCATGCGGCGGCACTGGAAGGTGTAGATCGAGGTCCAGACCAGTTCGTAATCCGCGCCGTCGCCCAGCATGGCATCCACGCGGGCGCGCACGCGCTCGGGCTCCAACTCGCGCTTGCGGTCGATGTTCCAGCCCAGCTGGAAGTCGATGCGCCACACGCCGTCCGGCTGCTTGTGCAGCAGGGCACTGTCGCCGGACTTGAAATGCGGCTCGAACCAGAACCAGCGCTCGGTCGGGAAATCCGCCGTCATGCGCACATCGGCGATGAGGAAATTGTCCTCGAACACGCGGCCCTCGAAGCCCAGCCCCAGCATGGAGCGCAGCGGCGAGCGGGCGCCGTCGCAGGCGATCACCCAATCGGCATGGAGCTGATAGGGGCCGTCCGGGGTTGAGATGTCGAGGCGGGCGCCGTTGCCGGTCTGCGCCAGCGCCTCCACCTTGTTGCGGCCCCGGATTTCGATGGGCGCACCTTCCGCGATGGCCGCAAGAATGCGGTCATGCAGGAATTTCTCGAAGTAGGGCTGCTGCAGGTTGATGAAGGCGGGGAACTCATGCCCGCCTTCCGGCAGCAGATTGAACTCGTAGAGCAGGCGGTCATCGCGGAAGACCTTGCCCTTGTTCCACTGCACGCCCTTGTCCAGCATGGGCCTCGCCGCGCCAAGCCGGGCGCAGATCTCCAGCGTGCGCTTGGCAAAGCAGATGGCGCGGCTGCCTTCGCCAACGCCTTCCTGATCATCCAGCACCAGAACCGGCACGCCCTTGAGCCCAAGGTCGAGCGCGGTGGCGAGCCCCACCGGCCCGCCGCCAACGACGATCACCGTATGGCGGATGGGGGCCGGCTGGTCCTGATCGGCCGAGCGGGCATAGGGGTAAAGCGCGAAGGCAAGGGCGCGTTCGCCGGCCTTGCTGGCGGGCGCAGGGGCAATTGCGGCTGGTCTGTCCACGAGGTCTCCTCCCTCTTGTCCCGTTTTCCGTGCGAGGCGTCGCAGGGCTGGTGTCAGCCCTGCAGCGCGGCCCACATCTCGAGGTCGCGGGCGGCGGTCCAGATGCGCGGGTGGCTGATGCCGCGCGCTTCGTCATAGGCACGGGCAACGTTGAAGGGCAGGCAGTGCTCGTAAATGGCGTAGTCCTTGAACTTCGGATCGCATTCGGCGCGCACCGCGTCCCAGGCTTCCTTCAGGGTGCCGTTGCGGGCGGCGACCCGTGCCACCGGGCGGAAGGTGCTCTCCACGAAGTCGCGGGTGCGGTCGAGGGCTGCGTTGACCGCATCACGGCCCAGAACGGCATCGCCGCGCCCCGGTGCGATGGCATCAAGGTCAAAGGCGCGGATGGCCTCCAGCGTCGGGCCCCATTCGCGGAAATGGCCGTCGCCGCAATAGCAGGCGGCATGAGCCTCAACGATATCGCCGGTGAACATGACGTTCTGATCCGGCACGTGGATGACGATGTCGCCTGCGGTGTGGGCGCGGCCAAGGTGCATCAGGTCCACCCGGCGCTTGCCAAGGAAGACGGTCATCCGGTCACTGAAGGTGGTGGTGGGCCATGTGAGGCCGGGGATGCTCTCATGGCCCTGGAACAGGCGCGGGAAGCGCTGGAATTCGCTGTCCCAATCCTCCTGGCCGCGCTCGGCCACCATGGCGCGGGCGGTCTCGCCCATGATCACCTGCTGCGCCTGAAAGGCGGAGGCCCCCAGCACGCGCACGGCGTGGTAGTGGGTCAGTGCCACATGGGTGATCGGCTTGTCGGTGACGCTGCGCACGCAGTCGATCACCTTCTGGGCAAGGCGCGGGGTGGCCTGCGCCTCGACGATCATCACGCTGTCATCACCGATGATGACGCCGGAGTTGGGATCGCCTTCGGCGGTGAAGGCGTAAAGGCCTTCGCCGACCTGAGTGAAGCTGATTGTCTTTTCGGTGAGGTCGCCCTGCGAGGCAAATTTCTTGCTCATGGATATTGTCCGTCCGTAAATCTGTTTCAGGCGTTCCGCTCTACCGTCTGCTCGATGGCGCCGAAGATGGAATGGCCCGTGGCATCCAGCATCTCGATGCGCACCGTGTCGCCAAAGCGCAGGAAGGGGGTCTTGGCGGCGCCGCTGTTGATGGTTTCGATCATGCGGATCTCGGCAATGCAGGAATAGCCTGCGCCGCCCTCGCTCACCGGCTTGCCGGGGGCGCCGTCCAGCTTGTTGGAAACCGTGCCGGAGCCGATGATGGAACCGGTGGCCAGCGGCCGGGTCTTGGCCGCATGGGCAATGAGCTGCGGGAAATCGAAGGTCATGTCGATGCCGGCATTGGCGCGGCCAAAGGGCTTGCCGTTGAGGTCCACCTTCAGCGGCAGATGCAGCCGCCCGCCATCCCAGGCATCGCCCAGTTCGTCCGGCGTCACGGCAACGGGCGAGAAGGCAGAGGAGGGCTTGGACTGGAAGAAGCCGAAGCCCTTGGCCAGTTCCGCCGGAATGAGCCCGCGCAGTGACACGTCATTGACCAGCATGATGAGGCGGATGGCCGCGCGCGCTTCGTCAACGCTTGCCCCCATCGGCACGTCATCGACGATGACGGCCACTTCGCCCTCCATGTCGATGCCATAGGCTTCGTCCGCCATGCGGATCGGATCGCGCGGCGAGAGGAAGCTGTCGGAGCCGCCCTGATACATCAGCGGGTCGGTCCAGAAGGTTTCCGGCATCTCGGCGCCGCGTGCCTTGCGCACCAGTTCCACGTGGTTGACGTAGGCCGAGCCGTCCGCCCACTGATAGGCGCGCGGCAGGGGCGAGTGGGCGTCATGCTCGTGAAAGCGCATGGAGGGCACGGCATCGTGCTCCAGGCTTTCGGCCAGCACGGCCAGCTTGGGTGCGAGCGCTGCCCAATTGTCCAGCGCGGCCTGCAGGGTGGGGGCAAGGTGGGTGGCTTCGGTGCAGCGGGTCAGGCTCTTGTTGACCAGCACGAGCCGTCCGTCACGGCTGCCGTCCTTCAGCGTGGCAAGTTTCATGGTGTTTTCCCGAAAACTGGAGTGAGAGGGGGGCAGGCTCCCCCGGCCCGCCGCTGCCCCGTGTCATACCTGATTGTGAGCGGGTGCCGCTCACTTCACGCCGGGCGTGCCGTCGAACTTCTTTTCGAGGCTGTCCCAGCAGTCGATGTAATCATCCTGCAAGGGCGCGGAGGTCGCTGCCCATTCGGTCAGGTGCTGGGGAAAGCGGGTTTCGAACATGAAGCTCATGGTCTCGTCCAGCTTTTCCGGTTTCAGCTCCGCGTTGGAGGCGCCCTCGAAGGCGTTGCGGTCCGGCCCATGCGGCAGCATGCAATTGTGCAGGCTCATGCCGCCGGGCACGAAACCCTTCGGCTTGGCATCATAGATGCCGTAAATGTTGCCCATCAGCTCGGACATGATGTTCTTGTGGTACCAGGGCGGGCGGAACGAGTGCTCGGCCACCATCCAGCGCTCGCGGAACAGCACGAAGTCGATATTGGCGGTGCCTTCCACGCCGGAAGGGGCGGTCAGCACGGTGAAGATCGACGGGTCCGGATGGTCGAAGAGAATGGCTCCGACCGGCGAATAGGTGCGAAGGTCATATTTGCAGGGCGCGTAATTGCCGTGCCAGGCGACCACATCCAGCGGTGAATGGCCGATCTTCGTCTCGTGGAACTGGCCGCACCACTTGATGATGACGGTGGACGGCACCTCCCTGTCCTCGAAGGCGGCAACCGGTGTCTTGAAGTCCCGCGGGTTGGCAAGGCAGTTTGCGCCGATGGGCCCACGGTTCGGCAGGTCGAACTTCTGGCCGTAGTTCTCACAGACAAAGCCCCGGCACGGGCCTTCCAGCACTTCCACCCGGTAGACCAGGCCGCGCGGCAGAATGGCGATTTCCTTCGGCTCCAGATCGATGACGCCCAGCTCCGTGCAGAAGCGCAGGCGGCCTTCCTGCGGCACCACCAGAAGCTCGCTGTCGGCGGAGAAGAAGTACTCGTCCACCATGGAACGGGTGACCAGATAGATGTGGCTGGCCATGCCGGTCTGGGTGTTGACGTCGCCCGCTGTTGTCGCCGTGCGCATGCCGGTGACCCAGGTCAGCGGCTCATCCGCATGGGGCACCGGGTCCCAGCGGTACTGGCCAAGGCTGATCACGTCATCAACGATATTGGGCGCGCTCTTCCAGAAGGGCACGTCAATCTTGGTGAAGCGGGTGGTGTGCTTGACCGAAGGACGGATGCGGTAGCACCAGGTGCGCTCGTTCTGGCCACGGGGAGCGGTGAAGGCGGTGCCGGAAAGCTGCTCTGCATAAAGGCCGTAATTGCACTTCTGCGGCGAATTCTGCCCCTGTGGCAGGGCGCCGGGCAGGGCCTCCGTCTCGAAGTCATTGCCGAAGCCGGGCATGTAACCCTCAACCGTGCCGTTGACCGTGGCGGCGCGAACCATGCCTGTGGGCAGGGCGTGCGTTGTCATGATGTCCTCCTCTTGCCGGCTCCCCCGGCCGTTGCTCGTGATAATAGTTGCAAGTGCAACCAAGTCAAGAGAGGATGACAGGCAAGGGCGCTCGTGGCAGTTTGCGCGCCCGAAGCAGCCCCGAGAAGCTGGCATTGAAGCAGCAATGCAGGGGCGGGAGACGGGGTGAAGATGACAGGTCCGGCAGATGGTTTCGATCTGGAGGCGTTTCTGCCTTATCTGCTCAATCAGGCGGCAGAGGCGACCAGCCGGTCCTTTCAGGCGGTCTACCGGGACGACTTCGGCCTGACACGGACCCAGTGGCGGGTGATGGCCAATCTCGGCAAGTTCGGCTCCATGACAGCGCGGGATATCTGCGCCATTTCCCACATCGAGAAAACCAAGGTCAGCCGCGCCGTCGCGGGGCTGGAGGCGGGCGGCCACCTGCAGCGGCAGACGGCGCCGCAGGACCGGCGGGCGGAAATCCTGTCGTTGACGCCCAAGGGCCGGGACGTGTTTCTCCGGCTGGGGGAGCGGGCGATGGCCTATGACCGGGAGCTCAGGGCAGGGCTGGGGTCTGATGTCTCTGCCGCACTGGAAGAGTTCCTGCGCCGGCTTATCCGCGAGGGGCGCGATATGCCGCCGGATGAAGATGCGGATTCGGGTGCCTGAAGGCAGCTAATTGATAGATTTGACAGGCTAAGTGGCCCCCGTGACCGCCCGGATTTCATCTGGTCAGACCACGGGTGGCGAAATTTTAAGCGGCAACAGATGCGATTGTGTCTGAAAAGCCGCGATGCCTCTGGTCGCATTGCCAATCGTGGGGCAACTAAGTGTCTGACTAAAAAAGAAAAGTATGCCCTGCCTGCTTCTGTTGCGCTTCCGTGCTGAAACGGCAAGCAGCGTAAAAACCTGCTTGCCTGCTGTGCATCCCCGCGTCACTCTGCTTTCACAAACTGGGAAAACCAGAGGGGAACAGCATGCGTCGTCTGATGGGTTTTGCGATGGGTCTGGCGCTGTCGGCGTCTTCGGCTCTCGCTGCAACGGATGTGAAATTCACGCTCGACTGGAAGTTCGAGGGCCCGGCGGCTCCGTTCTTCATTGCCCTGGACAAGGGCTATTTCGCCGAGGAAGGGCTCAATGTCACCATCGACACGGGCGCAGGCTCGCGCGAGTCGATCCCGCGTGTGGCAACGGGCGCCTATGAATTCGGCTTCGGCGATATCAACGCCCTGATCAAGCTGCTGGACGAGCAGCCGGACCTGAAGGCCAAGGCCGTGCTGATGGCCTATGAGCGTCCGCCCTTTGCCATCATCGGCCGCAAGAGCCTCGGTGTTACGGAAGACCCGAAGTCGCTGGAAGGCAAGAAGCTGGGTGCGCCGCCGCCGGACGCAGCCTTCGGTCAGTGGCCGGCTTTTGCGGAAGTGGCTGGTCTCGACACCTCCAAGATCACCATCGAGAATGTCGGCTTCCCGGTGCGCGAGCCCATGCTGGCGCAGGGGCAGGTGGATGCGATCTTCGGCTTCTCCTTCTCTTCCGTGCTGAACCTGAAGGCACAAGGCATCGCGGATGACGAGATCGTCACCATCCTGATGGCCGAGAAGGGGCTCGACCTCTATGGCAACGTGGTGATGGTGAACACGGATTTTGCTGCTGCAAACCCTGAAGCCGTGAAGGGCTTCGTCAAGGCGCTTACCAAAGGATATCTCGACGCCATTGCAGATCCGGAAGCCGCCATTCCCTACGTGATGAAGCGCAACGAGGTGCTGGATGCAGCCGTGGAGACCGAGCGTCTCAAGATGGCTGTGGAGCAGGCCATTGCCACCCCGGCGGTCAAGGCCAACGGCTTTGGCGGCGTGGATATGGCCAAGCTGACCAAGAGCATGGAGTATCTCAAGACCTCCATGGGCGTCAGCGCCAATCCGCCGGCTGCCGAAAAGGTCTTTGATCCGTCCTATCTGCCGCCGGTTGAAGAGCGGATGGTCAAGTAAGCCTGAGAAATACCCCTCCCGGATGGCTGCTGGCTACCGGGAGGTTTTTGTCTGAAAGAACATATCCTGGGGGCGCGGGTGGCCGGTTTTGTAGAATTGCGGGATATCCGCCTCACCTATGGCGGCGGGGAAACCGGTACGCTGGCGCTGGACGGGCTGACCATGTCCGTGAAGAAGGGCGAGTTTGCTGCTGTTGTCGGGCCTTCCGGCTGCGGCAAGTCTACGCTGATGAAGCTCGCCACCGGTCTGATGCGCCCCAATGCAGGCACCGTGGAAGTGGCGGGCAGGGAAGTCAGCGGTCCGGTGAATGTGGCCGGTATGGCCTTCCAGAATCCGTCCATGCTGCCCTGGCGCACCACCCTCGACAATGTGATGCTTCCGCTGGAGATCGTGCAGCCGCACCGCGCCCGCCTGCGCAAGGAAAAGGCCGCCTATGTGGCCAAGGCCGAGGCGCTGCTGTCGCTCGTCGGCCTCAAGGGGTTCGGTGCCAAGTTTCCCTGGCAGCTCTCCGGGGGCATGCAGCAGCGTGCCAACCTGTGCCGAGCGCTGGTGCATGATCCGGCCCTGCTGATGCTGGACGAGCCCTTCGGTGCGCTGGATGCCTTCACCCGTGAAGAGCTGTGGCAGGTGATGCGCGACCTGCATGCGGAAAAGGGCTTCACCACCATTCTCGTCACCCATGACCTGCGCGAAGCCGTCTATCTGGCGGACCGGATCTTCGTCATGAGCGCAAGGCCGGGCCGGGTGATCGTGGAACGCGAGGTCACCTTCCCGCGCCCGCGGCCCATTGATCTGACCTATGAGGCCGGATTCAACGACATCGTGCACGAGTTGCGCGGCTATATTGCAGAGGCGAGGGCGGCAGCATGAGTGAGCGCTGGATCAAGGCGGCCCCGTGGCTGTGGAGCATCGGGCTCTTTCTCATCTGGCAGGCGGCCTGCAGCGTCCTGAAGCTGCCGGTCTATATCCTGCCGTCGCCAATGGACATTTACGCTGCCACGGTGAAGTTCTGGCCGGCCATCTGGAAGAACTCGCTGCAGACGCTTTTCACCACCGTGCTCGGCTTCGCGCTCGCCGTCGGCGGCGGGCTGCTGCTCGGGCTTGCCATCGGCTGGAGCCGGGCGATCTATGCCGGACTCTATCCGCTGATGATCGGCTTCAACTCGGTGCCCAAGGTGGCTGTCGTCCCGATCCTGGTGATCTGGTTCGGCATCGGCACGGTTCCGGCGGTGCTGACAGCCTTCCTCATCGCCTTCTTCCCCATCGTGGTGAATGTGGCCACCGGCCTTGCCACCATCGAGCCGGAGATGGAAGACGTGCTGAGGGCGCTGGGCGCGCGCAAGATGGACATCATGCTCAAGGTCGGCATTCCGCGCTCGATGCCCTACTTCTTCGGCTCGCTGAAGGTGGCCATCACGCTGGCTTTCGTCGGCTCGGTTATCTCCGAAACGGTGGCTGCCAACTCCGGCCTTGGCCACATGATGCTGGCGGCGCAGTCGCAGTTCAACGTGCCGCTGGTGTGGGCAGGGCTGATGGCGCTCGCCGTGCTGGGCATCGTCATGTATGCCATCATGGCCTGGCTGGAAATGCGCATGACGGGCTGGGCGCACCGGTCCGGTTCGGCGCGCGCCTGAGACGGTTTTGCGATCTGAAAATGCTGTTTCTCACGTGATGCAGCGGCACGCGTGCGGCCGGTTCATTCCGGCTGTTCTGCGTTGCGGGCAGCTGCCGCCAAACATGATCTGGCTGTGCATTAACGCTTGACGCCTCAAGGCTTTACTGTGACGTTTCGGTGCTGTCATATTGGGCGTGGCCGGAGTTTCATGAAACTGTCACAAAAGAGAATCCGAACTGACATGCTGATGCTCTAAGGCGCATGTCTGAAGCCTTCGCCGCAATGAGCGAAGGGCGGCGGCAGGGCCGGGTGGCGCAGCGGGGCTGTCTCTCCATGGTTCTTCGGTGGTGCGGGCACTGTGCCTGCGAACCGCTGCCGCAGTGAACGGGTTCCCTGGCCAAAGGCCAAGAGGGCGACTGGTTGACACCGGTGGGGCAATGGTCTCTGCCGGAACAGTGAGGAGAAGCGAATGAGCATGAAAAAGACACTCGCTGCAGCGGTGAGCCTGGCGGCTCTCATGCAGGCCACTGCCGTGAACGCGCAGTCGATGGAAGAGATCATCGAAGGTGCCAAGAAGGAAGGCATGCTGACCACGATCGCTCTTCCGCATGACTGGTGCGGCTATGGCGACATCATCGCTTCCTTCAAGGCCAAGTACCCCTTCCTGACCGTCAATGAACTGAACCCGGATGCAGGTTCAGCCGACGAACTGGAAGCTGTCCGCGCCAACAAGGACAACAAGGGCCCGCAGGCTCCGGACGTTCTGGACGTTGGTCTCTCCTTCGGCCCGCAGGCCAAGGCCGAAGGCCTGATCCAGCCCTACAAGGTTTCCGTCTGGGACCAGATCCCGGCTGACGTCAAGGATGCCGACGGCTACTACTACGGTGCCTATTATGGGGTGATGTCCTTCATCGTGAACAAGGATCTCGTCGCCAACACCCCGGCCGAATGGGAAGACCTGCTGAAGCCGGAATATGCCGGTCAGGTGGCTCTCGCCGGTGACCCGCGCGCGTCCAACCAGGCGATCCTCGGCGTTCTCTCGGCCGGCATGGCCCAGGGTGCTGCCGCCGGCACGGCTTCCGGTGAAGCTGGCCTCGAATTCTTCAAGAAGCTGAATGATGCTGGCAACTTCGTTCCGGTCATCGGCAAGGCCGGCACGCTCGCCCAGGGCACCACGCCGATCATGGTGATGTGGGACTACAACGCCCTGACCGCCCGTGACACCCTGAAGGGCAACCCGCCGGTGGAAGTCGTCGTGCCGGCCAAGGGCACGCTGGCTGGCGTCTATGTTCAGGCCATCAGCGCCTATGCGCCCCATCCGAACGCTGCCAAGCTGTGGATGGAACACATCTTCTCCGACGAAGGCCAGAACGGTTACGTGAAGGGCTATTGCCACACCGCCCGTTTCAACCAGATGGTTGCCGAGAAGAAGATCCCGCAGGACCTGCTGGACGCCCTGCCGCCGGCCGGCCCGTATGAAAAGGCCTACTTCCCGACCATCGAAGAGCAGAACGCCAACAAGGAAGCTGTTGTTGGCGGCTGGGACAAGGTCGTTGGCGCCAACGTTCAGTAAGAACGTCTGACGCATGAGACTGTCCGGTCCCGGCCCTGCGGCCGGGACCGGTGCTCTACATTCCGAGTCAGCTGCCTGCGCGTGGCTGGCATGCGTTTCACAAGGCGACCTTGGGGGCTCAGCCTTATGACGAAACCGGCAAGGGCAAGCGCGTTCCGATTGAACCTCAATTGGCTCGGCCTTGCTCCCTTCACGCTTTTTGCGTTTCTTTTCCTGATCCTGCCTGCCCTTCAGATTGTGGTCGGGGCTTTTCAGACGCCCGATGGCAGCTTCACCCTTGAGAACATCCGCGGCCTGAACACGGACTCGATCAAGTCCTCCTACTGGGTGTCGATCCAGCTCAGTCTGGTGACGTCGCTTCTGGGATGCCTGATCGGTTTTGGCATGGCATCTGCGGTCATCCTCGGCGGGCTGCCGGCGCGGGTGCGTTCGGCGCTGATGACCTTTTCCGGCGTTGCCTCGAATTTCGCCGGCGTGCCGCTGGCCTTTGCCTTTCTCGCCACGCTTGGTCCGGTTGGCCTTGTCACCATCTGGCTGCGCAACGAATTCGGCATCAATCTGCGGGCAATGGGTTTCAACCTCCTGTCCTTCTGGGGGCTGGTGGTCGTCTATCTGTTCTTCCAGATCCCGCTGATGATCCTGATGATCGCCCCGGCGCTGGACGGCCTGAAGCGCGAGTGGAAGGAAGCGGCGTCGATCCTGGGCGCGACCTCCGTTCAATACTGGCGCATGGTGGCCATTCCGATCCTGTTCCCTTCCTTCCTCGGCACATTTGCGCTGCTTTTCGCCAATTCCTTCGGCGCCATTGCCACCGCCTTCGCGCTGGCCGGGCCGCAGTTCAACATCGTGCCGATCAAGCTGTTTGCGCAGATCCGCGGCGATGTTCTCGGCAATCCGCATCTGGGCTATGCGCTGGCCTTCGGCATGATCGTCATCACCGGCGTTGCCAACGGGCTCTACATCTGGCTGCGTGTGCGCAGTGAAAGGTGGCTCAAGTGAACCGTCTTCTTGCCTGGGGCACGCTCATTCTCGGCTGCATCTTCTTCGCCCTGCCGCTGATCGGCATGACGGAATTCAGCCTGCGTATGCGGCGCGATGCCTATTCCTTCGATGCCTATGTGGCTGTTCTGGCCGACAGCCGCTTTCAGGAGACCTTCGTCTACTCTGTCTCCATGGCGCTGGCGACGATCATTGCCGGGGTGCTGCTGGTGGTGCCGACAGCCTTCTGGGTGCGGCTGAAACTGCCCGCCGCCCGGCCGTGGGTGGAATTCATCACCCTGCTGCCGCTGGTGATCCCGGCCATCATCGTGGTCTTCGGCTATATCCGGCTCTACAACACCTCGTCCTTCCTGCCGCTGACGGGCAGCATCTGGGGCACCAACATCCTGCTCATGTGCGGCTATGTGATGCTGGCGCTGCCCTATATGTACCGCGCGGTGGACACGGGGCTCAGAACCATAGACGTGGCGACGCTGACGGAAGCGGCCATGAGCCTTGGCGCCGGTTGGACGACGATCCTGTTCCGGGTGATCCTGCCCAACGTGCTGATCTCGGTGCTTTCCGGTGCTTTCCTGACCTTTGCCATCGTCATCGGCGAATTCACCATGGCAGCGCTTCTGAACCGTCCGGCCTTCGGACCGTTCATGGCAAGTCTTGGCATCAACCGTGCCTATGAGCCGGCGGCGCTGGCGGTAATCGCCTTTGCCATCACATGGGGCTGCATGGCGCTGATCCAGCTGGCCGCCCGCTTCTCCAAACATCTACAGGCTCGACGCTGATGGCTTTTCTCGAACTCAAGAACCTGCAGAAGTCCTTCGGGCTCAACACCGTCGTGAAGGATTTCTCCCTGTCCGTCGGCGCCGGTGAATTCATCTCGCTGCTGGGGCCGTCCGGCTGTGGCAAGACGACGGTGCTGCGCATGGTCGCCGGCTTTGAAACGCCGACCACCGGCGTCATCGAGATCGGCGGGCAGAACGTCACCTACGCCAAGCCGAACGCCCGCAACATCGGCATGGTGTTTCAGGCCTATGCCCTGTTCCCCAACATGACGGTGGCGCAGAACGTTGCCTTCGGCCTGAAGATCAAGGGTGTGTCCCGGGCCGAAACCGATGCCCGTGTGGCGGAGATGCTGAAGTTGATCGGCCTGCCGGATCTGGGCGGGCGGTACCCGTTCCAGCTGTCGGGCGGCCAGCAGCAGCGCGTGGCACTGGCCCGTGCGCTGGCGCCGCGTCCCAATGTGCTTCTGCTGGATGAGCCGCTGTCGGCGCTGGACGCCAAGATCCGCGTCAGCCTGCGCAACGAGATCCGCGAGATCCAGAAGGAACTGGGCATCACGACAATCTTCGTCACCCACGACCAGGAAGAGGCGCTGTCCATGTCGGACCGCATCGTCGTCATGTATGGCGGCGTGGCCGAGCAGGTGGGTAATCCCTTCGAGATCTACAGCCATCCCCGAACGCAGTTCGTCGCCAATTTCGTCGGCACGCTCAACACCTTCGAGGCAAAGGCCGTGGATGGGGAGAAGGGCATCGTCAGCCTTGCCGGGCGTCAGATCACGCTGACGGAGGGCGGCCTTGCTGCGCGCAAGGATGAGGCGCTTTCCGTGGCGCTGCGGCCCGAGGCACTGCATCTGGGCCGTGGCAGCGGCGATGACATTCTTCTGCCTGCCACGGTGGAGGATGTGCATTTCATGGGGGCGATCATCCGCCTGAAGCTGGATGTGGCGGGCACGAAAGTGTCGCTCGACACCTTCAACCGCAGCGATGCACCGCCCCCGTCCGCAGGCTCCACAGTCGAAATCGGTTTCGCCCCGCGCGACCTGATCGTGCTGCAGGGCTGAGGAACAGAAAAAGGGCGGCCGGGTGCCGCCCTTTTGATTATCCCTTTGAAATCATCCAGTTGAGGATGAGGCGCCAGTCGGTCATGCGGATCGGGGTGCCGTGGGTGCCGGTCTCGAACAGGGTGAAGCGGACCGGGTATCCGGGGGCCTTCGCGCGGAACTGCTCGAAGAACTGCACCTGTTCCTCCCAGTTGTAGACCTTGTCCCAGCTGCCGTGGCCCATGTAGATGGGCACGCGCAGGGCCGGGTCCTTCAGGGTGCGGCTGGCGAAAATGCTCTCGTCTTTGGGCGAGCCGAAGAACAGCAGGCCCGAGAGCTTGCGCGCGGTGGCCGGGGATTTTGCAAAGTTCCAGCACAGGATGCCGCCCATGGAGCCGCAGGCCACGAAGATCTTTGCGCCCGGCGAGTTTGCGGCATAGGCATCGATGATGGCTTCCACATCCTTCGTGCCTTCAGCGCCGAAGTCCGTGAAGTCGGGCGTGATGTAGACACCGCCGTTGCGCGACATCAGGTTCTTGATGCGGTTGAAGTTGCCGCCGAAGGTGACGTCATTCATGCCCTGAAAGCGGTTGCCGCCCTGACCGTGAACATAGATCACCACATAGGCTGCGCCGCCCTTTGTCTTGCCGGCCGCCATGTACTTCACCGTCCGGCCATTGGCTTTCAGTTCCATGTCTTCCTGGCTGCTGCGCGGCTGGTAGGAGACATAGTTGCCCCAGACCTCGCGCTCCGGCTCCTTGTCGCGCTGGTGAATGTCGCGGGCCTTGTCATAGGCCACCACTTCAAAATCACCATCATGGTAGCTGTTGAGCAGGCCCGGATAAGCGAAAAGGTCATCCTTGTAGGGGGTAAGGGACCGGGCGGCCGCAGGGGCAAGGGAAAGGCTTGTGGCCACAAGAAGGGCACTCAGTCCGGCAAGGAAGCGGGAAGGTCTTGCGGTCATTGCGGCATCCGGTTGAAATCGGCGCTGTATCCGTCACCCGCCTCACGACGTTGCGCAGAGGGACCGGACATGCAGCTCATGGTGCCAAGAGATAGCGGCGGGGGCGGAGCCTGACAAACGATTAATGGCAGTTTTGAACACGCAGTCCCCTCGCAAAGGAATACTCGCGAATTTGTTTTGTGTGTTCCAGGTTGGGTGATTGATTCTCGTCTTTGGTTGCAGTTCCTGTTTCATATGCTAATGGTGTTTGTGCCCGACATCTGTCGATTCTGTTGCGTTAAGTAGGTATTAATAACAGTAAATTGCATTTTGCGGGCCGGTTATGAATTTGTTAACCATGGAGTATTGTAATCACTCCCGGGAGAGGCAGCCGGCAGCGCGCCACCTGCCGCAGATCCAGGAGAGACCAGATGCCCGTTATTTCCTTCGCAAATGCCAAAGGCGGGGCCGGCAAGACGACAGCGGCATTGCTGCTGGCAACGGAAATTGCCGAAAGGGGGATGACCGTCACCATTTTTGACGCGGACCCGCAGCGCTGGATCTCCACCTGGTCGGACCTGCCGGGCCGTCCGGCGAATATTTCAGTCCAGAGCCAGCTGACGCCGGCCACCATCACGGAACAGATCATCGAGGCGTCTGCCGTCAGCGACTACGTGATCGTTGATCTGGAGGGGACGGAGAATCTGCTCGTCGCCAACGCCCTTTCCGTGTCCGATCTGGTGGTCGTGCCGATCCAGGGCTCGTCCATGGACGCAAGGGGCGGGGCCAAGATCCTGCGTCTCATTGCCAAGCTGGAAGAAATCGTCCGGCACGAGATCCGCCATTGCGTCGTGCTGACCCGCACCAATGCCGCCGTGACAACGCGCGCGCTCAAGGCGGTGCAGGATCATCTCGCTGTCAGCGGCATTGAAGTGCTGATGACCGCAATTGTCGAGCGTGCCGCCTATCGCGACATGTTCGAATTCGGCGGCAGTCTCGCAACGCTCGACCCCAAGCTGGTGACCAATCTCGACAAGGCCCGCGACAACGCGGCTCTGTTTGCGGCCGAAGTGCTGGAGCGCATCGAAGTGCGCCAGCAGCGCCGCTGGTACGACTGGTTCAAGAAGGCTTCGTGAGGGGCTTTTCAGCTTTCCGGAGGCGGCGCTGATCATGAGGCGCCGCCGCTTGATGTGGAGTTCTCCTTTGGAGGAGAAGCCGCTCCGCTGTCATCCCGGTTTGCTGCACAGCAGCAAGACCGGGAACCAGTACGCCAGGCGGTTACGATGGCGGAAGCTGGGGTTACTGGATCCCCACCTGCGTGGGGATGACAGCTTGATGACTGATTTTGCGCCTGGGCAGTCTCACCAAGAGCCGCTGATGGTCTTCAGCAGGCTTTAGGACGCCCGCATCGGATGGAAGAAACGTCCTCTTGTACCTAGGCGCTATTACGCCTTGAAAATCCTCAAGCCCCTCCCTGCCAGACCTTGATGGCCTCCAGCGGATAAAGCAGCATGATCACGTTGAGGGTCAGGTTGTCGCGGATGACCCAGAGGGCGATCAGTTCGAAAGCGATGGCGGCAGCAACTGTGACCCAGACCGGCATGCGGGCGGCGAACCAGAAGCCGGCGAGCATCCAGAGGATATCGGCGATCGAATTCAGCACGCTGTCGCCGGTGTAGCCCACAGCAATGGTGGCCTCGCGGTAGCGGTCGATGACCCAGGGGCTGTTCTCGACGATTTCCCAGGCCGCTTCGATGACGATGGCAAGCAGTGCCTTTTCGCCCAGCGGACGGGCGCGCATCACGAGCCAGGCCAGTCCAAAGAACAGGAAGCCGTGGATGATGTGTGAAGGGGTGTACCAGTCGGCAATGTGCTGGGAGGAGCCGGAGACATCGCTCGCCGGGGTCCAGAACTTGACGTAGCCGCATTCGCAGATGGGAATGCGGCCCATGGCGAGCAGGATTGCGGCGGTGGCGGCCAGAAGAACGAGGCCGGTAATGAAGGAAGCACGTGCGGACAAATGGATCTCCTGTTGAAACTGCCCATATCATCCTTAGCCGCAGGCGCTTGCGCTGGCCAGAGGCGCTGCGTGACGGCTCGGGGCAGGGGGGGGGCGGGAAGCGGCGGGAAAGCCTTATTCTGTGCTGGCATTCTGGCGCTGCTGGCTCTATGACCTTGCGCCAATGACAGTCCCAGCCAGCTGAAGCCTGCGGCCTGGCGCGTCCGCGCTGCCTTGTTCGCCCACGCTTCGCCTGTGCCCCGCCTCTCGCCAAGGAGCCGACCATGACCGCCCCCTATCTGACCCGCCGTACCTTTGCGATCATCTCGCATCCGGACGCCGGCAAGACGACGCTGACGGAAAAGCTTCTGCTTTCGGGCGGTGCCATCCGGGCGGCCGGTCAGGTGCGCGCGCGCGGCGAGCGCCGCCGCGCCCGGTCGGACTGGATGAAGATCGAGCAGGAGCGCGGCATCTCGGTGTCCTCGTCCGTGATGACCTTCGAGCGCGGCGGCATCATCTACAATCTGCTCGACACGCCGGGCCACGAAGACTTCTCCGAAGACACCTACCGCACACTGACGGCCGTGGATGCCGCCATCATGGTGATCGACGCGGCCAAGGGCATCGAAACCCAGACGCGCAAGCTGTTCGAGGTCTGCCGCTTGCGCGACATTCCGATTATCACTTTCGTCAACAAGATCGACCGTGAAGGCCGGCACGCGCTGGAGATCCTCGACGAGGTGCAGGAGGCGCTGGCGCTGGACGTGTCTCCGATGACCTGGCCGGTGGGCATGGGCTCGGACTTTTTCGGCATCTATGACTGGCAGCGCAAGACGTTCCAGACCTCGTCCGGCGAACGCGGCGGGCCTTACGCCCGCACGCTGGAGGTTGCCGGCCTTGAGGACCCGGTGCTGACGGACTGGGTGTTCGACCGCATCATGGGCGAGCTGGCGGAGAATGTTGAACTGGGTACGGAAGGCTACACTCCGTTTGACCGGGAAAGCTTCCTCGAAGGGCATCTGACGCCGGTGTTCTTCGGCTCGGCCCTGCGCGATTACGGCATCAATGACCTGCTGGATTTCATTGCCGAATATGCGCCAGCACCCCACTCTCAGGCGGCAACGGGCGGGCGGACGATCAGCCCGGATGAGCCGGATGTGACGGGTTTCGTCTTCAAGGTGCAGGCCAACATGGACCCCAAGCACCGCGACCGCATCGCCTTCGTGCGCCTGTGCTCGGGCACTTTCAAGCGCGGCATGCGGCTGAAGCATGTGCGCGCGGGCAAGAGCATTGCCGTTTCGGCGCCGATCCTGTTCTTCGCAGAGGAGCGCGAAATTGCGGATGAGGCCTATCCCGGCGACGTGATCGGAGTGCCGAACCACGGCCAGCTGCGCGTGGGCGATACGCTGACAGAGGGCGAGGAAATCCACGTCACCGGCCTGCCGGCTTTTGCTCCGGAAGTGCTGCGCCGCGTGCGTCTGTCGGACACCATGCGCGTCAAGCAGATGCGTCAGGGCCTTTCGGATCTCGCGGAAGAGGGGCTGGTGCAGATCTTCAAGCCGGATCTTGGCTCTAACTGGATCGTCGGCGTCGTCGGCATGCTGCAGCTCGATGTGGTGGTGGACCGCCTGAAGAACGAATACAGCACCGAAATCGGCTTCGAGACAGTGCCCTATACGACGGCGCGCTGGATCGAGTGCAATGATCCGGTCAAGCTGCAGAAGTTCATCGAGGCCAACCGCATGAGCGTGGCTCTCGACCGCGACGACAAGCCGGTTTTCCTGTTCAAAAGCGGCTGGGAAGTCAATTACGTAGGGGAAAAGAATCCCGATATCGGTTTCCGTGAGACCCGCGAGATTGTGCATAGTGCCTGATTGTTGATCCTGCCACCGGAAAGACTGAGCCTCTTTGCAGGTAGTCACTCGAATTGTATTTCATTGTTATAAGTGCCGATCAAAGCCTTTCGAGAGACTAAGATTGTCGTAACATCTATCCCGCATCATTCCGTCTGGTTTGGCATGTTCACCACATGCCCCAAAGAGGGATTGCAGGATGCGTGTTTCCGGGAAGCTGCTGAGTATTTTCTCCGCGATGGCTGCAGTCGTTGTTGTGACGGGCGTACTGACTTTCATACAAAGTGCCAGACTGGCAGACCAGGGGCTTCACGTCGGAGAAAGGCTCGCGCCTCTGGCTGATGCTGCGATGGAAATCAAGCTGACGGCGACACGTGCCCATCTGATCTTCGAGGAGATCATGACCGGGGACGAGGGCGAGGACGTCAATGAGGTCTGGGACCTTATGCAGGAAGCGCGCTTCTTCGCCGGTGCCATTCTGAATGGCGGCACCAATGATGAGGGCAGGTTTTTTCCCACGGAGTCGGGGGAAGTGCGCCGCGTGATGCAGGCTGTCCAGAAAGAAGTCGATACGTTTGAGAAGGTCGCCCGCGAGCGTTACATGAATGTCGGCAAGGACATTGCCGGCAGCAACGCTGACGAAGTGTTTGACCAGGCGTTCGACATGCTGATCGCAGAGGCGGACAAGGCGGAAGAACTGATCAAGGCAGAGATGGCTGAGGGGATCGCCGGTCTGCAGGCCACCGCCAGTGCCGTTGCGCTGGTGCAGATGATCTCGATTGGTGCGACCCTTTTTGCCGCCATTGGCGGCTGGCTGTTCCTGCGCTCGCGCATTGCCGTGCGGGCGGATGAACTGGCGGCAACGGCCGGTGCCCTGTCGCGCGGAGATCTGTCCCACCGGCTGCCGGAATGGTCCAGCGCGGATGAACTGGGCGATCTGCGCGATGCTCTTGCCGGGTTCCGCCAGTCACTGATCGAGCAGAATGAGCTTGCCGAGACCGTGCGCAGGCGAGAGGACGAGACGCAGGCCGAGAAGGCCGAACTCATGCGCCGCCTTGCCGAGGACTTCCGTGCCACGACCGGCAGCTATTTCGATGCCCTGCAGAATGCGGCGGTGGAACTGAGCCGCGATGTTTCGGCGATGGACGCGACGGCCCGTCAGAGCAGCGGCATGGTGAGTGCCGCCGCCGATGCCGCGCTGCAGGCGTCCTCCAACGTTGAAACGGTCGCCGCTGCCTCCGAGGAACTGTCTGCCTCGATTGGAGAAATCACCCGGCAGGTGACGACGACAGCCCAGGTGGTGGATGATGCCTCCCGCCAGGCGGAAGCCACGAACCAGAAGGTGACCAGCCTTGCGGTCGCGGCCGACAAGATCGGCCAGGTGGTGACGCTCATCCAGGAGATTGCCGCCCAGACCAACCTTCTGGCGCTCAACGCCACCATCGAGGCGGCGCGGGCCGGCGAGATGGGCAAGGGCTTTGCGGTTGTGGCATCCGAGGTGAAGCAGCTGGCCTCGCAGACCGCCAAGGCCACGGACGAGATCTCCAGCCAGATTTCAGCCATTCAGGCATCGACGGATGATGCGGTTCTGGCGATCGAGAAGATCACCGAAATCATGCGCACCATTGATGAACATGCCGAATCCGTCAGCCGCTCCGTCGAGCAGCAGGGGCAGGCGACCGCGGAAATTGCTTCCAATGCGCAGGTCACCTCCGCCCGCACCTCCGAAGTTACCGGCAACATGGAACAAATGCGCAGCGCGGTGGCGCAGACGAATGAGACTGCGGCCCGGCTCATGACCTCCTCGCATGCGGTGGGCAGCCAGACGGATGCCCTGCGCCGTGCGGTGGATGACTTCGTGCGCAGGCTTGCCGCTGCGTGATCTGCCTGCAGGCGGCGCAAGGCGGCTTTGACCTTGCCCGCTGCGGCTTGTATGAGTGCGGATGAACCGGCCGGGCGGCAGTGCAGAACTGCCGCCCGCCTGCATTGAAAGCGCCGCCATGTCCGATCCTGTCCTTGAAACGCTCCTCCTTCCCTTTCTGAACGGCACGCTGGACTTGCCCAAGGCGCGGGGCAGCATCCTGTTTCTGCGTGCCCGCGCGGGCGCGGATATGAAGGAACTGCCCGAAGGCGCGCTGGTGCCGGTGCAGAGCTTTGCGCCCGACCGGGATGCGCTGGCCGCAATGGGCCACACGGTGCTGCATCAGGCCGAGGGCGAGGGCTATCCGCTGGTGCTGGTGCTGCCGCCGCGCCAGAAGCAGGAAGCCCGTGCCCTGCTGGCCGATGCCGTGCGCCGTACAGCGCCGGGCGGGCTGATCGTGGTCTGTGCCACCAATGCGGAGGGCGGCAAGGCGCTGGAGGGTGATCTTGAAAGCCTTGCCGGTCTCGACGGCAAACTCTCCAAGGCCAAGTGCCGCGTTGCCTGGACCATCAAGGATGAGGCCCGCGTCAACGGCGCGCTGGTGGCCGAATGGGTGGAACTGGACGCGGTGCGCCCGATCCTTGACGGGCAGTTCCTCAGCCGTCCGGGCGTTTTCGCCTGGGATCATATCGATGCCGCTTCCGCGCTGCTGGCGGCCAATCTGCCGTCGAGCCTTTCCGGCGAAGGCGCGGATCTGGGGGCGGGCTTCGGCTATCTCTCGACTGAAGTTCTCAAGCGCTGTGCCAAGGTGACGGGGCTCGATCTTTACGAGGCCGAACAGCGGGCGCTGGATCTGGCGCGGGAGAATGTGACGCCGCTGGCTACCGGCCGCCGCCTCGGCTTCCACTGGGTGGACGTGTCCAAGGGGCTGAACAAGACCTATGACTTCATCGTCACCAATCCGCCGTTCCACCAGACCGGCAAGGCCGGACGGACGGATATCGGCCAGGGCTTCGTGCGGGCAGCGGCGCGGTCCCTGAAGCCGGGCGGGCATCTGTGGCTCGTCGCCAACCGGCATCTTCCCTACGAGGGCGTCATCAATGAAGTCTTTGCCGAGGCCATCATGGTGGCGGACGAGGGCGGCTACAAGGTGATCCACGCACGCAAGGCACGCGGCCGATGAGACTGGTCAAGCTTCTCGCCAATCTCGGCTACGGCACCCGCAAGGAAGTGCAGATCGCCATTCGCAACGGCTGGGTGACCGACCGGGCCGGTCAGCGGCTCAAGGCCGATTCCAAGACCGCCCATGAGGACATCCTGTTTGACGATGAGCCTCTGGATCCGCCGCAGGGCATGATCCTGCTGCTCAACAAGCCGGTGGGCTACACCTGCTCGACCAAGGATCAGGGGCGCCTCGTCTATGACCTGCTGCCGGACCGGTTCCGCTACCGCAAGCCGGTGCTGTCCACCGTTGGCCGCCTCGACCGCGAGACAACCGGCGCACTGCTCTTCACCGATGACGGCACCTTGCTGCACAAGATCATCTCGCCCAAAGCCGAGGTGCCCAAGGTCTATGAGGCCGAGCTGGACAGGCCCTTGCAGGGCACCGAGGCCGAATTGTTCGCCTCCGGCAACATGATGCTGGAGAGCGAGGACAAGCCGCTGAAGCCTGCCGAACTGGAAGTTCTGACCCCGCAAAAGGTGCGGCTGACGCTGCACGAGGGCCGTTACCATCAGGTCCGCCGCATGTTCGCCGCCACCGGCAACCACGTGAACACCCTCTCCCGCATCCGCATCGGCCATCTGGGACTGGACGGCGTCGAAGAAGGCAAGTGGCGCCTCCTGGATGCCACGGACGTGGACAAGGTGTTCGGAACGGTTTGAGGAACGTGCGGCAGAACAGATCGGCCTGCCGCACCCTCAACGGCGCCTGTTCCGTCAGGGGCAAGCCGTACCTTGCGCCTGGCGTACGGGCACCGGCCGGTGCGAGGCATCCACTGCGACCATGACGAACTGCCCTTTCGCGGCCAGTTGCCTTTCTCCCGTCAGCAGGCCTTCGAACCACAGATCCACCTCGACATGAATCGAGGACCGTCCGACGGAAGCTGTCCGCGCCACTGCCTCCACGATTGCCCCAAGGGCGACGGGGTGGTGGAAGTCGATCTGCCTTGTTGCTGCCAGCACTGTGAGCCTGCCGCTGAGGCGCGAGGCGGTGATGAAGGCTGCCTTGGTCATGAAGGCAAGGGCGTGGCCGCCGAACAGGGCACCATTGCCATTGACCTGATCTGCAAAGACAATATCCGCCATGCGAAGTTCGTCAGGCTTGGCAGGGGCTGCCTCTTCCGTCAGGGGCGGAAGGCTCCAGCCGGCAGCTTTTCCTTCACCGGGCAAGGCAACCATGTGGAACACACCCGCCGTGCAGAGATGACGCTCGCCGCCCAGAATCGTCTGGGCAGCCATCTTCACTTCCACAGTCAGGGACCGGCGCCGCACCTCACGGATGGAAGCGTCAAAGGAGACGATCTCGCCCACATGCGCGGGCTTGTGAAAACCCACATTTTCGCAGGAGGCCGTAACGAAAGGCACACGGCCGTGACGGCTGGCAGCGATGAAGGCGATCCGGTCCATATAGGCCAGCCCGGCACCGCCGAAGAGTGTGCCATGGTGGTTGGTGTCGCCCGGAAAGACGATCTCCAGCAGAGTGGCGATCGGGGCTGGCGCGTGCGCCAGCCCTTCCTGTGGGGTTGAAGTTGAAACAGCGGTGGCCGTCATGCTGCGTCTCCGCCTTGCGTCCGGACACCTGCCGCACGGCGCAGGGCGCGGGCTGCCTCAACCATGTTGATCAGGGCCGGGCGGACTTCATCCCACTTGCGTGTCTTCAACCCGCAATCCGGATTGACCCACATCTGACCGTCGCGCAACCGCTGGCGCGCGAGGCCCAGCAGGGTTTCGATCTCGCCGATGCCCGGAATGCGGGGCGAGTGAATGTCATAGATGCCGGGGCCGATCTCGTTCGGGTAACCCTGTGATGTCAGGGCATCCAGCAGTTCCATCCGCGAGCGGGAGGCCTCGATGGAGATGACATCCGCATCCATGGCGATGATGGCGGGAAGGATGCCATTGAACTCCGAGTAGCACATATGGGTATGGATCTGGGTCGAGTCTCCCGCCTCGCTGCAGCAGATGCGGAAGCAGCGGATGGCCCAGTCGAGATAGTGATCCCAATCCCTGCGGCGCAGCGGCAGTCCTTCCCGCAGGGCTGCTTCATCGATCTGTATCATCGAGGCCCCGGCGGCCTCCAGGTCCGACACTTCATCCCGGATGGCCAGGGCGATCTGCCGGCATACCGTCTCGCGTGGCAGGTCGTCGCGCACGAAGGACCAGTTCAGGATGGTCACCGGACCGGTCAGCATGCCTTTGACCGGCTTGCCTGTCTGGGACTGGGCGAAGCGCCACCAGTCCACAGTCATGGGAGCGGGCCGGGAGACATCGCCATAGATGATGGGCGGGCGCACGCAGCGGGAGCCATAGCTCTGCACCCAGGCATTGCGGGTGAAGGCAAAGCCTTTCAGCTGCTCGCCGAAATACTGCACCATATCGTTGCGCTCGAACTCGCCATGAACCAGCACATCAAGGCCGATTTCCTCCTGCCAGCGGATGGCTGCGGCGGTCTCGCGCTTGAGGAAGGCTGTGTAATCCTCACCCGTCAGCTTGCCGCGCCCATGCAAGGCACGGGCCTTTCGTACATCTGCCGTCTGCGGGAACGAGCCGATCGTGGTGGTTGGAAAGAGCGGCAGCGGATTGCGGGTGCGCTGCAGCACCTGCCGCAAGGCAAAAGGCGCGCCGCGCAGATGCTGACCCGTGCCGAGGGACTGCACTCTTGCCTGCACGGTGGGGTCGCTGACCCTGTGGGACCTGCTGCGCGTTGCAAGGGCTGCCGCCGCCGTGTCAAAGGCCACCGGCGTGCCGCCGTCAAGCTGGCTGCCGCCGCTGGCCCGGGCAGCGAGAGCGTTCCGCAAGGCTGCAAGCTCGCCCAGCTTCTGCGTGGCAAAGGCGAGCCAGGAGGCAAGCTCCTGATCGAGGTCCGTTTCAAGCGCGAGATCTACCGGCACATGCAGCAGGGAGCAGGACGGTGCGATTTCGATGCCGCCGGGCCAGGTGGCTGCCGCGCTGATGCGGTCGAGGCATCGGGCGAGATCCGCACGCCATACATTGCGCCCGTCGATGATCCCCAGTGACAGGCGCAAATGCTCCGGCGCACTGGCCAGCAAGGGGGCAAGGGTCTGTGGTGCGCGGACAAGATCCACATGCAGTCCGGCAACGGGCAGGGAAAGGGCCGTTTCGAGGTTGTCCTCAAGCCCGCCGAAATAGGTGGCCAGCATCAGGGAGAGGCCGGGAACCTCTGCGGCGAAGTACCGGTATGCCTGCATCAGCGCTTCTTTCTCGATGCTGGAGAGGCTGTTCACAAGGCAGGGCTCATCCATCTGCACCCAGTCTGCGCCTGCCGCCTTCAGCTCCTTGAGGATCTGGCCATAGACCGGCAGCAGCTTATCCAGCAGCGCGAGAGAGGCTGATCCGTCACGCGTCTTGGCAAGCGTCAAGAAGGTCACTGGCCCCAGAATGACGGGCCGCGTATGAATTCCCAGTGCGGCGGCTTCCCGGAAGTGCTCCAGCGGCTTGTTGCCGGTCAGGCTGAATGTTTGTCCTGCGTGCAGTTCCGGCACCAGATAATGGTAATTGGTGTCGAACCATTTGGTCATTTCCAGCGCAGGCTTTGCCTCTGAGCCATCAGAAGACTGGCCGTTGCAGCCGCAGAGGTGGCTGCCAATGCCGGCAGAGCCTCTGGCAAGGGCGAAGAGTGTGGTAAGGGAGGCCGGCCCTCCGGTCCAGCCATAGCCATCCGGGATTGCCCCGGTCATCACTGCCAGATCAAGTACATGGTCGTAGAGCGAGAAATCGTTGGACGGGATGATGCTTATTCCCGCCTCCCGCTGATGCTGCCAGTGGGCGGCGCGCAAGGCGCGGGCCTTGGCCTGCAGGGCGGTTTCATCAGATTTGCCTGACCAGAAGTCTTCCAGAGCAAATTTGAGTTCGCGCTGTCTGCCAATTCTCGGAAAACCGAGGTTTGCGGTCTGTATGCTCATTTCCTTACCCCGAAGGTTGCGGGCAAGGTATGGGCATGACGCAAGACAGCCTGAGCACGCGCATGTGTGTGCCGGGCGGAACAGGCGCACGCCGGGACACCCCGCCCGAGAACGTTATCTACCGTGGCAGGTCTCCTGGCTTGCAGGTCATCACGGCCATTCGTCTTCCCGGGGCGTCTTCCCCAGTGACATGGTGAACGGCAGCTCGCTGCTTACAGTTGCGGGGGCAGCTCCGGCATGGGTACATCACTGCACCGCACCGGATTCCCTCTTAGCTCCGGATCATTGATCCGCAGAACCACGATGAAGGCAGTGTTGCTGCAATATGTGCGCGTGTCAATGATATAAAGATATCTTTATATCGAGCGCATCAAAGCGGCAGCGTCACCGTGGCGGTGAGGCCGCCTTCGGGGCGGTTGGTGAGGGTGATGGTGCCGCCGTGGGCGTGGATTAGGGAGCGGGCGATGGCAAGGCCGAGGCCGATGCCGCCCGTTTCGCCGCTGCGGGATGTCTCCAGCCGGACGAAGGGCTCGAACACGTCGCCCATCCGGTCTTCCGGAATGCCGGGGCCGTCATCCTCCACGCGGATGATGACTTCACGCTGGCCCCCTTCCACGAAGATGCGGGCCGAGCCACCGTAGCGGATGGCGTTTTCAATAAGGTTGCGCAGCGCACGCTTGAAGGCAAGCGGACGGCAGGGCAGGGCAATGGCTGGCGCCATCGGGTCCCTGTCTGCCGCCATCAGGCGCACATCATGGCCCATGTCGGTCTGGTCGCCCGCAAGGCTTTCCAGCACGGCCATGAGGTCCACCGCTTCACGCTGTTCGCTGACGGCTTCGTCCCGGGCGAAGGCGAGGGTGGCTTCCGTCATTGCTGCCATCTCGTCCAGCGTGGCGATGATCTTCTCCCGGTTCTCGTCATCGTCGATGAACTCGGCCCTAAGGCGCAGGGAGGTGATGGGGGTGCGCAGGTCGTGGCTGATGGCGGCCAGCATGCGCGTGCGGTCTGCCACGAAACGGCTCAGCCGGTCCTGCATGGCGTTGAAGGCGGAGATGGTGCTGCGCAGCTCGCGCGGGCCAGCCTCGGGCACCGGCGGCACGTCTTCGCCCCGGCCCAGCCGGTCGGCTGCATCGGCCAGCTGGCGCAGAGGGCGGGACACTTGCCGGATGGTGAAGGCAACGATGGCGATGATGGCCAGCGCCATCAGGCCCATCTGCAGGACCAGCGTGTAGAAGGCGCCGGGCGGGGGCGGCCGGTGGCTGGTGAGCACATTCAGCCACTGGCCATCTGCCAGAGGCACGGAAAATTCGATGGCGATCAGCCGGTGGCGCAGCCGCTCCTCGCGCCTGCGCTCGCGTTCCTCAAGCTTTTGGAGGCTTGTCTCCCTGGTCTCTTCGCGCTTCTTCCACTCCTCGCGCGCCGGCTTTTCGTTTCTTCTGTCAGGCCCTGTGCCCGCTGCGCTGAGTGAAGCCCGGATGCCGGGGTCCTGACCCAGTTCCTCGGCAAGGGCACCTGCCAGGCGCCGCTCGGCGCCAGACTGGGGCGTGCTGGCGACAAGCGGTTCGCTGTCTACCCAGAACCGGGTCATCGCAGAGCTGGTCGCCTGCAGCAGCTGGCTGCGGGTCGTCCCGCCCGCAGTATCCAGCAGGGGCACGAGTGAAGCCGTGCGGACAATCACCCCGTCGCCGATGGCCTCATAGACCGCCAGCCGGCGCTCCCCGGCAAAGAGCCAGATGGAAACCGCCTGGCTGCCGATGAGGGCAATCAGAAGCAGCGCGATGAGCTGGCCGCCAAGGCTGCGCGGCCAAAGGCGCCGGAGAAAGGTGGCAGACTTGCGGAAGAAGGCGGGCGCGGTCATGCCTCAAGCTCCTCCACGGCGGCTGTGAACATGTAGCCGCCGCCCCAGACCGTCTTGATGATGCGCGGCTCCTTCGGATCTTCCTCGATCTTGCGGCGCAGGCGGCTGACCTGGTTGTCGATCGACCGGTCGAAGACGCCAGGCGTGCGCCCGGTGGTCAGGTCCATCAGCTGGTCACGGGTCAGCACCATGCGCGGCCGCTTGAGGAAAGCAAGCAGCAGCTGGAATTCGCCGCTGGACAGCGCGACGGGCGCACCCTGCGGGTCAAAGAGTTCACGCCGCGCCGTATCCACGGTGAAGCCTTCAAAGACGAGGCGCTCCTGCGTAACCGGATCGCGCGGCTTGGGCACGCTCGCGGTACGGCGCAGGACAGCCTTGATGCGGGCCAGCAGCTCGCGCGGGTTGAAAGGCTTGGTGACATAATCATCCGCACCGATCTCCAGGCCGATGATCCGGTCGGTGTCCTCCGCCATGGCGGTGAGCAGGATGATGGGCGGGCCATCTGAATCAACCAGACTGCGGCAGAGGCTGAGGCCATCTTCGCCGGGCATCATGACATCCAGCACGACCAGATCGATGACGGCGGCCTTCAGCGCCTTGCGGGCAGAAGCTGCACTTTCCGCGGCCGTCGCCCGGTAGCCGTTCTTCACCAGATAGCGGGCCAGCGTTTCCCGGATATCGCGGTGGTCGTCGACCACAAGAATATGGGGGCTTGGCTCACTCATCACGCTGATTCCGGTTCACTGTTCTCTGCCGGCGGGCTGATGCCGCCGTTCTTCATCCTCTAGGTAGCGCCATTTTCCGCGCCGGGGCAGGGGAAAGTGTAACAGTCTGTCGCAGGAGGCCAGACCTGTCACAGGTCACGACACTTGGGCCTCCTGCCCGCCCTAATCCGGCGCGGATCCTTCGCCTATGTTCAGGTCATCGCAGGACGGCACGGCGTTCCGCCAAAGTCCGCCGGGCGCAGACCGCAAGGTCTGCCTTGCCGCTGCAGACATCCGGATAGGCCGGAAAAGGAGAAGTTTGATGACCGCACTCAAGACCATCGCAATTGGCACGATCGCTGCCGCGCTTGCCACCTCCGTGGCCGGGATCGCACTGGCCGACAGTTTCGGCCCCAAGGGCTGGGGCGGCAAGGGGCACCATGGGGGGCGCGATGGCGGCCGCATGATCGAGATGTTCGATCAGAACAAGGACGGTTCCGTCACCCAGGATGAAGTGAATGCTTCGGTCGCGGAACGTTTCGCAGCTGCGGACGCAGACAAGGGCGGCCGCGTCACTCTGGAAGAATTCAAGGCCTACCGCCTCACCGAAATGCAGCCGATGAAGGTGCGTGCCTTCCAGCGGCTGGACCGGGATGGCGACGGCAAGGTCACCCGTGCCGAATTCGACCGCATCTCTGACCGCATGTTCGCCCGGCTTGACCGGGATGGCGACGGGGAGCTGAAGGCGATGCCGGTGCCGCCGCGCGGCCCTGAGGGCCGTGGTGCCGAGGCCCGTGGCCCCGAAGGCCGAGGGGCTGAAGGCAGGGGTCCCGAAGGCAGGGGTCCCGAAGGCAAGGGCCCTGAAGGGAAAGGCCGCGAGGGCTGGAAGATGGGCGATGGCCCCAAGGGTCCGCATGGCCGTCACGGCATGATGATGATGGAGATGTTCGAGCGCTTCGATGTGAACGGCGATGGCACGGTCACACGCGCCGAGTTCGATGAGGTGCGCGGCCAGCTCTTTGCCCTTGCCGACACGGGCAATGCCGGCAGCTTCGACCTGCAGGGCTTTGATGCGCTGTTCGCCAGCATGGCCGAGCCTCGCCTGGTGCGCATGTTCCAGCGGCTCGACACGGATGGTGACCTTGCCATCACCGCCGAAGAGAACGCGGCACGAACCTCTGATCTCGTGGCCCGCATGGACCGTAACGGAGATGGCGTGCTGACCAAGGCCGACTTCCGCAAGGACGGCAAGGAAGGCCGCAAGGGCCCGCATGGCGAGCACCACGGTGACCGTCATGGCGGCGGCAAAGACAAGGGCCCGCAGGGCCGCCAGGGCTGATCTGCAGGCTCAAACCTGAACAGAATCAGATCTGTCCGTCAAAAGCCGCCAAGCTTCTCCCCCGAACGGCGGGCAGATCTCAGCCGAAGGGCCGCCTCACTGCGGCCCTTCGTGCTTTTGAAGAAAAGCCTCTGACGGCCGCTGCAGCAGCATGCTCCTGCCGCACTCTGCGGCCGCTGTGCGGCAGGCTTCTGCGCGTGATGTTTGCACGTCTAAAAAAGTGGCGAAAACCCGGCGGTTACCCTGACTTTTTCAGGTGTCCGGCTTCACGAAAAAAATCTGCGCCTCATTCAAAAAATCCCTTGAACATGACAGCGAATGAGCGCAAATAACCCTTGCCCAAATTCGCACGTGCCCGTGGTCGTCCATGAATTCCAGTGGCAGTCAGACAAGCCCCACTACGACTCTTGGGGTCTGACAAAACCGGACGGCTTAAAGCAACGACGTAAGAGGGCTTTTTTGGTCTCTGCCGGGTTTCCACATCCCGGGGTTACTGAAGAGGCACTTGTTACTTCATTGCCGGCCGTGCGGAGCGATCCCCGTTCCAAGCCAAGGCATCCCATAAAGGGACAGTGTGCAGCCACCGCTGTGCGCTCGACCGATCGTCACCTCTTGCCGAGCCTCCCTGTCCATACCGGAGGGCTTCGCGGCGAGCGGAAGGACGACCTCGCGCCAAGACTTGATGAACGGGAGAACCCCGATGACCGATCGCATCCGTGAATTCCTCCGCCAGCGCACCGAAGATGGTCCTTGCGTTGTTGTCGACCTTGACGTTGTGCGGTCGAACTACGAGGCTTTTGCCCGTTCGCTGCCCGACACCTCCGTCTTCTATGCGGTGAAGGCAAACCCGGCCCCCGAGATCCTCAGCCTGCTGGCTGAACTCGGCTCTTCCTTCGATTGCGCCTCCGTCGGCGAAATCGAGATGGCTCTGGCTGCCGGTGCCAGCGCAGACCGCATCTCCTATGGCAACACCATCAAGAAGGAGCGCGACATCGCCCGCGCCTTCGAGCTGGGCGTGCGCCTCTATGCCGTCGACTGCGAAGCCGAAGTCGAGAAGATCGTCCGTGCTGCTCCGGGCGTGCGCGTGTTCTGCCGCATCCTGTGCGACGGCGCAGGCGCCGAATGGCCGCTGTCGCGCAAGTTCGGCTGCGCTCCGGAAATGGCTCCGGACGTGCTGGAAGCTGCGCACCGTGCCGGCCTCGAGGCCTATGGCGTGTCCTTCCACGTCGGTTCCCAGCAGGCGAACCTCGGCGCCTGGGACGGCGCGCTGGCAACGGCTGCCGGTGTTTTCCGTGAATGCGCCACCCGTGGCATCTCGCTGAAGATGGTCAACATGGGCGGCGGCTTCCCGGCCCGTTACCTGAAGGATGTCCCGGGCGTTCCGGCCTATGGCAATGCCATCTTCCAGGCTCTGACCGATCACTTCGGCAACAACCTGCCGCAGACGATCATCGAGCCGGGCCGTGGCATGGTGGGCGATGCCGGCCTGATCGAAGCGGAAGTCGTGCTGATTTCCCGCAAGTCGGCTGACGACGCCGTGCGCTGGGTCTATCTGGACATCGGCAAGTTCCATGGCCTCGCCGAGACCATGGACGAGGCGATCCGCTACCCGATCCGCACGCCGCGTGATGGCGATGCCACCGCACCCTGCGTGCTGGCAGGCCCGACCTGCGACAGCGTGGACGTTCTTTACGAAAAGACGCCCTACGAGCTGCCGGTCTCCCTGTCGATCGGCGACAAGGTGCTGATCGAGTCCTGCGGTGCCTATACGACCACCTATTCCACGGTCGGCTTCAACGGCTTCGCCGCTCTCGCATCCTACGTGATCTGAAGGATCAGGTGAGATGATCGAAATCCTGGACGAGGCGCCGGAGCACACCGGCGCCCGTGAGCTGCTGCTCGACCGGGCGTTTGGTCCGGACCGGCATCAGAAAACCTCCGAACGCCTGCGCGAAGGCCGTGTGCCGGCCATCGCCCTGACCGCGCTGGATGAAACCGGTGCGCTCGTGGGCACCCTGCGCCTGTGGCATGTCACGGCCGAAGGCGGCCAGGGCTTGCTGCTGCTCGGACCGCTTGCGGTGGAAGCCACCTGCCGCAGCGAAGGGCTTGGCGCGCGTCTGATGCGTGCCGCCCTCAATCAGGCGTCCATTGCCGGCTTTGGCGGTGTCATGCTGGTGGGCGATCATGCCTACTATGCTAGGTTCGGGTTCTCGCCGGACCTGACCCTTGGCCTTGATCTGCCGGGACCGGTGGAGCGTCACCGCTTCCTCGGCCTCGAGCTGAAGGAAAGCGCACTCGCCGGAGCTTATGGCCTCGTCGAGGCTAGCGGTGCGGAAGATCCGGTCTATGCGCAGATGATGCCTTTCACCGGACTGCGCAGCATCACCTCCCGCGCGGCCTGAATCAAATGCGTGAGCCCTGTGCCTGTGATGGTGCAGGGTTCATGCAACTGCGATGATCTGCCGGATTTCCTCCAGGATCGGAACCGGGATTGCCAGACCTTCGGCGGTGGCTTTCTGCCTTGCCGCGAGGCGGCGGGAGCCGGGCAGGCGCGCGCCGTCTTCAGACTCCACCGTATCCAGCAGGGTATCCATTCTTTCGCCAAACAGGCCGCCGGACACCAGTTCCGGGTCAATGGCAATGATCGTCTGGCCGAGATTGAGCACCGGCCCCTCGGACGCGAAGAGGCTGGGTGCCTCGAAGGCCAGGCTGGCGCCCACCATGGCGGCAGACATCACTTCCACCATCATCGCCAATGCCGCGCCCTTGGCCTCGCCGATCGGGATCATGGTGCCTGCCATGGCTGCGCTGGCATCGGTCGTCGGATTGCCGTCGGGATCAAGCGCCCAGCCTTCGGGAATGGATTTGCCCGCCTTTTCGGCTGCCATGATCTTGCCCTTGGCGACGCGCGAGACAGCCAGATCGATGATGAGCGGCGGGCGGCCCTTGCCGGCGGGGGCGGCGAAGGCGATCGGATTGGTGCCGAACAGCGGCGTCCGCCCGCCCCAGGGCGCGATGGATTTCGGCGCGTTGCCATAGACGAAGGCTGCCAGCCCATGCTCGGCGAGCTTTTCGCAATGCACTCCGGCCTGGCCGAAGTGATGCGAGCGGCGCACGGCTGCCATGGCAATGCCCAGCTTGTGCGCCCGCCCGGGCAGATGCTCGATGACCATGTCAAAGGCGGGATAGGCAAAGCCGTCGCAGGCATCCACCCTGAAGAGGGCTGGGGTTACATCCTTGAGCTTCGGCACCGCATGCCCATCCACCTTGCCGCTGCGCGCTTGCCCTGCATAGGAGGGAACCCGCGACAGGCCGTGCCCGCTCTGGCCATCTGCCTCTGCGGCCACCAGCGCCTGTGCAACGCTTTCGGCCACATCCGGTGCGGTATTGCTGGCTACAAGGGCTGCAACGGCCAGTTCGTGGGCTTCGGCAAGGGTGAGTGTCTCGGTGGCGGACATGGCGGGCTCGCGGCAGGGTGTCTGATATGTCTGCCTAGCATGCGGGAGCTCATCCGGACAAACGTGGTGTCAGGTTTCCTCTCCCGGCAGCGACAGCCTCACCACTGTGACCGGCTGGCTCTTGCCCTTGACCGTCTGCTCGCCGAGCGGTGTTACGACGGGGCGTGATGCGCCCTGCTGCGCTGCAAGGGCACTTGCCACATCGGCCGAGGCAAGGATCACCGCTTCGGCGCCGGGTTCTGCCGTGTGGCCGAGGCTTTCCAGTCTTGCAGCAATGTTCACCGTGTCGCCGATCACCGTGTAGTTCACGCGGCCCGGTGCGCCGATATCCCCGACGATGAGCGGCCCCACATGAAGGCCTGCCCGGATGCGCACGGGTTCAAGGCCCTTTTGCCGCCTCAGGGCATTGTCGGCCTTGAGCGCCCGTTCGATATCGAGTGCTGCAGCGGCTGCGGCTGCGGCGGGATTGTCCATATGATCGGGCGCGCCCCAGAAGGCCATGACGCTGTCGCCGATATATTTGTCGATGGTGCCGCCGTGGCGCTCGACGACACTGCCGATCAGCGTGAGGTGGTGATTGACGAAATCCGCTGTCGCCCTTGCATCCATGCCTTCGCAGATGCTGGTGAAGCCCACTACATCGGTGAAGAGCACGGCAACCTGCCGCTCCTGCGGGGCGGCGCTGCCGCTGCCTTCACGCAGCAGCTTCAGAACGAGGCTGCGGGGCACGTAGCGCGCGAAGGCTGTCAGCGCCGTTGTCATGGCGTTGAAGCCGCTGGCCAGATCCTTCAGCTCCTCGATGCGGCTGGAGGGCAGGGGCTTCAGCCCGGCAATATCAAGCCGCGCGACGGCCCTTGCGCCTGCCGCTGCCCGGCGGATGGGCTGGGCGATGCGGTAGGCCATCACGGCGCTGCCTGCGAGGGCCGCCGCCAGAATGGACAGGGCAATGAGAATGGAGAGGTAAAGCTCTTCCAGCGGCTGCTCCAGAATCGATGCGGGCATGATCGCCCCGGTGATGACCGGCAGCTCGCCGAACTTCGCCGCCGTGCGCTCCAGCACCACGTAGTAGCGGCCATGCTCCTCCGTTTCGCCCTCAAACATGGCGTGAGCTTCGCCCAGGTCAAAGCGCCTCGGATCAACCGGCGTCAGGCTGGCAAGGCGGGCGAGCAGCGGGTCGGGCGCGTCCTCTATGTCCACGAGGTCATTTTCTTCGGACAGGGTGGCGTCCAGCGGGTCAAGATCCGGGTGGGCAAGCAGTTCCTGCTCGCCATGCAGCAGAAACACCTTGAGCTGATCGTCCGACAGGCTGCGTGCAATCCGGGACAGGCCCGAGGAGGGGATGGACACGGCGGTGTAGCCTAGAAAAGCGCCGTCCCGCCTGACGGGAACCACGTAGGACAGCAGCGTTTCCCGGCGCAAGGGATCATACTCCGGCGCAAGCCAGAAGGGCGCGGCCGCCGCTTCGGCCTGCGTCAGGCGGGTCTCCAATTCCGTTGCTGAGGTTTGCGGAATGCGGTGCAGCATCATGCCGCCACCGGCCATCTGGCCGATTTCCAGCGCATCGCCCTGGGCGGCACGGGCTACTGTGATGCGGGTGCCGTCGGGTGCTGCCGCCAGCCCGCCAAAGGCAAGGCGCGCCACATCCTCATCCAGTGCAATGGGGGAGGTGCCCCGCGCAAAGGCGGCGGCTATGAAACCGGCCTGATTGCGCAGAACGTTGATCTTGCTTTCGAATTTCTGCTCGTAGGCATCCATGCCGAGATCGACGAGCCGGCTGCCGAGCCCGGCCACGATCCGCCGGGAGGCCGTGCTTTCCACATAGAGGACGGAAGCTGTGGTGAGAAAGACGAAGGTGCCGATCACGGTGGCGAGCGTGGGCGTGAGGCGCAGGGTAAAGGGCATGGGCTGTCGCTGGCCTTGTCGTTTCATCCGGCGGCAGGGCTGATCCGCACAGATTCGCTGAAGGCTCATCCTAACCCGCATTGGCGGCCTCTGTCCGTTTGCCCCGGAAAGTGGCAAGACGGCACAAAGAAAAACCCCGCCGGGCGAACCGGCGGGGGCAAAACCATCGCTTCAGGGCAGCAACAGATCAGTTGCAGACTTCCTGATGGCCGACCACCACATACTGGCCGATATAGGTGTCCCAGCGCTGCACCGGGCTCAGGTAGCAGCGGACCGGCGGGGGAGGCGGCGGCGCGTAATAGACCGGACCGCCATAGACCACCGGCGGCGGCGGAGGCGGCGGGGCGTAATAGGCCGGAGGAGCGTCGATATAGTCCGGGCCGCTGTTGGCCATGGCCGTGCCCAAAAGCGCGCCGGCGGCAAGGCCGACGACAGCACCGGCAGCCAGAGCACCGTTGCGCCCGTCCCGAGCCTCGGCAGAGCCCGTGGCGGCGCCCAGCGTCAGCGCACCGGCCATCACCAGCGCCAGCGCGGTGGCCCCGGCTTTGCGGGAGAGAGCCGAGAAATTCATGTTCGATACAGTCATCATGACTTCGTCTCCGAAGGAACCGGCCCCACCGCCTCATGCCCATCCTCAAGAGGGCGAAACAGGGGCACCGGACCAAGCTCAAATTATCTGAACCCGGATCGCGGCGAAGTGATGGCAATCACAGGGGGATGTGGTTTTGCCCCGGGCTTATGCCACCCTGCGGAAGGAGAAGGTGCGGCCATCGGCGGAGGACACCAGCCCCATGCGCAGAAGCGAGGCCAGAACGGCCTGCACGGCGGGCAGGCACTTGCGGCCTTGCCTGAATGCGGTTGCAATGGCCTCCGCATCCAGCGCGGTTTCGGCGGCCATCAGCTGATGCAATACGGCAGGGGTCTGGTCGCGCTCGTCTGTGGGGAAGGCGGGCTTCGGGCCGGATGCAGGCTTCACCGTTGCCTCGCCAAGATCAGCCTCCAGCTGCTCTGCCTTTTCCTTCTCGGAGCCGAAGCGCGGGATCTGGTAATCAGGCCGCAGCCAGCGCACCTTGCCGCGCTTCTCCTCCTTCGCCCGCTCCTTGTTGAGCGCGGCAAGACGGGCAAGAACCTCTTCCTCGGGCAGATCGACCGGCCAGCCATAGGCCTCCGCCACCGCGGCATCGAGCTTCTCGTGCAACTCTTTCAGGATCAGCACCAGACCATCATCGAAGATGCGGCGTTCCTTTTCGTTCAGCTCATCCGGCTTCGCGCCCGCCTTCAGCCGTTCCAGCACGTTGTAAAGGCCGGTCAGCGTGAGATGCGGATGATCCTCCAGCACCCGCTTGCGATGGGCATCCAGCTCTTCGGCGATGGCGCCGATGGTTTGCTTTTGGGTGTCGGTTGCTTCGGGGAATGGGAAGGGGTCGAAGGTTCGCGTCTTGGTGTAGACGGAGTCGTTGCCGACACCCAGCCAGCCGCCGGTTCTGAGTGACCAGAGCACATGAATACGTGAACTGAGGATGCCGAGAATTGACGTGTCTTCCGAGGCGATGATTACCGCCTTGTCCACACAGACAATGCTGGACTCTAGGAGCTGGAATACCCTGTGTCGAGCAGTGTCTACTGTGGCGATGTAGGACTTGAGCCCAGCAATTGCTGGGCGGAGTTCGCGCCGTGGTTCTCCGAAAAGCCACCAGTTATCCCGATACGAAGCACGGTTATTTGTGTCTCTGACGGGCTTCACGAAAGTGAGGAGGTGCTGATAAACTGCAGGAAAGCGAGATCTAACCTCATCTTTCGTCAGGCCGAACAAATCTATCACGAGTTCCCCACGCGCCCGATATGCAATGTCACGGCCATTTCTATACGGCCTAATGTAATTTTCCATCTCAGGAATGACACCAAGGCCAAGATGCCCGGCAATAGCAGGCGAGACAATAAATCCGTCTCCGTGGAGCTTAACACCATCGTGGCCAAGCCCTAAGTTCGCCTTTAATTCCACAGCCGTCGTCACATCTACGCCAACCGTCAGATCCGCATTGATCTTGCCTTGCTTCTCCTCGAACAAAATCACCGGGCTATCGGTCTCCACCGCCTCTTCCGCCGTCACTTCCAGCAGGCGGCCATCCTGCTTTCCGGCCTCTGCCACCGTCATGGCAATGCGCACGGCAGCACTATCGCGCGTCACCTTGGTCCACGGGTGGTCAGGAATGGCCATGACCAGGGACAGCGGCTTCTTGGCGCTGAGATAGGGCTCCATGACCCGGCGCTGAAACACCTGGCTGATGGAATTGGTGGTGACGAAACCGAAGCGCTTCAGGGCACTTTTCGGTTTGAGCAGAATTTCTGCGGACCGGTCCCACCAGTACATGACGAAATCGGCGCTTTCGTTCATGTGTTTGTGCGCCTTCCACAGCGCCTCGGCATAGCCGCTGCCCATGCGGGCGCGGATATCCTTGCCGCCGACAAAGGGCGGGTTGCCGACGATGTAATCGGCCTTTGGCCACTCGGGGCGGCGCGGGTTGGGATAGGTCTCCTTGCCCTCCACCACCTTCGGCAGGGGATAGCCATCCCACACCAGCACGGCATCCATATTCTGGATGTTCCTGAACGCCTTCAGGATAGGTTCGGACGGGGCAATTCCGCGATTGCGGAAGTGCCATTGCAGATGGCCGATCCACAGCACCAGCTCGGCAATGGCCGCCGCACGCGGGTTGACTTCCAGCCCCAGGAACTGGTGCGGGTCCACCGTGTGGCTTTCCAGCGCCAGCCCTTCCTGTCCGCCAAGGTTGGCGAGTGCTTCCAGCACCTCGCCTTCCAGACGCTTCATCAGCTCCAGCGAGACATAAAGAAAGTTGCCGGTGCCGCAGGCCGGATCAAGAACGCGGGTTTCGCAGAGCTTGTCGTGGAAGGCCTGCACGGTCTTGATGGCTGCATCCGCCTTGCCTTCCGCCTTTTGCCGGTCCGCCGTCGAGCGGGCGTTGTCCCATTCGGCCCGCAGCGGGTCGATTACCGTGGCAATGACGAGGCGTTCCACATAGGCGCGAGGCGTGTAATGTGCGCCCAGCTTGCGCCGCTCGTCCGGGTTGAGCGCCTGTTCCAGGAACGTGCCGAAAATGGCCGGTTCCACGTCCTTCCAGTCATGGCTGGCTGCGGCAGCAAGCTCTCCGATCTCTTCCCGTGCCAGATTGAAGGCGCGGCGGTTCTTGAAGAACTGGCCGTTGAACTGCTTCACCTTCTCGCGGATCGTCGCCGTGAAGCCGCCTGTGTCCATGGCGGTCCACAAATCCTGCATCATGCCGGGGAAGATCTCCGGTTTCTGGGCGCAGTCCTTCAGCAGCTCCCTGAAACTGTCTTTCGGCAGCAGTTCCACATCCTCAGCGAACATGGTGAACAGCACGCGCATGAGGAACATGGCCACTTCTTCGGGCGGATAGTCCGCCTTTTCGAGGGCCTGGCTGACCTTGGCAATGCGTACCGCGATTTCCCGTGTCACCTTCGCGGCGTGGCGCGATGGATCGAGCGACATGGGATCGGTCCAGATTGCCTGCAGCTGCTGGCGCACCTTCTCCTGCCGCAGGTCTTCCAGATAGATGCGGAAGCTGCGCCGGTCCGGGAACTGGTCGTAGGCTTTGCCATCGCGGCGGAAGTTGGCGTAGATCTCGATGCAGTGGCCCACATCACAGACCAGCACAAATGGGGGCGGCTCGTGAGAGGCAGGCAGCAGGCGGACATAGTTTTCCGCCTGAGAGCGGGCGTTCATCATCAGAACGTCCCAGCTGCGGTTGGCGCTGGCCCGGCGGCCTCGGGGCGCAGATTCGATGCCGGGAAGCTGCGGAGCATCGGGCAGTTTCTTGTCGCCCGAGAGACGGCTCTGCTTTGCCTCCAGAACAAAGCAGTCGCGCTTGTAAAGGTCGATGCGCTTCTGTGACGAGGAGCCATCCCGTGCCGTTTCCCTGACGGCGCGCTCGAACACGTAGTCATTCTGCTCGTGTGCGGCAGACGCCGGATCAGGATGCGGCAAGCCCAGCAGATCGCAAAGTTCGGTCAGAAACAGTGCATAGTTCGCCCGTTCCTGTCCGCCTTCCTGCCCCTGCCAGCGGCTGATGAAGCTTTCGACTTTTGATTGCACGCTGAATCAACTCCCGTTTGCCTCAAAGTTCTAGCGGCCCAAGTGCGCCGCGCCAAGAGCTCTGCCCCTCTTTCATGCTTGGCGGGGGGCGGGGTGGGGGGGTAAAGGTTGGGGTGCGGGCGGGGGTGAGTCTTCTGCCGCTGATTTTTTTCGTGCCGGGCCGGGCGGATGCATGTCCGCCAGGCCTGATGCTTTGGACGGGGCAGGAGGTGCTTTTCGATGAAGCCGACAAACCTGGTGTTCACCGGGCTTGAGACCACGATTTTCGAGACCATGTCCCGCCTTGCCAACGAGCATGGGGCGGTCAATCTCGGGCAGGGTTTTCCGGATGTGGACGGTCCGGAGGATGTGCGGCGCGTGGCCGCCGAGGCTTTCATTTCCGGCCCCAACCAGTATCCGCCCATGCTGGGCCTGCCGGAACTGCGGCAGGCGGTGGCGGACACTGCCAGCCGCTTCTACGGTCTCGACGTGGACTGGAAGAGCGAGGTCATGGTCACCTCCGGCGCGACTGAGGCGCTGGCGGACTGCCTGCTGGCGCTGATGGAGCCGGGCGACGAGGTGATCCTGATCGAGCCGCTTTATGATTGCTATCTGCCGATGGTGCGGCGCACGGGCGGCATTCCGGTGCGCGTGCGGGTGACACCGCCGACCTGGAGCCTCGACCTTGAAGCGCTGGAAAAGGCCTTCACCGAAAACACCAAGGCCATCCTCATCAACAATCCGATGAACCCGGCCGGCAAGGTATTTACCGAGGCGGAGCTGGCCCGCATCGCCGAGCTTTGCGTGGAGCATGACGTCTTCGCCATCTGCGACGAGGTCTATGAGCACCTGCTGTTCGACGGGGTGAAGCACCGCCCGCTGATGAGCTTTCCGGGCATGCGCGAGCGCACGGTGCGGATCGGCTCTGCCGGCAAGACCTTCTCCTTCACCGGCTGGAAGGTGGGCTATGTCACGGGCGCGGCCAAGCTGCTCGATCCCATCGCCAAGGCGCATCAATATGTCACCTTCACCACGCCGCCGGGGCTGCAGAAGGCCGTGGCCTATGGGCTGCAGAAGGATGACAGCTATTTCACCGGTCTTGCCGCCGAACTGCAGGCCAAGCGCGACTTCTTTGCCGCTGGTCTGTCCGAACTCGGTTTTGGCGTGCTGCCGTGTGAGGGAACGTATTTCCTCACCTGCGATGTGGCGCCGCTGGGTCTCAAGGGCACGGATGTGGACATCTGCCGCCGTATGGTGACGGAAGCGGGCGTTGCGGCAGTGCCGGTGTCTGCCTTCTACATCACCGATGCGCCGCCCAATTACGTGCGCTTCTGCTTCTGCAAGCGTGATGAGGTGCTGAGCGAGGCGCTGGACAGGCTGCGGGCCTGGCTGCTGCCGATGAAGGCTGCGAGCAACGGCTGACAGGCCGCAAACGGAAATCCTTGAGGAGACTGGAAAACATGAGCAATCCCGTCCTTGTGGAAGTGACACGCGGGCAGATGACCGAGAGCCGCCACCGGGGCGCGATTGCCATCTTCGATGCCAATGGCGATCCGGTGCTGCGGATCGGCGATACGGGCGCCCGCGTCTTTCCGCGCTCGGCCATCAAGGCGCTGCAGGCGCTGCCGCTGATTGAATCGGGTGCCGCCGATGCGCTGGGCTATGAGGCGCCGGAACTGGCGCTGGCCTGCTCCTCTCACAACGGCGAGGAGCGGCATGTGAATGCCGCCCGCGTCATGCTGATCAAGGCGGGGCTGGATGAGGATGCCCTTGAATGCGGCGTTCAGTGGCCTTCCCGGCTGGAGGATATTGCCAGCCTCGCGCGCGCTGATGAAACCCCTTGCGCCCTGCACAACAACTGCTCGGGCAAGCATGCCGGTTTCCTCGGTCTTGCCAAGGCGATGGGTCTGAAGACCAAGGGCTATGTGGAAGCGGACCACCCGGTGCAGCAGGAAATCCGCCTCGTGCTGGAATCCATGACCGGGGACAGTTTGACGGCGGATATCTGCGGCACGGATGGCTGCTCCATCCCCACCTATGCCAGCCCGCTGGACGGCTTTGCCCGCGCCTTTGCGGCCTTCGGCACCGGTGAGGGGCTGGAGCCGAAACGGGCGGAGGCGGCGCAGCGGCTGCTGAAGGCCTGTGTTGAAAACCCCTTCATGGTGGCTGGCACCGGCCGCTTCTGCACCCGTGCCATGGAAGGCCTGCGCCAGCGCGTCTTCGTCAAGACCGGCGCGGAGGGCGTGTTCTGTGCCGCGATCCCCGAACTGGGGCTCGGCATCGCGCTGAAATGCGATGACGGCGCGTCGCGGGCCTCGGAAGTGATGATGGCTGCCGTGCTGGAAGCCTTCCTTGATCTCAATGACGACGAAGCCCGCCTGCTGGCGGATCTGCGTCAGCCGGTGCTGAAAAGCCGCCGCGAGGCAGAGGTGGGGCTGATCCGCCCCTCGCAGGACTTCCTGACGGACCTGCGCCGCGCCGCCAGCGTCAGTGCATAAGGAGCTGTTTCCTGATGAAGTCCATTTGCGTTTTCTGCGGGTCGAATTTCGGCACGGACCCGGCATTTGAACAGGCTGCCCGCGAGACGGGGCGGGTGATTGCCGAGGCGGGCAAGACCCTTGTTTATGGCGGGGCTGCTGTGGGCCTGATGGGCGCGGTCGCTGATGGCGCGCTGGCGGCTGGCGGCAAGGTGATCGGCATCCTTCCCGAGGCGCTGAAGGCCAAGGAACTGGAGCACAAGGGCCTCAGTGAAATCCACATTGTCCGCTCCATGCATGAGCGCAAGGCGATGTTTGCCGAACTGTCCGATGGCTTCATCACCCTGCCGGGCGGCACCGGCACCATGGAAGAGATCTTCGAGGTCTGGACCTGGGGGCAGCTTGGATATCACTCCAAGCCCTTCGGCCTGCTCAACACGGCGCGTTTCTACGATGCGCTGCTGACGTTCCTCGACGAGCAGGTTTCCAAGGGGTTTGTGCGGGCGGAAATGCGCAGTATGCTGCTGGTATCGGAAGATCCGGCGCATTTGATCGCAGGCTTTGAAGCCTATGTGCCGCCGGTGATTTCCAAGTGGATCAAGAAACAGGATACCTGACAGTCGGCTGATCGAAATGGCTGGTTAACCCGGATCAACCATTGTGCCGCGCAACAGGGGCAGGCCTGCCGCAGGGCTGCCCCAATTGGCTGGCAAAGGAATGCCGTCTGGCCCGGCTGCCTGCCGATTTGCCGAAGCATCATTCAGTGTCCGGAGTAATTCTCACATGCGTCTTCCGCTTGCCGCTGCACTTGGTCTTGCCCTGCTTCTGCCCGCATGTTCGCGAACGTCGGACTATGCGGAGACCACGTCTTCGGTCAGCACCATGTCCTATGCAGCGGTGCCTGCCGCGCGGACGTCGAATGTGACTCTGGTGCAGATCACCGGTGCCGGTGTTGGCGGCATCCGTGCCGGAACGGCCTATTCCTCCAAGGCCATTCAGGCCGCCCTTCCGGGCTTTACCACCGACACCATCCAGACAGCGGAAGAAACCACCACCGAAAACGCGCTGGGTGCGTTCAACTCGGACGGGTTTCAGGTGCTGCAGATCTTCCGTGGACGGGATGGCAATGTCCGCGCCGTGCACGGCGTGACCCATCATCTGGCCGGCCCCAACGGCGAGCGCATCGGCATGACCTTCGCCGAGGCCGGCATGCGCCGGTCCGATTGCCGCGTCGGCCAGAACCTGTGGCGCGGCATGGCCATCTGCCGGTCCAAGGGCGCGCCGAATGTGGAGCTTGTCTTCGCCATTCCGCAATATCAGGGCCCCTGGGATGCCCTGCCGGATGAAGGCCAGCTGCGGGGCGCCGCCCTGCAGCGCATCGTCTGGACGCCCACCGCTCAGGGCTGACACCCAGACATTCGGCGATGGTGACGGGGCGGGCCTGATCGGCTAAGGCTGAAAGCATGAGCGCCGAATCCGTTGTCCGCACACCGTCCGTTGACGATCTCGCCCGGCAGATCCTTGCAGGGAACCGGGCGATGCTGGCCCGTGCGATCACGCTGGTGGAATCGCGCAAGGCCGAGCACCGCCAGTCCGCACGGGAGCTTCTTACCCTGTTGATGCCCCACACGGGCAAGGCACAGCGCGTCGGCATCACCGGCGTGCCGGGCGTCGGCAAATCCACCACCATCGACACGCTGGGCAGCAACCTGACCGCAGATGGCCATAAGGTCGCGGTGCTGGCGGTTGATCCATCCTCCACCCGCACCGGCGGGTCCATTCTGGGCGACAAGACCCGCATGGCGCGGCTGGCTGTCGATCCGAAAGCCTTCATTCGTCCATCCCCTTCTGCTGGAACGCTGGGCGGCGTGACGGCGCGCACGCGCGAGACGATGCTGCTGTGCGAGGCGGCCGGTTTCGACGTGATCCTTGTGGAGACGGTCGGCATCGGCCAGTCGGAAACGGCCGTCGCGGAGATGGTCGATTTCTTCCTCGTGCTCATGCTGCCGGGTGCCGGCGATGAGTTGCAGGGCATCAAGAAAGGCGTCCTGGAAATCGCCGACCTCATCGCCGTCAACAAGGCAGACGGCGAGGGGGCCATGCGGGCGCGGGCGGCGGCGGCCGATTACCGCAGTGCGCTGCATATCATGGCACCGCGCTCGCCCACATGGTCGCCGCCGGTAGTGACGGTTTCCGGCCTTGCCAACGAAGGCCTGCGCGAGATGTGGGCGCAGGTGGAACTGCACCGCGACAAGATGCAGGCGACCGGCGAATGGCAGGAGCGGCGCGCCCGCCAGCAGGTGTCCTGGATGTGGGACATGCTGCAACAGCGGCTGATGGAGGCCCTGACCCGGGACCCTGGACGGGCCGCCCATATTCGCGCGCTTGAGGACAAGGTGCGCTCCGGCGAGGTTCCCGCTTCCGCCGCCGTGGAGGACATCGCCAGGCTTACCGGCATCTGACCCTTGCTCGCCCCTGTCTGCGGGCATGGTTCTTGCTCCCTGCTGCACAATGGCTGCGTCTGCTGCGCCAGATTGAAACGAGCGGTGAGGCGATGAGCGGGATTTGCAGGTCAGACAGGCTGAAGATGGGCCGCAGGGGCTTTCTGGCCGGGCTGGGTCTGTGCCTTTCCGGTACACCCGTTCTGGCGCTGACGCAGGTGGCGGATCTGCGCGGCAGCATTGACGGGCAGGACCTGGGCCTTGTGCCGGACCGGCCAGAAGACCAGAGCGCCGCCATGCAAAAGGCCATCGACCGGGCCGTGGCCCGTGGCAAGGCGCTGTTTCTGCCCGCCGGCAGCTATCCCGTTTCCAACCTCGATCTTCCCTCCGGCGCCATGATTGTCGGCGTTCCGGGGCGTACGCAACTGGTGCATCTGGGCGGCGGCGGTGTGCTGATGGGGGCCAATGGCGCCAGCCGCATCCGTCTGGAGGGCCTCTCCTTCGACGGCGGCAACAAGATGCTGGGGGAGGGCAGCTTCGGCCTGCTGCATTTTACCGGGGTCACCAATCTCGGCATGACGGACTGCGAGATCACCGGTTCCAGCCGCTCGGGACTGGCGCTGGACCGCTGCAGCGGCCATGTGGAGCGCTGCGTGATTTCCGGTGCGGCGGAAGCCGGCATCCGCTCCGTCGAGGGTGCGGGGCTGACCTTCTCCGGCAACACCATTACAGGATGCGCCAACGGCGGGCTGCTGGTGCTGCGCTGGACCCAGGGCGAGGACGGCACGCTGATCACGGGCAACCGGATCAGCGCGATAGCAGCCAAGGCGGGCGGCACCGGCCAGCACGGCAATGGCATCAATGTCTTCCGCGCGGGCGGCGTCATCATCGCCAATAACCACGTGTCGGACTGCGCCTTCTCGGCGATCCGTGCCAACTCGGCTTCCAATGTGCAGATCAGCGGCAACACCTGCCTGCGTTCGGGCGAGACGGCGGTCTACAGCGAGTTCAGCTTCGAAGGGGCCGTCATCTCCGGCAATCTGGTGGATGGGGGCACGATGGGTATTTCCGTGGCCAACTTCCAGCAGGGCGGGCGGCTGGCGTCCGTGACAGGGAACATCGTGCGCAACATCCGCCTGGATGGCCCTTATCCGGAAGAAGTGGCGGGCTTCGGCATCGGCGTCGCGGTGGAAGCCGATACGGTGGTCAGCGGCAATGTTGTCGAGGGTGCGCCGAAGTACGGCATCCTTGCGGGCTGGGGCCCCTACATGCGCGACCTGCTGATTGCCCAGAACATTCTGAGAGACTGCCCGCTCGGCATTGCCGTGACCGTGGTGGAAGGCGCAGGAGCGGCCGTCATTCAGGGCAACATCATTTCCGGGGCGCGCCGCGGGGCCATTGTCGGCCACCGCTGGCGGGAGGCGGTGACCGGCGATTTGGCTGGCGCCAGTACCGTCCCGCGGCACCTGGCAATTGCGGGGAATACGGTGAGCGGCTGACGGCTGCTCGCAGCCCCTCAGGCGGCGGGCTGCTCCATGCTGCCAAACAGGCGCTTGAACATGATCGGATGGAAAGCCTCGACATTTGAGGCCACATGCCGCGCCATCAGCTGCCGGCACACTTCAGGATCCTTCTGATCCAGTGCTTCGATGATGGACAGGTGCTGCTCCGGGAACAGGTCCAGCCAGAAGGTCTCACCTGCGCGCTGAGCGATCATGAAACGGTGAACCAGCTGCAGAGTGCGCGCCAGGACCGGCATAAGGTTGGGCAGGTTTGCACGCTCGAACAGCTTCAGATGAAAAGCGAGATCGATGCGGCTGAGGAGATAGCCATCGCCCAGATCGCGGACCTTGCGGTAGTCCTCGACCGACTGGAGCAGAAACTCACGGGTGGCGGTATCAATGTTCAGGCAGGCCCGGGCGATGCCGGCGCTTTCGAGGGCGATACGCTGGTGAATGAGGATCTCCGCCTCTGCGTCACTTATGCTTGTGACGAAGGTTCCCTGATAGCCTCTGCGTTCGACAAACCCATCCTGTTCCAGCCGCAGCAGTGCCTCGCGGATGGTGCCTTGCGAGCAGGCAAACTCGTGAGCGAGGGACTGTTCGGTCAGAATGCTGCCGCCATTCAGTTCAGACAGCATGATAAGGCGCCTCAAGCTGCCATAAACTGCGTTGGACTTGCGCCCGCTTTCCTTCGGAAGCGTCGGAAATTTCATTTGCATCGCCACTGACATGCGGCTGTGCCCCCACCTTCTGACATGCAAGCTCCGGGCAGCGGATCAAAAGAAAACAGCACAACGGATACAAGTGGCATCGCAGGCTGATGCATGCCGCTGACAGCAGAATGCTTGCGGAGCCGCTCTTTTGAAAGAACCTTCCCGCGCGAACAAGCCTGCCAAGCCACTTCGGCGGCCGGAGTTGTCTCATTCTGAAGCAAACAGCCTGCAATACATGTAGAACAGTCTGCAGCCGCATTTTTCCGGGCAGCTGCCGCAAACTATCATGAAATTTGTATAGTATTTTAAACAAGTTCACGCCGGGTTGGATTTGTCTATATGCGCCAGTTTCAAATTTCACTGCGCGCAATGACGGCGACCCAGTTTCTCCAGGCCAGCTTTTCGATCAGATTTTCACCGAACCCGTGTTCCCGGAACGCCGCGATCAGGCGCGGCAGGCCCGAAACATCACCGATATCGCGGGGAACAAGGCATCCGTCGAAGTCGGAACCAAGACCGACGTGATCCTCGCCAAGTTTGTCTATGAGATAGGCTGCATGGCGGACGGCCGTTTCGAGCGGCGTATTGCTGTCGGGGCGCCCGTCCTCGCGCAGGAACGCGCAATGGAAATTGACGCCCACAAGCCCCTTGCTCTCTGCAATGGCTGCCAGCTGGCGGTCCGTCAGATTGCGGGCGCTGGGACACAGGGTGTGAGCGTTGGAGTGGGAAGCGATGAGCGGCCTGTCCGAGATGCCCGCTACATCCCAGAAGCCTTTCTCGGTGATATGCGACAGATCCACCATGATGCCGAGCGCGTTGCAGCGGCGGACAAGCTGGTGCCCAAGATCTGTCAGCCCTTCGCCGGTATCGGGAGAGGACGGAAAGGCCATGGGCACGCCGTCGCCAAAGATGTTGCGGCGGCTCCAGACCGGGCCAAGGGAACGAAGGCCTGCGGCATGGAGAACATCCAGCGTGGCAAGATCCGGGCCGATGCACTCTGCCCCTTCGATATGCAGCACCATCGCCATCTGTCCGGCTGCCATTGCCGCCTCGATTTCGGATGCACTGCGGGCAATGCGGCAAGCGCCTTGCGAAGTGGTTTCCAGCTTCAGGGCGCGGGAGGTCATCGCCAGGGTCCAGCTCAGGGCTTCTTCCTGACCCAGCCGCTGGTAGTGGCGCGGATCGGCGGAGCCAAGCGAGCGCATCAGCTGCATGTCCTGTACGCTGGGTACGAACATGGCGAAGAGACCGCCGGCAAAGCCGCCGTCCCGGGCGCGGGGCAGGTCTATGTGGTCCTCCGGGGAGCGTTCGAAGAAGGACTTGCCGCGCCCTGCACGCTCACGCATCTCCAGCTTCAGAAGGGTGTCATTGTGGCCATCGAAGACAGGCACGGGCGGATGGCCAGGATGTGATTCGCTCAATGGGACCTCGTCAGGGGGCAGGGCTCGGGCGGGTTGCAGGCGTTTCTGCAGGCTGGATTGCTTTTCATTTAGGCATTGCAGTGGCGGTCATGGCAAGCGGCAGCATGCATCTGTGGCGGAATTGCCGCGCTCGCGGGGATTTCATTTGTTCATTCCGGGCGAATATTGCCTTCTCCCGGTGAACCGGCGCAAAAGGTGGCGTTTATGACGGTTCGTCAGGTCAAGGGTGAGCCCAAAATGGCAGCTGATGTTGCTTCGGAATTTGAAACTGGATCGCGCGGACTGAGCCGCCGCGGTTTTCTCTTCACAGGTGCGGCGCTCATGGCGTTGTCGGCCGCAGGGTGCCAGACGCTTGAGCAGCCGGTCGGGCTGCCGAATCAGCCGCCGTTGCCGGACGAGAAGTTCGACTATGATCTGGCCTATGCCGCCCGCAAGGATGGCGACTGGGACATTCCGGCGATCAAGTACAAGAACTTTGACCGGCAGTTCTGGCGTCAGGTCGTTGACTACGAGAGCAAGGAAGCGCCTGGGACGATCATCGTCGATCCCTACAATCACTTCCTGTACTGGACCATTTCCCGCAAGAAGGCCCTGCGTTACGGCATCGGCGTTGGCAAGGCAGGCTTCGGCTGGTCCGGCGATGCGACGATCCGCATGAAGCAGGAATGGCCTGCATGGTTCCCGCCGAAGGAAATGATCGAGCGCCGTCCTGAACTGAAGAAGTACAAGGACGGCAAGATGGATGGTGGCATCGAGAACCCGCTGGGTGCCCGTGCCCTCTATCTGTGGCAGGGCAATGTGGACACGCTCTACCGCATCCATGGCACCACCGAGCCGCAGAGCATCGGCCGCAGCGTTTCGAGCGGCTGCATCCGCATGTGGCATCAGGACGTGATGGATCTTTACGCCCGCGTGCCGATGAACACCAAGGTCGTCGTTCTGGGCGATGCGGTGCCCGATAACGTCAAGAAGCAGATGGCCGAAGCCGGGAAGAAGAAGGCCGGCTGAGCCGCCTTCGCCTTTGTGCTTCACAATTGATCATGAGGCCCCGCCCTGCGCGGGGCCTTTTGCATTGCGGATCAGGTGAGGACGGGCGTCAGGGCGACGTCCGAGAGAATGGCGCCGAAGTGGCAGATGGCAGCTGCCAGCACGAAGCCATGCCAGATGGCATTCTGGAAGGGGAGGGACTTCCAGGCATAAAAGGCCGTTCCTGCCGAATAGAGCGCACCGCCTGCCACCAGCAGCCAGAAACCCAGCGGCGACGCATTTTCCAGCAACGGCTGATAGGCGAAGACGATGACCCAGCCGAGCGCCAGGCAGATCGGCACTGTGTATTTGTCAAAGCGCTGAAGCCGCACCAGCTTGATCGCAGCGCAGGTGATTGCCCCTGTCCACACGACAGCAAGCACCAGCATGCCGGCCCAGCCGCCGATGACCATGGCCGCAAAGGGCGTGTAGGTGCCTGCAATCATCAGGAAAATGGCCGCATGGTCGAACCGGCGGAACCAGCTGGTATGGTCGTTCTTTGCAAATATGTTGTAGAGCGCCGAGCATATCAGCATGGCCATCAGGCATGCGGTGTAGATGGAAATGCTGGCAATGCGCCCCGGATCCGGCTGCGGAATGACCAGTGCCAGAAGAATGATGGTGGCCGCCACCCCCAGTGCTATGCCGATGACATGCACCGTTCCATCTGCAATCCGCTCTGCTCTTGTTTGTTCGCGCATGTGTCCCTCTTCCGTGGCGCCTTCCGATGACGTCAACGTAACGTCAGCTTGGCCGGAAGGCCAGCGCCTTCTGCAGGGCTCTGCCTTAGCCGGTGCGCGGACAGAAAAGGCGGCAAGCGGCGGAATCCTTCCACAAGGGGAAGGTTGAAGAACGGGGGAATCGGCTTCACCCGCCGCTGAAAATCGCTATGTTTGCGCGCAGAGCATTGACCTTGCCCACCTTGAGGGAGTACCGCCGGACGGCCGGGTTCAACCGGCAGGACTCAAGGGGCGGCAATGCCATGCCTGAGGTCTGTGGACCTAACCGGATTTCAGCGGCACGGGACGGGGAATGACGGTCAGCATCGATATCGGCGAAATGTCAGGCGGCGCAAAGGCGCTGATGGATCTGGAAGAACTGCTCGCAACGCGCCTGCTGGTGCAGGGCAACTCCGGCTCTGGCAAATCGCATCTTCTGCGCCGTCTTCTCGAACAGTCCGCCAGCTGGGTGCAGCAGGCGATCATCGATCCGGAGGGTGACTTCGTCAGCCTTGCCGACAAATTCGGCCATGTTGTCGTGGATGCGGCCGGAACCGAGCGTGACCTGCAGATGATCGCTGCCCGCGTGCGGGCGCACCGGGTTTCCGTCGTGCTCAATCTGGAAGGTCTGGATGCGGACCGGCAGATGAAGGCGGCAGCGACGTTCCTTGATGGCCTGTTCGATGCGGACCGCGACCAGTGGTATCCGATGCTGGTGGTGGTGGACGAGGCGCAGCTTTTTGCCCCTGCGGCAGCCGGTGAAGTGAGCGAAGAGGCGCGCCGCCGTTCGCTGACTGCGATGACCAACCTCATGTGCCGTGGCCGCAAGCGCGGGCTGGCCGGCATCATCGCCACGCAGCGCCTTGCCAAGCTTGCCAAGAACGTGGCGGCAGAGGCTTCCAACTTCCTGATGGGCCGCACCTTCCTGGACATCGACATGGCCCGCGCGGCCGATCTCCTCGGCATGGAACGGCGGCAGGCAGAAGCCTTCCGCAATCTCGACCGGGGGCATTTCATTGCCCTGGGGCCTGCCATGTCGCGCCGTCCGGTGCCGGTGCGCATCGGGCCGGTGGAAACCTCCGGCCGCGGCGGCGGGCCGAAGCTGACGCCGCTGCCTGACAAGCCGGCGGAAGATGCCAAGGATCTGATCTTCACGCCCATGCCGGATGAGGCCTTGCGCATCCGCCCGCGTGCGCCGGAGCCGGTTTCGACGGCGGAGATCCTGACGCAGCTGTCGGCTGCGGGCCGCATGGAAAGCGCCCGCAATCAGCCGGTGCCGCAGCCGGACGAACCGCCGGTGGATACGGCGGAGCGGGATGCGGCAATCGACGAGATCATGACGGCAATTCTGGCGGAGCCCGAGGCGGCCTTTCAGCCGGTGGCAGCGCTCTATCAGGACTTCCAGGTCCGCTGCCGCATTGCCAAGGTGCCAGGCGGCGTGCCGGATCTGTCGGTCTTCCGCGAGAAGCTGTCGGTTGCCCGTGCCGGGGTCGACAGCGGCGAAGTTGACACCGGCGACTGGGAACGTGCGGCGCTGATTGCTGCCGAGCTGCCGGAGGACATGCGCGGGGTGTACCTGTTGCTGGCCAAGGCGGCGCTCGCCAAGGCGCCATGCCCGCCGAATGCGGAAATCGCCAAGGCCTATGGCACCCGCTCACCCGGCCGTGCGCGCTGGCTGCTGGCCCACATGGAAGAACGCGGCTTCCTGCTTTGCGCCACCGACATGCGCGGCAACCGCATTGTCACGCTGACGGATCTTGGCTGGCAGACAGCCCCGGGCGATGCGGAAGCGGCAGCCTGAACAGACGTGCCGCCATGCGCTCTCTACCCGTGGGCGAAGATTACATGGCGCGGCGCATGCGTGTCATGGGGGGCGGGGAAGGCTGTGCTGATGGAACCGGAAACTCCGGGTCCGCCAGTAAAAACTTGAGTTGCGCCAGTTCCAGTTCGAGACCCTCGATCGTGCGCGCAAGCACCGTGTCGAGATAGCTTCCGGCGGGCGCATTGCTGCGGATGCGGCTGGCCTGATTGAGCGTTGCCCGCAGATAGCGCGCAACGTCTTCCACTTCGAAGCGGGTGATGCTGATATCCATCTGTCCGTCCATGGCCGTAACTCTGTTTAGTTCCCTTTTTGTTCTCATACTCCTTTCCGGTGGGGCGGGCAAGAGGAGTCTCTGGTGCCACTGTTGCGTCATGCAATTGGCGTAGTCCGGAGCAGGATCAATGCCTGTCCATTCGCGGCTTGCGCTTTGCCGCAAGGCTGACATGATCGGCTGAGAGAGAAAGCGGCAGGGCAGGGATTCTGCTGCTTTGAGACGTGCTGCAGTCCCGGAACAAGCCGGGTGCGCCAGATGGGGTGAGTGCCGGAAATGCTGAAGACAGCCGTGTTCGCGATTGGGCTTGTCCTGCCGGGGGCCGTTCTTGCCGCCGATGCCACCGCGCCCGTGCGCGAGATCATGAAGATGACGGAAGCGAACTGGTCCGAGAGCGGGACCGAGTATCAGGACATCTTTGACGCGAGCCGGCTGAAGGTGCTGTTCAGCTCCGATTTCGCTGCCCGCTACGAGAAGGCGATGCAGGGCGAATATGCCCGCGAGAGCGGCTCTCCCTTTGACTATGACGTGATCGTCAACGGTCAGGATGGTTGTCCGCTGAAGAATGTCACCATCACGGCCGCTCCGCCGCAGGGCGCCGTGACAGATGTGAAGGCCCGTTTTCAGGCCGTCACCTGTTTTGGGCAGGAAGCCGAGTATCAGGCTTACAGCGAGACTTTGTTCAAGGTCGTCGTCGAAAACGGCAAGCCGGTGGTTGACGATATCGTGCTGTCGATGGATGGGGCGCCGTTCTCGATCAAGTCGGAATTGGGGGCCGCAGCCGGCCAGTAACCTTACGGCAAGGCGTCTCATGAAACGGCTGAGGGCAGGACTGCCTAACCTTCAGTCCGATGAATCCTGCTGCCTTATTTATTTTGGGCAAGTGCCTGCGCCGGAGTCGTGGCAGAGTCTCCCGGTTTCCGGTGCAGAGTCATTCCGCCGGAGTGTGCGGTTTTTTAGCTTGCCGTTCTCCCGCCGGGGCGTGGTGATTTATTTAACCTGGACGAATTTACTGAATTTTTATTCCGGTACCCCGTAATTCCTCCAAGGGTAACGGGAGTTGAGTATGCCGGGGCTGCGCGGGGGTTTTTCCCATCTGAAAGTTTCCACCAAGCTGGCGGGCGGTTTTGCCGCCATGATCGTCCTGACGGGTCTTGCTGGAGGCGCGGGCACGCTGGCCGTGCTGGACCTCAAGGACAAGCAGGCGGTCAGCGGTCTGGCCACGGAATCGATTGCCGCGCTTCAGGAGGCTTCGGCCGCAAGTCAGGCCTATCTGGCAGCGCCTGCCGCGGAAGCCGCAAAAACGGCAGAAGACAGCCTTTCGGCCCTGGCGGGCCAGCTGACCCAGCTCCAGTCCCGTCTCGTTGACGGCCAGGCCCGCGCCGCGACGCAGGCGGCATCGGGCGCCGTCGCGGAGCTGCAGGCGAATTTCACCGAAGTGGTCGGCACCATCGCAGCCCGTCAGGCTCAGCTCGAGCGGCTGACGGCTTCTGCAGGCAAGCTCGACACGCTGGCGACTTCAATCAGTGACCAGATGCAGCAGGCGCAGCGCGCCGCCATTGACGAAAGCAAGAAGGCTGGCGGCACGCGTGACCGGGCCGACCGTGTTGTGCGGCCGCTCTCCGCCATTGTCGAAAATCTGCTTCTGGCCGAAATCACGCTGCTGCGTGCCGGCCGCGATGGCAATCTGGCTCTGATCGGGGATGCCGTTTCACTCGGCGGTGACCTGACGGATAGTGCCGGGGTGATTGCAAAGGTGAAGAACAGCGGCATTGAGCCGGCGGATCTGGCGGCTCTGACCGAGGGGCTGACAGCCTTTGCATCCCGCCTGCAGCCGCTTGGCGCGATGGACAACCCGTGGGGCCGCCGTGCTGCGGTGGCTGTTGTGGCCGGAGAACTGGAAGGCGTGCGCAAGCAGGCCGCCAGCCTGCAGCAGAGCCTTTATGCGGTGCAGGACGATGCCCGCAAGTCTGCAGCCTCCGCCCAGAGCCGGGCTGGCATTGTCGATATGGTGAAGGGCAACGTGGACAAGCTGACCCGCGCGGTGCTGGAGTTGCGCTCTGCCACGATGGAAACGCTGGCCGCCGACGGACCGTTCAAGCCCGATCCGGTGCTGAACCGGATGGAATCCCTGCGGAATCTGGCCAACACGCTGGCCGCCGACGCCGGGGCCTTTCCCGAGATCAAGCCTGCCGTGGAGGCCATTACGGCCGAGGTGGATGTCTATGCGGCCGAATTTGCCAGTCTGACCAGTGCGCTTCAGCAACTGGCCGAAACGGCCACTGCGCTGGATGCCTTGTCGGCAGATGTGCGCCAGCAGATCAGCCAGTTCGCCAGCGCACAGTCTCAGGCTGCCTTTTCCGCCGCCAACAGCGCTCTGGGCACGATTGGCGGGGCGGTGGCGCTCGCCATTGCAGCAGGCATCGGCCTTGCGGTTCTGCTGGCGATGCTCATCACCCGGCCGCTGCGCGCCATTGGCGGGCAGATGGAACGGCTGGCGGAAGGGCGTACGGATATTGATTTGTCGCAGGAAACGCGCCGGGATGAATTTGGCGGCATGATGCGCACCATCCGCGTCTTCCGTGACAACATTCTCGAGCGTCAGCGGCTTGAAGCGGCCAATGAAAAGGAAGCCCGCGCCCAGGTGGAGCGGCAGGAACGGATGAGGGCCCTGATCGCCAGCTTCCGGGACCGGGTGCAGCAAACGCTGGCGGATGTGGGCGAAACCGCATCCGGCATGGAGGACACGGCGCAGGCTTTGGCCGGAATTGCAGGCGAAAGCGCACGCCAGGCTGGTGACACGCTGGATGTCAGCGGTGTTGCAGCTCACAGTGTCGAGAGCGTTGCAGGAGCCGCCGAGGAACTGGCTGCCTCCATCGGGGAAATCGGATCTCAGGTGCAGAGGACCAGCCAGGTCGTGGAAACGGCAGCTGCCTCCGTTGACGACACCAACCGCAAGGTCGAAAGCCTGTCGGAAGCTGCCGACCGTATCGGTGAGGTCGTGACCCTGATCCGCGCCATCGCCGAGCAGACCAACCTCTTGGCGCTGAATGCCACCATCGAAGCAGCCCGTGCCGGTGAAGCCGGCCGCGGCTTTGCAGTGGTTGCCTCCGAGGTGAAGGAACTGGCGACGCAGACATCCAAGGCAACCGAGGAAATTTCCGGGCAGATTACCGCCATTCAGGATTCCACCCGGGCTGCCGTCGATGCCATCGCGGGAATTGCCCGCACCATGTCGGACGTCAACAGCTACACCACCGCCATCGCAGGGGCCGTCACGCAGCAGGGGGCCGCTACGGGCGAAATCTCCGGCAACGTCCAGAAGGCCGCCGAGAGTACGCAGGCCGTGCGCGGCAACATGAACGCCCTTTCCGCCACGGTGGAACAGGCCAGCGAAGTGTCCGGGAAGGTGCTGGAAGCCAGCGAAAAGCTCGCCGCCCGCACCTCGGACCTGCGCGGCGAAGTGGAACGCTTCCTCGACGGGATTGCGGCGGCGTAATCTCAACGCTCGATGAGTACGGCTCATCGAGAGTTGGTCAAGCCCTTGCGGTGCTTGACCATTTTGAAGGCGTGATGTGTCAGCATGGAAAGCCTTGGTACAACGGCCAGGCAGACAGATTGCTATCCGTCCAGGGAATGAAAAAGGGCGCAGCCGAGGCTGTGCCCTTTTTGATGGAGCGGCGCAAAAACCCGGGTTCAGTAGCCCGAGCCGCGCGTGAATTCGTTGACCACTGTCATGACGATGATCTTCAGGTCGCCGCGCGTGGTCTGGGACTTCAGATATTCGAGATCATACTCGAGACGCATGGACGCATGGTAGGGGTCGGTTGTCTCGCCGCGGAAGCCGTTGACCTGCGCAAGGCCGGTGATGCCGGGGCGCACCTGGTGGCGGGTCAGATAGCGGGTGTCGAACTCTTCATAAAGCTTTCCGGCGGCGAGCATTCCCGGCACATGGGGGCGCGGGCCGACGAGAGACATCTCGCCCTTCAGCACATTCCAGAGCTGCGGCAGCTCGTCGAAGTTCGACTTGCGCAGGAAACGCCCGATCGGCGTGATCCGCGGATCGTTCTTCCGGGTCTGGGCGACGCCGGTCGCATCCTGCTTGGCGACATACATGGAGCGGAACTTCAGGGCCATGAAAAGCTCGTTGTTCCGGCCATAGCGCGCCTGACGGAAGATCACCGGGCCGGGGCTCGACAGCTTGACGCCAATGGCAAGGCCGGCGAGCAGGGGGCTCAGCAGGATCAGGCCGGCAGCGCTGCCGGCGATGTCGATGCTGCGCTTCAGGAAGGGGCGGATGCCCGCCCGAATGCCGCTTTGCAGGCCGCTGGCGGCAGCCAGTGCATCCTGCAAGGCCTCTTCCGGGGCCGGAATGGCGGGCTGATGACGGATCGGGCTTGCGCCGGTTTGAGCGGCCACCGGTGTCCCAAGGTCTGCGGGCAGTGCAACGCCATGCTGCCTGCCTGCCGCCATGGGCCCGACGTGGCGTCCGGGAGCCAGATTGCGTTCGGAAAGGGCTCTGGAGAAGAAAGGAAGGCGCCTTGCGGCCTTCACCGGAGTTGAACGCTTACGTGCTTCACCGTCCGTAAACTCGTGCACCATCGCAATCTCCAAACGCGTTAGAAATCAATATGTCCCGTCCATCACGGGCAGCTTTAATCAGGGTCCGCTTCAAAAACGTCGCGGTGTCTATCAATGTGAATAATTCTCAGTTTTCGTTTAACTTTTACGTAACACATCCCGCACTGCAGCGCAATTGGCAGGCTGCGGCACTTTTAGGCATGTTTCCGTTGCAACAGCCCAGATTTCAGCCGCTCGCAGGCGCGAACCTTACGTCAGTGTGTCGTAGAGCCAAAGAAAACCCATGGAAAGGTTGCCGGACAAGGAATTGTGCCCGGCAACGAAGCTTAAGACACCAGGCATGGGGCTGATTTCTCAATCCCCATTGATGCATGCCCTGAGTGTCTGAGGCCATGTGTGGTCATGGCAGCCTTTTCGTCATTCGCTGTAATAGTCAGAGTAGGTGTTATAAAATGAACGCTTACCTTCTTGCTGGTTCAGTACGGTCAAAATGCGGCAGCGGTCGCTCTTCGTCTGGTTGAGGCGCTGGATGGCGTTGACGCACATGCGCTGCGGTGTCCTGGCCCAGCGGATTACGAATGTAATGACATCGGCATATTTCGCGAGATAAAGCCCATCAACCACAGGCTCGATCGGCGGGGAGTCCAGCACGATATAGTCGAAGCGGGGGCGGGCAGTCTGAATGAGACGCGAGAATTTCTCACGGGTAAGCAGCTGGTCGGTCGGAACGTCTGCCCGGCGGGCGCCAACGACAGCAGTGAGAGAGGTTTTCGGGTCGGACCTCACGATATTCTGCAGCAGTTCATCCGAACCGATGTCGCCAATCAGGAAGTCTACCAGCCCATTGGAAGGCTCAATGTTCAGATGGCGCTGGATGCTCGGCTTGCGGAAGTCGCAGTCGATGATCAGCGTGCTGGCGCCTGAAAGAGCGAGCGTCCGGGCCAGCGAGAGAGCGAGCGTCGACTTTCCTTCGCCCGGCATGGCCGAAGACAGCATGATGACGCGTCCAGTTTTTTTGGCATCCTCAGGCTGCTGGGCCATGGAATTTTGAAGCGCATTATCAAGCGTGGCCCGGAGTCTGCGGATGGATTCCGCATACATTGACAATGGACTGTCGACCAGCGCATCGGAAATCGAATGGGCCACCCCTACGTTGGACGCATGCCGTGGGACAGACGTTGCGAGCGGAAGACGGGTCACCGCCTGAACCTGCTCCTCGTCGGTAAAGCCGCCGACAAAATTCTCGAAAATGAAGGCCAGTGCAAAGCCGGTTCCGATGGCGAAAAGGGCTGCGACGCCAAGGATCAATGACACCTTGGGCGAGCTGGGCTTGTTGGGCGGAAAAGCAGGGGAAACGACACGGCTGTCGGCAATCTGCAGGGCAGACTCTGTCTCCAGAGCCTGAGATCTTGCCAGGAGTGTCTGGTACTGGGTCGTGGCATTGCGGGAGATCTGCTGCAGGCGGTAGATCTGCGCCAGCATGTCGGCCGGCAGATTGCTGTTGAGGATCGCTGTGCTCAGCTCCCGCCGCAGCGTGGCCGCTTCCTGCTCATATGTTGCGGCCGAATTCTGCAGCTGCTGCAGAGCTGACGTGCTCTGCTCCCGCAGGCCGGTGTTGATCTTGTCCAGCTCCTCGCGCAGGTTGATTGCACGCGCCGATCCGCTTTCCGCCTGGGTGAGGCTGCGCTCCAGTTCCATGCGCTGGCGGTTCAGCTCCGCAACGGCTGCGTTCTGGAGATTGTCGGCAACGCTCTGCCAATCGCTTTGCGACACGCTCTGCCGCAGGGCCTGGGCGCGGCTTTCGGCTGTGGACCTTTCTGCAATGAGCAGATCGATCCGCCCGCGCATGGTGGTGAGATCCGTGCGGCCCGTTTGTTCCGCGATGGCATTGACGTTTGCGAGGATGAAGTCGTCATAGGCCTTCTCGGCAGCAATGACGGCGCTTTCTGCATCCGTCACCTGGCGCTGCACGATATCGCGCGACTCCCTCGTGTTCGAGGTCTTGGATTCGATCTGCAGCCTGATGTAGGTGGCGGTGATCGCATTGGCCAGTTCCGCCGCCCGGGCAGGGTTTTCGGAACGCACGCTGACCGCAATCAGGTAGGTCAGGCCGCGGCGCGACACCGAGACATGGCTCTTGAATTTGGCCAGAACGTTGCCGAGCGCTTCCTCTCCGGCAGGCAGCTTCAGGTCCCTGACGCGCAGGAAAGCGAGCACCTTGTCCCGCAGGCCGATCTTGACCCCGAACTCGGGATCGGTCACCAGCCCCTTTTCGGCAATGACGGACAGCAGAACGGCATCAGAATCAACGATCTCGACCTCGCTCTCGACGCGGGCGCTGTCAGCGGACGTGGAGCCGAGGGCACTGCTGGGATCAAGAAGGTTCTTCCGGCTCGGATCCACGAGCACGAGGGCGGTACCCGTGTAGAGCGGCGTAATCGAAAAAAGAGCTATCCCGGCGACAGCCAGAACGATGGCGATGGTCGCGAGGATCAAGCGGATCTGGCGGCGGACAATGCCGAAAACATGGCGGAAATCAATCTCTGCGTCATCCATGAAAAGAAATCTTTCCTGTCAGACTGAGGGGAAGGCTCAGGTCTTGGGTCAATGATTGAAGACAAAGCATTATCGCGGAAAGTCATACTTGAGCCGTGCTCATACGTCCAGCGCCGGTCTGCAGAAAGGAAATGCCCCCGTCATAGGTCACGCGCAATGCCGTTAGTATTCCGGTTGCATAAGCGCCAGTATCGATGGCTATCCGGTTCGGGTGCACCTCGGGCGCCTCAACGACGGTGTGTCCATGCACGACGATGGCGCCATAATCGTCGGTGCTGCCCAGAAACTCGCCACGGATGCGGGTCAGGTCGATATCATTCTGAAGGGAAACCGGCACGCCAGGGCGGATTCCGGCGTGGGCAAAGATGACGCCTGGCATGGAACAGGCTGTCGGCAGGCTCTCAAGCAGCTGGAAGTGCTCCTCCGGCACATAGCTCCGCAGCAGGGCAGACGCTGTTTTCGGGCTGCGCCTCATGTTGTCGATTTCCTGCGCGCTCAGGCCATAGGAGAAGAGAGCTTCCTGACCGCCATGGGCAAGCCATGCCATATTCGCTTTCGGATCTTCGAGAAAACCGAGCATCATCAACTCATGGTTTCCGGCCAATATGATGCGTTCCATGCCGCCGCGGGGCGGGGCCAGCATGCGGTCTAGGATCTGCGACGAGGCGGGGCCGCGGTCCACCAGATCGCCAAGCAGGATCATTTGCGCGGGGCCGGGAAAGAGGGCGGCGTCGGCCAGGATCATGGCCTCAAGCTCTTCAAAAAGATCAAGGCGGCCGTGAATGTCGCCGATGGCATAGAGCACCTGAGGCCGGTCGTCGTGAATGATGACGCGCGGATTGCCTGATTCTTTCATGCTGTTGCGACCGGAAAGCAGGCTGTTAAAGGCTGCCAGCAAGCGTTTCAAGACGGCCCCCCGTTCTCTGCGCTCTGGCGCCCGGCACGCTCGCTGGCACCGGCATACCCGAGACCTAGCAGAATGACGAACAGGAAGGTGACCGCCTCGATCTCCAGACTGAAATCGACAAACGAATGGACGGCCCCGAGAACAATGGCTCCCGCTGCGGCGCAGATTTCGATCTGCCTTTTGCCGCGGCGCAAGATCGCGCCCAGCAATGAAATCATGATGACGGCTATGATGACCATCGGAAGAGAGCCGAAAACGATACCCATTTCGCTCCAGTGGGCGAGATAGGTGGAATGCGCCCTGTCATAAACAACGGCAGTGGACTGGGGCATGACGTTGTAAAGTGGATAGGCGGCTTCAAAGCTGCTGGCGCCGAAGCCGAGCAGAGGCCTGTCCTGGATCATCTTCAAGGTGTTCTCATAGACGGCAAGGCGGACATCAGCATCTCGCTCTACGGTCAGGCTGCGTTCCAGCGTGCCCTGTCCATAGACGGCGATGATGGCAATGGCACCCGCCACCAGAAGGGCAAGTCCGGTCAGTCGTCCGCGCAGGGTGGACAGGCGCAGCAGAATGGCCGTCACAAGGCCGCATCCTGTTGCAAAGAGCCCCATGCGCGAGTTTGAGGCGGCAAGAGCTGCCGTCATGATGAGGAGGGCGGTCGCCGCCAGCACCTGTGACGAGGAAATTCTGAAACCACGCTTCGGCAGGCCGCTGCGCTGGCCCACGCCCCGCAATTGCGGCGGTGGAACGCCAGGTTCATCTGCCGCCGGGGGCAGGGCAAGCAAGGCAGCCAGAATGGCCCCGAAACCGATGAACGTTGCAAACGAGTTGCGGTTCACGAAGGTGCCGGTCGCATCGCCCATATACTGGCTTTTTTCGATGAAGAGCACCCCGTCACCAAGATAGAGCAGAGCAACGATGGCGTAGAGCGCCTGCAGCGTCACGATGCCTGTCAGAAACAGGGTGATCCGCCGCGCCCTGTTCTTGCGCACACCGGCCTGGGCGGCAAGGAAGAAGAGGACACCGTAAGACAGCCAGCGCAGGAGTGCCAGAAACGTGTCGCCGGGAACCAGACTGGCGGTACCGATTTCAAACGTTGCGCCTGTCTGCCCCTTGAAGGTGAAGCTGCCAATGGGCAGAATCTGGAACAGCATGAATGCGGCGACGCCGAGGAACGGGATTGTCAAAGGCCATGCCGATGACAAGGGCAGCCGCAGGGTGCCACCGCCGGAGCGGCCAAGCTGGAAGCAATACCAGGAGAACACGAGCCCCAGAACCAGCGCCCAGAGCGCCCAGAAAACGGGCCTGTTGCTGCCGAGCGGCACCGGCGCGGCGAACATGACAACAATGAGAATGCGGCCTGCCATGTCATTGAGGCGCATTGTGCTGCTGCCACCTGCCGACAGGCTGTTTCGGGAAGTTCTGGTCCTGCTGGTCAACATCTGATGATCTCTGAAAACACTGTTCTTGTCTCGTTGAGGCTTGTCAGGAATCCTGACGGGACAGTGCACGCAACTGCTTTAGAAACTGAGCCTTCGCCGTATCTGGCAACTTGTCTATAATGCCAATCAATGCCTGTCCGTTTTCTCCGTGCTGCTTGTAGATCTCAGCCAGCCGGGCAGGTCCATTCCTGGACATTGCCAGCAACGTCACATCCGGCACAAAGACAGCCTGAGCTGCCTCGCCCATCCCGGAAAGCCTTGGCAGCAGAAAACGGATACGCGAGACCGCCAGCCAGCCTTCGCCGGCAGAGGCCTCCTGAGAGCGCCTGAGGGCCGCTGCGGCGGCAGGCATATCCCCAAGGGCGTCCTGTGCCTTTGCCTGAATGAGCCAGGCAAGCCCATCTGCCGGGGAGGACGCGTTCACGTCCTCTGACAGGGCGAGGCAGCTGCGCGCGCCGGCCAGCCGTTGTTCCTGAGGCAGCAGCCGTGCATAGACAGAGGAAAGTGCCTCGTCACAATCGCGCATCAGAAGTTTGTTTGCGTAGGTTGAGTGGCTGACATGGGCGGTGCCGTTGTAAAGCGGTTCCAGCCGTTCTGCCATGTTGCCGGAGCGGGTGAAGAAGGCACTGCTTTCGCCAAGCACGGCATCGAGGCCTGCTGCGGCCATGCATAAACCGGCGAGAGCGCCGGCAAATGCGCGGCCGGCGGGGAAGTTAACTCTACGGGAGGTCAAGGCTAAAATCACTCTGCATTTTCGCCTGCGATGCAAGCTTAACGTGAACCTGAAACCATGGTGATGCGTCTAGCATGACCGTGTCTGTCATCCACATCACGATATCGCGTATTACACTGAAAAACTGAATAGAAGCGGAAGGCGGCGGTGCCCAGATCCACCCCGAGAATGCCGGAACGCCGGGCTTGCGCTGCGCATGAATGGCGGTAACCATGAAGGCAAGGTGGGTTAACGAGATCTTTAAAAACTGATGACAAGTGTTAGAGGGTATGGCATACAGGAAATTGAGAGATGCCCGACGTTACGGCATGCGCGTTTTTGCGTGATTAAATTTATAGTTTAGGAGACACGATATGGCTCTTTTCAAGCTGATCAGTATGGGCGTAGCTGCCGCGATGATCGCAGGCGTTTCTGCACCCGCATTTTCTCAGGCGCAGACTGTCGAAACCGCCGTTGCCGGTTGCGCTTCCGGTGGTGATTGTGCAGCTCTGGTGCGCGCTGTTCTCGCTAACGTTCCTGCTGCCCGGCGTGCCGCAGTGATTGCGGATCTGGCTGCCCAGCTTGCCGAAATTCCGGGTGCCGGTGCCAATGTGGCTGCCGGGATCGAAGCTGCAGCCGAATTCAGCGCTGATCCCGGCCAGCGCGAACAGCTTGCAAACCTCGCTGATACCGTTTCCAGCAACACGGGTGGCGGCAATCAGAACAACATCGACACCGAGACGGCTGCCAGCGGCGGCTAATACCGGCGTCTTCTTGCTGTTGCAGTGCCAAGAGGCGTTGTAACTGGTAAAAAGATCCATTTTTTGCAAGGCGCGCCAGCAAGGGCGCGCCTTGTTTTATATGGCTTATCTGCTTTACGCCCAGCCCCTGCTTTTTGAGAGGCTGAGCATAGGCCAGATGTGCCTCTGATGATTAGGCAGACCAGTCCAAAGAGACCTGCCAGAGGCGGGGGCGTTGAAGTTGACGGCCACAAAAGGCGCCCCTGATATTGATCAGGGGCGACGTCATGTCAGAGCGTCTTGGGCTGCAGACTTACGCGGTCTAAAAGTCTTGAGATACGGTGTGGTACGAATGCCGCAGAGGCACTCATGTTGTGTTCCTGGCCGGGCTCAGAGCCGTTCCCAAGTGCTGGGGTCTGACGAGGCAATGGCAAGCCAGCGGTAGTTGGTCTGCTCGCGGGTGACAACTTCGTCCTTCGTATTGTCCAGGACGAGGTCCCCCTTGCTGGTGCGAACCACAAGAACCGCGTGACCTTCCCCCTTGCGGGTCTTGACAACGGCCATGCGCAGGGCGCCTGCCGGAATGCCCATGCGGATCAGGCGGCTGCGCTTGGTCAGGGCAAAGTCTTCACAGTCGCCGGCTGCGCCGCCAACCTTCCAGATATCGCGCTCGTCCTGCTTCCACTTCATTGAGCGGTTCACGGACAGGTTCACCCGTTCGATCTTGGCGGCAAGGGCGGCCGAGTAGGGAACCGACGTTGCGCCCTTGGACTTTCGGCACTCGGCACTGTTACGCAGGCAGAAGATCTGATAGGCCAGCGGCGCGCGAACAGTGTTCTTCGGCTCGGTGCGCGAGATTTCGGGGTCTCCAAGTGTACGGGCGCCGCCAAACCAACTGGCCTGTGCAGGTTGATATGCGATTGCACTGAGCAAAAGCGCCGAGGCCGCCGCTGCGAGTACTTTCTTGAACATGACCGCTTTCCCATCTTCTAATGGTGGAAGCTGCAGCCGCCGGTGAGACACCTTTCAGCGCATGCCTTTCCCTTGATCCTGTATCCGTTGATACAGCGTCTCCTCCTGAAGCCATTTTAAATGGATAGGGACAATTTTACCGAACTGCGCTTTTTCTGGCACCTGAAGAGAAATGGGGCAGGGCAAGGGAGCTGCTGCGGAAGTTCAAGCCTTGTTAATGATTTCCAGTCTATGAATCGAATTGCTCAAATGCCGTGGATCTCCACCGGGCAGCAGTGCCTCCGGAGACGGGCATCGGCAGTCGACCGGTGTGGAGTATGTGATGACTGGAACCCTTGTTCTGAGCCTTCTCGGTGGCGGGATCTATTGTGTCATCGCCGGTTTCTTTCTGACCTTCTCCTTCGCCGAGCTTGTTGAAACCCGCAATTCTTCGCGCCTTTCCGCCGCACTTTGCGTGGTTTCCGCGCTGTTCTGGCCCGTTGCGCTTGCCATTGCGACACTGGCCGCGCTGACGATGCGGCCCAAGGCTGGTGCGGTCCTCCGTCAGCAGGTGCGCACAAGCGCCGCAAACCAGTCTGCAGAGCGTCTCGCAGCCTGAGGTCTGTCCGGGAAGTTGCTGATTTCACTCGCAACTTCTGCCACCAATTTCTGCTCGCACTTCGTTGTTTTCCTCTGTATGAGAAGAGCAGTGTAAAGCGTGGGGATCTGGGGTGACGGAGCTTGGCCAAATGGCTGCGGCGGATGAAGCTGCCATCGATTGCAAGCCTCTGATCAGCCTCGCGCTGGAGGCTGGCCGGGCTGTTCTTGCCATTTATGCAGGAGCGCACGAAACGGCTGAAAAGAAAGACGGATCACCCGTTACGCTGGCTGATCAGGCCGCTGAGGCCCTTATTCTCAAGGGCCTTGCGCAGGCTTATCCGGATATTCCCGTGATTGCCGAAGAGGCTGTTTCGGCAGGGCATGTTCCGGCCGCTGCAAGCCGTTACTTTCTTGTAGATCCGCTGGATGGAACCCGCGAGTTCATCAGCCGCAACGGCGAATTCACCGTCAACATTGCACTGGTCAGCGGGGGCAAGCCTGTCGCGGGTGTCGTCTATGCACCCGTCCCAGGTGAGATCTACTGGACCGGCGGTGGTGAAGCACGCATGGCGAAGGTCAGCGCGGAAGCTCTGGATGCGGGGGAGGGCGTGCCGATGCACGTCCGCGCTGCACCTCAGACCGGCCTGACGGTGCTGGCCAGCCGTTCCCATGCCTGCGCGCGCACCAAGCAGTTGATTGAGCAATTGCCCGTCTCGGATGTCACGTCCGCGGGATCTTCATTGAAATTGTGCCTGGTGGCGGCAGGACGCGCGGATGTCTATCCGCGCCTGTCGCCGACCATGCAATGGGATATTGCTGCCGGTCACGCGGTTCTGCGCGCAGCCGGCGGAAGGGTTTTGTCTCTGACCCCGGGCGGGGCAGAGGCCACGGAACTCGCGTACCACGCTCCCGCCTCCCGGGATGGCAGCGGGCTCGAGAATTCCGCTTTCATCGCAATCGGCGATCCGGAGCTTGCTCCGTTGGTTCTGAAAGCAAGTCATATTTGATTAAATGAGGTTACCGCCATGCGCGTGACAATGATTGGGACTGGGTATGTCGGGCTTGTTTCCGGCACCTGCTTTGCGGATTTCGGTCATACGGTCATCTGCGTCGACAAGGACGCCAGCAAGATTGACGCCCTGAACAAGGGACAGATCCCGATCTATGAGCCGGGCCTGGCTGAACTTGTTGCCAAGAACGTGCGCGAAGAGCGCCTGTCCTTCACCACCGACGCGGCAGACGCCATTGCCGGTGCCGATGCGGTGTTCATCGCCGTGGGCACGCCGTCGCGCCGTGGCGATGGCCATGCGGACCTGAGCTATGTCTATGGCGCGGCAGAAGAGATCGCCGCCGCCATCAAGGATTTCACGGTGGTGGTCACCAAGTCCACCGTTCCGGTGGGCACCGGTGACGAGGTGGAAGACATCATCCGCCGCGTCAACCCGGCAGCTGATTTTGCCGTTGTGTCCAACCCGGAGTTCCTGCGCGAAGGCGCGGCCATCGAGGACTTCAAGCGTCCGGACCGTATCGTCGTCGGCACGGATGATCCGCGTGCCGTCGAGGTGATGCGCGAACTGTACCGCCCGCTTTATCTCAACGAGACCCCCATCCTGGTGACACGCCGCCGCACGTCCGAACTGATCAAGTATGCCGCAAACGCCTTCCTCGCCGTGAAGATCACCTTCATCAACGAGATGGCCGACCTTTGCGAGAAGGTGGGGGCCAACGTTCAGGAAGTGTCGCGCGGCATCGGCCTCGACAACCGCATCGGCTCCAAGTTCCTGCATGCAGGTCCCGGCTATGGCGGCTCCTGCTTCCCGAAGGACACGCTGGCCCTGTCCAAGATCGGCCATGAGGCCGGGTCTCCGGTGCAGATTGTCGATACGGTGATCAAGGTCAATGATGACCGCAAGCTGGCCATGGCCGACAAGGTGATCCGTCATCTGGGCGGTGACATCGCCGGCAAGACGGTGGCCGTGCTTGGCCTTGCCTTCAAGCCGAACACCGACGACATGCGCGAGGCGCCGTCCATTCCGATCATCAAGCGCTTGCAGGAAGCCGGCGCCACGATCCGCGCCTTCGATCCGGTGAGCATGCACGAGGCGTCCAAGTCCATGACGGACGTGATGTTCTGTGACGGTCCATATCATGCGGTCGAGAATGCCGATGCGGTGGTGATCATCACGGAATGGGACCAGTTCCGTGCGCTGGATCTCAACCGGCTGAAGTCGATCATGCGCACGCCGAATGTCATCGACCTGCGCAACATCTACCGTATGGAAGACATGACCCAGCGCGGCTTCAACTACGTCAGCGTGGGCCGCAGCTACTGATATCTGTCAGGTCTCATGAAACAGCAATGCCCCGGCGATAAGCCGGGGCATTTTCCGTTTCGCGGGGGATTTGACTCATCGAGCATTGGCTAAGCCCGTGCGGCGCTTCAGCCTTTTCAAGGCGTGATGCGTCAGCATCGAAAGCCTTGGTATCAGTTTCCGTCCATGACCTCGACGGTGACGCGGCGGTTGAGCGCGCCGGTGCGGCCGAAGCGGCGGGTTTCGCCGCCGGTGACAATGGTGATGCTGTCGGCGCTGGCGCCCTGTTCCTTCAGGAAGTCTGCCACAGCCCGCGCGCGCGCATCGGCCAGGGCCTCGTTCATCTTGCGCGGGCCGGCCATGCTGCTGAAGCCGGTCACCTCGAGCTTGCTGCCCTCCTTTGCACTCAGCTCCGCCAGCGTCTTCAGCGGCAGGCGTGCTTCTGCGGGCAGGTCCGAGCGGTTCAGCGGAAAGCCGGTCACATTGAGGCGCTTGGGCGCGCATTTGGCTTTCGGGCTCGGCGTTGCCGTGTTGGTGGACGCCTTGGACTTCGGCGCATTCGGCACCTTCTCACCAGCGGCAGGCACCGTTGCCTCCGGTCCGGGGGCCTGAGGAGCGGCCGGGGAGGCTGACGGTGCGGGCGTGGCTTCAGCCTGTGCTTCCGGAACCTTATCCGCAGGGTCGGGTCCGGCCTGAGTCTGTGCCTCCTGTGCTGGCGCTTCCGAAACCGGGGGCGTTTCCCCTTCGGTGGACGTGTTGTCCGCGGTCTTGGCAGAAGCTGACAGCCAGCCGCTGGACGGCGGTTCAATCACGGCAAAGCTGGAATTGTTGCTCAGTTTCGGGCGGGTCGGGCCTGTCGTGTCTTCCTGTGGCAGGGCCTTGTCCGTGACCTTGATGTCCTGAGGCGGAACCTTGACGCAGCCGACCTCCGCCGACAGCACGTAGAGGTTCCGGTCCATGGCCGTGCCTGCGCCGCCCCATTTGTCATTGGTGAAATGGACGGAAAAGGGCAGGTTCTTTTCAAGATCTGCAGAATCGACGGTGACCGTGACTTCCTTCTGATGATCCTGCCAGTTCTTGAGCTTTGAGAGCTGCCCGTCTGTCGATGTATCGATTGCATTTTCAACAGTGCCCTTGGCTATTTCCTGATCGCCATATCTGATTTCGTAGGCGGGCGGGCCGTCAAATGCCTCGCCGGCTAGAGTGAATGTAACGTTTATGCTCCCGGCATTTGCCGGGAAAACGATCAGGGAAACGCCGGCAATTGAGATGGCGGCGAGCCGGGCGAGAGAATAACGGGTTGAAATCATCTGGTCCGCTCCGCGAATAAAAACTGGAGCTTCATTAAGACCTGAGAATACGGCGGCAAGATGAAGCCGCAGGATGGTGTTCAGGCCTCCTGCGCGGCCACCTCCGGCTCGCGGCACACATCCACCCAGATGGCATCCGTCAGTTCGGCCATGCGCTCCGGCGTGATGCAGACAGCGGCATTGACGGCACCGGCAGCCGGATAGACCACATCAAAGGCCTTCAGCGACACATCGCAGTGGACCTTCAGAGGGCGGGCAAGGCCGAAGGGGCAGACACCGCCAACCGGGTGGCCGGTGATCTCTTCCACCACATCCAGACCCAGCATCTTCACCTTGCTGCCAAAGGCGGCCTTCGCCTTCTTGTTGTCGAGACGGGCATCGCCGCGTGTGACCAGAAGGATCGTCTCGTCACCGGCGGCGATGGAAAGAGTCTTGGCGATCTGGGCGGGTTCGACGCCAAGGGCAGCGGCAGCTTCCAGCACGGTGGCGGTGCTGGCATCCTTCACCATCACCTCGATGTCCGGTGCCTTGCTGGCAAAGAAGGCGCGTACGCTTTCAAGGCTCATAGTCTTCCCCTACAACTCTGGTGATGATCTGCGTACCGAACCGTTCGGTTCGTTTCCGGGAGAGTAATAAGCCGCCGCCGGGCTGTCCAGCCCTTCGCCTCACATGTGCTGCGTCCCTGCGTCCCTAGGAATGGAAGCCTTTCCTGAGCGGGCGGCGGCGGGCAGCGCCGTCCCGGAGGCTTGGCTCCTGAGGCAGATGGAGGCCGGAATGTCAGCATCAACAACCATGCGGTCAGGCAAAGTGGGCGCTGGCGCGGAAGGTCGGGGGCAGGGGGTGCTCAGGCTCCTTGCAGCAAAGCTCGGCGGCAAGGGCCGCACCAACAAGATGGGCGATGCCAAAGCTGATCTTGAAGCCACCGGTGGCGGCAAAGATGCTGTCGAGGCCGGGAATGCGGCCAACAAGGGGATCGCGGCCAAACGGCTTTGGCCGCACCCCGGCCCAGGTCTCCACAAGCGCGCGGCCCGCAAGGGCGGGGCAGAAGCGTATGGCACGGGCGAGCAGGGCCGCGGCGGGCCCCGCCTCCGCTTCGGTGTCCGTGCGTCCGGCAATCGCGGTGCTGCCGATAGCGACGGTGCCGTCCCCGTGGGGCACAACGTAGAGGCCGTCGCAGTAGACGGCGGGCATGCCGGAAAGATCGGGGGCGGCAACGCGCAGGGCCTGTCCCTTCTCGCCCTCGCCAAGCGGCTTGCCGGTCATCGCCTCCAGCATGGCAAAGCTGGAAAAGCCCTGCGCCAGAACGATGGCACCGGCGCTCAGCACCTGGCCATCCGCGAGGGTGACGGAAGGGGCGCTGCCGCTGACACTGGCAACGGGCGCGCCGGTGATGAGGCGCCCGCGCGCGGAAAAGGCCTGCGCCAGCGCCTGAAGATAGCGGCGCGGGCTGATGCGCGCGGCCAGCGTCTCACGCACAACGCCAAAGGGGGCGGCCTCGGGGGCAAGCCAGGCAGCGTGGTCCCCCGCCTCCTCGATCTCGTAGGCAAAGCCGGTCGCAGAGGTGTTCCAGTGCGTCCGCGCCTCAGCCGCCCGGGCGTTGTGGTGCGCGAGAAGATCCGCCGTGGTGATGGGAAGAACCCGGCCGCAGCGGCGGTAGCCGGTCTCAAGGCCCGTCTCGGCCTCAAGCCGGGCAATGTGCCCCTCAAGACCGGCAAGGGCATGAAACTGAAAGGCCTTCTTGGCATTCCAGCGGGCGGGCATATGCGGCATCAGCGCGCCAAGAACGCCCCCACTGGCGCCTGACCCCACCTGAGCTGCTTCCACCAGTGTGACCGACAGACCGGCCTCTGCCGCAGCCCGTGCGGTGGAGAGGCCGAAGACGCCAGCACCGATGACCAGAACATCCGGTGCCCCCTGAAGGATGGCGGGGCTGGGCTGCTGGGTCATGCGGGGCGTCCTTGGCTTGGGCTGATGGCGCGGGCTGAGGGATGGATTGGCTTTGACATATCGTCCGGAAGTGATGCAATCCAAGGCAACTGTCACGAACCGATCAGTAGCGCATGACACAGGCAGGGCAAGAGGATTTGAGTGCGGTATTGCCGCAGGCAGGCACAGCGCCGGAGCTGGAATGGCTGGAAGACGGAGTGCCCCGCGCCGGGCGCTTCGGCGACACCTATTTCTCCCGCGCGGGCGGTCTGGCCGAGACGGGCCATGTGTTCCACGCAGGCAATGGCCTGCCGCAGCGCATGGCGGGGCGTCAAGGCTTCACCATCGGCGAGCTTGGCTTCGGCACCGGGCTGAACCTTCTGGCGACGCTGAAGCTGATCCGGACGCTGGAGGCGCCGCCGCAGCTGACCTTTCTGTCCTTCGAGGCTTATCCCCTGACGCTGGCGCAGCTGGAACGGGCGCATGCGGCCTTTCCCGATGTGGCCGGGGAAGCAGCTGAACTGCGGCCGGCACTTGCCGGCATGGCTTCAGATGACGGCGCCCTGACGCCGGGCTGGCATCTGGCGGCGATGGACGGGGCGCGCCTGTGGCTTGGCATTGGTGACGCGCGCAGCTTGCTGCCCGAGCTGACATCGGGACGGGGGCCTGAGGGGCTTTTGTCCGTGCTGCCGGTCGAGGCGTGGTTCCTCGATGGCTTCTCCCCGGCGAAGAACCCGGAGCTTTGGAGCCCGGAGCTGATGGCGTCTGTGCATGGCCTGACGGCAGCGGGCGGCACCTTTGCCACCTATAGCGCCGCCGGATGGGTGCGGCGAAACCTTGAGGCGGCGGGCTTCGAGGTGGAGCGCATCAAGGGCTTTGCGGGCAAGCGGCAGATGATGCGCGGCGCCCGGCGCTGAGCGCTTCCTGCCAAGGCTTTCGATGCTGATGCATTGCGCCTTGAAATGGCTCAAGCGCCGCGGGGGAGTTGGTATCAGAAGCCGATGGAGAGACGCCCCGTGGCGCTCCAGCTCTGGCTGCTGGCGCCAATGCCGGACACCTGGCCGCCCAGATTGAGGCTGGCCCCCCGGCGGCCCGTGAAGTTGACGCCGAGGCTGGCGCTGGTGAGGGCAGACCAGGCTCCGGCCACCATTGGCTCGGTGTTCGGCTGGCTCAGGTCGAGGGCCTGCGAGTAACGCAGGTTGGCATAGACGCCCGCATAGGGAGAGGCCTTGATATAGGGGGTGAGTGTCTGGGTGATGCTGGCCCGCGCGCCGAGGGTCGTGCGCCCCAGAAATACATCCATCGCCTCCATTGAGGTACCGTTGCTGGCTGTGAAGCTGCCGTGCCGCTCATAGGCGCCGTAGAAGCGCGCTTCCGGAGAAAGGGTAACGGGACCAAATGTCTGACGGCCTGTCAGGCCGGCGCCCACGAGATAGCGTGAGCCGGAGAAATTGCCGCCAATGCCATCGGAACGGCCCTTGTAGGTGAGGCCCGACCATGCGGCCATGGTGGTGAGCGTCAGCGCCGGGGTCAGGCGCCAGCCGGAATAGCTGCCAAGGGTGGTGCCTTCGCCGATGAGGCCGGATTTTGCGGAGCTGTAACCGTAATCGAAGCGCTCCGAACCGGCCATTACCCCGAGGATTGTATCCGGAGCCACCCGGTATCCGACGCCTGACAGTGCATTGATCTGACTGCCGGTACTGTCCGGGCCACCGCTCAGCCAGCTGCCACGGACGGTGGCCCAGGCGGTCCACGGGCGCTGCACCGGTAGGGGCTGGCGGGTGGCGGCAAGGGCCAGCTTTTCATCCATCCGCAGCTTGCGGAAGAGCTCCCGGTTGCGCGCCGCGTTCTCCTTGGCGGCGATGCCTTCGCCAAGGTTGAGGGTGATATAGCCGGGGGCTGCCGCGAAGAACTTTCCCCTGCCGAAGCCGGCGCCGATGCTTCCGCTCACCACATCGCTCATGGTGCTGGCCGAGGCAGCGAGAGCGGAGAGAGAGGCACGGCCCTGTGCCTCCCGGAAACTCCGGATGCTGGCAGCTTCCGGGCTCAAGGGGGCGGTCTCGGGCGACGGAACACAGGCGGCGGTAACCGTGACGGTGTCGAAATAGAGCCCCTCAGTCCGGAACTGCAGCGTCAAGGCACTGTTTTCCCGCTCAATGCTGCGGGTGATCGTCATCGCACCGGAGGGAGCGGCGGATCTGGGCGCTTCGCCGGTTTCGGACAGGGTGTAGCGATAGGGCGTGCCGCTGTTCGGGGTGAAGGTGATGGTCACCGTATCCCCACTGCCGAACCCGGCTGCCGTCCGCTCAATCTGATTGAGATTGCCGGACATGGCGTTGAAATGCCCGGCGTTGATCTCAAGGCACCCTTGCGACACGGCCTGTGCATTGGCCGGTAGCTCTCCTGCCAGCAGCAGCACGGCAGTCATAAAAAGACTGCACCGCATGCGCCGGTAACTGTAGAGCGGGTGAGGCACGGGGAAGACTCCGTGAATTCCTAAATCAACAACAAGATCTTCTCTTTGCCGAAAACTGGCAAAGCGGCGCTTGGCGGAAAGATGGACTGTCTGTTTGGTGTTTGTATGGCGATCTTGCAGAAAAAATGTTGCAAGTAATTCTGAAATAGACGGATATCTATTGATGCGGAATTTTTTGCGTGCAGCGAGAAACGGCTTTGTGACGACTGCAAAATAAAAATGCCGCCGGAAGGTCCGGCGGCATCTGCGTCAGATGTTGGAAGAAAATCAGCCGCGGCCGATGAAGGGCATATTTGTGGCCATCACGGTCATGAACTGGACATTGGCCTCCAGCGGCAGGCTGGCCATATGCAGCACCGAGCTGGCGACATGGGCGACATCCATCACCGGTTCCGGGGCGATGGTGCCATTGGCCTGCGGCACGCCTTTCTGCATCACTTCGGTCATGTCCGAGGCGGCGTTGCCGATGTCGATCTGACCGCAGGCGATGGAGAAGGGCCGCCCGTCGAGCGAAAGGGTGCGGGTGAGGCCGGTGATGGCATGCTTGGACGCGGTGTAGGCAACAGAACCCGGACGCGGCACGGCGGCGGAGATGGAGCCGTTGTTGATGATGCGCCCGCCCTGCGGCGACTGGCGGCGCATCATGCCGAAGGCGCCACGGGCGATGAGGAAAGCGCCGTAGACGTTCACGTCCAGCACCTTGCGGAAGTCCTCCGGCTTCATGTCGTCGATCAGCGTCGAGGGCAGGCTGATGCCGGCGTTGTTGAACACCACGTCCAGACGGCCGAACCGCTCGCCCAGACGGGCAAAGAGACCATCGGTGAAGCTTTCGGTGCTCACATCTCCGGCCAGGATCAGCGCCTTGTCAGCGGCAGTACCCGAGCGGGCGAGTGTGTCCGCCAGCGCATCCTCCCGGCGGCCGGTGAGAACCACATTCGCGCCAGCCTTCAGGAAGGCAATGGCGGTGGCACGGCCAATGCCGGAGCTTGCGCCGGTGACGAGAACGGTCTTGCCGGTGAAATCCATGAAACATCTCCCATACGGCCACAAGCCTGTGCGGCCATGTTGTCTGACAACTCCGGCTGCAAGCTAGCCCGCAGGCCCGCCCTCCGGCAAGACCGGAAGGCGGCAAAAGTGTTCTGCAACAAGGGAAAGCTATTCCGGCGTGGCAAGCGCCGCCGCATCTGCCTGGTTCATGCCGAGGCGGACCTGGGCCAGATGCTCCACGTGGGCGCGCAGATCCGCCGAACGCTTCATCAACGCGCGGAAATCGGTGGCCGAGAGCACCAGCAGATTGCAATAGCCAAGGGCAACCACATCGGCACTGCGCGGCTGGCCGGTCAGAAGGGCGATTTCGCCCACCACGTCACCACGTCCGACAGCATGAGTGCCGAAGGCTGTGCGCACCTCTGCCGCTCCTGATGAGATGAAATAGGCTGCGTCGCCTTTCTCGCCCTTGCGGATGATGTACTCGCCGGGCGTTGCAAAGCGCGGGCGCATCAGCCGGACGATTTCCTCACGCTCGGCATCCTTCAGCCCTGAGAAGAACGGGTTCTGGGCAACGAGATCACGGGTCTTCAGGCCAAGGTCCAGACGCGGGCGGCTGCCGCCGGTGGTGCGGCGCTGGGCCAACTCGTGCTTGAGGTCGTTGTACAGCTCGGTGCCGATCAGCGTCTGGGTATAGGCGTCGGAATAGGCCGCCTCCTCGAAGCGCTGGCCGGTGCGGCGCAGGAAGTCCAGCTCCAGCGCATCGGCATAATCGGGATATTGCAGGCGCATGGCATCCAGCCCCTGGACGATGTCCTCGCGGCGGATGTCGAGGGTTTCGTGCAGGATCGAAGCCACGCGGTCGCCCAGCAGCGGCTTGATGCGGTTGCTGTTGAACTCGATCAGCTCATTCAGGACGATGCGGGTCAGCAGCAGCCGTTCGAAACGGTCGGCCACAAGGATGCGCAGCGGCAGGTCGATTTTCAGCCAGCGCTGGGTCCACTGGGCGAGGCGGAACAGCTTGCCGAAGGAGACGATCCGCCGGGCCGAGCGGTTGTAGCCGGTCCGGCCCTTGGTGCGCGCCTGATCGGCGATCCGGCCGACAATGGCCAGGTGGCTGGTGATGGTGCGGTTGGAAACCGTGCCTTCGCGGAAATGCTTGAGAACGAACACCCTTTCCCGGTCGGCAAGGGCGATGAGGCCCAGCAGCACGCGCTCGCGGTCCATGATGTCTTCGGCAAAGGCATTGATTTCTGCCGCTTCGGCCGAGCGCGCCGCATAGTCATCGCTGACCTTGCGGGCGATGGCATCCGAAATGGAATAGGCGTGCGCGGCCTCGTCCACCTCGTCGCGCACGTCCGAAAGGGAAAGAGCCTGGAACTGGTGCCGCAAAGCCTGATCCAGCGGCGACAGGGTGTTGAGCTTCAGGATCTTGATCAGGGGCTTCAGCGTGGTGCCGTAGATCAGCAGAGTGAAGAGCACGAAGCTGGTCGCCAGAACGGCCACGAAACGCTGCACATCATCCGGCAGGGTCCGGTGCTCGGTGATGGACAGGGCAAGGATCAGCGTCACCGCGCCGCGCATGCCGCCCCAGAGAATGACGGTCTTGTAGCGTGTATTGACCGGTTCGCTGAGTTTCATCACCTCAAGCAGAGGCATGATCCCGAATATGACCACCGCGCGTGCGGCAAGGGCGGCAACGATGAGGACGACCAGCAGCAGGGCGTCCAGCATGCGGAAGCCTGTCAGCAGCTCTGGGATCAGGATCGAGGCAAGCACGAAGATGAGGGAACTGGCCCAGAAGGCGATCTGCTCCCACACATCATGCAGATAGGACCAGGCATCCGGGGTGATGCGAGCCGGGCCGTAGAGATTGAAGACGATGCCGCTGGCGACCACGGCGACCACGGCCGAAACATCCGCCAGCTGCTCGCTGACCACGTAGACGAGATAGGGCAGGGCGACGGAGAAGGTGACCTGCGCCAGCTTGTTCTCCTGCATCATCGGCAGGAAGGCGACCGCCCCGCGCCCCGCAATGAGGCCCAGAAGGATGCCGCCGATGAAGGAGCGGAAGAAGGTGGCGACGGCTGCCATCGGCTCGGGGGTCTGCGCCCCGGTCAGCATGCCCAGCAGGATGACGAAGAGCACGATGGCGGCGGCGTCATTCAGCAGACTTTCCCCCTCAACGAGGCGTCCGAGGCGCCCCGGTGCACCGATGTCGCGGAAGATGGAGACAACGGCCACGGGGTCCGTGGTGGCGACGATGGCACCCAGCAGCAGGCAGGCCACCAGGGAAACGCCCGCCAACGGGAACAATGCAAAGCCGATGATCGCGGTCGCCACCAGCACGGCGATGACTGCCAGCAGCAGGATCGGAACCCAGTCTTCCAGAATACGCCGCACGTCCAGCGTCAGTGTCGTCTGGAAGAGCAGCAGCGGCAGGAAAACGTAGAGCACCGTCTCGGAATCGATCGGCGGATCGACAAAGACATAGGCCAGCGCGTTGAATGTGTCGGTGCGCGGCGTATAGAGCAGATAGGCCGCGAGCACGCCGATCATGGCCCCCACAGCTGCAATGAGGACGCTGGGCGCAAGGTCAAGCCGCCGCGCCAAAGGCTGCAGCAGGGCGATGACAACAAGGAGGCTGGCGAAGGCCGCGATGACGACAGGAGTGTGCATGTGCCTATCTTGGCGGGCGATGTGGCAAAATGTGGTTAAAATTCTCTGCCTGGCAGCTTTGAAGGCAGTTTTTTTATGTGCTTAGCCTTCACCTGACGCAGAGGCGGCCTCCGGTGGTTTCCGCCGCTCGGACAGCCAGATGCCGGTGAACACCAGCCCCAGCGCAAGGGCGTGGTAGAGGTGGAAGGGTTCGCTCAGGATCAGCACGGCCAGAATCGCGCCGAAGATGGGCACCAGATTGATGAAGATACCTGCCCGCGCCGGGCCGATCAGTTCCACGCCGCGCATGAAGAAGATCTGCGACAGGAAGGACGGAAAGATGGCGATGAACAGCACGATCAGCCAGCCCTTGGGTGTCGGCCACAGGGCATTTCCGGCCATCACCTCATAGATTACCGGCGGAACGGAGGCGGCGGCGGAAATGAGCGCCATGACGCCGAAGAAGATGGCGCCGGGCACCAGCGGCCGGTTGCGCAGGGCCAGCGTATAGCCCGCATAGAAGACGCAGGCGATCAGCATGATGCCGTCGCCCATGTTGATCTCCAGCGCCGCCAGATTGCTCAGATCCCCCTTGGCCGCCACCAGAGCGACGCCCGTCATGGTGACAAAGATGCCGGCAACCTGCAGCGCCACCACCCGTGTGCCGAAGGCAATCATCGCCCCGATGAGCACAAGGGCAGGCATGGCGCCCTGGATGATGCCAAGATTGACCGCAGAGGTTGAATGGGCGGCAATGTAGAACAGCATGTTGAAGCCCACGAAGCCGAAGAGGGCCATCAGCGTCAGATGCAGGAAATAGGGGCGCATCTGGGGCCAGTGGGTGGTGATGCCCTTGCGCATGGTCACAAGCACGATGCTGCCGACGATGGCCCAACGCAGGAACACGATGACCATGGGCGACACTTCGCCAATCGCCATCTTGCCTGCCACCGAATTGCCGCCCCAGGCGAGTGTCGCCAGCATCAGCATGAGAACGGGACGGTCATAGGCGCTCCGCAGGAGGCGTGAAAGCGGCTGGATCATGATGGCTCCATGACGGACGCCCCCGAAAGGAGGTTCCGGCGCCTGCTGGCGCTTCTGGCTGGAAGGTCGGACGTTGCGCGGTGTGCTTAAAGACGTTGCACGGCTGATCCGGTGCTGGCAAGCGGCTCGTGCCTGAAAATTCCTCTCTGCCTTGCGTCTGCATCAGGTCCGGCCAGTTCACCAAAGGAAGCCCGGCGATGTGATTTGTTCCCTCAGGGAAAAGGTCATGTGGGATTTCGTTGGATTGACGCAAAGCCTGCTCGCGGAGAGAGTGCGGGCATGATGCGGCGGGATGTGCCGCAAGAGGTGTTTGCACAGGGCGGTTGCCGGGAGCTGGACATGACGGAACGGATTGAAATCGATGGCCTGAAGATTGCGCGCGCGCTTCATGACTTCGTAAATGATCAGGCTCTGCCGGGCACTGGCGTCAGTCCGCAGGTGTTCTGGAGCGGCTTTGCGAGCATCGTGGCGGATCTGGCGCCGGTGAACCGGCAGCTGCTGGAAAAGCGTGACAGGCTGCAGGCCGCCATTGATGCCTGGCACCGGGCCAATCCGGGCGTGCCGGACATGGAAACCTACAAGGCCTTTCTGACGGAGCTGGGCTATCTGGTGCCGGAAGGCGCAGATTTTGCGGTTGGCACGCAGAATGTTGACCCGGAAATCGGCGAAGTCGCCGGGCCGCAGCTGGTGGTGCCGGTGATGAATGCGCGCTATGCGCTGAACGCGGCCAATGCCCGCTGGGGCTCGCTCTATGATGCGCTGTATGGCACCGATGCCATGGGCACGCCGCCCGCCGGCGGTGGCTATGACGAAGCACGCGGGGCGCAGGTGATTGCCTATGCCCGCAAGGTGCTGGATGAGGCGGCGCCTCTGGCGGAAGGCTCCTGGTCGCAGGTGACCGGGCTTGCCGTTGAAGGCGGGGCGCTGGTCTGTTCGCTCATGTCCGGCAAGACCGGGCTTGCCGCGCCGGAGCAGTTCGCCGGTTACGCAGGTGAGGCTCAGAACCCGGAGAAGATCCTGCTGCGCCGCAACGGCCTGCATCTGGAAATCCTGCGGGACCGCACCCACCGGATCGGCGCCACCGACAAGGCAGGCATTGCCGATGTGGTGGTGGAGGCGGCGCTGTCCACCATCATGGACTGCGAGGATTCCGTTGCCGCCGTGGATGCGGAAGACAAGGTGACGGTCTATGCCAACTGGCTGGGCCTGATGAAGGGCGATCTGGAAGACACGTTCGAGAAGGGCGGGCGCCAGATGACCCGCCGCCTCAACGGCGACCGGACCTATCTGTCGCCGCGAGGAGACACCTTCACGCTGCATGGCCGCTCGCTGATGCTGGTGCGCAATGTCGGGCATCTGATGACCAACGATGCGGTGCTGGATGCGGATGGCAACGAGGTGCCGGAAGGCATTCTCGACGGCATGGTGACGGCGGCCATCGCTCTGCATGACATCGGGCCGAAGGGGCGCCGCGCCAACAGCCGGGCGGGCTCGGTCTATATCGTCAAGCCGAAGATGCACGGGCCGGAAGAGGTGGCCTTTGCCGATACGCTGTTTGCGCGCATCGAGGACGTGCTGGGCATGGCCCGCAACACGCTGAAGATGGGCATCATGGACGAGGAGCGCCGCACCACGGTGAACCTGAAGGAGTGCATCCGCGCCGCGAAGGACCGGGTGTTCTTCATCAACACCGGCTTCCTCGACCGTACGGGCGACGAGATGCACACCTCGATGGAAGCCGGACCGATGATCCGCAAGGGCGACATGAAGGCCGCTGCGTGGATCTCGGCCTATGAAGCCAACAACGTGGATGTGGGCCTGGCCTGCGGGCTGCCGGGCCATGCGCAGATCGGCAAGGGCATGTGGGCCATGCCGGACCTGATGAAGGCGATGATCGAACAGAAGATCGGCCACCCGATGGCTGGCGCCAACACCGCCTGGGTGCCGTCGCCCACGGCAGCGGCGCTGCATGCGCTGCATTACCACAAGGTCAGCGTCGCCGCCCGCCAGCAGGAGCTGAAGAGCCGCCCGAAGGCGAAGCTGGAGGACATTCTCTCCATTCCGGTGGCCACACGGCCGAACTGGAGCGCGGAAGACATCCAGGCCGAACTCGACAACAATGCCCAGGGCATCCTCGGCTATGTGGTGCGCTGGGTGGATCAGGGCATCGGCTGCTCCAAGGTGCCGGATATTCATAACGTCGGGCTGATGGAGGACCGGGCGACGCTGCGTATCTCCTCGCAGCACATCGCCAATTGGCTGCGCCATGGTGTCTGCTCACGCGAACAGGTGATGGAGACCATGAAGCGCATGGCAGCCGTGGTGGACCGGCAGAATGCCGGTGATCCGGCCTATCAGCCGATGGCCGCAGATTTCGACGGCTCCATCGCGTTCCAGGCAGCCTGCGATCTGGTGTTCAAGGGCGTTGAGCAGCCCAATGGCTATACCGAGCCGGTGCTGCATGCCCGCCGCCGCGAAGCAAAGGCCCGCCAGCGCGTCTGAACCTGCTGCAAGAGGAAAGCAAGAGGCACAGGCACGCGATGCCTGTGCCTTTTTCATGAGGCAGACATGGCGGAAATACGCTGTGATTCTCGATATTTTGCCGTTCTTTCCGCAGGGGTGTGGAGCGGTTGTGCCGTTTTGGGGCGTCTCTGCGTAGTTTCGATGAACATTGTAAGAGTTTGGTGGTGCTCATCTAGACAAGTTCCCTGCCGCCCTCTCATTCGGCTTGAAAGCGCAATGGGACAAGCATACCTTGGCGTTAGTACAGAACGCATAACGCGCCCCATCGACACTGTGCCACCGGTACGAGAAGAGCCAGAAGGCTCCCGGTGCCGGGCCCCGGTTGCAAGGCCTGCAGCCGGGGAGACAGAACGGAACGTGTTTGTTTCCAGTCCCATGCAGGCTTTCGCCTGTTCTGGAGACTGAGGAGACTGCGCTGACTGTCCGTCTTGGGCTGGTCACCTGTTTGAAGAAGGCAACCTTGCAGCTGAGGCAGCGGGGTTGCCGTTTTCTTTTGCGGCCGCGCCCGGTGTTTTGTCATCTGACGGGCATAGTGCCTTGCGTTCTGCTGTGCCCGCTGTAGCCTTGCCGCAAACGGGGTGTCGCGGATGGAAGCGGGGCTGTCACCATGCTGATTGCGGAAGGGCTTGCCCGCAACGAGCGGATCGATCTGGCGCTGGCCTGCTCGCTTGCTGCGATTTCAGGCGCGCTGAATGCGGCAGCTTTTTACGCTGTCGGCTTCTTCTCGGCCAACATGACGGGCAATGTCTCGCTGTTTTCCGACAAGGCAGCTGAGGGCAACTGGCTGCCGGCCCTGTTTTTCCTGACGATCGTCGTGGTGTTTATCGCCGGTGCTGCCGTGTCCGCCCTGATGATCAGCGCCGGGCGCCGCAGAGGCAATATCGGCATCTATGCCTACAGCATCTTCAGTGAGGCCGTTCTGCTGGCGGCGCTGGCGGCGGCGGACCTGTGGCTGCTGGCCGAGTGGCGCAGCACGGTGCTGGTGCTGGGCCTTGCCTTCCTCATGGGGTTGCAGAATGCCACGGTGACCCGCATTTCCGATGCGCGGGTGCGCACGACGCATGTGTCGGGCATGGCGACGGATATCGGCATCGAGATCGGCGTTGCCGTTGATATTGCGCGCGGGCGCGATACGCAGACGGATGCGTCCCACAACATGGCCAAGCTGCGCCTGCACGGGGCAACGATCCTGTCGTTCCTCGCTGGAGGCGTGGCGGGTGTTCTCGTCTACCGGGAGATCGGGGCGGGGCTCTTGTTCATCTGCTCCGGCGCGCTCAGCCTCATCGCCACGCGGGCCATCTTCCATGTGCGCAAGCGCAGCCGCCAGAACGGCGCCTCGGGCGCCGGCGCCTGACCGCTCAGGAAAATTGTCCGGAGCGGCCAGGTAAAACGCGTCAGATCATGCCTTGGCCAGTTCTTCCAGCACGCGGGCCCAGGAGCGGATGCCCTTGTGGAAGCTCTTCAGCTCGTATTTCTCATTCGGCGAGTGGATCTGGTCGTCATCAAGACCAAAGCCGATGAGCATGCTGTCCATGCCCAGCATCCGCTTGAAATCACCCACGATCGGAATGGAGCCGCCCATGCCGATGAGAGCCGCTTCCTTGCCCCATTCTGCCTTCAGCGCGGCCTGACCCTTGGCAATGGCCGGCATGTCCGGGTTGAGGGAAATGGCCGGGCTGCCGTCCTTGGCGATGAAGTCCACCGTGCAGTCTGCCGGGACCTTGGAACGCACATAGGCACGGAAGGCTTCGCGCACCTTTTCCGGGTCCTGATCGCCAACGAGGCGGAAGGTGAACTTGGCGTGCGCCTCTGCGGGGATCACCGTCTTGGAGCCGGGGCCCTGATAGCCACCCCACATGCCGTTCACTTCGGCGGTGGGACGGGTCCAGATATGCTCCAGCGGCAGGCGGCCCTTTTCACCGCGCGGATACTTGAGGCCGATCTCGCCGAGGAATTCCTCCGCCGAGAAGTCGAGCTTCGACCACATGGCGGCGAGGCTCTCCGGCAGGTCATGCACGCCGTCATAGAAGCCGGGCAGGGTGATGCGGCCATTCTCGTCATGCAGGCCCGCAATGATGCTGGCGACGATGTGGTTCGGGTTCTGTGCCGAGCCGCCGTAGCTTCCCGAGTGCAGATCGCGGGCAGCGGCCTTGACGATGATCTCGTCTCCCACCATGCCACGCAGCATCAGCGAGATGGCCGGGGTGTCCCGGTCCCACATGCCCGTGTCGCAGACAAGTGCGAGGTCGCAGGAGAGCTCGTCCTTGTTGGCTTCGAGGAAGGGATGCAGCGAGGGCGAGCCGGATTCCTCCTCACCCTCGAACAGAATGGAGACATCCACCGGCAGATCGCCCGTTTCGGCGATATAGGCGCGGGCGGCTTCGACGAAGGTCATCAACTGGCCCTTGTCGTCGGCGGCACCGCGCGCAACGATCATCTTCGAGCCATCGGCGCGGGTCACAATGCGCGGCTCGAAGGGATCAGTCTCCCAAAGGTTCAGCGGATCGACCGGCTGCACGTCATAGTGGCCGTAGAACAGCACATGCGGGCCGGGCTTGCCGGACTTGCGGTGGCCGACGACCATCGGATGGCCCGCCGTGTCGCGCACGCTTGCGGGAATGCCGATGCCGGTCAGTTCTGCCGCCAGCCACTCGGCCGCCTTGCGGCAATCGGCCTTGTAGGACGGGTCGGTGGAGATGCTGGGGATTTTGATAAGGTCGAAGAGGCGCGCAAGGGCGTTGTCGAGATCCGCGTCAATGCGGGCGAGAACCTTGTCGATCTGGCTCATGAAGAGGCTCCTGGGGTATGTCTGCCATCAAGGGGCAAAAGGCGGGGGGCGAAGGCATGGGGCCTTGCTCCGGTTGCGCCACAATGGCGGCATCGGACAAGCGGGGCAAGTGTGCTGCGGACAAAGGACACAGTTGGCTGCGCCCTGCGTCAATCCGTTCCTTCCGGCCAAATTGCATCTGGCCGCGCCGGTGCTAGGATCGCCGGTACAAGCTGAAGGAAAAACTCATGTTCTCCATCTCCCGCCGCGAATTCCTGACCGGGACTGCCGCAAGCCTTGCGGCCTTCGGGGCGGGCGGCCTCGCCGCAAGCCGGGCAAAGGCGGCGGATTTCGTGCTGCCGATCCGCCCTTGCGAGCATGAATTGCGCCCCGGCATCGTCACCCGCGGCATGATGGGCTTCGGCGAAACGGGCGTGCCGCCCGTGCTGCGGCTGAAGCAGGGGCAGCCCTTCATTGTCGATGTGCAGAACCAGCTGGAAGAGGCTTCCGTGGTGCATTGGCATGGCCTGCGCATCGCCAATGCCATGGACGGCGTGCCCTATCTGACGCAGGACCCGATCGGGCCGGGACAGAGCTTCCGCTATGAGCTGACCGCGCCGGATGCCGGCACCTTCTGGTATCACCCCCATTGCAACACGCTGGAGCAGATGGCCAGAGGGCTGACGGGCACGCTGATCGTGGAAGAGGCGGAAGATCCCGGTTTTGATCTCGACCTGCCGCTGAACCTGCGCGATTTCCGGCTGGGCAGCGACGGGCAGTTCATCGAGTTCTACAAGCTGCGCAATGCGGCCAGAGGCGGCACGCTGGGCACGGTCTCCACGGCAAACTGGCAGGAAGAACCCGTCTATGAGGCTCCTGCCGGCGGGCTGGTGCGGCTGCGCCTGATCATGACGGACGTGACGCGCGTTGGAACCTTTGCTGTGTCAGGCGGCGAGGCGCAGGTGATTGCGCTCGATTCCAACCCGCTGGCGTCTCCTCTTTCCGCAGACAGTATTCTTCTTGCCCCCGGCCAGCGCGCGGATGTGGCGCTGCGCATGCCGGACGGGGAAGGGCAGGAGGTGCTGGTGACGCTGGCTACCCAGAAGGGGCCGCGCGTAATGGCCAGGCTGAAGGGGCAAGGACAGAGCCTGAAGCGCAGTCTGGCGGAGCTGAAGCCGCTGCCCGCCAATCCCGTGCCGCTGCCGGATCTGGCTTCTGCGGAGACAATCGACTTCGTCTTCGGCTGGACGCCAGACGGTACCGCCCCGCAGCCCAGCATCTGCGGCACGCTGGGGCTGAACTTCTGGTCGATCAACCGTGTGGCCTGGCAGGGGGACACGCCGGGGCCGGTCGATCCGCTGGCGGTGCTGCGCAAGGGCAAGTCCTATGTGCTGCGTCTGCGCAACGAGACGCAGAACGACCACCCGATCCACCTGCACGGCCTCTCGTTCCAGCTGCTGCGCTCCAACAAGCGCGAGTTGCCGCCGCTGGTGACCGATACGGCGCTGCTGATGGCGCAGGAGACGATCGAGGTTGGCCTTGTGGCCGATAACCCCGGCAACTGGGCCTTCCATTGCCATGTCATCGAGCACCAGAAGACCGGTCTGACGGGATATATCGCCGTTGAGGCGTGATGCCGGGGTTACCCCCTCGGCATCACCTCCACATTGTCGATGAGGCGCACGCCCTCGAGCCAGACGGCGGCGAGGAGGCGGGCGGGGCGGTCGGCGCGGGCAAGCGGCGTCAGATCGCTTTCAGCGCGCAGTTCCAGATATTCAAGGTCGCCAAATCCGGCAGCGGCAATGGCTGCGCGGGCGTCTGCCAGAACAGGCTCAGCCGCTTCGCCGCCGGACAGGCGCTCTGCGGCGGAGAAGAGGACAGAGGGCAGGGCTGCTGCCGCGCTGCGGGCCTGCGCTGACAGGCGCACATTGCGGGAGGACATGGCCAGGCCATCCGCCTCGCGCACCGTCGGGCAGGGGACGATCTCCACCGGGATGTCGAGATCGCGTACCATGCGCTTGACCACTTGCAGCTGCTGGAAATCCTTCTCGCCGAAGAACGCAAGGTCAGCGCCGGTCTGCAGCAGAAGCTTGCTGACGACCGTTGCGACACCATCGAAGTGCCCGGGCCGGTGCGCGCCGCACAGACCTTCGCTGACGCCGCTGACGGAGACATTGGTGGCAAAGCCGTCGGGATAGATCTCTTCCACTTCCGGCGCGTAGAGCACATGGGTGCCGAGCGGCGTGAGCTTGGCCGCATCGCTTTCGACCGTGCGCGGATAGGCGGCCAGATCTGCGGCGTTGTTGAACTGCTTCGGGTTGACGAAGAGGGTGACGATGACCCGGTCGGTGCGGGTGAGGGCGTTGCGCACGAGGCTGAGATGGCCTTCATGCAGCGCGCCCATGGTCGGCACCACGCCAATGGTCAGCCCCTCGCGCCGCCAGCCGGCGGTGCGGGCACGCAGGGCGGCAAGGCGGTTGATCGTCTCAAGGCTCATGCTTTTTCTCCCTTGGAGCGCGGTGCGTCAGCAAAGACATGCTCGGGGCCGGGGAAGCTGCGGGTGCGCACCTCTTCGGCATAGGCGGCAACGGCGGCTTCAGCCGTGTGGCCCAGTTCGGCGTAGCGCTTGACGAAGCGGGGGCGGAAGGCGGTGAACATGCCGAGCATGTCGTCGATGACGAGGATCTGCCCGTCGCAATCCACCGAGGCGCCGATGCCGATGGTTGGAATGGCAAGCTCCTGCGTGATCTGACGCGCGAGGCTGTCCGGCACTTTTTCCAGAACCACGGAAAAGGCGCCGGCCTGCGTCACCGCATGGGCATCGGCCAGAATGCGGGCGCCATCCTCGCCCCGTCCCTGCACCTTGTAGCCGCCAAAAGCGTTGACCGCCTGCGGCGTCAGGCCGATGTGGGCCATGACGGGAATGCCGCGCCGGGTGAGGAAGGCCATGGTTTCCGCCATCGTCTCGCCGCCCTCCAGCTTGACCGCGCCTGCGCCCGTTTCGCTCATCAGCCGGGCAGCGTTGCGGAAGGCCTGTTCCGGGCTCTCCTCGTAGGAGCCAAAGGGCATGTCGATGACGAGAAGAGCCTTTTCGACCCCGCGCCGGACGGCCTGGCCATGCAGGATCATCATGTCCATGGTGACCCCGAGCGTCGATGGCAGGCCATGCAGCACCATTCCGACACTGTCGCCCACCAGGATAATGTCACAGGCGGTGTCGGCGATACGGGCGACAGGGGTGGTGTAGGCGGTGAGGCACACCAGCGGTGTGCCGCCCTTGCGGGCCTTGATGGTGGGCGGCGTCAGGCCGCTGACGGAAGCCGAAGCGCTCATGCTGTACCTCCCAGAGGCCTGAAAGCGGAGGCTGCCGGAAGGTCCGGGCGGGGCCACCGCAGGCCGATGCGTTGCGCATGGCCTGCGTCATTGGCATATTTTCTTGCGCCTGCGAAGTGAATTGTGCGCTGCGATGGTAGAGCCGTGCTCAGAAGCCCCGCTTCAGCGAGCCCAGAACACCGCGCACCAGCGCCCGGCCCAGCGAGGAACCAAGGCTGCGGGCGGCGGACTTCATGCCTGCCTCCAGTGCAGTGTCGCGGGAAGAAGCCCGCTGCCGCCGCTGGGTCTGGCTGTCCTGCCGGGGCCGGTCGTCGCGGCCGAAATCCGGCAGCTGAAAGCCGGTGCGCGTGCGGCGGACAGGCTCCTCCCGGTCATAGGCGCCGGTGCGAAGATCGTCTTCACGCTGGCGCTCCTCGACCCGCGCCTGATCACGCGCGCGCTCGGTCAGCATTTCATAGGCGGATTCCCGGTCGCGGGCGCGCTCGTAAAGGCCAAAGAGAGGACTGGACTGGATGCAGTCGCGCCGCTCCGCCGCGCTGATGGGGCCAAGGCGGGATGAGGGCGGACGGATGAGCGTGCGCTGCACGACAGAGGGCACGCCCTTGCCTTCCAGCGTCGAAACCAGCGCCTCGCCGACGCCCATTTCCATGATGACGCTGCTTGTATCAAGGTTCGGGTTGGGGCGGAAAGTTTCAGCGGCCGCACGCACGGCCTTCTGCTCGCGCGGGGTGAAGGCGCGCAGGGCGTGCTGCACGCGGTTGCCAAGCTGCGCCAGCACCGTTTCGGGCACGTCCATCGGGTTCTGGGTGACGAAATAGACGCCCACGCCCTTGGAGCGGATCAGGCGGACAACCTGCTCGACCTTCTGAAGCAGGGCCTTGGGCGCTTCAGTGAACAGCAGATGGGCCTCGTCGAAGAAGAAGACCAGCTTCGGCTTCTCCGGATCGCCTACCTCGGGCAGCTCCTCGAACAGTTCGGACAGCATCCACAGCAGGAAGGTGGCATAGAGCCGGGGCGAGTGCATCAGCCGGTCGGCGGCCAGAATGTTGATGGTGCCAAGCCCGTCGCGGCTCTGGCGGGCAAAGTCGCGGATGTCGAGGGCAGGCTCGCCAAAAAACTTGTCCGCCCCCTCGCGCTCCAGCACCAGCAGGGCGCGCTGAATGGCACCGACAGAGGCGGAAGAGACATTGCCGTAGATGCGCGACAGTTCGGCCGCCCGTTCGCCCACATGGGCAATCATGGCACGCAGATCCTTCAGATCCAGCAGCAGCAGGCCTTCGTCATCGGCCAGTTCAAAGGCGATGTTCAGCACGCCTTCCTGTGTGTCGTTGAGGTCCAGCATCCGGGCGAGCAGCAGCGGCCCGATCTCCGAGACGGTTGCCCTGAGCGGATGGCCCTGTTCGCCGAACACATCCCAGAACACGGTTGGAAAGCCTTCAAACTCATAGCGGTCAGCAAAGCCGATTTCCTTTGCCCGCTTCAGCAGGAAGTCCTTCGGATCGCCCGGCATGGCAAGCCCGGACAGATCGCCCTTCACATCGGCGCAGAACACCGGAACGCCAGCCTTCGAGAAGCCCTCCGCGAGGATCTGCAGTGTCACCGTCTTGCCGGTGCCGGTGGCGCCGGTGATGAGGCCGTGCCGGTTGGCAAGCTTCAGGTTGAGCACTTCGTCCTTGCCGCTGCCACCAATGAAAATGCTGTCCGTCACGTTTTCCGTCCCCTGGCGTCTGTCTGTCAGTGAGTTCTATCACCGCATGTCGCCCGGTCCAGAGGCAAATCTGCCTCGGGAAAATGTTGCGGCATGGCTGATTGTATTTTCTGACGCAGCGGCTTCAATGGATTGGGGTAGGCGCTGCGGCGCCGCACCGGTGGGAGCCAAAGGGAGTAATGCGCATGTCTTATTCAGTCATCGACATTGAAGGCATCGGCCCTGTCTATGCCGAAAGGCTGCATGCCGTAGGGATCCGGACGACCGCTGATCTGCTTGAGCGTGCCAGTGACCCTAAGGGGCGTGAGGCGCTGGGCGCCGAAACTGGCATCGACCACAAGCGGATCCTGAAATGGGCCAACATGGCCGACCTGATGCGTATCAAGGGCGTTGGAGAGGAATACTCTGAACTGCTGGAAGCTGCCGGTGTCGATACGGTGAAGGAACTGAAGCACCGGGTGCCCGCAAATCTGACCGCGAAAATGGCCGAGGTGAATGCGCTGAAACACCTCGTCCGTCAGGTGCCATCAGAGGCAATGGTGGCCCGCTGGATCGAAGAGGCCAAACAGCTTCCTGCCGTCCTCACATACTGACGGCAGAGCTTTGCAGCTGCCTGACAAACGAAAGGCCCGCCGGATGATGCCGGCGGGCCTTCAAAGTCTTGCTGTGATCCGCACTCAGACGCGGATCTGGCCGTAGCGCAGGGCCTCAACGACCGTATGGGTCTTGTTGGAGGCGTTCAGCTTGACGCTGGCGTTCTGCAGGTGGGCATGCACCGTGCGCTGGGAAATATCCAGCAGCTCGGCGATTTCCCCGGCGGTCTTGCCGAAAGCGGTGAGCTCAAGCACCTTGCGTTCGCGGGTGGACAATGCTCCGGGGCGCTGGGCGGTGATGACGCCCATGTCCTGCAGCTTGACGAAAACGGCTTCCGCGATCATCTCGATGGCTGCCAGAGAGCACTTGTCAGCCTTCAGGCTGGGACCGGCGCAATAGACGAAGGCCTGGAAGGGCTGCAGCTCGGTCACCGGTACGGCGATGATCTGGTAGCCTTCTCCAACCGCAGCCATCAGGCGCGAATGCTGGGTGTCTCCGGCCGAAACAGTCCAGACCGATGCCCGGTCGGAGGCAAGGCCGAGGGACAGGACGGCATCATTGGCCGAGAGCGGCGGGTTGTCACCGGCGCCGGAGCGGGCATCCGGCCAGCGGTAGCGCTGAACAAGGCTTTCGATGGAGCGCTTGGGCATCGGCAGGCCGGTGACGAGGATATGGGTTGCCCCAAGGCGGCGCAGATTTGTCTCCAGAACGTCAAGGACAATCTGGGCAGAGTTAGACTCTGAAATGGTACGCAGCTGCGTGCTGAGTTCAGCTTCATCCATCATTGTGCACATCCATATATAGGCGGCATGAACCGCTTGTTGTTATACTTCCGGTAATACGGAAGTTTGACCTCGTTCGGGTCTGCAGGCCGCTCGCTGTTTTTTGATGGGAAGCGTTTCCGGTCTGCGGGCTGCTGGGAAACAAGAGTTTTGCTTGCCCAGAAGCTTATCTTTGCTTTTAGCCCAGAAACCATAAAAATACCAACCGTAATATGAGCATAGTTTTTGCCAAATCCGCCAATTTGCACTCTGCAAGCGGAGCAATTTGCCAAAGACGGGGGAAGGTGCGCCTTGGCGGCTTCAATCCGGCGGCCGGGCTCGCGAAGGCGAAAAGGCTTCAGCCTTTGGGCGAGCTTGTTTCGCTCTTCTCCAGATGGAATAAAGGTGACATTCCCGAGGAGTTGAGCGTCGTGGCAGAACTGCACCCGGACTGGACACCAGATGAAACCGCTTGGCTGGCGGCCGTTGACAAGGCGCTGAAGGGCGCCCCGCGCGAGCGTCTGGTCGCGCGCAGTGAGGACGGTTTTGCTATCGAGCCGCTGTATGCGCGCAAGGCCGATGCCGCCCCGCGCGCAGGCCGGCAGGCCGGTCAGCCCTGGAAGATCCTGCAGCGCGTTGATCATCCGGATATCGAAACGGCCAACCGGCTCATGCTGGAGGACCTGGCTGGCGGTGCCGATGGCATCGATCTGGTGCTCACCTCATCGGCCAGTGCCTATGGGTTCGGCTGCGGGGCGCAGGACGCGGCAGGCTTCGACCGTCTGTTCGAGGGCGTCTACAGCGATCTCATCACCATTCGCCTCGACGGTGGCTATGAAAACGGATCGGCGCTGACCCTGCTGCTCGGCCATGCCCTGAGAAAGGGGCTCGACCCCTCGCAGCTGAACATCATTTCCTGCAGTGATTATGTCACCAAACTTGTCCTCACGGGCACGCTGAAGAACTCGGTTGCCGTTCTGCGCAAGCGGATGGCCGATCTGGACCGTTTCGCTGCGGATCGCGGCCTGAACGGGCCGCTGATGTGCGGCGATGGCCGCAGCTGGCACAACCGTGGGGCGACAGACGCGCAGGAACTTGCCTGGACGCTGGCAACCGCCCTGCAGTATCTGCGCGACTTTGATGCAGAAGGGGCAGGGGGGGACAACCCAGCCGCCCGCATCAGCATGACGCTGGCTGCCACGGCCGATCAGACCGGCACCATCGCCAAGGCCCGTGCCATCCGGCGGCTCTGGGCCGCGGTGCTGGCGCAAAGCGGCTTGCCGCAGCATCATCTGCAGCTGCACATGGAAACATCCTGGCGGATGCTGACCAAGGCCGATCCATACGTGAACATGCTGCGCAGCACCGTCGCCTGCTTTGCCGCCGGTGCCGGCGGGGCGGACAGCATCACGGTGCTGCCCTTTACCGCCGCCTGCGGCTTGCCGGACAGTCTGGCCCGGCGCGTTGCCCGCAACACGCAAGCCATTCTGATCGAGGAATGCAACCTGCACCGGGTGGCCGATCCGGGTGCCGGTTCTGGCGCCATCGAAGCCCGCACGGACGCTCTGGTGGCTGCGGCCTGGGAGCTGTTTCAGGAAACGGAAGCTGCCGGAGGCATCCTGGAGGCGATGGTTGCGGGCAGCGTGCAGAAGCGCCTGGATGCGGCAAGGGCGGAGCGATGCCAGAAGATTGCCCGGCGGCGCCAGCCGATCACCGGCGTCAGTGCATTCCCTAACCTTAAGGAAGGGCCCGTTCGCGTGCTGTCCGGTGAGCATCTGCTGCTGGATACAGGATCGGCGGCCATTGCCCTGCCCAAGCCGGGGGAGGGGCCGGTGATGCAGAGCATCTTCGAGGCTCTGGAACAGGGCGCAACGCTGACCGACATCATGGCTTCCCGCCCGTTGATCGACAACATTCAGCTGCTGGCACTGTTCCCCCGGACGGAGCGCCTGTCCGAGCCATTCGAGCACCTGCGGGAGGCTGCAGCCCTGACCAATCCGGCAGGGCGCACCGTTTTCCTGGCGGTTCTGGGGCCGCTGGCGGATTTCACCGCAAGGGCAACCTGGGCCAAGAACTTCTTCGAGGCGGGCGGCCTGCCGGTGACCGGCGGGGCTGAGACAGATGGCATCGGCGCCACCGTCGAGGCCTGGCGCGCCAGCGGGGCGCCGCTGGTCTGCCTCGTCTCTTCCGACAAGATTTATGCCGCGCAAGGCGCGGAAGCGGCCGCTGCCCTGTCTGCCGCCGGGGCCAGGCACATCTATCTGGCCGGAAAGCCGGGTGAACTGGAAGCGCCGTTGAAGGATGCGGGTGTCGGCGTCTTTGTCTTTGAGGGCTGTGCCATGCTGGACATCCTTGCCAATGCGCACCGGCGTCTTGGATTGCCGGTTGCGGCGGAAACATCAGGGGAGGGGCTGCTGTGAGCCGTATTCCGAATTTTGCCGACCGCCCGTTCCGTGACGCACTGGGCAAGGCCGAAGCGCCTGAGGGCCTGGACAGCTGGATGACGCCGGAGGGCATCGCCGTGCCGCCGGTGCCAACAGCTGCCGATCTTGAGGGCCTCCCGCATCTCGACAGCTACCCCGGCCTGCCGCCTTTCGTGCGCGGGCCTTACCCCACCATGTATGTGCAGCAGCCCTGGACCGTGCGCCAGTATGCGGGCTTCTCCACGGCGGAGGATTCCAACGCCTTCTACCGGCGCAATCTGGCGGCCGGACAGAAGGGGCTTTCCGTCGCCTTCGACCTTGCCACCCATCGCGGCTATGACAGCGACCACCCGCGTGTGGCCGGGGACGTGGGCATGGCGGGCGTGGCCATCGACAGCATCTTCGACATGCGCACGCTGTTTTCCGGCATTCCGCTGGACCAGATGAGCGTGTCCATGACCATGAACGGTGCCGTGCTGCCGGTGCTGGCGCTCTATATCGTTGCCGCCGAAGAGCAGGGCGTGGCACAGAACCTGCTGTCGGGGACCATCCAGAACGACATCCTGAAGGAGTTCATGGTCCGCAACACCTACATCTACCCGCCCGCGCCCTCGATGCGGATCATTTCGGACATTTTTGCCTATACCTCGCAGAACATGCCGAAATTCAACTCCATCTCCATTTCCGGCTATCACATGCAGGAGGCCGGGGCGACGGCGGATCTGGAGCTGGCCTATACCATCGCCGACGGCATCGAATATGCCCGCGCCGGGGTGGCGGCAGGCATGGACATTGACCAGTTCGCGCCGCGCCTGTCGTTCTTCTGGGCCATCGGCATGAACTTCTTCATGGAAGTGGCCAAGCTGCGTGCCGCGCGCCTGATCTGGGCGCAGCTGATGCAGCAGAACTTTGCGCCGAAGAGTGACAAGTCCCTGTCGCTGCGCACCCATTCGCAGACTTCCGGCTGGTCGCTGACGGCGCAGGATGTCTACAACAACGTCATCCGCACCTGTGTGGAGGCAATGGCGGCGACGCAAGGCCACACGCAGTCGCTGCATACCAACGCGCTGGATGAGGCGCTGGCCCTGCCGACCGACTTTTCCGCCCGCATCGCCCGCAACACCCAGTTGTTCCTGCAGCAGGAAAGCGGCACCACCAGCCCCATCGACCTGTGGGGCGGGTCCTTCCATGTGGAGAAGCTGACGGCTGACCTCGCCGCCAAGGCCATGGCGCATATCACCGAAGTCGAGGCGCTGGGCGGCATGGCCAAGGCCATCGAAAAGGGCATTCCGAAGCTGCGCATCGAGGAGGCCGCCGCCAAGACGCAGGCGCGCATCGACAGCGGCGCGCAGACCGTGGTGGGCGTCAACAAGTACAAGCCGGACTTTGAAGAGCCCATCGAGGTTCTGAAGGTGGACAACGCGCAGGTGCGCGCCATGCAGATCGAAAAGCTGCAGCGCCTCAAGGCCGAGCGCAACGAGGCCGAAACACAGGCCGCGCTGGCCGCCCTTACCGCCTGCGCTGCCTCCGGCGAAGGCAACCTGCTGGATCTTTCCGTCAAGGCGGCAAGGGCGAAGGCGACGGTGGGCGAAATCAGCCTGGCGATGGAGCAGGTGTTTGGCCGCCACAAGGCGGAGATCCGCTCCATTTCCGGCGTCTACAAGCGCGAGGCAGGAGCCATGTCGGACAAGGTGGGCAAGGTGCAGAAGCTCGTCGAGGCCTTCGAGGAAAACGACGGGCGCCGCCCGCGTATCCTCGTCGCCAAGATGGGGCAGGACGGCCACGACCGCGGCCAGAAGGTGATCGCCTCCGCCTTTGCTGATCTCGGCTTCGACGTGGACATCGGTCCGCTGTTTGCAACGCCTGAGGAAGCCGCCCGGCAGGCGGTGGAAAACGACGTGCATGTGGTGGGCGTCTCGTCGCTGGCCGCCGGCCACCTCACCCTGGTGCCCGCCCTGAAGGCGGCACTGGCCGCTGAAGGGCGCGAGGACATCATGATCGTCGTCGGCGGCGTCGTCCCCCCGCAGGACTACGACGCCCTCTACGCCTCCGGCGCCACCGCCATCTTCCCCCCCGGCACCGTCATCGCCGACGCCGCCGTGGACCTCATCGCCAAGTTGAACGCGAGGCTGGGGTATGAGGGGAGTGCGGCGGCGTAGCGGCTCAGATTCCTCACAAAGCTGGTGTTCTCTCCTTCGTCATGGCCGGGCTTGTCCCGGCCATCTGCAGGTCAACGGCTTGTGCAGATCCTCGGTACAACGCCGGGGAGGGCGATGGAGGGGCAAAGGTATTCGGTTTTGGAGCCACCGTTGCCTTGTGTGCCGGCAATGCCTCAAGCTGCGTCAGTTGGCGTTGCGCCAGAGTTCGATGCTGCGAAGGCGGGATCTCATGCCTTGCAGGGTTGAGTGCACCAGCTCTTCAGGAAAGGAGCCGGGCAGTGAAGAGATGCAGGCCTGCGCGGCTGCGTGGCCTGTGTCGAGCAGCGTTTCGAGTTCCCGGGCGATGATGGCCGGATCAAAGTCACACCGTCCTGCCGTCTGAAGGAAGTGGCGGGGTGTGATGCTGGCGATCTTGTAGTGATTGCGGTCCCCTGCCGAAATGGCCATCTTGAACCTGCTGATATCCACCTGACCGGCATCAACGCTCGGCTGTGCTGTCAGCACATCATACAGCGGGGTCAGCTGGTAGCGGCCTCCGGTCAGCAGGAAGATACTGAAGTTCTTGGCGTGGCCATCCGTTGCTCCAATCAGCCAGAAGACGATCTGAGCCTTGAGGTAGGCGCGTTGATCCTCCTCCGGCCTATCGCAGCCCTTCAGCAGCGTCATGACAGCTTGATTGTCCGGCCCGCCATCCGCCTGGTATTTGCGCTCGGGCGGTACGGACAGCGCCTGACACATATCCTCCTGCGGCAGCCGCAGCAGGCGGCCATCAGCTGTCCAGAAGCGGTCGAAACGCTCAATGACAAGGGCCTTGGTGCCAGCAAAGTCCACGATCCCGGCATTGGCTACCGGGAGGCCGAAAGCCGCACAGAGGCGCAGGCAGAGATATTCATTCTCGACGCTGTTGCTGAGGTCGATGCCGCCCGGAATCTGGCCGATCTGAGGCTTGATGATATGCGTCGTGGGTGTCGTCCCCTGGGGGATCATCCATTGCCCGGCATGGCGCAGCAAGGCGGTCTTTTCCTGCGCGCCTGCAATTGAAATCCTGAACGCGTCCTCGCCATCCATGCCTAGCGGGGCCATCTTGAGGGCTGCGATCTTCCGGGCGATACCTTCATTGCTGATCGGGTGGCCGGAGATGGTTCCGGCCTTGCCCGGATCAGCATCCTCTGCAAGGAATTGAAGCGCTCCAACGCAGTCGCCGCCGATCTTGCTGAGCAGGCTGTAGGCATCCGTGCCGTGCGCCTTCACCCTTGCAGCGACCTGACGGCGTATTCCGATGTTGTCCGGCAGCAGGTTTTCAAAGAAGGAAATGACGGCAGCACCGGAATAGCGCTCTTCGCGCAAGGGGAGGGACAGGGAGACCGGAAAGGCATGTTCCCAATCCAGCCAGTCCCTTTCATAGCTGAACAAGACGGCGCCGTTGGCTTCCTGCATGAACAGACCTGCCCTGCGCCCGTTGATCAGCACCTGTAGCGGAGGGTTTTGCCTCTTGCGCGCCATTCAGAAGATGTCCTCGAAGCTGACCGGGGAGGTGGTGCGCTCCTGGATGACGAGTTCGAGATTGAGGGCGGAGAGAACGTCAGTCAGCGTTTTCAGCTGGGCGCCGCCTTCACCCTTTTCCAATTGAGAGATTGTCGCCTGCCGCAGGCCGGTCTTTTGACCAAGCTGGGCTTGTGTCAGGCCTTTCAGTTTGCGCTGCCGCCGTATGGCGGCGCCAATCTGGAATGGGATGCGGACAATGGTGCTCATGAAGCCTCGCAGGCGCTGCTGCTCATCCTATACGCCCCAGCGTATCAAAATAATTTATACGCTACAAGGTATAAAATTACGTTATACGCAGCGGCGTATAAATGAAAATAATACGCTTTAGCGTATGTATGGCACTGACTTGCTTGAATGCTGGTGTCAGGCCAAACGGGCACCCCGTTGGATGCAGAACCAGACCCTGCCAGACGTGAGCAGATCGTACCGGCCGGACGGCCCGAAAGACCGCAGATCTGGCGGCATCCTGGGTGATTTCGGCGCATTGTTTTGCCGGCATGGTGCGATGAAGGGCTGATCGGGCCTTTGTGTCCGCAGTCCTGCAGCCGAGGTTGATTGGAACATGCCGCCCATAGTCGAACGCATTCCGAGCGATGAACGCCTTCCGGCTGAGGCCGATGCCGTCATTGTGGGCGGGGGCATCCTCGGCGCCACCGCTGCCTATTTCCTGGCAAAGCGGGGCCTCTCTGTGGCGCTGCTCGAGAAGGGGCACATTGCCTGCGAACAATCGAGCCGGAACTGGGGCTGGTGCCGCCAGCAGAACCGCGACAGGCGGGAGTTGCCGCTCTCGGTGATCTCCATGCGGCTGTGGGACGAGCTGACCCGGGACATCAATCGGGATCTCGGCTTCCGGCGTTGCGGCCTTGTTTATGCGACCCATGACGAAGCGGTGCTCGCCGGCTGGGAAAAATGGCGTGAAGTCGCCAGAGACTATGGCGTCGGCACCCGCGTGCTCAGCCGGGCCGAGCTGGCCGAGCGGGTTCCCGAGACGCGTGGCAAATGGGTTGGCGGCACCTATTCGGAGCACGATGGCAAGGCCGAACCGGCACTCGCCGCGCCAGCCATCGCGGAAGGGGCCAGAGCTTTGGGCGCCACGATCCATCAGGGATGCGCCGCCCGGGGGATTGATCTGGCCAATGGCAGGATCGCCGGTGTGCACACGGAGAAGGGCTATATCAAGACCAGCGCCGTGCTGTGTTCGGCGGGTGCCTGGTCCTCGCGGTTCCTGAGGCCGCTTGGGGTCAGCTTCCCGCAGGCAAGCATCCGCCAGACTGCGCTGCGCTCCGCCCCGACGATCAATATCGGCGAGGCAATTTCCACGCCCTATTGCACGATCACGCGCCGGCTGGATGGAAGCTACACACTTGCCATCAGCGGCAAGGCGAACCTCGAGATCACACCCCAGGCCATCCGCTACAGCCGGGAATTCATGCCGCAGTTCATCCGCCGGCTGAAGAATGTCAAACTCGGCATTGGCAAGTCGTTCCTGTCCGGGCCGGATTCACTGTCTGCCCTGCTGGCCAGCGACGACCGGATCTTCGAGAAGAACCGGGAGTTGGACCCGCCGCCGTTGAAGTGGCTGATCCGCCAGGTGGTGGAGAGCGTCAGCAAGACCTTCCCCCAGCTGGAGGGCATCAAGATCGAAAGTGCCTGGGGCGGCTTCGTCGATTGTACGCCGGACGCCGTGCCTGTGGTCTCCAAGGTGGACAAGGTGGAGGGGCTGGTGCTCGCGGCGGGCTGTTCGGGCCATGGCTTTGGTCTGGGGCCGGGGCTGGGCTATCTGGCCGCGGAACTCATCGTCAACGACACGCCCAGCGTCGATCCGGCGCCGTTCCGCCTGTCGCGTCTGGTTGATGGCTCGAAGCTGGACGTCTCCGCCATCTGAGGGAGGCTGGAAGACGGCATGCCCGTGCGGGCGGCCCGGATACTGGCCGGGGGAGCTGGCATCCGCCGTTTTCCCGGCCCGGTGTGTCAGTCCTGCGGCGTCCGGGTGCCCGTTCCTCGATGACGCCGCCGATCTGGGTGACCTTCAGAGTGCCAGCTTCGATCTCCTGCCGCGCGTGCTGGAAATCACCGATCTGGACGGATTGGGACAACAGATCGCAGAAGAGGCGTGCCCGCGGATAAAGAGCGGCTGGCAACTCGTGCTTGCCGTGACAATGATATCGGCGGCGGCGGTCCGGTAGGGGTTGACCTTGCCGCCCTCAAGCACGGCGCGCAGCCGGCCGGTCCGCTGGCCGAGCTGTACGATGGTTGAATTGTGCTGCGGCAGGCCGCTGGCCGGGGCAGTGCCAGGGCGGCCGTGTCAGGGCGGCCGTGTCAGGGCGGTGGTGTCAGGGGGCAGACTGCATCTTTGCCCGCGCTGCCGCCGCCAATTGTGCCGATTGAACGGCAAAAACGAATGATTCCACTGGCTTGGCTGCGGCAAACGGCAGGGGCGCCTGGCCGGGGAGTGTCATTTTGTCCGTGACTTCAGCCGAAGCCGGACCTTGTTGCACCTTATGACAGCCCGGAGCGTGAGAGAAACGGCAGCCGGCACGATCATCAGTGCGGCCCAGTCCTAGCCATAGCCTTGGGGCCTGCGCAGCGTTGCGGCAATGGCGTGCGGCTCTTCCAGAGTCTGCTTGCGCCGCAGGACGGTCCTCAGGTCCGTCCCTGAAAACCAATCTTTCGGCCGGTGATGAGGATCGTGCCAAGCATGCAAACCGCAGAACAAGCCAGCTCTTACCCGCCATCGATCCACGATCTCGTCACGCCATCGTTTCTGCTCGGCCGCAGCAAGCTCGGCCGCAACATCACCCGGCTGGCGGATCATGCGAGGAAACTGGGCGTGATCCTGCGCCCGCATATGAAGACCGCAAACAGCATTGATGTGGCACGGCGTGTCTTTCCGGATGGGCCGGGGCCGATCACCGTCTCAACGGTTGCCGAGGCCGAGTATTTCGGCAGCCATGGTTATCGTGACATGACTTATGCAGTGGGCCTGTCGCCGGCTTCTGCCCTGCGCGCCATGAAACTTTGCGCCCGCACCGGCGCAGAACTCAAACCGCTGCTCGACACGGTGGAACAGGCCGATGCCCTGGCTGCGGTACGCGAGGCGGCCGGTATCGAGGCGCGCTGGGAACGCATTCGCGGCTGGTGAAAGCCGCCGCCACGACAAGAGGCAAGAAGCAAGATGAAACTGACAGCTGGCGGGGCGGCGTCCCCGCTCACGCACCTCGCCGATAACGGCCATCTCGGCCTTTTCTACATCGGCGGCCAATGGGTTTCCCCCAAGGGCGCTGCCCACGCCGATGTGGTCAATCCGGCCACCGAAGAGATCATCGCGCGGGTTCCGCTCGGAAACGGCGCTGATGTGGATGCTGCGGTGGCTGCCGCGCGGCGGGCGTTCCCCAGCTGGAGCCGGACGCAGCCGGGCGAACGCGCTGCGCTGCTGGAACGTCTGCAGCAGCAGCTCGAGGCGCAGAGCGAACGCATCGCGCAGTGCCTCAGCCTCGAAATGGGGGCGGCGATCAGTTACGCGCGGAGCGCCCAGGTGCCGCTGGCCATCGCCCATGTGAAGGCCGCAAGGGAGATCCTCGCAGACTTCCAGTTCATCGAACGGCGCGGTCAGACCGCCATTGCACGCGAGGCAATCGGCGTGTGCGCGCTGATTACGCCGTGGAACTGGCCGCTCTACCAGATCACGGCCAAGGTGGCTCCGGCCCTTGCTGCGGGCTGCACCGTGGTGCTGAAGCCGAGCGAACTGTCGCCGCTGAGTGCGCTGCTGTTCGCCGAAGCCATCGAGCAGGCGGGCTTCCCGGATGGCGTGTTCAACCTCGTCCACGGCAACGGTCCGGACGTTGGGGCCGCGCTCGCCTCGCACCCCGATGTCGACATGATCTCCATAACCGGCTCCACCCGCGCCGGCATTGCGGTGGCCCAGGCTGCTGCAATGACGGTGAAGCGCGTGGCCCAGGAACTCGGGGGCAAATCTCCCAACGTTATCTTGCCGGATGCCGATCTTGCGCGTGCGGTTCCCCCCGGCGTTGCTGCCAGCTTCCGCAATCTGGGGCAATCTTGCAGCGCACCGACCCGCATGATCGTGCCGCGCGAGCGGCTGGCAGAAGTCGAGGCGCTCGCCGTCAAGGCTGCAGCCGAGGTCGTTGTCGGGGATCCCTTTGTGGAAACGGCAACGCACGGGGCCATCGCCAATCGCGCCCAGTTTGACCGCATCCAGACCATGATCGGCGCGGCCATTGCCGAAGGCGCCAAGCTGCTGGCGGGCGGGCCGGGACGACCGGATGGCCTCAAGGCCGGGTTCTTCGTCAAGCCAACCATCTTCTCAGACGTGCGCACGGATATGCGGATCGCACAGGACGAGGTCTTCGGGCCCGTGCTCTGCATCCTTCCCTATGACACTGTCGAGGAAGCCATCGCCATCGCCAACGACACGGTCTATGGCCTCGGAGCTCATGTTCAGGGCAGCGACATGGATCTGGTCCGGCATGTGGCATCGCAGATCCGCTCCGGCCAGGTACACCTGAACTATCCGGCCTGGGACCCCCACGCCCCGTTTGGCGGCTACAAGCAGTCCGGCAACGGGCGCGAATATGGCCTTGAGGGCATGCTGGAATATCTCGAAGTCAAGTCGGTGCTGGGGTACTATCAGGACGCCTAGGTCCGGCCGCTTCTGTTGTTGTTTGTTGACAGCGTCCGGACACACCGTGCCGGACGCTGTCTGCTTTTGTGAGGGCAGTGTGAGCGGCGAGCAGACTGCTGGCTGGTCAGGTGTTTGGCCCCACGACGCGGGATCTTTGACCTGTTGCAGCGGTTTGGATGGGATGGGCGGATCAGGGTTCCCGCGTACCCCTGCCTGGAACTGACCTAACGTCCTGAATTGCATGACCAAACCGTCATTTCGGCGGTTAGATCAGAAAATCTGATCAATGCAATCAGAAGATACGAATTTTGCTAATTCCAGCAAGTGGGTAACGTGATGTCGCTGGCGCTGTTCCTGAAGAGGGAACGTTGGCTGATCCCCGCTGAAGCGGGGCAGAGTTCTGAGTGGAATTTCCGGGCAGCGTACCCCGCCGCTGCCTGCCGAAGGAGAGGGCGGCGCGCCGTGCCGCCCTGCAGACGTGCCTCAGGCGGCAGAGATGCTGCCGGGGCCAATGTTCGGGCGGTCGGCTGTACCGCTTGGGGTAAACACAGGCGGCGTCTGGCCGCCTCAAGAACCATATGGACCGGAGAGAGACAATGGACGCGACGAATGCCAGCAAGGCAGGCAAGTGCCCGGTGATGCACGGTGGCAACACCGCCACCGGCAATTCGAACATGGAGTGGTGGCCGAACACCCTCAACCTCGACATCCTGCATCAGCATGACGCCAAGTCCAACCCGCTGGGCAAGGACTTCAACTACCGCGACGAGCTGAAGAAGCTGGATGCAGAGGCGCTGAAGGCCGATGTGAAGGCGCTTCTCAAGGACAGCAAGGACTGGTGGCCGGCTGACTGGGGCCACTACGGCGGCCTGATGATCCGCCTTGCCTGGCACTCGGCCGGTTCTTACCGCCTGGCCGATGGCCGTGGCGGCGGCGGTTCTGGCAACATCCGTTTTGCTCCGCTCAATTCCTGGCCGGACAACGCCAGCCTCGACAAGGCCCGCCGCCTGCTGTGGCCGGTGAAGAAGAAATACGGCAACAAGATCTCCTGGGCCGACCTCATCCTCCTCTCCGGCACCTTGGCCTATGAGGACATGGGTCTGAAGACCTTCGGCTTCTCGTTTGGCCGTGAGGACATCTGGCATCCGGAAAAGGACACCTACTGGGGTGCGGAAAAGGAATGGCTGGCGCCGTCCGACAACCGCTATGAGGACGTGACCAAGCCGGAGACCATGGAGAACCCGCTGGCCGCCGTGCAGATGGGCCTCATCTACGTGAATCCGGAAGGCGTCAACGGCAAGCCGGACCCGCTGGCCACTGCCGCCCAGGTGCGCGAGACCTTCGCCCGCATGGCCATGAACGACGAGGAAACCGCAGCGCTGACCGCTGGTGGCCACACCGTCGGCAAGGCCCATGGCAATGGCGATGCCGGTGCGCTCGGCGTTGAGCCGGAAGCGGCAGGCATCGAGAACCAGGGCCTCGGCTGGGTCAACCCGAACCACACGGGACGTGCCAGCGACAACATCACCTCGGGTATCGAAGGTGCATGGACCACCAATCCGACCGTGTTCGACATGGGCTACTTCGATCTGCTGTTCGGCTATGAGTGGGAACTGACCCGCAGCCCGGCAGGGGCCCAGCAGTGGCAGCCGGTCGGCATCAAGGAAGAGCATATGCCGGTCGACTCGACGGACCCGTCCGTCCGCCGCATGCCGATGATGACCGATGCCGACATGGCCATGAAGATGGATCCGAAGTACCGGGCCATCTGCGAAAAGTTCATGGCTGATCCGGAGTACTTCAAGGACACCTTCGCCCGCGCCTGGTTCAAGCTGACCCACCGCGACATGGGCCCGAATGTGCGCTACATCGGCCCGGATGCGCCGAAGGAAGACCTGATCTGGCAGGACCCGATCCCGGCTGGCCCGAAGAACTACGACATCGGCGCCATCAAGTCGAAGATCGCCGCCAGCGGGCTTTCGGTTGCCGAACTGGTGTCCACCGCCTGGGACAGCGCCCGCACCTATCGCGGCTCTGACATGCGCGGCGGTGCCAACGGTGCCCGCATCCGCCTTGCCCCGCAGAAGGACTGGGAAGGCAACGAGCCGGCCCGTCTTGCCAAGGTGCTGGGCGTGCTGGAGCCGATCGCCAAGGCCTATGGCGCAAGCCTCGCTGACGTGATCGTGCTGGCAGGCAGCGTGGGGATCGAGAAGGCTGCCAAGGCCGCCGGTTTCGATGTCTCCGTGCCCTTTGCTCCGGGCCGTGGTGATGCCACTGCCGAGATGACCGACGCGGACTCCTTCAGCGTGCTGGAGCCGATCCATGACGGCTTCCGCAACTGGATGAAGAAGGACTATGTGGTTTCGCCGGAAGAGCTGCTGCTCGACCGCGCCCAGCTGATGGGGCTGACCGGTCCGGAAATGACCGTTCTCCTCGGCGGCATGCGCGTTCTGGGCACCAATCACGGCGGCTCCAAGCATGGCGTGTTCACGGACCGCGAAGGGGCGCTGACGGCGGACTTCTTCGTCAACCTGACCGACATGGCCTACACTTGGAAGCCGGCTGGCAAGAACCTCTACGAAATCCGCGACCGCAAGACCGGCGCGGTGAAGTGGACGGCGACCCGTGTGGATCTGGTGTTCGGTTCCAACTCGATCCTGCGCGCCTATGCCGAGATCTATGCCCAGGATGACGCGGCAGAGAAGTTCGTGAAGGACTTCGTGGCTGCCTGGGTCAAGGTGATGAATGCAGACCGCTTCGACCTGACGGCCTGATCTGATCCGTCCGGTCACGGAAACAAAACACGCGGCGCTCCGGGAAACCGGGGCGCCGTTTTGTGTCTTCATGTGGAGGCTTGTCACGGCAGAATGTGCGGCGCCGAAGGACCTGCGCGAATCCGCATGGTTGCGGCCTGGTTGGCCAGCTGACTGGCTTCAGATCTGAAGACCCTGATGCCGGCTGGCGAGCATTGGCTGGCCCGTCAGGCTGAGGGCAGCCTGGCGGCCGTGATGCCATAGAACGCTGGCTGGGCAAACCGTCTGATCCTGCTCGTCCAGCACCAGAACGCGGGGCGGCAGGGTGACTTTCACCTCGATGAGGGCGCCTGTCTCGCCGCTTTCCGCATCAAACAGGGTGCAGGGCGTGATGTCCGCGCCGTCTTCCGTCTTCAGGCGGCCGCCGCGCATCCGGGCCCTTAAGGCTGGCTTGAGCTGCGGCGGGCGGAAACGGTGGCCTGTACGGGCCGGGGTTGCGCGGGTCATGGTTTGTCCAAATGGCAATAGCGGCGCGCAGCATGCGCAGCCGTTCATCCTCCTGTCAGTTATCACAGGGTTAGACGCCTTAACTTGCCCGGAGCTTGCCGGAATGGCGGTCAGACCAGAAACGGCAGGCCCGTCAGGTCCGACAGAACGGCGCTGGGGGCCAGGTCCGGATATTCGTCCGGCTGGGCGGTGCGGTTCATCCAGACGGTGCGGAAGCCATAGGCGGTGGCGCCTGCAATGTCCCAGCGGTTCGAGGACTGGAAGGAAATCGCCTCCGGATAGACCCGGAAGTGGTTCGTGACCAGTTCATAGACGCGCGGATCGGTCTTGTAGGTGCGCAGGTCATGCACCGAGAAGATCTCGTCCAGAAGCTCGGTGATGCCGGCAGCCTTGGCCGCTGATTCCAGCATGGACGGCGTGCCGTTGGACAGGATGGCGAGCCGCGCCCCGGCCTGTTTCAGGCTGGTGAGCACTTCCGGCACTTCCGGATAGCAGTCCAGCGCCCAGTAGGCGTTGAGAAGGTCGGCCCTGAGGCCCCGGTCGGCGGAGGGGAAGAGATTGAAGGTGGTGTCGAGCGCCTGCTCGGTCAGCACCCAGAAGTCCTCGTAGCGCTGCATGAGGGCGCGGACCCAGGAATATTCCAGCTGCTTCTGCCGCCACACGAAGGAAAAGGTCTGCGCGTCGGGCCCCAGTTTCGCAGCATGTTTGCGCACGGCGGCGTGAACATCAAAAAGGGTGCCGTAAGCGTCAAAGACATAGGCCGAATGGGCCATCGGGATGCTCCGTGGGGTCGCAGGACAAGATCCGCCGTCAGCTTTCCTGAACAGCGTCCGAACATATGCCGATCATTTGCCGGGATGCAATCAGGACAAAGGGTAAAGGCCGATATCGCTGTTGACCTGAACAGCGGACGCTGGAGCACTTTCGATGAAGACGCTGCCATCGAAAGTGCTCTTTCCGTTCATTTCACGCAATTCCAGCCGCAGAACCGGTTCTAGTTTTTTGCTCTGGCCGGGCTGTTCAGGGCACTGCGACGAGCCGTCCGCTGCCATCGCGCTGCTTTCCAACGATGAGCCGGAAGAACACATAGATTGTGTGCAGCACATCAATGGCCAGAAGCAGAAGGCCAATCAGGATGAGGTTCGTGCCCTGGGCAGGTGCCACGAGAAGGCAGAAGATCCAGAGCGCGAAGAGCCCAAGGTCGAACAGGCCGTGCAGGATGTTGCCGAGGTAGAAGTGATGGAGCCCCATCACGCCGAAAACGCCGCACAGGGCAACCCCAACGCCGTAGCTCTTGTCACTGACGTTCTCTGCCTGTGCTTTGCCTGCTTCCGGCTGGGGGGAACCGCAATGCGGGCAGAAATGCGCCCGGAAAGCGATCTTGTCCCCGCAGTGGATGCAGAAGCTCCATCCGCCGCCCTGCGGCTCTGTGCGGGGCTCACTCATCGGCGGAGCGGCAGCCCCTGCTTGTCCTTGTAGGACCCGACGATGATCATGATCAGGTCAATGAGCGACCAGATGCCAAGGCCGCCGAGCGTCAGGATCATGAGGATGCCGGTGCCGATCTTGCCGGTGTAGAAACGGTGGATGCCGAAGGTGCCGAGGAAGAAGCAAAGCAGAGCCGCAGCAACCATGCTCTTCTCGGAAACAGGCGTTGCGGCCAATGCGTTCGGTGCGCCGCACTTGGGGCAGGACGGTGCCGTTGACGCAATCTGATGGCCGCAGGTGCCACAGAAAATCATGGACGGATTGGCACCCATGCCAGAATTGGGAACCGAAACGGTGCTCGACGACATTTGAAGACCTCTGATCGAAAATTGAGTTGCTTTTCGCAACAAGCGGACGGGTCTTAACACGGTGAAAGCTGCAGGGTCATGTCCGCAGGATCACAAATTGCAGGTTTCCGGCTGGTAGTCACAGCTTCTCCACCGCCCGGCCTGAACCTTCAGCCCGGCAGCGCGATGGCGCCGTTTTCATCCACGGTCCAGAACGGGTTGAAGGCGCTGTTCCAAGATCTGGCTTCCTGTGAGGGGGAGGTTTCAGCGGGTAACGATGAGCGTGGCACCCGTTCCGGCCATGACAGCTCCGGCGGTGCGGTTGACCCGGCGCACGACGGCAGGGCTGCGCAGCAGGCGGCGGGCGCGCATGGTGAGGAGAATATGCCCGCCGATGACCACCACTTCAACCGCCAGAATGACGGCGGCAAGCTCCAGCACACTCAACGGGGTGAGGGCGGTTCCGGCCACATTGGGCAGAAGCGCCACATAAAACAGCGGCATCTTCGGATTGCCGAGGTTGAGGGCAATGCCGGTGGCGAAGGCGGACAGGAGATTGCCGCTGCCGGTGGGCTGCAGCGCTGGCACCACCGGCTCCGCTGTCCACAGGCGGATGCCGGTCCAGATCAGCCACAGGGCGCCGGCGTAGCGCAGCACGGTCATGGCCGTGCCCATTTCCGAGGCCAGCAGCGACAGGCCGAAGGCGGCAAGGCAGAGGAAAATGAGGATGCCCGCCACGGTGCCTGCCCCATAGGCAAGACCGGAAGCGGTCCCATGCGACAGGGTGCGGGCGATGATGGTCATGTTGTCCGGGCCGGGGCTGGCGGCAAAGACGAAGAAGGCGGCAGCAAAGGCAAGAAGCGTGGAGAGGTCCATGGTCAGTCCTCCGGATAGCGCCAGGCGAGGGGCGGGCAGACGGAGGATCAGGCGGAATCCGTGAAAGATCAAAGGCTTTGTGAGCCGGGAAGTAGACAGTGCAGATAGCTGCGCGGATCAATTTTCCTGCAAGGCCGCTTTTCAGGAATGAGAGCCTGTCCGGGCGCGGCCTTGCCGGAGCAAGTCTTCCGATTTTTGGGTGAAGGGCGTCAAACGGTTGACCTTGCCTTTTTCCGGGCGTTTGTTCGCTGGCAGTGAAAAATACAGCGGAGGGCGCGCAAGATGAGCGGCTGGAGTGAGACCTGGACCTATGTGGATGGCGCCTGGCATGAGGGCAATCCGCCGCTGATGGGGCCGCGCACCCATGCGGCCTGGCTGGGATCTTCGGTCTTTGACGGGGCCCGGTTCTTCGAGGGCGTGACGCCGGATCTCGACCTGCATTGCCAGCGCGTGAATGATTCGGCTGTTGCCCTTGGTCTCAAGCCCACCGTCAGTGTTGGCGAAATGATCGAGATGACCCGTGAGGGCGTCGCCAAGTTCAAACCGGGCAGTGCCATCTACATCAAGCCGATGTATTGGGCGGAAGGCGACGGGCCGGGGGTGATTGTGGGTGATCCTGACAGCACCCGGTTCTGCCTGTGCCTGTTCGAGGCGCCGATGGCGCCGGCCGGTGCTTCCTTCTCCATCACCCTGTCCCCGTTCCGCCGCCCGACCATGGAAACCATGCCGGTGAATGCCAAGGCAGGCTGCCTTTATCCCAACAACGCCCGCGCCATGGCCGAAGCCAAGGGCCGCGGCTTTGACAATGCGGTGGTGCTGGACATGCTGGGCAATGTGGCCGAGCTGACCAGTGCCAACATCTTCATGGTCAAGGACGGGGCGTTGCATACGCCTGCGCCGAATGGAACATTCCTCAATGGCATCACGCGCCAGCGGGTGATCCAGCTGCTGCGCAAGGCGGGCCATGCGGTGCATGAGCGCACCATTGGTTATCGTGAGTTCCAGGAGGCGGACGAGATCTTCTCGACCGGCAACTACTCCAAGGTGGTGCCGGTGAACCGCATCGAGGAGCGCAGCTTGCAGCCGGGTCCGGTGGCAGCCAAGGCGCGGGAACTCTATTGGGACTTCGCCCACGGCTGAAGATTCGGCTGATCACTGCTGCCGGGCAGGGATAAGCACCAGTCCGGCAGCCAGCAGCAGGCAGAGGGCGGCCCCTGCCGAAGGCAGGGCAAAGCTGCCGGTGCTGCCTGCGGCAAAGCCAGCAAGGCTGGGCCCCAGCATCTGGCCAAGGCCGAAACTGGCGGTCATCAGTGCGATGGTGCGGCGAGGATCGCCGGTGGACAGCCGGCGGGCCTCGATAAGACCCAGCGCGGTGATGCCCATGAAGGTAGCGCCGAGCAGAAACGCCGCCAGCAGGATGCCTGCGGGACCGGCCGCCGTGACGCTGAGGGCAACGCCGCAAGCCTCAATCACACAGGCCAGCGCATAGGCACGCGGCACGCCGGTGCGGGCGGCTATCCGGTTCCAGATGAAAATGGACGGGGCCGCGGCGAGGCCGACGATCAGCCAGAGATAGGGTTCGGCCGTTGCCAGCGCCGGATCGGAGCGGGCGATCACGGCGATGAAGGTGGCCGTCACCACATAGCCTATGCCGAAAAGCCCGTAGGCTGCGATCAGCTGAGGCAGTCCGGCGGGAAGGCGGCGGGGGCCGGTTTTCGCGGGGGCTGCTGGGGCTGTATCGGGTGCGCCCGGCACCATCCATGCGATAATTGCCGTCAGTGCCAGACTGATGACGCCGCAGCCCGTCCACAAGCCCTGCCAGTCTGCGCCCATGGCGGCAAGGCCGGAGACGATGAGGGCAGAGCCCGCAATCCCCGCACCAACGCCCGAGAAATAGAGCGCCGACAATCCGGGCCGTCCGGCCTGCGCCAGCCGGTCGAGGATGAGTGTTGCGGAGAAAACGAAGGCGAATGCGCTGGCAAGACCCGCCAGAAACCGCAGCAGCATGAAGGCCGGAACGCTGTCCGTCCAGGCCATGGCGAAGGAAAGGGCAGAGCTGGCAATCAGCGAGCCGAGAAACCACACCCGGCGGCCACCGGGCAGGGAACCGGACGAGGCTGCAAGCGCCCCCAACAGATAGCCGAGGAAATTGGCAGAGGCGATCAGTCCGCCGTCTGCCTTGCTGAGAGGCACCTGCGCGATCATGAAAGGCAGCACGGGCGTGTAGACGAAACGCCCGATGCCCATGGCCGCCGCCAGCGACAGCAGGCCGCCGAGAGCAAGATGGACGGGGGAGGCAGTAGAAGGGGCGGCAGATGTCACGGATGGGCTCCGGCTGGCAGGTGAGCCGACACTAGACCAGCTCTGCCGCCCGGCGAAGCCCCTCAAGTGGATGAGGAAGCCTGAAGGACGGGGCTGTCCAGCATCAATGTCCTGTTCCATCAGGCTGTATCTGGCGCAGATAAACCAGAAGGAAGTCAACTTCCGCCTGCCGCTTGAGCCCAGCAAAGGCCATGCGTGTGCCGGGCACAGCTGCCGCCGGATCCTGAAGGAACAGGGCAAGAAAGGCCTCGTCCCATACCTTTCCTTCCGCCCCGAGGGCGGCCATGGCAGTTGAATACTGGAAACCGGGCTCGGAGCCTATCGTCTTGCCGACAATGCCGTTGAGGCCAACACCGGCTGAGGTAACGCCTGCATCTGGCCCAACCTTGTGGCAGATGGCGCATTTGGCGAAGACCTTGCGGCCCTTGGCGGCGTCATCCGCAGCTTGGGCGGTGAGCGTCCCGGCCATGAGCAGAGTCAAAGCTGTGAAGAGTGGCCTCATTTTTTCTCTTTCGGTCCTTGAGTGTCAGAATGGGCTTGCCAGCGCTGTCCGCAAGGGGCGGACGACGGGGGCGCCGGCACTGTCGGTGAGGATTTCCACATCGACGCCATAGGTGCGGCTGATGAGGTCCGCCTTCAGCACCTCGGCGGGGCTGCCTGCGGCTTTCAGTTCTCCGCCGCCGATGAGGATCAGCTGGTCGGCATATTGGGCGGCAAGGCTGAGGTCATGCAGGATCAGGATGCTGATGCGGTTTCGAGCACGGGTCTCGCGGTGGACGATATCCAGCAGCTTCTGCTGATGGTGCATGTCGAGCGCGCTGACCGGCTCGTCCAGCAAGAGGATGCCGGGATCGCGCAGCAGCACCTGCGCAAACAGGGCGAGCTGCCGCTGGCCGCCGCTGAGCGAGAGAATGTCGTGGCTGGCCAGATGCGCAATTCCTGCCGCATCCATGGTGGTGACGGCGGCATGGAGCGTTGCGTCATCCACGTGGAAGGAGAGTTCATCCATACGGCCCAGAAGCACCACTTCCAGCGCGGTGAGGGAGGCCTCCAGGGCAGTGTCCTGCGGCATGTAGCCGATGGCCTTGCGCCACTGGCGCAGGGTTTCGCGGGTGAGTTGCTTCTCGCCATGGGCGATGCGGCCCGTCTGCGGCCAGAACTCGCCGAAGAGCGCGCGCAGCAGCGAGGACTTGCCTGCGCCATTGGGGCCGAGGATGACATGCACCTTGCCCGGCTCAAACCGCAGGGAAAGGTCACGGGCGACGCAGTGCTTGCCCCGGAAGAGGGTGATGTCCTGAAGGATGAGATCGTTCATCGCCGCCGTGCCAGCATGATCCAGAAGAAGAAGGGCACGCCGACCATGGCGGTGACGATGCCGACCGGAAACAACGCGCCGGGAATGACCACCTTGGAGATGACCGAGGCCATGGACAGGAAGGCTGCGCCCGCCACCATCGACATGGGCAGGAAGAAGCGCTGATCCTCGCCCACCAGCAGCCGCGCCACATGCGGGGCGACAAGGCCGACGAAACCGATGATGCCGACGAAGCTGATGGCGGTGGAGGTCATGAGCGCCGTCAGCGTCAGCGTGGTGACGCGCAGATGCGTGAGGTTGACGCCAAGGCTCTGCGCCCGCGCCTCGCCCAGCCTGAGGGCGGTGAGCTTCCAGGCGTCACGGAACAGCAGCGTCACGCAGAAGACGGTGACGCCAAGCGTGACCCAGAGGCTGGTCCAGGTGGTCTTGGTCAGGCTGCCGAACAGCCAGAACAGGATCTGTTGTCCCACTTCCGGCGAAGCGATGAACTGCAGCAGCGACAGAAGCGACTGGAAGAAGAAGAGCAGCGCAATGCCCGCCAGCACCAGCATGGTGGAGGACACCCGCGCAAAGGCCGCAAGGGCGAAGAGGAACGCCGCAGCCAGCATGGAGAACAGGAAGGCACCCAGCGGCACAGCGATGGCCGGATGCAGGCCGAAGCCTCCGGTGAAAATGCTGAAGGCTGCGCCGAGCCCGGCAGCAGCGGCAAGGCCGAGGGTGTAGGGGCTGGCCATGGGGTTGTTCAGAAGGGTCTGGATTTCCGCCCCGCCCGCCCCCAGCGCGCAACCGACAACAAGGGCCATCAGCGCCATCGGCAGGCGCAGGCCGTTGACGATGGTTACCGTCATGCTGTCCGTGCCTTCCAGCCGTAGAAGGCCCGCCAGAACATCGGCAGGGCTGAGCATGGAAGGGCCGGTGCCGATGTCGAGCACCAGCGTCACGCAGCAGAAGAGGGTGAGGCCGAAAAGCAGGCGCCAGCGCCGCCGTTCCCGGTTGCGCTGGCTTGCAATCGCGGTCGCAACATGAGTTGTGCCGGTCACTGGTTTGCGAAGTCCCTGAAAGAGGCAGCTTGCATGCTCGCGCCCGGGAGGTTCATGTCCCGGGCGCTGGCTATGGGAGGGCTTATTCCTTGATGGCGAGGGTGAAAGTGCCCTCGGGAGCCACCGGCAGGTACTTCTTGTAGAAGGCCTTGTAGGTCTCGTCCGGGTTCAGGTCGGTGAAGAGGTCCGGATAGAGCACCTTGGCGAAGAACTGCAGCATGGCTTGGTCGGCCAGGGTGCGGGATGCACCCTGATAGACGCCATAGAAACGCCCGTTCTGCACTGCGGGGAGTTCGTTCCACCCGGCGCGGCTGGTGAAGCCCTTCAGGCGTTCAAGCGCCTCGGCCTTGGTCACGTCCTCGCCCATGAGCATCGACGTCGGATTTTTGCGGGACTCGGTGCCGGAGATCACAATGACGTCCGGCTTGGAGGCCAGCACCTGCTCCGGATTGATCGGGCCCCACCATTCGACGAAGGGGGCTGCGATGTTGTCGCCGCCCGCCGCAGTGGCCATGGCGCCCCACATGTTTTTTCCAAAGGTGAAGCTGTGCTCGGCCGGACCCTTGTTGCCGAACTCAACGTAGATCTTCGGCTGCGGCTTGCCCGCATCGGCGATGCGCTTGGTGATCAGGTCGGCGGTTGCCTTGTACTCACCTGCGATCTGCGCGGCGCGGTCTTCCTCGCCCGTGATCAGGCCGAGGACACGGGCGCTGTCCAGATGGCGTTCCAGCGTCTGGGCGTTGAAATCGACGACAGCAATCGGAATGCCTGCCTCTTCGATGCGGTCAGCGTCAAGGCCGAGACCCTTGTACTGCCAGTCGGCGAGAACAACCATGTCCGGCTTCAACTCCAGAACCTTTTCGACGGAGAAGGTCTGGGCTTCCACTTCGCCCACGTCCGGCAGGGCATCGAGGGAGGGGCGGTGCTTGACGTAACGGGTCCAGGACGCCGGGCGCCAGCCTTCCCAGGCTTCGCGCGAAATGCCGACAACGTTGTCGTAGGAGGCTTCGCCGCCAACGGCCATGAAGTCTTCGAAGTAGAAGCCGAGCAGGACGCGCTTGGACGGCAGGTCCGCCTTGACCTCACGGCCGATCACATCCGTGAAGGTTTTTTCTTCCGCAAAGGCGGTTGTGGTGAGGCTGGTGGCGGCGGCAAGGCCCAGCAGACCCGCGAGGGTGCCGGTTCTCAAGTGCTTGAAAATGCGCATGGACTACTCCCGATTGAGGATGTGTCCGTTTGTCAAACTTGATAAAAATAGTCAACTTTAAAGCCCTCCTGTCCGTAATCCTCCATAGTCTTTTGTGGATCATCCGCTCTCACGCGTCCGTGATTTCAGTTTTGCGGCGCAGTCGGGTCTGAATGGGCGTACCGGCCAGTGACGCGGCCGGCTCTTTTGAGGGAGACTTTGATGCGCAAATATTTTGTGGCTGGCGCTCTGCTGGCCGTAACCCTGACTGCGGCATCGGCTGCCGGTGACCCTGTCGCGACCCGCAAGGCCATCATGCAGTCCGTGGCTGCCAATGCCGGTCTTGCCGGTGCGATGATGAAGGGGGACATGGCTTACAGCCCTGCAGCAGGCAAGGCGGCCATTGCCTCGATGAATGCAGCAGCACATTCCTTTGGTGCGTTCTATCCCGATGGCACACAGAACGCAGCCGGTTCTTCCGCCAGCCCGAAGATTTGGGAAGATTCGGCTGGCTTTGAGGCAGCGCTTGCCAAGTTTGCGGCCGCCACGGGCGCTGCCGCACAGGCCTCCGGCAAGGATGGCCCGGCCGATGTGGAGGCCTTCAAGGCTGCGATGGGGCCGGTCATGGGCAGCTGCAAGGCCTGTCACGAGGTTTACCGGGTGCAGAAGTAAGAGAGCCGTGGAAGGCGTGGTCCGATGCTGAAGAAACTGGCTCTTGCCGGCGCTCTTGTCATGGGAGCGGGTGGATTGGGTTTCTGGGCGCTGACTGCGCCTGCCGCGATTGATCCCGTGCGGCTTGCGGCCCTTCCGGAGGGTAATGCCGGGCGGGGAGAAGTGATGTTCTGGGCAGGAGGCTGCGCCTCCTGCCACGCCGCGCCGGGCGCATCGGGGCTGGACAAGCTGAAGCTGGGCGGCGGCCTGAGGCTGGAAACCCCTTTCGGTGTCTTCGTCGCCCCGAATATCTCACCGGACATTGAAGCGGGCATCGGCAGCTGGGCGCTGCCGGACTTTGCCAATGCGATGCTGGCCGGAATTTCGCCCGAGGGCGAGCATTACTACCCCGCCTTTCCCTACACATCCTATGCCCGCATGAAGGATCAGGACATTTCCGATCTCTTCGCGTTCCTGAAGACGCTGGAGCCGGTGCAGGGCGCCGCGCCCGGCCATGAGCTGGCCTTTCCCTTCACCTTGCGGCGGGGACTGGGACTGTGGAAGCTCATGTATCTCGATCCGGGTCCTGCCACCGTGTTGCAGAGGATCGACGAGCAGCTGCAGCGGGGCCAGTATCTGGTGGAAGGGCCCGGCCACTGCAGCGAATGCCACACGCCCCGCGACATGGCGGGTGGCCTGAAGCTGGATCAGTGGCTTGCGGGCGCAAAGGTGCCCACAGGAGAGGGCACGATCCCCAACATCACCGGCGGAGAGGGTGGTATCGGGGAATGGTCCGCTGCTGACATCGCCTATTATCTCGAAAGCGGCTTCACGCCCTCCTATGACTCCGTTGGCGGGGAAATGGTCGCCGTACAGGAGAACATGGCCCGGCTGACGTCAGAAGACCGGGAGGCCATTGCCGCCTATCTGAAGGCCATTCCCGCCCACGCGCAGGGCCAATAGATGAAAGGCCGCAGTCTTCCGCACTGGCTTGCCCCGATCTGCTGCCGCTAGACTGGCAGCGATTACAGTGGTGCGGAGCAGGGGCATGAGCGGACAGATTGCGGGCAGCAATTTTGAAGAGGCGCTGCGCCTGATGGGGCTTTCGGATATCTCCGAAGCCGGACGCCGCGCCGTTGAACAGGCCCTGCGGCAGATGACCATTCCGGCTGGAACCGAAGTCTTCGCGCCCGGGCAGGCCTGCCCTGGTTGGCTGGTGCTTACCTCGGGCAGCGTCCGCGTGCTGATGACATCCGATACAGGCCGGGAAATCCTCCTGTACCGCGTCGCCCCGGGCGAGAGCTGTGTGCTGACCACATCCTGCCTGCTGGGCGAAGAGCCTTATGCCGCGTCAGGCATCACGGAAACAGCATGCCAGGCCTTCATGATACCGGCCGGAGTTGTGGCACGGCTGCTCGACAGCGAGCCGGTGTTCCGAAGGCGCATCTTTCAGGGGTTCAGCCTGCGTCTCGCCAGCATTCTGCGGAAGATGGAAGACGCCATGTTTCACCGGCTGGATGCCCGGCTGGCCCGGCTGCTGCTTGAACTGGCCGGGGACGGGGCAGCCATTCACCTGACACAGGCTGCGCTTGCCGCAGAAACCGGCAGCGCCCGCGAGGTGATTGCCCGGCTGCTGGGACGCTGGGCCGAGGCGGGCCATATTGCGCAAGGGCGTGGTGAGGTGCGGCTGCTTGACGCTGCGGCGCTTCGCCGGATTGCCAATGCGGGCTGAGCGGGCGAGAAATAAGTGCAACTACGCGGCTGAGCCTCGATTGTGACCATGTCACAGACGGGGCTCTCCGCCGGGGCTAACGTCCTCTGACCGTCCGGATTGTCCGGACAGGCCTTGAGCCAAGGGGACGGGATATGACTGTGAACATGGGAACCCTCGACCGGGCCATCCGCTTTGTGAGTGGCATCGCGCTGATCGGTTTCGCCCTTTTCGGACCAGCTGACATCAGCTGGAAGTGGATTGGCTGGTTCGGCGTCATTCCGGCAGTGGTTGCACTGGTGGGCTGGTGCCCTGCCTATACGCTGTTCGGGATCAAGACCTGCAGGGCAAACTGACCCCCTGCATTGATCCCGCAGACAGAAAGCCGGAGCAGCCCCATGCTCCGGCTTTCTTGCATCTATCGGGAATTTTTACAGCCGCTTGCATTCCCGCGAATAGACGAAGTCGATATAGCCGCCCATCACGTTCAGGAAGGCCTGGCATTCCTGTTCAGTCTTGAAACAGCCTTCGCGGCTGACGGGGCGGGTTTCCCTTGCATCCGGCCAGACCTGGCCACCGATCAGGCCGCGCCAGACACCAGCCGTCTGATTGGCGGCTTTCAGCGGACGGCAGTCATAAGCCGTGCCATAGGTCTCCGGGACGTCCCCCGGCGTGCGGGTCGGTGACAGGAGAAGATGCTCCAGAAAACTGCCCTGCGCCATGGCTGCCGATTGCCCGATCACGAGGACCAGTGCGGCGAGCGTGGATCTCTTCAACATTTTCATGACTTCTCCAAACATGAGGCGGATTGAAGTGTTCCCATCATCACAAATCCGGTGACTGTCTTGCTCTGAACCTTCAACGTGTCAGAGGCTATTGCATTCGCTTAGGGTTGTATCCCTGCAGATCTGCCCCTTGCTGCTTTATGAGGGGAGTTACGTCAGTTGGGAAGACGCATCTCCGGCAGCAGGACTGTGACGCTATCGAATTACGTTACCAAGAACGGAATTGACTTCTGGTTGATTATGTAAAAAATCACGTTATCTGAATTGTTTCGAAACATTTCAGAAATATATCGATGTATAAAATAGCGAAAAAAATTTCGCAAAGCGTTTTATGCTTGTGTAAAACGGAATCTTAACGAGATTTTGTTCATTTACTCCTGGGTTATATAAAAGGAGGGCAAAAATGCTCAAGATTTCCCGCATTGCTGTTGCTGTGATTTCGTCGGCTCTGGCCATGGGTGCTGCTTTCGCGGAAGAGCGCGCCAGCGCCGACGACGCCATGAAGCTGCTCGATAAGGCAGAGGCTCATTTCAAGACCGCTGGTGCCGAGCAGGCTTATGCCGACTTTTCCAGCAAGGACAAAGGCTGGCAGGACCGTGACCTCTATGTCTTCTGCTTCGACAAGGACGGCGTTGCTCTGGCGCATGGTGCCAACGAGAAGCTGATCGGCAAGAACCTGTCCGAGCTGAAGGACGCGGACGGAAACCTGTTCATCGGTGCGATGGTGAAGACTGGCCTTTCCGGTGGCGGCTGGACGGATTACCGCTGGGCCAATCCGGTTTCCAAGAAGATCGAACCGAAGTCATCCTACGCAAAGCCCTTCGCTGACGGCATCTGTGGTGTCGGTATCTACAAGTAACACCAGAGAACTTCTGCAAGGCAGGGCCGGGTTTCCGGCCCTGCTCATGCCTTGACGACTGCCGGGGGAACAATGCGCTGGTTTGCCAATCTGAAACTCTCATCCAAGATCTTCATTACGCCTATTCTTCTCATGCTCGGCCTTGCGGTCGTTTCGGTCATCGCATACCGGGCAATTGGCACGCAGCGCAGCGCAATTGACAGCCTGAACCGGGTGCAGATTTCTGCACTTGCGGACATGGGGCAGGCCAAGGAAATCCTGTCGGAAGCTCAGATGGCGCTTTACGCCCTGCTGCTGACGGCGGTGACCGAGTCTGACGCCGATCGTGTCAGCGTGTTGCTGGCTGAAACCCAGACGGCGATGAAAGGCTTCCTGCCGCGGCTGGAAGCACTGGATCTCAGCGCCATCGGCGACAGCGCCGTGAATGCCAAGCGTGATGACATCATCGCAACTTCAAGAAAATACATTGATTCAGCCACGAGCGCTGTCGACATGGCCGAGATTGATGCGGCGGCGGCCAGCATCGTTTCCGGCGAAGCGATCAAACTGCATGGCCAGCTGCTGCGTGATGTGAATGATCTGAGCACCATGGTCGGCGCCATTCGTGACCGGGCAGCCGCATCCAGTCTTGCTGGTGCCGACCGTGCGATGCAGTTGTTTCTGATCACCGTCGGCGTTGTCGTTCTTGCCGGCGTGCTGGTCAACTGGATCATTTCGCGCATGATTTCCGGCCCGATGGTGCAGATCATCGGTGCCATGACACGCCTTGCCGACGGAGATACCAAGATCGATGTGATGACAGGCGACCGCCGGGATGAAATCGGTCAGATCGGCCGTGCGCTTGAGGTCTTCCGGCAGAAGACGATCGAGGTTGACCGCATGCAGGCCGAGAAGGTGGTGCTTGAGGAGCAGGCAGCTCGTGAAAAGAAGGCGGCCATGGAAGCGCTGGCCGGAGAGTTCGAGGCCCGTCTCATGGGCATCGTGGAAACTGTGGCAAGCTCGTCGCAGCGGATGCAGACGACCGCGCAGTCCCTCTCTCAGGTCGCCGAGCGCACACAGCGGCAGGCAAGCACCGTGGCTCATTCGGCTGAAATGGCCTCCAGCAACGTGCAGACCGCAGCCTCGGCAGCGGAGGAAATGTCTGCCTCCATCGGGGAAATCAACCGTCAGGTGGCTGAAGCCACGCAGATCACCAATCAGGCGGATGCAGAAGCTGCACGTACCAATGAAACGGTGCGCGGACTTGCCGATGCCGGCAGCAAGATTGGCGAGGTCATCGAACTGATCAGCGGCATTGCAGAGCAGACCAACCTGCTGGCGCTGAACGCAACCATCGAGGCTGCGCGTGCCGGGGAGGCTGGCAAGGGCTTTGCCGTCGTGGCGTCCGAGGTGAAGAACCTCGCCAGCCAGACCGCCCGCGCCACGGAAGAAATCGGCGCGCAGATTGCCGGCATGCAGACGGCGACGGGCAGTGCCGTGTCGGCCATTTCGGCGATCGGCGCGACCATTGCCAAGGTGAAGGCCATTTCGGACACGATCTCGACGGCTGTCTCCGAGCAGGGCGTTGCCACGCGCGAGATTGCCATGAGTACCCAGCATGCGGCTGCGGGCACGGCCGAGGTTGGCAACACCATCGGCGAGGTGGCCGATGCGGCCTCGCAGACCGGCACAGCTGCCAAGGAAGTGCTGGATGTGGCGGTGGATCTGTCCCAGCATGCGGCCAATCTGCGCCACCAGGTCGAAGCCTTCCTGCATCAGGTGCGGGCAGCCTGATCTGGGCTGGTGACACAAATTGCGGGGCCGGGCAGTCTTATGGACTGTCCGGCCTTTTTGTTTCGCGGTCAGTTGATCTGCCGCAGCGCCTTGTGGAGGGGCAGGCGGGCTGCGGTCAGGGCGGGGAGGGCGCCGCCTGCAAGGCCGAGGGCGAGGCCGAGGAGGCCGCAGGTGAGCATCACGTGGCTATCGACGGAAAGTTCAAAGGCAAGGCGGGTGTTCCCGGCGGCAGACGTGCTGGCCTGCCAGCCGTTGAAGGCAAGCCATGAGCCGTAGATGCCGATGGCGGTGCCCAGACCTGCAAGGCAGATGGCCTCGATCCAGACTGCAAGAAAGGCGGGCAGACGGGCAAAACCGAGGGCCCGCAGCGTGGCGATTTCGCCGGAGCGGCTCGAGACGGCGCTGAACATGGTGTTGAGGACGCCTGCCGCCGCCCCCAGCGCCATCAGCCCGGCAACAGGCCAGCCGAACAGGCGGATGAGATCTGCCGTGCGGGCCGACTGGCCGGAATAGAGCTGTGCTTCGGTGAGGGCCGTGAGTGCTGGTCCGGGCAGAGAGGAGAGCTTTTCCTGCAAGGGTGCGAGGCCGCCCGGCTCCTTCAGCAGAAGCCGCAGGCTTTGGACATCTCCCGGGCGGTTGAAGGCGGCCTGCATGGCTTCAAGGCTGGTCCAGAGTTCCGATTCAAAGGCGCTGCCGCCTGCGCTGAACAGTCCGGTGACGGTCCATTCCATACCGGACAGCCTGATCTTGCTGCCCGGCGCGATACCGGACATGCTGCGGGCGAGACTTTCGCCTGCCACCAGCTCCCGCGCGCCGGGCGAGAACATCCGGCCTGCGGTCAGCCTCACATCCGGCCGGGCTGGAAGGCCTTCAACATCCATGCCGCGCAGGGCAAGGGTGGCTTCCTGGCCGTCCGGCCGCGTCAGGCTGGCAGGCATGACCAGTTCGCGCGAGACAAGCGGTGTGCTGGATGGCGTCCTGCTGATGCCGAAATCATCCCGCGATGCAAGCAGCGTGCGGATAGCACCGGCGGAGATGCTGGAGCCGGTTTCCTGCGCCTGCGTGCCGCCGAGAACCACGGCGGTCAGCGGTGAGCCGGTGCCCTTGAGCGTTTTCTCGAAACCGGCGGCCATGGCGAGAAATCCGGCAAGAACGCTGACGGCAAGCGCGGCTGAGAGCACCATGGAGAGGGCGAGCGCTGCCCGGCGCGGCAGGCTGAGGAGGCTTGTCTGCAAGAGGACGCGGGTCTGGCGGATGAGGGAGGCTGTGGCTGACATGGGTTACCTCGTGCGGAAGGCGGCAATGACTGGGATGTGCATGGCGCTCCAGGCGGGAAGAAGGCCGGTGAGAAGGGCAAGGCCTGCCATGAGCAGAAGCGCTTCGCCGATGACGGTACCGGTGAGCGCCAGCCCCAGAACGGGTGGGCCGAACAAGGCAGAAAGGCCGGTGAGGCCGAGGCCAATGGCGCCGCCAAGGGCAAAGATGAAGCCTGTCTCGCCAAGGATCAGCAGGGCGATACGCGAAGGCGAAACCCCGAGAGCCTTCAGCACGCCGGTCTCGAACCGGCGCTCGCGCACGGCAAAGACCATGGTGTTGGTGATGATCATCAAGAGGGTGATGAAGGCTGCGGAGGTGACGAGGCTGGTGATCAGCTTCACATCGGCGAACTGGCGCAGGAAGGCTTCCAGAAACTGCTTTTCCGACTGGGTTCGGGTTGGCGCAGGCGAGTTGGCGAATTGCGCGTCAATCGCGGCGGCCAGCGCGCTGGCGCTGGTATCCGGTCTGGGGCGGATGGCGAAGACATCGGCGGTATCGGTGCCGCCGGCGCGCAGGGCATTGATGTAATCGTACTGGGCAATCGCAAAATAGGTGTCCGTGCTGGCCGATGCGCCGTCGAAGATTCCCGCGATCCGGAAGCGCCAGATCCGGCTGCCATCCTTCTGCGCCATGGCGAAGGCGGTGACGGCAACGCTGTCCCCCACGGCCCAGCCTTGCGCCTGCGCCAGAGCGCGGCCCGCCAGAAGGTTGCCGCGGCTCTCGCTGAGGCTGGCGGTGAGGGCAGGCGTCAGCCCCAGCTCCGGTCCGTTGACGGCGGCGGCACGGGTGGGATCTACTGCCGCGACCGCGATGACATTCGTTTCCCGGTCCAGAAAGCCGCGCAGGCGGGCCACATGGGAGACGGCCGCAACGCCGGGTTCTGCCTCCAGCCGTGGCAGGTAGGAGAGCGGCAGCGGCTGGGCGGGGCCGGCGGCGGACATGACGCCGAGGAGGTCGTCACTCGCCGCCGAACTGCCCTGCGAGCCAGCCAGAAAGCTGGCGGTGAGGCCGTGGATCAGGAAGGCGATGGCCACGCTGAAGACGAGCAGGGCAAGGCGCAGCGGCTTGCGGGCGGCGTTCTTGCGGGCAAGGCGGAGCCAGGTCATCACGCGGCCCTCCGCTCTTCAAGGAAGCTGCCCTTGTCGAGATGCAGGGTCCGCCTTGCGCTGGCAGCGGCCAGAGGATCATGGGTGACCATGACGATGGTCTTGCCCAGTTCCGCATTCAGCACGCGCAGCATGGCCAGAACGTCATCGGCGGATTTGCGGTCGAGGTCGCCGGTGGGTTCGTCGCAGAGGATCAGCCCCGGATCGGAGACGATGGCGCGGGCAATGCCGGTACGCTGCTGCTGGCCGCCCGAAAGCTGGGAGGGCCGGTGGCGGGCGTGGCCGGACAGGCCCACGAGCTCCAGCACCCTCATCACCAGCTCACGCCGCTGGCGGGCAGAGAGTGGCTTCAACAGAAGCGGCAGCTCCACATTCTCCGCCACTGTGAGCATGGGCAGCAGATTGTAGAACTGGAAGACGATGCCGAGATGATGCGCCCGCCAGCTGGTGCGGGCGGCTTCGCCCATCTGGTCCAGCCGGGCCCGGCCAATGCGGATTTCGCCCCGGTCGGGATGATCTATGCCAGCCAGAAGGTTGAGCAAGGTGGACTTGCCGGAGCCGGAGGGGCCCATGATCGCGGCAAAATCCCCCTTCGGAAAGGTGAGGTTGAGCCCGGAGAACACCGGCAGCGTGCTGCTGCCGGAACGGTAGGACTTTTCAAGGCCCGTGAGAGTGATGAAAGCCGTCTCATCCTGTGGTGCTGGCTGTGTCATCGGGGTGTCGCTCCTGCTGTCTGTGTGGTGGAGGGAAGGCTGATGCGGATGCGCGCGGCCATGCCGGGGCGCAGGGTGATTGGCGACTCGAGCGGGGTGAAACGCAGGCTGAAGGTGCCTTTGGCCGGATTCGCCTCGGGCGCAGTCAGTGACAGGCGCACGGGGAACGGCGCGCCGGGGGCAGCGTCAAGCTCCGCCTCAGCCAGAAGGCCGGGCACGAGACCGGCGATGCTGCGCTCGGCCACATCCGCCTCGATGACGAGGCTGTCCATGCGGGTGAGGGTAAGCAGGCTATCCGCTTCACGGATGCCGTCGGCGCGATCGAGGACCATGGCGCCGGGGCGTGCGTTGAGTTGCGTGATGGTTCCGGCAAAGGGCGCAAGGATGGTGAGGGATGCGACCCGTTCGGCGGCGATGGCAGCAGCAACCCGGGCTTCTGTGATGCCCGCTTCCGCCAGCTCGACGGCATTGGCGGCAGTCCTTGCGGCTGTGCCGGCTGTTTCCAGCGCGCTTTGGGACAGGCTGCCGCGTGCGGCCAGAGCTTCGGCGCGGCGAAGGTCTGCGCTGGCCTGCGCAAGGGTGATCTGGCGGGAGGTGAGGGTTATTTCCGCCGTGCGCAGCCTGGCCCTGGCCTGATCCAGCGCAAGGCTGGCGGCCGGCTCCTTGAGCACGGCCAGCACAGCGCCTTCCTGAACTTCAGACCCCAGCGTGACATTGACGTTTTCGATCCGCCCTTCATAACGGGCGAAGACGGGGACAGACTGAAGCGCGGTGACATGGCCCGAGCCGGTTATCTCCCGTGCTGCCAGCGGGGCAGGTGGGGGAGCAGGCGGTGGCGGGGGTACCTGCTGCAAGGGAACAGATGTTCCGGCGGTCTCTGGTGCCGTGCCAACAAGCACGGCTGCCGTCAGGGCGAGGGCGGCGCTGCCAAGGCCAATCAGCAGAAGCCATCTGAAGGCGGGACGGGGCGCGGGCTGCGTCTCATCTCTTGTTGTCACGGGATCGGGGAGGGAGAGAGACCGCAGCGTCCCGGCGAGCTGGCGGTTCTGGTCTGTCAGGGTTGTCATGGACCCAGACTGGCGGCGCCAAGCCATCGGCTCGACCTTGAACACGATCAGGGAGGGTGCAGATCGCGATCGAGGACCTGAAAGGAGAGTTTCAGGCCGCGCCGGACTTCTGCTGGCGCCACTCCACCGGGCTCAGGCCGGTTACGCGGCGGAACTCGCGGTTGAAGTTGGATTTGGTCTGAAACCCGGCCTCGAACATGATGGCGGTCACCGGCTTGTCCGTGCTTTGGAGCAGGTGGCAGGCCTCCGCGATGCGGAACTCGTTGACATATTGTGAGACGTTCTTGCCGGTGGTGCGGTTGATTGCGCCGGAGATCTGCCGGGCCGGGATGCCCGCACGCCGGGCCAGCCTGTCCAGAGTGAGATTGGCGTCCCGGTAAAGCGTGCGGGCCTGCATCAGCGCTTCGATGTTTGCCATCACCTCACGGTCGGCAGCGGCGGTGTCTGCGGCGGGTTCTGCCGCTTCGGGAGCCGGGGTTTCATCCGGAAGGCCTCTGTCTGCAGCGGGGGACTCACCAGGCGTGCGGCTGGCGGCGGAAGCTGCGATGGCGAGAACGATCAGCACGCCGATGTTGCCGCCGGTGATGACGCCAAGCGCATGCCGGCCATCAAGCCAGACGAAATCCAGGGCAAGGTAGATATCTACCAGCGCGGACAGGATCAGTCCGGCAGCGGCAAAGAGTATAGCCTTGTGGGCGCGGGCGGCATCCTCGAAGGCGACAAGCCGCAGGGCATCCGTGCCCTGGCGCATGAGCCGCAGGATAGCGGCCGCATAGCCGAGAAAGATGGTCACCAGCGTGACATCGATGGCCATGGGCAGGACGGCGAGCATCAGCGCCACAAGCACCGCCGGAGTGCTGTGCAGGACAAGGCGCTGGAAGAGGGGAAGCGTGCTCTGGCGCACCAGCCGGGCGACGCCGCAATAGGCCAGTGGCGGCACCAGCGCGGCGGTGACGGGCAGGACATGCATGATGGCGGTGAGGCCATAGCCCCAGCGCAGGCCAATCAGGATGGATTGCACGGCCGCGAGCAGGATCAGGGCCAGAAAGGGCCGGTTCCGGCCTTCCCCTGCGGACCGGCGCAGCGACCCGGCGAAGAGCATCAGCAGCACCATGGCTGCGGCAAAGGGGAAGGGGATGAAGAGCATGGAGGAGATCACGCGGGTGCAGGTTGAACCCGCACTATGCCCGCCTCAGCCGATAAATTCGACCTGAAACACGTTTGAGGTCAGCTGTCTCCTTGCTACAGCGGTCCGCTTTCTTGATGGCTCAATTGGCTCGTATAACTGCCGGTAAGTTTTATTTGTGGACGGGGGTGGGTTAGGCGGGGGTTTGAATTTATTGGGAAATTATAATTTCCTTTTTGCCGAATTGTTTCTTGATTGAATTACGTTGTTCTAGTTTCATTGTTAAAAATGACAATTAGTATATTTGGTATTTTCATGTGGGCTAAAGAAAAAATAAACTCGTTTCATGAGATGCTGGCCAGGGAAGCATCATAACTGGATGCCGGGAAGAACAGTATTGGGAGATCGCAATGAACTATCGCCGTCTGATGGCACTCGCCGTGTTCGCAGGCCTTTCGGTAACTCCGTTTGCGGCTCATGCTGCTGAACGCGGCACTCCAGAGGAGGCACAGGCACTGTTGACGAAGGCCAAGGCGCATTTCGACTCCGCCGGCATGGAGCAGGCGTTCAAGGATTTTGCAACGCCGGGCGGTGAGTGGCATGACCGCGATCTTTACGTCTTCTGCCTTGATGCCACTGGTGTGATGCGCACGCATGGTGTGAATGCGAAGCTTGTCGGCCAGAACCTGGCGGGCCTGAAAGATGCGGACGGCAAGCTGTTCACCATGGACATCATCAATGCCGGCATGAAGGGCAGCGGCTGGGCCGACTATCAGTGGTCCAATCCTTCTACCAAGAAGATTGAGCCGAAAAGCTCTTATGTCGAGAAATTCGCTGACGATCTCGTGTGTGCGGTCGGCATCTACAAGTGAGAACCGGCCGGGTTAAACCTGGCATGCGAATAGGACAGGAAGCCGGTGCATGAGAAGATGGCACCGGCTTTTTGTCCCAACCGGCAAGGCACATCATGAACTGGTTCAAGAATCTCACGCTGTCGAAAAAAATGTTTGTCACCCCGGTCATTCTTCTGATCGGCCTGGGTATCGTTTCGCTTATCTCCTTCAATGCCATTGATCAGCAGCGCAGCGCGATCCAGAATCTCAATGAGGTACAGATCAAGGCTCTCTCGGATGTCAGTGAGGCGAAGGACAGGCTTGCTCAGGCGCAGTTGCAGCTTTATGCGCTGATGACGGTTGCCGTGAACGAATCCGACATGATGCGGATCCAGAAGGCGAACGAGGAGACGGCAGCAGTCTTCAAGACGCTTGAGCCGGCCTTGCAGCAACTTGATTTTTCGGCCGTTGGGAATGCTCAGGTCAACCAGGCGCGCGATGTTTTCGTTGGTGCCATCGCAGATTACGTCAAGGCTGCGATTTCCGCAGCGGACATGGCTTCACTTGATGTCGCCGCAGCCAGTATCATGATGAATGATGCCATCGGCAGGCATGCAGAGCTTCTGCAGGCTCTCAATACGTTGAGTGACGACATTGGCGCCATCCGGCATCAGGCTACCCAATCGACTCTGGCAGGAGCCAATCAGGCCCTGCAACTGTTTCTGATTACGGTCGCCTGCGTGACTGTGGCTGGTCTCCTGTTGAACTGGATCATCTCCCGAATGATCTCTGGCCCGATTGTCAGGATCATCCGCTCGATGGCAGAACTGGCAGGCGGGCGAACGGATATTGCCATTGAGCGCATGGACCGGAGAGACGAGATTGGCCAGATGGTCGAGGCGCTGGGGGTCTTTCGCGGCAACATGCTGGAAGTGGAGCGCATGCAGGCCGAGAGGTTTGAGCGCGAGCGTCAGGCCGGAGAGGAAAAGCGCCGGGCTCAGGAGGCTCTTGCTGCCGATTTCGAGCATCGCCTGATGGGGATCATTTCCAATATCGCAGTTTCCTCGCAGCGAATGCAGTCTACCGCACAATCACTCTCGGCTGTTGCGGAACAGACCACCAATCAAGCGAGCGAAGTGGCGAACTCGGCCGAAATGGCTTCCGGCAGCGTGCAGACGGCTGCTTCCGCAGCTGAGGAAATGTCGGCGTCGATTTTCGAGATTACCCGTCAGGTGAGCGAAGCGGCGCAGATATCGAACCAGGCCAACTCGGAAGCAATCCGTACCAACGAGACAGTGCGCGGACTGGCCGATGCAGGCAGCAAGATCGGTGAGGTCATTGAACTCATTCGCGGAATCGCAGAACAGACCAATCTGCTGGCCCTGAATGCCACCATCGAGGCCGCCCGTGCGGGGGAAGCGGGCAGGGGCTTTGCCGTTGTCGCTTCCGAGGTGAAGAACCTTGCCACTCAGACGGCGCGTGCGACGGAAGAAATCGGCGCCCAGATTGCCGGAATGCAGTCGGTGACTGGTGATGCGGTCAATGCCATCAGTTCGATTGCGTCCACGATTACAAGGGTCAAGGTGATCTCCGACACCATTGCTTCGGCTGTTTCCGAACAGGGCGCGGCAACGCGGGAAATCGCCATTAGCACCCAGCGGGCCGCACAGGGCACGACGGAGGTCGGGCATACCATTACGGGTGTTGCGAAGGCTGCTTCCCAGACCGGCGTTGCGGCCACTGACGTTTTGCGCGTGGCGGGCGAACTGTCGCAGCATTCGGAAAGCCTGCAGACACAGGTAGATGCCTTCCTGAACCAGATCCGCGCTGCCTGAGCGGCTTGCATTCAGCGTCTTGAAACGGCAAAGGCCGCGGAGATCATCCGCGGCCTTTGACATGTCTTGTTTTCTCAGGCCCTGCCGGTCAGCATCAGGGCGAAGGCCTGGACGAGGGCGACTTCCTTGAGGCGGTCGAAGCGGCCGGAGGCGCCGCCGTGGCCGGCGTCCATGTTGGTCTTCAGCATCAGCAGGCTGTCACCGGTCTTGCGCTCGCGCAGGCGCGCAACCCACTTGGCCGGTTCCCAATAGGTGACGCGCGGGTCCGTCAGGCCGCCGACGGCGAGAATGGCCGGATAGTCCTTCGCCGCCACGTTGTCATAGGGCGAGTAGGAGGCGATCAGGTCATAGGCCTCGCGCGAGGCAACCGGGTTGCCCCACTCCGGCCATTCCGGCGGGGTGAGGGGCAGGGTGTCGTCGAGCATGGTGTTCAGCACATCGACAAAGGGCACTTCGGCGATGATGCCGCCGAATTTCTCCGGCGCCATGTTGGCGACCGCCCCCATCAGCATGCCACCGGCAGAACCGCCCTGCGCGACGATGCGGTCATGGGCGGTGAAGCCCTCCTTCACCAGATGCACCGCTGCGGCGATGAAGTCGGTGAAGGTGCTGGTCTTGAACTCGCGGCGGCCCTTCTTGTACCAGGCGTAGCCCTTGTCTTTGCCGCCGCGGATGTGGGCGATGGCATAGACGAAGCCCCGGTCCACCAGCGACAGGCTGGTGGTGCTGAAGCTGGCCGGGATGGAGATGCCGTAGGAGCCGTAGCCATAGAGCAGGCAGGGCGCGGAGCCGTCCAGCGGCGTGTCCTTGCGGTAGAGGATCGACACGGGCACCAGTTCACCGTCCGGGGCAGGAGCCATAAGGCGGCGGGTGATGTAGTCGTCCGGATTGTGGCCGGAGGGCACTTCCTGCTCCTTGCGCAGGGTGCGCTGGCGCGTTTCCACGTCGTAGTCATAGACCCGCGCGGGCGTGGTCATCGACGAGTAGGTGAAGCGGATGATGTTCGTATCGAACTCGTAGCCATCGGCAAGGCCCAGCGAATAGGCTTCCTCGGCAAAGGCAATCGGGTGTTCGAGGTGATCCGCCAGCCGGTGGATGATGATGCGCGGCAGGCCCTCGGCCCGCTCCAGCCGCACCATGAAGTCCTTGTAGAGCGTGTGCGACAGGATCAGCCGGCCAGCCTCATGGGCGATGAAGTCGCGCCAGTTCTCCCGGCCAGGCGTCTCCACCGGAGCGGTGACGATCTTGAAGTCCTCGGCATCATCCGCATTGGTGAGGATATAGAAGGTGCCGCCGTTTTCTTCGACCGAATATTCGATGCCGGTTTCGCGCGCCGCGATCAGGCGCGGGGCGGCGAGCGGCTGGTCTGCCGGAATGACGTGGACTTCCGAGGTCTCGTGATCGTGGATGTCGATCAGGATATGGCTGTCCGACTGGGTCTTGCCGACGCCCATGAAAAAGCCTGCGTCCTCTTCCTCGAAAACCAGCACGTCCGTGGCCGGATCGGTGCCGATCTCGTGGCGGAAGAGCTTGGACGGGCGGTGGTTCGCGTCAAGGCGCACGTAGAACAGATAACGCCCGCATGCGGAGAAGACGCCGCCGCCAGCGGTGTCCTCGATCCGGGTGGGCAGGTCCTTGCCGGTGGCCAGATCGCGGATGAGCAGGGTGAAGAACTCCGAGCCCTTGTCGTCAAAGGCCCAGGCCAGCCGGTCGTGGGCGGGCGAGTGCATGGCACCGGCCATGCGGAAATAGGCCTTGCCTTCGGCTTCCTTGTCGCCATCGACGAGGACCTCCTGCGCGCCGCCGCCAAGAGGCGTGCGCACAAGGCGCGGATGCTGGCCGCCGGTGACGTAGCCCACGCCATATTCGAACGGGCCGTCCGGCATCGGCACGGAACTGTCGTCTTCCTTGATCCGGGCTTTCATCTCGGCAAAGAGCTTGTCCTGAAGCTCTTTCGTGGGCGCCATGACCGTTTCCAGATAGGCGTTTTCCGCCTCCAGATAGGCGCGGATATCCGGCGCCAGCACGGACGGATCACGCATCACGTCCTGCCAGTTTTCGGCCCTCAGCCAGGCGAATTCGTCCTGGCGGGTGATGCCGTGAGCTTCAAGGGTGAGGGAGCGCGCTTCGGCGCGGGGGGGAAGTGTCTGTGTCATGGCGGGGAGGTAGGGCTTTTCAGGAAAGGTAGCAAGGGTATGAACCTGATTCCGACACTACCGCATGGATGAAATGGCCGCAGCATCTTCGCTGGCACGTTCACAGTGATTTCAGAAGGCGTGCCGCGTGAACCGGCTTGCAAGGCATGGCGTATCTGGCAGCATCAGGATCTGGTTCAAAAGGGGGACGGGGCTGATGGAGCGCATTACCAAGCTTGCCCGTATTTCCGTGACGCGGGCCTGGGGCTTTTGCGGCCTCGCCATCCTGATGGTGATGATGGGCACGGCCTCGCATCCACCCTACTGCTTCACCTTCGGTGCGCTGGGCTGCGGCATCACAGGGCTGATCATGGCGTGGTATGGCCTGACCTATCATCACCGGCGGCGGGTCGAGGATACGGAAGTGTGGATGCTGCTGGCCCCCGAAGACCGCCCGGCCAAGGCGGTTGCCCTGCCGCTCATTGCCACGGCGATGCGCGATGAGCTTCTGGAAAAGGCCTGGTACTCGGCGCGGCTCTGCGGGCTGTTTCTGGTGCTGGCCGCAGCGCTTCAAGGCGTGCGTCTGGTTCTGGGGCCGGCGGGGTGAAGGCAGCGGCCCCAGAGTGGAGTGAAGCGGGTATTTGAAAAAGTCTCAGGCCTTGCCGGTTTTCTCCAGCCGGGCGATGAGGCTGGAGGTGTCCCAGCGGTTGCCGCCCATGTCCTGCACTTCGCCGTAGAACTGGTCCACCAGCGCGGTGACCGGCAGGCGGGCGCCGGTCTGGCGGGCGGTGTCGAGCACGATACCGAGATCCTTCCGCATCCAGTCCACGGCAAAGCCGAAATCGAACTTGCCGTTCAGCATGGTCTCCCAGCGGTTTTCCATCTGCCAGGACTGGGCCGCACCGCCCCTGATGGCGGCGATGACGGCGGGAACGTCGAGGTCTGCCTGCTTGGCAAAATGGATGGCTTCGGCAAGGCCCTGTACCAGACCGGCGATGCAGATCTGGTTGACCATCTTGGTGAGCTGGCCGGCACCCGGTGCGCCCATCAGGCCCACGAACTTGGCAAAGCACTCGATGACGGGCTTGGCGGCGTTGAAGTCTGCCTCCCCGCCGCCGCACATGACGGTGAGAATGCCCTTTTCAGCGCCTGCCTGGCCGCCGGAAACAGGGGCATCGACGAAGCCGCAGCCGGTGGCCTTGGCGGCAGCATGGAGTTCGCGCGCCACTTCTGCGGAGGCGGTGGTGTGGTCGATGAAGATGGCGCCCTTTTTCATGCCGTGGAAGGCGCCGTCCGGCCCGGTGGTAACGGCGCGCAGGTCGTCGTCATTGCCGACGCAGGCGAGAACGAAGTCGCAGCCTTCTGCGGCGTCACGCGGGGTTGCGGCAGACTTGCCGCCGTGTTCTGCCACCCACTTGTCCGCCTTGGCTGCCGTGCGATTGAAGACGGTGACCTCGTGGCCGCCGCGTGAGGCAAGGTAACCGGCCATGGGATAGCCCATGACGCCCAGACCAATGAATGCAACTTTCGCCATGTCAGAACTCCCGGTAAGCGGACTGTTGCGTTTTGCTCGCACAGCCGCGCGCCGGGTGCAACGGATAATCGGCCCGATGACGCTACTTGCCGTGACGCATATGGCGCGTCAGGCGCCGCTCCATCAGGTCCCAGGCGCGGCGGATGAGTTCCACCGCGATGAGATAGGCAACCGCCGCCCAGATATAGGCCTGAAAGTCGAAACTGCGCGAAAACGCCCGGTTTGCCTCGCCCATGATGTCGTAGATGGTGACGATGGAGGAGATGGCCGAGCCCTTGAGCAGCAGGATGATCTCGTTGCCATAGGGACGCAGGGCCACGATTAGCGCCTGCGGCAGGATGACCTTGAAGAAGGTGACACCGCGCGAAAGCCCGAGCGAGAAGGCACCCTCCCACTGGCCTTTCGGCATGGACTGGACGGCGCCGCGCAGGATCTCCGCCTGATAGGCGGCGGTGTTGAGCGCGAAGGTCAGGAGCACGCAATTCCAGGCATCACGGAAGAACCACCACAGGCCAACTGTGTCCAGGGCGCTGCGGAAGGAACCGAGGCCGTAGTAAACGAGGAATACCTGCGCCAGCATGGGGGTGCCCCGGAAGAAATAGACATAGGCATTGCCGAGTGACCTGATGGCGGTGTTTTGCGCCGAGCAGGCCAGCGCCAGCGGCACGGAGAGAGCCGCACCGATGAGGAAGGAGTAGATGGTCAGCTTCAGCGTTACCACCGCGCCGGTGACGTACTTGGGCAGATACTGGCTGGCGAAGGTGCTGAAGAGGTTCTGGCCGAGGTAAATGGCAAGGCCTATGCCACTGACGATCCAGAAGGCCATGAGCACATGACCGGTAATGCGCGCAGCCGTCCAGGGGCGGCGGGCAGCGGCGGGCGGACGGCTGATGGCGGGGGCGGCGGCCGGGCTCATCGGGCCATCTCCGCGCGCTTGGCCCAGCCTTCGGTGCGGCGCAGGACCAGGGAGGACAGGATCGCCAGTGTCAGATAGATGAGGCAGGCGAGACTGTAGAAGAAGAAGGCTTCCTTGGTGTTGCGGGCGGCAATGCCGGTCTGGCGCATGACATCGACAAGACCGACAGCCGACACGAGGGATGTTTCCTTCAGAAGGATCAGCCAGAGATTGGTCAGTCCCGGCAGGGCGAGGCGGATCAACTGCGGCATGACCACGAGACGGAAGGTCTGGAAGCGGCTGAGGCCAAGTGCCTTGCCACCTTCATACTGGCCCTGCGGGATGCCAAGGAAGGCAGAGTGGAACACTTCGCTGGAATAGGCCGAGAACACCAGCGCCAGCGCAATCATGCCGGCAAGGAAGCTGTTAACCTCGATGGTGATGCCATAGCCCATACGCTCGGAGAGCGTCTTGATGGCAATCTGGAAGCCGAAATAGACGAGGAACAGCGTCAGCAGCTCCGGCAGGCCACGGAAAATCGTGGTGTAGATCGTGCTGGCAAGCTGCAGGGACGGCTCGGGCGACTTCTTGCCAAGGGCAATGACAAACCCCAGCAACAGTCCGAAGGGCAGGGTGGCCAGTGCAAGGCTGACCGTGATGAACAGGCCGCCGAGAAGCTCATCGCCCCATCCCGTGGGGCCGTATGCAAGAAGTTCCAGATATTTGTCCATCAGCTGCCCGGACCCTGCGCGTCAGGGGCGCCCGCCCCTGATCCTGGCTTTGCCGGACATGCCATGCTGTCAGGGGACGGACCGGGAGCGCCGGGCAATCCTGCCTGCGCTTTCCGGCCAGTACCTGCATCCGGCGTTCCGGCCACTTGTCGGAAGCGGGGCGGGCAGGATGTAGCCTGCCCGCCCATTCCCCATCAATCGCCGTAAACGTCGAACTCGAAGTACTTGTCGTTGATTTCCTTGTACTTTCCGTTCGCGCGGATGGCGGCAATGGCCGCGTTCAGCTTTTCCTTGAGGTCCTGGTCTTCCTTGCGGATGGCGATGCCGGCGCCTTCGCCGTTGATCACCGGATCTGGCTTCAGAGTGCCAAGGATCTTGCAGCAGGCGCCATCTTCGCTCTTGACCCATTCCGAGAGCACGACAACGTCGTCAATCACGCCATCGATGCGGCCGTTGACGAGGTCAAGCTTGTACTCGTCGGAGGTCGGGTAGAGCTTGAGGTCTGTGGAGGGGAGCTTCACTTCGGCATAGTTGGAATGGGTGGTGGAGCTCTGCGCGCCGATGGCCTTGCCGGCGAGGGCCGCATCGGTGGCTTCCGTCAGCGGGCTGTCCTTCGGCACGGCAATGGCCGGGGGGGTGTTGTAGTACTTGTTGGTGAAGTCGACCTGCTGCTTGCGCTCTTCGGTGATCGACATGGAGGCAATGATGGTGTCGAACTTGCCGGCCTGCAGCGCCGGGATGATGCCGTTCCAGTCGGAGGTGATGAATTCACACTCGACCTTCATTTCGTCGCAGAGCGCCTTGGCAATGTCGATGTCAAAGCCCGTCAGCTGGCCATCGGAGCCCAGAACGTTGAACGGAGGATAGGCGCCTTCCGTGCCCATGCGGATCTTGCTCCAGTCCTTGGCTTCGGCTGCGCCGAATGCGGCAACGGACAGGATTGCAGCGGCGGCAATCGTCTTGATACCCATGTAACTTACCCCTCGCGCCTTGTGTCGCGGCAGCAGGCCGGTGGCGGCTGCTGTGACTCAGGTTGCTTGTTGCTTCATTCATCCGGGCGCGGTCTGCAGCACTTGAGAAAGCAGCGCACCGCAGCGCCCATTGTATGAACATATCCCGGCGAATACGGCTCGCCCAGATGAAAAAACATGCTGGCACAGAAGATGTGCATTGGCATTTTTGCCGGTATCTGCCGGATGACGCAGCGTCCTGCTTGGTCGGTTTGCGGGATCTCAGGCCCAAAAGCCGCTGAAAGGAAGAAAGCGGACCGGGTCCCCCCTGTGGATGGCCGCCGTTTCCTCCGGAATTTCGATGAGGCCGTCCGCCTCCCGGAGGCTTGAGATCAGTCCGGAGCCGGAACGGGGATAAAGCTCTGCATGCACGGAGCCATCGGGGTGTGTGACCAGACGCCCGCGGCTGAACTCCCGCCGCCCGGTCTTGCGCTTCGGCAGGTCGAAGCCGGCCTGCACCTGAAAGCCCTGGACTGGGGCGGCCGTCATTCCGGCGCGGCGCAGCAGCAGGGGGCGGGCATAGAGCAGGAAGGAGACCATCGCCGCCACGGGATTGCCGGGCAGGCCGATGATCAGGCAGTCTCCGGTCCGGCCCGTGATCAGCCTGCGGCCCGGCTTGATGGCAAGGTCGAACACCTGTGCCTCACCGATGCGCTCCAAGACGGCCAGAAGGTGATCTTCCTCGCCGTGGCTGGCTCCGCCGCTGGTGAGAATGACATCGCAGTGCTCCGCCCCTTCAGACAGGGCAAGCTGCAGGGCATCGCGCCGGTCCGGGCAGATGCCAAGATCGGTGATGTCTGCCGGGCAGCTTTCGAGCAGCGATGTCAGCAGAAAATGGTTGGCATCATAGAGCCCGCCCGCGCCAAGGGCGTTGCCGGGGCGGACGAGCTCATCGCCTGTCGAGATCACACCGGCGCGGATCCGGGTGAACACAGGGACCTCTGCTGTGCCGGTTGAGGCGATGGCGGCAAGATCCTGGGCCCGCAGCCGGTGGCCTTGGGCAAGGATCTGCGTGCCTGCCGCCAGATCCTCTCCCGCCAGCCGGCGGTTGGCGCCCTTGGGCAGGCCTGCAGGAACGATAACAACACTCTGGCCGCCGCCGGTCTCAAGGCGGCAGTCTTCCTGCATGGCCACTGTGTCGGCACCTTCCGGCATCACGCCGCCGGTGAAGATGCGGGCAGCTGCCCAAGGCGTCAGGGATTGTGCGGCGGGGTGGCCTGCAGGAATGCGCGTTTCCAGCCGGAAGAAGCCGCCGCAGGGGTCGAAGTCCTGATAGCGGAAGGCGTAGCCATCCACGGCGGAGGTGTCGTGCTGCGGCACGTTGCGCGGGGCCGTGACGGGCGCTGCCAGAATGCGGCCACGCCCTTTGCCAAGGCTGACGGTTTCGTGGCCGGGCGAGGGCAGAGGCAGGCGCCCAAGCAGATCCAGCGCCTCGTCATGGAGCAGCCGCTTGTCATCCGCGCCAAAACAATCCTCACCCCGCATCCGCTTTTCCCGCTGTCCCCGTGCCGCTGTCCCAGTGCCGCCCGTGTGCGGCTGCCCCGAACATTCCCTGCTTTGTGTCTGTGCGCAAGCTGCATCGGGGGCGTGCGTCAAGTGGTCAGGGGGATTTCAGGCCTGAACTCTGCCGGGCCGCGAGGATCCGCTGTGCTTCGGCAAGATCCTCCGGCGTGTTGATGTTGAAGAAGGGATCGGTGCCATCCTCATCGAGCGGAAAATCCACCTCGGCAGCGCCGCATTCGCTCAGGAACTGGCCCACGCGGGCGTTGCCGGCAGCCACCCAGTCCTGCAACTGCGGCAGCAGCGAAACGGGCCAGCAGGCGAACAGCGGATGCCTGCGGCCTTCAGACACGGCTATGGCCGGAGTGTCCGCGCCGCTGGCTGCGGTCAGCCGCTTGACCAGAGCTTCAGGAAAGAAGGGGCCATCACAAGGCACACTGACCAGACGACTGCTTTCCGGCTGGTTTGCCCTTGCGTAAAGCATAGCGGTAATAATACCGACCAGCGGCCCGCCGCGCCCTGGCTGAAAATCGCAGACGGCTGGCAGGTGCAGCGTTTCAGGCAAATTGCCGGGCTCATTACTGATAATTATGACAGTCTCGACTTGCTTCTGAAGCCTTGCTGCCACATGCGAAATCAGCGGAAGTTCCCTAAGTGGAACTGACGGCTTGTGTCCGGATTTCATCCTGGACCCAGCACCTCCTGCAATAATAAAGCCCATGATCATCGTGGTGTCTGACTTTCACATGTTGGAGCTGGCCGTTTTGCAGCGCATTGTTGAACAGGCTTGTTAACTTCACCTAGAGATTTCGCGACGTATTGTTGCGCGATCCAGAACAGGAGCTGTCATGTTTATCTCGACCGTTCGTGCGAAGCTTTTTGGCGGATTTGGCGCATCTGTTGCCGCCCTGCTTGTCGTATCGTACATCGGCTACAGTGGTTTGCAGACTGCTGCCACCTATTTCAGCCAATTCCGTGAAACCGCGAGGCAGAGCCTGACTGGTTATGAGGCGCAGGCCGCGCTGATGGAAGCCCGGCTTGCCGTCTTGCGGTATCAGCTGGAGGAAACTGCGGACAGCGCGGCCCAGGCGAATGACCTGATCGGAAAGATCAGCGCAGGCGCAACGCAGATCGAGGAGGTTTTCGCCGGATCTCCTCTGCTGGACGAGCTGCGGGAACTGATCCAGCAGGTTGACGCCTATCAAGCTGCCTTTGACGAGCTGCGCGCGGTGAATGAGGAAGTTGCCCTCAGCCTTACCCAGGTGAAAGAAGGGGGCGATGCCTTCCGGCAGAGTATGGCAGGCGTGATGCAGAAGGCCATTGAGGAGCAGAATTATCCCGCTCTGGAAACGGTGGCTCCTGCCATGCAGGAGTTTCTGCTGGCGCGTATTTATGTCGAGCGTTACGCGAGCGGCGGAAATGCGGACGACCTGAACGAGGCCATGAATTATTACGATGAGGCCACGTCCCTGCTTCAGCGGCTGCAGTTTGCCCAGAAGTCGCCCGAGCTGAACCGGCTTGTGGCACCGCTGCCCGCGCAGATGGAAGAGGTGATCAGCGAGGCGTCCTATCTGGAAATCGCTATTTCCAAAGCCGCTGACATTCGCAAGAACAAGCTCGACGTGCTTGGGCCGCTGATCATGTCCGGATATCAGGCGGCTGTCGACAAGTTGATCGATGCGCAGAACGAAATGGGCCCGGTGGCAGAAGCCGGCATTGAAAACACGAGTTCGACGACGCTGATGCTGGCGAGCCTCTTCACTCTGGTGATGGCAGCCATCGCGGTGTTCCTGGGCACATCCATTTCCCGCGCCATCAACGCGATCACTGAATGCATGCGGGCCATTGCGGCGGGCGACCTGACCATGAGGGTTTTCGGAGCGGGCCGTTCCGACGAAATCGGCAAGATGGCTGCCGCAGTGCAGGTCTTCCAGGCCAATGGCATCGAGAAAGAGCAGCTTGAGCGTGAGCAGGCCGCTGTCAAGGAACAGCAGGAAGTAGAGCGCCGCAGGTTGATGAATGAACTGGCTGACAGCTTCGAACGTGCTGTCGGAGGGATTGTTGATACCGTGTCTTCCGCATCGCGGGAAATGCAGGCTGCGGCGAACACGCTAAGTGCCTCGGCCGAACAGACGTCACATCAGTCTACGGCCGTTTCCGCAGCATCGGAAGAGGCGGCGGTCAATGTGCAGACAGTTGCAGCTGCCACCGAGCAATTGGCAGCCTCCGTGCGCGAGATCGGCCGCCAGGCGGAGGAATCCTCGAGCATGTCGCACCGGGCTGTCGGGGACACCCAGACCGCCAGCGAACGCATTGCCTTCCTGTCCTCGGCCTCGCAGAAAATCGGCGATGTGCTGAGCATGATTTCGGACATTGCAGGCCAGACGAACCTGCTGGCCCTGAACGCGACCATTGAGGCAGCGCGCGCCGGTGAGGCTGGCAAGGGGTTCGCGGTTGTGGCAACGGAAGTGAAGGCTCTTGCCGAGCAGACGTCCCGGGCCACGCAGGAAATCTCTGGACAGATTGCGGAGATCCAGGCAGCGACGAACGCCTCTGTTGATGCGATTCAGAACGTCGGGGATACGATTGCGCGATTGAACGGCATCGCTGCAACCATCGCAGCTGCGGTGGAGGAGCAGAATGCCGCCGCGCTTGAAATTGCCCGCAACGTGCAGCAGGCGTCGGCCGGTACGGTGGAAGTCTCCTCCAACATCACCGGCGTCAGCCGCGCTGCCGAAGAGACGGGGGCTGCAGCTTCAGAAGTTCTGGGTTCCGCAGGCGGACTTGCCAGGGACGCAGAAACCCTCAAGGTCGAGGTCGCCCGCTTCATCGCGCAGGTGCGCGCCGCGTAATACCAAGGCTTTCAATTGCTGACGCATCATGCCTTGAAAATGCTCAAGCGCCGCACGGGCTTATGATGCTGACGCATCATCGCCTGATAGGCCTGGACGCCGCAGGGGCCTGAGCCCTGCGTAAAACGTGACATCTATCAAGCGCTGATATCAGACGCAGCACAGGGCCGGGCAGCAATGTCCGGCTTTTTGCTGTTTGCTGCGGGTCCGGCTGCGTGCGGCTCCCGTAGGGAGGGCGAGGCGATGCCTAGCGGTCAGGTTTTTTTGCCGCAGGTGCTTGCCGTACCGCTGTTCCAGATGTCAGGCTTGCAACTTTTGGTGATTATCGCAAAAGTTTACAATAGTTAAAATTAACAGTAACTCTAAGTCAGGTTTTCTCTGGCGGACCATGTGAAGCTAGCTTTCGGTAACCTAGGATAACTTTTCGTCGCCAAAGGAAAAATTGCAATAAATCCGAGCTGCGCACGTCATTTCTGCTGCTGTCTATGGCGGGTGATCGGAAAGGTCAAGTTTTCCGCCAGTTTTTTGTAGACATATGACGGAAGAGTTGATTTGGCGCCGGGGGCGGCGATCTTTCTGTGATGAGTATGAATGATTTTCATTCCGTAGAGTTTGTTCTGTGTATTTTTTAAATGTGACTTTTATTATTATTTGTATATTGGAGTAAAATTCGACCAGTTTTCGTTTTTTTGGGCTCTATTTTGCTGGGTGAGGTGTGATTGTTCCGTATTTTTAGATTTAAATCGTGATGTTAACCATGTTTATATTGTTTTGGCGCAGTCTGCAGAGACCTGTTAACCGGGGGTTCTAATGCTAAATCTCACTGTGCGATCCAAACTCTTCGGCGGCTTCGGTCTATCTGTCGCTGCACTCCTTGCGGTCTCCTGGCTCGGCTATAATGGCCTGCAGACCGCCTCCAGTTATTTCGATGACTACCGGGCAGCGGCCCGGCAGTCGCTTGTGATTTCTGAATCGGCCACGACCCTGACGGAGGCTCGTCTGGCTGTTGTCCGTTATGCGCTGTCGCCCAATGACACGGATGGGCAGCGGGCCGAGAAACTGCTGTCCGATCTCAAGGCCAGCAAGGCGCAGGTCAGCCAGTTCTTTGCGGGCTCCCCTCAGCTTGCCGAGTTGCAGGCGCTTGAAAGCGATGTTGTCGCATATGAGCGGGCTTTCCTTGATTTCCGCACCTCTAACGCTGCTGCAACGAAAGGGCTTGAAGGACTGCAGAAAGACGGCGCGGAATTCCGTGCGCTTCTGACGGAGACCATCGAGACGGCGATCACCGAAGAAAATGCTGCCGTTCTGGCGGCTGCGGCGCGCACGCTGCAGGAGTTTCTGCTCGCCCGGGTGTTCATGGAACGCTATGGCCTTGCTGCCGATCCGGCTGACCTGACCTCGGCCAAGACCCGCTATGCAAATGTGGAGCCGCTGCTGAAGACGGTTGTTGCGGCGCAGCAGAGCGCCAAATTGTCTCAGCTGACAGCCAAACTTGCGGTGGAATTCGAGCAGGTGCGCCAGCAGGCGGCTGCCGTTGAAACCGGCGTTGTGGCCCAGCAGGAGGCGCTGACCGAGCGGATCTTCAAGATCGGTCCAGCCATTTCCACGGCCTATCAAACCGTTAGCAATGAAGTGATTGCAGTGCAGAATGAAGTGGGGCCGAAGGCCTCTGCCGGGATCGACAGCACCCTGTCCACGACCCTGACGCTGGCCAGCATCTTCACGCTGGTGATGACGGCGATTGCTGTCTTCCTCGGCATGTCCATCTCGCGCGCCATCTCTGCGATCACGGACTGCATGCGGGCGGTTGCAGCTGGCAACCTGACGATGAAGGTCTTCGGCTCTGGCCGCTCTGATGAGATCGGCGAGATGGCAGCAGCTGTCGAGGTGTTCCAGGCCAATGGCATCGAGAAGGAACGGCTTGAAAGTGAGCAGGCCGCCGTCAAGGGGCAGCAGGAGGCCGAGCGCCGCCGGATGATGAACGAACTGGCCGATAGTTTTGAGCGGGCAGTTGGCGGCATCGTCGAGACGGTGTCTGCTGCCGCGCAGGAAATGCAGGCTGCGGCCAACACGCTGAGCGCTTCTGCCGAAGAAACGGCCCAGCAGTCCACCGCGGTGTCGGCGGCGTCCGAAGAAGCTGCAGCCAATGTGCAGACCGTGGCCTCGGCGACCGAACAGCTGGCAGCCTCGGTAAACGAGATCGGCCGCCGGGCGGAAGAATCCTCCAGCATGTCCCAGCGGGCCGTTGGCGATACCCAGACCGCCAGCGAACGCATTGCCTTCCTGTCTTCGGCTTCGCAGAAGATCGGCGATGTGCTGAACATGATCTCGGAGATTGCCGGCCAGACCAACCTGCTGGCACTGAACGCCACCATTGAAGCGGCCCGTGCCGGTGAGGCTGGCCGTGGCTTCGCGGTCGTGGCTTCGGAAGTGAAGGCGCTGGCGGAACAGACGTCCCGCGCCACGCAGGAAATCTCCGGCCAGATTGCCGAGATCCAGTCCGCGACCAATGCCTCGGTGGATGCGATCGAGAATGTCGGTGAAACCATCGCCAAGCTGAACGGCATCGCCTCGACGATTGCCGCTGCGGTGGAAGAGCAGAACGCAGCCACTTCGGAAATCGCCCGCAACGTGCAGCAGGCCTCGGCCGGCACGGTGGAAGTCTCCTCCAACATCACCGGCGTCAGCCGCGCGGCGGAAGAGACCGGGGCTGCCGCATCGCAGGTTCTGGGCTCGGCCGGTGGCCTTGCCAAGGACGCGGAGACGCTGAAGATGGAAGTCACCCGCTTCATCGCACAGGTGCGCGCGGCGTAAGTCTCAGGCGATCACGTCAAACAGCAAAGGCCGGGCAGCAATGCCCGGCCTTTGTGTCTTCTCAGCCTTCGGCTTCCTCGCGCAGCATTTCCAGTTCCAGCCACTGCTCTTCGGCCGCATCCCTTTCGCCAGTGAGGCGGGTGATTTCGGCGGAGAGCTTGGCGAAACGGTCCGGGTTCTTTGCGTAGAGGTTCGGATCGGCCATCTCGGCCTGCAGCTTTTCCAGCTTCTTCGTCAGGCTGTCGACAGTCTCCGGCAGGGTCTTGAGGAGATGCAGCTGGGTGAAGGAGAGCTTCACCTTTGACGAGGATTTGGCTTCGGTGGCAGCCGGGGCAGGGGCTTTTTCGGCCTTTGCTGCTTTCTCGGCCTTGCGGGCGGTCACGCCATCGCCGCGCTGTGCCACCATGTCGGAATAGCCGCCGGCATATTCCTGCCACTTGCCGTTGCCTTCCGAGACAATCACAGACGTGGCAACGCGGTCGAGGAAGTCACGGTCGTGCGAGACGAGGAGCACGGTGCCTTCGTAGTCGCTCAGCAGTTCCTGCAGGAGATCCAGCGTCTCAAGGTCGAGATCGTTGGTCGGCTCGTCGAGCACCATCAGATTGGACGGGCTGGCGAGGGCACGGGCAAGCATGGCACGGGCGCGCTCGCCGCCAGACAGGACACCGACCGGTGTGCGGGCCTGTTCGGGAGCGAAGAGGAAGTCCTTCATGTAGGACATGACGTGCTTCGTCTCGGTGCCCAGAACCACCGTATCGCCGCGCCCGCCGGTGAGGACGGTGGCCAGCGTGTCGAGCGGGTTGAGGTTCTCGCGCTTCTGGTCGAGGGTGACCATCTGCAGGTTGGTGCCAAGGCGCAAGGTGCCGCTGTCCGGCTCCAGCTCCCCGGTCAGCATCTTGAGAAGCGTGGTCTTGCCGGCACCATTGGCGCCGATGAGGCCGATGCGGTCGCCGCGCTGGACGCGGCTGGAGAAGTTCGAGACGATGGAGCGCTCGCCATATCCCTTGGAAATGGACTTGGCCTCGATCACCAGCTTGCCGGATGTCTCGCCTTCGGTGGCTGCCAGCTTGGCGGTGCCCTGCGGGCCACGGTGGTTGCGGGCCTTGTCGCGCAGGTCTGCCAGCTCGCGCACGCGGCGCATGTTGCGCTTGCGCCGGGCGGTGACGCCGTAGCGCATCCAGTGCTCTTCGCGCTTGATCTGCTGGGCGAGCTTCTGCTGGTCGCGTTCTTCCTGCTCGAAAAGCTCGTCGCGCCAGGCCTCGAAATGCTCGAAGCCCCGCTCCATCCGCCGCGACGTGCCCCGGTCGATCCAGACGGTGGCGCGGGAGAGATTCTCGAGGAAGCGCCGGTCGTGTGAAATGAGAACGATGGCAGATTTGAGGCTCTTCAGCTCCGTTTCCAGCCACTCGATGGCCGGAAGGTCAAGATGGTTGGTCGGCTCGTCGAGGAGAAGGATGTCCGGCTCCGGCGCCAGCGTGCGGGCGAGGGCCGCACGGCGTGCTTCACCGCCGGACAGGCTATTCGGGTTTTCCGTGCCGGTGAGGCCAAGGACTTCCAGCAGGTAGGGCGCGCGGTACGGATCATCACCGGGAGCAAGGCCTGCGGTCACATAGTCGAGCACCGTTTCATAGGCAGACAGATCCGGTTCCTGCGGCAGGTAACGGATGGTGCGGCCGGGCTGCACGAAAATCTCGCCGTTGTCGGCCTCGATCATGCCGGCTGCAATCTTCAGCAGGGTGGACTTGCCCGAACCGTTGCGCCCGACAAGGCAGAGCCGGTCGCCTTCCGAAACGCTGAGTTCGGCTCCGGTCAGGAGAGGTGTGGCGCCGAAAGTGAGATGAATGTCACGCAGGATGAGAAGCGGAGGGGCCATGTGGTCCTGTCAAACGTCGAGTGCCGGAACGCTGCCGGTTGATGGCGGCGTGAAAATACGGCGCAGAGGAACGCCATCTTGGCCCGCCATGCAAGAGGGAAACGGTCCAGGGGGCGAATCTCTGCCTTAAACCCAAGGTGTACCGTGAAAGGGTGCCCAAACGGCAGAAAACTGCCGGTAATGACCTGCTTTGAATGTAGGCATGGCGATTGTTTGAGCGGAATGCATAAATTTTCAGAGGGGGAAAAATTTTTCGGATGACTGGCGCTGCCGAAAAGAATCCGTTTTTTTACCCTCCTGCAACCTAGGTTCCCCTGTGGCAGGGTTGAACAGGGTGGGGCTGCATGGGAACGTGCCACCGCACCGGCACCAGGTGCTCTTCAAGTGTTGAAGAGGGGAGACTAAAATGTTCAAGTCCGCAAGGATGACTGCGCTCGCCGCCGCGCTTCTGGCTGCAACCTCCTTCTCTGCCATGGCGGAGATGGTCTATCACCGTGGCAATTCCGCTGATCCGGAAACGCTGGATCAGCACAAGACCTCGACGGTCTATGAAGGCAACATCATGCGCGACCTTTACGAGGGTCTTGTTGCCTACAGCGCTGCCGGCAAGATCATCCCGGGCGTTGCAGAGAGCTGGACCCAGTCTGAAGATGGCAAGACCTTCACATTCAAGCTGCGCGACAACGCCAAGTGGTCGAACGGCGATCCGGTCACGGCTGGCGATTTCGTGTTTTCGCTCCGCCGTATCATGAACCCGGAGACGGGCGCGAAATACGCGACCATCCTCTATCCGATCCTGAATGCCGAGGCGATCAACAAGGGCGAGAAGCAGGGTGAAGAGCTGGGTGTGAAGGCGGTTGATGACCACACGCTGGAAATCACGCTCGCTCAGGCGACACCTTACTTCGTCGATCTGCTGGCCCACCAGACCGGCCTGCCGGTGCATCCGGCCAGCGTCGAGAAGTTCGGCACCGACTTCGTGAAGGCAGGCAACATGGTGTCGAATGGCGCCTATACGCTGGCCGAGTTCACGCCGAACGCCCAGATCAAGATGGTGAAGAACCCGAACTTCCACGATGCTGCCAATGTGGCGATCGACACGGTGTTCTACTACCCGACGGAAGACCGTGGCGCGGCACTGCGCCGGTTCCAGGCGGGTGAACTGCATTCCAACGACGACGTGCCGACCGAGCAGATGGCTTTCATCAAGAAGGAACTGGCTGATCAGTTCAAGCCCGCTCCCTATCTGGGCACCTACTATTACGCCCTCAACATGAAGGATGAGGCGCTGGCCAAGCCGGAAGTGCGTCAGGCGCTGTCAATGGCCATCGACCGCGAGTTCCTTGCGGACGAGATCTGGGGCGGTACGATGATCGCGGGCTATTCGCTGGTTCCTCCGGGTATCAACAATTATGGCGAGCCGGCCTACGCGGACTACAAGGATCTGCCGCAGATCGACCGCGAAGAGAAGGCCATCGAGCTGATGAAGCAGGCGGGTTATGGCCCGGACAAGCCGCTGAAGCTGACGATCAACTACAACACCTCCGAGAACCACAAGAACACGGCTGTTGCCATTGCCGACATGTGGAAGCCGCTGGGTGTGGAAGTTTCGCTGGTGAACACGGACACCGCGACCCACTACGCCATGCTGCGTGACAAGAAGGACTTCGACGTCGCCCGTGCCGGCTGGATCGGCGACTATTCCGATCCGCAGAATTTCCTGTTCCTGGTTGAGTCCGGCAACGCCGGCTTCAACTACGCGAACTACGACAATCCGGACTATGACAAGCTGATGGACGAGGCTGCCGCCACGACGGACCTCGAAAAGCGCGCTGCCATCCTCAAGGAGGCAGAGACCATCTTCATGCGCGATCTGCCTTTCATCCCGATGCTCTACTATGCGTCCAAGAACCTCGTCTCGCCGAAGCTGAAGGGCTTCGAGACGAACCTCATGGATGTGCATCCGACCCGCTGGATGAGCATTTCCGAGTAAGACAGGACAAAGGCCAGCTGCAGTTCCCGCAAGGGGGGGCAGCTGGCCGCTTTGCGTCATGACGGGCGCTGCCCTGCAGCTTCAAGGCTGCCGGGCAGCGTTTCCCGCTGGCGAAGGAAAGGTCTGGGCATGTTGCGTTACGTGCTTGAACGGCTGCTGGGAGCAATCCCGACGCTCTTTTTCATTGTTACGATCTCCTTCTTCCTGATCCGCATCGCGCCGGGCGGGCCCTTCGATCTGGAGCGGCCGCTGGAAGCCAAGGTGATGGAGAACCTCAACCGGATCTATCATCTGAATGAACCGCTCTGGAACCAGTACCTGATCTATCTGAAGAATATCGCGGTTCTGGATTTCGGCCCCAGCTTCTACTTCCGTGATTTTTCGATCAACGAGCTGTTTGCAGCCAGTCTGCCGATCTCCATCCAGCTTGGCCTGAGCGCGCTGGTGCTGGCGCTGATCGTTGGCGGTGTGCTGGGTGTGATTGCGGCGCTGCGTCAGAACCACGGCCTTGATTATTCCGTGATGGCAGCCGCAACGCTGGGGGTGACCATTCCGAACTTCGTGGTGGCACCGGTGCTGCAGCTGGTGCTGGGCGTCAACTTCGGCTGGCTGCCGGTCGGAGGATGGGCGGCTGGCAACTACGTCTATGCAATCCTGCCCGTGGTGACACTGGCGCTGCCGCAGATTGCCGTGGTGGCGCGCCTGACGCGCGGCTCGATGATCGAGGCGCTGCGCTCCAACCATGTGCGCACGGCGCGGGCCTATGGACTGTCGGCCTATACGGTCATCGTGGTGCATGCCCTGCGCGGGGCACTGCTGCCGGTGGTTTCCTATCTCGGGCCGGCCGCCGCTGCGCTGCTGACCGGATCGGTGGTGGTGGAAACCATCTTCGGCATTCCCGGCATTGGCCGCTACTTCGTGCAAGGGGCACTCAACCGCGACTACACGCTCGTCATGGGCACCGTGGTCATCGTTGCCTGCTTCGTCATTCTTTTCAATCTCGTCGTGGATCTGCTCTATGCACTGCTTGATCCGCGCGTGCGTTTCGACTGAGGACCAGCCATGAGCCTGACTTCCTCTGCAAGCGGACCGCAGCCGGTGAAAGGCCGCTCCCTGTGGGATGACGCGCGTGACCGGCTGAAGGCCAACCGGGCGGCGGTTGCCAGCATGATCGTGCTGGCCGTGGTCACCCTTGTTTCCATCATCGGGCCTTATCTGTCGCCGCATGGCTTCGATCAGGTCTACCGTGACTTCGTGAAAGTGCCCGCGAGCCTTCAGTCCTATCCGCTGCCTGAACAGGTGGAGCCGGGGCTGATGAGCGTGCTGCGCCGGGCGCGGCTTCAAGCCGAGAACTATCAGCGGGATGGGGACACGGTGAGCGTGCGGCTGATCTCCTCGCGCGAGATCGATCCGCGCTCGGTGCAGTATGTGGACCGCAGCGATTACTTCCAGAATGCCCGTCTTGAGGACATGGCCGCCGATGGCAAGTCGGTGACGCTGAAGGCGGACGTGCGCAAGCTGCATTTCTACTTCGGCACGGACGCCAATGGCCGCGACCTGATGACCCGCACGATGATCGCAGGCCGCGTATCAATGACCATCGGCCTGCTGGCAACTGTGGTGGCCATCTCCATCGGCGTCATCTATGGCGCAACCTCCGGCTATCTGGGCGGCCGGGTGGACCAGGTGATGATGCGCATCGTCGATGTGCTCTATTCGCTGCCGTTCATCTTCTTCGTCATCATGCTGGTGGTGTTCTTCGGCCGGAACTTCGTGCTGATGTTCATTGCCGTGGGCGCGGTGGAGTGGCTGGACATGGCCCGCATCGTGCGCGGGCAGACGCTGACCATCAAGCGGCAGGAATATGTGCAGGCGGCCGAAGCCATGGGCGTTGGCAATGCCGGCATCCTGCGCCGCCATGTCATCCCCAACACGCTGGGGCCGGTGGTGGTCTACATGACGCTGCTGGTGCCGAAGGTGATCCTGCTGGAGAGTTTCCTCTCCTTCCTCGGCCTTGGCGTCCAGGAGCCGATGACGAGCTGGGGCGTGCTGATTTCGGAAGGCGCGCGCAACCTGCAGGGCGGCGTCTGGCTGCTGGTGTTCCCCTCGATCTTCCTGACCTCGACGCTGTTTGCGCTGAATTTCATCGGCGATGGCCTGCGCGATGCGCTTGATCCGAAGGACCGCTGACATGACGGGATCTGAGAACCAGAACGAAGCGGTGCTGAAGATCGAAGGCCTGACGGTCAACTTCCGCACCAACACAGGAATGGTCGAGGCCGTGCGGGGTGTCGACATCCACGTCAACCGCGGCGAAACGGTCGCCATCGTGGGCGAAAGCGGCTCGGGCAAGAGCCAGACCATGATGGCGGCCATGGGGCTGCTGGCGTCCAACGGCATCACCGGCGGGCGTGTGCTCTACCGGGACCGCAACATCCTCGGCCTGAAGACCGGCGAGTTGAACCAGGTGCGCGGCAAGAAGATCACCATGATCTTCCAGGAGCCGATGACCTCGCTTGATCCGCTCTACACCATCTCCCGCCAGCTATGCGAGCCGATGGTGGAGAATGGCGGCCTGAGCTGGGCCAAGGCGAAGGCGCGGGCGCTGGAGCTGCTCAAGCTCGTCAACATCCCCGAGCCTGAGCGCAAGCTGAAGTCCTATCCGTATGAGCTGTCCGGCGGGCAGCGCCAGCGCGTGATGATCGCCATGGCGCTGGCCAATGACCCGGACGTGCTGATCGCCGACGAGCCGACCACTGCGCTGGATGTGACGACGCAGGCGCAGATCCTCGATCTTCTTGCGGATCTGCAGAAGCGGCTGGGCATGGCGGTGGTGTTCATTACCCATGACCTGGGCATCGTGCGGCGGATTGCGGACCGCGTTTATGTGATGCGCAAGGGCGAGGTGGTGGAAGAGGGCGCTACGGCAAAGATCTTTGACACCCCCGCCCACGACTACACCCGCATGCTGCTGGACGCAGAGCCGGAAGGCACCAAGGCACCGGTAGATGCTTCGGCGCCGGTGGTGATCGAGGGGCAGAAGGTGTCGGTCGAGTTCGCCCTTGGCGGCGGGCTGCTGACGAAGCCTTTCATCCTGAAGGCGGTGAACGACATTTCGCTGACCGTGCGCAAGGGGCAGACGCTTGGCATCGTGGGCGAGAGCGGCTCGGGCAAATCGACGCTGGGCCGGGCGCTGCTGGGGCTGATGCCTTCTGATGGGCGTGTGTTCTTCAACGGCACGCGCATCTCGGACAAGAGCAAGGCGCAGATGCGGCCGCTGCGCAAGCATATGCAGCTGGTGTTCCAGGACCCGTTCGGCTCGCTGAGCCCGCGCATGACCGTGGGCCAGATCATCACCGAAGGGCTGCTGGTGCATGAGCCGGGCCTGAGCGCGGCCGAGCGCGATCGCAGGGCCTGTCAGGCACTGGAAGAGGTGTCACTCGATCCGGTGATGCGCAACCGCTATCCGCACGAGTTCTCCGGCGGCCAGCGCCAGCGTATCGCCATCGCCCGCGCCATGGTGCTGAAGCCGGATCTGATGGTGCTGGACGAGCCCACATCGGCGCTGGACCGGACGATCCAGAAGCAGATCGTGACGCTGCTGCGCGACCTGCAGAGTGCCCATGGTCTGACCTATCTGTTCATCAGCCATGATCTGGCGGTGGTGCGGGCCATGTCGGACACGGTGATGGTGATGCAGCACGGCAAGATCGTCGAGGCAGGGCCTGCGGCAGACGTGTTCGAGGCGCCGCGCGAGGAGTATACGCGCCGTCTGATTGCCGCAGCCATGCTGCCAACGGCGCATGCGGCTGTGTGATTGGCAAAGACAGGACCGCTCCCGGTGATTGCCGGGAGCGGTCCTGCAGCATGAAAGGCGGTTGGGGGTTATCCCTTCACGGCCTCTGCGACCATGACGGACAGCGGCGTTGTCGGCCGGCCTGTCAGGCTGGACAGGGTCTTGCTGTTGTCTTCCAGATCGCCTTTGGCGGTGCAGGTGTCGCAGTCGGCCAGAATGGCGGCAAAGCCTTCCGGCAGGCCGACCTGCACGAGAACGTCCTTGTAGGCTGCTTCCGGGAGATTGGTGTAGGTGACCGGCTTGCCGGAGGCGCGGGACAGCTCGGCGGCGTAGTCGGCCTTGCTGAAGGAGGTGTCGCCGGCCAGCTCATAGATGGTGCCGGACGGGGCGCCCTGGCGCAGGACCTCAGCGGCAGCCGCGGCATAGTCGGCGCGGGCTGCGCCGGAAATGCGGCCTTCTCCCGAGGCGCCAACGACACCATGGGCGATTTCGGCCTGCACGGCGGACAGGTAGTTCTCGATGTACCAGCCGTTACGCAGCAGAACATAATCGAGGCCCGATGCCTCGAGCATGTCTTCCGTAGCCTTGTGCTCACCGGCGAGGATCATGCCGGACTGCTGGGCGCGCAGGACACTGGTGTAGAGGACGAGGCCTACACCGGCTGCCTTCGCAGCCTCGATGACGGCCTTGTGCTGCGGCACGCGCTGGCCGACTTCGCTGCCGGAGATGAGCAGGAGACGGTCCACACCGGCAAGCGCCGGTGCGAGGGTTTCGGGCCTGGAATAGTCGAAGGCAGCCACTTCGGCGCCGCGTGCGGCAAGATCGGCAACCTTTTCCGGGGACCGGACGAGCAGGCGCAGCGAGGCTGCCGGTTCGGTGGCAAGCAGGGCTTCGGCAACGAGGCGGCCAAGCTGGCCGGAAGCGCCGGTGATGGCGAATTTCATATGCGGCTCCATCTGTTGAAGCGCTCCGGCGGGATCACCGGAGCGGTGCAATGGGGCAGATATGCGCTATGTACTTTCTTTTGGAAAGTACATACAATTTGGTAAGTTAGTGGAAGGGCGTGTCTGCCGGATGTGCTTTTCAGGAGAAAAGATATGGAAAACAGCGGGTTGGATAGAGATGAAAAAATCTCTTCCGAAGCCGGGTGTGTGGATGTCATGCCGGATCTGGTCACGGGGCAGCCGCTTTCGGAGCTGATGCGCCGGGGCGCACTGTTCAGCGTGGCCTGTCCGTCGCGGGAAATTCTCAATCACCTGACCAGCCGCTGGGGTGTGCTGATCCTGCTGGCGCTGCTGGAGGGCACGCACCGCTTCAGCGAGTTGCGCCGCAAGGTGGGCGGTGTAAGCGAGAAGATGCTGGCGCAGACGCTGCAGCAGCTGGAGGGAGATTGCATGATCGACCGGGTATCGCTGCCCGTGGTGCCGCCGCATGTGGAATACAGCCTGACGCCGCTGGGCCGCGAGGCAGCGGAGCGTGTACGGGCATTGGCAGACTGGCTGGAGGTCAACACCCCCAACATCATGGCGGCGAAGGCCGAGCGGACGAGCCGCTGAAGCAGGTTGATTCAGTGAAGAGGCAGGGGCCGGCACTTTTCGGGTCTTTTTCCGCTTCGTTGCCTCTGCGCACTAAGCTTTCCTGCTTCAAGCTGCTTCACGTTCGTTGAGCGGCCTTGGAGCAGTGGCTCTTCCGGTCGCTGCCGTCATCAGGAGGGAAACATATGTCCGTGGCAACTGCCAGCTCTCAGCCCGGTGAGATCGAGAGTGCACGCAAGGAGGTTGAGGCTGCTCTTGTGCAAAAGGCCCTGGAGGATGCGGACTTCCGGGGGCGCCTCGTTCGTGACCCGCAAGGCGCGCTGAAAGAGCTGCTGGGGTTCAATCCGGTTGCGGGTTACGCCATCCGGGTTATTGAAGAGCAGCCTGGAGAGGCCGTTCTTGTGCTGCCGCGCCCGTTGGAGATTGACGAGTTGCCGGATGAAATGCTCGATCTGGCAGCCGGGGGGATGGTTCCCGGCTTGACGATAAAAACGCTGGCGAGCACGGTTGCCATAGTTGCGAAGAAGTGTGAACGCTGAGGGCTGAGAGTCAGCTGCCGCGCGGTGCCCGCCAGCCCGCAGCAATGGCTTCGGCTTCCGAACAGAACCAGCGCTCGCCCTTGCTTTCGTTGATGCTGGTTTTGGCGTAGGAGGCTGACCAGGGCATATGGTAGATGCGTACGCCTTTGGAAATGTTGCCCTTGATCGGGCATTCCTTTTGCGCGTCTGCTGAGGCCTGCACCTGCCGTTGGGCGCTGGCGTTCTGCCACTTGGCTGCCCTGAAATCCCAGGGGGCTTCGGCTTTGCCTGCAAACATGCCCGCCTTGCCGGCGCGCGCACGGCTTTCTTCGGCAACGTAGCTTGAGGAATAGCGGATGAATGCGAAGGCGTGGCCACTCTCTACCATGGCCGCGTTCACGTTGAGCGCGCCGGAATAGCAGGTACCCAAACGGCGGCCGTAGTCATCAAGCGTGGCGCCCTTGCAAACCACCGGTCCGTTTGAAAGGAATGTTCTGAGTGCATCTGCCGCCTCTTTGCCGCAACGGTACTCCTGACCTGTTGGCGTCAGGCAGCGCTGTGCCATCTCGGGCGCGTCAATCCCTTCCAGGCGGATTTTTTCACCGTTCAGCACGATCGTATCGCCGTCCGTGACCTTCAGTGCCTGAAACGTGAGCGGGGCTGCGCCGCCGGCGATGCATGCGGCTAAAACCAGCGCGCCAAGCGGAAGACTGCTCCGGAGGGATGGCCGGACTGCGTGTGTTTTCAAGGCGGTAATCCCGGAATCAGGCGAGGCCTATGTGGCTTTGCGGGAAGTCTGGGGAGCAAGGGTTAACGGGCTGTTAAGATCTTGCTTCCGGTTTTAAGGACGCACGGATTTCGTCCTTGTGAGCGCGGGGAGGCGCAGAACGCTGCGCGCCTGAAATGGTTCCAGCTAATAAACCAAGAAAAATATTTTTTTATTTGCCCGGGTGCATTGCTCACGAGCGAGAAGACGCCTATTTTGCATCCCGGCGCGAGCTGCTTCCCCGCAGCTCCGGAAGGGCCGGGCCAGCATGATTGAATGCAGCCGGGCCGCACCACAGCTTTCCTGAAGGAGGATTTGCCATGTCTTTCGAACTTCCCGAACTGCCGTATGCCTATGACGCTCTTGGTCCCTACATGTCCAAGGAGACGCTTGAGTATCACCACGACAAGCACCATCAGGCCTATGTGACCAACGGCAACAACCTGCTGAAGGACAGCGGCCTCGAAGGCAAGACGCTGGAAGAGATCGTCAAGGAGAGCTTCGGCAAGAACGCCGGCCTCTTCAACAACGCAGGCCAGCACTACAACCACATCCATTTCTGGAAGTGGATGAAGCCGAATGGTGGCGGCAAGTCCATCCCGGGCGCTCTGGCCAAGGCCATCGACAGCGATCTGGGCGGCTATGACAAGTTCCGCGCCGACTTTATCGCTGCCGGCACCACCCAGTTCGGCTCCGGCTGGGCCTGGGTTGCCGTCAAGGATGGCAAGCTGATCATCTCCAAGACCGCCAACGGCGAAAGCCCGCTGGTGCAGGGCGCGTCCCCGATCCTCGGCGTCGACGTGTGGGAGCACTCCTACTACATCGACTACCGCAACGCCCGTCCGAAGTACCTCGAGGCCTTCGTCGACAATCTGATCAACTGGGACTACGTCCTGGAAATGTACGAAGCTGCAACCAAGTAAGCTTCCGTTTCGTTGAAAGGCCCGGCCCTGTGCCGGGCCTTTTGGCGTTCAAGGCGGGGAGAGGGCATGACCATCCGGCTTCGCGGGCATCATCTGCTGTGCATGCTGACCTTTGTGGGTGAGGGCTATTCCCCCCGCTTCGTCGCCAACTATGCGAAGGTGATCCGGCGGATGAGGGCGGGTGAGCCAGTGTTGATCGTGCAGGGGCCCGACGACATCTGTGCGCCGCTTCTGGATACAGACGCTCCCCATTGTCACCGTGACAGCGTTCTGGAGCGTGACCGGCTGGCTCTCGAGAGTGCCGGATCTCTTCTCGGGCGGCTGCTGGAGGCTGGCAGCGAGTTGATCGTGGACGAAGCGATGCTGAACCGGATGCAGGATGGCTTTGCTTCGGGCGAACTGCGCCCGGCCTGCAATGGCTGCGAATGGTCCGGCCTGTGCGACAAGGTTGCCGAGGCGGGGTTTGAAGGGACCCGGTTTATGGAAGGGACGGGGAACTGACGCGACGGCCTTCGATGCCAGCGCATCACGCTTCGAATTTGCTCAGCCGCTGCACGGGTTTGGCGAACTCCCGGCAAGTCAAACTCATCGGGAGTTGCTGCGACCCGGCAAGTGTTTGATTCGCCCCTTGTTTGTGAAGATAGAGTTCTGGTTGTGCGATGCAGTATAAAAGCACCGTACAAGTAGCATCTGCCGCCGTAAAAGCTCTGCTCAGCGCTCTCTCATTCCGCAGCGCAGCAAAGCAAGGGCGCGCGGTTTTGCGATTATGGCGAAAATTGGTCTCTGCTCCCTTGTGCAGAGCCCGGACAGAGCCTAACTCGATCAAAAATCTTAACTCTCGGCCGCTACACTGAGAGTCCCGATTTGCATGTATTGGCAATTTGCCCTAGCCGAAGAGTGAGCATGACACCCGCCGCACTCGACACGACCATCCTCGCCGTGCTTGCGCCCTTCGCGGCTGCAATCATCGCCCCAATCGCCACGAAAGTGCTGAAGCACAATGCGGCCTGGCTGCTTGCCCTTGTGCCGCTGCTGATCTTCCTGCACTTCACCCGCTTCGTGCCGGGTGTGTCCGAAGGCGAAGTCTATACCGTCGCTAAAGAATGGGTGCCCGCCTATGGCGTCACCCTTTCTTTTTATCTGGACGGGCTTTCGACCCTTTTTGCGATGCTGATCTCCGGTATTGGCACCTTCATCATTCTGTATGCGGGCGGCTATCTCAAGGGGCATCCGCAGCAGGGACGCTTCTTCTCGTTCCTGTTCATGTTCATGGGGGCGATGCTGGGGCTGGTGACCAGCGACAACCTTCTGTCGCTCTTCATCTTCTGGGAACTGACCTCGATCACCTCCTTCCTGCTGATCGGCTTTGACCATCTGAGGGCGGCCTCGCGCCGTGCTGCTCTGCAGGCGCTGCTGGTGACCGGTGGCGGCGGACTGGCGCTGCTGGCCGGTTTCCTGCTGATCATGCAGGTGACCGGCGTGTCGCAGATGTCGCAGGTGCTGGCGGGCGGCGATGTGCTGCGCAACAGCGGCCTCTATCTGCCGATCCTGATCCTCGTTCTGGGCGGCGCCTTCACCAAGTCGGCGCAGTTCCCGTTCCATTTCTGGCTTCCCAATGCCATGGAAGCGCCGACGCCGGTGTCGGCCTTCCTGCACTCGGCCACCATGGTCAAGGCTGGTGTCTACCTGCTGATGCGCATGCATCCGGCTCTGGGCGGCACCGAAGTCTGGATGACCGTGCTGCCGCTGTTTGGCGGAATCACACTGCTGGTGGGCACGATCCTGGCGGTGCGCCAGACCGACCTGAAGCTGATGCTGGCCTATACGACGGTTGCCTCGCTCGGGCTTCTCGTAATGCTGACGGGCACCAGCTCGCAGAAGGCGCTGGAAGGGGCTGTGCTCTATCTGCTGGCGCACTCGCTGTTCAAGGGCGCTCTGTTCATGGTGGCCGGTATCATCGACCATGAGACGGGTACGCGCGATGTGACGAAGCTGGGCGGGTTGCGCAAGGCGATGCCCATCACCTTTGCGGCTGCCGCGCTCGCAGGGCTTTCCATGGCGGGCCTGCCGCCCTTCATCGGCTTCATCGCCAAGGAAGTGCTGTATTACGGCACCTGGGGGCTCTCCAGTGGCGCTCTGCTGATCACCGCCGTGGCGGTGGTGGGCAATGCGCTGATGCTGGTGATTGCGGCAGCTGTCGCCATCAAGCCGTTCTTCGGACCCGAGGTGCATACGCCCAAACATGCCCATGAAGGTCCCGCATTGCTGTGGGCCGGACCTGTCGTGCTGTCGCTGACCGGTCTTGCCGCCGCTCTGCTGGCCCATTCGACGGGCGAATTGTTCATCGGGCCGATGCTGTCCTCCCTGATGGGCGCGCAGACAGCCGTGGAACTGCATCTCATCCCCGGCTACATCTCCGCACCGCTGATCCTGTCGATCATCACCGTCGCTCTGGGGATCGGGCTGTTCCTGATGCTGGGCCGCCTGCGTACGGCGGTGGCCGGTGTCCTCAAGGCCATCGGCTGGGGACCGGACAAGGGCTTCGACCAGTTTGTGGCTGCCATCGTCAGGCTCTCCACCGGCATCACCCGCCTGCTGCAGGGCGGTTCGATGCAGACCTATATGGCCGTCGTCTTCCTCGCCACGGGGGCAGCGCTGCTGTTGCCGGCAATCTTTGCCAATGGCATGCCGCAGGTGCCGGAATGGCCCGAGTTCCGCTTCTATGAATGGGCTGTGATCCTGATCGCTGTGGCTGGCCTGGGGGCGGTTCTGTTCGCCAACACCCGCCTGACGGCCATCGTGACCCTCGGCATCCAGGGCTTCGCGGTGGCGCTGATCTTCATGCTGTTTGGTGCTCCGGATCTCAGCTTCACCCAGTTCATGGTGGAAACCCTGTCCGTGGTGATCCTTGCCCTTGTCATGACCCGGCTCAATCTTTCGCCCCGCGACCATCGCCCGATGCTTGCGCGGATCGTCAGCCTTTGCATCGCGGTCGCCGTCGGCCTTGGGTTCACGCTTGTGCTTCTGGCCATCACGCAGCAGCCGTTCGATGCGCGTCTGTCTGACTTCTTCAGCCAGTACAGCCGCGTGATTGCCCATGGCCGCAACATCGTCAACGTGATCATCGTCGACTTCCGCGGTTTTGATACGCTGGGCGAGATCGCGGTGGTGGTCCTTACCGGGCTTGCCGTTCTGGCGCTGATCCGTGTCCGCACCAAGCCGGAACCCGAGACGGGCAAGGGCGGCAAGACCACGAAGTCCAAGCCTGCGGAGGCACGCTGATGCGCACGATCATCTTCCGCACCTTTGCGCCCTATATCGCGGCTCTGATGGTGCTGTTCTCCATTTTCGTGCTGCTGCGCGGCCACAATGAGCCTGGCGGCGGCTTCATCGGCGGCCTGATCGCGGCCTCAGCCCTGGCGATCTATGGCATCGCCTGCGGTGTCGAAGGTGTCCGCAGGGCCATCGGCGTGCATCCGATGAGCCTTGCGGCTTTCGGTCTGCTGCTGGCTGCCGTTGCCGGACTGCTGTCGGCTTTTATGGGACAAGCCTACATGACGAGCCAGTGGGCTGCCGTGCATATCTTCGGCACGGACGTGGATCTGTCCACGCCGATGTTCTTCGACATTGGCGTTTATCTCGTCGTGGTGGGAGCCTTCGGCTCCATCGCGCTCGCGCTTGAGGAAAGGGAGAGCGACTGATGGAAGCCGGACTGTCTATCCTCATCGGCCTGTTCTTCACCGTGGCCGTCTATCTGATGCTGTCGCGCATGTTTGTGCGGATGCTGATCGGCATCGTGATCCTCGGCAATGCGGTCAACATGCTGATCTTCGTCAATGGCCGCCTGACCCGCGAAGTGCCGCCGCTGATCCCGCTGGATCAGGCGACCGTCACTCAGGCGACCGCCAATCCGCTGCCGCAGGCCCTCGTGCTGACGGCCATCGTGATTTCCTTCTCCTTCTTCGCCTTCCTGCTGGTGCTGGCCTACCGCACCTATCAGGAACTGGGCACCGATGACGTGAACGACATGCGCGTTGCCGAGCCCAAGGGTGAAGCCGGTCCTCCGCAGGGGTACTGATCCATGGCCGGACCTTCCTATTCGGTTGATATTTCTCAGGCTATGACCACCGCGCCGGTGACGGCGGCGGACTGGCTCATCGTCGCTCCCTCAATTCTCACCATCATCGGCGGCTCACTCTGCCTGCTGCTGCGCAAGAACACATCGCTGCAGCCGAAGCTGGCGCTGTTCTTTCTCGGTCTCCTGGTCCTGACTACAGGCGCGCTGCTGGCCCATGTGCTGAGGGCGGGTGTCGTGACCATGGTGATGGGCAACTGGCTGCCGCCCTTCGGCATTGCTTTCACGGCCGATCCTCTGGGGGCAACCCTTGCCTTCATCGCCTCTGTCGTGGCGTTTTGCGCGGGCATCTATGGGGCAGGGACCATCGACACCTCCGGGCGGCGCTACGGGTTCTTTCCGTTCCTGCTGTTCCTGATGACCGGTGCCTGCGGCGCCTTTCTGACCGGCGACATTTTCAACATGTATGTCTGGTTCGAGGTGCTGCTGATCTCGTCCTACGGTCTTCTCGTGCTGGGCAATGGCAGGGCGCAGCTGGACGGCGCCGTGAAATACGGTGTGCTGAACCTGATCGGCACCAACCTGTTCCTGATTGCCACCGGCCTGCTTTATGGACATCTGGGCACGCTGAACATGGCCGATGTCAGCATGAAGCTGGCGGATGCTGAGCCTTCCGGCCCGGTGATGACCATCGGCGCCCTGTATTTCCTGGCCTTTGCCATGAAGGCAGCTGCCTTCCCGGTGAACGCCTGGCTGCCGGCATCCTACCATACCCCCAGTGTCGCAGTTTCGGCGATATTCGCCGGTCTTCTGACCAAGGTCGGCATTTATGCGCTGCTGCGCGTCATGGTGATGCTGATGCCGGCGGTTCGCGCCGACATGAGTGACGTGATTGCCTGGGTGGCGGCTCTGACGATGCTGGTGGGTGTTATCGGTGCGCTGGCCCAGTCTGATGTGCGGCGTCTGCTGGGCTATCTGGTCATTTCCGGCATTGGCTCGATGCTGGCGGGCCTTGCCATGGGCACGCCTGCGGCCATCTCCGGAAGCATCTTCTATGCAGTGCATTCGATCATCGTCATGACGGCGCTCTATCTGGCCGCCGGTGTGATGGCGTCGATGTGCGGCAGCAATGATCTGCGCAAGCTGGGCGGCCTTTACGGCGAGAGCCCGGCCCTTGCGGCCGTGTTCCTGATCCTTGCCTTTGCCGTGGCCGGCCTGCCGCCCTTCTCGGGCTTCTGGCCCAAGCTGATCCTTGTCGATGCCGCGCTTGAAACCGGCTGGTCCTGGCTGGCAGCCGCCATCCTCGTGACCGGGTTCCTGACCTCGATGGCCGTGGGCCGTGTGTGGATCTATGCGTTCTGGCGCGGCGGGCCTGAGGGAACGGGTGACGGCACCCGGGTGGCCCTTCACAGCGGTGGAACCGCCGTGGTTGCTGGACAGGCTTCCGGTCTTGGCTCTCCGGCGCTCTGGATCCCGATTGGCGCACTTACGGCGCTGGTTGTCCTGTTCGGACTTGCGCCGGAATGGCTGATGAACATCGCCATGCGCGGTGCCGGCGGCCTGATCGATCCGGCCGGTTACTTCCTGTCTGTCTTTGGAGGTGCAGCATGAGCGGCCTGTTCCTCGTCAATATCCTGCTGGCTGCCGCATGGGGGGCGGTGACCGGCTCCTTCTCGGTGGTCAATCTCGCCTTCGGCTATGTGCTAGGGCTGGGGGCTCTCTACCTGATCCGCGAGCAGATCAACACGGGCGGATATTTCCGCCGTGCTTCGCGCGTCATAGGGCTGATCCTGCTTTTCCTCTATGAACTGGTCATGTCGGCTTGGCGCGTCCTGCGGATTGTGACCCGGCCGAAACTTGACCTTAATCCGGGGTTCATTGCGTTTCCCCTGAGGGTCGAAAGCGACTTCGAGATAGCGCTTCTGGCCAATCTGATCACACTGACGCCGGGAACGCTGTCCGTGGATGTCTCCGAGGACCGGAAGGTACTCTACATTCACTGCATCGACGTTCCTGATCCGGAAGGGACCATTGCGGACATCCGCAACGGTTTTGAACGCAAGATCATGGAGGCCTTCCGTTGAGTCCGCTTGACCTTTTTGCCGAAAACTTCCTCGCGGTCTGCATCCAGATCTCGCTGGCGCTTCTGGTTTTCACCTTTGCCGTTACGGTGGTGCGCACTGTGCTCGGCCCGAGCCTTCCGGACCGGGTTGTCGCCCTCGACATGCTGGTGGCGACCGCGATAGGCTTCATTGCCGTGATCGGCATTGCGACCGAATTCTATCTTTACGTGGACATTGCCATCACGCTTGGCCTTGTCGGTTTCCTCAGCACGGTGGCGCTGGCGCGCTTCATCCTGAACCGGGGGCAGGTCGGTGATCCCACCATCTCCGCAGAGGTGAAGGAAAATCTCGCCCGCAGAAAGGCTGGAAAATGAACGCTGCAATCGAAATCGCAAGTGGCCTCCTCATGGTCGCCGGAGCGCTGTTTGCGGCAGCTGCGGCACTTGGCCTCATCCGCTTTCCCGACGTGTTCTCGCGCATGCATGCCGCGTCAAAGGCCGGGACCCTGGGGTCCGGGCTGATGCTGATCGCGCTGGCCCTGCACGCCAGGGAACTCGATGTAATCACCAGAGCCATCGCGGGTGTTGTCTTCTTTCTGCTGACGGCTCCGATTTCCGCGCATCTGGTGGCCAAGGCGGCTCTCGCAGCCGGATACCGGCCCTGCGCGGTGACAAAAATGGACGTCCTCGCTCCGCTTCTTGATCAGAAAAAGAAGCAGCAGAAAACCTGACGTGCGGGCCCGCAGGGCAGGAGAGGCAAGTGCTTGTTGCAAGGCCCGGTGTTATGCGCCGGGCCTTACTTTTTGCAGGGAAGTGTCAGCCTGCTCAAAGCTAGCAAAACCAGTCTGGATGCAACCAAAGGCTGGCCCTGCCTTGAATGCGGGAATGCCGCTGTTGGACGGCTCTACTGCGGGTTTTTACCACAATATGGACAAATTTGGACTACAGATAACGAAGGCGTTTCGTTGAAAACAGGCCGTTTTACTTTTTTCTTGTTTGTTAGGGCTTGTCCAATGAATGAAGCATCTATATAAGCTCGAATACGTTGCCTCTGCATAAGAATCAAAATTTTCTCGTCGCGCTTCCCAAGTAAGCTTGTGCTGTAAAGCGTCGATTGTTGAAGACCTTGGGTTTGTGCAGGAATGCGAACACGCGACAAATTTACGAGATGGGTGAGAAATGACTGACACGCCGGTAGATGCAAACCTGATCGACCTGACCGCTGAGATTGTTTCCGCTTACGTGAGCAATAATACCGTAGCGGCAACTGAGCTTCCGAGCCTGATCAACGAAGTTTACGGTGCATTGCAGCGCACGTCTGGCGCCCAGGTCGAGCCGGAGCCGGAGCCGCTGAAGCCGGCCGTTCCGGTCAAGAAGTCCGTGATGCCGGACTACATCATCTGCCTGGAAGACGGCAAGAAGTTCAAGTCGCTGAAGCGTCACCTGCGCACGCACTACGACATGACCCCGGAAGAATACCGCGAGAAGTGGGACCTGCCGGCCGACTATCCGATGGTTGCTCCGAACTACGCCGCTGCACGTTCTGAACTGGCCAAGAAGATGGGTCTGGGTCAGCAGCGCAAGCGCGTCAAGTAATTGTCAGCCCTGCACTGCAGGGATGAATTCGAGGCCGCTGCGGGAAACCGCAGCGGCCTTTTGCATTTTTTGGGGCCGGTATCCTTGAAGCTTCAGGCGCGGCACTGAAAGAGATGGCGGTGAGAGTGCTGTCTCTTTGGCGTGAAGCCATTTGAGATGAAAAGCTGGCTCCCCTGTCTGTTCGAATTGCTTGAGATGAGCCGCCGGCAGGGCAAACTCAGCGGCGGCAAGAGTGGCGCAGGGGCCACAATGTGCGGAAGGAAGAGCGCAGTCCGGCAAGGCGGTTGATGTCGCCTGTCCAGTGCCCTTGACGGCACCTTGCCCGCTCTGCCCGCATGGCACGTATCAGGCGGAGCAGCAGGACCGGAAGACCATTGGCTGCTGCCCTTTGCTCCGGCAGCCCTGTTCCAAGCCCAAGACGCTCAAGGCGCATCCAGAACACTTTGTCCGGCACTGGCGGTTCATGCATCCGGGCTCCCTTCACGCCTAAAGGAGCTGCCAAGGCTTCGATGCTGACGTCTCAGACATCAAAGAGGCTCAGGCTCCGGTGTCCTGTCTGGGGTGCCAGTCAGGAATTTATCCATCATCACCTGGCCGGGAGGCGTGGGGAGAAATGGCGGATATCTGCGCGCCCTTAAAGGTTGCTAGGAAACTTATCCCTCACCCCGGATTGCTGACGTATTATGTAGGAATATAAGCCTAACGGGGAAGCCCACGGGGAGATTGGTGATGGAGTGCGTAGCGAGGACTTCTATCCGGCAGCAGCGTCAGGGTGGTGACGGGGGACAGGCGGGAGAAGTGAGGAACAGAACCGTCATGGCCCGGCTTCTGCTGATCGAAGGATTGGTCGCCGAAGTCTATGGCATCAGTCCGCCGGAGCTGCTCAGTCAGCGCCGCGGCGTCCGGCTGATTGCCGATGCCCGGCAGCTGGTGATGTATCTGGCTCATGTTGCCCTTGGCCTCTCCTGTGCCGAGGTCGGCGACTACTACGGCCGGGACCGGTCCACGGTGGCTTACGCCTGCCGCAAATGGGAGGACCGGCGCGATGATCCTCATGTCGACGGCGTTCTCCTGAAAATCGAGCAGCTGATTGCTGGTGGCATGACGGTTTATGGACTGGCCCGCTGGGAGGGATTCCGATGAGCAGAACGTTGACAGACGAAGGACGCAAGGTTCTCAAGTTTCTGGCCGCGACAGGGGCGGTCATTGTGTCCGGCAGCGGTCAGGAAGAGGCTCCGGTACGGCTTGAGGGACGCCAGGACACCGGGGGCAAGCGCCGGCAGATGATTGTGACGGTGCGGGTGCTCCTGGACCTGAAGCATCTGGGCCTGACGCGGGAGGCGCCGGATGGCGCATTGAGGCTCTCGACTGAAGGCCGCCTGCATGTGCGCAGGATGCTGAGCGGCGGCGGCGACGGCTTTCAGCTGCAGCATCAGGTCCGCGAGCCGGTCATGCTGCAAACAGGCGATGGCAGCCCGATCCGGGTGACGGTCAATCTGGCGGAGAGCCCTCTTGCCTGGCTGGCGCGGCGAAAGGACGGCCAAGGCAAGGCGATGCTGACGGCAGCGCAGGTCGAGGCAGGTGAACGCCTGCGGGAAGACTTTACATTTGCGGCAATGATGCCGGGCCTTTCCGGCGGCTGGCGCACGGAAGCCGGCGGCGGGCGCAATACGGGCCGTGGCCCGGCCGGGGCGGACATGAGCGACAATGTGATGGCGGCAAGGCTCCGGGTGGAACGGGCGCTGGATGCCGCCGGCCGGGGCCTTGGCGGCGTGCTGGTGGATGTCTGCTGCCTGCTCAAGGGGCTGGAGACCGTCGAGCGGGAAAGGGGCTGGCCTGCCCGCTCTGCAAAGGTGGTGCTGGGGATCGGCCTGTCTGCCCTGGCGTCCCACTACGGCATGGCGGAAGCGAAAAAGGCGCTCCGGAAATGCCGCGGCCCGGCTGTCACACCCCAGCCAGAGCCGAGGCCGCGTCGTCCTTGATGCGCTGGACCATGGACTTCAGGCCGTTGGAGCGCTGCGGCGTGAGATGATCCTTGAGACCGATGCGGGCAAAGATCGCGTCCACATCGGTCGCAAGAATGTCTTTGGCTGAATGGCCCGAGAAGACGGCAAGCACGATGGCGACAAGACCCTGCACGATCAGGGCATCGCTGTCGCCAAGGAAGGTAAGAATGGCACTGCCATCCTCGCCGCGCGTGACCTGGGTCACCAGCCAGACCTGGGACACGCAGCCGCGCACCTTGTTGTCTTCCGTGCGCTGGTCATCAGGAAAGGCGGGCAGGGCGCGGCCCAGTTCGATGACATACTTGTAGCGGTCTTCCCAGTCATCGATGAATTCAAAGTTCTCGAGGATTTCGTCAAGACTGGCGGTCATGTGCCGGGGTTCCGCTTTCTGGAGCACGTCAGGTGCGCAGATATAGACGTTGCGGCCCGTCAGGCAAGGGTGCCCGGCATGGCGGCGGGAAAAAAGACGCCGCAAGTGGAAGGGGCAGCAATCCACTTGCGGCGCGGCGGCATGGCCACCGAGTTTTTCCGTCTCTCCAGTCCGGCCCCGGGTCAGGACGGGGGACCGGTCTGGTCATGCGGGCGCAAACCACTGCGGTCCGGAATGACAGGCCCGGTGCCGCAGCAGGGTCGGTCAGACCCGGGGGACTGACCTGGGATTGGGCCGTGGCACCGGCCCAAAGGAAGCCTCCGGAACGGAGGAATTCTGCTGTGCGATCTCCGGCGCAGGCAGATGCCACGACGGGATGCTGAGTTCACCACCGGATGTGCCATCCGTGGCTGGAATGGAGCTGGTGACGTCGCCGGGGGCAGGCTGCGCTGCCAGCGCCGGATCGTCTGTTCCACTTCCTGCCTCTGCGCCGTCGAAATACTGGTAGACCAGCTTTGCGCCGTCGCGGGCATTGGCGCCGATGGCCGCAAGGGCCTCGCCGCCGGTTTCGCAGGCCTGCGGATTGCGGCCGCAGAAGCCTGTCAGATCACTTACGGTTGCCTGAGCAGCCATGAAAGCCGCCACAGGGTCGACGTTGAAGCCGCCTGCCTGATCCTTGCCGGCGAAGAACGGCACCATCGCCAGCACCAAGACAAGCCAGAGGGCTTTCCTGACGAGGAAGAACATTGCGCTACCCTTCAGTTTTCCGGTTCCGCCAGTCTCCGTGCCATGGGCTGACGGTTTTGTTATGGCACGACATTAACCGGTACATCCAAAAGCGGCGTTTCTCTGCGGAGGGTGATTTTCTTCAAAGAAAACAGAATGTTGAATATATTTTTCGGCAAACTTGATTCAAATTTGAGCGGATTGGAGCCAAGGGGCTGCGCGGGATTGGTGTTTTTTTGCCGGGGCTTTTGAGGAGTTTCCATCCGCCTTCAACGTTCCTTAAGTGATCCGCGCGAAAAATCGGGTAACGAGAAACTGGAGGTACCGGGCTTACCGGTCCCGTGGTGAGTGTGTTGCGTAGCGTATCCAGGTTCCTAACCATCTATGGCCAGCCCATAGCCCGTTTTGTCGAGGGACTGGTACATCCGTCCGTCGAAGGGGATGAGCTGCGCGCGCCGCGCCACAAGGCCTTTATCACGGCCAATCTGGTGACAGGCTCGGCCGCTCTGCTTCTGTTTCCGCTGCATCTCGCCGTTGCCGGGCCTGCCTCGCTGCCCCTGACGCTGATTCTCGGCTGGGCTCTGGCTCAGTGGCCGCTGGCACTGTTCCTGTCGCGCACGGGCAATCTGACGGTGGCACAGGCCGCTTCTGCGGGGGTCTTTGCGCTGTTCATTGGCGGCATTGCGGCCATAACGGGCGGGATCGCTTCCTTTGCCCTGATCTGGCTGATTCTGGCGCCCGTCGAGGCAGCCTTGACCGCAGACAGGCGCGCGATTCTCTACGTGACGGCGCTTTGTATTGCCGAAGTTGGGCTGCTGGCCCTGCTGGGAGCCGTGGCGCCCGTTTATGCGCTGTCCGGCAGCCCGGAAGCGGCGCTGGCCATTTCCTCTGGCGGTGCTCTCGCCTATGCCATGATGATGGGCGTCAAGATTGCGCAAGAGCAGCAGCGCGGCGAGGGCCTGTTCCGCCATCTGGAAAGCCGCCTGAAGATGGTCAATGACGAGGCCAGCGGCATGGTTGCATTGCTGGGCGAAGGCGGTGACGTGATTTCCATCGGCGGATCCTGCGAGGCATTGCTTGGCGCCAGCGCACGGCAGGTCCAGCGGGAAGGGCTGTTCCAGCGGCTGCATGTGGCGGACCGGCCGGCCTTCCTGAAGATGGTGTCGGATGTGGAGCGCGACCGTTGCGCCATGAGCCTTGATGTGCGGCTGCGGCAGGGACGGAACCGGCCGGGTGAGGCGGGAACGGCCGATTACCGCAGCGTTCTGATCGAATGCCGCCCGGCTTCGCGCACGGATGCGAGAGACAGGTCGGGCCGCGTGCTTGCAGTGCTGCGGGAAGCGGCGGGCCATAGCAATGCGGGATCTGCCGAAGAGAATGTGTCGCGGACGGTTGCTGAGGCCGGGCATGAACTGCGTGCGCCCCTGACCGCGATTGCCGGTTTTTCCGATGTGTTGCGGGAACGGCCAGACAGCCTGAGCGATGCTGCCCGCAGGCGCGAATATGCTGACCTGATCCATGCGTCGAGCACCCATCTGCTGGACGTGGTGGACGGGATGATATCCGGGCAGCACAAGCCGGCCATTCCTCTCAAGCCCGGAAGCCGGGCTGAGGCGGATCTGGTTGCCTGCCTGCAGGAGTGTGTGCGGGTGGCGGCAGATGAGGCGCGGCTGCGCAATGCTGCGCTGGTCAGCGAAATCGATCCGGCGCTGGGAAGTTTTCCGGCGGACGAGGTTGCTTGCCGCCAGATCGTGATCAATCTGCTGTCCAATGCCGTGAAGTCGGCACAAGCGGGTGGGCGGGTCGAGCTTCTGGCCCGGCATCTTGGCAATGGTGCGGAGTTCCGCGTGACGGCGACAGGGATGCTGCCGGATGCAGGCGCAGCCTCGCGGCGCGGGCAGCCGGAGCCGCTGCCTGGTGCTGAGATCGGTCTTGCCCTCGTGAGAGGCCTTGCCGAGCTGCATGGGGGCAGCTTCCGTGTTGATGCGACACGGGGCAACGGGACAAGCATGACGGTTCTTCTGCCGCCCTCTGCGGCAGGAGCAAAAACAAATTCACCGCGCAAGGCAGGTCATCTGCCGGTGCGAACGGTGGCCTGAGGCCGGAAAGCGGAGAGCGGACTGGAGCGCATGGCACGCAAGCGAGTTGACCCTGAACCGCCGCCCCGCGAGGGGCTGGTTGCCCGCATGGGCACGGCTGCGATGGACAATCCCGTCGCGGCCGGTGGTTCCATCGTCATGGCGCTGACCGGATGCCTGATCATTGCCAACGCTGTTGGGCTTCAGCCAGGCCGCCATCCTGCACCGCTTGTCGTGACGCGCGAGCGGCACAGCGAAGTGGTGCCCCAGGAAAACCGTGCGGTGATGCCGCAGGCGGTTTCAACGCTGGTTCTGGACGTGCAGACCGAATTGCGCCGCCTCGGCCTTTACGAGGGGCTGCTGGACGGCATGGTGGGCCCGGCAACGGAAAGATCCGTCCGCCGTTATGAGATCCTTGCAGGTCTGCCGGAAAGCGGCGAGGTGAACAGCGCCCTGCTTGCGCGTCTGCTCATGGAGACCGAAGGGCTGGTGGAGCGTGCTGCTGCCAGCGGTGGCGCCGGGGCGGTGCCCTTGCCGAGACCTTCACCTTTCGCCAGCCCGGCACATCGCAACAGCGCAGCTGCAGCGAGCCCGGCCGCAGCCGTGGCGCAGTCTGCTGCCCCGGCAACGATTGCAGCCCTTGTCGAACAGGCACAGCCCGTGCGCCAGGTGCCGCTTCCCACCGCAACAGGCACAGTGCCTGTGCCCCCTCAGGAAGTGGGGCGCAGCGCGCAGGTGGCGGAGAATGGCGGCGGGCAGCTGGCCAAGGTGCAGCGGTTACTCTCGGAACTTGGCTATGGCCCCTTGCGGGCAGACGGCATGATGAGCGACAACACCGCCAACGCGATTCAGCGCTTCGAGCTGGACCGGGGGCTCGCCATCACCGGACAGGTGTCGCCCTCGCTCATTCGTGAGCTCGAAGAATTCACAGGGATTCCGTTCGAGGGATAACCGGGCCTGCCTTGCGGGCTGGCCCGCAGGAAGGAAATGCGCATGCCGCGGCTTACATCCAGATTTTTCGTCAGCGCGCTGGTGCGGCAGGTCTTTACGGCCGGTAGCTTTGCCGCGACCACCCGCAAGGGTGCGGAAGAAGCCGGGGTCGTTTTCGTGCTGGTGGACCGGATGGACGGCACTGTTGATCTCTATGGTCCCGCGCCACAGGCCTTCATGGATACGGCGGCCGATGACCGGGCTTTCGAACTGCTGATCTTTCAAGGCACGCGCGAGGAGGCTCAGGCGCGTCTTGAAAGCGAAAAGCGGATGGACCCGGATTTCTGGGTCGTCGAAATCGAGAGCAAGGGCGGTACAGATCTGCTGCAGGTGGTTGATACGGATGCCTGACCGCAAGGCGGCGGGGAGAGAGTCAGACGCCCGTTGCGTTCATGCCGCGGCTCTGGCCGGACGGAAGCTGACCTTCGTGAACATCACCAGATTGCCCAGACCGGTCAGCGCCAGTCCGGCGATGGCCTCGGGCGTCCACTGATAGCCTTCAAACAGGCTGGAGGCGGCAAGGGCGATGACTGGAAACAGCACCGTGGCGTAGCCTGCCTTGGCCGAACCGATGCGTGCGACAAGCATCAGATAAGCCGTGAAACCTGCCACAGAGCCGAAGACGGCGAGGTATCCGGCGGCGAGCCAATAGGTCGAAGAGGGCGGGGTCACCAGGGTGTTGCCGGTGGCGTAGATGATCGCCAGCAAGGCAATGGCGCCAAAGCTCATGCCCCAGGCATTGGCCGTGGCTGGGGGAACGCCTTCTGCAGTGTTGCGCCGCGAGGCCATGTTGCCGAGCGAAAAGAAGCAGGTGCCGAGTGCCGCCCAGCCGATGCCCTTCAGCACGGAAATGTCGAAGTCGACCGTCAGATCGTGCCAGAACAGCAGCAGCAGCCCGCAGGCCCCGAGGGCTGCGGCAACAAGCGTGCGCGGCGTGATCCTGTCGCCGAAGAAGATCCGCGCATTCACCGCGTTGAAGAGCGAGGCCAGCGAGAAGATCACCGAAACGAGGCCGGAAGGGATGAGCGTTGTGGCCGTGTAAAGCGCGATGAAGTTGCAGCAGAACAGGCAAAGCGCCTGCGCGAACACAAAACGCCAGACACGGGGGCGGCGCAGGCGGCCCATGAGCGCCAGCCCTGCGACCATGACAAGGGCTGCCAGCGCAAAGCGGTGGAAGATGGAGACGAAGACCGGGACAGGCGCAGCCTCAATCTGGAAGGCAATGGCGATCCAGGTGGTGCCCCAGAGCAGGACGGTGGAAGCGAAAAGCAGAATGTTGGTCATGGGCAGGCTCCTTGCCTGCCGGTGTTACGCTGTCTCTTGAATGCAAGGCTTGCACGATCTTGCGGTATTCTCCGTCCAGCCTCTGCCTTGCAGGCCGTCAATGATGTAGAAAGTGGTCATGCGCCCGACCGTTCACGACTTTCTCAGTCAGTCTGCCACCGCCTTTGCGGCCGCCCATCTCGGCATGGGGGCTGAACGTTCGGTGACGGTCTGGGAAAACCATGACGACGAAGTGTCCTACGAAGCGCCGGAGCGGCATACGTTCAGCCTCTATCTTCAGGGTGGAACCGGCACCTCACGGCTCGACAAGGGCGCCTTGGCCGGCTGGCAGGGGGCCGTCTGCGTGATGCCGGAGGGGGAGGCATCCGACTGGAAGATCACCGAGCCCTTCCGCTTCGTGCATCTCTATGTCAGCGACAAGGCGCTGCGTGCAGCCTTCGCCGAGGTGCATGACTGCGACGCACGGCGGCTGGACCTGCGGGATGAAACCTTTGTGGCGGCGCCTTCCATCGCTCTGCCGTTGTTCCGGATCGCCGAGGCGGCCATGGTTCAAGATGCTCTCAAGGCAGATGAGGCCTTTGCCGTGATGGTGGCGCATCTCACGCGTGGTGCACCGGTGCTGAAAGGCGGGCTCAGCCCGCATCAGCTGCGGCGGGTGGATGAGTGGGTGCGGGCCCATATGGACGGCGTGATCCATCTGGAGGACCTTGCCGCGCTGACGGGCCTTTCCGTGTTTCATTTCCACCGCATGTTCAAGCTGGCGCGCGGCATGGCGCCCAGCGAATGGGTGATGATGCAGCGGATCAATCTGGCCAAGCAGCTGCTGAGGGCAGGGGAAACGGCGGCAGGGGTTTCGGCTGCCTGCGGCTTTGCCAACCAGAGCCACATGACGCGGGCCTTCCGCAAGCAGACGGGCATGACACCAGGACGCTACCGGGAGCTTGCCGCAGGAGCCGCCGGGCAACTGCGATAGATGTCCGTGCTGCCGTCAGACGCTGGTGATGCGGCGGGTTGACGGAACCGTGCGCGGTGCGGGCCTGTGGGTGGGCAGCGGGCGTTCGCCGGGGCGGGCAATGTCCTGCGGGCGCTGGCCGGCGCGGGCGCCTCCCGGCTGCTGAAGCCGGGCGGCAGCGGCCTGCTGAATCTCGCCGTCGATGATTTCACTTCTGTGGCGCCAGCTGGTCAGCAGGCAATCAGCCGCATCGAGGGACATGTTCTCGAACAGGTGCTGAAGCTTGCGCAGGCGTGCAAGATCCAGCGTGACGCCGCCAAGGCGCACCAGCATTGCGGTTGCACTCTCGCTGTCAAAGCCGAGTACCTTCAGGCAGACAGTCAGGGCTTCGCCCTGTTCGTCTGCGGCCAGATGCAGGGCAAGTCCGGCATCTAGCCCCAGTGCATAGGCAATGCCTTCCGCAAATGCCTTGTGGCCACCGGACAGTGCAGTCTCACGCAGCCGCTGCAGCAAGGCGGGCTTGAAAGCCGGGCGGGGCGGGCGCTTGCCGCCCTGCCGGGTCAAGTTGCCAAGGGCGCGCAGTTCCGCAGCGCCAATGGCCAGCAGACGGTTTGCATGATCCAGAAACGGGAAGTTGGCGAGCAGAAGCGGGGACGGCAGCAGGGCGCGTGCGGCCAGATCCGGCCCGATCACGGCCATGACATCGGCGCGCTCGCTGAGCGCTGCGAGGATTTCGGGCCGGGTCGCCAGATCAATACGGGGCAGAAGCTGCTGAAGCGATTGGGCATCGGCGTTGCGGGCGAGCACGGTCTGGGCGGCAGGAACGAGATCTTCACGGCGGATCAAGGCCCGGCGCAGGCTCTCCGGTCCGCGCTCTGCAATGAGAAGCTGCGCCTGCGTGCTGATCATGGCCGCATGGAGGACAATCGGATAGGCGACGAGTGCGTCTGCGTCGCGGGCGAGAAGATCGAGAAACTCGGCCGGAATATCGCTGGCGCGGGCGGCAAGGCAGGCGATGCGGCGCCGGTCGGCTACATCGGTTCCTTCATATAGATTGATGGCCAGTTCGCCAAAGGCGCGGATTTCCTGCCGGTCGTGGCGTTCACGGGCCACGAACAGCTCCGTAGCCGCCAGTAGCAAGCGTTCGCGCCGGGTGAGATCCGGATTGCCGCTCAGGAAGTTGGGACCGCGACCAGGCGGAACTGATGACATGATACGCGCCGCTACAGCCAGATACTCAATACAAGGACGGACAGGCTACCCCCAGTCCAGTGGCTAAAATTAGACATAAAGCGTTAGCAGCCTGTTAACCCTGCAGGGGCGTTACTCTGAAAACCAGCGTAAGTGTCCACAGTCCTGAAACCGCCCGAGCCATTTGCCGGAGCAGCTGCTGATGGAGGAAGCGATGGGTTACGTGCTTGATTTCCGCATGGCACCAAGGCGGCCGCAGCGCAAAGCAGCGGGCGGGCTGGGGCCTGTTTCACAGGAAGACGTGGTCGTTCTGTTCCCCGGAGTGCGTATCGAGCGGGAAGCGCTTGATCTTGCCGCCCGAATCGGGACCATCGGAACACCAGCCGGACAGGCTGCGCCCGAGGCGGAGTGACGCATAAGGCGTGCCTGCCGCCACCCATGGCCAGGGAACGCCAGCATGACCACTACCAGGGCAAACAATGCCCGGCCGGCCTGTGTTGCGATCCGGCCTTCGCGAACGACACGCGGCGCTCTGAGTGCAGCCGCTCTGCCGCTGATGTGCTGCGCCGTGCTGATTGCAGGGTGCAGCCGGCCAACGGGTGATTTCGGCCGGGCGCAGCCGTCCGTCATCCATGACACGATCATGCCCGAAGCCGGGAAGCTTGCGGCACGGGTGCGCGGTGAGCCGGTGTCGGAGTTTATTCTCACGGATGATGAAAAGCTGCTGCGGGATCTTGGCTGGGGGCTGATCCGCCCGCCCTGGGCGAAGGACTGGATCGGCGGCACCAAGGTGGAGCTGGCCCGCACACGGCTGTTGCCTGAAAAGGACGGCAAGGTTCCGGTAACGCTCTATTCTGTGTTCCTCGGGTCCGAAAAATTCAATTCCAGCGAGGCGCGGTTTGACCGGATCTCTGCGGATGCGCGGGGAGATGCCAAGCTGGTGCCGCCGTTCTGTGAGGTGGCAGCGCGCGTGGAGGCGGCCGACCGGGAGCGGCTGGCGGCGGTGTCGCGCCGGGATATCCTGACGCAGGATACGTTCGAGGGCGCCAATGCCCGTGTGTGGGAAAACCGTGCCTACATCGGCTGGGTGGCACAGGCGCTGCGTTTCCGCATCCAGGCCTATCAGACGGCAACTGACCACTTCGAAATCGAGACGCCATCCGGCTCGCGGCTTTGGGATACGAACCGGGCGATCAAGGAGCTGGAGGAGGTGGTCCGTCTGACGGAGACCGGCTGCGCGGCGGAGAACCGGTTCGATACACCTGAGGATCTGAAGCGCTCGCGCATCTACAACAACTGGGGGCTGGAGCGTCCCGCAGATCAAAAGTGAGCCATTTCCGGCGCTAGTGAAGTTATTTATCAGGCGTGGAGAGGTCCATGCATTTGGCCGCGCCCAGCTCATCAGCGAGGACCGGATCTGCAGCAGAATCCGGCACGAAGGCACGCAAGAGGGCAAAGCCTTCGTTCTGATCGGTCTCGATCACGATCATCTCATCCAGATTCTCCGGCGGATTCTCGCGCAGGATCGACAGCTGACTCGAGGTGAGAACCAGCATGGCCAAGGCGCCTGAGCCGGAGGTGCGGTTGTTGAGGCTGTAGACCACCTCTCCACGCCCGTTGAACAGGGCCATGGACCAGAAGGGTGAGTCCACATTGGCTGCCAGCGCGAGAGGGCCATCCTCCAGGCGGAACCAGCAGACGGCATGGCGCATGGCCGGGTCCAGCATGGGGGCGAGTTCCGCCCCGCCGGTAATGGGCGGCAGGACGTGAAAAATGCGGTCCGGGCCCAGTTGACGCAACTCGGCAAATGCCTTGGCGCGGACGTGGCCGGGAACAGTCAGAACCACGAAGATATGAATGATGCCGCCGATCAGCAGCATTGCGAACAGCCAGAGCAGAAACCGGGGCAGCATGGCCCGGAGCCGCCGCCACGCACGGCTTACGAGGCGGGTCAAACGCAGAGATCCGGTCAAGGCGGCGCTCATGGGCACGAGACCTCGGTGATCGCCGGCATGGTCAGTCCGGCGAGGGACGAGCCCGTTGTGATGGGGGCGTCATAGAGGCGCAGGATGAAGGAAAGCCCCGGGCCCTTTCCTGTCGGCAGCCAGTTTCCAGGCGCCGGGCGGGCGGAGGCCGTGATGTCGAAGGAGCCGTCCGGCTTGCGCAGGATCTGGTTGCTGTCGAGATAGAGCCGGTCCATCGGTACCGGGACGAGACGGGCCTCTCCGTCAGCAGAGGTCAGCGTCCACAGGCGCGCAGAAGGCGTGAGGCCAGAAATCAGATAGGTGCAGCCCGGGCGGAGCGGGCGGCCCGCTGATGTTTCCCGGGCGATGAAGGCCACTCCCTCGCCGGAGGCCAGCGGAACCCGGCCCAGCCGTGCAAAAATGGCGGCAGAATAGGGATCGGCCTCTGGCGTGCCTGCCAGCGGATGAGCGCCCCAGACACCAATGCGCACGCTCTGAAAAAGATCTTCCCGGCTGAGAGCGAGATAGGCTGATCCAACGCCAATGATGAGAGCGCCGGCAAAGAGCAGGGTGATGGTGAAGGCCCGCCAGAGCGGGTGCGGCTTGCGGCGCGACAGGACAGCCGGTGTTTCCAGCTCCTTCCAATTCAAGTCCGGGCCAGCTTCGAAACGGGCGTTCATGGCTGGACCGCTCCGCTGCTGTCCATGCTTGCCGCGCTGGCTGTCTGGCCAATGGCGGTGAGTGCATCACCGATCTGTGTGATGACCGCCAGCGAGCGGCTGTTGAGAATGCGCGGCTGGCTGCCGGTGCCTGCCACTTCCGGTCTTGCAGCCAGCTGCTTGGCAGGCTTGATCTTGGTGGCATCCACGCCGGGAATGGGCTGGATTTCGATGCCTTCATGAGCATAGGCCATGAACCGCTGCCAGATCATGGCCGGAAGCGTGCCGCCGGTGACGTTGTTTGTGCCGGTGAAATCGTCATTCCCCACCCAGACGGCGGCGGTGAAGTTTCCAGTGTAGCCAACGAACCATGCGTCACGGTAGGCGGAAGTGGTGCCGGTCTTGCCTGCTGCCACGACCCCTTCCAGCAGCGCGCGCCTTCCGGTGCCGCGCTCCACCACGTTGACGAGAATGTCGTTCATCTCGAACACCTTCTCTTCCGGCAGGATGCGCTGAGGGGCAGGCTCGTTCCGGGCGCGGTCATAGATGACGGTGCCGCCGGAGCTGCGGACGTCCAGAATGGTGTAGGGCGTTGCCTTGTAGCCGCCGTTGGCGAAGACCGAGTAGCCCGCAGCCATGTCGATGACCGAGACATCCGAAGAGCCGAGCGCCAGAGAGGTGGAGTTCTGCAGCTCGTGACTGATGCCCATGAGATAGGACATTTCGATGATTTTGGGACGGCCGAGAGCAATGGACAGGCGGACAGGGATCGTGTTGATCGAGCGTGTGAGGGCTTCTTTCAAGGTGATTGCACCGGCATAGCCGCGCGAGTAATTGCGCGGGCTCCAGTTTCCGATGGAAACGGGGGCATCCGGAACGATGCTGTCCTTGGAGTAGCCATTCATGAAAGCCGTCATGTAGACGAAAGGCTTGAAAGAAGAGCCGGGCTGGCGAAGGGCGTCCACGGCGCGGTTGAACTGGCTGGCGCCGTAGTCCCTGCCACCGACCATGGCGCGCACGGCGCCATCGGGCACCATGGCTACGATGGCCGCCTCGCGGGCGCGGCGTTCTTCCGAGAACTGGCGCATGATCGCATCGACGGACTGCTCAGCCTCTCTTTGCAGGGCAGGGTCCAGTGTGGTGCGGACGGTGACGATACGGTCGCGCGCCAGTGCCGGATGGCGGCGGGCGAGGCGCTTGACCTCGTTGAAAGCCCAGTCGAGGTAAAAGTCCGGCGCCTGATCCTGTGACCTGTCAACGGCCACCGCAGGATTGCGGCGGGCTCCGATGACCTGGCCTTCGGTCATGAAGCCGGCCTGCACGATGTTGCTCAGCACCTCGTTGGCGCGGGCGCGGGCAGCGGGCAGGTTGATGTGCGGCGCGTATTTGGTCGGAGCCTTGTAAAGGCCTGCCAGCATGGCGGCCTCAGCCAGCGTCAGCTCGCGCACGTTCTTGCGGAAATAGAATTCGGACGCCGCCGTGACGCCGAAAACGCCGCCACCCATATAGGCGCGGTCGAGGTAGAGCTTCAGGATCTCGCGCTTGGAGAGATTGGCCTCCAGCCAGAAGGCCAGGAAGGCCTCCTTGATCTTGCGCTCGAGTGTGCGCTCATTGGAAAGAAAGAGGTTCTTTGCAAGCTGCTGGGTCAGCGAGGAGCCGCCTTGCACAACGGTGCGGGCGCGCAGGTTCTCGACCATGGCGCGGGCGGTGCCCAGGACGTCAATGCCGAAATGCTCGAAGAAACGGCGGTCTTCGGTTGCAAGGGTTGCCTTGATCAGGATGTCGGGGATCTCATCGAGAGGCACCGTGTCATTGAGAACGATGCCGCGCCGGCCGACTTCCTTGCCGAAGCGGTCGAGGAAGGTGACGGCGAAGTCGTCCGTCGTGCGCCAGTCCGCCACGCGTGTCGCCTCAAATGCCGGCTGGGCGAAAGTGAGCAGGATGATGAAGCCGAGAAGGCCGAAGGTGAAGCCATCCGAGCCAAGCTCTGCAAGGCCGCGCCAGATGCCGCGTGCGCGGAAACGGCGCAGGAACCGGGAATAAGCATCCCAGCCGTCCGTGATGGCCTGCCAACTGCGCCACAGGGCCGTATCCAGCCAGGCGTCGATCGACATGAGAAGGGCCGGCAGCGACCGGCGCGGACGGGTGGCAAACGGCTGCCGGGGTTTTTCCTCAGGAGGTGATGGCACGGAATGGACTTCAGCCTCGGGCTGCGCGTGAGTTTCAGCGCGCACCGCATCCTGCTGGCCAGCCTCCGCCGCTGCAGCCTCAGAAGGGCTGTCCAAATCCGGTTTGCTGCCGTTCTCCGGCGGGCTTCCGTTGCCGTTGTGCTGGTCCGACGTCACCGCAAGCTACCTGTGCCCTGCAGATGGTGATAAGGAAACTATCGAGTGACATACCCTGTCCCGCAAGGGAAGCCGAAAGCGAACATGAATTCAATGACCGAAGCGGAAAACCCGGGAAATGCGCCCTTCTGGAAGACAAAAACACTGGAGGAAATGACGCAGACCGAATGGGAATCGCTGTGCGACGGCTGTGCCCGCTGCTGCCTCAACAAGCTGGAAGACTGGGACACGGGGGCGATTGTCTGGACGGACGTGGCCTGCGAGCTGCTGGATGGCACGACCTGCCGCTGCCGCGACTATGCGAACCGGACCAAAACGGTGCCCGATTGCATCCAGCTGACGCCGGCTGAAGTGCGGACGCTGACATGGCTGCCGCCAACCTGTGCCTACCGCCTGGTGCGGGACGGGGAGGATCTGGCCTGGTGGCATCCGCTGATCTCGGGCTCGCCGGAGACGGTGCATCTGGCAGGCATTTCCGTATCCGGGCGCACGGTGACGGAAGCGGGGATCGAGATCGAGGATTACGAGAACCACGTGGTCAGCTGGCCGGAGGAATGGCCGGAAGAGGCGCTGGAAAAGCCTTCACAAGAGGCCTGAAAAACGCCGCCGGACAGCATCTTGCGATGCAGCCCGGCGGGTCTGGTCAGAGATTGGAGCTGGCGAAGGCGGCGAGCGCCTGTATTTCGCCTTGCCGCAGCTCGTGGCCGCCATCGTGCCAGACCAGTTCCACATCCGCCTTCTGGCCCGTGAACCAGTCCGCCAGCGACTGTGTGAGAGGCGCGGGACAGATCGGGTCACGCCGCCCGGCGGTGATCAGGACCGGCAGGCCGGAGAGGCCCGCATTCTCCTGCGGTGTGAAGGGAATGAGCGGATGCAGAAGCGCAATGGCGCTGAACAGATCCGGCCGCTGGAACGCAACACTCGCCAGAATGTTCGCGCCGTTGGAATAGCCATAGGCGAAGACCCTGGGTGGTGCGAGACGCGCCGTCTGGTCGGCGATGAAGGCTGCCATGCGATCTGTGCGGGCCGCAAGGTCCACCATGTCATAGACGCCTTCGCCGGTGCGGCGGAAGAAGCGCAGGGCGCCGCCTTCCGAGACATCGCCTCTGGGGTTGAGGAGCGTGGCCTGCGGGAAAAGCTCCGCCGAAAGCCCCGCGAACTGGTGCTCATCCCCGCCCGTACCGTGAAAGGCGAGGACGAGGGGAGCAGGCGCCCCGCCGGGGGCTGGGCGCTCGTATGTGGTGTAGGACGCTGTGGTCATGTCATACCAAGTCTTTCGATGCTGACGGATCAAGCCTTAAATAGGCTCAGACGCCGCAGGGGCTTGGTCCTTTCCCGGTGAGACGTGCCCACCGGGAGAGAACTTCAGCCTTCCAGTGAAACCAGCTGCTTTTCCAGATAGGGGCGCAGGTGGGCATGCTGGGTGGGAAGCTTGAGTGCTTCGCCCAGATGGGCCGTGTCCTCATCCCGGTTGAAGCCCGGTTCATTGGTTGCGATCTCGAACAGCACGCCGCCGGGCGTGCGGAAATAGATCGCATAGAAGTAGTCGCGGTTGATCACCGGGGTGACCTGATAGCCCGTGTCCATGAGGGCCTTGCGGACCTCAAGCTGGGCGGCCCTGTCCTCCACCGCGAAGGCGATGTGGTGGACGGAACCGGCGCCAGAGACGGCCGGGGCAATCGAGGGCATGGTTTCCACATCAATGACATGGGCGCCATTGCCGCCGGGCACCGCGAAACGCTTCACGCCCTCGGCGGAGTCTGCCAGTTCATAACCCATGAAGCCGAGCAGTTCCGCCGTTGCACCATCATCGCGAAGGCGCAGGCTGGTGGAGTGGAAGCCGCGGATAGCCGCGTCCTCCGTGACGCCGCCGGCAGTCCAGGGCGCGCGGGCATCGACATCGACTTCAACAAGCGCGAATGCATCGTTGTCGGGGCCGAAGAAATGCAGGCGCTTCTGGCCGAAGGCCGTGTCTTCGACCAGTCCGGCAACCCCGGCGTCAGCGAGCCGCTGCTGCCAGAAGCCGAGCGAGCCTTTCGGGACCGAGAAAAGCGTGGTGCCAACCTCCCCCGTGCCCGGGCGTCCTTGACGGGCGCCGGGGAAGGGGAAATAGGTCATCACCGTGCCAGCCGAACCGGTCTCGTCACCATAGTAGAGGTGATAGACATCGGGGGCGTCGAAGTTGACAGTCTTCTTCACGCGGCGCAGGCCGAGCACGCGGGTGAAGAAAGCATTATTCGCCACGGCATCGTCAGCAATCGACGTGACATGGTGCAGGCCTTTGATCTGCGTGATCATTTTCTATCTCCTGATCTGGCGCGGCGGTGCCGCGCCCTCGTTCTGGAGTGAACATAGGTGGTGATCCGCGATCTGATTAGCCGGTCTTGGCCTCGACTGATGTTCAATGTGTGTGAACAGTCAGCGGCTGCCGGACTTACTTCGTGAAAGTCAGGTCAACAGTCCCCACGGTGATGCCGTATTTCATGACGGTGGCCGTGTTGCGCACGGTGCGAGGGCCGGTCTGGGTGAGCGTGTCGTAGAAGCGCAGAGCGACACTGCCGTCCTTCAAGGGCACTTCGACCGGATAGGTGAAGACGATGCTGTCGCCCTGATAGCCGATGTTGACCGGGGTCAGCACATCGGAGCGCTGGCCGATGTAGCGGTCTTCTGCGACTTTCTGGAAAAACCAGATCTTGGTGTCCTTCTCGCCGTCATCGTAGACGAAATCCTCGCGCAGGCGGAGGGTGAACGTCCTGGGATCCCATGTGCCGGTGAGCTTGACGGTGAACTCGCGCCGCACGCCTGCGATCTTGCTTTCGAACACTCCCCGGGCGGTCGTGGTGCCCCGGAAGTAATCTTCAAGAACGAGGCGTTGCCCTGCGCTTTCGCTATTTGCCCATGAGGTAGTTGAAATTATCATAGTTAAAATTATCAGTAGTATCTTTTTAAGTTTACTAAACATAAATAACTCAACCTTCAAATTCATGATTGCTCCTCCTTTTTCAGGGGAACTACGTTGGGATTTTGAGTTTGGATCTCAGATTTGTGCGTTTTCTTGAAAAAATACGTGTTAGTACTGACTTCATTCTATTTGATGTTCAGGGCTTCGTTAAGTTTTTAAGGGGAATTTCGTATGAGGCAACAGCCCTTGCAACCGATCCATATACTGCAGGCTGAGCCGCCGCTTTTTTGAGGTGTTCTCGATGTTTACGCTTATCTCTCTTTCAAGATCCAAGCTCGACGCAATCGGGCGTTCGCAGGCGATCATCGAGTTTGACCCCGAGGGGCTGATCGTGTCGGCAAACCAGAATTTTCTGGATGTCATGGGCTACAAGCTGAGCGAAATCACCGGGAAGCATCACAGCCTTTTCGTTCCGGCCGAAGAGGTGAATACGCCAGCTTACAAGGAGTTCTGGCGGGATCTGGCGGCTGGAAAATGGTCTTCTCGGGAGTTCCGGCGCATCGCCAAGGGGGCGCGCGATGTGTGGATCCAGGCATCCTACAACCCGATTGTCGGCCGGGGCGGCAGAGTAACCGGTGTCATCAAGGTGGCGGCGGATGTCACTGCCGCAAAACGCGCGGCGCTGGAGACCGGAAGCAAGCTCTCCGCCATCAACCGCTCGAATGCCATCATTGAGTTTGAGCCGGATGGCACGATCGTCGAGGCCAACGAGAACTTCCTGAAAACGGTTGGCTACCGCCTGGATGAGATCAAGGGGCGCCATCACAGCATGTTCATGCCTCCGGAAGGGGCGAAGAGTGCAGACTACCGGGCATTCTGGGAGAACCTGCGTCAGGGAAAGTTTCAGGCTGGTGACTTTCACCGTCTGGGTAAGGGGGGCGTGGATGTCTACATCGCTGCAAGTTACAACCCCGTGTTCGATGAGGGCGGACGCGTCGTGAAGGTCGTCAAGTTTGCGGTCGACCGGACGGAATCTGTGCGCCAGAGAATGGTGCGTGAGGAGATTCAGAGGCAGATTGTTGCAGAGCTGGCGAGTATCGCGGGTGAAGTGGATATCGCCAACAGTCAGATCCGCGAGGTTTCGGCTGCGTCATCCAACGCATCGGGTAATGTTCAGACTGTTGCCGCGGCGTCCGAGGAACTGGTGGCTTCGATTGCCGAAATCAGCCGGCAGGTGAACCAGGCCAGCGGAATTTCCGCGCAGGCGGCCGAAGAGGCGGCCCAGTCCCGCCAGATCATGGAAGGGCTGAATGCCAACTCGCAGAAGATCGGCGAAGTGCTGGAACTGATCGAAGCCATTGCCGGTCAGACCAACCTTTTGGCCCTCAACGCCACCATTGAAGCGGCGCGCGCCGGTGAAGCAGGCAAGGGCTTTGCGGTGGTGGCGTCGGAAGTGAAGAACCTTGCGTCCCAGACCAGCAAGGCGACGGAGGACATTGCGGCACAGATTGCCTCGGTGCAAAGCTCTGCAGACCGCGCGGGGCAGGCGATTGGTTCCATCCTTGCAACAATCGAGAGCATCAGGAATATTTCGTCCACGATCGCGGCGGCGGTTGAGGAGCAGACGGCTGTTACGCGGGATATTTCGCACAACATGCAGGCGGCCTCCACGGGAGTGCAGTCGATCACATCGAGCATGGGCGATATCAGCAGTTCCTCGGAGCGTATTGCGCAGGCGACGTCTGAAGTGCGGGAAATGTCGCGCAGGATTGCCTGAGGCGGAAAGATGTGAAACCGGCCCGGACCATTGCTGACAAACCATAGACCTCTCCTTCGTCATCCTCGGCCTTGTGCAGAGGATCTATACAAATCAATGACTTGCAGATGGTCGGGACAAGCCCGACCATGACGAAAGAAAGAAAGCCCGTTTGTCATAACCTCGCCGGCCCGAAGCTGGGCCGGTATTCTTGCAACGGAATAGGAAAATAATCCTTGACACCCGCGCGCTGTCTGGGTATGGTTTTGTCATGATCCGAAAAGTGCGGCTGCGGCGCGCATCTGGTTCCGGCGGCGGTTTAGTCTGACATGGACCGGTGAGGGATAGAATTCGGATGACGATTTTGGCGGGCGCCAGCGAGGGCTGGTTGGCCCGTTTTTTGTTTGAGCTGTAATGAGCCCGGGCCAGCGGTTTGCGCCGGTTGGTGAGGCTTATGAGACTGGCGCAGGTGGTTTGCCTGTGAGCGCGGCACGCGCGTTTTGAACACTCCGGAGACGGCGGGATGACAGGGGATGCAACGGCGGAAGGGCCGGGCAGGGACGGGACACGTGTGCCTGCAGCGCTCAAGGGCACGCGCAGCCGCAAGGTGGCAGCTTCTCCAGCCGCGGCAGGCGGAGAAGGGCTGAAAGCTGAGGCGGTGCCCAAGGCGCCGGTGCGGCGCAGGCGGACGGCGAAGGGCGCGGCGGAGACTGCGGTGCCTTCGCTGGATGCGGCAGCCTTTGCGGCGGCGGGGCCGGAAGCGCGTGGCGTGATGGTGGTCCGGCTTTACCGGGCCTTCGAGGCGCAGGTGGCGCAGCTGGAAGAGCGGCTGGCGGGACTGGCCAAGGGCGAGCTGAAGCTGACCGAGATGGATCAGGGGGCCAAGACACTGGCGAGCCTGGCCCGCACGCTCGACACGCTGCTGGAATTGCACAGGGACCAGAGCGGGGAGGCGGATGAAACAGGCGATCCCGAACAGATGCGCGAGGAACTTGCGCGCCGCCTTGGCAGCCTGCCGGACGGCGGGGCGGATCGGCACGGTGCTGGACAGCCTGACCCCGGCGGAGATGGCGTTTCTGCTGCATGACTGGCCGACCTTCGCCCATGAGCACCAGCTGCCGCCCGACGGGGACTGGGGCATCTGGCTGATGATGGGCGGACGCGGGGCGGGCAAGACGCGGGCCGGGGCCGAATGGGTGCGGGCGATGGCACTGGGCCACCGCTGGTGCGCGCCGCATGGACCTGCCGGCCGGATCGCGCTGGTGGGGGAAACCTATGGCGACGTGCGGGAGGTGATGATCGAGGGCGTCTCGGGCCTGCTCGCCATTCACCCCAAGGCGGAGCGGCCGCAGTGGAACGCCAGCCGCAGGCGGCTGGAGTGGCCGAATGGCTCCATTGCACAGGCCTTTTCCTCGGAAGATCCGGAGGCCCTGCGCGGGCCACAATTTGACATCGCCTGGGCCGATGAACTGGCCAAGTGGCGCCACGGCGAGGAGACTTTCGACATGCTGCAATTCGGACTGAGACTGGGGTTGCGGCCCCGGCAGCTGGTGACGACGACACCGCGTGCGGTGCCGCTGCTGAAGCGCATCATGGAGATGCCGGCAACGGTGCTGAGCCGGGCGGGGACGCGGGACAATGCGCTGTTTCTGGCGCCGGGATTTCTGGAACAGGTGGTGGCGCGCTATGCGGGCACACGGCTGGGGCGGCAGGAGCTGGACGGTGAGCTGATCGAGGACCGGCCCGGTGCGCTGTGGCGGCGGGACCTGCTGGAGGCCTGCCGGGTGAGCCGGGCGCCGGAGAGTTTCGCCCGCATCGTCATTGCCATCGACCCGCCTGCCAGTGCGACCAAGCGGTCGGACGCCTGTGGACTGGTGGTGGCGGGGATCACGGAGGCCGGGCAGGCCTATGTGCTGGGCGACCACAGCATGGCACAGGCGCGCCCTTCCGACTGGGCGGCGAAGGCGGTGGCGCTGTGGCATCACCACGAGGCGGACTGCCTTGTGGCGGAGGTGAACCAGGGCGGTGACATGGTGCGGGAGGTGATCCATGCGGCAGATCCCACCGTGCCGGTGAAGTCTGTCCGCGCGAGCCGGGGCAAGTTTGCGCGGGCCGAGCCGGTGGCGCTTTTCTATGAGCAAGGCCGGGTGCATCACGTTGGCACCATGCCGGAGCTGGAAGACGAGATGGCCGACTTCGGGCCTTCGGGTCTTTCCAGCGGCCGTTCGCCGGACCGGATGGATGCGCTTGTCTGGGCGTTGACGGAGCTGCTGATGGGCGGGCGGGCAGAGCCGCGCCTGCGCCAGCTTTAATCCTCCGCCCGAATTCTCCTGCACTGAATCACAGTCTCAAGACGCTGATTCACCACGTGAAGACGGCGTAAAAAGGAGTCTGAAATCATGAACTTGGGACGGCTTCTGGACTCTTTTCGCAAGGCGCCTGCGGTTGAAGAGAAAGCTTCAAGAACGGCGCCGGTGATCGCCTGGCAGACGGCGGGGCGGCCCGTCTGGAGCCCGCGTGACTATGGCGCCCTGTCGCGGGAGGGGTATTGCCGCAACCCGGTTGTCTACCGGGTGATCCGCATGGTGAGCGAGGCAGCGGCAAGTGTGCCGCTGCTGCTGTTCGAGGGGGAAGAGGAGCTGGTGCGCCATCCGCTGCTCGCGCTGCTGGGGCGGCCCAATCCGGGACAGAGCGGACCGGATTTCCTCGAACAGGTCTATGGCCATCTGCTGACGGCGGGCAATGCCTATGTGGAGCAGGTGCCGCTGGACGGCAGCCCCCGTGAGCTGCATGCGCTGCGCCCGGACCGGGTGAAGGTGGTGCCGGGGGCAGATGGCTGGCCGGCGGCCTTCGACTACAGCAACGGGGCGAAGACCGTGCGCCTGTCCGGAGAGGCAGGGAATGCGGGAGAGCCGGCGCAGGTGCGGCAGCTGAAGCTGTTCCATCCGCTGTCGGACCATTACGGCTTTGCCCCCATCGAGGCGGCGCAGGTGAGCCTCGACATCCACAATGCGGCGTCGGGCTGGAACAAGGCGCTGCTGGACAATGCGGCGCGGCCCTCCGGTGCGCTGGTCTATGGGGCGGGGGAGGGAGTGAACCTCTCGGCAGACCAGTTCGAGCGGCTGAAGGCGGAGCTGGAGGCGGGCTATCAGGGGGCGCGCAATGCGGGGCGGCCGCTGCTTCTGGAAGGGGGGCTGGACTGGCGGCCCATGGGGCTGACGCCGAAGGACATGGACTTCATCGAGGCCAAGCGCGAGGCGGCGCGGGAGATCGCGCTGGCCTTCGGCGTGCCACCGATGCTGATCGGCATTCCGGGCGACAACACCTTCGCCAACTATCAGGAAGCCAACCGGGCCTTCTGGCGGCAGAGCGTGCTGCCGATGGTGCGCAGGACCGCACTGAGCCTTTCAGCCTGGCTGGCGCCTGCCTTCGGCGAGGGACTGAAGCTGGAGCCGGATCTGGATGTCATCGATGCCTTGTCCACCGAGCGCGAGGCGCTGTGGCGGCGGGTGGGGGAGGCGGATTTCCTGAGCCGGGACGAGAAACGGCAGGCGGTAGGCTATGGCACCGAAGACGATGAGGCCGGGGAATGAGTGGTGTGACGCAGGCCGTCATCGAACGGGGCGACCTGGCGCATCTGGCACTGTTCCTGTGGGCCGCTTCCGCATCGGCGCTGGCTGTTGCACTGCTGAAGGAGCTTGCGGCCTGCAACCGGCGCTTCGGCGACTTCGTGGATGAGATTGACCGTCTGAATCAGATCTTCAACGACCGTGATGCGGGTTGAGAGGATGCAGGCAGCGCGTTGGAATGACTCATGAATCGGGCTGCATTCTGACGCTAGGTGAAATTGGCTGACGCGGCATTCCGGACTCAGGATGTGAAGCTTCTGACGTACGTCAGAAAAGCCTCGTCCGGAATCAAACCGGACAAAAGAGGAAAGAACCTCATGACATTGCTGGGATTTTTGCGAGGGCGGGCGCCGGATGCCCGCCGCGAGGGCTCAGGCTTGCCCAAACACACGGGTAACCGCTGCCATCGCTTTGTTTTTGCAGCCTTTGTCTGCCGTCTGGCGCAGCTGGCCGGGGCTGGTGAGCGGACCGGTGACGGGAGGGCCTCATGAAGGCTGGCGTCAAGCGCCTGGCGGCCGCTTCTGCCGGTGAGCCCGCGTTGCGGATCGCGGGCTATGCCAGCCTGTTCAACCTGAGTGATGGCGGCGGCGATGTGGTGGCCAAGGGGGCGTTCCGGACCGCGCTGGGCCGCCGGGGCGCCTCCGGCGTCCGCATGCTCTGGCAGCATGACCCGTCGCGCCCCATCGGCATCTGGGACCGGATCGAGGAGGACCAGCTGGGCCTTTATGTGGCCGGGCGGCTGCTGACCGGGCTGGAGCTTGGGCGGGAGGCGGCGCTGCTGATCACGGCGGGGGCTCTGGACGGCCTCTCCATCGGGTTCCGGGCGATCAAGGCTCAGAAAATGGCAGGCAGCGCGCTGCGGCGGCTGGCCGAGATCGATCTTTGGGAAGTGTCGCTGGTGACCTTTCCGCTGCTGGATGCGGCGCGGCTGAAGCCCGTGCCGTCTCTGTCCTCTTCTGCAACTGGAGACGCATGATGGATTGCGAGATGAACGGCATGACGGTGGATCACGGCCTTGAGACCAAGAGCGTGCCGCCCTACGAGACCAAGGCGGGCGCTGCTCCGTCCGTTTCCGGCGAGCATCCGCTGAACGAGATGTATGCGGCCTTTGCGGCCTACCGCGAGGCCAATGAGGAGCGGCTTTCGGATATCGAGCGGCGCGGTTCGGCCGATGTGCTGACGCTGGAGCGGCTGGACCGGCTGGATACGGCGCTGGACGCCACCCGCCGCCGCCTCGACGAACTGTCACTGAAGAGCCGCCGCCCTGAGCTGAGCCACCGGATGGTTGAGGGCAATGCGGCAGCGCTGGAGCACAAGACCGCCTTTGAAGGCTACATGCGCTCCGGCCGTGATGAGGGCCTGAGGCCGCTGGAGGTGAAGGCCATGTCCATCGGCTCTGATCCCGATGGCGGCTATCTGGTGCCGGAGGAGACCGAGGCCGGTATTCTCGGGCGCCTTGCTGCGGTTTCTCCAATCCGTGCGATTGCGGGGAACCGGCAGGTGTCGTCGAGCGTGTTCAAGAAGCCCTTCGCCATCTCCGGCCCGCAGACCGGCTGGGTGGGGGAGACTTCGGCGCGGCCGCAGACCTCTGCGCCGTCGCTGGCGGAACTGACCTTCCCGGCGATGGAACTCTACGCGATGCCGGCGGCAACCGCCTCGCTGCTGGAAGATGCGGCGGTGAATGTGGATGAGTGGCTTGCGGAGGAGGTGGAGACGGCCTTTGCCGAGCAGGAGGGCGCGGCCTTTGTCAATGGCGACGGGGTGAACAAGCCGGTTGGCTTCCTGTCGGTGCCGCGCCTTGCGGACAATGCCTGGGCCTGGGGCTCGCTCGGGACGCTCAACACGGGTGTCAATGCCGCCTTTGCCGCCACCAACCCGGCGGACAAACTGATCGACCTCGTCTATGCGCTGAAGAGCGGCTACCGCCAGAACGGGCGTTTCGTCATGAACCGGCGCACGCAGGCGGCGGTGCGCAAAATGAAGGATGGTGAGGGCAATTATCTCTGGCAGCCGCCAGTGAGTTCCGATGCGCCGGCGACCCTGCTGAACTTCCCGGTCAGCGAGGCGGAGGCGATGCCGGATATTGCCACGGGTGCTGCGGCAATTGCCTTTGGTGATTTCCGCCGCGGCTATCTGGTGGTGGACCGCACGGGCGTGCGCATCCTGCGGGATCCCTACTCGGCCAAGCCCTATGTGCTGTTCTACACGACCAAGCGCGTCGGTGGCGGCGTGCAGGACTTCGCGGCCATCAAGCTGCTGGTGTTCTCCGCCTGAGGGCAGGCTGAGCCGATGAGATGAAGATGGGCCGTCCCGGCTGACCGGGGCGGCCTTTTTTCTGCCCGTCTTTTTCTGGCCGCGCGGGTGGCGTGATTTTCCGAGGACAAGATGACCCATATGGTGACGAGCCCGCCAGCGGTGGAGCCGGTGAGCGTGGCCGAACTGCGGGCGCAGGTGCGCCTTGTTCACATGCAGGAAGATGCCCTGCTGGAACATTACATCAAGGCGGCGCGCCAGCATGTGGAGGGCCTGACGCGGCGGGCGCTGATTACCCAGACGCTCCGCGTAATCCTGGATGCCTGGCCTGCTGGGCGGGCGGTGCGCCTGCCGGTGGGGCCGGTGCAGGACGTGCTGGCGGTGAACCTAGTGGACGGGGACGGGGTGCCGCAGCCTCTGCCGTCTTCTGCCTGGCGGTTCTACAGGGGCTCGGAGCCGGGAAGCCTCAGGGCGGCGCCGGGAATTGGGCCGGTTGAGCCGGTGAACGGGATCCAGATCGAGTTCATTGCCGGATACGGGCCAAATGGTTCGTCGGTGCCGGAGCCTTTGCGGCAGGCAATCCTGCTGCTGGCGGCGCATTGGTACGAGAACCGGGAGGCCTCCGTCGAATTCGGCAACGGCACCATGCCGCAGGCGCTGGACCGGCTGCTTTCCACCTATCGTCTGGTGCTGCTGTGAGCGGGGCGGGGGATCTGCGCCGTCTGGTGCGGCTGTGGAAGCCGGAGCGGACGGCGGATGCCGGGGGCGCGGCGCAGACAAGCTTTGAGGACATGGGCGCCGACCATGCGGCGGTGCGGCTGCGCAGCCAGGCCGAGCGGGCGAGTGATACCCGTGCCGACGGGGTGGCAACACACGAAATCCGCGTGCGGCACCGGGAAGACATCGCGGGTGGATGGCGGATTGCGGATGGGGCGAAGAGCTATCGCGTTCTGGCCGCTGCGGACCCGGATGGGCGGAGGCGCTGGACCCAGTGCCTGTGCGAGGAGGAAGAGGCATGACCGGCGAAATGGCGCTGCGCGACGCGCTGATTGCCCGGCTTTCCACTGACGCTGACCTGACGCTGATTCTCGGCGCGGGGCACGTGCACGACGGGGCGCCGCGCAGTGCGGCGCATCCCTATCTGACGCTGGAGAGCATCACGTCCCGGCCTTTGGCCGGTGAGCCGGACGAGGGCATGGAGCATCAGGTGGTGCTGGCGCTCTATTCCCGCGCGGACAGCCGCGATGAGGCGGTGAAGGGCGTTATGGCGGCGGCAGCGGCGCTCTTCGGTTCCGGCCTCAGTCTGAACGGCTGGCATCTGGCTGACCTGCGGGCCGTCGAGACTTCCAGCGAACGGCTGAGGGACGGGCGGAGCTGGCGGGCGGCACTGCGCCTGCGCGCCGTGACCGGCCCGGAAGACTGACTGCAACACATCAAACGGCAAGGAGCGCGCAATGGCGGCGCAGCGTGGACGTGACCTTTTGCTGAAGCTCGGCACGGGCAGCGGCAATTCCTTTGTGACACTGGCGGGGCTTCGGGCCCGCAGGATCGCGCTCAATGCAGCAACGGTGGACATCACCAATGCGGACAGTGCCGGGCGCTGGCGGGAATTGCTGGCCGGGGCTGGCACCCGCAGTGCCAGCATCTCGGGCTCCGGCCTTTTCCGTGATGCCAGTGCGGACGAGACAGCGCGGGCGCTGTTTTTCAGTGGCGAGATCAGGGCCTTTCAGGTGGTGATCCCGGATTTCGGCACGCTTCAGGGGCCGTTCCAGATCACGGCGCTGGAATATGCGGGGCAGCATGACGGGGAGGTGACCTATGAGATCGCTCTCGAGTCCGCCGGCGAACTGGCCTTCACGGCGCTTTGAGGGGAGCGGCAGGGATGACGAACCGGCTGAGAGGCGAAATCAGCGCCATGCTGGACGGGCGGGAATGGACGCTGGTGCTGACGCTTGGCGCGCTGGCGGAACTGGAGAGCGCCTTTGCCTGCGAGGATCTGCAGGGGCTGGTGGAGCGCTTTGCCAGCGGGCGGCTGGCGGCGCGGGACATCATCCGCGTCCTTGGTGCGGGGCTGCGCGGGGCGGGCAACAGCGTTTCCGACGAGCAGGTGGCGATGATGCGGGCGCCCGGCGGCGTGGCCGGTTTCGCGGCGATTGCGGCGGATCTGCTGCGGATCACCTTTGGTGCAGCTGATGAGACAGCGGAGGCAGCCATGGGCCCCACGCGCCCTTGAGAGGCGGCGTGGGGGATAGGGCTGCGGCGGGCGGGGCCGGGGCGTTTCCATGGGAGGCGGTGCTTCATGCCGCCATGGGGCGCCTCGGCTGGAGCCCGGCTGGAACCTGGGCCGCGACGCCGCGTGAACTGGCCTTCGCGCTGGGCCTCCGGCGGGGAGCGGGCGCTCTCAACCGCCGGGGGCTGGAGGCGCTGATGCAGCGTTTTCCGGATGAAGGAGAAACGGGATGGCAGATGACAGCCTGATTGGCGCGGGGGGCGCGGACCTCGACCGCATGGCGCAGCAGATGCAGGACATGCAGAAGACGGCGGGCGACTTCTCCCGCGTGCTGAATGCCGGGCTTCGAACGGCGGTGGTCAGTGGCAAATCGCTGGACAGCGTGATGAAATCGATGGTGCTGAGCCTGTCTTCGCGGACGCTTTCCAGCGCGCTGGCGCCGCTGACAAACCTGGCGGGAAATGCGGTGAGCAGCCTGCTGGGTTCGGCAGCCTCAAGCGTTGCAAGCGGTGTGTCCGGGCTGTTCAGCTCCGGCGTGTCGCTGTTTGCGGATGGCGGCGTGGTGTCGTCGCCGACCTTCTTCGGCCATGGCAGCGGGTTGGGGCTGATGGGGGAGGCGGGAGCGGAAGCCATTCTACCCCTGCAGCGCGGTGCCGATGGGCGGCTGGGTGTGGCGGGGCCGGGTGGTAGTGTCGGGGGAACCGTGGTCGTCAACGTGACCACGCCGGATGCGCCCAGTTTTCGCAGGTCGGAAGCGCAGGTCTCGGCAATGGTGGCCCGCGCCGTCGGACGGGGACGGCGCGGGCTCTAACACCGGCTTGAAGAGGAGGGGCTCAATGGCCGGTGTTCCCGGGAAGCGCTGACCGGCTGAGTGAAATCACGTCAGCCGGTCAGTAGCTTGCATTTCGATGTTTCAGGCAGCCAGCATGGCCGCAATCTGGTCCTTCAGGTGAAGCCGTTTCTTCTTGAGGTCTTCCGTGGCTTCATCGGACGCAGGCGCAATGCCTGTCTCAATGCGGTGAAGCTCGCGATTCACTTCGTGATACTCGTCAGCGAGCTTGGCGAAATGGGCATTGGACAGCTTCAAGGCATGCAGCGCCTCGGCAGCCTGCGGAAATTCTTCGTGAAGCTCGTGTGCAACGTGACTCATGCAGGTCCTCCTTGATGGGCAGACCATGGCGGGGCTGCTTCCGGCAGTCCTTGAGCAAGATCAAAAAACAGCAAGAACACGGGAGAGCATGCCGTGACAGGATTCCTCGACGAGAGCTTTCCGCTGCCAGTGGCCTTTGGCGCCAGAGGAGGCCCGGAGCGGCGGACCGAAGTGGTGCAGCTGGCTAGCGGCCAGGAAGCACGTAATGCACGGTGGGCTGACAGCCGCAGGCGCTATGATGCGGGCTCCGGCGTGCGGTCTCTGATGGACCTGCGGGCGGTGGCGGGGCTCTTCGAGCGGGCACGGGGGCGGCTTTACGGGTTCCGGTTCCGCGACCCGTTTGACAGCAGCACAGCCCTGGCCGGAGGAGCATCGGGAGCAGGAGACAGCCTGCTTGGTCTGGGAGACGGGCAGCGGACACGCTTTCTGCTGGTCAAGACCTATGGCGCAGGGATTCTTTCCTATGCCCGCAGCATTACACTGCCTGTTGCCGGGAGCCTGCGGGTGAGTTCTGGGGGCGTGGAACTTGCTGCAACGGACTTTGCGTTTGATGCGGGCTCGGGCGAGGTAGTGCTGGCTGTGGCGCCTGCCCAGGATGCCGAGGTGCGGGCAGGGTTTCTGTTTGATGTACCAGTGCGGTTCGACACCGATACGCTGGATTTCAGCCTGACGCACTTTGAGGCGGGCGAGGCACCGGCCATCCCGCTGGTGGAGATCCGGCTTTAGGAAACTTTGCCTGATCCGGTGAAAAGTATCCGCACTGGACGAAGCAGGAAAATCATCCATGAAAACAATCGACGAGGCACTGGCCGCCCACCTGGCGGGCCGGATCACGACGCTTTGCGCCTGCTGGCTGGTGACGCGGAACGACGGGATCACACTCGGGTTCACCGATCACGACCGCGCTCTGACGGTGCAGGGCGTGACTTGCAATCCAGCCAATGGACTGGAGCGCAGCGCGGTGACGGAAGGGGCAGGGCTTGCGGTTGGCGGCGGCGAGGTCAGCGGCAGCCTGACGAGCGAGGGCCTGAGCGACGCCGAACTGGAGGCGGGGCTGTGGGATGGGGCCGAAGTACGGGCCTATCTTGTGAACTGGGCGGATCCCTCCCAGGCGCTCCTGGAGCGGCGGGCGACGATCGGCGAGGTGACACGGGCCGGGCTTGTGTTCCGGGCCGAGCTGCGCGGCCTTTCGCAGGCGCTGGAGGCGCGCCGTGGGCGGGTGTTCTCCGGCCAGTGCGACGCGGATCTTGGGGATGGGCGCTGTGGCGTGGATCTGGCCTCGGTTACCTTTCGGGGGACGGGAACGGTGCTCCTCTCGCATGACACAAGGCGGCTGCGGGTTTCAGGACTTCATTCCTACACAAGCGGCTGGTTTGACGGCGGGCGTCTGGTGGTGACGACTGGTGCGCTGTCCGGCTTTGCCTGTGAGGTGGCCCGGCATGACCGCACGGATGAGGGGGCAGAGCTGGTTCTGTGGCTGGCGGCGCCGCAGATGCTGGCGCCAAGGACCGGCATCACGGTGACGGCTGGCTGTGACAAGCGTTTTGCCACCTGTCAGGCGAAATTCGCCAATGGGCTGAACTTTCGGGGCTTTCCGCATATGCCGGGCACGGATTTCGTCCTGTCCTACCCGTCCCGCAATTCAGGCCAGAACGATGGAGGGGCGATTGTCTCCTGACGGGATTTCGCGGGCTGATCTGCTCGCCGGAGCACGCAACTGGGTCGGTACACCTTACCGGCATCAGGCCTCGCTGAAGGGCGTGGGGTGCGACTGCCTCGGACTTGTCCGTGGGCTGTGGCGCCAGTTCGTGGGGCCGGAGCCTGTGCCGCTGCCTGCCTATTCACCGCAATGGGCGGAGGCAGGCAGCGGCGGTGAGAGCCTGCTTCAGGCAGCCGGAACCTGGCTTGTGCCGGTGGTGGGGACAGGTGCGCCGGGCGATGTGGTGCTGTTCCGCTGGCGTGACGGAGCGCCGGTGAAACATGCAGGTCTCCTGAGTGAAACGGGCGGCCTGATCCACGCCTATGAGCGGGCAGGCGTGATCGAAAGCCCGCTGGTGCCAGCGTGGTCGCGGCGCATTTCGCATGTGTTTTCCTTTCCCGGAGTTTTGCCATGGCAACCCTGATCCTTGCAGCGGCCGGTCAGGCCCTTGGCAACATGGCTGGAATTGGAGCCATCGGGGGTATTCTGGGGCGCGCGGCGGGCGCTGTGGCCGGGAGCCTGATCGACAACTCCCTGTTCGGCAGCAGCCGGACGGTGGAGTTCGGCCGGCTGGCTGATCTTTCGGTCCAGTCCTCCGCCGAGGGCGCCTCCCTGCCACGGCTCTATGGCCGGGTGCGGCTGGCGGGGCAGGTGATCTGGGCGACACGTTTCGAGGAAGAAGTCAGCGAAGAGAGCGCAGGCGGGAAAGCGGGCGGCGGCTCCGGTACGACTGTGCGCAGCTACAGCTATTACGGCAATTTCGCCGTGGCCCTGTGCGAAGGGCCGGTGGCGCGGATCGGGCGCGTGTGGGCGGATGGCAAGCTGCTGGATCTCTCCGGAATCAACTACCGCATCTACCTGGGCACGAGAACGCAAGCGGCTGATCCTCTGATTGCAGCGGTGCAGGGAACTGCGCCAGCCTATCGCGGAACAGCTTATGTGGTGTTCGAGCGACTGCCGCTGGAGGGCTTCGGCAATCGTCTGCCGCAGCTGTCCTTCGAGGTGGTGCGGGTGGTGGAGCGGCTGGAGCCGATGGTGAAGGCCGTGACGCTGATCCCCGGTGCGGGCGAGTTTGTCTATGCTCCCACCAAGGTTACGGACGAGCCCTCCACCGGCACGACGGTGGTGGTGAACCGGCACACGTCCATCGCCGCCAGCGACTGGCACGCGGCACTGGACGAATTGCAGGCGCTGTGTCCGGCTCTGGAAAGCGTGGCACTCGTTGTGGCCTGGTTCGGGGATGACCTGCGGGCCGGACAGTGCTCCATCCGGCCGAAGGTGGAGACAGCGAGCCGCAACACTTCCGGCATGACCTGGCAGGTGGGCCCGGTGACGCGGGAGGGCGCGCAGCTTGTTTCGCAGATTGACGGGCGGCCAGCCTTTGGCGGCACACCCTGTGATGCGAGTGTGATCGCTGCAATCCGCGACCTGAAGGCGCGGGGGCTGAGGGTGGTGCTCTATCCCTTCATCCTCATGGATATCCCGGCTGGCAACAGCCTGCCTGCGCCTGAGGGAGGCGCGTCGCAGCCGGTCTATCCCTGGCGCGGACGGATCGTGCCCTCGGGGAGTGTTGCGGCAGATGTGGCGGCCTTCATGGGAAGCGCGATGCCCGCTCATTTCAGTGTGAGCGGCGAGGCAATCGCGTTCAGCGGCAATGCGGAGGACTGGGGTTACCGGCGTTTCATCCTGCATCTGGCGCATCTGGCGGAAGCGGCGGGCGGTGTTGATGCTTTTCTGACCGGATCGGAAATGCGCGGGCTGACAAGGGCAAGTGCTGGAGGTGGCAGCTATCCCTTCGTGACGGCACTGAGAGCGCTGACCGCAGAGGTGCGCGGTGTGCTGAGGGCCGGGACGAAGATTTCCTATGCGGCGGACTGGTCCGAATATGGCGCGCATCAGCCGCAGGAGGGGGAGGTGCGGTTTCCGCTGGATCCGCTGTGGGCTGACCCCGCGGTGGATTTCGTCGGTATCGACAATTATCTGCCGCTGACGGACCTGAAGGGTGCAGACGATGAGGCACCCTACGATCTTGAAGCCTTGCGGGCCGGAGTGGCGGGCGGGGAGTATTTCGACTGGTATTACCGCTCGGATGCGGAGCGGCGGGCGGGACAGCGCACGCCGATCACCGATGGGGCCTATGGCAAGCCGTTCGTCTACCGGGCCAAGGATATCCGGGGCTGGTGGGAAAACCCGCATGTGGAGCGGGTGGGCGGGGTGGAGCTGGGTGCGGCGACGGCCTGGGTGCCCATGTCCAAGCCCATCTGGTTCACCGAGCTGGGCATTCCGGCGATTGACCGGGGGGCGAACCAGCCGAATGTGTTCGTCGATCCGAAATCGTCGGAATCCACCCCGCCGCATTTTTCCAGCGGCACCCGCGATGACGCCATGCAGCGGATGGGGCTGGAGGCGGTGCTGAGCTACTGGGGCGGCAGTCATCCGGAGCTGGCGCGCGGGGACAATCCGGTCTCACCCGTCTATGGCGGGCGGATGGTGGATGAGGCCAATCTGCATCTTTGGACCTATGACGCGCGGCCCTTTCCGGCCTTTCCGGTCTATGGCGACGTCTGGTCGGACGGGGGCAACTGGGAGGTTGGGCACTGGCTGAACGGGCGGCTTGGCTCAGTGAGTATTGCCGGATTGATCCGGCAGATGCTGGAGGATTTCGGCATCGATGGTGAGGCTTGCGAAGTGCTGGGGCCAGCCGCAGTTGTCGAGGGGATGACGCTGGCGGGGCCGGTTTCATTGCGAGATGCCATCGAACCGCTGCTGGAGGCCTTTGGCGGGCAGGCGCTGGATCTGGGGGACCGGCTGCGCTTTGCCATTGCCGGAGCAGGACGGGTGCATGCGCTGGACGGGCACCTGCTGGCAGAAGAGGCGGAAGACGAGCCGCTGCTGAGCCGTGTGCGGGCGCAGAATGCCGAGCTGACGAGCGAGATCCGGCTGTCGGGCGAAGACCCGCAGCAGGATTTCCGCCGTCAGGTGGTGGCAAGCCGCCGCCTGGAAGGGGGAAGCCGGACGGTGAGGTCGCAGGATCTGGCCGTGACCGTCAATCCGGTGGTTCTGATGCAGGCGGCGGATGCCAGGCTGCAGCGGGTCTGGGCGGAGCGGGAGCGGGTGGAATTTTCCCTGCCGCCCACTGACGCCAGATTTGAGGTGGGCGATCTGGTTGAGATTGCGGAAACGCCGGATCAGGTGTTTTCGCCTGCGCTGCGTCTGCGGATCGAGCGGATCGAGACTGCACAGACGCGGAAGATCGAAGCAGTTCGCAGCGCGCCGGTTCTGGCGGTGGCCCGTACGCCGCAGAGCCGGGCGTCTGTCTGGCAGGATACGGAAGCGGGGCCGCCGCATGTGGTTATGATGAACCTGCCGCTCCTGCAGGACACGGATGGTGCCTTCTCGCCCGTGGTTGCGGCCTTTGCCCGGCCCTGGCCGGGGGAACTGGCGGTGCTGCGCGGCCGGACGGGCGACAGCTTCGAAGACGTGGCGCGGCTGGAGCGGCCGGCCACGACGGGCACGCTGAAGGCGGATCTGCCGCCGGGGCCGGTGTGGCGGTGGGATGAGGCCTCCGTCTGCGAGGTGGAGATCCATGGCGGGTTGATGCAGAGCCGCAGTTTGGAAGCTGTGCTTTCCGGTGCCAATGCGTTGGCTGTACTGAGCCGGACGGGTGGATATGAACTGCTGCAGTTCCGTCATGCGGAGCTGACGGGCACGCGGCGGTACCGTCTGACGGGGCTGCTGCGCGGGCAGAAGGGCAGCGAGGCAGAGGCGGCGGCTGGAGCTGCGGCCGGGGCGGCCATCGTTCTGCTGGATGGCACTCATGCCGTCCTCCCGCTGGAGGCGGATCTGCTGGGGCGGGTGCTGACCTATCGAATCCTGCCCGCCGGTGCGGCTCTGGACACGGCAGCCCGCAGGGATGTGGTCTTTGCGGCGAGCGGCCGGGCGGCCTTGCCGCTGGCGCCGGTGCATCTGAGGGCATCACGGGAGAGCGGAGCCATCCGCCTGTCGTGGATCCGGCGGACCCGAAAGGGCGGCGACAGCTGGGACCTTGCGGAGGTGCCGCTGGGCGAGACGGCGGAAGTCTACCGTGTGGACATTCTGTCCGCCCCGGGCGGGAGCGTTCTGCGGTCGCTGACCAGCACGGCCACCAGCCTGGTTTATCCGGCAGCGGATGAAGCTGCCGACTTTGGCGGGCCGGTGGCGAGCCTTGCGGTGCGGGTCTGCCAGATTTCGCCCGAGGCAGGGCCGGGCGCATTCCTGAAAGAGGTGTTGAATGTCTGAGACAGCAAGGCTGGGCCTGCCGCTGATTGCGGCAGCGCAGGCGCAGAAACACGTGACCCACAACGAGGCGCTGGTGCGGCTGGATGCGCTGGCGCACTTGCGGCTGATCGAGGAGCGGCAGGCGCCGCCTGCCGTTGCCGGAGAGGGCGATAGCTTTCTGGTCGCATCCGGTGCCTGGGGCGCTTTTGCCGGGCACGAGGGCAAAGCAGCGCATTACAGCGGCGGGGCCTGGGTGTTCTATCCGGGCTTTGAGGGGCTGCGGGCGTTTCTTGCGTCCGAGGGCAGGCTGCTGGTGTTTTCAGGCGGGGGCTGGCGGGACTATGCCGCACTGCTCGGGCCGCAGATGGTGCTGGCCCGCAGCAGCGGCGGAGCGACGGCAGGTCTCTCCGTGCTGGAGGCGACACTCTCCGGGATGAGCGGGGCTTATGTGGAGGCGCCGGGGCTGATCCCGAACAGGGCGGTGGTCTTTGCCGTCTCCTGCCGGACACTCACAACAATCACAGGTGCTGCGTCCTATGACTGCGGACTTTCTTCCGAAAGGTCGAAGTTTGGCGGGGCTTTGGGCATCACCGCCGGAGGGCAGAATGCGGGGGTGATTGGCCCGACTGCCTTCTATGCGCCCACCAGCGTGCGCCTGTCGGCCAATGGCGGGAACTTCACCGGTGGTGCCGTCCGCGTGGCCGTGCAGTGCCTGATCGCGGGGGTGCCTGCAACGTGAAGGCGCAAGGCCACGAGTTCAAGTGTTTTCGAGGGAGTGATGATCATGAATGTCAGTCCTGAAGGGCTTGCCTTTATTGCCCGGCACGAGGGCTTTTCCTCGCGTGCCTACATGGATCCGGCCGGGGTGCCGACGATCGGTTACGGCTTCACCCTTGCCTCCCGGCTGTTCCGTGACTGGTGGACGAAGCGGGGCCGCAAGGACCTCAAAGCCGGAGACATGATCGACCGGGCCGAAGCCAATACCGTGCTGAAGACGCTGGCGGATCATGAATATGGCGCTGCGGTGCTGCGCCGGTTCGGCAAGCTTCCGCAGAACCAGTTCGATGCGGTTGTTTCGGCTGTCTACAATCTGGGGGAGCAGTGCCTCTCCTGGCGCTGGGCGGCGGCACTGGCGGCCGGAAACGTGGCCGAGGCCGCGCGGCTGCTGGCCATGACCGGCATCCGGGCCGGAGGGCGCATTCTGCCGGGACTGGTCCGGCGCAGGTCTGAAGAAGCCCAGCTTCTTCAGGGCGGCGATTATGGCTTCAACGGGCATAACTCCCTGCCCGAGCCGGACCCTGAGGTGATGCGGGGCCAGCAGATGCTGGCACGGCTTGGCTTCAAGCCCGGCCCTGCCGACGGGATTGAAGGGCCGCTTACGCGGGCGGCCGTGCTGGCATTCCAGATCGAGCACCCGCCGCTGAAGCTCGACGGCAGGCTGGGACCGGCAACGCTCTCGGAACTGGAGCGTGCCGTCGGAAAGCAGAGAGGCGTGGCTGGAACGCTGATCAGCGGTGCGACCGGTGCAGGTGTCTCCGTTTCGAACGGCGACAGCTGGATGGAAGTCCTTGGCTGGGGGCTGGCACTGGCTGGCCTTGCCTTCGTGATTTATCTGGCTTGGGCAAACCGGGGCCGTATCCGGCTGCTTGCCCGCCAGTTCATTTCCTGAAACCGGAAGCGTAAGGACAGGCATATGAATGGTTGGAAGACATTTGCCTTCAATGGAGCGGTTGGCATCGCCAGTCTGGGGGGCGGGATTCTGGATCAGCTTGATCTGATCGACTGGAGCAAGGTTCTGCCGGACGGCTGGGGGCCGTTTGCCGTCATGGCGATCGGCATCGTCAACATCCTCCTGCGGCATGTGACGACGGAGCCTGCGGCCTGGCGCAAGTAAGCGGGGCCTGAAAGGATGCCCGGGGCTGACGGGAGACTGTCAGCCCCGTTCATTTGCCATTCAGGCAGAGGCAGCTACAAAAGGGATACTTCCGGCCCGAACCGAAGCAGGAACAGTCCCGTGACCAGATCTTTTGCCGCCGCCATTCTCTTTCTTCTCGCCGGACTTGTCCCGGCTGCAGCCAATTGCCTGTCGCAGGGCGAGGCGCAACAGGCCGTGGCAAGCGGGCAGGCGCAGCCGCTGGGTGCTGTCGCAGGCTCCGTGGGCGGCGAAATCGTCAAGGCGCAGCTGTGTATCGAGGGCGGGCGCTATGTCTACCGTCTCTCCGTGCTGGCCAACGGACAGGTGACGACAGTCGTTGTCGACGCCAGCCGGTAGGCACAGGGCGAAGACTCGCCTAAATGTGACGATAGACAGATCCATCCGGGAAGACAGATGCGCCTCCTCATTGTTGAAGACGACAAGGACCTGAACCGCCAGCTTGCCGAGGCGCTGACCGAAGCGGGCTATGTTGTGGACCGCGCCTATGACGGCGAGGAGGGGCACTATCTCGGTGATACTGAGCCCTATGACGCTGTGGTGCTGGATCTGGGTCTTCCAGTCCTCGATGGTCTCTCGGTGCTGGAGAAATGGCGCCGCAACAAACGCACCATGCCCGTGCTGATTCTGACCGCCCGCGACCGCTGGTCTGACAAGGTGGCTGGCATTGATGCGGGCGCGGATGACTATGTGGCCAAGCCCTTCCATATGGAAGAAGTGCTGGCGCGGGTGCGGGCGCTGGTGCGCCGCGCGGCCGGCCTTGCCTCCAATGAAATCGAATGTGGTGACCTGCGCGCCGATTTGCGCACCAGCCGGGTAACGGTGGGCGGCAATCCGGTGAAGCTGACGTCGCTGGAATACCGCCTTCTGGCCTATCTGCTGCACCACAAGGGCAAGGTGATCTCCCGCACTGAGCTGGTGGAGCATCTCTACGATCAAGATTTTGACCGGGATTCCAATACGATCGAGGTCTTTGTCGGACGCCTGCGCAAGAAGCTGGGCGGGGACTATATCGAAACCATCCGTGGGCTTGGCTACCGGATGGGAGAGCCGGTGTGAGCGGGCCGGATCAGGCTTTGCGGAATGTGGCCGCAGGGCCGCCGCAGCGCAGGTCCCTGGCAACACGGCTGGTGCTGGCTGCCTCGCTCTGGTCGACGGCAGCGCTTGTAATCGCGGGCGTTATCCTCGTCGGCCTTTACCGTGAAGCTGTGGAACGTGGCTTTGACAGCCAGCTTGAGGTCTACCAGAAAAGCATCATCGGCGCGATGGCGCCTGCTGCCGCCGGAGAGCCGCTGAACCGGCCGGACAATCTGGGAGAACCGCGCTTCTCCCTGCCGCTTTCGGGCTGGTACTGGACGGTGACGGATCTGGCGGGCGGCGAGCGGGTGTTCGCCTCGCCTTCGCTGCTCGGGGATCCGTTGAACCTTCCCGCGTTGGGCGAGGGGGAGCGCAGCAGCAGCGCCGCCATGACGGGCCCCGGCAACGACGAATTGCGGGTGACGCAGCGGATCATCTCTTTTGACGGCAAAAGCTATCTCATTGCCGTAGCCGGGCGCACTGCCGGGCTGCGGCAGGATGTGAGAGCCTTTGCCGGCCAGGTGGCGCTGACGCTGTTTGTCTTTGGCCTCGGGCTGGTGGCTGCTGTGTTTCTTCAGGTTCGCTATGGACTTATGCCGCTGAAGCGGCTGCAGGCATCGCTGGCAGCGGTCCGGCAGGGCGACGCCGAGCGTGTGGAGGAGGATCTGCCCTCGGAACTTGCTCCGCTTGCCGTGGAACTAAATGCGCTGATTGCCTCGAACCGGGAAGTGGTGGAGCGCGCCCGCACCCATGTTGGCAATCTGGCCCATGCCCTGAAGACGCCCTTGAGCGTGATCTCCAATGAAGCCCGGGCACAGGGCGGGCCATTTGCGGAAAAGATGGCCGAACAGGCCGGAATCATGCGTACGCAGGTTGACCATCATCTTGAGCGGGCGCGGATGGCTGCCCAGCGGCGGGTGATTGGCGTTGCGACTCCGGCTGAGCCGGTTCTGACGAAGCTGGCCCGCGTGATGGAGCGTATCCATGATGCCAAGGGGCTGGATATATCCGCCGATTGCGCCGAGGGGATGCGCTTCCGGGGCGAGCAGCAGGACCTTGAGGAAATGGCCGGGAACCTCATGGACAATGCCTGCAAGTGGGCAAGGTACGAGGTGCGGCTGACATCGCGGCTGACAGACACCGGAGCCCCTGGCCGTCAGTTCATCGAAATCATTGTCGAGGATGACGGGCCAGGACTCACGGAGGAGCAGCGCAAGGAAGCGGTGAAACGCGGCAAGCGGCTGGACGAAAGCGTGCCCGGCACGGGACTCGGGCTGTCGATTGTTGCGGATCTGGCGGGACTTTACGGTGGCCGTTTCGAGTTGTCATCTTCGGAGCTCGGCGGATTGAAAGCACGCCTCCTGCTGCCCGCCGTGTGATGCTGTGCCTTTCGGGGCTGACTATGACACCCCAAAACTGCCCTTGCCGTGCGAGGGCAGGTGTGAGGTTCTTTGTAAGGTTGGGTAATGCAGCTTTACTGGACGCCCTCCACCCTGTGACCTACATCACTAAGAGTGCGCTGCAACATCCCTAATGTTTCATCAAGATGGCGTGATTCGGCCATAAATTTGGGAAATTTTAAGGATAACGGCGCAGTATGGGAACCTTGTTACCATTCTTGCGTTGTCGCGTTTGAGAACGCGCGGACCGGTCCGTGATGGCCGGTTGATGGAGTGCGAGATGCGGTTGAGCAAAAGTGGGTTGATTGTACTCTTGTCTGCAGGCCTGTCGGCTTGCGGCTCGCTCGGCAGTGACAGCAGCTCCGGCGGCATGGATCTGTGGGGTTCGGCTTTTGGCCGTTCCGAGAAATCGATCGCCGAGGCCGAAGCCAACGCAGCGATCAACAAGCTGCTGGAAGGCACGCCCGGTCTCGTGCTTGAATCGAGTGACCGGCGCGTGGCGGCCGAAGCGCAGAAGCAGGCGCTTGCTACCCCGGGCGCGGGTGGTGCTGTGCGCTGGGACAATCCGCGGACCGGCCGTCAGGGTGAAGTCCGTCCGGGCCCCAGATATCAGGTGAACAACACCGAGTGCCGCGAGTTCACACATCAGGTGACGTCCAAGGACAATCCTGTTCCTGTGGTGGCCCGTGCAACGGCCTGCACCGATGAAAAGGGACTGTGGCGCCCGATCGGCTGAGCCTGTTCAGGCCTTGCATTGCTGGGTCCAATGTTTGCCCGCCGGTTTCCGGCGGGTTTTTTGTTTGCTTGCGCCGGTTTGAACCAGCGAAAGCGCAAGATTTTAACATCAGGATCAACCAACTGGAAAGGAACACTTAAGCCCTGAAGTGCTAGCGTTCCTTCAGTTTTATCCGGTTGATCAAAGTTCTGCGTATCATGACCGATCAGGATCTTCTGAAAAAGAAGATAGAGTCCTATCTCGGAGAGCTGTCTCCGGGAGCTGTGTCCATGCTGGCCAGAAGCCTTGAGAGGACGCAGGCACTTGGACAGAACGAGCCTCATGCAGAGCTTGTTCTGGCTGCAGCACTGGCGTTGTTGTCTGGACAGTCATCCAGTGATGGATCTGCGGATGAAACTCCAAGCCAGCATGCCGGCCCCAACTGGCGGCAGAAACTGGAGCGGAGTTTCTTCGCGCCGCTGGATGCCTTTGCCATTGATGAACAGCTCCCCCACAAGCAGGAGGGGCGGATTTACCGGCCTTATCTGAGTGAATTCTGGAACTGGATCGAGCGTGATGTCCTGGCTGGCGATATCGCAAGAGCGGTCGAGTTTCTGGAGAAACGGCCCGATGATGGTGAGCGGGTTCACCGCGTGGCGGCGGTCTTGCGCAAAAAGGCAGGCGAGGCGCTGACGGGCATTCTGGAGGACTGCGCGGCCTCGGAACGTGAGGAGCGCCGGCTGAAGATGATGCTGGGCGGCGAACGCGCCCTGCAGGATCTTGCAGATGTCGCGAAGGTTTTCCGGGCTGAGCCCTGGCTGAGGGCGTTCCTCCGGCGCATCCCCGACACGCTCAGCGAGCGGACCTTGAAACAGGATGGGAACATTCTTGATCTGGTTTCCGCCTATGCCACGCGCCATCCCGAAGATGTGCCGGTGATTGCGGCCGCCATGCTGGACAGGGCGGAGGCTCCCTGGTCGCTGGGCCCCTTTGCGGAGCGGCTGGCGAAGGTCCGCGGCGCAAGGTGGCTGACGAAGACCCGGTATGCGCCCTTTGCCTCGATTGTGATTTCGGAGGTGGAGCGGCTGCATCTGCTGGCGCATGAACACCGCAAGAACAATCCCGATCCTGTTGGCTTCGCGGGGGCTCTGTCTGCATATGCGGCGGTGGTCAAGGGAGTGGAGCGGGACATGGATCTGACCGAGGCGGAGCAGTGGCGCGGCCGGATTGCAGAAACCCGCCGCAGCATCTCGGCTGCTGTCGCCGATGAACTGGCAGGTGCTGCCGGAACGGTCCGCCGGGCGTTGCAGGTGCCCAAGACAGGTGCCGATGGCGAATTCCGGTCCGACGAGGCTGCCCTTGATGCGGCCGTCCGCACCTTGAGAGTGCTGGATCTGAGCCGCAGCGCGGCAGAGGTTCTGGCCGTGAACGAAGCTGGAAAGCGGGCACGCCAGGCTGTCGAACAGACACTGGAGATCATCTCCCGGTCGCTGATTTCCGATCTGGGAAAGACCAGAGGGCCAAACCGGGATGCTATCGCCTCAGCCGCCGAGGCGGCCATACAGCTTTGCGAGATCTGTTTTGGTCAGGACTATGCCGCTCTTCTGAGGCGAAGCCGGCAAAGCGCGATGGCTGCTGCGGCCTGAAACGGCTGCTTTCTGCATGCTTTTCAGATCCGTGTTTTCACCGCGACCCAAGGTCACACACTCTTTTGTTGCCAGACCGGGTGTGTAACGATCTATATGGCGGCATGACACTCTGGATCTTTTTCGCTCTTTTGACCGCAGCAGCGGCGCTCTCCATTCTCGTGCCGCTCAGGCGCGGAGCTGCTTCTGGCCTTGTTGCCGGCGATGCCGCTGCGGGGGAGGCTGTTTACAAGGCCCAGCTGGATGAGCTGGACAAGGATCTCGCGCGCGGTGTGATTGACGAGACTGCGGCGAAAGCTGCCCGAACAGAGATTGCGCGCCGTCTTATCGCCTTGCGCAGGGACAGCGGCTTGTCTGCCGGTCAGCAGGATGCTGCCGGGAGCAAGGGCGGAGGCCGTGACAAGGCCGTTATGGCCCTGGCGATTCTGGCTGTACCTGCGGCTGCGCTCGGTATTTACATGGCCGCCGGTTCGCCCTCCTATCCGGATCAGCCTCTTTCGGCCCGGCTGAATACGCCTGTTGAGACCCTTCCAGTGAATCAGATGGTTGCCCGTGTTGAGCAGCATCTGGCGCAGAACCCGGCAGATGGGCGCGGATGGGAAGTGCTTGCGCCCGTCTACATGTCACTGGGCCGGCCGGAAGATTCGGCAAGGGCTTTCAGCAACGCCATCCGCCTGAATGGCAGCCGCGAGGAACTCGAGTCGGGCCTCGGCGAGGCACTTGTGGTTGCCGCGCGCGGTGTTGTGACCGCTGATGCGAAAGCTGCGTTTGAACGGGCTGTTGCCTTGTCGCCGGATGCGGTGAAGCCAAGGTTTTTCCTTGCGCTGGCCTATGGTCAGGATGGCAGGAAGGATGAAGCCGTGAAGGCTTGGACGCAACTGCTGGAGGGAGCGGACGAGAGCGCACCCTGGGTGCCCGTGGCGCGGCAGGAGCTTGCTGCGGTCCAGGGGCAGGTTCCGCCCGCAGCCATGCCCGGTCCGACGGCAGATGATGTGCGGGCAGCCGGAGAAATGGGTGCAGAAGATCGCCAGTCCATGATCCAGAGCATGGTGGACGGCCTGCAGGAGAGGTTAGACAGGGACGGTGGCGCCATTGAGGACTGGGAGAGGCTTGTCCGTTCCCAGCTCGTCCTCGGTGCACGCGAGGCTGCCAAGGAAACACTTGGCAAGGCACGGCAGGCAATGACCGGAAACCAGTCTGCGCTGGCCCGTCTCGACGAGCTGGAGAAGGAACTCGGGCTCGGAAACTGAGAGCCAGCCGCAAGAGGAACCGTGAGGGAGCGGATCAGGGAATGACCAGAAAACAGCGCCGTCTTACACTGATCGGCGGAGCCGGAGTGGTGCTTGCCGCTGCTGCCGGCCTGATCCTTTATGCGCTGAGCGACCAGATCGTGTTCTTCCAGACACCGACCGATGTGATGACCAAGCAGATCGCGCCCGGTCAGCGTATCAGGCTGGGTGGGCTGGTCGAGGAAGGGTCCGTCGAACGCCGCGCCAACGCTGAAGTGCTGTTCCGGGTGACGGATACGTCCAACACCGTGCAGGTGGCTTATACGGGGATTCTGCCGGACCTGTTCCGTGAGGGGCAGGGCGTTGTGACGGAAGGCATGATCGGACCCGACGGGGTGTTCCAGGCCGACAACGTCCTCGCAAAGCATGACGAGAACTACGTTCCGAAGGAAGTCGCTGATGCGCTGAAGCAGCAGGGCGTCTGGAAGGGCGAGGAAGAACAGAAGAGCAATTGACCGCTGGCCGGGCTGGTGCCCGGGCCGGACTGAGGGAGTACGGGACGCATGATCGTTGAGGCCGGCCATTTTGCGCTTGTACTGGCGCTGGTCATGTCGCTGGTGCAGTCGGTGGTGCCCGTGTGGGGGGCAAAGACCGGCGATCTGCGCCTGATGTCGATTGCTGCGCCTGTGGCCAACCTGATTTTCGTGCTGGTTACGATATCCTTTGCATCACTGACCTGGGCCTATCTGAATTCAGACTTCTCCGTTCTGAATGTCTGGGAAAACTCCCATTCCGCCAAGCCGCTGATCTTCAAGATCTCGGGTGTCTGGGGCAATCATGAAGGCTCCATGCTGCTGTGGGTGCTTATCCTGGTGCTCTTCGGGGCCTTGGTGGGCCTGTTCAGCAGCAACGTGCCCGCACCGTTGCGGGCTACCGTTCTTGCCGTCCAGTCGTGGGTGGCTTCTGCCTTCCTTCTGTTCATTCTCGTTACGTCGAACCCGTTCCAGCGCATTGCGGACGCTCCGTTCGAAGGCAACGATCTCAATCCCATCCTGCAGGACATTGGCCTGGCGATCCATCCGCCGCTTCTCTACCTCGGCTATGTCGGTTTCTCGATCACCTTCGCCTTTGCGGTCGCTGCACTCATTCTCGGGCGTATCGATGCGGCCTGGGCACGCTGGGTGCGGCCCTGGACGCTGCTGGCCTGGCTGTTCCTGACACTCGGTATCTCCATGGGCTCCTACTGGGCCTATTATGAACTGGGCTGGGGCGGCTGGTGGTTCTGGGACCCGGTCGAGAATGCGTCCTTCATGCCATGGCTGGCTGGCACAGCACTGCTGCATTCGGCCATCGTCATGGAAAAGCGCGAGGCACTGAAGGTCTGGACGGTTCTGCTCGCGATCTTCACCTTTTCCCTGTCGCTGCTTGGAACATTCCTCGTTCGCTCAGGGGTTCTGACCAGTGTGCATGCCTTTGCGGTCGATCCATCACGCGGTGTGTTCATTCTGGCCATCCTGTGTGTGTTCATTGGCGGCTCGCTCGCGCTTTATGCGTGGCGCGCGCCAATGCTGAAGCAGGGCGGCATTTTCTCGCCGATCAGCCGCGAAGGCTCGCTGGTGCTGAACAACCTGTTCCTGACGGCAGCCTGTGCGGCGGTGTTTGTCGGAACGCTTTATCCGTTGGCGCTTGAAGCGCTGACCGGTGAAAAGATCTCCGTTGGCGCTCCCTTCTTCAATCTGACCTTCGGTCCGTTGATGGTGCCCCTGCTGATCGCTGTGCCTTTTGGGCCGCTGCTGGCGTGGAAGCGCGGGGACATGCTGGCAGCCTGCGAGCGGCTCTATGCGGCTCTGGGACTGACTGTACTTGCAATGCTGTTCGTCTTCTGGCTCTGGGGCATGGACCGGGTTCTGGCACCTCTTGGCGTCGGACTGGCGGTGTGGGTGATGGCGGGGGCGATTGCCGAGATCATTTCCCGCAGCCGTATTCTGGAAGTCGGTCTAGCCCGCGGTGTGCCGCGCCTGTTCGGTCTGCCGCGTTCCGCATGGGGCACTGTTCTGGGGCACTTTGGTCTTGGCATGACCGTGCTTGGCATCGTCGTGGCTTCTGCCTTCCAGATTGAAGTGGTGCGCAATGCCAAGCCTGGCGATACGTTTGACGTGTCTGGCTATCAGTTCACCTTTGATGGCGTCGCGCCCCAGCAGGGACCGAACTTCACGGCACAGGTGGGGCACTTTACCGTGCGTTCGGGCGGGCGCGAAGTCGCAAAGCTTGATCCCTCGAAGCGGGTCTATACTGCGCGGGGCATGCCGACGACCGAAGCCGCAATTGCCACTTTCGTTTTCTCGCAGCTGTACATTTCTCTGGGCGAAAGCCACGCGGATGGCAGTGTGGATCTGCGCGCCTATCACAAACCGCTCATCATCCTGATCTGGCTGGGTACGCTGGTGATGTCGCTGGGTGGAGCCGTATCCCTGACAGACCGGCGCCTTAGGGTCGGTGCGCCCAAGCCCGCCAAGGCGAAGGCAGGCAAGCCGCAAACCGTGGCAGCGGAGTGAGCCGGATGAGACGTTTCCTTGCTAGCCTGCTCATGGTCTTTTCTCTCTGCGGCACATCTCTGGCCATTGGACCGGACGAAATTCTGCCAGATCCTGCGCTTGAAGCGCGTGCGCGGGAGCTTTCCGCGCAGCTGCGCTGCATGGTTTGTCAGAACCAGTCGATCGACGACAGCGATGCGCCGCTCGCCAAGGATCTGCGTGTGCTGGTCCGTGAGCGTCTCGTCGCGGGCGACAGCAATGAGGCGGTCATCGGCTACCTCGTGTCGCGCTATGGCGAGTTTGTTCTGCTGAAGCCAAGGATGGGCTGGAACACGATTGTTCTGTGGGCCTCTGCGCCCCTGGCTCTTTTGGCCGGAGGCGTCGCTGTTCTGGTGGCCTCCCGGCGGCAAAAGCGAAGGGCTGCCATAGCTGAATCAGAGCCTCTGACAGCTGCCGAAGAGGCGGAGCTGGCTGCGATCCTTACGGAAAAACCTGAGTCTGACGCATCCGGGCAGGGCAGGTAGGACCCGCCCTGCGATCCAGGCTCTTCACGCGGCCGCAGCTGCCATGACGGACAGGCGGACCTTGATGAAGCGCATGGTGCGCTGTGCTTCCGCTTCCGAGAGAATCCGGTATTCCCCTGCCCAATGATCCACCTGCGCGGGGGGGCAGCGCATGTGACGGCAGCGGGCCTTGCAGAGTGCACCGAAGGCGGTGTCGCTTACACCTGCCGATTTGCACAGGACGGCAATCGCCTCAACATCGGGCCGGACGATGATGTTGCGAACGAACCTCTCGTCGATCTGGGCGAACTGGGCGAGCAGGAAAGCAAGCTCGTAGAGTTCGTTGGACAGGCTGTACTCGATAACAGCCTGGTCCAGCTGCTTGTGACCGTCGCGCAGATCCTTCAGGGTTGCCTTTGAATTCAGGCGCGATTTGCGCCGCTCCAGTCTTCCCTCATCAACAAGAGCACTCGCCTCCTTGAAGAGGTTGCGGGCCATTCGCTCGTTGTTTTCAAAGATGTAGCGCAGCTTCGCCTGGCGGTCTGCGGGAAGCATGGACAAAAGCCTGTCAAAGTTCGGCTTTGACAGATCATGCCGTTCGGTCAGAGCCTCACGCAGGTCCCGGTCACTCTCGGCGAGTTTCACCAGAAGCCGTCCGCCCCAATCCGAAAGCTCTGCGCCCGTATTGGCGGCAACCGAGTGCTGGACGGGTTTTTCGCCGCGTTCCAGCAATACATCCGTGATCCGTGGCTTGAGGCTTTCGCGCTGCGCAATGGCGAGAAGATGCTCCTGTCCCTTGGTCCGGGCCAATGTGAACAGGTCGTCGTCTGTCAGCACCTCAGAGTGCTGGAGGACTGGAGCTGCCACATCTGCCTTGTCATTTGCCAGCTTGAGGATGAGCGGCCTGGGGGTTTCCGCTACGTGGGCTACCTTGCCGGAGAATTCCCTGCGGTCTTCGATCTCAACGAGATCCAGGAGATTTGTGAGGATGTCATTGAAAAGCGATAGCTCGTCATTCGAGTAGCGGTCTGCGCCTTCAATGAAAAGACTGGCAATATGCCCCATCAGTTCGCGGCGTTTCTCGCTACAGCTCTCCTTCGCCAGATCTACGAGCGATCTCAGCATTCTTTCCTCTGTTCGATGTTCTGCATTCAGCTTGGACATTGCAGAAAACAGATTTACGGAGAGATAAGCCGAATGCTGAAAATTTGATCTTTCTGACTATATTTTTGCTAATTGTTACTTATGACAGCGTCTGATTTCGCATGGGTCTGAACACATTACGAAGGTTTAATCCGCCGGTCAGGCGCCTGTAATGCGGTGATCTCCATATTCGTTTGCAACAAGGCGCGGTGCCCCGCCCGCGCCGGAAAGACAGTCAAACGATGAGGAGTGATTTCATGTCCGAGCAGCAGAATTCCGAGCAGTCCGGCAAGCCGTCCGCCGGGTTTTTCGCCCGCCATAAGGCAAGCATGCTGGCTGGTGCCATGGCGCTTGGCCTCGCCGGTGCTCTGACCGTTCAGGGTCTCGTTCCCTCCAATTATGCTTTTGCTGCCCCTGTCGAGGTCAGCCAGCCCGCCCCGCTGAATTTCTCCAACGTCGTGTCCGCCGTGCAGCCGGCCGTGGTCAGTGTCAAGGTGAAGCAGGCAGCCCAGCCGCGCATGATGAATTTCCGTGGCGGCGAAGACTTCTTTGGCCTCCCCGGGATGGATGAGCTGCCGGACGGTCATCCGCTGAAGCGCTTCTTCGAGCGCCGTGGCCAGGGAGGACAGGGTGGCGGCCAGCAGAACTCCCGTCCTTATGAAATGTCACAGGGCTCCGGCTTCTTCATCTCGGATGACGGCTATGTGGTGACCAACAACCATGTGGTCGACAAGGGCACGGAGTTCACCGTGACCGACAACGAGGGTCATGATTACAAGGCCACGCTCATCGGGGCGGACCCGCGCACGGACCTTGCTGTCTTGAAGGTGGAATCGGACAAGAAATTCACCTATGTGGCTTTCGCAGAGGATGCGCCTTCCGTCGGTGAGTGGGTTGTGGCCATTGGCAACCCCTTCGGCCTTGGTGGAACCGTTACTGCCGGTATTGTCTCGGCGCGTGGCCGTGACATCGGCGCGGGTCCCTATGACGACTTCATCCAGATCGATGCCCCGGTCAACCGCGGCAATTCTGGTGGCCCGGCCTTCAACATGAAGGGTGAGGTGATCGGCATCAACGCCGCCATCTACTCGCCGTCCGGCGGCAACGTCGGCATTGCCTTCGCCATCCCCGCTTCGACCGCGCGTGATGTTGTTGCCTCGCTGCAGAAGGACGGCGCCGTGACGCGTGGCTGGCTGGGCGTGCAGATTCAGCCGGTGACGGAGGATATCGCGGCAAGCCTCGGTCTCGCCGATGCGCAGGGAGCAATCGTCTCCGATCCTCAGAACGGCAGCCCTGCCGCCAAGGCCGGGATTGAGGCCGGCGACACGATCCTCAAGGTTGATGGCGCGGACGTGAAGGGTCCGCGGGAGCTGTCCCGCATGATTGCGGCCTATGCGCCGGGAACGAAGGTGGACCTGACGGTCTGGCGCAATGGCAAGGAGAAGGACGTCTCCGTTACGCTTGGCAAACTGACCGACAGCCAGCAGATGGCCGCTGCCGGTGATGAGGGGGCGGGCAAGACCGAGCTTGAAGATCTCGGGATTGATCTTGCATCCGCCTCCCAGGCCGGACTTGATGTCGAGGGCGTGGTGGTCTTGAACGTAGACCCGGCAGGGCCTGCCGCAGACAAGGGCCTTGCCCGCGGTGATGTGATTGCCGAAGTCGCCGGTCAGAAAGTCTCAACCCCGGCGGACGTTCAGGCGGCGCTGGCCAAGGCCGAAAAGGATGGCCGCAAGGCCGTGCTGATGCGGGTCTTCCGCGATGACAGCGCCCGTTTCGTCGCCTTGCCGCTCAACGTCGGTTAAGCCGCATGGATTGGGGCGGGGCTTCCGGCAGCCTCCGGTGAAGATCCGCCTCATGTCTGGCCTTTCGGGTCTTCGCTGCCCCCGATCCCACCCCGCAGAGGGGTCAGGCCAAGTGTCCGCAGCACCCGCAAGAGGGTTGCTGCGGACACTTCTTTCCGGTTCTTTCCGGGCAAAAGCTCAGGTAAAAGATTGGCATGCTGAAAATTCTCATCATCGAAGACGATAAGCAAGCCGCCGCCTACGTTGCCAAGGGGCTGCGCGAGGTCGGTCACTCTGCAGATCTTGCCGCCGATGGCGAGGAAGGGCTGCAGATGGCGCAGGACAGCCGTTATGACGTGCTGATCGTCGACCGCATGCTGCCGCGCCTGGATGGTCTTGCGATCATCCAGTCCCTGCGCAAGAGCGGTGACCACACGCCCGTGCTGATCCTCTCGGCGCTCGGCCAGGTCGATGACCGGGTGACGGGGCTCAGGGCAGGGGGCGATGACTATCTGCCCAAGCCTTTTGCCTTCACCGAACTGCTGGCCCGTGTCGAGGCGCTGGGGCGCCGGCCTAAGGCGGGTGGTGACAGCGAGACGACCTACCGGGTTGCGGATCTTGAGCTGGACCGCCTTGCCCACCGCTGCACCCGCAGCGGCAAGGACATTCCGCTGCAGCCACGCGAGTTCCGCCTGCTTGAGTATCTGATGCAGCATGCCGGGCAGGTGGTGACGCGCACCATGCTGCTGGAGAATGTCTGGGAATATCACTTCGACCCCCAGACCAACGTGATTGACGTGCATGTGTCCCGGCTGCGGTCCAAGATCGACAAGGATTTTGACGTGCCGCTGCTTCACACTGTCCGTGGTGCGGGATACACGATCCGTGACAGCGCTGGCTAGGCTCATCCGCACGACGGCTTTCAAGCTGTCGCTGCTTTATCTGGCTGTGTTCACCGCGCTGTCCGGGTTTCTGCTCTTCTCCATTTCCAGCAACACCAACACGCTGATCACCGGTCAGGTGGTGCAGACCGTTGATGCGGAAATCGAAGGCCTTGCCGACCAGTTCGCACGCGGCGGCGTCCGGGCGCTGGTTACCGCCATTGACGCCCGCGCGCGCCGTCCTGACGCCAGCATCTATCTTCTCATCGATTTTGCGGGCAATGCGCTCGCCGGGAACATCTCCCGCCTTCCGACGACCGTGCTGGAGGAGGCGGACGGCGGCGTGCGCCGGGTGACCTATTTCCGCCGTGAGGCCGATGGCGAGGTCAACCGGGAAAGCGAGCGGCAGGCCGTTGTCCGGACCTTCGAAATCCCCGGCGGCTTCCGTCTGCTGGTCGGGCGTGATCTGGGGGAGCAGCAGCGTTTCAAGGAAGTGCTGGCCGGGGCCATGCGGGTGTGGCTGCTGGTGGTTCTCGCCATGGCGGGCGTATCGTGGCTCTTTGTCTCGCGCTATGTGCTGCGCCGCATCGACGCCATGGCTGCGACCAGCAACCAGATCATGGAAGGCAATCTGTCCCGCCGCCTGCCCGTCGCCGGAAACGGCGATGAATTCGACCGTCTGGCCCTCAGTCTCAACGGCATGCTGGAGCGGATCGAGCAGCTGATGCAGGGCTTGCGCGATGTGACCGATAACATTGCCCACGATCTCAAGACGCCGCTCACCCGCATGCGCACCCGCATCGAGGCGGCGCTGCGCGATGGCGGAACCGGGACGGACTACCGGCAGGCCATGGAAGAAACGCTTGAAGATTGCGATGGCCTTCTGCGGATCTTCGATGCCCTTCTGCGGATTGCCCGTGTTGAATCCATGTCGCCGGAAGCCGGGCATGACCAGGTCGATCTGAAGCAGGTGGCGCTTGAAGTGGCTGATCTTTATCAGCCCGTCGTCGAGGATGACGGCGGAAGCCTCACTGTCGTGGGGGATGGTGAATTCCAGGCTCTGGCCAACCGCGAGCTTGTCGCCCAGGCGTTGGTCAACCTCATTGAGAATGCTCTGAAATACGGTCAGCCCGAGGATGGACAGCCGCTCGCGATCACCTTAAAGCTCGAACAGGGGCATGACCGGATCGCCATAAGCGTCGCTGACAACGGGCGGGGCATTGAAGAAAAGGATCGCGGGCGTGTTCTGGACCGCTTTGTCCGGCTGGAGGAGAGCCGGACCGAGCCGGGATACGGGCTGGGCCTGAGCCTTGTAAAGGCGATTGCCCGGCTGCATGGCGGCTCCCTTGCACTGGGGGATGCCGGGCCGGGGCTGGTTGCGAGGATTGATCTTCCGGCAGCTCAAGTGGACATGCCGGGAGGCGCAAGACGTGACGACAGAAGCAGGGAAGCTGGAAGCCGGAGCTGAAAAGGGGCCGCTGCGCCATCGCATCAAGGTCGTTCCGCGGCCACAGTCTTCCGAAAGGGCGGAGAGCGTTCTCTCCGATCTGCTGATCCGGGCAGCGGAGGATGCAAGCACCTCGGATCTTGCGGCGTGGCTCGATCAGGATCCTCAACTTCGTGCGTTTCTCGCCGGTGTCTTTGCCAATGCCCCTTATCTGCGCGAGCTCGCCATGGTGCGCCCGCAGCGTTTGCAGCGGGTGCTGGGGGAGGATCTGGAAGGCCTGATCTCCGGCACGATCCATGCTGCACGGGAGGCGCGGCCGGCTGATGAGGCCGGGCTGATGCGCGAGTTGCGCCAGCTCAAGCAGGATCTGGCCCTTGCCGTTGCACTCGCCGACATTGGCGGGGCGATTGACCTTGACGATGTGACGCGCGCGCTGGCCGAACTGGCCGATGCCAGCCTCACCGCCGCCATCCGCCTGTGCCTGCGGGAGCTGGCCGCGCGCGGCAAGTTCTCGCCGCAGGACTTGGACGAGCCGGAAAAAGGCTCCGGCCTCATCGTTCTTGCCATGGGCAAGCACGGTGCCTTCGAGCTGAATTATTCCAGCGATATCGATCTGATCGTCTTCTATGATCCGGAGATTGCGCCGCTGGCAGGAAATGCCGAGGCGCCGGTCGAATTCGTGCGCCTGACCAAGCGGCTGGTGAAGATCATGCAGGAGCGGACGGCGGACGGCTATGTCTTCCGCACCGATCTGCGGCTTCGGCCGGATCCCGGCGCAACGCCTGTGGCCATCTCTGTGCCCGCCGCTCTCGCCTATTACGAAGCGCTGGGGCAGAACTGGGAGCGTGCGGCTCTGATCAAGGCGCGGCCTTGCGCCGGTGACATTCCGGCGGGCGAAGCCTTCCTGCACGAAATCGTGCCCTTTATCTGGCGCAAGTATCTGGACTTTGCCGCCATTGCGGACGTGCATTCCATCAAGCGCCAGATCCACATGCACAAGGGGCACGGCAAGATCGCCGTTGCCGGGCACAATGTGAAGCTGGGCCGGGGCGGCATCCGCGAGGTTGAATTCTTCGTCCAGACCCAGCAGCTGATCGCAGGCGGGCGCAATCCCGAACTGCGCGGGCGGCGCACGCTCGACATGCTCGACCGGCTGGTCGCCTTCAACTGGATCAAGCCTGACACCCGTGATGACCTGAAGGAGGCTTACCGCTTCCTGCGCAAGGTCGAGCATCGCATCCAGATGCTCAATGACGAGCAGACCCACCTGCTGCCGCAACTGGGCGAAGGCCTTCAGCGCGTGGCTTTCCTCGCCGGGTTCGAAGATCTGCCATCCTTCGAGGCCGAGTTGCTGAAACAATTGCAGACCGTGCAGAGGCATTATGCCGGTCTGTTTGAGGATGAGCCGGAGCTGGCGTCGGATCTGGGGAATCTTGTCTTCACCGGCGACGACGATGATCCGGACACGCTGGAAACTCTCTCCCGCCTCGGGTACCGCCAGCCTTCGGATGCGGCGAAGATCATCAAGGCCTGGCATTTCGGCCGCTATCCGGCCATGCGCTCGACCAAGGCACGCGAGCGGCTGACCGAGCTGCATCCGGCGCTGATTTCGGCGCTTGCCCGCAGCGATAATGCGGACGCGGCACTGCGCGCCTTCGACGCGTTTCTGGCCCGTCTGCCGGCGGGCGTGCAGCTTTTCTCCCTGCTGCGCTCCAACCCCCAGCTTCTGCATCTGATGGCAACGGTCATGGGCTCCGCCCCGCGTCTGGCCGAAACGGTGGCACGCCGGGTGCATGTTCTGGACGCCGTGCTGGACCCGGCTTTCTTCGGTGCCATGCCGAGCCGCGAAGAGTTCCGTACCGGTCTTGATCAGACACTTGCCCTTGCCCGTTACTATGAAGAGGCGCTGGACAGGGCGCGTATCTTCGCGCAGGAGCAGCAGTTCCTGATCGGCCTGCGGCTGCTGTCGGACACCCTGTCGGCTGATCAGGTCGGCCATGCTCTGGCCCGGCTGGCCGAAGTGGTGCTGGACCGCATTCTGGCGCGGGTGGTGGACCATGTGGCTGCGTCCCATGGGTATGTGCCGGACGGAGAGTTTGCGCTTCTGTCCATGGGCAAGCTCGGCGGCGAAGAGATGACGGCCAGCTCCGATCTGGATCTCATCCTGCTCTATGAAGTGCCGGAAGATGCCACTGGCTCTGATGGTGCGAGGCCGCTGCCGGTCAGCCAGTACTATATCCGCCTGACCCAGCGGCTTGTAACGGCCCTGTCCGCACCGACGGCGGAAGGCAGCCTCTACGAGGTGGATTTCCGCCTGCGCCCCTCCGGCAATGCCGGTCCGCTGGCGACCAGCATCACCGCCTTTGAAACCTATCAGCGCAACGACGCCTGGACATGGGAGCATATGGCGCTGACCCGGGCGCGCGTGCTGACCAGCTCGTCGGCAGCCTTCTCCGCCAAAGTCACCGCCTTCCTGCAGGAAATCCTCTGCCGCCCGCGCGAGGCACAGAAAATTGCCGCTGACGTTGCATCCATGCGCGGGCGTATCGAGAAGGAGAAGGGCACAAAGGACATCTGGGACCTCAAGCAGGTGGCTGGCGGGCTCGTCGATATCGAGTTCATCGCCCAGTATCTGCAGCTGGTGCATGGCCACGCCCATCCTGAGGTTCTGGCTCAGAACACGGAGATTGCCCTTGGCCGGGCGCTGGAACTCGGGCTGCTCAATGCAGACGACGCGGGCGGGCTCTTGCAGGCGCTACGGCTCTATCACCGCTTGACACAGATCCTGCGCATGACGCTGACAGGCAAGTTCCAGCCGGTCGAGGCGCCGGGCGGCGTGCTCGCGCTGCTGCTCAACGCAGCGGCCGCACCCGATCTCGCCCGTCTTGAGGTGGAGCTGGCCGAGACACAGGCCAATGTCCGCAGCATCTTCGAAAGGCTGGTCGGCCCGGTCAAGCCGGACTGACATCCTCTCTTTCTTGAATGAAGAAGAAAAAACCCCGGGATGCGCTTCGGTGCATCCCGGGATTTTTTGTTTCAGGAAGCTGTTCCTGCTTCACGCGGCCACGGCGTCCTGCGTCAAAGGCAGTGTGAAGGAGACGGTGGTGCCCTGACCCGGAACGGAGTCGATCATCATGGCGCCGCCCTGCATTTCGATCAGCGACCGGGCGATGGCGAGGCCGAGGCCCGAGCCCTTGTGCGTCTTGGTGAACTGGTTCTCCACCTGGACGAAAGGCTTGGCGAGCCGTTCCACATCCGACTTGCGGATGCCGATGCCTGTGTCCGTGACTTCGATCCGGGCAAATCCGTCCGCGGTCGTGGCCTTGAGGCGCACCTCGCCGTGGTCCGGGGTGAACTTGATGCCGTTGGACAGGAGGTTCAGCAGCACCTGCTTGAAGGCGCGGCGGTCGGCGGTGATGTCGAGCCCGTCCTCGACTTCGCAGGTAACCTCGATGTCCTTCTCCTGTGCCGGGGCGCGGATGATGCGCACGGCTTCCTCGATCACCGACTGGGCGTCGAAGGGCGTCATGCTCATGTCCATGCGGCCGGCTTCGATCTTCGACATGTCGAGGATGTCGTTGATTACGTTCAGCAGGTAGGTGCCGCTTTCGTAGATGTCGCGGCAGTATTCTGCATAGCGCTCCGAGCCGATGGGGCCGAACATGGCCTTGTCCATGATGTCGGAGAAACCGATGATAGCGTTCAGCGGCGTGCGCAGTTCATGCGAGATATTGGCCAGGAACTCGGACTTCGCGCGGTTTGCGTTCTCCGCGTTGGTCTTTTCCTGGGCGTATTTGTCGGCCAGTTCCACCAGCTGCTGCGCCTGCATTTCCAGCGTCTGGCGCGACTTGCGCAGGTCAGAAACGGTGGCCATCAGGCGCCGCTCGCTTTCCATCAGCCGCTCTTCCTGCCGCTTCAGCGGGGTAATGTCCGTACCCACCGACACGAAGCCGCCGTCCTTGGTGCGCCGTTCGGAGATCTGCAGCCAGCGGCCGTCGTCCAGCTGCGCTTCATAAGCAGTGTTGCTGCCCGGGATCAGCGTGGAGGGCAGGGACGGTACGGTCTTGATGTGCGAATTGCGCGCCGCTTCCATTACGGTTGTGTAGGGCGTGCCGGGGCGCACCACCGCGTCGGGCAGATTATGCAGCGACTGGTAGTTCGAGTTGCAGATCACCAGCTCGTTGTCCGAGTTCCACAGCACGAAGGCTTCGGAGATCGTCTCGATGGCGTCGCGCAGGCGGAGGTCGGCGGTGCGGCCCTGCTCGGCAAGCTGATGCTGCTCTGTCACGTCGATGCAGATGCCGATCAGATGCGGCTCATGGCGGCCCGGCTCGGTCTGGACTTCGCCACGGGCCCGCAGCCACACCCAGGAGCCGTTTGCGTGGCGCATACGGAACATGCGGTCCACGGTCGTCTCGCCATCCGCCAGCAGGCTTTCGGCCAGAGCGTAGAGGTTGATATCTTCCGGGTGCGTCAGGTCGGAGATCTCGGCAAAGCCAAGGATATCGTCCTTCGGCTCGCGGCCGAGCAGATGGTAGAGGGAGGCAGACCAGAAGATCCGTCCGCGCGACAGATCCCAGTCAAACAGGCCGCAGCGGCCATGGGTCAGGGCCGTGTCGATGCGGCTGCGGGTGGCGGCGTAGATTTCGTCAGCCTGCTCGGCGCGGGTGGCTTGCGCAAAGAAGCCGTAGATCATCACCAGCAGAACCGTCGATGTGCCGACGAAGAGAGTGACATTGGTCGATACATCCGAGCGCCATCCGGCAAAAAGCTGATCTTCGGGCTGCATCACGGCAACCATGCCCAGCCGTCCGGCCAGATGATGCACGGTGGCCAGAGCGGCCTCGTCGCTGCCCTTGTTGATCGTGAGCACTCCGGCGCGGGCGCCAAACACCGTCAGCGGCTGCGAAGGGCCGAACAGGTCGGCAATCATCGTGCCTTCCAGCTCGGGACGCATCGGGGAGGAGGCGACGATCTGGCCTTCCGGATCGGTCAGCAGGATCTGGCGGCCTTCGCTGGTGGCGCCTGCCGGCAGGGCGTCGGCCAGCACACGCTGCAGCGCGGTCCGGTAGCCCACTTCCGGCATGGCGCTTTCCTCGCTGACGAGCCGCGACGACAGGACGGAGGCGATCAGCGCGATCTTGTCGCGCGCCTGCTGCTCGGTTTCCTGATAGGCGAATGTCAGCTCCAGCACGCGGTAGAGCGCAAGGCTGGCAATGAAGACGAGGCAAAGCGCCGGGATCAGGCGGCGGAACAGGGGTTCGGTCCGCAGCAGCCGCTGATAGGTTGGCTGCGCCAGAAGCCGGATATGCCCCGTCAGGGAGTTGGCGGCCTTGTTGGATCCAGTGATTTGGGCAAGGCGTCGCATGGACGCGCTGCCGGCAAAAGCCCGCGCCATCGGCAAGGTCCCGATTGTGGTGAATTTCATTGATCCGGTAATTGGTTACGTCCGAATCAATTGCATTTGAATCCAGCTTTAATGGTTTGTCCAGATGCAAAATGAAAAAAATGGTTAACGCCAGAGGCTTGGCAAAACCCCTGGCGTTAACCTCTTCCGGTGCGATTTTTGTGCTGCTCAGGCGAGGCAGCGTTCCACGATGTCGCTGCAATCGCGCGACAGGCCCGGCTGCGCTGCAATGGACTTCAGCGCTGCTTCGGCAAGAGCCGCGCGGCCCGGCTCATAGGCCTTCCACGAGCGGAACACCGTCAAGAGCCTTGCGGCCACCTGCGGGTTCTTCGGGTCCAGCCGCTTGATTGCCTCTGCGGCAAAAATGAATCCGGCCCCGTCTGCCCTTGCAAATTGCGACTGGTTTCCGGTGGTAAAGGCGCCGATCAGCGCGCGCACCCTGTTGGGGTTGAACCAGTCGAAGGCGGCATGGTGGGTGAGGCTGTCGGTCGTGGTCAGTGCGGAAGGATGCGGCCGCGTGGCCTGCACGGTGAACCATTTGTCCATCGCCAGAGCATGGCCCCCATGCCGCGCCTCGAAACTGAACAGCGCCTCTTCGGCCGCCGGCAGCCCTTCGTGAACGGCCGCCGTCAGGGCCGCCAGATGGTCGGTCATGTTCCCGGCGCTGCGCACGGCACGGGCCACAAGCTCCGCAGCTTCCGGCAGCCCGGAAGCTGCGGCATAGCTCAGGCACAGGCCTTTCAGGGCGCGCTGTCCGGCGCTGGCGGCATCCGGGCGGAAGGGGCCGCTGTCATCCAGCCGGATCACCATATCCGCAAGACGTGCCCCATGCTGACGGCCGATGGCCTGGCGCAAGGTCTTGCGTGCGGCAAGGATCGCGTCCGTATCCACGTTGCTGCCGATGTCGCGGGCAAGGTCTGCCTCGCCCGGCAGGGCCAGGATCTGCGCGCGGAAGGCATGGTCCAGGTCCTCGTTGCCCAGAACGTCTCCCAGCGCATTCACCAGAGCCATGTCGCAGGTGAGCGTGCCGCCCCGGCGGGCCTCCTCGTAAAGCCGCATCAGTTCGCGCGTTGCCAGATCCTGCCCGGCCTGCCAGCGGTTGAAGGGATCGCTGTCCTTGCGCAGCATCATCAGCAGATCGGCCGGTGTCAGCCCCGCCTCCAGCTTCACCGGCGCGGAGAAGCCGCGCAGCAGCGAGGGCAGGGGCTTTTCGAAGATGCCTTCAAAGGTGAAGCTCTGCCGCTGTTCCGTCAGAACCAGCACGCCTTCCGGGCCGCCATCCCGCCGCTCAAGCGGCAGGTCCCTGCCATCGGGTCCGATGAGGCTGAAGCTGACCGGAATTTCGAATGCATTGCACCCGGCATCCTGCGCCGCCTGTGCGAGTTCCTGCGTGAAGGTCAGGGTCAGGCGCCCTGTTGCCGCATCGTGATGAACATCTGCCCGCAGGCGCGGTGTGCCGGGATGGTCGTACCAGCGGGCAAATTGCGTCAGGTCCCGGCCCGAGGCCCCGGCGAAGCAGGCGATGAATTCCTCGATGGTTGCCGCCGTCCCGTCATGCCGCTCCACATAGAGATCAAATCCCTTGCGGAACGCCTCGGCCCCCAGCAGGGTCTTGAGCATACGGATGATCTCTGCGCCCTTTTCATAGACCGTCGCCGTGTAGAAGTTGTTGATTTCCTTGTAGGCGCGCGGCCGCACAGGGTGGGCGAGGGGGCCGGCATCCTCCGGAAACTGATGCGAGCGCAGCAGCCGCACATCGGCGATGCGCTTCACCGGGCGCGAGCGCATGTCCGAGCTGAATTCCTGATCCCGGAACACGGTCAGCCCTTCCTTGAGGCACAGCTGGAACCAGTCGCGGCAGGTGATGCGGTTGCCGGTCCAGTTGTGGAAATACTCGTGCGCGATCACGGCTTCCACGTGGGCATAGTCCTGATCGGTCGCCGTTTCCTCATCGGCCAGAACGTATTTGTCGTTGAAGATGTTGAGACCCTTGTTCTCCATCGCGCCCATGTTGAAATCCGAGACGGCGACGATGTTGAAGACATCAAGGTCATATTCGAGGCCGAAAACCTCCTCGTCCCAGATCATGGAACGGCGCAGGCTGTCCATGGCCCAGCCGCACATGTGCTCCTTGCCGGGCTCAACATAGATGCCCAGTTCCACCGCGCGGCCCGAGCGGGTGGTGAAGGTCTCCGTGAGCCGGGCGAGCTTGCCCGCGACCAGCGCAAATAGATAGGCGGGCTTGGGGTGCGGGTCATGCCACACCGCATAGTGACGGCCGGTGCCTTTGATCCGCCCGTGTTCCAACGGGTTGCCGTTGCCCAGCAGCACCGGCGCCTCGGCCTCATTGGCCTCGATCCGGGTGGTGTAGATGCTCAGCACATCCGGCCGGTCGAGGAAATAGGTGATGCGGCGGAAGCCTTCGGCCTCGCACTGGGTGCAGTAGGTGCCGGAGGACCGGTAAAGCCCCATCAGCGTGCTGTTGGCCTCCGGGTTTAGGCAGGTCACGAATGTGAGGGTGAAGGGCGCCTGCGGCGTCTGCTTCAGTTCAAAGCGGCTGGGCGAAGCCTCGTAGCTGTCCTTGTCCAGAGGCTCGCCATTCAGATACACCTCCAGCAGCGCGAGGCCATCACCGTCCAGAACGAGGGCGCTGCGATTCTGGCTGGAAGGCTCGATTTCCAGCGTGGCTGTTATGCGCGTGTCATGCGGTGCCAGATGCACATCCAGCGAAATGCGGGGAATCTGGAACTCGGGCGCCCGGTAGTCTTCGAGGCGTATGATGGCGTTTTCCTGCGATGACATGGGGCACTCCTGAAGGCTGACTGGATGCCTGTTCAAACAGACCCGGCGGCCGCTTGCAACCCCGTGAAAAAGCGAAGGCACCGCCCGCTGCTGGTTTGCATCTGTCAGGCCGCAGATTGTGGTGATTGCACCCGTGCGCCCAAGGCGCTACGCAGGGTCTGGCAATTGTTGTTGAGGAGATTCCATCGTGGGCGCACCGCTCGAAGGTCTCAAGGTACTGGAACTTGCACGCATTCTGGCAGGCCCCTGGGCCGGGCAGACGCTGGCAGACCTTGGCGCGGATGTGATCAAGGTGGAAAGCCCCGCCGGCGACGACACGCGCACGTGGGGGCCTCCCTTCCTGACCGGTACGGATGGCGAGCCGTCCGATGCGGCCTATTACCATGCCTGCAACCGCGGCAAGCGCTCCATCACGGCGGATTTCACCACGGCGGAGGGGCAGGCGCTGGTGCGCCGCCTTGCGCAGGATGCGGACATTCTCATCGAGAATTTCAAGGTCGGCGGCCTCGTGAAATACGGGCTGGACTATGACAGCCTGAAAGCGGTCAACCCGCGGCTGATCTATTGCTCCATCACCGGCTTCGGTCAGGATGGGCCTTATGCCCACCGGGCCGGTTATGACTTCATGATCCAGGGTACGGGCGGGCTCATGGACCTCACGGGAGACCGGGACGGCGAACCGCAGAAGGTCGGGGTCGCGATTGCCGACATCTTCACCGGCGTCTACGGCGTCATCGGAATTCTGGCAGCGCTCCGCCGCCGCGACATGACCGGTGAGGGCGAGCATGTGGACATGGCGCTTCTGGACACGCAGGTGGCGGTGCTGGCCAATCAGGCGGAGAATTACTTCATCTCCGGCAAGGCGCCGCGCCGCCTGGGCAATGCCCATCCCAACATCGTGCCCTATCAGGTGTTCCCTTCCAGCGACGGGCACCTGATCATCGCCTGCGGCAATGATGGCCAGTTCCAGCGCCTGTGCGGCATCCTCGGCTGCCCGCAGTTTGCCACAGATCCGGCCTATGCCACCAACGCAGGCCGCGTTGCCGGGCGCGATGTGCTGGTACCGCAGCTGGCGGATCTCACGGCACGGTTCACGCGGGATGATCTTCTGGCAGCGCTTGAGACGGCAGGCGTTCCCGCCGGTCCGATCAACACGGTCGCCGATGTCTTCGAGGACCCTCAGGTTCTGCACCGCCAGCTCAAGGTGGACCTACCGGCCACCCATGTTGCCGCCGGTTCCGTGCCTTCGGTGCGTACGCCCATCCGCTTCCGCAATGCGGAGCTGTCCCTTAAAACGGCCGCTCCGGGCCTTGGCGAGCATACAGCCTCCGTCCTTGCAGAAATCGGCTGGGAAAGGGGCAGATAGGCGCCGTCACATTTGCATTGCCGGGCAAGGCGGGACAAGGATGTCGGGCACCTGAGAGCGGGGCAGGTGTCTAAGGTGTTTGGAGGACGATGCGGAATTGAACATCTTCCGGATTTTTGGCGGCAGACGGCGCAACTTTGCCCTGACCCGCATCGTGAGCTTCAGCTTCGGGCTTCTGATGGCCTCAGGCATGGCGCTTGTGCTCTTTATGTCCGTGAAGGCCAATTTCGAGAACACATTCTCCCTGCTCAACGACAAGGCGATCCTGACCATCCAGAGCATGGAGCGGCAGGTTCGCGGCCATCTTGATCAGGTCGAGGATGCAGCGGTTGCGCTGAAACAGTTGTTTGACGATGGAAAGATCAAGCCGGAGCCAAGCGATCAGACGCTGGCTGATCTCAGCGCCGCTGTTGCCGCCAACGGCCGCCTTTCCGTGATCGTCATCCGGGATCTGCGCGGTAACAGGTTCGGTATTTTCAAGGCTGAGAACGGCAAGATCTGGCCTTTCAAGGAGGCCGCTGACGTTCCGGGCCGCGCGCCTGACAGCCTGCCGCGGCTGGAGCCATCGTCCCGCCCGGTCTGGGGGCAGCTGGTCACCCATCCAACCGGTGTCTACGCAAATGTAACTGTCCCTCTGCTGAGCGATGGGGAGACTGTCGGCTATCTGACGGCGGCAACGTCGCTCGCCAGCATAGGCGAGGCCGTGAAGGCGCTGGATGAAGGGCCGGACACCACGACTTTCGTCGTCACATCCGAGGGCCAGGTTCTGGTGCACTCCGACCAGCATCTGCTGATCACCGGTGCGGCCCCGGCCACTGCGCCTCCTGCCAGCCTGGAGGAATTCGGCGATCCTGTCCTGTCCGGAGTCGCTACGGGTCAACGCTATCCGACATTCCAGCGTGCCGCAGACCTTGGCATCGAAGTGCTCGGTGTGGAGGCGGCGGCGCAGGAGTTCATCGTCATGCGGGTGCCCGTCACCGGCTACAGTCCGGAGCCCTGGATCATCGGCCAGTATTTCCGCGCAACATCCGTCTCGCGGGAAATTCAAAGGGTCTCCGGCTCCGCGCTTGTCGGCGTTGCCGCCATCATCATCGGCGTTCTGATTGCAGTCTGGCTTGGCCGCCGCGTTGCCCGGCCTCTCCGGCTGCTGGCTGCCCAGTCGGAGCATGTGGGCCGTCTGGCGCTTGATGAGGTCACCCCGCTGCCGCGCAGCCGCGTCAAGGAGGTCGATCAGGTCGCGCTGGCCTTCAATGCCATGGTGATCGGCCTCAAGGCCATGAACACCTATGTGCCGCGGTCCCTGTTCCGCAAGCTCATGCGGATTGGCCTGGAGCAGGCGGCGCTTGCGCGTGAGGCGGAGCTGAGCATCCTGTTCACCGACATCATGGGCTTCACGTCCCTGTCCGAGAGCCTGACGGCTTCGGAGACGGCAGCCATGCTGAACGAGCACTTCGCCATTCTTGTTGCCGCCGTCGAGGAGGAGGGCGGCACTGTCGACAAGTTCATCGGTGATGGCATGATGGCCTTCTGGGGTGCGCCGGATGCGCGGGAGGATCACGCTCTGGCTGCCGCCCGTACAGCCCAGAAGATCGGGCAGGCAATCATGGAGCAGAACCGGCAGCGCAGGGAAAAGGGGCTGGTCCCGGTTCGTGTGCGCGTCGGCCTTCATTCCGGGCCGGTCGTGGTCGGCAACGTCGGGGCTCAGGACCGCTGGAACTACACGATTGTCGGAGATGCGGTGAACGTTTGCGAAAGGCTGCAGTCGCTGGGGCGTGAGTTCGCCGGGACGGAGGATGTGATCGTTCTGCTCAGCAACGCCACCGTCCGGCAGCTCCCTGAGGGGGCTTGTGTCGAGCGCGTCGGAAACCAGCAGCTGCGCGGCCGCAGCGGGGATGTGGAAGTCTGGAAACTGGACCTGCACGGGCCGGTTCTTGCTGCCCGTCCGGCCAAAGGCGCATCGGCCGCCGAATAAGTCCCCGTCAGCACTGCATTTCTCCGGATCATCAACGCCTGTCTCTTGCCGCCGGGTATTCTGTGCGGATAGGCTGAACATGTGATAGCCGTCACGGAAGCGGCATGACTTCCCTATACCGTTATGAACACAGGTATTACGGGAGCAGGCATGCCGTGCGGCAGGCGGCCTTCGTGTGCAGCAACTGTCTCTTGGGGGAGGGACACCAGAGTGAATGTACTCTCGATCAACGGCCTGACCGTTGATTTCCATACGGACGAAGGCGTCTCGCGCGCCGTCGACGGAATTTCTTTCGCCATTCCCCAGAACAAGACTGTCGCCCTGGTGGGCGAGTCCGGTTCCGGCAAGACTGTCGTGTCCCAGACGATCATGGGCCTGCTGCCCGCATCGGCCCGTGTCACCTCCGGTGAAGTGGTGTTGACCGATCCAACCGGCAAGATCCCGCCGGTGAATATTGCAGCGCTTGACCGCAAGGGCCCGCAGATGCGGCACTTGCGCGGCAACCGGGTTGCGATCATCTTCCAGGAGCCGATGACCTCGCTTTCGCCGCTGCATACCATTGGCGACCAGATCGGCGAGGCGGCGCGGCTGCACCGCAATTGCGGGGCGGGCGAAGCGCGGGAACTGACACGCGAAATGCTGCGTCTCGTGCATTTCCCGGACCCGGCCCGTGCGCTCGACAACTACCCCTTCGAGCTGTCCGGCGGCCTGCGCCAGCGTGCCATGATTGCCATGGCCCTGATCTGCCGCCCGGCGCTGCTGATCGCCGATGAGCCGACAACAGCCCTGGATGTGACGATCCAGGCCGAAATCCTCAAGCTCATCAAGGAAGTGCAGTCCGAGCTGCAGATGTCCGTGCTGATGATCACCCATGACTTCGGCGTCGTTGCCAACATGGCGGACGAAGTGGTGGTGATCTATCACGGGCGCATCATGGAAAAGGGTACGGCCAGCCAGCTCTTCTCCGCACCGGGCCACCCCTACCTCAAGGCGCTGCTTCATGCCGTGCCGCGCTTCCACATGGACAAGGCCGAACGGCTGGAGCCGATCCGCCCGATCAAGGTGGACACATCCGGCATCCGCAGAACCGCATGTGCGGCCTCTGACCTGCCGGCCGGCAAGCCTCTGATCGAGATCAAGGGCGTTTCCAAGGACTTTACCACCCGCAAGGGCAGCCTGTTTTCGGGCAAGCCGCGCACGGTGAAGGCGCTCGACGATATCAACCTGACGGTCCGCAAGGGCGAGTGTCTGGGCATCGTCGGCGAGTCCGGCTCCGGCAAGACCACCCTTGCCAAGGCGATCCTGCGGGCCATTCCGGTATCTGACGGCTCGATCATCTATCACGGCGGCAAGACACCGGCCAATGTGGCGGAACTCTGCGGCGCCGAACTGCTCGACTACCGCCGCCGGGCCCAGTTCATCTTTCAGGACCCCTTCTCCTCGCTCAATCCCCGCATGACGGTGAACGAGATCCTCAGCGAGCCGCTACAGATCCACAAGGCCGGCACGCCGAAGGAACAGGCCGAGCGGGTGCGCGAGCTGATCCAGCTTGTCGGCCTCGATCCGCGCTATCTGCGCCGCTATCCCCATTCCTTCTCCGGTGGCCAGCGCCAGCGCATCGGCATCGCCCGCGCCCTGGCACTCGGGCCGGAGTTCATTCTCTGCGATGAGCCAACCTCAGCGCTTGATGTGTCCGTGCAGGCGCAGGTGCTCAACCTGCTGCAGGATCTCAAGGCCGATCTCGGCCTCACCTATCTCTTCGTCAGCCACAATCTCGCGGTCGTTGACTACATCGCCGACCGCATCGCCGTCATGTGCCGCGGGCGGCTGGTGGAGCTGGGCCGGACGAGGGACGTCATATCCAGTCCGCAGCACCCCTATACGCGCGCTCTGCTGGCCGCCGTGCCGGAGCCGGATCTGAACTGTCCGCTGGATTTTGCCGCTCTCGGCGCCCAGCGGGCCTCGGACCCTTCCGCCTGGCCGGAGCCATACCGTCTTGGCGCAGGCATGGCGCCCACGCTTGTTGAGGTGGCGCCCGAACATCTGGTTTGCGCCCCGGGCCTTGCCGCAGGCGGCCCCCTGAAGGAGACCGCAGCATGAGCGGGCATATTCTGGCAGCAGGCCAGCGGCTGGCCGCAGCCTGCCTTGTCGCCGCCGCGCTTCTGTCTCCGGCATCCGCGCTGGTGTTGAAGGAAACTGCCGGCCTTGAGCAGCTTGGCTTCATCAATCCGCCGCCGGTCAGCGAGCGCGTGCCGCAAGAGCCCTTGATCGTGGATCTGGAGGCCCATGGCCGCAAGACCGGCGTGCCGGGCGGTGATATCAACACCCTCATCGGCCGCGCCCGTGATGTGCGCCTGATCAACGTCTGGGGCTATGCCCGGCTTGTCGGCTACAATGCGGATCTGGAGCTTGTTCCCGACATTCTCAAGGATGTGGAGGTGGTGGACGGGCGCATCTTCACGCTGCATCTGCGCAAGGGGCACAAGTGGTCCAACGGCCAGCCCTTCACCTCCGAGGATTTCCGCTACTTCTTCGAGGATGTGATCACCAATCCGGAGCTGACACCGGCAGGCCTGCCGCCCTTCCTGCTGGCGGGCGGCAAGGGGCCGGTGTTCGAGGTTCTGGACGAGACGACCGTCCGCTACAGCTGGGAGAGCCCCAATCCGCTGTTCCTGCCGGAACTGGCTCTGTCCCGCCCGCCGTTCATCTACCGTCCGGCGCATTACCTGAAACAGTATCATGCCCGCTACGGCGATCCTGCGATCATCGAACGGGCGGCGCAGGCACAGAAGGCGCGCTCCTGGGCGGCGCTGCACAACAAGCTGGATGACATGTACAATGCGGGCAACCCGGATCTGCCCTCGCTGCAGCCCTGGGTCCGGATCACGGCAGAAAGCGACCAGCGGTTCGTGCTGGTGCGCAATCCCTTCTACCACCGGGTGGACAGCACCGGCCAGCAACTGCCCTATGTGGACCGGGTGATCATGACCGTGGCCGACGGCAAGCTGATCCCGGCCAAGACCCAGGCGGGCGATGCCAATCTTCAGGCCCGCAATCTCTCCTTTGCCGATATCACCGTGCTGAAGAAGGGCGAGAAGAACCAGGGCTACAAGACGCTGCTCTGGCCGATTTCCAAGGGCGCGGAGATTGCCATCCTGCCGAACCTGACGGTGAAGGATCCGGTGTGGCGCACGCTTCTGCGCGACACCCGCTTCCGCCATGCCCTGTCTCTGGGCATTGACCGGGAAATGATCAACCGGGTGCTCTATTTCGGCCTTGCCGTGCCGGGCAATGACACGGTCATCGACATCAGCCCGCTCTACAGGGAAGAGTACCGCACCCGCTGGGCGGGCTTTGATCCGGACAAGGCCAATGCCCTGCTGGACGAGATGGGCCTGACCAAGCGGCGCGGTGATGGCATCCGCCTGCTGCCCGATGGCCGCCCGCTGGAAATCATTGTGGAGACCTCCGGCGAGAGCCAGACCGAGTCCGATGCACTGGAACTGGTGGGCGAGACCTGGCGCGATATCGGCGTCAAGCTCTTCGTCAAGCCAAGCCAGCGCGACACAATGCGCGACAGGGCCATTTCCGGCGATCTCGTCATGGCGGTCTGGTCGGGCCTCGACAACGGCATCCCGACATCGGAAATGCCGCCCACCGAGCTTGTCCCCTCCCGCGTCGACTGGCTGTCCTGGCCCTCCTGGGGGGATTTCTACGAGACCGGCGGCAAGAGCGGTGAAAAGCCTGACTGGGAGCCTGCCGTAAAGCTGATGCAGCTTTACGAGGCCTGGCTTACGTCCATCTCGCCGGAACAGCGCGATGAGATCTGGCATCAGATTCTCCAGATCCACGCAGACGAGACCATCCGCATTGGCCTCGTCTCGCAGGTGCGCCAGCCGGTGGTGGTCAAGGGTGTCGAAAACGTGCCGCAGGAAGCCATCTACGGCTGGGACCCCGGTTCCCAGTTCGGGCTTCACCGCATGGACGAATTCTGGCTGTCCGGTCAGCGTTGAGGGGGCGTGAGAGAGAATGACTGTCCTGTTGTTTGAGCAGGTGTGCGCCATCCGCGCCGGGCAGAGAGAGGGGCTCTGATGTTTGTCTACATCCTGCGCCGGGTCCTGACGATGATCCCGACGCTTTTCGTGATCAGCCTGCTGATCTTCTTCATCATCGAGCTGCCGGCGGGGGATTACATCTCCAACCAGATCGCCATGCTGCGCTCCACCGGCGAGGCTTCCTCCATTGCCAAGCTGGAGTTCCTGCGCGCCGAGTTTGCCATGGACCGGCCGTTCTTCGAGCGCTATCTCGTCTGGATCGGCGCCTGGCCGGGGCCGCACGGCTTCGACGGTCTGCTCCAGGGCAATTGGGGCTGGTCCTTCGAGTTTGAAAAGCCGGTGTCTGAAGTGGTGGGGCCGACCCTGCCGCTGACCCTGATCCTGAATGCCGCCACCATCCTCTTCGTCTATGTCGTGTCCTTCCCCATCGGCATCTACTCGGCAACACGGCAGTATTCCTGGGGGGATTACGGCTTCACCCTGCTGGGTTATCTCGGCCTTGCGACCCCCAATTTCCTGCTGGGCCTGATCCTGCTCTATTTCTTCAATCAATGGTTCGGCCTGTCGATCGGCGGCCTGATGGACCCGCAGTACATCGGCCAGCCGTGGAGCATGGACAAGACCATGTCCGTCATGGCGCATCTGATCGTGCCGACCATCGTCATCGGCACCTCCGGCACGGCGGCAATGATCCGCCGCCTCAGGGCCAACCTGCTGGACGAACTGCACAAGCAATATGTCACCACCGCCCGTGCCAAGGGCCTCAGCGAGGGCAAGGCACTGGTGAAATATCCGCTGCGCATGGCGCTGAACCCCTTCATCTCCGACATCGGCAACCTGATCCCTTCGCTTGTCTCCGGCTCGGTCATCGTCTCCGTGGTGCTCAATCTGCCCACCGTCGGGCCGGTGCTTCTGTCGGCGCTGCAGTCGCAGGATCAGTTCCTGGCCGGCTTCATCCTGCTGTTCGTTGCCATGCTGACCCTGCTGGGCATGCTGGTGTCCGATCTTCTTCTGGCGGTCCTTGATCCGCGCATCCGTCTGGGCGGGAGGGCCGGCGCATGAGTGCAACCGAGCGTGACGAGGGCCATTTCGTTGACGATGCCCCCTTCAATCCGCGTGAAACCAAGGCCCTGACGCCGGAGCAGGAACGCTATTTCCAGGCCTCCCAGTGGCAGATCATGTGGTGGAAGTTCCGCCGCCACAAACTTGCCCTGTGGTCCGGCGTCATTCTGCTGCTGTTTTATCTCTGCGTGCCCTTCGCCGAGGTGATTGCGCCCTACAAGCCGTCGGAGCGCGATTCCCAGCATCTTTATGCGCCGCCGCAGACCGTGCGCTTCTTCCACGAGGGCAGCCTGACCACGCCCTTCGTCTATGACCTCAAGGCTGAGGTCGACATGGAGAACCTGAGCTGGATCTACACGGAAGACAGAAGCACGCCGAAGCATCTGCGCTTCTTCTGCCGTGGCAGCACCTATCAGTTCTGGGGCCTGTTCGACGCCAGCTTCCGTCTGGTCTGCGCCCCCACTGATGGAACCTTCTATCTTCTGGGCACCGACCGCCTCGGCCGCGACCAGTTCTCCGGTCTCGTCTATGGCGCAAGGCTGTCGCTGACGGTTGGCCTCGTCGGCGTTGCCATCTCCATCGTGCTCGGGCTCTTCTTCGGCGGCATTGCCGGCTATTTCGGCGGCTTCATCGACAGCGCCATCCAGCGGCTCATCGAGATCATGCGCTCCCTGCCGGAACTGCCGCTGTGGATGGCGCTCTCCGCTGCGCTGCCGGTGACGTGGAATCCGGTCTGGATCTATTTCGGCATCACCATCATTCTGGGCCTGCTCGACTGGCCGGGCCTTGCCCGTGCGGTGCGCTCCAAGCTCCTGTCCCTGCGCGAGGAGGAATATGCGCAGGCGGCCTTGCTGATGGGCGCAAAGCCGTCCCGCGTCATCCGCAAGCATCTGCTGCCGGGCTTCACCAGCCACATCATCGCCTCGGCCACCCTGTCCATTCCGGGCATGATCCTGGGTGAAACGGCGCTGTCTTTCCTCAATCTGGGCCTGCGCCGCCCGGCCGTCTCCTGGGGCGTTCTGCTCAACGAGGCGCAGAACATCTCGGTGGTGACGGTCTATCCCTGGCTGATGGCGCCGATCATCCCGATCATCATTGTCGTCCTCGCGTTCAATTTCCTGGGAGATGGTTTGCGCGACGCCGCCGACCCCTATAAGTGAAGCGCATGAGGGAATTGACCCGGAGCGCAGCCTCTGCGCTTCGGTATAAGGAGTTTTGACATGTCGAAGAATGCCACCACCGCCGAAGGCTGGGACGAGGAATACGAGGCCGGCCGCTGGGCTTTCCTGCGTGATCTTCCTGAGAGCGGGCGCTACGGCATCATCGGCATGTGGCTGCTGCTGAACAAGGCCTTTGACCGGGTGCTGGATATCGGCTGCGGCGAGGGCCTTCTCTATGAGCGCCTCGCCCCGCTCGGGCTCAAGCACTACACGGGTGTGGACCTGGCCCCGCGCGCGCTGGAAATCGCCAATGTGGACCCGTCCATCGCCTCGCTGCGGGCAGGCGACATGCACAGCTTCACTCCGAATGAAGGCGAGCGTTACAGCGCCGTTGTCTTCAACGAGGTGCTGCATTTCGCCGATGATCCGGCAGCCGTTGTTTCCCGCTACGTGCCGTTCCTGGCGGAGGATGGGGTGATTGCCCTGTCGATGTATTCCCCGAAGCGGCCCGAGTCCGGTGCGAACAAGCTCATCGCCCGCCTCTGGGAAGCGACGGATGATGCCAGCCGCTGGCAGGTGCTGGATGACTACCGGCTGGTGTCGGACAAGAAGGGCGTCACGTGGCGCCTGCGCCTGATCAAGCCGGTGCGCTAAGCCCGGCTTCTTCCGCCTCCCGCCGCCGCAGGATGGCGTCGAGATCCGGGGCGGAGGCCACCAGCAGTTTCGTATAGGGATGGGATGGCTCAGTCAGTACGGCTGCGCTCTTCCCTTCCTCGACAGCCACGCCCCCGTTCATCACCACCACCCGGTCGGTGATTGCGCGCACCACCGTCAGGTCGTGCGAGATGAAGAGATAGCTCAGGCCCAGCCGGTCCTGCAGGCTGGCGAAAAGATCGAGCACCTGCGCCCGGATCGATACATCCAGCGCTGACACGGGCTCATCTGCGATGATCAGCTTCGGCTCCGTCACCAGCGCCCGGGCAATGCCGATGCGCTGGCGCTGCCCGCCGGAAAACTCATGCGGGTACTTCTTCCCGTCCTCGGGCGTGAGGCCAACGGACACCAGCGCATCCGCCACCCGCCGCCGCTTCTGTGCAGGCTTCAGCTCCGGATAAAGATGCAGCGGCTCGGCAATCGCCTGTTCCACCGTCTGGCGCGGGTCGAAGCTGCCATAGGGGTCCTGAAACACCACCTGCACCTTGCGCCGCAGCGCCCGCATGGCCTCACCGCGCACCTCGTGCGGCGCCTCGCCGTCAATCAGGATCGTGCCGCCGGACGGTTTCTGCAGGCCGAGAATGGTCCGCGCCAATGTGGACTTGCCGCAACCGGATTCGCCCACCAGCCCGACGCTTTCCCCTTCCGCAACTTCCAGGCTGACACCATCGACCGCCCTGAGCCGCCCTCCGCGTCCGGTCAGGCGCGAGAGAAACCCTGCGCCGGGGACTGGATAATCAACCGTCAGCCGGTCCACCCTCAGCAGCGGCGTGGCCGCTGTCTGCTTGCGGCCGGCGGCAGCCGGGCTGGCCGCAATGCGCTTCGGCATATGGCTGGAGGCCGCCAGCAGGCGGCGGGAGTAGGGGGCATTGAAGCCGCGCAACAGCTGGCGGGTGGGGCCTTCCTCCACCAGTTCCCCGTCCTTCATGATGGCGATACGGGCGGCCATGTCGGCCACCACCGCCAGATCATGGCTGATCAGCAGCAGCGCGATCTTCTCGCGGCCGACGATTTCCTTCAGCAGATCGAGGATCTGCGCCTGAACGGTTACATCGAGGGCTGTTGTCGGCTCATCGGCAATCAGCAGCTTCGGGCGGCAGGCGATGGCCATGGCGATGACCACGCGCTGGCGCTGCCCGCCTGACAGTTCATGCGGGAACCGGTCCGGCGAGACACGGGCGCGCGTAAGGCCTACCCGGTCCAGCAGCAGGGACGCTTCCCGCGCTGCTTCCGTGCGGCTCACCTTGCCATGCACGGCGAGGCTTTCCGCCACCTGTGCGCCGATGGTCTTCACCGGGTTCAGTGCCGTCATCGGCTCCTGAAACACCATCGAAACGACGTTGCCGCGCAAGGCGCACATGGCAGCCTCGCTCTTGTCCGTCAGTTCCTCCCCATCCAGCCGGATGGAGCCGGAGAGCCTTGCCCTGTGCGGCAGCAGGCGCAGGATCGAGAGCGCTGTCAGCGACTTGCCCGATCCGCTTTCCCCCACCAGCCCCAGCACTTCGCCCGCGCGGATCTCAAGGCTGAGATCGCGGATGATCTGCCGGGAACCAATGTCCAGCGACAGGTTGTTGACGCTCAGCAGCGGTCCGGTCATGCGCGTCCCCGCAGTTTCGGGTCGGTCAGGTCGCGCAGGCCATCCCCCAGCAGGTTGAGCCCCATCACCGTCAGCACGATGGCAAGGCCGGGGTAAAGCGCCAGTTGCGGGGCAAAGGCCATCATCGTCTGCGCCTCGTTCAGCATCCGCCCCCAGCTCGTCTGCGGCGGCTGGGCGCCAAGGCCGATGTAGGACAGCGAGGCTTCTGCCAGAATGCCGAGGGAGAACTGGATGGTCGCCTGCACGATCAGCAGGTTGGCGATGTTCGGCAGCACATGTTCCATCGTCACCCGCACCTCGCCCTTTCCCGCCACCCGCGCCGCCATCAGATATTCGCGCGAGGAGAGGGCCAGCGCCGCCCCGCGTGCGACGCGGGCGAAGACGGGGATGTTGAACAGGCCGATGGCAATGATGGCATTAAAGGCTCCGGGACCGGCCAGCGCCGTGATCAGCACGGCGGACAGCAGGGCGGGAAAGGCAAAGACCAGATCGTTGAAGCGCATGATCGCCTCGTCCATCAGCCCCCGCCGGTTGGCCGCCCACAGCCCCAGCGGAATGCCGATCGCCATGCCGATGCCCACCGCCACCAGCGCCACGGCAATCGAGGTGCGCGCGCCCACCATGAGCATGGAGAGCACATCCCGGCCATAGTGGTCGGTGCCCAGCCAATAGGTGAGGCTGGGGCCCTGCAGCTTGGCGGACACCTTGAAGGTGGCAATGTCGTGCGGCGTCCACACCAGCGACAGCAGGGCCGCGCCGAGGAACAGCAGCGTCAGCGCCAGGCCAAGTGCGAAGGATAGATGCCGTCTGCTCACGCCGCCCTCCGCCGCAGCCGCGGATCCGCCAGCGCATAGGCTGCATCCACGAGGAAGGTCACGAAGATGACGAAGCCGACCATCAGCACCACGACGCTTTTGACGACGATCAGATCGCGCTGGGTGATGGCCTGGAAGATCAGCCGCCCGAGCCCCGGCAGATAGAAGACGTTCTCGATGATGATCGTGCCCGTCACCAGAAACGACAGCTGCAGGCCAAGGATGGTAAGGACCGGGATCATTGCGTTACGCAGCGCGTGGCCCCACAGCGCCGCACGCTCCGTCAGTCCCTTGGCACGGGCGGTGCGGATGTAGTCCTCGTGCAGCGTGTCGACCAGCGCCGAGCGCATGATGCGGGCAAGGATGGATGCCTGCGGCAGGGCGAGCGCCACAGCCGGCATGATCAGCGCGGCCAGCGCAGCGCCAACGCCCTTGTCCCAGCCCGGAAAACCGCCGGAGGGCAGCAGCCGCAGGCTGACGGCAAAGACATAGACCATCAGCATGGCGAACCAGAAATTCGGCACGGCCACGCCCACCTGCGTCAGCGCCATGATGCCGGTATCCGCCGCCCGGCCCCTGCGGCTCGCCGCCCAGACGCCTGCGGGGATGGCGATGACAACGCTCAGAAGCAGCGCGATGAGGGCCAGCGGCAAGGTGACGGGCAGCCGGGCGGCCACCAGATCGCGCACGGGCACCGAGTAGGTGTAGCTGACGCCCAGATCGCCTTGCAGAAGGCCTGCGATCCAGAGCAGAAACCGCTCCGCCGCCGGGCGGTCGAGCCCCATCTGGTTACGCAGGGCCTCCAGCGTGTCGGGCCGCGCCTCCACGCCCAGCATCAGCTGGGCCGGGTCGCCGGGGATGACTTCCAGTATCAGGAACACCGCCAGCGCCGCCGCCAGCAGCGTCAGGCACAGGCTCACGAACCGGCGAAGCAGGAAGCCGGTCATGCGGCCATCCTGCAGGGCGCGGAGAGGCAGCGCCCCTTCTGCGTGCTGGCCCCCATGCGCCTCAGTCTTCCCAATAGACGCCGGTCAGGTCATTGGCCTGCACGGGCGCGTTTTCCCAAAGGCCCTTCAGCTTCACGTCCCAAACGCCGGTCTTGGGCAGCTGGAACAGGAAGCCGTTGACGGCATCCTTCGCCAGCATTTCCTGCGCCTGCCGCAGCAGCGCATTGCGCTCCGCCTCATCGCTGGTGACGCTGACCTTTGCCATCAGCTCGTTGAAGGCGGGGTTCTTGTAATTGAAGTAGTAGTCATCGCGCCCATAGATATCGATATCATTGGCTTCGGTATGGGCAACGATGCTGAGGTCATAGTCCTTGCCCTTGAACACCTGCTCCAGCCACTGCGCCCATTCCAGCGGAATGATTTCCAGCTCAATGCCCGCTTCCTTGAACTGGGCGGCCAGAATTTCCCCGCTGCGGCGGGCATAGGCCGGGGGCGGCAGTTTCAGCGTTGCCTTGAAGCCATCCGCATAGCCGGCCTCCGCCAGCAGGGCCTTGGCGTTTTCGACGTCGAAGGGATAGGTGCCGGTCAGATCTTCATAGGCCGGAGCATGCGGGGCAAAATGCGAGCCGATGGGCGTGCCATAGCCGAACTGTGCCCCGTCAATCAGCGCCTGCCGGTCGATCAGATGCGCGATGGCCTGCCGCACCCGCAGGTCATCAAACGGTTTGCGGGCATTGTTGGTGGCCAGCACCGTCTCGCCCTCTGTCGTGCCCACCACCACGGCAAAGCGCGGATCAGCCTCGAATTGCGGCAGGTTTTCCGGCGCCGGATAGATCGGGAAACCGTCCACATCGCCCGACATCAGCGCCGAGAAGGAGGCCGCATTGTCGCCAATGATCTTGAATGCGGCCTTGTCCAGCTTCACCGGTGTGCCCCAGTAGTCCGCATTCTTCTGCAGTTCCACCCGGTCACCCTGCACCCACTGGCCGAAGCGGAAAGGCCCGGTGCCGACGGGAGCCGTCTTGTTGGTCGCCGCGCTTTCCGGCGCCACGATCACGGCATCGCCCGTGCCCAGAAGGGTGATGAAGTCACCAACAGGCTGTTTCAGGGTGATCGTTACTTCGGAGGGGCTGGAGACCTCGACGCTTTCGACCGCCTCGAAACGGGCTTTCTGGGCGTTGACGCTGCCGTCTGCCTTGGCCCGCTCCAGCGAAAACTTCACGTCCCCGGCATCAAAGCTGGTGCCGTCATGGAAGGTCACGCCTTCGCGCAGCTTGAATGTGTAAGTCTTGCCATCGTCCGAGATGGTCCAGCTTTCGGCCAGCGTGGGCTTCACCGTGCCATCGGCCGCAACCTGCGTCAGGCCTTCAAAGAGGTTGATGAACACCACCTCGTCAATGGCGGCTGCCGCGCCTGCAGTGGGGTCAAGATGGGGCGGCTCCAGCCGTACGCCGAGCGTCACGTCCGTGCGCGCTGCCTCTGCGGGGGCTGCAGCAAGGATTGCAAACGCCGAGAGACTGCAAAGCGCCATCCGGCGCAGGCCAAGGGCTGAAATCCGCGTCATTTCCCATTCCCCCAACGGTTGAACTCCGCTTTGTGTTCAGGAGTTTAACCAGCCTGCCGGGGAAGGGAAGTGAAAACTCGGCAAAACTATCTGCCCTGTCCGTCAGGCCTCTCCGCTCATGCCTCGGGCAGCGGAATGAAGTCTTCCTCATCGCCCGGCACAATGTCGAAGCGGCCCTTGCGCCAGTCTTCCTTGGCTTGTTCGATCCGTTCCTTCGACGAGGAGACGAAATTCCACCAGATGTAGCGCCGCCCGTCCATCGGCTCGCCGCCCAGCAGCATGAAGCGGGCAGGGCCCTTCGCCGTGGCGCGGATCTCCAGCCGGTCGCCGGGCTTGAAGACGAGCAGCTGCGCCGGGCCAAAGGTCTGGCCGGACACCTCGACTTCGCCTTGCAGCATATAGATTGCGCGCTCCTCATAACCAGCATCCAGCGGAATGCGGGCGCCTGCCTTCAGATGCACATCGGCGAAGAAGAGATCGGTTGCCGTCTTCACCGGCGACTGCGCCCCGTAAAGCCCGCCCGCAACAATGCGAACGGTTGCTCCCTGATCACTCAGGGCAGGCAAGGCCGCATCGGAATGGTGGGCAAAGAAGGGCTCGCTCTCCTCCAGGTGTTTGGGCAGCGCCACCCAGCTCTGGGTGCCGAACAGGGGCCGTGGCGCCGCCTTGCGCTCGTCCCGCTCCCGTTCCGAATGCACGATGCCGCGCCCGGAGGACATCCAGTTCAGTTCACCCGGCTTGATCAACTGGTCTGAGCCGAGGCTGTCGCGGTGGTAGAGCTCGCCTTCCAGCAGGTAGGTGACGGTGGCAAGGCCGATATGCGGATGCGGCCGCACATCCACGCCACCGCCGACAATCAGTTCTGCCGGGCCGATCTGATCGAAGAAGATGAAAGGCCCGACCATGCGCCGCCGGCTGGAGGGCAGCGCCCGCCGCACCTCGAAGCCGCCAAGATCCGACGTGCGCGGCATGATCACCGTCTCGATCTGGTCGCAGCTCGCTGCATCACCGGGAACCGGGTCAGGTGCATTCAGCCAGGTCATTGTCTCTCTCCTCGTGCGAAACCTTGCCATATTTCACCTTTAAGGTGGCCTTCTTCGCCAAACCTGTCCATTGAACAGTCTGTTTCCTCTCCCGTTCAATTCCATTTCAGCAGAGACCGAACATGCAGCGCGTGATGATTGTTGGCGGCCCCGGTTCAGGCAAAAGCATCCTCGCCCGGCAGCTGGGCGAGCGCACGGGCCTGCCGGTCTTTCACATGGACAAGATCCACTGGCTGCCGGGCTGGGTCGAGCGCAGCAAGGAGGACAAGGACCGGCTGAGCAGCGAAGTCCACCAGCAGGAGTGCTGGATCTTCGAGGGCGGCCATTCGCGCACCTATCCGGAGCGGATTGCGCGGGCAGATACCTTCATCTGGCTTGATGTGCCGGTCTGGCTGCGCATGGTCCGGGTGCTGCGCCGCAGCTGGCGCTACCGCGGGCAAAGCCGTCCGGATCTGACGGAAGGCTGTCCCGAACAGTTCAGCAAGGAAACGCTGAAGTTCCTGCATTTCATCTGGACAACCCGGCACTCGGCCCGCGCTAAGCTCCTGGAGGTCTGGCAATCCCCGCCGCCGCATCTGACTGTGCACCGCCTGAAAAACCTTGCTGAGGTCAGGGCCTTTCTCGAAACCGTGGAGCGGCCATAGGCCCAGCATTCCTCACCCGAACATCGCCCTGTCCTCCGCCACGCAGGCGCGCAGGAAGTCTTGAACGGCGGCGATGTGGCGCAGCGGGCGGGAGCTTTCGTGCGTCACCATCCAGTAGGCCCGCTTCACCTGCACTTCTGGCAGAACGGGGCGGAGGTTTGCGTCATTGCGGGCAATAAAGGCATGCAGGATGCCGATGCCTGCGCCCGCCCGCACCGCCTCCGTCTGGCCAAGGGCCGAGGCGATCTCGAAGCGCGATGTCCAGTTGCGGGTAAAATCGGCTGCATAGTTGAGGGCAGGGGAATAGATGAGGTCTTCCACCGAGCCGACGAGATCATGCTCTGAAAGATCCGCCAGCGTCTGCGGTGTGCCGCGCCGGGCGAGATACTCCGTGGAGGCATAAAGGCCGAGGGCATAATCCACCAGTTTCGCCGCCACCAGCCGCCCATGCTCCGGCCGTTCGATGGTCACCGCAATATCCGCCTCGCGCCGGGAGAGCGAGAAGGAGCGCGGCATTGGCACAAGCTGGATGGTCAGCCCCGGATGCGCCCGCGTCAGCCGGGCAAGGCGCGGAGCGAGATAGGTGACGCCGAAGCCATCCGGCGCGCCGATGCGCACCGTGCCGCTGATGCCTGGATGCGTGCCGGAGAGGCCGGAACTGGCCGCCAGCAATTCCGCCTCCATCCGCTCGGCTGCGGGCAGCAGCCGTTCGCCCGCTTCCGTCAGGCTGCAGCCGGTGGTGCCGCGCTCCACCAGCCGTGTGTTGAGGCTGTCTTCCAGCGCGGTCAGCCGCCGGGCGACCGTGGCATGGTTCACCCCCAGCCGCTTTGCGGCGCCCAGCATCTGGCCCGCCCGGGCCACGGCCAGAAAGATCCTCAGGTCATCCCAGTTCATGCTGCGCTCCTTGATGTGCAAAAATGCACAGCGGTTACGGGAAATGCGCTGTTGTTTTTGCAAAATAACAAAGGCAAGACAAGGGCATCAAAATGGATGCCATGCGAGGCATCACCAGCCCGGAGGAAAGCAGATGCGCAAGATCGGACATTTCATCGGCGGCAAGCACGTGGAGGGCACCTCTGGCCGCTTTGCCGATGTCTTCAACCCGGCAACCGGTGAAGTTCAGGCGCAGGTGGCGCTGGCCACCAAGGCCGAGCTGCGCGCTGCCGTCGAAAATGCCGCTGCTGCCCAGCCTGCCTGGGCCGCCCAGAACCCGCAGAAGCGCGCCCGCGTGCTGATGAAGTTCGTCGACCTTCTGCACCGCGACATGGACAAGCTGGCCGAGGCCCTGTCCCGCGAGCATGGCAAGACCATTCCCGACGCCAAGGGCGACGTGATCCGCGGTCTCGAAGTGGCCGAGTTCTGCATCGGCGTGCCGCACCTGATGAAGGGTGAGTTCACCGAAGGTGCTGGCCCCGGCATCGACATGTATTCCATGCGCCAGGCGCTGGGCGTTGTCGCTGGCATCACCCCGTTCAACTTCCCGGCCATGATCCCGATGTGGAAGTTCTGCCCGGCCATCGCAGCGGGCAATGCCTTCATTCTGAAGCCGTCCGAGCGCGATCCTTCCGTGCCGCTGATGCTGGCCGAGCTGATGATCGAGGCTGGCCTGCCAGCTGGTATCCTTAACGTGGTCAACGGCGACAAGGACAGCGTGGACGCAATTCTGGATGACGATATCATCCAGGCCGTCGGCTTCGTCGGCTCCACCGCAATCGCCCATTACGTCTATTCGCGCGGCTGCGCGGCCGGCAAGCGCGTGCAGTGCTTCGGCGGCGCCAAGAACCACATGATCATCATGCCGGATGCTGACATGGATCAGGCGGTGGATGCTCTGGTCGGCGCCGGCTATGGCGCGGCAGGCGAGCGCTGCATGGCGATTTCCGTTGCCGTTCCGGTGGGCGAAGACACGGCCGACCGCCTCATCGCCAAGCTTGCTCCCCGCGTTGAAAGCCTCAAGATCGGGCCTTACACCGGCGGCAACGACATCGACTTCGGCCCGCTGGTCACAAAGGACGCCTACACCCGCGTCAAGGGCCTCGTGGACAAGGGCGTTGCGGAAGGCGCCAAGCTCGTTGTCGATGGCCGTAACTTCAGGCTCCAGGGCTATGAGAATGGCTATTTCATCGGCGGCTGCCTGTTCGACAACGTCACCAAGGACATGGAGATCTACAAGACCGAGATCTTCGGCCCGGTCCTTTCTGTTGTCCGCGCCAAGACCTATGAGGAAGCCATCGACCTGCCGATGAGCCATGAATACGGCAATGGCGCTGCCATCTTCACCCGTGATGGTGATGCGGCCCGCGACTTTGCCTCGCGCATCAACATCGGCATGGTCGGCATCAACGTGCCGATCCCGGTTCCGCTCGCCTACCACACCTTCGGCGGCTGGAAGAAGTCCGGCTTCGGCGACCTGAACCAGCACGGCCCGGATGCCTTCAAGTTCTACACCCGCACCAAGACGGTCACCTCCCGCTGGCCCTCGGGCATCAAGGACGGCGCTGAATTCGTCATCCCGACGATGCGCTGATCGGATCTGGATTGAGATGGAAAGGGCGGCCATGCCGCCCTTTCTGCTTCTGACCGATGCGATCACCACAGCGGCGTCTACACCTCCACTGCCCCTCCACCTCCGTCATGCCACGGTCCCGCCCGTGGCATCCATGCCGTGCCCTCTCTCTGCGGGGTGCCCCGGAAACTTGCGCACCCCGGCGCGGGCTGGAACGGCACGGCATGGATGCCATGATCAAGTCATGGCAGGACGGAGCGAGGGGAAGGGTGGCAGGCCATCGGAAGTTTCCTGTCCAAATGCGACAAAACGCGTTTTTTTCCCAAGTTGCCTCCTTCCGTGGCCAGTCTATAACCGGACTAAGGTAAAGCTGGCTGCCGTGACCCGCATGGCGGCTGGCCCTGTTGGGGGACAGACAAGGCTGCTTCGTGCGGCCGGTCAGGAAACGCATGAGCGAGCAAACTGGCGCCCATACGGCAGCGGACGGCTGCCCGGCGCATGGCGTGGAGGCTGGCAAGGCTCCGGCAAAACCCGTTCCGGCCGGAACGGCGCTGCTGCGCGCCATGACAGAGCCGGAGCGGCGGATCATTTCCCGTGCCGGGATGCTGGCGGGGTTTGCTGAGTGTCTCTGGATCGCGCAGGCCGCTGCCATTGCCACGGCAGTGGTGCAGATTGCCTTTCCCGTTGCCCTGAAACTTCCCGGCTGGCCCACGCCGCTGTCTTCCCTTGAAACGGCGCAGGTGATGGCCGGCATTGTCATCCTGCTGGCTGTCCTGCGCTACGCGCTCTCGCTGGCCGCAAGCCGCCTTGCCTTTGACGCCTCCGAGCGGGTGAAAACCACCCTGCGCCGCCGCCTGCTCACCGGCCTTGCCCAGGCAGGTCCTGCCGCACAACTGCCGGTCAGCGGTGCGGTGGCGGCCGCCGTCACCGATCAGGTGGAGGCCGTGGGCCCCTATATCCGCCGCTTCCTGCCGATCCGCATCCGGCTGGTTCTGGCGCCGCTCGCGATCCTGCTCATCAGCTTCTGGGTCAACTGGTTCGTGGCCGTGATTCTACTGGTGGCTGGTCCCATGATCCCGCTGTTCATGGCCCTCATCGGCATGCGGGCACAATCGGCCTCTGACGAACAGCAGGGCGAACTGACCCGGCTTGGCGGGTTCTTGATGGACAGGCTGGCCGGTCTCGAAACCCTCAAGCTTATGGGCGCGGCAGAGCGTACGGGCCGGCAGGTGGCAGATGCCGGGCAGTCCTTCCGTGTGGCGACCATGAAGGTGCTGCGCATCGCCTTCCTCTCCTCCACGGTTCTGGAGCTGTTCAGCGCGCTGGGCGTTGCCTTTGTTGCGGTCTATGTCGGCTTTTCCCTGCTCGGGCAGCTCAATTTCGGCACATGGGGCGCGCCGGTTGACCTGTGGTCCGGCCTGTTCGTGCTGCTGCTGGCGCCGGAGTTCTTCTCGCCCCTGCGGGCCTTTGCCGCTGCCTATCACGACAAGGCGGGCGCGCAGGCCGCAGCCGGGCATCTGGCTCTCCTGCCCATGGCGGAGGCAGATGCAGCCATCACGCCAGCTCAGCCAGCCATGACGCCGCCTGCCGGGCCGGTGGCCGTCACGTTCCGCTCTGTCACGCTTGGTCACGAGAACCGGCCAGTACTCGCCGGGCTTGATCTTGATCTGCGCCCGGGTGAACTGCTGCATCTGCGCGGGCCGAGCGGCTCGGGCAAATCCACCCTGATGGATGCGCTCATCGGCCTCAATCCGCCGCTGTCGGGCGAAATCCTGATCAGCGGTACACCACTTTCCGCGCTGGACCAGCGGCTCTGGCGCAGCCGTATTGCCTGGCTGTCGCAGGACCCGCGCCTGTTCTTCGGCTCTGTGCGCGCCAACCTGCGCCGTGCGGCGCCGGAGGCAAGCGACACGGATCTCTGGGCCGCGCTGGAACTGGCCGGGGCAAGGTCTCTCGTCGAACAGATGCCGCGCGGCCTTGCGACCAGCCTCGGTGAGGATGGCTTCGGCCTCTCGGTTGGCGAGGCGCGCCGTATCGCCCTTGCCCGCGCCATGCTGCGGCCTGATCCGCTGCTGGTGCTGGCGGACGAACCCACCGCCGGGCTCGATGAGGACACTGCGGCCGTCGTCATCGCGGGCCTTAAAGTCCTGTGCCGGGGCCGCAGCGCGCTCATCGCCAGCCACGATCCGGCGCTTCTCGCGCTGCCGGGCCGGGTGTTAGATCTTGAGCCCCAGAGCCTGCCGGAGGTGGCCGAATGAGATCTGTCCTTCAGCTCCTGCGCCTGCAATTCGCCGCTGGCCGCGCCAGTTTCCTTCTGGGGCTCGCGGCGGCTCTCGTTCCCGCGCTGGCGGGTTTCCTGCTGCTTGGCGTGTCCGGCTGGTTCATCACCGCCTCTGCGCTCGCAGGGGTGGCCGGCACGCTGCTGAACTTCTTCGTCCCCAGCGCGCTCATCCGCGCCTTTGCCATTGCCCGCACCGCCGGGCGCTATGGCGAGCGGATGCTGACCCATGACGCCACCTTCCGTTTCCTGGCGGATCTGCGCGCCCGTGTCTTCGCCGGCTTTTCCCACCGCCGTGCTGCCAGCGCCTTGCAGAGCCGCAGCGGTCTGAAGCTCTCGCGCCTGACGCTGGATATCGACCAGCTCGACCGGGTGTATCTGCGCCTCGCCGTGCCTGCCGCGGCGCTGGCCGCCGTGCTGGCGGTGGCAGCGCTCATGGCCGCCAGCCTTGTGCCTGCGGCCCTGCTGCTGGTGCTGCTTGGCCCGCTGGTGCTGCTGGGCGCTGCCCGCCGGGTCATGGCGCTCGCCATGGCAGGGGAAGCGCGAAGGGCGGAAGCGGCCGAAGAGGCGATACGCCTGCGCACCGTTGATCTCGTGGCTGGCCGCCGTGACCTTGCCGTCTATGGCGGGCTGGAGCAGCCGGTGGGTTCGGTTCTTTCCGCCGACCGGCGCCGCGCCAAGGCTGCCCGCCGCATTGAGCATGTCACCTCCCGCGCGGAACTTGCCGTCATGGCCTCGGGGCAAGCGATTGCCGCCATTGCGCTGGCCGTGATGGCACGTGAAGTGGAAGGCGGGCTGGCGGGCGCTGCCATTGCCGCAGGTGTCATTCTGGCCTCGCTGGCTTTGGCCGAAACTCTGGCCGGATTGCTGCCCGGCCTTGCCGCCTTCACCCGCACCCGCCGCGCGGCGGACCGGCTGGTGCCGCTTGCCGCCAGTGCCGGTGTCCGTCCGGCAGAACCTGCTGCAGCCTCTCATGCCGGAACCGCCCCCGCAGGCGCCGTGCTGGCACTGTCGTCAGTGGGCTTCACCTATCCCGGCGCCATCCGCCCCGTGCTGGAAGATTTCAGCCTCACGGTTGCCCCGGGCGAATGGCTCTGCCTCGCCGGACCCAGCGGCTGCGGCAAGTCCACGGTTCTGGCCCTCGCCAGCCGTCTGATGCCGCCGGACAGCGGCCAGATCTGGCTGGAGGGGCAGCCCCTCAAAGCTCTGGATGAGGCAGCGCTGCGCCGCTCTGCCGCCGTGGTCACTCAAAAGCCCGTCCTCTTCGCCGGGACGGTGGCCGAAAACCTGCGCCTTGCCGCCCCGGAGGCAACTCCGGACGAGATGTGGCAGGCGCTGGAGCGGGTGGGTCTTCAGGATGTCATCGCTGCCCGGCCGGAAGGGCTGCTGAGCCCCCTGGGGCAGGGCAGTACCGGCCTTTCCGGCGGCGAGGCCCGGCGCTTCACGCTGGCCCGGGCGCTCTTGCAGCGTCCCCGCCTGTGGCTGCTGGACGAGGTGACGGAAGGGCTTGACCTGCAAAGCGCTGCCCGCGTGCTCGACACGATCGAAAGCTTGCGCGGCGAATCTGCCGTTCTGATGATCTCGCATCACAGACGTGAAATGGACCGCGCCACCCGCGTTCTGCACTTCCGCCAGTCTTGATCTCGATCAGGCGCATCAATTGTCTGAAATCGGGGCTTGTACGTATCAAGAGGGGGCGAAACCTTTGAAATCAAGGCGTCATCAGTCTGAAATACGCTACGGGCTGGACCTTGTTGCCCCTGCGCGAAACCGCCGCGGCAACTGTTGGTAACAAATCGTCCACCAGCGTTCTATTATAGTTCGTCAAATCCGAAACTATGTCACCGGCGGAACGCGAGATGGGGCTCTCGCGCCAGTCCGGGACGGGAGACAAGCCATGGATATCGGGGTCGTAGAACTCTCTCGTCTGCAGTTTGCCATGACTGCGCTTTATCACTTTCTCTTCGTGCCACTCACTCTCGGGCTCTCTGTCATTCTGGCGGTCATGGAAACCGTCTATGTGATGACGGGCCGCGAGATCTGGAAGCGTATGGTCAAATTCTGGGGTACGCTGTTCGGCATCAACTTCGTGCTGGGCGTGTCCACGGGTCTGACCATGGAGTTCCAGTTCGGCATGAACTGGAGCTACTACAGCCAGTATGTGGGCGACATCTTCGGTGCGCCGCTGGCCATCGAGGGGCTGATGGCCTTCTTCCTGGAGGCAACCTTCGTCGGCCTGTTCTTCTTCGGCTGGGACAAGATGACCCCGCGCGGCCATCTGACAGCCACCTGGGCCATGGCGCTCGGCACCAATTTCTCCGCCCTGTGGATCCTCATCGCCAATGGCTGGATGCAGCACCCCATCGGTGCGGTGTTCAATGTCGATACCATGCGCATGGAAGTGGCGAGCTTCTACGAAGTGATCTTCAACCCGGTGGCACAGTCCAAGTTCGTGCACACGGTCTCCGCCGGCTACGTCACGGCGGCGCTGTTCGTTCTGGGCGTTTCGGCCTGGTACATGCTCAAGGGCCGTCATCTGGAGCTTGCCCGCCGTTCCATCGCCGTTGCCGCTGCCTTCGGCTTTGCCTCGGCCATGTCGGTGGTGGTTCTGGGCGATGAAAGCGGCTACGAGGCCAACACGAACCAGAAGATGAAGCTGGCCGTGATGGAAGCCATGTGGGAGACAGAGCCCGCACCCGCCTCCTTCAACATCATCGCCATTCCGGACATGGAAAAGCGCGAGAACAGCTTTGCCATCCACGTGCCTTACGTGATGGGCCTCATCGCCACCCGCTCGCTGGATCAGGAAATGCCCGGCATCAAGGAGCTGGTGGAGCAGTCGAAGGACCGTATCCGTTCCGGCGCCATTGCCCTTGAGACCCTGCGCGAGATCCGCGCCGGAGACGACACGCCGGAAAAGCGTGAGCTGTTCCAGCAGCATGTGCAGGATCTGGGCTATGGCTATCTGCTTGAGCCCCACACGGACACGCTGACACAGGCGACGGAGGCTCAGATCGATGCTGCCGCCTGGAACACGGTGCCCAATGTCTGGCCGATGTTCTATGCCTTCCGCATCATGGTCGCCTGCGGCTTCTTCTTCATCCTGCTGACGGCAGTGTTCTTCTATCTCTCCTCCGCAGGCAAGCTGGAAGCGGTGCGCCAGAACCAGCGCTGGCTGCTGCATGTGGCCGTCTGGTCCATTCCGCTGCCCTGGCTCGCCTGCGAGATGGGTTGGTTCGTCGCCGAATATGGCCGCCAGCCGTGGATCATCGAAGGTGTGCTGACAACAGCCGCCGGTGTCTCCAGCCTCACGGTCACGGAAGTGCTGCTGACGCTGGCCGGCTTCGTGACGCTCTACACCGTGCTGCTGGTCATCGAAGTGAAGCTGCTGCTGAAGTTCATCCGCAAGGGGCCCGAGGAGCCTTCCGTTCCCGAAACGGGCATGAGCGCGCCCCGTCCCATCCAGATTGCTGCGGAGTAAGACCATGGTCCTTTATGAACTCATCGACTATTCCGTACTCAAGCTCCTCTGGTGGGGTCTGCTCGGCATCCTGCTGATCGCCTTTGCCGCAACGGACGGATTCGATATGGGCGTCGGCACCCTGCTGCCGGTGGTCGGGCGCACTGATATCGAGCGCCGCGTCGCCATCAACTCCATCGCCCCCACCTGGGAAGGCAATCAGGTGTGGCTGGTGCTGGGGGGCGGGGCCATCTTCGCTGCCTGGCCCGCGCTTTATGCGGTCAGCTTCTCCGGCTTCTACCTTGCCATGTTCGTGGCGCTGGCCGCGCTCATCCTGCGCCCCGTCGCCTTCAAGTACCGCTCCAAGAGCCCGGATCCGGCCTGGCGCAGCCGCTGGGACTGGGCGCTGTTCACCGGCAGTGCCGTGCCTGCGCTGGTGTTTGGCGTGGCCGTCGGCAACGCGCTGCAGGGCGTGCCCTTCAGCTTCGACAATGACCTGCGGATGACCTACTCCGGCTCGTTCTTCGGCCTGTTCTCGCCCTTCGCGCTGCTCTGCGGCTTGTTGTCCGTCGCCATGCTGGTCATGCACGGCGGAGCCTGGCTCGGCCTCAAGGCGGATGGCGTGGTGGCAAGGCGCGGCCGCTTCTACGGCACGGTTGCCGCGCTCGCGGTCATCGCGCTCTTCGCACTGGGCGGCCTTGCCATCTCCTCCGGCTTTGTCGAGGGTTACCGCATCACCAGCGCCATTGACCCGCAGATGCAGGCCAACCCGCTGGCCAAGGTGGTGGAACGGGCGCCTGGCGCCTGGATGGAGAATTACAGCCTCTATCCCTGGATGATCATCGCCCCCGTGCTCGGCTTTGCCGGGGCACTTGGCGCGCTCATCGGCCTCAACACCCGCTTCGAGGCGCTGACATTCATCTCCTCCAAGCTCTCCGTCTTCGGCATCATCGCCACGGTGGGCGCGTCCATGTTCCCCTTCATCCTGCCCAGCTCGCTGCAGCCGCAGGCCGGACTGACGGTATGGGACTCGTCCTCAAGCCACGCCACCCTGTTCAACATGCTCGTTGCGACCATCATCTTCCTGCCGCTGATCCTCATGTACACCGCCTATGTCTACCGGGTGCTGTGGGGCAAGGTGAGCGAGCAGAGCGTCGCCAACGATCATTCGGCTTACTGAAGGAGCCTGCCCATGTGGTACTTCGCCTGGATCCTCGGCATGCCTCTGGCCTGCTGCCTCGCCATCCTCAACGCCATGTGGCTTGAAATGCGCGAGGACACCGAAAAGCAGAAGAAGGCAAGCTGAGAACGAAGAAGCAGCCCACCGGTGCTGCCTCATGCCACGGCCACGGCCGTGGCATCTTTGTTTCGTGGTCTCTGTGCTGGCAGTCCCGGAACGTTCCGCCGTTCATCCGCTGCGGCGCGCATATTCCCTGGCAAGGTCCAGAAACGCCCGCACACCAGCGGAAAGATTGCGGCGGCCGGGATAATAGAGGCACAGTCCCGGATAAGGCGGTGTCCAGTCCTCCAGGACCCGGACAAGGCGTCCCGCTTCGATGTCCGCAAGCGCTTCCTGTTCCATCGTATAGCCCACACCGGTGCCTTCAAGCGCAGCTGCCCGCACGAGGCTGGCCTCATCGAGGGTGATTGGCCCCGGCACATCAAGATGCAGCTGCTCGCCCTCCTTTTCGAACCACCAGCGGAACAGCGCGCCATCGGGCAGGCGAACGCGGATGCACCGGTGATTGAGCAGATCGGGCGGCACCATCGGCCGGCCATGTTTCTCGAAATAGGCAGGGCTTCCCACCACCGCATGCCGCTGGGGCTTGCCCAGTGATACGGCGATCATGTCGCTCGGAACGAGCCCCGCAACCCTGACACCCAGATCGAACCCGTCCCGGACAATATCGACCATCTTGCCTTCGGTGACGATATCGGCGTGCATCTCCGGATAGCGGCGCAGAAACTCCAGCACGAGCGGCGAAAGGATCGCGCGGGCTGCAAAGGGGGCGGCGTTGATCCGTATCGTTCCGGACGGGGTGCCGCGTTGCGCACGCACGCTATCCAAAGCCGTATGCAGATCCTGGAGCGCAGGCGAAATCTGCTGCACGAAAAGCCGGCCGGCCTCCGTCAGCGAAACGCTGCGCGTGGTCCGGTTGAACAGCCGTACCCCCAGCCCCGCCTCCAGCTTGCTGACCGTGTGGCTGAGCGCCGTCGTCGACATGCCGAGTTCGATGGCCGCTGCCCGGAATGTTCTCCGCCGTGCAATGGCGATGACCGCTTCAAGTTCCCTCAGGCTGGCCTGTTCCATTGTCCCGCTCCGTTCATCACGGCATGCATGTTTGTCCTGCTTATCCATACAATGCTTGAGGGCTAAAGTCGTGTCATCGGAAAAGGAGACACACGATGGAAATGCCCGGTATCGTGAAAGCGTTTTTTGACGCAGACAGCCGCAACGACGCAGAGGCGCTGTCGAATGCGTTTGCGGCTGACGCAGTCGTTCAGGACGAAGGCGCCCACCACAAAGGCAGGACCGCCATTCGCAGCTGGTGGAGCGCAGCCAAGGCGGCGTCCCAGTTTGTTGCCGAGCCCTTTGAAGCCAAGTCTGGCGATGGCAAGGCTTTCGTCCGTGCCAAGGTGAGCGGTGACTTTCCCGGCAGTCCGCTCACCCTTTCTTATGCTTTTACCCTCTGGGATGGCGAAATTGCCGCGCTGGAGATCACAGCATGAGCGGCTTCCTCGATCTGGAGGGCAAGCGGGTGCTCGTCACCGCCGGAACCAAGGGGGCGGGTGCTGCGGTGGTGAGCCTTTTCCGCGAGCTGGGCGCGCAGGTCCTGACCACGGCGCGGGCGCGTCCGGCAAGCCTGCCGGAGGAGCTTTTCGTCGAAGCGGACCTTTCCACCCCTGCGGGCTGCCAGACCGTCGCTGAGGCTGCACGCCAGCGGCTCGGCGGCACCGACATTATTGTCCACATGCTGGGGGGCTCGTCAGCCCCCGGCGGCGGCTTTGCAGCGCTGACGGAAGATCACTGGCAGCAGGAACTGTCGCTCAATCTTTTGCCTGCCGTCCGGCTGGACCGGCTGCTGGTCCCGGAGATGGCAGCCCGGGGAAGTGGCGTGGTCGTGCATGTCACCTCCATCCAGAGCGTGATGCCGCTGCCGGAAGCCACCACCGGATATGCCGCAGCCAAGGCGGCGCTGTCGGCCTACAGCAAGGCCCTCTCGAAGGAAGTTTCGCCCAAGGGCGTCCGGGTGGTCCGGGTGTCGCCGGGCTGGATCGAGACGGAAGCCTCGGTTCATCTGGCGGAGCGCCTTGCGAGGGAAGCGGGCACAGACCTTGAGGGCGGAAAGAAGATCATCATGGACGCGCTGGGCGGCATTCCGCTGGGCCGCCCGGCAAAACCTGAGGAGGTCGCCAACCTGATCGCTTTCCTGGCCTCCAGCCGCGCCGCCTCGATCACCGGCAGCGAATACACCATCGACGGGGGAACCGTGCCAACAGTGTAACCGCCACTGCATGTAACCGCCACTGCATGTAACCGCTGGTCAGGCACTCAATCCGGAGCGCCAGCCCCTCCGCTTTTCGTCATGCCACGGCTTTGACCGTGGCATCCACGCCGTTGCCTCTCCACTCGCGCGGCCTCTCCCCAAACAACAAACCCCGGCGTGATGTCTCGCGCCGGGGTTTGTTTTGTCCGCCGAACCGGAAAGCCAGATCAGGCGGCCTTGGTGGCCGCGTCCGCCTTCAGGGCTTCGAGGATGTTCTGCGGCGAGGAGACGCCATAGGGGTCGGTGGCGCAGTTGTCGGAGAAACCTTCTTCCTCGAACCACTTCTCGACGCGGCCATTGTCCACGACGGCCGCATAGCGCCAGGAGCGCATGCCGAAGCCGACGTTGTCCTTGGCGACTAGCATGCCCATCTTGCGGGTGAATTCGCCCGAGCCATCCGGGATGACCTGAACGTTCTTGATCTCCTGAGCCTTGGCCCAGGCGTTCATCACGAAGGCATCATTGACCGAGATGCAGTAGATGGCATCGACACCGAGCGCCTGAAACTCGCCGAACAGCTTCTCGAAATCCGGCAGCTGATAGGTGGAGCAGGTCGGCGTGAAGGCGCCGGGCAGGGAGAACAGCACCACGCGCTTGCCGCCAAAATAGTCGGCCGTGGTCTTGTCTTCCCAGCGGAACGGGTTCGGCCCGCCAACGCTTTCGTCACGCACGCGGGTACGGAAGGTCACATCGGGAACGTTTCTGCCGAGCATGGGTCAACTCCTTGAAGTCATGAGTGTTTCCAGCAGCGCCGGGAGGTGTGCCGGGAAAGGGGGCTTGCCGCCCCTTGAATTTGGGTGCCTGGACAGCCGGGAGGGGCCATCCGCAAAAACCGCTACCCCAAATGCTGCAACGCCGCAACCCCATGCGGCAGTGCGGTGGGGAAGTTCGCTGCCAAATGACGCGGCAAGGCTGCCATGACGGCGCCATTCTGGAATTTCTGCGGAAATGGGCGTATATGCGGCGCCATGACGATCAAGACACCCAATGCGGCCGGGGCAAATGCCTCTGATGCCTCCAGCGCAATCTACACACCGGGCACGCCGGTTTTCTCCGTCGCCCCCATGATGGACTGGACTGATACCCACTGCAGGAGCTTCCACCGGCAGTTTTCGGCGAGGGCGCTGCTCTATACGGAGATGGTGACCACCGGGGCGGTGATTCATGGCGACCGGGAGAAGCTGCTTGGCTTTTCGGGCGGGGAGCATCCGGTGGCCTGTCAGCTGGGCGGGTCGGAGCCGCAGGATCTGGCGGTGGCGGCGCGGATTGTCGAGGACTTCGGCTATGACGAGGTGAACCTCAATGTCGGCTGCCCGTCCGACCGGGTGCAGTCCGGCTCTTTCGGCGCATGCCTGATGCAGGAGCCGCAACTGGTGGCCGATTGCGTGGCGGCGATGAAGGCGGTGGTGAAGATCCCCGTTACGGTGAAATGCCGCATCGGCGTTGATGATCAGGACCCGGAAGAGGCGCTGGATGCCTTGGCAGACCGGGTGCTGGCAGCGGGTGTGGATGCGCTCTGGGTGCATGCGCGCAAGGCCTGGCTCAAGGGACTCAGCCCCAAGGAAAACCGCGATATCCCGCCGCTGGATTATGGCCGGGTGCGGCGCCTCAAGGCGCGGCTGCCGCAGCTGTTCATCGGCATCAACGGCGGCATTCCTTCTCTTGATGCCAGCGAAGCCCTGCTGGCGGAGGCGGACGGCCTTCCCGGTCTTGACGGTGTGATGCTGGGCCGCGCTGCCTATCACGATCCGGCGCTGATGGGCGCTGTGGACCGGCGGATCTATGGGCTGGAGACGGGCGATGTGAGCCCGCGTCAGGCCATCGAGGCCTATATTCCCTATATCGAGGATTGCATGTCGCGGGGCATCCGCCTGTCGCACATCACGCGCCACATGCTGGGGGCATTTACCGCCGTTCCGGGGGCGCGCCTCTTCCGCCGCATCCTCACGGTGGAGGGCGTCAAGGCCGGAGCGGGCCTCGAAGTACTCACTTCGGCCCTTGCTGCCCTTGACGAGGCACAGGAAAGGGCGGCAGATCGGATGGCGGACAGCGCCGCCTGAGTGACCGGGCGGGCTGACCGCGCGCCCGCATTTTTTCGATCTGCCTGCCAGCGTCCTTTCAAGAGGCCCCCATGGACATGTCCCTTCTCACCGGCGAGACGCTGGGTCTCGTTGCCGCGCTCATTGCTTCCGGCATCATCGCCGGGCTCATGGCCGGGCTGTTCGGCATTGGCGGCGGGGCGGTCCTGGTGCCGGTGCTCTATCAGTTTCTCGCCATTCTGGGCGTGGATGAATCGGTGCGCATGCATGTGGCGGTAGCAACCTCGCTCGGCATCATCGTGCCCACGTCTTTGCGCTCCTTCTTCGCCCACAAGGCGCGTGGGGCGGTGGACATGGAGCTGCTGAAAAGCTGGCTCATCCCGCTGCCGCTCGGCGTTGTCGCCGCGTCTCTGGTGGCCGCACATGTGTCGGGGCAGGGGCTGAAGGGCATCTTTGCGGTGATTGCGGTGGCCGTCAGCCTGCGCATGTTCTTCAACCGGGACAGCTGGCGCCTCGGCAACGACATTCCGGGCTTTCCCATCCGCCCGCTCTGCGGCGCACTCATCGGCTTCTTCTCCACGCTCATGGGCATCGGCGGCGGGGTGATGAACAACACCTTCATGACGCTCTACGGCCGCCCCATCCATCAGGCGGTGGCGACTTCGGCGGGCACCGGCGTGCTCATTTCCATTCCCGGCGTCATCGGCATGGTCTGGGCCGGCTGGGGCGAGCCTCTGCTGCCGCAGTTTTCTCTGGGCTATGTCAACCTGCTGGGTGTTGCCGTCATCATGCCGCTGACAACCCTTGCTGCCCCCTATGGGGTGAAGCTGGCGCATCGCATGCCCAAACGCGCCCTGGAACTCGCCTTCGGCACCTTCCTGATGCTGGTCGCCATCCGCTTCGGTATTGGCCTGCTGTAAGGTCTGAGGCTGCGGCGCGGCTTACGGCTTCAGCACCAGCCGTTCGCCCTCCACCTGCCAGCCGGACAGGCGGGAGAGAGCGCTCATGCCGAGAAGGCTGGTTTCCAGGCTGCCGGGGCGGGCGACAAAGCCGCGCACGTTGGACAGGGATATACTGCCGATGCTGACCTGCGCCAGATTAACCGGCGCCACCATGGTGCGGCCATTGGCGGTGGACACGGGCACGGAATAGGAGAGGCTTTCCGGGTCGATACCCGAGGCCTGTGCATCGCGTTCTGTCAGCACCACAGCCGAGGCGCCAGTATCGACGAGAAACCGGACCTTGTTGTCATTCACCAGCGCTTCCAGCTGAAAGTGGCCGGAGGCATCGCGCATCACGGCGACGGTGCCATCGGTCTGCGGCACGGTCATGCCCGGCGCCAGCGCCCCCAGAATGCGGTAGCCGCCTGCCACCAGCTCTGTCCGGTAGGTGTAGCCGCCCACGAGCACGAGGCCGAGCAGGCCCCAGATCACCACAGCCCGCAGCACTTCGCCCGCGCGCGGAGCGCCAAACACGAGGCTTGCCATCACCACGAAGCCGAGAGCGGAGATAGCGACGATGCGCGGCGTTTCCGACGTGCCGGAAAACGCCTCCTCGAAAGCCGGAAACTCGAAGAGATAGGTCAGCCCGGCTGCAATCATGAGAAGCACGATGACCGCCAGCGAAAGTCCATAGATCTGCCGCATGGGTGCTCCTGATCAAATGGCCGGAACAGCGTCAGAGCTGCAGGGCGTGCCGGGGGAGGCACTCATCCGCGCCCGCCTTGCGTCAAGCTGCATCATCACCTCGCGGCGGTGCTCAGGGGCAAATCCCGCCCAGCCGGCGATTTCTTCCAGCGTCCGGGCACAGCCCCTGCACAGCCCGCTCAGCGGGTCCATGATGCAGATTTTCACACAAGGGCTTTCAATGCCCGCCATCGGTCCGTCCTGTTTCCTGCAACACCCTTGGCCTAGCGGCCTCCCGTGACGATCTCAACCGGTGTTGTCACCAAAGTCACAGGCAATGTCACAGCGATGTTCACAGTGCCTGTCACGAAGCTGCCAAGTGTGCGGCCCGTACTGGCCAGGGCACCGCCGTCCGCATTGGGCACGTCCAGCTTGTTCTGGCCCAGAACGGATGACAATTGTGGCGCGATGGCGGCGAGGGCGGCAAACTTGGAGTGATTGATCGAGTCCGGCCCCTTCAGGTCGGTGAGATCAACGACAACCGCGCCGAGCTTGGCGAGCGCTGCATCATCGTCATAGCCGCCCACCCGTGCCTTCCCGCCGGCAATCAGCCGTGAGATGCCAAGTGCCTGATCGTCGCGCGACAGCAGCAGGATCAGGGGGCTTTTCAGCTTGCCGATGCGCTGCATCTGGTCCTTGAACACATCAAGGTCAATGTCGGGTGCGGCCAGGATCACCTGATTGATGCGGCCCCGCTGCGCCGGTGTCATCTGCCGCAAGGTTTCCATCAGCAGCCAGGTGCCCATGGAATGGGCGAGTATGTTGATTTGCGTCGCACCGCTGGCGGCAATGTCCTCGATCGTTGCCTGCAGCTCATCACGCGCAACCGTTGCGCTGTTGAGGTCATAGACATATTCGGTGATGTCCCCGCGCGACGCCCAGGTGAACAGCACCGGCACGCCGGGGAAACCAGCATCATGCACCACCTGCGTGAAGCGGTAGAGCCCTTCGGCAAACAGCGTGTTGTAACCATGGATGAACAGCATCACGGAGCGCTGCTTGGGCGGGCGTAAAGCCAATTCCGCTTTCAGCTCCCGCCGGAAGGCCGCTGCATCCTGAAGATAACCGGCGGACCGGGGGACCATTTCCTTTGCCGGGTCTCCCGGGAGGACAGTTGGCCATTCGACCGCGCCGGACAGATGCGTGGGCGGCACGGAAATGACAGCCTGCGCAAAATCACGCCCGCCGCTGCGCTCTCCGTCAAACAGGGTGTTTGGCGTGTCCGTGCGGCTGCGGGTGGTGGCGATGAGAATCTTGTGGTCCCTTGCGCCGGGGGCGGGTTTGTCCGTGGGCACCAGTGCCCCGGAGACAGGGCGGCTTGCGCAGGAGCACAGCAGAAGCCCCACAAAAGACATGCCGAAACTGCGGCGTGACAGAAGCACCGGGTTTGTCATCAGAAGGCTGTTCCCCTTCAAGTCCAGGCCAGAAGCCCGCCAAGAAAAACGGTCAAGGTGACCTGCTGAATGGCTCCTAACACGTCTCCTGTGACGCCGCCAATTGCTTTGAGTGCCAGTTTTGCTGTGAACATGGCACTATAAATTGCAAGAGCCAATCCAAGTATGACCCCGAAAACAGGTTGCACACTGAACAGGCAAAGAAAAACCGGCAGCGTAAACAATCCGCCTTTAAGGGCCGCGCCCGCTCCCGGCACGCCGAAGCGCGCGCCCAGCCCGTCCGGCCGGGCAGAGGGCTGAGCGGCCCACTGCCAGAGCATCAGCGTGCGGCTCAGCATCTCCGCTGCAACCAGCAGCAGCATGGCCGCAGGCGCGCCAGTGCGCTCCAGCAGGGCGGCGGTCAGCGTGATGCGCAGGGTCAGGAACAGGATCAGCGCCATGGCACCGAAGGCACCGATGCGGCTGTCCTTCATGATCTCCAGCCGCCGTTCCGGCGTGGCCCCGCCGAAAAAACCATCCGCCACATCCGCCAGCCCGTCCTCATGCAGCGCGCCGGTCACGGCGGCTGCCGTCATCACAGCCAATGCCGCAATCGCAAGAGCGGGCAGGGCGGTGAGGGAAAGCAGCCCCAGAACCAGCGCCGGAATGAGGCCGGTCACGGCACCTGCCAGCGGCATGGCCCTTGCGATTTTCCGGAAATCTGGAACAGAGCCCGGGTCATCAAGGTTATTGACGGCAGGCAGCGGCAGACGTGAAAAGAAGCGGACGCAGGCGGCCGTATCGGCGGCGAGTTGCCGCAGCCATCCGCTGCTCTCTGGCGTGCTTTCAGGCTCCTGCGGCTGGCCTTGCGGTGTCATGCGCCCTCGCTGTTTGCCATGGCGGTTGTCTTTTGCCGGAGGAGCCTTATAGAACGGCAAACCTTTGGCGCCAATCGCTGCCCGCAAGTCCGGAGAACACCTCTCGTGTCTATGTCCCCGTCCGCTCTTCCTTTCGATGATATCCGCAATCTTGTGGCCGAAATGCCCGGACCGGATGAGGCGGCGGTGGAAACCGTTCGCGCCCGCGACAGCCAGCTGACCAAACCGGCCGGTTCTCTCGGCCAGCTTGAAAGCATTGTCGAGTGGCTGGCCGCCTGGTCCGGCAAGCCTGTGCCGAAGATCACCCGCCCGCTGGTTGCCATCTTCGCCACCAATCACGGCGTCGCTGACAAGGGCGTTTCGGCCTATCCGCAGAGCGTGACACGGCAGATGCTGGAGAATTTCGCGGCAGGCGGCGCGGCCATCAACCAGATCTGCGCGGCCTATGATCTGGGCCTGAAGATCTTTGATCTGGCCATCGACATGCCCACGCCTTCCATCACGGATGAGGACGCGCTGGACGAGCCGAACTGCGCTGCCACCATGGCCTATGGCATGGAAGCGATAGCCGGCGGCACGGATCTCCTGTGCCTTGGCGAGATGGGCATTGCCAACACCACCGTGGCTGCTGCCGTCTTCAACGGCCTGTTCGGCGGCACGGCGGCTGACTGGGTTGGTCCCGGCACCGGTGTGGATGCGGCGGGGCTGGAGCGCAAGCGCGTCGCCGTGGAAATGGCCGTGTCACGCCTGGGCGCGGCCGCGAAGGACCCGCTGGAAGTGTTGCGCAAGGTGGGTGGGCGCGAGATTGCCGCCATGGCCGGTGCCATTCTGGCGGCCCGCCTGCAGCGCACGCCGGTGATCGTGGATGGCTTCGTCTCCACGGCAGCGGCGGCGGTGCTTTACAAGATGGACCCGTCCACACTCGACCACTGCCTCTTCGGTCATGTGTCGGCAGAACCGGCGCACCGCCGGGCGCTGGAGGCCATGGGCAAGACGGCGCTGCTGGATCTCGGCATGCGGCTGGGGGAAGGCACGGGTGCGGCCATGGCCGCAGGCATCGTCAAGGCGGCGGCGCAGGTTCATGCGGACATGGCAACCTTTGCCAGCGCCGGCGTTTCGCAGAAGGACTGAGCGCCCGCTCTGATCAGGATGCCCGGCGGCGCAGATTGGGCCGCCGGACTGGCAGCGTATAGATGTCGTCGAACAGCTGCGGCATGGCGGGAAGCACGCGGGCAGAGGGCAGGGTGACACGCACCTCGGTGCCCTCGCGCAGGCGGGACTTCAGCTCGAATGTGCCGCCATGCTGGTTGACGAGAGCCTGGACGATGGACAGGCCAAGGCCGGTGCCGGGCTCTGCGCTCTTGATGGCCATCGAGCCTTGCCCGAAGGCCTGAAGCACGATCGGGATTTCCTCTTCCGGAATGCCGGGGCCATTGTCCTTGATGGAAACATACTGGCCGCCATCGCTTGTCGAGCCGATGCGGATCAGCACCTCGCCGTTGGAGGGCGTGAACTTCACCGCATTGGACAAGAGGTTCAGGATCACCTGACGCAGCGCGCGCTCGTCGGCCCAAAGGCGGGCAAGGCCTTCCTCGTGGCTCTCGCGGATGGCGATCCCCTTGGCCCTTGCGCGCACCTGCATCATGCTCTGGCAGTCTTCCACCACATCCTGCAGGGAAACGGCTTCCTCATTCAGCTCATACTTGCCCGCCTCGATGCGCGACAGGTCAAGGATCTCGTTGATGAGGTTCAGCAGGTGCTGGCCGGAGCCGTGAATGTCGGAGGCATAGCCCCGGTAGATCTTGTTGTTCATCGGCCCCATCACCTCATCCTTCATGATTTCGGAGAAACCGAGAATGGCGTTGAGGGGCGTGCGCAGCTCATGGCTCATGGTGGCCAGGAAGCGCGACTTGGCAAGGTTCGCCTCTTCGGCGCGGCGGCGGGATTCATCAGAAACGGCGTTGGCCTGCTCCAGTTCCGCGATCAGATGGTCCTTCTCGGCGCGGAAGGCGAGCATGGCACGCGAGGAATTCAGCAGCTGGTTGCCCAGCACCAGGAAGAAGCCCTGCGCGCCGACAGCCATGGCGGCCATGGCATAATGCAGCGGCGCGTGGCGCTGCAGCAGCGCCAGCGACATGGCCAGTGTCACCGGAAGGGTGCTGGCCAGCAGAGCATGGGGCAGGGTGGAAGACTGCATGGTCGCCATGGCAATGACGATCAGCATGATCGAAAACTGGAAGATCTCGATGCCTTCTGCCGTGCCACTGGATGCGGGCAGCAGGAAGAAGGCCCCCCAGCACAGGCCGTAAAGGAAATCGCCAACCGTAAAACGCCGCCGCCAGGGGCTCGTCTGGCGCTCTTCCTGCGTCATGCGTTCGAAACGCCGGCAGGTGGACACGGTCAGGACCCAGATGCTCACCGTGAACATGAGCCAGCAGGCCACCAGAACTGGAGAAATCCACAGGAGAGAGACGGCGGCCACGATGACGAGGAACATGGGCCCGGCGAATGCCGCGCTGACACGCGCCCTTGCAAAGAGCAGCAGCAGCTCGGTGTTGAAATCAGGCGGAAGGCCCTCCTTCGCCGACAGGCGGTCGCGGACCTGACTGACCGTGCGCGCAACCTCACGGCGGCGCTGGGCACGCTCGCGGTTGATCGCCGTCTTTTGGTCGCCCCTGCCGGGGGAAGTCTGGGCCATTGCGGTTCTGGCCTTAGGCGGCCATCCTCCTCGCGTGGTTTCCTGATGCTTGACACAACTGTGCCTCTTTCTGAGTTTTGGATCAGCAACCCTTAAGAAGCGGCTCAAGGACTTGGTTAAAAAAGGCAAAACAGCGGCAGACAGTGATCCGGAAAAGGCAGTTGGCGTCGTGGCTTCGCCGGGGCTCGCTCCGCTGGCCCGGCGGGTGTCGCTCTGCCGGGTATGTCTTGAAACTCCCCGCGGCAGGCCGCTTCCGCACGAGCCGCGCCCGGTTGCCCGCCTGTCGGAGACCGCAAGGCTCTGCATTGCAGGGCAGGCGCCCGGAACCCGCGTGCATGCGTCCGGCGCACCTTTTACGGACCCTTCCGGGGACCGCCTGCGCAATTGGCTCGGCATCGGCGATGATGTTTTCTACGACGTCTCACGTGTTGCGATCGTGCCGATGGGCCTGTGCTTTCCGGGCCTCGATGCCAAGGGCGGTGATCTGCCGCCACGCCCGGAGTGCCGTGCCACCTGGCATGACAGCCTCTTTGCGGCCATGCCCCAGCTGAAGCTGGTACTCGTCATCGGCCGTTATGCGCAGGCCTATCACCTGCCGCATCTCAAGGGGGCCGGATTGACGGAGATTGTCGGCAACTGGCGCTCCATCCTGGCAGATAGCGAGGGGCAGGCTGGCCCTGCCTATCTGCCGCTACCCCATCCCTCCTGGCGCAACAACACCTGGCTGCGCCGCAATCCCTGGTTCGAGGAAGAGCTGGTCCCGGAACTGCGCCGCCGGGTGGCGCAACTGCTTCAGTCTTGAGGCAGACGTGCTGAGTTGAGGAAAATTGTTCCCCGGCATGTCACAAACTCAGTGTCAGGACCCGTTCAGTCTTCCATTTACCGCTTGCCAACGAAACAAAAATCCATTCTCTCATGAGAGGTGGCAGGACAGTGTCCGGCCGCCGTTGTACCGCATCTGGAACCTGAACATGATTGACCGCATCGACCGGCGTATTCTCTCCATCCTGCAGGAGGATTGCACCGTTCCCGTCGCCGAGATCGGCCGCCGGGTCGGCCTGTCCACCACGCCCTGCTGGCGCCGCATCCAGAAGCTGGAGGAGGATGGCGTGATCACGGGCCGTGTTGCCCTGCTGGATCCGGAGAAGGTCAATGTCAAGGTGACGGCCTTTGTCGCCATCACCACCAACCAGCACACGGAAGACTGGCTGCGCAAGTTTGCCGATGTGATCAAGGAACTGCCGGAAGTGGTGGAGTTCTACCGCATGGCCGGTCAGGTGGACTATCTGCTGCGCGTTACCGTGCCGGATATCGCCGCCTATGATGCCTTCTACAAGAAGCTGATCTCGAAGATCGACATCACCGATGTGTCGACCACCTTTGCCATGGAACAGATCAAGTGCACGACGGAACTGCCGCTGAGCTACATCCCCGTTGAGAAGACACGCGCGGAAAGTCAGGGCTGATGGCCCGCGCCGCAGACCTGAACTGATTGGACAGGGAGAGGCGGAGCTGGCCTGCGGCCCCTTCGCCTCAATATTCCTTTTCGTAGAAGATACCGGCCTTTGACGAACCGTCAGCGCCCACTTCACCGCGAGCCTTGAGGTTGCGGTTGAGGTCGATGTCCACCTTCACCCGGCTGGAATTGGCGGAAGTTCCCTGTTCCACCCCCAGATAGATGTTCTCGTTGATGTAGCGCCCGGCGGAGAGCGAGGGCCCATCCGCGCCGCCAAGGTTCACATCCACCGCATCCAGCCCGAGAGACTTGCGCAGCTGTGACAGTGGCCCAGTGTCACTGCCACCAGTCAGAGACGTTACAGCAGCGGCCAGCTGGGCGATCTGGGTCGGCGACAGGTTGGTCACCGAGCGGTCGAACAGCAGCTGCGCTAGAATCTCGTCCTGCGGCAGGGCAGGGCTTGAGGTGAGGTCGATCACCGGATCCGCCGCGCTGCCCGTCACCGTCACGTTGATCGAGGTCGAACTGGCTGACGTTGCCGCCAGGAAGTCCAGATTTGGCGTCAGCGAGCCTGTGAAGCCGATGGAGCCGCGCGAGAAGGTCAGCCGCCGCGTCAGGATGTCGAGCAGGCCACGGCGCAGGGTGAAGCCGCCAAGGGCCTGCGGATTGGCCGTGGTGCCGGTCAGCCGCAGCGTGCCACCCAGTTCCGCATCGACGCCGCGGCCGCGCACGAACACGCGGGAGGGCGCGGACAGGGTGATGTCGAGCCCGATCGGGGCGGAGGCGGAACTCTGCTGTCCGCCGCTGCCGCCGCCTTCCGCCTGCAGCTCTGCAATCTGTGCCCGCACCGGCTTGGGCGCATTCACATGCCGCACGGCGAGGGGCGACAGGGCACCCGGCAGGCTTTGCGGAATGTTGATGTTGGCGGTGCTGATGTTGACGGTTCCGCTCAGCCGGCCGCCCGTGCCGGTCCCAGCCAGAGGGCCGGAGAGCCTGAGGTCTGCGTTCAGGTCCGCCGTCACCACGCGCCCGTCGCTGTAGCGTGCATTCACCGCCTGAATGGCCAACTCCGCCGGAAGCCCCTCGCCAAGTCCGACCGTGCCATTGGCGGAAACCCGGCCGCCTGCCGAAATTGCGGCGTTGAGGCTGGAGATGGTGATCTGCTCGCGCGTGACGCCGATGGAGCCGGCAAAATCGCGCAAGGTGAGGCCGGTGGCCAGCTCCGTCAGTTCCAGCCCCTGCGGCTGCATCTGAAGATTGACCGCCGGATTGGTCAGCGGCCCGCTGATCCGGCCGCTGACGGCCAGCGTGCCGGCGCCCCGGTAGCCCATTTCCGTCAGGCGCACGCGGGCAAGGCCCAGCGGCACCGATCCGTTGACCCCGATATCGAGCGAGCCTGCCCCGGCCAGATTGACCGGGCCTTCCGCCGTCAGCGCCAGTCCGTCCGCGCCGGTAATGCGGGTAGTCTGGGTGATGCGGTTGCCGGAATAGGCGCCGGTGCTGTCCAGCCCGAGCGAGGTGATGCCGTTCTCTGTGAGCAGGGATGCGGTCAGTCCCCGCCCGGAGAGCTTCCACGACGCTTGCGGCGCTGAGGCCGCACCCGTGACCGTGGCCGTACCGCTTAACGTGCCGCCGAGGCCGTAACCGGGCGCAAAGGCATTGCCGAGCGCCAGCGGCACATCGGCCAGCGCCGCCTTGATGTCGAGCCTGTCGCCCGCCGTGCCGGAAATGTCAAGCCGCCCGCTGCCGAGCGCCAGCTGCAGCGGCTCGATCCGCGCCACGGCGCCCTCATAGGTCAGCCGGGCCGGGCGGGCGAGGGTGGTCTTCAAGCCGCTGTAGCTGCCCTGCAGCCGTTCCAGCGCAAGATCGAAACCGGCCGCAGTGGCCGTCAGACTGCCGGTGGCCGACACGCCATCGGCGCCCTGCAGGCGGGTGTCCAGTGTGAAGCCCGTGCGCGTGCCATCGCTTTCTGCCGAAAGGGTGAGGCTCTCCAAAGCGGTTGCCCCGGCTCTGATCTGGCGGGCCTCCAGCTTGCCGCGCGCCTGGGGCACACTGAGGAGATCAAAAACTTCGCCATTGATGGCGAGGGTGCCGACGCGGTTGTCCTGATAGGCCACGTTGCGACCGCTGGCCGTCAGGCTGACCTGCGGGCCGCTCTGATTGGCGGAAATGCGCGCTGTTGCATCCAGCGTGCCCGAGACCTGCGTCAAGAGCAGCGGCGACAGGTCCTCAAGCGCAGGACCCTTGAGGACGAGCTCGCCCGTCAGGGTTTCGAGGGCACGGGTGAGGCTTGCAACGCTCAAGGCGCCATTGAGTTCGTTGCGCCCCGCGACAAAAGAAATGTTCCTGACTTCGGCTGCGCCTTGCGAGGAACTGACATCGGCACGGGCGGTCAGCGGTGCGCCGTTCAGGTTGCCGCTCAGGCGCAGAGCACCTGCCGGGGCTGCTGCATCGGCCTTGCCGTCCAGCTCCAGCACCAGATCCGTCAGGGGCGTGCCAGCAAGCGTCAGCTGCGCGGATTTGGCGCTGAGGCTGACGTCCGGGCCGGACAGAGGGCCATTCGCCCTCACGGACGCCTCCAGTGCACCTGTCAGCCGCGGGTCGATCTCCTCCACCCGCGTCAGCACTGCCTTTACCTCACCGTCGACAGTGGGGGTGGTTCCGCCTGTGCCGAGTTTTCCGGTTCCATCCAGTTTCAGAGCAGAGGTGCCAAGCGCAAACCGCCGGAAGGCAATCTCCCCGCTGCTGTTGATGCCGGCTTCCAGCTGTCCTTCCAGCGCGCCCGCCAGCAGCCTGTCCACCTGTTCGAGACCGGTGGCGACATTCGTTCCGGCTATGGAGGTGCGGATGGAGCCCGCCTGCTGGGATGGATTGCCTTCCACCAGGATGTTCATCGCCAGTGCGCCGGATGTCGCAAGGCCGGTCATGCCCGAGAAGCGGGAAAGGTCAGCAAGGGTCAGTTCTGCGGCAAGCCGGGCATTCGACTGGGCGATCACGCCTTCCTGCAGGCGTATCTGTACGCCCGGAGCGCTCAGGGTGCCACGGCCGATGGAAACCAGCTTCTGGTTCCCCAGAAGCTGGCCGACGACTTCCAGGCTGGAGTCGCCTGCCAGACTGGAGAGGCTGGCGTCTGCTGGCTGCAGCCCGCCCAGAGTGAGCCGGGCAGAGAAGGGAAGCCGGAATTCGTCCTTGAGATCGGCGCCGATGCCGGTGGCGGACAGCTGCAGCCGCTCCAGTGCCCCTTGTGGCGCCGAAAGGCGGTCTCCCTGAAGATTGAGGTTCCAGTCCGCCTTGGCGAGGGAGCCCGAAATATTTCCTGTCAGCGACAGCGCCTGCATGATGTAGCGCTGGCCGTCAGCTTCCAGAGCCAGAAGCGCATCCCCGCCTGCGGCAATCCGTGCATCCGTTTTTGCCGAAAGGGCCCCGGACACGGGGTCGAGGCTGCCGCTGGCATTGGCCTGCAGGGTGCGGGTGGTTACGGCAAGCGAAGCCGACAGGGGCTTGTAGTCCTGCGACATCATCAGGCTGAGATCAGCCTGCGTGTCGCCTGCCGCCAGCGCCGAGGCAGCCGGTCGCACCAGCGGCTCCAGCTGGCCGGTCAAAGCCAGCTTCAGCTCTCTTCCGGCATCGGTACGGGCCAGTTGTGCGGCCCCGGTGACGGTGCGCTGGCCATCCAGGGCAACGGCCAGATTGGCGGACCAGTTGTCCAATGGGCCGGAGCCATCGAGGTTGAGGTCAACCGCAGGAAGACCCTCGATCCCGGCAAGCCGGGCGACAAGCCCGCCGCGCGGTTCGCTTGCCCTGAGCGACAGGGTCAGTGCACCGGACTTGGAGACATAGGCAAGCTGGCCGGAAATCGCGCCACGGATGCCGTCGGTCCGCTCGATGTTGAGAGAAGCGTTGACCGAATCAGCCGGTCCCGAGGCCGATGCCTGCCCCCTGACGGAAAAGCGCATCGGGGCGCCTGCAACGTCTTCGCCAAGGTCGGCCTCGGCGATGTTGAGACGCCCAAGAGTGATCCGGCGCAAGGGCGGCTTGAAGCCGTCCTGCTGGTCATCGCTGGCCGTCTCCGGGAGAGCAGGGCGGCGCTGCAGGGCGACGCGCTGTGCGCTCACGCTGTCGATGTTCAGCGAGAGCCCGAACAGGGCCAGCGGGCTCCAGACAACCCCGAGATTTTCAATTTCGCCATAAGTGCCAACAGGATCCGTCAGTTCCAGCCTGTCGAGCCCAATGCTGCCATTCCAGCCGATGGTCAGGCCTGAAAGCCGCGCCCCGCCGTCTGCCGTATCCAGAAAACGGTTGGCCAGCCGCTCGGCCGCAGCCTCGCCAAGGGGCGTCGGCAGCAGTGCCAGCGCAAGGCCGGTCAGAGCCGTCGTCGTCAGGGCGGCAATGCCAAAACCCTTCAGGATGCGTCGTGTTGCGGTCATGGGCCTTTAGAATGCCTGGCTCAGTCCAAGATAGATTCCGAACTTCGGATCATCTTTTTCCGGCGAAAGTGGGACCGCCACGTCCAGCCGCAAGGGGCCGATCGGCGTGAAATAGCGGATGCCGCCGCCCACGCCGATCTTGAAGGGGCGGGAAAGGTCCGGGGCGATGGCGCTGTAGGTATTGCCTGCATCGACAAAGCCGACGACGCCGAAGCTCTCCGTGATGCGAACGCGCACCTCGCCGGAGAGTTCCACCATGCTGCGCCCGCCGGTGACCTGCCCGTTCCGGCGCGGGCCGGTGTTGCGGTAGGCATAGCCGCGGATCGAGCCGCCGCCACCTGCAAAGAACCTGCGGCTTGCCGGCACATCATCGACGCCCGGCGCCACGATGCTGCCTGCCGCCACACGTCCGGCAAGGATGAAGCGTTTGGCATCATCCAGCGCGGCATAAGTGGAGAAGGAGCCTTTCATGAACATCATGCCGTTGCCATTGCGGATGTCATAGGCTGGTTCTGCAAAGGCGACCGCCAGCAGCCCGCGCGACGGATTGAACACATCATCGCGGGTGTCATAGGTCAGTTCCGCCGGGATGCCGGCCAGAAGATACGTGCGGTTGCCGAAGGCGTCCGTCTCGTCAATGAAGCTGACCTGCGCCCCCGCCCGCCCGGACAGCTGGTCGGAGAAAGTGCGCTTCAGATAGGCATCGCCCGAGACCGACCGGCTGGTATAGGCATCCGGCGTTTCCTGCTTGGCGCTGAGGCTCGTGGAGAAGCTTGTCAGCGGCCCGAAGACGCCGGGCTTCTCGAAGGCGATCCGGGCGGCATATTCCATGTCCTCGGCCGCCTGATTGCCAAGCCGGCCGACCGATCCTTCGACGCTCAGAAGCTCGCCCTTGCCGAAAAGGTTGCGCCGCCGCCAATAGGCCTCGACGCCGCCCCCTTCAGAGCTGGACCATGTGGCTCCGGCGCCAAGAACATGCCGCTTGCGCTCAGCCACCTGAATGGTGATGGGCATCCGGCCATCGGCTCCGGCTACCTCACCCTCGACCATGCTGACGGTGGCGAAGATGCCCAGATCGTTCAGCCGCTTCTGGGCCTTGGCCAGAACTTCCGGATCATAGCGTTCTCCCTCCGGGATATTGGCCATTTCTGCAACAAATGCCGCATCGGTGACGTTTGTACCTTCCACCGTCACCGTGCCGAAAGTGGCCGCCGGGCCTGCATCGGCCGTCAGTTCCACGTCCAGCCTTCCGGTGGCATGATCGGCGGTGATGTCGCGGTTCGCGATCCGGGCCTTGGGATAGCCATTCTGGTGCAGGGCATTGACGATCTGCCGTTCAGCAGCAACGATCTTGGCGGAGTTGGCCGTTTCTCCTGGCACAAGGCCCCAGGTCTGAGGGCTATCGGGAACACCCGGTGCACCGGTGGAAACCTGAAGGTTGCCGAAGGTGAACAGCGGTCCAGCCACTACGTTGACCGACACCTGCACGGGGCGCGGCCCTGGAATGTCTCCCCGCTCCAGCACGCTCTGCAGGGGCTGCCCGCCAAGCTGGATGTTGACGGTCCCGCCGTAGAAGCCCTGCAGATAGAGCTGAGCCACCAGCCTGTCGAAATCATTGAGGGCGCGTGCGATCAAGCCGTCGCTGCCGGAAGGCGGAGAGCTCATCTCGGATATCAGAACGGAAGCTGATTCCAGCTGGTCCTTCAGGTCGTCCGATCCACCGGAAAGAGTCAGCTCTGCCTCATAAGGCAGGGCATCAGCTGCAACCGTTTCGTTGTTGCCCCACAGGTGCACACCAAACAGTTCGAAAGCGGAAGCAGGATAAGTCAGCGGTGATGCGGATAGAGCAAGGGCCGCAGCAAGGCATGCCACCGGCAGCCGGAGACCACGCGGCAGCCGCACCGGCCAAACGGCTTGCATGGCCGCAGCACTGCGGAGCCGGAAATCCCGTCCGGACCTGTCTTCTGACGGAAGACGCATCAACCTGCTACCGTCCCACACCTCATGCCGGAATTGACCCGGCGTGTCCCAAATCCTCGCGCCAAGCGCAGCGTCATGCCCCTGTATGGCACGGCCGGACGCCGTTGGCGAGCCTCTTGCTAACCATACGGGAGCCCGGAGATACCCTATCCCCGGGAGCAGTTTGGCGCAGAAGTGTCAATAGTTTCCAAAGATCGAGACTGCGTTGGCGATCCTGCCAAAGGGCGGGGAAAACACCGGAGATCTCAGAACAACTCCGGCTCCGGCGCCACGCCAAGCTGGCGGCGGGCGGCGGTGAGGGTGTTGGCCATCAGCATGGCGATGGTCATCGGACCGACGCCGCCGGGCACGGGCGTGATAGCGCCTGCCACCTCGGCAGCTTCTGTGAAGGCAACATCCCCCACGAGCTTTGTTGCGCCTTCGCCCTTGGCCGGATCGGGCACGCGGTTGATGCCCACGTCGATCACGGTTGCGCCGGGCTTGATCCAGCTGCCGCGCACCATTTCCGGGCGGCCAACTGCGGCCACGACAATATCGGCGCCGCGCACAACTTCGGGAAGGTCCTTCGTGCGGCTGTGGGCGATGGTCACGGTGCAGCTTTCAGCGAGCAGCAGCGCGGCCATCGGCTTGCCGACGATATTGGAGCGGCCGATGACAACCGCATTGAGACCGGCGAGCGGTGTCTGGAGCGTGCGCTTCAGCAGCACGAGGCTGCCAGCCGGTGTGCAGGGCACCAGAGCCGTGTCGCGGGCACCGGTTGCCAGGAGGCCCACATTGACCGGGTGGAAGCCGTCCACGTCCTTCTCCGGGCGGATCAGGCGCAGCACCTTGCTCTCATCGATATGGCCGGGCAGGGGCAGCTGCACCAGAATGCCATGGATGGCCTCGTCTTCGTTGAGCTGGGCAACCAGTGCCAGCAGGCTGGCCTCGGACGTGTCTGCGGCCAAGGTGTGCTTGACCGAGTGAAAGCCGCAGGCCTCCGCCGCGCGGTCCTTGTTGCGCACATAGACCTGGCTGGCCGGATCCTCACCCACGAGCACAACCGCCAGCCCCGGCCGCTTGCCGGTTTCTGCCAGAAGCCGTGCAGAACGGGCCGTAATTTCGCTGCGCACGGAGGCGGCAACCGCCTTGCCGTCAATGAGGTTTGCCTTGCTCATGGGTCATGTCTTTCACAAGCGGCGCGGGAGGCGCACCGGCTGGCTGATTTTGCGCGCACCATAGGCAGCAAGGCCTGCGCTGAAAAGAGGTTTCAGGCCGGTCTTTCGTCTTTTTGCCGGTGCTTCTCAACCGGATCAAAGCTTGCGGACGAAAGACGTGAGGCAGGAGATGGCGCAGACGATATGATAGAGCGAACTTGCCGGTGCGGGCTCGGCAACGAAGCTTCCGTCTGCAAGCCACTTGTCGCGCCACAGACCCTGAACCGGCACGTCGAGATAGGTTTCCAGTGCCTTGCCGGCTCTCAGGGCTGAGACGATTGCGGCTTCCCGTTCTTCACCTGCCTGTACTTCGGCAAGGGCAATGGCAGCCTTCAGCCATTCGGTTTGCACCCAGAGACGTGCGGTCTTGTCGCGGGGCGACAGATCGCCATGAAGCTCCATGATAGCCGCCCCACGGGACGGATCCACTCCATGCCTTTCCGAGAGGGCTGCGAGCCGCACAGCGGCGGGCAGAACCTCTGCGGTCTTTCCGCGCCGCTTTGCCCAGTTCAGCAGCAGCCAAGCCCATTCGAACTGATGACCAGGCTCTACCGTCTGTGTGGACGCGTCCTGCGGCAGCGACCAGTCGAGCGCGAAAAATTCGTGCAGGGCGCCAGTGGCCGGATCAATGAACCGGGTCAGCGCGAGTGTGACGATCTGATCCCCAAGATCGCGCCAGCGCATGCCGCCGCCGGCATCTTCCATGGCAAGACAGGCCTCCAGCATGTGCATATGCGGGTTGGAGCGGAGCGGTGCCTGCGGTGGATTGGTTTCGTGGAACCCGCCACCGGGATGAGCAAAGCTGTTGCTCAGCTCCAGCAAAGTCCGGTCTGCGCTTGCAAGCAGATCTGCATGCCGGTGCGGAATGGCTTTCGTGCCATGGGCAAGAGCAAAGATCAGGAATGCCTGATTATAGAGATCGAATGTGGTGTCGCGGGTCCGGCCGTCCCAGCTGATAGCATTCACCGCAAGCCGGTTCTCGTCGCGAAAATTGTTCAGGAAGTGGCAGAGACCCCTATGGACCTGATCCTGCACCGCTCCCGTGTAGCCGATCCGGGCTCCCTCAATCAGACTGTAGATCTGCCGCGGGGCAACACGTGCCCGCACCATGCCGCTCTCCGGTGCCCGGGCACCGTCTATGGACAAGGTTTCGGCGAAGCGGCCCGTCTGCGCATCAAACCCGGCCTCCAGCCACAGCGGCAGTGCCTTCTCGCAAAGCCATGTTCTCAGGCGCAGGTCCAGATCTTTGATGGCGGCGAGTGCCGGAGACGTAGAAGCGGATGATATCATAGCGCAATCCAGTTCTCTGCGGCGGGGCAGCCTACGCCGGTTCTCAGTAGTTCTACTAGCACAGCCTCTACCCGATGGACAGGCCGCAGCGGAACCTTGGTGTCAGACAAGCAGACATAGTTATTGGCTGATTTGCGGAGGCTTGAAAAGCTGCATCCATCCGCAATCAGTCTGGCCTATCTGGAGAACGCGCACCCTCTCCTGCGCCTCAGAACAGACCTTCCACCTGACCTTCCGCATTCAGGTGAATGTCCAGCGCCGCCGGATGGCGGGGCAGGCCGGGCATGGTCATGATGTCCCCGCAGATGGCGGCGATGAACCCGGCACCTGCCGACAGCCGCACCTCGCGCACCGGCAGTACGTGCCCTTCCGGCGCGCCGAGCAGGGCAGGGTTGGACGAGAAGGAGTATTGGGTCTTGGCCATGCAGACCGGCAGGTGGCCGTAGCCGCTCTCCTGCCAGCGCTCCAGCTGGCGGCGTGCGGCGGGGTCGAAGGAGATCGAGCCAGCACGGTAGATCTTCCGGGCCACGGTTTCGATCTTGTCCGTCAACGGCATTTCGTCAGGATAGAGCGGTTCAAACCGGGCGCTGCCGCCTTCGGCCAGCTCGGCCACCTTGCGGGCGAGAGCTTCCGTGCCCTTCGAGCCTTCGGCCCAATGGGTTGCCAGAATGGCCTCGACGCCGAGATTGCGGCAATAGGCCGTAATTGCAGCGATTTCCGCATCCGTGTCGGAGGTGAAGTGATTGAGCGCCACCACCACCGGAACGCCGAACTGGCGCAGGTTTTCGATGTGGCGGCCGAGATTGCACAGGCCAGCTTCAACGGCGGCCACATTCTCATGGCCAAGATCGGCCTTGGCTACGCCGCCGTTCATCTTGAGGGCGCGTACGGTTGCAACGAGAACCACGGCTGCCGGCTCAAGGCCCGCCTTGCGGCATTTGATGTCGAAGAACTTTTCCGCCCCAAGATCCGCGCCGAAGCCTGCTTCCGTCACCACATAGTCAGCCAGCCGCAGGGCCGTCTGCGTCGCCACAACGGAGTTGCAGCCATGGGCGATGTTGGCAAAGGGGCCGCCATGGACGAAGGCGGGCGTGTGTTCCAGTGTCTGCACCAGATTGGGCTGGAAGGCCTGGCGCAGCAGCACGGTCATGGCCCCATCAGCGCCCAGATCGCGCGCTGTTACCGGGCTGCGATCGGCGCGGGTGCCAATCACGATATCGCCAAGACGGCGCTGCAGGTCTTCAAGATCGGTGGCAAGACAAAGGATTGCCATCACCTCCGAGGCAACGGTGATATCGAAGCCGGCTTCCCGCGTTGTGCCGTTCGCCCGTCCGCCCAGGCCGGTGACGATCGAGCGCAGGGCCCGGTCGTTCATGTCCATCACGCGCCGGAAGGCAATGCGCTGCGGGTCCAGTCCGAGCGCGTTGCCCCAGTGCAGATGGTTGTCGATCAGCGCGGCCAGCAGGTTGTGGGCGGATGTGATGGCATGGAAATCGCCGGTGAAGTGGAGATTGATGTCCTCCATCGGCACCACCTGCGCCTTGCCGCCGCCTGCCGCGCCACCTTTGACACCGAAGCAGGGGCCAAGCGAAGGTTCACGCAGGCAGATGGCCGTCTTCTTGCCGATGCGGGACATGCCGTCGCCCAGACCGACGGTTGTTGTCGTCTTGCCTTCCCCGGCGGGCGTCGGATTGATGGCGGTGACGAGGATCAGACGGCCCTTCGGGCGGTCCTGCACACCTGCGATGAACGCGCCGGAGACCTTGGCCTTTGTCTTGCCGAAGGGCTCAAGTGCCTCTTCCGGAATGGCAAGCTGCGCGGCAATATCTCTCATCGGCAGCAATTTCGCTGCCCGCGCGATCTCGATGTCGCTCGCCATGTCTGCTCCCTGGAATCAGTCTTGTCCCGTCTGTCCTTGGTAGCCTGCCAGAGGCGTGCAGGGGAGAGGATTCTTGTGAGTACCGGTTACGAGCTTGCCTGGGTATCGATCAGGGTGAAACGGCTTCTGCCGCTTGGATCCTGTGTCAAGAGCCCATGCCCTCCGGCCTGATCCATGATCTTTGCGGCCAGCGCTTCCAGAGGCACTGCCGCGCCGAAAAGATAGCCCTGTCCCTTGGAGCATCCCGCTTTCTGCAGCAGCGCCTGCTGCTCCAAGGTTTCCACCCCTTCCACGGTCACAGCAATGTTCAGGTCACGCGCGAGGCTGACCACGGCTTCGATGATCGACTTGCTCTGAGGGTCTGAAGACAGGGACCGCACGAAACTCCGGTCGACTTTCAGCTCATCCCAGTCGAACTGGCGCAGATAGGAAAGGGACGAATAGCCGGTGCCAAAGTCATCAAGGGCGATTGTCACGCCAAGCTTCTTCAGCCTGTCCAGGGTCGAGATACAGCGTGCCGCATCGCTCATCAGAATGGATTCGGTCACTTCCAGCCGCAGCCGCCCCGGCGCAAGGCCCGTGTCCAGCAGGATCTGGCGCACGGTCTCGAGAAGGTCGTCGCGCAGGATCTGGGCGACGGACAGATTGACCGACACGGGCAGTGTACCCAGAACGCGGGCTGCATCCGCACAGGCCTGCTGCAGAATGGAGCGGCCCATGTCGACAACCTTGCCCGAGCCCTCGGCTATGGGCACGAATTCGTCCGGTCCGATGCGCCCCAGCTGGGGATGGGTCCAGCGGGCAAGTGCCTCCACACCGATGATGCGTCCGGTGCCGAGCTCCACCTGCGGCTGGTAGAACGGAAGAATGTCGCCAGCCATGATGGCCGGATGCAGATCCGCCTCGATCTGCCGCCGCCGCGACAGGTTCGCCCGCATTCCGGCATCAAACAGCTGTACGATCCCCTTTGCCCGGCCCTTGGCAAGGCTGAGGGCAAGGTCGGCGTTATCCGGAAGCTGCGTCCGGTCCTGCAGCCCTGGCCCATCGACGGCAAGACCAATGGTGGCATCCACCAGCACTGTTCCGTGTTTCAGATGATAAGGCTCCCGCAGAGCCTTGAGCAGGAATTCTGCCTTCTGCCGCGCATCCTGCAGCCCGTTTTCCGTGCGCAGCACGACGAGGAACTCATCGCCGCCGAAGCGGGCCGCCATGGCATTTTCCCAGAGCGAGACGATGCTGCTGAGGCGCTGGCCGACGCCGTTCAGCAAGGCGTCACCTGCTGCGTGGCCGAGCGTGTCATTGACGGTCTTGAAGCCGTCAAGATCAATTGCGAGCACGGCAAGCGGACGGCTGCTCTTGCGCTCCAGTTCACTCCTGAAAAAATCGTGGAAGGCCAGGCGGTTCGGCAGCGATGTGAGCTGGTCGTGGCGCGCAACGAAGGCATGATCGGCTGCCGAACGTTCTGCCTGGGCCCGTGCTGCCGCCAGCGTTCTGTTCTGCAGGAACAGGCTCGCCAGAAGCACGCCGCCGACTGCAAGAAGCGCATAGGTCAGCCAGTTGCCCGCCGTCATGGAAGACTGAAGCCGTTCCCGGATATTGTCTGCCTCGATAAGGCTCAGGCTGTAGGCTTCACCGCCGATACGGTCGACTGCAGCCTTGACCGGCACCATACGGTCGATGATCTCAAGTTGCGCAGCGGGATCTTCGATCCGGTCGAACAACGGTTCAAGGGCTTCCAGGTCAGCTGCCAGCTGTTCGAACCGTGCGACCCGCTCGGCGGACAGCTCCAGGAAGGTCCGGAACTGTCCGGAGCTCCAGGTTTTCACGCGGCCGATCATGATCTGATAGTAGAGCTGCGCCTCGCTCGCGGCGGATTTGTCACCCGTAGCCACATAGCGTGCGACCAGTTCGCGCAGGGTCGAGACTTCCAGACGGCCGTTGAAACCGGTCCAGGCAATGTCGTAACGCTTGGCCTGAATGACGGCGCTCTGGTTGGCGGCCGTGATATAGGGCTGAACCACAGCAGCAGCGGCCAGACAAACGAAGAGCACTACAGTTATTCGCCGGAACCACATCGTCATGGCAACAGTCACCGGTAAGAGGAAAGGGCTTGTTACCTGATGGTAATCTGGCGTATCTGCCAGACTGCGCGCGAATAGTAGCTTTCTGTCTTGAGGTCTGGCCTGTCGCTGAAGGGGAAGATCAGGAAGAGAGGTCCTTTGTCTGCCACGGGCATGTGCTTGCCGTCCTGCCGTGTTGCCAGAAGGCCTTTCGCCTGAATGACGTCGTCAAACGGCATCTGGACGAAGTAGCTGTTGAGAGCCATCACCTCGACCATGCCACCGTGAACCCCTGCATGGGCCATCAGCTTGGCAAAGGGAACACCCTCAAACGTTACCTCGCCATCATGCCATGGTGTCAAGGTTGTCAGGCTTTCCAGCCCCAGTGCCTCGATCTCTTCCATGGTCATGGAAAAGGGGCCGGACGGTACGCCCCCGTCTATCGTAAGGATAACCGCCCCGGCAGAAGCTGTTGATGAAGCTTGAATAATGGACATGAAGAAAACAACGCTGGCAAAAATAGCAGGAAGGAGGCGCATGGAAACTCTCCGCAATATGAATAAAATTAGAGTAGCCTTCTCCCGTCCAAGACTGGGTAAAGGAAACCGTTAAAATTTTAGGCAATTATCCTTTTCTGACCTAGCGTCAAACAAAGGCGTGCCTAAAGCGAAAGCGCGTTCCCGAGGCTGCTGTGCCCGACAATAGGCCAACTCGCTAAGGAAACGGTAAAATCTGGCGTATGAGGATAAATTGTGTGCGTGGGACGGGAAATTTACCGCGCCAGCTTACCGCGCTGATGCGGTCCTCACCGTCTCAGGTCCGTCATGCGGTATCAGACCGGGACCGCTGCCTGCCGCAACTGCGTACGCGTGCTGCGCGAAGTCCGGTTGCCGCCCTGATAGGTGTTGCGTTCTTCCGTGGGGGTCACGAGGAAGCGTTCCCGGTAGCATTTGGTGAAATGCGAGGTGGAGGCAAAGCCGCAGGCGATTGCCACATCCAGCACGGGACGGGAGGTGCGCCGCAGAAGGTCACGGGCCGTCTCAAGACGCAGCTTCAGATAATACTGCCCCGGCGTGCAGTTGAAATGGCGCCGGAACAGCCGCTCCAGCTGGCGGGGTGACAGGTTCACCGTCATTGCCAGTTGCTGGCAGGAAAGCGGGTCCTCGATATGCATGTCCATGATGCGGATGGCTTCGAGGATCTTGGCATTGGAAATGCCGGTGCGCGCCTCGATGTCATGGCGCTGTGCACTCTCGCCCGAGCGCATGTTCTGGTAGAGGGCCACCTCGGCAACCTCATGCGCCAGCGCAGTCCCGTGCCGGATGGCGATGAGCCGCAGCATCATGTCCAGAGAGGCCATGCCGCCGCCGCAGGTGATGCAGTTGCGGTCAATGGCAAAAATGTCGGAGGATACGTCCACACCGGGAAACTCCTCGCGGAAGGACCGCAGGTTCTCCCAGTGGAGCGTGCAGCGCCGCCCCTCCAGAAGGCCATAGCGGGCCAGCAGATACGCACCCGTGCAGATGGCGCCGAAGGTGCGTCCGCGCGCATTCAGCTTGCGCAGGCGCGTCCCCAGTTCCTTGTCCAGCGGCAGCCGCTCCACATCGATACCGCTGCACAGAAGGGTGATATCGGCATCCTCCAGTTCGTTGATGCTATGGTTCACGCTGATCTCGCAGCTATTCGAGGCGGCCACCGGCAAGCCATCCACGGAATAGGTTTTCCAGCGGTAAAAGTCGCGCCCCAGAACCCGGTTGGCAAGGCGCAGAGGTTCGACGACAGAGGTGAAGGCAATCATTGAAAAACGGTCAAGGAGCACGAGGGCAATGGTCTGCCCCTCGACATCTGCCCTGTGTGGCTGCGGACCGGAATGGGACATGGAACGCGGCACCCTTAACTCTGGAAGATTATGTATTTTCCAGTATGGAGCGCTATCACTGGTTCGTCTGTCAATGAAAATTTCCGCAATTCCGCGACTGCGGAAACCGTTTCTGGATTCTGCCGACGATTAGATTTTTTTTTATGCGAGAGGCATTTTCCGGGGCGCTTGTTGCTTCATATCAAGGCAAGGAAAGTGGTAGGTGATACGCCACAATAGCCTGTGTCTTGCCGGTGAGGGGGCGACTCTCTCATGCGCCTGCGCGGGCCGTTCCGATGGACTGGCCGTTGACGTGATGTGTCGCGGCGTAACATGACTGGACCGCCATGAACGTTCTTGCCAAACCCGCCGACCTGGAAGCTGTCGCAGGCCCGAGCGCCTTCGTGCAGGAAGTGACGGAGGTTAAGCATTACACCGACCGCCTGTTCAAGTTCCGCACCACGCGGCCTGCTGCATTCCGTTTCCGCTCCGGCGAATTCGTGATGATCGGCCTGCTGATCGACGGCAAGCCGCTGTACCGCGCCTATTCCATCGCCAGCCCGTCCTGGGATGAGGAACTGGAGTTCTTCTCCATCAAGGTGCCGGATGGCCCGCTGACCCAGCATCTGCAGAAGATCCAGCCGGGCGATGCCCTGCTTCTGAAGAAGAAGCCGACCGGCACGCTGGTCAACGACGCCCTGACGCCGGGAAAGCGCGTCTACATGTTCTCCACCGGCACCGGCATTGCGCCCTTCGCCAGCCTGATCCGTGATCCGGAGACCTACGAGAAGTTCGACCAGGTCATCCTGACCCACACCTGCCGTGAAGTCGCAGAACTGCGCTATGGCGAGGAGCTGGTCGAGGCCACGAAGAACGATCCGCTGATCGGCGAACTCGCCAGCGAGAAGCTGGTGCACTACACCTCCGTCACCCGCGAGGACTTCCCGCGCCAGGGCCGCATCACCGATCTGATCGAGAGCGGCAAGCTCTTCACCGACCTCGGCGTCCCGCCTCTGGACCCGGCAATCGACCGCGGCATGATCTGCGGCTCCATGGAAATGCTGCGCGACACCAAGGCCCTCCTTGAAAAGGCCGGCCTCAACGAAGGCGCCAACAACAAGCCCGGCGAATTCGTCGTGGAACGGGCGTTTGTGGGCTGAGGCCGGATCCTGACGAGCTTGGCTCGTCGGGACTTGGTCTAACCCTTGCGGCATGTCCCGCTTTCAGGGCGTAAGGCCTCAGAGTTCAGGGCCCCTGTGTGATGCTGGGGCCCTAATGCACGTGATTTCCCGTGACGGCCGGATCTGACATGCTTGAGCGCGACTGTACGTCAGTCTCTGCAAAGCGCGCCGTCGCTGCGCTTTTTGCTGCTTGCAGGAAATCCTGAGCTTCTCTGGCTACTCCCGGCTGCGGAGCAGACGCATGCTGCCGTCACATTCAGGCATGAATTGATGGAGTGACGCCGCAGATCAAACAGCGGAAAGGGAGCTTGAGTGGCGCAGCCGGTGTCTGCGGGCAGGTTTTTCAGATCCAATAATGGATAATGTGATCTTAAGAATTCTGAATGTAAGGCTAGATCTCAAAATGATATTGCGGGATTCTGCCATGCTCTCACCTGAATCTCAAAACGATGGAAGTCTGAGTACGCGGATCTCGATGTTTCCATCCCAGCGGAATAATTATATTCCTGCTCTCAGATTGTTTACGAAGCGCGCCAGCCGTTCGACCTTTCTTGCGAAGTTTTCCCGGTTTGTGAATAAATTCCTTTACAGGTTCGGAATTGGCGCGTTGCTCAATCGGTATGATAATTCATTTACGCTATATTCTTCCCGTTCCGATGCTATGCTCTACCGAAACTATAGTGCCGATGAGATTTTCTGCAATTTTGGCTCAGGGGCTTTCCATCACCGGCGCTGGAAAAACTATGACTATCCCGGTCAGTCCTCTTACTATAAGGCCATTCAAGGAGAGGATGGGGTTGATTTTCACGGGATTGATCTGTGCACTCCGGGACTGACTGTCCCTGAGGAAAATGAATCCGTTTCATTGATTTACTGCTCACACACTCTTGAGCATCTGGAAACTGACGGTGCACTTGGATTCCTGAGGGAATGCGCCAGGATACTCAAGAAGGGCGGCGTCATGCGTCTTGCTCTTCCCAACACGACGAATGATTTCCGGATCCTCCGGTTGATGGATTTACAAGAAAATGCTCCTGAGCAATGGAAAGAGGACCTTCTGAAAGATGCCGTCCCGCACATTATTCCTGTGGCGGGCGATGCCCTGAATATTGCTGAAGCAAGCAAGCTGGCGAAGGACGTCAACTTCGAGGCAGCAGAGTTTTACAGGGTATCCGTCGAAAGGGGAGTGGATGTCAGCTTTTCAGGTGCAAACCCCGAAAGGCACATTTCATTCTGGTCATATGAAAGTCTGGTATCGCTTGCCCCGGAACTGGGGTTCCGGTTTGTCATCCCATGCTATCAGGGGGCCTCGGTCGCAGCGCCGTTCAGAAACACCTGCGTTTTCGACACGACAGCCCCGCATTTCAGCTTCTATGTGGAGCTCATCAAGTGAAACGCCGCCTGTCGGTGCCGTGAGCGGCGGTGCGGCGCCTGAACGCTTTCAAGCCATGATGCGTCAACCTCGGAAGCGTCTGTATTAAAGGACAAGCAGCGGGGATTGCGTGCCGCTTTCACTCTGCGCTGTAGAAGTGCTTCTGCAGCGGAGCGCTCCAGAAACCATCGGTATTGAGGATCCCGGCGAAACGTGCGGCAGAATTGCCCTGTCCAAAACTTCTGTCAGAGGCAAAGCGCTGGCCCCATCTATTTGTCAGGAAATCCGCTATCGCATCACGGTCGAAGGCTGAGGTTTCCGTGATGGATGGCGCCACCGACCTGTGGAGTTGCCGGGTTCCGAGATTGAGACTCGGGATGCCAAGGAAGGGCGCTTCGCGCACGCCTGCACTGGAGTTGCCAATGATGGCAGCCGCGTTCTTCATAAGCTCTGAAAAATAGGCAAAGCGCATGTTAGGCAGATGCCGGAAGCGTGCCGGATCCAGCTTCTCAATCTCTGCAAAAATATCCTCGGAGCCAGGATCATTGTTCGGGGAAATGACGATAAAACTCCGGCCGCTCGCGGAGAGAGCAGAGAACAGGCTGTGAGCCTGCGCGCCGATCGTGTCCCGCTCCGATGTCACCGGATGAAATACGGCAATCCCGTAATCCTTGAAGGGAATTGCGTAATGATTGCGGACTTCATCAAGAGTGACGCCGGATGGTCCGCCATGGAAGTCCAACTCCGGAGAGCCGATGTTGAAGACCGTCTCCGGCTCTTCCCCAAGCGTCAGGACACGTGCTTTTGCTGCCTCCGAACTGACAAAGTGATAGGTGCAGAGCTTGGTGTTGCAGTGGCGGTAGACCTCATCGATCGTACCTGACACTTCTCCCCCTTCGATATGCGCGCAGCGGATATAGTTCGTCGCGCAAACCAGCGCCCCGGCGAGGGCCTCGATCCGGTCACCATGCACAATGGTCAGATCCGGCCGGTTCTCGTGAACCCAGTCCGAGAGACCCAGGATTGTCTTGGACAGGATGATGTCCTGCGGGTCGCCTTGACGCTGATTGATGAATTCGTGCTTCACCACTCCGGGAAGCCGCTGCACTTCATTGCGGGTGAGGCCGTATTTTTCCAGCATATGCATGCCGGTGACGAAGAAAGTCACCTCGTGGCCGGCATCTCTGGCTGCGATGGCAAGGGGCTCCAGCTTGCCAAAATCGGCCCGGGTGCCGGTCAGGAACAGGAGCCGCCGGGCAGTCATTGGCGAGGCTCCAGATCGCTCCAGCGCAGTTGCTGATTGCGCTTCACGGCCAGCTTCAGTCTGCGCCCGGTAACCTCGTCAAAGCAGGAGACTGGTATCTCGCCATTGCCCGGACGCCGCGCCCAGATATCGGCTTCGGTGATCACATGACCTTCCGGCAGATCCCTGTCGGCCACAACGGATCCGCGGGCGAAGCGGTAGACATCTTCTTCCGGTGCCGTTCGTTTCTTCTCGTTGTGAAGCGCAATATGGATCTCCCGGGAGCGCTCGATCAGAAACCGCAGTTCGGACGGGTCCATGGAACAGGAAATATCCGGCCCCTTGCGGTAGCGTGTATCCGTAAAATGCCGCTCCAGAATGCAGGCACCGAGTGCCACGGATGCCAGAGCCATCTCCGGACCGATGCTGTGATCGGAGAAGCCGACAACTGCATTGGGAAACGCCGCCTGCAGATCCGTCACGCCGCGCAGGGAGACGATCTCGGGCGGGGAGGGATAGAGGTTCGTGCATTCCAGCAAGGCGTAGCCAATGCCGGCCTTGTCGAGGATCTCGACCGACGGGCGGATGCTCTCCAGCGTCTGCATGCCCGTGCTCATGATCACCGGCTTGCCGAAACCGGCGATATGCCGGATCAGCGGCAGGTGATCGCATTCACCGCTGCCGATCTTGAAGCCGGGCACATCGATGGAGTTCAGGAAGTCGGCAGCAGTACGCGAGAAGGGCGTGGAGATGTAGATGAGACCGAGGCTTTCGGTATAGGCCTTGAGTTCTTTCTCCGCTTCCAGCGGCAGGGCGCAGCGGCGCATCACCTCGAAGATGGAGACATCGGCGTTTGGTGGAAAGATTTCCCTGGCTTCATCCGTCATTTCGTCTTCGACGATATGCGTCTGGTGCTTGATCATCTCGCAGCCGCTCTGGGCTGCGGCACGCACCATGGCCTTGGCAACATCCAGGCTGCCGCCGTGATTGATGCCGATTTCGGCGATCACCAGCGGCGGATGGGAGGTGCCGATCTCTCTATGGGCGATTTTCACGTCAGTTATCCCTTCGCCATCAGATCTGCGCAGCGCAGAAAGTCTTCAGCCGTATCAATGTCCTGAGCCTCGTCTGCCTGGACCGGCAATACACGGATCGATTCAGCGGAAAAGTTGCCGTCAGCCATGAACTGCGCAGCATCAAAAACATAAAGAACGCCATTCGGGCGTATCAGGGTAGGCAGGCTCTGGCGGTTCGCGAAACAGAAGTCCGGTGAGACCAGAGGCACAAAACGGTCACCATCGGCAAAGCCCCATTTCAGAACCGCAGAATCCGCGGGCGACACACTCATGACCAAGCTCGCACCGCCCTTCCTGAAAAGACCGATGCCGTTGCGCACGGTCTCGGCCCTTCGCAGCGGCGATGTAGGTTGCAGCAGAACCGCAATGCCTGAGGTCACTCCCGTTCGAGGCAGCAGGTCTTGTAGCACTTCTGCCATTACCGTGCTGTCCTGTGCCAGTTCAGGCGGGCGCCGCACGCACTCTACCCCGGGGGGCAGGGGGTGAGTGAAGATCTCATCAATGTCTGTGCTGATGATGATCCGGCCAATGCCGGCTGCAAGGGCAGCATCCACGCTGTGCATGTAAAGCGGTTTGCCTGCCAGAAGCCGGACGTTCTTACCCGGAAGTCCCTTGGACCCGTCCCTTGCTGGAATGATGGCTGTGACCTGCGCCGCAGTTGTCATGGCATCTCACTTCTGAAGGCGCAGCATGCGCGCTTCCGGAGAGAATGTTGATTTCCAACTCTCCAGCCTTGACACAAAGCCGGGGATCAATTCGGCGACAGCCTGACCCGGGGCAAGTCTTGTGTAGGTCGTATCCTTATACCATGGGCTTTCTTCTTTGCCGAAAAGATAGTGGTTGATGTTTTCGCCAAATGTCCAGAATGGAAGGCCATGACAACCGGCAATATCAGCGACACTTGTGGCTGCAGTAATGATAAGGTCGCAGCAATTTGCGAGCGCTGCCGCGTCTTCAATGTTGTTCATCTGATCAATATCACTGAAGGGGATGAGATTTGCTCCCCGCCCTTGCTGCAAATAGATGATTTCACGCTCAAGATATGTATACTGCAGATTGACGAAGACGATGTCTTTGACCTCCACAATCGGTGCAAAATCCATGACCGACAGGTAGTTCTTTGAACGGGCAGGGGCGAGCCGGCTGGAGCGCCAGGAAACACCAACGACAGGCTTGCTGTCAGCATCAGGAATTCTGCCGTAGAGCTCCCTTGAGCGTTCGAGGTTTACCTTGAACACGGGATGCCGGGTCTTCTGGAATGACGGCAGGTCCGGACGGAGATGCCGCGGAAGGTCGGCTGAGGAAATCTGAAAGTCGTAGTCGTCCGAAGTCGAAGTCAGTCCTGGCGTTTCAAATGTGGGCGTGCGTGTGACGGCATCCGGGAAACTGAGACTGAAAGGCGCCAGCAGTTTTTGGGGCAGTTCGATGATCACCTTGCCCGCCACGTCCATGATGTCTTGGATCAACATTCCGTAGCGAAGGCAATCGCCAACGCCCTGGTCATTCCAGATCATGATTGTCTTGCCAGTCAGATCTGAGCCATCCCATTCAGGCTTGTTGAATTTCCGGTTGAGGCATGACGCGATATTGGCCCTGAAACGTGCGCCGTAGTGTTTCCAGCCATTTTGCAGGTCGCCCGCACCGAGATAGGCGAGAGCCAGATTCCATTCGATATTGGGCTGGTTGCCGTTGCTTTTCGCCAGGGCCTTCTCCAAAAGCTGAATTCCCTCCTGGGCCCGGTCCAGTCTCAGCAAAATGATCGCGAGCGTCACGTCGACGGGAGGTTCGTGTGGGACCGAAGCGGCCGCTTCCGCAAAAGGAAGCGCCTCCACAGGCTCCCCAAGCGCAAAAAGCACGCGGGCCATTTCGTGCTTGAGATCGTGATTGCCGGGGAATCTGCCGACTGCGTCCTGCAGTTCGTCGCGGGAAATCTCGAGCTGCTCGGCAGACATGCGGGAACGGGCACGCTGCAGCCAGACATCCGGATTTTCGGGAGCGAACTGAACCGCCTTGTCGAAGAAATCAACGGCTTCTGTGTGCCGCTTCTGATCCCGCAGCAGCACCCCATAATTCCGGTAGGCGTCGCCATAATTCGGGTGGTCGGCTATGATCTGCTTGAAGATCTCCTCTGCCTCTGTCTCCCGGTCCAGTTTGGTCATGGCCACGGCGCGCAGGCTTTGCGCTTCGGCTAGTCTGGGGTCCAGTGCGACTGCCCGTTCGGCTGCCGCCAGCACAGCGGCATGGTTTTCTTCATTAAGGTCAGAGAGCGCGCGTGCCAGATTGGCATGGTAGGGCGCGCGGTCGGGGGCGAGGGAGATTGCCTTGCCGATGAACTCAACAGCCCGCTTGGGAAAACCCAGCTGCCGGTAGCAGACACCAAGAAGGTGATTGGCATCCGGAGAGGACGGATTTTTCTTCAGAACGGTCTTGTAGAGCCGCTGCGCTTTCTCGATTTCACCGGCCTGCTGCAGGGCGACGGCCTTGCGCATCGTATCGAGTATCGTATTGGCGGCGTTCGCCGGCTTGAAGCTCATTCGTCCATCCGCTGACTTCGGAGAATCACTGTCCAAAGTCTAGCAAGAAAAGCTCGCAAATGGGTGAGCTGTCCGCATTCGCCTGTTCTGCTGCCGGATTGCCATTGGAAAGAGTGCAGAGGCCAATGCTTGATGCAAACAGGCAGGCCCGTGGGGCCCGCCTGTGGATTTTCAAGAGATATCTTCAGGCTGCCTTGATGGCTGCGGCTGCAATCTTTTGCAGGTTCTGGAAGAAGTCGCGCACATCGTTCCCGATCTGCGCCGAGCAACTCTTGAGCCCATCGGCCGCAACCTGGAAATCTGCAGCTGCGGTGCCCGTCTGGGCAATGGCCCCGGCCACACGGTCAACGTTTCCGGCCAGAGACTGGGAACCGGAGGCCGCGCTCTGGATGTTCGACGAGATCTCGCGCGTTGCTGCGCCCTGTTCTTCCACGGCCGCCGCGATGGTGGCGGTCATGTTGTCGACTTCCTTCACAGTGTCGGAAATCGCATTGATCGACTTCACGGCGTTCTGGGTGGCCGACTGGATGGCGGAGATCTGGGACGAAATCTCCTCCGTTGCCTTGGATGTCTGGTTCGCCAGTTCCTTCACTTCGGCTGCCACGACGGCAAATCCGCGCCCAGCTTCGCCTGCACGGGCTGCCTCGATGGTGGCATTGAGGGCGAGGAGATTGGTCTGCTCTGCGATCGCCTGGATAAGGCTGATGACGTCACCGATCTTCTGGGCCGAATCCGACAGGCGCCCGACTTCGGCAGATGTCCGGTTCGTCTCCCCATTCGCCCGGCGTGCCACATCCGAGGCACCGGTGATCTGGCGCGAAATCTCGGCGATGGAGCTGGACAGCTCCTCCGTCGCGGCCGCGATTGTCTGGATGTTGTTTGTCGTCTGAACGGAAGAATGTGCAGCTTCGGAAGCTTCAGCCGTTGCAGATACGGACATGTCCGAGAGGGAGATGGCCTGGCGTGTGACCTTTTCGGCGCTGTTGCCCACCTCCGCCATGGAGGCGTCCACCTTGAGCTTGAATGAGTCTATGGCGTGGCTGATCTGCCTCTCCTGTTCCTGTTGCAACTCCAGCAGCACGTCCTGATAGGTCGAGATGGCAAGATCCAGGTCGAACAGCACTGCCTTGTTGAGCGCCTGCATGGCAGTCAGCGCCTTGCGCTGGGAGAAGCGGTGCTTCTTGAGGATAATGCTGACCAGCTCGTTCAGGACATACTGGTAGCCAGCGATATACCACTTCGGTTCCAGCCCGATGCGCACATGGGCCCGGCCAATGCGGTCTATGCTCTCGAAGTAATCCCGGTCAAACCGGCCGGAGAACAGCTTGGCCCAGTGTCCGCCCTGGGCCTTCTTGAGCATGTCCTCGCGATTGCCGACAAGAGCCGCCATCTTCGGTTGTGACCTCACGTGGGAATAAAAGCCGTCAAGCACTGCGGGCAGCGCCTTCTGGACGAAAGGCCAGAGTTCCGTAAGTGTCGACTTCGTCTCCGCGTCAATCCTTGCGAAGCTCAGGCGGCCTCTCATTTCCTCATTGCTGTGTAGCATGATCACTCCCCGATTTCGTTGCAATCAGGGTAGGCAGTGCCGTTGAAGGAAGGGTTAATCCGCGGCAGTGGAGGGCCGTAAGGGGTAAAATTTGCAAGCATAAGTCAGAAAAAACGCGTTGCTTTTATAATGGCTTAGAAAAATTACCTATGGTCGCTTAGCATTTCTCTTATTAATGCTTGCGTTGTGCCGGAAGTAAGGCGCCTGATAAGTATTGCAGCTTTGGGTTGGATCTTGCCGTTTGCAAGCAACCTGCAAGCATTAATCAGAGAAAATGGTGGGCGATGCAGGGATTGAACCTGCGACCTTTCCGGTGTGAACGGAACGCTCTCCCGCTGAGCTAATCGCCCGCCGCTGTGCAGCGTGGGACGGCTTCTATGACATTCTGCAGACCAGCGCAAGAGGGGCTGGAACAAGAATTTCAGGGTTGTGAACAGTCCGGGCCATGCGGTCTGGCGGTGATACCCAGTGTTTCAACTGCGGCTGCCAGGTCGGCAAAAGCGGATATGACCCGGTCCGGGGAAAGATCTGCCACCGGGACGCTGGCATAGCCGAAATCGACTGCAATCACAGGGATTTGTGCCGCTTTGGCCGCAGCAATATCGGTCGCCGTATCGCCGATCAAGATCGACTTGCACGGCTCTCCGCCTGCCCGCCGTATGGCGCCGAGCACCGGCAGGGCGTCCGGTTTGGGCCGCGGATACGTGTTGCCGCCAACGATGGAGCCGAACAGGCCCGTCAGCGACAGCTCGTCGAGCAGCCTGCGGGCCAGATTCTCCGGCTTGTTGGTACAGATTGCCAGCCGCCAGCCGCCACCTGCCAGCTTCTCCAGTGTTTCAGGGACACCTTCATAGGGACGGCTGAAAGCGGCGATGTTTGCCTCATAGTAATCCAGGAAATCAGCCCGCATTTTGTCCAGCGGCGCCTGGGCAGGATCTGCGCCGTGAAAAAGCAGCCCAAGACGGATCAGTGCTGCCGAACCATTGCCGGCCTGCGGTCTGGCGAGCTCCAGCGGCACTGGCCCGTATCCTGCGCCGGCGAGCGCTGCATTGAGAGCTGCCACCAGATCTTCCGCCGTATCGGCCAGTGTTCCATCCAGGTCAAATACGAGCGTGGCCAAGCGAGGGCCTCCCTGTCATGTGCTGCAGCTGATTCTCTGCCGGTTTTGCAACGTGCAGCGCACAGACGGTTGCTGTCAAAGCCTGTAAGCCGTCCTGAAACCGCCCCAGTGGATACCGCACACCGTTATGGGTGCATCGACTTCCTGCAACCATACGACGTTACCATTTCCCATATCACGTGCATAAGACTGTACAAGTACGGGCCTTGTGTTGCGTGCTGCGCTCAGACCCGCCCTGTCATCAAAAATGCGCTTGTTCCGGCAGTTCGCCGCATTCCAGACCGGATCATCCGGCCGCTGCGGATGTGAGTAGGCTTTATTGTGCACCGGCAGGTAGCCGTTACGGTCAATCGCCACACAGAATGTCATCGCCGTATCTTGCGCGAGGATGGCGTCCTGGATCTGCGGCAGGATCTGCTCCAGCTGTGCCAGCGCGCGGTTGCTGTACTGGACCGGATTGGAGCCTTGTATGATTTTGTAATCGGTGTCGAACAAGGCGTCCCGCGTGAGGCGGCCATTGTCGACGAGCTTTTGCATCGCCTCGCTGATCCTGGCCGCTCCCTCCTGAGCCCGGTTGACCGCCGTGGCATTCCTTGCCTGAATGCCGTGGATGAGCTTGTCGAGGGCTGCACCCGTCATGTCGTCCATACGGGAGAACTGGCAATGCAGGCCATTGTCACTTCTGTTGACGATCCGCAGATCAATCTGGCCAACACCGTCAAGCGAAAGCCGGGCGCTGGCAGGGGCGGCAATGTGCGGGCCGTTGCCCGTCTTGAGCAGGACACCTGCATGGGAGATGTCGCGCGCCTCGACGGCGGCGGTTTGTCCTGCCAGGGCAAGTGTCCCGTTGATCCGGCAGGGCAGGCGGTCTTCGACCCGGCGGTCGCCGGCCGGGCTCTGGCGCAGCATCATCGTGAAGCGTGGCCCGAGCGCCGAAACCGAAGCGGCCATCTTGCCGACAGCGCCGTGGACGCTGGTTCCGCTTTCTTCGGCGCGGGAGACGGAGTCGTTGATGGTGCTGATGCGCTTGCCCACTTCATCGATGAAGGCAGCCGTCTGGTTGGCTCTCTGGCTGATGTCAGAGGTGGTTGCCACCTGTTCGCGGATCGCATTCTCAACTTCTGCAAAACTTGGCCGCAGTTCGGCGACGGCGTCTATGATGCGGCTGACCGATGTGGTGCTCAGATCCGCCGAGGCCTGAAGCCGTTCGATCTTGCTGACGATTTCTTCCGTTGCTTTCTGCGTTTCCACGGAAAGCGCCTTCACTTCGCTGGCGACAACCGCGAAGCCCCGTCCGGCGTCTCCGGCGCGGGCCGCTTCGATGGTGGCATTCAGCGCCAGAAGGTTGGTCTGCTTGGCAATGCCTGAAATCAGCCGGACAACATTGGCAATATCCGAGATCGCTGCCGTCAGTTCCAGAACCCCGGAATTGGCCTCGGTCGCGGCGCCGGTGGCGTCCTGCGCCAGCTGGCCCGAACGTTCGACCAGTGCACCAATCTGGCCGCTGGATCCCGCCAGTTCTTCGATGGAGGCGGCAAGTTCCGACATCGTACCTGTCGCCTTACCTGCTTCCGATTGCAGGTCTAGTGCGTCCACACGTATCGTCTTCAGCGTATCCTGCTGCGAGGACAGAAGATTTCTCAGGTCTTCCGTCTCTGCCGAGACCTGTGCAGTGGCTCTGCGCAGGTCCGTTTCTATCATATCGATTGCGTTACCGATCCGGTGGAGGGCTTCGTCCCGGTCTTCTTGTGTGTCGGCAGGGATGTCAACTTGCCTGTTCTGCACGAGTTCATTCGCCGCCTCAGGCTTGTGAGGCTTTGAAAAGAGCTTGGAACTGAAGTGCGGGCGCATTTTATTGTCCTGAGCATGCCGAATATATAACGTTCGCAACGTCAGCTGAACGGCAGGTTAATTTCCGGTGCTGCGTTGCAACTATTCTCCCCGGTGGAAGCCGTGCCGGACAGACTTCGGCTTTGCCCTGCGCAATCCGGCATGCTAATCACGCGCACAACATGCGGCTTCGGCCGGGGGCGCCGTCAGGAATGCCTCTTCCTGCCGCCGCCCATGGGTCTTTCAACGATTGCCGGAAGGGACAGGATGAGCGACGAGTTCAAGCGCCAGGCCGCCGAGCGGGCTATGGAAGAAATCCGTGACGGCATGAAGGTCGGCATTGGCACGGGTTCAACTGCAGAGCATTTCGTTCGCGCTCTTGGGAAGGCTGTCCGCGCCGGGCTCAATGTGACTGGCGTGCCGACTTCGGAGCGCACCGCTGCACTGGCCCGCGAGGAGGGGATCCCGCTTTCCACGCTCGAAGACATGCCCGTGCTCGACGTGACCGTTGACGGCGCAGACGAGATTGATCCGGACATGGCCCTCATCAAGGGCGGTGGCGGTGCGTTGCTTCGTGAGAAGATCGTCGCGGCTGCCTCCGGCAAGATGATTGTTATCGCGGACAGCGGCAAACTGGTGGAGCGGCTGGGCAGGTTCCCGCTGCCGGTCGAAGTCGTGCCCTTTGGCCTTGGTGCCACCCGCATTGCTGTGCGCGCCGTGCTTGATGGCCACGGACTGACTGGCGAAGTCTCGCTGCGCGGCGGCGAAGACCATCCTTTTGTCACAGATGGTGGTCACTACATCCTGGATGCCTCGCTTGGAGCCATTCCGGATGCTGCGAAATTGGCCGCTGACCTGAACCTCATACCCGGTGTCGTCGAGACGGGCCTGTTCATCGGGCTGGCGGCCAAGGCTTATGTGGCCGGGCCGCAGGGTGTGGACGTTATAATCAAAGATTGAAGCACTGGCCGCGGCACCTGCCGCAGCCGGGCACAGACAATGCACGCTGGAGTTTGCACATGAATCTCAAAGCCCTCTTTTCCGCAGGGGTCGTGGTTGCCGGTCTCGCCTTTGCACCGGCCGTCATGGCGCAGGACCTGACCGAAAGCCATCTTGCCGCCGCGCGCCGCGCCGTGCTCGCAACGGACGCTCTGTCCGCCTTTGATGCCATCATTCCCGAGCTGGCGGAGCGGACCACGGGCATCTTCATTCAGGCCGATCCATCCCTGACCGGTGTGCTCGATGAAGTGGTGACCGAAGTCGCTCTCAAGATGACGGACGAGCGTCCCGAGCTGAACAAGATGGTCTTTGAAGTCTGGGCCCGCCGCCTGAGCGAAGAAGAACTGACCGAGATTGCAAACTTCTATGAAAGCCCGACCGGCAAGAAGCTGACCCAGCTGTCGCCGGAAATCAGCGCGCTGTCGATCGGCGCCGCACGCCAGTGGCAGGACAAGCTGTCTCAGGAAATGGTCGTGCAGGTGCGCGGCGAACTTGAGAAGCGTGGCCTGATCAAGCCGTAAGCGGCCCCGGCTTACCAGCGGCCCCGGAGACGGGGCCGTTTGTTTTTGGATGTGACCTGAAGGATCTCACAGGATGAGCGAGTTCAACTACGATCTGTTCGTCATTGGCGGCGGCTCCGGCGGTGTGCGGGCTGCACGGATTGCTGCCACCCACGGTGCGCGCGTCGCGATCGCCGAGGAATACAGATACGGCGGAACGTGTGTCATCCGTGGCTGCGTGCCGAAGAAGCTGTTCGTCTATGCCTCCAAGTTCTCCGAGGAGTTCGAGGACGCCGCGGGCTTTGGCTGGACGGTCGGCGAGCGCAGCTTCTCCTGGCAGACCCTGATCGAAGCCAAGGACAAGGAAATCACGCGGCTGGAAGGGATTTACCGGCGCAACCTTGACCGGACCGGCGTGGAGCTGTTCGACAGCCGCGCCGTCATTGAGGGCCCCAACAGCGTGCGGCTGCTCTCAACGGATCAGGTCATCACTGCCCGCTACATTCTGATCGCAACGGGCGGCACGCCGAATGTCGATCCCTCGCTGCCGGGCTGCGAGCACGTGATCACCTCCAACGAGGCCTTCCATCTGTCCGAAATGCCGAGGCAGGTGATTGTCGCCGGCGGCGGCTACATCGCCGTGGAATTCGCCGGCATCTTCAACGGCCTCGGCGCCGAGACGACATTGATCTACCGCGGCGAGGAAATCCTGCGCGGCTTTGACAATGATCTGCGCAAGGCCGTGCATGAAGAGATGGAGAAGAAAGGCATCAAGATCATTTGCGGCGACACGTTCTCCGCAATCGAGAAGGATGCAGACGGCAAGCTGACGGGCCACACCAAGGGCGGCAAGGCGCTGCCTGCTGACCAGATCCTTTTTGCCATCGGCCGCCGTCCGAACATTGCCGGTCTTGGTCTGGAGAAGGCAGGCGTGGAAGTGGGAGAGGACGGGGCAATCCGCGTCGATGAAACCTCACGCACCTCCGTTCCCTCGATCTATGCCGTGGGCGACGTGACCAACCGGGCCAACCTGACCCCGGTTGCCATCCGCGAGGGGCATGCTTTCGCTGACACTATCTTCGGCGGCAAGCCGTGGACGGTGGACCACAGCCTCATTGCGACGGCCGTCTTCTCGCAGCCCGAGATGGGAACGGTTGGCCTGACTCAGGAAGAGGCCCTGAAGCGCACGCCAAATCTCGACATCTACAAGACCAGCTTCCGCCCCATGAAGCACACCCTTTCGGGCCGTGACGAGAAGATGGTCATGAAGCTGATCGTCGATGCGGATACGGACAAGGTGCTGGGCGCCCATATCCTGGGGCCGGATGCCGGCGAACTGGCGCAGGTGCTTGGCATCACGCTGCAGATGGGGGCAACCAAGGCCGACTTCGACCGCACGGTCGCAGTGCACCCGACGGCTGCAGAGGAACTGGTGACCATGCGCGAGCCAACAGAACGGCTGCGCGGCTGAAACTGGCAGATATGATGTGAAACAGGACAGGGCCACCCGTTCCAGATGCGCAAGTTGCACCGGGAACGGGTGGCTCTGCCCTTTAGCCTTCGATGTGGGTGATGTGCCGGGGCTGAATGACGTGCTGTTACTGCTGTCTCATACCAAGGCTTTCGATGCTGACGCATCACGCCTTGAAAATGCTCAGTGCCCGCGCCCTTTCGGCGGGCGCTTGACGACAGTCACCCCATCGCCGATGGCGAGAGGGGATCTCACTGGAACGGCAGCCGGTATCGTGCTTGTGCCGGCGTCCGTACCTGGCACAATATCCTCTGCGCGCGGCAGGCTCGCAGCAAAGACGAGCGTGCCGTCACGTGCGGATTTGGCGGCGTAAAGGGCTGCATCTGCCGCTGCGAGCAAGGCCTCATCCGTGCTGCCGTCAATGGGCGCGATGGCAATGCCGAGGCTGACGCCGAGTTCGGCATGGATGCCATTCGGCATCGGGATCTTCTCGTCCAGTGCGGCCATGATCCGGCGGCCCAGAGCGGCCAGCTGGTCGATGTCGGCGAATTCAATCACAACGATCACGAACTCGTCGCCGCCCATGCGGCCGGCAACGCCAGCATCGCCAACAGCGGCCTCAATCCGGCGGGCGACGGTCGCGAGAACTTCGTCACCCGCTGCATGACCATAGGTGTCATTGATCTGCTTGAAGCGGTCCAGGTCACAGCCGATCAGGGCGAAGGGTTTGTCCGGCAGGCCCGATATGGCATTTGCAAGAATGCCACTGATTTGCCGCCGGTTGGCGAGCCCCGTGAGCTGATCATGGTCGGCCAGATAGGCAAACTCCTGTTCCCGCTGTTCCAGTGAACGGGTGAGGGTTCCCACCTTGCGCGATACGGCAAAGGCGGAGCCGGCCAGCATGACCCAAAGCAGCAGGATGGACGGCAGGATCATGCGCCAGACATGCTCGCCCGGCGTTTCGCTGGTCCATTGGAAATGGCCGATGACCGTGCCGTCTGGTGACTTGATAGGCCAGTTCGTGCTCCCGGCAGGCGGCACCTCTCCTGGCACAAACTTCATGTCGCGGAAGGCGAGCTGCGAATTGATGTCGGCGGTGAAGCCTTCGTCGATCAGGCGGGCGGACATCAGGATGACTGGCGGTCCGGGAGGCTGCGTCACGGCTCCGTCATCCGGCACAATCGGCATGGCGCTGATGAATGTCGGCGTCTGGTCGAGCAGGACATATGTGAAGGTGGCCATATCGTCGATGGCGGGCGGTCCGCTGCGGCCGAGCCCCGCCCCCGAGAGGCTGCGCAGCCCTTCGTACTTGCGTACAGCAGCCTGAGACACTGTCAGAAGCACGGAAGACGGCGGCAGGCTCTTGCGGCCGATGCGGGAGACCTCTCTGCGTGATTCTGCCAGCAATGCGCCTTGCGGATCAACCAGAAAAGCCCGTTCGTGCCCGAAGTCATACCAGAGGGAGTCAAGCAGTTCGTAGCGGACAAAGGCCGGGTTGAACTTGACCGAGATGTTGGCCACTGCCCGGTCCCAGCGGGCAAGGGTCATCTGGTCCCTTGCCATCAGCCGCTGGCGGTCGTGAAGCGCACTTTCGATCAGACGCATTTCGTTCCGCACAGCTTGCTCGTCGGCTGCCCGGGAGGCGATGTAGCCAACGTAAAGCAGGGATGCTGTTGCCAGCACCATGAGGAGCGAAGCGAGAAAATAGACTTGATACGTCAGACTCCAGCGTCCTGCCGGGTTCTTCCCAATGCCTGCCACGGATGACACGCTGCCAATCCTTTCTGGATCTGATGGTCCGCGCCATGCGGATGGCCTGCGCAAGTATTAGCAGGCCACAACATACCTGTAAAAATGCTGTAGGGTATAATAGGAAACAGCCCCTTAAGTTCATCAAGGATATTTGGGTTCTTTGCCTCCCAGATTTGGGTCTGCGTTCTTCTTCTTGTCATTCCTCCGTATTTTTACGATGGAGCCGTCATGGAGACCGTGCCTGCCGTTCCGGCAGGCCGGGCAGGCGGGCATCGGCCTGCCTTGCATTGCGGCACCTGAGCCACGGTCGTCCGGATTGCTGGCGGGATACTGTCCTGGACTGTAGTCTTGAGCCGTCAACCCGTGTATAAGGCCGCACGTTTCTTGTCCTTCGGGGGGAGACGTTTGCAGCACGTGATGTGAGGAAGTTCCGGCGCCCGTTCTTTTGAAGGCAGCGGGCCGACGGCAGATGCAGGATCTGCCGCCCGTTTGCTCAAGGCAGGCAAAGCAGCCGGACCGTATTGGAGACTGTGTGATGGCGGAGAAGTGGACACCGGACAGCTGGAGATCCAAGCCGATCTTGCAGGTGCCGGATTATCCCGACAAAGAGGCCCTGGCGGACGTGGAAAAGCGTCTGTCGACCTATCCGCCGCTGGTTTTTGCAGGTGAGGCGCGTCTTCTGAAGCGCCAGCTTGCGGATGTTGCGGCAGGGCGGGCATTCCTTCTGCAGGGTGGTGACTGTGCGGAGAGCTTCGCAGAGCATCATCCGGACCACATCCGTGACTTTTTCCGCGTCTTCCTGCAGATGGCCGTCGTCCTCACCTATGCGGCCTCCCAGCCGGTGGTGAAGGTGGGCCGCATCGCCGGCCAGTTCGCCAAGCCGCGCTCCTCGGACATCGAGAAGCTGGGCGACGTGGAGCTGCCGAGCTACCGCGGCGACATCATCAACGACATTGCCTTCACCCCGGAAAGCCGCATCCCGGATCCGAACCGCCTGTCCATGGCCTACCGTCAGTCGGCCGCGACGCTGAACCTGCTGCGCGCCTTCGCGCAGGGCGGCTTTGCCAACCTTGATCAGGTGCACCGCTGGATGCTGGGCTTCGTCAAGGACAGCCCGCAGTCGCACCGCTATCAGGAGCTGGCGGACCGCATTTCGGAATCGCTGGCCTTCATGCGCGCTTGCGGTGTGTCTCCGGACAGCGTGCCGCAGCTGCGCTCGACCGATTTCTTCACCAGCCACGAGGCGCTGCTGCTCGGCTACGAGCAGGCCTTCACCCGTGTCGATTCCACCTCGGGCGACTGGTACGCCACCTCCGGCCACATGCTGTGGATCGGCGACCGCACCCGCCAGCCGGATCATGCCCATGTGGAATTCTTCCGCGGCATCAAGAACCCGATTGGCCTCAAGTGCGGTCCGTCCCTTTCGCCGGACGGGCTGCTGAAGCTGATCGACATGCTGAACCCGGAGAACGAAGCCGGCCGCCTGACGCTGATCTGCCGTTTCGGCGCGGACAAGGTGTTCGATCACCTGCCGCAGCTGATCCGCGCCGTGGAGCGGGAAGGGCGCACGGTTGTTTGGTCCTGCGATCCGATGCATGGCAACACCATCACCGCAGCCGGCTACAAGACCCGTCCGTTCGAGCGCATCCTGAAGGAAGTGGAAGCCTTCTTTGCGGTTCACCGCGCCGAGGGCACCCATGCCGGCGGCATTCATATCGAAATGACGGGCCGCAACGTCACCGAATGCACCGGCGGCGCGCATGCGCTGACAGCCGATCAGCTGGGTGACCGCTACCATACGCACTGCGACCCGCGTCTCAACGCCGATCAGGCGATCGAGCTTGCCTTCCTTGTGGCTGAAAACCTCAAGAAGGAGCGCGAGGCCCGCACGGACAAGATTGCAGCCAGCGCCTGAGCGCAGCTGCTGTGACATGCATCAGGAGGGGCGGGCCGCAGGTCTGCCCCTTTTCGTTTCTGCCTATCCATGACGAGTGGTGATAGCCCGATTGCAAGGCCCGCGCGGGCGCGCTAAATCAGAAGCCATGAGCACAAGCACCCGCCCCGAGGCCCTTTCCGGCCACCTTCGCCTTGCCATTGCCCAGCTGAATCCGACGGTCGGCGGTATCGCCGGTAATGCGGATCTGGCCCGCCAGGCCCGTGCGGAGGCGGCAAAGGCGGGGGCGCATCTCGTGCTGCTGTCCGAAATGTTCCTCTCCGGCTATCCGGCGGAAGATCTGGTGCTGAAGCCCGCCTTCGTGCGCGCCTGCCGCACCGCGCTGGAAGCCCTCGCGGCAGAGACCGCAGATGGCGGCCCCGGAATGGTCATTGGCCTGCCCTGGACCGAAGGCGGCAAGCTCTACAATGCGGTAGCGCTGCTGGATGGCGGCAAGGTGCAGGCGCTGCGCTTCAAGTATGACCTGCCGAACTACGGCGTCTTCGATGAAAAGCGCGTCTTCGATCAGGGCCCGCTGCCGGGACCGGTGGATTTCCGCGGGCTGAGGCTTGGCCTACCCATCTGCGAGGACACCTGGACCGATGAAGTGGTCGAGTGCCTGACGGAAACCGGCGCGCAGATGCTGCTGGTGCCGAACGGCTCGCCTTACTGGGCCAACAAGGCCGACGAGCGGCTGCAGATCATGGTCGCCCGCGTGGTGGAAAGCGGCCTGCCGCTTGTCTACTGCAACCAGACCGGCGGGCAGGACGAGCTTGTCTTCGACGGCGCCTCCTTTGCGCTCAATGCCGACCGGTCGCTCGCCTTCCAGATGCCCCAGTTCACTACGGCGCTGACCATCAGCGATTGGCGCGAGGGGACGGATGGCGTCTGGCGGGCGGAGCCGGGTGTATTTGCGAAGCTGCCGGATGCGGACGAAGCCAACTGGCTCGCCTGCGTCATGGGCCTGCGCGACTATGTGGAGAAGAACCGCTTCCCCGGCGTCGTGCTCGGCCTTTCGGGCGGCATCGATTCTGCCATCTGTGCCGCCATGGCGGTGGATGCGCTGGGGCCGGAGCGGGTACACGGGGTGATGATGCCCTATCGCTTCACCTCATCAGACAGCCTCAAGGACGCTGAAGCCAGCGCAAAGGCACTCGGCATCCGCTACGACATCGTGCCCATCGAGGCGCCGATGACCGGCTTTACCGAAGTTCTTGCACCTCTCTTTGCAGGCCGCACGCCGGATATCACGGAAGAGAACCTGCAGTCGCGCAGCCGCGGCGTCATTCTCATGGCGATCTCCAACAAGTTCGGCGCCATGGTCGTGACCACGGGCAACAAGTCGGAAATGTCGGTCGGTTACGCCACGCTCTATGGCGACATGAACGGCGGCTATAACCCGATCAAGGACCTCTACAAGACCGAGGTCTACCGGCTTGCCGCCTGGCGCAATGCCCATCTGCCGCAAGGTGCGAAGGGCGTGGCTGGGGAAATGGTCCCCGCCCACGTCATCACCAAGGCCCCCACGGCGGAGCTGCGCGAGAACCAGACCGATCAGGACAGCCTGCCGCCCTACGAGGTGCTGGATGCCATCCTGCAGGGGCTGGTCGAAAACGAACTTTCCATTGGCGAGATCGAGGCGCTGGGCTATGAGCGCGCGACGATCGAACGTGTGGAACACCTTCTCTACATCGCCGAATACAAGCGCCGTCAGGCCCCTCCGGGCGTCAAGATCACCCGCCGCAACTTCGGCCGCGACCGGCGCTACCCCATCACCAACCGCTTCCGCGACCGCTGACCCGCCACGCGCAAGCCTCTGATTCATCGGGAAGAAAGGGCTGGCCCCGCCGTGAGCGGGAGCCGGTGGCATGCCATGAGCAAACCGCAGACCTATGGTGCCTTTCTCTCCGGCAATGCCCGCTGGCTTGGGGCGGCCTTCCTGATGACCGCCTTTTCCGGTTTCGGGCAGACCTTCTTCATCTCCCTGTCCGCAGGTGATGTGCGGGCGGAGCTGGACCTCAGCAACGGCGCCTTCGGCTCGCTCTACATGGCCGCGACGCTTGGCAGCGCGCTGACGCTGCCCACCCTTGGCCGGGTGCTGGACCGCTTTTCCGTGGCGCAGGTTGCGGCCGGCGTCATGGTCATGCTCGGGCTTTTCTGCGCTCTGATGGCGTCGGCCACCTCCATCTGGATGGCCGGTATTGCGCTCTATGGGCTGCGTCTTTTCGGGCAGGGCATGATGAGCAACACTGCCATGACGGCGGCCGGGCGCTGGTTTGATGCGCAGCGCGGCCGTGCCGTGGCAGTGATCGGCCTCGGCTTCCCCGCGTCGGAAGCCATCATGCCGGTTACCTTCGTTGCCATCATGACCACCTTTGGCTGGCGGCAGGGCTGGTGGGTGGCGGTGGCTGTCATGCTGGCGGTGGTGCTGCCGCTCGTGCTGCTGCTCCTGCGCAAGGAACGGGTGCCGGTGAGCATGGCCAGCGATGTGAAGGTGGTGGAGCGGCGGCACTGGACGCGGGCCGAGGTGTTGCGTGATCCGATGTTCTATCTTGTTTCCGCCGGTGTACTGGCTCCGCCTTTCATCGTCACGGCGGTGCTGTTTCATCAGTCCTATCTGGTGGAATTGCGCGGTTGGACAAGGGAGCTTTTCGCAATGGCCTTCATCGTCATGTCTGCTTCGGCGGTGCTGTCGTCGCTGGTGCTGGGCCAGCTGATTGACCGCTTTACGGCGCGGCGCATCCTGCCTTTCATGCTGGTGCCGCTCGCCTGCGGCACGGCAGTTCTGGCGCTGGTGCATGCGGCCTATGCACCTTTCATCTTCATGGCGCTGATCGGCCTCTCCAATGGTTTTGTTGCCACCTTCACCGGTGCGCTCTGGCCGGAGCTTTACGGCACCCGGCACCTGGGCGCAGTGCGCTCGGTCGTCTTTGCCTTCATGGTCTTTGCCTCTGCACTCGGGCCGGGGCTGGCGGGCTGGCTGATCGACTTCGGCGTGCCTTATGATGGTCAGATCCTCGGCTTCTCGCTCTATTGCGTGGTGATGACGGCTGCGCTCGCCAGTGCTTCCCGTGTGCTGCTGAAGCGGGATGATCTTGCCAGCACGGTGGACTGAGGGTAGGGGAAACGCATGACCGTAAAGCTCCGCTTCGCGCCCTCTCCGACGGGCCTCATCCACCTCGGCAACAGCCGTACCGCGCTTCTCAACTGGCTTTATGCCCTGAAGAATGGCGGCCAGTTTGTGCTGCGTTTCGACGACACGGATCTGGAGCGCTCGCGCCGGGAATATGCCGATGCCATCGAGGCGGATCTCGCCTGGTTCGGCGTCAAGCCTGACTTGATGGTGCGCCAGTCGGACCGGATCGCGCTCTATGACGCGGCGGCGGAAAAGCTGAAGGCGGCCGGGCTGCTCTATCCCTGTTACGAAACGGCGGACGAGCTGGAGCGCCGCCGCTCCCGCGCCCGTGCGATGGGCCGCCCGCCGGTCTATGACCGCGCTGCCCTGAAGTTGACGGATGAGGACAAGGCAAAGCTTGAAGCCGAAGGCCGCCAGCCGCACTGGCGCTTTCTGCTGCCCAACCATGACGGCGACCCGCTGGCCCCGCGCCGCACGGATGTCACGTGGGATGACCTGTGCCGTGGCAGTCAGTCCATTGACCTTGCCTCCCTGTCTGATCCGGTTCTCGCGCGTGCCGACGGCAGCTATCTCTACACGTTTACGTCTGTCGTGGACGACGCAGACATGGGTATCTCCCATGTCATCCGCGGCGAGGATCACGTCGCCAACACAGCAGTGCAGATCGCCATCTTCGAGGCGCTGGGGGCGCCGCTGCCGCGTTTTGCTCACCACAACCTCCTGACCACGCTGGACGGGGAGGGGCTGTCCAAGCGCAAGGGCGCGCTGTCCATCAGCTCTTTGCGGGAAGCTGGCATCGAGCCGATGGCCGTTGCCTCGCTGGCCGTTCTCACCGGCACCAGCCACGCCGTGGAGCCGGTGCGTGACATGGAAACGCTGGCGGGTATGCTGGATCTTGCCGGCATCTCCCGCTCATCCGCCAAATTCGACCCGCAGGAGCTGGACAGCCTCAATGCCCGGCTCGTCCATGCCATGACCTACGAAGAAGCCGCGCCGCGCCTTGCTGCGCTTGGCATCGGCGGTGGCGAGGCCTTCTGGCTGGCGGTGCGGGAAAACTGCGCACGCTTCGGCGATGCCGCCGGCTGGTGGGCCATCATTTCCGGCGATCTGCCTGCCGATGCGCAGCAGGTGGCGGAAGAGGACCGGGCCTATCTGGCCGAGGCCCTCGCCCTCCTGCCCGAAGGCCCGCTGGATGGCGAAAGCTGGGGCATCTGGACTGGCCTTTTGAAGGAGAAGACCGGGCGCAAGGGCAAGACCCTGTTCATGCCGCTGCGTCTGGCGCTGACCGGCCACGGCCACGGCCCCGACATGAAGGCGCTGCTGCCGCTTATCGGTCGGGAAAGAACTGCGGCCCGACTTTCCTGACAGGCCCGCGCACCTCGCCTCTGGCATCCTCCGCAGGTGCTTCCGGTGAGGCAGCCTGCTGATCGGCCGGCATGCCGTTCAGCGTTTGCTCTGCCCCAGCGGGGCTTTGCTCTGGTGTCCTTTCCAGAACGGGCAGCGACGGGCGCATGCTCTCTGCTGCAAGCGGCACATCCGCTGCGGGAAGGGACGCGGTGACGAGGCTGGAGGCATCAAACCCTTCGCGCAAGTTGAGCGCCGTGTCCGGGTCTGCATCCAGCGGCATGTCATCGGCGCTCACAGGGGGCATCGACATGCGGATGGCATCGGTCTGCGGGTTGGCTGCGTCTTGCCGGGCTACCACACGGCCTCCGGCCAAGGTCAGAATGCCGCCTGTGGCTCCTGAGACCTGTGTCAGCGCAGCGGCCTCCTGCTGGGCGGAGGGGGCGGCCTGACAGCTGCAGCCGTTCACATATTCCTTGCGGTGGCGGAAGGCGTTAGGCAACTCGCTGTAGCGCTCGCCCGCCAGCGAAATCATGTCCTCGGGATCGCCGCCCGGATTGCGGTAGACGAACAGGCCCGTTTCCGCAGCCGGGCACATGGCATTGCAGGCCGCTGCATCCTGACCGAACTGGCCCGGCCGGGCGCTGAAGCTGATGGGGAAGAAATAGCCATCGCAGGTGCGCACACACAGGGTGCGGTAGGTGGCATTGCGCGGGAAGTTATAGGCCGGATAGGCAAGGCCATCGCGGGTGCGCTCCGGATTCTGAGGAGCTGCGTCCAGGGCCGCACGGCGCTCCGGCTGCACGGGCTGCATGACGGACTTGCGCCCCGGCTGAAGCGGTGCAATCGGCGCAGCCGGAAGGTCCGGCTGGCCTGCCGCTCGGGTGAGAAGTCCTCTCGGCTGTTGCGGCGCCAGCTTGGCATTTGTCTGAGCGTCCTCTGCGCCGCGCCCCGTGCCGCACATGTTGCGCTGCATTGTCTTGCGGATTCGCAGAATTTCCGCCCGGTTCGCAGCGGTACCGCCCCGGCCGGCGTTCGCCTTGCCTGCCTTCGAACGCTGACGTTCGATCTTGGCGAGGTTTGTCTCCATGCGCTGGATCTTGTCGAGAAGGGAAGGGCAGCGTGCATTGGCATTCACGAGGCCGCACTGGTAATGGGCGGCATCGCGCCGCGCCGCCAGGATGGCCCGGGCCTGCGCGTCGGCAGCTTCGTCCCATTTTGAAGCACCAGGCGGCGTGCCCGCTGTCTCAAGACGGGAAAGCTGGCGCGCGAGAGCCTCGCAGCTCGAGGTGCTGGCAAGGGCAGCGGGTGCTCCCATGGCAAGTGCCATGAGGCCAGAAAGGGCCAGAAGCCTGTACTTTACGCGCTTCATGGTGGCAGCCATCCCCAAACCCGGCCGTCCGGCGGCCCGGTCACGTGTGCAGGCCAAGCCTGCTTCCCAACTTTCCCCGACGCAACTATCAGGGCTTGGTCTGCTCATTGCAAGCAACGGGCCAGCCGGGAGCTAACACGTCAGGCTTTCCCTGATCTGAACTGAAACCGCACGTGCTCCACCGCACTGCAGCAAGCCAAAAGAAGTCCGGCAGGCAAGGCTCTCCACACCTGTTCCGGCATGGGCCGGTTCGCCGTAGGCCGGGCTGTAGTGCCACAGATGTCACGGCCGAATATTGCCTTTTTGCCTCCTCTTTTCTGACAAAGATCTGAATCCCGTCCCGGAGGCCGCCTGTTCTTGTTGATAAAAAACAGGACCTGCCATGATTTGTCTGCAATTGTTTGCGAATCGAACCGGTCCGCGCTGAACTCTCACCTTGAAGTGATGAGATGTGAGTGATGGGAGGGGCAGGTGCATTGCGCCCTGTTCCCGCATTTCTCCGGCGCGGCGGGCCACAAGCGCCCGGCAGCAACGCGGGCCTCAGGGCCCCGCCAGAACGAAAGTGGACGCCATGAGCGAAGACAGCAAGGCGCCGGAAGGCAAGATTCCCGCCGTTTCCGTGTCGGAAGTGGCCAGCGGCTGCTACGCCCTGATGCGGGACGGCTTTCCAACAATCGGCGCCGTGCGCGGCGATGAGGCCATTCTCGTGGTTGATGCCCCGCCCAGCGTCGAGGCAGCGCAGGGCATCACCGAGGCGCTGGAGCGGATCAGCGGCAAGCCGGTGCGCTATCTCGTGCTCACCCATTACCACGCGGGGCGCACCGCTGGAGCGCATGCGCTGGAGCCGGGCGAAATCCTCGCCTCGGACCTCACCCGCCGCCTGATTGAAGAGCGGGGCGAGGCCAACCTCGAATGCGAACGCCGCCGTGCATCTGATGGTGCGCCTGCCGTCAGCAATTCCCTTGTCTGGCCGGGGCTGACCTTTGCCTCCTCCCTGTCGCTGCGGCTCGGCTCGCGCGAGATCCGGCTTATGCATCTGGGGCGAGGGCATACGATGGGCGACATCGTGGTCTGGGTGCCGGATTCAGGCACCATCTTTGCCGGCGATCTGCTCAATCCCGGCGGGGTGCCCTATGCGGCCGATGGCCACCTTGGCGACTGGGTGAAGACGCTGGAACGCCTGCGCGCCTTCAAGGGCAACGCGCTGGTTGCTGGCTCCGGCGCCCCCTTGCGCGGGGCGCAGATGGTCAATGATGCCATCACCCGCACCAAGGAGTTCATCGAAACCCTTCGCGCTTCGGCAGCGGCCTGTGTGGATCAGGGTCTCGACCTCAAGGCCACCAACGATGCCGTGCGTGACGCCATGGACCCGCGCTACGGCAAGCTGCCGGGCTACGACCGGATCATGCCGCTCAACATCGCCCGCGCCTATGACGAAGCCAAGGGCATCGACGTGCCGCAGATCTGGACGGCGGAACGCGAGCAGATCGCCATCAGCCGCCTCAGCCGTGCGGCGGCCAGCGAGGATGCGGCGTGAAGCACTGCAATTTGAAGGCAGCCACGCCAAGTCTGTCTTCATCCTTTATCTGTCCAACTGCCTTCCTGCCGGTTCCTTGCCGGCCGGCAGACGGCTCCGATACAAGCTCCAAGCAAGAAACCTGTGACGTGACCAGGCTTCGGGTATCCGGCGTAAATCATGTCAAGCCCGAAGCCTGTCAGGAGTGTCAGGCTTATCAGCGCCCATGCAGACAGCCCTCTGATGGTGCCGGAAAGAGCCAGTACCGCTGCGCATCCGGCGAAGGCGAATGTTGCCTGTGAGGCGCCCGTTCCGATGTTCCATGGCGCCTCGATCAGGACCGGGCTGATGGCCGTTCCAATTCCACCTGCCAGCAGCCAGACCGAAAATGCTTTCAGTCCACCGGTTCTGGCCTCGACCAGATTGCCGAGCAGCAGCAGCAGGGCTGCATTCAGCAGCATGTGCGCCTGCTTTGCGTGAACTAGCTGGGCTGTTGCAAGGCGCCAGAGTTCGAAGTTCGCCAGATCGTCAAACGCCGTGCCGCCATATGACCTGAGAAGCGTAACCTTGACGGTACCCATCGGGTTGCCGGTCGTCAGATAGGCCACGGTCACAGAGGTGATCACTGTGAGGGCAGCCAGCACTGTGGAGATCCTCAACATGAAGGCAGCATACACTCGAACCTCCCGGCCATTCATTCGCACCAATTATGCGCGTGTGTGGATCAACAGGTGCCGGACCGGTTCCCGCTGCACGAACTCGGCCTCTATGTGCCGCAGCACCTTCCGCTGTCCCGCGAAGGGCACCATGGTCAGGGCAGCCTCGAAGGAGACCCAGCGGAATTCGCTGTGCTCATGATTGAGCGTCACTGTGGCACCGGCATCAACCAATCCCACGAATACCGGCAGGATGCTGATGGCATCGCGGTCCGCCTCATAGAACTGTTCGCAGATATCTGCGGAATAGAGCTTCTCGCAGGCGAGGCCGGTTTCCTCCCGGACCTCCCGCAATGCGGCCTCCCAGGCCTTTTCGCCCTCTTCAATGCTTCCGGCGATCTGACACCATTCGCCAATCAAAGTGTGGTTGCGCCTCATGAGCAGCACCTCCACCCCGGCTGATGATCTGCGCAGGAGAACAACCGAGACTGCAAAACAGCGGATGGGGATCTGGGGCATGGGGGCTTCTGTCCAGGGAGAGTGTGCTGAAAGTTCTGCAAATGTGCAGGATTACCTGTTGAGATAGTCTGCCAGAAATTCTGCTGCCTGCCGGTGGGCTTCTACCGCATCTTGTGTACCGGACTTGAGGAAAAAGTCATGGCCACCGTCTTCATAAACGGCCAATTGCGACTGCCCGCCGAGCTTTTGCGCCGTTTCATGCAGGTTCTGGCCAATGGAGAGCGGAAACACCTTGTCATTGCTGCCCCAGATCAGCAGCAGCGGCGGCAGGGACTGGACCGGCTTTGAATAGCCATTGGGAAATCCTCCATCCACCAGCACCAGCGCATCTATGGCATCGTTGCCGGCAGAGGCTGCCGATGCGGTCTGGGCGCCCAGCGAGATGCCGAGAATGGCGGTCTTTCCGCCGTGCTGGGGCTGGTTCTTCAGAAATCGGGCTACCGCCTGAACTGAAGTCATCCAGTCCGCCCGCCGCTGGTCCTGATAGGCGATCCGGGCCTTTGCACCGCTCGCCCCTGCAATGGCGGCAAGATCCGCCTGCGAAAGCACATGCACCAGATAGGCATTGAGGCCGGCTGCCTGAAGCGTCTTGCCAAGGTCATCATAAGCCTGCGCCGCAAAGCCCCGGCTGCCGCTGAGGATCAGGACCGCCGGACAGTTGGCCCTGCCGCAGTCTCCGAAGCCCTCGACCAGAACCTCGCCCCCCGGACCAGTCACCGTGAATGGCTGCCTTTGCGGCTGGGCATTCGCGGAGAGAGACAGGAGAAGGGCCATAGAGCCCGCAAGAAAAAGCCGCACGCTTCTCATTCTTCGGTCATCAGCCGGTAGCCGACGCCGGGTTCCGTGCGAAGGATGGCGGGGGAGGCGGGGTCGCGCTCGATCTTCTGGCGCAATTGGCCGATGAAGACGCGCAGATACTGCAGGTCATCCCCGTGCGCCGGGCCCCAGACGGAGGTCAGCAGTATGCGATGGGTGACGACGCGCCCGGCGTGGCGGGAGAGCAGGGCAAGCAGGTCATATTCCTTCGGTGTCAGCCGGATCTCGCTGCCATCACGAGAGACAGTGCGGCGGATGGTATCGATCACAAGGCCGTCCGTCTCCAGCACCTGCGGCACGGCTTCGGCCTGTCCGTGGTGGCGCAGGGCGGTGCGGATGCGGGCGGTCAACTCACCGATGCCGAAGGGCTTTTCGATGTAATCATCGGCGCCCAGATCCAGCGCGGCGATCTTCTCGCTCTCCCGGTCGCGGGCGGAGAGGATGAGGATCGGCAGGGTGCTCCAGCCGCGCAGGCTGGCGATCACGTCCTTGCCGTCCATGTCCGGCAGGCCGAGATCAAGGATGACAAGATCAGGCGCGGCGGTGGCCACCGCCTTCAACGCCTCGCCGCCGGTTGCCGCTTCCACAACGTCATAGCCCGCAGCCGTTAGCGCAGGCTTGAGGAACCGCTGGATCTGCGGCTCATCGTCAACGACAAGGATGCGCGCGCCGGAGGATTGTCCTGTCATTCTGGCAATTTTCCTTCCTGTGCGGGACCGGCGGGAAAGCGCATGACCAGCCGGGTGCCCTTGCGCCGGATGGCCGGGCTTTCGGCATGGATGCGCCCGCCCATGGCATCCACGAAACCGCGTGCGATGGCAAGGCCAAGCCCGGTGCCGGGCGCCCGGCCATCCGCCTTGCCGCGCCGGTAGAACTTCTCGAACACCCGCTCCAGATCATCCGGCGGAATACCCTTGCCCAGATCTGTGACGGAAATGAGCACGTCCTCCCCGTCCTGCCGCGCATAGACGTTCACCGGCTCCTGCCCGCCATACTTGATGGCGTTGTCCAGAAGGTTGAACAGCACCTGACCCAGCAGCACGCTGTCGCCGCGGATCAGTGGCAGACCCGGCGCAATGCCGGTCTCGATCCCCCTGCCGGGGAAGTAACGCCTTGCCCGCTCGACGGAAGACTGGATCACATCGGTCACATCCAGCCATTCCTGCCGGGGCTTAAGGCTGCCGGCCTCGATCCTCGTCATGTCCAGCAGGTTGGCGACGAAGCGGCTCATGCGGCTGCTTTCCTCCTCGATGGATTGCAGCAGGTCATCCTGACTTTCCGGGCTCATGCGCCGGCCAAGCTGGCGCAGGCTGGTGACAGAGCCGGTGATTGTTGCCAGAGGTGTCCGCAGGTCATGCGAGATGGAAGACAGCAGCGCATCGCGGTAGCGCTCGCTCTCCTGCCGTGCGGTCTGGGCGGCGCTGGCTTCCGACAGGCGGGCCCGGTCGATGGCGATGGCTGTCTGGTCGAGAATGGCCGACAGCGCCCGTTCCTCATTGATGCCGATGCGCTCACCCGTCTGCTCCACACCGCAGACGCCAACAGGTCCGTGGGGGCTGAGCAGAGGGCGGAACTCGAAGCGGCAGTTGGGCAGCGTGCCGGTGCCGTGCCCGGCGCGCTCCTCCTTGTCCAGCGACCAGCGGGCAGCTGTCAGCGCGGTCACGTCCAGCTCCGTATCCGGCGGCCATGCGCCGGCAATGCGCAGGTCGCCGCTTTCCGGCGCCAGCATGACGATGTTGCGCTTCAGGCTGGCCTGCAACTGCGAGACAGAGGCCCAGATCACATCCTCGGCCTTTTCCGTGCCAGACAGCTTGCGCGAGAAATCATAGAGCGCCTGAAGCGCAGTCGCGCGCTTGCGCGCCGTTTCCGCCTGTTCGCGGATGCGCGAGGCAAAGCCGCCCGCAATCACGGCCACGCAAAAGAACACGAAGAACGAAAACACCTCGTGCGGCGCAGCGATGGTGAAGGTGTGGCGCGGGTTGATGAAGAAGAAATTGTAGCAGAGCGCCGAAAATATCACCGCCAGCAGGGCAGCCGTATAGCCTGAGGTGACGGCGGCTCCCAGAACCGCCAGCAGAAACAGCAGCGAGATGTTGGGCAGGTGCACGAAGAGGTCGATGATCTGCCCGAAGGCAGTGACGCCTGTGGCAAAAAGCAGGGCGGTTGCCGCTGCATGCGGCAGGTCCTTCCAGGAAAAACGCGGACGCCAGGCGATGGGGCGCGGTGTTTCCTTGCGCTCGGGGGTTACCAGATGCAGGCCAATGCCGGAGGCGCGGCGGGAGAGCGCTTCGGGCAGAGAGGGCGTGAAAAAGCGCCGCCAGCCCCGGTTCTTGCGCACGCCGATGACGATCTGCGTGGCATGTTCCCGCCTTGCAAGGCGCAGGATTTCCTCAACGAAATCCGTGCCAATGATCCGCCGGGTTTCTGCGCCCAGTTGTTCGGCCAGATGCAGAATATGTTCGATGCGGGCCAGATCCGGGCTGGTCTCTGCTTCCCGGTCGGCGCGCTCCACCGAAACCGCCATCCACGGTGCGTTGAGGCCGGAGGCGAGGCGGCTGGCCACCCGGACGACCTTCTCCGAAAGATCATCCGGCCCCACGCAAACGATCAGCCTTTCGCTCGTGGCCCAGGGCCCTTCGATGGCATGCTGCTTGAGAAAGTCGACCATCTGGTCATCGACACGGCCAGCCGTGCGCCGCAAGGCCAGCTCGCGCAGCGCGGTGAGGTTGCCGACCCGGAAGAAGCGTTCGGTCGCGCGGCGGGCGTTGTCCGGCAGGTAGACCTTGCCCTCTTGCAGGCGCTCGATCAACTCGGCAGGCGTCAGATCGACAAGGATCACCTCATCCGCCCGTTTCAGCACCACATCCGGCACCCGTTCACGCACGGTAACGCCGGTGATCTGGGTCACCAGATCGGCAAGGCTTTCCAGATGCTGAATGTTGAGCGCGGTCCAGACATCGATGCCGGCGCCGGTCAGTTCCTCGATGTCCTGATAGCGCTTCGGGTGGCGGCTGCCTTCCGGGTTGGAATGGGCCAGTTCATCGACGATCAGAATGCGCGGCCGGCGCGCGAGGGCGCCGTCCAGATCAAAGGTTTCGAGTATCCGCCCGCGGTGAGCCACCCGTTTGCGCGGCAGCACATCAAGCCCTTCCAGAAGGGCGGCGGTTTCGCTGCGTCCATGGGTTTCGACAACGCCGACGGCCACCTCGATGCCATCGGCTTTGAGGCGTTGCGCGCGGCTCAGCATGGCGAAGGTCTTGCCGACGCCCGGGGCTGCCCCGAGGAAGACCGTCAGCTTGCCGCGCCGGTCCTTGTCTGCAAGGGCAAGCAGGGCATCCGGGTCTGGCCTGCGGTCTTCCTCGGCCATGCGGCTCACTCCTTGAGGCTGTCGAGCGCCAGATTAAGCGCCAGCACGTTTACACGAGGTTCTCCGAACAGGCCAAGCAGCGGCTCTTCGGTGTGCTCGCGCAGCAGGGTTCTGACCTTCGCTTCGGCAATGCTGCGTGCCTGAGCAACGCGCGGCACCTGCGCCAGCGCGAAAGCTGGCGAGATATGCGGGTCAAGGCCGGAGCCCGAAGCCATAAGAGCGTCTGCGGGCAGGGGCGCACTCAAGCCGCTGGCGGTCAGCCTTGCGGCCTCTGCCTCCACCCGCGCCTTGAGGGCGGCGGATGTGGTGCCGAGGTTCGAGCCGGACGAGGCGCCTGCGTTGTAAGGCGTGTCCGGAGTTGCGGAAGGACGGGACCAGAAGTGGCGCGGATCACTGAAGGCCTGACCGATGTAGAGCGAGCCTGCGGGCTTCCCGTCCCGCTCCATCAGGCTGCCGTTGGCTGCCCCAGGCATCAGAACCTGCGCGGCTCCGGTGATGGCGAGCGGATAAGCCAGTCCGGTCAGGACGGTCATGGCGAGCGTGAGCACGATGGCGGGTCTGAGATGGTTCAGCATGGGGTTACACCAGATTGAGGGCGCTGACGGCCATGTCGATCAGCTTGATGCCTGCGAAAGGCAGGATCAGGCCGCCGAGGCCATAGATGGCAAGGTTCCGGCGCAGCAGGGAGGCCGCGCCTGCCGGACGGTAGGCAACGCCCTTCAGCGCCAGCGGGATCAGGGCCACGATGATCAGTGCGTTGAAAATCACCGCAGACAGGATGGCCGAGCGCGGTGAGGCGAGGCCCATGATGTTGAGGCTGCCAAGTGCCGGATAGGCGGCGATGAACAGCGCCGGGATGATGGCGAAGTACTTGGCCACATCATTGGCGATGGAGAAGGTGGTCAGCGAGCCGCGTGTCATGAGCAACTGTTTGCCGATCTCCACGATCTCGATGAGCTTGGTGGGGCTGGAGTCCAGATCCACCATGTTGGCAGCTTCGCGGGCTGCCTGGGTGCCGGTCTGCATGGCAACACCCACGTCTGCCTGCGCAAGGGCAGGGGCATCGTTGGTGCCATCGCCGCACATGGCGATCAGGCGCCCGCCCGGCTGCTCGCGGCGGATATACGCCAGCTTGTCTTCGGGCGTAGCGCTGGCCAGAAAGTCATCGACGCCAGCTTCCGAGGCGATTGCAGCGGCTGTGACCGGATTGTCGCCGGTGACCATGACCGTGCGGATGCCCATGGCGCGCAGGGCGGCAAACCGCTCCTTGATGCCGGGCTTGACCACGTCCTTGAGGTGGATGACGCCGAGCAGCCGCTTGCCATCGGCCACCGCCAGCGGCGTGCCGCCGCTGCGGGCGATCCGGTCCACGGCGCGGGAGAACTCTGCCGGAGCCGTTGCTGCCGTGAGGCCTGTGAAGGCCAGCACCGCATCCACCGCCCCCTTGCGCAGGCGGCGCTCTCCCATGTCCACGCCGGACAGGCGCGTCTCGGCGGAGAAAGCAATGACGGCATCAGGCGTTACCTGCGGCAGGGCGATGCCGAAGTCACCGGTGGCGAGGGCAACGATGGAGCGGCCTTCGGGAGTTTCGTCGGAAAGGCTGGCCAGAAGCGCTGCTTCCGCCAGTTCGGGAATGCTGACGCCGGGCGCAGCGGCAAAATCGCTGGCCATGCGGTTGCCGAAGGTGATTGTACCGGTCTTGTCGAGCAGCAGCGTATCCACGTCGCCTGCGGCCTCAACCGCACGGCCCGAGGTGGCAATGACGTTGAAGCGCACCAGCCGGTCCATGCCTGCAATGCCGATGGCTGACAGCAGCCCGCCGATGGTGGTGGGGATCAGCGTGACCAGCAGGGCTGCCAGCACGGTGACGGAAATGACCGCGCCAGAATAGGCGGCAAGGCCCCAGATGGCGGTGCAGACGAAGAGGAAGATCAGCGTCAGGCCCGACAGCAGGATCGACAGGGCGATTTCGTTCGGCGTCTTCTGGCGCTGGGCGCCTTCGATGAGGGCGATCATCCGGTCCACGAAACTGGAGCCCGGGGCGACCGTGATGCGCACACGGATCTCGTCGGACAGCACCTCCGTGCCGCCTGTCACCGCCGAGCGGTCGCCGCCCGATTCACGGATGACAGGGGCCGATTCACCGGTGATGGCGCTTTCGTTGACCGTGGCAACGCCCTCGATCACCTCGCCATCGCCCGGGATCAGCTCCCCGGCTGCCACCAGCACCTCGTCACCTACGGAAAGGCTGGCGGCGGGGATGCTTTCCGTACCGCCGTCCGGCCCCAGCCGCCGGGCGGTGAGTTCGGACTTGGTGCGCTTCAGGCTGTCTGCCTGCGCCCGCCCGCGTCCTTCGGCCACGGCTTCGGCGAAGGTGGCGAAAAGCACCGTGAACCACAGCCATGCGGCAATCTGGCCGGAGAAGACGGTGTCTTCCGCTCCCAGCACCAGATCACGGGCGAACAGCACGGTCACCAGTGCCGCCACCACTTCGGTGACGAAGATGACCGGATTGCGCACCAGCTGGCGCGGGTCCAGCTTCACGACCGCATCACGCAAGGCGGGAAGCAGAATGGCGGGGGAGAGCATGTTCGGGCCGTGAGGCAGCTTCTGCCCCTTGGCATCCCTTGTGTCAGTGGACATGGGAATAACCCTTTCAGAAGGTCTGGCCGGCAAGCATCGCCAGGTGTTCGGCAATGGGACCGAGGGCGAGAGCCGGGAAGAACTGCAGACCGCCGAGAATGAGGATGATGGCGATGAGAAGGCCGGTGAACAGCGGCCCATCAGTCGGGAACGTGCCGGAGGAGGCGGGAACCTTGACCTTGGCGGCCAAAGACCCGGCGATCGCCATCACGGGCACTGCATAGGCAAAGCGGCCAAGCAGCATGGAGAGCCCGAGGGTGGTGTTGTACCAGGGCGTGTTGCCACTGAGCCCGCCGAAGGCCGAGCCATTGTTGCCCGCAGCCGAGGTATAGGCATAAAGCATCTCCGACAGGCCGTGCGGACCACCGGTGCCAAGGCTGGCAAGGGCTGTGGGCAGCATGGCGGACACGGCCGTGAACCCGAGGATCACCAGCGGCAGGATGAGCACGGCCAGCATGGCAAACTTCATCTCGCGCCCGTCGATCTTCTTGCCCAGAAACTCCGGTGTGCGGCCCACCATGAGGCCCGCCACGAAGACCGAGAGCAGGGCAAAGACGAGCATGCCATAGAGGCCCGAGCCCACGCCGCCCGGCAGAACCTCGCCAAGCTGGATCAGGAACATCGGCACCAGCCCGCCAAGGCCGGTGAATGACCCGTGCATGCCATTGACGCCGCCATTGGAAAGGCCCGTGGTGACGGCGGCATAGAGCGCGGTCATGGCCTGACCGAAGCGCACTTCCTTGCCTTCCATGTTGCCGCCCGCCGCATCCGCGCCAAGGGCGGTCAGGATCGGGTTGCCTTGCGTTTCGGCCCAGTAGATGACGGCAACGCCAGCGATCAGCAGCAGCGCCATGGCACTGAGCAGCGCCCAGGCCTGACGGCGGCAGTCTGCCATCACGCCAAAGGCATAAACGAGGGCGGACGACACGCTCAGCATGGCGAACATGTTGAGATAGTTGGAGAAGGCCGTCGGATTTTCGAACGGATGGGCGGCGTTGACGTTGAAGAAGCCACCGCCGTTCGTGCCAAGCTGCTTGATGGCTTCCTGGCTGGCGACGGGCCCGAGCGCAATCACCTGTTGCGCGCCTTCCAGCGTTGTCACCGTGGCAGACCCGTTCAGCGTCTGCGGCAGGCCCAAGGCAACGAAGAGGAGGGCCACGAGGATGGCCAGCGGCAGCAGGATGTAAAGCACCGCCCGGGTCATGTCGGCCCAGAAGTTGCCAAGCGTGCTGGCCTTGGAGCGGGCGAAGGCGCGGGTGAAGGCGACAGCCAGCGCCATGCCGGTGGCGGCGGACAGGAAGTTCTGCACCGTCAGTCCGGCCATCTGGCTGAAGTGGCTCAGTGTGGTCTCACCGCCATAGTTCTGCCAGTTGGTGTTGGTGACGAAGGAGGCAGCCGTGTTGAAGGCAAGGTCCGCCGGCATGCCGGAAAAGCCCTGCGGATTGAACGGCAGCAGGTGCTGCAGCCGCAGGATGGCATAAAGGGCAAGGAAGCCCGTCAGCGAAAAGGTCAGCATGGCAAGCGTGTAGCCAAGCCAGCCCTGTTCCCGCTGCGGATCAATGCCGGAAGCCTTGTGGAAGCCGCTCTCGATGGGCCCGAGAACAGGTGAAAGCCAAGTGCGCCTGCCTGAAAAGACATAGGCCATGTAAAGCCCGAGAGGCTTGATGATGGCGAGAACGGCCAGAAAGAACAGGCCGATCTGCAGCCAGCCAGAAAGGGTCATGGGTGCGCTCCGTAGAGGATCAGAACCGCTCGGGCCGCAGCAGCGTAACCACGAGGTAGATGCCAAGGCCGCAAACCACGGCGAGGCCGGACAAAAGCTCGAACATGGCTTTCGTCCTCACAGCCGGTCAAGGCCGCGGGCATAGAGCGCAAGCACCCCCAGGCAGCCGCAGCCAATCGCGAGAAAGATGATGTCGGACATGATCCGGTCTCCTGTTGTGACCGGCTCAAAATCGCCGCAAACGGCATCAGGGTTCGATTGGGAAGTCAGTCAGGGCGCATAAGGAAAACATAAAGGCCAGCCTCCTGCTGAAACTGGCCTTGCAGGCGGCGCACCCCGTGCGGCTGTGGCTGCAGCTTGTGCCCGCTATGGAAAATTGCTGCGGGAGCGGCCACATAAGAGGAACATTGATCTGCGTGACAGGAAAGGGCAACGGGCATGAGCATCAGACACGGAGGCGTGGCCGCAAGGCTCGCAGGTGGTCTTTTGGCTGTTCTGCTGGCAGCAGGCACGGCTCTCGCGGCAGAAGAGCCGGATCTCATCTTCAAGAAGTCCACCGTGTGGAAGTTCCTCACGCCTGACCACAAGCTTGCAACCTATGCCATCGACGATCCGGTGGTGGAGGGCGTCGCCTGTCATTTCACCGTCCCGGAAAAGGGTGGCATTGACGGCTGGCTCGGCATTGCCGAGGAGGTGTCGGACATTTCGCTCGCCTGCCGTCAGGTCGGGCCGGTCAGCTTCAAGGCGCGTTTCGAGCAGGGCGAGGAGGTGTTCCGCCAGCGCCGGTCGTTCCTGTTCAAGAAGATGCGGATCGTGCGCGGCTGCGACACCAAGCGCAATGTGCTGGTCTATCTCGTCTATTCCGACAAGCTGGTGGAAGGCAGCCCGAAGAACTCCACCTCGACCGTTCCCATCATGCCCTGGGGCAGTGGCGAAGCGCCGCGCTGTGCTGATTTTCTGGATAAATGACAGGCAGAAGCCCGCACTGGCTTACAGCGCGGGCTCTTCCTCGTCCTCGGTCTGCGGGGCTTCCTGAGGCTTTGCATCGGGCGAGCAGAAATGCGCGTAAAGCACCGCCATGACATCGCGTGCCGCATCACTCGCCAGCCGGTAATAGATCGTCGTGCCTTCCCGCCGGGTGCGAACGAGCCCCTGCGCGCGCAGCAGGCTGAGCTGCTGGGAGACGGTGGGCATACGCATGCCGGTCTGTTCGGCCAGATCGCCGACCTTGCACTCCCGGTCGGCCATCATGCACAGGAGCATCAGCCTCGGCGTCGAGGCGATGGTTTTGAGAAACTGTGTGGCCGCTTCGGCCTTTTCTTCCAGAGCCTTGGTTTCCATGGGCGCAAGATGGCACCTAGACCCGATTGTTTCAAGCCGCGCCGTCACACTGTCTTCAGGCTTTCTGAAAGAGCGCTGCAGCCTGCCGGTGCGCTCAGCCCCGGATCATCGCCGGCAGCAGGATGTGGCCGGCACCGCAGCTGACGCCGGTGGTCATGCACATGCTCTTCTGGGCGGAGACGCCGAAGGGCATCGGCTTGCTGGAGGCAAGGGCTGCAAGGCCGGCGAAGGGGGAGGCGATGATGGCGAGAACGAAGCAGACCGAGACAAGACGTGCAAACATGACAGGCCCCATTTTCATCTTGCCCGGCCGCTGCGGCGGGCTGTGTTCAACTCATGGCGCTACTGTGGCAGGGGCGCGCTGAACCGGGTCTGAGGGGCAAATTCAGCTGGCGTTCAGCTTCGTGAACAGGTGTTTGGATCCTGAGGGAACCGGGCCCCTGGGCCTGCGCGGCGCGGCAGATGAATGCTTGACCGGAAACGGGAAACCGGTCACAACAGAGCCATGAATACGGCCAGCCGGACCCTCATTCCGATCACCATTATTTGCAGCTAGCACCTCTGCTGGCTGTGGCCGTTCCCTCCTTGCGCCAATTCCAAAGAGACGGACGCCCCCGGCCAGCAGGCCAGGAGACGACGTGTCATGACGAATGCCAGCCCGGACGCCCCGGTTCTGCGCCTGACCAATACGCTGACCCGGACGAAGGATGTCTTCCATCCAATCGATCCGCAGAACGTGCGCATGTATGTGTGCGGACCGACGGTCTATGACTTTGCCCATATCGGCAATGCCCGGCCCGTCATTGTCTTTGACGTGCTCTACCGCCTGCTGCGCCATCTCTACGGGGCCGATCACGTCACCTATGTGCGCAACATCACGGACGTGGATGACAAGATCAACGCCCGCGCCCTGCGTGACTTTCCCGGCCTGCCGCTGAACGATGCCATCGCACGGGTGACCTCCACCACGGCGGACCAGTTCCACGCGGACGTGAAGGCGCTGGGCTGCCTTGAGCCGAACCATGAGCCGCGCGCGACCCAGCACATTGCGGGCATGGTTTCGATGATCGAGACGCTGATTGTCCGCGGCCATGCCTATGTGGCTCAGACGCAAGATGGCGGCGAGGTGCTGTTCGACACCGGCTCGATGGAGGCCTATGGCCAGCTCTCCAAGCGCAATCTGGAAGAGCAGAGGGCAGGCGCGCGCATTGCCGTCGATGCCCACAAGAAGAACCCGGGCGACTTCGTGCTGTGGAAGCTGTCTTCCCCGGAAGAGCCGGGCTGGGACAGCCCCTGGGGCCGTGGCCGCCCCGGCTGGCACATCGAATGCTCGGTCATGAGCGCCCATCACCTGGGTGAGGTGTTCGACATCCACGGCGGCGGGCTGGATCTGATCTTCCCGCACCACGAAAACGAAATCGCCCAGTCCTGCTGCGCCCATGGCACCAGCGTGATGGCAAACTTCTGGCTGCACAACGGTTTCGTGCAGGTGGAAGGGCGCAAGATGTCCAAGTCCGAGGGCAACTTCGTCACCATCCACGACCTGCTGCACACGGAAAAATTCGGCGGCCGCAAATGGCCCGGCGAAGTGCTGCGCCTTGCCATGCTGATGACTCATTACCGCGAGCCGATTGATTTCTCGGTGAAACGGCTGGAGGAGGCGGAAGCCTTGCTGCAGAGCTGGGCGTCGTTGATTCAGACCGTTAACATCGGACTGATCAGAGCCAAGCCTTCAGATGAAGTTGTAAATGTGTTGGCAAATGATCTGAATACGCCAGAGGTTGTTCAATCCTTTGCGCATCGAGCCGCAGCAATCAGAGCGGGGGAGGGTTCACTTGAGCAATTTGCAGCTGACTTGTGCTTCGTAACGGGTGCACCCTTTAAAGAAATTCAGGCCTGGTACGATTTACCCCAGGAACAGTTTGACATTGCAGATCAGAAGTTCGGTGAAATTTTGGATCGTGAAGGTCAGCCTTTTCTTATTCAGCGTCCAATGATTAAGGATTATGTTGCCGCCTCTACATTAGGGCTTGAGCCTGACGCGATTAAGCTGAAACTGAGGCTTCGCTCTAGCTACATTGATGAAAAGAATTGGGCCGAAGCTGATCGCATCCGCGACGAACTTTCTGTCATGGGCATTCAACTCAAGGACAGCAAGGACGCCGCTACCGGGAAGCGCGTGACCACATGGGAGGTGAAAATCGCAGGCGAACTTAAACTCCCCGGGCTTAGATAAGTTAGGGCAATGATGGACCGCAAAGCTTGTCTCTGTATTTCAGGATCTGCAGATTGACGAAAATATTCGCCAGTCTTGAAGCCAAAAACTGGGCCGAAGCCGACCGCATCCGCGACGAACTCTCTGCCATGGGCATCCAGCTCAAGGACGGCAAGGACGCTGCAACGGGCAAGCGTGTAACCACGTGGGAGGTGAAGCGCTGAGCCAGCTGCAGGCCGCAGCCTCCCTCTCCCCCCTTGAGGGGGAGATGCCCCCGGCAGGGGGCAGAGGGGGGTAACGGACTGTCCGCTTGCAAGAGAGATTGTGCTGCGTTGAAGTGCTGCTACCCCCCTCTGTCTGCTGGCGCAGACATCTCCCCCTCAAGGGGGGAGAGGGGCGCTGCGGCAAAAGGTGGGCGCGTTCCTCTTCCTCACGCGCAATGTAAACGCCGCTCTCAAGGGGAATGCGGACTGATTGGTGATGTTGGAGGAACATTGCTCCTTTCAAAAAGGGGAGCGGGGTATGGGCTGGAGAAAACGGCATGCCGCATCACAAGGTACCGCAAGCCTTGAGGGGGCAGGCAAAGCGCATGCGCGGAGATTTGACAGAGGCTGAGCGCCGCTTCTGGCACGCTGTTCGGGCGCATCGGCTGAATGGCATTGCCTTTCGCAGGCAGATGCCGATTGCAGGATACATCGCTGACTTTGCAGCGCCGGAATACAAGCTTGTCGTCGAGATCGACGGCGGCCAGCATGGAATGGCGGACGGTTTGACGCGGGACGAGCGCAGGGATGGCGTGATGCGGGATTTGGGGTGGACGGTCCTGCGGTTCTGGAACCGTGACGTTCTGGCCAATCTCAACGCCGTGCTGGAAACGGTACTGGCGAGTTGCAACAGGGAGAGACCAAATCATGATCAATGAACGGTCTGGCGGGTGCCAGTGCGGGGCGGTGCGGTTCCGGGTGCGGGGGCAGCTGGGGCATGCGTCGGTGTGCCATTGCCGCATGTGCCAGAAGGCCTTTGGCGGCTTCTATGCGCCGCTGGTCTCGGTGCGCGAGGCGGACAGCGTGGAGTGGACGCGCGGGGAGCGGGCCATCTTCCGCAGTTCCAATGTGGTGTCGCGCGGCTTTTGTGCGGCTTGCGGCACGCCGCTGACCTATGAGGCGCCGGACGGCATGGCCATCGCCATTGCCGCCTTTGATGACCCGTCGGGGATCGTGCCCATCGTTGCCTATGGGGTGGAGGGCAAGCTGCCTTATGCGGATGCGGTGCCGGATCTGCCGGAACGCAAGACGGAGGAGGATTTTGCGGCGGCGGCGTTTCTGGCCTCCATCGTCAGCTTCCAGCACCCCGATCATGATACAGACGTCTGGCCGCCGGAGGCGGTTTGAGGAAGGCCTGAGAACGGCCTGAGGAAGGAATCATCCAATGACGGAATTGCGCGGCCTTTATCCTGAAATCGAGCCCTATGCCTCCGGCATGCTCGATGTGGGCGATGGTCACACCATCTACTGGGAGCGCTCCGGCACGCCGGGCAAAAAGCCGGCGGTGTTCCTGCATGGCGGGCCGGGCGGCGGCATTTCGCCGGCGCACAGGCGGCTGTTCCATCCGGATCACTATGACGTGCTGCTGTTCGACCAGCGCGGCTGCGGCCGCTCCACGCCCCACGCGGAACTGGAAGCCAACACCACCTGGCATCTGGTGGAGGACATCGAACGCCTGCGCAAGCTGGCGGGCGTGGACCAGTGGCTGGTCTTTGGCGGCTCCTGGGGCTCGACGCTGGCTCTGGCCTATGCGCAAACCTGTCCGCAGCGCGTGAGCGAACTGGTGCTGCGCGGCATCTACACGCTGACCAAGGCGGAATTGGACTGGTACTATCAGTTCGGCGTCTCCGAAATGTTCCCGGAGAAGTTCGAGCGCTTTCAGGCGCCGGTTCCGGAGAATGAGCGCCATGCGATGATGGCGGCTTACCAGCGCCTGCTGACCCATCCGGACAAGGCCGTGCGCGTGGAGGCGGCCAAGGCCTGGAGCCTGTGGGAGGGCGAGACCATCACCCTGCTGCCCAGCCTCGACAACAGCCAGCATTTTGGTGAGGACGAATTCGCCCATGCCTTTGCCCGCATCGAGAACCATTTCTTCATGCATGGCGGCTGGCTGGAAGAGGGACAGCTGCTGCGCGATGCGGGCAAGCTGAAGGACATTCCGGGTGTGATCGTCCATGGCCGCTACGACATGCCTTGCCCGGCGCGCTATGCCTATGGCCTGCACAAGGCCTGGCCGCGGGCGGATTTCCACCTCATCGAAGGGGCAGGGCATGCCTTCAACGAGCCGGGCATCCTCGACCGGCTGATCCGCGCCACCGACATGTTCGCAGGCCTCCCCGAGGCCTGAAGCTAAAAAAACAGCCAGAAACCGGTATCCAGACAATGACCCGCGAGAAACTCTACCTGTTCGACACCACGCTCCGTGACGGGGCGCAGACCAGCGGCATCGACTTTTCCATCGCGGAAAAGATCGCCATTGCCGAGCTTCTGGAGCGGCTGGGTGTCGATTACATCGAGGGCGGCTATCCGGGCGCGAACCCGACGGATACCGAGTTCTTCTCGGAGAAGCGGACGAAGACCGCCCGCTTCACCGCCTTCGGCATGACCAAGCGGGCAGGGCGCTCCGCCTCCAACGATCCGGGCCTGCAGCTGCTGCTGGAGGCCAAGGCGGATGCGAACTGCTTTGTGGCCAAGTCCTGGGACTACCACGTGGAAGTGGCGCTCGGCTGCACCAACGAGGAGAACCTCGAAAGCATCCGCGACACGGTGCAGGCGGCAGTTGCGGCCGGCCGCGAAGCCATGATCGACTGCGAGCATTTCTTCGATGGCTACAAGGCCAATCCGGACTACGCGCTGGCCTGCGCCCGCACCGCCTATGAATCGGGCGCGCGCTGGGTGGTGCTGTGCGATACCAACGGTGGCACCCTGCCGGGCGAGGTGAAGGAGATCATCGCCAAGGTGAAACAGGTGGTGCCGGGCAGTCATCTGGGCATCCACGCCCACAATGACACAGGTCAGGCGGTCGCCAATTCGCTGGCGGCGGTGGAAGCTGGCGTGCGCCAGATCCAGGGCACGCTCAACGGCATCGGTGAGCGCTGCGGCAATGCCAATCTGATCAGCTTGATCCCGACGCTGATGCTGAAGGCGCCTTACAGGGATACGCTGGAGCTTTCCGTCCGGCCGGAGCGGCTGAAGGACATCACGGCCATCTCGCACGCCTTTGACGAGATGCTGAACCGCGCCCCGGACCGGCACGCGCCCTATGTGGGCGAAAGTGCCTTTGCCACCAAGGCCGGCATCCATGCCTCGGCCCTGCTCAAGGACCCGAAGACCTATGAGCATGTGGAGCCGGAAAGCGTCGGCAACAAGCGCAAGGTGCTGGTGTCCGATCAGGCAGGCAAGAGCAACCTGCTGGGCGAGCTCTCCCGCCTTGGCATCGACGTTGACAAGGCGGATCCGAAGCTGGATGCGCTGCTGACGGAAGTGAAGGAGCGCGAGGCCAAGGGCTATGCCTATGAGGCGGCGGACGCGTCCTTCGAGCTGCTGGCGCGGCGTATTCTGGGCAAGGTGCCGCGTTTCTTCGAGGTGAAGTCCTTCCGTGTCATGGTGGAGCGGCGCTTCAATGCGGTGGGCGAGCAGGTCACCATGTCCGAGGCTGTGGTGAAGGTGGATATTGACGGGGAGACCCGCATGTCCGTCTGCGAGGGCAACGGCCCCGTCAATGCGCTGGATGGTGCCTTGCGCAAGGATCTGGGCAAGTATCAGTCAGCCATCGAGGGGCTGGAGCTCGTGGACTACAAGGTGCGTATCCTCGATGGCGGCACAGGCGCCATCACGCGCGTGCTGATCGAGAGCCACGACAAGACGACGCACCAGCGCTGGTTCACCATCGGCGTGTCCGCCAACATCGTCGATGCCTCGTTCCAGGCGCTGACTGACTCCATCACTTATGCACTGTTGAAGTCGGTGGGATAACCAGTCTGAACTTCACTCCCTCTGCTTCAGGCAGCAGGGGGAGTAAACGCTCAGGATCAGGAGGCAACCAGCTGGTTCCGGCCGGCGTCCTTCGCGCAATAGAGCCGGCTGTCGGAGGTGCGGATCGCTTCGGACAGGTCGTGGCCGGGAATGACAGACAGGCCAATGCTGGCAGCAATGCGGAAGGTCTGCTCGCCTGACGTGATGTCGAGATTCTGGAGACGGCAGCGGAACGCTTCCAGACGGGTCGTAACCTCTGCTTCGTTCGCTCCGCACAATACGGCGCAGAACTCGTCGCCGCCCAGCCGCACCGCCAGGCCTTCTTCACCTGCAAGCCGCAGAAGCTCGTCCGAAAGGGCAATCAGCGCCCGGTCCCCGGCCTCGTGACCGTAGGTATCGTTGACATGCTTGAACTTGTCGACGTCCACGAGGGCGAGCCAGCGGACCTCGCCGCGATCCTGCGCTTCGGACGCAAGCCGGATGCCCTCGCTGAACAGGAAACGGCGGTTGTAAAGCCCGGTCAAAGCGTCCCGGAAACTGCGGTCACTGAGATCGGCAAACCGGTCGATCACGTCGAGGTTCTGGGAAACCCGAAGCAGAAGCTCTTCCGGCGGGCAGCTCTTGTGCAGGAAGTCGCTGGCACCATACTTCAGGAAGCGGATGCGGTTTTCCATGTCTTCCGACCCGGAAATGCCGATGACTGCCAGAGACTCCCGGCTGCGCTTGCGCCGGATTGCCTTCAGGAAGGAGAAACCGTCCTCCTCAGGCATGAAGTAATCCACAATGACCAGCCGGATCTCAGGATAGTCCTGCAGGTGCTGCATGCCTTCCTTGGCCGATTTGGCCATGAACATCTTGTAGCGGTGCCGCGCGATCGTCTCGCTCATATAGGTCCGCTCGACGACTGCATCATCAATGACCAGCACGCCAATGGACGAGTTCCGGCCCAGCCGCTGCACCAGGTCGCCAAGATAGTCGAGGCTGGAGGGGCTGTCCTTGATGATGTAGTCGAGCACCCCCTTGTCACGCATGGCCTTGCGCAGGCCGGGTTCAAAGCGGCTGGTGAAGACCACGGTCGGGACCTTGTGCGCAATGCACAGATCTACGATCTGACCGTCCGGAGCATCTGGCAGGGTCAGGTCCACAAGGGCCAGATCGAAGGACTCGCCGCCGCCGTTGCCGAGCAGTGCTGCGGCCTGTGAAAGCGTCCGCGCGACCGTGACCCGGCGCTCTCCGATCTCAGCGAGTTTCTTGAGCGCAGCCTTCTCAAAGAAGGCGGCATCCTCGACGAGAAGGATCTTTTGCATTTTTGTCCGCCGGCATTGATAAAAGTAAGGGGAAGTGTGACCGGCAAATCCCAAACAAAGGGTTATCCCGAGGCGTCAATTTTTCTCAAATGACGGTTATGCCACGGGATCGTAGGAGCGGGAAAAATCCAGAATTTCAACAGTTTGACAAGAATTGCAGGAGACTGCGTGCGTGGAAGAGCCGCACACGCAGGGATATATTACCCGCAATTATACCGATGCGCGGATCAGAAGTTCTCAAGTCCTGCTTCTGCCTCAAGGGCTTGAGCCGTTTCCAGCCGCCCGCAGGCCTTTGCCAGCATGGGAATGATGCTGCTGATATCCTCCGTGACGAGATAGGGCACGTCCTGCTCGGGGCGGATAAAAGCCTCGTTGCGCATGTGATCCAGAAGTTGCAGAAGAGGCGACCAAAAGCTGTTGATATTGGCGAGGAGCACAGGCTTGCGGTGCTGGCCAAGCTGAGCCCAGGTCATCATCTCGATAACCTCTTCCAGAGTGCCGACGCCGCCGGGCAGCGCGACGAAAGCATCCGACTTCTGGAACATCAGCTTCTTGCGCTCGTGCATGTCACGGGTGACGATGAGATCGCTCACCTCATGCAGCATGACTTCACGCTGTTCCAGAAACTCCGGGATGATGCCGGTCACCTGTGCCCCATGATCGAGCGCCGACTTTGCGACCGCACCCATGAGGCCAACGGAACCGCCGCCATAGACGAGCGACAGTCCGGCCTCGCCGATCAAGCGGCCAAGACTGCGGGCAGCCTCCAGATAGGTTGCGTCATGGCCGAAGCTTGATCCGCAATAGACACAAATGCTTTTGAGATTCGTCATGCAAAAATGTTTCGCATTGGCGGACAGCCATGGTCAAGCATTGCCTTTGGTAACAAGGCCTGTGCGCCTTGTGCAAAACGCCGTTTGTGCGGCGAATCTGCTAGATCTTGTGGTGTTCTTCGTGAAACGCTGGGGAACTGTTCAGAAAATGGCTGTCTGGTGCAGCCGGGCATGTGGCAGGGGGCGAGTTGTGCGGCCGTTGAAGAGATCTGCCGCACCTCCAATCAGGGTTTGGGGTCTGAGATGACACGTAAAGGGGTTACCATCAGTCTGGTCATTGCCGTGATCGTGGGGATCATTGCGCTGCTGACAGGCTATCTGAGCCAGAAGGATGCGGGAGCGCCCCAGCAGACTGCAAATGCGCCTCAGCCCGCGGCTCAGGCCCAGGCCCCTGAAGCCGCTCCCGCTGCGCCTCAGCCGGTCACCACGGCAGCCCCGGCGGCAGAGCCGGCACCCGCAGCACTCCCTGAGCCTGCGGCACCCAGCTTTGACGTGGCAGGCATTGAACCGGATGGCGCTGCAGTCATCGCAGGCCGTGCCGCCCCGGGCTCGAAAGTCTCTCTTCTTGCCAACGGCGTAGTGACCGGGAGCGCCACTGCCAATGAGGCCGGGGAGTGGTCTATGGTGCCGGAAAAGCCGCTGGCACCCGGCGACTACGACATGCTGCTGCGTATGGAAATGCCTGACGGTAAGACCGTCGAGTCAAAGCAGCGGCTGACCGTTTCCCTGTCCGGTTCAGGCAATGAGCGTCCGCTGATCGTCCTCAACAGCCCGGATGCCCCGTCCAGTGTTCTGCAGCAGCCCGCCGCTGTCGAGGTGGCGACCGCTGACGCGGAGCCCAAGCCAGAAGACGCAAAGCCGGAACCTGTTGTTGCGGCGCCGGCGGCTGCAGCGGCACCTGCGTCTGAGCCGGCTCCTGCTGCGGCCCCTGAAGCTGCACCAGCGCCTGCCGCAGCTCCTGCTCCTGCCACAGATCCTGCTCCGGTTACCGGCAGCCCGCAGCCCGCAACGGCTCCAGTGGCGGAGGCTGCGCCTGAATCTGCTCCTGCACCGCAGACAGAACCCGCTGCCGCTACCCTTGCGGTTGCTGCTGCTCCGGAGCCGGCAGAAGCCCCGGCGGCAGAGCCCGAACCCGTCATCGCACCGGTCACTGTCGAAGCGGTCGAGTCCGAGGATGGCAAGCTCTATGTGGCGGGAACCAGCACGGCGGATGCGCTGCTGCGCATCTATGTGGCCGATGCTCTGGTTGGCGAAACGAAGGCCAACGGGGAGGGCCGCTGGCTGCTGGAGACCACGGCCGAAATTCCGGTTGGCGACGTGGAAGTGCGTGCCGACCATGTGGATCCGGTGACCGGTGCGGTACTGGCCCGTGCCGCCGTGTCCTTCCGCAAGGCCGAGCCGCAGGAAATCATCCTCAGCAAGGTCGATGAAGCGAAGGCTGAGGGCGGGGCAGAGGCTGAAGCCGCTCCGCAGATGCCGAATGTCATCATCCGCAAAGGCGACAATCTCTGGAACATCTCCCGCCGCCTCTATGGCACGGGCTTCCGCTACACCACCATCTATCAGGCCAATAAGGACCAGATCCGCAATCCGGACCTGATCTATCCGGGACAGGTGTTCCTGACCCCGGGCGCGGAACCGGATGACGCTGCCAAGTAAGCTGCGGATCTGTGCCGACGAATTGCGAGGCGCCGGGAAACCGGCGCCTTCGGTTTTTCTGGCTTTGCAGACCTGTTATGATGGAAGCCGGTTCACGAAAGAAGTTGCTTGGCCATGCGTGTTGTCCTGGCGATGATCGCCATCCTGCTTGCCGCCGCGCAACAGGTGCGCGCTGAGGCTGAGCCGTTCTCCCTTGCCCTGGATGAGCTGCAGGTGGCGCAGCGGTTCAGCTGCGTCGGCTCCTGCGGAACGGTGCGCTCCTGCGAGGAGGCCGTCTATCTCTGGTGTGTCTGCGGCTATTCCCGTGCGGATGGCGACGGTGATGGCGTGCCTTGCGAAAAGGTCTGCGGTGACAGCACGCAGCGCAATCTGCAGAAGGTGCGGGAGCTGATGGACCAGTTCGGTTGCCGCTAGGGATCAGTTGATTCAGCGCCTCAGCGCAGTGACTCAACGGCATCAATCACTTGCACCGGCAACCTGAATCACCTTGCCCCATTTGCCCGCAAAAGCGGATTCAATCTCGCAAGCGCTTGAATCAATTTGTGAAGAAGCCGAATCTGTCTCTCAGCTCTCAAGGCCAAGTGCCTGAGCCGACTCCACAATCCGGTCAATCAGTGCCGCCGATTCACCCATGTGCAGCGCAGGGTCCTTCAGGGCGCTCCAGTCATCGGGAACCGGTGTCATTGCGGCCAGCACATCGAAGAGATGGGTGCCGGTTGCGAGGACTGTAGCACAGGCTTTCTTTACCAAATCTTGCGCCTGCGGACGGGGCATGGTGGCGGCCAGTGCGAAGCTGGCGGCTTCCGCCAGCAGCAGGCCGTTGCTCGCCTCGATGTTGGCACGCATGCGGGCGGTGTCGATGACGAGGCTGTCCAGCAGGCTGGTGGCGGTGGTGAGTGCCTTGCCGGTGGCCGCCGCGATCTGCGGCAGGCTCAGCCACTCGATCAGCCAGGCCGCGCCGCTGCGCTCATATTCGGCGATGGCTGCCTGTTGCAGGGTGCCGAGTTGGCCGCCGGTGTAACGGGCGAGGGCGATCAGCACTTCGGCACCCACCGGGTTGGCCTTGTTGGGCATGGTGGACGAGCCGCCGCCGCTGCCGGGGCGCAGCTCGCCGATCTCGTTCTGGGAGAGGAGGGCAATGTCCTGCCCGATCTTGCCGAGGCTGCCGGTGACGAGGGCGCACCAGCCGGCAAATTCCATCAACCCGTCGCGGCTCACATGCCAGGGCACGGGCGAAATTGTGAGACCCAGCCGTTCGGCGAGCTTTGCCTCTACCTCAAGCCCATGCGGGGTCAGCGCGGCAAGGTTGCCCGACGCCCCGCCCAGCGACAGGCGCAACAGGCGCGGGCGCAACTGGGTGAGGCGCTCCAGATGCGCCAGAAGCGGCGCCAGCCACACGGCCGCCTTCAGCCCGAAGCTTGTGGGCGTTGCCTGCTGCATGCGGGTGTGCGCCGCCATGGGTGTTGCCCGGTGCGTCTCTGCCATGCGCAGCAGCAGCCGGGAAAGATCACGCAGGCGCGTTTCGAAAAGGTCTGCCAGTTGCGACAGCCGCAGCACCAGCCCCGTGTCGGCAATGTCCTGACTGGTCGCGCCCCAGTGGATGAAGGGGGCATGGTCTGCCGGCACGGCCTTGCGCAGGGCCGCGACCAGCGCTGGCACGGGCACGCCGTCCTGCGCGGTGGCCGCCGACAGTGCTGCCGGGTCCAGCGTCAGGTGTCTTGCCGCCGCGCTGATCGCCTTCGCCGCCTCCGGCGGAATGAGGCCGCAGTCCCCTTGCGCCAGTGCGAGAGCTGCCTCCACCTCCAGCATGGCCGCAAGGGCGGCAGCATCGCTGAACAGCGCCGCCGTTTCACCATCCTGCAGCAGGCCGGAAAGGAGAGGGGAATCGAAGGGGCTGACGGTCATGGCTGTCCCTGATGCGGCCGGAAATGGCGCTGGCGGCTATTGGTACTGGAACGGCAAGGGCCCGCCAAGGGCGGGCCGGATGCCGGGTGCTGGAGCATCGCAGAAAAGACTGGAGCCGGGCCGTCTTTGACCCGGCTCCATGCACGGTTCCCGATCAGGGAGTGATGGGCTATCTCGATCGCCCAGATCAGGTCCGTCTCTTGCCTGCGCGGGATCAGATGTCGAAGAACACCGTCTCGTTTTCACCCTGGATGTGGATGTCGAAGGTGTAGACCACCTCGCCATTCCGCTCCCCGCGCCGGGCGATCAGCGTCTTGCGGCGCACCGGGTGTTCCACCAGATTGATCACCGGGTCCTTGGCGTTGGCCTCTTCCTCGTCGGAGAAATAGAGCCGGGTGTTGAGGCCGATGTTGATGCCGCGTGCGACGATCCACAGGCTGATGTGCGGGGCCTGCGGACGCCCGTCACGCCAGCGCACGGAGCCGGGCTTGATGGTTTCGATGACGAACACGCCTGTTTCGAAGTCTGAGCAGGTGCGGCCCCATCCCCGGAAATCCGGATCAAGCTGGCCTGGCCCCTTGTCTTCCGGGTGATTGTAGCGGCCATCGCTGTTGGCCTGCCAGCTTTCGATCAGCACATCCTTCAGCGGCGTGCCGGAGCCGTCGAAGACGCGGCCCTCGATACGGATGCGCTCTCCGCGCGTTTCTGGCCCGGCCACCACGTGGTTGAAGTTTTTCTCGAAAATGTCGAACCCGGCTGCCTGCGGGGCAAGGCCGATGTGGACATAGGGGCCCGCCGTCTGGCTGGCGGTTTCCTGAAGATAGGGAAGCGGCAGAACCATGGCTCAGTTTCCTTCCAGACGATTTTCGAAAAGCGTGGAGCGGCGGCCGCGCAGCACGATGTCGAAGCGGTAGGCCCGGTAGTCGAGCGGAGCGGAGGCCTTCATGTCCAGCGGGGCAATCAGCCGCTCGATGGCACCGGCATCCGGAATGGTCTTGACGATCGGGCAGATGCCGATCAGCGGGTCGCCCTCGAAATACATCTGGGTGATCAGGCGCTGGGTGAAGGAATGGCCGAACACCGAGAAGTGGATGTGGGCCGGGCGCCAGCTGTTGATGTAGTTGCGCCAGGGATAGGGGCCCGGCTTGATGGTGCGGAAGAAGTAGTAGCCGTTCTCGTCCGTCAGGGTGCGGCCGCAGCCGCCGAAATTCGGGTCGATCGGGGCGAGATAGGTGTCCTTCTTGTGGCGGTAGCGCCCGCCGGCATTCGCCTGCCAGGCTTCCACCAGCACTTCGGGCAGTCCGCGGCCGTTCTCGTCCAGCACGCGGCCATGGACCACGATCCGCTCGCCGATGGGCTCCCCCGTCTTGGCGTAGTTGAGGATCATGTCATTGTCGAGCGGCCCGAGGTCGTTGTGGTTGAAGGCCGGGCCGGTGATCTCGCCCATGCCCTGTTCCAGTGACAGAAGCGCCTTCTGCGGCGAGCGCAGAACGGAGCTCTTGTAGCCCGGCGCATAGGCGGGCGGATGCATGGACAGCTCGCGCTGGTAGTAGTCGCCCAGTCCCGGGCTCGGAAAGTTGCTTGGGGTCTCGCTCATGACTGGCCTCCCTGATCCAGATCAGCAGGTTTGCGCATTTCCTCCACTTCGCCCATCCGCCCGTTGGCGGCCAGGGTTTCGCGGGCAATCTTGAAAGCGGTGTTGGCCGCAGGCACTCCGGCGTAGATCGCCACATGCAGCAGCGCTTCGCGGATGTCGCGCGCGCTGGCGCCGGTGTTGGCGCTGGCCCGCACATGCATGGCCAGTTCCTCATGGTGGCCGAGCCCCGCCAGCAGGGCAATGGTGACGAGGCTGCGTTCGCGCTTCGTCAGGCTGTCATCGGCCCAGACCGTGCCCCAGGCGCTCTCCACGATCAGCGTCTGAAAGTCCTCGTCAAAGGGCGTCTGATTGGCAATGGCCCGGTCCACATGGGCGTCGCCCAGAACGGAGCGGCGGGTCTTCATGCCGGTGGCATGGCGCGAGCCGGGGGAACGGTCAGACAAGGGAATGCTCCTCAAGGAAAGTATCGACGGCTGCGCAGAAGGCCTCCGGCGCCTCGACGCAAGGGATGTGGCCGACACCCTCGATAAGGATGAAACGGGCACCTTCGATAAGCTCAGCGGTGCCGCGCACCAGATCCGGCGGGGTCGAGCCATCCTCGCTGCCCGCAATCACCAGCACCGGCAGCTTCAGCTTCGCGGTGGAGGCGGTGAGATCAGCGCCAGCCAGCGCATGGCAGATGCCGGTGTAGCCTTCGCGCGTGGTGCGGGTCAGCATGGCGCGCCAGCCGGAGAGTTCCTCCGGGCGGCTCTGGCGGAAGGCGGCGGAGAACCAGCGTTCCAGAATGGGTTCGGAGAGTGAGGCAATTCCGCCCGCTTCAATCGCGGCGATGCGCTGGCCCCACATTTCGGCCGTGCCCACCTTGGCCGCCGTGTTGCTGAGCACCGCTGCCCGCACCAGACCGGGGCGCAGCGCCGCAAGCCCTTGCGCCACCAGCCCGCCCACGGACAGGCCGACGACAATTGCAGAGGTGATTCCGAGCGCAGCCAAAAGCTGGTCGAGGTCGGCAACGAGATCCTCAATCGAATAGGGGCCATCGGGGCACTCGGACAGGCCGTGGCCGCGCATGTCATATCGCAGGATCCGGAACCTGCCGGAGTAATGCGCCGCCACCCGGTCCCATGAGCGGAAGTCCGTGCCAAGCGAATTGGCAAAGACCAGAACGGGCAGGTGCTGCTCGCCGCTGTCGCTCACATGCAGGCACACCCCGTTTGCGCGGATCATCTGCAACGCACTCTCTCCCTCTTATCGCGTCCTGTGCCGGGCACGTCTTCTCCTGAGGCAGACTATTTCATTCATCCATCGGTTATGTAAAATGACAAATTGTCCAGTCAGCATAACCGGAGGGAATGGATGATCATTGATGGCCGGGTAAAGTACCGCCACATCCAGTGCTTTCTGGAGGTGGCCCGCAGGCGCAGTCTGGTGAAGGCTGCCGATGCGCTGGCCATCACCCAGCCTGCCGTTTCCAAGACACTGAAGGAACTGGAGGAGATTCTCGGCGTGCGCCTGTTCGAGCGCTCGCGCAAGGGCGTGGAACTGACCCAGTTCGGTGATGTGCTGCTGCATTATGCAGGGGCGAGTCTAGCTGCGCTGAAGCAGGGGCTCGACAGCGTGGCGCAGGCGCGCATGTCGGGGGATTCGTTCCTGAATGTCGGCGTGCTGCCCAGTGTCGCAGCGCGCATCTTCCCGGAGGCGGTGCAGCGCTTCGAGGCAGAGGCCATCGGCACTGTGCTGACGATGGAAACGGGCCCCAACCGGTTTCTGCTGGGCCGCCTCAGGGTGGGGGAACTGGATCTCGTCGTCGGGCGGCTGGCTGATCCTGAACAGATGCAGGGGCTCTCCTTCACGCATCTTTATTCCGAAAGCGTGTCGCTGGTGGTGCGCCGGGGGCATCCGCTGCTGGATGAGCCCTTGGCAGATCTGCCACGGATCGCGGATTTCACCGTGCTTTATCCAACGCGGGAGGCGATCATCCGGCCTTACGTGGAGCGGCTGATGATTGCCAACGGCGTCAGCCATTTGCCCAAGCGGGTCGAGACAATCTCTGACACGTTCGGGCGCATCTACACGCTGGACAGCGATGCTGTGTGGATCATCTCCAGCGGCGTGGTCGCGCGCGATATTGCCAATGGGGATCTTGTCGAACTGCCTGTGAAGACGGCGGAAACGCTGGGGCCGGTCGGGCTGACCACCCGCGCCGATACGCCGCCGACACCGGCGCTGATCCTGATGCAGGCCTGCCTGCGCTTTGCCGCCGGAATGGCGCGCTGACTGATTGATACATGCCCCTGTGTTACGGCTTTGGCCCGGGTCCAAGCCTGTCTGGGCGCATGACACCTGAATTGATGCTGCCGAAGGGATTTCTCCCAAGACCCCAAAAAGCGGGAGTAAAGGTCCGGCTTCCGGCAAACTGCGCAAAACTGTTTCTTATGCGCAAGGACAACGCCCTATAGTCTCGCGCACATGTTCCCGGTGCAGCAACGCGGCGGGAAGAGGGAGTGGAAGAAGGCAATCGCATGTCAGACCGGCTCAGCAATCTCCGGCGCCTTGAGGCGGAGAGCATTCACATCATCCGCGAGGTTGCGGCAGAGTTCCGCAATCCGGTGATGCTCTACTCCATCGGCAAGGACTCCTCCGTGATGCTCCATCTGGCGATGAAGGCCTTCTATCCTTCCAGGCCGCCTTTCCCCTTCCTGCATGTGGACACGGGTTGGAAGTTCCGCGAGATGATCACTTTCCGTGACGAGACCGCAAAGCGGCTCGGGCTGGAATTGATCGTTCACACCAACCCGGACGGGCTGGCGCAGAACATCAACCCCTTCGACCATGGTTCGCAGGTCCACACCCACATCATGAAGACCGAGGCGCTGAAGCAGGCGCTGACGAAATACGGCTTCGATGCGGCCTTCGGCGGCGCGCGCCGCGATGAGGAAAAGTCCCGCGCCAAGGAGCGCGTCTTCTCCTTCCGCACGGCAGCCCATACCTGGGACCCGAAGAACCAGCGGCCGGAACTGTGGAACCTCTACAACGCCCGCGTGGCGAAGGGCGAATCCATCCGCGCCTTCCCCCTGTCCAACTGGACCGAGCTGGACATCTGGCAGTACATCCTGGCGGAGAACATCCCCATGGTGCCGCTCTATTACGCCGCACCCCGTCCGGTGGTGGAGCGCGACGGCATGCTGATCATGGTCGATGACGACCGGATGAAGCTGCGTGCCGGGGAGACGGTGGAAGAGAAATCCGTCCGCTTCCGCACGCTCGGCTGCTATCCGCTGACCGGTGCCATTGAATCCGGGGCTGATACGCTGCCTGCTGTTCTGCGCGAGATGCTGATTGCGCGCACATCCGAACGCTCCGGCCGCCTGATCGACCACGACGACAGCGCCTCCATGGAAAAGAAGAAGCGCGAGGGGTATTTCTGATCATGGACTTCTCCGAAAAGCTCACGTCCGAAGAGGCCGTGCTCGACTATATCCGTTCGCAGGAAAACAAGGATCAGCTGCGCTTCCTCACCTGCGGCAGCGTCGACGACGGCAAGTCCACCCTGATCGGGCGCCTGCTCTATGACACCAAGCTGATCTTCGAGGACCAGTTGGCGGCACTCGAAAAGGATAGCCGCAAGCACGGCACCGTGGGCGAGGACATGGACCTTGCCCTGCTGGTGGATGGTCTTGAGGCCGAGCGCGAGCAGGGCATCACCATCGACGTGGCCTACCGCTTCTTTGCTACCGACAAGCGCAAGTTCATCGTCGCCGACACGCCGGGCCATGAGCAATATACCCGCAACATGGCGACCGGTGCCTCCACCGCCGATCTCGCCGTGCTGCTGGTCGATGCCCGCCACGGGCTGATGACCCAGACCCGCCGCCACGCCTTCATTGCTTCGCTGCTCGGTATCCGCCATGCGGTGCTGGCGGTGAACAAGATCGACCTCGTGGATTTTTCGCAGGAGCGCTTCAACGAAATCCGGGAGGCTTTCGAAGAGCTGGCCCGTGGCTTCGGCTTCGAGACGCTGCAGGCGATCCCCATCTCCGCCCGCTATGGCGACAATGTCACCACCCGCAGCGCCCGCATGCCCTGGTATGACGGTCCGGTACTGCTGGAGCATCTGGAAAGCGTCGACGTCAGCCTTGCCGGTACGGGGCAGCCTTTCCGGTTCCCCGTGCAGTGGGTGAACCGGCCGAACCTCGACTTCCGCGGTTATTCCGGCACGATCGCCAGCGGCCGGGTGACCGTTGGCGAGGAGCTGGTTGTCGCCGCCTCCGGAAAGACGTCTTCGGTCACCCGCATTCTGGGCGCTGGCGGCGATGTGGAAAACGCGAGCGCCGGTGAGGCGGTCACCATCGTCCTTCGGGACGAGATCGATATCTCCCGTGGTGATGTGCTGGCGCCCGTTCAGGCGCGTCCGGATGTGGCGGACCAGCTCTCGGCTCATGTGATCTGGATGGCGGAAGACGCCCTGCTGCCGGGCCGCTCGTATCTGATGAAGATCGGCGCACGCACGCTGGCGGCCTCCGTTACCGACATCCGCCACAAGATCAACGTCAACACCTTCGAGCAGACGGCAGCCAAGACGCTGGCGCTGAACGAGATTGGCCTTTGCAACATATCGCTGGCAGCTCCTGCTGCTTTCGAGGCCTACGGCGCCAACCGCACCATGGGCGCCTTCATTCTCATTGACCGCATGACGAATGCGACGGTGGGGGCGGGCATGGTGGCCCATGCGCTGCGCCGGGCCAGCAACATCCACTGGCAGGCGCTGGACGTGGACAAGGCGGCGCGCAGCGAGAGCCTGCGGCAGAAGCCGGTGGTGCTGTGGTTCACCGGGCTTTCTGGCTCCGGCAAGTCCACCATCGCCTCCATCGTGGAGAAGAAGCTGCATCTCGAAGGCCGTCACACCTATGTGCTCGACGGCGACAACGTGCGCCACGGCCTCAACCGCGATCTGGGCTTCACCGACGGCGACCGGGTGGAAAACATCCGCCGCGTCGGCGAGGTGGCCAAGCTCTTCACCGATGCGGGTCTGATCACGCTGGTGTCCTTCATCTCGCCCTTCAAGGCCGAGCGCCAGATGGCGCGCGAACTTCTGGAACCGGGCGAGTTCATCGAGATCTTCGTCGATACGCCGCTGGACGACTGCAAGGCACGCGATCCCAAGGGCCTCTACAAGAAGGCGATTGCGGGCGAGATCCCGAACTTCACCGGCATCAGCAGCCCTTATGAAGCACCGGAAAACCCGGAACTGCACCTCAAGACCGCAGGGCGTGAGGCCGAGGTTCTGGCCGAGGAAGTGCTCAACCACCTGCGCCGGGAAGGCATCATCCCCGCCATCGGCTATTTCTCGGCCGGCGAGGGGATTTGATAACAACTCTCGATGAGCTCGACTCATCGAGAGTTGGTCAAGCCCTTGCGGCGCCTGAGCAATATCAATGCGTGATGCGTCAGCATCCCGGAGCCTTGGTATGAGCCTGAAGGCGGGCACATGCGGGGCCGCCGGAGGCAGGTTGAGCCTTCCGTATTCGTCATGCCATGGCTACGGCCATGGCATCCATGCCGTGACGCTTCTGCCCGGCGAGGCCTCAACATTGCTGTCTTTCCATGCTGACTGCCCGTTGTGAGAGGTCTCGGCATGGATGGCATGATCAAGTCATGCCATGACGACAGGATTGTCGTTTAGTGAAAAACAAACAGGGCGCGGATCATCTCCGCGCCCTTGATCGTTTCAGCTCTGATGCCGTGCGGCGGATTAGCTTCCGCCCGACAGGCAGGTCTTCAGCGAGGCGGCCATGTTGCGGGTCACCTCGAAATAGAGGTCCTTGCCATTGGCCACATCCGCGCCCAGCGGGTCGAGCACGCCGGTGCGCACATCCGTGCCTTCGATCAGCACGCTGACGAGCTTCGGCTCGAACTGCGGTTCGGAGAAGACGCAGACGGCGCCCAGGTCTTTCAGCTTGGTGCGCAGGGCGGCGACACGCTCGGCACCCGGCTGCACTTCCGGGCTGAGGGTGACGGAGCCGGCCGCACGCACGCCGAAGCGGTGTTCGAAATACTGGTAGGCATCGTGGAAGACGATGAAGGGCTTGTCCTTCACCGGTTCCAGCTCCGCTGTCAGCTCGGTTTCCAGCGCCGTCAGCTTTTCCTTCAGGGCCTTGGCATTGGCGGCATAGGTTGCCGCGTTCTCCGGATCAGCTTCGGACAGGTGGTGGGCAATGTCGTCCGCCATGGCCTTGGCGTTTTCCGGATCCAGCCAGACGTGGGCGTCAAACTCGCCATGCTCGTGGCCATGGCCGTGGTCATGCGAATGGCCGTGATCATGGCCCGCCGCTTCCTTGGCTTCGGTGCCATGGTTGTGGCCCGAATGGTCATGGGCGGCATGGTCATGCCCTTCATGGCCGGCTTCACCTTCCTCCTCGCCGTGATGATGCGGTTCGAAATTGGCATCCTCGCGCACCGGCAGCTTGGTGACGCCCGGCGCTTCGGACAACTCGATGGCCTCGGCCTTTTCGCCCAGCGTTTCGAGCGGCTTTGAGAGGAACGGCTCCAGCTCCGGCCCGACCCAGAACACCACATCCGCATCCGCGATCAGCTTGGCGGTGGAGGGCTTCAGCGCGAAGGTGTGCGGCGAGGCGGCGCCATCGACGATGACGGAGGGCTCACCCACGCCGTCCATGACGGCGGCAACGAGGCTCTGCACCGGCTTGATCGAGGCAACGACCTTGGGCGCGGCGAGCGCAGGGGAAAGGCTGAGCAGCATCAGGGCCGTGCCGGCCAGTGCTGCGCGGGCGAGGCGGCTCTTCGAGCCGGTGCGGGAAGTCTGGGACATGGGAAGTCTCCTTCAGTCCTCGGGGAAAGGCCCGGCGCAGGAGGCGCGTCAGGCGGAACTTGTGATGTTATGTTGTTACATTGTTTGCGTGATCGTATAACGTATGAGATAAGTCGCGGCAACCCCGATCCTCACACTGGAAAGCAACCGGCTTGTCTCCCAGCGGTTCCCATCTCATCCAATTGTCCAATGCCGGCGTGCAGCGCGACGGCCGCTGGCTGGTGCGCGGCGTCGATCTGACCGTGGCCCCGCGTGAAATTGTCACGCTCATCGGCCCCAACGGATCCGGCAAGTCCACCACGGCCAAGATGTCGCTCGGCATCGTCGCGCCGACGGAAGGCACCTCCGCCCGCAAGGACGGGCTGAGGGTTGGCTACGTGCCGCAGAAGGTTGCCATCGACTGGACGCTGCCGCTGACGGTCGGCCGCTTCATGCGCCTGACGTCGCCGCTGTCCGAAGCCGAAGCCGCCGAGGCCCTGTCCGCCACCGGCATCGCCCATCTGATCAAGGCCGAGATGCGCAACCTCTCGGGCGGCGAGATGCAGCGGGCGCTGCTAGCCCGCGCCTTTGCCCGCAAGCCGGACCTCCTGGTGCTGGACGAGCCGGTACAGGGCGTGGACTACAACGGCGAGATCCTGCTCTACGACCTGATCAAGGACCTGCGCGACCGGATCGGCTGCGGCATCCTGATGATTTCCCACGACCTGCACGTGGTGATGGCCGCCACCGATCAGGTCATCTGCCTCAACGGCCATGTCTGCTGCCGGGGTACACCGGTCAATGTTGCCCGCTCCAGCGCCTACCGCGAACTCTTCGGCATCCGTGCCGCCGGGGCGCTGGCGGTCTATGAGCACAGTCACGATCACGAGCATCTGCCCGATGGCCGCGTGCGCCATGCGGATGGCTCGGTCACCGACAGCTGCCATCCGGGCGACGGGCATCACGATCACAGTCATGGGCACAGTCATGACCATCATGCTCACCATCACCGTGGACATGATCACGCCCATGAAGCAGGTGCAGAGCCTTGTGGCGGTGTGAAGAAGGATGAGCGCCATGCTGGATGATTTCTTCACCCGTGCCATTCTGGCCGGCATCGGTGTTGCGCTGGTGGCGGGCCCGCTTGGCTGTTTCATCGTCTGGCGGCGGCTGGCTTATTTCGGCGACACCCTGTCCCATGCCTCGCTGCTGGGGGTGGCGCTAGCGTTCCTGCTGAATGTCAACATCACGCTGGCGGTCTTTCTCATCTGCACGCTGGTGTCGCTGCTGCTGCTCACGCTGCAACGGCGCGGTGGGCTGTCGTCCGATGCGCTGCTGGGGCTGCTGGCTCATTCGTCTCTGGCACTGGGCCTCGTGTGCCTTGCCTTCATGACCTGGATCCGCATGGACCTGATGGGCTTCCTTTTCGGCGACATCCTGTCCGTTTCGCGGCTGGACATCGGGATCATCTATGGCGGCGGCGCGGTGGTGCTTGCCGTGCTGGCCATGATCTGGCGGCCGCTGTTTGCCGCCACCGTCAATGCGGATCTGGCCGAAGCAGAAGGCATGCAGCCGCAACGGGCCAACCTCATCTTCATGGTGCTGATGGCGACCGTGATTGCCATTGCCATGAAGATCGTCGGCGTGCTGCTGATCACGGCATTGCTGATCATCCCGGCGGCGACTGCGCGGCGGCTTTCCGCCGGGCCAGAGCAGATGGCCGTGATCGCAGCCCTGGCCGGGGCCTGCGCCGTCGTCATGGGGCTTTTTGCCTCACTGGACTTTGACACGCCTTCGGGGCCGTCCATCGTGGTGGCGGCGATGCTGCTTTTCGGTGTAAGCCTGTTCCCGGTCCGGGCGATGCTGGGCCGCAAGCGCCGCACTGACAGTGCGGGCTGACCGGCGGCTGAGAGAAGGAAACGACGATGAGTGACCACCACGACCATCATCATCACCACCATCACCACGACCGCTCCGGCCTGACGCGCAACCAGAACCTCGTGTTCGGCGCTTTGGAAGAGGCGCAAGGACCGCTGACGGCCTATACCATCCTCGACAAGCTGCGGGTGGAAGGCTTCCGGGCGCCGCTGCAGGTCTACCGGGCGCTGGAAAAGCTCGTTGAAATGGGCATGGTGCACCGGCTGGAAAGCCTCAATGCCTTCGTGGCCTGCCGCCATCCCTCCTGCGAGGACCACGCCAGCACGGCTTTTGCCATCTGCGAAACCTGCGGATCGGTGAGCGAATTTGCCGATGAAGAGATCTCCAAGCGGCTCAGCGGCTGGGCCAAGGCCGAAGGCTTTGCCCTGCACAAGACCGTGATCGAGCTGCGCGGCCTTTGCAGCACCTGCCGGGAAGCTGCCGCCGCGCAGTGACTTTTGCTTATTCCCGGAAAAGCCCGGGCACGTCCGGCCATTCTGCGCCCGGATGATGCGCGGCGATGGCGAGAAATTCCTCCAGAAAAGCCTGGCACCCCTCATCGTGAACGAGGTGATGGGTAAGGATGCCCAGCGGTTCGCCGTCCGTGTTGCGCCGCCGCAGAAGCTGAAGGTCCAGCCGTTCGCGGGCGCTTTCCCAGCCGATGAAGCGCCGGTCCTTCTTCCACTTGATGATGTCCACATGCGCCTGCACCACATGCGGCCCGTGGTAATGCCAAGTGAAGGTGGTCAGGCCCGTCAGCCCGGCCTCCGGCAGAATGCGGATGATGCCGGGAGCGATCCGGTTCCAGGGCGGCACCATGGCTGGCACAAAACGCGGCCCGAACAGCTGGCCGAGCCTTTCGTATCCGGCCTTCAACTCCGCCAGCGCTTCCGCTTCGTCCCGCCGCGTGCCGAACTCGGCGGCCTTCTCGCCCAGGTTCTTGAGCTGATGGTTGAGATGCTGCCAGCCATGCTGCAGCACCACGGCATGGGGATCCTCCGCCAGCCGCTGCGCCAGCGCTTGCGTCGCGTTTCGGGGAATGACGGCAAGGGCCACCTGCACCTTGTGGGCGCGGGCAAGGCCAAGGATGGCCTCCAGCGCAGGCGTGGGCTCAATGGCATCATCATCGCGCCACCAGAAACGCACCTTCCGGTCCCGCTCCGCAAACCAGTCGAGATGCGCCCTGAGGCTGTCCCGGAACGCGGCAAGCTCAATCGTCATTTGCGGAACTCTTCCAGATCCTTGAGGAGAATGTCAGCGCTCGCCTCCGCGCCGCCAAGGCGCACGGAGGTGGCGGCATGGGGCAGGGACAAGGCTTCATCCACCGCCCGGGCAAGGGCTTCGGCGGACAGGTCCTTCTCGGCCAGCATGACGGCGCGGCGGTGGCCGGCCAGCGCTTCGGCGCGCTGGGTCTGCTCGGTCTCCTTCACCTGCGCAAAGGGCACGAGCACGCTCGGCACGCCTGCCCGAAGGATATCGAGCACCGTATTGTAGCCCGCCTGACTGACGGACAGTCTTGCGCGGGCGAGAAGGTTCGGGAAATCCCGCCGTGCCCGCTCCACGATCACGCCCTCCGGCGCGCGCTCCACATAGGAGGCGAAGGCTTCCGCCTCCACGTCGTGGCCCACCAGCAGACGCCAGCGGGTATCACCGGCGCGGGTAGAGAGGAGACGGGCGCCAAGGGCAGCCTCGATCAGCGCGGCAGAGACGGCTCCGCCGCCGCAGGAGAGGATCACCTCGTCCTTTCCATCCTCGCCGGGGGCCTCGGGCCGCCCGTCCGTGCTGACATAGCCGGTGTAGCGCACCAGATGGGTGATGCGGCCCGCGAAGGGGAAGCTGTCGCCCAGCTCGACGAAATCCGGATCGGAATGGACCAGCACCCGGTCATAGGAGGCAAGCGCCTGATCCGCCATCCACTCTTCCTTCCAGAGCTGCTGCTTGCGCACCAGAATGTCGCGGATGGAACTGGCGGTCAGCGGGCGCTCCGGCAATGCACGGGCATGGGCAAGGAGCGGCGCCAGCTCGAACTCAAACTGGCGGCGGCCGAAGGGATAGGTTTCGGTCAGGAGAATATCCACCGGGCGGGCCGTGAAGGCCGTCATCGTGGCCTCTGCCCGGCGGGTCATCCAGGCCGCGTCAATGTCAACGCCTTCCGGCGTCACCAGCCGGTTGAACACCGCATCGGGGCTGCGCACCGGCGGCAGGGCGATGACGGTGAGGCCGGAAACATCCAGCGTCGGCGGCAGAATATTGCCGGTCGCCAGCGTCACGTCCACGCCGCGTGCGGCCAGCGCCTGTCCGATGGCGGCCGCCCGCACCGCATGGCCGGTGCCGAGGAGGTGCTGAACATGGATGAAGGCGTGCAGGGGGCGGGTGGATGTGCTGGTCATCAAGGTCTTGTCCTCACACCCAGATAATGCTTTTGCGCCGCATGGAGAAGGGCATCAAGCCGTGCTGCGCCTGCGGTGAGATCATGCCGGGCGAGAATATGGGCGCGTGCTGCCTCGCCCATGGCAAGCCGCATGTCCCGGCTCAGGATCAGGCGGCGCAGGCTGGCGGCAAGGGCGCCTGCATCGCCTTCCGGCGAGAGAAGCCCGGTTTTGCCATCCTCGACGATATCCGGCACGCCAAAGGTGGCGCCGCCCGCAACGGCCAAGCCGCTGGCCTGCGCTTCGAGAAAGACGAAGCCGAAAGCCTCGCGGATGGCCGGCCAGACGAACACGTCATGGCAGAGATATTGTTGCGGCAGCGCTTCGGGCGGCAGGGCCCCGGCGAAGCGGCTGCGGGCAGCGGGAAACAGCGGCTCTAAAACTTCGCGGGAGGGGCCATCGCCAACAAGGGTCAGCTCCCAGTCGAGATCCATCAGCTGCGCCAGTGCCGCAGCCAGCACCTTGTAGGAGGCTTCCTTGTCGCCGGGGCGCATCATGCCCACAGCCAGCAGCCGCACGGGGCCTTCTCCGGGCCGGACAGGACGGGCTTTCAGGAACGGTGCTGCATCGAGGAACGGCGGGAAGAGATGCAGCACATCCTGCGCCAGCACCGGCTCAAGGCAGCCCGCATCGGCCCGGTGGATCGCACCCACCGCGTCAGCGCGCTGAAGCGCCGCATCGGCAGCGGCAAAGCCGAAGGCCCAGGGGCCGGTCTGGCGCTTGGGTGCGCGGCTGGCTTCCAGCACCACGTAGGGGATCGCGAAATGGTCCGCCACCGCAGGCCCGATCCAGTCCGGGGCCTTGTGGTAGAGGTGATAGGTCACCCACACTTCCGGGCGCCAGCCATCCGCTTCCCAGCCGCCGATGATCCGCCCCGCCTCTGCCTTTGCCGCCGCATGGGCGTCCGGCAGTTCCTGAGGCGCAGCGCGCCAGGTCTTCAGCCGGCTGGCCACGCGGGTGTCATGGCCGCCCGTCTCCAGCGCCCGCAGGATGAGCTGCGCAAAGGTCCGGTCGCCGGAGGGCACCGGATCATCGGCAGGTTTCATCGGCGCGTAGAAGGCGGCGCGCATCCCGTCAGACCAGCGCCTTGAACTTCACCGCCAGCCGGTCCAGCCCCGGCGCGGTGGCAAATTCGGCCCGCACCTTGCGCGAGGCAGCAAGGCCGAGTTCATCACGCAGGGCGGGCGTGGTGATCAGCCGTGCCATCGCTTCTGCCAGTGCTGCGGGATCAGCCGGGGGCACCAGAATGCCGGTCTCGCCGTTGTCGATCAGCTCCGGAATGGCGGATACGGCGGTGGACAGGCAGCACAGGCCCATGGACTGGGCTTCCATCAGCACGTTGGGCAGGCCATCCCGGTCGCCGCTTTTCGTCACCTTGGAAGGCAGCACGAAGAGGTCAGCGTCGAGAGAAGCGGCAATCACCTCCTCACGCGGGCGCGCGCCCATCCAGGTGATGCGGGCGGAAAGGCCGAGCTTGTCTGCCTGCGCCTTGAGTGTGTCGGACAGTTCGCCGCCACCGATATGGGTGAAGTGCCAGTTCAGCTCCTGCGGCAGGCGGGCGAGGGCGGACAGAAGATCGTCATAACCCTTCTTCGCCACAGCCCGGCCAACGGAGAGAAGCCGCACCGGCTCGCCGCTGCCATCACGGGTGGAGGGGCGGCCCGAGGGTTCGGGAAAGCCGGTGAAATCCAGCCCGTGATAAACCAGCTCCACCTTGGCAGGGTCGGCGGAGAGGCTGCGCAGATAATCCACATTCACGGAGGTGCAGGTCACGCCCCAGGCGGCGTCATCCAGCTTCGTGCGCAACTCCCATTCCGGGCTCGTCCAGATGTCCTTGGCATGGGCCGAGAAGGACCAGCCGCGCCCGGACAGATGCGCCGCATAGCGCGCCACCGAACAGGGCGTATGCAGATAGTGGGTGTGGATCCACGTCACGTCTTCCGGCAGTTCATGGGCGAAGACGCAGGCCTGGCCCCAGCGCCGGTGCCGGCCGGCGTTGCTTTCATGTTTCAGATCCGCCTCGAACAGGGCGCGGGCGGCAGCGTAGGTTGGCTGCTGCTCCGCCCAGCGGCGGGCGCGGGCGACGCGCTTCGGATCGTCCTTCAGATATTCCGGCAAATAGAGCACTTCGGCGCTGATCTGCCTGTGCAGCTCGTGAATGAAGGGGTCGTAGGGCTTGCGCAGCGCCACGATCAGCTGGCCGATGCCCCGGCGCTCCAGCCCGAGGATTTCCTGCGCGATGAAGGTTTCCGACAGGCGCGGATAGCCTTTCACGACAACAGCAATGCGGGACATGGGAGAGGCCTCTGGTCTTGATCTGAAAGGGCGCGCTCAGACGGCGGAGCGGCGCGGCTGCTGGAAGCGGGGGCGGGTAGACAGGATTTGCTCGACGCGTGTCTCGATCACCTCGATACCGCCGAGAAGGTTGTCAACACCTGCCATGGACGGGCGGGCCTGGCCGGGCAGGGCAGCGAGCGCATTCAGCATGGGCTCGACCTCCGGATAACGCTCGATCGGCAGCACCGTCAGCAGGCCCTTCTCCTCGGCTTGTCCAGCCCGGATGGCCTGTTCGCGGCGCGGGATGATGCGCGGCACCAGCAGGGTCGGCTTGTCGAAGGACAGGATCTCGCAGAAGGTGTTGTAGCCGCCCATGCCGACAATGGCCGTTGCCGCCTGAAGGTAAGGCTCGATCTGCGGCGTGAAGCGCATGATATGCACGTCGCGCAGATGTTCGGCGCGTGCCATGAAATCGGCCACGGCCGCCGCCGGCATGAAGGGGCCAAGCACGATCAGGGCCGGAAACAGCGGCCGCCCGTGCGATTCATACGCCCGCATCACCCAGTCCACCATTTCCACCCCGTCACCACCACCGCCGGGCGTGACCAGAATGAAGGGCTCATCGCCAAAGGGCAGGGGTTCGGACAGTTTTGCGCCCTTGGGCATCTCGCGGCGCAGGAAGCCGGTGTAGAGCATCTTGTCGAAGACGGATTGCGGCAGGTCGATCCCGGCCAGCGGATCGCACATGCCCTCCGGGCCATAGACCCACAGCTCGTCGTAAAGCTCTTCAAGGGCGGGATGCACGTTCTTGCGCTCCCACTCCTGCTGCAGCATCTGTGGATCGTCCATCACGTCGCGCAGGCCGAGCACCAGCCGGGTGCCGGTCTTCTTCAGCATTTCCAGCGTGCCCACCACCTCGCCGCGCAGGCCGAGCGGCTCCTTGTCGACGATGAAAATGTCAGGGGCAAAGACCTGCGCCGTATGCTCGATGATGGAGGAGCGGATCTCAAGCGTGTGGTCGATGTTGAGATGCAGCGACAGGGACGTGTACTCCCCGTTGCGCAGCTTGATCACGCCGGGAATGCGCACAAAATCCACCCGGGAGCGGAACTCGAAGCTGCCGATGATGGGCGAGCCGGAAAGAATCAGGACCGACAGCGTATCGAACTTGCCGACCAGCGACTGCGCGATGGCGCGGCACCGGCGCAGGTGGCCGAGACCAAAGGAGTCATGGCTGTAGATCAGGATTCGTGGCGATTCGGACTTCATGTGCCCCCGCGTGCATGCCCCGTCTTGTGTCTCTGTCGCGGCTATTCTTTGCGTCAGCCGCTCCGGCCCGAAGCCGGTCCCTGTCCGTCCTGCACTTTGCTCTCTTGAATTCCGGCAGTTTTGGGGCGGATCAGAAAAACTTTCTGCCTCTATGGCATATCCGGCGTTGCGAGTTAACTGGCAACGTCATACCAGTACAAGGATGGCAGCAGTTTCGCCAGACTGGACTTCACTATGGAAAAAAGCCTTTTTCGCTTCATCTGGAAGTTCAGTGCGCGGCAGCAGCTCTTCATTCTTTTTCTCACGGTCCTGTCTTACCCGATAAGCTACATCCTGCTGGAGCTTCCCAAGCAGATCGTCAACGATGCTGTGCAGGGCGACGGTTTCCCAAGGGAAATGCAGGGATTTGAATTTGATCAGATCTCCTATCTTTTCCTGCTCTGCATCACGTTTCTTGCCCTCGTTGTCGTCAGCAACGGGCTGAAGCTCTGGATCAACGTCTACAAGGGACGGCTGGGCGAGCGCATGCTGCGCCGCCTGCGCTTCGAGCTTTTTCAACGTGTGCTCAGGTTCCGCCTGCCGCATTTCCGCAAGGTGAGCTCCGGCGAGATCATCCCCATGATCACCGCAGAGGTGGAGGATGTCGGCGGCTTCGTCGGCGATGCCATCGCGCTGCCTGCCTATCAGGGCGGCCTTCTTGTGGTGCAGGTCGGCTTCATCTTCATGCAGGACCCGCTGCTTGGGCTTGCCGCCGTCAGCTCCTATCCGCTGCAGGCCTATATCATTCCCAAGCTGCAGAAGAAGGTGGTTCTGCTGTCGCGTCAGCGAGTGAAAAATGTTCGCGTTATTTCCGACAAGCTGGGTGAGGCGATTACTGGTGTTCACGAGATACATGCGAATGATACTTCGGCGCTGCATTCTGCCGATATTGCTGACCGGCTCTATGAAAATTTCAAGATCCGCTACGAGATCTACAATCGGAAGTATTTCATCAAGTTCGTGAATAATTTCATGAACCAGCTGACGCCGTTCTTCTTCTATCTGATCGGCGGCTATCTGGTCATCCAGGGCAATCTCAGCATCGGTGCGCTGCTGGCGGTGATCGCCGCCTACAAGGATCTGGCCGGCCCCTGGAAGGAACTGCTGGCCTATTACCAGCTCGTCGCCGACGTGCAGGTGAAGTACCAGACAGTGGTGGAGAACTTTGATGCCGCCGACATTTATCCTGTCGAGCGGCTGGTGGGGGATGAGCGCACCACGCTCACGGGTGCACTCGAGATGCACAATGTCAGCTTCTCCGGCGGCGCGGCAGGGCAGGAAGTTTTCGGTGTTTCTCTCGATGTGCCGGAAGGCACCCATTGTGCCGTTATCGGCGGCGATGGCTCCGGCCGCTCTGAAGTGCTGCAATTGGCGGCAGGGCTTGTGAGCCCTACTTCGGGCCGGGTGGAGATCGGCGGTCATGATCTGGAGAAGCTGGGGGAGGCAACTCTCGGCCGGGAAATCGCCTATGTGGGCGGCGCTGTGCATATCTGGACCGGCACCATCCGCGACAATCTCTTCTATGGACTGAAGCACCGGCCACAGAACGAGGTGCAGCGCACGGGCAAGGATCTCGACAGTTTCCTGCGGGCGATGCGCGAGGCGCGGGAGACCCGCAATCCGCTGCATGACATTCACGCCACCTGGGAGGATCTGCGGGCGGCGGGTGTTGCATCCAGGAACGATCTTGACGTTCTGGCGCTGGCGCTGCTGTCGGCGGCGGGGATGGAGGGAGACATCTACCGTCTTGGGCTCCAGTCCCGCTTTGATCCGGCGCGCGATCCGGTTTTTATCGAGCGCATCCTGGCGGTGCGTGCCCGCATTGGCGAACGTATTGCCGAGGATGGCCGTATCGCCGCTCTGGTTGAACTGTGGGACGTCAACGCCTTCAACCAGAATGCCTCGCTGGCCGAGAACCTTTTCTTTGCCGTGCCGTCTGATCCCAATGTGATGATGGACCAGATGCCGTCGATGCCGGAGGTCAAGCAGTTCCTGTCTGACACCGGATTGGAGACCAAGCTGCAGTTGCTGGGCCTGCGCATTGCCGAGACGATGGTGGAGCTTTTTGCCAATGTCAGCGGCGATTCAGGGCTTCTCAGCACTTATTCCTTCATCACGCAAGATGATCTGCCCGAGTTCGACCGGATCGTGCGGGCCTTCCGCTCCGAGGCGCTGAAGAACACGATCACGCCAGCCGACCGGGCACGCCTTGTGACGCTGGCCTTCCGTCTCATTCCTGCCCGGCACCGCCTGGGCGTTCTGGACGAGGACATGCGGGCGAAGGTGGTCGAGGCCCGGCGCGACTTCCGGCACAAGGTGGTGGAAGGCAGCCGCAATTTCATTGCGGTTGATCCGGCCGTCTATCTGCCCCCTCTCAGCATCGAGGACAATCTGCTCTTCGGCCGCGCCCGTCTCGACAGACGTGACGCGCGCCAGCGGATTGATGCGCTGGTGCGGCAGGTTGTGGAGGAGGAGGGGCTGCGCGAGCCGATCATCTTCACAGGGTTCGATTATCACGTGGGTGTCAGCGGCTCGCGCCTGTCCGCGGGCCAGCGCCGCAAGCTTGCACTCGTCAGAGGCCTGCTAAAGAATGCGCCAGTCACCATTCTCGACGATATCGCCGCAGGTCCCGGCGAGGATGACAAACAGTTGCGCCGCATATTGCGGGAGATCCTTGCGGGCCGTACGGTACTGTTCGGAACGGCGCACGCTGACATAGCTATTGAATTCGATCAGGCCGTGATCATGGATCAGGGCCGGACCGTCCGGCAGGACAACAGGGAAGAACAAGCCTGAAACAAGCTCTGGCTGCAAGTAATGGTGTAATGGAGGTTGGCCGTGTCTCTCGATCTGGAAGTCGACGCCCTGCGCAAGGTGCCCCTGTTCCGGGGTATCGATGAAACCAAATTGCGGCTTCTGGCATTTATCAGTGACCGGATCGGATTTCAGCCGGGAGAGCATCTGTGCGAGCAGGGGGATGAGGGTGACACGGCCTTCATCATTCTGAAGGGCGAGGCGGATGTGCAGGTGCGCAGCAATGGCCAGGACCAGACCGTGGCCGTCGCCCGCCAGCACTCCATCGTTGGCGAGATTGCAATCCTGTGTGATGTGCCGCGAACCGCAACGCTGGTTGCCAGAACCGATATGGATGTGCTGTCTGTCAGCAAGGACGATTTCCTGAAACTTTTGAAAGAATTTCCTGATATGTCGTTGGAAGTGATGAGAACTCTGGCCCAGCGTCTTGAACGCACCACCCGCGATCTGGCTGCTGCCAGGTCTGGTGAAGCGGCAGCATAGGGAGAGGCCGCGTGGCGGAAGACTTCTGGCTCCGGTGCTGGGGCGTGCGTGGATCCACCCCTACACCGGGAGCCGACACGCTGAAGTATGGCGGCGAGACGACCTGCTTCGAACTGAGGGCCGGCGATGCGCTCGTGCTGGTTGACTGCGGCTCTGGCGCCCGCAAGCTGGGTGCCGACCTGTGCACGCAGGGAAGCCGGTCCTTTGACCTGCTCTTCACCCATACGCATCTCGATCACATCTGCGGTCTGCCCTTCTTCAAGCCTGCCTATGATCCGGCTTTCAACATCAATGCCTGGGCTGGCCATTTTCAGGACGATACGGACCTGACCGACATCATCTGCCGGATCATGTCGCCCCCGATCTTCCCCGTGGCCGCCAACACGCTGAAGGCAGTGACCTTCCGCAGCTTCCGCGCCGGCGAAGACCTGCCGCGTGAAGACGGCCTTTCGATCCGCACCATCCGCCTCAATCATCCGGGTGGAGCCTGTGGTTACCGGTTCGATTTTCAGGGTAAATCCATCTGCATCATCACCGACCACGAGCATGGCGATCCTGAGATCGACGCCAATGTGGAGCGCTTCGTCGCCGGTGCGGATGTGATGATCTATGATGCGATGTTCACGGATGAGGAATATCCCACCTATCGCGGCTGGGGCCATTCCACGTGGCAGAAGGCGGTGGAACTGTCGCAGAAGGCCGGGGTGAAGACGCCCGTTCTCTTCCACCATGACCCGCGCCGCCTGGATGACGGGATGGACAAGATTGCCGCTGCCGCAAGCGCCGCCTATCCCGGCTGCCTGACCGCCATGGAAGGCATGATCCTGCGGCCATAAGGCCGCAGGCGGGGAATTTGCACCAGATCCCGTGCGGTGCATGAGCCTCTTCAAGGCTGGATTCGTCAACGTCGGAAGCCTTGGCATTATGGCGGGGCTCGTGCCCCTGTGTCCGCTTCTCCGCTTCCTCAACGTAAGACTTCCCCCGCCATCCCCCCTTTCGCCGAAGGCTGCGCGGCTTGACCGCCTTCGACTTTCGGCGCAGCGTCTCCTCATGTGACGCTTTCGTCAATGAAAGCGGTAAAAGCCGATATGAATCATTGGCTTGACTGAAAAATACAGGAGGAATTCATGCAGCTTTCATCCGCCATTGCGGCTGTTGTCACCGGGGGGGCGTCGGGCCTGGGCGCGGCGACGGCCCGGCTTCTGGCCGCCAGCGGCGTGAAGGTGGCCCTGTTCGACCGCAACGCGGAGCAGGGCGAAGCGGTTGCGAAGGAGATCGGCGGGCTGTTCGTCAGCGTCGATGTGACAAATGAGGAGAGCGTCAAGGCCGGCTTTGCCGCCGCCCGCGCCGCCCATGGCGTGGAACGCATCCTCGTCAACTGCGCGGGCATTGCCCCTGCCGCCAAGACCACCTCGCGCGGTGAGCCGCATTCGCTGGAACTGTTCGAGAAGGTAATCGCGGTCAATCTCTCGGGCACATTCCGCTGCATCGCCCATGCAGCCACGGCCATGTCGGCGCAGGACCCGCTGACCGCAGACGGCGAGCGCGGCGTCATCGTCTCCACCGCGTCTGTCGCAGCGTTCGACGGGCAGGTGGGGCAGGTGGCCTATGCCGCTTCCAAGGCCGGGATTGCCGGCATGACCCTGCCGATCGCCCGTGACCTGTCGAAGTCGGGCATCCGTGTCATGACCATCGCCCCCGGCATCTTTGAAACGCCGATGCTTCTTGGCTTGCCGGAAGACGTGCAGAAGTCACTGGGCGAGCAGGTGCCGTTCCCCTCACGCCTCGGCAAGGCCGCCGAATATGCCCAGCTGGTGAAGGCCATCTGCGAAAATGAAATGCTCAACGGCGAGACGATCCGTCTCGATGGCGCCATTCGCATGGCCCCGCGATAAGGCCGGTTTCTGCACAGTCCGGCCGGGCGGCTTTCGAGCCGCCGCAAAGCTTGAGAACTTTGCCCGAGAACGGCGGGCGAGGTGGTTGATGCCCGCATGTCGTTGATCCCCTTGGGGCAGTATAGCAGGCGCCTCTCCATGCAAATGGATGGCGTCTGTTCTTTTTTGTGCAGTTCTAAAGAATAGATCTGAGCAGCTCTTTTGTTGTTTTCCACAGGGGTTTCTCGTTTTTTCAGAAAATAAGCTCTGATCTCATTCAAAGAGAAACTTTGTGATTTAGATGGCAGTTTTGGACTTTGGATCTTCCTAAAACTCCCAGGATATCTCCTGTTAGTTGCAAGAAAGAGGTCTCATGGCACCCCGACTGCTTGATTTACCCGTGCGCCCCCTCTCCCTCAAAGGGGACGTTATCTCCATGCCCAAGGCGGTTTTTTGGGCAGTGCCCATCATGCTGGCTCTCTGCATCTTCCTTCTTGTCAGGGAGGGACCGGAGCTCTGGCGGGACATCCGCATCAGCTTCAATCCGGTGGAAGTGGAGGGGGACGTGCGCAACGGCCAGTGCACCACCCGGCGCGGCGTTTTCACCGACTGTGAGGCTGAGGTTGCCTATGCCTTTGAAGGGCAGACCTATCAGAGCGAAGTGCGGATCATGTTCCTCGACATTCACATGGGGGATTATGAGACGGGCATCGTCATCTCCCGTGACAATCCTGAGCTTGCGACGCTGACGCTCGGTCTCGACAAGCTGTGGAATCGCGTCCTGACGCTCGGCAGCTTCTGCCTGCTGATGTTCGGCCTCTGCTTCTACACCGTCTTCCAGTACATCCGCGCCCTTGGTGTGCAGAAGCGCTTGCGCAATCCTGCAATCCTGAAGGAGATTCCTGTCCAGGTAACCGGCTTTGAAAGCAAGAAGGACGGCCTCTACATCACCTATACGGACAGCCTGGCCGAGGACAAGACAGGCCGCGTCACCCATACGAAGCTGGAAAATGGCCAGCTGCCGATGATTGTCGGGCAGCAGAAGGGCCATGCGGTGGCTCTTGCCGTGCGCCATGGCAATTCGGCGCTGCCGGTGCTTCTGGACGATCAGTTGACCCGTATCGAGATGACGGAGGAAGAACGGCAGACTGCGCTGCATCCGCTGGCAGGTCTGGATGTGCCTGCCAGCGAAGGCACTGCAGCGGAGGCGATGTCTGGCCCTCCGGCTCCGTCGGCCGGTCAGGTGGTGATGCGCGGTGTGAAGGCCTTTCTGGGCATCATCCTGCTCATGATCGTCGGTGCCGCCGGTTTCTGGGTCTGGTACGTGACCAGTTCGCCGACCGCCTTCCAGCAGCCGGGCATGGAGATCAACAACATGATGCCCGCTCCGCTCAACCGCTGGGGCTGTGATCAGCTGAAGGCCCGTTTCGGCAACGACCGCGCGCCCTACGGCTGCACAGCTGCCGATCATCAGAGCTGGAAGTAATCACTTCCTGGCGAGTGAAAGAGAAAGGCCCGGAGCCATACGGTTCCGGGCCTTTCTCGTTCTTCTTTCCCTCACAGCCTCTGCAGCAAGGCCGGTGTCGGCCAGCCGTCGGCGGGGATGCCGAGGCGCTGCTGTTCTGTCTGGACGGCGCGGCGGGTGCCGGAGCCGAGGATGCCGTCGATCTTGCCCACATCATGGCCGCGGGCCTGCAGCTTGGTCTGAAGCGCGCGCATGCCTGCATCATCAAGACCCGGCTCGGGCGAGGTCTTGGCCAGTACCGGCGCACCGGCAAGGCGCGTGGCGAAATAGGCGGCGCTGGTCGTGTAGATGAAGGACTGGTTCCATTTCAGGTAAATGCCGAAATTCGGAAAGGCGAGAAAGGCCGGTCCCTTGCGCCCCTGCGGCAGAATGAGAGAAGCGGGCAGGGCACCGGTTGGCAATGCGCCGCTGCGGGCCTTGACGCCTAGGCCCGCCCATTCGGACACGGGCTTGGTCTTGTCGAGGCTGCTGTCCGCCCAGGGCAGGTTGTCCGGTGTTTCCACCTCGATGAGCCAGGGCTGACCGCGCTGCCAGCCGAGCGACTGGATGAACTTGGCCGCGGTCAGGATGGCATCGGGCGCCGAGTTCTTCAGGTCAACGTGGTTGTCGCCGTCACCATCGACGCCGTAGCGGATGATATCCTCCGGCAGCATCTGCACCTGTCCGATTTCGCCCGCCCAGGCCCCGGTGGTGGTCGCCGGGTCAAGGTCGCCATGCACCACCATGTGCAGGGCGGCAATCAGTTGCGGCCGGAACAGATGCGGGCGGCGGCAGTCGTGCGCCAGTGTGGCAAGGGCGTTGAAGGTGTTGAAGTCGCCCTGAACGGCGCCGAAATCGGTCTCAAGCCCCCAGAAGGCCGTGATGACGGCAGCTGGAACGCCATACTCCGCTTCGGCGCGGGCAAAGACCTGCGCATATTTTTTCATGTTGTTGGCGCCGTGCTGCAGGCGCGCGGAGCTGACAGAACGGGCAGAGAATTCGATGAAGGTCTGCTTGAAGACAGCCTGCCCACGGTCACGCGAGAGGACTTTCTTGTCGATCCGGGCGTTTGCCAATGCCCGTGCGGCGATGCCCTGGGGGACGCCGCTAGCCACCGCTTCCTGTTCCACGCCTGCGAGAAAGGCTCTGAAGTCGCCGCCGCATTTCTGCTGCGCCGCGAAGGCGGGCGTGGCGGTAAGGCCGGTCAGAAGGGCAAGCGCAGCGGTGCGGATGAGACTGCTGCGGGAAAAGGCTTTCATCGGGCGACTCCGTCTCTCCAAGGTTGCGAGAGGGTGGCCCGTCAGGGGGAAGCCGTCAACCGCCTGTAAAAGGGAGGCGGCAGGATTGCTCCTGCCGCCGGTCCGTCAAACAGGGCTTTCGCTCAGGCGAGCGAGAGCTTGACGTCGATGTTGTTGCGGGTGGCGTTGGAATAGGGGCAGACCTGATGAGCCTCCTCGATCAGCTTCTGAGCCTGCTCCTGCGGCAGGCCCGGCAGGGAAACGGCGAGGGACACTTCAAGGCCGAAGCCGCCTTCCGAACGCGGGCCGATGCCCACCGTTGCCGTGACCGTGGTGTCTGCGGGAACCTTCACGCCCGTCTGGCCGCCCACGAATTTCATGGCGCCAAGGAAACAGGCGGAGTAGCCGGCGGCAAACAGCTTTTCCGGGTTGGCTGCGTCGCCGCCTGCGCCGCCCAGTTCCTTCGGGGTGGAGAGGCTGACCTTGAAGGTGCCGTCGAGAGTCTCGGCGGAGCCGTCACGGCCACCGGTTGCGCGGGCTGCGGTTGTGTACAGAACGTTCACGGGCATTTCGGTCTCCTGTATTTTTATCGTGCGCGATTTAATCGCAAGAGATAGATAGGCTGGTTATGCCTGATTGTCAAGCGTTGCGATTTGATCGTGTGCGAACTAAATTCCTCTCCTGAAGGAGTAACCCATGACCCCATCCGCCTGTTCCCCTGAAAGTGACGCCTCCGGCCCGCTGACGCTTGGGGATCTCCTGTGCTTCTCCATCTATTCGGCCAGTCACGCCTTCAACCGCGCCTACAAGCCGCTGCTGGAGGGGCTGGGCCTCACCTATCCGCAGTTTCTGGTGATGATGGTGCTGTGGGAGGAGGACGACCAGACGGTTGGCGGGCTCGGCCAGCGGCTGGGGCTGGAATCCAACACGCTGACGCCACTGCTGAAGCGTCTTGAGGCCATGGAGCTTGTTGCCCGCCGGCGTGATGCGGCAGACGAGCGGCAGGTGCGCGTCAAGCTGACGGACAAGGGCGCAGACATGCGCAGGGCCGGACAGGCGATCCCGGAATGCCTTGGCGGGGCAGCCGGGTTGGATCTTGCGGAAATCCGCGACCTGAAGCGCAGGCTCGGCGAGCTTCATCAGGCGCTGGAAAAGGCCACGGCAAGCCTCACGGCCTGAGTGCCAGCCCTACTGGCAATTGCCGCCGGATCTTGCGGTAAATGTCGAGGGCTGGGTGCCGGGCGCAAATTTGCGGTAGCTGGCGCTGGAGCCGCAGGGCCCGCCCGAGGACTGAAATTCCTCCAGCGGCATGGACGGTGCAGGCTGCTGGGGGAGAACCTGTTGCGGCGGCGGTGGCATTTGCGCTCCCTGTGCCGGAGCAACGTAAGAGGGAGCACCGTAAGAGGGCAGGCCATAGGCAGGCACGCCGTAAGCCGGTGCGCTGTATCCCGGTGCGCTGTATCTTTGTGTCAGGCAGGTGCGGTAGGCGCTGTCGTAAAGCGCCTGCCAGACGCGCGGGTCCTGCGCCATGGTGCCGAGCACGCCAAGGGCTGCACCCGCATGGGCGCCGCGCTCTGCGCCGGAAGGGCCAGCCCAGGCGCCGCCGGCAACCGTGCCACTCATCGCGCCTTCCAGAATGCTGGTGCCCATGTCCCGCCCGCCGCCCGCGTGGGCATTGGCAAAGTCCCGCGCCGAGGCATCACACGTCATGTCCAGCCTTTGAGCGGCCGCAGGCCGCAGGGCTCCGGCCGCCGTAAGACCGGCGGCGAGACAGAAGACAGGAAACAAGGCACGGACAGTCGGCATCAGGAAGCTCCTTGGCCCCAGCCTAGCACAGTCCAGACCCTGGCGCCCACCATGGCCGGATTTTCACCCGGCCGCCTGAGGCGTCATCGCCTCCGTCACGTCCTTCAGGGCGGCCACCGTGCGGGTGAAGGAGGCCTTGCGGGCAGCGGGATCGTGGATGTTGCCGTTGAACATGATCTCGTCCGGCTGGTAGCGCTCGATCAGGCTGGCAAGCTGGCTGCGGATGGTTTCCGGCCCGCCGGTGACGCTGCAGGAGAGCGCCATCTCCACCATCGCCAGCATCTGCGGATCGAGCACGGCGTGGATGTTCCCGACAGGCCTGGGCAGGGGGCCGGGCCGTCCGCTGCGCAGGTTGGCGAAGGCCTGCTGCATGGAAGAGCGCAGATAGACGCCTTCTGTATCATCCTCCCCGGCAAAGGCATTCACCGCCAGCATGAAATGCGGGCGCGCAAGATGGCGCGAGGGCTGGAAGCGGCTGCGGTAGATGGTGACCGCCTGATCCAGCGCCTGCGGCGCGAAATGCGAGGCAAAGGCATAGGGCAGCCCGAAATGAGCCGCCAGCTGTGCGCCATAGAGGCTGGAGCCAAGGATCCAGACCGGAACTTCCGTGCCTTCGCCGGGGATGGCCCGCACCTGCGCCCCCGGTTGGGCCGGGGAGAGGTAGCCGATCAGCTCTTCAACATCGGCCGGAAAATCATCGGAGGCCTGCAGCGTCCGGCGCAGGGCGCGGGCGGTGCCCATGTCGGTGCCGGGCGCACGGCCCAGCCCAAGGTCGATGCGGCCCGGAAAGAAGGTTGCCAGCGTGCCGAACTGCTCGGCCACCACAAGCGGGGCATGGTTCGGCAGCATGATGCCGCCGGACCCGACGCGGATGCGCTTCGTGGCATTGGCCACCTGACCGATGACGATCGCCGTGGCCGCGCTGGCAATGCCGGGCATGTTGTGGTGCTCGGCCAGCCAGTAGCGGGTGAAGCCGAGGTCTTCCGCATGGCGGGCAAGGTCCAGTGTGGCCGCCAGCGCATCGCGCGCGTCCGAGCCTTCGGGAATGGGGGAAAGATCCAGCATGCTGTAGGGCAGCATATGCGCCTCCGTGCTGTTTGCGGTGCAAAGGGTGGACAGGCGGGGCGGCCTGTTCGTGTCCCCCTTGAATTACGGACTGAGCAGTCCATATTCAAGGCCATGACGAAAAAGACTGCCGAACCACGCCTCTCTGCTGCCGGAGCCACTGCCGGTCCGGGCCGCCCGCGTTCCTATGACGAGGGTGAGGTTCTGCGTGCGGCGCTGGAGCTGTTCCGCCGTCAGGGCTTCGAGGCGACTTCGCTGGACGACCTGACACAGGCGATGGGCATCAGCCGTTCGTCACTTTATGCCGCCTTTGGCTCCAAGCAGGATGTGCTGCTGGCGGCCCTGCGGCGCTATTCGGCAACGGCACTTGAGGCGCTGAAATCCATCGGCGATGCGCCGCATGCGCACCGGACCGGGGCGGTGGCCGCCATGCTGCGGGCGCTGGCCGATCCTTCCGGCGGCAAGCATGGCTGCCTGCTGGTCAATTGCATCACCGAACTTGCCCCCCAGAATGATGACGTGGCCACCCTTGGCCGCCGCCATCTGGAGCGCATCGAGGCCATCATCGCCGAGGCGCTGGACGAGAACGAGCCGCAGGCTTTCCGTGACCGGGCAAGGGCGCTGGCAGCGCTTGCCATCGGCACGCTGACCTTGCGCAAGTCCGGCCTGGATGAGGCCTATATCACCTCGGCGCTGGACGAAGGGCTCGCCCGGCTTCTGGCTCCGCCGCAAGCCGTCCCCGCTTAGCACCCCTCACACATAACCAGATCTCGAATCCCGCCCAATTATGGACTGATTGATCCAGAAAAGGCTGAAAACACCCCGGAAGAAGGAATGATCCATGACGGAAGCAAAGCTTTTCTCACCCGTGCAGGCTGGCCGCATGAAGCTGGCGAACCGCATTGCCATGGCCCCGCTGACCCGCAACCGCGCCGAAGACGACACGCCCTATGACATTCACGCCGAATATTACGCCCAGCGTGCCAGCGCCGGCCTGATCATCACCGAGGCCTCGCAGATCAGCCCGCAGGGCAAGGGCTACGCCTGGACGCCGGGCATCTACTCCGATGCTCAGGTGGAAGGCTGGAAGAAGGTGACGGATGCCGTGCACGCCAAGGGCGGCAAGATCGTGATCCAGCTCTGGCATGTGGGCCGCATTTCGCACAACGTTCTGCAGCCGGGTGGCGCCGCGCCGGTTGCTCCGTCCGCAATTGCCGCCCAGTCCAAGGTCTATGACGGCAACGGCTTTGTCGACACGCCGCAGCCCCGGGCGCTGGAGACCTCCGAGATTGCCGGCATCGTTGCCGACTATGTGAAGGCTTCCCGCAACGCGATTGCTGCCGGGTTCGACGGCGTCGAGATCCACGCGGCCAACGGCTATCTCATCGATCAGTTCCTGCGCACCGGCTCCAACACCCGCACGGATGCCCATGGCGGCAGCCTCGAGAACCGCACCCGTTTCCTCAAGGAAGTCATGGACGCGGTGGTGGATGCCATCGGCGCGGACCGGGTGGGCGTGCGCCTTAGCCCCTTCTCCAATGCCAATGGCATTCATGATGAGAACCCGGTCGAGACCTTCTCCCGCGCCGTGGACATTCTCAATGGCTACGGCCTTGCCTATCTGCACATGGTGGAAGGCCAGACCGGCGGCACGCGCGAGCTGAAGCCGGGCGAGGACATCGGCGCCCTGCGTGCCCGTTTCAGTGGCATCTACATCGCCAACAACGGTTATGACCGGGCCAGTGCCATCGAGGCGGTGGAGAGCGGCCGAGCGGATATGGTCGCCTTTGGCCGTCCCTTCATCGCCAACCCGGATCTGGTGGAGCGCCTGCGCCGTGACGCCCCGCTCAACGAGATGGACCGCGACACGCTCTATGGCGGCGGCACCAAGGGCTACACGGACTATCCGGCTCTTGAGGGCAGCACTGCCGCCTGAAGCCTGAGGGCTTCAATAATATTAAAATGGCGTGAAACTGCGCTCCGGGCGGCTCCTGCGCAAGGAACCGTACCGGAGCGTACTCTTTTTGGGTTTTCCGCCCTTTCGCTCTCCCGAAAAACCTGCCAAACCCTACATCTGAAGCACGCAACAAGCGTGAGGCGGACAAAGAGGCCGCCAATAGGATAACCCCAGGGAGTTCCAGATGCCCGCCTATCGTTCCAGAACCTCCACCCACGGCCGCAACATGGCCGGCGCGCGCGGCCTGTGGCGCGCCACGGGCATGAAGGACGGCGATTTCGGCAAGCCGATCATCGCCATTGCCAACTCCTTCACCCAGTTCGTTCCGGGTCATGTGCACCTGAAGGACCTTGGCCAGCTTGTCGCCCGCGAAGTCGAGAAGGCAGGCGGTGTTGCCAAGGAATTCAACACCATCGCGGTGGATGACGGCATCGCCATGGGCCATGACGGCATGCTCTATTCGCTCCCCTCGCGCGAGATCATCGCCGATGCGGTCGAGTACATGGTTAATGCCCATTGCGCCGATGCGCTGGTCTGCATTTCCAACTGCGACAAGATCACCCCGGGCATGCTGATGGCCGCCATGCGCCTCAACATCCCGGTGGTCTTCGTCTCCGGTGGTCCGATGGAAGCGGGCAAGGCGGTGCTGGCCGACGGTACCACCAAGGCGCTGGATCTGGTGGACGCCATGGTGGCAGCTGCTGATGACCGCGTGTCCGAAGAGGACGTGAAGGTGATCGAGCGCTCCGCGTGCCCCACCTGCGGTTCCTGCTCGGGCATGTTCACCGCCAACTCGATGAACTGCCTCACCGAGGCGCTGGGCCTTGCCCTGCCGGGCAATGGTTCGACGCTGGCCACCCACGCCGACCGCAAGCGCCTGTTCGTGGAAGCCGGCCACCTGATCGTCGATCTCGCCCGCCGCTATTACGAGCAGGACGACGAAAGCGTGCTGCCGCGCAGCATTGCCTCGTTCAAGGCCTTTGAAAACGCCATGACGCTGGACATCGCCATGGGCGGTTCCACCAACACGGTGCTGCATCTTCTCGCCGCTGCCTATGAGGGCGAGGTGAATTTCACCATGGCGGACATTGACCGCCTGTCGCGCCGCGTGCCGGTGCTCTGCAAGGTCGCGCCTTCCGTGCCGGATGTGCACATGGAAGACGTGCACCGTGCCGGTGGCATCATGGGCATTCTGGGCGAGCTGGACCGTGCCGGCCTCATCGACACCTCGCTGCCGGTGGTTCATGCCGCCAGCATGAAGGATGCGCTGGACCGCTGGGACGTGGTGCGCACCTCGAGCGAAGCGGTGCATACGTTCTACTCGGCGGCCCCCGGCGGCGTGCCGACGCAGGAAGCGTTCTCCCAGTCGCGCCGCTACAGCGAAGGCGTTGATACCGACCGCAAGACCGGCGTCATCCGCTCTGCGGAGCATGCCTTCTCCAAGGACGGCGGCCTCGCCGTGCTCTTCGGCAACATCGCGCTGGATGGCTGCATCGTGAAGACGGCGGGCGTGGACGAGAGCATCCTGAAGTTCTCCGGCCCGGCCTACATCTGCGAAAGCCAGGATCAGGCGGTGAGCGACATTCTCACCGGCAAGGTCAAGGCGGGCGATGTGGTGGTGATCCGCTACGAAGGCCCGAAGGGCGGCCCCGGCATGCAGGAGATGCTCTATCCGACGAGCTACCTGAAGTCCAAGGGCCTCGGCAAGGCCTGCGCGCTCATCACCGATGGCCGCTTCTCCGGCGGCACCTCGGGCCTGTCCATCGGCCATGCTTCCCCGGAAGCGGCTGAAGGCGGCGCCATCGGTCTGGTGGAGCATGGCGACCCCATCGTCATCGACATCCCGAACCGCATCATCCGCGTCGATGTGAGCGACGAAGTTCTGGCCGATCGCCGGGCGAAGATGGAAGCCAGGGGCGCTGCCGCCTGGAAGCCGGAAAAGCCGCGTACCCGCAAGGTTTCGGCAGCCCTCAAGGCCTATGCCGCCCTCACCACCTCCGCTGCCCGCGGCGCGGTGCGTGACGTGGAGCAGCTGACCCGCAAGTGACCTTTTTCGGAAGGTGCAAAATCAAAGAGCCGCCGGTCTTGTGCCGGCGGCTTTTTTCATTCTCGAAAGCTCAAGGCATCTGCCTTCAGTTCCGGCGGCTGCGCGCCTCGCGCCCCCGCGCCTTGCGGCCGTAGAGCCAGTCGCCAAAGACGCCGAGGCTCACCGTCACAAGCATGCCGAACAGAAGGCCCCAGCCGAAAATGTAAGAAATGACGATGCCGCCGAAGAAGCCGGCGATCATGCTCATCAATTCAATAAGCGAGTTGCGTTGCATGGGGGCTTCCGCCGTTTCCTGCAGGGCTTGTAAGCAGCTGTTTCTCTGGTGCGCAACTTTCGTATGTCAGAGAGCGCTGTCTTGTCACGTAAAAATCTTGAATTGAAAGAAAAATGCAGATGTTTTGAACTGCATTACTAAGTCTGATGAAATTTAAAATCATCCATTGAGAAATTATCTTCGTCTCATGAGAAGTTTGTTTCTTTAGTTCGAAACTTTATAGGAAAAGAGACGCGCTCAGGTTGAGTGTGTGGTGTGAAGACGCGGCCTCTGCGGAAGCTGGTCCGACTCAATGCTGGCTGGATTTGAGGCGATCTGTTCCGTTGCGTAATATATTCTGCGCAGCGCCGGTCAGCTTTCGGCCCCTGCGCGCAGCACCATGCCGAACAGATCCCGCGGATCATCCGGATCAGCCAGCAGGTCCAGCATCTCGCAATAGGGCAGATCCTTCAAAAGCCCGCGCAGGTAGCGCAGGGCCGAGAAGTCCTCCACCGCAAAGCCGACAGAATCGAACAGCGTCGTTTCCAGCGCCGACCGGCGGCCCGGCGCCTCTCCGGCAATCACCTGCCACAGTTCCGTGACCGGGTGATCTGCTTCAAGCTGCTGAATTTCGCCCTCGATGCGGGTCTGGGGCGTGTATTCGACAAAGATGGACGAGCGCAGCAGGATATCCCGGTGCAGCTCCGTCTTGCCGGGGCAGTCGCCGCCCACCGCGTTGATGTGCTGGCCGCTGGCGACCATGTTGTCGGTGAGGATCGTGGCCCGCTGCTTGTCCGCTGTAACCGTGGTGATGATGGCAACACCTTCAACCGCCTCTTCCGCGCTGGAGCAGACGGTGATGTGGAAGCCGAAACCTTCAAGATTGCGGGCGCAGCGGCGGCAGGCCGCCGGGTCGGTATCGTAGAGCCGCAAGCGGTCCACACCCAGAAGCTTGCTGAAGGCAAGCGCCTGAAATTCCGACTGTGCGCCATTGCCGATGATCGCCATGGAGCGGGCATCGGCCGGGGCCAGATATTTTGCCGCCAGCGCCGACATGGCGGCGGTGCGCAGGGCGGTGAGGATCGTCATCTCCGACAGGAGCACGGGATAGCCCGTCTCCACCTCTGCGAGCACGCCAAAGGCCGTCACGGTCTGGCGGCCGGTGCGGGTGTTCTTCGGGTGGCCGTTCACATACTTGAAGCCATAGGCAACGCCATCCGACGCAGGCATCAGCTCGATGACACCTTCCCTCGAATGGGAGGCAACGCGCGGCGTCTTGTCGAACAGCGGCCAGCGCCGGAAATCCTCCTCGATCACCTGCGCCAGCCCCTCGATAAAGGCCTCGATGCCCACCGCATTCAGAATGCGCATCATGTTGCCGACGCTGACGAAGGGCACCAGTGCGAGAGGCGAGGGGGCTGCCTGTGCCGGATGGCTTGCGGTCGCGGTCATCTTCTGGCTCCGGGTCAATAGCTGCGGGTGGGGCGGTCCATGACGCGCCGTCCGAAGAGGCTGGCGGTCAGGTCCACCATCAGGCGGGCGGTGCGGCCCCGGTCGTCGAGGAAGGGGTTCAGTTCCACCAGATCCAGCGAGGTGACGAGGCCGCTGTCATGCAGCATCTCCATCACTAAATGTGCCTCGCGGAAGGTGACGCCGCCCGGCACGGTGGTGCCGACCGCCGGAGCGATGTCCGGGTCGATGAAATCCACATCAAGACTCACGTGCAGGAAGCCGTGGGCGCGGGCGCAGCGCTCCAGAAACGGCTCCAGAAGCCGGGCGATGCCGTTTTCGTCAATGGCCCGCATGTCATGGGCGGTGATGCCAAGCTCCCGGATCAGCGCCCGCTCAGGCGGATCGACCGAGCGCAGACCCAGCAGGCAGAGGTTGCCCGGCGAAACCGGCGTGTCCAGCTTCTCGCCCAGCAGCACGTCAAACCCCGGCAAGCCGCAGGCAAAGGCAACCGGCGTGCCGTGCAGATTGCCGCTGACCGTGCTCTCGAAGGTGTTGATGTCGGAATGGGCGTCGAGCCACAGCACGAATTGCGGCCGCCCGGCCCCCGCCGCATGGGCTGCGTGCCCGGCGAGGGTGCCAAGAGCCAGCGCATGGTCGCCGCCCATGTAGATGGGCATCTGCGGCCCCGCCGCCAAAGACCGGGCCTTGCGGTAAAGCGCCCGCGTCCAGCCGGCAACAGCGCGCAGGTTCTTCAGCTTCGGGTCCGTGTCCGGCACATCCAGCGCCTGATCCGGCACAACGTCGCCATGGTCCTCGACGGCAAGGCCGAGCGCTTCCAGTTCTTCCTGAAGGCCCGCAGTGCGATAGGCGGCCGGTCCCATCAGACAGCCCCTGCGCCCTGCGCCTGCTTCCACCGGTGCTCCCACAAGCGCAATCTGCGTCATCCCTCGGCCTCCTTCACTGCGGATCTGCATCTCTTTCAGAGTGCAGCCATCAGATGGCAGTCTGAAGACAAAAAATTGCGCACTCTGGGCAGTAGACTATCCAAAGTGATAAGCTGAACTTCCCAAACTGGAAGGATGCCGCATGCTGGACGATACTGATCTTGCCCTGATCGCTGCGCTCAGAGCCGATGGCCGCCGCTCGATCTCGGATCTGGCGCTTGACCTGAAGCTCTCCCGCGCCACCGTGCGGGCACGCCTGTCGCGGCTGGTGGAAAACGGCGAGATTCAGGGCTTCACTGCCGTTTTGCGCAACGAAGGGCAGGACCTGCCGATCCGCGCCATGATGATGCTGGCCATCGAGGGCAAGCGGGCCGATGCAGTGATCCGCCGCCTCAGCGGCATGCCGGAAGCCCGCTCGATCCACACAACCAATGGCCGCTGGGATCTGGTGATCGAGCTCGCCACGCCGGATCTCGCCTCCTTCGACGCCGCCCTCCACCGCATCCGCCTCATAGAAGGCGTCTCCGCCACCGAAACCAGCCTGATGCTGTCAGCGGTGAAGACCTGGCGGCGGTAGGCGGATTGCAGCACCAGTTGCCTCAGATCGGCGGAAAGCGCGCGCGCAAGGAGCGGGCTTGTGGACTGTCCCAGTGGGCGACGAGTTGATCCCGCAGGGCCGCGTGTGCGGAAACCTCCAGCGGGGCACTGGCGATGAAGCGCCGGAGGCGGGACGCGCGGATGCCCTCGTTGGCAACATGGTCTGCCCGGTCGGGATAGCGCTCGTATTCAGCACGCGGCATTGGCTTGCCCAGACGGTCGAGGATCTCCCCATCCTCATTGGTCTTCGGCACTGCCTTGTGATGAAGAGCGACGACTTGCCAGTCCCGGCTGAAGACCGGCGCGCCGGAACTGCCTCTTTCCGTGTCTGCCGTATACCAGCAGAACCGCTCCTCATCGTCCGTCTTACCCAGCAGCAGGAAATAGCTGTTGTGCAGGGCGATGCATTTGGGCCGTCCCTGCGGATGCTGGATCACGCTGACCGGATGGCCCTCGAGGATCTTGCCCTCGTCCAGCAGCGGATGCCAGCCAAAGTCCGTCAACGGAACTCCGGTGTCGCCGACCGGAGAGACCGCCACGAGCGCAAAGTCATGCTCCTTGTCGGCAAGCCAGAACGTGCCCGGGTCAAGCGCATATTCGCTGGTCGCTGACGGAATGCCGAATTTTTGCTCCTCATGGCCAAATACTGCCGTCGCCGCAGCGGCCATGGCGGGCGTTTCCAGAACATGCTGGTTGGTGAGCAGCAGGCCGGGCCCGGCCAGAAAGCCCGTCCCGCTGATGGCTCCGCCTGCGATCTGAATGCAGGCAACGGCTCTGGCGGCAAGTTGTCCAGCTTCCAGAAACTCGACCGACAGAAGGTCGCTGGTGCCGATCAGCGCTTCCTTGCCCAGATCGTCATGCCCTTCAATCAGGGCCCGCTGGCGCTCTGGCGGGCGGCTTTGTCCTTCCAGATAACGTTCAATACGCGCCTTCGTCTCGGTCGGCGAGACAAGGCCCTGGCTTGCATACTTGAGTGCTCTGCGCAGATTGCGCAGGTTCTTCTGGACGCGCCCCGCAGCTGCTTCTGCAAGCTTATCCCCGAGTTCAGAAATTGTGATTGTGCCCTCTTCCCGCATGATGCCTCCTTATCAACTGGTGCGTTGACCGGTATGCAATTTAAGGTATAGTTAACGTAAGGGAATAAGAAGAGGGGGCAAGTCATGTCTGAGAAAATAAGCTACGCTGAGTATCTGGAAATTCTTCTTGATCCGGAGTCCGCGGATGAGGAAATTCTGGCCGTTGCCAAGGTTCGTGCACGGCATCACGGTCTGGATTTCGCCATCATTCCGGACCCGAAAAAGGTCGATATACCGCCTGATCAGGCGGAGTTGGAAAGTGCCCTTGGTATCGGCAACAATCTGGAGCGCTGGCGGCGCTGGGTCCGGTTCCGCAACCGGTTCAACTCAGGGGAAAAACTGCCTGTAATCGTTGAGGAAGGCGATAGCTGGCATCAGTTTCCCTTGCTTGTGAAGGATGTTGTCGATCATCTGGGCAAGGATTACCTGATCTATTCAGTTGCCGCGGCTGGAGATACTGCGGAAAACATTGTCTATGGCCCTGCGGGCAAGGGCGGGAATGAATATCTGGCAGCCCTCTGGCAATACAAGGACAACGTGAAGGGCTTCCTGTTTTCCGCTGCCGGCAACGACATTATCGGCGAGGACCCAAAGACCGGAAAGGCGGCGCTGCACGACATTCTGAAGCCGTTCAACAGCAACAAGAAGGACGTGCCGGGGCACATCAACATGGCGGTTCTGGGCGAAAAGCTGACTTTCCTTGAAAAAGCCTACCGGGATGTGATCACCAACATCCGCCAGTACGCCGAGTTCAAGACGCTGCCAGTCTTCATTCACGGCTATGATCACGCTTATCCGGAACTGAAGCAGAAAAAGGACCCGCGCAAGCCAAAGCATGCGAAGCGGGACGAATGGCTTGGCGAACCGCTGGATGCGCGGGGTATAGTCGACGATGCCCTTCGGCGCAACATCATCAAGTTTCTGGTGGATGCGCTTTACGACATGCTGGAGCGCGTCGCGGGTGATCCCAAGCAGACAGGGGTCTGGCTTGTCGACTGCCGGGGTGCCATGCCGGATGTGACAGACTGGATCGATGAGATCCACGGTACGGATGACGGCTTTGGCAAGGTGGCGGCGAGGTTCCGCAAGGTGCTGACGAAGGCCGGGGTTTGACGAGACTGAAGGCCAGGCTTGAAATACCCCCCCCGGCGCAATTTCTGCGCCGGGGGCTTGCACTTTACGCCCGGCGCGTCTTCACCAGGCGGGTCACGACGTTCTCGATGATCCGGTGGCCGGCATCCTGATCGAGGGACATGATGCTTTCCGGGTGGAACTGCACGGCGGCAATCGGCTCGCTGGAGTGCTCGATGGCCATGATGACCCCGTCTTCCGTCTCCGCCGTGATGCGGAAATCTGCGGGCAGCTTGTCCTTCTTCGCAAACAGCGAGTGATAACGGCCAACCGTGACAGGCGAGCTCAAGCCCTCGAACAGCACCGAATTGCCGGTGAGGGTTATGGGGGAGGGCTTGCCGTGCATTGGCACGTCGAGCTGGCCCAGTTCCCCGCCCAGCCCTTCGGCGAGAGCCTGCAGGCCGAGGCAGACGCCGAACAGCGGCAGGCCCCGCGCGCGGGCGCGGCCGATGGTGGCGGCGCAGTCGAAGTCCTTCGGGCTGCCGGGGCCGGGGGAGAGCACCACCAGGTCCGGGTTCACGTCATGGAACACGTGGTCGGCAACCGGCGTGCGGTAGGTGACCACATCGGCCCCTGTCTGGCGGAAGTAGTTGGCCAGCGTGTGGACGAAACTGTCCTCATGGTCCACCAGCAGGATCTTCAGACCGGCTCCGGGCTTCTTCTCGCGCACGGTTTCCGTGGCCTTCACGGCCAGTCCTGCCTCGCGCACGGCGGCGCGCATGGCTTCGGCCTTCAGCTCGGTCTCGGCCTCTTCGTCTTCCGGGATGCTGTCATAGAGCAGCGTTGCACCGGCGCGGATCTGGGCAACGCCATCCTTGATGCGCACGGTGCGCAGGGTGAGGCCGGTGTTCATGTCGCCGTTGAACAGCACGGCACCGATGGCCCCGCCATACCAGGCGCGGGAGCTCTTCTCGTTGTTCTCGATGAATTCCATTGCCCAGCGCTTCGGCGCGCCGGTCACGGTCACGGCCCAGGCGTGGGAGAGGAAGGCGTCGAGCGCGTCCATGTCCTCGCGCAGGCTGCCCTCGATATGGTCCACCGTGTGGATCAGGCGGGAATACATCTCGATCTGGCGGCGGCCGATGACCTTGACCGAACCGGGCACGCAGACGCGGCTCTTGTCGTTGCGGTCCACGTCCGAGCACATGGTCAGCTCTGCCTCGTCCTTGGCGGAATTCAGCAGCTTGCGGATCTGCGCCTCATCCTCGATGGCATTCTTGCCGCGCCGGATGGTGCCGGAGATGGGGCAGGTTTCCACACGCCGCCCGCCGGTGACGCGCACATACATCTCCGGCGAGGCGCCGACGAGATATTCCGCATTGCCGAGGTTGATGAAGAAGGAATAGGGCGAGGGATTGATCTGCTGCAGGCGGCGGGAGACGGCCGAAGGCGGGTTGGCGCAGGGCTCGTAGAAGGTCTGGCCCGGCACGGTCTCGAACAGGTCGCCCCGGCGGAAGTATTCCTTGGCCCGGTCCACGATCTTCGCATATTCGCCCGGTTCATGGTCGCCCCGGCCCGGATCTTCATTGGCCGGTTGATAGGCTTGTTTCTCCCCGTCACGCGGCAGGCCGTGGGTGCGCTTGCCATCCACCTCGAAGTCATACTCCAGCACATAGGCACGGCGGCCATGGTGATCGACGATGAGGATTTCATCGGGCAGGAACAACACCAGATCGCGCTGGTCTGCCGGGCGCTTCAGCTTCAGCTCGATCGGCTCGAACTGGAAGGCCAAGTCGTAGCCGAAGGCGCCGTAAAGGCCAAGCTGATCGTCATCACAGGCAAACAGTTCCTTGATGGCACGCACGACGGAGAAGGTGGAAGCCTGACGCGAGCGGTCTTCCTCTCGGAAGGGGGCGGCTGGCTTGCGCACCGTCAGGGTCATGCGGCCCTCACTGGCAGCGAAGTCCTCCACGTCCGGATGGCCCGCCAGCACCCCGGCAATGGCCGGCAGCAGAACGAGGCCACGGGCGTTGAGGGCGCGGATTTCCACGTTGCGCCCGGCCGATTCCAGCACCAGCGGCGGATTGACCAGCGCCATGTCCCAGCGGGTGTAGCGGCCCGGATATTCATAGGAGGAGGAGAGGACCGCGCCGCGCTCCGCGTCCAGCCGGTCGATCCAGCGGGAGGTGCCTTCCGCATAGTCGGCCGGGCGTGCGCCGCGCGTGACGGCAATGCCGCCCTTGGTCTTGAAAGTCTGCTCAGCCGGTACCGGCATTCGTCCATCCTCCAGTTCAGGTCCAGGCCTTCCCCCGGCCAGACCCCAGACAGACCAAAGGCCGCCTGCGGGTCTTGCCGCGGCGGCCTTTGGGTCAACTTCGATCACGTCAGAACATGAGAAATCGCAAGGCCGCCAATCAAGCGTCCTGCCACCACCAGCCCATGCGGATCATCTGCGTGTTCATGCCTGTTTGCCTAGCGCAGCCACAGGCGGCAGGCAACCGGGGAAACGGCGGAAGAACCACCCCTGCGCCACTTGCCTGGTCCCTGTTGCAAAATAGACCAGTCGCTTCAAGCTTGAATTATTTGCGCGTCTTGCGGATGCGGCTCTTTTCATCTTTCACAGTCCGAAAATCGCTCCCGTCCGGCAGTTGCGCACTTTGTCGGCGATGGTGCCGTTCCAGTGGAAGTCGAAGTGATCGGCTTGCAGGGGAATGGGGATGAGGTCCGGCCAGAAGATGGCGGCGCAGTCTCCACCCTCGCAACGGACACTGCGGTAGAGGATGCCGTTGGCGCCTGAGGCTCTGAGTTCCCGGCCCAGCGCCTGCGAGGGGGCATAGTCATCCGGGTGGTGATAGCGGGTGTCCGGTCTTGCATCATGCAGGTCAAGATCAAGGCGGCAGGTAAGCATACGGAACTGGGAGGTCCAGCCCGGCGCTTCCTGTGTGGCCCGCATGGTGCGGCCGTGATGATGGGCGACTTCCCGGATCGCCACTTCCTCGGCATTGCCCGCGCTGTAGATGCCATAGGTGCCATCGGTGAACCGGCCCGGCCGGTCGGTGCTGACATGGACGAAAGGCGCCATCAGATAGCTGGCACCGCTGCCGCTTACGCGCCGGTGCGGAGGCACCAGATCCAGTTGCCCGAGATGATCCCAGATCCGCGGATTGGTTTTCGATTCGGCTGAAGCAAGCGCTTCCCAGTCCTGCGGGTCGGCAATGTCCTCGAACAGATCAATCGGTGGATAGATGGAGCGGATGAGGCGGAAGGCGCTGGGCCACTCCACCCGTGTCAGGGCCGGTGAGTTCATCAGAAGCCGCCGCGTTCCGCGTCGAGATAGGCACGCACACGGGCCAGCGAGAACATGTCGCCCTGCGCCATCACTTCAACCGGCGAACGCCCGCCGAAGACCGGATTGGGTTTGCGCACCCAGGCATAACCGCGCTCCGCTTCGGTAAAGAGATAACGCAGGCCCTTGTGGATGCCCATCAGCAGGGAGAGGCGGGTGGCAAGGTCACGGTCGATACGCCCCGGCTCACCCGCCTTCCAGCGCGCATGGGTGCGGGGCGGGAGGCCGCCGAGGATCTCCCGTGCCTGCGCATCGGAAAGCTGCCAGCGTTCGAACAGCCGGATCACCGCCCGCGCCATCGCAGCCGCTTCTTCGGCGGTGATCTTCGGCACGTCCGGCATGGCGCGGGTGCGGGGGATTTCCTGCAGCATGATCATCTCCCTTTGGCGTAAAGTATGTTTGTTCATGCCAAATGGCAAGACTTCGTGCTGAAACGGCTCCCGAATCCGCAGATCGGCCTGCTCACTCCGTCCCCGAAGTTTCTTTTTGCATGCCAATATTTCAAGCTTGAAATAATATCCGGCTGGTGGCAGGCTCATGCTCAACAAGACAAACGGAAGGGACTGCGGCGATGAAGATCCTGTGCCTGGGAGGAGGGCCTGCGGGGCTCTATTTTGCGATCTCGATGAAGCTGCGCAATCCGGCGCATGACATCACTGTGCTGGAGCGCAACAAGGCCAACGATACGTTTGGCTGGGGCGTCGTGCTGTCGGATGACGCGCTTGGCAACATGGCGCGCAACGACCCCAAGAGCACGGAAGAGATCCGCGCCAACTTCTCCTACTGGGATGACATTGCCGTCGTGCACGACGGTGTGCGCACCGTCTCTGGCGGCCACGGCTTTGCCGGCATTGGCCGCAAGAAGCTGCTGATCATCCTGCAGGAGCGGGCGCGCGAGCTGGGCATAAATCTGGAATTCCAGCAGGAGTTCAAGACCGCCGAAGAGTACCGCAAGGACTATGACCTCGTGGTCGCCAGCGACGGCATCAACTCGCTGGTGCGGCGTGAATATGCCGATGTGTTCAAGCCCGATGTGGACCTGCGCCTGTGCAAGTTCATCTGGCTCGGCACGCACCAGAAGTTTGATGACGCCTTCACCTTCATCTTCGAGAAGACCGAACACGGCTGGATGTGGGTGCATGCCTATCAGTTCGATGCCGACACGGCGACGGTGATCGTGGAATGCACGCAGGAGACCTGGGACCGCTTCGGTTTCGAGCATATGTCCAAGGAAGAGACCATCGAGACCTGCGAGAAGGTGTTTGCCGCGCATCTGGATGGCCACAAGCTCATGTCCAATGCGGCGCATCTGCGCGGCTCTGCTGTCTGGATGAACTTCCCGCGGGTGATCTGCGAGAAGTGGTACAACGGCAATGTGGTGCTGATGGGCGATGCAGCGGCGACGGGGCATTTCTCCATCGGCTCCGGCACCCGGCTTGCGTTTGACAGTGCCATTGCGCTGGCCACCTATCTCCACAGCGAAGCCAGCATGGAAGCGGCCTTCGAACGCTATCAGGAAGAGCGCCGCATCGAAGTGCTGCGCTTGCAGTCAGCCGCCCGCAACTCGCTGGAATGGTTCGAGCAGGTGGAGCGCTATCTGGACCTTGATCCGGTGCAGTTCAACTATTCGCTGCTTACCCGCTCCCAGCGCATTTCCCACGAGAACCTGCGCCTGCGTGATCCGGAGTGGCTGCGCTCGGCGGAGGACTGGTTCCAGAAGCAGGCTGGCGGCCAGCCGGGCCGCACGCCGATGTTTGCCCCGTTCACGCTGCGCGGCATGCGGCTGGAAAACCGCATCGTCGTCTCGCCCATGGCCCAGTACAAGGCGGTGGATGGGGCGCCGGGCGACTGGCATCTGATCCATTATGCTGAGCGGGCAAAGGGCGGGGCAGGGCTTGTCTTCACCGAAATGACCTGCGTGTCGGCGGAAGGGCGCATCACCCCCGGCTGCCCCGGCCTCTATGCGCCGGAGCATGAGGCGGGCTGGAAGCGGCTGACGGATTTCGTTCATGCCGAGACGGCAGCCAAGATCTGCTGCCAGATCGGCCATTCGGGCCGCAAGGGCTCGACGCAGGTCGGCTGGGAAGGCATGGATGCGCCGCTGCCGGACGGCAACTGGCCGCTGCTGTCCGCTTCCGCCATTGCCTGGTCCAAGGGCAATGCGGTGCCGAAGGCGATGGACCGGGCCGATATGGATCTGGTGCTCGGCCAGTTCGTCGAGGCGGCGAAGATGGCGGAGCGTGCCGGGTTCGACATGATCGAGCTGCACGCCGCCCACGGCTATCTCCTGTCGTCCTTCATCTCGCCGGTGTCGAACGTGCGGGACGATGAATATGGCGGCAGCCTTGAAAACCGCCTGCGCTATCCGCTGGAAGTCTTCCGCGCCATGCGCGCCGTCTGGCCGGAGAACAAGCCCATGTCGGTGCGCATCTCGGCCAATGACTGGGTGGGTGAGGCTGGTGTGACGCCGGACGAGGCGGTGGAGATCGCCCGGGCCTTCTCTGAGGCGGGTGCCGACATCATCGACGTGTCCGCCGGTCAGACGACGACGGACGCGCGCCCCGTCTATGGCCGCATGTTCCAGACCCCGTTCTCCGACCGCATCCGCAACGAGGCGGGTCTGGCGACCATGGCCGTGGGCAACATCACAGAGGCCGATCAGGTCAACTCGATCCTGATGGCGGGCCGCGCCGATCTGGTCTGCCTTGCCCGTCCGCATCTGTCAGATCCCTACTGGACGCTGCATGCGGCGGTGGAGCAGGGCGACCGCAAGGCCAGCTGGCCGCTGCCTTATCTCGCCGGGCGTGATCAGGCCCTTCGCCTTGCCGAGCAGGCAAAGGCGAAGGTGGACGGCGCCAAGGCTGCGGGAGAGGTGATCCGGGCATGACGGTGGCAGGACGGCGCGTTCTCATCACGGGCGGCGGCACGGGCGCGGGGGCAGATCTGGCCCGTGGCTTCCATGCTGCCGGAGCGCAGGTCATCATTACCGGCCGGAGGGCGGAGCCGCTGCAGGCGGTGGCGGCTTCCCTGCCGGGCGTGCGGGCGCTGACGGCGGACGTGACGGATGAGGCTTCCGTGAAGGCGCTGTTCGAGGCTGCAGGCCCGGTGGATGTGGTGATTGCAAATGCGGGCGCTGCCGAAAGCGCCCCCTTTGGCCGCACGTCGCTGGATCAGTGGAATGCCATGCTGGCGGTGAACCTGACCGGCGTGTTCCTCACCTTCCGCGAGGGGCTTGCGCGGATGGATGGCTGGGGCCGGCTCATCGCCATTGCCTCCACCGCAGGCCTGAAGGGCTATCCCTATGTGGCGCCCTATGTGGCGGCCAAGCACGGGGTTGTCGGCCTTGTGAAGGCGCTGGCGCTGGAGGTGGCCCGCCGTCCGGTGACAGTCAACGCCATTTGTCCCGGCTTCCTTGATACGGAGATGACGGAACGCTCCGTTCAGAACATCATGGCCAAGACCGGCAAGAGCCGGGACGACGCCATGGCCGCCCTTGCGGACACCAATCCGCAGAAGCGCCTCATCACCCCGCAGGAGGTGACTGCCATGGCCCTTTATCTGTGCGCTGCCGGATCTGACGGGGTGAACGGGCAGGCGATGGCCATTTCGGGAGGCGAGGTATGAGCGCAGAGACAGGTATGAGCGCAGAGAGGGGAACAGCCGCGCAGGAAGCGGAAGCAGCCTCCGTGCCGCTGTCCAAGCGCCGGCTGAAGACCTGGATCCGCATTCTCGGCGTCACCCGCATGGCGGAAGCGCATCTGCGCGAGTTCCTGCGGGTGGAGCATCACACGACGCTGCCGCGCTTCGACGTGATGGCTGCGCTCTACCGCCGCCGCGTGCCGCTGAGCATGAGCGAGCTGTCGCGCCTGCTGCTCGTCTCCAACGGCAACGCCACCACGGTGGTGGACCGGCTGGAGAAGGACGGCCTCGTCCGCCGTGTGCCCTTCGAGGCGGACCGGCGCACGGTGCATGTGTCGCTGACGGACGAGGGGCTGGCGCAGTTCGAGAAGCTGGCCGCCGATCATGAGCGGGAGGTGGATCAGCTCTTCGCCAGGCTGACGGACGCGGATCTGGACGCGCTCAAGGACATATTGAAGAAACTCGGGAAGGATGCGCAATGACCGCTCTGGCTGATCTGAAGCCCCGGCACTTTCTCTGGCAGGTGAAGGACCGCATTGCGCGTGTGAGCCTCAACCGTCCAGACCGCAAGAACCCGCTGACTTTCGACAGCTATGCGGAACTGCGCGACACCTTCCGCGCCCTTGTCTATGCCGATGACGTGGATGTGGTGGTCTTCGCCTCCAATGGCGGCAACTTCTGCTCGGGCGGTGATGTGCATGACATCATCGGCCCGCTGGTCGGGCTCGACATGAAGGGCCTGCTTGCTTTCACCCGCATGACTGGTGATCTGGTGAAGGCCATGATCGGCTGCGGCAAGCCCATCATCGCGGCGGTGGATGGTGTGTGCGTCGGGGCCGGGGCGATCGTCGCCATGGCCAGCGACCTGCGGCTGGCAACGCCGGAGGCCAAGACAGCTTTCCTCTTCACCCGCGTTGGCCTTGCGGGCTGCGACATGGGCGCCTGCGCCATGCTGCCGCGCATCATCGGTCAGGGCCGGGCGGCGGAACTGCTTTACACGGGCCGCACCATGAGCGCAGCCGAGGGCGAGCGCTGGGGCTTCTTCAATGCCTTGCATGAGGCAGACAAGCTGGAAGAGGAAGCCATGGCGCTGGCTGCAAGGCTCGCCTCCGGACCGGTTTTTGCCCATGGCATCACCAAGACCCAGCTGAACCAGGAATGGAACATGGGGCTGGAACAGGCCATCGAGGCAGAAGCGCAGGCGCAGGCCATCTGCATGCAGACGCAGGATTTCGCCCGCGCCTATCATGCCTTCGTTGCCAAGCAGAAACCGGTTTTCGAGGGCAACTGAGATGGCCGACCGTTCTTTCCTCTCCTGGCCCTTCTTCGAGGCCCGCCACCGCGAGCTGGCCGGGGCGCTGGATGCATGGTGCGCAGCGCATCTGCATGTGGACCACGCCGACACGGACGAGGCCTGCCGCGCGCTGGTGCGCGATTTGGGGCAGGCTGGCTGGCTGCGTCATTCGGGGGCTGGCGAAGGTGAGACGCTGGATGTGCGCAGCCTCTGCCTCATCCGTGAAACGCTGGCCCGGCATGATGGCCTGGCCGATTTTGCCTTTGCGATGCAGGGGCTGGGCATGGGAGCCGTCTCGCTGTTCGGCACGGCGGAGCAGCGCAAGTGGCTGGAGCGTACCCGTGCCGGCACCGCGATCAGCGCCTTTGCCCTGACGGAGCCGGGCTCCGGTTCGGATGTGGCCAACAGCACCGCAGCGGCAGAGGCCGTGCCGGGCGGCTTCATCCTGTCCGGCGAGAAGACCTACATTTCCAACGGCGGCATCGCGGACCTTTATGTGGTGTTTGCCCGTACGGGCGAAGCGCCGGGGGCCAAGGGCCTTTCCGCCTTCCTGCTGCCTGCGGATACGCCGGGGCTGGAGATCGTCGAGCGCATCGAGGTGATCGCGCCCCATCCGCTGGCGCATCTGCGTTTCAACAACATCCGCCTGCCGGAGACGGCGTTGATCGGCAAGCACGGGGACGGCTTCAAGATCGCCATGTCGGTGCTGGACGTGTTCCGCTCCACCGTCGGCGCAGCGGCGCTGGGCTTTGCCCGCCGGGCGCTGGACGAGGCTTTGGCCCGCGTGCGCCAGCGCCAGCTTTTCGGGGCTCCGCTGTCCGAGCTGCAGATGGTGCAAGGGCATATCGCGGATATGGCGCTGGATGTGGATGCCTCGGCGCTGCTGGTCTACCGCGCTGCCTGGACCAAGGACATGGGCGCGGCCCGCGTCAGCCGCGAGGCGGCGATGGCCAAGCTGCATGCAACGGAAGCGGCCCAGCGCGTCATCGACACGGCCCTGCAGCTGCATGGCGGCGACGGGGTGCGCAAGGGCTTTGCCGTGGAAAGCCTGTACCGCGAGATCCGCGCGCTGCGCATCTACGAGGGGGCGAGCGACGTGCAGAAGATCGTCATTGCCCGCGCCGCGCTGGGCGAGGCGCGCTGAGCAAACCGGAATTTGAATGCAATCAGCGGGGCGGATGGCCCCGCAGGAAGACGGGAAGGCCACATGACACAGACAACGGCAGATGCCTCCACCGCCGAAAGCCCGCACGCGTTTCTGAACCCGCGCAACTGGAAGCCCGCCAAGGGCTATTCCAACGGCGTCGCCGCGAGCGGCCGCATGCTTTTCCTTGGCGGCCTCATCGGCTGGAACGGCCAGCAGGAGTTCGAGGCGAAGGACTTCACCGGTCAGGTGGAACAGACGCTGAAGAACATCGTCGAGGTGCTGCGCGAGGGCGGGGCCGGGCCGGAGCATCTGGTGCGGATGACCTGGTACGTCACCGACAAACAGCTTTATCTGGCCAGCCTGCGCGATGTGGGCGCCGTCTACCGCAAGGTGCTCGGCAAGCACTTCCCGGCCATGGCGCTGGTGCAGGTGGCTGGCCTAGTGGAAGACGAGGCGCTGGTGGAGATCGAGGCAACCGCCGTGGTGCCGGAATGATCCGCCTTTGCGGATCGTGACATTCGGGAAGACGACGCTCAGGAACAAGACAAGGCGGCTCAAGGGCAAACCCGCTTCCGCAAAATGGAAGGGCCGCAGGTCCGCGACAGCGGGCAACCATCCAGGGGATTGATGATGACAGCTGTGCTGAAACTGGGCCCGAGTGCCCATGTGGATACATTCACCCGGGACAACCTGCCGCCCGTGGAGCTGTGGCCGGAGTTGAAGCTCGAGGGCTTCGACTACCCCGACTACCTCAACGCGGGCGTCGAGCTGACCGACCGCATGGTGGAAAAGGGCTTCGGCGACCATGTGGCGCTGATCGGCAACGGCCGCCAGCGCACCTACAAGGAGCTGGCCGACTGGACGAGCCGCATCGCCCATGCGCTGGTCGAGGATTATGGCGTGAAGCCTGGCAACCGGGTGCTGATCCGCTCGGCCAACAATCCGGCCATGGTGGCCTGCTGGCTGGCGGCGACCAAGGCCGGTGCCGTGGTGGTCAACACCATGCCGATGCTGCGGGCAGGCGAACTGGCCAAGATCGTCGACAAGGCCGAGATCACGGTTGCCCTTTGCGACACGCGGCTGATGGACGAGATGGTCGCCTGCGCCAAGAATTCTGCCTACCTGAAGACCGTGATCGGTTTCGACGGCACCGCCAATCACGATGCGGAACTGGACCGGGCCGCGCTGGGCAAGCCGGTGCGCTTTGAAGCCGTGAAGACGGGCCGCGATGACGTGGCGCTGCTGGGTTTCACCTCGGGCACCACCGGTGACCCCAAGGCGACCATGCACTTTCACCGGGACATCCTGATCATCGCAGATGGCTATGCCCGTGAGGTCCTCGGCGTGACGCCGGATGACGTGTTCGTCGGCTCCCCGCCGCTCGCCTTCACCTTCGGCCTTGGCGGTCTTGCCGTGTTCCCGCTGCGCTTTGGGGCGGCGGCTGCGCTGCTGGAAACCGCCTCGCCGCCGAACCTCATCGAGATCATCCAGAAATACCGCGCCACGGTCTGCTTCACGGCGCCCACCGCCTACCGGGTGATGCTGAAGGCCATGGACGAGGGCGCGGACCTGTCCAGCCTTCGCGCTGCGGTCTCGGCGGGCGAAACGCTGCCTGCGCCCGTCTATGAGGAGTGGAAGGCCAAGACCGGCAAGCCGATGCTGGACGGCATCGGTGCCACGGAAATGCTGCATATCTTCATCTCCAACCGCTTCGGCGACAGCCACCCGGCCTGCACGGGCCGTCCCGTCACCGGCTACGAGGCGCGGATCGTTGATGATCTGGGCGGCGAGATGCCGCGCGGCGAGGTGGGGCGTCTGGCCGTGCGCGGGCCGACCGGATGCCGCTATCTCTCCGACAGCCGCCAGACCGGCTATGTGCATGAGGGCTGGAACATCACCGGCGATGCCTTCTGGCAGGACGAGCAGGGCTACTTCCACTTTGCCGCCCGCAACGACGACATGATCATTTCCGCCGGTTACAACATCGCCGGGCCGGATGTGGAAGCGGCGCTGCTGGCCCATCCCGACGTGCTGGAATGCGCCGTCATCGGCGCACCGGACGAGGAGCGCGGGCAGATCGTGGAAGCGCATGTGGTGCTGAGCGCCGGCGCCGAGCCGGACGCCGCCACCGTCAAGCGCCTGCAGGACCACGTGAAGGCAACCATCGCGCCCTACAAATACCCGCGCCGCATCCTCTTCACCGACGCCCTGCCCAAGACGCAGACCGGCAAGATCCAGCGGTTCCGGCTGAAGGAGGCGAGCTGAAGGGAAGGGGGGCAGACTGTGGGTTATACCCGCTGCCCCCATTATGCTGCGGCCAGCCGTTTGAGGGCGCGGGTCAGGTGCTCGATGAAGGCCTGTGCGGCGGGGGTGGGCATGCGGTCGCGGGATTTCAGCAGCATGATCTCGCGGGTGATGACCGGCTCTTCCAGGGGCAGTGCGCGGATGGCGGGGCCGCGCACGGCAGCGCGCGCATAGGCGGGCAGGACGGCAACGCCAAGCCCTGCCTCCACCAGCGCCAGGGCGGTGGTGATCTGCGTCACCTCGAAGCTGATCCGGGGCTCGATCCGCACGCTTTCATAGCCCACTTCCACTAGCAGGCGGATGCCGGAGTCCCGCGTCAGCGTCACCAGCGGCGCCTCGGCAAGGCCGGACCAGACCGCGCGGCCTCTCGCGGCAAAAGCACTGTCCTCCCGGCAGAACAGCATCAGGCTGTCACGCACCAGCGGCTGGCGCTCGATGTCATCGCCTGCCGGGGGAAACGTGCCGACGGCGCAGTCGGCCCTGCCGCTGCGCACGGCTTCCAGGATTTGCTCGGTGCCCACATCGGACAGCTGCACGGCAATGCCGGGTGAGGCGGACTGAAAGCTGGCGATCACCTGCGGCAGCACGAAACTGGCGAGAAGCGGCGGAGCTGCCACCCGCAGCTTGCCGCGCCGCCGGTCGGCCAGCATGTGCAGGCCCTCAACCGCATGTTCCAGATCTTCCAGCACCTTGGCGGAGGAATGGCGGAACTCTTCGCCTGCCGCCGTCAGCTCCACCCGCCGGGTCGTGCGGTCGAACAGGCGCACTCCAAGATCAGTCTCCAGGTCCTTGATGGATTGAGACAATGCCGGCTGGGCGGTGTTGAGGCGCTTGGCGGCGAGAGAGAAGCTGCCAGCCTCCGCCACGGCGAGAAAGCTCTGGATCTGCTTCAGGGTGATTTTCATGGAGGCACTCCGCCACCGGTCTGATTGATATGAAATTCAATATAAATTTATCAGATAAATCTGTCTTGCCGATAATTTAGCTTTCGACGATCCTGCCTTCAACACGCTTCGCCCCGCGGCCTCACAGGCTGCTGGCGAGGGCGAAAGAGACAAGGAACAGAAGGCCCCATCATGCACGACTATCCGGACCTCCAGCTCTATATCGGCGGCGCCTGGCGCAAGACGGGGGAAACCCTGCGCGTGATCAATCCGGCGAGCGAAGCAGAGACCGGCAGGCTGCCCGTTGCGGCCACGGCGGATCTGGATGACGCGCTGGAGGCGGCAGCAAAGGGCTTTGCCGTGTGGCGGCGCACCGCGCCGATGGAACGGGCGCGGATCATCCGCGCGGCCGCTGGCCTGCTGCGCGAGCGGATCGGGACAATCGCCGCCGATATCACCCGCGAACATGGCAAGCCGCTGCAGCAGGCGAGGCTGGAGGTGATCCGCGGCGCGGAGTTCTTCGAGTGGGACGCGGGCGAGGCGGAGCGGCTCTATGGCCGGGTGATCCCGAGTGAACCGGGCATCCGCTATATCGTCCACCACCAGCCCATCGGCACGGTGGCTGCCTTCTCACCCTGGAACTTTCCGCTCAGCCAGCCTGCGCGCAAGGTGGCAGGGGCGCTCGCTGCCGGCTGCTCCATCATCCTCAAGGCGGCAGAAGAAACGCCTGCCGGTGCCTGGCACATTGCCCGCGCCTTCCACGATGCGGGCCTGCCAGCGGGTGTGCTGAATCTTGTATTCGGCGTTCCGGCACAGATTTCCGAGTATCTCATCCCCAAGCCGCAGGTGCGCCTTGTCGCCTTCACCGGCTCCACGGTGGTGGGCAAGCATCTGACAGGCATTGCCGCCCGCCACGCCAAGCCGGTGCTGATGGAACTCGGCGGCCATGCGCCGGTGATCATCTGCGAGGATGCTGATGCAGGGAAGGCGGGCACCGTCTCCGCCATCCGCAAGGCCCGAAATGCTGGGCAAGTCTGCACCTCGCCCACCCGTTTCTTTGCGCATGAAACTGTCTTCGGCGCCTATCGCGACGCCTTCGTTGCCCGCGCCAGGGCGGTGAAGATGGGCAATGGCCTTGATCCGGACACCGAGATGGGGCCGACCGCCAATCACCGCCGGGTGGAGGCGATGGAAATGCTGGTGGCTGATGCGCTGGCCAAGGGGGCAAAGCTCCTGTGCGGCGGAGAGCGGCCCAAGGGGCCGGGTTACTTCTATCCGGTCACGGTCCTGTCGGAAGTGCCCGATGATGCCCGTGTCATGCAGGAAGAGCCCTTCGGCCCGCTGGCAGTTATCAATCCTGTCCGCTCGCTGGATGAGGCGATCGCCCGTGCAAACAGCGTGCCCTACGGCCTTGCCGCCTATGCCTTCACCCACTCCGCCGCCAATGTGGACCGCATCACCGATGAGGTGGAGGCGGGCAATGTGTCCATCAACACGCTGGAAGCCTCGGTGGCTGCGACGCCCTTCGGCGGGGTCAAGGAAAGCGGCTTTGGCCGTGAGGGCGGTGCGGAAGGCATCCTGCATTACACGGTGGTGAAGACCGTTTCCCACCGCATGGAAATCTGACGGCCAAAGCAGCCGTCCTGCGCAACTTTGCCCCTCGGAGGGCATCTGCCCGAAAGGCAATGAGGATGAAATACACACGCAAGGACGCCAAGGCGCATGCTTTTGCCACCATGCGCGGCATCTGGGCAGCTGCCCTGATGCCGTTCCGGGAAGATCTGGCCATCGATGAGGACGGCTTCCGCGCCAACATGAACCACTGGATTGATGACCTTGGCATCGATGGCTTCTTCATCGCCGGAAAGCAGGGCGAGTTCTTCTCCATGTCCGTGGACGAGCGCAAGCGCTGCTTTGATCTGGCCGTCGAGGCGGCAGGCGGACGGGCGCAGACGATCATGTCCTGCTCGGACCAGAACATGGATGTGGTGATCGATCTTGCCCGCCATGCGCAGGCCTGCGGCGCGGACTATATCGTCGTCCACGCGCCCATCCTGCATTTCTTCAAGGCGCAGGACGAGACGTTGCTGCGCTACTACGAAACCATCGCCTCGAAGGTGGATATCGGCATCGCGCTCTGGTCCCACCCGGACAGCGGCTATCTGATGAGCCCGGAGCTGTGCAACCGGCTGGCGGATATCGAGACTGTGGTGGCGATCAAATACTCCGTGCCGCGCGAGATGTACAAAAAGCTGACCGCGCTCGCCGGAGACCGGATCCTCGTCTCCACCGCCTCGGAGGAGGAGTGGCTCGACAACATTCTGGAGCTGAACTGGCAGCTCTATCTCTGCTCGTCACCGCCCTATCTGCTGCAGACCGCCGCCGACAGGCGGATGCGCGCCTACACGGATCTGGCCTTTGCAGGCAAGGCGGAAGAGGCGCAGGCGCTGCGCGATTCCCTTGAGCCGGTCCGCCGGGCGCTCAAGGACACACGTCCTGCCGAAAAGCCCCATGCCCACCAGAAATACTGGCAGGACCTGCTGGGTCAGACCGGCGGACGGGTGCGCCCGCCCATGCTGGAACTGACCGAAGACGAGAAGGCCCGCACACGGGCGGCATTTGACGCCTGCGGGCTCAGGCTGGATGATGGCGCCCGCAAGGCCTCCTGATCCCGCGTCCCGCTACCCCAAAATGACAAGAGCGGTCTGAAGACCCTGAGGAGAACGGCAATGGCCAGATTGAAAGCCTTCAATTTCCAGAAGTGGATCGACGAGCACAAGCACCTGCTGAAGCCGCCGGTCGGCAACCAGATGGTGTTCAAGGACGCGGACCTGATGGTCACGGTCGTCGGAGGGCCGAACAAGCGCACCGACTATCATGATGATCCGGTTGAGGAATTCTTCTATCAGCTGAAGGGCGACATGCTGCTGAAGCTCTATGACGGGGAAGAGTTCTACGACGTGCCGATCCGGGAAGGGGATGTGTTCCTGCTGCCGCCGCATGTGCGCCACTCGCCCCAGCGCCCGCAGGAAGGCTCCATCGGCCTCGTCATCGAACCGGCCCGCCCGGAAGGCGCGCTGGATGCGGTGGAATGGTACTGTTTCGAGTGCAAGGCGCTGGTGCACCGGGCCGAGGTGGACCTTGAGTCGATCGTTGACGACCTGCCGCCAATCTACAAGGCCTTCTATGCGGACGAGGCCAAGCGCACCTGCCCGAAATGCGGCACCATCCACCCCGGCAAGGAGCCGCCTGCAGGTTGGGTCAATCTGTAAATGTTTTAGGCTTGAAATATTTCTGGACCCTGTGCAAGCTGGGTCCCGGAAAAAAGATCAAGACTGGAGCTGACCAAAGATGGCAGCATCCGGCTGGCTGCCGCAAGGCGACAACAGAGGGTGAAGACATGAAGAAGAGACTGTTTCTGGCCGCAGCGGGCATCGCTGCGCTGATGAGCGGCACTGCCCTGGCGCAGGATCCCCTGAAAATCGGCATGATCACGACCCTGTCCGGCCCCGGCGGCTATCTCGGTCAGGACATCCGCGACGGCATGCTGCTGGCCATCGAAATGGAAGGCGGCAAGCTGGGCGGCGTTCCGGTCGAGCTGGTTGTCGAGGATGACGGCCTGAAGCCGGGCAACGGCCGCCAGATCGCCGAAAAGTTCATGAACGACGACGGCATGAAGCTGCTCACCGGCATTGTCTTCTCCAACGTCGCCGGTGCCACCGTGCCCGATATCGTCAACAATGACGCGATCTATATTTCCCCGAACGCGGGCCCGTCCAACCTTGCCGGTGCCGAGTGCCACGAGAACTATTTCGTCGTGTCCTGGCAGAATGATGCCCTGCACGAGGCAGCCGGTGCCGCAGCCAAGAAGCTCGGCTTCAACAAGGCTTTCGTGCTGGCGCCGAACTATCAGGCGGGCAAGGACGCCATCAACGGCTTCAAGCGCACCTTCGGCGGTGAAATCGTCGGCGAACTTTACACCCAGCTCGACCAGACCGATTTCGCTTCGGAAATGGCGCAGATCCGCGCGGCTGATCCGGAGGTTGTGTTCCAGTTCCACCCGGGCGGCCTCGGCATCGCCTTCCTGAAGCAGTATGCGCAGGCTGGCCTGAACGGCCAGATCCCGATGGTTCTGTCCGAGCCTTCCACCGATGCGGTGGTGCTGAACGCCGTAGGTGATGCGGCCGTTGGCATCTTTGCGACGGCTCACTGGAACCGCGATTTCACCAATGACGCGAACCTTGAGTTCGTTGAGGCCTGGGACAAGAAATACGGCCGCCCCATCACCTATTACGCCTCTCAGGGCTATGACACGGCCAAGCTGATCTCCTCCGCTCTGGCCAAGACCGGCGGTGTGGACGATATCGCCAAGTTCCGCGAAGCCGTACGCGCTGCGGACTTCAAGAGCGTGCGCGGCGACTTCAAGTTCGGCCCGAACCAGCATCCGGTGCATGACTGGTATCTGCTGGACATCGTTGCCGGTCCGGATGGCAAGCCGGTGGCCGTCACCAAGGACAAGCTCCTTGAAGACTATGGCGACGCCTACGCCGATCAGTGCAAGATGTAAGCTGACAGGTTGGACGCGGCGGGGGGCTCCGCCGCGCCGGATCTGTTTCACGGCACAAGCGCATCCGGTTCCCGGCCTCAACCTCAGGCCTGCCGGGTGCGGCCAGCCGGACGTCCGCCACGGGCGCCGGACTGCACCTCTGTGCCTTGCCAGTCATAGTTCTGACAATTACCGGACGGGCGGATGATCCTAGTACTCGAGCAATTGCTGAACGGCCTTCAGTACGGCGTCATGCTGTTTCTGCTGGCGGCCGGGCTGACGCTGATTTTCGGCATTATGGGGGTGATCAACCTCGCCCATGGGTCGCTCTACATGGTGGGCGCCTATGCGGGCACTTGGGTGGCGGGGGAGACGGGCAGCTTCTGGCTCGGTATTCCCGCAGCCCTTGGCGCCGCTGCCCTCACCGGCCTTGCCATCGAGGCGCTGGTGATCCGCAAGCTCTACAGCCGTGATCATCTGGATCAGGTGCTGGCGACCTTCGCGCTCATTCTGATGTTCAACCAGATCATTGTCATGCTGTTCGGCCGCTCACCGGTCTTCACGCTGCTTCCCTCCGGCTTCGATGGATCGGTGGAACTGCTGCCGGGGCTTTACTATCCGCCGTACCGGCTGCTGATCATCGGCACGGGGCTTCTGGTGGCGGTGGGGCTCTATTTCCTCATCAACCGCACCCGCATCGGCATGCTGGTCCGGGCAGGCTCGACGAACCGCGAGATGGTTCGGGCGCTGGGCGTTGATATCCGCCTGCTCTACACCGTGGTCTTCGGCCTTGGTGCGCTGCTGGCGGGGCTGGCCGGCTACATGGCCGGTCCGATCCTGGCCGTGCAGGTGGGCATGGGCGAGCAGATCCTGCTGGCGACTTTTGTTGTGGTCGTCATCGGCGGGGTCGGATCGATCCGGGGCGCATTCGTGGCGGGCATCGGTCTTGGTGTCATCGACACCTGCCTGCGCGCCTTCCTGCCGGGGCTCCTGCGCAATTTCATGGCCGGGCCGGAAGCCGATGCGCTTGGCACCGGCATTTCGTCGATGGGGATCTACCTGCTGATGGCCCTTGTCCTTCTTGTCCGGCCCAAGGGCCTGTTTGCAGCGGGGTCGTGATGCGCAAGCCTATCCTTGCCCTTCTGCTCGTCGTCTTTCTCGCCGCCATTCCCGCGCTCACGGCCGAATTCGGCCAGGCCTCGCTGCTGGCGCTGGCAACACGCATTCTCATCTATGGCATGGCCGCTGCCAGCCTCAATTTCGTGCTCGGCTATGGCGGCATGGTCAGCTTCGGACACGCTGCCTTCTTCGGCATCGGCGCCTATGTGGTGGGCATTCTCGCCACCCACCATTCCAGCGGCGAGCCGCTGTTCGGCTTCATTCCCGGCACGGATCAGATGCTGATCACCCTGCCGGTGGCGGTTCTGGTGGCCGGGTTCTTCGCGGCGGTCATCGGCTCTCTGTCGCTGCGCACCGGCGGCGTGCAGTTCATCATGATCACGCTCGCCTTTGCGCAGATGCTGTTCTTCCTGTTCGTTTCGCTGAAGGCCTATGGCGGCGAGGACGGCATCATCATCCGCCGCAGCAACGAGCTGCCGGGACTCAACATGCGCGACAGGGCCACCTTCTATTACGTGGTGCTGGCCATAACCGTCCTGTTCTTCTTCGGCCTGCGCCGCCTGACGCAGTCGAGCTTCGGTGCGGTGATTTCCGGCATCCGCCAGAACGAGCGGCGCATGGCCGCCCTCGGCATCCCGGCCTACCGCTACAAGCTCTACGCCTTCGTGCTGTCGGGCATGGGTGCGGGGCTTGCCGGGGCGCTGATGGCCAACTTCCTGCGCTTTGCCTCGCCGGACATGATGCACTGGACCAAATCGGGCGAGCTGATGATCATGGTCATCCTCGGCGGTGTCGGCACCCTGTTTGGCCCCTTCCTTGGCGCAGGCGCCTTTCTGGTGCTGGAAACATTCCTCGCGCAATGGTCCGAACACTGGCCTCTGGCGCTTGGCCTGATCCTGCTGCTGCTGGTGCTGGGCACACGCGGCGGCCTGCAGGCCCTCATCGCCCGCGTGTCACGTCTTGTCAGGGGAGGCGGCCAATGAGCGTCATCCTGTCCATAGAGGGGCTGGTGAAAACCTTCGGCGGCCTCATTGCCACCGATCACGTTAGCCTGGATGTGCGCGAGGGCGAGATCCACGCCCTCATCGGCCCGAACGGGGCGGGCAAGTCCACCCTGATCAACCAGCTCTGCGGCGAACTTGTCTCCGATGAAGGCTCCATCAAGCTGGCGGGGCAGGAGATTTCCGGTCTCAAGGTGCCGGAGCGCGTGGCGCTCGGCCTTGGGCGCACGTTCCAGATCACCAGCCTGCTCGACGAGATGACCGTGCTAGAGAACATCGGCATGGCGATCCAGGTGCGCGAGTGCCACAATTTCCGCATCTTCGATCTCGTCCGCGGCCGCCGTTCCGTCTGGGACGAAGCGGAGGAGCGGGTGGCATCCAGCGGCCTTGCCGGGCGGGGCAGGGTGCGTGTGTCCGATCTCTCCCATGGCGAGAAGAAGCAGCTGGAACTGCTGGTGGCCCTTGCCATGAAGCCGCGCCTCCTGCTGCTGGACGAACCCATGGCCGGTCTTGGCCATGTGGAAAGTCAGGCCATGATCGGCATGCTGAACGAGACGCGCAAGAGCGCTGCGATGCTGCTGGTGGAGCATGACATGGAGGCGGTCTTTGCGCTTGCCGACCGTATCTCTGTGCTCGTCTATGGCCGCATCATCGCCAGCGGCACGGTGGACGAGATCCGCAACAATCCGGCCGTGCGTGAGGCCTATCTCGGAGCGGAGGACGAACTGTGCTGAGCGTCTCCAACCTTCAGGCCGCCTATGGCAAGAGCCAGGTTCTGTTCGACATCAATCTTGAGATCCGCGAGGGCGAGGTGGTGACGCTCATGGGCCGCAACGGCATGGGCAAGACCACCACCGTCCGCTGCATCATGGGGCTTCTGGCCCCGCGCGGCGGCGCCATCCAGTTCGAGGGCGTGGCCACCGCAGGCCTTGCGCCGGAGCGCATTGCCCGGCTCGGGGCAGGGCTGGTGCCGGAAGGGCGCCAGATCTTCCCCACGCTGAATGTGCGCGAGAACCTTGTCGCCACCGCCTCCAACCGGCTGAAGCGCAAGGACCCCTGGACGCTGGAGCGGGTCTATGACCTGTTCCCCCGCCTCAGGGAGCGGGCGCACCAGATGGCGGCCACCCTGTCCGGCGGCGAGCAGCAGATGCTGGCCGTGGGCCGCGCGCTGATGACCAACCCGCGCCTGCTGATCCTTGACGAGGCGACCGAAGGGCTTGCCCCGGTCATCCGCACGGAAATCTGGCACTGCATCGAGCACCTCAAGCGCGAGGGTCAGTCAATCCTGCTGATCGACAAGAACCTCTCGGTTCTCAAGCGCCTTGCCGACCGGCACTATGTGGTCGAGAAAGGCCGTACGGTCTGGAGCGGTACGGGGGAGGACATGGACCGGGATGCTGAACAGGTGCAGGCCTATGCAGGGCTCTGAGCTGGCCGTCGCCCTCATCGGCTGGGGCGCCATCGCCCGCCGGGTGGCGGCGGTTCTGGCTGAGCGCAAGGCGCCGGTCCGTATTGTTGCGGTTGCCACCCGTGATGCGGCTGCAGATCTTGCGGGGCTGCCGGACGGGTGCCGCCACATCAGTTCTGCGGAAGAGCTGACGGAGGGGGCAGGGCAGAGGCCGGGCCTCGTGCTGGAAGCCGCAGGGCGGGAGAGCGTCGCCCCGTTTGGCCGAGCTGCCCTTGCGGCCGGCATGGACTTTGCCGTTTCCTCCACATCGGCCTTCGTGGAGGGGGATCTTCTGGACGAACTGCTGGCGCTGGCCGCACGCACCGGCGCCCAGATCCTCGTGCCCCCCGGCGCCCTCGGCGGCATTGATGCACTGGCCGCAGCCTCCCGGCTGGGGCTTGATCATGTGCGTCACGAGATCATCAAGCCCCCTGCCGCATGGCAGGGCACACCGGCCATGGCGGCCTGTGATCTGGACCATCTCACCTCGGCCCACACCTTCTTCACTGGCACCGCCCGGCAGGCGGCAGCCGCCTATCCGCAAAATGCCAATGTTGCCGTCATCTCCGCCATGGCCGGGCTCGGTCTCGACCGGACGGAAGTGGCGCTGGTGGCAGACCCGGCGGCTGCCGGAAATGCTCACCGCCTCACGGCCAGCGGCGCCTTCGGCAGCATGGAACTGATGCTGAGCAACAAGCCGCTCGCCTCCAATCCGAAATCCTCCGAAATGACCGCCCTGTCGCTGGTGCGCCTGATCGAGAACCGCGCGGGCGCGCTGGTGCTCTGACGCGGGCAGTGCCGCAGCTTCTGCTTGAAGGAATTGAGCCATGTCCGACGTTCCTGCCACTGCCTCCACCCTGATTGCCGAAGGCGCCTGGCCGCGCGACCGGCTTGACGTGGATTACACCGCGAAGAACTGCGTCACGCCCGAGCAGTTTGCGCAGATCATCGCGGAGTACGGTAGCCGCTCCCGCCCGGCTAAGGCGATGGCCGGGGCAAAGCTCGATCTTGTCTATGACGCAGCAAGCGGCGGGAAGCTCGATCTTTACGGCACCCGCGCGGGCGAGCTGCGGCCTCTGCTGGTCTTCATCCATGGCGGCTACTGGCGGGCTCTGTCGAAGGACCAGTCGGCCTTCATGGCACCGCTGCTGGCCGACCTTGGCATTGCCACCGCCGTGCCGGATTACACACTCGCTCCCGCCGTTTCGCTCACCGAAATCACCCGCCAGATGCGTGCGGCCCTTGCCTGGCTCTGGCATCAGGCGGAAAGCCTCGGCATCGACCGCAACCGCATTGTGGTCACCGGCAGCTCTGCCGGCGGGCATCTGGCCGGAACACTGATGATGAACGGCTGGCAGCAGGCGTTTGATCTGCCGGGGCAGGTGCTGAAAGGCGCGCTGCCGCTCAGCGGCCTGTTCGAACTGGCGCCCATTGCAGGAAGCCATGTGCAGGACTGGATGAGCCTGACCCCGCAGGAGCTTGAAACCCTCAGCCCCTTGCGCGCACCGGCAGGCGCGCCTGCCTCGGTGGTTGCGGTTGCAGAGCACGAGGTTTCCGGCTTCCACCGCCAGACCCGCGCCTATGCCACGGCGCTCGGTGCTCCGGAACTGGTGGTGCCCGGCCGCAATCATTTCGACATCGTCTTCGATCTCTGCGATCCGGCGAGCAACCTTTCTTCTGCGCTGATGCGCCTGTTGCGCTGACATCTCCACCTTTCGGCCAATTTGCATCGCAGCATCTCACATCGCCACGGCAAATCCGCTAGACTTGCCGCTGGCAGGTGATTTGCGGCACGGCGCAGGGTGGGGGCATCCGGCGTCCGGCGAGGAGAATGACGGTGCGGCTGAGGCAGGTTCTGGCGGGTGAATTTCGTGGAAGTGGCTTTCTGGCGGGCAAAGGCCGTGCCGCTTGCGGCCTGGTGGCGGCTGCGGTGCTCGGCAGTTTCGCCGGTGTTGGAGAGGCCCGCGCGCTTGGCAGCTGCCTTGAACGGCTGAAGAACGATGCGGTGGCAGCAGGCGTGCGGCCCGAGATCGCCGCCCGCATGCTCGACGGAGCCAAGACGGACGAGCGCGTTCTGCGCTTTTCCACCAGCCAGCCGGAATATGAAACGCCGATCTGGGACTATATGGCAACCCTGGTGGACGAGGAGCGCATCCGCGACGGCAAGGCCCTGCTGCAGCAGCATAAAACAGTGCTGGCTGCCGTTGAAAAGGCCTATGGCGTCGAGGCGCATGTGGTTGTCGCCGTCTGGGGTATCGAGAGCGACTTCGGCAAGTCCATGGGCGATTTCTATACGCCTCATGCCTTGGCGAACCTTGCCTGTGCCGGAAGCCGCCGCTCCAAATATTTCCGCGATGAGCTGATCAAGACCCTGCAGATTGCCAGCCGGGGCGATGTGCCGCCGGAGAAGTTCATCGGCTCTTGGGCCGGAGCCTTCGGTCAGACCCAGTTCATGCCCACCACCTATATCCGCCTTGCCGTGGACTTTGACGGCGATGGCCGCAAGGATCTGGTCGGCACCACCGCCGATGCGCTGGCCTCCACCGCCAATTTCCTCAAGGACGCAGGCTGGCAGCAGGGCCGGGCCTGGGGCTACGAGGTACGCCTGCCGAAGGACTACAAGGGGCCTGTCGGCCGCCGTGACAAGGCAAGTCTCGACAACTGGGCCCGGCGCGGCATCCGCCGTCTCGATGGCAAGCCCCTGTCCGGCGGCACGGAGGCGGGGCTGATCCAGCCCGCTGGCGCCAATGGCCCGGCCTTCCTTGTCACCCGCAACTTCGACGCCCTGTTCTCCTACAATGCCTCGCAGTCCTATGGCCTTGCGATTGCGCTTTTGTCGCAGCTGATCTCGGGCGGAGAGCCTTTTGCAGCGGCCTGGCCGACGGAAGATCCCGGCCTTTCCCGCGCCAAGCGGCTGGAATTGCAAAAGCTTCTGGCGCGCGGCGGGTTTTATGACGGCGAGGTGGATGGCCGTATCGGCCCGGCAACCCGTGAGAGCATCAAGAAGGCGGAACAAAACTTTGGCTTGCCTGTAACGGGCAGACCGGGTTACCGCATCTATCAGGCTCTTGGCGGCCAGTAGGCTGCCGCAGATCGCTTGCGCGGGGGCAGGAATGACGGGACATATTCTGACAGTCGCCCAGCAGAAGGGTGGATCGGGCAAGACCACCCTGACCGCGCATGTGGCATCCGGGTTCCTGAACGGTATCGTGACGGGACTGCCCATGGGGCTGAGGGTCGCCATTCTGGATGTGGACCCGCAAGGCTCGCTCGGCACCTGGTATGAAGCGCGCGAGCGCAAGCTGGGTGAGGAGACGACCGGCATCACCCTGCGCACCGCCAGCGGCTGGGGCGCGCGGCGTGAGGCCAAGGCGCTCGCCCGGGACCATGACTTCGTCATCATTGACACGCCGCCGAAGACCGATGTGGACGCAAGGCCGGCCATCGATGCGGCCGAACTGGTGCTGGTGCCGGTGCAGCCGACCCCGGTGGACCTGTGGGCCACGGGCCAGACCTTCCAGATGGCAAAGCGTGAGGACACACCCGCATTCCTGATCCTCAACCGGGTGCCGCCGCGTGCGGCCCTGACGGTGGATGTGGAAGAAGCCATCCGGGCGCAGGGGCTGGAGCGGCTGGCGCCGATGCTCGGCAACCGCACCGGTTTTGCCGCTTCCATGGGCGAGGGGCTGACCGTGTTCGAGACCGATCCGCGCGGCAAGGCGGCGGCGGAAGCTGCCAGCCTGATGCAGGCCATCGCTGCGCTGCTTGGTCCGAAGGCCGAATAACGGACGGACCCGTTCAGCCGGGCTCTTCGAGTGTCTCGCATCAGCCATGCCATCGCCCAAAATGTGATCTGCATCGCTTGACGCGGAGGGGGGCTGCCGCGATGCTTCCGGTGGATTTTTTGAGGTCATTTTGCCCCGTTTGGGGCGTCTGGGGTTTTGCTGTGCCGGCAGGTTTTGGCCGGCAGGCAATGTTGCGGCGGTTCGAACGGCCTGAAACCGTCAGAAACCGCCCGGGAGGCACTATCATGCAGATTTTGAAGCGGATGTTCACGCCGGAAGGATGGAGCGCGGCTCCGGTTCCGGCCTTCGTGCGCCACGGCTTCGCAGCGCTTCTGGCGGCATCGGTGATTCTGCCGCTGACCGGAGTGGCGCCAGCCGCAGCCCAGCAGCAGCGCATCGTGCAGGTGCCCAATGCCGATTATTTCGGGGGGGACTACCGCACGGTCAAGGACGTTGACATCGCCACCTGCGAGACTGCCTGCCTTGATGACCGCCAGTGCAAGGCCTTCACCTACAACACCTCCGCCCGCTGGTGCTTCCTGAAAAACACGCAGGGCGAGCTTCAGGCCTTCAACGGGGCCATCGCCGGCCGTGTGGTCGAGGTCAAGGCCTCTTCCAAGGCCACCGTTGCCGAGCGGCGGGCGGAGCTGAGCTTCGTTTCCAACTACTACATGGAAGAAGCCCAGCGTTATGCCTCGCAGGTGACCCGGACCAGCACCCCGGCCAGCACCCCTGTCGAGACCCAGTTGCAGCAGGCCGAACAGGACCTGTTGATGAGCTCCTATACGCAGGCGCAGGCGGCCTTCAGCTCGCTTCTGGCCGTGGATACGGCCAACAGTGCCGCATGGACCGGCCTGTCTCTGGCGCAGGTCAACCAGCAGCCGGACGACTGGGAGCAGCGCATGGCCCTGCGCCGCAACAGCATTTCGGCGGCGGTCAATGGTTATCTCAACGCCGCTGACAGCGGGCAGCAGGGTGCTGCGCTGGAGGCGCTGTCGCGGGCCTTTGCCCTGTCGCAGGAGTGGAAGCCTGCGATCCGCAGCCTGCGCAAGGCGCGCGATCTGAACCCGGCAGATTCGCCTCTCGCCGAACGTTACCAGCAGATGGTGGCGGACCATGGCTTCCGCATTCTCGATCACCGGGTTGATGCAGATGCTGCCGAGCCGCGCATCTGCGTGATTTTCTCCGATGAGCTGGAGAAGAACAGGGACTTTTCCGACTTCCTGAAAGTGCAGGGCGGCAACGGCACGGCGGTTGCCGCTGACGGTTCGCAGCTCTGTGTCACCGGTGTGCGCCATGGCCTGCGCTATGAAGTGCAGGTGCGTGCAGGCATCACCGCCAATGATGGCGAGAAGCTGGAACGCTCCGCCCGCCTCGAACTCTACATCCGCGACCGTGCGCCGTCCGTGCATTTCCTTGGCCGTGCCTATGTGCTGCCGAAGGGCAAGGATGCGACGATTCCGGTCGTTTCCGTCAACAGCACGGAAGTCGCGCTGGAAATCTTCCGCATCGGCGACCGCGGCCTTGTGGACGTGGTGCGTGACGAGCGTTTCATGCGCCAGCTGTCCTACTATGACAGCAGCCAGCTGGAAGATGAGCTTGGCGAGAAAGTCTGGTCCGGCGTTGTCGAGACAGCCAGCCCGCTCAACGAGGACGTGACGACGGCGATCCCGCTGGAGGACATGGGCCTTGAGCTGAAGCCGGGCGTCTATGCCATGTCGGCGAAGTCGAAGCTCGACAAGACCGACGAGTGGAGCAGCAAGGCCACCCAGTGGTTCATCGTCTCCGAAATCGGCCTCAGCTCCTATTCGGGCACGGAAGGCGTGATTGCCTCGCTGCGCTCGCTCTCCGATGCCAAGCCGATGGCAGGCGTGACAGTCCGCCTCGTTGCCGTCAACAATGAGGTGCTGGGCGAGGCCGTCTCCGATGCCAACGGCCTTGCGGCCTTTGCTGCGGGCCTGTCGCGTGGCCGCGGCGGCCGGGCTCCGGCGCTGGTCGTTGCTGAAACAGAGCAGGGCGACTACTCCTTCCTCGACCTGCGCAAGCCTGCCTTCGATCTGTCCGACCGTGGCGTCGAGGGGCGTCCGGCTCCGGGGCCGCTGGATGTGTTCAGCTGGACTGACAAGGGCATTTACCGCTCGGGTGAGACGGTGCACGCCCAGGCGCTGCTGCGCACGGCCAAGGCCGATGCCCAGACGGATCTGCCGCTGACCTTCATCTTCATCCGGCCCGATGGCGTCGAGTACTCCCGCACCGTGATCAATGACGGTGGTCTGGGCGGCTATCTTCAGGACCTGTCCCTCCCGGCCGGCGTGCAGCAGGGCTCCTGGACGCTGCGTGTCCATCTGGACCCCAAAGGCAACGCGCTCGCAGAGAAGACCTTCCTCGTGGAGGACTATCAGCCGGAACGCGTAGACTACACGCTGAAGGCATCGGCCGAGGCGCTGAGCCTTGCCCGTCCGGTGGACGTGACCGTGGAAGGGCGGTTCCTCTATGGCGCCCCGGCGGCCAACCAGACGCTTGAGGGCGAGATCATCGCTGCCCCGGTCCGCAACCTTGCGGGTTTCCCCGGCTATGTCTTTGGCCTTGCGGACGAGGGTATCTATCCGGAACGCGCCAGCCTGCCCGAAGGCCTTGCGACCGACGAAAACGGTGTGGTGACGTTCCCGCTCTCCCTGCCGCAGCTGCAGCCCACCTCAGGGCTCTACACCTCGACGCTGATCACCCGTCTGGTGGAAGCTGGCGGACGCTATGTAGAGCGCAGCCTTGATCTGCCGGTTCTGCCCGGCGGTCCGCGTATTGGCGTGAAGCCTCTGTTCTCCGGTGGCGTCGATGAAGGCGGCCCGGCGGATTACGAGATCGTGCTCGTCGATGAAAACGGCAAGCAGATTGCAGGCAAGGACATCAACTGGACCCTGTCGCGCATCGACCGCCGCTATCAGTGGTACCGCAGCGATGGCCAGTGGAACTTCGAACCGGTGACCTCCAGCGAGCGGGTGTCCTCCGGCAAGATCGACGTTCCCTCTGACAGCCCGGCGCGGCTCTCCCTGCCGGTCAACTGGGGTGAGTACAAGCTGGAAGTCTCGCTCGGCGGCAATCAGCCGGCTGAGACCAGCGACACCTTCTCGGCCGGCTGGTACTCGGCTGGCGGCTCGTCCGACACGCCGGACCGGCTGGACGTGGGCCTCGACAAATCCGCCTACCGCCCCGGCGAAACGGCCATCCTGCGCCTGAAGCCGAAGACGGAAGGCGTTGCCATCATCAATGTGTTCGCTGATGGCCTGCTGGAAACGAAAACCGTCGAGGTGGATGGCTCGGAAACCGAAGTCAGCCTGACAGTGACCGATGACTGGGGGGCAGGCGCCTATGTGACCGCAACCCTGCTGCGGCCGATGGACATTGACGCCAAGCGCATGCCTGCCCGCAGCCTCGGCCTTGCCTGGGGGCAGGTGGAAGCGGGTGACCGGAAGCTGGCGGTGGAGATCACCGCACCGGACACCATGCGCCCGCGCCAGGAACTTGCCGCAACCCTGAAGCTTGCCAACCTGCCGGCTGGCGAAAAGGCCTATCTCACGCTCGCTGCCGTGGATGTGGGCATCCTCAACCTTACGGGCTACAAGGCACCGGAGCCCAGCTCCTGGTACTTCGGCCAGCGCCGCCTCGGCATCGAGATCCGTGACCTTTACGGCCAGCTGATTGACCGCACCGCCGGCACACGCGGCACGGTGCGCTCCGGTGGCGACGGCGGCTCCGGCCTCAAGGCCCCGCCGCCCGACGAGGAGCCGGTGGCCCTGTTCTCCGGCATCGTTGAAGTCAGCGATGACGGCACTGCGGCTGTCACCTTCAACGTGCCGGACTTCAACGGAACCCTCAAGCTGATGGCCGTTGCCTGGTCCGCCAGCGGCGTGGGCGAAGCCAGCCGCGACGTGCAGGTGCGTGATCCGGTGGTGATGAGCACCAGCCTGCCGGCCTTCATGGCGCCGGGGGATACTTCGCGCATCCTGATCGAGATCGACAATGTGGATGGTCCTGCCGGGTCCTACGAGCTGGTGACCAGCATCGATGGGCCGGTGGAGCTGGAAGACGGCCAGACCACCCGTACGGTGGAGCTCGCCAAGGGCGGCAAGCTGGAACTGCGCCTGCCCGTAAAGGCCATGGAGGCGGTGGGTGATGCGGCCATTGATCTGGCCATGTCCGGGCCGGAAGGCACCACGGCATCCAAGTCCCTGAAGCTTGGCGTGCGCGATACCCAGCCCTATTCCACCCAGACGGAGACGATCGAACTTGGGGCCGGCGAGGAACTGGTGCTGGACAGCGCCACCCTCGAGGGTTTCCATGCGGACACCGCGTCTGTCAGCCTTGCCATTGGTGGCAAGGCAAATATTGACGTGACCGGGCTGCTCGACGCGCTCGACCGCTATCCCTATGGCTGCACCGAACAGACGACGAGCCGCGCCCTGCCGCTGCTGTATCTGAACGAAGTGGCGGAGGATGCGGGGCTTGGCACCGATCCCGAGCTGCGTGAACGGGTCGTCAATGCCATTGCCCGGGTGCTGGCGAACCAGAACTCTTCCGGTTCCTTCGGCATGTGGAACAGCTATGGCGAAAGCGACACCTGGCTCGACGCCTATGTAACGGACTTCCTCGTGCGTGCCCGTGAAAAGGGCTATGACGTGCCGGATGTGGCCTATACCGCGGCGCTCGACAGCCTGCAGAACCGTGTCTCCTACGCCAATGACTTCTCGTCGGGCGGGGAGGGCATTGCCTATGCGCTTTATGTCCTGTCACGGACTGGCCGGGCCTCCATCGGTGATCTGCGCTACTATATGGACGTGAAGTTCGAGGACTTCTCCACCCCGCTTGCCAAGGCGCAGGTCTCCGCCGCTCTCGCTCTTTACGGCGAACAGCAGCGTTCGGCCCGCGGTTTTGAAAAGGCTGCCGATGCCCTGCCGCTGGAGCGGGCCGGCATCTTCCGCGCGGACTATGGCTCGCCGGTGCGCGATGCTGCCGGCATTCTGACCTATATGTCGGAAGCCGGGCAAAGCAAGGCGAGCAGCCCGGTGGCGGACTTCATCGCCGGAAAGCAAGAGGTCTCTGCCTACAACTCCACGCAGGAAATGGCATGGATGCTGATGGCTGCCCGTCAGGCAAATGAAGATGCCCGTAAGTCCACCTTCTCCGTGGACGGGCAGGAACAGACGGGCCGTCTGGGCTGGCGCTTCACCGGGGCTGATGTGTCAGATGAAGCTGTCACCTTCGCCAATACGAGCGGCAGGCCGCAGCGTGTTATGCTGACCGTGACCGGCCAGACGACCGAGCCGCTGCCGGAAGGCGGTGAGGGCTTTGCCATCTCCCGCAAGATCTATGATCTGGACGGGGCCGAGGTTGATCCTGCAGCCGTGCCCTATAACAGCCGCCTTGTGGTGGTGATCGAAGTGGAGCCGCTGACGGAAAACAATGGCCGGCTGATCGTGGTGGACCGCCTGCCGGGTGGCCTTGTCATCGACAATCCGCGCCTTGTCCGCTCCGGCGATCTGGGGGCACTGTCCTGGCTGAACACCATCGACATGCCAGACCATGTGGAGTTCCGTCAGGACCGCTTCGTGGTCTCCGTTGACCAGCGCCGCTTCGGCGATCCCGTGCTGACCTTCGCTTATCTGGCGCGGGCCGTGACGCCGGGCTCCTATGCTCATCCGCCCGCCACGGTGGAGGACATGTATGTCACCAGCCGCTACGGCGTGACGGCCACAAGCCGGTTCGAGATCCTCGGGCCGGTGCGCTGAGCGGGGGAGGGGAGGCCCCCTCTCTTCCCTGCTGAAACGGCACTGTTCACTTTGGACGCACGGAGAAGGATTGGGCCTTCGTTTTGCCGCAGCGCCCCTCTCCCCCCTTGAGGGGGAGATGTCAGCGCAAGCTGACAGAGGGGGGTAGCTGCGCCTCAATACGGCAGGATCTCTCTGTCGCGGACAGTCCGTCACCCCCCTCTGCCCCCTGCCGGGGGCATCTCCCCCTCAAGGGGGGAGAGGAGCTGGAGCCTGACTGGCAGTCTGTTGTAAACACTGCCTGCTGAAACGGGATGAGCCAGTCATGACCGATGGCGAAGACAAGCTGGTTCAATCATCTGAACTTTCCGGGCGGGAGACCTCCTGCCCGGACAGCAAACCGCCGCGCAGGCGCATCAGGCGCCGCCGCTTCTGGCTAATGGGCTGTGTTGCCGGGCTGGTTCTTGCCACAGCCGGGGCTGGGGCCTTGCAGGTGGCGCTCGATGTGGCGGCGGTGCCCTCTGCCCGCAAATATGATGATCTGTCCGTTTCCCGGACAGTGCTCGACCGCAATGGCGATCTGCTGCGCGCCTTCACCGCCTCTGACGAGCGCTGGCGCCTGCCGGTGGACGTCACCGCCGTCGATCCTCTTTATATACGGATGCTCATCGCCTTCGAAGACAGGCGCTTCCGTGATCATGGCGGCGTTGATCCTCTGGCGCTGGCCCGCTCGCTCGGCCAGATGCTGATGGCGGGGCGCATCATCTCCGGCGGTTCCACCCTCACCATGCAGACCGCGCGTCTTGCCCGCGAGGCAGACACGCGCAGCCTGTCCGGCAAATATCAGCAGATGATGGCCGCACTGGCCATGGAGCGGGATCTGTCCAAGGACGAGATTCTGCGGCTCTATCTTCTGCGCGCGCCCTTCGGCGGCAATCTGGAAGGCGTGCGGGCGGCAAGCCTCGTCTGGTTCGGCAAGGAGCCGGGCCGCCTGACGCCGGCAGAAGCTGCGCTGCTCGTCGCCCTGCCGCAGGCGCCTGAAGCCCGCAGGCCGGACCGGTCGCCAGAGGCTGCCCGTGTGGCGCGGGACCGGGTGCTGGACAGGGCCGTAGAGGCCGGTGTTCTGGATGAAGAAGAAGCAGCCGCCGCCAAGGGCGAATCTGTTCCTTCCGTCCGCCGCGCCATGCCGATGATCGCCCCGCACCTGACCCGCCAGGTGGTGAGCGCCAATCCTCAGGCCCTGGAGCAGCGCCTGACCATTGACCGCAATCTGCAGCAGTCGCTCGAAGCCCTGCTGGCCTCGAAAGTGCGGGGCGGCAATTCCCGCCTTTCCGCCGCAGCCCTTGTGGCCGATCACACCACGGGCGAGATTCTGGCCTGGGTCGGCTCGCCCGGCCTTGAGGAAGAAAGCCGTCAGGGGCACGTGGACATGGTCACCGCCGTGCGTTCCCCCGGCTCGGCGCTGAAGCCCTTCATCTATGGGCTGGCCTTCGAGGAGGGCGTCGCTCACCCGGAAAGTTATATCGAGGACCGGCCCGTCCGCATTGGCGGCTACACGCCGACAAACTTTGACATGTCGTTTCAGGGCACGGTGACCGTACGCGAGGCCTTGCAGCTATCCCTCAACATTCCCGCAGTCCGGCTGCTGGATGCGGTGGGACCTGCCCAGCTGACGGCGCGCATGCGCCGCGCGGGCGTCGAGCCGGTTCTGCCCTCAGGCATTGCGCCGGGGCTGGCCATTGGTCTTGGCGGCGTTGGCCTCAGCCTCAAGGACCTCGCAACGCTTTATGCGGACCTTGCCAGCGGCGGCAAGGCGATGCCGCTGCGCTATGACATGAAGGCTGCCGCCCGTCCCTCGGGCCTGCCGCTGCTGGAGCCTGCGGCCGCCTGGTATGTCGGCGATGTTCTTCTCGGCGTGCCGCGGCCCGATTCGAGCGGTGAAGGCGAAATCGCCTTCAAGACCGGCACGGCCTATGGCTACCGGGATGCGGTGGCGGCCGGATTCGATGGCCGCCACGTGGTGGCCGTCTGGACCGGACGGCCTGATGGCACGCCGGTGCCGGGCATGACCGGCATCAATTCTGCCGCACCGATTCTCTTTGAGGCGTTCCAGCGGCTCGGGGCCAAGCGCATTCCCCTGCCGCAGCCGCCTGCCGGTGTGCTGCAGAGCGCCAATGCCGGATTGCCTCTGCCGCTGAAGGAAGCACGTGTCCGTTCGCTCGACAGCGGAGGACCCGTTGCAACGCATTCTGCTGGAACACAGCCAGCACAGAAGAGTGCAGCACTGCGAATCGCCTATCCGCCCGATGGTGCAGAGGTCGAACTTGGTCTTGCATCAGACCGGAATGCGGCGCTGGTGGTGAAACTTCAGGGCGGCCGCGGGCCTTATGCCTGGTTTGCCAACGGGCGCCCTGTCGGAACCGGCCAGTTCATGACCAGCCTCGCCTGGGCGCCAGACGGTCCGGGCGATTCTGTCATCACAGTCGTGGATGCGGATGGCCGCAGCGACCGGATCAGTGTCCGCCTGCACTGAACCCAGCAGATCTTCAGCGCTTGCCTTGCGGCCACGAACGGCGGAAACCGCCTGCTGTTGCCGCTGTGCCGCGCCGAATCCGCTCTGCGGGACATTCTTTCAACAGGGGCGCAGCTGCAGATTAACCAGGGAAGAAACGGATTCGTAAGGGTTTTTCCGCCCAGATCCGGCCTCACTGGTTACGGGAATCTTAAGATCGCCCCCAAAGTCGTGACTTTCGTGCAACACCGCATTTTGAAAGCGGCCCCGGACCGGGGTGGGAGGGTGTTTCGAGGTTGAACGAAAAACGAGGATGGGTATGGTCACTGTGCGAGCGGCCTCCGGGTCGCACTGGATTGCCGTCCAAGGACTATTCATACCTCCGGCCGGTGGCAATATCAGAACAATTCGCGGGGATCGGTGGAATTCGATTGTAGCCCAAGAGGGCGGCGGCGATGAACACCATTGATTGACTGATTTGGAGGTCAGAAAATGAACCTTAAGAGCATTCTGCTCGGCGCGGCTGCTGCCGCTGCTGCTGCCACCACCGCACAGGCCGCTGATCTGCCGGTCGCTCCGGAGCCGGTTGACTACGTTCGCGTTTGCGACGCTTTCGGCACGGGCTTCTTCTATATCCCGGGTACCGAGACCTGCCTCCGCGTTGGCGGCCGTATCCGCGCTGACTTCTACTTCAACGACTTCGGCGACAGCAACGCTTCCGGTTCCAACGCTTGGGACCAGCGTACCGATGCCGGCACCTCGACCCGCGCTCGTGGCTACATCCGTCTGGATGCACGCACCAACACCGAATACGGTCTGGTTCGCGCCTACATCGACACCTACTTCACTGCCAACTCTGGCATTGGTGACTCCTCTTCGACTGGCACCACGCTCGACAAGGCGTTCATCCAGTTCGGAAGCTTCACCTTCGGCCGCACTACGTCCTTCTTCGACTACTTCACCGGTGGCGCCTTCAACGGCCCGATCGGTCACGTCTGGTCTGACAAGGGCTCGACTTGGGTTGCTGCTTACACCGCTGCTTTCGGCAACGGCATCAGCGCAACCCTGTCAGTTGAAGATGGCACCTACCGCCAGATCGGCACCACTGGTCACCGCGCTCCGGACCTCGTCGCAAACCTGCGCGTCGACCAGGGTTGGGGTTCCGCTCAGATCATGGGTGCTCTGCATGAAGCACGCCTTGCTCCGACCGCTTCCAAGACCAAGGTTGGCTACGCAATCGGCGCTGGCGTGACCTTCAAGCTGCCGATGATCGCAGCCAAGGACTCCATCTCCTTCCAGGCTCAGTATGCTGACGGCGCTATCTCCTACGCCGGTGCTCCGAGCATCACCGGCCTGCAGGACGCGTACTTCTTCGGCGGCACGACCAAGACCACCAAGGCTTGGTCGGTCAGCGGTGGTCTGACCCACTACTGGACCTCGCAGTGGTCGACCAACATCGACGCTTCCTACGCCAAGATCGACCTGCCGTTCGGCTTCAACGATGCGACCCAGTGGGGCGTTTCGGGCAACCTGGTTTGGGAGCCGGTCTCCGGTCTCATCTTCGGTGGCGAGCTCGAGTACCGCAACCGTTCGATCAAGAACAGCCCGGACAAGGACTCCATCGCTGGTATGTTCCGCGTTCAGCGCACGTTCTAATCAGATCCTCTGGATTTGATGGAAACCCCGCAGCGAAAGCTGCGGGGTTTTTCTTTGTTCAGGAGGATGTGCGGTCACAATGACCGCGTTGCCTTGGCATCGCCCCAACCCTGCATATTACTGTGACATGATCAGGCTGCTGGTCTGCGGTATGCAGGTCCCCTCGTGGCGGCGGGTTTCAAGCGGAAGATGCGGAAGACGCAGTGTCAGGTGCGTCTGCGGCCACTCAACCGTCCACTCTTGTCCGCAGAAAGTCCTCTATCGCTCTCTGGCTCAGACTGTCCCACAAAAGCGGCGCGTGGCCCTCGTCTGGGATGGTCAGGCTTGAGAGGTCCGGATGTGTGGCGGCCATGTCCTTTAGCGTGGCTTGCGTCAGCAGCCGGGAATTGGCGCCGCGCAGCACGAGAACCGGCCTGTCCAGCAACGGGGCGAACAGGGGCCAGAGTTCGGGCCAGGGCGTATCGGCGGTGATCGCCTCCATCGGCTTGTCCAGCGCAGGGTCGTGGTCAAAGATCACCCCTTCAGCGGTGGCTTTGCCGGCCTGCCTCGCAAATTTCAGCCAGCCGGCATCGTCGATCTTCGGGAAATCACGGGCGAGGGCGCTCTTCAGTGTGGCTGCCACGTCCTCGAAGCTGGCATAGACCCGGCGCGCGGCAAAGCTGTCGCGGATTTCGAGGAGCGCGCCAAGTTCGATTCGCGGTCCCACATCGTTGAGGATCGCCGCACAGAAGATCTCACGCGGGATTTGCGCTGCCATCATCATGGCATGCAGCCCGCCGCGGGAGGTGCCCAGCACCGCAAATCGGGGCAGGGCGGCCTGTGCCAGAAACAGCGCAATGTCAGCGGCTTCTACGGGCAGGCTGTAGTTGGTCCAGTTCGGGTCCCAGTCGCTGCGCCCGCGCCCGCGATAGTCGAGCGCATAGACCTTGCGGCCATTGGCGGCCAGAGCCTGCCCCACATCCGCAAAATCCCGGGTGTTGCGGCTGAGGCCCGGAAGGCAGATCAGCGGCACGGCGCCGGGCACTTCAACAGGCGGATGCCAGACGCATCCGGCCAGTCTCAGCCCGTCGGCGGCCGTCCAGTGGAAGTCTTCTGCCGTAATGCTCATAATCTCTCCCCGGCTGCCCGGCCGCTTGCTGCCGGTTTGCAGCCACCATTTGCGGATGCTGCAGGAGCAGCCATGCTACCTTGCTGCAACAGGTGTGCAAGGCCTGTCCGCAAGCGCAATCTGATGCCGTCTAAGCCATTGCCGCAAGGCCACTTGCACATTATTGTGCCGGACCATTCCCGCCTGAAATCTGCGGGAAAACAAAGTCCAACAAGGAATTCTGAAAATGTTCAAGGGATCGATACCAGCGCTGATCACTCCGTTCCGGAATGGCGCGGTCGATGAGAAACGCTTTCAGGATTTTGTGGACTGGCAGATCAAAGAAGGCAGCTCCGGCCTCGTTCCGGTGGGCACCACGGGCGAAAGCCCGACGCTGACTCATGACGAGCACAAGCGCGTGATCGAACTCTGCATCGAGGTGACGGCCGGCCGCGTGCCGGTGATTGCCGGTGCCGGTTCCAACAACACCACCGAGGCAATCGATTTCGCCCGCCATGCGGAAAAGGCCGGCGCAGATGCGCTGCTGGTGGTGACGCCGTATTACAACAAGCCGAACCAGGCGGGCCTCAAGGCGCATTTCCGGGCGATTGATGATGCTGTGGGCATCCCCATCATCATGTACAATATCCCGGGCCGCTCGGTCATCGACATGACGCCGGAGACCATGGCGGAGCTGTTCAGCACCTGCCGGAACATCAAGGGTGTCAAGGACGCGACCGCGAACATGGCGCGCGTCACCATGCAGCGCAAGGCCTGCGGCCCGGACTTCCTCCAGCTCTCGGGCGAGGACATCACGGCGCTCGGCTTCAACGCTCATGGCGGGCAGGGCTGCATTTCGGTGACGGCCAATGTCGCGCCGAAGCTGTGTGCCGATTTCCAGGCCGCCACGCTGCGCGGTGACTATGCCGCCGCGCTCGCCATCCAGGACCGGCTGGGCCCGCTCCACAACGCGCTCTTCATCGAACCGAATCCGACGGGCGTCAAATATGCCCTGTCGCTTCTCGGCAAGATCGAGAACGAAGTCCGCCTGCCGCTTGTGCCGGTTTCGCCGGAAACGCAGGCCCAGATCCGCGATGCCATGGTGCACGCGGGCCTGATCAACTGAGATAGAGTGACCGGAAGGGCCTGCAATCGCCCTTCCGGTCTGATCTTTCGGGAATTTCTTTCCGTAGTCATCCCGGACGCAGCGAAGCGGAGATCCGGGACCGGTGGGCCAAGGCGCACCAGTTATGGCTCTGGAGAAAAACAACTTGCCCCCCCGGCTCACCGGTCCCGGCTCGCGCTGCGCTTGGCCGGGATGACGAAGGAGGGGCGGGTTGTGTTGATAAACTGACCGGAAGGGCCGGGATGTGGCCCTTCCGCGTCCATGCAGGGAAGATGTGACCATGGCGCCCAAGTCTGGCGGCCCCGCCCGGACGGTTGTTTCGGACAACAGGAAGGCGCGGTTCAACTACGAGATCGAGGACGTTCTGGAAGTCGGCATCGAGCTGCGCGGCACGGAAGTGAAAGCCTTGCGCGGCGGCAAGGCCAACATTCAGGAATCCTACGCGGCGGAGAAAGACGGCCAGATCTGGCTCTACAATTCCTATCTGCCGGAGTACCTTCAGGCCAACCGTTTCAACCACGAGCCGCGCCGTCCGCGCCGCCTGCTGCTGCACAAGCGCCAGATCGCCAAGCTGGCAGCAGCCGTGGCCAAGGAAGGCAAGACGCTGGTGCCGTTGAAGATCTATTTCAACGAGCAGGGCCGCGCCAAGCTGGAGCTCGCCCTTGGCCGCGGCAAGAAGCTGCACGACAAGCGCGAAACCGAAAAGGCCCGCGACTGGGCCCGCGAAAAGGGCCGCTTGCTGAAGTCTGGCAGCTAAGGGCTGACAGCTGAGAGCTGACTGGAGACTGCTTCAGCTGACGCGCCTGCCTTGTGCAAACCTTCTGGAAAACCCTGTGTCCAAGCCTGTTGGCAGCTTGTGAAAGAGTTGTTGGCAGGCTGTGGATATGTTGTGGATGAAACTCATAGCGGCACGATCATGCTCATGCTCATGCGCATGCGCATGAGCATGAGCAAGACGCCGCCACCTGTGACTGAACACACCGTATTCGTCATCCCATGACTTGATCATGGGATCCACGCCGTTCCGTTTCAGGTTGCGCCTTGTGGCATTCCAGTGCGATTTGGAAGGTCTTTGCTCTTGGATGGGCAATGGAATGGATGCCATGATCAAGTCATGGCATGACGGAGTGTGTGATTTTTGTGGGGAGGCTGGTTGAAACGCTGCTTCGGTCTTGCCCGATCCGGATTTGACCTGCTTTGGGCAGGCTTTGGAGCCGCATTGGGCCATTCGCCTGTCACTGACCACACCGTATTCGTCATCCCATGACCTGATCATGGGATCCATACCGTTCCGCTTCAGCTTGCTCCTTGCGTCATTCCGGCGTGACGAGGAACGCCTCTATCCTTGGATGGGTAATGGAATGGATGCCATGATCAAGTCATGGCATGACGGAGAGTGTGGATTTGGTGCTGGAGAGGTCCAAACGCATCGGGGAGAAGCTTTTCAGCTTCTCCCCGTGTCATTTCATGCCAAGGCTTTCGATGCTGACGCATCACGCCTTGAAAGTGCTCAGCCGCCGCACGGGCTGCTATCAAAGCTTGCCCGTGCCGAACTTGTTGGTGCGGGGGAAGCCGGTGGGGGGCAGGCGGCCCGCCTGGCCCCGGTCGCCACGCCAGTCGGCGAGGTCATCCATGGAGCGGTTGAAGCTGCGGCCCGAGCTGTCGATCCAGACAAGGCCGGCTTCGCCTGAGAAGACCACCGCATCGGCGACGCTGCCATCCCGGTAGCGCTGCAAGCGCACGCCGCGTCCGCGGCCCATTTCCGGCACCTGCGCCAGCGGGAAGACCAGCAGCTTGCGGTTCTGGCCGATGATGGCGACCTGATCGCCCTCCACCGGAATGCAGAGAACCGCTTCGTTGGGCGCGGTGACATTCAGCACCTGCTTGCCCTTGCGCGTGTTGGCAATGACATCGGCCTCCGGCACGATGAAGCCGCGCGCCTCGTCGCTGATCACCATCAGCTTGCGGCCCGGCTTGTGGAGGAAGGCGCAGACAATGTCCTGGCCCTCGTCCATGTCCACCATCAGGCGCACCGGCTCTCCATGCCCGCGCCCGCCCGGCAGGTTGGCGGCGGAAAGGGTGAAGAACTTGCCGGCGGTGGTCAGCAGCAGGATCTTGTCCGTCGTCTCGCCATGGAAGGAGAACTTCAGCTTGTCGCCCTGCTTGAAGGCGACGGTTGCGAGGTCCTGCTGGTGGCCCTTGAGCGCGCGGATCCAGCCCTTTTCCGAGATGATGACCGTGACCGGCTCCTTCTCGATCATGGCCTGCTGGATGTCGCCAATGTCATGGTCCGGCGCTTCGGCCACATCCGTGCGGCGCTTGCCGAGAAGGGTTTCGGGGCCATAGGCCTTGGCGATTTCCGCCGTTTCCCTGGCCAGATTTGCCCACTGTTTGGCATCGGACCCGAGCAGCGCGTTCAGGGCATCCCGTTCGGCACTGAGCTTCTCGTGCTCCTTGCGGATTTCCATTTCCTCAAGCTTGCGCAAGGAGCGCAGGCGCATGTTGAGGATGGCTTCCGCCTGCACGTCGGAGAGGCTGAAGGTGCGCATCAGCGAGGCCTTCGGCTCATCCTCCTCGCGGATGATGCGGATCACCTCGTCGAGGTTCAGGTAGGCGATCAGATAGCCTTCCAGCACCTCAAGCCGGTGCAGGATCTGCGCCAGACGGTGCTGCGAGCGGCGCACCAGCACTTCCTTGCGGTGATCCAGCCACTCGCGCAGAACCTGCTTCAGGCCCATCACCATGGGCACCTTGCCCATGGACAAGACGTTGAGGTTCAGCGGGAAGCGGGTTTCAAGCTCGCTGAGCTTGAACAGGGATTCCATCAGAAGGGCAGGGTCGACGTTGCGCGAACGCGGCACCAGGACGACGCGCACGTCTTCAGCGGATTCGTCGCGCACATCGTCCAGCAGCGGCAGCTTGCGGGCGGTCAGCAGCTCGGCGATCTTCTCGATCAGGCGCGACTTCTGCACCTGATAGGGGATCTCGGTGACGACGACGACCCACTGGCCGCGCCCCAGATCCTCCACGGCCCAGCGGGCGCGGACGCGAAAGCTGCCACGACCGGTCTCATAGGCCTCCAGCAGCCCCTTGGGGTCCTCCACCAGAATGCCGCCGGTTGGGAAATCCGGCCCCTTGAGATAGGCCAGCAGATCCCGCGTTTCGGCTTCCGGGTGCTTGATCAGGTGCTGGGCGGCAAGGCACAGCTCATGGGCATTGTGCGGCGGAATGGAGGTCGCCATGCCCACGGCAATGCCGGAAGAGCCGTTGGCGAGGAGGTTCGGGAAGCCGCCCGGCAGAACCAGCGGTTCGCGTTCTTCGCCGTCATAAGTCTCTCGGAAATCGACCGCATCCTCGTCGAGCCCGTCGAGCAGGCGCTTGGCCGTGTCGGTCAGGCGCGCTTCGGTGTAACGCATCGCCGCCGCGTTATCGCCGTCGATGTTGCCGAAGTTGCCCTGGCCCTCGATCAGCGGATAGCGCTGTGCAAAATCCTGGGCAAGGCGCACAAGGGCGTCATAGACAGCCTGGTCGCCATGCGGGTGATACTTACCGATCACGTCGCCGACCACGCGGGCGCATTTCTTGAAGCCGGCACCGGGGTCCAGCTTCAGAAGGCGCATGGCGTAGAGCAGGCGCCGGTGAACCGGCTTCAGGCCGTCGCGCACATCGGGCAGCGCCCGGTGCATGATGGTGGAGAGGGCATAGGCAAGGTACCGTTCTTCCAGCGCTTCGCGCAGGTTGACGCCTTCAATGCCGCTTGGTGGAATCAGCTCGTTTCCCATGCTGCGAGCCATAGCCCGGATTGGCCCATCCACACAATTCTGCGGGGGTGGAAATGGCAGAATTCTGCAGGTTTTTCCCCGGTCTTGAGCGGTTTATCCGCCAAACCCCATCAGGCCCGCCTGCTCATATGCCTTGGCGAAGGCCGCTGTCATGCCGGTGCGCGTGGTGGAGAGGTCAAGACCGGCGGGACCGGTGACGTGCCGGTCGAGGAAGAAGGCCGTCAGCGTGAAGCCGCCGGAGAGGTCGGTGAAGTTGATTTCCGTGCCGGGCTGGCGCTCACCGTCCACCAGAAATGCAGGCAGGGGCAGCAGCTTGTTCCGGTAGGGGGCGCCAGCATCGCGGCTGACGGCGCGCGCGCTTTTCGGGGAAACATAGGCCAGATCCCATGCCTGTCCCGTGGCCGCACAGCGGCTGAGATCAAGGCCGAAGCCGAGTTCCGTCAGCATCGCCAGTTCATAGCGCACGATCAGTGGACCGGCGATCAGCGGCTCGTGCAGGTGATCCAGCACTACGGTCAGCGCCTGAAAGATGCCCTCATGGGCAGCGCGCTCCGGCAGCAGGCGGGTGAGGGCGGCAAGATGCTGCACGCCGTAGAGTGCCGCAGCTTCCTGCATCAGGAAACCGGCACGCAAGGATAGGCCTTCAACAGAAAAAAGACCAAGCTGGCCAGGCAGGCGGGCGCGCCACGTGAGGCGCAGCGTGTTGCCGGGCTGCAGCAGCGGCGTCATGCGGGGGGAGCGGGCCGAGCGGACAAGGCCGAGATGCCGGCCCTGATGGCGGGTCATCACCTCGGCGACAGCCGCGCTTTCCCCTTGCGGGCGGCAGGAAAGGAGAACGCCGTCATCTGTCCATTCCATCGGCGTGCCACCCGGTTTCCCTGTTCTGTGTCCCGCGCCGGATCAGCGCGGGAATTCCAGCCCCATTTCGCGGTAGCGCTCCGGATCATCGGCCCAGTTCTCGCGCACCTTGACGAAGAGGAACAGATGTACGGGCCGTTCCACGATTTCCGTCAGTTCGGTGCGGGCGGCCTGCGAGATGATCTTGATGGTCTGGCCCTTCTTGCCCAGCACGATGGCCTTCTGGCTGTCGCGCTCCACATAGATCGTCTGCTCGATGCGCACGGAGCCATCCTTGCGCTCTTCCCAGAGCTCGGTCTCGACGGTCGAGACGTAAGGGATTTCCTCGTGCAGGCGCTCGAACAGCTTCTCGCGGGTGATTTCCGCCGCCAGCATGCGCATGGGGGCATCGGAAACCTGATCTTCCGGATAAAGCCAGGGGCCGGGGCGCACTTCCCCGGCGAAATAGGCGAGAATGTCCGAAACGCCATCACCTGTCAGGGCCGAGACCATGAAGGTGCGCTCGAAGGTGACGGTTTCGTTCGCGGTGGTCGCGACCTTTAGAAGTTTCTCCCGATTGGCCACGTCCGTCTTGTTGAGGATCAGCACCTTCTTGCCGGGCATGTTTGCAAGGCGGCCAAGGATGGCTTCCACTTCTTCCGTCAGGCCCTTGCGCGCATCGATCAGCAGGGCCGTCACATCCGCGTCGCGTGCGCCGCCCCATGCGGTGTCGACCATTGCCCGGTCCAGCCGGCGCTTGGGTTTGAAGATGCCGGGGGTATCGACGAAAATGATCTGCGAGGCACCATGCATGGCAATGCCGCGCACGATGGCGCGGGTGGTCTGGACCTTGTGGGTGACGATGGAGACCTTGGTGCCGACCAGCTGGTTGATCAGCGTCGACTTGCCGGCATTCGGCGCGCCGATGAGGGCAACGAAGCCCGCGCGGGTGCCGTCTGCGGTATGAAGGGCGTCCATGTCGGTCCCGGCGGTGCCGGGCAGGTCCTGATCGGTCAAATCTGTCGTCTTTCAAAGTGTCATCCGGCGTGGCGGACAGCAGTCCGGCCCCGGCGGGTCAATCATAGCTGGTTTGTTGGGCGAGGCGAAGCATCCCGTGCATGGGCCTCGGGCGTCAGTCGCTCCAGACGCCTTCCCGCCGCAGCATGGTCTCGGCGGCAGCCTGTTCGGCCACGCGCTTGGAGTTGCCGCGCCCTTCGGCGCTGGGGAATTTTTCCACCTGCACGGCAACGATGAACTCCGGCGCATGGTCCGGGCCGGTGCGGTCGACCACCTTGTAGAGCGGTGCCGGCAGGCTCTTGGCCTGCACCCACTCCTGCAGGGTGGTCTTGGCATCGCGCAAGGGGCCGGAGAAGGTCAGCATGCGCGGCTCCCACAGGCGGCGCACGAAGTCTTCCGCCGTCTCGAAGCCCGCATCCAGATAGATGGCGGCAATCACGGCCTCGCAGATATCGGCCAGCAGCGCCGTCTTCTGGCGTCCGCCGGTCTGCGCCTCGCTCTGGCTGATGCGCATGTCATCGCCCAGTTTCAGCTCGATGGCGATTTCGGCGCAGGTCTCGCGCTTGACCATGTGGTTCAGGCGCCGCGCCATTTCGCCTTCGTCGGCACGGGGATAGTGCTTGTGCAGCATGCTGGCGACTGCAAGGCCGAGCACCCGGTCGCCGAGGAACTCCAGCCGCTGGTAGCTGCCACCGGACGTGTCGGCCCCGGACAGGGCGCTGGCGTGGGTCAGCGCCTGTTGCAGCAGACTGCGGTCGGCAAAGGTGTGGCCGATCCGCGCCTCGACGGCGGAAAGCATGTCAGTCTTCCGGGAAATGGTCATACCGTCTCCTGCCTCAGATCGACTGGAACAGGCGGTCCCAGCGCACGGACCAGGGCCAGTACCAGAACATCCAGGCCGGATGCCCGCCGTCCACGGAGAAGAAGATCACTTCGGCGCGGCCGACGAAATTGTCAACCGGCACATAGCCGACGCCGCCCAGTTCCACCGGCACGCGGCTGTCGGTGGAGTTGTCGCGGTTATCGCCCATCATGAAGTAGTGGCCGGGCGGCACCTTGAAGACGCGTGTGTTGTCGGACTGGCCGCGCGGGGTCAGGTCCAGCGTGTCGTAGCTGACGCCATTGGGCAGGGTTTCACGGTAGCGGGCGACGCGGCGCTCGTTGCCGAAGCTGTCTTTGTCGATGAAGTCCTCGATGCGCTCGCGCGGCACGGCTTCGCCATTGATATGCAGCACGCCATCGATCATCTGGATTTCGTCGCCGGGCAGGCCGATGACACGCTTGATGTAGTCGGTCGAATTGTCATGCGGCGTCTTGAATACGGCCACATCCCCACGCTCCGGATCCGAACTCAGCACACGCCCCTCGAAGGGCGGCATGCCAAAGGGGAAGGAGTAGCGCGAATAGCCGTAGCTGTATTTCGACACAAACAGATAGTCGCCGATCAGCAGCGTGTTCATCATCGACCCGGAGGGGATGTTGAACGGCTGGAACAGGAAGGTGCGCACGACCAGCGCGATCAGCAGGGCCTGAACGATCACCTTGACCGTTTCACCAAGGCTGCCTTCCTTGGCTTTTTTCTTGTCCGTCACGCTCATGTCGTCCTTCATTCGTGCCATGAGGCACCATTGGCCTCAGTCTGTTGCAGCGACTTTTAGCCGTTCATGCCGGGGCTGGCAACGCAAGGCTTGGCGCAAGGTTTGCGGTCAGGCTTGCAAACATGGCTTTATGGCGGTTTGAGAAAGCCTCAGGCCTCCTCGCGCACTGGCGGGGCGGGGGGCTCCGGCCAGTCCTGCGGCCAGGCGGAAATCACCACGAAGGCCTGCGCCAGCGGGTAATCATCGGTTATGGTCAGGTCGATGCGGGCCTTGAAGCCTTCCGGCGTCAGCCGGGCAAGCCGTCCGGCGGCGCTGCCGGTGAGTTCCAGCGTCGGGCGGCCGCTCGGAAGGTTCACCACCCCCATCTCCCGCCATGCAACGCCCATGCGGATGCCGGTGCCAAGAGCCTTGGAACAGGCTTCTTTCGCGGCAAAGCGTTTGGCATAGGAAGCCGCCCGCTCGGTACGCCGGTCGGAGCGCTGGCGCTCCCGCTCGGTGAAGACACGGTTGGTGAAGCGCTCGCCAAACCGTTCCAGTGTCTGCTCGATGCGGCGGATGTCGATCAGATCGCTGCCGATGCCAAGAATCATGGCTGCCTTTCCCTGGCCGGTCAGAACGCGCAAGACATGGAGTTAAGATGCCGGATAGGCATCTTCAAGCTATTCGGCCTTGCGGCTTGCGTCCCGCCGCTTTTCAAGGCGCAGGCGCTTGGCTTCCTGATAGGTGCGCACGCTCTGGAAGACGATGACATAGCACAGTGCACCGCAGATCAGGCCAAGGGGAATTCCGCCGATCAGCATGGGCTTGATCACCGGCCAGAGCGTGTCGAACGACTGTTCCAGAAGGTTGAAACCATGCTCGGTCGCGCCTTCGCGGCGCGCAATCTCATGCTGGTTCGACCCGAGGATCAGGTGACCCAGCTTGTAGGTCGCGGCCCAGATGAAGGGAAAGGTCAGCGGATTGCCGACAGCGGTGCCAAGAGCCGAAGCAATCATGTTGCCCCGGATCGCGAAGGCACACGCGGCCGCCAGCAGGAAATGAAAACCCATCAAGGGCGTGAAGGACGCAAAGGCGCCTGCCGCAAATCCTCTGGCGACGGCATCGGGACTGGCGGTCAGGCGCAGGACACGCTTGCCGTAATAGCGGAACGACCGGGACCAGCTTTCCCGCGGCCAGACGGCCACGCGCATCTTTTGAAGCCGGGTTGGCGGTGTTCTGCGCTGAAACAGCATGCGGTCCTGTCTCCCTTTCCCGTTTTGCCCGCTCAGGCGAGGTTGCGGCTTCCCGGCTTCACGGCTGGAAGCGCGGCCAGCTCCGGCGGCAGATTGTCGGGCTCATAGGCCGGCACCTTGTACTGTGTCAGCGATACAAGTGGCACGGTTGTGTCCGCCTCTCCGGCAGAGCGGTCAATCAGGCAGGCCACGGCCAGAACTTCGGCGCCGATTGCCTTCAATGCGTCAACCGTCTCGCGGCTGGACAGGCCCGTGGTGACGATGTCTTCAACGATGACGACGCGCGCGCCCTTTTCCATCTCGAAGCGGCGCAGGCGGAACTCTCCGCCCTCACGCTCCACCCACATGGCCGGAACGCCGAGGTGGCGGGCCGTTTCATAACCGGGGATCAGGCCGCCAAGGGCAGGGGAGACAACGGCATCGATCTTGCCAAGGCCGGCCGCTTCAATCTTCTGCGCCAGCGCCTTGCACAGGCGCTCGGTCTTCTCCGGATACATGAAGACGCGGGCCTTCTGCAGGAAGACCGGGCTGCGCAGCCCGGAGGAAAGAATGAAATGCCCTTCCAGAATGGCCCCCGCCTCGCGGAAAACGGCCAGGACTTCGTCCTGCGTCATCGTCCAAAGTCTCCGTCTTGTGCCGGGTCAGCCGTTGACACGTGTCACGCTCGACACGTTCGGCTTGGCCCGCAGCTGGTTGATGATACGGTTCAGATGTTTCAGATCCCATACCTCGAGATCGATGATCATCTGATGGAAGTCGGCCACCTTGCGGACCATCTTCAGATTGTCGATGTTGCCGCCGTTGTCGCCGATCACCTGGGCGATGGCGGCGAGGGAGCCGGGCTCGTTCAGCGCTGACACGTTGATGCGCGCCGGGAAACGCTCCGGATTGTCCACATCGATGTCCCAGCGCACGTCGATCCAGCGGTCGCTCTGGTCGTCGAATTCCTTCAGTGCCGGCGACTGGATCGGATAGATCGTCAGCCCCTCCGAAGGCGTCAGGATGCCGACGATCCGGTCACCGGGCACGGCGCCGCCATTGGGGGCAAAGCTCACCGGAATGTCACCGGTCAGGCCGCGGATCGGCAGCGCCAGGCCATCGGAGCCCTGCACGGCATCGGGAATTCGGAACTTGAGGCCTTGGCCCTTCTCAAGATCGAACCAGCCTTCACCGGGCTCCGGCTTGAGATGAGCGGTGCGCTCGTCCTGATAGTCCGGATGGACTGCCTTGACCACCTGCTGCGCACTCAACTCGCCGCGCCCGACGCTGGCCAGCAGATCGGCAACGGTCTCCTGATTGAGCAGGCCGAGAACGCCGTCCAGAAGACCTTCCGAATAAGGCTTGTCCGCACGGTTGAAGGCGCGCTGCAGCACGTGCTCGCCAAGGGCGCCGTACTGCTTGCGGATGGATTCGCGCGTGGCCCGGCGGATCGCGGCCTTGGCCTTGCCGGTCACGGCAATCGATTCCCAGGCGGGCGGCGGCGTCTGCGCCTGCGAGCGGATGACTTCCACCTCGTCGCCGTTCCGCAGCTCGGTCACCAGCGGCATGATCTTGCCGTTGATCTTGCAGCCGACGCAGGTGTTGCCGATGCCCGTATGCACCGCATAGGCAAAGTCGATCGGCGTTGCCCCGCGTGGCAGGGCGATCAGGCGGCCCTTGGGCGTGAAGCAGAACACCTGGTCGTGGAACAGTTCCAGCTTGGTGTTCTCGAGGAATTCCTCCGGCGTGTCGCCCTGCGACAGAAGGTCGATGGTCCGCCGCAGCCAGTCATAAGCGCGGCTTTCGTCCGTATGCCGGGCAATGTTGCGCCCGCCCGTCTGCCCGTCCTTGTAGAGGGCGTGGGCGGCAATGCCGTACTCGGCCACCCGGTCCATCGCCTCGGTACGGATCTGCAGTTCCACGCGCTGGCGGCTGGGGCCGACGATCGTGGTGTGGATCGAGCGGTAGTCGTTCTGCTTCGGCGTCGAGATGTAGTCCTTGAACCGCCCCGGCACGGTCGGCCAGGTGGTGTGGATGATGCCCAGCACCCGGTAGCAGGCCTCGGTGGTGCCGACGATGACGCGGAAGCCGTAAATGTCGGAAAGCTGCTCGAAGCCCAGAGACTTCTGCTGCATCTTGCGGAAGATGGAGTAGGGGCGCTTTTCACGGCCCTTGACCCGGGCAGCGATGCCGCGCTCGGCGATCTGGGCGGTCAGCAGGCTTTCGATCTCGCCGATCAGCCCGCCATTGCGCTCGCGCAGGCCCGTGAGCCGCTCGGCAATCGTGGCATAGGCTTCCGGATTGAGCACCTGGAAGGACAGGTCCTCCAGCTCCTCGCGCATGTCCTGCATGCCCATGCGCCCGGCGAGCGGGGCATAGATCTCCATCGTCTCTTCGGCGATGCGGCCGCGCTTGTGCTCCGGCATGTGCTGGAGCGTGCGCATGTTGTGCAGCCGGTCCGCCAGCTTCACCAGCAGCACGCGCACATCATCGGCGATGGCGAGCAGAAGCTTGCGGAAATTCTCCGCCTGCTTGGTCTTCTGGGAGACGAGGTCGAGGCGCTTGATCTTGGTCAGGCCTTCGACAAGCTTGCCGATTTCCTCGCCGAAGACCGTGTCGATCTCCGCGCGGGTGGCATCCGTGTCCTCAATGGTGTCATGCAGCAGCGCGACCGCAACTGTGGCGTCATCCAGCCTGAGATCGGTCAGGATGGCGGCCACTTCGAGCGGGTGGGAGAAATAGGGATCTCCGGAAGCGCGGGTCTGGGACCCGTGCTTCTTCATGGCATAGACATAGGCCTTGTTCAAAAGGCCTTCATCGGCATTCGGATTATAGCGGGTAACCCGTTCGACAAGCTCGTATTGGCGCATCATGGCCGCAGCAGACACCCTTGGACACAGATTGCAGCACCAGGGCTTGCCAACTCAGATGACCCGCCTCATGCCGGAAATCAGATGTCGTCCGAACGCTCCGGCGGCACAAGGCCTTCCAGACCGCGCAGCAGATCTTCTTCCGACATGCGGTCGAACTCAACGTTCGAATCGTCTACCGCATTGACCTGGGTGCCGCCAGAATTGCTGGACGGAACGAGCGGTACGGCTTCCGCCTCCGGCTCATCCACTTCCACATATTTCTGCAGAGAATGAATGAGGTCTTCCTTAAGATCTTCCGGGCTCACCGTCTCATCTGCGATTTCGCGCAGTGCGACGACCGGGTTCTTGTCGTTGTCGCGATCGATGGTCAGCGGCGAACCGCTTGAGATCATCCGGGCGCGATGTGCTGCCAGCAGCACCAGCTCGAACCGGTTATCAACCTTGTCGATGCAATCCTCGACGGTCACGCGCGCCATAGGACTTCTCCATATGTTCTGGAATTCAAGTGATGAGCGTATATTAGCAACTGCACCTTAGCGCAACCCTCGCTGTTTCGTGATCGATCTTGAGGTGCCAGAGCGGCGAAAAAATGGCTTGAGAACCTTTCACACGTCCAAATGGTGGCCATATTTATGATTGCGGAAGGCTGCGCCAATGTAGTACCCCAACTGTTGCGCCCATGAAAAGACGTCCAAATAATGGCGTTCAGTTAAAAGTTTAGCTTTTGCTGACTTGGAGGCAACGCAAGCGAGCGAGTGATTGTTTATACAAGTCAATCAATTGCGCTGTGATAGGTTGAATGCTGCACCAGAGCCCGCTGGTGCTGGAAAGGAATTACTTTATGTTTGATTCAAGAGAAAAAATTGCTTTGTTTATTGATGGTGCGAACCTGTATTCGACGGCAAAGGCGATCGGTTTCGATATCGATTATAAGATGCTGTTGAAGGAGTTTCAGAGCAAAGGCTATTTGCTGCGCGCATATTATTATACCGCGATCATTGAGGATCAGGAGTATTCCTCAATTCGCCCTCTGATTGATTGGCTTGATTACAACGGTTACAAGGTTGTGACGAAGCCGGTGAAGGAATTTGTTGATTCCAGCGGCCGCCGCAAGGTCAAGGGCAACATGGATATCGAGCTGGCGGTTGATGCCATGCAACTCGTCGACAGCGTTGATCACATTGTCCTGTTCTCGGGGGATGGTGATTTCCGCTCGCTGGTTGAAGCTCTGCAGCGCAAGGGCCGCAAGGTCAGCGTCGTCTCCACGCTTCAGACCCAGCCGCCGATGATTGCCGATGATCTGCGCCGCCAGGCTGACCACTTCATCGAGCTGGCGAGCCTTGCCAACCGCGTTGGCCGTGATCCGGCCGAGCGTCCCTCGCGTGTCTCCGACCGCGACCGTGACGCCGACGAAGATGACGACTACTGAGGCCTGAACCACATATGGCTGATGTTGCTCTGGACCCGGCACGCGATTGTCCGCTGTGCCCGCGTCTCGTTGCCTTCCGCGAAGAGCACCGGCGCCTGTCGCCGGACTGGTTCAACGCGCCCGTGCCGTCCTTTGGTGACAAGGCGCCGTCCCTGCTGATCGTTGGTCTTGCGCCGGGCTTGCGTGGTGCCAACAGGACAGGGCGGCCGTTTACCGGGGATTATGCCGGCGATCTTCTCTACGAGACGATGATCGACTTCGGCTTTGCCAGGGGCGTCTATGAGGCGCGCCCGGATGACAGCCTTGAGCTGGTGGATGCCCTGATCACCAATGCGGTGCGCTGCGTCCCGCCGGAGAACAAGCCGACAGGGCCGGAGATCAAGACCTGCCGGCCGTTTCTGATTGCAACGCTTGACGCCATGCCCTCGGTCCGTGCGGTGCTGGCGCTGGGGCGCATTGCCCATGACACATTCCTGACCGCCCTGTCGCTGCCGCGTGCAAGATCACCCTTCGTGCATGGGGCAGGGCATGACATTCAGCTGTCCGGCCGGCCGGTGAAGCTTTTCGACAGCTACCACTGCTCGCGCTACAACACGAACACGGGACGGCTGACGCGGGACATGTTCCGCAGCGTCTTTGGTTCGATCCGCGCTCACGTGGATGAGACCAGCTCTTTACGGGCCTGATCAGGCGTCAGACAGGCTTGTGGACGGGCCGGGCTGGGCCCAGCCTTCCGGCCCCAGATGTTCCTGCGGCTGGAACCGTTCCTTGTAGGCCATCTTCTGCGAGCCCTCGACCCAATAGCCGAGATAGACATAGGGCAGGCCAAGCTTTCTGGCCCGCTCGATGTGCTCAAGGATCATGAAGGTACCAAGGCTGAAGGCTTCGATCGTGGGGTCGTAGAAGGAATAGACCATCGACAGGCCATCAGCCATGCGGTCGGTCAGGGCAACGCCGGTCAGCGGCCCGGTGCCGCGCCGGGTGAGGAACGTGTCCGGCCCGCGGCGGCGGTATTCGATGACCATGGTATCCACATGGGTGTCTTCCACCATCATCGCATAGTCCAGCACGCTCATTTCCGACATGCCGCCATTTTCATGCCGGGCCAGAAGATAGGTGCGGAAGAGATCATATTGTTCGCTGGAGGGTGAGGGCGGCAGCTCTGCGCCGACCAGCCAGCTGCCTTTCTTCCAGGTGCGCTTGAAGGAGCTGGTCCACTGGAAATCCGCCACCCGCACCCGCACGGAAACGCAGGCCCGGCAGGCCTCGCAGGCCGGGCGGTAGGCGATGTTCTGGCTGCGGCGGAAGCCGCCCTGCGTCAGCACGTCATTGAGGGCAGGGGCCTGATGACCGACCAGATGGGTGAACACCTTCCGCTCCTGCCGGCCCGGCAGATACGGGCACGGCGCAGGGGCCGTCAGGTAGAACTGGGGATGGTCGATCGGGTGCCGGGTCACGTCGGAAGATCTGCCTCTCGTTGCAGACAATGATATCCCGACAGGATGGCGCGGCAAGAGGGAACGTCAAGCACCCATTTCCGGCAATTTCCGGTGCCGGAACGCCGCGCAATCCGGTCTGGCGTCAGAAACGGCGGTCCGCGTTGATGACGACGGTTCCAAGGATGATGTCATGCAGGAGGCGCTTGCGGTCCGACACGAGGCTGATCAGCAGCACCAGCGGCGTCAGCAGCGTCACCGAGAACCAGAACAGCAGCGCATGCATCGCCGCCAGCAGGGCATAGGGCTTGCCGCCGTGCCACAGGCGCATTTCGAGGCCCATGGCGCGCATGCCCAGCGTTGAAGCACGCTCGCCGCCCAGCGTGATGGCGGTGTAGGTCAGCGCCACGCCCTGCCACAGGAAGGCATAGGCAAACCACGCAAGACCCAGCGTGAAAATGCCAAGGAAGAAGATGAGTATTCCCGCCATCACGGTGAAGAAGGCGATGATGGCCATGTCGATCAGGAAGGCCATGATGCGCTTGCTGCGCAGCCCGCTGAAAAGTGCAGGATCATCGGTGGCGCCAAAGCCGCCGCGCCGGGGTTCCAGAATTTCAGCCTGATAGGACATCGCCGCCTCCGTTTCTGCCATTCATGTGGGAAGAACGGGACGAACAGTCAATTGTTCCGTTCCAGTTTGCGGGCGGAGTTTTTCGCAAGCCCGCCAGCTTCACCGCGCAGCATGCCGCCTCAGGCCATCACCTCGGCCACATTCATCTGGCGCACCGCATAGCCGCGCTCGCGCAGGGCTTCGATGATGGTCTGGCCGTGGGCAGCGTCAAAGGTCTCGAAGGTCACATCCAGCGTCGCGCCCTTCGCAGGCACGTTGAGGAACAGGCGGTGGTGCGACACGTCCACCACATTGCCGCCGCGCCCGCCGATGATGGAGGCGATTTCGCCCAGCACACCCGGCCGGTCCGGCGTGTCGATGCGCACCGATACGAGACGGCCATCGCGGGAAAGCTCGCGGATCACGATCGAGGAGACCAGACGCGGGTCGATGTTGCCGCCGCACAGCACCAGCCCCACCTTCTTGCCCCGGAACAGCTCTGGTGCCGTCAGCAGTGCGGCAAGACCGGCAGCGCCCGCGCCCTCCGCCAGTGTCTTCAGCTGGGTCAGGAACAGGTTGATGGCCCGTTCGATGGCGCTTTCCTCGGCCAGAACAATGTCATCGACCAGTTCACGCACGATCTTGCGCGTGAGGGCGCCGACGTCCTTCACCGCAATGCCTTCCGCAATCGTCGGCCCGCCGCAGGGCAGGTCTTCGTCATGCACGGCGCTCCACATGCCCGGATAAAGCCGCGATTCAACGCCGACGATGGAAATATCCGGCTTTGCCCCCTTCGCCGCCACGGCCATGCCGGAAATCATGCCGCCACCGCCGACCGGAACGACCATGCACTCAAGGTCCGGCACGTCTTCCAGCATCTCCAGCGCGATGGTGCCCTGGCCGCGGATGACATGGGGGTCGTCGAAGGGATGCACCCAGACGAATCCCTTTTCCTCCGACAGGCGCTGCGCTTCGGCCGTTGCCCCCACCAGCGTGTCACCGGCCAGAACCACTTCCGCGCCATAGCCGCGCGTGGCGGTGATCTTCACGAAAGGCGTCGTCTCCGGCATGACGATGGTGGAGGGAATGCCGAGCCGGCCGGCGTGATAGGCGACAGCCTGTGCATGGTTGCCGGCCGACATGGCGATGACGCCGCGCCGGCGCTCTTCCGCTGTCAGCGACAGCAGCTTCACCAGCGCCCCGCGCTCCTTGAAGGCGTTGGTGACCTGCATGTTTTCGTACTTCACGAAAACCTCGGCACCGGTCAGCGCCGACAGCTTGGGTGCTGGCAGGAACGGCGTGCGCAGCACGGCCCCCCGGATCAGACGTGCCGCATCTTCCACATCGGCAAGGGAAAGCGGCAGGGTGCCAGAAGCCTGTTTTTCAGAGGTCTGGCGATCAGAGGGGCTGTGCATGTCACCGTCCGGAAAAGGGCGGCCTCTTAAAGGCCGCTTTTGAGAAGTTCTGCCACGCGCGGCGCGAAATAGGTGAGGATCCCGTCTGCTCCGGCGCGCTTGAAGGCCAGAAGGCTTTCCAGCATGGCGCGTTCGCCGTCAAGCCAGCCATTGGCGGCAGCGGCCTGGATCATCGCGTATTCACCCGACACCTGATAGGCATAGGTCGGCATGCGGAAGGTGTCCTTCACCCGCCAGACAACGTCCAGGTAGGGCATGCCCGGCTTGACCATCACCATGTCGGCGCCTTCGGCAATGTCCAGTTCCACCTCGCGCAGGGCCTCGTCCGTGTTGGCCGGGTCCATCTGATAGGTGCGCTTGTCGCCGATCAGCGTCTTGGACGTGCCCACCGCATCGCGGAAGGGGCCGTAGAAGGCGGAGGCATATTTGGCGGCATAGGCCATGATCTGGGTTTCGCGGTGGCCATTGGCATCCAGCGCCCGGCGGATGGCGCCGATGCGCCCGTCCATCATGTCGGAAGGGGCGATCACATCCGCACCCGCTTCCACCTGCGTCAGGGCCTGGCGGCAGAGCTGATCGACGGTCTCGTCATTCAGGATGCGCTCGCCGTGCATCAGGCCATCGTGGCCGTGGCTGGTGTAGGGGTCCAGCGCCACATCGGTGATGAGGCCGATGTTGAGGCCCGCCTGCTTGATGGCGCGGCAGGCGCGGCAGATGAGGTTTTCCGGATTGAGGGCCTCGTTGCCGGCATCATCGCGCAAGCCGGGATCGGTGTAGGGGAAGAGCGCCAGTGCCGGGATCGACAGGCTCGCCGCATATTCTGCCTCGCGCACGGCTTCATCCACCGACATGCGCTCGACGCCCGGCATGGAGGGCACCGGCTGGCGGATGTTGCTGCCATCGACGAGGAAGATCGGCCAGATCAGGTCATTCACGGTCAGGGCGTTTTCCTGCACCAGCCGGCGCGCCCAGTCGGCGCGGCGGTTGCGGCGCAGGCGGCGGCCGCCGAGAATGTCGTCAATGTGCTCGGGGGAAACGCTGTGGAACGGGTTGGACATGCGGCGGGTCCTGGAGTTCGGAAGTTTTGATCATGCTTGATGGGCGCGGACTGTAACAACAGCGCCGCCGTGATGCCATAGGGAGGACTGCGGCATCATGGACTTTGCCTCTTGATCTGGCCACTTGCGCCAACCCATAGGCCAAAGAGACGATCTGCCGCCAAATTGACGTTAAAGTCAAAACGGGCTACCCCGGAATGACAAGGGTTGCAGAGCGGCAAGGGGCAGGCAGGAGGAGAGCCGCCGCCCCGGACCGCCATCTGCGGCCATCCGTGCAGGCGGGAGGAGCCCCATGGACTTTGCCTTGAACGAAGAGCAGCGCGCCTTTCAGGAGGTGGCCGCCAGCTTTGCCCGCGACGAGATGGAGCCCCATGCGCGGGAGTGGGACGAGAAGTCCATTTTCCCGGTGGAGACCCTGCGCAAGGCGGCAGAGCTTGGTTTCGGCGGCATTTATGTGCGCGAGGATCTGGGCGGTTCGGGCCTGACGCGGCTGGATGCAGCGCTGATCTTCGAGGAACTCGCGAAGGGCTGCACCTCGACGGCGGCCTATATCTCCATCCACAACATGACCGGCTGGATGATCGACCGCTTCGGTTCGCAGGAGCTGCGCGAGCGCTATCTGCCGGACCTGTGCAGCATGCGCCGCTTCGGCAGCTATTGCCTGACGGAGCCGGGCGCGGGCTCGGACGCGGCAAGCCTCAGAACCCGCGCCATGCGGGACGGGGATAGCTATGTTCTCAACGGCACCAAGGCCTTTATCTCCGGCGGCGGGGTGTCGGACATTTATATTGTCATGGCTCGTACGGGCGGGGAGGGGCCGGGCGGCATCTCCTGCTTTGTCGTGGACAAGGGCACGCCGGGGCTGAGCTTCGGGGCGCAGGAAGTGAAACTCGGCTGGAAGAGCCAGCCGACGGCGCAGGTCATTTTTGAAGACTGCCGCATTCCGGCGGCGAACCGCATCGGCGAAGAGGGCGAGGGCTTCAGGTTCGCCATGGCCGGACTTGATGGCGGGCGGCTGAACATCGGCGCCTGCTCGCTGGGCGCAGCGCAGACCTGCCTTGAGCGCAGCATTGCCTATATGAAGGACCGTCAGCAATTCGGCCGTTCCCTCTCCACTTTTCAGGCCTTGCAGTTCCGGCTGGCCGACATGGCGACGGAACTGGAGGCGGCCCGGCTGCTGCTGCACAAGGCGGCCATGGCCGTCGAGGAAAAGGCGGAAGGGGCCACGCGCCTTGCCGCCATGGCCAAGCGCCTTGCGACGGACACGGGCTTTCAGGTGGTCAACGAGGCGCTGCAGCTGCACGGCGGCTACGGCTACTTGCGCGACTATCCCATTGAGCGTTTCCTGAGGGATGTGCGGGTGCACCAGATTCTGGAAGGCACCAACGAAATCATGCGCGTCATCATTTCGCGCGATCTGATTGGCCGGTGAGAACAGCAACCGGGGAGGCAGAAGAGCATGAGCGAGAGCGCGGACGAGGTTCTGTTCGAGGTGGCGGGGCAGGCGGGGCTGATCTCCCTCAACCGGCCCAAGGCGCTCAATGCGCTCAGCCACGGCATGGTCAAGGCCATCGCCGCCCGGCTGGATGACTGGGAAGCGAACCCGGCCATCACCCGCATCGTGTTGCGCGGCAGCGGCGAGAAGGCCTTCTGCGCAGGCGGCGACATCCGTCAGGTCTATGACATGGGTGTGGGGCAGGGGCTTAAGGGCGCACCGGAGCAGACAAGCTTCTTCGCGGACGAGTACATTCTCAACAGCCGCATCAAGCATTTCCCAAAGCCGTGGGTATCGCTGATCGACGGCATCGTCATGGGCGGCGGTGTCGGCCTGTCGGTGCATGGCTCGCACCGGGTGGGCACGGAAAAAACGCTCTTCGCCATGCCGGAAACCGGTATCGGTTTCTTCCCGGATGTCGGGGGCAGCTTCTTTCTGCCGCGCATGCCGCGCCGCACCGGCTATTATTGCGCGCTGACCTCGGCCCGGCTGAAGCAGGCCGATGCGCTGCTGACCGGGGTGCTCACCCATGCGGTGGCGTCCTCCTCAATTCCGGCGCTGACGGACGCGCTCTGCGCCGGGGAGCCGGTGGATGCAGCGCTTTCCCGTTTTGCGGTGAATGCAGGCCCTGCACCACTGCTTGAAGTGATGGATGAACTGGAGCGCGTTTTCGGTCTCTCCAGCGTTGACCAGATCTGGCAGGCGCTGGCCTCAAGTGATTCAGACTTTGCACGAAATTGCCTGGGGATGCTGGCCTCCAAGTCGCCCACCAGTCTGGCGCTGACCTTCGAGCAGCTGAACCGGGGCGCGGAGCTGGATTTCAACGGCTGCATGCGGATGGAATTCCGCATTGTCAGCGAGATCCTGAAGCACACGGACTTTTATGAGGGCGTGCGCTCCGTGCTGGTGGACCGGGACAATGCACCGCGCTGGCAGGCGGCAAGTCTGGCAGAGGTGGACAGGACGGGGCTGGCGGCTTATTTCGGAAGGCCAGAGGGCGGCGATCTTCCGCTGCCCTGAGTGAAGCGCGGGCACTGGCTAACCAAGCCTGATGCCTCTTCCCGCAAGGCCGGCCATGATCACAAGCTTTCAGGATCTCCTCAAGAACCGCCCGCCCTGGAGCACCGTGCTGCTGTGGTATCTGCGCTGCATGGCGCTGCTGCTGATCGCGGGCGGGGTGATCCACTGGGCCCGCATCGTCGGCTTTACGCCATGGCGCGGTGCGTGGTTCTGGGAAATGCCGGTCGAATGGCAGACGGCGACCGTCTTCTTCGCCGTGCTGGATCTGGTGGCGGCGATCGGCCTCTGGCTGGCGGTGTCCTGGGGCACGGTCATGTGGCTGTTCCGGGCCTTCAGCCAGATCGTCATGCATACGGCCTTTTCCGACATGTTCGGGCGGCGGCCTTACGAGATCACGTTCTATCTGGCGACCATCGGCATCTACCTGCTGCTGGTCTATCTGGTGGAGCAGGAACACAGGAAGAAATAGCCGGACCGCAGATGGCCCAAGCCTGACACGGTTCCGGATGAGACTTTGCGAACCGGGAGGAGTTGCGTCATGGCATCAGTGGGTTTCATCGGTCTTGGCAACATGGGCGGCCCGATGGCGGCCAATCTGGTCAGGGCAGGGCATGCGGTAAAGGGGTTTGACCTGTCGCCGGAGGCCAAGGCCCAGCTGGAGGCCGCAGGCGGCAAGGCGGTCGCATCCGTCGCCGAAGCGGTGCGCGATGCCGATGCCGTGGTTTCCATGCTGCCCGCAGGCAAGCATGTGCGCGCCGTCTACACCGGGGAAGAGGGCGTTCTCGCCAGCGCCCGGCCCGGCACGCTCCTGATCGACAGCTCCACCATCGACGTGGACAGCGCCCGCGCCGTGGCGCAGGCGGCGGCCTCCGCCGGCATGGTCATGGTCGATGCTCCGGTTTCCGGCGGTACCGGCGGAGCGGCCGCAGGAACGCTGACCTTCATGGTGGGCGGCGAGGATGCCGCCTTTGAGCGCGCCAAGCCTTTCCTTGAGGTGATGGGCAAGACCATCGTCCACGCCGGTGGCTCGGGTACCGGTCAGGCCGCCAAGATTTGTAATAACATGATACTCGGCATTTCCATGATCGCGGTTAGTGAAGCGTTTAACCTTGCCGAGCGGCTGGGCCTCGACGCCCAGAAACTTTTCGACATTTCATCCACAGCCTCCGGCCAGTGCTGGTCGCTGACAAGCTACTGCCCGGTGCCCGGTCCCGTGCCGTCCTCGCCTGCCAACCGGGACTACCAGCCGGGCTTCGCGGCGCAGATGATGCTCAAGGATCTCAAGCTTTCCCAAGAGGCGGCGCAGTCCTCCGGTGCGGCAACCCCGCTGGGTGCACAGGCCGCAGCCCTCTATGCCCTCTTCTGCAATTCGGGCCATTCGGGCACGGACTTCTCGGGGATCGTCCGGTTCCTTCGTGGTGAATGAATTCTTTCGATGGATCGAAACAGACGAAAAGTCTCCGGTAAATTTTAAGAGATGATTCAGCGTATCTCTTAAGCGGATTTTAGAAGCGCCTCTGTATGGTCAGTCTCAAGGTGGAAAAAATAACCACCCAATGACAGGTAGAAATATAGAGGCGCAAACAAATGATCTCAGCTAACAGAGCTATGGATGCCGTTGCTCAGGCAGAAGAGGACACGGAACTCAAGCCGCTGTACCTGGAAGCACTGACGCTCGTCGAAAGACTTCACCGCCGTCTTCTTGACGTCATCAAGGACGAGTTCGACCGCATGGGCCGTTCCGACGTGAACAGCGTGCAGGCCCTGCTGCTGTTCAACATCGGCGACAGCGAGCTGACGGCCGGCGAGCTGCGCACCCGCGGTTATTACCTCGGGTCCAACGTCTCCTATAACCTCAAGAAGCTGGTGGAGACCGGTTACATTCATCATCAGCGTTCGCGCATGGACCGCCGTTCGGTCCGTGTCAGCCTGACGCCGAAGGGCCAGGAAGTCGCCAAGATCGTGAATGACCTCTATGAGCGCCACATTCTCTCGGTCGAGCAGGTGGGCGAGATCCATGCCGGTGACTTCGCCATGCTCAACAAGTCGCTGCGCCGCCTGGAGCGTTTCTGGACCGACCAGATCCTCTACCGTCTCTGACCCGCAGGGACTGCAGGCAGCACGAAATGAAAAGGCCCGTACCGGACACCCGGCACGGGCCTTTTCTGTTATGCAGGAGCCAGAAGCGATCAATCCGCCTTGATGACGCCGATCACGGCAGCGCTGATCTCCTGCAATGCCGCGTTCCGGGTGGCGAAGTCCGCTTTGACATCGGATACGAAAATCACGGCGATCCACGGTGCCCGGTCGGGCGGCGTGATCATGGCGATGATGTTGCGGGTCCGGTCGCCGCTGCCGGACTTGTCCGCAATGTGCCAGCCTTCAGGCGCGGTTTTGCGCAGGAGTGCGCCAGTCACGCCGCCGTGGCTCATCCACTCGATCAGCTGATTGCGGGATTGAGGGCTGAGGACATCGCCCAGAAGCAGCTTTTCCAATGCCGCCGACATGGCCGCGGGGGAGGTTGTGTCGCGCGGATCGCCGGCCTTGAACGTGTTCATGTCTGGTTCCAGCCTGTCCAGCCGGCTGACGGTGTCGCCGTTCTGGCGGAAGAACTCTGTCACTGCTTCCGTGCCGCCCAGGCGGTTGATCAGAAGATTTGCGGCTGTGTTGTCGCTCATGTCGATGGTGGCCAGACACAGTTCGCTCAGGGACATGGACTGCCCCACTTTTTTCTCCGTCACAGGTGCATAGGACAGGATATCGGCGCGCAGAATGGGAAGTTCCTCGTCAAGGCTCAGTGTGCCCGCATCTGCTGCTGCCAGAATGGCACCACAGAGCGGGGCCTTGAAGGTGCTGTTCATCAGGAACCGCTCATCGGCACGATTTGTCCATGACCAGCCGCTACCGCTATCATGCAGAACCACGCCCACGCGGGCATTCAGCCGGGATTCGATTTTGGCAACAGTTTCAGCGAGCTGAGCGTCCGACGGGCCTGCTGCCGCCGGGGCTGCCAGCAGCAGGGAGAAGGCAAAAACCTGAGCGGAACGGCGGAGACGGGAAAGTGTTTTTTGCATGATCAATCCTTGGAAATGCCGGGCGTCAGAAAACGCACTTGCGGCTCTCTGACATCAAATGATGTCATGCGTTCCTTCTATTTCGGCTTGCATTCCGGGCTCAAACGACAAATCCTCAGGCGCGGTATTAGGAAAAGTAATGCTATGGACCGGCCCGATATTCCCCTCAATGCGCTGCGTGTCTTTGAAGTTGCCATGCGGCAGGGCAGCTTCACGAAGGCGGCGGTCGAACTGCGCGTGACGCAGGCGGCTGTCAGCCACCAGATCGCGCGGCTGGAGGATCAACTCGGCGTGATCCTGTTCCAGCGCACCTCTCAAGGCCTCGTGCCGACGGACGAGGCGAGGCTGCTTGCGCCGGTTCTGGAACACAGTTTCGATGTGATTGGCCGGACGCTCGACAGGTTTCACGGCAAGCGGCACGTTGAAGTGCTCAGCATCGGCGTCAACACAACCTTTGCCCTTGGCTGGCTGATGCCGAGACTTGAGGCTTTTCACCGCGCCCATCCCGAGATCGACCTGCGGATTTCGACGAACAACAACAGGGTCGAGATCCTGCGTGAAGGCCTGGACATGGCCATCCGTTTTGGTGCCAGCGGCTGGAGCGGGCATGATGCGCTTCCGTTGATGGAGGCACCGCTGTCGCCGCTCTGCGCGCCTCACTTGGCAAACCAGCTCCATGAGCCGGCTGACCTTGCGAATATGCTTCTTTTGCGCAGCTACCGCAGTGCCGAGTGGCCGCAATGGTTTGATGCGGCCCGGACGCCGTCTCCACCGCTGAAGGGGCCGGTCTTTGACAGCTCGGTCGCATTGGCGGAACTGGCCGCCGAAGGTGTGGGAGCTGCGCTGCTGCCTGTTGCGATGTTCCAGCGCCAGATTTGGCAGGGACGGCTCATTCAGCCGTTTCCGGTCTCGGTTTCTGCCGGGCGGTATCTTCTGGTTTGGCCCTCGGACCGTCCGCAGACACGGGCAATGGCGGCCTTCGCGCAGTGGATTGCAGAAGCCTGCGGTCTGCCTGAGCAAACTGCCCCGGCAGCCCATGCAAAAAACGCAGTGTAGCTTTGCAGCACCAGTGTTCGCGTTTCTGGCAAAGATGTGTTTACTGGACATGTTTCGGCCATAAACCCCTGACTAATGAAACTCATGACTGCTGTGCCATGAGCGCAGGCAGGGGCTGACGATTGCGCAGGGGCTTTCCCCGTTTGGGCATGCGGCGGCCGACCGTACTAGGCTGCAATTTGTTAAGCCGCCGTGTGGTTAACTGGAATTCACCGGCTGGCTGCGGCGCAGTGACTGCAGATCAGGGCCGGCCAGGTGAACCTCCACGCGATGCGAAAGGGAGCGACGGGTGTTGTTGCGCAACGGGAATCAGATCACGAAAGTTTCCGCCACTCTGGCCCGTGCGGCTGCTCTGGCAGGGGCGCTGACCGGCATCTGTGCGGGCGTGGCAAACGCCCAGTCGCCGCTGGAAGCTTTGCAGCAGTACAATCAGCGCGCCGAATGGGAAGACCGCTTTGACGCAACGCTGCAGGACCTGCAGTCGATCAAGACCGCGACGCCGACCCTCGCGCCCCAGACGGCCGAATATGTGGCTTCGGCCATCAATCAGTACGCCATGATCGTGCAGCGCGGCGGCTGGGAAACCGTGCCGACGCCCGGCAAGACGCTGCGCATCGGTGCAGAGGACAACATCGTCGCTTCCCTCCGCCGCCGCCTGATCGCATCGGGTGATCTGGAGCAGCAGGCCGGTGTCTCGACCACATTCGATTCCTATGTTGATTCCGCTCTGCGCCGGTTCCAGGTGCGTCACGGCCTCATTCCCGACGGCACGCTGGGGCAGACCACGCTGACGGCGCTGAACATCCCGGCCGATGTGCGCCTGCGCCAGCTGGAAACCAATCTGGTGCGCCTGCGGTCCCTGTCGGGTGATCTGGGTGCGCGTTATGTGATGGTGAACATTCCTGCAGCTGAGATCGAGGCCGTTCAGAATGGCCGCGTCCGCTCGCGCCACACCGCTGTCGTCGGCAAGATCGACCGTCAGACCCCGATCCTGAATTCCAAGGTCTATGAGGTCAACTTCAACCCCTACTGGACCGTGCCGGTTTCGATCATCCGCAAGGACCTGATCCCGAAAATGAAGCAGGATCCGGAGTATCTGGCCAAGAACAAGATCCGTATCTTCGACTGGAAGAACAACGAACTGGCTTGGCAGCAGATCGACTGGAACTCGGACGAGGCCACGAAGTACCAGTTCCGGCAGGATCCGGGCGAGATCAACTCGCTGGGTGCCATCCGCATCAACTTCCACAACACCCATCAGGTGTATCTGCACGACACCCCGTCGAAGACGCTGTTCGGCACCGACAACCGTTTCCATTCGTCTGGTTGCGTGCGCGTGCAGAACGTTCGTGACCTCGTGTCCTGGATGCTGGAATCGACCACGCCGGACTGGAACCGCGCCCGCGTTGACCAGACCATCCGCGACGGCCTGCGGGAAGACGTGAAGCTGAAGACTCAGGTGCCGCTGTACCTGACCTACGTCACGGCCTGGGCCAATGAAGACGGCACGGTGCATTTCCGCGAGGACATCTACAACCGTGATGGCCTTTATGGCGACGTGGCAGAGCTGCAGCTGCCCGGCCAGTGAGCCGCATCATCAGATGAGACTGGAAAAGGGGGCTCTGGCTCCCTTTTTTGTTGCGCCTCAGGCAATGATGCCCATCTGATCCTTCATGGGGCGTGTGTTTCATGTGCCGCCCGTTCTTCTGTCTCTGGAGATGCCAGCATGTCCGGCCATGCCAAGGGTGAAGTCTATCTGGAATTCGTGCCCATCGGCCGTCAGGTCAAGGTGGTGGCAATTGATGCTGCGACCGGCGTTGAAGTGTCGGTGATCGGCCCGGTCAATGCGGCGCAGTCGGACCTGCAGGCGCTGGCTCTTCGCAAGCTGGCAAAGCGTCTGTCGGAGGAGAACGGCACGCCGGAGGTTCCTCGCGGGGGCTGGACGGCGTAAATTCCTGCGCCATTTCCGATATGGATCAGATCAACGCCGGATTTGCGGATCACTGTGACGGTCTGCCACTTGGTTCACCGGAATGCCTATGCTAAGTGCAGGGCTCCCGAAGGGGCCAATGCCGGAGCAATGTCATTTGCCCGCGCTTGGGCGGATAAAAAGGGCGAAGGGGCCCTTTGTGAATCGCTGAAAAGGACCTAGCCATGTCGATGTCGGATACCTTGGCCGGCGAGCCGATCTACACCGGTTTCTTCACTCAATCTCTGGCTGATGCCGATCCGGATATCTTCGGCGCCATCCAGAAGGAAGCCGGCCGTCAGCAGCACGAGATCGAGCTGATCGCCTCCGAAAACATTGTCTCCAAGGCCGTTCTCGAGGCTCAGGGCTCGGTCCTGACCAACAAATATGCCGAAGGTTATCCGGGCAAGCGCTATTACGGCGGTTGCCAGTATGTGGATATCGTCGAGACGCTGGCAATCGAGCGGGCCAAGGAGCTGTTCGGCGCAAAGTTCGCCAACGTGCAGCCGAACTCGGGCAGCCAGATGAACCAGGCCGTCTTCCTGGCGCTGCTGCAGCCGGGCGACACCTTCATGGGCCTTGACCTCAACTCCGGCGGCCACCTGACCCACGGCTCCCCGGTCAACATGTCCGGCAAGTGGTTCAATGTCGTGTCCTACGGCGTGCGCAAGGACGATCATCTGCTCGATATGGAAGAGATCGAGCGTCTGGCGCATGAGCACAAGCCGAAACTGATCGTTGCCGGCGGCACGGCCTATTCGCGCGTCTGGGACTGGAAGAAGTTCCGCGAGATCGCTGATGCAGTCGGCGCCTATCTGATGGTCGACATGGCTCATATCGCCGGTCTTGTGGCTGGCGGCGCGCATCCCTCGCCGGTGCCCCATGCCCATGTCTGCACCTCGACCACGCACAAGTCCCTGCGCGGCCCGCGCGGCGGCCTGATCCTCACCAACGATGAAGACATCGCCAAGAAGATCAATTCCGCCGTGTTCCCCGGTCTTCAGGGCGGCCCGCTGATGCATGTGATTGCCGCCAAGGCTGTTGCCTTCGGTGAAGCGCTGCGTCCGGAGTTCAAGTCCTACGCTGCAGCCGTTGCAGCCAATGCCAAGATGCTGGCCCAGACCCTGCAGGAGCAGGGGCTGAACATCGTCTCCGGCGGCACCGACAACCACCTGATGCTTGTGGATCTGCGCCCGAAGAACGCCACCGGCAAGAAGGCGGAGGCCGCCCTTGGCCGCGCCAACATCACCTGCAACAAGAACGGCATTCCGTTTGACCCGGAAAAGCCCTTCGTCACCTCCGGCGTGCGTCTCGGCACTCCGGCCGGCACGACGCGCGGTTTTGGGCTTGCCGAGTTCCGTGAGATCGGCATGCTGATCACCGAGGTTCTCGACGGATTGAAGGCGGCAAACAGTGAGGAAGGCAACGCGGCTGTGGAAGCTGCGGTGAAGGCCAAGGTGATCGAACTCACCAGCCGCTTCCCGATCTATCCGGCCTGATTGCCTGACTGACGAGTACAAGAACCGGTCCGCGCCCTCCGGCGCGGATCGTTTGCATTTTGAGCGGAATTCGAAGAGCTTACGGCCACCAGATTCTTCGCGCCCAAGCGGTGCTTGTGGCTTGGCAGGGCCCTGTATCTCAGGGCCTTGGTATAAGGAACGGATGACATGCGGTGCCCCTTTTGCGGCGGTGAAGAGACCCAGGTTAAGGATTCGCGCCCGACCGAAGACAACACGGCCATCCGCCGCCGCCGTGTCTGCTCCACCTGCGGGGGGCGGTTCACGACGTTCGAGCGGGTGCAGCTGCGTGAACTGATGGTGGTCAAGCGCTCCGGCCGCCGCGTGCCGTTTGACCGCGAAAAGCTGATGCGTTCCGTCGAAATCGCCGTGCGCAAGCGCCCGGTTGACCCGGAGCGCATCGAGCGTATGGTCAGCGGTATCGTGCGCCAGCTGGAGAGCACCAGCGAAGGCGAGATCACCAGCGAGATGATCGGCACCCATGTGATGGAAGGCCTGAAGACCATCGATGATGTGGCCTATGTGCGCTTTGCATCCGTATACCGGAACTTCCGCGAGGCGCGCGACTTCCGCGAGCTTCTCGGTGAACTGGGCGGCTTGCCCGGCAATGACGAACCCCAGGAGGATGCGTGAGCGAAGCTGAGGCTGTAGCTGTGACGCCCGCCGCCGCCAGCAAGGCTGCGGTGAGCGGGATTGACCGCCGCCTGATGCGCGCCGCTGCTGCCCTTGCAGCGCGGGGGCAGGGGCAGGTCTGGCCCAATCCTTCGGTGGGCGCGCTCATCGTTCAGTTCGAGGACGGCGGACCGGTCATCGTTGGCCGCGGTGTCACCTCCCGCCCCGGCGGCCCTCACGCAGAAGTGAGCGCGCTGCGGCAGGCGGGGGATCTGGCCCGCGGCGCCACCTGCTACGTCACGCTGGAGCCTTGTTCCCATTACGGCCGCACGCCGCCTTGTGCCCTTGCGCTGCGCGAGGCAGGTGTTGCCCGCGTGCTGATCGGCTGTCTCGACCCCAGCCCGCGTGTCGCCGGGCGCGGTGTTGCCATGCTTGAGGAAGCGGGCATTTCCGTCTCCACCGGCGTTGAGGAAGACCTTTGCCGCCTGCTCCATGCCGGCCACCGGCTGCGCGTCACCGACCAGCGCCCGAATGTGGTGCTGAAGCTGGCGCTCTCGGCTGATGGCGGCATTGGCCGCGTTGGAGAGGGGCAGTTGGCGATCACGGGTCCTCTGTCGCGCAATGTGGTGCACGGTTTGCGTGGCAGCTGTGACGCGATTCTTGTCGGCATAGGCACGGCATTAGCCGATGATCCGGAACTGACCTGCCGCATGCCCGGCATGAAGGACCGCTCGCCCGTGCGCGTGGTGCTGGACAAGGATGCAAGGCTGCCGCTGAAGAGCCGTCTCGTTCAGTCTGCCGCCGATGTGCCGGTGTGGCTGGTGACGGGCAATCAGGCCGACCCCGAACGGGTGCAGGCGCTGGCCGATGCGGGCGTGCTGGTGATCCGCGTGCCCGCCAATGAAGAGGGCATTGAGCCGAAGATCGCGCTGACGGCGCTGGCCAACCGGGGCGTGACGCGGCTGATGGTGGAAGGCGGCGCGCGCGTTGCCCGGTCCTTCCTGCAGGCCGGTGTGGTGGACGAGACGTGGATCTTCCACGGCGTGGCCGAACTCGGCGCAGGGCGCATCCTGCCGTTCGACGGCGGGGCAGGCGGCTTTACCGCCGAGTACCCGGATTTCCGTCTGGTTGATACGGCCGTCTACGGGCCGGACAGGCTGCTGCGGTTCCGCCGCAAGGAGAGTTGAGATGTTCACCGGAATTGTCACCGATCTTGGCACCATTGTCTCCGTCACGGATATTCCCGCCGGCAAGCGCACCCGCATTGCCACGTCCTATGACGTGGACACGATCGATATCGGCGCTTCGATTGCCTGCGGCGGCCCGTGCCACACGGTGACGGCCAAGGGGCGCGATGAGACCGGCAACTGGTTCGAGGTGGAAAGCGGCGCGGAGACCCTGCGCCTGACCACGGCGGCGGACTGGACGGCAGGGCAAAAGCTCAATCTGGAGCGCTCCCTCAGCCTTGGCACGGAGCTGGGCGGCCATCTGGTGCTCGGCCATGTGGACGGGCTTGCCCGCATCGTCGAGCGGCGCGACCATCCGGACACGGTCTATTTCCGCTTTGACGCTCCGCGCGCCTTTGCGCCCTTTATCGCCCGCAAGGGATCGGTGGCGCTGGATGGCACGTCGCTGACGGTGAACGAGGTGGAGGGAACGGAGTTTTCCGTCTTCCTCATTCCGCACACGCTGGCGGTAACCACCTGGGCCGAAAGGCAGGTGGGGGACAACGTAAACCTTGAAGTCGACATGATGGCGCGCTATGCCGCGCGCCTTGCCGAATTCCGCGAGCAGGCCTGAGGGGCTCGCCCCCGCAAAAGGCTGGACAAAATCGGGCAGGCATGGTTCCTGACCGCATCTCTCAGACAGAAAGCGACACGACCGATGAGCTCCGCGCCTCACCTCCTGATCATTGAAGCCCGATTCTACGAAGACATCGCTGATGCGCTCTACGAAGGGGCTGCAAAGGCGCTGGACGAGGTGGGCGCGACCCATGACCGGATCGCTGTTCCGGGCGTGCTGGAAATCCCGGCGGCCCTGTCCATGGTGCTGACCTCCATGGAAAACGACGGCACGTTCTATGACGGCTTTGTCGTTCTGGGCTGCGTCATTCGCGGTGAGACGACCCATTACGACATCGTCGCCAATGAATCGGCCCGGGTGCTGATGGATCTCATCGTCGATGCCGACCTTGCCCTCGGCAACGGCATCCTGACGGTGGAAAATGATGAACAGGCCTGGGCCCGCGCCCGGGTGACCGACAAGGACAAGGGCGGTGCTGCCTCGCGCGCAGCGCTGGACATGATCCGTCTTCGGGAACGGCTTGGGGTTTGATCTGACATGACCGGCGAAGCCGATCAGAACAAGGGGCCGGAAATCCGTCCGGCCAACAAGCGTGGTGCCGCCCGTCTCGGGGCGGTGCAGGCGCTTTACCAGATGGATGTGGGCGGCTCCTCGGTGACCGATGTGGTCAACGAGTTCACCGCCTTCCGCCTTGGCAAGGAAGTCGACGGCTACCAGTACCGCGATGCGGACGAGCAGTGGTTCAAGGACATTGTGCGCGGCGTTGTGGCCGAGCAGCTGCGCCTTGACCCGTTCATCCACACCGCGCTGGTGGAAGACTGGCCGCTGAAGCGCATCGACAGCCTGCTGCGTGCCATCCTGCGTGCTGGCAGCTATGAGCTGCTGCGCCGCCGCGATGTGCCGCCGAAGGTGATCATTTCCGAATATATCGACGTGGCGAAGGCCTTCTACGCCGAGGATGAGCCGCGTCTCGTCAACGGCGTGCTGGACCGTCTGGCCCACCAGCTGCGCAGCGCCGAGCTGGAGCCTGTGGCTGAGGCCGACGAAGGTCAGGACGCGCAGGACGGCCAGTAACATGGCTGATGAGGGGGCACAGGCGGGGCTGGGCGAGTTCGATCTGATCGAGCGCTTCTTTGCCCCGCTCGCAACCACCCCCGGCAGTCTTGCGCTGACCGACGACGCCGCCGTGCTGAAGCCCTCCACCGGGCATGAGCTGGTCCTGACCAAGGACATGCTGGCGGCGGATGTCCATTTCTTTGCCAATGATCCGGCTGATCTGGTGGCGCGCAAGGCCTTGCGCGTCAACCTCTCCGACCTTGCCGCCAAGGGCGCAAGGCCTCTCGGCTATCTGCTGGGGCTTGGCCTTGGCGGGGAGATGGCCGATGGCGGGGCCGCGCAATGGCTCACCGGCTTTGCTGCCGGTCTGGCCGTCGATCAGGCGGAATTTGCATTCCCGCTGCTGGGCGGCGATACGATCCGCAGCGGCGAGCGCATGGTCCTGTCCATCACAGCGCTTGGCGAAGTGCCGGAAGGCCGCGCCGTGCGCCGTAATGGCGCGAAGGCGGGCGATCTCGTCTATGTCTCCGGCACCATTGGCGATTCCGCCCTTGGCCTTGCCCTGCGGCTTGACCCGGAGCGGGCACGCAAGCTCGGGCTGTCTGAACCTCATGCAGAGTTTCTGCTGAACCGCTATCTGCTGCCGCAGCCGCGCGTGGCGCTGGCCTCTGCCGTGCTGTCCCATGCTTCCGCCAGCCTCGATATCTCTGACGGGCTCTGCGCCGATGCGGGCCATGTGGCGCGTCATTCGGATGTGGATCTGGTCCTCGATGTGGACAGCGTGCCGCTGTCGGGTGCGGCCCGTGCCGCTCTGGCCACCGATCCGGAGCTTCTCGCCCGCGTGCTGACCGGCGGAGATGACTATGAGCTGTTTGTCTGCGTGCCGCAGGCGCAAGGCCAGACCTTTGAGGCTGATGCGGCAGCTGCCGGTGTACCGGTGGCGCGAATCGGCCGGGTGGAAGCGCCTGCCGCTGACAAGCCAGCTGTCCGTCTGACGCGCAGCGGTCTTCCTTTCACGCTTGCAGGGCAGGGCGGCTTCCGTCATTTTTGAAGCTTGTCCCGGCTTCCTGCCGGGAAGCCATACCTGATCCCCGCAGATTGCCGCGCCAGCCTGTTCTGCCCGGACCCAGCCCCAAAGCCTGCCCAAGAGCCAGTCTGGAGCCTGTCCATGTCCTCTCAGCCTTCCCTTTCGCCTGCACAGGACGCCGCTGCGGATGGTGACCGCATTGCCCGGCGCAATGCAGCGATTCTTGCCGCAGCACAGGCTCTCGGCGGGGCGACGGCCTCCATCGTCATCGCCACCGGCTCACTGACAGCGGCCTCGCTTCTGCCGGAAGCCCCAGGCCTTGCGACGCTGCCCATCTCCTGCATGATCCTTGGAACGGCCATCGGCACCCTGCCGGCCGGAGCGGTGATGAAGCGGGTGGGGCGGCGGACTGGTTTTCTCGGCGGTTCGGTGCTGGGCTTTCTCGCCTCGCTGCTGGCGGCCTGGGCCATCCTCATCGGCAGCTTCTGGCTGTTCACACTGGCCTGCGCGCTGGCGGGCACGGTGACGGCCTTCGTCCAGCAGTTCCGCTTTGCGGCCGCCGATACGGCGAGCGATGCCTTCCGCCCCAAGGCGATCTCCTGGGTGATGGCGGGCGGCGTCTTCTCCGGAATCATCGGGCCTCAGACGGTGATCTTCACCAAGGACCTCTTCGCGCCGGTGCTCTTTGCCGGAACCTATGCCGCCCTTGGCGGCCTGTTCCTGCTGATGGGCGTCATCCTCACCTTCCTCAAGGTCCCGCCCGTCAGGGAGAAGACTGTGGCGGATGCGCAGGCCCGGCCGCTGGGCGTCATCCTGCGTCAGCCGTCCTTCGTTGTCGCCGCCGTCTGCGGCATCTGCTCCTATGCGCTGATGAGCCTTGTGATGACGGCAACGCCGCTGGCCATGATCGGCTGCGGCCTCAGCGAAACCGATGCTGCGCTGGCGATCCAGTGGCATGTGCTGGCCATGTTCGGCCCCAGCTTCTTCACCGGCACGCTGATCGCCCGTTTCGGCGAGCGGACCATCGTTCTCACCGGCCTTGCGCTGCTGTGCGGCTGTTCCGTGATTGCGCTCATGGGGCTTGAAGTGGCGCATTTCTGGAGTGCGCTGATCCTCTTGGGCGTCGGCTGGAACTTCGGCTTTGTCGGCGCCACCAGCATGCTGACGCGCTGCTACCGCCCCGCCGAGCGGGCGACGGTGCAGTCCTTCAACGATTTCCTCGTCTTCGGCTTCGTGGCGCTGGCATCCTTCTCTTCCGGCGCGCTGCTGCACAGCTTCGGCTGGGCGACCGTCAATCTGCTGGTCTTCCCGCTTGTCCTCGTCTGCGTGATCCTCATGTTCGTGCTGGCAAGAGGCACACGTGAACCGGCGTTGTCTTGATTTGTTCCAAGTAAAAACAACCCTTTCGCAACCTTTTTTGCATCGCGGCATTTGCTGGATAAGTACCTGCTGCGTTGCAGTGCATGTTTTCGTGTCTCTTGCGAAAATAAACGAGGCCAAGGACTTGACCGGCCCCATGTTCACTCTGCTAACGTAACGCTGTTGCGCCTTGCTGCGGAATGAGAGTGGACTTGCCGGAGCCCTGGCGCGCGTCGCAGCCCGTTGGAAGTCAAGATAAAATGCTGTCATAGAACGATCGGATTGCCGGGCTGCCCATTCATTGGGAGGACTCATGACCGAGCTTGTCGTCGTCATTGCCTGCGGCCTTCTGGGTCTGGCTTACGGGGGCTGGGCGATCCAGTCTGTGATGGCATCCGATGCGGGCAACGCCCGGATGCAGGAGATCGCGGGGGCGATCCAGGAAGGTGCGCAGGCCTATCTGACGCGCCAGTACACAACCATCGCCATCGCCGGCGCGGTCATCTTCGTCCTTGGCGCCTGGCTGCTGGGCCTTGCCGTCGCCATCGGCTTTGCGGCTGGCGCCATTCTCTCCGGCCTTGCCGGTTTCATCGGCATGATGGTGTCGGTCCGCGCCAATGTGCGCACGGCGCAGGCCTCCAGTCAGAGCCTTGCAGCCGGGCTGGAGATTGCCTTCAAGTCCGGTGCAGTGACCGGGATGCTGGTGGCAGGCCTCGCGCTGCTGGGCGTCACGGTCTATTTCGTCATCCTCACCCGCGTTCTCGGCTATGACCCGACGAGCCGCAGCGTCATCGACGCGCTGGTGGCGCTCGGCTTTGGCGCCTCGCTTATCTCCATCTTCGCCCGTCTGGGCGGCGGCATCTTCACCAAGGGTGCGGATGTGGGCGGCGATCTTGTCGGCAAGGTGGAGGCAGGCATCCCGGAAGATGATCCCCGCAACCCGGCAACCATCGCCGATAACGTCGGTGACAATGTCGGCGACTGCGCCGGCATGGCGGCGGACCTGTTCGAGACCTATGCGGTGACGCTGGTCGCCACCATGGTTCTGGCGGCGATCCTCTTTGCCGGAACGGCGGCGACGGCTCCGGCCATGCTCTATCCGATGACGATTGGCGGGGCCTGCATCCTCACCTCGATTGCGGGCACCTTCTTCGTCAAGCTTGGAGCCAACAACTCGATCATGGGGGCGCTCTACAAGGGCTTCATCGCCACATCCGTGCTCTCGCTCATCATCCTGTTTCCGGTCACGTACCTTGTCTTCGGCGGTATGGGCGTGGTGCTGACCACCAGTGGGGGGCTCTCCTTCACGCCCATGTCGCTCTATCTGTGCGGTGCCGCCGGTCTGGCCGTCACCGGGCTGATCATCTGGGTGACGGAATATTACACAGGCACCGGCTACCGCCCGGTCCGCTCCATCGCTCAGGCATCCGTCACGGGCCATGGCACCAACGTCATCCAGGGCCTTGCCATTTCGATGGAGGCGACGGCCGTTCCCGCGCTGATCATCATCGCAGGCATCATCGTCACTCATTCACTGGCAGGCCTCTTCGGCATCGCCATTGCGGTGACCACGATGCTGGCGCTGGCCGGCATGGTCGTGGCGCTGGATGCCTTCGGCCCGGTGACGGACAATGCCGGCGGCATCGCCGAAATGGCCGATCTTCCGGCAGAAGTGCGCGTGACGACGGATGCGCTGGATGCGGTGGGCAACACCACCAAGGCCGTGACCAAGGGCTATGCCATTGGTTCGGCCGGGCTCGGCGCGCTGGTGCTCTTTGCCGCCTATACGGAGGACCTGCGCTACTTCATCTCCAACTCTGATCAGTACCCCTATTTTGCCGGGCTGACGGTGGATACGCTCGATTTCTCTCTCTCCAACCCTTACGTGGTCGTCGGCCTCTTCTTCGGCGGGATGCTGCCTTATCTTTTCGGCGGCATTGCCATGACCGCCGTGGGCCGGGCCGCCTCTGCCGTGGTGGAGGAGGTGCGCCGCCAGTTCCGCGAAAAGCCGGGCATCATGGCCGGCACCGAGCGGCCCGACTATGGCCGGGCGGTGGACATGCTCACCCGCGCTGCCATCCGCGAGATGGTCATCCCCTCGCTGCTGCCGGTGCTCTCGCCTATTGTCTGCTTTTTTGCGATCAACGCCATTGCAGGCAAGGCCAATGCCTTTGCGGCTGTCGGAGCGATGCTGCTCGGCATCATCATCACCGGGCTTTTCGTCGCCCTGTCGATGACCTCCGGCGGCGGGGCCTGGGACAATGCGAAGAAATACATCGAAGACGGCCACCACGGCGGCAAGGGCTCCGATGCCCACAAGGCCGCAGTGACCGGTGACACAGTGGGTGACCCCTACAAGGACACAGCTGGTCCGGCAATCAACCCGATGATCAAGATCGCCAACATCGTCGCCCTGCTGCTGCTGGCGGTGCTGGCGCACTAGGATCAGGGCTTCTGCCACCCAAACAAAAATCCCCCGGAATGCTCTTCCGGGGGATTTGCATTCTTGCAGCTTTCCGATCGGCTCAGAGGCCCAGCGACGGGTTGGCCGCGCCGCGCAGGATCTGCGTCAGGAAGCCGTAGTCGGAGCCGCCGGTACGGGTCTTGCGGCCGATGAAGTCGAAGACCTTGCCATCCTGCATGCCGTAGTTGGCGATGTCCTTCACAAAGCCATCCTGATCGAAATAGATGGCGACCACCCGCTGCTCGACGATCTTCGGTTTCATGAAGGCGGTCGTCTCGGCGGTCTGGGAGATGTAGTAATAGGCGAGACCTTCAATCTCGGATGTGGTGGACGGTGACCCGAGGACCAGCTCGACATTCTCCTTGCTCGACCCCACCTGTACCTGCTGAAGCATGTCGGGGGAGATGGAATGGCCGTGATTGTAGGTCTGGGTGAAACATCCGCCCACGGTCAGCCCGAGGAGAATGGGAAGCATCAGCACATGCGCCTTGGTCTTCATTCGTCGTTCCTGTCCCGTATGAACCGGCCTTGCAGTCCGGTGCGTATTTGAATTCGTTCCTTGGCAAAGCAAGTAACCTGCGTTAGGGCACAAGGCAACACCGTCCGCTCGGGATCAGTCGAGGCATTCCATGGTATTTGGCCTTTTCCGCCGCCGTACCCGGCCATCCGAATACGCTCTTTATGGCGCTATCGTGGCTCAGGCGCGTCAGCCTGCCTTCTACGCAGCACTTTCTGTGCCTGATACCGTGGATGGCCGGTTCGACATGATGATCCTGCACGCTGTTCTGCTTTTCCGCCGTCTGCAGGGGGAAGGCAAGGAGGCCGCTGCCACGTCGCAGGCGGTTTTCGACCTGTTTTTCCGCGATATGGACGCTTCCTTGCGCGAAATGGGCATCAGCGACAACCGCGTGCCGAAAAAGGTGCGCAAGATGGCAGAGGCCTTCTACGGCCGTGCCGCTGCCTATGGCGAGGCGCTGGACAGCGGCAATGCGCAGGATCTGGCGGCAGCCATCGGCCGCAACATCTTCACCGAAGCCGCCAATCCGCCGGCTTGCGACAAGCTGGCGCTTTACATGATGGATGCGGTCAAGACACTGGCGGACCTGCCGCTGGATGACATCATGACCGCCAAACTCGCCTGGCCCGACGTGCCGGCGCTTGAGGGAACCCCGAATCATGACTGATGTGCCGACACCCTTTTCGCACCGCTTTCAGGTGTCGCGTCTGGGCAACACGCCAAAGATCGTGGAACTGACGGCTGATGCGGAGGCGCTCGCCCGCATTGCGGAAGCCTATGGCCTCGACAGCCTGACCCGTTTCACCGCCACGCTGGAAGTGCGGCCGTGGAAGAAGGCCGGTGTCTTTGTGACGGGCGATCTGGAGGCCGAAGGGGCGCAGCGCTGCGTCGTCACGCTGGTGCCGCTGCCGATGAGCGTGAAGGACCATTTTGAGCGTGCCTATGAGCCGGAACTCGACCCGCGCCGCCGCAATCCGGACCTTGGCGAGGATGGCGAGATCGAAATCGATCTGGAAGCCCCGGAGCCGCCCGATGCGATCGAGGACGGAATGATCGACCTGGGCGCGCTCGTCTGCGAGCAGTTCGTCCTGGCGCTGGACCCGTTCCCGCGCGCCGCTGATGCGGAACTGGAGTTTGAGGCGCCCGCAGACATCGAGGAGGAAGAAGAAAAGCCTTCCCCCTTCAAGGTGCTGGAGCAGCTCAAGAACAAGGACAAGCCATAAGGGGGAGCGGGCGAGGGGCAAAAACGGTTGTTTCCCGCCCCAAAACCGTTATGTTCGCCGCGCTGTACCTGCAAGATGGCGGACTGACCCTTTAGCCACCCCGGCATGCTGTGGCGGATCTGCCAGCATCAGAGTGGCAGTCTCGAGATGCTTTCGCGGCCTCCGGCCCTGATGAGCGCTCCCAAGCGAATGGACGACAAGAACCTTCAGATGGCAAAACCCATTCATATTGCCCTTGATGCCATGGGCGGCGACGCCGGTGCCGAAATGGTGCTGCCGGGGGCAGAGCTTGCGCTGCTGCGCCACCCCGGCATCCGGTTTCTGATTTTCGGGCAGGAAAAGATCGTCCTGCCGCTGCTGGAAAAATATCCGCGTCTGCGCGATGCCTCCACCTTCTTCCACTGCGAAGTGGCGGTGTCCATGGACGCCAAGCCCAGCCAGGCGCTGCGCCAGGGGCGCTGGCGCTCCAGCATGTGGCGCGCCATCGAGGCGGTGAAGAACGGTGAGGCTGACGTGGCCGTGTCGGCGGGCAACACCGGCGCGCTGATGGCCATGTCCACCTTCTGCCTGCGCACCATGGCCAATATCGACCGCCCCGCCATCGCCGCCATCTGGCCGACGGCGCGTGGGGAAAGCGTGGTTCTGGATGTGGGCGCCACCATCGGCGCCGATGCGCAGCAGCTGATCGATTTCGCCATTCTGGGCGGGGCAATGGCCCGCGCCCTCTTCGGTGTTGAAAAGCCGACCGTCGGTCTGCTCAACATCGGCGTGGAAGAGGTGAAGGGCCTGGAAGAGGTCCGCACCGCCGGCCGCATCATGCGTGAAGCGCCGTTCCGCTCCTTCTCCTATGCCGGTTTCGTCGAAGGCGATGATCTGGGCAAGGGCACCGTCGATGTGGTGGTGACCGAAGGTTTCGCCGGCAACATTGCCCTGAAGACCGCAGAAGGCACCGCCAAGCAGATCGCGGGCTATCTGCGCGCTGCCATGAACCGGTCGCTGTTCTCCAAGCTCGGTTATCTGCTGGCCCGCGGCGCCTTCAACCAGCTGCGCGAGAAGCTTGACCCGCGCAAGGTGAATGGCGGCGTGTTCCTCGGCCTCAACGGCGTCGTGATCAAGAGCCATGGCGGCACCGATGCGGAGGGCTTCGCCAGCGCCATCGCGCTTGCCCATGACATGGTACGCAACGAACTTCTGCAAAAGATCTCCCAGGACCTCGTCCACTATCACCGTGGCCGTTTTTCCGTGTCCGCTGAAACTCCCGAAGGTGACGAGTGACCACCATCCGTTCGACCGTTCTCGGCTGCGGCAGCTATCTGCCCGAGAAAATCCTCACCAATGAAGACCTCGCCCGCATGGTGGACACCACCGACGAGTGGATCGTGCAGCGCACCGGCATCCGCCAGCGCCACATCGCCGCCGAGGGCGAGTTCACGTCCCATCTGGCGATCAAGGCTGCCGAGCGGGCTCTCGCCCATGCAGGCCTCACGGCGCAGGATATCGACACCATCATTCTGGCAACCGCAACGCCGGACAACACCTTCCCGTCCACGGCGGTGCAGGTGCAGGCAGCCCTCGGCATGCGCCACGGCGTGGCCTTCGATGTGCATGCGGTGTGCTCGGGCTTCGTCTTTGCCCTGACGACGGCAGATACGTTCATCCGCTGCGGCCAGGCAAAGCGCGTGCTGGTGATCGGTGCCGAGACCTTCTCCCGGATTCTGGACTGGAACGACCGCACCACATGCGTGCTCTTTGGCGATGGCGCCGGTGCGGTGGTTCTGGAAGGGCGGGAAGCCTCCGGCACCGTGGCCGATCACGGGATCTTGACCTCGCATCTGCGCTCGGACGGCCAGCACAAGTCCAAGCTCTATGTGGATGGCGGCCCCTCCACGACCCAGACGGTCGGCCACCTGCGCATGGAAGGCAAGGAAGTCTTCAAGCACGCGGTGGGCATGATCACGGACGTGATCGAGGATGCCTTCAAGGCCACGGGCCTGACCGGTGAAGATCTCACCTGGTTCATCCCGCATCAGGCCAACCGGCGGATCATCGACGCCAGTGCAAAGAAGCTTGATATTGCAGCGGAAAAGGTCGTCGTCACTGTCGATATTCACGGCAATACATCTGCGGCGTCTATTCCCCTGGCACTTGATGCTGCCGTCAAGGATGGCCGCGTGAAGTCCGGTGACCTGATCATGCTCGAAGCCATGGGCGGCGGCTTCACCTGGGGATCGGTCCTGTTGCGCTGGTAAGCAGTTTTGACGGGACTGTGTCATCACCTTGCGTGAAGCTGACAGCGTTCATATCTGCGGTTGACCCTCGTTTGCGGACGCAATACCGTACGTCCGGAAAAGAAGTTCCACTGCAAAATCAGCCGGATCACGCTCCGGGCGAGGAGGAGGCATGGGTAACAGGACCATCACGCGCGCTGACCTTTGTGAGGCCGTCTACCAGAAGGTAGGTCTGTCCCGCACGGAATCCTCCGAATTGGTGGAGCGGGTGCTTTCAGAGATTTCGGATTGCCTGGTGACGGGCGAATCCGTCAAGCTCTCCTCCTTCGGGTCATTCCTTGTGCGCTCCAAGGGCGAGCGCATCGGGCGCAATCCGAAAACCGGCGAGGAAGTGCCGATCTCGCCGCGCCGGGTGATGGTTTTCAAGCCCAGCAACATTCTCAAGCAGAAGATCAACGAGTCGCTGGCAGGCAACGGCAGCGACTGAGCTTCCGAACCGGTGACGCAGCATGAGCATGTCTGAAAAAAGCCCGGACGCTTTCCGGACCATCAGCGAAGTGGCGGAAGATCTCGATCTTCCCCAGCATGTGCTGCGCTTCTGGGAAACCCGCTTCACCCAGATCAAGCCGCTGAAGCGCGGCGGCGGACGGCGCTACTACCGACCGGATGACGTGGAGCTGCTGCGCGGCATCCGCCATCTTCTTTACGGTGAAGGCTACACGATCAAGGGCGTCCAGCGCATCCTGAAGGAGCAGGGCCCCCGTTTCGTCATGCAGATCTGGCGCGAGGACGCCATTCCGCTGGCGGCTGCTCCGCGCATGGATGACATGGACGACGAGGACGGTGCAGCCGTTCCTCCGCCGCCCCAGCGCAAGCCCCAGGTGGTGATGCAGGAGCCGGAGCCCCCGCGTGATACGGGCGGCCTGCCAAGCGAGGTTCTGCCGCGCGGGCTTCTGGCGGACAATGATCCGCGCGCCCACGCCGCACAGGGCAAAGGCTTTCGCTTCATGGAGCGTTTCCTCTCCGACCGCAATGAAGAGGCGGGCCTGTCCAAGGACGACGTGCGCCGGCTTCAGGCAACCCTGTTCGAACTGCTGGAATGCAAGCGCCTGCTGGATCAGGCGCGGTAGGGCGCCGGATTCTGCATCCACCGGGGTGCCAGCGAGTTTGCCGCAAAATCCGCCCCACACTCCGTCATGCCATGACGTGATCATGGCACCCATTCCCTTGCCTATCCGCACGGTTTTCACATCGAGTAGGGCAGCGAAACGCTTGTCCGGATCGGGATGAGAGGTCACGGCATGGATGGCATGATCAAGTCATGCCATGACGAAAATGGATGGGTTGAGGGGACAGGAGAGGGGCTGAGACGAGCGGGATGGGCACGGCGTTGATGTTGCATCCACCGGGGTGCCAGCGAGTTTGCCGCAAAATCCGCCCCACACTCCGTCCTGCCATGACTTGATCATGGCATCCATTCCCTTGCCTCTCCGCACGGCTTACGCGTCGAGTAGGGCGGCGAAACGCTTGTCCGGAGCGGGATGAGAGGTCACGGCATGGATGGCATGATCAAGTCATGCCATGACGAAAATGAGACGCCTGGCGAGTTGCAGAGCCCATCCGTCATCTCACAATGTCAGGAAAAATGTCGCCGGTGCCACTTGCCATGCTCCGTGGAGCTTTCGGCTTTAAGTGGTCGGGCAGGCCGGATTCGAACCGACGACCCCTTGACCCCCAGTCAAGTGCGCTACCAGGCTGCGCTACTGCCCGACGACAGGGCTCTCTCTATCCGCTTCCTTTGCCCGGCGCAAGACTTGCCTTGCATTCAAATCCACAGTCCGCTGTTTTTGCTCAAGCTTGTGGATGGCGATGAGGCCCCAGGCGAGGCCGAGCAGCAGGAAATAGTGGCGCCAGTGGTCGATATCGATGATCACGCTCATCAAGGCATGGCCCACGAGCACCGCAAAGACGCAGTGGGCAAAGCCTGTCCAGTGCCTGTGCTGGAAGAGCAGGGGCACGAGAGCGGCAACCGTCCAGATCACCAGCAGCGGATAGACCACGCCGCCGAGCCAGCCATAGGAGGTGAAGGCCTTCAGATAGACGTTGTGCTCGTCCTCGGGAAAATACTTGTTGAACTCCAGCGGTCCGAGACCAAAGGGGCGTTCCATCACCATCTCGAAGCCCATGCCATAGCGGGCAAAGCGGCCGAGACGGGCGCCGTCATAGTCCTGCACGAGTCTTGCCCGCTCGCTGAACATGGCGGCGACGCTGTCTATGGACAGGGCGGCAGCAAGAAGCAGCAGCACGGCGGCAAGCCCGCCCGCGCCCACCAGCACCAGCCGCAGCCGTTCCCGGGGGCGGCGCTCATGGATGAGACTGAGCAGGTAGACGATGATGCCGGACAGGGCCAGGAGGCCCCAGGCGCCGCGCGAGAAGCTGAGGAAGATGCCCAGCACCAGCACGGGCAGAATCAGCAAGGCGGCAGGGCTTGAGAACAGGCCGCGCGTCAGCAGCCGGTGAACCAGCAGCACCGCGGGCAGCACCAGGAACGGGCCGAAGACATTGGGGTCGGCAAAGGTACCCCGGGCGCGGCCGTAGAGCGTGAAGAATTCGCTGCCGGGGAACAGCCGGAAATAGGCGGCAATGCCTATGGAGGCGCAGAGCAGCGCGCTTGCAACATAGGCCCGCTCGATGAGGAACAGCCTGCCGGGGTCGGCGCTGACAACGGCTGCATAGAAGATCGCCGTTGCGGCCAGAAAGCCGGAGACGGCCATGTACATGGCTGCGGTGGGCACATCGCGGGCAAAGGGCACCGCCATGGTGCCGCCGGCCATGAAGAGGATGAGAAGCACCGTCAGCGGGCCGAACTCAGGCCGCAGGCGCAGCCCGAACAGAAGCCACAGCACCAGAAGCCCGGCCATGAACAGCTCGTAAGGCGCGGGTTCCTGGATCACAAAGCCGCCGAGGAACACTGCCACCCACAGGGCCGCCGCGCTGATGCGTGACACAGGGATCAGCAGCCTGCGGCCGCTGCCCTGTTGTCCCGCAATGGCGGCCCCGGTGCTCAATAGGCGTTCTCCGTGTTCAGCAGTCGGATAGGGGTCAGCGCGAGAATCTTGATGTCGAAGAAGATGGACCAGTTCTCGATGTAATAAAGATCGAACTCGACACGCTTCTGGATCTTCTCCGGCGTATCCACCTCACCGCGCCAGCCGTTGATCTGGGCCCAGCCGGTGACGCCCGGCTTCACCTTGTGGCGGGCGAAGTAGCCGTAGACCACCTCATCCCACGTCTGGTCATTGGTGTGGGCATTGACCGCATGCGGACGCGGGCCGACGAGGGAGAGGGTGCCTGCCAGCACGTTGAAGAGCTGCGGCAGCTCGTCGATGGACGAGCGGCGGATGAAGCGGCCCACCTTGGTGACGCGCGGGTCGCCCTTGGTCACCACCTTCTTTGCGGCGGGGTCGGCCATGTCATGGAACATCGAGCGGAATTTCAGCACGTCGATGATCTCGTTGTTGAAGCCGTAGCGCTTCTGGCGGAACAGCACCGGGCCGCGGCTGTCGAGCTTGATGGCGATGGCGGTTGCCAGCATCACCGGCGACAGGGCAATGATGGCAAGGCTTGCCACCACCACGTCGAAGACCCGCTTGGCCACCATGTCCCAGTCTGTGATGGGCTTTTCGACCACATCAACGAAAGGCACCGCCCCGATGAAGGAGGAGGCGCGGTTGCGGAAGCGCATCTTGTCCGTATGAGCGGAAAGGCGGATGTCGATGGGCAGCACCCAGAGCTTGCGCAGAAGCTCAAGGACGCGCTTTTCGGCGCGCAGCGGAATGCAGACGATCAGCATGTCGATGCGGGCGCGGCGGCCAAATTCCACCAGTGCATCGATGTTGCCCAGTTTCGGATACCCGGCCACCACTTCCGGCGAACGGTCATTGGCGCGGTCGTCAAAGATGCCGCAAATGCGGATGTCATTGCCGCTCTGGCTTTCCAGCTCATGGATAAGATCAGCGGCGGCCTGTCCGCCCCCGACGATGACCGCGCGCCGTTCAAGCCGGCCTGAGCGGATCCAGGAGCTGACCAGCCGCGACAGGATAAGGCGGCTGACAACCAGTCCAAACAGGCCCGAAGCATACCAGAGACCGGCGGCCTGCGGCGCGATGTGGCGCGGCAGGTCGGTCGTTACGAAGGTGATGGCGAACATCGCCAGGACCAGCGTCCAGCCACCGGCAATACGTCCGGTCTGGGCAAGGCCCGAGCGCAGGACGCGGACCTGATAGGCATCAAAGCCCTGAAAGAAGGCAAGGGTGAAGAAGAGCGCGGCCGCGACGGCGCCGAACGTCAGCGCGGTGAAGGGCGTGCCGGAGAAACTGAGGCTGGCAAAGCCCGTTGCAGCGACGATGATGACATCGAGCAACCGGACCGAGCCTTCGAGCACCGGCTGGGAGATGCCGTCACTGCGAAGGCCGCGGGCGATTTCTTCGGCCGCAGGCGAAAGCGCGGTGCCCGGGCCGCCGCCGGACCGGCTGCCGTCTCCGGTGGAAGTTGAACGGCGTAGCTCTTCCGAAAGCCGCTTACGCAGGCTCTCGGCGTCGTCTGTGGCTTTTGCCGGCCCTTCCAAAGGAGCCGTCAGGGCTTGGGAAATGGGGGGAGTCTTGGAATCGGTCGTCATTATGATCCCTGCTTGCTCGATCCCGCCAAAAGCGAAGCGCTTTGGGCGAGGGAGGAAGTGGCTTCCGTGCCTGTCACAGCAGGAATGCCAAGTAATTGATGATAAAAAGAAATGACAAGCTCCCCCATCCGCGCAGCGGTGAAGGTGCTCATAATGCTTTGCCGCACTTCTGCGGTCTGGGCGCGGGCCCGCTCCGGACTGGCCATGACCGCGCGCATGGCGCTGGCAAGGCGGCTGCTGCTGCCGGAATCGACGAGGCGGTCTGCATGAACGCCAAAGATCTCGGGAATGCCGCCGACCCGTGTCGCGACGATGGGCATGCCCGCGCCGATGGCCTCCAGAACCACATAGGGCATGGCCTCTGCGCGCGAGGGCACAACGACGCAGCGGCCCATGGCAAAGGCGCGGCGCGCGGGCAGGGCGCCTGTGAAGGTGATGCAATCCGCCAGGCCCAGTTGAGCGGCTCTTGCCTCAAATTCGGCTCGTTGCGGGCCTTCCCCAGCGATGACGGCGCTGATCTTGCGTCCGGTCTGCAGTGTCAGGTCGTAGATGGCATCTATGAACAGGTCCGTGCCCTTGAGCTGGCGGAGCATGCCGACATAGACAAAGTCCGCGGCATTGGCCTGCTGGGCGACCGGCTCGAAGTCTTCGCTGAGCAGGCCATTGTAGACAACCCGTGAGGGGACACGCAGGGCGCCGATCTTGCTTTCATAGGCGGCCTTTTCGTAGTCGGCGACGAACAGCAACCCATCGGTGAAGCGGTTCTGCAGGCGCTCAATGGCGTGATAGATCCGCCCTTCGCACCTGTTCGGATCGTAGTGGAGGCTGCCGCCATGCGGCGAGTAGACCCGCACGGGGCGCTGCTTGCGCCCGCGCAGCAGAGAGCCGATCAGGCGCACATAGGCTCCGCCCTTTGCGCCATGCCCATGCAGCACATCCGGTGCAAGCGCGCGCACGCTGCCATAGAGACGGGCTGCAGCAGCGATGTCCTGAATGGTGAGGTGCCGGCGCATGGCAAAACGGGTGACACCGAGCGCAAGATGCGGGCGAAGCTTGTCGAGAATGGCAAGGTCGAAGGCAGAGCCTGTGGAGGAATCGCAAACGAGCCCAACTTCGTGGCCTGCTGCGGCCTGGGCTTTGGCCAGATCGTGAATATGCCGGATCGTTCCCCCGATCGGAGACCGGAGGCAATGCACAATCCGCAGCGGCTGCGAATTCATCTGAAACTCCCTGACCTCACACGGGCTCTCTTTACGGAACTCTCGTGTGGACAGGAAGCAAACTAGATCAAAGGGATGATTTCCAGGTTAATCCGCACCCGCCTCAGAACAATCTTTCGCGGACATGGATTGTGTCGCCCGGACGTACGGGATCGGTAATGGGAACGCGGCCATTGAGGATTTCGCCATTGATCTGACGCGTCAGATCCGCGCTGGCCTGTTCTGCGCGGGCGGAGAAGCCGCCGGCGGTTGCTATGGCGTTCTGAACGGTCATTCCGGGAACATAGGCGTATTGGCCGGCAGCCTGCACTTCGCCCATGACGAAGATCGGGCGGTACTGGTCAACCTCAACCGACACATTCGGATCGCGCAGGAAGCCCTTGCGCAGCGAGGCTTCGATGGCCTTGGCAAGCTCCTGCTGTGTCTTGCCGCGTGCAGGAACGGAGCCGATCAGGGGCATGGAAATATAACCAGCCTGATCAACCACATAGGTGTTGGACAGGTCATTCTGGCCAAAGACGATGATGCGCAGGCGGTCGCTGGAGTCGAGCCGGTAGGGCTGGGTCAGGATTTCGTGAAAGGCAGACGGCGGGCGCTTGTAGCCGCTGCACCCCGCAAGGGTGAGGGCGATGGCAAAGGCTGCGAACAGGCGCGCGTACATGACTTACTCCAGGCTGACACAGAGGCACATTCGCAAAACGTGGTTAATGGCGCGTGAACGTATAGCTGGCCCGGAGTGGTATTTAACGTTCATTTATAAAGGTTAATTTCCATTTAAACTGGAAATGGGATTGCTTAATGGTTCACTTACCATGTTTTGCCATTGTCGCTCTAACAAGTGTGGAGTGAGGTGCATGGGCGGGTCGAAGGACATCTATCAGCCGCAGGATATGGCGCTGGATCTCGGCGGCCTGCTGCGTGCTATTGCCCGGTCCTTACGCTGGCTGTTGCCGCTGACGCTGATTGTGGCGGCGCTTGTCTTTGCCGGTTTGCAGTTCGTACCCGAAAAGTTCAAGGGCGAGGCGCGGGTCCTGATCGAGACGGCCGATGCCCTGTTTCCCGGCGCTGCCCGCGGGGCGGAGGACGAGCGCGCACTGCTGGACAGCCAGGGCGTCGCCAGTCAGGTACAGCTTCTGACTTCCGTCGACCTTGCCCGCCGTGTTTCGCAGCGGATGAACCTGGCAGCCGTGCCCGAGTTCAAGGCCGAAACGCAGGCCGGAACCTTGCAGCAGCTGATGATCAGCATCGGCCTGTCTCCCAGCCCGTCGCGCATTTCGGCCGAAGAGCGTCTGCTCCGCCATTTTGCCCGCAATCTTGACGTCTACCGTGTGGAAGGCTCGCGGGTGATCGCGGTCGAGTATTCCGCCAAGAGCGCGGTTCTGGCAGCTGAAATTGCCAATGCCGTGGTGGACGAGTATCTGCAGATGCAGTCCTCCGCCAAGCGGGAAAGCCGCGCCGCTGCAGCCTCCGCATTGGAGCCGCAGATCCGCCGTCTGACGCAAGAGGTGCAGACCGCACGCAAGGCCGTGGAAGACTTCCGCGCAAAGGCGGACCTCCTGACCGGCGCCGGCGACCGGACGCTCAACGAACTTCAGCTGTCCGAGATCAGCTCCCAGCAGTCTTCCGCACAGGCTGCTGAAGCCGAGGCGGCGGCCAAGGCCGCGCAGCTGCGCAGGCTGCTGGAAACCGGCGGCTCGCTGGAAGGGGCGAGCGAGGTGCTCAATTCAGGCCTGATCCAGCGTTTGCGGGAACGGCAGGTGGAAATCCAGTCGCGGGTTGCCGAACTGTCCACGACGCTTCTGCCCGGCCATCCGCAGATCCGTGCCCTGACGTCGCAGCTCGCTGACTATGACGCGCAGATCCGTTCCGAGGCGCGCAAGATCCTGACCGGACTGGAAAATGACGCGGCTGTGGCAAAGCAGCAGGCCGCAGCCCTGAAGAGCCGGGTCGAAGAGCTCAAGGCCGAAGCTGCGCGCTCAAGCGCAGATCAGGTGCGCCTGCGCGAGCTGGAGCGCGAGGCTGACGCGCGTGCGGTGCAGCTGGACGCGCTCATGGCGAGCTATCGCAACGCGGATACGGGCCGTAATGCAGAGACCTTACCGGCCGACGCCCGCGTGATTTCGCGGGCAGGGGTGCCCATCGAGCCCTATTCGCCGAAGATCGGGCTGTTCACCTTCATCTCGGCCCTCGCCACCTTCCTGCTGGGCTGCGCGATTGTCATCCTGCGTGAGTTTCTCTCCGGTGACGCGCTGAAGCCTGTCAACGAGGCCGAAGCCTACACGGCGCCCGTCATCCTGCGTGGCCCTGAAGCGGACCCGGAAGACCTTCAGGCGGAAGACCTTCGGGTGGAAGACCGGCGTCAGGGCAAGCAGCCGGAGACGGACCCTGCCGAAGAAGCTCAGGAGAGGATGACCGCAGAAGAGCAGGACGAAGACCGTTTTGCTGAAACCGGTTCAGATGAGCGGCTGTTGCGCTTTCTGCCGGATGACGAAGGCCAGGACGGTGAGGCCGAAGCGGCTGAAGCCGAGGTGTCCCGTCAGGCTGAGGTTGCTGGCAGCCTGCGTGCCGCCGCCAGTGCAGCATCCCTTGCCGCAACGCCCGTGATGGGCGGGGCAGACGCTGCCCCTGAGGATGAAGCCGGCGAAACAGCGCCGCGCCGTGTCGCCGTTGTTGCGCTGACGGATGCGGAACTGTCTCATGACTTTGCCTTCCGGCTGGTCCGGGATCTGGCGGGCCATGAAGATGAGCGCGCGCTGCTGGTCGAGGTTTTTCCCGAGAGCGAAGATCCCGGCGCAGCGCCCGGCTTTGCCGATCTGGTCTTCGGCAAGGCGTCTTTCTCGTCCGTGATTTACCGTGATGCCGGATCACGGGCGCATATCATCGAGGCGGGCCGTCCGGCCTTGAGCGATGATGTTGTCGACGAGCGTTTTCCGCTGGTGCTGGACGCCATCGACGCCACCTATGACCGGATCGTTGTTGATCTCGGCAAATTCACTGAAACGGCGGCTGCTGCCCATATGCTTGGCTTTGCCGAGGAGGTGGTGGTGACGGTCCCGGCGGACATTCAGCCGCGCATTCTGGCTGAACGGCTGGATCTGATCGCCTCGCAGACGGATGCCGACGTGCGGGTGAAGCGTATCCGCCGGCGCAAGGGGACCGGGGAAGCTGCTGCCTGATACGCCCCTCTGGGATGCAATGCGGCCGTAGGCCTTCATCCCTTCAGGCGGCGGAGCGCAGCTGCAAACCGCCGGACAGCCCGGACGCCGGCCCAAAGCGCAGGGGTTTGACGCAGCCGTCTCACCACCGTGCGCCGGATATCCAGAACCTGCCTGATCAAGCGCCCGCGCATGTCCGCCGCCAGAACAAGATCGCTGAGCGGTTCTGGCTGGGTCCAGGGGTGCTTGTAGCGCTCGTCTCCAAGCCCGAGGTCGAGTGTCCGGATGCCCGGATCCTCGCAGCACGCCGCAATGAGGCTTGAGAGAAGAACGATGCCGGGACTGAACTGGGCATGGCTGCCGGTGCCGATGCTGTTGGCATAGGCGTAGCATGTGCTTCCGGAAAGGCCTGAAAGATAGGCCGCAAGAACCTCGCCTTCTGCCTCCAGCACCTTGATCTGCAGCGCCGGGAAGGGTTTGTTCGCCCCTTCCAGCAGCAGTTTGCGCAGAAAGGCCCGCTGGCCGGGGGCGGAAAAGCCGCTCGGGATGCCGGTCTGCCGGGCGCGTTCCTGCCGCTGATTGATCAGGGTGTCGAGCCCTGCCTCGATCTCTGCGGCCGTCTCCAGCGTGCGGACGGCAAAGCCGGGAAGGGCTTCCAGCGCCTTTTGCTTGCGCGCGTCCTTCTTGCGGCTGTCCTTGGACTGCAGGCGCGTCCGCAGCATTGCGAAAGGCTCTGCCACCGCGCCACGGAAGACAGCATCCTTTGCAGGCGTACCCTGGTGGGCGAGCGGGTGCGGGCGGCCCTCCCAGGTGAGGGGAATGTTGCGCAGGTCAACCAGACTGGCACCGGCCTCCCTTGCCGCCTGCAGCAGCAAGCGGGACAGCTCAAGCGGATCAGCGGCGGCATAGACATCGGCCCGCCACAGGCCTGTATTCTGGTTGCCCTGCTGCCAGCCCATCCATTCCAGCACCGTGGCTCCGCCGCGCCTGTTGAGAGCCAGTGGAAGGATCATCGCAGGCCCTGAGGCGTCTTCGCTGATGATGATCAGGGGCCTGACGCCCAGAGCGCTGCCCACATGCACATGCCAGGCCTCAAGCCAGTCGAAACGCTGATAGTGGCTGTAGATCCCTCCCGCCTGGAGCTGCAGCCAGCGGCTGCGGGCTTCTCCGAGGCTTTCAAGATGGGTCACGGCTGGAGAACTTGCGGGCGCAAGCGATGGTGCAGCCGGAGAGGTGGGGAACTCCGTCCGGTCAATGGATCTTGCTGCTGTTCCGGCTGACCGGTGCATGCCCATCGGCCTTCTGTCTGCGTCATGTTGCCTGAGCCGTAGCATTGCACCAAAGGCTGAAAAAAGTGTACCAAGGGCCGGAAGGCCGAAGCGGCCGGGAGAACGGCAACGGGAATGAGCCAGCGGCGGCAGCTATTCGATACAGGGTTCTGGCTGCTTCGCCGCAGCAGGCTTGGCCATGTGCTTGCCCCGTTCACTCAGGGTTGTGGCCTGATCTTCACCCTTCACCGGGTGCGTCCGGCCAGTCAGGACCCGTTCCAGCCGAACCGTCATCTTGAAATCACGCCGGAATTTCTCGCTCAGGTGATCGAGCGTGTCCGCTCTCGCGGCTACAAGTTCGTTTCAATGGAAGAGGCCGTCGACCGGCTGAAGCTCTGCTTCGGGCAGGAGCGCTACGCTGTGCTGAGCTTTGACGACGGCTACCGGGACAATCTGACGGTCGCCTATCCGCTGCTCAGGCAGATGGGGGTTCCCTTCACCCTGTTCCTGACGTCGGGCTTTCTTGACCGGACCTCGGAGCTCTGGTGGATCGCGCTGGAGCGGATGATTGCCGCTCAGGACGTGCTGAATTTTGCCGCGAGAGGGGAGGCCTCGCTCATTCCCTGCGCCACGCTGGAGGAGAAGCAGGCCTGTTATGCAGCGATTGTCCAGCTTCTGACAGAAGAACTGGACGAAACCGGCCAGCGGGCCATGGTGCGCGAGCTTTGTGCGCTGAACGGCTTTGATCTCAGGGCACTGGCCGATGAGGAGATGCTGAGCTGGAACGAAGCGCGCAGTCTGGCACGTGATCCTCTGGTGAGCATCGGCGCCCATACGCATGATCACCACGCATTGGCCCGCCTGCCGGAAGCGGAGGCCGAGAGCGATATCCGCCGGGGAATCAAGCGGATCGAGGATGAACTGGGCCGCAGGCCCGCCTTCATGGCCTATCCCTATGGCGGAGCGGAGACCGCAGGCCTGCGCGAGGCGGCACTGGCCGCAGGGGCTGGCCTCAGGGCAGGGGTGACGACTGTTCCGGGCGTGCTCAAGTCCATTCACGCGCGTCAGCCCATGCTGCTGCCGCGCGTCTCGCTCAACGGGCATTTTCAGGGGCCGGAAGTGATCGACGAATATCTGACCGGCGCGCCTTTTGCCCTCTACCGGGCGTTCCGGCAGGTCAGCCGCGCTTTTTCCCGCCGCGCTCCATCCACCAGATGATCGCGCCTGCCGGAATGACCCAGACCAGACCGGCAATGACAAAATAGATCATCCGCACCGTGTTGGACGACTGCTGCAGCGTCATGTCGCCGATGACCATGGCGGTGAGCGCATAGACGACAACAAAGATCACCAGCAGCACCATGCCGATGAATTTCCGCAATGAAGGCATGAACCGGTCTCTCCTTGGCCTGCACCTGTGTGATCCTTGCAGCGATTGCGGGCAGCGTCGCAATGTCGCAATAAGGGAAACCCCGCACGCCGCAGCTTGCTCTCCTCAGGGCGGACCTATATCCCAAGCGGTCAAAGGTCAAATCCGGAAGGCGACATGTCCACCTCACAGATGGTTTCAACCCTTGCCCAGACCCCGCAGATGGCCGCGCGCCACCGCACCCAGATCCGCTTCTGGCTCTATGGCATCTGCCTTCTGATCCTCGCCATGGTCGTTGTCGGCGGCGCCACGCGGCTGACCGAGTCGGGCCTGTCGATCACCGAATGGAAGCCCATTCATGGCATGATCCCGCCGCTCAGCGAAGCGGAATGGCTGGAGGAACTCGACAAGTACCGGCAGATCCCCCAGTATCAGCTCATCAACAAGGGGATGAGCCTTGAAGAGTTCCAGTTCATCTTCTGGTGGGAATGGGCACACCGGCAGCTGGGCCGCTTCATCGGCGTGGCCTTTGCGCTGCCGCTGGTCTTCTTCTGGGCCACGGGCCGCATCGAGGGCTGGCTGAAGCCCTGGCTGGTGCTGGGGCTGGCGCTTGGCGGCCTGCAGGGCGCCGTCGGCTGGTGGATGGTGGCCTCCGGCCTCGTGGAGCGCACGGATGTCAGCCAGTACCGGCTTGCCGTCCATCTCACGCTCGCCTGCATCATCTTTGCCTATATCTTCTGGCTCGCGCGCAGGCTTGCGCCGCACACGGAAGCAACGCCTCAGGAGGGCGGCAGGCTGTCCCGCTTTGGGCGGGTGGTGCTTGGTCTGGTCCTTGTGCAGATCTTCCTTGGCGGCCTCGTTGCCGGACTGAATGCGGGCCTCACCTTCAACACCTGGCCGTTGATGGACGGGCAGATCATCCCGGCAGGGCTGCTTGCCATGGACCCGGCCTGGCGGAACGTCTTCGAGAACGTCATGACCGTGCAGTTCCAGCACCGTCTGGGCGCCTATGTGCTGGTGCTGGCCGTGGTGGCGCTTGTGGTGATGACGCTGCGCACCAATGCCCACAAGGGCCTGCGCGGCACCGCTCTCCTGCTCGGCCTTGCCGTGCTGCTGCAGGCCGCCATCGGCATCGCCACCCTGCTGCTGCATGTGAAGCTGGATGTGGCGCTGACCCATCAGGCCATGGCGGTGATCGTGCTGGGCCTTTCGGTGGAATATCTCGTCCGCCTGAAGGGCGAGGCACCGTTCCGCAGTTGAATCAGTTTGTTTGAATCAAGGTGCGAAGCAGCTGAATCAGCCCCGCACCTTTTCCGCCCAAGTGTTTCTTTTCAAAAACAAAATCCCCGCCGGAGCAAACCGGCGGGGCGTGGACAGGCCTCCTCTTTCGCGAAGAGGAAAGTGGGCAACGACACAACCGTTTTCATCATGCCATGACTTGATCATGGCATCCACCCCGTGGGGGGTCATGCATTGCAGGCCTTGAATACCGGCCATTCTCTCTCCGCTGCGCATGCCGGAAAGCTGCGGCATGGATGCCATGATCAAGTCATGGCATGACGGTGGGTGGGGAGACGTCTGTGGGGATGGATGGCTTGCGGCTGTGCTGGGTTTGGAATACGGGCCTGCTCTTTCGCATCTCCCTCCCTTTGCGAAGAGGAAAGTGGGCAACGACACAACCGTTTTCGTCATGCCATGACTTGATCATGGCATCCACCCCGTGGGGGGCATGCATTGCAGGCCTTGAATACCGGCCATTCTCTCTCCGCCGCCTGTGCCGTTAAGCTGCGGCATGGATGCCATGATCAAGTCATGGCATGACGGAGGGTGGGGAGAAGTCCGTGGCGAAAACTGTGGCTTGGTCATGAAAACCCCGCCGGAGCGATCCGGCGGGGTTTTAAATTCATGCCTTAACCAGCCTCAACCCGGCAGCTTGGCGAGGGCTTGCTCGAGGTCGGCGATGATGTCACTTGCGTCCTCGATGCCGATGGACAGGCGCACCACATCCGGGCCGGCGCCGGCGCGGGTCTTCTGCTCGTCGGAAAGCTGGCGGTGGGTGGTGGAGGCCGGGTGGATGATCAGGCTGCGGGTGTCGCCGATGTTGGCAAGGTGCGAGAACAGCTCCACACCGGACACCAGCGCAACGCCCGCGTCATAGCCGCCCTTGACACCGAAGGTGAAGACGGCGCCTGCGCCCTTCGGGCAGTATTTCTGCTGCAGCGCATGGCCCGCATCGCCCGGCAGGGCAGCATAGGACACCCAGGCCACCTTCGGATGGTTCGACAGGAATTCGGCCACCTTCAGCGCATTGTCGCAGTGGCGCTGCATGCGCAGCGGCAGGGTTTCGATGCCGGTCAGGATCATGAAGGCATTGAAGGGCGAGATGGCGGGGCCAAGGTCGCGCAGGCCAAGCACGCGGCAGGCGATGGCGAAGGCGAAGTTGCCAAAGGTCTCGTGCAGCACCATGCCCTGATATTCCGGACGCGGTGTGGACAGCAGCGGATAGCGCCCGCTGGCCGACCAGTTGAACGTGCCCGCATCCACGATGACGCCGCCCATGGAATTGCCGTGGCCGCCCATGAACTTGGTCAGCGAGTGCAGCACCACATCCGCGCCATGCTCGATCGGACGGCAGAGGTAGGGAGTTGCCAGCGTGTTGTCGACGATGAGCGGCACGCCTTTCTTCTTGGCAATGGCCGAGATGCCTGCAATGTCGGTGACGATGCCGCCCGGGTTGGCAAGGCTCTCGATGAAGATGGCCTTGGTGGTGCCGTCAACGGCGGCTTCGAAGGCGGCCAGATCAGACGGGTCGGCCCAGATGACGTTCCAGCCGAAGCTCTTGAAGGAGTGGTTGAGCTGGTTGATCGAGCCGCCATAGAGCTTGGTGGAGGCTACGATGCTGTCGCCCGGCGTCATGATCGTGTGGAAGGCGAGAAGCTGGGCCGCATGGCCGGAGGCCACGGCCAGCGCTGCGGTGCCCCCCTCAAGGGCTGCAACGCGCTCTTCCAGAACGGCGGTCGTCGGGTTGGTGATGCGGGTGTAGATGTTGCCAAAGGCCTGAAGGCCGAAGAGCGAGGCGGCATGATCCACGTCGTTGAAGACGAAAGAGGCCGTCTGATAGATCGGCGTCACGCGCGCGCCGGTGGCCGGATCGGGCTGTGCGCCCGCATGAATGGCCAGCGTCGAGAAGCCGGGTGTACCTGCAGTCATTCCATCCTCCCAGGAGTTTTTTCAGTCGGTTTGCCTCTTGCAAGGCTCGATCCGGCGCGCAGTGTGCCCGCGCCGGAGCAGAAGGTCAAAGACGTGATTTGCGGCATCAGGACATGCCGGAGAAAGGATTTGCGCAAGGACCGGAAAAGCCCCTGCGTCAGCTTCCATGCGCGCGCTTTGCGCAAGCTATCCGTGATTATGCCCGCAGCCGGAGTGGCCGTAGACATCTGCAGGATCATAGACCTTGTGGTCTTCCATCAGGCGCAGGGAGACGGAGCCATCGCCGTGGCGGGTGAGGGCGCGGTGGAAGCAGGAGCGGTAGCCGGTGTGGCAAGTGGCGCCGTTGCCTTCCACATCCACGATCAGCCAGATGGCGTCCTGATCGCAATCGGTGCGGATCTCGCGCACCTTCTGCACCTGGCCCGAGGTGCCGCCCTTCTTCCAGTACTCCTGCCGCGAGCGGCTCCAGTACCAGGCTTCGCCCGTGTCGATGGTGCGGCGCAGGCTTTCGGCATTCATGTAGCCGACCATAAGCAGATCGCCGCGCGTGGCATCGGTTACCACGGCGGCGATCAGGCCGTTTTCGTCAAATTTGGGCTGGAACGACAGACCGTTCTCGATGTCGCTTTTTGATCCGCGCGGATCAAATCCGGTCTTGCTCACGTCTACTCTCCGCCGGGGTGGGCGGAGATTAACGGTCTCCGCCGCGAATGAAGGTCATGAAGCGGGCCTGTTCGGCCGGATCGTCCTGGAAGACACCGGTGAACTGGGTTGTGATCGTGGTCACGCCCGCCTTCTGCACGCCGCGCATGGTCATGCACTGATGCTCGGCCTCGAGCATCACCGCGATGCCGCGCGGCGCCAGATGCTCGTCAATGGAGGAGACGATCTGCGAGGTCAAGTTTTCCTGCGTCTGAAGCCGGTTGGCATAGATATCGACGACACGGGCGAGCTTGGACAGGCCAACCACACCGCCGGACGGGTAATAGGCGATGTAAGCCTTGCCGATGAACGGCAGCATGTGATGCTCGCAATGGGAATGGAACGGGATGCCCCGGACCATGATCATGTCCTCGTAGCCGCCCACATCCTCAAAGGTGCGCTCCAGATGCGCCTTCGGGTCTTCGGCATAGCCGCTGTAGAGTTCGGCAAAGGACTTTACAACGCGCTTGGGCGTGTCGAGCAGGCCCTCGCGCTCCGGATCTTCGCCGATATAGGCAAGGAGGGTACGGACAGCGGCCTCGGCTTGCTCGCGGCTCGGACGCGCAATCTCGTGCGGTGCGCGGCGTGGGGCCTTTTCGTCAGCAGGCTTCAAGATGGCGTCCATTGGTTTGATCCTTGAGACAGTGGATGAACAGTCGATCTTACGTTGCCTTGACCGCTCCGGATCACGGCAGGGGAAACTTGCCGCAAACCTTTCACACCCGCTTCTGCGCTTTCAGCCCGGGGCTGAACAGAAGCAAGTCTTGCTCTATATAGGAAGAAGACCCGCGCCGCAAAGCGCCCAGTGGTCCGATTCCGTCTTTTGCAGGCACCCGGCTTCTGCCGCCAGATGCCTGCATCCAGACCCGGACTGCTGTCATGAGGATATGGCACCCATGCTTGATGACATCTATAACACGCGCATCCTTGAGCTGGCGGGGAACATTCCGCACCTTGGCCGGCTTGATGCACCCGATGCCAGCGCCAAGGCACATTCCCGGCTCTGCGGCTCGACCGTGACCATCGATCTGGTGGTGCGCGATGGCAAGGTGAGCGAGTTTGCCCATGACGTGAAGGCCTGCGCCCTCGGGCAGGCCGCGTCCTCGCTGATGGCCCGGCACATCATCGGCTGCACGCCGCAGGAGCTGCGGGAGCTGCGCCGGACCGTAACAGCCATGCTGAAGGAAAACGGCCTGCCGCCGGAAGGCAGGTTCGAGGAGTTCCGCTTTCTGGAGCCTGTGCGCGACTACAAGGCGCGCCATGCGTCCACGCTGCTGACTTTTGATGCCGTTGTGGATGCTCTCGACCAGATCGAGGCAAAGACCCCAGCTGCCTGATCGGGGGGGCGGAGTTATGTGATGTGCGGTAAATGCAGCGAGGCGGCGCAAAAGAAGGGTCATGAGACAGGAACGGGGACCGGGCTTTCATCTGCCGCAGCACCGCCCCGCCGCCTGTCTCCCGCAGCGCACGCCGCTCTTGGCCTGATCTGGGTCTACCGGCATACGCTTTCGATGTTCATGGGGCGTGGCTGCCGTTATGCGCCGACGTGCTCCGATTATACGAGCGAAGCGATCCGCCGTTTCGGCTTCTGGGGCGGCGGCTGGCTGGGCCTCTCCCGCATCCTGCGCTGCAATCCGCTGGGAGCCTCCGGCTATGATCCTGTACCGGAAGCGCTGAACCCTGCCGCCCGCTGGTATCTGCCCTGGCGCTACGGGCGCTGGTCTGGAAAAAATAGTACGTACTAGCACTTAGCTTGCGGGAAGATTCCTCAGAATATTGTTAAAAATGACATGCGCAAAGCTGGTGAGTAGTAATCTGTGGTTGATTTCGTTAATTTTACTTTATTTCGGCGTATATTCTGCGTTGCACTTTTAAGAAAATAAACCATAAGATCGCCGGTTAAGAATAGTTAATATTTCAAATGCGATGAAATTCAGTGGTCTTTAACGTTTTGACGACAGTTTACTCTAGGTTATTTTACTTGGGGTGTAAAAATGAGCTTGAAGACGCTCTTGATCTCATTCACGGCGGGACTGCTCGCAGCCGTGGCGGCTCTGGTTTGGGCTGGTTTGTCCGGGCTGGCGACGCTGAACGACAGTACCGAAGACCTGGGCCGAAACTGGCTTCCAAGTGTGGCTGTGGTCAACAGCATCAACACTGCGACGTCAGATTTCCGGATTTATCAGGCCGAGCACATCACCTCTCTCGATGAGGCCTCGATGAGGTCTGCCGAGACATCTCTTGATGGCATCAGAACCGCTATCGCAAATAGCTCCAGGGACTATGAGAAGTTGATCTCATCGCCCGAGGAGCAGAAGATTTACGATGAGTTCAAAACTGATTGGGCTTCTTATCTGAAGCGCAGTGACGATGTGATCAATCTGTCCAGGCAAAATAAAAATGAAGAGGCAGCAAATGTTCTTCGCGGTGAGATGCGCGCCTCATTCGATAAGCTGTCTGGTGATCTGATAAAGCTGATCGATATCAATCAGCGTGGATCGGCTGCTTCTGTTGCTCAGAGTGAAGAAACTTATGCCAAGTCCTTCTGGGTCTTTGCGGTAACCGCTTCCATCGCTGGTCTCATTGGCCTGTCCTACATCTATTACATTGTTGCCAATGTTACCCGCAATATCGTCGGGATATCTGGCGCCATGAGCCGGATCGCAGGCGGGGACTTTGCTGCTGCAATCCCTTGCACCGGCCGCAAGAACGAGCTTGGCGACATGGCCGGCACGCTGGAGAAATTCCGCGACAGCCTGAGGGAGAACGAGCGTCTTCGTGCGGAGCAGGTCGAGATTGAAGCTCAGAATGCTCAGCGCATCATCAACGAGCGCCGCGCGATGGCTGATCAGTTCGAGGCGACAATGGGGCAATTGGTTCAGTCTCTTGTCCGTGCTTCAGGTGAAGTTGCCGGTGCGGCTGAGGGACTGTCTGCTAATGCTGAGGAGACGTCCCGGCAGGCCCAGGCTGTCTCTGGAGCGGCGGAAGAAGCTTCGACCAATGTTCAAACTGTTGCGGCCGGTGCCGAGGAACTTTCGGCCTCCATCAACGAGATCTCCTCTCAGGTGGATAGGTCGGCGGCGATCTCCAGGGAAGCAGCCAATACGGCCGAGATGACGAGCCGCCACGTGAACTCTCTTTCCGATGCTGCGCAGAAGATTGGCGAGGTGGTCGAACTGATCACGACGATCGCAGAGCAGACCAACCTCTTGGCGCTGAATGCGACCATCGAGGCCGCGCGCGCCGGTGAGGCAGGCAAGGGCTTCGCCGTTGTGGCCGCCGAGGTCAAGGGACTGGCAAGCCAGACCGCCAAAGCAACGGAAGAGATTTCAGGCAAGATCACGGAAATTCAGGCTGCGACCCGGACGACCGTGGACTCGATTTCTCAGATCGTCAGCACCATCAGCACCATTCAAGACGCGGCACAGGCAATCTCGGCAGCTGTCGAGCAGCAAGGAGCCGCAACAGTCGAAATTGCTACGAACATCAACCGGGCAGCGTCTGGTGCCAATGAGGTGACACAGAATATCTCGGGTGTTGGCACTGCTGCTGAAATGACTGGTGCTGCGTCTACTCAGCTGATGGGCCTTTCCAGCACACTGTCTGGCCAGTCCCGCACGCTCGAGCAGGAAGTGACACAATTCTTGCGGACACTCAGAGCAGCCTGATCTGCTGCACCAATGGACGAAACCGCTGCGACGGGCTGGACCGCAAGGTCCAGCCCGTTCGTTTTTGTCCGTGTTGGACGTGAAGCCCAGGCAGTTGGCAGCACTGCAGAGGTTGTCCCTCAAGCGTAAATCCCTTATTCAGGCGCAGTCGAAAAACACAAAAGCTTACCTGCCTCGTCTGCAGGAGTGAGCAGGAGATGACTGATGATCAATCTGACTTTCCCCGACAATTCCGTGCGCTCCTATGAGGCTGGCACCACCGGTGCGGCCGTTGCCGAGGGCATTTCCAAGTCGCTGGCCAAAAAGGCCGTGGCGATGACCCTTGATGGCGAGTTGCGCGATCTTTCCGATGCCATCACCGCCGATGCACACATCGAGATCGTGACCCGCGAGGACCCGCGCGCCCTGGAGCTGATCCGCCACGATGCGGCCCATGTGATGGCCGAGGCGGTGCAGGAGATCTGGCCGGGGACGCAGGTCACCATCGGCCCGGTGATCGAGAACGGCTTCTATTACGACTTCAAGCGCGTCCATCCGGACACCCGCGAGGACTGGCCCTTCACGCCCGAAGATCTGCCGGTCATCGAGAAGAAGATGCGCGAGATCATCGCGCGCGGTGCGGCTTTCACCAAGGAAATCTGGTCCCGCGAGGAAGCCAAGCGCTATTTTGCCGCCAAGGGCGAGACCTACAAGGTCGAGCTGGTGGACGCGATTCCTGAAGGTCAGGATCTGAAGATCTACAAGCAGGGCCAGTGGCTGGACCTCTGCCGTGGCCCGCACATGGCCTCCACCCGCCAGATCGGCGATGCCTTCAAGCTGATGAAGGTGGCCGGTGCTTACTGGCGCGGTGACAGCAACAACGAGATGCTGACCCGCATCTACGCCACTGCATGGGCAAACGAGGCTGATCTGAAGGCCTATCTGCACATGCTGGAAGAGGCGGAGAAGCGTGACCACCGCAAGCTCGGCCGCGAAATGGACCTGTTCCACTTCCAGGAAGAAGGCCCGGGCGTCGTGTTCTGGCATGCCAAGGGCTGGAGCCTGTTCCAGAGCCTTGTCTCCTACATGCGCCGCCGCCTGTCCGGCGACTACGATGAGGTGAATGCGCCGCAGGTGCTCGACACCTCGCTGTGGGAAACCTCCGGTCACTGGGGCTGGTACAAGGAGAACATGTTCTCCGTGCAGTGCGCCGATCCGGAAGCCGAGGATGAGCGCATTTTCGCGCTGAAGCCGATGAACTGTCCCGGCCACGTGCAGATCTTCAAGCATGGCCTGAAGAGCTACCGCGACCTGCCGCTGCGCATGGCGGAGTTCGGCGTGGTGCACCGCTATGAGCCTTCGGGCGCCATGCACGGGCTGATGCGCGTGCGCGGCTTCACGCAGGACGATGCGCACATCTTCTGCACCGAAGAGCAGATGGCGGCCGAATGCCTCAAGATCAACGATCTGATCCTGTCGGTCTACGAGGACTTCGGCTTCAACGAGATCGTCGTCAAGCTCTCCACCCGCCCGGAAAAGCGCGTCGGTTCGGACGAGCTGTGGGATCACGCCGAAGAGGTGATGACCCGCGTTCTGAAGCAGATCGAGGAGCAGTCCGGCGGGCGCATCAAGACCGGCATCCTGCCGGGCGAGGGCGCTTTCTACGGTCCGAAGTTCGAATACACGCTGAAGGATGCCATCGGCCGTGAATGGCAGTGCGGCACCACGCAGGTGGACTTCAACCTGCCGGAACGCTTCGGCGCCTTCTACGTGGACAAGGACGGCGAGAAGAAGACGCCGGTGATGATCCACCGCGCCATTTGCGGCTCGATGGAGCGTTTCCTCGGTATCCTCATCGAGAACTTCGCCGGGCACTTCCCGCTGTGGCTTGCGCCCAAGCAGGTCGTGGTTGCCACCATCACCTCGGAAGCGGATGACTACGCCCGCGAGGTGCATGCGGCGCTGGGCAAGGCAGGCATCCGGGCCGATCTCGACCTGCGTAATGAGAAGATCAACTACAAGGTCCGCGAGCACTCGCTGGCCAAGGTTCCGGTCATCCTCGTCTGCGGCAAGCGCGAGTCGGAAGAGCGCACGGTCAACGTCCGCCGCCTCGGCTCGCAGAACCAGACGCCGATGAGCCTTGACGAGGCGATTGCCGCCTTCATCGAGGAAGCCGTGGCGCCGGACCTCAAACGCACCCGCGGCTGAATGCTGCAGCGTACGGGCTGACATGAAAAAAGACCGCCGTGGCGCAAGCTGCGGCGGTCTTTTCATATGTGTCGAAGTGCGCCTGTCAGTTCTGCGGAAGCTGGCTGACGTTGGAGGTTTCCGTGCGGGCCAGCACCTCGACTTCCTCGTTCTCACCGGAGACGACCATGAAATTGCGGCTGTAATTGACGCCATTGTTCCGGGCGACCACCTCATACTCGCCTGCCGCGAGCACGAAGGAGGGGAAGGCGCCGTTGCCTTCCACCACCGTGTCACCGCCGGGGGTGAGAATGGTCCAGGCCGTGTTGGCAATCGCCTCGCCGCCCGGATCGTTGACGAGCTTGAGCGTAACACTGGCCGCATTCTGGAAGAGCGTCGCCGACGTCAGCTTACCCGCTTCCACGGAGATATCCGCCCGCACGATGGCGTTCACATCGCCATAGCGGCTGACCACATGGTAAGTGCCCGCATTGAGGCGCACGATGGCCTCCGGCTTTACGCCGGACACGATGACTTCGCGCTCGCCGATGGCGTTGAAATTCATGCCCAGAATGTCGAACCGCAGGTCATCTGCCGGCAGTGGATCATCCGGACCAAGGGCTGCATTCAGCTTCACGCCCCCCGCATTGAGCACCACCGTCTTGGAATAGACGCCACGGCCGACGACAAGCCGGTTTGTGGAGCCTGCATATCCATAGGAGATGTGGATGAGATAGGCGCCCGGATCGAGCCGGAACTCCGCATCCCCGCCCATGGCCGTTGCCACCAGTTCCAGTTCGCCGCTGGCATTCGGGGTTTCACCATAGACCCGCCAGACCAGTCCGTCCGAAATCTGGGCTGCGCCTTCCGTCAGCCGTGCCACCAGATAGACCGCGCCTTTTTCGAGGCCGGACTGGGTGCCGTCCGTCAGCGTATTCGACGGGGCATAGGGCACGAGCGTGTCGTTGAAGCGGCTGGCGGGATCATCAGGCGAAAGAAGCGGCGCCGCTGCCGTGGCGCCCTCAACCTCGGAGGGGTCCGGCGAGCTGCCCTCGGCGGCGCCCGGAGCGTGCGGCTTGCCCAGAGGGGTGGGCGGAGAGAGCGGAGCCGAGAAAGCCGTGCCGGCATCCAGAGAGGGAGGCTGCTGGTCCGCAGGAACGGCCGTTGCCTCCTGGGCAACCGCCGCCGTCTGCATGACAAAAAGAGCCATAAGGGCTGCGGTCAGAGCGCGTCTGAAAGCACGTGTCAGTCCTGCGCTGCGGTTGTTTCCCGTCATCATTTTTCCTGCGCCGGCCTTCTGCCACTCGCCGCGGATCTGCTGTCAGACCCGGCAAAGGCCACTCAATGCTCACCGGATTCCGCCGCCATGGGCCGCCACATCCGTTTCCATAGTGTTAATGGCCCGGAAAATCGGGCGAATTCAAGTCGCATGCAAGCCTGGTTGACAAGTGAGGCCAAAAGCTTACCACTTTCGCCAGGATTTTACCCCACCGCTTCAGAGGCTCCAATGAGCGAATTTGCCAAGCCGCATCCGCATGTTACCGACTTTTTGCTGACCCGCCGGTCGCATCTGGCCATCACCCTGTCCGAGCCGGGCCCGGATGCGGAAACCTTGGAAAAGATCCTCACCATTGGTGCGCGGGTGCCGGACCACGGCAAGCTCGCACCATGGCGTTTCATCATCTACGCGGGGGAGGCACGCAGCAGAATCGGCGCGCATCTGGCCGCGCTGGCCGAAAGCCGCAACGGGCCGCTGTCCGAAGCTCAGAAAACGCAGGAGCTGAACCGCTTCATCCGCTCGGCTGTCGTGATCGGCGTGCTGAGCCGCGCTGCCGTTCATCCGAAGATCCCGGTGTGGGAGCAGGAGCTCTCGGCCGGTGCGGCCTGCATGAATATTCTGACGGCAGCCACGGCAGCCGGTTTCGGCGCGCAGTGGATCAGCGAGTGGTACAGTTTCGATGACGAGGCAGCGCGCTATCTGGGTGCTGCCGAGGGCGAGCGGTTTGCCGGCTTCATCCACATCGGCACACCCACGCAGGCGCCGTTCGAGCGTCCGCGCCCGGAGCTTGCCAGCATCGTCAGCCACTGGGCCGGGGAGTAAGCCGTTGTTCTATGACACCGTTTCCAATGCCCACGGGCTGGCCTTCAACCCCTTCAAGGCCCTTGTTGCGCCGCGGCCCATCGGCTGGATCTCGTCGCTGAGTGCAGAGGGCACGGCGAACCTTGCCCCCTACAGCTTCTTCAACGCGGTGGCTGATACACCGCCGATCGTCATGTTCTCCTCCTCCGGCTGGAAGGACAGCGTGCGCAACATCGAGGCGACGGGTGAATTCGTCTGCAATATCGTCAGCCATGATCTGCGCGATGAAATGAATGCGTCTTCTGCACCCGTTGGTCCCGATGTGTCCGAATTCGAGCTGGCGGGCCTCGAGATGGCGCCTTCCAATCTGGTCAGGGTGCCGCGCGTGAAGCGGGCCAAGGCGGCGCTTGAGTGCCGGATGCTGCAGATCCAGCAACTGAAGGACCTCGATGGCAATGCGGTCCAGAACTACATGGTTCTGGGGCAGGTGGTCGGCGTTCATATCGATGACAGCATCATTGAGAATGGCCGCGTCGTGCCCGTGCGGCTGGAGCTGCTTTCCCGCCTTGGTTACAAGGATTATGACGTTACCCGTGACGTTTTTGAGCTCACCCGCCCCAAAGGGTGAGTCGCTTTTGCCGGATCGCGGGAGCCTCAGGCTCTGCGATCCGGGTTCTTCCGGTGATTTATCGGTATATTTCTCAGGGCTCTCGCCTGCTTTCCCGTTGAAAATGGCTCTCGTTAACCGGCTTTGGGTGTGTGTTAACTTTTTGTTAACCATTTGGGCCGGATGTTAACCGTGTGGTAATCTTTACATCGGGGAGACGGGTTCATGCGTGTTGCAGACTCCACCTCGATCGCGTCGCGGATCGAGCAAGCCTTTCAGACCGCAAGCACAACGACGGGAACGTCCTTCGACTACCTGCTGAAGACGGCTGCGCGGGAATCCTCGTTCCAGCCCGCAGCGCAGTCGAAGACCTCCAGCGCGACCGGTCTGTTCCAGTTTGTCGAGCAGACCTGGCTTGAAACCGTCAAGGACAGCGGCGGCAGGCACGGCCTGCAGTCCTACGCTGACCAGATCGAAAAGACGGCCACCGGCAAGTACCGGGTCAGCGATCCCGATATGCGCCAGGAGATTCTGGATCTGCGCAAGGATCCGGAAATTTCCTCCCGCATGGCAGGCGAATTCACCCGCAAGAATGCGGAGTTTCTCTCCAATCGCCTTGGCCGGGATCCGAACCAGGGTGAGCTTTACATCGCCCATTTCCTTGGCGCGCAGGGGGCCTCGCGGCTGATCAATTCCGCGCAGGTGAGCCCGGAGAGTTCTGCCGCCCAGATGTTCCCGGCGCAGGCCAAGGCAAACCGGGCCATTTTCTATGATGGCGCCGGATCTCCCCGGACACTGGCGCAGGTGTACGACGTGCTCGTCAGCAAGCACGATGGGTCCGCCGCCGTGATGGTGGCGTCTGCCGCTGGGCAGGGGACGGATGACTTGCCGAAGAGCCGCATCCTCACCGGCTTTGCCGAAGAGGCGGGCTCGGGAGATCCGGTGGGAGCACGGGTGGACAGCGCTTTCCGGGCTGCGGAAACCAGTGCGCCCTTCGAGGCCCTGTTCCGCGATGATGCAGGCTCGCGCACGGCCACCATGTCCGGCAGCTATCTGGCGGCCTTTGCCGGGGTGAAGGACGATCACGTCTTCTCGCGCGCCGTTGGTGGCACCCGTGTGGTTGCCCAGCTTGCGGGCGGGGAAGGGGCGATTGCGCAGACGCAGGAAGGGCCTCTGGATCTCACAGGCTTCCTCAACTATGCGCCGCTTGGCGTGAAGCGCGATCTGCTGCCGCCAGCCTGACGAGGCGCAGGCGGCACAAGGCGCGGCCGGGTCCGTGCCCCATTTATGGTGAACCGAACGTTAAGCCTTTGCGTGGCACTGTGATTTGCACCTTGTTGAGGTGCATTGTGTGTTCGGGTCACGCGTCATGATCATTCGTCAGTTTCTGTCTTGGGCCGGTACGGCGGCGCCTGCTGAGCGTGCCGAGGCCACCGCTGCGCTTGCACGCGCCTTCCTGCATTCGCCGATGAGCGAGGCAGAGCGGGGCGATTGTCAGGCTGCATTGACCTATCTGCTGGATGATCCGGCACCTGAAGTCCGCTTTGCCCTTGCGGATGTGTTCGCCCGCCGGGACGATGCGCCGCGCCCGGTGGTGCTGGCTCTGGCCCGTGACACGGCGCTGGTTGCCGCCCCGATCCTCGAATTTTCGCCGCTGGTGCCCGATTGTGATCTGATCGATCTGGCCGCCGAAGGCTCTGACGCCGTGCAATGCGCCATTGCCCGGCGCCAGAACCTGTCTGCTCCTGTCGCAGCTGCGCTGGCAGAAGTGGCAGGGCCGGAGGCCTGCGCCGTGTTGCTCGACAACCCCGATGCGGTGATCGTCTCCTTCAGCCTCTCCCGCCTTGCCGAACGCTTTGCCGATGATGCTGCCGTGCGCAGCCGTCTGCTGGCCCGGCCGGGCCTGCCTCTGACCATCCGCCACACCCTGCTGACGGCCTTGACCGATGGCCTCAAGGCGCAGGCGCTGGTGCTTGCCGGCGAGGCGCTTCCCGAAAGCGCAGAGACCTATCTTGAAGAGGCCCGCGAGCGCGCAACCGTCGTGCTGGCAGCCGGTGCCACGGATGCGGAACTGGGTGGTCTCGTCGAGCATCTGCGCGCGCGCGGTCAGCTGACGGCACGGCTGATGCTGCGGGCCGCCGGCATGGGCCGGCTGCGGGTTCTGTCCGCCTGCCTTTCCGCCCTCTGCGGCCAGCCGCAGGCACGGGTGGCGGATCTGCTGGCCACCGGACGGGCCGGAGCCCTGCGTTCCCTGCTCATGGCCGCCGGTCTGCCCCAGCGCACGGTCGCGGTGTTTCAGCTGATGGTGGAGGCCTACCGGGCGGCAGACTGCAGCTTCCTGCAGGATCAGCCGCCGGCCACGACCCGCGCGGTGATGGAAGAAGTCAGCGCCGGGCTTGAGGGGATGGCTGTCAGGGGCGGGGTGGAAGATGTCTTCGCCCTGATGCGGGTGCTGGTCCTGGAAGCGGCCCGTGAGGAAGCGCGGCTGCTGGTGAACACGGAACTTCTGGCCGCCGCGTGAGGGCAGAACCTGTGGGGCAGGCTCAGTCCCTGACAGGCACCGTGCGTTCGATATAGTCCTGCGTCACTTCCTGCAGTTTATGCAGAAGCGCTGCGCCGGTCGGGTTCGCCTCGTCGCGGGCTTCTTCGGCGACGATGGCGCGGATCGCGTCCACATGCTGGCGCAGAAGTGTCAGCGGCAGGTGCTCCGGTCCGTTCACGGCCTCGATCAGATGGCAGAGGCTGGCGGCGACGGCTCCGGCCAGTGGATAGCCCAGCGTCTGCGCCTGTCCCTTCACATTGTGGGTGGTGTTGTAAAGCTGCGCGAGGGTCGTCCCGTTCAGCCCCTCTGCCTCGATGGCGCTCCAGTCGGCAAACAGCTGCTCGGTCTCCCGGTGCATCCAGCCGTCGAACTGGACGGATAGCCGTTCCAGCGCCGCTTCCGCCGCCTTGACAGGATCGAACTTGGCCGCCTCACGCTGGCTCATCACCCGCACCTTCTTGCGCAGGTCCGTTGGCGGCTTGACGAACTCCACGCCGCTGCCCTGAAGATCCTCGTCGCTGATCATGATCGGTGTCCTTGCCCTGCCGCCAATACCGGAAGATTCCGCTGATGCCCGCGTAACGTCAATAGCGGAACATTTCACTTAAGATTCGCTCGTCCCAGCCATGGCCTGCGTCGGACATGATCAGGCAGGCGGAGCTCTTGTCCTCGCGCACGCTCACCTTCGCCACATTGCGGATTTCCGTGTGATCGGCTGCAGCGCTGACCGGGCGCTTGGCGCTCTCCATCACCTCGATTTCCACCACCGCGTGATTGGGCACCAGCGCGCCGCGCCAGCGGCGGGGGCGGAAGGCGCTGATCGGCGTCAGCGCCAGCAGCGGGGCCGAGATCGGCAGGATGGGGCCATGGGCAGACAGATTGTAGGCGGTGCTGCCCGCAGGGGTTGCCACCAGGCAGCCGTCACAGATCAGTTCTTCCAGCCTTTCGCGCCCATCAACGGAAATGCGCAGCTTGGCCGCCTGATAGGTCTGGCGCAGCAGGGAGACCTCGTTGATGGCGCGGGCGCTGTACTGCACGCCGGCCTGATCGATCGCCTGCATGTAGAGCGGGTGGATCGTCGTCACATCCGCGGCCGACAACCGCTCCAGCAGGCCGTCTTCCCTGTACTCGTTCATCAGGAAGCCGACGGAACCCCGGTTCATGCCATAGATCGGAATGCCGGAATTCATGAAGCGGTGCAGCGTCTGCAGCATCAGGCCATCGCCGCCGAGAGCGACGATCACATCCGCCTCGCCCGGTGTGGCATTGCCATAAAGCGCCGTCAGCGAAACGAGGGCCTGATGGGCTTCCTCCGTGTCGCTGGCAACCAGCGCTATGCGGCCGGGGCGGATTTCTCTCTGGGTCATTGGCTCTGAAACTCGGGTGCTGCGTCTGCTGCGGCTCCGCGCCGCCCGCCATTCATCCGCCAGATTGCCCGCCGCTGCAAGGCGCGATTGCCGGAATGGGGAAGTCCCCCAGGCGTTGATGCGGGGTCAAAAATCAAGCCGGGCATTGTCGACCACTTCCTTGATGACAAAGAAGGTCCGGGTCTGCCGCACGCCGGGCAGGGCGATCAGCTGCTCCGCATGCAGGCGGTTGAAATCGGCCATGTCGCGGACGCGGATCTTCAGGAAGAAATCGAAGTCCCCCGCCACCAGGTGGCAGTCGAGCACGACAGGCAGCTTGCGGATGGCCTCCTCGAAGGCGGCAAAACTCTCCGGCGTCGAGCGGTCCAGCTCTACCCCAACCATGACCAGCGCGCCCCGGCTGACCTTCTGCGGATCGATCACCGCCCGCACGTCCCGCACATATCCCTCGTCAAACAGCCGCCGGATGCGCCGGTGGCAGGTGGCCGGACTGACATTGACCGCTGCGGCAATATCCGCGTTCGACATGCGCCCGTCCTGCTGCAGCAGATGCAGGATCTTGCGGTCGATCCGGTCGAGGGATTCAGGGGTGAAAGACTCTTTCATTGAAGAGATAAAATCCGGAATAATCGTTATCTGAAAGCTCTATATCTGCAATCAAGCGATCATTGAAGGCCAAAGATTGCAAGCACCTTTCATATCCTTCCTGCTAGCGTTCCGCCACCTTTCAAGAGTGGAGCAGGCAATGCTGAAACTGGACAAATTCGAACGTTACCCCCTGACCTTCGGCCCGACCCCGATCGAAAAGCTGGACCGCCTGTCGGCGGAGCTGGGCGGTGCCGTGGAGATCTACGCCAAGCGTGACGACTGCAACTCCGGCCTTGCCTTCGGCGGCAACAAGCTGCGCAAGCTGGAATATATCGTGCCGGACGTTCTGGCCTCGGGGGCAGATACGCTCGTGTCCATCGGCGGCGTGCAGTCGAATCACACCCGCATGGTCGCGGCAACCGCTGCCAAGCTCGGCCTCAAGTGCGTGGTGGTGCAGGAAAGCTGGGTGCCGCATGAAGATGCCGTCTATGACCGCGTCGGCAACATTCTTCTCACCCGCCTGATGGGCGCAGACAGCCGCATCGTCGATGACGGCTTCGACATCGGCATCCGCAAGAGCTGGGAAGACGCGCTGCAGTCCGTCAAGGACGCCGGCGGCAAGCCCTACGGCATTCCGGCCGGTGCCTCCGTCCACCCCTATGGCGGCCTTGGTTATGTGCGCTTTGCCGAGGAAGTGCGGGCACAGGAAGCCGAAATGGGCATCCGCTTCGACTATATCATCGTCTGCGTCGTCACCGGCTCCACCCAGGCCGGCATGATCGTCGGCTTCGCTGCCGATGGCCGCGCCGACCGGGTGATCGGCATCGATGCCTCCGGCACGCCGGAGCAGACCCGCTCCCAGGTGCGCGAGATCGTCGACCGTACCGCTGATCTGGTGGAACTGGGCCGACCGGTGCGCGAGGACGAAATCGTCATCGTTGAGGACTACGCCTATCCGGCCTATGGCGTGCCGAGCGCAGAGACCAACGAAGCCATCCGTATGGCCGCCCGCACGGAAGCGATGATCACCGACCCGGTCTATGAGGGCAAGTCCATGCAGGGCATGATCGACCTCATCCGCAAGGGCAAGATTCCCGCCGGTTCCAAGGTTCTCTACGCCCACCTTGGCGGCGCCCCGGCCATCAACGGCTACAGCTACACCTACCGCAACGGCTGAGTTCCCCATCGACCAGTCCGCGTGCGAAGCGGCAGCTCCCACTCCCCGGGAGCTGCCGTCATATTGCTGATTGCTGACAAACCTTCGGCCTCACCGTCGTCATCCTCGGCCTTGTGCCGAGGATCTATAAAAGTCAATAGTTTGTAGATGGTCGGGACAAGCCCGACCATGACGAAAGAGAAGAGGGAACCTAGTTGGGGACGTTCTTCCTGCTCCGTGCAGCGACATTGATTTCAGGCAAAAGGCTGTAGCATGGCGACCAAGATTCTGCTTTCGCTCATTCTGGTGTCACTATGGCTGAGTGGAGCCCTGTTATTTCAGTTCTTCCGGTATGATTATATAGTCTCAGGTAATTGGGGCTTATATGTTCATGACAGGTGGACAGGAAAAACAATGCATTGCCTTGTTGATGTGTGTTCGCTCATGGAAATTGAGCCAGAAAATCAGTTTCAAGATAAAAGTCTAAAATCAAAGAGGGCGCCTAACATCTTCGATCAGTTCGATGGCAGGCGAGTTGACCGTCTTGAGCCTGTCTGTTGACTGATCATAGTTTTGAAATATAGCCTGTGAACATGTCAACCTTGTAGCCTTTTTCTTTGATTATTTCTTCGATACTAAGTATTTTTTCTGCCTTCCTGTCTTCTTCTCCTTTCCATACATACCAAAAATACCCAGTAATCATGAGCACCGCCAATGCCGCGCCTTTGATGAATTCCGGATGCGTTTGATCTTTGTAGTTTGGAAAGAATAGGCTGAGCAAAAACGCAGCAGCAGCAATTATGCAGAAGGTTTTTTGCTGTTCCCACTGCTTTCTTGGTTTTGACCTTATTTCCATAAGCTGCTTTGCGTAATGAATGACGTTCCCTGGAACCTGATCATCGGCCATAGCTTCATCTTTCCGCATGAGGTGCCTCAGTGTGCACTCATGCAGGAGACTGTCAATTCTGCGTTGTTCAGAGCCAACCGCTCAGCTTTGGAAGTGACGCACTAAGCCTTCTGCATGAACGGCTCAGGAACATAAAGTCGCACGTGCGACTTTTTCTGGTCGCACAGGTCGCATATGTTCCCGCTGTGTTCTGGTCTGTTTTGGCTTAAGTGATTGAAAAATATGGTGCCGGCAACAGGGTTCGAACCCGTGACCCCCTGATTACAAATCTCATTTCTTATGTATCACTTAATGCGTTCAACTGCGACGAATTACGAAAAATCAAATAGTTAGTATGAGTGGCTTGCGATGCCGTGCGATGCAATTTGACACCATCTGCTTATATGGTGCTTATATGGCGCGGAAGCAGTGGGCGGGGTGTTCTGCCTGGCGGCATGGCTCAGCGCGACGTGCGACTTAGAGCATGTGTAGTATATGGGAAAGATCGTCATTGCCGTCATGGTCGTCATTATTGTTGTTTTACAATGGCTTAAGGTCGTCACTGTTTTTACAGGGGTTGTCATGGCCGTCATGGGGCAGGAAGGCCGGGAACTGAGATGCCGAACCTAACGAAACGTGTCGTTGATGCCGCCAAGCCTCAGGAAAAGCTTAGCTTTCTGTGGGATGACGCCCTCAAAGGCTTTGGCTTGCAGATAACCCCGGCGGGGGTGAAATCCTATGTTTTGGCCTACCGGACAGAGGCGGGACGGACGCGGCGTATGGTGATAGGCCGCCACGGTGAGCTTGCGCCCGATCAGGCGCGCAAGCTGGCGGCTGCAAAGCTGGGTGAGGTCCGGATGGGCCGTGATCCGGCGGCAGAGCGGCAGGCACTGCGGGCGGCGGAAACCGTTGCCGACTTGCTGGACAAGTACCTCGCCGAGCATGTCGAGGTGCACAACGCTGCTACCACGCTCGTTCACGCAACGCGGGTGGTCGAGAAGGTTCTGAAGCCCCGAGTCGGCAAGATCAAACTGACAAGCTTTGGCCGTGCGGATGTGGTCAAGCTGCACCGGGCCTTGGCGGACACGCCGCGACAGGCGAACCTTGCCCTCGCGATCCTGTCCAAGGCATTCAATTTGGCGGAAACTTGGGGCATCCGTCCCGAAAACTCTAACCCGACACGGCTGGTCAAGCGCTACGCTGAAACCCAACGTGAGCGTTTTCTGAACATGAATGAGCTGGCGCGGCTGGGGGCGGCGCTGGATGAGGCGGAAGCCAAGGGTTTGCCCTGGAAGGTCAAAGCCGAAGGCGCCGCGCTGAAGCATCTTGCCAAGGGCACCGACGCCCGGCGTGCCGCCGTGAGCGCTCCCGGCATCGCGGCTATCCGGTTACTCTTGCTGACGGGCGCGAGGTTGTCAGAGGTGCTTGAGCTGAAATGGAACCACGTTGACGCGGAAGCCGGGACAGTGGCTTTCCCAGCTCGCAAGGGTGGCGGGCGGCGGGCGCATCCGGTTGGCGCTGGTGCCTTGGCTGTCTTGGCCGGGCTGCCCCGGCGCGGGCAGTGGGTGCTGCCCCGTGATGCCGACCCTAAGCGCCATGTTTCGAAAGAGGTGGTCGAAAACGCGTGGCAGCGCATCCGCGCTCACGCCGGGCTTGAGGATGTGCGCCTGCATGACCTGCGGCATACGGTCGGAACTTTCGCCGGACAAGCGGGAAGCAATGCGTTCCTGATCTCCCACCTTCTGCGGCATTCCAACCTGACAATGACCAACAGATACGTAAGCCCCGATGCGGACCCTATCCGGGTTCTTTCGGATGCAGTTGGGGCGCGGATCGAGGCCGGATTGAAGGGGGAAAAAGCGCCGGCTGAGGTCATTGAACTGGCTGCCGCAAAAAGGAACCGGCGCCCAAGACGGGAGCCGGAACAGGGATAGCAGGCCTTCAGGTGGTGGGGGGGGGAGCGCTAGGCGCGTTACGCGCCCTTGTCCATGATGAGGGGCACATGGGTAAAGGTCGCGCCTTCGCGCCATTCGGCAAGGCTCTCGTCTGCCAGAATGGCGTCAAGGTCACGGGGAGCCGGAATCACTTCGCCGTATTCACGCATGACTTCGGTATGGAAGCCCAGCGCTTCGGTGCCCATTTGAATGGCCTCGTCAAGCGTATCGCCCGCGCTGATGCAGCCGGGAAAATCCGGGAATGAGATGCCGTAGCCGGGGCCCTCGTCCTGATGTAAAAAGGCGACGTAACGTATCATCTGAGTTCCCCGTTTGCCCTGGCACTACCCATGGCGTCAGCTTCGACGTTTCAGAGGTCGCAGAAGATGCCGCTGTCCTCTTCCGGCTCAACCTCAAAATCGCTGTCACCGTCGAGCCGGTCAAGCAGCGTGATGAGAATTTCAATCGTGTCTTCGATCCCCGCACGATAAACGGCGATCAGTTCTGAGAGCTGGTCTTTATGCTGTGTCATGGCGCGATCCTTTATTGCGAAGCGAGAAGCTGCCGCAGCTCGTCGGGGTTCTGTGAGTGGCGCTGGATGTGCTCTTCGTCGCGGTCGAAAAGGGCGACTTCTGGCCCGGCATGGGGCCTGAGGAAGTCGAGCAAGTGGCGGATGTTTCGCTTCAGGCGGCGGTCAAGCTCCGCCCGCTCTGGGCCGGTTCTGTCCGGCCAGTTGGTCAGGTCGTTCAGGTCCGCGACGATCAGCAGAACCTTGAAATAGGCCCCCGCGAAGCTTTGCGGGATGCGGTGAGAGGCAAGGTTTTCGATTGCGGTAATCGCGTCGAGTAGCCCGGCTGCCCCGTCGCGGGCCTCTGGCCGGGCGAGCTGTCCGGCCTCATCAAGTCTATCGTAAAGGGCGCTCAGGTTTGCTGCTTCAAGGCCAAGGGCCGTCACCGGGCAAGTGTTTAGCATCTGCATGGGGTCGATCTCCGTTCAGTTGAAGGCAGCAAGCTGGGCGTTGAGGGCAGCGCGGCGGCTGGCGATCGCTGCCATGGGCGCGTCTGAAAAAACGAGCCGGGCCAAGGCGTCCTGTGCGGCGGCGGCAAGGCGTGCCCGCTCTGCGGCTGGCAGGGCCGCAACGGCTGCCCGTGCTGCCTGCTTGGCCTTGGCCTTGGCGGCTGCGGCCTTGGCTGTCGCCCATGCCTCCCGCAGAGCCTTGCTGAAGCAGGACTGCAAGGACGGCGCAGGGCCGAAGACTCGGGCGTTACGCTTGAAATTTGCGTGAACTTCGCGGGCGTCTGCCCATGCAGCGCGGAAGAGTTCAGAGCGGTTGAAAGTCATGGCGAAAGCCTCTTGAATGTGTTATCTATTTAGTATCATTTGGCGCTTTTTGCGTCAATCTAAAAAGATCATATGATATAAAAGGGATTAAAAATGTTCAATGAAGCGCAGATGCGCGCAGCGCGGGCTTTGCTTGGTCTGTCCCAAGCCGGGCTCGCTGAGCTGACGGCCCTGTCTCTGCCGACGATCAAGCGAATGGAGAATGTTGGGCCGGGGCGGAGCACGGCTGCCAATGTCGAAGCCGTGAGGCGCGCCCTTGAAGCCGCCGGGGTCGAGTTCCTAGCAGCCGATGCAGCCGGAGGTGTTGGGGTGCGGCTGCGGCGGGATGCGGTCGAGGGGTGATGGTCTGCCCTGCCGACGCCAGCCCCCACCCCTTTCAGGGACCGTATGACCGCAAAGCCGCGCCACGGGCGGAAAGACCCCGAAAAAGGGCCAGACACCCCGCCTGAAATGTTGGGTTGACGCGGTTGACGGGGTTGACGCCACCGGTTGACGGTTGACGGGGTTGACCTGGTGCCCTGCGCCCGTTCTTCCTGATTTGTGAGAAGGTTTGATTATGGCTCAGTTGTTTGAAAGGCTTAAACGCGATTTCAGCAGTTATGCATGTGAAGAAGCGGTAAGGCGGAGGTTGGATGCGTGGAACTCTGGTAAAAAAGATGCCTATGTTTTTTGTCCAGAAACTAGAAAAACGCCTGAAGTTCAGTACTCTGAAGAGTTTAGGTCTTATCATCTATGGAAGCGTCTATATGGGAATGCCATTCCATTCAATGGATATGGTCCCGAATATAGCGCTGAGGACCAATATTATTATTTTCCAATGCCTGACGCTTGGAAGCCGTATGTAAAGCCTTGCGGCCCCGCTTCGGAAATTGGTCTTGATGATTGGTTAGAGCAACTTCTGGCAAAAGGCGGAGAAGGCTTGCGGTCGCGCCTGCTTTCCCTTGGTGTTGATTGTCCATATTGGTGGAGTAGGTGGGCGTTATTTGCGTGTGGATCTTCTGTTGATGAAATTTACAGAGATTGCAGGCGGATGGACCCAAAGATAATTTCATCTGTACTTGAAGAAATTATCAACTTAACTGAAAAAGCTTCAGATAGTTTTGAGATATTACATAATTTGTTCTTGCGTAGTGGAATTAGTGAGGTGGCTGATGATCAGAGAAGATATGGCGCAGAGGGCTCAAATAGATACATGCATGGAATTGTTGAGGGTGGAATATACGGCGCTTTTGACCTTAATAAAATAAGTAAAATAAAGGATTTTTCGGGCGTTCTTTTGCGAAGTTCTGTCGAATGGAAATCGCTTATAAATGCGAAGGGACGGCCTTCCGCCGTCAGGCGCAGGGCTTTTGCTGGCTTTGCAGGCGGTATTTATTACTTTTTGACAGGTGAGAAGCCAACCGAAACATACCATGGAGGATTTCATGATTTTTTACTTACGGCGGAGCGGGTTTTTTGGGGGGATTGGGATGTCGCTCTTGAATTTCCAGAGAGACAAAAACCGGGAACGTCAAATGGTCATTCTGACGTTAAGCATTTGATAGGGGAGGTTGCTGGTCATTTTGATGGATTTAATTATGAATTGGGCGAGAGCGAGAAAAATAATCCCGGTGATACTTCATTATCTTATGATGATCCCATATTTTATTGGATGCGCAACCTTTTAAAAGAGCAGCTGGCTCCGGTTCTTTAGTCCGGCCCGCCTTTAAAAGTGTGTGCGGCTTTCATGGACTAAAAGGGGTGCGGAATGAATGCCGTGCCCGCACCTTCATCGCGCGCCGTCGCAATTGTGCGGTTGGCCTAGATCGGGATGAAGGTCCATGGAACATGAACAACGATTTGACCCTGAAGCTCTTCTGACGGAGCGCGGGGCGGCTGACTTTCTCAAGATAAGCCATCGGGCGTTGCAGGCATGGCGGGTGCGCGGTGCTGGCCCCGCGTTCGTGAAAGTTGGCCGGCTGGTCCGATACCGCCGGGCCGATTTGCTTGATTTCTGCGCCTCGCAGACTTTTGGATCGACGTCCGCCGCCGATGCCCAGCGCACGGAGGTTCGGCCATGAGTGCTGCCGAGTTTGAAGACTTTGCCCGGTTCCTGGGCTTCTCCGGCGTTGAGCTTGAGGCCGTGAAAGTTGGCAAGGGGCTGGTGACTGCGCCTTGCCCGTGGTGCGGCAGCAGCCATCGCCACGGGGCCGGGGAGGGCTGGCGCGTGGCGGGGTGCAGCAGCGCCTACGCGATCAAAATGCGGCCCGGTCAGTACCGGCTGATGCCGCGTGAAGGCGCGGAATTTTCCTCTGTCAAGGCCGCTCAACGCAGTTTTGCGCCGCTCTCAGTGGTGAATCTTCTTGCCCGGTTGCATCCGGCGGAACGGCATTTTGCGCCTCTCATGAGGTCGCTAATTGCTGTTGCGCTGGACGTGCGGAAGTGCAGCCGCTCGCCCTGGCGCGTCCAGCTGATTGAGTTTAACTGCGATGGTTTGGGGCGCGTCGAGATTTCAGCACCCGGCAGCTGGTTTTGGATGCCAGCGGAGGAAGCGGGCGGGCGTTCTCTCCAGCATAGTGGCGGGCTGCTGGGGCTGCTCGCTTCGCTCGCTGGCAGCTCCGGCGGCCTCTATGCGGCGGAGCTGCTGGAGGCTTTTACGGGCTTCCGCGTCTCGGGCTTGAGCCGTGCGGCTTTGCGGGATTTCTTCGACCTGCACACAGGGACTCTGCTGCCTGTGGTGGCCGGTTTGCGCCCTGAGGCCCTCTGGGCTTTGTCGAAGTCGCCGCCCGGCGCGGCATTGCACCCTTTGATGCGCGAACTGCTTGAGGCGCTGTTTCCGCGTGGGGAATCTTCGGAAGGGTCATTCTTCTACAACAATGCCCGTGCGGGGGTACGGTTTTCAGTTCTGCGGGGCGGGCGTTGGGTTGGCCGGTTCGATCTCGGCGGAGCCAGGGTGCGGGCCCATGGGCGCGATGTGTTGTCGCTCCTGGGCCTTGTCTCCGGCGTGGAGGGGGGCTGGTGGGCGGAAAGAATCCTCACGACAGCTCTGGGCCTCGATCTTCCGGGCGAGGAAAGAGGACGACTTGCGCAGGGGCTCACTGAAGTTACTGCGCCTGCATTTTTCGCCAGAGAAGGCGACGAAGCATGAGGCGCCGCCGCATCAACTTCGAACGGGTGGCGAGCGCGGCGCTGGCTGCCGCGCCGGGAATTGTTAGCCGATGGCTCCCGGACGGACGGCGCGAGGGCGTCGAGTGGGTGGCCCGGAACCCAAAACGGGGCGACAAGCGGCACGGCTCGTTGAAAGTGAACCTCACGACAGGAAAGTGGGCCGACTTTGCGACAGGTGATGGCGGGCGCGATCTTGTCGCCCTCGCGGCGTTCCTCTTCGACCTGAAACAGCCGGAAGCGGCGGAAAAGGTGGCTGGTATGCTGGGGGTGAATGCCTATGACGATTGACCCCTTCGCCCCGATCTCCGGCGGCGCCAGCCCGGCCCCGGCTCCTGTGGCTCCGGCGTCGGTTCCTGCCTGGCTTCCGGTGCTGCCTGTGCCGCCCAGCGCGCCGAATCCGCCAAAGGAGCACCCCACGAAAGGCAGGCCGTCCGCCGTTTGGACGTACCGCGATTCAGCGGGCGCGGTTCTCGCCCTCGTGGCCCGGTTCGAAAAGCCGGACGGCGGAAAGGATGTCCTCCCCCTGACATGGTGCCGGAATGCATCTGGGCGCGAGGGCTGGCGTTGGGCGGCAATCCCCGAAAACCGGCCGCTATACGGCCTTGACCGGCTCGCCCAGCGCCCTGCTTCGCTCGTCATCGTGACGGAAGGTGAGAAGGCAGCAGACGCGGCAGCAGCGTTGTTGCCGGACCATGTAGCCACCACATCTAGCGGCGGCGGCAAGGCGGCAGCGAAGTCTGACTGGTCGCCCTTGGCTGGGCGGGCGGTGGTCATCTGGCCGGACGCCGACGCGCCGGGCCAAGCCTACGCCGACGAAGTGGCACGGCTCGCCCTGGCGGCGGGGGCTATCTCGGTTCGTGTGATCGTGCCGCCACAGGGCGTAACGAAGGGGTGGGACGCAGCAGACGCTAAAGAAGAAGGGTTGAACCCGGCTAAAGTTCTCGATCTCATCCGGGCCGCTAAAGAAGTAGCGCCCGCGCCATCGGGGAATGATTTTGCGCCAGTTGATGCAGCCATGCGCCCAGCGCCGGAGACGGCTCCCGAGACAGCCCCGGACAGCCTTGCCGACACTGCGAAGCAAGGGGGGCGCGGCAAGCGCCGGGAACGCAAGAACCCGCCGAAGCGGGATGCCTTCCTTGCGTCACTGGACGCAGCGGACCTGTGGCATTCGCCGGAGAAGGTCGGGTTCGCGACGGTGCCAGTGAACGGGCATTTGGAGCATTGGCGGCTCGATAGTGCCGCGTTTGCGCGCTGGGCAGCTGGTCAGTTCTACCGCGCGACCGGCAACGCGCCTGCGGGGCAGATGCTGGCCGACGCGCTGCGAGTGCTTCAGGTTCGGGCCATCGAGGACGGCCCCTGTCACAAGACGTTTTTGCGCACGGCATGGGACGGGCAAGCCTGTTGGTTGGACCTATGCGACGACGCCTGGCGGGCGGTTCGGATCACGGCGGGTGGCTGGGAAGTCGTCGCCCGTCCTGCTGTGAAATTTTTACGGGGCGAAACGATGCATGCCCTTCCGGAGCCGGAAGCCGGGCATTTGATTGAGGAACTGCGTGTTTTCATCAACGCTGATGACGGTGACTTCAGGCTAATCGTTGCCTGGCTCGTCGCGGCCCTCTGGGGGCGCGGCAGTGCGTTTCCGGTGCTTGCCCTGGGTGGTGAACAGGGTTCCGGCAAATCGACAATGGCGCGTCTGCTGCGGGGCTTAGTAGACCCTTCGGCAGTCTCCGGGCTGGCACAGCCGAAAGACGAGCGCGATCTCTTCACGATGGCGATATCGTCGCACGTTTTGTCCTTTGACAACCTCTCCAAGGTCGAGAACTGGTTTTCGGATTCCGTCTGCCGTCTGTCCACTGGCAGTGGCTTTCTGACGCGTAAGCTGCACTCCGATGCTGAACCGTTCTGGTTTGCCGGATCGCGGCCGGTACTCGTCAACGGTATACCCTCGCTTACCGGGCGGGCCGATATGGCGGACCGGTCGCTAACTGTGCGCCTTCTGAGGATTGATGAAACCGCCCGGCAGTCTGAAGATGATTTCTGGGCGGCGTGGGAGGCCGTGCGCCCTGGCATTATCGGGGCGTTGCTCGATGCGGTCGCGGCGGCTGTCCGGCGGTACGATGCAACCAAGCTGGAACGTGCGCCGCGCATGGCAGACTTCGCCCGGCTGATGGCGGCTGCGGAACCGGGCTTGGGCTGGATGGCTGGCGAGTTTATGGCCGCGTACGAAGCGAACAGGCGAGAAACGGCCGAAGCCGTTTTTGAAGGTGACCCTGTGGCCGTGGCGATTGAGCGCCTGATGCGGGAGGAACACCCGACCGGGCGTTGGGAGGGGACGGCAACGGCTTTGCTTGCTGCCCTGACGCGGCTGGGCGCGGAAGATGCCACGGGAGGAAAGTTCCTGCCGCTCAAGCCGAATACGCTGGGCGATGCCGTGGCTCGTGCCGCCCCGCTTCTGCGGGCCAAGGGCATAGCGGTTGAGAAGCGACGGGCGGCGGGAAGCCGAACGATTCTCATATCATGGCTGTAACGCCTATGTCTCAGTTGGGTATACCCCTGAGAGGCAGAACTGTGAGACGTTAGGGCTGCCTCAATAGGGTTGACTTGGAAATTATGAGACGGTATCCATCCATGGTCTAGACCCTATTGAGACAGAGGTGATCAGGATGGCCGTTTATGGATATGCCCGTGTGAGCACACAGGATCAGGACTTGACCATTCAGGTTGAGGCCCTGAGGGCGGCAGGCTGTGAGATTGTGCGGGAAGAGAAGGCGTCCGGTACTTCCCGCGAAGGGCGGCAGGAACTGGACACGTTGCTTGCCTTCCTGAGGCCGGGGGACACGCTCATGGTCACCCGTGTTGACCGCTTGGCCCGGTCCATCGCAGACCTGCAGGACATTGCCAAGCAGCTGAAGGCCCGTGGTGTTGCGCTGAAGGCAACTGAACAGCCCATCGACACCAGCACCGCAGCAGGCAAGGCCTTCTTTGACATGCTGGGTGTGTTCGCTGAGTTCGAGACAAGCCTTCGCCGGGAACGGCAGATGGAAGGCATTGCCAAGGCTAAGGCCGCAGGCGTCTACAAGGGGCGCAAGCCGTCCGTAGATGCACAAGCTGTCAAAGCACTGGCTGCTGAAGGAGTGGGCGCTACTGAGATTGCCGCCCGTCTTGGCATTGGCCGGGCCAGCGTCTACCGGGCGCTGGGCGTCTAGTCGTCGCCCCACTGCGCTGACTTCCCGTTGTTCCCGTCCCTGCCTGGGGCGGGTTTTCTTTTCTGCGTCCATCCCTTCTCCCGCGCCCCCTTCCACTCATTGCAGCACGCTGCCGCAGCTGACCGGCAGGGGGAGGAGGCTTTAGTAAGGCCCCCCGGTCTTAGGGACCGTACAAAGCCCTGAGGCTCCCACGGGCGGAAAGACCCCGAGCCGCCGCCAGCCTCACACTAAACACAAAGCCTAAACTTCTAAAGAAACCAACGGCTTATTCTGTCATCGGCGCTAAAGTTGCAACTCATGAGCGAGGCGCTGGGCTGTTTTGTGCGCGGCGCGATGACGACCGAATGACGACCGATGACAACGCCTGTCAATTACTAAGCGTTTGAAATCAAACGGAAATGACGGCCATGACGACGATGACGGCCTTTCTTTATTGAAATAGAGAAAAGAGAGAATCAGCGTGAAGGGAGAGGGAAAGGCCGCGCAGTGTTTATATATTGCTTATATTGGCTGTCGGGGTATGAGTTGGAATGGCGCTAAGTGCTTGAAAAATATGGTGCCGGCAACAGGGTTCGAACCCGTGACCCCCTGATTACAAATCAGGTGCTCTACCTGCTGAGCTATACCGGCATCTTTCGCGGCTTTTAGCATGGGTTTGGCGGATGTGCATCCGCCTTGATGCAATTTTTCCACTGATGAGGAATGGCCGGAAAGAAGAGGAATACCCGGCGGGGTGGAATGTGGCCCCGCCGGAGATGATGTCAGGCTGCCGCGCGGCCCCAGGCGGGGAAGGGGTCCTTGAGATTGCGCCAGCTGGCCGGGGCAAAGGACGATGCGGGCACGAGGCAGGCGGAGAGGTCGCGGCGCAGCGCTTCCTCATCCATCGGGTCCGTGCCGATGAACACCAGTTCCTGCCGCCGGTCGCCCCACACGGCGTCCATGTAGGGCGCCATGGCGTCGTGCCAGTCCGGATGGTCCGGCCAGTGGGTCTTGGGCACGGCGGACCACCACAGACCGCGCTTTTCGGTGCGCACCTGTGCTCCGGCCATGCTCAGTTCACCGACGAAGTCCGGCCGGGTCGCCAGCCAGAAGAAGCCCTTGGCGCGCACGACGCCGGGCCAGCTGCGGTTGATGAAGGCCTGCAGCTTTTCCGGATCAAAAGGCTGGCGGGCGCGGTAGACGAAGGAGCGGATGCCATATTCCTCCGTCTCCGGCACGTGATCGGAAAAGCCGTTCAGCTCCTTGTACCAGAGCGGGTGGGTGTGGGCGCGCTCGAAGTCGAAGCGTCCGGTGCCCAGCACATCCGAAAGCAGCACCTGGCCATGGTCCACCTCGATCACGCGCGCCTCGCTGTTGAGCGAGCGGATGATCTTGCGGGCAGCCTCCAGCGCCTCCGGTGTAGCGCTCGACACCTTGTTGAGCACGATGACATCGGCAAATTCCATCTGGTCCACCAGAAGGTCGATCAGGGTGCGGGTGTCGTCCTCGCCAAGGGACTCGCCCAGATCATCCAGCAGGCTAAGCGAGCCGAAATGGTTGAGCAGGCTCGCCGCATCCACCACCGTCACCATGGTATCGAGCCGGGCGATGTCGGACAGGCTCTCGCCGTTCTCGTCGCGGAACTCGAAGGTGGAGGCAACGGGCAGCGGCTCGGCAATGCCGGTCGATTCAATCAGGAGATAGTCGAAGCGGCCAGCCTCTGCCAGACGCCGCACTTCCACCAGCAGGTCATCGCGCAGGGTGCAGCAGATGCAGCCGTTGGTCATCTCGACGAGGGTTTCCTCGGTGCGCGACAGGTTCGCCCCGCCATCGCGCACGAGGGCGGCGTCAATGTTCACCTCACTCATATCATTGACAATGACAGCAACGCGAAGGCCTTCGCGGTTGGAGAGGATGTGGTTGAGAAGCGTGGTCTTTCCGGCGCCCAGAAAACCGGACAGCACGGTGACGGGAAGGCGTTTGGTCATGGTTCGCTCGTGTGGGTCTGGAGTGGTGCTCTTATAATGTAATAACATTACATGCGATCTAGCATGACCGGCCCGCCTTGCCAAGAGGCTGGCAGGTTCTCCACCGGCGAAACCGTCTTGCGCGGCGGCGGGCCGCAGGACCGGGGCTTGACCTGCGGCCTGCCTGTAAATATGAATTATCTACTCAGGTATTTTGTGCCGCCCGCAAAAGACTGTCCGGGCGGCTGCGCAGGGAGAGATGCATGTTTGTGGCAATGAACCGCTTCAAGGTGAAGGCTGGTCAGGAAGAGGCTTTCGAGGCCGTGTGGAAGGGCCGGGATTCGCGCCTCGACGAGATGAAGGGCTTCAGGACCTTTCATCTGCTCAAAGGGGCGGCTGATGAGGATGAGGGCATCACGCTCTATGCGTCCCACACGGTCTGGGAAAGCCGTGAGGATTTTCTGGCCTGGACCAAGTCCGAGCAGTTCCGCGAGGCGCATCGCAATGCCGGTTCCAACAAGGACCTCTACGCCGGTCCGCCGCGCTTCGAGGGCTTCGAGGCCGTGACCGGCGCCTGAGGCCGGGTCATTTCACCGGAAACAAACACCGCGTGCCGTGAAGGCTGACGCGTGACAAGGCAGAAAGCACCATGAGCACCGAGCCCCGCAAGACCGCAGACGCGCACCCGCAGGCCTCTTCCTGTCCGGGCGGGGCGGTCAGTGTGCTTTCGCCCGACGAGCAGACGGTGGTGCAGGTGCTGCGGCTGATCTGCCTGTCCTATGCCCGGCCGCAGAGTCAGGCCTGGGAGCAGGCGCTGCTGACGGCGCAGGCCGGGTTTGGCGCAAGTCTGGGCGGGGAAGTTGCGGTGGGGGTGATGCGATTGATGCGGGCCATCCGCGCCGTGCGCCAGACCACGTTCCGCTTCCGGGATCCGGGCTGCCCCTGCTGCCGCACAAGCCTGTCGGATCAGGAGGGCAGGGTGCTGGCCATGGTCCGTGCCGCGCTGGCCGACCCGGTGCATCCGGCGCTGATCGATGCGATGATCCTGTGCGAGGGCGGCCCGGCAAACCGGGTGCTGCTGGAGGCGGACCGGCTGGCCGGCCTCCTGCACAGGCGCAGCGCGGCCCATCAGCAGGCCGCATAAGATCAGCTACAGAATGTTTGCGCGGGAGAGCCTCCCGCGCAAGACGATCAAAGCCCCATCTTGCTCCGGGCCAGATAGAGTGACAGAACGGCGGCATTGGACACGTTGAGCGAGCGGATTTCGCCCGGCATATCGAGACGGGCCGTGGTGTCGCAGGCGGCGCGCACGCCGGGGCGCACGCCCTTGCCCTCAGAGCCCAGCACCAGCACGGTCTTGCTGCCGAAGGTGGTTTCTTCCAGTGTCGCCGGGCCGTCGCTGTCGAGGGCGACGCGGAAGAAGCCCTGCTCACCCATCTCTTCCAGAAATTTGGCGAGGTTCTTCACCCGCACGTGCCGGATCATGTCCAGCGCGCCGGACGCGGATTTGGCCAGCACAGAACCTTCCTCCGGCGCGTGGCGCTCGGTGGTGACAACGGCATCGGCGGCAAGCGCCACGGCAGAGCGCAGGATGGCGCCGACATTATGCGGATCGGTCACCTGATCGAGCGCCAGCACCAGTCTTGCGCCCTTTAGTTCCTTCACCCCATAGGCGGGCAGGGGATCGGCTTCCAGAATCATGCCCTGATGCACGGCATCGCGTGTGACCATGCGGTCGAGCGCGCGGGGCATCTGGATATCAACGGGCACATCAATCTTGACGCCGCGCTCCTCGAGCCGGTTCACCGCATTCTCCGTTGCATAGAGACGGATGCGGCGGCGGTCCCGGTTGCGGAAGGCGGCTTCCACGGTGTGCAGGCCGTAAAGCAGCACAGGACCCTCCGGCGGCAGGCCGGGGCGGCGCGGGGCTGGCTTGATGAAGCCCTGTCCCTTGCCGGGACGGGCCTTGCTGGTGAAGGGGCGCCCGCGCTGCGGGCCGGAAGAATGTTCGCTCATGCCGCTCTCCTACTCTCTATATGCAGGAGGGGGAAGAGGGAGGCGGCTGACACGGCCGATTGCGCTTGCAGATTCTCGGGCAGTGACAGGCTGAAGGCTTCATCCACAGGCGGCCGGGAGACAGGCGCCGCAATGCAGCAAAGACGGCGCATATCCGGCCAAGCCTGTGCAAAACTTCATGAAACCGCTGGAAGGGCAGGGAAACCCTAGTGCGGCGGGAGCTGCCCCGCAGAACCGGCGAAGCGGAAAATCGGCTGACGGCGAATTTTCTTGAAAGAAATCCAAATCGGCGTTGACAGCAGGGAACCCTATCTGCATAACACGCGCCACAGGACACCCCGGCCGGTTGGACGGGGCGGTCTGTGAAGCCATCCTGACTGCTTCGGACAGAGGCTCGACGGAATGGAGGAGTGCCCGAGTGGCTAAAGGGGACGGACTGTAAATCCGTTGGCTAAGCCTACGTTGGTTCGAATCCAACCTCCTCCACCATCGTCTCCCGAAGTCCGGGTCAGCGGGTGTAGCTCAATGGTAGAGCAGCAGCCTTCCAAGCTGATGACGAGGGTTCGATTCCCTTCACCCGCTCCATCACTGGGTGCCGATCAGATTGACCGGTGCGGGCTTCGCTCGCTCAGGGTCCTGGAAAGAACGGGAAGCAATTCGTATTGGCCGCGGCGCCTGAGATGGCTGCCGGTGCCGCCGGAAAGCGTCCCGCCTCGAACCTGACGACTAACTGCGTAACAGATAGAGAGCGACGCCGATGGCGAAGGAAAAGTTTGAGCGCACGAAGCCGCACGTGAACATTGGCACGATCGGCCACGTTGACCACGGCAAGACGACGCTGACCGCGGCGATCACGATGACGCTGGCTGAGACCGGCGGCGCGGTTGCCAAGGCCTATGACCAGATCGACGCAGCGCCGGAAGAAAAGGCGCGCGGCATCACGATCTCGACGGCACACGTTGAGTATGAGACGGCAAACCGTCACTACGCTCACGTTGACTGCCCGGGTCACGCCGACTACGTCAAGAACATGATCACCGGTGCCGCCCAGATGGACGGCGCGATCCTGGTGTGCTCGGCCGCTGACGGCCCGATGCCGCAGACCCGCGAGCACATCCTGCTCGCCCGTCAGGTCGGCGTGCCGGCTCTGGTGGTGTTCATGAACAAGGTCGACCAGGTCGACGACGAAGAGCTTCTGGATCTCGTCGAGATGGAGCTGCGCGAGCTGCTCTCCTCGTATGACTTCCCGGGCGACGACATTCCGATCGTCAAGGGCTCGGCTCTGGCAGCGGTTGAAAACCGCGATGCCAACATCGGCCGTGACGCCATCCGCGCTCTGATGGACGCCGTTGACGCGTACATCCCGACGCCGGACCGTCCGATCGACATGCCGTTCCTGATGCCGATCGAAGACGTGTTCTCGATCTCCGGCCGTGGCACAGTGGTGACCGGCCGTGTCGAGCGCGGCATCGTGAAGGTGGGTGAGGAAGTCGAGATCGTCGGCATCCGCGACACCAAGAAGACGACCGTGACCGGCGTTGAGATGTTCCGCAAGCTTCTGGACCAGGGCCAGGCAGGCGACAACATCGGCGCGCTGATCCGTGG